>CAVPFA010000008.1:0-149013 GCA_963703655.1 uncultured Acidimicrobiaceae bacterium | reverse complement strand
ATATATTCATAAGTAAGTAGACATAAGGTATAATGGCCGGCATGAAGCGACGCGACGCTCGTGCACTGGACCATAAGACGTTGGAAGAGATTCGAATTCGTGCGGTGGAGAGAGTTCAAGCGGGTGAGAGCCCAGAAATCGTGATCCAAGCGCTGGGCTTTACGCGAAGCTGCATTTACACCTGGCTGGCCAGATACCGCAGCGGGGGTTGGGGTGCACTGAAAGCCAGAGCCCTGAAGGGGCGGCCGATGAAGATGCAGGCCGCCCAGATGCGGTGGCTCTATCGCACGGTCACGGGCAAGAGTCCGCTGCAGTTCCGCTTCGAGTTTGCGCTCTGGACGCGGGAGATGATCCGGGTTCTGCTGCGAGAGCAATTCGACTTGAGGTTGAGCGTGGCCAGTGTGGGGAGGCTGTTGAAGCAACTGGGGTTGAGCTGCCAGCGGCCTTTGTTTCGGGCGATGGAGCAAGACCCGAAGCGAGTGCGGCGGTGGCTGGAGCAGGAGTACCCGCTCATCCGGCGACAAGCTCGCGCCATCGGGGCGGACATCTACTTTGGCGACGAAGCCAGCGTGCGATCGGACCATCATGCGGGGACAACATGGGGTGTCAGGGGACAGACGCCGGTGGTGCGGACGACGGGGCAACGGAGTTCCGTGAACATGATTTCCGCGGTCAGCGCGCGCGGACACATGCGCTTCATGTTGGCCAAGGGCAGAGTCAACGGAGCAGTGTTTGTCGAGTTTTTGAAGCGCTTGATGCATAATGCAGCGCAACCGATCTTTCTCATTTTGGACGGCGGTAGTTATCATCACAGCCGGCTGGTGAAGGACTACGTAGCCAGCTTAAGCGGGAAGCTACGATTATTCTTTCTGCCACCCTACTCCCCGGAACTCAATCCTGACGAGCAGGTGTGGAATTACCTGAAACACAATGGTGTGGCCAAAGCTGGGTTGCGCAGCGGGAAAGAACTGAGAAAGTACGTCCTGGAACGTCTTCGTTCACTGCAACGGCTACCCTGGACCATCCGCATGTTCTTTCTTACGCCAGACACTCAGTATGCGTCAGCTTAAATCGTAATCTATGTATAGCTACTTATGAACGTCTTAATACCTTCGATAGTTCACTACAACCAGATCAACCCCGCCACCGGGGGGACCTAAACTCAGGCAGAACGCGGGCCGTTTTACGACGCATTCACCTACCCGGGCTACGCCGACCCAACTAACAGCACCGGCAGCGCACCCGGTGTATTGCAATGCCGGTCCACCGATCAGGAAAACTATTTGGGCAGCGACTCCAGCAGCAATTACAACGCGTTGCAAGTCAGGTGGAGAAGCGGTTTTCTCACGGTCTTCAATTTCTTTCTCATTACACCTTTGCTCACGCCTACAAGTACGACAACAACTACTACGTAGATTCGCCGGGACTCGCCTATGGCCCCGACGACCAGGTCCGCAACCAAGTGTGGGTAAACAACGTGGTGTATGCGCTACCCTTCGGTCGAGGCCAGCCCTTCGGAGGCGCAGCGGGACGGGCTGAGAATCTGGTCATCGGAGGCTGGCAGATCAGCGGCACTACCACTTGGGGCAGCGGCTTGCCTTGGACCCCCAGCTTCAACGAATGTGGGTCAGAGGAGGACGTAGGACTCTGTCGTCCCAATAAGGGAACTGGATCCTTCCACACCGGGGCGGGTTCCTTTAATCCTGTTACTCACGTCGTGCCGTTCTTTACCCCGGTACCCGATATCGTCACTAGCATTGGGGGTCCGTTCTCCAACCCAGGACTTGGCAATCTCGGCGACATCGGCGTCTTCAGCTATCGCGGACCGCAAGTCTTCTATGCCGACGCATCGCTCTTGAAGAAATTCGGGGTTACGGAACGGGTGACGATCCAGTTCCGCATGGATGCTTTCAACGTGTTCAACCATCCCGTTCTCGGCTTCAATAACAATCAGGGCGGCAGCGGTCAATGTATCGACTGCCCTGGCAACGGAAACATCACCGACATTGACCACGATGCGTCGCCGGGCTCCGCGACCGGCACGCGACAGCTCGAGTTTGCATTGAAGTTAATTTTCTAGCCGAGTTCTTGTGGATGGAGGACGGGCGTCCTTGCCCGTCTCACGACGGCCACATGAGTCCCAACCAGGCGAGGGAGCGCGGACACCTCCCTCGCGTCAGCTCAACTCTTGACCCCGGTCTACCCCCAGCCATAACATCAAACGAAATCATGCCGTTTATCCTTCGCCGTCATTCGCAGTTCTCTGACTTTTTCCGATTCTTAATCCTGTTCGCGAACATCGCAACATGTGCGCAACCACTTGGAGCCACCCCGCCAATCACCCAGCCTGCAGTCAATTTCGTTGACATCGCCGAAAAAGCAGGCCTGACCTTCACCAACGTCTTCGGTGGACTCACAACCAAAAAGTACATTATCGAAACCACCGGAACCGGCGTCGCCATCTTTGATTACGACAACGACGGCTGGCCCGACATCTTCTTAGTAAACGGAACAACCCTCGAAGGCTTTCCCAACGGCAAAGGCCCGACCAACCATCTTTACCGCAACAACCACAATGGAACTTTCACCGATGTAACGGCCCAAGCGGGCCTGACGGCCACCGGCTGGGGCCAGGGCGTCTGCGTGGGCGATTACGACAACGACGGCTGGGAAGACCTCTACGTTACCGCTTACGGCAAGAACCGCCTGTATCACAACCAGCATGGAGTGTTCACCGAGGTCGCAGAGAAGGCCGGGGTTGCGGGATCAGGCAAGGCCTGGGGCTCAGGCTGCGCTTTCGTGGATTACGACCGTGACGGTTTTCTCGATCTGATCGTAGCGAACTACGTAGATTTCGATCTCTCCACGACCCCCGCCCCCGGGGAGCGAACGTCCTGCATTTGGAAAGGGACCCCGGTAATGTGCGGCCCCCGAGGCCTCCCCGGAGCGAAAAACATTCTCTACCACAACCGCGGCAATGGCTTATTTGAGGACGTCACCACCAAAGCACACATTGACCAAACCAATGGCCATTACGCCTTCAGCGTCTCCACCCTCGACTACGACGACGACGGATGGCCCGACATTTATGTAGCCTGCGACAGCACCCCGAGCATCCTGTATCACAACAATCGCGACGGCACTTTCACCGACATAGCCGTTACCGCCGGCGCCGCCTTCAACGAAGACGGCCGCGAGCAAGCCGGCATGGGCACGACCATAGCCGACTACGACGGCGACGGCCGCCTGGACGTCTTCAAGACCAACTTCTCCGACGACACCTCGACCCTGTACCGCAACAATGGCGACGGCACCTTCACCGACGCGACCTTCGCCGCCGGCCTGGGCCTGCACACCAAGTATCTGGGCTGGGGCACGATGTTCTTCGACTTCGACAACGACGCCTGGCCCGACCTGATTCTGGCCAACGGACACGTCTATCCCGAGGTGGACAAATATCACCTCGGCAGCAGCTACGAAGAGCCGCGAATCCTCTATCACAACAACGGCAACGGCACCTTCACCGATATCTCAGAGTCGGCGGGCGCAGGCATTACCACCGCCTCGTCCTCGCGAGGCCTCGCCGTCGGCGATCTCTGGAACGATGGCCGCATTTCTGTAGTCGTAAGCAACATGAACGGCCAGCCCAGCCTACTGGTGAATCAGGTCCGCTATCCAAACCACTGGATCGCATTCAAGACGGTAGGAACCGTCTCCAACCGCGACGGCATCGGCTCGCGGATCACGGTCCACGCCGGCAAGCGAATCCTGGTCGACGAAGTCCGCAGCGGCTCGAGTTACATCTCCAACAACGACATGCGCGTGCATTTCGGCCTGGGCGTTCTCACCAAGATCGATTCGATCACGGTGCGCTGGCCCAACGGACGGCTGGAAACTTTCGACGATCTGTCGTTAGACGTCATTCATATCTTGAAGGAGGGCTCTGGAACTGCGGGAGCTGATCCGAAGAAACAATGATCATTGGTTCGCCATCCAACAACCGTGGGGCGAAATCGTAAGGGAAAACGCTCCGGTCGGCAGGCCTTGCCAGCCCCTTGAGTAAAGCCCGTTTGGCGTTGTCACCGGGAACTACAGCCGCACCGTCCGACTACACCGGCCTATTGTAGTGTTAGCGTCATTGCCTTGAAATCAAGAGTCGTTTTGTGTGCCTGCTGCAAGAGGACTATGCCAAGATTTCCGTCAAAGAATTTATTGGTTTCGGTCGTCTGCGTCAACAGGACCGTATACTCGGTGTGGGTTTTGGCATCGCGGAACCTTAACCGCAAATCAGATTCAGTTCGTCAATCTGGTGATCGATTACCTGACACAGCGCGGCCTAGCCGCAACCAAAACACTTCGGTAAGCTTTCACTATCAGCTGTTGGCAATCGCTTTAGCCAAAAGCCCCATCGTTCGCGCATCCTGAAATCGCATTCGTCTTCCGGAATCGGGCTAACTCAAGACCTAAGGCGTTCCCCATCTGCGTATCATTAAAGGTTGTTCCAAGACCAACAACGATACGGAGGAGAACGCCATGCATGAGTTTATCGCTAAACACCAGGACAAGATTGCCGGCACACTCTCAGGATTTGACCGCTTGGTATTTCGCGGACATCTGCGCTCCATCGGCCACCCACAAGGCATGATGAGCTATCTCTGGACGAACCAGGTCTACCTCAAGAACTTTGCCGACCATGTGGAGAAGGTCACCCAGCGGGTCAAGGAAGCTTCCCTGGCTGCAGCCCAGGCTTGCCAACGCCCGGTGAACTATCTCAATTCCAGTCAGCTCGACAAAGAGACCATCGCCCGCAACATCCTGGCCCAAGATGGTGTGCGCAACGGACTGGTATGCGTGCTGAGCTGCATCGAACCCTGTTGGAAGTTCGAGATCCATCGCAATCGAATGACGAAAAAACTGGAGTTGAAGCTAGGCCCTGGCAAATGCCTGTTCCTCTATCACTACCAGATCCATCCTGTCTTCGGCTTCCTCCATGCTCGCATTCAAACCTGGTTCCCTTTCTCCGTGCAAATCTGCCTGAACGGACGGGAATGGCTGGCGCGACAGATGCAAGCCGCTGGTCTCGATTACTTGCAGCAGGACAACTGCTTTCCCTGGATCGCCAACTGGACCAAAGCTCAGCGCTTGATGGATCGTCAGCTCAAAACCAGATGGCCCAAGCTGCTCAACGGCATCGCTCGCCAGCTCAACCCCATTCATGCCGAGATCTTCCGTAAACATCCCATCTCCTATTACTGGTCTACTTACCAGCATGAGTGGGCTCTCGATGTGGTTTTCCACCATGCCGCCGACCTGCGGCACTTCTATCCCCGCTGGGTGAACCATGCCATGACCACTTTTTCCAGCCCTGACGTTATGCGTTTTCTCGGTAAACACATCAACTCCAACGGCCAGCTACACCAGAACTTCTCCGGAGAAGTGGTCAGCGACTTTAAACGCCGAGCCGAGGGAGTACGTATCAAGCACCGCGTCAATGGCAACTCCGTGAAACTTTACGACAAGGCCTATACTCCCAAAGGCAGCGTCCTGCGCGCCGAGGCCACCATCCATAACGCCGATGACTTCCGCGTCTACCGACGCAAGGAGGGAGACCGCAAAGGACCCCGCGCCTGGCGTCGACTGCGCCGGGGCATTGCCGACTTACACCGCCGAGCCCAGCTCTCCCACAAAGCCGCAGCACGGTATCTGGATGCTTTCGCTACGGTGGACGACACCACCACCCTCGACCAACTCCTCCAGCGGCTGGAACAACCACGGCAATGGCGCGGCCGTCGGGTGCGTGCCCTCCGTCCCTTAGCCGATGACCGGGCACTACTGTCCGCTATCAACCACGGCGAGTTCGCTATCCATGGCTTCCGCAATCGCGATCTCCGCGCCATCTTCTTCCCCCAGACTACCGACGACAAAAAGGAGCTCCGCCGTCGCTCCGCCTGGATCAGCCGCAAACTTCGCTTGCTGCGGGCCCACGCCCTGATCACCAAAATCGTGGGCACACACCGCTACCAGCTCACTTCCACCGGCCGCAAGACCATCGTAGCTATCCTCAGCGCTTTACGCTCCACGGTTGCCCAGCTCACGCCCGTAACAGCCCAACTAACCGCAGTCGCCGCATAGACGCCGTGAAAATCTTTGCAAACGGAAAAGATTTTGAAGGTTAGTAATACAGAGCGGCTGGATACGTGCTGCCCAGTTATATGAGTCACCTTCCACGGATTTCAGTCCGCGGGGCGTGGAGGGGGCGCGCACTCACCTTCTGTCGAAGAGGTCGTCCATCGTCTTCAGGTGTCGCGCCACGAGGATTCCAGCAACTATCGCCAGCACTCGTTTGCGGCCCTCGTCTATGCTGAGCATGGTAGCATGTTCGCTTTGTTCCTTCTTAAACGCTAACCTCAAGTTCTGGACGCAAGACTCCGTTTCAGTTAGGTAAATTGGCCGTATACTTACTACGCGGTATTGGTTCACGATGCCCAAGACGACAAATTCAGCATCCACGAACGGGGGCGTGCCAAACCTAGAGAAAAGTGTCGAGGGGCGATTCGGGGTTCTTCCAAATTTCTTTCGCCTCGCTTCTGAGACTCCCGAGATCATTGAGAAACTGTGGGGGGTCGCACAAGCTGCCTACCTCGACAATCCTTTACCCTCCGTTTTTAAGGAGCGTCTTTTCGTCCACCTGTCGCGCTTTTGCGCAGTCCGCTACTGCATTGCTCGTCATGTTGGTTTCTTGGTCGGACTTGGCCGTCCCGCTGGCGATCCGACTGTGCGTACGCAAAGTGTTACGGATGTTGTTAAACTTCTTCGACGGCCTTTCCCACGTGAACAAGAACTTCAGTCTCGTCTATCACTGTGCGCAGCCTACCCCGCACCCATTGTTGAAATGCCGATGGCCGACACGCAGATGGAAGATACCATCTTTGTGTTGGCAGCGCATGTGTTCTTGAAGACTTCTGACTATTTGCTGTGTCTCGAGGCACTGGCGCGGCTACTCGGTCCGGTGCGCCTTCAATACTTGCTGTTGTTCTTGGCGTTTGTCAGAGCAGCGCACTATTGGACTGAAACACATCCTGAGATCGCCTTGGAAGATGACATCAACAAACTGCTGGCGACACATGAAGCACTGGCGGATTGCATCCTCAATGACCCGGAGTCTAGGGACAGCATCAGCCAGTCACTCTTGGATGAGTTGCCAGCCTTACGTCTCAAGGCGGATAAAGCTATTGGCTTACTCGCTGCAATCGTGGACTCATCTGAGGATGCCATCGTCAGCAAAACGCTGGAGGGTATCATAACCAGTTGGAATGCGAGTGCGGAGCGGTTGTTTGGCTACACTGCTAGCGAAGCAGTAGGCCAGCATATTTCGTTGATCATCCCAGTCAATCGTAGAGACGAAGAAACGACCATCATCGAACGAATCAAGAAGGCGAACGAATCGAACACTTCGACACCGTTCATATTCGTAAGAACAAGACACTGCTCGATATTTCGCTCACAATTTCGCCTCTTCGGAACCCCAGCGGAAAGATTGTCGGAGCGTCGAAAATTGCTCGAGACATCACCCAGCGTAAACAAATTGAGCGAGCATTGCGTGACAGCGAAGAACGCTATCGGACACTCGCGGATGCCCTCGATACCCAAGTGCAGTTTCGGACTCAAGAACTGCAGCGGCGAAACGCAGAGATTCTCCACCAGAGGGACCAACTGCGAAGCCTTTCACAGCGGTTGATACAAATTCTGAATGAGATTCAGTCCCAAGGCACCGGCGTGGGAATCAGCGGAATGCGAGAACGCTTGCGTTACCTTGATGGACAGTTGCTTGTCGAGTCGAATGGCACGGGCACAAAGATTTTCGCCACTCTTCTATCAAAGACCTTTCCGGCGAAGGAAAAGGTCGTCGCAGGTCAACGACGCGAAATCGCGTGATCCCCTGAAAAATCCTAGCCCGTTGTCCTGAGGTCAACGAGTGCGAGGACAAAGAAGACGGGAGTTGGCGCTCCGAATAATCCGCCGATGTTGATAAAGACCTCCTCCAAACCGCCGCAAGAACATCTCTAGAACTCCACCTTAGTTCTGAATCCGAAAACAACCGCGCGCTGCACGCCCCCTCCAACGTTCGCGTAGTACTGGATCACGGGCTGCAGAAGCAGCATTGGTAACGGGTCCAGAAGCGTGTTGAACTCAACGCCCTGCTCCGTCCTCCAAGCAGCTATTCCGGGAGGGAGGAACTGCGGGCTCAAACTGTTTCGCACATAACCCAGGGACATGGTGTTGTGAATGTGCAAAGGCAGAGGCTCGTTGAATCGCGTCCCCGCCGTGAGCTGCGTGTTGTTGCGATTGATGTCCGCCGGGCTCCAGTCGTACGCGAGCGTCGCGTCCAAACCTTTTGCTTCTTTCCGGTCTACGCGCCAAAGAGCCTGGCTCGCCATCCAATACAAAAGGTAGTTGCCTGACCGCGGTGTCGGACTCGTCGGTGACGCGAACTTTGCGGGATTGTAGGAGGCGCCAAACTGATAGAGCCCGGAATATCCCTTGCGGCTCTCGACGCTGTCGAAGGCTCGCACGGACGACGCTTTCTTGCCTGGAGTAAACCCAATCTCCGAAACACTCACTGGAGTTCCATTGAACGTCGGTACCAGGCCGGTTGGATTTTGCGAAAAGGGAGCGCGTACTCCCGCCAGCACCATCGATTTCACATAGAAGTTATGAATCGGGACGACGCGGACTTCCGCGGCGGGCGTTGAGGGAGGATCGAAGACCTCGTAATCTGTGAATAAATTGCCCAACGCGTAGCCCATCGGCTCAAAGATGAAGGACGCGGCGTAGTGCTGGGCTCCGTAGAAATCTTGACCCGCAAACTGGCCCACGCGGACAGTGATTCGTTCATCCAGCCATCGCTTCTCAATCCACCATGAATCCAGGCGGCATGTATTTGCGCTGGACATCCCGCTGGGGCTGGTCAAGGAGCCCTAGATATGTTCCGAGATTGCCTCCGCCCTGCCAGAGCGCTGTTGCATGGAAATACAACCCCTGCTGATCGATCAGCTTCCCGAAAACGATGTCCACCGTTCCGCGGAAGCGATTCCAACTCGTGAATCGCTCCGGCTGCACGCTCTTGATGTTCCAGAGTGAATCGCTAACGTATTGAAAATCGAAACTCACTCCCCGCTAGGCACGTCGCCGAGGCCGCCCGCTACGTCGGGGCGCACGTCTGCTACCTGTCCACCGACTACGTCTTCGACGGCACGTCGCCCCGGCCGTACCGCGAGTGGGACGATCCGAACCCGCTGTCGGTCTACGGTCGCTCGAAGCTCGGCGGCGAGCACGAGCTCGACGCGGGTCACACGATCGTTCGAACGGCGTGGGTGTGCGGCAAGACGGGGGCAAACATGGTCAAAACGGTGCTACGGCTGGCGGGGGAGTGCGAGCGCCTTCGCTTCGTGGACGACCAGCACGGATCTCCGACGGTGGCCGGCGACCTTGCGAGGATCGTCGTCGACCTCTCGCTCGGAAGGCACGCCGGCATCTTCCACGTGACGAATCAGGGCGCGACCACCTGGTACGAGTTCGCCCGACTTGTCTTTCGCGCTGCCGGCCTCGACCCGGAGCGGATCGAGCCCATATCGACAGCCGACCTGACACCTCCCCGACCGGCGCCCCGTCCTGCCAACTCCGTTCTCGACAATGCCGCTCTGCGGCTGTCGGGCTGGAGTCTCCTGCCCGGCTGGGACCAGGCGATCGCCGCGCTCGTCGCCGAGCTGACGGCCTGAGCCGTGTCGCAGCTGACGGCCTGAGCCGTGGCGCAGTCGGGCATCTCCGAAAGAGTCGGCGCGGTCGTGGTCGACTACAACGCGGTCGATGCCCTGGCTGGCTGTGTCGCGAGCCTCCGGCAAGGCGGGATCAGCGACATCGTCGTGGTCGACAACGGCTCGACCGACGAGTCGATCTCCCTCCTGCAAGCTGTTGATCGATCGTGTCGCCTGGTGCGGTCGCCCCGAAACGGGGGCTACGGCGCCGGAGCAAACCTCGGTGCCAGATCCACTCGTCGCGAGCTCTTGTTCGTCTGCAACCCCGATCTCGTTGTCGAGCCAGACGCCGTCGGGCGCCTCATCGATGCTCTCGACGCGCACCCCGGCGCGGCCGTAGCGGGCCCGATGCTGGTGGAACCCGATGGCTCCGTCTACCCCTCAGGTCGATCGTTTCCAAGTCTGGGCGACGCGCTCGGGCACGGGTTCGCGGGTCTGTTCTGGCCTGGCAACCCTTGGACGCGCCGCTACCGGCTGCTCGGCGACGAACAGCACCGCGCCCGCGAGGCCGACTGGGTATCGGGTGCCAGCCTCCTCGTGCGCCGTGAGGCGTTCGACGCCGTCGGCGGCTTCGACGAGGCCTACTTCATGTACGTCGAGGACGTGGATCTCTGCTGGCGGTTACAGCGCGCGGGCTGGAGCGTGCTCTACGAGCCGGCGGCGCACGCGTGATCCATGAGCAAGGCCGATCGACCTCCCGGCACCCCTACAGGATGCTCCTCGCCCACCACCGGTCAATCCTTCGATTCGCGAACCGCTCGACGGAAGGACGCCGGCGACTCTTGCTTCCGCTCGTGGTGATCGCGGTCGCTGCCCGCCTCGTGCTGGCGGTGTCGGAGCGTTTTGCCGGCAGTCGCAAGCGCCCGTGGTGGGACGCGGGCTGGCACGTGAGACCGGGCGTGGCGCCTTGCCCCCCGGCCGAGTGAGCGCGGGCGAGGAGATGGAGCCCCCAGCTGGGACTAGAGTCGCGGCCCGTGCCAAGGGATTCCATCGGCCGAAGGGTCGCGCGCGCTGCAGCGATCGGCGGCAGCCGTAGTTACAGGTCGCGCACGCCCTATGGGTGGTACACGATCGTGCTGGTGGTCTGCGTGATCGGTTTCGGGCTCATCGTGTTCAGCCGCCACGAGCGCCAGAACGCCGCGAGCGCTACGACGACCACCACGACGCTCGCGAATACCACCCCGCCGTTGTTGACGGACCATTGGCAGGTTGCTCTTTCCCTCGACGTCTGCGGCAAGGTGGGGGTCCTGCCCAAGAGCGCCGACCAGCAGTCGGGGATCATCACGACCGGCAACGGTGCCGTCGACATCGAGCCCGCAAGAGCGGGCACCCAGGCAAGCCAATTCGAAGGCGCGAACGCAACCCTCGGGAAGTTCCTCACCGCCCAGGGCGCCGGTTTGACCAACACGTCGCTCACGCTTCCGGGCTCACTCGGCAAGCTCGGGGGCACCCACGTCAACGGTAGCAAATGCGGCTCGAAACCGGGCAAGGTGCAGCTGTTCATCTGGAGCTCACCCACGGCCGCGACGCCGTTCGCCCCCATTACCACCGGCGCCGCAGCGACTCCCTACGCCAATGGCGAGATGTTCGCGCTTGCCTTTGTCCCGAATGGGACTTCCGTCCCGCGGCCCCAGGCCCAGCGCCTGGTTGCCGCGTTCCTCAAGTCTCAGACGCCTACAACTACGACCAGTACATCGACAACCACGACCACCAAGCCGGGAAGCACGACCACCACTAGGCCCGGGAGCACGACCACCACCAAGCCGGTGAGCACGACCACCCAGCCTGGGAGCACGACCACCACCAAGCCGGTGAGCACGACGACCTCCGCTGGCTGATGGACGCCGTCGTTCTCTTAGGCGGCGAGGGGACCCGACTCCGCCCGCTGACCTACGAGATTCCCAAGCAGATGCTGCCCGTAGTCGGGCGCCCGATGATCGTGCACGTGCTCGATTGGTTGGCAGGCCACGGTGTCGACCGAGTCGTGCTGTCGCTCGGCTATAGGCCTGACACTTTTCTCGAGGCGTTTCCCTCCAACCAAGTCGCCGGAGTCGCTCTCGTGTACGCGATCGAGCCTGAGCCGCTCGACACCGCCGGCGCCGTGCGCTTCGCCGCGGATCAGGCTGGCGTCAACGACACGTTTCTCGTCCTCAACGGCGACGTGCTCACGGATTTCGACGCGTCGGCTCTCGTCGAGTTCCACCTGTCGCGCGAGGCGGACGCCTCGATCGCCCTCACACCGGTGCCGGACCCATCCGCGTTCGGTGTCGTGCCGACCGACGACAGCGGCCGAGTTACCGCCTTCATCGAGAAGCCGCCTCGGGCCCAAGCCCCGACGAACCTGATCAACGCCGGCATCTACGTGCTGGACACCTCGGTCCTGGACCGGATCCCCGCCGGCAGGCGCGTGTCGATCGAACGCGAGACCTTCCCAGGACTGGTGGCGGACCACAGGTTGTACGCGCTCGCGTCGGACGCGTACTGGGTCGATACCGGGACTCCGCAGCAGTACCTCCAAGCACAGCTCGACATCCTCGCCGGGCGCCGCCTCCTCCGCGGTTCTCCCCCGGCCCCCGAGATCCGGCCAGGAGTCTGGGTCGACCCGAGTGCTCTTGTGGCCGGCAAGCTCGGCCCGCACACCTTCGTCGGCTGCGAGGCGTCGATCGCCGAAGGAGCCGTCGTGGAAGACAGCGCCGTCGGCGAGCGCGCAGCGGTCGGGGTGGATGCCGTCATCCGTCGGTCGGTGCTTATGGCCGGCGCCGAGGTACGTGGGCTTGCGGTCGTCGAGGACAGCGTCGTCGGCCCGCACGCCGTCGTCGGTGGCGGCGCCCGCCTTTCGGGCGGGACCGTCGTCGGGGTCCGAGCCGAGGTGCCTCCGGGCTCGATGCTCGACGGCGCCCGCTACCCGTCGGTCTGAGCCGGCCCGAGTCGGAGGCGAGAACATGCGAGTTCTGGTGACCGGCGGTGCGGGATTCATAGGTTCGAATCTCGTGGACCGCCTCCTCGCCGAGGGGCACGAGGTCGACGCCGTGGACGACCTCTCGACGGGATCGCTCGCCAACCTCGCAGAAGCGCGCGGCGCAGGTGGCGCGCTCCGCTTCCATAATGTCGACGTCCGGTCCGCCGACTTCGTCGACCTCGTGCGCCATCGCCGTCCAGAGGTGATGTTCCACCTCGCGGCACAGGCAGACGTTCGGGTCTCGGTTGAACGCCCGCTGTTCGACGCGGAAGTCAACATTCTGGGCACCATCCAGGTTCTCGAGGGCGCTCGCGCCGCTGCGACCACGAAGGTCGTCTTCGCAGCGTCGGGAGGCACGCTCTACGGCGAGCTGGACGGCGCCGACCTGCCGGCCGACGAACGTCAGCCCCACCGGCCGCTTTCGCCTTACGGCGTGTCGAAGAAGGCCGCCATCGACTACTTCGTCGCATATCGCGAGCTGTACGGGCTTGAATTCACAGCGCTTGCCCTCGCCAACGTCTACGGTCCGCGACAGGACCCGCACGGCGAGGCCGGAGTCGTCGCGATCTTCGCCGGCAACCTCGTCGCCGGACGTCAGTGCGTGATCTACGGCGACGGCACCCAGACACGCGACTACGTCTACGTCGACGACGTGGTCGACGCGTTCGCGTGGGCGGCACGGCGCGGCGGAGGCCTAGTGCTCAACATCGGCACAGGCAAGGAGTCCTCGGTCAACGAGCTGTACGCCCTCGTGGCCTCGGCCTCGGCCAGCGATCTCTCCCCGCGTCGGGCGGCCGCGTGGACGGGCGAGGTGCAGCGGAGCTCGCTGGACCCGGCGCGGGCGGGCCTGCATCTCGGGTGGAAACCGTGGACGCCTCTCGCAGAGGGCGTCTCGGGCGTCGTGGACCACGTTCGCCGCTCGAAGCGGTGATCGCAGTCCTCTGCGGCGGGGTCGGCGCCGCCAGGATGCTCGCCGGGCTGCAGGCGGTCGTCGATCCGGACGAGATCGTCGCGGTCGTGAACACCGGTGACGACACCGAGCTTCACGGCCTGTACATCAGCCCCGACCTCGACACGATCACCTACACCCTCGCCGGTGTCGTCAACCCGGCCACGGGCTGGGGGCTGGTGGGGGAGAGCTTCCGGGCAATGGAGGCCCTGGAACGCTACGACGCCGTCACTTGGTTTCGCCTCGGCGATGGCGATCTCGCAACCCACCTGTACCGGACGGGCCGGATGCGAGAGGGGGCGACGCTGTCGGAGGTCACCGCCGAGATCGCACGCGCCTGGGGGCTCGGCGTCCGCCTGCTGCCGATGAGCGACGACCCCGTCCGCACGCGGCTCCGGCTCGGCGATGCGGACGAAGTGGCCTTCCAGGACTACTTCGTGAGATTGCGCCATTCGGTGGTGGTGGAGGGCGTGCGGTTCGCGGGGGCGGAGTCCGCCAAGCCGGCGCCCGGCGTCCTCGCCGCGCTCGAGACCGCCGAGGTCGTCGTCGTTGCGCCTTCGAACCCGGTCGTGTCCATCGGCCCCATTCTGGCGGTGCCCGGCGTCGCCGGCGTCCTGGCGGCACGCCGCGCGTCGGTGGTAGCCGTGTCGCCGATCGTGGCGGGCGCAGCTTTGAAAGGCCCGGCCGACCGCCTCCTCGTCGAGCTGGGCGGCCAGGCCTCCGCGCCCGGCGTGGCCCGCTTCCTCAAGGCATGGGTCGGCACGCTCGTGATCGACCAGGCGGACGAGCAGGTTGCGGGCGAGGTGGAGGCCTCGGGCGTGAGGTGCGTCGTCGCACCGACGGTCATGACCACTCCCGAGATAGCCGCCGGCCTCGCCCGAGTGGTGCTCGCGGCGGCGGGGATGGTCGTTGCGCCATCGGGCGGGGCTCCGGCCGCGTCCGACACGTAGCGGTCACCGGGTCGGTTGGTGGAGACTTCGCCGATGGCTCCCGCAGGATCGGTCGTGGTGCTCGGTGTCGAGGGTCTCGGCGAGATCGCGGCCGGAGACGACCTCGCGGGGCTCATCGCGAACAAAGCGTCCCTTCTCGCGGGCGACGTTGTCGTGGTCACGCAGAAGGTGGTGTCCAAGGCGGAGGGCCGCATGGTCCGGGTCGAGCCGTCCGATCCCCTTGCGAAGCGCGAGCTGGCCGAGGCCGAGGCCGTCCGGGTCCTGCGACGCCGCGGCGACCTCGTCGTGACCGAGACGCGGCACGGTTTCGTGTGCGCGAACTCGGGGGTCGACCTTTCCAACGTCGCCGACGGGTGGGCAGCGCTGCTGCCCGAGGACCCCGACCGCTCGGCGCGCCGGCTTCGCGACGGCCTGCGGGCGCTCACGGGCCTCGAGGTGGCGGTCGTGATCTCCGACACGTTCGGCCGCGCCTGGCGGCGCGGGGTGACCGACGTGGCCATCGGCTGCGCCGGCATCCGGGCGGTGGTCGACCTGCGCGGGACGACCGACGCCCTCGGTCGCGAGCTCGTCGCGACCGAGGTCTGTGTCGTCGACGAGATCGCGTCGGCGGCCGACCTGGTCATGGGGAAGGCTCGCGGCATCCCGGTTGCGGTCGTGAGGGGGGTGGACCCCGCCGTCTTTGGTCAGGGCGCCGTCACCAAAGAGGTGGTCCGCCCCTACGGCGAGGATCTCTTTCGATGACCCTCGAGCGCGGGACGGCCGGTGCGACGGTCCGCCGCTCCATGGGCCCGGGGCCGTGTTGAACAGGCTGCGAGTGGCCTTGGACGTCCTTCCGCTCGCGGGCGAGCTCACAGGGGTCGGCCGGTTCTGCGCCGGGCTGGCGGGCGGGCTTGCCGGCCGCGAAGACGTGGACGTGTGCGGTTATGCGGTCGCGCGGAGGGCCGGCAGTGACGTGGCGACGCCAGCCGGGGCGCTCGGGCTCGAGGTACGGACCTGGCAGGTCCCGGCCAGGCTCGCTCACGCGGCGTGGGCGAGGGTCGACGTCCCGCCGATCGAGTGGCTGGTGGGAAGGACCGACGTCGTGCACGGGACCAACTTCGTCGTGCCCCCGGCACGTCGCGCCGGTCGGGTCGTGACCGTGCACGACTTGACAGCGTTGCGATACCCCGAGCTCTGCCTGCCCGCTTCGTTGGCCTACCCCCGGCTGGCGCTGCGCGCGCTTCGACAAGGGGCATTCGTCCACGTTCCCTCGAGCTTCGTCCGCGACGAATTGCTCGATTTGCCCGGCGTCGACGGCGACCGTGTTCGGGTGGTCCCGCACGGCGCCGAGGACCCGAGGCCGGGGACGCCGGTGTGGCCGCCGGCCTCACTCGGCGGGCGCCTTCGCTCTGCGCCTTATGTTCTCGCCCTCGGCGCGGTCGAGCCGCGGAAGGATCTCCCCACGCTAGTCATGGCGTTCTCCGAGCTTTCACGGGCACATCCGGATCTCGAGCTCGTCGTCGCCGGCCCCGACGGATGGGGGGCGCCGGCCTTCGCGGCCGCAGTGGCCGACTCAGGCGTGGCTGGCCGTGTGGTGCGCCTCGGCTACCTGAACGACGGCGAGCGGCGGTCGCTGCTGCGTGGTGCGACGGCGCTCGTGTACCCGTCCCTGTACGAGGGGTTCGGCCTGCCTCCGCTCGAGGCGATGGCGGCGGGGGTGCCGGTGGTCGCGACGGCGGCCGGGGCCGTGCCCGAGGTCGTCGGCGGTGCCGCCGAGCTCGTCGCTCCTGGCGACGCCGCCGCGCTCGCGGCGGCGTTGGCGAGGGTCGTCGACGACGCCGGGCTGCGGGAACGGCTCATCGAGGCAGGCCGCGTCCGTGCCGCCTCCTTCACCTGGGCGGCCTCGGTCGCTTCGATGGTCGAGCTGTACACCGTGGCGGCGTCTGACCGGCCGGCCCGTTGACGAGCATCTCGGTGACGCTCGCGGCCGAGCAGCTGCGGCGGCGCGTCCCCGGAGGAATCGGGACCTACGCCCGCGGCTTGCTGAAGGGCATCGGCGAGCTTCCCGCCGGCGAGCGCCCCTCGCTCACGGTCGTCGTGAGCCGCCCGCCGACGCGCCCAGATCCGCTCGCGGCTCTCGGCTACCCGATCATTAGCTCGCGGCTGCCCGGACCGCTCATGACGCGAACCTGGGATTACGCCTTGACCAGAGTCGGACGTGGAACCGAGGTGGTGCACGCCGTCTCGACGGCCGCCCCGGTGCCTGCCGGGGGGGTGCCGCTCGTGGTCACGGTGCACGACGTGGGCTGGCGATCGATGCCGGAGGCTTACCCAGCGAGGGGTCGCCGTTGGCACGAGGAGGCCTTGCGGCGCGTGGCTGCACGCGCCGTCCTCGTCGTCGTGCCCTCCGAGGCGACCGGCGCAGCGGTCGTCGCCGCCGGAGTCGGCATCTCCGGCGACCGGCTCGCGGTCGTGCCCGAGGGCGCCGACCACCTAGCGGCGCCGGACGGCCCCGCCGCTCGAACGTTGCTCGAGCGGCTCGGGGTGCACGGTCCGTACCTGCTCACTGTTGGCACGCTCGAGCCACGCAAGAACCTCGAACGCCTTGTCGGGGCGTACGCGCTCGCGAAACCGAGGCTGCCCGACAACTGGCCGCTCGTGGTCGTGGGACCGAGCGGGTGGGGGCCTTCGGGGGCATCGGCCTGGACCGGCACTACCGGCGGGGTCGTCTTCGCAGGCGAAGTCGGTGGTGCGACGCTTGCGGCGCTGTACCGAGGAGCTCGATGCTGCGCCTACGTCCCGATCGTCGAAGGCTTCGGACTGCCCGTGGTCGAGGCCATGATGCAGGGGACCCCGGTCGTCTCGAGCGCCGTGCCGAGCAGCGGCGGGGCGTCTTTGGAGGTGGATCCGACGGACGTCGCCTCGATCGCAGAGGGGCTCGTCGTGGCAGCCTGCGACGAGGCCGCGCGGACGGCGCTCGTGGCCGGCGGCCACGCCCACGCGGCTTCGCTTCGCTGGGTCGATGCCGCTCGGAGCCACGTCGCGCTCTGGGAACGGGTCATCGGATGCGCGCGGGCTCGCCCGTGACCGCGTGTGCCGGCCAAACGATGCTCGAGGTCGCCTTGGACGTGAGCGCGGTGCCCGAACGACCAGCTGGAGCTGGGCGTTACGTCGTCGAGCTGGCCGGCGCCCTGGCCGGGCGCGGCGACTGCGGCCTCACTCTCCTCGCACGGCGCCAAGACGCCGCCAGGTGGGCCGAAGTCGCGCCTGGGAGCCGTGTGGTCGCTCGAGCTCCCTCGCACCGCGTGGAGCGCCTCGTCTACGAGCAGGTTCGCCTCGGTCCGGTCGTCGGGGCCCTCACCACTCCGAGCGTCGCCGTTCACCACGGCCCGCACTACACGATGCCCAGGCGATCCAGGGTCCCTTGTGTCGTGACGGTCCACGACCTGACCTTCTTCGATCACCCCGAATGGCACGAGCGGAGCAAGGTGGCCTGGTTCCGCTCCGCCATCAGGTATTCGGCAGCGCACGCGGCTGTCATCATCTGCGTGAGCGAGGCCACAGCCGGAAGGCTCCGGGACCTCGTTGCCCCGAGATGCCCGGTGGTGGTCGTCCCTCACGGGGTGGACCATGCTCGCTTCGTCGCCGAGGAGCCAGAACCCGGTGCGGACGGCGAGATCCTGGAACGCCTCGGACTGTTCCGACCGTACGTGCTGCACCTTGGGACCTTGGAGCCGCGGAAGGGTGTCGTCGACCTCGTCGCCGCCTTCGGTCGGCTCGCCGGAGACCGCCCCGAGCTCGAGCTCGTCCTCGCGGGCGGGACCGGGTGGGGGGACCGGCCAATCCTGCAGGCCATCGCGGCCTCGCGTTCACTCGGACGGATCCGCCGGCTCGGTTACGTGGGGGACGCCGAGGTTCCGGCGCTGCTCCGCCGGGCGAGCGTCGTCGCATACCCGTCCCTAGAGGAAGGCTTCGGAATGCCGGCCCTCGAAGCACTGGCCTGCGGCGCCCCCCTCGTCACCACCACCGGCACGCCCATGGCAGACGTCGCCGGCGACAGCGCCTTGCTCGTACCGTCCGGTCAGCCTCGTGCTCTGGCGGCCGCAATGGCGCAGGCGATGGCCGAGGAGTCCACGGCCGACCGGGCGCGGCGCCGAGCCCGTGGCCTTGCAATCGCCGCCCGGCACACCTGGGAGGCCTGCGCCGAGGGCCATCTCGAGGCCTACCGCATCGCGGCCGGAAGCTGAGCGGCGCCTCTGCCGGTAGGCCGGCGGGGCACCCCCGACCCTTCCGGCGAGCCCGCCGTCGCCCACTAGCGTTGAAACCGTGCGCGCGTACCTGACCGGGGGATCGGGATTCGTCGGCGGCTGGCTCCTCCGGCACCTCTCCGACGCCGGTGACACGGTTGTCGGCGCCGGTTCCGAAGTCGACGTCACCGACGGCTCCCGGCTCGCCGCCGACCTCCAGGCGGCCTCCCCCGAGGTCGTCTACCACCTCGCCGCGCTCACGCACGTCGGCAAGTCATGGAGCCAGCCTGCCGAGACGTTCCGGGTCAACGCCATGGGCACACTGAACCTCCTGGAGGCGGCCGCACGCTGCGACGTACCACCGGCGGTAGTGCTCGTGAGCTCGGCCGAGGTCTACGGCCCGACAACCGACTCGGCGCGCCTCGACGAGCAGGCCGAGCTTCGTCCCGTGACGCCGTACGCAGTGAGCAAGGTCTCTGCCGAGTTCCTCGGGCTCCAGGCGTTCCTCGGTCGGGGGCTGCGCGTCATCCGAGCGCGACCCTTCAATCACGTCGGACCAGGCCAGTCCGATGACTTTGTGGTGTCCGCGCTCGCGCGCCGAATGGTCGAAGCCGAGCTGAGGGGGAGCGGGACGGTCCGGGTGGGCAACCTCGCAGCCTCACGCGACTTCACCGACGTGCGCGACGTTGTCCGGGCCTACCGTCTTCTGGCGTTGCAGGGGGTTGCCGGGGAGGCCTACAACGTGTGCTCGGGGCGGGCGGTCACAATCGCCTCCTTAGCCGAGGAGATGGCCGGCCTGCTGTCGTACGCGGTGACGCTCGTCGAGGACCCTTCCCTCTTCCGCCCCGTCGATGTCCCAGTGCTCGTCGGGGACGGTTCCAAGCTCGTCGCGGTCACAGGTTGGCACCCGACCGTGCCGCTTCGGACAACGCTGTCGGACGTCCTCGACTACTGGCGCGACCGCCTCGCTTGACTCAGGCCGCGAAGGCGAAGACCATGCTGCGCACCTGGTCGCGCGCCTCGCGGGCCTGCTGGACGAGGGCCTGCGCGGGTTCGGGAAGCCGCTCGCACACCGGCTCGAAGGTTGCATCGAGAACCTTGATCACCTGACCGACTGTGGCGTCGAATTCCTTGACCCGTTTCGCGACCTCTTTGCGAGCATCGGCGAGCGAGTCCTGCAGATCGCCCGCCCGCTTGGCCCGGGCGGCGGCTTCGGTGAGGTCATGGCGACGAACCTGGGCCTTGTGGAACCCGAGGAGACCCAAGCCGATCGCGACGTATGCCGCTTCCTTCGCCAGGTTCGTGAGCTCGTCCGCCGTCTTCGAGAAGTCCTGCCGGATGTCGGTCATCTCATGCTCCTGTTCGTGTCCTTGTTTGCGGCCGTGTTCCGCGAGGTGACTCGTCACCCGCTGCGCAAGGCCGCTCTGCTCACTGTTGTAGCCCCGAGTGCTAACTGTAGCAAGCATGAAGCTATTCCGCACCGATCCGCGTCGAGATCAGGTCGACGTAGGCGGGGTTCACCTCACAGCCGATGAACCGCCGCTGGTTCGCCTGCGCGACGGCGGCGGTGGTGCCCGAGCCGAGAAACGGATCGAGCACATAGTCACCTTTGCCTGATCCGATCACGATGCAGCGCCGCACCAGCTCGGGCGGGAAAGTCGCGAAATGAGCACCAGGAAACCCGACCGTGCTGATGTCCCAGACGTCGCGCAGCCTGCGCCCGTTGGGGCCACGGACTGCGTCGATGTCGTAGCGGTAACGCTCGGACTTGGAGAACAAAAAGACGTGTTCGTGCGAGCGCGTCGGCCTGTCCCGTACCGACTCGGGCTGACAGTTCGGCTTGTACCAGATGAGGTCGGAGCGCAGCCACCACCCGGCGTCCTGCATTGCGAGGGCGAAACGCCACGGCACCCCGATCAGGTCCTTGTCCTTCAGGCCTGCGGGCGTCGGCGGGCGAACCTTCATGGCGCGCGCCGGGTTCTTCTTGTCGGGTGCTCGCCAGCTCCGGTTGCCCGAGGTGTAGGAGTCCCCGATGTTCACCCACAAGGTCCCGTTGTCTGCGAGCACACGACGGACCTCGGCGAAGATTCCGACGAGGGATTTGATGAACGTCGGCAGCGGTTCGTCCCGGCCGATCTGCCCCGGGGTCTCGTAGTCCCGGAGCGACCAGTAGGGCGGTGACGTCACGACGGTCTGCACGGTGTCGCCGGGCACATCGACCAGGGTCGCGGCGGCATCACCGATGAGCATCAGGTTGTGACCCGCCGCAAGCCCCCGACTAACGGCGCGACCTCTGAGGGGCGTCTCTCGGTCGATCGTGCGGGTCACGACGCCCTCAGGTTCGAGGCGCGCCGGCTCGTAGTGCACCTCGTCAAACTAGGCCGAGGGTGTCGGGCGAGGGTGGACTTGCTCCGAAGTGAGCGGGTGGTCGCTGTAGGATTCCGGCCGCGATGATGCCCGAGGAGCAGGTCCCGCCGGTCGTCGCCGTGGTGGTCGCTTCCGACCCGGCCCTGTGGTTCGAGGGATGCCTGGAGGCGCTTGCCGCTCAGGACTACCCGAACCTCGACGTGCTGGTCGTGGACGCCGCGAGCCGCGAGGAGCTGACGACCCGCGTCGCGGCCGTTCTTCCGCGCGCCTTCATCGTCCGCCAGGATGACAACCGCGGCTTCTCGGCAGCCGCGAACGAGGCGCTTTCGGCGGTCCAGGGAGCATCTCACCTGTTGATCTGCCACGACGACGTCGCTCCGGCACCGGATGCGGTTCGCCGCCTGGTCGAGGAGGCCTACCGGTCCAACGCTGGGATAGTCGGCCCGAAGCTCGTCGAATGGGACGCTCCCGACCGTCTGCTCCAGGTCGGGCTCGGCGTCAACCGCTTCGGCGGGGTCTTCGAGCGGGTCGAGCCTGGCGAGCTCGACCAGGCTCAGCACGACGAGGTCCGAGAGGTGTTCGCGGTACCGGGCGCCTGCACCCTGGTGCGCGCGGACTTGTTCCGGGCACTTGGCGGCTTCGATCCGGAGATTGAGCTGTTCGGTGAGGACCTGGACCTCTGCTGGCGAGCCCAGGTCGCCGGGGCGCGGGTCGTGGTCGCGCCATCGGCCCGGGTTCGACACGTTCAGGCGGCGGCTTGGGGGGCCCGGTGGGTCGCCGACGTGCCGTCGTTGCGCCGGCGCCACAGCCTGCGCGCCGTCTTCAAGAACTACGACTGGCCGCGTCGCCCGTTCGTCGAGCTCCAGCTCGCTGTGGCCTCGAGCGCGGAGGTGCTGGTCGCCTTCGCAAGAGGCGACCGTGACCGCTCCAAGCTGGTCAGGGACGCGTGGCGGTGGAATCTGCGCCGCCGGAGCAGCCTCAAGGCGGCTCGCAAGGCGCTCGGGAAGGTCCGCCAGCAGCCAGATCGCGCCGTCGCGCGTCTGTTCAGCCGGGGTGGCCGCCGCTCTGTGCTCGAAACCGGACCGGCAGCGCCGGCACCCGACGCCCACTTGCGGACCGACGGGACCTCCCATCCGAGGAGGACCGTGTCGATGGGCATCGCGCGCCACCGGCAGGCCAATGTGGGCTGGGCCGTGGCGGGCGTGGTCCTCGTCGTCGTGTTCGGCGTCCGCAACCTCCTGCTGGGACACCTGCCGCTCGTGGGCCAGCTCTTGCCGTTCCCGGCGGCGTCCACGCTCCTGCGGGAGTTCTTCACCGGCTGGCAGGACGCCGGCTGGCAGGCGACCGGGCCGGCGCCGCCCGCTTTCGGCCTGGTCGGAGTCGTCGGAACCGTCCTGCTCGACAGCACCGCGCAGGCATTGAAGCTGCTCCTGATCGGCCCGATCCTCGTCGGCGCCGTCGGCGTGTACCGACTTCTCCGCCCGCTCGGCTCCAGCCGCGCGCGCCTCGCGGGCGCGATCGCGTACCTCGGGCTTGCGCTCGTGTGGAACGACATCGCGGCTGGGAACTTGCAGGCTCTCGTCACCTTTGCAGCCATCCCGTTCGTCCTGGGCCGCGTCTGTCGCTGCGACCCGGCTGCCCCCGTTCGGATCCGACCACTATGCGAGCGGGTGGCGTGGAGTCGTGTCCGAGGTCGCTCCGTTCGGGCTCCTGCTGGCGGTCATGGTGGCGCTGGCCCCGGAGTCGATCGTGGCCGTGGCAGCGCTGTGTCTGGGCATCGTGCTCAGCTCCGCCGCCGTGGGCGCCATCGCCCCGGTACTTCGCGGTCTCTGTGTGACCATCGGCGCAGCCGTGGTTGCCTTCGTCTGCTTGCTTCCCTGGTCGGTCACGTTCGTCCAGGACCGGGCGCGATGGAGCATCCTCGCCGGCGCGGTGAGCTCGCGTGGGACCACGGGCGGCATCTTGCGCCTGCTCCGTTTTGGCGTCGGACCGGTCGGTGCGGGCTGGCTCGGATGGGGACTCCTGCTGGGCGCAGGCTACGTCCTGCTCGTCGCCCGCGACGTGCGACTCGACTGGGCGACTCGGTGGTGGATCGCGGCGGTTGGCACGGTCTGCGTGGCCTACGCGGGCGGCGTGGGATGGCTCGGCGCCGGCGGCGGTGCGACGCTCGTCCTGCTGGCTCCGGCTGCTTGCTGTTTGGCGGGCGCAGTCGGGCTCGGAGTCGCCGCGTTCGAGGTCGACCTCGGGAGGAGTCGCTTCGGGTGGCGTCAGAACCTGAGCGTGGGGGCGGCGCTCTGCCTCGTGGCGGGCTTGTCCCCGACCCTCGTGTCGACGGTCGACGGACGCTCTTCGCTCCCTACCGTCGGCTACGAGCAGCTGCTCGGCTGGACCGCGGCGGGCAGGGACGCGAAGGGCTACGACGTGCTCTGGCTGGGCGACCCCGAGGCCTTGGCGGCTCCCTCGTGGCAAGTGAGGCGCGGCCTCGCCTTCGCCGTGAGCGAGGACGGGCTGCCGGACGGCAGGCGCCTCTGGCCGAGTGCCGATCCGGGCGTCGGGTCGGGGGTCGAGACCGCCCTGGCCCAGGCCGAGGCCGCCCTCACCGTCAGGCTCGGCGCGGCACTGGCGCGAGCGGGCGTCCGTTACGTGATCGTGCCCTACGCCGTCGCGCCCGACCTGCCCGGCGTCCAGGTTCCGCCGTCGTTCCCTCCTCCGGCGAGCCTCGTGCGGGCGCTCCAGGCGCAGAGCGACCTGCGCCAACTTCCGACCGAAGGCGGCGTGTTCGTGTTCGAGAACACGGCGTGGCCCGTGGCCGGCAGCCCGCAGGATTCAGTCGTCGCGCTCACCGGTGCCCGCGGAGCCACTCCGCCTTGGCTGAGAGCGCTCGGCCTTGCCACGGGCCTGCTCGTCGCCTCGCTGGGCCTCGCCGAGGGCGTCGTCCGTCGCCGAAGGCGTCGCCGTCTTGGCGGGGCCGGCAAGACTCCTCCGCAGGGCGCGGCCGCCGAACCGCTCAGCCGGCTGAGGAGCCGGCGGAGGCGCTCGCCTGACACCGACGCTCTCGAAGACTCGCAGGCCCCATCACACCCGGCTCCCGAGCCGGCCTCAAGCTCGCTCCTGTGAGCGAGACCGCCGGCCGGAAAGGCCCGAGGTCTCTTGTGGCATCGAGCCCGAGGCGACGATCCCTCCTCGGGGTTACGAGCGCGCTCGTGCTACTCGTCGTCGTCAACGGCCTGGTGCACGAGACGAGAGTGGAGGCCTCGAGTGGCCTGCCCGCGGCGTCGCCGTCGCTGCCGGTCGTGCAGATGAGCAAGCCGAGCGCCTGGCTCTGCCCCGGCCCGCTTCCGGTCGGCAAGGGCAGGGAGCGCTCGCGAATTTCGGTCGTGAACGCCGGGAGCTCACCGGTGGGCGTCATCGTTGCGGTGTCGCGCATCGCTCACCCTGGCTCCGGCGCCCTCGGCGCCGCTTCGGCCTCGAGGACCGAACGGGAGATTCCGGCTTATTCGCAGGCGGTTCTGTCGCTGCCGAGAAGCGGTGCTCCGGGATTCGCGGCGGTGTCGGTCGAGACCGATGGCGGGGGCATCGGAGTTACCGAGTCGATCCTCGGCACGTCGATCGTCGGCCGATCGATCGTCGGCCCGGTCCTGCTCTCGTCGGCCTGCTCCCTCGGGGTCGCAGCGGAGGGCTACTTGCCTGCCGGGAGCACCAAGGACGCTTCGGACGTCCTGCTGTCGCTCTACGACCCCGATGCCACTGCCGCAGTCGTGAACGTGGGCGTCTCGACGGGCACCTCGCTGACCTCGCCCGCCGCGTTCCAAGGGTTGGTGGTCCCGCCCGCGGGGCTCGTGGTTCTCGACCTTCGGCGATGGGCGCCTCAGATCGCGTCCCTCGCGGTCACGGCCACCGCCGTGAGTGGAGCAGTGGTGGTCGGAGCGCTCGAAACGACGTCTCGGAGGGTCGTCGTCGCATCTGGGTCAGGGACGAGGCACCAGATCAGGGCCGTGCACGTCACCGGGAGGTCCCTTCTCGTAGCGCCCGGCCGCGGGCTTCGAGCGGTGGTCGTTCATAGGCGGGCCGTCGGGCAAGGGCGCACTGACCACGTTCTCGGTCTACGACCCTGGCACGAGACCGGTACTTGTGAGCGTCGCTCCTCCGGGGCGAGCGGGGACGGCCGCAGCGCTCACGGCCGAGGTCCCCGCCGGCGGCGTCGTCGACTTCGCAACGCCGATCCCGCCCGAAGGCCGGGCGCCCGGCTCGGTCACCATTTCGTCCGAGAGCGGGGCGCCGATAGTGGCCGCGCGGGTCACGACGAGATCGAGCAAACGAGCGCTCGAGGAGCTCGACGCGACATCGGGCAGCGCCGGTCCGAGCGACGAGTGGCTCCTACCTGGCGCCGCGGTCGCACGCGGTGTCCGCGATGTGCTCACGCTCGCGAATCCCGGGACGCGAGGCACGACGGTGACGCTGCTCGAGCTGCCGAGCCTGACCGCCAGGACCGTCCGGCCGAGCGTGCTCAGCCTGCCGGCAGGTTCGAGGGTGGCCATCGCGCTCGCGTCTGTCCTCACGGGTGCCCCGGCGTTCGCCGTACAGGTATCGGCCACGGTCCCGATCCTCGCGGAGCAGGCGTTCACGCCCGGGCACGGGCTGACGACGTCCGTGGCCGGGATCCCCGTGGGCCGCTGACCGCGACCGACCGCTAAGCGTGAAAAGCCGCTGACCAGTCGTCGAGCGGACTGGCCGCTGAGCGTGCCTAGACGTCGGTCGGAGGGATGCCAGTCGACGACAGGCCGGTTGCCGATGGGACCATGCCCTCGGAGAGGGAGGGAGCGTATCGCTCGGTGGCGAGCTTCTCCTCGCCCTCGTCCCCGCCGTGCACAGGCTTGCCGTAGGCGGTGTCGATCAGCCTGGCGATCTCGGCGCCGTTCACCGTCTCGAACTCGAGCAGTGCGTGCGCGACCGCCTCGAGACCGCCCTTGTGCTCCCTGAGCACAGAGGTGGCCCGAGCCTCCTGCTCCCGGAGGATCCGGGCGACCTCCTCGTCGACCACCCGGCTCGTGTCCTCGGAGTAGTCGCGTGTGTGCATGAGGTCCTCACCTAGGAAGACCATCCCCTGCGATCCCCACGCCATCGGGCCCACCCGCTCGGACATGCCCCACTCGCGGACCATCTTCCGGGCGAGCTCGGTGTTGCGCTGGAGATCGTCGCTCGCCCCGGTCGACAGGTCGCCGTAGATCAACAGCTCGGCCACGCGGCCGCCCATCCGGACGACGAGCGTGTCCTCGATGTACTCGCGGGGATAGATGTGGCGTTCCTCGGTCGGCAGCTGCTGGGTGACCCCCAGCGCGAGGCCGGTCGGGATGATGCTCACCTTCAGCAGAGGATCGGCGTGCGTGAGCACGTAAGCGAGCACCGCGTGGCCACCCTCGTGGAAGGCGACTCGCTCCTTCTCGGCGTCCGAGAGCACGAGGCTGTCGCGGGGCTGTCCCATCAAGATGCGGTCCCGCGGAGCGTCGAAGTCACGCATCTCGATGAACTGGCTCCCGCGCCTGACCGCGTGCAGCGCCGCCTCGTTGACGAGATTGGCCAAGTCGGCACCCGACATCCCCGGCGTGCCGCGGGCGATGATCGAGAGGTCCACGTCGGGGCCCATGCGCTTGTCCCTGCAGTGCACCTGCAAGATGGGCAGACGCTCGTCGAGGTCGGGCAGCGGCACGACGATCTGGCGGTCGAACCGGCCAGGACGAAGGAGCGCAGGGTCGAGGATGTCGGGCCGGTTGGTCGCGGCCATGATGACGATGCCCTCGGCGACGTCGAAACCGTCCATCTCGTTCAGCATCTGGTTCAGCGTCTGCTCACGCTCGTCGTGCCCGCCACCGAGCCCAGCGCCCCGCTTGCGCCCGATCGAGTCGATCTCGTCGACGAAGATGATCGCCGGGGCCTGTTTGCGGGCGGTCTGGAAGAGGTCCCGGACGCGGCTCGCGCCCACGCCGACGAACATCTCCATGAAATCCGATCCGCTGACCGAGAGGAAGGGAACGCCGGCCTCGCCGGCCACCGCGCGGGCGAGCAGCGTCTTGCCGGTGCCCGGGGGACCGACGAGCAGCACGCCTTTCGGCACGCGTGCGCCGATCTCCTTGAAGCGGCCGGGAGACTTGAGGAAGTCGACGACCTCACTGATCTCCTGTTTGACTCCCTGATAGCCCGCCACGTCGCCGAAGGTCGTCCGCGGGCGTTCGGCCGTGTAGACCTTGGCTCGGGAGCGTCCGATCGACATGATTCCCGACATCTGTCCCTGCGCGCGCCGGCTCATCCAGACGAAGAACCCGATGATCAGGGCGACCGGGAGCAGGTAGATGAGGATCTCGCCGAGGGCGTTCGAGGTGGGAGTCGAGAACGTGTACTTGATCTTCGCTGCCTTCAGCTCGGTGAACACGGCGTCGGGGAGCGGGCTCGGCCCCGTAGTGGTGTAGCTGACGCCGCTCGACAACGTTCCGGTCACGACCCCGGTGGCGTTGTCGAAGTTGGCACTGCGGACAATGCCGGCCGTGAGGTCCTGCTGGAACGCCGAGAAGCCGATCGTCTTGGCGCTGCTCCGGTTGAACATGCCCGAGCTGATGAACAGAACGATCACGATGACCGCGACAACCGCCAGCGCCCAGCGCCACGTCTGGTCCGGACCCGACGAAGCACCAGGACCGGCCTTCCCCGGCCCGTTGCCCGGGCGCATGTCCTGAGGCTGACGACTCACAGCGCCTATCGTAGGCGGCACCGGCCCCAGGCCGGTCCGCGCGGCCGGTTCGGGCGCCCCGGGGTGGTCCCGCGTCGGCGAATCCCGACCGGACCGCTGCCGGTCGTCAGCTTGACCCGCGGAGCGCCGGCGGGCGACGCTCCCACGGTGAAGCGTCGTCGCGGGCGTTCGATGCCGGAGGTGACCGCGGCCTCCGCGTCCGGCGCCCCGTCGTCGTCGCCGAGGCCGGTCGGCAACTCCTTCGGGCTGCCCGAAGCGATGTTCGGCATCCTGGCTGGGTTCGCCCTCTCGTTTCTTGCGGTGTCGCTGTACGCCTCCTTGTCGCCGCCCCCGCGCCATCCGAGCCAGTACGGCGAGGACGTCGTCAGCCTGATCGCTCTCTGGGTCGGCTTCGTCGGAGCGGCCGCCGTCGCGACGCGCACGGCCTCACGACGCCGAAGCGACACTGGCGCTGACCGTCTCGACCGGGGCGCCCGCCCGGACCTCGCCGGCACCGGCGCGGACCGTCTCGACCGGGGAACAGCGATCGGCCCCGCCGGCACCGGCAGCATCGCTCGCGACTACGGCCTGTCGCTGCGCCCGTGGCCGGACATCCCCCTCGGGATCCTCGCCGGTGTCGGGTCCCAGTTCCTGCTCGTGCCCGTCGCCGAGGCGCCCCTGGCGCCTTTCGTTCACAATCTGTACACGCGTCTCGGCCACCCGGCCCAAAGTCTCACCGGCCACACCTACGGTCCGGGCCTCGTGGTCCTCGCCGTGCTCGTCTGCGTCGGAAGTCCCGTCGTCGAAGAGCTGTTCTTCCGTGGCCTGCTCCTGCGCTCGCTGCTTTGGCGCTTCCGAGAGCTGGCGCCTCGCCTCGGTCCCGGCCTGTCGATCGTCGTGACGGCGCTCGTGTTCGCGCTCGTGCACTTCGAGGCTCTTCAGTTTCTCGGACTTGCGAGCTTCGGTGTCGTGCTGGGCCTTCTCGCGTGGCGGACGGGGCGCCTCGGGCCCTCCATCTTGGCGCACATGGCCTTCAACACCGTCACCATCGTCGCCATCGTGGTCGCGCGGTGAGTCCGCAGTAGGCTCCGGGCGGCATGGCGCTCGACCTCCCGGCATCCCCCCAGTCGCCCCTTGCTGCTGTCTTCAAGGCCTACGACATCCGCGGCACGGTTCCCGACCAGCTCGACGGCCGCAGCGTGTACGCCGTGGGCGTCGGGTTCGCCCGGTTCGTCCTGGCGCACGGGGCCGCCGAGCGAGTCGTCCTCGGACGCGACATGCGCGACTCGGGTGTCGAGCTCGCGCAGGCCTTCAGCGCAGGCGTCCTCTCGGCCGGTCTCGGCGTGGTCGACGTGGGCTTGGCCTCGACCGACCTCCTCTACTTCGCCTCGGGCCGGCTCGAGCTCGCGGGTGCGATGCTCACCGCGTCACACAACCCTGCCGCTTACAACGGCCTCAAACTGTGCCTCGACGGCGCTCGCCCGATCGGCCGGGACTCGGGCCTCGACGAGGTGTACCGAATAGCCACCGAGGCGCTCGCCACCGCACCGGACGACGGTGGCGTCGCAGGGGTTGCGTTTGACGAACGCGTGGAGAGGGTCGACCTCCTCGATGAATTCGCGGCGCACGTGAGGTCGTTCGTGGACGTTGGGAGCCTGAGACGGCTCAAGGTCGTAGCCGACACGGCGAACGGCATGGGAGGCCTGACCGTCCCGCGGATCTTCTCCGGCCTGCCGTTCGAGCTCGAGATCCTGTTCCCGGAGCTGGACGGTTCGTTTCCGAACCATCCGGCAGACCCGATCCAGGTGGAGAACCTGGCGGACTTGCGGTCGCGGATCCTGACCAGCCACAGCGACGTCGGCCTGGCCTTCGACGGGGACGCGGACCGTGTCTTCCTCGTCGACGAGCTGGCCGAGCCGCTCTCGGGGTCGGTCACGACAGCGATCGTCGCCGCCGCGATGCTCGAGCGGCATCCCGGATCGAAGATCCTCTACAACTTGATCTCTTCGCGCTCGGTGCCGGAGGTGATCATCGAGCGCGGCGGGGTCCCGATCCGGACCCGCGTCGGCCACTCGTTCATCAAGTCGTTGATGGCCGAGACGGGTGCGATCTTCGGCGGCGAGCATTCGGGGCACTACTACTTCCGCCGGAACTACAACGCGGACTCGGGGATCATCGCGGCACTGATCGTGCTTGAGGTCCTGTCAAGAGCCGAGGTTCCGCTCTCTGTGCTCCGGCTTCCCTTCGAGCGCTACTCGGACTCGGGCGAGATCAACACCGAAGTGGCCGATCCTGTCGGACTCGTCGGTGAGGTGGCCGAGAGTTACAAGGCCCTCCACGCGAAGGTCGACGACCTCGACGGCATCACCGTCGATATGGGTGACTGGTGGTTCAACCTGCGGCCGTCGAACACCGAGCCGCTCCTGCGACTCAACCTGGAGGCGCCGAGCCAGGCCGAACGTGACCGCCATCTCGGGGAGGTGCTCGGCCTCATCGAGGCGCTTGCGACGAGGCGCAGGCGACGACCAGATTGATCACGACCACGAAGGGTGTCTTATGCCGATCGATCCGCAACTCCTCGCCCTGCTCGCGTGTCCCGAGGACAAGGGGCCGCTGCTGTACTTCGCCGACGAGGAGACCCTATACAATCCCCGGCTTTTCAGGCGCTACCGCATCGTCGACGGCATTCCCGTGATGCTGGTCGACGAGGCAGAGACCGTCAGCGACGAGGAGCACGAGCGCCTTTCCGCCAAGGCCGCAGCCGAAGGGCTCCGTCCGAATTTCGACGCGGGCGAGGGCGCAGGAGGGGCTTCACCCGCGTGACGTGGCTCTCACCTGACAGCGAGGGCATGCTCGGGGCGACCGCAGCGCTGCCCGAGCAGCTCGAGGCCTCGGCCGCAGCTGCGGCCGAGGTGCCGGGACTTCCGTCTGCGGAAGGCCTCGGCGCCGTCGTCGTGCTCGGCATGGGCGGCAGCGGCGTCGCCGGCGAGGTGCTTCGGGCTATCGGCAGGGACACACTTCGCCTTCCCGTCGTGTTGGTCGGCGACTATTCGCTGCCGGTGTTCGTCGGACCGAGCACGCTGGTGTTCGCGGTCTCGTTCTCCGGCGACACAGAGGAGACCCTCGAGGCGGCGCAGACGGCCGTGCAGAGGGGGGCCAGGCTCATCGCGGTGACGGGCGGCGGCCGGCTCGCGGAGCTTGCGGCCGAGAGTGGCGCTCCCATCTTCTGGACCATCGAGGGCATACCACAGCCGCGAGCCGCAATCGGGACCACGGCCGCCCCTCTCCTGGTCGCGTGCGAGCGCCTCGGGCTCCTCGAGGGCATGAAGCCGGCGATCGACGCTGCAGTCGGCCAGCTGCGAGCCCGCCGCGACGGCCTCGTCGAGGGCAGCGGCGTCGCGCTGGAGATCGCACAGCGCCTCGGGCGTACGATCCCGCTGGTGCAGGGCGCGGAGGGGATCGGCGCGGTTGCGGCCCGCCGGTGGAAGACCCAGATGAACGAGAACGCGAAGGCGCCGGCGTTCTTCGCCGCCCAGCCGGAGTGGTGCCACAACGAGATCTGTGGGTTCGGTCAGAACGGCGACGTGACGCGCCAGGTGGTCACGATCGTCACGCTTCGCAACGACTTCGAGCACGCGCAGGTCGAGCGGCGCTTCGGTCTTGTGGAACAGCTCGTAGGCGAGGCGGTGTCGGCGGTCATCGAAGTCCGGGCCGGCGGATCGGGACCGCTCGCACAGCTGTTCGACCTCGTGATGATCGGCGACTTCGTCTCGTTGCAGCTCGCGGCCCGGGAGGGGATCGACCCTGGACCGGTCCCGGTGCTCGCCGAGGTGAAGCGGATCTTGTCGGCGACGAGGGAACAGGCGGCTTTTTAGCCGACATGACCGGCCGGCGAGCCAGCGGAGACATCGCCGACCCCGGCCTCGCCGGCCTGGGGCGCCAGCGGATCGCGTGGGCGGATCGCGACATGCCTGTGCTCGGTTCGATCCGGCAGCGATTCGAGCGCGAGCGCCCTCTCGAGGGGCTCCTCGTCGGAGCGTGCCTGCACGTCACGGCCGAGACCGCGAACCTGCTCAAGACCTTGAGAACCGGCGGCGCGACCGTGCTCGCCTGCGCGTCTAACCCTCTCTCGACCCAGGACGACGTCGCCGCTTGCCTGGTCGCCGACGATGGCATCGCCACTTTCGCGGTGAAGGGCGAGGACCACGATCGCTACTACCGCCACATCGACGCAGTGCTGGACGGGCATCCCCAGCTGACCTTGGACGACGGCTGCGATCTGGTGTCACGTCTCCACCAGCTCCGCCCGGGCCAGCTCGGGGAGGTCATCGGCGGCACCGAGGAGACGACGACCGGTGTGATCCGGCTCCGGGCCATGGAGGCGGCCGGGGTTCTGAGCTACCCGATCGTCGCCGTCAACGACGCGGACACGAAGCATCTTTTCGACAACCGGTACGGGACGGGCCAGTCCACTCTCGACGGGATCATCCGGGCCACCAATGTGCTGCTCGCCGGCAAGCGGTTCGTAGTCGCCGGTTACGGTTTCTGCGGAAAGGGGGTAGCCGCTCGGGCGCGGGGCATGGGCGCGCTCGTGACGGTCACCGAGATCGACCCCCTGCGCGCGCTCGAAGCCGTCATGGACGGCTTCCGGGTCGAGCCGATGTCGGTCGCCGCCCGAGAGGGCGAGGTCTTCGTCACCGTCACGGGCAATCGGCAGGTGCTGCGCGCCGAGCATTTCGCCGAGATGCGTGACGGCGCCATCCTCGCCAATGCCGGCCACTTCGATATCGAGATCGACCTCGTCTCGCTCGGGCAGATGGCCGAGGGAAGGCGTCGGATCGTCCGGCCGATGGTCGAGGAGTTCACGGTGGTCGCCGGAGACGGTGGGCGAAGGCGGCTCCTCGTGCTGGCCGAGGGTCGCCTTGTGAACCTGAGCGCAGCCGAAGGACATCCCGCAGCGGTCATGGACTTGTCGTTTGCCAACCAGGCGCTCGCGGCCGAATGGCTGGCGCTGAGGCGCGGCCAGCTGGAGAGCCGGGTCTACGGGGTGCCGGCGGGTGTCGACGAGCAGATCGCGACGCTGAAGCTCCGGACCATGGGCATCGTGATCGACGAGCTCACGGGCGCCCAGCAGGCTTACCTGGCCTCCTGGACGAGCGGTACCTGAGCCGGTCCACACCCGTGGCGTGCGTGCGTAGACTTGTCACGATGGGTCGCGCGCGGGTCTGTGGTTGCAAGTCGATGCCAGTCGCAGGCGAAACGACCCACGTAAGGCGACTCGTGGTCGCTGAGCATGGTGCGGTTTAGACGTAAGTCCTGCCCGGTGCGGCACCGGTTGGCGGTGCCCGCAGGAGAAGGGACCAACCGTGAGAGCAAGTGCGGTCGGGGCAGCCCAAGCTGGCCGCCCGCACGAGGCGCGGGATCCCCTCAGCAGGCGAGTGTGGGGTCAAAGACCAGGTCAGCCGCGCGCCCCCATCACCGGCAACCCGACCGGACCGGAAAGGAATTGCTCCATGGAGATTGCCGTCCGTAGCCGTCACCTGGACATATCAGCCGAGCTTCGCGATGTTGCGGCCGAGAAGGCCAGTCACCTCGTTCGGTTCCTGGACGGGACCCAACGCGCGGAGGTCGTCTTCTCTCGGGACCATGCGGCGCGCGACGACGGTTACGTGTGTTGCGAGGTCGTGGTGGTCTCTCGCGGCCGGCTCGTCCGCGCACGCGCGAGCGGGCACGAAGCGAGCGTCGCGCTCGAGGCTGCGATCAACAAGGAGGCGCACCGGCTGACTCGCCTGAAGGACAGGCTCGTCCAGCGCTCGCGGCCGCGCCACGGCACCGTGGGGCAGCGGTCGACTGAGGCACCGGCCTGACCGACGTCGAGAGGTCCGGTCCGCCCCGCGTCGCGATAGTGGGGGCCACCGCCACCGGCAAGACGGCGCTCGCCCTCGAGCTGGCCCGCTCGACACCCGAGCGCTACGAGTTGGTCTCGGTCGACGCGATGGCCGTCTACCGGCACCTCGACCTGGGGACCGCCAAGCCCACACGTGCCGAGCAGGCCGCAGCGCCCTGGCACCTCATCGACCTCGTGGATCCGTCGCAGGAGTTCTCCGTCGCCGCATTCCAGGTCCACGCGAGGCGCGCCCTCGCGGGCATCGAGGGCCGCGGAAAAGAGCCGCTGCTCGTCGGAGGGACCGGCCTCTACCATCGGGCGGTAATCGACGACCTCGAGATTCCTGGGCGCTTTCCCGCGGTAGCCGCCGCGCTCGAGCGACAAGCCGAGCGACCGGATGGCCTCGCGACGCTCTTGGGCCGCCTTCGCGAGCTCGACCCGATCGCGGCGAGCAGGCTCGAGCCGGGCAACCGCCGCAGGATCATTCGAGCTCTCGAGGTCACGCTCGGGAGTGGTCGGCCCTTCTCGTCCTACGGGCCGGGGCTTGTCACGTATCGCTCGACCGCCTCGAGCGTCATCGGTCTCGAGCTGGGCCGGGCGGAGCTCGACGGCAGGCTCGCCGACCGCTTCGAGGAGCAGCTGTCCCGGGGGTTCCTCGAGGAGGTCCGACAGCTGGCGAAGCGGCCGGCCGGGCTGTCGCGCACGGCCCGCCAGGCGATCGGCTACCGCGAGCTGCTCAGCCACCTCGAAGCGGGCGTCCCGCTGGAAGCCGCGAAGCAGGAGTCGGTCCGGCGCCTGCGAGCGTTCGCCCGGCGCCAGGAGGCGTGGTTCAGGCGCGACCCGCGCGTCGTGTGGTTTCGTGCTGATCGCGGCGACCTCGTGGACGCGGTTCGCGGTTCCCTCGGCGAGAGTGCCGGCGCTCGCGGCGCGCGACACTGGTGAGCGTGCTGACCCTCGTCAAGTACCACGGCCTGGGCAATGACTTCCTGGTCGCGCTCGACGGGGAGGCGCTCGACGCCGCCGCCAGCGAGCGAGCCTCCGCCTTCGCGGCCCCTCACGAGCGACCCGGCGCGTCCGGGGCCGCGGCAGCCGACCCGCCATGGGGCGTGGGCGGGGACCTGGTCGGAGAGCTCGCGAGCGCGCTCTGCGAACGCCATGCCGGCGTCGGTGCGGACGGCCTCCTCGTGCGGCGCGCTCCGGTCGCGGGCGGCGACATCCGCATGGAGCTTCGCAACGCGGATGGAGGTCGTGCCGAGACGAGCGGCAACGGCCTTCGCTGCTTTGCGCTCGCCGCCGTCGAGGCCGGAGTGGTGCGGGGCTCCGAGCTTGCAATTGAGACCGACTCCGGCGTGCGCCGCGCCGTCCTGCGCCATCACGGCGAGGACGGCACGGCCGACATCTCGGTCGAGATGGGGCGCCTGCGGGTCGTGCCGGTGGAGCCCATCGCCGACGTGCTCCTTCCGGGCTCGCTGGCTCGTCCGTGGCCGGCATGGTTCGTGGATGCCGGCAATCCCCACCTCGTCGTGCTCGCTCCGTCGTTGGCGGGCGTCGCGATCGCGGCGATCGGCCCGAAGCTCGACAGGCTGCGCCCCGGTGGCCAGAACGTGGAGATTGCGACCCATGGGCCCGAGGGCGACACGCTGTCGCTGGTCGTCTGGGAGCGCGGCTCTGGGGCGACGCTCGCGTGCGGGAGCGGCAGCGCGGCGGTCGCGGCCGCCTTTCACTCCGCCGGGATCTCGGCCGCTCGAGTCCGGGTCCACAACCCGGGAGGCGTGGCGGAGGTGGTTCTCTCGGACGAGGACCCGTTCGCTCCGCTCGCCGAGCTTTCCGGCCCCGTCCACCGGGTCGCCCGCATCGAAGTCGATCCCGCCATGCTCGGCGCGTCAGAGGTGGTCGTGGTCGCGTCGTGACGACGGTCGCCACGACGCTCATCGACCGGAGGTTCCGGGAGAAGATCGTCCTCGTCGGTATGGTCGCATGGCCGCGCACCTTGGAGGAGGTCGAGGCGAGCCTCGACGAGCTCGCCCTGCTCGTCGACACGGCGGGCGCCGACGAGGCGGCGCGCGTCGTGCAACGGCGTAACGCGCCGGACCCGGCAACCTACCTCGGCCGGGGCAAGGCGGAGGAGCTTCGCCGGATAAGCGAGGCCGTGGACGCCGACACGGTCGTTTTCGACGACGAGCTGACGCCCGCCCAACAGCGGAACCTCGAGAAGATTCTCGGGCGAACAGCGATCGACCGAACAGCCGTCATCCTCGACATCTTCGCCCAGAACGCTCACACCCAGGAAGGGCGCGCGCAGGTGGAGCTTGCGCTGAGCCGGTACCGGCTGCCGCGGCTGCGAGGAAAAGGCCTCGCGATGTCGCAGCAGGCGGGCGGGATCGGCACGAGGGGCCCCGGCGAGACCCAGCTCGAGGTGGACCGGCGGCGGATCATGCGCCGTATCCGCAAGCTCGAGGACGAGCTCGGAGATCTCGAAGCGACGCGCCGGACCCAGCGGCGAGCGCGAAAGCGCGGAGCGCTCCGGACGCTGTCCCTCGTCGGCTACACGAACGCGGGCAAGTCCAGCCTGCTCAATATTCTCACCAACGCCGACGTGCTAGTCGAGGACCGGCTCTTCTCGACGCTCGACCCCCGGACCCGTCGCCTCGACCTGCCCGGAGGCGAATCGGTGCTGTGCTCGGACACCGTCGGATTCGTGCGCAAGCTTCCCCACCAACTGGTCGACGCATTCCACGCGACGCTCGAGGTGGTCGGCGCCTCGGATCTCCTCGTGCACGTCGTCGACGTCTCCGCAGCCGACCCTCTGCTGCAGATCGACGCAGTCCGCACGGTTCTGGCCGAGATCGGGGCTGGCGAGGTGCCCGAGCTGCTCGCGTTCAACAAGGCCGATCTCGACCGGCGCAAGGCGGGAAGGCTGATGGCCTCACATCCGGGGTCGGTGGCCTGCTCGTCGCTCACCGGCCGCGGCGTCCCCGAACTTCTCCGCGCGGTCGGTGACCGCCTCCGGGTCGCGGACCGCACGCTGGAGCTCGCCGTGCCCGTCGCCCGAGGTGACGTGGTCGCGGCGATCCACCGCGAGGGCGAAGTGGTCGGCGCGCGCTACGAGGGTGAGCACGTGCTCGTCCGGGCGCGCCTCGACGAGCGCGGAGCCCGGCGATACGCCGAGTTCGTGCAGCCGTGACGAGCCTCCCGCTCTCCGGTGCCCCCGGCGAGGAGGTGGAAGGCGTGCTGGCGCCTGACGAGGGAGAGCCTGGCTACGTCCCCCCCGTGTACCCGTTCGACAAGCTAGCCGCGTGCATGAGGCTCGCGCAGGCTCACGAAGGCGGCGCCGTCGACCTCTCGATCGGCACGCCGTGCGACGCTCCGCCGGCTGAGGTCCTCGAGGCGCTCGGGACTTCGGGCGCAGAGCGCGGGTATCCCTCGTCGGTCGGTACGGCGGAGCTCCGCGACGCCGCGTCCGGTTGGCTGTCCCGGCGGTTCGGCGTCGAGGCTGCCCCCTCGGCCATAGCCACGTGCGTGGGTACCAAGGAGCTCGTTGCCGGCCTTCCTCACTGGTTGCGCCTGAGGACGCCGGGGCGCGACACGGTGCTGTGCCCACGGCTCGCCTATCCCACGTACGAGATGGGTGCGACCCTCGCTCGCTGCAGGGCCGTCGTCGTCCCGACGCGACCCGACGGGACGATGGACCTGTCGGCGGTCCACCGGGAGGACGCGGCCCGGGCGCTGTGCCTGTGGGTCAACAGTCCGGGCAATCCGGGAGGTCAGCTCGAGGACCTTGCGGCTGCGGCGACGTGGGGCCGGGCGCACGGCGTGCCGGTCTTCTCGGACGAGTGCTACATCGAGTTCACCTGGGCAGGCCCGGGTCGCACGATCCTCGAGCACGGCCAAGAGGGCGTGGTCGCCGTCCATTCGATCTCGAAACGGTCGAACCTCGCGGGGCTCCGGGCCGGCTTTTTTGCAGGGGATCCCGAGCTCGTCGGCTATCTCGCGAGACTGCGCCAGCACGCCGGGTTCATGGTCCCGGGACCCGTCCAGCACGCAGCAGCGGTCGCGCTCGGCGACGACGCGCACGTCGACCGGCAGCGGGCCGTCTACCTCCGCCGTCTCGAGCGGTTCGCCGAGGTGCTGAGCGCCAGCGATATCCCCGTCCGGACCCCGGAAGGCTCGTTCTACCTGTGGGTGACGGTGCCCGATCGTTTCGAGCCGTTCGGTCCTGGCGACAACCAGAGCTCGGCATGGGCGCTGACGACGTGGCTCGCCGGGCACGGCGGTGTTCTCGTCACCCCGGGTGACATTTACGGGCAGGCTGGGGCTGGCCATGTTCGAGTCGCGGTCGTGCAGCCCGACGAACGACTGGAGCTCGTCGCCCGGAGGCTGGCGAACGCGGGGGTCGCCCCTGCGGGCGCGCGTGTCCTCTGAAGCCGGCCCGTGCATCCGGATAACCTCGGCGAGATGGACGATTTGAGGCAAGCGATCTCCGAGCTGTGGCTCCGGCGCACCGAGCTCTCGCCCGCCGATGGCGACGCCCGCGAGGTGGTCGACGAGGCGGTCGGGGCTCTCGATCGCGGCGAGGTCAGGGTTGCCGAGATCGACCCGGAGAGCGACGAGGTGGTCGTCCACGAATGGCTGAGGCAGGCCATCTTGCTGCTCTTCATCCTTTCGGACCTGACGACGGGCGAGTACGGCCCCTTCGAGTACACCGACAGGTTGCCCTTGAAACACGGTCTTGCTGAAGCCGGCGTCCGGGCGGTCCCGGGCGCCTCCGCCCGGCGCGGCGCGTTTCTCGGCCGCGGCGTCGTACTGATGCCGAGCTACGTGAACATCGGGGCGCGCGTCGGCGCGGGGACGATGGTCGACACCTGGGCGACCGTCGGATCGTGTGCTCAGATCGGCGAGAGAGTGCACCTCTCGGGCGGCGTCGGGGTCGGGGGCGTGCTCGAGCCCCCCAACGCCCGCCCAGTCGTCGTCGAGGACGAGGCGCTCATCGGCAGTCGGTCGATGATCACCCAGGGGGCACGGGTAGGTCAGGGAGCGGTGCTCGGCGAAGGGACGATCCTCAACCCGTCAATCCCGGTGTTCGACTCGTGGACAGGCGGCGAGGTGGGGCGCGGTCACGTGCCGCCCTGGAGCGTCGCCGTCGGCGCGATGAGGCGCAAGGAGTTCCCCGCAGGCGAGTTCTTCCTGCCCTGCGTGCTTGTCGTCCGCCACCTGACGCCAGGCGAGCGCCACGACAAGGCGATGCTGAACGACATTCTCCGCGAGCACGGAGCCTCGACGTGAGCTCTCCGGGCGCTTGCCTGCTGCAGCTGACTGCAGAGCTCGTCGACATCCCGTCGGTCAGCCATGACGAGGGCAGGGCCGCCGCCTTCGTAACGGCGATGCTCAGCGGGGCAGACCACCTCGAGGTCACCCGAATCGGGGACAACGTGGTCGCCCGCACGTCGCTCGGGCGCCCGGGACGCCTCCTCGTCGCCGGACATCTCGACACCGTGCCGGCCAACGGCAACGAGCGGGCGATCATCGACGGCGACCGCTGCTCGGGTCTCGGAGCCGCGGACATGAAGGGCGGCGTCGCAGTGATGCTGGAGCTTGCCAAGCGAGTCGTCGAGCCGGCGGTCGACGTGACCTACGTCTGGTACGCCTGCGAGGAGGTCGACCAGCGCGACTCGGGCCTGATCGAGGTCGAAGCGGCCGGCGCCGATCTGCTCTCGGCTGACGCAGCTGTGCTCGCCGAGCCCACCTCGGCCATCGTCGAGGCCGGCTGCCAGGGCGTTCTGCGCATCGCCGTTCATCTCGGGGGCGAGAGGGCGCACACGGCCAGGCCCTGGATGGGTGTGAACGCGATACACCGGCTCGGCCCCCTGTTCGAGCGGCTCGAACGCTTCGTCGAGCGGCGCCCCGTCATCGACGGCTGCGAGTACCGCGAGGCCTTGCAAGCTGTTCGTGTCGACGGCGGCGTGGCGAACAACGTCGTGCCGGACACCGCACGCCTGGTGCTGAATCATCGATTTTCGCCCGATCGTACGAAAGACGAGGCATTCGAGGCTGTCTGCGAGCTTCTCGTTCCCGCGATCGACCAGGCGCTGGGCGACCGCGTCGTGCTCGAGGATTGGTCTCCCGCCGCGGCACCCAACCTCGGCCATCGGATGCTCGCGTCTTCTGGTCGCCGCGAGCGGGACCGCACCGAGAGCGAAGCTCGGCTGGACCGACGTGAGCTTCTTCGCCGAGCGGGGCGTGCCCGCGGCCAACTTCGGCCCTGGCGATCCGCTCCTCGCCCATACTGCAGGCGAGTGGGTAGGACGAGACGAGCTCGAGCTCGTCCGGGCGGGCCTCGAGAAGCTGCTCAGAGGCGCCTGAGCACGGTGACCACCTTGCCGTAGATCACGACTTGGTCGGCGGCTAGCTCAATCTCCGAGTAGTCAGGGTTCGCAGGAACGAGCAAGATCTTCCCGCGCCGCTTGCGGAAGGTCTTCACGGTCGCCTCGTCGTCCCCGATGCCGGCGACGACGATGTCCCCGGATTCGGCTTCGGGCTGGCGCCGAACCACGACGAAGTCGCCGTCGAGGATTCCAGCCTCGATCATCGAATCGCCGCGGACTCTCAGCATGAACAGGTCGCCGGAGCCGGTGAAGTCCTGTGGGATCGGGAGGAGCTCCTCGACTGACTCCTCCGCCAGCACCCCTGTGCCCGCCGCGACGTGCCCGATCAACGGGACGTGGGCCACCGGGCGCACGCGGATCGCCGAGCCGGAGGACGGTTCCCATCGGACGATGATCGCCCGCGGCTTGGTCGGGTCTCGCTCGAGGTAGCCCTCGCGCTGGAGAACCTGCAGATGGGTGTGCACGGTCGACGGCGACGTGAGACCCACGGCCTCGCCGATCTCGCGCACCGACGGGGGATATCCCCGTTCGCGGATCTGCTCGGCGATGAACTCGAGGATCCTTCGCCGCTTTCCCGCCAAGGTCGACTCGGACATCCGTGCTCCTCCCGTCAGGACCGCCGTTCCGGCCGCTCCGCTGAAGGCTAAGGCGTGACTGCGAGGAATGCAAACACCCGTTCGTGAAACACGCGTTCGCCTGCAGGCTTGACAGCGAACACACGTTCGTGGTCTGATCAAGGAATGCGAGCAGCGGCAACAGCCCAAGCAATGCCAGGCGCCGACCGGAGAGCATCGGCGAGGCTCGCCGAGGCGGAGGCCGACAGTCCCCGGCAAACAGCGCCGCGCCCGAGACAGGTGCCCGCCAGGCGCCAGAACACCTGGAACGTGCTGGCCGAGGAGCTCATTTCCTTCCCGCCGGCAAGCTCGCCACCCCCGGCCTTCGTCGGGTCGGCACGACCGGTCGGCCCGAGTGCCGCCGGCGTGACCCTCGCCGGCTGCCGGCGGGCCACCCCCCGGTCGCGAGGGTTGCGGCGCCTACTCCCCGGCGCTGCCACCCTCGCGGTCCTGGCAAGCGTCTGGTTCGGCGCCGGGGCGCTGTCGGATGCGCACCGTCCAGCCCTGACCGTACCCGCGGGCGCAGTGAAGGTCTCCGGGGGTTATCGCTACGTCGCCCGGCCCGGCGACACGCTGTGGTCGATCGCCTCCAACCTCGAGCCGGGCGGAGACCCGAGGATCCTCGTCGCCGGCTTCGAGCAGCAGCTGCACGGAGCTGAGCTTGTTCCGGGCGACGAGCTCAGGCTGCCCTGACGGCGGGCAGAGCCCCGAGCGAGGCGGGGCACCCACTCGACGGGACCGGCGAGATGTCCCAGGATGCGGCATTGCCCAGGACGCCCGCCCGTCTCGCCACCCGAGCGCGCCGGCCGAGAAGCGTATTGGCGCTACGGTCACCTCGTGCGCTGCCCGTGGTGTGGGGCGACCGAGGACCGGGTCGTCGACTCTCGCGAGGCGGAGCAGGGCGAGGCGATCCGCCGCCGCCGGGAATGCCTCTCGTGCACCCGTAGGTTCACGACCGTCGAACGGGTGAACCAGGCTGTGCTGTGGGTCGTGAAGCGGTCGGCGCACCGCGAGCCCTTCGACCGGCGCAAGGTCATCGCCGGCGCCCGCGCGGCCTGCAAGAACCGGCCGGTCGAGCCAAAGCAGCTCGAGGCGCTTGCCGCCATGGTCGAGCAGACGGCCTGGGCGCTCGGGCCTGAAGTTCAAAGCGAGCAGGTCGGGCTCGCGGTGCTGGAGGGACTGCGGGACCTCGACGAGGTCGCCTCGGTCCGTTTCGCCAGCGTGTACAAGGGCTTCGAGCAGGTCGACGACTTCGCGCGCGAGCTGGGACTTTTGAACAAGGAGACACCGCAGGACGCTGCGGGTGGTGCGGGTGGTGCTGGGCAGGCGTACGGCTCCAGCCGCTCGCCGAGGGGCCGCGCGGGACAATGAACGAGGCGTTGCTCGACGAGGTGCCGGCCCGGGTTCTCGCGATCTACGCCCACCCCGACGACCCGGCCATCTCCTGTGGTGGCACGCTCGCGCGCTGGGCAGCCGCCGGAAGCGTCGTGCACGTGCTCATCTGCACCTCCGGTGACAAGGGCACGACGGACCCTGAAGCAGACTCCGAGGCTCTCGTGGCGGCGCGGGTCGAGGAGGCGGAACGTTCCGCCGAGGTTCTCGGGGTCGAGGGCCTGCACCTTCTCGGCCATCCCGACGGTGAGCTCGAGAACGACGCCGCACTGAGGCGCGAGCTGGTGGAGATCATCCGCGAAGTGCGACCCGACGGGATCGTCAGCCCGGATCCCCTGGCTGTGTTCTTCGGCGAGCACCATTACAACCATCGGGACCATCGGGTCGTCGGGTGGGCTGCGCTCGACGCAGCGGCGCCGGCCGCCGCCTCACCGCTGTACTTCAAGGACGCCGGGCCGGCGCATCAGGTCACGGCGGCCTACCTGTCGGGATCGCTGCAACCGAATGTCTGGGTGGATGTGAGCCCGACCATCGAAAGGAAGATCGAGGCCGTGTCCTGCCACCGCTCACAGCTCGGCGAATCGAGCGACTGGATCGCGAGCGCCCTTCGCGATGGCGCCGGGGACGCCGGACAACAGTCCGGTGTCGGCTACGCGGAGCCGTTCCGAAGGATCCGGCTCGCACAGTGACCACGTCGCTCGACATCCTGCACGTCGACATGGACGCGTTCTTCGCCGCCGTAGAGGTGCTGGACGACCCGAAGCTCCTCGGGCTTGCGGTGATCGTCGGCGGGACCGGCTCGCGCGGGGTGGTGGCGTCGTGTTCCTACGAGGCAAGAGCCACCGGGGTTCGGTCCGCCATGTCCATGGTCGAAGCGCGGCGGCGGTGCCCAAGTGCCGTCGTGCTGCCCGGCAGACATGCTCGCTACGGCGAGGTGAGCCGCCAGCTCCACAAGGTCCTCGCGGTCTTCACGCCTTTAGTCGAGCCGATCGCGCTGGACGAGGCGTTTCTCGACGTGTCGGGTGGTCACCGGCTCTTCGGCTCGAGCTCGGACATCGCCGAGGCGATTCGTGGCCGCGTCCGCGAGGATCTCCGGCTGTCGTGTTCCGTGGGGATCGCCAGCTGCAAACTGCTTGCCAAGCTCGCCTCGAGAGCTGCGAAGCCGTCCCCTTCGGCTCGTGGGCCGGTTGCCGGGACCGGCGTGTTCGTCGTTCGCAATGAGGACGAATTGGCCTTCCTCCACCCTCGGCCGGTCTCAGACCTATGGGGCGTGGGACCCCGGACCGCCGAACGGCTCGCTCGCTACGGGATCGCCACGATCGGCGATCTTGCAAGGATCGACCCGGCTCATCTCGTCGGCCTGGTCGGCAATGCTGCGGGCCGCCAGCTCCACCAGCTCGCGTGGGCCCACGACGACCGGCCGGTCGTCGCGGGCAGACCGGTGAAGTCCGTCAGCCACGAGGAGACGTTCGCTGTCGACCGGCGCGATCCAGAGCAACTCCGCCTCGAGGTGGTGCGGATGGCCGATTCCGTCAGCAGCCGGCTCCGCGCGGCGAGCCTGGCTGGGCGGACGGTGACCGTCAAGCTCCGGTACGGGGACTTCAGGACGATCACTCGATCCCATTCGCTGCGCCGCCCGGTCGTCTCGTCGGCTGAGCTCGTGAAGATCGCCACGGCGTTGCTGTCAGGCATCGAGGTGCACCCAGGGATTCGCCTGCTCGGGGTGGGCGTGTCGTCGCTCGAGGAGCGCGCCGGCGGGCCCGGTGAACAGCTCGCACTCTTCGAAACTGCGACCAACGCCGACCTGCAATCGCGCGCCACTTCCGCCCGCTCGGACCTCGACGCTGCCGTCGACTCCATCCGAGAGCGGTACGGCAGCGCCTCGGTAGGCCCGGCCGCGCTTGTCAGCGGCTCCGGACTGCGTGTCAAGCAGATAGGCGACGCCCCGTGGGGGCCGTCGGAGTGACGGAGTTTTCGGGAGGCTGCGGGAATCACCTCGGAACCCCGGCTGTTTGCTCGTGTGGAGTGTGCGCAATCCGACGGACGTACGCGTTCGCGCCGTTGTTGGGCCCTTTCGCATGTGGAATGATTGACGGCGTGCAGCATGTTTCGCTGTCGGAGAGGGGGTGACGATGCCGCTTTCCGAGGAGGAACAGAGGATCCTCCACGAGATGGAACAGAAGCTCTACGAGCATGATCGAGCGTTCGCCGATCGTGTGAGCACTACCACACCGCGTCACCGCCCTGGTCGGTCGGGTCGGGGATCGATCGTCGCCTTCATCGGCGGCTTCGTGCTCCTCCTGGTCTCGTTCCGGTCATCGGTGCTCCTGGGGAGCCTGGGCTTCCTCGTGATGCTCTCTGCCGCCCTGGTGTTCGTCCACAGCGCGGGGCAGTCGGGCTCGGCAAGGTTGGGCAGCCTCAAGGGATCGATGCGGGCGCACGGGGTCGGCGACGAATGGTCAGACCTTCGCCGGCGTTTGCGGTCGCGCTTCGGGAACCGCAACTGACGCTCGCCGCCAGCTCTTGAGCGGTGTCGGGACACCCGCAAAGGGCACGTCAGCCGCCTGCCTAGCGGTCGACGTCGGTGGCACCAAGCTCGCCGTCGGACTCGTCGACGGCCGGGCGCGAATGGTGGCGACCGATCGGATCGGAACGCCCAGGTCTTGCGACAGCGAGCTGCTGTTCCAGGTTCTGGCCGATCTCGTCGAGATGGCCTGCGGCAAGGCCTCGGCGCACGGGATGTCCGTGGTCACCTGTGGGATCGGCACGGGAGGACCGATGGAACCCGGTGGCGTAGCCGTCTCGCCGTTGAACATCCCGGCCTGGCGCGATTTTCCTCTCCGATCCCGACTGGAGGCTCTGCCCGTCCTGTCGGGGGTACCGGTGTTCATCGACAATGACGCCAAGGCCCTTGCTCTGGGCGAGGCCTGGGCAGGCGCCGGCCGGGGAGTGCAGAACTTCCTGGCCATGGTCGTGTCCACCGGGATCGGTGGCGGGATCGTCCTCGAAGGGCGCCTTTTGGACGGCCGGAGCGGCAACGCCGGACATATCGGCCATCTCATTGTCGAGCCGGCCGGCAGGCGGTGCCGCTGCGGTTCCCGGGGCTGCCTGGAGGCCGAGGCCTCCGGGTCGGCCATCGAGGAGATCACGGGCAGGCCAGCGGCGGAGGCACCGCCGGAAATCGTCGAGCGCACCGGTGTGCTGGTCGGGCGGGCGGTTGCTTCGGCGGCGAGCCTGCTCGATCTGCGTCTGGCGCTGGTGGGCGGCTCGGTCGCGCTCGGGTACGGGGCGAGCTTCTTCTCGGCAGCTCAGACCGAGCTCGACTCGCGGGCCCAGATCGCGTACGCACGAGGCTGCCGCGTCGAGCCGGTGGGGCTCGGAGCCTCGGGCCCATTGACGGGAGCGGCGGCAGTCGGCTGGCGAGGCATCGACCGCCTGGTCACCGTGTCGGAGGGCGCTGGGTGATCACGAGTCGTCGCGGAGGTGCCCGATACTCCCCGACGGGTCGAGCGTGGTGGGTCGAGGCTGTGGCGGCGGTCGGTCGTCGACCCTGGCTTTGGCCGACCGCGGTCGTCGAGTCGGCGGGTCTGGTCCCGCACGGGTGGTGGCACCGCTGGCCACCGGTCCCCCTTCCCTCGCCGGGATGGCTCTCCTTTCGCATGGAGACCGCGTACGGAGACACTGCCGCCCGCCCCTCGCCAGGCGATGTGGTCGCTTGGCTCGAGTGGTGCAGGTCGTCACGGCGCCGCGCGCCATTGCAGTAGCCTCCGCATCATGTCTCGCCCGGGACGACAAGCACGCTGAGATGGTCGGCCGCGCTCTCGTGCTGAATGCGTCGTTCGAGCCGCTCTCGGTCGTCGCCTCGCGGCGAGCGCTCGTCCTGGTGCTGGCCGACAAGGCGGTGCTCGTGCACGGAACGGGCCATGACCTGCACTCTGCCCGGGCGAAGTTCCCCGAGCCGTCGATCGTCCGACTGGTCAACTATGTCCGGGTGCCGCACCAAGCCCGCGTCGCGGTCACGCGCAGGTCTGTCTTCGCCCGGGACGGTCACCGCTGCCAGTACTGCGGCGGCCAGGCCGAGAACATCGATCATGTCGTCCCTCGCAGCCGGGGTGGCACGCACAGCTGGGACAACGTCGTCGCGTGCTGCCGGCGCTGCAACAGCCGCAAGGAGGACAGACTGCTCGACGAGGCGGGCTTCAGGCTCGTGAGGGTGCCGCGTGCACCTCGCTCCCGCTTGTGGCTGCTCGCCGCCAGTGGCGAGGTTCGTGACGAGTGGGCCCCGTACGTCCGGCCCGTCCTCGGCCGAGCCGTCGGGCTCTGAGCCGGCAGGCGCCGACGGGTCGCGATCGGCGATGGAGCGTCCTCGAGCGCCGGGCCACCCCGGCCGCGCTTCACCGCGGTCTGCCCGACAAGGCCGACGGCCGCATCGTCCGGGTCAGCGTCCCCTGCGCCCCGGCGGTCGTCATCGGGAGCGCGCAAGGGTCCTCTGACTTCGACGGCGAGCGGCTCGCCGCGGCGGGCCTGGACCTTGTTCGCCGCCGAAGCGGAGGGGGTGCGGTCCTGGTGGCGCCCGGGGCTCAAGTCTGGCTGGACTTCTTCGTGCCTAACGGGGACGTCCTGGCGCAAGCAGACGTCGGAAAGTCGTTCCTTTGGCTGGGCGCGGTCTATGCAGAAGCGATCGCACGAGTGCTGTGCACATCGCCAGGGCCGGCCGCGATCGCGGTGCACCGCGGGCCGGCACAGACGACGCCCTGGTCCAAACTGTTGTGCTACGCGGGGCTCGGCGCGGGCGAGGTGACCGTCGCGGGACGCAAGGTCGTCGGCATGTCCCAGCGCAGGGAGCGCTCGGGCGCCTGGATCCATTCGATGGCGCTCCTGAACGACCGAGCCGGCGACCTGGCCGGCCTGTTGTCAGGATCGCCAGGCGACCGTGCGGCTGCTCGTGGCGCCCTCGAGGACACCGGCCTCCGCGACTCGGAGCACCTCGCCGATTCGCTGACGAGAGAGCTCTTGAGCCTCCTCCCTGAGCACCGAGGCGCTGTCGACCCGACCATGGCGACGGGCAATGATGAGCGCGATGCGTGCGATGCTGGCGGCAATTCCGGCCGGCAAGGGCGCGCACGAGGACAACCTCGCCGCGCACCTCTCGGTACTCCAGAGTGCAGCAGAAGCGGGCTGCGATCTCGCCGTCTTCCCCGAATTCTCGCTCACGGGATCAATCGACCCGGATCGCCGGCCCGGCGCCGCCCTGGCCGTCGACAGCCATCCGGTCGCCGAGGTGCTCGCCGCAACCGCACGCCTCGGCGTCGGTGCCATCTTCGGGATTGCCGAACGTGCGTCCGGTCGATTCTTCATCACCCAGCTGTACGCGCACGGCGGCTTTCTGCACGGCCACTATCGAAAGAGCCACCTGGGAGAGGGAGAGCGGGGCTTCACGCCCGGCGAGACCGGGGGCGTCTTTCGTCTCGGGGCGGCGTGGTTCGGCATCGCTCTCGGCGCGGATGGCGGGGTCGACTCCGCCTTTGCGCAAGCCCGCCGGGCAGGGGCACAGATTGTCTTCTCCTGCTCGCCGGGGCTTGCCGCGCTCGTCGACCCGCTCGACAACGTGGTCGGCCGGCTCGAGGACCGGCGCACGGGGACCCTCGTCGTGGACATCCCGATCAGCGTGATGATGGAGCCGATCCGCGAGGCCGTGAGGACGCTCATCGTCGATGAGACCGGCCGAGGGCTCCTTGTCCGGTTCGAGGACGACGCCACCGGCCTCAGCTGGTGGTGCCCGCCAGGGGGCGGCCTGGAACCGGGCGAGGACCACCTGGAGGCCGCGAGGCGTGAGCTCAGCGAGGAGGTCGGGCGCGAGGACCTCGTGCTCGGAGCGTTCGTCGGCCGCCGCACCCTCACCTTCTGCTTCAACGGGGTGTGGACGACCCAGCGGGAACGATGGCTCGCTTGCCGGACCGCCGCTTTCACGGTCTCGGCCGATCGTCTCGCTCGTCTCGCTTTGGAGAATGTTCGAGAGGTGCGCTGGTGGGCGCCCGACGATCTCGTGGCCTCAGGGGTGCTCACAGCGCCGAGCCGGCTCGCCGCCCTGATCGCCGAGACCGCTTCCGGCGCCCGCCCCGATCCCAGACGGGATCTGGGTCACTAGGCGAACTGTCGCCAGTCGGGCGGCAGGGAGCGCCGCCATCCTGGCTGCGGGCACGCATCGGCCCGAGCACCGCGTCCTCTCACATGTCCGGGTGGTTGACGGTGGGGGATATACCTCATAGAGTGGCGGCAGGTGGGGGCCAAGGGAGGATATGGCCCGTGACAGTGGGAACGAAGGGCTACTTTGTCGCCAGGCTTCAGGTTCGTCGGGAACTTTCCCCGCTCGCTCGACTCAAAGGGCCGGGTGATCCTGCCGTCGCGCATGCGCCTTCACTTCCAGGACTTCGGCTTTCTCACGCCGGGATCAGACGGTTGCCTGGCGCTGTGGCCGGAGGAGGAATTCGAGCTCGAAGCGGCTCGACAACACGAGAAGGACGCCCGCGGTGTCGATACCCGCAACGATCTGCGCGACTGGTCCTCGCTCGTGACCCGGGTCGAATTCGATCGGCAGAACCGCATGCCCGTCCCGTCCGAGCTCCGCGCCCTCGCCGAGCTGGAGCAGGAAGTCCTGTTCGTCGGCGTGCTGGATCGGGTCGAGCTCTGGTCGCCCGAAGGTTGGTCGGGACGCCGGACCCGTGAAGCCGTCGCGACCACCACCGGAAGGCTCGGGCCGTGAGCCATGGCCGGCCCGTCGGAGCGGCACGGCTCTTCCCGCCTCGATCCTCACCTGTTACCTCCTGGGTTGCCCGCAGCCCCTCGGCCGAAGTGCCGGATGGCCTACCAACCCTCTCCGCCCTGTCACATCCCCACTTCGAGGGACGCCCTTCCCTCGATCTGGTCGGGGGGTTGCGGATGACCCAGGAGTTCAGCCACACGCCCGTCATGGTGTCGGAGGTCGTCGCATTGCTCGAGCCTGTTCCCGAGGGACTGCTCGTGGACGCCACGGTGGGTGCGGGTGGCCATGCTGCGGCGTTGCTGGCCGGACAGCCGGCACGAGAGCTGATCGGACTAGATGCCGACTATGACGCCGTCGCCGAAGCCTCTACACGCCTGAGCGAGTTCGGGGACCGGGCACGTGTCGTGAAGGCCCGGTTCGACGACTTGGATGCGGTCCTTGGTGCCTTCGCACCGGGTCAGCCCGTCGCGGGCGTCCTCTTCGATCTCGGCGTGAGCTCGCCGCAGCTGGACCGGCCGGAGCGGGGCTTCTCCTACCGGCTCGACGGTCCTCTCGACATGCGGATGGACCCCGAGCTCGGCGCCACAGCTGCTGAAATCGTGAACAGCCTCGGCGTTGGCGAGCTGACCGAGCTGTTCGTCGAGAACGGCGAAGGGCGGTTCTCCCGCCGCCTCGCCGAGGGCATCGTGGCGAACCGTCCGATCGAGACGACTTCCCGGCTCGTCGAGGTCGTCGAGGCCTCGCTCCCCGGAGTCGCACGCAAGCGTGCCGGGCACCCGGCCAAGAGGGTTTTCCAGGCCCTGCGGATCCGTGTCAACGACGAGCTCGAGGTGCTGTCCGCCGGGCTCGAGAGCGCCCTCGACGTGCTCGTCCCGGGAGGACGCTGCATCGTCTTGTCGTACCACTCGGGGGAAGACCGGCTCGTGAAGCGCTGCTTTGCTCGTGCGTCGAGCGGAGGCTGCGTGTGCCCGCCGGGACTTCCGTGCGTCTGTGGCGCCGTGCCGACGGTACGGGTCCTCACACGCGGCGCCCGTCTGCCGAGTGCCGCCGAGGTGGCCCGGAACCCCCGCGCGGCCGAGCGCGAGGCTTCGTGCCGCGGAGCGACTCGCGGGGAACGCCGCCTGATGGCCGGTGCAGCGGACGCCATTCCGGTGACGGCACGCCGACAGCTGCCGAGCGAGTCGGCGTCCCCGCCACCCGAGGAGGTGGTGCATGACCCACCCGAGCTCGACGTCGTCCATCGCCGCCGCGCCGGGCTCTCCCTCGCGCCAACGTCAGGCAACCGTCCTGCGCGGCCTCGGCGTCCTGTTCGTCGTCGGCGCGCTCGGTCTGAGTTCTGCTGCGCATGCCCTGGTCGCGTCCGATCAGCAGCGAATCGACAATTTGCAGGTTCAGCTCACCAGAACGCTTGTCGAACAGCAGGGCCTGCAGCTCTCACGCGCCGAGCTCGAGTCACCGGCGCGAGTGCTGCGCATCGCCGAAGGTCAGCTCGGCATGGTCGCGCCTGCGTCGGTCTACTATCTGGCGCCGGTCGACCCCGGCCCCTCGGTCGCGCAGGCGGGCGCAACAGCGGCCAGAGCCGCCTTGGGCGAGACAAGAACGCGGAAGCCCGCGAGCACACGGACAAGCGCAAGCACCGGGACAAGATCGCCCACGATCGCGTCGCGGACCGGGTGAGCGGTTTGTCCTCGTCCCACAGGCGGGAATCGGGCCGGCCGGCCTCCGCCCAGAGACGACGGCCGACGTCAAGTCCGAAAGCGGCTCCGACCCGGTCGGCCGCGGTGCGAGGCCCGGCCGGGCGGCGAGCAGGACGGCGCCTCCGAGGCCGGGTAGCCAGCGGCGGCGTGAGCCAGCGCCGGCGAGGCCCGGTCGGGCTGCGAGCAGGAGGGCGCCGGCCAGGCCGGGCAGCCAGCGGAGGCGTGTTGTCGCCATGGTTGCGGTCGCCGGCCTGGCGCTGAGCGGTCTCGCGGCACGGCTCGTCCAGATCCAGGGTGTCGAAGCCTCCCGCTACGCCTCCTACGGGGCGCAAGAGGTCTATCAGCGCGTCGCCATCCCCGCGCTGCGCGGAGCGATCTACGACCGCAACGGCAACCTCCTCGCCGCGTCGTCTCCGCTTGTCGACGTCGTCGCAGACGACTTCCTCGTGACGGACCCTAAGACCGATCTCAACCGTCTGGCCTCGATCCTCGGCCTGTCGGTGCCGAGCCTGCGAGCCAAGCTCCACGAGCACCGCGGATATGTGCCCCTGGCCTACCGCGTCACCGACGGCGTCGAACAAAAGGTCGCGAACCTCGGCCTGCCGTATCTGTCCTTCGTGCCCGACATCGTCCGGTCGGATCCGGACGGCCAGTTGTTCTCTCCAATCCTCGGGCTCGTCGGCTTCAGCGGTCAGGGCCTCACCGAGCTCGAGTACATGGAGAACTCTCTCCTCGAGGGCTCGCCCGGCTCGGAGGTCGTGCCGACGGGGCCAAACGGCGAGGGACTCCCCGGCTCTGCTACTCGGGTCGTGGCTGCGAGGCAGGGAACCAGCCTGGTGCTCACCTTGGATCAGCCGCTTCAATACGAGGTCACCAAGGATCTCGCCCAGCGGATCACTGCCACCCGTGCGACCGGGGGAGTGGCGATCGTCGAGGACAGGCGGACCGGCGGCATCCTCGCCATGGTCGATCTCACAGCCGGGCGGCACGGCAGGGTGTTCCCCTCGGCGCAGAACGCAGCGGTCACCTCGGTCTACCAACCGGGCTCGGTCATGAAGCTCGCCACGATCTCGGGCGCCCTGCAAGACGGCCTGATCACTCCGAAGTCGGTGTTCACCGTGCCGTATCAGATCTCGATGGGAGGCTGGCCGTTCGCTGACGCCGACTACCATCCCACCGAGCAGCTCACCGCCACCCAGATCCTTGCGCACTCTTCAAACGTCGGGACCATCGAGATCGCCCACCTTCTCGGTCCGCAGCGCCTTTCGCACTATCTCCGGGACCTCGGCTTCGGCGAGCTCACGGGCCTCGGATGGCCCGGAGAGTCCGCCGGCCTCGTCCCGAGCCCGAGCGACCCGAGCACCTGGTCCGGCTCCTCGATGGGAACCGTCCCGATCGGCACGGGGGAGGCGGTGACCCCGCTGCAGATCCTCTCCGCGTACAACGCAGTGGCAAACGGTGGCGAGCTCATAGCACCTCGGCTGGTCGAGGCGACCGTCAACGCCTCCGGGGTCGAGCACGTCGTCCCGCCCGCTAAGCCAAGGCGGGTGCTCTCCGCCCGGGTGGTCGACGACCTGTTGCCCATGCTCGAGCAGGTGACCGAGGACGGGACCGCGGTCGCGGCCCGGATTCCCGGCTACAGCGTCGCCGGCAAGACGGGGACGGCCCAGATCCCGAGCACGACCGGGCTCGGGTACCAGCAAGGAGCGTGGAGCGCGACGTTCGTCGGGTTCGCTCCCGCCCAGAACCCCGCCCTCACGACGCTCATAATGCTCAGCCACCCGGACCTCATCTACGGAGGCCTTGCGTCCGCGCCGGTGTTCTCCGAGGTCATGCGCTATGCCCTGCGCCACTTCGACATCGCGCCCACCGGTGGCCAGGGGCTCCCAGCAGGCGCCCCGGCAACCGGCGCCCCGTGAGCGCCGCCTCGGCCTCGCCTCCGGCCCCGGAGATCTCTCTCGAGCAGGTCGTCGCGCGGTTGCGCCCCGGCATGCTCATCGGCGACGCGGCCGGAGTCGTAGTCACCTCGGTGACCTATGACCATCGCGACGTACGTCCGGGAGCGCTGCACTGCTGCCTGCCAGGAGACCACGTCGACGGGCATGAATTCGCGGCCGCGGCGCGCCGCGCGGGCGCGGTCGCGTTTGTGTGCGAGCGCCAGCTGGCAGGCGAAGCCGCAGGCGCGGTCCAGCTGATCTTCGGCGCAGGTGGGGCCCGCCCAGCCATGGCGCTCGCCGCGTGCGCCCTCTTCGACGACCCCGCCTCGTCGCTTCGGACCGTGGGGGTGACCGGCACCAACGGCAAGACGACCACGACCTATTTCCTCCGTTCTGTGTTCCAGGAGCACGGTTGGCCCACGTCGGTGATCGGCACGCTCGGGGGACCGCGCACGACGCCCGAGTCACCCGACCTCCAGCGCGCCCTCGCTCACGCGAGGGACTCGGGTCGTTCGGCTGTGGCTCTGGAGGTCACCTCGCACGCGCTGGCCCAGCACCGGCTGGACGGCTACCGCCACGACGTAGCGGTGTTCACGAACCTCAGCCAGGACCACCTCGACTACCACGGGAGCATGGAGGCCTATTTCGAGGCCAAGGCCCGGCTCTTCACGCCCGAGCACGCCAGCAGGGCCGTGGTCAACGGTGACGACGCGTTCGGCCGGCGGCTGCTCGAGGCGGCCGCGATCCCGGCCCGTGCCTTCTCGGTCGCGGACGCCCAGGAGCTCCGCGTCGGCCTGGACGAGAGCCAATTCCGTCTCGACGGGGTTCTGGTCCGGGTTCGACCGGGGGGCGAGATCAACGTCCGCAACGCCCTGGCTGCGGCTGCGGCCGCGCGCGCTCTCGGCGTGCCGGGTGCGACGATCGCCGCCGGCCTGTCGGCCTCAGAAGGCCCTCCCGGTCGGCTCGAGACCGTCGCCAACGGCCTCGGCGCCACCATCGCCGTGGACTACGCGCATACCCCCGACGCGCTCGCCGAGGTGCTCCGCACCGCCCGAGCCGAGGCCGAGCCCAGCGGGGGCAAGGTGATCGTGGTCTTCGGCTGCGGCGGGGATCGGGACCGGGCAAAACGGCCGGTCATGGGCTCAGTCGCCACACGCCTCGCCGACGTCGCGATCCTCACCTCCGACAACCCTCGCGACGAGGACCCGCTCGCGATCATCGACGACGTGCGGACGGGGTGCGACGGGCCCGCGCGGCTGGTCGTCGAGCCGGACCGGCGACGCGCGATAGCGGCCGCGCTCGCCTCGGCCGGCGCAGGTGACGTCGTCATCGTCGCAGGCAAGGGCCACGAATCGGTCCAACAGATCGAGGAGCGGTCGATCGAGTTCCACGATCGCGCCGTCGTCCTCGAGGAGCTGTTCAGGCTCCAAGGCGAGGGACGACCGGACGCGTGATACCCCTCCTCTCCTCGGGCGCCGTGTCGATCCTGGTTGCGGGATTCGGCACACCCATACTGCTCCGCTGGCTCGTCCGCTGGCGGATCGGCCAGCACATACGCATCGACGGGCCGGCGCACCACACCACTAAGGCCGGCACTCCCACGATGGGAGGGATCGCGGTCCTCGCTGCGGTCGTGGCCGGCTACTGCCTCGGTCATGTCGGCACGTCCGCGCCGTTCACCCGGTCAGCATGGCTGGTGATAGCCGCAATCGTCGGCGCGGGGGCGGTGGGCGCGGCGGACGACTGGATCAAGGTGAGCCGCCGGCGCTCGCTGGGCCTGAACAAGCGGTGGAAGACCGTCGGGCTCATCTCGGTCGCAGTCGGCTTCTGCACCGCCGAGGTGCTCTGGGGTGGCGTCCACACCACCCTTTCGTTCACCCGCTACGACGTGCCGGGTCTCGAGCTCGGTGCGGTCGCCTGGGTGATCTGGGGGACCGTGATCATCCTCGGCTCGGCCAACGCGGTGAACCTCACCGACGGCCTCGACGGGCTCGCTGCTGGGTCGTCGTCGGTGGTGTACGCCTGCCTCGCGTTGATCGGGTTCGTGGAGTACAGGCATCCGAAGATCTACAGCGTCCACGCCGCCCTCGACCTCGCTCTCGTCGCCGTATCGATGGGGGGCGCGTGCGTCGGCTTTTTGTGGTGGAATGCCGCGCCGGCGCGCATCATCATGGGCGACACCGGCTCGCTCGCCATCGGGACCGGCCTGGCCTGCCTGGCGCTATCGCTGGACGTTCAGCTCCTGTTGCCCATCATCGGTGGGCTGTTCGTGATCGTGACCATGTCGGTCGTGATCCAGGTCGTCAGCTTCCGGCTCTTTCATCGGCGGGTCTTCCTCATGGCTCCCCTGCACCACCATTTCGAGCTGCTCGGCTGGCCGGAGACGACCGTCACCGTCCGCTTCTGGATCTTCTCGAGCCTGTGCGTGGCGCTCGGACTCGGCCTGTTCTACGCCGATTTCCTCTCGACCGGACGGTTCCTGTGAGCCGGCCGGCCACCCAGCGCTCGGCAGCTGGGGCAGAGCACCAGGGCGCTCCCAGCGGCGGCTCCCGCCAGAGGCCTGCGGTCTCGCAGGGTCGGGGGACAACTATGAAGCTCGTCAAAGGAGGAGCCCGCCCGGGGCGTGCCTCTAGAGCCGGCCCTCTCAGCCTCGAGGCCAAGGTACTCCTCGCCTCGGTGGGCGGGCTGTGCCTGCTCGGGCTTCCCATCGTCTTGTCCGCCTCGGCCCCGGGATCCATCCTCTCGGGGGGCTCACCGTGGTCTTACGTGACTCGCCAGTGCATGTACATGGCGATCGGCGTCGCGGTTGCAGTCGTCGCGAGCCGCACCCCGCCCGAGCTCGTGCGACGCTCTCGTCTCGTAGCGTTGTTCGCCGGGCTCGCGCTCCTGGTGGCGGTGTTCGTTCCCGGGGTCGGTCATTACGCGGGGGCTCGAGCCGCTGGATCGGGATCGGGCCGATCCAGGTCCAGCCCTCGGAGCTGATGAAGCTCGCCATGGTGGTCTTCGCCGCCGACCTGCTCGCGCGCCGCGCGGATCGCCGGGACCAGTGGAACGCAATGGTCCGGCCGTTGCTCGTGGTGATGGGGTTGGCAGCGGTGCTCATAGTCAAGCAGCCCGACCTCGGCACGGCCGTCGTGCTCGGCTGCCTCACCTTCTCGATGCTGTTCGCGGCCGGTGTCCGGCTCCCGCTCCTCGGCGCGTCGGCCATCTCGGTCTGCGGGATCGGTGCAGTGCTGGCGATGTCGGCGACTTACCGGCGAGACCGGCTGCTCTCGTTCGTCAACCCGTTCGCCCACGCCTCGACCACCGGCTACCAGGTTGTGCAGTCACTTGCCACCCTCGGCCTGGGCGGTCTGACCGGAAACGGCGTCGGTGGCTCCGCGACGTCGTGGGGGTTCCTCCCGAACGCGCACACCGACTTCGTCTTCGCCATCATCGCCGGCAATCTCGGCCTCGTGGGCGCTCTCGCCGTCATCGCCGGGTTCGCGGCCTTCGGCTGGTCCGGCTTCCGGATCGCGCTTCGCGAACGGGACCCGTTCGCCCGCTATCTCGCCGTCGGGATCACGTGCTGGGTCCTGGCGCAGGCGGTGATAAACATCGGCGGCGTCATCGACGCGCTCCCCGTCACCGGCATCCCGCTCCCGTTCATCTCCTACGGCGGGTCCTCGCTCGGCGTCGTGCTGCTCGCCGTGGGAGTCCTGTTCGGGATCGCCCGGCGCCAGCCTGCGGTCTTGCGGGCACGGCCGGCGCCCGTAAAGGCACTGGCTTCGGGCTACACCTCGGCGCACCCCGCAGGGAGCGGACGCGCACCCCAGCGCCGGTCGGGCGCCGGCCCTGGGTAAGGATGGGCGCGTGACGACGCGTTCGAGGTTCGGCTCGCCATCGGTGTTCGCGCTCGTCACCGGCGGCGGGACCGCCGGACACGTGCAGCCTGCACTCGCGGTGTCCGAGGCGCTCGTGGCCCGAGGTCACCCACAGGCGACGATCCGCTACGTCGGCTCCCGGCGCGGTATTGAGGGCCGCCTCGTGCCCGAGGCTGGCTTCGCGGCGAGCTTGCTGCCCGGCCGGGGCCTGCAACGGCGTCTCACGCTCGAGAACGTCGGTGCCATCGGCGGACTGCTCGTGGCTTGGGTGCTCGCCTTGGCGATCGTCCTTCGCCGTCGGCCGCGCGTAGTGGTCACAGTCGGGGGCTACGCAGGCCTACCGTGTGCCGCCGCGGCGATCCTGCTCCGGGTGCCGCTCGTCGTCGTGAGCTGCGACGCCGTGCCCGGCGCGTCGAACCGGCTGGTGGCGCCCTTCGCCCGCAAATGTGCGGTCGCGTTCGACGGAAGCTCGCTTCCCCGTGCGGTCGTGACCGGCGCGCCGGTGCGAAGCGCGGTCCTCATCTCCGACCGCACCCCCGCCGGGCGCGACTCGGCCCGTTCCGCCCTCAAAATCCCCCCCGGTCGCCTCCTGCTCGCCGTCGCGGGCGGCTCGCTCGGCGCTCGCCGCCTCAACGACGCAGCCATCGGGCTGGCTCGTTCGTGGGCTTCTCGTGGCGACGTGACGATCTACCACGTCGCCGGCGAGCGGAACCTCGCGGGCGTCGAACGAGAGGTCGCCAGGCTGTGCCTCGAGCCTCGGTCCACGCCCCAGTCCGGCCTCGATTACCGGCTCGTCGGATACGAGAGGCAGATGCCGGCCCTGCTGGCCGCCTGCGACCTCGCCGTCTGCCGGGCAGGAGCCTCGACGGTGGCCGAGCTGGCGGCGATCGGGACCCCGAGCGTCCTCGTGCCGTTGCCCGGCGCGCCGAACGACCACCAGACCCAGAACGCGGAGGCGCTGAGCCGCGCCGGAGCCGCCGTCGCCCTCGTCGACGGAGACTGCAGCGCTGCCCGGCTCGAGGAGGTCGTCTCGGCTCTGCTCGGTGACCCCGCCCGGCTGGCGTCCATGGCCTCTGCCGCGGGCGCGGTCGGTCATCGAGATGCCGCCGATCGAGTGGCCGCGCTGGTCGAGTCGGTGGCCAAGGCCGCGGCGTGACCACCCCGGCGCCACCGGCGGTCGATCTCACCGTGCCTCGACGCCTTCACGTCGTCGGCGCAGGCGGGGCAGGGATGAGTGCGATCGCGCTGGTGCTCACCGCGATGGGCCACCACACCACGGGCAGTGACATCAAGCCGTCGCCCTCCCTCGAGCGCCTGCGCGCCTATGGGGTGGGGGTCGAGATCGGCCACAGGCCGGAGAACGTGGCCGGCGCGGACGCGCTCGACCGTCTCGACGGCGGTGTCGGATCGCAACGTCGAGGTCGCCGAAGCCCGTCGTCTCGGGATCCCGGTGCTCTCGCGCGCCTCGATGCTGGCGGCCATCGTGGCGCTGCGCCGCACGATCGCGGTCGCGGGGACCCACGGCAAGACGACGACGTCGTCGATGCTGGCTCTTGTCCTCGTCGAAGCCGGTCTGCACCCGAGCTTCATCATCGGCGGCGACGTGAACGAGATCGGGACGAACGCCACCTGGGACGAGGGCGAATGGCTCGTGGTCGAGGCCGACGAGAGCGACGGGACGTTCCTCCAGTTGGAACCGGAGCTTGGGATCGTGACGAGCGTCGAGTCCGACCACCTCGAGCACTACGGGTCCTTCGAGGCGCTGCAAGCCGCGTTCGGGCTGTTCTTCGCGCGGTCGGGGTCGGCGATCGTCTGCGCGGACGACTCGGCGGCGGTGTCGTTGGCACCGGCTTCGGCCGTCAGCTACGGCTGCTCACCGGGCGCGACGATGCGGATCGTGGGGGTGGAGTCCGGGCGGAACCACCTCCGTTTCGAATTGGTCCGTGCCGGGGCGAGCATCGGCGTGTTCGAGCTGCCCGTGCCCGGCATCCACAACGCCCGCAACGCCGCCGCGGCCGTCACCGCGGCTTGCGAGCTCGGGGTGGACCCGGGCCACGCCCGGCGGGCGCTCGCCCGTTTCGCCGGCGTCGCGCGGCGCTACGAGTTCCGCGGCGACGTAGGCGGCGTAACGTTCGTCGACGACTACGCCCACTTGCCCGGCGAGGTGCGCGCCGCCCTCGCCGCCGCCCGAAGCGGCGGCTTCGAGCGGATAGTGGCGGTCTTCCAGCCGCACCGCCCGTCGCGGGTCGCCGCTTTGGCGCGCGACTTCGCCGGCGCCTTCGAAGGCGCCGACGTCGTGGTCATCGTGGAGATCTATCCGGCCGGCGAGGCCCCGCGTCCGGGCGTGTCGGGCAAGCTGGTGCTGGACGCGATCCTCGAGGCGCACCCTGGCACCAGTGCGACGTACGTGCCGAATCGCGGGGATCTCGTCGCGCACCTTCGCACGGTCCTGCGCCCGGGCGACTTGTGCCTCACGCTCGCTGCGGGCGACCTGACGAACCTCGCCGCCAGCTTCGGCCAGGATGCGCAGACATGAGCGCACTGCGCCGCGGCGAGGGTCGCGACCCGGTCGAGCGTGCCGCCCAGCTCCTCGGCCCCCTGGCCGAGCGTGACCGCCCCATCGGTGGATTCACCACGTACCGCGTCGGCGGCAGGGCGGCACTGTTCTGCGAACCGGGCAGCGTGGCGGATCTCGAGCATCTGGCCGCCGCCGTCGGCGCGACCGGGATTCCCGTCCTCGTGCTGGGGAAGGGATCGAATCTCCTCGTCGCCGACGCCGGCTACCCGGGCCTGTGCGTCCGGCTCGGCGAGGGTTTCGCCGAGATCGCGATCGAGGGCGACCTGGTTCGGGCGGGCGCGGCCTCGGCCTACCCGATCCTGGCGCGGCGAACCGCAGCGGCCGGTCTGACGGGGATGGAGTGGGCGGTCGGAATACCGGGCTCGGTCGGCGGCGCCGTCCGGATGAACGCCGGGGGCCACGGGTCAGAGACCTCGGATCGCCTGGTGGCCTGCCGGATCGTGAGCCTCCGGTCAGGTGGTGGCGACCGCGTCGTGACCGCGAGGGACCTCCATCTGTCCTACCGCAGCTCGTCGATCGGTCCCGGCGAGGTCGTCACCGAGGCGTCCTTCCTGCTCGAGGAGGGTGACACCGCCTCGTCGGTCGAGCGAATCGGAGAGATCGTGCGGTGGCGGCGCGAGCACCAGCCGGGAGGCCAGAACGCAGGCTCGGTGTTCACGAACCCGCCCGGCGAGGCGGCCGGGCGGCTGGTCGAAGCGGCGGGACTGAAGGGACTTCGGATCGGCACCGCCGCGGTGTCCGAAAAGCACGCCAATTTCGTACAAGCCGACGCCGACGGGTCGGCCGAGGACGTGAGGCGCGTCGTCGACGAGGTGCGGTCGCTCGTCGCCGAACGTCTGGGTGTCGAGCTGCAGACCGAGCTGAAGCTGGTCGGATTCGAGGAGGGGCCATGATAGATCCGAGGATCCGTGCGAGGCGCGTGGGAGTGGAGCGCCAGCGCGGGCGCCGCCGCCTCGGCGTCCTCGCCGGCGTGTTCGTCGCAGCCGGCCTCACAGCCGGCACGTTGGGCCTGTTGCACTCGCCGCTCTTCGGTGCCCGGACGGTCGTGATAGCCGGAGCGGTGCACACCGGGCGCGGCGAGATCCTGAAGGTCACCGGCCTCGACCGCGAGCCGCCGCTGATCGACGTCAACACTGCGATGATGCAGCGGCGCCTCGAGCGCCTCTCTTGGGTCTCGACGGCGTCGGTGCACGTCGACTGGCCGTCCACGGTCTCGGTCGCGGTCGTCGAGCGGATTCCCGTCGCGGCGAGTGTGTTGCCCTCCGGAGGCTACGCGCTCCTCGACGCCACCGGCCGTGTGCTTTCCCGTCAGGCCCTGCGGCCGACGGGTCTGCCGCTCGTCGGCGTCCCGCGGCCGCCCGGTCTGCCGGGGAGCTCGCTCGGTGCCGCGGCGCGGCCTTTGCTCACCGCTGCCGCTGCGCTTCCGGTCTCGCTCGTGGCCCATGTGAACGACATAGTGGCCTCCGGCGGCGACGGGATAGTCGTGCGCCTGACCGGCGGCATGACGGCAATTGTCGGCGACGACCAGGCGCTCGCGCAGAAGTTCGTCTCGCTCGCGACGGTGCTCCGGCGGGTGAATCTGGAGGGCGTGGGTACGATCGACCTGCGCGTCCCCGCCACCCCGGTCTTGACCCCCCCTGGTCAGGGCCTCTAACGTTCAAGGAAAGGGTGATAGTTGAGATTGCCCGCGACGGGGATCGGTGCCGAAGGGGGGGCCGACGCCGCCAAGGGGGCCTGCACCGCCGACCGGCGGTAAGCCGGCGGGTCGAGAGGATGGAGCGCGCATGAGCACCCCAGGCCAGAGCTTCATCGCCATGATCAAAGTCGTCGGCGTCGGAGGTGCGGGGGTCAACGCGGTCAACCGGATGATCGACGCCGGCCTGCAGGGGGTCGAGTTCGTGGCGGTGAACACCGACGCGCAGGCCCTTTTGATGAGCGAAGCGGACATCAAGCTCGACATCGGGCGGACCATGACGCGCGGGCTCGGCGCCGGCAGCGACCCCGAGGTCGGGCGCCTCGCGGCTGAGGAGCACCTCGAGGAGATCGAGGAAGTGCTGAAGGGCGCCGACATGGTCTTCATCACCGCCGGCAAGGGCGGCGGTACCGGCACCGGCGCCGCGCCCGTCATCGCGGAGACTGCGAAGGGGCTCGGCGCGCTCACGATCGGCGTCGTGACCAGGCCGTTCGCTTTCGAGGGCCGCCGCAGGTCGAACCAGGCCGACCAGGGCATCCAGCGTCTTCGGGAGAAGGTGGACACGCTCATCGTGATCCCGAACGAACGACTGCTCTCGATCTCGAACGAGCGCACCTCCATGGTCGAGGCGTTCTCGATGGCCGACGAGGTCCTGCTCCACGGCGTGCAGGGCATCACCGACCTCATCAACGTGCCCGGCATCATCAACACCGACTTCGCAGACGTGAAGATGGTGATGAGCAACGCGGGTTCTGCGATCATGGGGATCGGGACCGGTTCGGGCGAGGGACGGGCGGTCAACGCGGCCCGACACGCCATCACGAGCCCGCTGCTGGAGGCGTCGATCGAGGGCGCCCGCGGCATCCTTCTCAACATTGCCGGAGGGAGCGAGCTGACGTTGTTCGAGGTGAACGAGGCGGCCGCCATCATCCACGACGTGGCTCATCCCGACGCCAACATCATCTTCGGCAACGTCATCGACGACGCCCTCGGGGACACCGTGAGGGTGACGGTCATCGCGGCCGGTTTCGACCGGTTCGACGCCGGCGAGGAGCAGCGCAAGCCTTCGGTGCGTGCTCCTAAACCGTCGGCGGTCGAGACGTCCTCCCAGGGCCCGTTGCGCACCGATGCCAACCCCGAGGGCGACGTAGCCGCCTCGCCCGCCCGCCAGGGTGCCCAGAGGGACGTGATGTCTTCGACGTCGGCGACGACGATCTCGACCTCGACGACGACTTCGACGTCCCGTCCTTCCTCCGCTAGGCGGCTTCCGATCGCGGGCACGCCCGCTGTCGTCGTGCTGAGCGGTGCCCCGAACGGCGACGTGGGGCCGCGCTCGGCCGCTGCGGTCGAGGTGCTCGAGGCCCGGCGCCGATCCGTCGTGCCCGGCGACTGGCGCTGGCTGAGCCAGGTGCACGGCGCAGCCGTCGTGGTGCTGAGCCCGGACGAGGCCTGCGCGGGACGTGCCGGCGACGCGCTGGTGACGACGGCGCCGGCGGCTCCCCTGGCCGTCTTCGCGGCCGACTGTGCACTCGTCGGCATCGCAAGTCCCGAAGGCGTCCTCGGGGCGGTGCACGCCGGTTGGCGCGGCCTGCTCGTGGGCGTGCTCGAACGGACGGCGGCGGAGATGCGCGCCGGCGGGGCGACCGAGCTCCTCGCAGTCGTCGGTGCCTGCATCGGGCCCGAGTGCTACGAGTTCGGCGAGAGCGATCTCGAGTCTCTCGAGGAACGCTACGGGCCCTCTGTCCGGTCGGAGACGACCTCGGGCCGCCCCGCCCTCGACCTTCGTGCCGGCGTGCACCGGGCGCTCGAGGAGGTCGGCGTCTCGATCGCGGCCGACGTAGCCGAATGCACGGCGTGCGATCCCGGCTGGTTCTCATGGCGCGCCCGCGGCGAGGCCGGTCGGCACGCGCTCGTCGTGACAGCGCCCTCGTGAGCGAGGCCCCCGGCGTTGGAGGACCGGCCGCGCGGGCGCCGGGGCCGCCCGAGGACCTTGCCTCGCTCGACGGCGGGATGGTCGCTCGCGTCGCCTCCGGCGCGCAGGCGGCGCGCGACCGGATCGAGCGCGCCGGAGGCGATCCTCTGAGGGTAAGGATCGTGGCGGTCACGAAGGGCTTCGGGCCCGAAGTGGTCGCCGCCGCCGTTGCCGCCGGCCTGACCGACATCGGCGAGAACTACGCGGACGAGCTGGTGTCGAAATGGGGGACCGTCGGGCGCGCGGCGACCTTTCACTTTCTCGGCGCCGTACAGAGAAACAAGGTCGGCCGGCTGGCCCGCATCGTGGACTGCTGGCAGGGCATCGCGAGGGTCGTTGAAGGCGAGGCGATCCTGCGGCACCGCACGGATCCCTACCCGGCCTGGGCCGCCGGCGGCCCCGGTAACGCCGCCGAAGCCGCCGAAGCCGCTGAAGACGCCTCGCGCCCGAGCGCGGCCCCGTCGCTGCTGGTCGAGGTCGACACGACCGCCCTGCCGGGACGGGCCGGCTGCGCACCGCGAGACGTGCCCGGCGTGGTCAGCGGCCTGCGAGAGCTCGGCTGCCGAGTCGAGGGCTTGATGACGGTGGCTCCCCCTGGAGACCGCACCGTCGCCAGGGCGGCGTTCGAGCTCGTCGCCGAGCTGGGCCGCGACCTCGGGCTGAGCGAGCTCTCGATGGGCATGTCGGCCGATCTCGAGCAGGGCGTGGCCGCGGGGGCGACGATGGTTCGCCTCGGGACGGCCCTGTTCGGTCCTCGCCCGCAAGGCCGCAGGCTGTAACAATAGGATTCTCGGAGGAGGGCAGGGCCATGGCTTCGTTTGTACAGAGGGCAATGATGTACCTGGGTTTGAAGGACATCGACGACGAGGACGTCTACGACGGCGAGGAGGAGGTGTCCGAGGCCGCCCCCAGCCGGGTGCGCCAGAGCGCCTACCCTGAGCCCGTCCCGCCGCGGGCGACGGTCGCGACGGTCCGCCCGATCGCCAGGGACGAGGGGCGCGAGTCGTCGACGCCGACTGTGCGCGGGGCGGTCGTGCGGCCGTTCGTGACCCAGCGCCATTCGAAGCCGCAGGTCGTGGCGCCGGCGCGCTTCTCCGACGCGCAGGAGATCGGCGACATGATCAAAGCGAGCTCGCCGGTGATCGTCAATCTCCAGGCGAGCGACAAGGACTTGGCCAGGCGCATGATCGACTTCTGTTCCGGGCTGACCTACGCCCTCGGCGGCTCGATGGAGAAGGTCGCCGAATCGGTCTTCCTCCTCACGCCCTCGAACGTCGAGCTCTCAGCCGAAGAGCGCCAGCGCCTTCAAGAGAACGGGCTCTTCCGGTCCTGAGCACCGCGGCACCCACGCCAGACCGTGGGCTCGATCCAAAGGGGCGCTGACGATTGTTCATCGTCGCGGACATCCTCAACCTGTTCCTGTTCGTGCTCGTCGTGCGGGTCGTGCTCTCCTACATTCCCGCTCCGCCCGGATCTCCGCTTTCGGCGATCACGCGGTTCTTCGAGGCGATCACCGAGCCGGTGCTGCGGCCGGTGCGCCACTTCGTGCCGCCCGTCAGGCTCGGCGGCGCCGCTGTCGATCTTTCCCCCATCATCGTCTGGGTCGTCATCCTGGTCATAAGGGGACTGCTTTAGTCCTCGCGGGGCAAGGTATCCAACATCTCCCCGGGATCGCCCGGTAGCATCCCGATCATGGATCTCTCTGCGAAAGTCCTGCGAGAAGTCGAGTTTCGTGACCGCCTTCGGGGGTACGACACCGACGAGGTCGACGAGTTCCTCGAGAAGGTCGCGGTGGCTGTCGACGAGATGCAAGAGAAGATGCGCCAGCTTGCCTACCGGGCCGAGCGCGCGGAGCGGGCGGCCTCCGACCGTGCGATGGACGAGGACGAGGACAGTATTCGCCGCACCCTCGTCCTCGCTCAGCGAACCGCCGACCTCGCGGTTCGTGAGGCCCAAGAGCAGGCCGCGACCCTCATGGACGGCGCCCGGAGCGAGGCCGAGAAGCTGCTCAGCGAGGCTCGCGGCAACTCGCAGAGGCTGGCGGCGGAGTCCCAGCGCCGGCACCGTGACGAGATTGCCCGGCTCGAGAATCAGCGGGACCAGGCAAAAGGAGAGCTCGCATCGCTGTCTGGCCTGCTCGACGCGGAGCGCAAGAGGCTGTCGGAGGCACTTGGCGCGGCGCTTCGTTTCGTGGAGAGGACACTGACTCCCTCGACGGAGATCTCGCCGCTTCGCCCAGCGCCAGCCGTCGGCGCGGGGCGGGTGCCGGACGATCTCGAGTCTCAGATCAACGAGGACGCGGCGACCGCGGCGCCGTCGGGCGCGCCCGCACTGGCCGCCCCGCACAACGAGGGGGCCGACTCGCGCAGCGAAGGCGGTCGAACCAATCTGGCAGCACTCCCGTCCCTCGAGGAGTCCGGTCCCGACACCGAGGCGTTGCAAACCCAGCACTCGATGGCTTCGAGCAAGCACGACGAGGAGATCGCGGGTGCAAAGGTCGAGGCGGGTTCCCGCCTTTCCGCCGGCGGATCCGACTGGATCGCCTGAGCACCGCGCCAGCGATGGCCGCCGGCACCACAACCGGTGGGGTCAGCCGATGCGCTCGATGCTGACGGCGATGGCCTTGCCGGCCAGCTCGCCGTAGACGACGAAGGCGCCGTCCTTGTCGGCCGGCCCGTCGCCGTGGGGGCCGGCCACGAGTGCCAGATCCGTCGCGAGCACCTGGGCCGCGATGTGGTCCTGCCAAGGCGAGACGACCTCGACCAGCTCCTCGGGGAGCCAGATCCTCAATCGGATCCGGTCGGTGACGTGCAGGCCCGCGTCGCGTCGGGCGCGCTGCACGAAACGGATGACGTCCCGGGCGAGGCCCTCGGCCTCCAACTGGTCGGTGGTCTCGAGGTCCAGCGCGACGATCCCGACCTCGCCCGGAAGCGTCCGGCTGGAGCGCGGGACCAAAGGGCGGAGGCGGAGATCGAACTCGCCTTCGGACAGCTCGACGCCGCCGACCTCGACGGCGCCGTCGGGCAGCCGGGACCAGTCTCCCCGCCGGGCGGCGGCGATGACGTGCTGGGTGCGTTCGCCGAGCCTCGGTCCGAGGGCTGCGGGGACGACGTTGAGCACGGTCTCGGCGAAGTCCCCGACCGTCTCGAGGAGGTCCACCTGCTTGACGTTCACCTCGTCCGCGATCAGGTCGGTGAACCGCAGGAGTCGGCCGGCACCGGGTGCGGCCACCGTCAATGTCGACAGTGGCAGGCGCGCCCTGCGCCCGGTCGCCTTGCGAATCGAATGACCGGCCGAGCACACTTCCCGGGCGAGGTCCATCGCCTCGACCAGGTCCGGGTCCGAAGGCAGCTCGCCGGCGTCCGGCCACGCAGCCAGGTGCACGCTGCGTTCCCCCGTCAGGGAGCGGTAGACGGCCTCGCAGAGAAACGGGAGGAAGGGTGCCGCGACCCGGCTGAGCACCTCGAGAACCGTGTGCAGCGTGTCGTAGGCGTCCTGTTTGTCGTCGGGTTCGCCCTCCCGGGTGCCGACCGCCGATCCCGTGGCCGCCGTGGCCTCTCGCGCCTCGGCCGAGGAACCCTCGGCGGCATCCACCGGCCGCCAGAAGCGGTCGCGGCTCCTGCGCACGTACCAGTTGGTCAACGCGTCGAGAAACGCCGAGATGTGGGCCGTCGCCCCTGCGAGGTCGTAGCTGTCCATCGCGGCCGTCACGTCCTCGACCAGGCGGCGGGTCTTGGCCAGGACGTACCGGTCGAGCACGCCGGTCTGGTCGGTTCGCATCCGTCCTCGCAGGCCGTCGGCGTTGGCGTAGAGGGACAGGAAGTACCACGTGTTCCAGATCGGGTTGCAGACCAGGCGCAGGGGTTCGGCGAGCCCCTTCTCCTCGATCACGACGTCATTGCCGCGCAACACCGGTGAGCTCAGCAGGTACCACCGCATGGTGTCGGCCCCGTGGGCGGCGAAGACCTCTTCGGGATCGGGAAAGTTACGCAGCCGTTTGGAGAGCTTGCGGCCGTCGTCGCCGAGCACGATTCCGTGCGCGATGCAGTTCTTGAAGGGCGGCCGGTCGAACAGCGCAGTCGCAAGCACGTGCAAGGTGTAGAACCAGCCACGGGTCTGGCCGACGTACTCGACGATGAAGTCCGCCGGGAAGTGCTCCTCGAACCGTTTCTGGTTCTCGAAGGGGTAGTGAAGCTGAGCGAACGGCATGGAGCCGGACTCGAACCAGCAGTCGAGGACGTCGGGGATCCGGCGCATCGTCGAGGACCCGGTCGGGTCGTCAGGGTTGGGGCGGGTGAGCTCGTCGATGGCGGGGCGGTGCAGGTCGTCGGGGCGCACACCGAAGTCTGCTGCGAGCTCGTCCAGGCTGCCGTAGACGTCGACGCGCGGGAAGCGTGGATCGTCGCTCTTCCACACCGGTATCGGCGTTCCCCAGAAACGGTTCCGGCTGATCGACCAGTCCCGCGCTCCCTCCAGCCATTTGCCGAAGGCGCCGTCGCGCACGTGCTCGGGGACCCAGCGGATCTGCCGGTTGAGCTCGACCATGCGGTCCTTGAGGTCGGTGACCCGCACGAACCACGATGTCATCGCCCGGTAGATGAGCGGTGTGTCGGTTCGCCAGCAGTGCGGATAGCTGTGGGTGTAGTCCTCAACGTGGACCAGCGCTCCCGCCGAAGCGAGCCGGTCGATGATGAGCGGGTTGGCCTCGAACACCTGGACCCCCGCGAGATCGGCGACCTCGGCGGTGAACCGGCCCCGGTCGTCTACTGGGGACACGACCGGGATCCCCGCCGCTTCGGCGGCGCGCTGGTCCTCCTCGCCGAACCCGGGCGCGATCTGGACGACGCCGGTGCCCTCGTTCACGGCGACGAAGTCCTCGCCGAGGACCACGAATGAGCCGGGGGTGCCGGAGAAGTAGGGAAAGAGCGGGTGGAAGCGCCGCCCGACGAGATCGGCGCCGGCGACGGTGCCGAGGACCTCGGCCTCGCCGAGAATGTCCTCGTAGGCGGCCAGGCACGCCTCACCGATCACGACGCGCCGGTCACCCCACCCCAGCACCGAATACTCGAGGTCGGGCCCGACCGCGAGCGCGAGGTTCGACGGCAACGTCCAAGGCGTCGTCGTCCACGCGAGGAGTCCGATCGGCCCTCGCAGCAGCTCAGGCCCATCGTCGACCGGCTCCAGATCGAACCGCACCGTCACCGCCGGGTCGGTCCGATCCCGGTAGGAGTCGTCTTGGCGCGTCTCGAAGTTCGAAAGCGGGGTCTCGCACTCCCAGCAGTAGGGGAGCACGCGGAAGCCCTCGTAGAGGAGCCCTTTCTCGTGCAGCCGCTTGAGCGCCCACAGCACGCTCTCCATGAACGTGAGGTCCATCGTCCTGTAGACGTTCTCGAAGTCCACCCAGCGCGCCTGGCGAGTCACATAGCGTTCCCAGGCGTCGGTCGTTCGCTGCACGATCTGGCGGCAGTAGGCGTTGTAGCGGCCGATGCCGTACCGGGTCACCGCTTGGCGGTCGAAGACCCCGAGCTCCTTCTCGGCCTCCATCTCGGCCGGGAGACCGTGGCAGTCCCAGCCGAAGCGCCGCTCGACGCGGTGGCCCCGCATCGTCTGATAGCGAGGGACGGCGTCCTTCACGAAACCCGTGAGGAGGTGGCCGTAATGAGGCAGCCCGTTCGCGAACGGTGGTCCGTCGTAGAAGACGTACTCGGTCTCTGGGGAATGGAGCGCCACCGATGCCTCGAATGTGCGGTCCTCCTGCCAGAAGGCGAGAACCTGCTCCTCGAGGGAGGGATAGCGCGGCTGCGCGGGGACCAGAGGGTAAGGGGTCGCGCCGGGCGCCTCGGACATGGCCCATACAGTAGGCGGCCATGGCCGGTGATCTGTTCGACGTCGGGCGACCCGAAGGCTCTTGGCGGGCGGTAACCGGCCCGGCTAACGTCGGGCACCCTCGCCGCAACAGGAGGGACCGATGGTCCGGACCACCCTTGCAGCGGCCGATACGAAGAAGGGAGCCGTCGTGAAGGCCAACGCCCCGAAGGCGCCCGCGCAGGCCGTGGCTGAAAAGACTTCAACCGGGTCGCCCAACAAGCCTGCGGCCAAGCTCGCCGCGCCCCCGATGGCGGCGAACAAGGGGTCCGCCAGATCCGCCGTCAAGCCGTCGAGTACGGCCAAGCCGTCGCCTACCAAGGATCTGACAACGCCCCAGGCGGCACCGGCGGGCGCGCCCAAGCGGCCTTCGAGCGCGACGGCGAAGGTCCCGACAGGAAAGGCGACGGGCAAGGCTAAGCCGGCCAAGGGAGCGCCGGCGACGAAGACCACCGCGGGCGACGGGACGGGAGCGGGCGCCGACGCCAAGACCGCGGCGGGCGCCAAGCCCAAGACCACGAGTACCGACGCCAAGACCGCGGCGGGCGCCAAGCCCAAGACCACGAGTACCGACGCCAAGGCCGCGGCGGGCGCCAAGCCCAAGACCACGAGTACCGACGCCAAGGCCGCGGCGGCCGAGCCCAAGACCACGGCCGGCGCCAAGACCGTCGAGAGCGCCAAGCCCAAGACCGCGGGCGGCGCCAAGACCGCCGCGAGCGCCAAGATCGAGACCGCGGCCGGCGCCAAGCCTGCGGCCGGAGGCAAGTCCGTACCGAGCGCCAAGACCACAGCGAACCCGAAGGCACGTCTGGCGAATGCGAAGTCGTCCAACGCCGCAGCGCCCAAGGGCGCCAAGACGGCCCCGCCGAGGAAGGCGGCCGGAGGCGCGAGGGGCCAGGTCGTCACCCGGCCCGGCGGCGGACTGGGCCACAAGGCGGCGGCGCCGGTCAAGCGGGTCACCGAAGGCTACGAGAAGGACGAGCGTTTCCTGGCATCCCAACGGGCGGCGCTCGAGCGCGAACGGGCCACCTATCTCGAGCAGGCAGCGAGCCTGAAGGCAGAGGCCGAGTCCCTCGTCGAGGAGATGGAGCCCGGCGACATCCAATTCGACGACGAGTCGGGCGAGGGCGGGACCGTCACGGTGGATCGCGAGCGCGACCTGGCGCTGTCTGCCCAGGCATTGGCAGCGGTCGAGGAGATCGATCACGCTCTCGCGAAGATGAACAACGGTACCTACGGGATCTGTGAGAACTGCGGACGGCTGATCCCCAAGGCCCGCCTCGAAGCCCTTCCCTACGCCCGCTTGTGCATCGACTGCAAGAGCGGGGGACTGTCCAGGCGTTGAGCGCGGCCGGCGATGACCGGCCCGGCACGATCGGGGGAGTCGGAGCCGAACAGGCCGCGCAGCGCGGCCGGCGCATCCGCTTGATGACGGTCGTCGCCGGTGTCGTGGTGATCGTCGATCAGGTCACGAAGTCCCTCGCGGTGGCTCAGCTCTCGAGCGGGGCTGTCCACCTGGTCGGCCCGTTCGCCCTCGCGCTCACCTACAACACCGGCGTCGCCTTCGGCATCGGCACGGGCCTCACCCTGCCGATCGTGGTGATCGTCGTCGTGCTCGTGGCCGTGGTCGCGTGGTTCGGCCGGACGGTGCCCAACTCAGCTGCCGCCGTCGGCGTGGGCTTGATCGTCGGCGGGGCCATCGGCAACCTCGCCGACAGGCTCTTCCGCGGCCACCACGGGGCGGTGGTCGACTTCCTCTATTCCGGATTTTGGCCGACGTTCAACGTCGCCGACTCGTCGATCGTCTGCGGCACCATCCTGCTCGGCATCGCAATCTGGCGGAGCTCTGTCACAAGGCAGCCGCCGGGCGACGCCCGCCAATCCCCACGATGAACGGCCCCACGATGAACGGCGACGCTGAGCGGTGCGTCGTCGCCGTTCCGGGTGCGCTCTCCGGTGAGCGCGTCGACCGCGTCGTCGCCTTGTTGTACGGGCGAACTCGGGCCGAGGTCGCGCGGCTGATCGCCGCCGGCGGTGTGCGCCTCGGGGGAGTGATCGTCGCCGCGGGCAGCCGCAGGGTCCGTGCCGACGACACCCTCGAGACCGATATCCGGCTTCTGGTCCACACGAAGCGAGCAGTGGCGCGAGCCGCTGGGATCGGTGAAGTCCCGTTTCGTGTCGTTTACGAGGACCCGAGTGTGATCGTCGTCGACAAGCCTCCGGGCGTCGTGGTCCACCCCGATGCGGCCCACCGCTCCGGCACGCTCGTCGCCGGCCTCCTGGCTGTCTTCCCCGAGCTCGCCCGCCTGCCGGAGGCCGGTTGCGGCGAACCCGACCGGCCGGGAATCGTGCACCGCCTGGACAAGGACACCTCCGGCTTGCTGGCGGTGGCCCGCACGCCACAGGCGTACCGGTCGCTCACCCGGCAGTTGGCGGCTCGCTCGGTGCGGCGGTCATACCTGGCGCTCGCGTGCGGAGCGCTCGAGGCAGAGGCCGGCGTCGTCGACGCGCCGATCGGCAGGTCGCTCCGGGATCCGACGCGGATGGCGGTGTCCGCGGGCGGGCGCTCGGCGCGCACCCACTACCGGCTCCTCGCCCGTTTTGGCGACCCGCTGGAGGCGACGTACCTGGAGCTGCGGCTCGAGACCGGGCGGACACACCAGATCCGCGTCCACCTTGCAGCGATCGGACACCCCGTTGTCGGGGACGCCCGTTACCGCGGCGATCGCAGGCGGTCAGGCTGCACCCGGCCATTCCTTCACGCAGCTGGCCTCGGGTTCGTCCATCCGTCGACGTCAGCACAGATGGACTTCACCTCTCCGCTCCCCGAGGATCTCGCCGGCGTGCTCGCCAGGTTCTCCTGAGTCTCGCCGCGCCCCGCAGCACCGCCGTTCGCGGTGTGCGACGCTGGAGTGCACAGCCGTTGAACGACGGGAAGGGGGAACCGGCATGTTCGAGCGGGTTGTCGTGGCGGTCGACTGGTCCGAGCAGTCAGAGCACGCCATCGAGGCCGCGAAGGAGCTCGGGCGGCTGTCGGGAGGCGAGGTCCGGTTGTTGCACGTGCACGAGGTCGAGCGCCTGCCGCCCCACGGATCCGGTCCGCTCGCCTCGTCGGTGGGCGCCGCGGCAAGCGAGGGTGAGAAGCAAGCAGCCGATCGCCTCGCAAAAGCCTCGGAACAGGTCACGGACGCCGGCATCGCGGCGACGTCCGAAATCCGCGTCTCGCTTCCGGGTCGCGTCGCCGCCGAGATCGTCGAGGAGGCGACCACGTGGGGAGCCGACTCCATCGTGATCGGCTCACGTGGGCTGACCAATCTCGCCGGCATCATCCTCGGCAGCACGACCCACAAGCTCCTGCACCTCGCATCGGTGCCGGTCGTCGTAGTGCGCTAGACCGGCCCCGCCCGGCCGGTTCTGCGATTTCTAGGCGGCGTCGTGAACGCCTTCGACCTCTGGCTGGACAGCCAGGAAGGCCAAGGCGGCGGCCTCGATGCGCCGCACGCGGCGGACGCCGATGCCGAGCGTGCGCGCCGTCGATTCCAGCGATGCCGGCGGGGCACCGTCGAGACCGAAGCGCAGCCGGACCACGTCGCGTTCCAGCTCCGGCAGGCGCTCGATAGCGGCGTCGAGCTTCCCGAGAGTGAGGGTCTGGGCGATCTCGTCCTCGAACGGCGGTTCGTCGCCGCTCACCACGTCTCCCAGTGTCGCGGTGGCTTCGCTCGTCAACGGCTGGTCGAGGCTTGCCACGACCCGAGGCAGCCTGGCGTGATCCGGGTCGCCCTCGAGCTCGGCCGCGAGGGCGTCTTCCGGCAACCGGATCGCACGGCCCTTGGACTGCACCGCCCGCTGGAGGGCTTGGCGGATCCACCACGTCGCGTATGTCGAGAAACGAAAGCCCTTGCGCCAGTCGAATTTCTCGACCGCCCGCATCAAGCCGAAGGTTCCCTCTTGCACGAGGTCGACCAAGTCGACGCCCCGTCCTTGATACCGACGGGCCCAGTGCACCACGAGGCGCAGGTTGGAGCCGATCATCTGCTTTCGCGCTTCCTCGTCGCCCTGTTCGATCCTCTTCGCGAGCTCGGTCTGCTCGGCTGCGCTCAGCAGCGGGAAACGGCCCAGATCGTCGAGGAAGAGCCTCATCAGGTCCGGACCGCTCGAGGTGGGCTCTCTGGTGGCGCGGCTCCTCTCGCCGGCGCTCAACTCCGCCGTGCTCGCCTCCTCGGTCCTGTTCTCCGCGGGAATGACGTCCCTCTCCTTCCGAATTCTGAAACTCCAACTAGCACAACGCGAATCACGGCCCTGCCATTCCGCGTCGGTCGCGTGCGCCCGCCGGTACGGTTTCGTGGGCCCAGGGGGCAGGCCGATAGTGAACACTACGCTCTGGGTGGTGCATACGGCCGGACAGCACTCCGAGTCGCCCGACCAGTTGATCGTGGTCCGGCACGGAGCGACCGAATGGAGCACCTCAGGCCGGCACACCGGGCGCACCGACATGCCGCTGACGGAGGCCGGCGAACGACAAGCCCGCTCCCTGAGCGGTCGCCTGAGTATATTCCACCCGGCGCTGGTGTTCACGAGTCCCTTGCGGCGAGCCCTCGACACCGGTCGCCTCGCAGGCTTCGGAGGCGAGGCGACGATCGACGATCGCCTCGTCGAGTGGGACTACGGCAACTTGGAGGGTCTCACGTTCCCTGAGATACAACAGCGGCTCCCCGGCTGGAGGCTCTTTGACGACGGTGCTCCGTCGGGCGAATCGGCGGCCGATGTCGGAGCGCGGGCCGACTCGTTCCTCGACTCACTGCACGGTGACGTCCGCCTCGCGGGCCGCAGCGCGCTCGTGTTCGCGCACGGCCATCTCTTGCGGGTCCTAGCGGCTCGTTGGCTCGGGCTGGAGCCGAGCGGTGCCAGGTTCTTCGAGCTCGACGCGGGTGGTGTTGGCGTGCTCAGCTGGAAGCGTTGCGAGCCGGTGATGGAACACTGGAATTTCTGAGCGCTTCGCGGGCAGTCTCCGACGGCACAACGGCGGTTCCGACCGCGGACGCCGGCCGGCGGTCACTCCAGTGGCGGGAACGGCGGCGCGCCGTCACGGACGCCGGCCGGTGGTCAGTCCAGTGGCGAGAGCGGCGGTGCGCCACCGCGCGCTCGGACCACCATGTCCTCGAGCGTGAAGGAGTCGAGGTGGTGGCGCATGTGCTCTCCGACGTCGGCCCACACCGCTAGAAGGACGCACTGACCCTCGTGGTCACAGGCCCCGTTCTGGTGCGGCTGGCCGAAGTCCCCGGCGACGATCGGGCCGTCGACGGCGCTCACGATCTGCCCGAGGGTGATCTGCTCAGGCACCCGCGCGAGGACGTAACCGCCGCCGACTCCGCGCTTGGAGCGCACGAGGCCGGCGCCCTTCAGTGCCAACAGGATCTGCTCGAGGTACGGCTGGGGAAGCCCGGTCCGCTCGGCGATATCACGGACAGACGTCGGAGAGGCTTCCTCGCGAAGAGCGAGAGAGAGCAGGGCGCGGCTCGCATAGTCCCCGCGCGTCGACACCTTCACGACACTCATCGTACGGCGGTGGAGAGTCGTCGGGGCTCCTAGCCTGCCTGGTAGGGTCCCGAGAACGAGCGTCGGCGCTGGGTTCCGATAGCAAACACAAGGGGTGGGAGCGCGTGCGTAGTCCTCGTGGGGCGCCTGGGCTTCTCGTGGCGGTGGCAATCGTCGCCGGGGCGTGCGGGAACGCCAAGACCACCGTGTCGAACACCGGCAACGCCCAGGGCGTGACCAGCTCGCGAATCGTGGTGGGCGGGGTGGCTTCGTTGACCGGACCGATCCCGCCGACTTCGCCCCGATCTTCGACGGCGTGCGGTCATATCTGATGATGGTCAACGCAGAGGGGGGCGTGGCCGGGCGCAAGATAGAGTTCCGGTTTCCCCTCGACGACGGCTCGAACGCCTCCCAGGACACCGATCAGGTGCGCACGCTCGTCGAGCAGGACCACGTCTTCGCGATAGTCGGTGTGGGCACCCCGAGCTTCGCCGGGGCGAGCTATCTCACGGCGAACGACGTGCCGACCTTCGGCTACGCAGTCAGCACCGACTGGTCCGGGGGACGCAGCCTCTTCGGCTCGGAGGGGTCGTACATCGCCTTCACCCGACCCGGTCCCGAGCCCGCCTACCTCGCCGAGCAGCTCCACGCAAAACGGGTCGGGATCCTCGCCTATCACGTCAGCGGGTCCGAGCAGGGCTGCGAGGGGGTCGCCTACGAGCTGAAGCGCTTTCGCGTCCCGGTCGTGTACGAGGATCTCTCCATTCAGGCCCCGCCGGTGGATCTCACGACCGACGTCAGCCGGATGCACGCTCTCGGCGTCGACCTCGTGGCGAGCTGCATGGACCTATCGGGCAATATCCTGCTGTCGCGTACGATGCACCAGAACGGCATGGGCTCGGTCGCGCAGTACTGGCTGAACGGCTACGACCAGGCGGCGATCGCGAAGTACTCCGCCCTGATGCAAGGCGTGTACTTCCTCATCGGGCACGTCCCGTTCGAGGCGGCGAGGCTGTCGCCGGGCAGGTACCCCGGGATGGACCTCTATCTGAGCGAGCTAGCGAAGTACTACCCGCACGATCTTCCGGGAGAGGCCTCGCTGGCCGGTTGGGTGGACGCCGACATGTTCGTGACCGGTCTGCGACTCGCAGGGCGCGACCTCACCCGCACGAGGCTCGTCGACGCGCTCAATCACGTGACCGCGTTCACCGCCGATGGCATCGTCGCCCCGATCGACTGGCGCTACGAGCACAGCAGCGTCGGACCGATCGACTGCAACGTCTACGTGCGCGCGCTCGACGGCCACTTCGTTCCCCTGTTCGGCTCCGCCGGCACGGTCTTCACCTGCTTTGAGGTTCCCCAGCCCACCGGTGGCGGCCGGGTCGTCGTGATCCGCCCGCCTTCGGGAGTGCCCGGAACGTGAGGGAGCCGGGAACGGGCCCGGAGACCGTGTGACCCAGCTGCTCAGCTATGCCATCCCGGGGCTGTCGTACGGGTGCGTCTTCGCCCTCATGGCAGTGGGCCTCGTCCTCACCTACCAGACCTCAGGGGTTTTCAACCTCGCTTACGGTGCCCAGGCCTACGCCTCGGCGCTGATCTTCTACGTCTGCGTCAACGCCGGTTGGCCGACCTGGGCCGGGTTCCTCGTCGCGGTCGTGGTGGGGGCGCCACTGCTCGGGCTCGCGATGGACCGTTTCCTGTACCGCTTCATCAGGTCGGCTCCGGTGCTCGTCAAGCTGGTGAGCGCGCTCGGGATGCTGATCGCGATCCCGAGCCTGCTGCAGCTCATATTCGGCAGCCAGCAACGGCTGGCGCCTCCTTCGCTGTGGCTCCCGCCGAGCTCGGTCTACTTCCACCTCGCGGGCGACGCCGTCAACGGAACCGAGCTCTCGACGGTCATCGTGACGCTCGCCGTCGTGCTCCTTTTGTCGGTCATGTCGCATTTCACCCAGATCGGGCTGCGGATGCGGGCCATGGCCGAGAGCCCGCGAATGGTCGAGCTCGCCGGCGTCAACGCCGACCGGGTCGGCGTGGCCATCTGGGTGCTCTCCAGCTTCCTCGCCGGCCTGGCCGGCGTGCTGCTCGCCCCCTTGTTCGCCGACCTGCAGGCGCTCAACTTCACCGACCTGCTCGTTGCCGCCATCGCTGCGGCCGCGCTCGGGAGCCTGACCAGCCTCCCACTCGCGTTCTGGGGCGGTATCGGCCTCGGCGTCGTGCAGGAGCTGCTCGGGGGTTACCTGCCGAGCGGCAGCGTGCTCTCCTCGGGGCTGCGACCCGCCCTTCCCTTCGTCGTCCTCATCGTCCTGCTGCTCGCTCTGCCCGGGCTCCGTGAGCGATGGTTCCACACCGATCCGCTCGCTGGCTGCGATCCGCCGCCGCCTCCCGTGGCGACAACCATCGCCAGCCAAGGCCTCGGGGGGGCGATGCGCGCGGGCGGATGGATCCTGGTCGTCGCTTTCTTCGTTTCGTGTCTCACGTGGGTTCCAGGTAACTGGACCTTCACTCTCACCCAGGGACTCGCCTACTCCGTCATCTTCCTGTCCATCGTGCTGCTGACCGGGATGAGCGGCCAGATCTCCCTCTGCCAGGCATCCTTCGCCGGCGTCGGGGCGTTCACTTGCGCGCAGCTCGCCGGCCACTTCGGGATCTCGGTGTTCGTCGGGATCGTTGCGGGCGGCGTCGTGGCCGCGCTCGTCGGGGTCGTCGTGGCGCTGCCCGCGCTTCGACTCGGCGGCCTCGCCCTGGCGTTGGCGACGCTCGCCTTCGGGCTGCTCGCCGACAACGTCGGCTTCCAGTTCTCCTGGTCAGGAAACGGAGACTCCGGAGTCAGCATCCCGCGCCCCCAGCTCGGCTCGCTCAGCTTCGAGAGCGGGAAGGCCTTCTTCGTCCTGGCCTTCGTCGCGCTCGGGGCGTGCTCGGCCATCGTGCTCGCGATCCGGCGAGGCACCACCGGCCGCGAGCTCGCGGCGATGCGGGGCAGCGAGCTGGCAGCCTCCTCGATCGGCATCAACCTGGCGAAACTGAAGATCACCGTCTTTGCCGTGGCGGCGGCGCTTGCCGGTGTCGGCGGCGGGATCTACGGCTCCTTGCAGACCACCGTCTCGCCGAACGACTTCAACTCGCTCCTGTCGCTGGTGTTCATGGTCGTGGTGGTGACGACCGGCGTCTACACCGTGGAGGGAGCGATCGAGGCGGGAATGGCCTACGTGATCTTGTATCAGGTGCTGGACTACCTCCCGTCTGAGTGGAGCAACCTGTTCCCGATCCTGTTCGGGCTCGGAGCGGTCACCTACGCGCTCCACCCCGAAGGCATTGTCGAATGGCAGAAGCGGATCGTGATCGAGCGCCTCATCGTGTGGCGCAGGAACCCCCAGACGGTCGGCTGAGATGCCGCTGCTGGAGGCCACTGGCATCAGCAAGCGTTTCGGCGGCATCGTTGCCCTCCACGAAGTCTCGATCGTGGTCGAGCCGGGCGAGGCCGTCGGCCTCGTCGGGCCGAACGGCGCCGGCAAGACGACGCTGTTCGACTGCTTGAACGGGTTGCGCCACGCCGACGCGGGAGAGGTCCGTTTCGAAGACCGGTCCATTGCCCACCTCCCCGTCTACCAACGGGCCCGGCTCGGGATAGGCCGTACGTTCCAGCGACTCGAGCTGTTCGCCGGGATGAGCGCACGCGACCACCTGATGGTCGCGGAGCGAGTGCATCAAGGCGACGGCCGGCTCTGGAAGGATCTGATCGGCCGCGGACGGGCGGGGGCGACCGTGGCGCGCGTCGAGAAGCTCCTTGACGAGCTCGGGCTCGAGGACGTCGCCGACGACCCGATCGAGTCGCTGAGCCAAGGCCATGGCCGGCTCGTCGAGCTGGGGCGCGCGCTCGTCCAGGACCCGCTTGTGCTGCTTCTCGACGAGCCGTCATCGGGTCTCGACGCACGCGAGACGGCCGAGCTCGCGACGATCCTGCTCGAGGTCCGGTCCCTCGGCCGGACCTCCATGCTGCTGGTCGAACACGACCTCGACCTCGTCCGGCGGGTCGCCGAACGGTTGTACGTCCTCGACTTCGGCGAGCTGATCGCCCGCGGCCCGGTCGAGGAAGTACTTGCCGATTCGGCCGTGCGCCGTGCGTATCTCGGAGATGTCACGTGAGCGAGGGTCTGGCACGACCCCAGGACCCGCCTGCGTTCGTCGGCGGCCCGGCGCAGGTGGAACGAGCGGCGCCGCCCGGCCGCGCAGCGCCCGCGGCGGGCTCCGCGCCCCCGGTGCTCGAGCTGCGCGACGTCTCGGCCGCATACGGCCGCTTTCGAGCACTGTTCGGAGTATCGCTGTCGGTCACGGCGGGCTCGGTCACGGCGCTCGTCGGCCCGAACGGCGCCGGCAAGTCCACGATCGCCCGAGTGGCCACGGGGCTCGTTCCTTTGACCAAGGGCCGGATCTTCCTTTCCGGCGAGGACGTCACCGGTCTTGCGACGTGGAAGCTCGTCCGCCGCGGCGTCGCTCATGCGCCCGAGGGACGCTCGGTCTTCGCGACCTTGGACGTCGAGGACAACCTCCGACTTACCTTCGTGCGGGCGGTCGGTCGAAAGGCCAGTGGCGAGGCGCTCGCCTACGCCTACGAGCACTTCCCGCGGCTTGCCGATCGGCGCCGTCAGCTCGCGGGGACCCTCTCGGGGGGCGAGCAGCGCATGCTCGCACTCGCCCGAGTCCTCGCGGTACCTCCGAGGCTCCTCGTGGTCGACGAGCTTTCTTTGGGGCTTGCCCCGAGGGTGGTCGACGACGTCTATCGCGCGCTTCGGGAGATCCGCGACGCAGGCACCTCGCTCCTCGTCATCGAGCAGCAGCTGCCCCGGGCACTGGAGCTCGCCGAGCAGCTGGTGGTCCTGCGAAAGGGCCGGGTCATCGCGGCCGGGCCGGTGGCCGAGCTCGGCGATCTGGCCCGCGAGCTCCTGCCCGATCCGGGCGACGGTCCTTAGTTCTTCGCGCCCGGACTGAGCACCCCGGCCGGCGCCTCAGCACCCAGGCCGGCGCCTCAGCACCCAGGCGGTACCGCCCCTCCGTTTTCCAGCTCGAGGAGCGTGCAGATGGTCACCTTGGCGACGAGCCATCGTGCGTTCTGGTAAACGGCCAGGCCGCCCGAGCTGGGCAGCAGCACCGTGCCAGCAGGGCTCAAGATGGTGTAGCTGACCTTCGCGCACGGGCTCGGAAGGAACTCGTTCTTGCAGCCGGCCCCGTGCTCTATCGTCACTTTGCTCACCTTCGCGCCGCCGGCGGACTTCGCGAGCGTCGAGCGGAGCGCCGTGGTGAACGCCGCCTTGAGCGCCGGGCCGTCCTGAACAACGGCCAGCTTGGGCGCAACCGCCGGATTCGCGAGATCGAACAGCACCGAGTAGGCAGTCTTGATGTCGGCCGTGGACGTGGTCAGCGACGGGAGCGTCGTGGTCACCGCAGGAGCGGTTGTCGTCGTCGAGGTGCCCGAGGAGCTGCAGCCGGCGAGCCCGAGCGCGATCCCCAGGGCGGCCCACACCGCAAGGGCGCGGCTCGGTCGGCGGAGGTTCCCCCCACCAAGCGAGCGCTCCGGAGGTCGCGGCCGCAAGGCGGAGGGCGGTCTGCTGGCCAGCACGCGAGAAGTCTATGGGCCGCTGCCTGGAACCTGGTGACTCTTCCGGGGTTGTCGGCTTCTCGCTGTGACGGCCTCGCGAGGCTTGCCAGTACGCTGCGGTGCCGTGACCATCTCGACGAAACGAGGCGACGGCGGTTTAACCGGTCTCTTCTACGGCGGGCGGGTCCGCAAGGACTCGATTCGCATCGAGACCAATGGCGCGGTCGACGAGGCGCAGGCGGCTCTCGGCGTTGCTCGTGCCGAGGTTCGGGGCACGAAGCTCGACGACGAGCTCGCGGCACTCGAACGAGGGCTCTGGGTCCTGATGGCAGAGGTTGCGACCGCGCCCCGTAATCGCAGCAAGCTCGATGCCGGTACGACCCTCGTCACCAGTGAGATGGTCGATGCCCTGGAGAGGCGCGTGCACGAGCTCGAAGCGTCCGGCGCCGTGCCCTCGGAGTTCGTCGTGCCGGGTCAGAGCCGGGCCAGCGCAGCCCTCGACGTCGCCCGCACGGTTGTTCGCCGCGCCGAGCGGCTGGCGGTCGCACTCGGCCAGGGCGAAGGCTCGCAGGTGGTGCCGTATCTCAATCGCCTTTCGGACCTGTGCTGGCTCCTGGCGCGCTCGGAGGACCAGGAACACCTGACCTCCCGGGGTGGACCTGTGCGGGCTCGCGGGGCGAAGGCGTGACGGCCGCCGTGCACTCGCCCTTGAGCTTGCCGACGGACGTGGCCGACTCGGCGCCCGAAGGTGTCGAGGCTCTCGGATGGGGTGCGTTCGAAGGCCTGGAGACAGCGAGGCCGGGACTCGAGCTGGACATCGCGTGGTGTGAGCGGAGGGGCTTCAAGGCAAAGCTCGGCGAGAGGCTCGTCAAACCCGGCGCCGGGGGGCGCGCGGACGTGTTGCTCGGTCTCGGGGATCGCAACCGCCTTGACACGAGGACGTTGCGCCGAGCAGGCGCGGCTCTCTCGCTCTCCACCGGCGACGCGAAGACCGTCGCATTGGACCTGACGGGTATCACGAGCTTGGGAATCGAAGCCGGGCAAGCGGTAGAAGCGGCCATCGAAGGCTTCTGGGGTGCTCGGTACCGCTACACGCGCTACCACGCCGGCGATCCGGATGCGCTCGAGTCGCTCACGATCGTCGTCGCGAGCGACGAGGTCTCCGCTGCCGAGCGTGGGCTCGAGCGAGGCCGCGTGATCGCAGACCGCGACTCGACTCGCGCGTGACCTTTCGAACGAGCCCGCGGGCGCCCTCACCCCCGTCCAGCTCGCCGAGGTGGCCGTCGAGGTCGCCGAGCGCGCAGGTCTCGAAGCGACGATTCTCGACAAGGCGGCGATCTCGGAGGCCCGCCTTGGCGGCCTGCTCGGCGTGGCCGCAGGCTCGGCCGAGCCACCGCGCCTGATCAAGCTCGTGTACGAGCCCGCGGACTCCGAGGCTCGGAGGCGTCCCGACGGCAGCATCCCGACCGTCGCTCTCGTGGGAAAAGGCATCACCTTCGATTCGGGAGGATTGTCGCTGAAGACAGCTGACGGAATGATGATGATGAAGACGGACATGAGCGGCGCCGCGGTCGTGATCGCGACGCTCGGCGCCTGCCGCGCGCTCGGGGTGGGAGTCCGAGTGATCGGCTTCGCCCCGACGACCGAGAACATGCCAGGCGGGCGGGCGACCAAGCCCGGTGACGTCCTCGAGATCCGCAACGGCAAGACCATCGAGGTGCTCAACACCGACGCCGAGGGCCGCCTCGTGCTTGCGGACGGTCTTTCGCTCGCGGCCGAGGAGGGCCCGGACGCGATAATCGACCTTGCGACGCTTACCGGCGCCTGCGTGGTCGCGCTGGGTCGCAAGATCGCCGGCCTGATGGGCAACGACGATCGACTCGTGTCAGCGGTGCGCACCGCCTCAGAGCGTGCCGGCGAGCCAACGTGGCCGCTCCCGCTTCCCGAGGCTTATCGCGCCGACATAGACTCGGACGTCGCAGACATGAAGAACACTGGTAAACCAGCGGCCGGGGGCGCCCTCACGGCTGGTTTGCTGCTCGAGGAGTTTGTCGGGGATCGGCCGTGGGTCCACCTGGACATCGCGGGGCCTGCGCGCTCGGATGAGGATTCTGGCGAATTCCGGCGGGGCTCAACAGGTTTCGGGGTCCGCACGCTGCTCGAGTTGCTGTGTGCGTACGAGCCGCTCGACTCGCCGGCGGCAGGTGCCGCCGGCCGGAAGGTGGTGCCATGAACGGGTACGAGGACACCGACGCGAGATCACATCCGCCGGACCCTCCTGTGGGCGCTGAGCGCCCGTCACCGCCCCCGTCGTCTTCGCCGGTCCAGCAGCCTCCGCCGCCCCCCTCGTCTTCGCCGCTCCAGGAGCCGCCGTCACCGCCCCCGTCGTCTTCGCCGCTCCAGGAGCCGCCGCCGCCGCCCCCGTCGTCTTCGCCGCTCGACCAGCCGCCGCCGTCCCCGCCGGCGGTCGCCTCTGAGCCGTCCAGATGGCAGCGGCCTGCCATGTCGGACGATCTGCCCGAGGCGTCCGAACCTCTCGAGGCGTCCGTACCGTCCGTGGCAGCTTCAGCAGGGGAAGCATCCGAAGCAACTGAGCTCACCACGCCGGCCTCCGAGCCGCCATCGGGTGCGCTCCCACCCCCGCCCCCGCCCCCGCCCGCAGGTGCGAGGGGACGGCCAGCAAGAAGGACATCACCTCGGACAGCTCCTCGGGCGGCCTCGGCAACGGCTTCACCCAAAGCTGCAAAGACAGCTCGAGCCCCGGGTGTCCCGGCCGGCCCCGGTGTCCCGGCCGGTCCCGGCGTCCCGGCCGGTCCCGGCGTCTCAGCCGGCCCAGGTGTCGCAGCAGGTCCCGGTGTCGCAACCGGCCCCGGCGTGATGAAGCCGAGGACGCTGGCGATCGACGTCGGTGGCACCGGTCTGAAGGCTTCGGTGCTGGACGCAACGGGCAAGCTCGTCGCCGACCGTGTCCGTGTTCCGACGACCTACCCATGCCCGCCTGAGCGTCTCGTTGAGGCCCTGGCTGCACTTGTCGCGCCCCTGCCGAGCTTCGACCGAGTCTCGATTGGCTTCCCCGGAGTTGTCCGCAAAGGCATCGTCCTGACGGCGCCTCACTTCGTGACGCGATCGGGTCCCGGCTCGCCGGTAGTCGGGAAGCTTCTCGCAGCGTGGACAGGTTGTGACCTGGCCGGCCAAATGGCAGAGCGACTCGGCCATCCGGTACGCCTCGCAAATGACGCGGACCTTCAGGGTCTCGAGGTCGTGAGCGGCTCGGGACTCGAGCTCGTCGTGACACTGGGTACGGGCGTCGGCACGGCGCTGCTGCTTGACGGAAAGCTCGCACCGCACCTCGAGCTCGCCCAACACCCGTTCCGCAAGGGCGAGACGTACAACGAGCAGCTCGGCGACGCGGCGTTGCGGAGGGTAGGCGCCAAGAAGTGGCGCAAGCGTGCGGAGGATGCGTTCTCCAATTTTCACCTCCTCCTCAACTATGACCGCCTCTACGTCGGAGGCGGCAATTCGCGCCTCCTCGCCGGCTATCTCGGCCCTTCGGTGACAATCGTCGATAACGTCGCCGGCATCCTCGGCGGGATCAAGCTCTGGGAGCTGGTCGACCATTGAGTGGTGAGTCGGTCGGATCAAGGGCGGCCTTGGAGAGAACTGCCCGCCTCAGCCGTCCCCGGCAGAGTTGGCACACTGGTCGCTGAGCGCGTGGAGGAGATAGCGAAGCGGGACACGGTTCGACTCGCTCAAGGTGGCGTCGAGCGCCTGCCAGGACGTGTCGTCGCCGGCCGCCAGAGCCGCGAGCGGAAGAGCCGCCCGCACGTCGTCGAGCGCGGCTGCCTCGAGGTGCGCCGCACGAGGGGCGCTGGCGGAGGCCACCTGGCGCTCGGCGGCCAGAGCCCGTTCGACCTGGGCGCACGCCTGGTGTGCCAGGGGTGCGGCGTCCTGCGAGGAGCAATCGGTCAGGACCAAGTTGCATGCCAGAGCGAGAATGATGAAGCCGGCGACCAGTCGCGGCCGCGCCAATTTATTCTCCGAGCCAGATTGGGGCTTTGTCGAGCAAGAAACGGGTAACTCCGAGAGCACGGTCGAACGTGTCGCAGAGCAGCTCCTCGCCCGCGAGTACCCGAGCCAGCGATACCTGCTGCCTGGCGACGATAGTGAGGCGCCGGACCGGAGCGTCGGTCACCGAGGCGAAGGAGTCCGTCGCTGAGATCTCAAGTGGGAGGTCGACGCCCCCTACCCCTGCTAGGTCGATCGCGAGCCGAAGGAGGTCGGGCCCCTGCGGGAGGGGCGGCACGCCCCAATTGAACGTGAGCGGGAAAAACCACTTGTCGGCGGGGTCCTCGTCCTCGGGCAGAGCGACGACGGCATCCTCGAAGTCGAGAAGCACGCGGGGCTCGACCTCGAGCGCGAGGTGGAGGTCGATCGGTCCGCCACAACCTTCCTCGGGGTGGAGGTCGACTTCCCAGAACTGTCGAAGAGAGTACGTCTCGACGAAGTGACGCTCGTCGTGCACGTGAAACTTGTGGTCGACCGCATGATCCTTAAGCTCGGCAACATAACCAGCTACGTCGATGACGGCCATTCGGCACCTGAGTTTAGTCGGGCGCGGGTGGGACGCTACGGTTCGGTCCTGTGGACGGCGCGGAGCTTCTGCAGGTCCTCGGCGAAGCGGCCGATGCGGTCGCAGGCTCGCTCAGCGGCCTCGCCGACTGGGGGTTGACCGGCGCCCGGCCCGGACAGTACCGGTCCGATCTCGTCGCGGACTCAGCCGCGGTTCGCGTTCTCACCGATGCCGGCCTCGGGATCCTGAGCGAGGAGTCCGGCCTCAGTGCCGAGGCTCCCGAGCGGCCGCTGCTCGCGGTGCTCGATCCGGTCGACGGCTCCACGAACGCTTCGCGGCGCATTCCGTGGTACGCGACCAGCATCTGCGTTCTGGACGACGTCGGGCCGCTCGCCGCGCTCGTCGTCAATCAGGCGACCGGTGCCCGTTACGAGGCAGCGCGAGGCGCCGGCGCACGGCGTGACGGAGAAACGATCGCCCCCTCTTCGTCGGAGTCGCTCGGCCGCTCGCTTATCGGAGTGTCCGGGTACCCGCCTCGCTATCTCGGATGGCGGCAGTTTCGAGCGCTCGGAGCCGCAGCGCTGGACCTGTGCGCAGTCGCGGACGGGACCTTGGACGGTTATGTCGACTGCGTGCACGATGCGCACGGCAGCTGGGACTACCTAGGCGCACTGCTGGTGTGTGCCGAGGCGGGTGCGCTTCTAGTCGACGCTGAGGGCCGTGATCTCGTCGTGAGGGACCACTCGGCCCGCAGGACGCCCGTCGCGGCCGGCACACCAGCACTGCTGGCCGAGCTGGTCGCAGCCAGGGCGACGTGGCACCGGTAACCTCGATCCGCGATGTCCCCGAGCGCAGCCGAGTCGTCAGCAGCCTCCTCAGCCGAGCCCTCCGCAGCCGAGTCAGCCACTTCTTCTCAGGCGCCGCAGCTGTCTCTCCTCCTACAGCTTCAAGAGCAGGACCTTGGGCTCGATCGCCTCGCCTACCGTCGCCGTGAGCTGGCCGAGCGAGCCGCGGTGTCGGAGCTGAGCGCCAGGCTTGCCGAGCAGACTGCCCGAGTCATCGAGGCCCGAGAGCAGCGCGACAAGCTCGCAGCGCAGCAGCTGACCTTCGATGCCCGATCTGAGGCCGTAGGTCAACGGATCGCGGCCATCGAGCAGCGCCTGCGTTCGGGGCGAGCCGGCTCCTATCGGGACGAACAGGCGATGGGTGAGGAGGCCGCATCCCTCAGTCGCCAGCGGCGAGAGATCGAGGACCAGGAGCTCGAGGTCATGGAAGCTCTGGAGCCGCTCGATCAGGAGCTGTCCGCGCTCGAGGAGAGCGCCGCCGCAGGCATCGAGGAGCTGGCGCTTGCCCGCGAGCAGCTCGGCCTCGCAGAGGCTGCGATCGACGAAGAGGCTGCATCGACGCGCGCAGCGCGCGATGAACTCGCCACGCGTGTCGCGCCGGAACTGGCGGCGTCCTACGAGCGTCTCAAGGCCAAGCTCGGCGGAGTGGGCGCCGCACGACTGGTCGGCGGGGCGTGCAGCGGCTGTCATCTGCAGCTGCCGGCGGGGGAGCTGGACAGGCTGCGCCACGCCGCTCCTGACTCGATCGTTTACTGCGAGCAGTGCGGTCGCATCCTCGTGCCCTGATGGGCGACCAAGCGGTCTTTTAGCAACTGATGCTGGTGCTGGTGCGTCACGGCCAGAGCGAGGCTAATGCCGCCGGCCTCCTGCTCGGAAGGGCAGACTCGCCCCTTACCGATCTGGGGCGCCGGCAGGCCGCTGTCCTCGGCGACGTGCTCGCGTCGCGCCGTATAGCGCCTTGCCGCCTCGTCACCAGTCCCCTACAGCGCGCCCGGCAGACTGCAGAGGCGATCGCCGCGACCCCGGCGCCGCTCTCCTGGGGAGCGTGGCCCGAGGTGGAAGTCGACGGGCGCTACATCGAACTTGACTATGGCAACCTCGATGTAACGGCGCCCGGGGACCTTCCGCCCGGACTCTGGGATCGGTGGCGCTCGGACGCAACGTGGAGACCCCCCGGCGGCGAGACGCTCGAAGAGGTCCTGGCAAGGGTGGCGGCCGCCTGCGAAGAGCTTGCCGCGGAGGCGGCCAGCTGCGATGTCGTCGTCGTGAGCCACGTATCGCCGATCAAGGCCGCCGTCATCTGGGCACTGGGCGGCGGCGCGGAAATGTCGTGGCGGTTGTCGCTCGGCGTCGCGTCGATCAGCCGGATCCAGACGGGTGGTTCAGGCGGCCCGGCCCTGGTCAGCTTCAACGAGACGGCGCATCTCGCACACCTGTCCGAATGACGAGACAGGATCACGCGGCGCCGCGGCGCGGTCCTACCCGCTTAAGCGGGGCGTTGACGCGGACGTCCCCCGAGCTCCAGCCTTTCGGCCGGGCGCCCGGGGGACGGCCCCACCCTGATCACCCGCAAGGGGGGGTTCGCAGGTAATCGGTCCTATGACCGGGGGCGCAAAAGCGCATCCCGATCAGACTTCGGCCGGGGCGACCGTGAGGACTCTACAGTCCTCTGGGGCGCCCACGGCATATCGATCTCGAGGCTAGCGGCCGATTCGGCAACTGGTTCGGTCATCGGTTGCTACGCAATCTCATGAGAGAGATCGAAACTCTTCCACATGGCTCGCCCGGTTATCCACAATCTATTCAGTGGCCTTATAATCTGTCTTGACAATCTAATGCTTAGCTTTCTGGTCTGCAAGCACTCATGCCAGTATATCGGGATACACGGCGACACGCGGCCTGCTCGTCGGTGCGGTCGGGCGGCGACGCTTGGTTGGTTGCGGCCGGGTTGCCGAGAGCGTGCGAGAATGACCCCGGTGGTGGCGAGTCGGCCGGGTGGTCGCGGCCGGAGCGGCGCTTTGGCGCTGCCACCGGCTGAGGAAGGTCGGGGCTCCATAGGGCAAGGGTGCTGGCTAACGGCTAGTCGGGGCAACCCGCAGGACAGTGCCACAGAGAACAGACCGCCGATGGCACGGCTTGCTGTGCACAGGCAAGGGTGAAACGGTGCGGCAAGAGCGCACCAGCGGCCGGGGTGACCTGGTCGGCTTGGTAAACCCCACCCGGAGCAAGGCCAAACGTGGGACGGGCGGCCCGCCCTAAGTCCCCAGGTAGGCCGCGTAGATGGATGGCCACCCCGCCGGTACCGGCAAGACCGGGCCGGCGGACAGAACCCCGCCTATAGGCCGGCTCGCCACCACCACCCGCCTGACCAGGGTTTTATGTTCCGGCCTCCACGGCGTGACACGCAGGTGACACACGAGGTCCGAGCACTTCGTCGACGGCGGCGCGTGTCCGGTCCTCGCTGTCGGGCCAAAGGTGCGAGTACGTGTCGAGCGTCTCAGCCGCGCTTGCATGGCCGAGGCGGGCCTGCACGACCTTGACGGACTCCCCGTGTCGGATCAGCAACGATGCGTAGAAGTGCCTCAGGGAGTGAAAGCCGGTCCCTGCGGGCGCGCCAGAAGCCTTCACGGCAGGACGCCACATGTCCGAGAACCGAGTCCGGCGGATCGGATCGCCGGCGTGATTGGTGAACAGGAAACCATCGGGGCCAACCGGGTAGCGGGCGAGGTGAACGGCCAGGGCGTCGAGCACGTAAGCAGGCAGCGGCACAATCCGGTAGCTCGCCTGCGTCTTCGGCGCCCCGAGCACGCGCCCTGACCCGGGAGGAGTACGAGTTGACGGTCGATGGTGAGCTGTCGGCGCAGGAAATCCACCCGATCCAATGTCAGCTCGAAGCACTCGCCCTGGCGGAGCCCGGTGCCTGCTGCGAGGACCACGAGCGCCCGATAGCGGTCAGGCACCGCCTCGATGATCGCCTGAACGACTTCGGCCTCCAACGGCTCGATCCGTCGCGGTTCGCTCTTCGGCAGCCGGGTCCCGATCGCGGGGTTCTGCGAGATGACCCGGTCAGCAGCAGCGGCCCGGAAGATGGCGACCATGTAGCGGTAGACGAGTTCAACGGTGCTCGGCTCGAGGACCTCGGCGAGGCTGCGCACCCAGGCTTGGACCTCGGACGGGCGGACGGCGCCGATTGGTTGATCACCGAGCGTCGGGTAGACGTGACGACGCAGGTTCGTCTCGAGCTGGACCGCCGTGGACGGCCGGTGCACCTGGACCGCCCGCCACTGCTCGCCGTAGGTCCTGAACGTGATCCGGCCGGCGCCGGGGTCGACATAAGCCCCCGTCAGCTTCGCGTGGTCGGTGCCGGTGAGGTGCTTCTCGGCGTCGATCTTCCGCGCGAATGTCTTCGAGCGGGACTTGCCATCGGGCGTGCGCCAGCGGGCACGCCAGCCAGTGGGGACCTTCGTGACGGAGCTCATGGTTCCTCTTTCGTCGGCAACTGTCGGCCGTCACGGCGAGTGAGCGAGCGGCGTTGCGCGGTCGAATAGACGTGGCTCCGACGGAGCCCGTCGGCGCGATCTGCCGACGTGGAAAGCGGATCGACTGTTCGAATCCGCCCGTGTCACGTGGCCGTACCCTTCGTACCACAGGAACATAGGGCGATCACACTTCTCCGCCTTGGCCGACCGATGTGGGACCATGAAGCGATGCCAACGGAGCCCCTCGACCTCGTCGACGCTGACCCCGCGGTCGTGCACGGTCAGGCCCGGATTCGCGGTACTCGCATCCCGGTGAGCGTGGTACTTGACTGCCTGGCAGCGGGAATGACCGAAGAGCAGATCCACGCCGAGTACCCGTCACTTCCGACCGGAGCGGTGGCTGCCGCCCTCGCCTACGCGGCGTTTCTCGCCCGCGACGAGCTGCATCCACTCGAGCCGTCGCCGGGGTAAGGCTGAAGCTCGACGAGAATCTCCCAGAGGAGGCACGACTCGCTGCCGCCTCGTTGGGTCACGAGGTCGACACCGTGATCGAGGAAGGTCTCGAAGGTACAGGTGACCCCGAGGTCCTAGCCGCAGCTATAAGGGACCAGCGCTTCCTTATCACGCTCGATCGAGGCTTTGGCGACATCCGTCGATACCCGCCCGGCAGCCACCCAGGTATTGCTGTCATCCGCTCTCGGCACCAGGACGTAGCCACAGTCGCCGCCACGGTTCGGAGTTTCCTGAGCAACGAGCAGCTCGGCGATCTCACAGGATGCATCGTCGTCGTGCGCGGCCATCTGGTTCGGGTTCGACGGCCCGAAGGATCGTGAGGGTCCCCGGTCGCGCGCAGCTCGCGGGTGACCGTGGGCCACGAAAGTGATCGCCTCGGTCAGTGAGTGAGCGTATAACGCCGAATATTTCCGACCGCACTCGACGCCCCGAGTGCGATCTGACCGAGGTTCTATCGCGACGCGATCCGACTTCTGCATAAAGGTGTGCTGCCCGGTGCGCACCCTTTCGCGAAGCACGACGGGAGGCGTCGTACAGGTCGCGGAGGCAGCGCGAGGCGTGGTCCGACTGCGACCCCTTAATGGTGCCTCTCAAATGTGCCTCACGCCGGACGGCAGCCGCTGACGGATCTGCCTTGACAGATGCTCGGCCATGGTTCATGGTTACCTATGTTCCTAGTTAACCATGGAGTCAACGGTGATCGAATTCCATCTTGACAAGCGCTCGGGTGTCGCGCCCTACCAACAGGTCGTCCAACAGGTCCGCCACGCGCTGCGACTCGGCCTGCTCGAAGTTGGCGACCAGCTCCCCACCGTGAAGGAGGTGGTGACGAGTCTCGCGATCAATCCGAACACGGTGCTCAAGGCGTACAAGGAGCTGGAGCACCTCGGTCTCGTCGCCGCTCGACCGGGCATTGGCATCTTCGTCACGACGACCCTGAGCGACGACTCTCTCGCCGCCCACGGTCCGCTCCGTCAGAGCCTGCAACGTTGGCTGGCGCAGGCGCGACGCGCGGGCCTCGACGAGGAGAGCATCGAGGCGCTCTTTCGCGAGGTCGTTCGGTCCTCCTCCGCGGAAGACGTAGCGTGACCGCCGTCCTGGAGGCGAACGGCCTCGGTAAGCGCTACGGACACAAGTGGGCGCTCTCGGAGTGCACGCTCGCCGTCCCAGCTGGCAAGGTCGTCGGCCTCGTCGGACCGAACGGCGCCGGCAAGACCACGCTGCTTCACCTCTCGGTCGGTCTCCTGCAGCCGAGCGCTGGGTCGATCTCCGTCCTCGGTGGGCGTCCCGGCACGACACCGGGCCAGCTCGCCCGCGTCGGTTTCGTCGCCCAGGACACCCCGACGTACGCGGGACTGTCGATCGCCGATCACCTCCGATTCGGCGGGTGGATGAACCCGAGCTGGGACGCGAAGCTCGCTCGGATACGGATCGAGCGCCTCGGGCTCGATCCCCGACAGAAGGCCGGCAAGCTCTCGGGCGGCCAGCGCGCCCAGCTCGCGCTCACTCTCTCGGTGGCGAAACGCCCGGAGCTGCTCGTGCTCGACGAGCCGGTGGCGAGCCTCGATCCTCTCGCACGACGCGAGTTCCTCCAGGGCCTGATGGAGGTCGTCGTCGAGCAAGGCGCGAGCGTCATCCTCTCCTCCCACCTCGTCGCCGACCTGGAGCGGGTCTGTGACTACCTCGTCGTGCTCGTCGACTCGCGCGTGCAGGTCGCTGGCGACATCGACGAGCTGCTCGCGGCCCACCACCGGTTGACGGGTCCGCGACACGACCGCGACGCGCTCCCGAGCGATCAGCAGGTCATCGGCGAGAGCCACACCGACCGGCAGAGCACGCTCGTCGTGCGCACCGACAAGCCCGTTCTCGATCCGGCGTGGTCGGTCGAGAGCCTCGATCTCGAAGATCTCGTCCTTGCCTACATGACCCGCGCCGTCCAAGAGGACCGCCGGCCAAACCTGGAGGTCCGATCGTGATCCGCCTGACGCTCCGTCAGTTCCGCACCGAAGCGATCATCGGCTTCGGTCTGTTCGTCGTCCTCGCCATCGTGCTCGCCGTCACCGGTGTCCACCTCGTGCATGTGAGCGACGCCTTCCAGTCCACCTGTAAGGCGGCGGGGAACTGTGCCGCGGTGTCGGCCTCGAACCCGGTGCTGAACGCCGAGAAGCCGCTGCAGAGTGCCCTGCCGTTCATCGTGGTCATCGCGCCGGCGCTCATCGGGCTCTTCTTCGGCGCGCCGCTCGTCGCCCGCGAGCTCGAGACGGGTACCTTCCGCCTCGCCTGGACCCAGAGCGTCACCCGGCGGCGCTGGCTCGCGGTGAAGTTCGCAGTGGTCGGCATCGCGTCCATGGTGATCGGTGGACTGGTCACTTGGATGGCTGATTGGTGGGCGAGCCCGCTCGACGCCGTGAATCAGAATCGCTTCGGCCTCGGGAACTTCGGTCTTCAGGGTGTCGCGCCGCTCGGTTACGCTGCGTTCGCGTTCGCGCTCGGCGCGACTGCAGGCGTCCTGCTGCGCCGGACGGTCGCAGCAATGGCCGTCACGGGCGTGGGGTTCGCGGCTGCACGCCTCGCCGTCACGTACTGGGTTCGCCCCAACCTCGCCTCGCCCGTGCACGAGTCCCTCCCGCTCTCGACCGGTTCGGGTCCCGGCTTCCGCGTGTCCAACAGCAGTGTCTCGCTCACGCCACCGAACGTGAACGTTTCGAACGGCTGGGTGTACTCGACGAGGGTGGTCGACAAGGCCGGACATGTACCTACGAGCCAGTACCTGCTCCATAACTGCCCCGCGCTCGCCAAGCTCCCGCAGGTGGGTGGCGGGGGCGCCATCGTCGGGGAGCACTCCGGTGGCGGACCTCGCGCGGCGCCGGGACTCCAAGCGTGCGTGAGCAAGCTCTCCGCGACCTTCCACACGGTCGTCACCCATCAGCCGGCGAGTCGCTTCTGGCCGTTCCAGTGGGCGGAGATGGGGATCTTCCTCGCGGCAGCGCTGGTGTTGTGCGGATTCACCTACTGGTGGCTGCGACGCCAGTACGCGTGAGTTCAGAGGAGACGGGCAGCTGACCGCAGCGCTTCCAACTTTACCGCCGCTGCTTGTCCACGTCCGGGAGAAGATGGCCATAACGGTCATGGGTGAACGCGTCGCTTGCGTGACCAGCTCGTGTCGCGATCTCGATCGCGTCGCCGCCCGCCGGCCAACAGCGCGACGCCGGTGTGCCTTAGATCGTGCCGCCGGCCGGCGCGAGGGCTGCCGCCGATCGAATCATCTGTACGCCGCGCAAGGTGCGTCTTCAGTCACGTCGAGAGCGCGTAGCGGACGGACATTTCGCTCCGAGCGCCTCCGGCTCGACACGGGCCGCGTCCGTGGGCTCCACGGGCTCATTCGAGCGATGGACTACAACAGGTCGACAGCCTGCATGACCCCCGTCTTCATGACACAAACGTGACACGCGAGGTCGGCCAAGGGCTGTCAACCTCGGTCAATGTCGGTGAAGCAAAAAACCAGTTCGGAGGCGGTTTCCAGCCAGCTCCGCAGGCAACGAGATTGGCCACGACAGAAACCCGCCTACAGGCCGGCTCGCCACCACCACCCCCCGATGAGCGCGCTAAAATGGCGTCTGGGCCTGCGGTTTCGTCCTTCCCGCTGATACAGAGGTCTATGGTCAGTTGGCGCGCTGGCGGGCGCCGCGTGCGGTGATGATGGCGGCGCCGGCGACGAACACCAGGGCGGCACAGAGGGCGGCGCCGGCGTCCTGTGATGGTGTGGTCGGCCAGATCCACGGGGTTCTCCAGTCGTTCAATATCGCGTCCTCGCTCAGGACAAGGTATGCCATCGGTCCGATCCAGGAGAGCCCTCCGCCGACCACGGCGGCTGAGATGAGGCCGATGCCTGTCATGCCTGCGACGTTGCGCACCACGTCGAGAGTGCCACCTGGCAGGTGAGCTGCTGCGGCTCCGGCGCTCAGCAAGCCGACGGCGATTCCGGTGAGGGCTCCAGCCGTGCCGAACCGCAGGTACGGAAGCCAGCGACCGGTGGCGCGTTCAGGCTCGCCGAACGGACTGTACGTGGTTACCGCGATTACCGATGCCGTTCCAGCCTCCAGCAGCACCGGCAGCTGCTGGGTGAGCGGGCCGCTACTGGGTATCCAGTGCCACTCGAGCGCGGCGCGCAAGACCAAGCTGCAGCCAACGAGCGCTCCCAGAGCGGCGGGGACGCGCCGGCTCGCGACGTACAGGCGTACAAGTCGTGAACCGGCTGCGGCACTGCCCCAGCTTGGCAGGGGGTGGAGGATTCTCGACTCTTTTCCCGCGCGTGTTCGTACATGGGCGGGTGTCACGGGATCTGTGCCAGGGCGACGTGGCCCGATCGAAGAACCAAGAGGTGAGTTGCCAGCCAGGCACGCCGGACGCTGGGTTCGAGGGCCGCAAACCGATTTGCGGCTTTGGCCGCGGGTGACGGAAGCGAACCGGCGTCGTGGAGCAGGGCCGCTTCGATCGCTGCCTGAGCCGGGTCGCCGAGGGCGCCTCCGGCCGGGCCGATGAAGGCATCCACGAAGGCGGCCTGCTCGATCGCGAGTGGCTGTGAACTGGGTGGTTCCGGCTGGCTCGGCATTTGGGTGAGGGCCAGGTGTAGCACCGGAGGGTTACCGGTGAGGGTCGCACTGGTACCGACCAAGGTCTCGATCTCGGTCGAGCTCAGCGCCACCGACAGCTCCGCGACGGTCGAGGAAGAAACCTGCTCGACACGCACCGGTGCCCCGGGGAGCCCCGCGAACTGGTGTATGAGCGGGTTCAAGGCGGCAACGAGGTCGGGCAGGTAGGCCCGGAAGGCGGGATGGACGCAGACAGGGATCGCTCCTTGCTGGCAGACGGGCGTGTAGGCGATGGGCCGGTCGCTGGCTGCGTCGTGGACGGCAGGGATGACCACGCCGTTGGCCTCCACGCGGGCGGTCCCGGCGAGACCGACGCCAGTAGAGGCTGCCGCCAGACCAAGCGCGGTAACGACGGCTGCGGTGCGCCACACGATCCGGCTGCCCGACGCCGTTGCAAGCCCGAGTCCGCCGAGGACCGCGACGGCGATCCCGGCGAAGAACATGATCTGGACGATGTAGAGGTCGGGAAAGTAGTGGAAGAACACCCCGGCGTCCCCGTGCGGCACCGAGTTCATCGGCGAGAGGAGCGCGAAGGTGGGTTGCGACTCGTTGAGCACAACCCGGAACGCCACGATGAGCACCAGGAATGCCACAAGCGCAGCCAGCGGGGCAGTGAACCGACCGGGCAGCAACACGCCGGCGGCAAACCCGAACGCGCAGAAGGCACACAGCACTGCCGCTCCAGCCGCCACCGGCCACCAAGGCGGCCCACCCCAGCTGGCTTGGGTCGCCGTGAATCCATAGAGCACAGCGACACAGCCGAGGAACGCTACGAGTGTCCAGATGGTCGTGGCTGCAAACGAGGCGAGTGCGGTGGCCCAGCGCGGCCGGGCCGCAATGGTGACAAGGTCGACCGTTTGGCGCCGTCCCTCCCGCGATCCGGTCCAGGCGCCGACGCCCGCCGCGAACAGCGAGACGTCCGGGACCAGCTCGTGAAGGATAACCGAGGAGCGCACCAACCAAAACGGTGGATAGCCCGCGGCCTTGTGGAAGGCGTCGAAGTAGAACAGGGCCCCAAGCAGTGGGAGCAGCCAGATCATGTTGCTGTGGCGAAGCTCTAGGCGCAGCAACCGCGCGCGACGAGCCGGGCGAACCCGCTGTGACCGGGAGCGGAGCGGGACCGTGACCGAGGTCATGCGCGCCCCTCGGCAAGCACAGCGCTGTATCCCCGTTCCAGTGGCGCGTCGCCCACTCCATGCCCTACACCCCGTGCCGCCAGTGCGTCGGGGGTGCCCCGAAACACAATGCCTCCCCCGTCCATGAGCGCCACCTCGGTGCAGGCGGCCCCGACGTCTTCGACGAGGTGCGTGCTCACGATCACGGTGGCCGTCTCGCCAAACTCGCGCAGCACGGCCCGGAACTGCACCCGCTGCTCGGGGTCGAGCCCAGCGGTCGGCTCGTCCAACAGCAGCAGCTCAGGGTCGTTGACGATGGCTTGGGCGATCCCCACCCGGCGCAACATCCCCCCCGAGAGGGTGCGTAGCTTGGACTTGGCCCTTTCCCCGAGCTCGACCCGCTCTACGGCGGCGGCCACTGCAGCGGGTATCCGAGCGGGCGGCATCTCCTTCAAGAGTGCGAAGTACTCGACGAACTCCACGACCGTAAACCCCGGGTAGTAGCCGAGGTTCTGAGGCAGGTAGCCCAGTCGGCGGCGGATCTCACGACGCTGGCTGTAGCTCGCAGGATCACGGCCCAACAGCCGCAAGCTTCCTGAGGACGGTTGCAGCACGGTGGCCATCATCCGCAACAGCGAAGTCTTGCCGGCCCCGTTCGGGCCGAGGAGCCCGAACACCCCGGGACCGACTTGCAGGTCGACCCCGGCCACCGCTTGGGTACGGCCGAACTTTCTCGTCAGATGGTCGATGTCGATGTTCATGACGCTCCTCGTGGAACACGGGTAACAAGAATCACCACAGCAGCACAGCCGGCCGCGAAGATCAGGTAGGGAGCCACTAAAGCCCAGTCGGTGATCGCCGCACTCCACTGGCCCGAACTTGCTTGGGCCGCCAAGACTGTGATTGCCCAGCCAGCCATTCCCGCCGCTACGCCCACGTTCGCCGAGCGGGCAACGGTCGCCGTGGCCAACGCCAGCGCCGACACCGCGGTCATCGGGACAAGCCAGCCGAAGGTGACCGAAACGGCCAAACCTGACGCGGCAGAGGCCGCCAGCCCGAAGACGGCATTGACGGCGAAGACTGCCAGTGCCCGCACCAGTAGGACCATCCGGTCGTTGACCGCCATGCTGCACGACAGCTCCCAGGCCGGGTCCATCCCCGGCCCGTACGCGTACGCGATCCCTGCCCCCGCCACCGCCGGAGCCAAGAGCGCCACGAGCGGGAGGCCTGTCCCTACTGTCGCCGCCGCTCCCACCGCGAGCACAACCACGGTCGAGATCAGCCACGCCACCAACAGCGAAGGAGTTGTCAGTAGAGCCCGTGCCAGACCCGGCGAGCCCAACCACCTCGCAACACGGCGCTCTAGCCAGCTCGGCTGGCGGTGCCACACCTCTGTGGCCACCGCTCTCCACACCCTTCCCAGATCGACATCAGGCGGCACCCCGTCCCATTCCTGGCCCGTCGTGCGCATGTCGCTCATCACGAATCTCCCTCCACCGCCAGCCGGTCACCGAGGGCCTCCCGCAGCGTTCGCCGAGCCCGATGTGCCCGGCTCTTCACAGTCCCCTGCGGTACGCCCATCAACGCAGCCACCTCTGCCACCGACCGGTCCTCGACACATAACAGCTGCCACGTTTCCCGGTCGGGCCCGCCCGGAGGCCCTAATGCGGCCACCGCGTTCTCCAAGTCCACTCGCGACAGCACCGCCTCGGTCGGATCCCCGACGCCGCCCATATCCGCTTCCACAACAGCGGGCAGTACCAGCTCTCCCGGTCCTCGGCGGCGCAAGAACAGGGCCGCCTGGCGTCGAGCGATCCCCCATAGCCACCCGCCCGCCGTCCCATCGGGTCGGTAGCCGGCCGCCCCCCGCCACACCCCAAGAAAGGTCTCTTGCAACACGTCCTCCACATCCACGGCAGGCAGCACAACCCGCAGGCGCGCTGCCAGCCAGGGTGCATGCCGGGAAAACAGTTCCCGAAGCGCCCCGTCGTCACCAGCGGCGAGCCGGGCAATCAGCCCGTCGTCATCCATCACCCCTCTATTGCACTACGAGCCCGATCGGTTCACGAGAACCTGAACGGTCAAATCGGCACGGTGAGCTCAAGCCGCCATTCGGACCACGCCGGCCGGTTGGAAGCACCACGCCCGCGCGATCGTCGCCCTGCGATGCGGATGCCGAGCACCGTCGAGCCAGGCGGCGATCTCCGCCGGGTCGAAGCGGACGAGCCAGCCGATCTTGCTCGAGATCATGCGATTCAATGGTGTGGAGCCTTCGAGCATCGATCCGACCATCGTCGAGACTGTGCTGGGTCTAGCTGAGCGTCGAACCGCTTGACAGTAGACCGGAAAAAGGAGTACGCACGGAGCACTTTTCTCGAACGATCTCCAGAGGCCGGAAGGAAGAAACCGTGCTAGCTGCCGTGGGCTACCTCGCTATCGACTCAGTGGATCCTGATCGACTGGCGCCCTTCTGGTGTGGGCTTCTGGGGGTGGAAGTGGACACGACGATCGGTCAAGGTCAGTTCCTCCTTCTGTCTGCCACGAAGGACGGTCTGACTCTCGGATTTCAAAAGGTCCCAGAGGCCAAGATCGTGAAGAACCGAGTGCACCTCGATTTGATCGTCGAGGATCTGGAGCAAGCCACCGCCGAGGTCCAGGCGCTTGGTGGCCGGTGGTTGGAGCCCGGCAACACCCGCGAGCTGGAAGGCTTCAGGTGGCGCTGTATGGCCGACCCTGAGGGAAATGAGTTCGACATCGACGTACTGCCGCCTGGATGAGGCGGAATGTGTAACGGGCGGGCGAACACTGCTTGAAGCCGTACCTCGCGATCAGCTGACGGAAATCGGTAATTTGCCCATCACTCGAATGACTTGGCGGAGCCTTGCGGAATCACGTGCCCCATGCCGAGCCGGCGCATCAGGTCAAGCTCTGGGTGGCCTGCCCCGCTTTGGCAAAGGTCCAGCCTTCTTAGGCATTCGCCCCGCGTCGTCGAGGGCCCGGCGCAGCAGCATCTCGATCTGGGCGTTGAGGCTACGAAACTCGTCCGCCGCCCACCGGGCCAGGGCGTCATGCACGGTGGGATCGATTCGAAGCAGTATCTGCTTACGGTCACTCACGGATCACGAGTAGAGAGTGCCGGTGTTGACGACTGGCGAAGCTGGTTGGTCACTGCAAAGCACGACCATCAGATTGCTCACCATGGCCGCTTTGCGCTCCTCGTCAAGCTCGACGATGTTGCGTTCCGCCAGCCGGTCGAGCGCCATTTCAACCATCCCGACAGCGCCGTCGACGATCCGAGAACGGGCAGCGACGACGGCGTTGGCCTGCTGTCGGCGCAGCATCGCCTGGGCGATTTCCGGTGCGTAGGCAAGATGGCTGATGCGCACCTCGACGATCTCCACCCCGGCGATGACGACCCGCGCGGCCATCTCCTCGGCGAGCTCGCCAGCGACGATGTCAGTCGAGCCGCGCAGCGATAGGCCATCGTCTGCGGGGTTGTCGTATGGATGCGTGCTCGCAACATGCCGTAATGCAGACTCGGCCTGGACACGCACGAAATTGAGGTAGTCATCGACGGCGTAGAGAGCACGCGATGTATCGGCAACCTGCCAGACGACGATCGCGGCGACCTCCACGGGGTTGCCGTCGGAGTCGTTGACCTTCAGGTGGTTCGTCTCGAAGTTCCTCACCCGGATGCTCACGTTCCTCCGGTCGCTTAAGGGCAGGATCCAGGACAGGCCGGTACGACGCACGGTGCCGACGTAGCGGCCGAAGAATCGCACGACTTTCGTCTGGCCGGGCTGGACAATGATCAGCGAGCCGAAGACGACGGAAGCGACCACGATCGGCACCGTGATGAGGGCCTTCACCGAGCTCCGAGCGAGCAAGACCGCCCCGGCGATCGAGGCGGCGAGGACGATGACGCCGAGCCAGCCGCTGATGGCCCATGCTTTTCGTTCCCGGATTTCGACGCGGACTCCCGAGTGACCGACCGGCGTTGCTTCTGGCTCAATGTACGGTTGGGCAGACTGGCTCATGATTCCTCCTATTGGCGGGTCCCGCCTTTGGGCGGCGGATAGAGATACTTGGCGATAGTGCTGGGGAAAGAAGTGATCGCGGGCCTTCAGCGCCCTGGGCGCTCATTTTGGCCCGTGCTTCCTGTTCGCTCTGCCACGGATCCTTGCGGGGCTACCTCTGGACGCATCGCTGTAGGGGTAGCAGGCCAGTGCGAGCAGCGCAGGCTCAGATTCGGGCAGATGCGGACCGGGCGATAGTGATGTACCAGTAGCCACCCGCGAGATTCAGCGCCGCAATAACCAGGAAGAAGGCTGCCCATCCGTGGACGCCGTACGAGAGGCAGACGAGGCCAGCGGCGGCCTGGACACCGCCACCGACAGTACGCGTGACTCCAAAGCCGCGGAGGTGGCGGTACTCCCATGGCGCGATCAGGCGCCTCATTCCGGATCGCGGAGGCGTCCCCCAGCGCCACCAGGTCGCGGTTGAGCTGGGAGTGGCGTTGTCATTCTGTGCGTGCATCGGGATGCCTCCTGTGACCTGCGTACCGGGCACTCCGGCCACTCCGATCACCTAAGAAAGTGATATCACTTTGATAACTACTTGTCAAGGGCGATGGTTGTGCGCAACCCCCTCGGCCATTCCAGCGCGGCCGAGACGCTCGACAATTCGACCCGGTCGAGATCGCCGCCCCGCCGCTCGGTGGCTTACCGGCGGCGAAAACACCGCCGCCTCATCGCCGAACGACGGGTGCCCTGCGACCGCAGGGGGCACCCAGCACTTCCTGGACGGTCACGCTGCCTATTCGGCGGGCGACGGGGAGCTCTGACCGACAGCGCGTTCGCCATCTGCGCCGGGGTTGCGAACGATCTCAACCTCGAGGAGGGTCCGTGCCCGGGCGAGCATCGGCTGGGCCCCGAGACTCTCGAATGTCGCCGCCGCCTCGCCGCCGCATGCCGCCGCTTCACTCGCACGCCCCTGGTGGGCGAGCCACTCGGCCAGGTCGAGCTGAGTGCGGGCGGCCCAGTACGGGTAGTTGAGGATACGGAACCCCTTCTCCGCCGCTAACAAGCCCGCTTCAACAACCTTGTCATCTCCTCTCGCAGCTGCCAAGAGGGACCGGTTCCGGCGGATCTGGCTCTGAAGGAAGGGCGGTATTTCCCCGGGTGGCCGGCCTTCGAGGAGTTCCACAAGCTGCTCTGCTTCGCCGAGATCCCCCATGGCCAGAGCCGCGTCGATGCCGTCAGCGAAACTAAGACGGATTGACTCGTTCGCAAGTGGAAGTCCCCCTCGCAGGAAGTCTTCTATCCCCCGCAGAGCTGCCCCGAGGGCAAGAGGGAAGTTGCCATCTGCAAGGGCCACACCGCTTTCCGCCGTCGCATACATCGCACGATCCTGAGCGTCGTCGCTCGAAACCATGTCCTCGCAATTCGCGAGATGCACACCAGCGCGCGTGACATGACCGCGAAGTGCATCCACGAGCGCCATTTGGCTATGAAGCCATCTCGCGTCCGGGGTCTCGCCGGCACCCGCTTGCAGCACGTCGGTCCCGAGCCGATATGCCTCCTCGAAGCGCCCGGCCATGGTCAGCACGTATATGAGGTTCTCAGCTCCGAGGGTCTCGCTGCCTCGAGCGCCCCAACGTCGGGCAAGGGCCAACAGAGCCCGGCAGTGCTCTTCGGCTCCGGGGAGGTCGCGGGTCATGCACAGGTCCGCCAGATTGGCCTCCACGCGCATCTCTTCCTGGGTGAGCCCAAGCCGGCGCGCGACCGCGAGGCTACCCTCATAGCCGAGGCGCGCCTCTTCGAACCGCCCCAGCCAGTGCAGGAGAAGGGCTCTCGAAACAAGGGCACGAGCAAACGTCTCAATCAGCTCGTAGTGCTGGGCGAGGGTGAGCGCGTGCTCGATTGGCTCTGCGGCGTCCTGCGGGTGGCCGGTGAATATCAAAGTGCTTCCGAGCGCCTCCTGCAGGTTTGCTATGACGGAAGGCGGGGCGGTGTCCGAATCGAGCGAGGCGAGTGCCTCGCGTAGGAGACTCGTGGCCTGATCTCCCCGGCCAAGCCTGCGGAGCGGCGAAGCAAACTGCGCTATCAAGCGTGCGCCATCAATGATGAGCCCGCCGGCCCTGTAGCCGGCGACTGCGGCCTCGAAGTGAACGAGAGCCCGCTCGTAAAAGCCCGCGAGCGAAGCCATGCGTCCGGCCGTCTCGGTAAGGCGGGTCCGCTCGGCTTCGTCGAAGCTGAGCTCTGCGGCCGTGAGATAGGCAGCTTCTGCGGTCTCGAGGGCACCGATCGCCTCGGCCCTCTCGGCGGCAAGAACGAAAGCGCCTGCTGCTTGTGACCGTAGCTCGCTCGCGTCCGGATCGTCTCCTGCTGCCTTGTAAGCGTCGTGCATGTGTGCGGCGATGACCTCTGCGACCTCTGCGCCCTCGTCGGGGAAGGCCGTTCGGAGGTGCTCGGCGGTCCTGACGTGCCGCGCTTTGCGCTCGGCCCGCGTCAGCAAGTCGTAGGCGACGGTCCTTATGAGCGACTGGGTGAAGGCGTACTGGCCCTTTTCGGGCGAGAGCTTGTCGGCCCGGACCGTCAGCACCTCCTTGCGCACGAGCGAGGTCAAGAGCTCGTCAAGATCGGCTGCATCGATATCGGACACCGCCTCGATCGCTTGGCGGGGAAAGCTCGTGCCGAGCACCGAGCACTCCTTCACGAGACGCCGCTCGTCTGGTCGGAGCGCGTCGAGGCGAGAGGCGATCAGCGCTGTCAGCCCAGGTGGGATCTCGAGCTCGCCAAGCTTGCCGACGAGGTGCAACAGGCCGTCGTCACCTTTCTCGAGGACGCCTTTGTCGAGGAGTCCTCGCACCGTCTCGATCGCATACAGCGGGATCCCCTCGGCACGCTCGACGATGCGTCCTCGTGCGGCCACAGGCAGGCCGGTGACGAGCCCATCCAACATCTCGCCGATGACCTGGTCGGGCAGCGGGTCGAGCGGGAGCGTCGTGACCGAACGGCGGGAGAGCCCGAGGCCTTTGCGCTCGGTGCCCTCCGGTCGCGACAACACGAGCAGGAAGATGGCATGGTCGCCGGACCACTCGAGGAGGTGATCGAGGAAGTCGACCATGCCGGCGTCGGCCCACTGCAGGTCCTCCACGACCATGACGAGCGGAAGGTACTCGGCCAGGCGCTCGAAGAAGAGACGCCAGCCCGAGAAGAGCTCCTCTCTCGCCAGTACCTGAGAGGAGGGGAGCCCGAGGAGCTGGCCGAGGCGCGGGGCGATGAACTCCCGGTCAGCGGCGTCTCCGATCCACCGGTCGAGCCCGGTGCGTAGCTGCTCCGCGACGACCTCCTGGGGGTCTTCCTCGCTGATTTGAAGCCGAGCCCGGACCATCTCCGAGAGCGCCCAGTAGCTCACTCCCTCGCCGTAGGAGAGGCACCGCCCGGCGTGCCAGAGCGTGTCGGCCGCGAGACCGTCGAGATACTTGAAGAACTCCCACGCAAGCCGTGACTTGCCGACACCGGCGACCCCCGAGACGAGGACGAGGCGGGCTGAATGGCGCTCGGCCGACGCGTGGAAGAGCTCCTTGACGAGCCCGAGTTCGTGATCGCGGCCGATGAATGGGGCCTCGAGGACGCCCGAGCGCTGGGAGCCGGCTCTGGCTGCCACGACGCGAGTCGCCTGGAAGAGCCGCACCCGCTCGGACTTGCCCTTGAGGGTGTGCTCGCCCGCATCTGTGTACGCGATCGCAGCCGCGGTGGCGGACCTAGTCGTCTCGTCTACATAGCAGCAGCCCGGTGGGGCAACCGACTGGATGCGGGCGGCGGTGTTCACCCGATCGCCGATGACGAGGCCCTCCTCCGCGGTCTCGGTCGTGGCAGCTTCGCCCGTCACGACCCCGACGCGGGCTTGGAGATCGGTCGAGTGGTCGCTGCCGTACGCGGCGACGGCCGAGACAAGCTCGAGCCCGGCGCGAACCGCACGCTCGGCGTCGTCCTCCTTCGCGACCGGGACGCCCCAGACCGCCATGACGGCGTCACCGATGAACTTCTCGACAATGCCTCCGTAGCGGGTGACGATGGCGCGGGCAAGCTCGAAGTAACCGGAGAGGGCCTCTCTTATTTCCTCGGGGTCTCGTTTCTCCGAGAACGGCGTGAAGCCTACGAGGTCACAGAACAGCACCGAGACGTGGCGAAGCTCAGTGGAAGAGTCCGAGGCCTTTTGTGCCGGCTGGATCGTTAGGACTGGGGCGGCCGGGGTAGCTGAACTTGTGGTAGCTCCGACCGGCGTCCCGCAATCAGCGCAGAATCTGTCGTCAGGCTCGAGCTGCGCTCCGCATATCGAACAGGCGGCAACCAGCGAACTGCCGCAGTTCCTGCAGAACCGTTTGCCGTCCGGTGTCTCGCCTCCACACTCCGCGCAGCGCATCCACACCTCCTCTGCTCGCCGGAAGATTACGGCCCGGGGGGTGGACGCGCACCGGCCAGGTCGCCGGAGCAGTGCGTTACCTGGGCGATATCGGGCACCCACCTCAGGGATTAGCCTGCGCGAATGGACGAACGTACGCCATCTGTCACGATGGAGCCCCTAGCCGAACGCGAGTCCCTCCGTCGCTGGCTCGACTATCACCGCGACACGCTGATCTACAAGGTTATGGGCGTTGACGCCCAGGGTCTGGCCTTCTCACCAGTCGGTAGCGGCACATCCCTCGGTGGCCTCATCCGGCACATGTACGAGGTCGAGGCGTACTGGTTCCAGCACATCTTCAGCGGCCGGAGTGCTACTGATCACTGGGACGATCCCTGGAAACGAAACGAGGATTTCTCTGGAGACCAGCTGATCGCAATCTTCGAGGACGCGTGCGCGGCCAGCCGACAAATCGAGCTTGATGCTGCCTCGCTCGATCAACGCGCCGTCGGCTCGGTGACCTGGGCCGACGGCGCCCAACCGAACCTGCGTTGGGTGATGAATCACGTGATCGAGGAGGAGGCGCGCCACAACGGCCACGCCGACTTGCTCCGAGAGATGGTGGACGGCTCGGTGGGCAACTGACCACGCTCGCCCTGGCCGGCGGTAATGCAGCAAAATATCGCATGAACGTTCGAGTGCTCACGGACGCCAAGGAGTTCGCCGAGCTTGCCAATCCGTGGCTGGCTTCGGACCCGTTCAGCACGAACGTCATCGGGGTACACCTCGACGGAGTCCTCAACGGCGTCCGGGCCGCAGGAGCCGACGACATTTGGTTGACGGCCATCCGACGAAGGCCACCTGGTCGGAGGAGCGATGCACACCCCACCTCACAGCCTCTTCCTGCCCCGTCTGCCCGCCGGCGTGGCATCCGAGATAGCCCTCGAATTGTCTGGGATAGGTCGCAAGGTGCCTGGGGTCAATGGTGAGAAAGCGACGGTCGCGGAGTTCGCCGACGCCTGGACCGAGCACACCGGTGCCGTTTCGTCGCTGCGGCGGGCAATGAGGATGTACCGGCTGGCGGAGCTCAGGCCCCCGGCGCATTCCGCTGGAGAAGCGAGGGCTGCAACCGAGGATGACCGCGACCTCGTCTGCGCGTGGCTCGTCCGGTTCCAGGCCGAAGCGGCTCAGAACGAACCACTGGAGGTGAGCGCGGTCGTGGCGCGCCGGCTCGCGGCTGGAGAACTGTGGCTCTGGTCTGCCGAAGGAGCGCCGGTGGCGCTCGCCGCTCACAGCGCTCCGGCGGCAGGAGTCGCACGGGTGGGGCCCGTGTACACACCGCCCGCGCACCGCCGGCGGGGCTACGGCTCGGCGGTCACCGCTTGGGCCACCGGTGAGGCGCTGCGGGCAGGGGCGGAGCACGTAGTGCTCTACACCGACCTCGCCAACCCGACCTCCAACGCCATTTACCAGAGGATCGGCTACATAGCGGACCATGACGCTGAAGAGAGAAGCCTTGAGGCTTCATAGCCCTCGATGCCACTCCGGGCTCACATAGGGTGACCTGGTTGTCGTCAACGGCTGCGGAGAGCCTCAGCAATGCGGGCGCAGTGCCGCAACGTCGTTCCAAGACGCCCTGAGTCAGCTGACTGCGTACGGCGTTGCCCTGTGGGGCTTGGCGTAGCGCATGTGCAGCATGATCGCCCCGCAGGCGACGGCCGCATAGAAACACCACAACGAGGCGAACCCATCCGCGCTCAGCCGGGCCAGAACGACGACGGCAACGAGGTTCGCCAAGCCGAACACCACTATGTGGCGGAACCCCGAAGCCAGTAGCGACCCGCAGGTCGCCACGATGTAGAACCCGATGACGACGATCCCGTGCTTCAATCCGATCGAGTATGCGAGATGATAAGCGCCGAGCGTGACGCTCGGGCGGTTCCGTAGCATCGTGTCCAGCAAGACAGCCGACACTCCGGCCCCGATCACGAGAAACGGAGCGATTCTCCATTTTCGGCGAGCCGTCGGCTCGAGCAGCGTGATGACGAGCGGCACGAAGATCGGCAGCACGACGAAAGCGATGACGAGGTAGATCCACATCGCCACCCGGCCGGTCTCGCGCGAGACGACGCCTTGAAGCCCCCACCACACGAAGGCCTCGTCGATTTGGTGGATCCCTAGGAGAAGGGGCAGGGCGGCCAAGAACATGTGGTCGTTGCGGCCTCGGAGATGCCGGCAGGCATCGACACCGATGGCGGTAACGACGATCCCGCCGACGAGGTCACCCTCGGGAGAGAAGCACACCGCTACTTCCGGTTCCGGCCCGACAGCCGGTTCCTGCAGGGCGGACACAGCCACCACTCGGCGGCGTCGTCCGCAGTGACAGATGGGTGCCGAAGGAAGGTAAGGCGGCACCGTGCGCACCTGGTGACCGGGTCCGCGTAGTCCTCTGGTCCCTCCGCCACCTCGGCAAGCTCTGGCAGGACCGTGACAACAGGTTGGTCTATGGGCACGACAGGCATCGGCTCTCCTTCGGACACTCAGAAGAAGGCGTCAAGCCTGTACGGGGCGACAACCGAAACGGTCGTCCTGCCCAAACAAGGCGTCACTCCCAAGACGGGACGAGCCCAACGCTACACCCCAGTGCATCTACAGTCGCCGCGGCGTCGTGAAAGCCGGCGTCAGCTCACGAGTTCGCCGACGACGTCCGCCAGCTGGGCGGCCTGTGGCGGGCCCAGTGACCAAACCGAGTCCCTACCAGGTTTCCAGGTGCGTTGCGGCTTCGAGGGGGCGCCGCACTCGCCACTTGTGGCGCTCGAGGTCGGGCACCTCTTGGAGGTGGGAGACCGGACCGACGCAGAGCCATGCGATCGGTCGAACGCGATCGGGGATGCTCAGGAGGTCACGCAGGAACGGCTCCCGGAAGAACGACACCCAGCCGACGCCGTAGCCTTCGGCGGTGGCGGCGAGCCAGAGGTTCTCGATGGCGAGGCACGTCGAGTAAAGGCCGGTATCGGCGATGGCGTGGCGCCCGAGAACGTCGGGTGCTCCGCGGCTCGAGTCGTACGTCACGACGATGCCGACACTGGACTCGAGGATTCCCTCGATCTTGATCTTGGCGAATACCTTCGCGCGGTCGGCCAACAGCGTGGCCGAGAACGTGTCGCGCTCGGTGACGACGTGATCCAAGAAGCGCTCTCTCGTCGAGCGCGCGTGGATGACGATGAAGTCCCACGGCTGGCTCAAGCCCACGCTCGGCGCGGCGTGGGCTGCGGCTAGGAGACGGTGCAGGGTGGACTGCGGGATCGGCTCCCCGGTGAATTCGCTTCGCACGTCCCGTCGCCGCATGATGGTCTCGTAGACGGCCTCGATGCTGTTGACCTCCATTGGCAAGCTCCCGCTATAGGCCCGCAGAGCGCACTGCGCGGGGCCGGCAGTCCCGCCGCCCCAGTCCGTGGCCGCCCTCGGCAAGCATCGCATGGTACGTTCGGCCGTCAATGACCGGCCAGGGCACGCTGTCTCGCTGGCCGCGGACCACCGCGGTGGAGCCCAGCGCCACGGGACGTCCCGGGCACCGGTTGGCTCGTAGCCGGCGCGAAGGGCTGGTGCGGCACAAGGCGACCGTGCCGGGGATCGCCCTGTTGGCGATGCTGCTCGCTGCCGGCGTTTTCACCGCCGTGGGCTACCGACCTTCGGCTTCACCGCACCGCTCGAGTCCGCGACACGACAGGGGCGGCATCTCGCGGACGGCAACCTCGGCGACGACGCTTTTGCCCACCAGGGCGTCCGTGCCGGCCACCGCGGTCTCTTCCCCCGGAGGCTCGACGACACTATCGGCCACCGGCCCGGGTTCTCTCCCACAGACCGTCCAGCTCCCCTCCTCCGACACGTCCGCCTTCCGATCCGCGATGGGAGCGCTCTGGCAGGGGATCCGATCGGACTCACTCGCAGCGGCGCTGCCGGCGTTCTTCCCCGAGGCCGCGTACCTTCAGCTGAAGACGTTGCCGGCACCGCGGACGGACTACCTGAATCGCCTTCTCGTGGAGTTCCAGCTCGACGTCGACGCCGCGCACCGGCTGCTCGGACAAGGAGCCTCGAATGCAAAGCTGGTCCGCGTGGCCGTGCCCGCGGATCAGGCTCAGTGGGTCGTGCCGGGCGACTGCTTCAACAGGATCGGGTATTTCCAGGTCGCCGGATCGCGCCTCGTCTACGAGGTGCACGGTCAGGTCCGATCCTTCATGGTCGCCTCGCTCATCTCGTGGCGCGGCGAGTGGTACGTCGTGCACCTCGGTGCGATCTCTCGCAAGTCTGTCGCCGGGATCGTGGACGACCCGGTCCTCGGCGCCGGCGCGTTCGGCCCGCCGGAAGGTTGCTGATCCGCCCTCGCCGAGGATGTCCTCGCCCAGCGGTAGCCTGAGGCCGTGGCCGGAACCCGAGCGACCCGGGGGAAACGTCCGGGCGTCGAGGAGCTTCGTTTCGATTTCGGAGGCGGCGGCCAGGCGCGAGATCCGGTGAGTCCCTCGCCCGGCCGGGCGTCGCCAGCCCTTCGGCCATCTGAGGTATCGCCCGTCGTCCCCGAGCCGGCCAAGCTGTCGGTCGTAGCCTCGGCGGAGTCATTGCCGCCGGGGTCCGTCTCGGACGCGGCGCTTTCGATCAGCGAGCTCTACGACCGCATTCGCGGTGCTCTTCGGGACGCCTTTCCGGGCGAGGTCTGGGTGACGGGGGAGATCCGGAAGGTTACGACCTCCCGGGGCAACCATTACCTGGAGCTTGCGGATCATCTCGACGGGCCGGTGCCGCCGACCGCACAAGCCACGACGGCATCCAGGTGGGGACCGCCGGCTCGCAGCGGGAACGCCACCCTCGAGGTCGCGTGCTGGGCCCGGGACTGGCCCGTGATCGAGTACGACCTGGCTGCGGTCGGCGTCGATCTTGTACCAGGGCTCGTGGTGCGGGTGCGCGGCAGGGTCACGGTCTGGGAGGGCGCAAGCAAGTTGCGGTTCTCCATGGCCGCGCTGGATGTCGAGGCGCTGGTCGGCGGAATCGCCGCGGCTCGCCGGCGGTTGCTGGGCACACTTGCTGCCGAAGGCCTCCTCGAGGCGAACCGACGCCTCCCCATGGCGCCGGTGCCGCTTCGCATCGGGCTCGTGACGAGCCCGGGCTCGGAGGCTTACCGGGACTTCACGGGACAGTTGGCACGATCTGGTTACGCATTCGACGTCCGTTTTGTGCCGTCGGTCGTTCAGGGGCCGGAGGCACCCGCGCACATCGCCGACGCCCTGAGGAGGCTGGCGGCATTTGGGCCGCAGCTCGCGGTCGTCGTGCGCGGAGGGGGAGCCAAGGGCGATCTTCAGGCCTTCGACTCCGAGCTGGTGGCACGGGCGATCGCCACCGCGTCGTTCCCGGTCTGGACAGGTATCGGCCACACCGGCGACCGGTCGGTCGCCGACGAGGTCGCGCAGCAAGCCCTCGTGACGCCGACCCAGTGCGGGGAGGCGGTCGTGGCGGCGGTCGCGACCTATCTCGAGGGCATCGACCGGCGCGCACGACTCCTCGCGCAACGCGTAGAAGCCCGGCTGGACGAAGCGAGCCGGGAGCTGGCGCGAGCCTGTGCGTCGACTGGTCGATCAGCCCGCCACGCACTCGAGCGTTGCCATGCGGCTCTGCGTGGCGCGGAGACGCGCATCTGCAACTCCGCGCTCTTGGCGATCGAGCGGAACCAGGGGCAACTGGTGAACCGCGCCCAGCGACTTGCAGCCCCGTCGTCGCGACTGATCACCCTCGAGGCACAGCGCGTCTCCCACCAGCGCGAGCTGCTGCAGCTGCTCGAGCCTCAGCGGCAGCTGGAGAGGGGTTGGTCGCTCACACGTGACGAGGACGGGAGGATCGTCCGATCCTCGGTCTCCCTGCGCCCGGGCGAGAAGCTGATCACCACCTTTGCCGACGGGAGCGCAGGCTCGGTCGTCGAGGAGGTTCGACCCACTCGCGCTGCCGGCGGCGGTGGGACCTGATGAGCACGACAGACCCCTTCGCCGAGCCCGTCACCAGCTCAAGGCCGGTCGCAGAGCTCGGCTATGTGGAGGCGGGCGAGGAGCTCGATGCGACGATTGCCGAACTCGAGCGCGGCGTCATCGACGTCGACCTGCTCGAGGTCCGTCTGCGCCGAGCCGTCGAGATCGTCGAGGAGCTCGATCGTCGCATCCGCGGAGCCCGGGACAAGGTCAGCTCGTTGTTGCCACGGCTCGAAGCCGTGGGCCAGGAGGGCGATTTCGGAGACGAGGGCAGCTAGGTCGTCGGGGGCCGTGGCGAGCCGGCGCTCGGGCTGCCGGGGCCCTGCAGCTGCGCCCCGGGCTGCCCGTAGTCTCAGTTTCGTGGCCGATTCGCTCAGATCCGTCGTGACCGTCGGGGCTGGCTTGGCCGGATTGCGCGCCTGTGAAGCTCTGCGCCAGCACGGCTTCGAGGGACGCCTCACGCTCGTCGGCAGCGAGAACCACCTGCCCTACGACCGCCCGCCCCTCTCGAAGCAGCTGCTCTCGGGCTTGTGGGACGTCGATCGTTGCACGCTGAGGACACGCCCGGATCTCGACGCCCTCGGGATCGAGCTCCATCTCGGATCGACCGCAGAGAGCCTCGACCTTGCGACGAGGGCGGTCGTACTGACCGACGGTCGTGCGCTGCGCTTCGACGGGCTCGTGATCGCGACCGGCGCCGTTCCTCGGCCGCTTCCCGGTATCACGGGTCGGCCGGACGTCATGGCGCTGCGCGACCTCGACGACGCGCTGGCCCTTCGCGCCGTCATCACCGGTGGGGGAGCCCGGCTCGTCATCGCGGGAGCCGGGTTTGTCGGCCTCGAGGTTGCTGCTACCGCACGCGGGCTCGGTGCCGACGTGGTCGTCGTCGAACCCCTCGCCATTCCGCTGGAACGGGCCGTTGGTCAGCTCATAGGTGGGGCGCTCGAGGTCGTGCACCGAGACCACGGCGTCGACCTGCGGCTCGGTACCGCGCTCGACAGCGTCGAAACGGGCACGCGGCGCGGGTCGGGCGTCACCTGCCAGCTCAGCGACGGGACGAGCGTGCAGGGGGACGCACTGCTCGTCGCGGTGGGGGCGCTGCCGGCGACATCCTGGCTCGAAGGATCCGGGCTCGAGGTCGGTCGCTGGGGGCTCAGCTGCGACGAGTCGCTCACGGCGGCTCCCGGAGTCGTCGCAGCCGGCGACCTCGTCCGGTGGCCACACCTCGTGACCGGGGAGTGCCTTCGCGTCGAGCACCGAACGAACGCGGCCGAGCAGGGCGAGCACGCCGCAGGGAGCCTCCTCGCCTGGGCCGGCGGCGGGCCTCGCCCCGCCTTTACCCCGGTGCCCTATGTCTGGTCGGACCAGTACGACGCCAAGCTCCAGGTGATGGGTAGTCCGCAGACCACCGACGAGACCGTGGTGGTGGACGGGTCGTTGGAGGAGCTTCGTTTTGTGGCCCTGTTCGGACGTGAGGGACGTCTGACGGGGGTCGTCGGATGCAGCCGCCCCAGGGTCCTCATGGCCTATCGACCCCTGCTCGAGCGTGGGGCGAACTTCAAGGAGGCCTTGGCGCTCACGCCGTAGTGAGCCGGCGGCCTGAGGTCGCGCCGCGGCCGCCGCGTGCGCGATGAAGCCCTCCTACGACGGCTTCGACGAACGCTCGCGTTCGGCCGTCCGGCTCGAAACCCCCGTAGGCGGCGCGTTCGAGGAGGGCGGCCGCGATCCCGAGCGAAGCCGTCGCAGCAGGCCCGTCCCTCCACCGGCCGAATGCGCCGAGCCGGGCCGAGTACTCACCCAGGGTCTCGGGCGGCAACCTCCGCAGTCCGGCCGCCGCGCCGCGGCGCTCGAGGTCGGCCGTGACCTTCTCGACCCAGCCCGTCGGGCGCCGCCGGCGCCGGAGGCGCTCGAGATAGAAGAACGCTCCGAGCGCGATCGCACCGAGGCTGGCACCGATGGGCGGCCACGGGAGGCCGGCGATGGCGTGGCCGATATCGGAGAGCAGCACCGCGCCGGGATCAGGCGGTGCGAGCGGCACCTGCGCCGTCGGGTCGAAGCTCTGCCACCCGACCCCCGGGAACCACACCTGCACCCAGGCGTGAGCGTCCTTGGCCTGTATCTCGTAGAGGTCGCTCAGCGGGTCGTACGGCCCGGGCACGTACCCGATCGCCTCGCGGGTCGGCACTCCTAAAGTGCGGAGCATGACCGCCAGCGACGTCGAGATCTGCTCGCAATAGCCGACCCGGGAGCCGAACAGGAACTGGTTGACGGCGTCCTGGCCGGGCAGCAGAGGTGGGATGTCGGTCGAGTACCGCAGGTGGCGACCCATCCACGCCTCGAGAGCGGTCACCTCCGCATACGTCGTCGTCGCCCGGGCGGCGGTAACGATCTGGAGGGTGAGCGCCGCCAGCCGCTTGTAGCGGACCAGTGAGACCTGGAGGTCAGGCTTGAGAGAGCTCGGGACTTGGGACGGCTCGATGGACTGGATCCTCGAGAGGACGCTCGGCGGCTCCGCGTTGTCGGCAGAGATGACCGTGTAGACGGTGCCCGGTGACATTGCGATCGGGGACCGCATCGAGCCGTCCGCGCCGACGATCAGCGAGTGTGCGGGGAAGTAGACCTGCGTCGGTTGGGCGGTCGCGAACAGCAGGTTGGCGAGCTGCTGTTCGACATAGAAGGTTTGGACGTTCGCGGGTCCGAAGGCGAGAGCGAGCGAGCCCGAGCTCGGTTCCCCGGGCGCCCCGAGGAAGCTGCCGCCGCCGAGTTGGCCTCGAACCTTTGGGAAAGAGCTCATGGCCGAACTGACGTCGAACGGCGATCCGGTATGCAGGGCGGTGAACCGGCTGGTGGATGGCGAGCGTTTCCAGTTCTGGCCGTCCCAGGTGTCGTAGGTCATTCCCAGGAAATAGCCGGGTCGGTCGGCCCGCACACGCATCACCACCTCGTTGCCGAGGCCGCCGCGGGTTGCGGTGTCGAGCTCGCTCGCGAACCCCAGGTAGCCGCCGACCCCGATGCGCCCGGTCGGCTTGCCGGCTTGGGCAGGCTCGGTCGACTGGGACCCGCTGCCAGTGATGCCGGCGGGATCGCGCAGTGGCAGGTAAGAGGTGAGAGAGGCGGGCAGCGTGATCGATTGAGCCGCACGGGGCGCCGGCAGGAAGACGAGGAAAGCCCCGCCGAGCAGCACGACCACCATGCCCGTCGCCGCGATGGAGCCGAGCGCGATCGGACCCCTCCCGCCGGTCATCGAGCGCCAGGAGCACCCGAGACCGACGAGGCAGGCCCCGAGCCAGACCGCGACGTAGCCGAGAAACCCGATCGAAACCGCCTGGGCCGCTCCGACCGTCAGGAGAGCGCCGGCCGCGGCGAGCGAGAAGAGCAGGTCCCGTCTCGCGGGTACGTCGAAGGCGTGGATGACCTGCACCCAGGTAAACAGGCCGGCGAGTGGGACCTCGATCGAGCTCAGCTGGCCGGCCTGTGCGGCGCCGAGGACCTGCAGGACGAAGGAGGCGAAGATTCCCAGTACCGCGACCGCCAGAATGAGCTTCACCCACTGCCACGGTCTGTGACGAGTCAGGTAGGAGAACAGCATCCCCGCCACGGCCCCGGCGCAAGCGAGCACGGCGCTCGGGACCGAGACCTCGCCCACGGCGGCGCAGGCAAGGATGCCGGTGACGACCGCGACGGCCGTCGAGACCCGGAAGGTGACGGAGTGCTCGGGCGGCGGAGACGCATTCGCACGCCGGACCATTTCAAAAAACCCGAGGGCGCGCCAGCTTGCCGCCGTGGCGTCGGCAGCTCGCCGTCCTTTGGTGGGGGCCCTGCGGTCAGCGCCGCCACGGCGGTCGGGGGCGCTCAGAGCAACGGCGCGCCGATCCCGACGGGTGGGGTCAGCGCCTCGGCGGCGGGCAGCAGCCCTTCGGCGATCGGCGGCGGTCGCCATGCCCGTGGCTCCTAGGACCTCTCGCCCGACGCCACCGAGCGCGCGAGACGGCGCCCTGCGGTGAGGCGGTCGGCCACGGGGGCGAGGACCTTGCCGGTGATCTCGGTCGTCTCCATCAGCACGCGGCGGCCGGTCCGAAGCTCGGCCACGGCCGTTCCCATGGCCTCCTCCGCGAGGCGGTCGGCGGCGTCGAGGTCGCGAGGGAGGTCGACCACTATCCGCACCGGCTCGTCGGTGCGGCTCTCGGACTCTCGCACCATTAGGTGACCGGTATGGGCGCTCGCGTGCCAGTGCACCCGCCGCCGCCCGTCGCCGTGCTCGTAGGGCCGAACGCCCCGAAGGTCTCCCGTGAGCGTCGGACGAGGCGGGTGGCGCCCGTCTTCGGTCGCGAGAACCTCGGTGCTCGCCGCATGTTGCTCGCGTGGTTGGGGCGCCACGTGCAGTGGGCGGGGCAGCTGGAGGACTTGATCTCGCGACCACCACAGCAACCCGAAGGGGGCGGCGGTGGCGAGCCGGACCGTGACCGTCGAGATGACCCCACGGCGGTGCGGCACGATGACGAGGCGTGCCGGGATCCTTCGCGAGACCAACAGGGGCATTCCGCCCGCCGACCGTGGTGTGCAGCGCATGGACCGATTTCCGACCACGTCGAGGACCGCCGGGGAGCCGGCGACCACGTCAGCGGGGGATCTCTCGCAGATGAGCGAGAGGCCCGGAGCCGCGAACGCGGGAGCGACGAGCCCGAGAAGGAGCAATCCTGCGGTCACCGCGCCCACGGCCTGTACCCAGCCCGAGCCGCTCGCGTGCGCCACTCCGGCCCAGACGAACAACAACAGAACCGTGCCCGCGACCGGTCCGAGGGCCCGCTCCGGCAGTGCTAGCTGGCGGAGCCGAGGAGCGGCGGCCCTGCTGCGGCGCGCCCGCCTCGCAGCGGGATCGTCCCTCCGAGCGCGCCCTTGCATCAAGGCCTCGGCGAGGGGACCTGTTCGAGGATCGCTCGCACCGCCGCGATCCCGGCGTCGAACGCCCCGACGGGGCCGGCGTCGGTGACCAGGCGGTGAGCGAGCACGCTGACCGCCACTGCCTTGACGTCGTCGGGAATCACGAAGCCTCGGCCTGCTATCACTGCGTGTGCCCGGGCGGCGGCGAGGAGCCCGATCGTCGCGCGAGGGCTGGCGCCGAGGCGGATGAGCGGGTCCACCCGACTCGCTCGCACGATGGCGACGGCGTAGCTCGCGACCGTGGGCGCGATGGGCACTTCGGCAACGGCCGCCTGTGCGGCCGCGAGGCCGGCCGGAGTGCAGACGGGCGAGAGCGAGGAGAGCGACGGTTGGGCCCCGTGAGCGAGCGCGAGCTTCGTCTCGGTGGCCTCGTCCGGATACCCGAGGCGCGTGGCGAGCAGGAAACGGTCCATCTGACTTTCGACGAGAGGAAACGTCCCCGCCTGATCGACAGGATTCTGAGTCGCCAGCACGAGGTGTGGCTCGGGCAGCGGCCACGACTCGGCGTCGACGGTGACCTGGTGCTCCTCCATCGCCTCGAGCAGGGCCGCCTGGCTCCTCGGCGGGGTCCGGTTCAGCTCGTCGAAGAGAACGACGTGCGCAAATACGGGACCGGGCCGGAAGTCCCAGGCCTCCGACGACGCGGAATAGACCGAGACTCCCGTTATGTCGGACGGGAGCAGGTCGGGGTGACCTTGGATGCGTGCCAGACGAGTGCCGATCGACACAGCAACCGCCTTCGCGAGCATCGTCTTGCCGACACCCGGTACGTCCTCGATAAGGAGGTTCCCCGCCGCCAGGACCGCCGTCGTCGCGGCTACGACGGCACCGGGGGTACCGAGCACCACCGCGCTCAGATTCCTCTGGAGCGACGCAGCCAGCTCTAAGGCGTCGTCGAGCGACGCGTCCACGATGGGTCGCCTGACGAGATCGTCGGTGGTCACGAGCTGGTCCTCACGCACAGCGAGCGTACCGGCACTTAAAGCACCCGCCTTTCAACTCGCCTCGCGATCGCAACCAGCGCTCAGCTTCCCGGCCAGGGTGAGGCGCCGAAAGCCGAGGGAAGACCGAGCTTTCCGGGGTTCAAGATACCCCGGGGATCGAGCACCGTCTTGAGGCTCCGCAGCACCCCGAAGCCGGCGCCGAGGGCGTCCGCGAGGTACGGGCCACGAACCAGGCCGATGCCGTGGTGATGGCTGATCGAGCCCCCGTGAGCCGAGGTGGCGCTGAGGACACAGCGCCAGCATTGGCGGTAGAAAGCCTCGGCCCAGGCGTCGTCGGCAGGATCTGGGCCACGGCCGGCGAACGTGAAGTACAGGCAAGCCCCTTCGAGGTACGCGTGCGACTCGTGCGCCGAGGCAGCGATGATCCCGGGCGTCTCCCGCAGCCCCGCCAACGCGCCCTCGTAGATGCTCGGGAGCGACGTCCACGGTGCGGAGATCTCGATCGTGTCGGCCACGATCCCGGCCCGGACGACCGACTCGAGCGCCGACACGTCGTTGCGGTTAGCGAACCAGCGCTCGACGACGGCGACGTCCAGCGGCTCGCCCGTCTTGCACTCCTCCGAGAGCACCTGCATCGCGGCGTCGACGATGACCTCGTCGCCCTCGTCGACGGCGACGAGGATGCTGCCCTCGACCGAGTCGAAGCCACGTTGCGACTCGGTCGGGTCATAGAGGCGAACGACCGCGGGCGTCGCACCGCGCCGGAGTGTTCGGCGAAGCGCCTCGAGACCCTCGGCGAAGCTCGAGAAGGCCCAGGCCGCGCGCCGCTCGGTGGCCGCGACCGGGTGGGCTCGAAGCCGGGCGGAGGTGATGACGCCGAGCGTGCCCTCGCTGCCCACGAACAGGTTCGTCAGGTCCGGCCCCGTGGCCGAGCGAGGCCCGGCTCCGCGCCCGGCCAGCGCGCCCGTGCGCACGACCGTCCCGTCGGCGAGAACGACCTCGAGGCCGGCCACGATGTCCTCGATCTTCCCGTAGCGGGTCGAGTACTGGCCGGCGCCGCGGCACGCGATCGCGCCTCCGAGCGTCGCGAGCTCGACCGACTGGGGCCAGTGGCCGGTGGTGAGCCCGTAGCGGGTCCGAAGCGCCCGTTCGAGATCGCCCCCGAAGGCGCCGGCCCCGACGTCGACGAGCAGGGCTCCGCTCAGGGGTTCCTGCACACCGTCGAGGGCGCAGCAATCGAGGCTGACGCCGCCGAAGACCGGGACGGCGCCGCCGCACACGCCACTGCGCCCTCCGGTCGCGGTGACCGGGACGCCGGCGTCGTTGCAGCACCGGAGCACGCCGGCGACTTCGGTGACGTCAGCGGGGCGGGCGACGACGCCGGGCCGCGCCGGCACCGACCCCGACAGCGCCCACCGCAGCGAGATGGGCCACCAGTCGCGGCCCGCCTCGGCCAGCGCGTCGGGGTCAGAGTCGAGGACCGCACAGGCCCCAGAGAGGCGGTCGAGGAAGCCGTCGTCGAGTGCGACGCGATCTCCGCCGAGCCGGTCCCGAAGCTGCTCGGCTCCGACGCCGAAGCTGATCGGTGGGACCGCGGAGGTGCGCTCGGGGGTCACGATGCCGTCTACCTCTCCCACTCGAGGTAACTCTGCTCAGCGAGTGACCGGGTCGCCGCCAGGTCGTGACGTTCGATGGCGGAGAACACAGCCCCCTCTTCGCGCGCTCGAGCGGCGTCCCAGCCGAGCTCGTCCGTAAGCAGCTCGGCGGTCCGGGCCGCCGCCGCCGACGCCGCCCGGGCATCGAGCAGCAGGGCCCGGGTGCGGCGCGACAGGACATCCTCGACGCAGGTCGCCATCTCGAAGCGAGCCGCGTACACGACCTCCGCCGCGAGGTGGGGAAGGCCCGCCACGAGACGCTCGCGAAGCTCCGGCCGCTCGAAGGTGAGCCCGAGGACGGCCATCGCCTCTCCGCCGTACCGGCGCCCGAGGCGGTCCAGGACCTCGGCGTCGACTCCGAGCTCATCGGCGAGGCCCGCAACCCTTAGCGCGTCGAGGCCTTCCGCGCCGCGAAGGCGCAGGTGCCTGGTGCGAGACCGCACGGAGCTCGAGCCCAGCTCGAGCTGGACGGAGTCGACGGTGTCAGCCGCCATCTTGCGGTAGGTCGTGAGCTTGCCCCCGGTGATCGAGACGAGGCCGGAGGCCGACCGCTCAACCCTGTGGCGCCGGGACAGGTCCGCCGTCCGGGCGCTCGGCGCACGCCCGTGTGCGCCCGTCGCCGCGAGGAGGGGGCGCAGACCCGCCCAGGTAGCTGTCACGTCTCCGGGTTCGAGCGGGGACGAGACGGCTGCGTTGACGGCGCTGAGCACATAAGCGACGTCTTCCGGCTCGACGCGAGGGTCGTCCAACGACCCCGTATAGGCGGTGTCGGTCGTCCCGATGTAGGTGTGCTCCTCCCACGGTATGACGAAGATCGAGCGCCGGTCCGCCCGGACCGGCAGCACAGCAGCGAGGTCACACGGCAGCTTCGAGCGCGGGACTGCGATGTGGATCCCCTTGGCGGGCCGGATCGAGTCCGGGTAGGCCGGGTCGTCGAGACGGCGGATGTCGTCGGCCCATACGCCGGTCGCGTTCACGACAACCTTCGCTCGAACCTCAAGGGTGGCGGCGGCCCTCCCGGCTCCTGGGGGTGGTGGCGGCGCCGAGAGGGCTGACGGCGCCGAAGGTGAGGCCGGCGAAGGTGACGGCGGCGATGCGAGCCAGGTGCCGGAGCGCGGCTCGGCGACCGGCGCGACCCGGATGCCTGCGACGCGGCCGCTCTCATCGTGGAGAAGGCCGACGACCGGGGTGTAGTTCGACGCGACGGCGCCGTGCTCGAGCACCGCTGTTCGCAGCACCGCGAGAGTCAGCCGGGCATCGTCGGTCCGAGCGTCGTAGTACGCGAATCCGGCGACGAGACGGTCGGTTCGCAGCGTCGGGAAGTGAGAAGCGAGCTCCTCGGCCGAGATGCGACGATGTCGCCTGCCGATCCGCCAGCCGCCGCCGAGGTCGTACATCCAAAGCGCCGTCGAGTACGTCCTCGCGACGGCCCGGTCGACGGCACCGCCTTTTCCGAAAAGGGGGATCAGGAACGTCAGGGGCTCGACTAAGTGTGGGGCGTTCTCGAGCAAAAGGCGGCGCTCGGTGAGGCTCTCGTGGACGAGGCCGAATTCCTTCTGCTGGAGGTAGCGCAGGCCGCCGTGCACCAGTTTGGAGGACTTGGACGAGGTGCCGGACGCGAAGTCTCCGCGTTCCACGAGCGCGGTGCGAAAGCCCCTCGAGGCCGCGTCGAGTGCGACGCCCGCTCCGGTGATCCCGCCCCCGACCACCGCGACGTCGAAGGTCTCCTCCGCCAGCCTCGCCAGCGCGACCTTGCGGTCGAACATGCTCGCAGGTCGTCTCATCAAGGCACCGGTCTCGACAGCCTGCCACAAACCGCGGACGGGCCCGGAGCGCGCCAACGCTGGCCAGCGCCCGAATTACACCCGCCCGACCGATTTGCCTGTCAAGACGAACGTCTCCGCGGCCGAAGATTGGAAGACGAGGAGCGCACTCTCCGGGCGCAGGTTAACGGGCCGGATGGTGCGTGAATCGTTGACAGTTTCGTTACGATCTTTCATAATTGGGATTCCGGTCGGCGAACCCCCTGGCGTGTGGTAAAGGCGTCGCCCTGCCCACCGGACTTCTGCACATCGATCGCCCGCGGTAAGTCGCCGTCGACGGTCGACACACGACGAAAGTGAACCGAGATGAAGGCCAACTGGCGCCAACGAGCCGCATGCCGTGGGGTTGATCCGAGCATCTTCTACCCAGCGTCGGACGACGACTGCGAAGAGGCGAAGACGATCTGTGCGTCGTGCACGGTCCGCCAGCCATGCCTCGAGTATTCCCTCGCCGCACGCGAGCGTGAGGGCGTGTGGGGCGGGCTGAACGAGCGCGAGCGGCGCCGGATCGTCCGGCAGCGCCGCAAGAGCGCCTGAGGCGACTCGCTTCGTCGCCAGAACGGGGCGAAAAGCCTCCGGGTAGCCTCACGCTGTGAACTTCGACCTCTCCGAGGAGCTGAGCGAGCTGCGGGCGTCGGTCCGGCGGTTGGCTCGGGACAAGGTGCTGCCTCGGGCGCGCGAGATCGACGAAACAGGTGAATACCCCGAGGACGTCTTCGAGGCGTTTCGTGACGCCGGCCTTCTCGGACTGTGCATTCCGGTCGAGTACGGCGGTTCGGGAGCCGGGATCCTCGGCCTCACCGTCGCCATCGAGGAGGTGGCGAAGTACTCCAGCACCTGCGCGCTGATGTTGCTGCTCACACGCCTCGCGACCGGCCCGGTCATGATCGCCGGGTCCGAGGAGCAAAAGCAGCGGTACCTCCCCGGAATCGCTGCCGGGACGCAGCGGTCCGGCTTCGGGCTGTCCGAGTCCGGCGCCGGCAGTGACGTCGTCGGGATGCGCACTCGCGCCACCCCCGACGCCGAGCGCGACGGTGGCTGGGTACTGAACGGCGTGAAGTGCTGGATGTCGGGAGTCGTTCAGGCCGACTGGTACACGGTATTCGCGAAGACGGGCGAACCCTCCAGCCGAAGCCACGACTCGATCACCGCCTTCATCGTCGAGCGCGACTCAGCAGGCGTCGCGGTCGGCTCGATCGACCGGAAGATGGGCGTCCGAGGCGTCGACACCGGGGAGCTCGTGCTCTCCGACGCCCGCGTGCCCGCCGAGAACGTGATCGGCGAGGTCGGTGGGTTCCGTCTCGCGATGCTGGGGCTGAATTCCATGCGCCCGATCGTCGCCGCTCGAGGGATCGGGCTGGCCGAGGGGGCGCTCATGTACGCCGTCGACTACGTCCAGCAGCGTCGGGCGTTCGGCGGGACGATTGCGGACTTCCAGGGCATCCAGTGGGAGATCGCCAAGCTGGCGGTCGAGATCGAGGCCGCGAGGCTGCTCACGTACCGCTCGGCCTGGTTGGCGGACCAGGGGAAGTTCACCCGCGAATGGGTTCCCTATCTGTCGATGGCCAAGTACTACGCGACGGAGGTAGCGGTCAAGGCATCCGGGCTCGCGCTGCAACTGCTCGGGGCGGCCGGTTACATGAAGGACCATCCGACGGAGCTCTGGTACCGCGACGCCCGTCAGCTCACGATCGTCGAGGGGACCTCGCAGGTCCAGCTGAATCTCGTTGCCAAAGGTGTTCTCGACCGCCATCTGTGGTGGGACTGAGGCGGCGATGGCGGCGACGCTCGAGGCCGTCGGCGGCTGGCCGGCGGTTCTCGGACGGCTCTTCGGGCGCCGGGACCTGACAGCGGCCGAGGCTTCCGCAGCACTCGACGACGTGCTCGAGGGTACGGCGACTGCGGCGCAGATTGCCGCGTTCGTGGCGGGCTTGAGGACCAAAGGCGAGACCGTGGACGAGATGGTGGGCCTCGTGCTGGCCATGCGGGCCCACGCCGAGAGCCTGGACGCCGGCGTCGAGGTGGTGGACACCTGCGGCACCGGGGGGGACCGGAGCGGCACGATCAACGTCTCGACGCTCAGCGCGCTCGTTGTCGCCGGCGCGGGTGGGGTCGTGTGCAAGCACGGTGGCCGTGCGGCGTCGTCGCTGGCAGGGTCGGCCGACGTGCTCGAGGCGCTCGGCGTCGTCATCGATCTCGGCCCCGACGGCGTCCTGCGATGTATCGAGGAGGCCGGCATCGGCTTTTGCTTTGCGCCTCGTTACCACCCGGCGATGCGCTTTGCCGCTCCGGTCCGCCGCGAGCTCGGCGTTGCCACGGTTTTCAACTTCGTCGGGCCGCTGGTCAACCCCGCCGGGGCCAGGCGCCAGCTCGTCGGCGTCTCCGACCCCGCGATGGCCGACAAGATGCTCGAGGTACTCGAGATCTTCGGTTCCGTGCACGCGATGGTCGTCTACGGTCACGACGGCCTCGACGAGCTCTCCACCGTGGCGCCCTCGACGCTTATCGAGTCGGTGCGCGAGCCGGACGGAACGTGCCGGCGGCGGCGGTTGGAGATCGAACCGGCTTCGCTCGGCCTGGACCGGGCCACCCTGGCCGACCTCAGGGGCGGCGACGCCGCGAGAAACGCCGAACTCGGGCTTCGAATCCTCGACGGTGAAAGGGGCCCGAGGCGCGATCTCGTGCGCCTGAACGCCGCAGCGGCCCTCGTGGTCGCCGCGCTGGCCGACGACCTCGCTGACGGCCTCGAACTCGCCGGCGCCGCCATCGATGACGGAAACGCCCGGAGCGCCCTCGACCGGCTTGTGGCGGAGTCGAGAGCGGCCGCCCAGGCCGGCCTCGGCTGAAGCCTCCTCAGCAGGGCTTCGGGTTCCAGGGCTCGGGCAGGTTCTTGGGGCTGTCGAGGACGACCTGGCTCGCCGGGGCGGTGGTCCCGGGCGAGGCCGGGCTCCCCGCGGTGGTTCCGGACTGGGTCGGCCTAGTCGGGCGGGACGCTGATCCGACGGCGAGGAAGCTCGAGATCATCTTGTTGGCATAGGGCTGGGCCGCGATCAGCACGTCGTTGCCGGCGATTTGCGCGCCGTAGGTCGGGAGGACCTCCGTGGCGAGGTCGCTCGAGGCTACGCTCCTGAACTGCAAGCCGAGCGAGATCATGTCGCGAGCTGAGAATCCCGAGTCCACCTGCAAGTCGTGAGCGGTCGCCTGAAGGAAACTGTTGAGCGCGAGAAGGTTGGGGAACTCCCCGTTCAGCTTGTTGACCACGGCGTGGAAGAAGGCCTGTTGGCGCTGGATCCTGCTCCAGTCGCTCATCCCGTCGTAGCTCCAGCTCCCGTCCTTCCAGTAGTACAGGTGCCGGCTTCGGACAAGTGCGAGAGCCGACGTCCCGTCCACGGTCTGGCACCCGGTCGTGGAGACGTTCAGGCCGGAGTACGGGTCGCGCACGGGTACCGGGAAGTCGAGGGAGATGCCGCCGAGCGCGTTGACAATCCCCTCGAAACCCGGGAAATTCGCCACGACAACATGATTTATGGGGATGCCGAAGTCCTGTTGAATCGTCTTGACGAGCAGGCCCGGGCCAGTGTTGAAAGCCGCGTTGACCCGGTTCGAGCCGCCCGTGCCCGGGATCGGGACGTAGGTGTCTCGTGGAATCGAGAGCATCTCGACCCGGTGGGTCTTCGGCACCAGCCGCATGATGACGATCACGTCCGAGCGCTGCCCGGTTTGGGTGGCCGCGCTGCCAAAGGAAGCGGCCTGACCGGGCTCAGTGACGAACGCGCGGGAGTCCGAGCCCACGAGGAGGACGTCGATCGGCGCACCGGAAGTCTCGGCCGTGAGGCTCGGAGCCTGAAAGCGCGTGACCGAGCCCAGCACCGAGTTGACGTAGAACCAGCCTCCGACGCCGGCGATGAGCGCCAGGCCCACCAGGATCGACACTCCGATCAGCACGCGCTTGGGCCAGCGCCGAGCCCCGCTGGCTCGGTGAGCAGCGCGGCGACGAGACCGGGGGCTGGTCAGGAGATCCCTCGACACGCCAAGGCAGGATACCGACAGTCAGTCGGAATTCAGGGTCACCCCGGAGGCGGCTGCACCGGCGGTTTGGGTGGCGGGCCTTCCTCTGCCGCCGTGGGATTGCGCTCGTGTTGGGGCAGGGGCGGGCCGTAGGGCTCGTGGCCTGTGGCGGTGCCAGGTTCGTCCCCTTCGTCCTCGTCCCCCTCGTTCTGTTCGTCGCCTGTGTCCCCATCGTCCGAGCGCCCTGGGACTGCGAGCCCGGATTCGCCGTCGCCCGTGGATGTTGGTGAGCGTGCCGGCTCGGGCCCGCCTTTCTTCATGACCGGCGGGCGCAGCGTGACGAGCATGCCCAGGCCGACTACTCCGCCGAGCGAGGCGAGCTTGCCGAGCTGGTCGGCTGCGGTGGTGCCGTACGAGAGAGTAACGTGATGTGCTGTCGGTACGACTGCCATCAAATTTGGAGAGACCTCGTACGGGCCGAGCGCTCCCGTGGCGTGCCAGTTGGGGAAATACGGCACCTTCACCAGGACCGGCTCCCCGAGACGCCCGACGTCGAATCTGACGGTCGAATTCGTCGTGCGCACTCCAGTCACCGTCGTCGGCTTCACCGGCACCGCCTGCTGCGGCGGGACAAGCGTCCCGACCTTGGCTCTGGGCCAGTTCGGCGGCCCGCTCTGCGCGAGCTCGACCGGCCAGTACCCCTCGCTTTCCCACCACTTGAGGTTGGTGTCGAGCCAGTTCAGCGCAGAGCCGCCCGGTTCCACGACCGGCAGGTGATCGAGCGGTGTCACGAGCGGTCCGCTGCCCTTGATGAGGTAGAGATCCCAGACAGGGTGAGCCGCGGTCACCTGGTTGATCGGGCCGGGGAACCCTGGCGTCGAGGCGATCTCGAGGAGCCCCGGGACGTGCTTGGCAGCGGTCTCGACCTGCGGTGAGACAGCGAGGAAGTACCGAACACCCGCGAACTGCAGATGTCGTATGCCGTCGGCGAGGTTGAAGGCCGGATAATTCAAGTTGGCGACCGGGTTCGAGGATTCGCCCGGGAGCGAGTACTCGGCCTGGTCGAGGAAGTGAAACGGAGTCGTAGTCGAGGACTCGAACAGGACACCGTCGATCGTGTCCATGCATCCGTTGGTCCAATACGGCAAGGCCATCGTCGACTCGGTGGAACCGAAGGGATCTTGGGTCTCTGTGATGTACTCGTACTGCAGCCTCCCGCAGCCATACGTCCTGCCTGCCCTGTCCAACATTCGCACGATGCCTTGATAGACGGGCCACCCCGATTTCCCTTGGAAGCCGGTGTAGTTCCACGAGATCCATCCCGGCACTTCGATCTGGCTGCCGCTGGGCTGGAAGCCCGGGATGGCGATGCCGCCGGCGATGAACGCGCCGAGCACGGCACCGAAGCTTCCGAGGACAGTCGCGACCGGTGCCTGCCAGGCGTCGAGCTCGAGCCAGCGTCCCGCGAGGCGAAAGAACTCGCCGACGCCGTACGCGGCGAGCAGCGCAGTGAAGAGAAAGTAGAAGGGCAGCCATCTGCCGTTGTAGACGAAGCCGGCCGGGAGCCACTGGAACCCCGCCACCGCTCCGACTGTCCCCACCGCGAGCACGATCGGCGTCTTGTCGAGGCGGATCAGGGCGATCAGCGTGCCGACGCCTGCGGGAATGATCATCCAGAGATAGCCCCGGGGCAGGATGTTCGACCAGAGACCGATCACCCTCGTATAGCCCATGGACGAGCTGTAATGCAGATCCGCCGCGAACGGGACGAGCCAGAATGCCGCGAGCAGCCCGCCGACCGCCCCGACCGGGACGAGCACCCTCCACGAGCTCTTGTCCCACCGGCTCAGAGCAAGCACGATCGCGACGGCCGCGAAGCCGAGTGCCGGAACGACGTGGCAGAGCAACGTGACCCCATACAGTGTGGCCGCGAGCCATCGGAGCCGACCCGTTCGGAGCGCGTGCGCGAAGACGCCGAGGAAGAGCAGTCCGCTCGTGAGAGCGAGCGAAAAGGAAAACTCCCCCGCGAGCGTCGAGGTGAGGTTCCCGCCTTCGATGGTGTAGGAGGTATTGAACAAGAACGGCAGGGTCGCCGCGGCCATAAGCACCGGGATCGGCCTCTTGAAGTCCGCCAGCCGACCGAAGGCCCACGCCGCTGCGGGAAGCGTGATCGACCCGAGGACCGTTACGAGCTTGAAGGCCACGGCGTACGGGAAGACGACCGAGAAGGCTGCGACCAGCAAGGCCGGCAGCGGGAAGTAGAAGACGTACAACGGGAAGCCCTCGAACCATTGCGGGTCCCAACCCGTGATGCGACCCTGCGGCAGAAGGTCGTGGATGAGGAAGTAGGGGGTGACGACGTGGCCGGCGTTGTCGCCGCCGACGTCCATAGCCGGGCTGAACAGAAGACCGGGTCGCAGCTGCCAGATCACGAAGATCGTCGCTCCGGCAACCGCGACGAACCCGAGGACCTTCGTGACGGCCTCGCCCCGGGCCGCGCTCGGCGGCTCGACGGGAGCTTCCGGGGTGGCCTCGCCGCTTGTCCGGCCCGGCGCCTCGGCGATGGCCTGCACGGCGGCAATCTACCTGCGCGAACGCCCTTAGTGGCTGCACCCCCCGATTGATCCTGAGATCATGGGCCTTCGATTCGGGCTCGCCGAAGGGGCGACGCCTCAGTTCCTACGGCGATGGAGAGGACCCTGCGATGCGGTCGGTGCGGGAGATCGAGGAGCTTCTCACCGGTCTGGGCGGCAGCTTCGAGGTCGTCGAGGAGGACGTCGGGGGAGTCGTCATGAAGGTCTACTCCCAGCGCATGGGCTCCCTGCGGGAGTTGTTCGAGCTCGTCGGGGCTAGGGGCGACGAGACGTTCCTCGTCTACGGCGACCGGACGATCTCTTACGGCGATTTCGTGACGAGCTGCCGAGCGGGCGCTGTCGAGCTCGCTGCGGGGCTCGCCGGAATCACACGCGGGGATCGCGTCGCCGTCGCTGCCGCCAACTGCCCGGACTGGTGTCAGACGTTCTGGTCCACCGTTGTTTCGGGTGCGGTGCTGGTAGGCCTGAACGGGTGGTGGAAGAGTGACGAGCTGCTCTATGGCCTCAGCGATTCCGGAGCAAGGGCGCTCGTCGCCGACAGTGTGCGCTACGCCCGGATCGCAGGACTCCTGGGAGAATGCCCCGAGCTCCGGGTCGTGTACCTCATCGACGCAGAGCCGGGAGACCTGCCTGCGCCCGGCGGCACGGTCGAGATGCGGCACGCACGAGAGCTCTTCGAGAGCGCGACGCCCTCGCCACCTGCCGAGGCCGCGGAGATCGACGAGGACGACGCGGCCGTCATCTTCTATACGAGCGGCACGACAGGCCGACCCAAAGGTGCGATTTCCAGCCACCGGGGGATGATCGCGAATCTCCAAAACACCTTCTTCCTGGCGGTCGTCGGTGTCCTGCTCGAAGCCGGGTCGGGCGCCGGCGGTTCGCTCTTCCCGGCCCCAGGTGACGGCCAGAGCGCGTCGTTGCTCACATCGCCGCTGTTCCACGTCTCGGGTTGCCATTCCAACCTGGTCGGCTCGTTCGCTGCGGGAATGCGGCTGATCATCCCGCCCGGCCGATTCGATCCCGAGGTGGCGTTGCAGGTGATCGAGCGCGAGCGCGTCGCGATCTGGGCAGCCGTCCCGACCATGGTGTGGCGTGTAGTCGATCATCCGAGGCGTCACGAGTTCGACCTCTCATCGGTGGTGTCGATCGCTTACGGTGGCTCCCCGTCAGCGGGTGAGCTCCAGCGGAAGGTGCGCGAGACGTTTCCCAACGTACGGTCCATCGCCAACGTGTACGGCCTGACAGAGACCAGCTCGGTCGTCACGATCAACAGTGGCCCGGACGCGCTCGAGCGGCCAGATTCGGTCGGCCGACCGCTCCCGATCGTCGAGATCAAGGTCGTATCGCCCGAGACCGCAACCGGCGAGATCGCGGACGCCGCCGGCCTGCCGCCGGCCGAGGTCGGCGAGGTGTGCATCAAGGGGCCGCTGCTCATGCGCGGCTACTGGAACAAGCCGAACGACACCGCCGAGGTCATGGCGGGCGGCTGGCTGCGAACCGGCGACCTAGGCCGGGTGGATGCCGACGGATTCCTCTACATCACCGACCGGGCCAAGGACGTGATCATTCGTGGTGGTGAGAACGTCTACTGCGTCGAGATCGAGAATCGCCTGATCGAGCACCCGAGCATTGCGGAAGCAGCCGTCGTCGGCGTGGCCCATGTGGTACTCGGCCAGGAGGTGAAGGCCATCGTGCGACTCGAGCCCGGCGAGACGATGACGCCGGACCAGGTCCGCAGCTTCGTCGCCGAGAAGCTGGCGGACTTCAAGGTGCCGGCTTACGTCGAATTCACGGATGATCCGCTGCCTCGCAATCCGTCGGGCAAAGTACTGAAGCAGGTGCTGCGCGGCGAGGAGGACTCAGGGTTCGTCGAGGTGTTCTGAAGCTGGCCGGCCGGCCCGGCCCTCAACGATCGGGCGGAGGTGTGACCACGTGGGTGTTCTGAGCCGCGGCGATTGCCCAGTCATCTCCATGTCGGTCGATCACCAAAGTCAGCAGGGAGTACCGGACTTCACCCGGCGCCCGCTCGTCCCCGATGAGCTCGGTGCGCAGGGCAGCGACGATCACGTTCGGGGCCAGCTCACGCGCATCGTCGACTTCCACGAGAACGTGAGAGTCGCGATAGATACCTGCGTGAACGCTGGCGTGGGCCTGCCGGATCGCCTCGCGGCCTCGCATGCGCATGCCGGCGACGTTCACGAACGAAGCGTCGTCATCAAAGAGGCTGGCGAGCTCGCCCATGTCGTGGCGGTTCCAAGCACTGGCAAAACGAGCAGCAAGCTCCGCAGCGACCTCGTCGGGATGCATCCGGTTCCTCCCTTGTCAGTGGTCCATGACACCAGAAGCGGGCGGGCCGGCGCGACCGTGCCACCGGTGAGCGTACCGAGGACTGCCCGACATCGCTCGGGTATCGTCAGGCGGTGGGCAGCGGAGACCGGCCGGTCGTGGAGGTACGCGACCTTCAACCAGATGAGCTCCTTGCAGCGGTAGCCCTGCTCGCTCGTAGCTTTCGTGACAACCCCATACCCACGGCCTTGTTCAGAGGGGATCCCGAACGCCGGCGCCGGTGCCTCGAAATGATGTTCGGGGCGATGTTTCGCGTCACCCTGGTAAACCAGCCGCCACTCGTCGGTCTCGATGGCCAGACCATCGTCGCGGTGGCCGGCATCGCGCCCCCTGGCACTTGCCAGCCCACGAATGCTCAGCGCCTCAGGCTCATTCCGCCGATGCTCCCGACTGGTCCAGGTTCCCTCCTGCGCACGGTCCGCCTGTCGGCGGCGTGGGGCAAATTTGACCCGAAAGAGCCGCACTCGCACCTTGGTCCTCTGGGGGTTGACGCCCATCTCAAGGGCAGAGGCATCGGTACGCAAGTACTTCACGCCTACTGCCGACACCTTGACGAGGCGAACCTGACGGGCTACTTGGAGACCGAGACGGAGGACAATGTTCGGCTCTACACGCGGTTCGGGTTCAAGATCATCGCCGAGGAGCGAGTAATCGGCGTGACCAACTGGTTCATGCGACGGCCATCCGCAGGGCACTGAGGCAGCCTGGCCCAGTGCAGAAATGCCGACGACGGCCTTGAGGATGAGAGGCTAGAGTGCCCAGCAGGAAACGGGCCGTTGGCGCAGCCTGGTAGCGCGCTTGCATGACACGCAAGAGGTCACAAGTTCAAGTCTTGTACGGCCCACCACCGGTGACCTGGGAAAGCCTTCTGTTTACTGGCTTTCCTCAGCCTAGACCGTTCGGCAGGGTGTTCACTTGTGTCCACGGGTGTGTATCGGTCTGAAGCAGCGTTGCCGCAATGGCTGCTGCAATCGCTGGTCAAACTGAGTCAGGGCGCCGGTTCCGGGAGGCTGGCGGTGTCATAAGCGGAACATCATCAGCAGGCAGATCTTGTCGACTCCTGCGGGCCGCGACTTTGCGGCCCGTCAGATCGAGGAACTCGCCAAGGCTGAGACTTAGCCGCAGTCGAGCAGGCCGCTGTCCAGAAGGTCGCTCGGTCCCGCCGACGCCTTGACGCCGAGCCGCCCGGCAGTGCCCTCTCCAAGGGCGGCACTGACACCGCCAAGGCGTACAGTGTCAATACGCTCCCTCATGGGGAGCACCGCGAAGGCGGAGGCTTCGACAGCGTGGACAAGGTTCGCCCGGAGGAGCTGAGGAGGTCGTGTGCCGAAGGATCTTCCCGCGCCTCCGACCGTTCTCAAACCAGGCGAAGGCGATAGCACTGCTCGAACGGGCAGGCTGGACGCGCACCTTCGGCGGCAAGCACGTCGTGAAGATGGTGAAACAAGGGCGCCGGCCGATCACGCTCCCGAGGCACAAAGGCAACGATTACGGCGCCGAGCTCCGCGCCGCAATCTTGAGACAAGCAGGGCTCACTCGATGAGCACGGAAACGGTCGAATGACCTTCTTTCAAGAGCTGCGCAGCTTTGCCGTTGACGTTCATGTCGAGGACGGGAGCTTCTGGGCAGAGGTCCCCGAGCTACCTGGGCTGTTCGCGTCGGGCGACACGAAAGAGGAGCTCGAGGAGGCGCTCACTGAGGCCCTCTCGCTCTACTTGACCGACGAGGCTGTCACCGTGACGGTTCAAGGACTTGTGCTCGACAGCGATCCCCAACTCGAGGCGGGCCGCTACCAGGCCGAGCTCGTCGCGAAAGCCAGCTAGGTCGCGCCACGCACCTGCCCGGGGTCAAGGCTGATCAGGCATAGCGACCCGATCGGCCGCGCGGTCCGCACCGGCCGTCGCGCACGCGTCGCGACCTGTGGAAATAGCACCTGCCCGCTGGTCAGGCCGAGGCATTCTGAGCGTCGCTCGGATGGCCCGCTGAGTGACCGACAACACGCGCCCGGTGTCGAATATCACCGCGACCGGCAAAGAGCCGCCGCAGCATCGGCTCCCGGCTCAGTCCGGCTCGGCGCTTCCGGTGAGCCGCTGGGTCTGCACTACACCCAACGGTGACAGGTCAGATGTGAGGTCACCGATTCCGATGTCTAGAACGTGAAATGCCTGGCTCACGATCAGTTTGAGCACTGAGCCCGGTGTCGGACCACCTGACCCCCGGGGACCACCTCTCAGGCGCTGGAATGTGCCGCCGGTGACCTCCAAGGCGAATACGGGTTCGACGTCGTCGACGACGGCGTCCAGCAACACCCGATTCGCATCCCGTCGGTTTGTGGCTACCCACTTCACCATGGTCGGGTTGGGTTCTTGAGCGACCCCTGCATGGCGCACCGCGAGCTTGATGATCATCTCAGTCTGGTGGTCTTCCATGTAGCGCCGCTGGCTCGGACTCCGACGATCTGGCGTCCCGGCTACCGTCGTCAAGAGCCCCATGCCCGCCACCCAGGTTTGTGAAACGACCCGGGGTCTCGATCCGGTTGAGCCGACTGTAGCGACGCTTTCTTGAGCCGGGTCTTGGATGATCCCTTCTTCCTCCATCAAGAGGCGGCTCACGTGCAGCCGGACGCGCTCAAGGTTGGCACCAAACTGGAGAAGAACCCTGGCAGCGACACCTTCGCCCTCGCGCACGATGGCGAGGAGTAGGTGCTCGGTGCCGATGTAGTGCGACCCGAGAGAGAGGGACTCCCGCTTTGCAAGCTCCAGCGCCTTCATGGCACCCGGCGTGTATGGCGGTGACTCCGCGGGCTCGGCGTCGGACGGATCGACGAACTCGTCGATCTTGTCCCGGAGCGATTCGGGAGTGATGTCCAGCGCCTGGAGCGTTCGTGCCCCGATACCCTCCCGCTCCTTCGATACCCCGAGGAGCAGGTGCTCGGTATCGACGTAATAGTGGCGCAACAACAGCGCCTCTTGCCGAGCGAGGAATAGAACTTTTTGCGCACCAGGAGTGAAGCCCTCGAACACAGAAGCAGTGTGCCACGTCAGGACGACCGAGTGTATGGGCACGAGCGCCTCAGGCGGTCTCTGTCGCATCGTAGGGAATGAGCAGACTTCGCCGCCCGTCAGATTGAGGAACTCGCCAAGGCTTAGGCGTAGGCGCGGTCGTGCAGGCCGCTGCCCGGGGTTGCTTGGCCTCGCCGACGCGCTCGACGTCGAGCTGCATCGGGCAGTGCCCTCTAGCTGCTCTCCGGCACGTCCAGAATGCTCCGGGATGAGCGGCCAGGTTGGTGCCCTCCGCTGGCCGCCACGCCGGTTCTCACTGCCCCTGCGAGGGAGTTGAGAAGTACGTCACGGACGCGCACCGTGGGGCCACGCCGATAAGTCCTCTCAGCAGTAGCCACAACCGTCGTCGCTGAAGGTTGAGTATGTCGCCTTCGCCAGCCCCATCGCCTTGCCGAGCGCGCCCCAGAAACTTGGCGTACGGGCCACCCAGCGCGTCGGGCCTAGTCCGCTGACCTCCTGGCAGCCCGTAGCGGGAACGACGATGGTCGGGAAGCCCCGGTTAACCGTAGAGAACGTCAGGTGATAGTCCAGGCCGATGACAGCCGGACAGTGGAACACCCCCTTTGGCATCCTCTGCAGCGCGCACAAACTTTTGGCGGCATCATGGACCGAACTGGCGTTGGTCACGATCACCACGCTCGGGAACGGGAAGTGAAGGTGCAACTGCGGATTGGCGTTGGTCCGGTGAACGATTAGCCGGTCCAGGGATGACACTGCCTGGCAGAGGGTCAGAAAGGCCTCCTGATCTGCGGCGTGCCAAACGGTCCCACCGGTGGCCTTCACCACGTGTTCCATGGGGCCGTTAACCTCGGCGCTCGAAACCGCGATCAACCAGTTGGGTCCGTAGACGACGCCGACCTCACTGCCCGTGAACTCTGTTTCGTGACTGAGGAGGTAGGTCGTTGGGGATGAGCCTGGCTTGAAGGTCATGGCCAGGTAGTCAAAGGGGCCTAAGTTGACCTGTGGCGGGCAAACCGCTGAGGCACCGACCATCTGAATCTCTTGATCCGTGCAGCCGATCTGACGAAGAACAGCGGTGGCCGACGCGTAGGACTGGGACGACCAAGCTCCCACCAGAGCTATCGCGCCCAACGTGACGCCCACTACCACGATCACCGCCGCAGTCACGTAGGCGAAACCCTTCACATCCGGTCATCCTAGGTACACGTCGGGAGTGACTTCTGGTCGGCTCGGTCTCACGTTCGAGTTCGTCATGCCCCCCACAATCTTGGCGTCCGCAGGCGGGTCACCGACAGTCGGTCGAGTTCACGCCGAGCACCTTGTCGAGGTCCCGAGCAGGAGGTAGCCGCTCGCCTGGCTTCGCCCCGCCATCGGCGATGGCGCGGCGTATGGCGGAAGCAACCCGTTCGTGGAGGGGGACCGGGCTGGTGGGGTCGATCTCCACCGTTGGTGTGGTACTACTCATGCTGTGACTATACCCCCCGAGCGGTCGGCGTCAAGCAGCAGCCTGCGCTCTCTGCTGCCCGACTGCCCGAAACCGGCGATTAGTGTGACAATGAGCACGGTGCGCAAGCTCGCCGGCATTGTGATCGTGGCCATTGCACTGATTCTCGCCGTGTGTTCAAGCGCGCAAGCGATCTCACCGACCGCCGGTGCCGGTGTGGTCGCGAGGACGATCCTGTACAGCCTGCGGTCGGTGTCGTCTTCTGACGCGTGCCCGGGTGGGCTCGATGCAGGTTTCTTCGCACCAGGCGAGCTTTACGGCGTGCAGTTCCTCTCGGTCACGACAGGTTGGACTGTCGGGTCCAACGAGATCCTTGCTACTGATGACGGCGGCATACGTTGGACAGTTCAATACCGAGCCCGATGCGCGGACCTGAGCGAGGTCGATTTCGTTGACTCTGAGCACGGGTGGGCTGTCGGTCTGACGGACTTGCTCGTCACTACCGACGGCGGTCGGCGCTGGCAACAGCTTCACGAGCCCGCCTGGCCAGTTCGCTCCGTGCACTTCGTCACAAGGAGGATCGCCTACGCGGTCGCGGGCGGAAAAACCTTCGGCAGCTTGAGCCCGATGGCTCCTTGGACGGGCGGGGTAGTGCTGAAGACAGATGACGCGGGACAGAGCTGGACGCTGCTCGCTGCTCCGGCCGACGCGCAGAGCGTGTGCTTCGCGACGCCTGATGACGGCTGGCTCGGAGCCGATGGAAGTGTCTACCGCAGCCATGACGGTGGAAAATCATGGTCGCTCGCCCTGAAGGGCTACGGGCTGGGACAGGCCCGCCCCCTCGCGATGGTTCAGTGCGCGGGACAAAAAGCTGGCTGGGCTGTGCTCGACGGACCGGGCGGTGCCATGAGTCAAACTCCTCACGTCGCCTATCACAGCGACGGTGGCGCCTGGAGGCCCATTTTCGCCGAGCTTTACTTTCCCTATCGCGGCGTCGCGGTCTCAGTCGAGTCGCCCGGGACCGAACCGGGAGCTTTCAGCGCCATCGACGCGGACACCGCCGCGTTTATCGACGGATGTCTAGCTTGCGGATTCGGGACAGCCCCGTGGGCGATTGCCGAGCGAAGTGGCAAAGAGCTGGTTCGCCGCGGCGACGTCGGCTACATCACCGTGTCCCTTGGGGCCAGCTTTGTCACATCCCGTTCTGGTTGGGTCACGGGCATGTTTATTCGGTATAAGGCTGGTGGCTCATCGACTGTTTACCGTCTCGTGCACACGAGTGACGCGGGTCGCACTTGGAAGGTGGAGTACGCAAGTTGACTTGCTGAGTAGCGGGAGGGCACCCCCGCCTCCCCAACCGCTCTTGGTTGACGTTCGGACCGAGCCGCAAGCCAGCCGTCGGGGTCATCGGGCGGTCGCGGCGGCTCAGGCTCGCAGACCCAATCTGGGGCGTTGACACGCATGACGGTTTGGCGCGCGGCGCGAAACAGCACGTTTGTCGGATATGGGAGGGTCACCCAACTCAAAGGCCAGGACGCGTCCCGCAACGCCTGAACAGTGTCCGCCTCACGTCGGTGCGCGAGCCTGCACCGGTCCCGCTATGCCCAACGGTGTCGTTGGCTGCACGGCGATGTGCTGTCGGCCGCCAGGTCGTACGCGAAGCGCTCCGGTGCAGCTTTATGGGACCATGGCGGCAGTGAGACTTCGCGTCCTGGTGCTGGTGGTCCCGGCTCTCATCCTCGCTACGTGCACTGGCTTCGAGGCGGTCACTCCGACGACGCACAGCGGCATCCCGCGCACGGCCCCGCCGCTTCATGCCGTTGACCTCTCGGCCACACTTGCCGGCTGGGTGCCGGTCGCCTACGGGGACGCGCAGGTGTCCGTACCCGCGACATGGGCTGTTATGACCCACGCGTGGTGCGGAGGAAAGTGGCCGCCCATCATCCAACTCGGTGTAGTTCGGCAGGACCTCGGATGCCCCACGGCTGCGTCGTCCCCCACGGTGCGGATCACCCCGCTCGGTTCGATCCCTACTCCATACCGACAGGAAAAACCGGTTCTGCTTCACGGCATCTTCGTGCTCCTGGGACCGAGGGCCGCCACGTTTGTCACCTACTTCGTGCCGTCGCTGCATGTTGAGCTATGGGCAACCGATGGGTCCGGTACTCGGGTGACCGACACGCTGGCGGTCTCGCCGCGAGCTGTTGTACTGGCTACACGTCCCGCGCCGGAGGTCCCGTCGGGATGGCGTTCGGTAACGTTCGCAGGTTTGCACTTCTCGGTCCCAGCTGGCTGGCCCGTCAATCGGACGCAGGTGACGCCCGGCCTCGGAGCAATCTGCCGGACACCTGGCGTTGCGTTTTCCGGAACAACGGTGACGCTGAGCACCGACGCGCGTCCCATGCTTCTTCCGCCTTGCGCCTACTTGCTGCCGCTTCCTCAGGAGCCGGTCAACGGCGTCCAGGTCGATTCAGGACTCCGCACCGAACCAATGGTGACTCTCGCGTTTCCGGCCCGCTGCCTTGACCTGCACGGTCTTGCCGCCTGTCCGGCGACGTTGCCGCCCTACTCCATCCTCGTCCTCCGCGTCACGGTGCCAGGGCGCACCAAGCCAGTCTTCGTGTCCGTAGGTTTGGCCGGGAACGGGATGATCGCCAGGACCATCGTGTACTCGCTAAGGGGCGGCGTGATGCGACCGATCCGGCACCCCATCGCGATGTTCGTCGTGGCCGTGCTTCGGAGCGCCGGGATAAACCGGCATGGAGAAGGAGAGGAAGACGCTCTACGTTGAAGGGGTAGCGACCCACGACGGCCCCGACCATGCGTTGTCGTCCGCAAGGGCGGCGGCGAAGCGTTGGATAGGGGTGCGTGCAGGCTGGGCTATTGAGCCGCGAAATCAACGAGACCGGGGTGCCGACGCTGTCGAAATGAGCGGAAGGCCACATCGCAGGCCGCGCGATCGCGAGCTGCTTGCGGACCCCGCGCGGTCGAAGAACCTGTGCATGTACGGAATCTCCATGCGCGAGAACCGGGAGATCCCACACTCGCCCCTCGGGTTGATCGCCCGTCGGGCCGCTCGGGCAAGGCCAAGGCCGTAATCCTGGGATGAACGAGCGTGGGAAGTCTGACAGCCCCGTAGTACCTGCGAAGCCGCCGAACAAGGCGATGGCGTCGGCCGTCGGTGCGGAGGTGGTGGAGGAAAGGGGGCTGGCCGAGGGGAACACGGACGACCCAACACGTCCCGGACGCAGTGCCGGGCCTGACGTGTCAAGCGGGCTGGACCGTGTGCGCAAAGCAGCACGCAAGGACAAGGATGCACGGTTCACCGCCTTGCTGCACCATGTCGACTTCGACCGTCTCTGGAAGGCCTACTGGGCGATCCGCCCCCTGGCCGCACCGGGGATCGACGGGGTGACGTGGGATTCCTACGGGGAGGACCTGGAAGCGAACCTCCAGGGACTGCTCGCCAGAGTCAACAGCGGGGCATACCGGGCAAGTCCGTCTCGCAGGGCGTACATCGAGAAGGCGGACGGGCGGCTCCGGCCGCTCGGCATCGCCACGCTGGAGGACAAGATCCTTCAGCGGGCCGTCGTCGAGGTGCTCAACGCCATCTACGAGGAGGACTTCCTGGGCTTTTCCTACGGGTTCCGACCCGGGCGCCGACCGCACGATGCGCTCGACGCCCTCACGGTCGGGATCGAACGGAAAAAGGTGAACTGGGTGCTTGACGCCGACGTGAAAGAATTTTTCACCAATCTCGATCACGATTGGCTCACGAGGTTCCTCGAGCACCGGATAGCGGACAAGCGGGTACTGCGGCTCATCCGAAAGTGGCTGAACGCAGGGGTGATCGAAGACGGGGAGTGGACGGCGAGCGAGACCGGTGCCCCTCAGGGGGCATCGGCTTCTCCGTTGCTCGCCAATGTCTACCTCCACTACGTCCTCGACCGATGGGTCCGGCAATGGAGGAAGCGGCACGCCCACGGTGACGTCATCATCGTGAGGTTCGCCGACGACTTCGTCGCCGGGTTCGAGTACAAGTCCGACGCCGAGCAGTTCCTCATCGACCTCCGAGAGCGATTCTCGAAGTTCGGCCTGGAATTGCATCCCGACAAGACCAGGCTCATCGAGTTCGGGCGCAATGCCGCCCGGGATCGTGCGGCCCGGGGCGACGGGAAGCCCGAGACGTTCGGTTTCTTGGGGTTAACGCACTACTGCGGGAAGACCAAGGCCGGGCGGTTCTGGCTGAAGCGAAAGACCATCTCGAAGCGGATGCGGGCCAAGCTTGCCGAGGTCAAAGACCAGATCAAGCAACGTCGGCACTACCCCGTTCCCGAACAAGGGGAGTGGCTCGGCTCAGTGGTGCGAGGCCATCTCGCCTATTACGCCGTGCCCGGCAACACCGACGCCGTGGCGGCATTCCGCACTCAGCTGATCCGGTACTGGTTCGAGGCGCTCCGGCGTCGAAGCCAGCGCACCCGGATGAACTGGAAGCGGATGAGACTCTACGAGAAACGGTGGATACCCCCGGTCCGTGTAAAGCATCCCTTCCCGAGCGTGCGCTTTGACGCTCGGACCTAAGGCAGGAGCCCAGTGCATTAGGAGTGCACGCTGGGATCTGTGCGGGGGGCCGCCCGAAAGGGCGGTCCCTACCGCAATCAATGATCCCGTTGCTTGTCTTGACGTGTCTCGACCGGTGATCCTCTCGCGGCGCTCGAGACGGAGCGGTCAACTGTCGACACCGTCTTCAACCCTCGTGCGCCGACGCGGAGGCCCGCATGAGCAGGTCTGGCAGGCGGCTGGCGCAGGTTCCGCCAAGCGGGTCCGTCGCCGGCGGGTCAGCCACCGGCGAGTGATCAAGACGGTCTCTCCATCGAACCCAGGGTGGTTCGATGCGCTCGCTCTGCTGACGCTGGAACCGAGAGGGAAAACCGAGGCGGCCGGCGGGAGTGACGCGTACTTGACGATAGGCCTGGCGTGCTTACACTGAACTCTGCTGCGTGTCCCTGAGCGATCAGTCGACCTAGTCGTCAGGTCCTATCTCCAGCGGCATGCCGGACAGATGGAACCTCGAAAGGGGGAGTGCAGCCGATGATCGTCGCCGCTTCGGGACCACGAGCCCGAGTCAAGAGCTTCGCGGACGACCACCCCTGGCTTGGACCTACCCTCTGGATGGCCAGCGTTCTCTACTTCATTGACCAGATATTTGTCGGCTGGGTATGGCATCCGCCCTACAGCTTGGTTAGCAACACCATCAGCGATTTGGGCAGCACAGCGTGTGGCCAGTACCGCGGCTCTTACGTCTGCTCTCCGCGGAACTTGTGGATGAACATCGGTTTCGTTGGCCTCGGCTTGGTGATGTTCTCGGGCGCGCTGCTGCTCTATCAGGAGTTCACCGAGCGCGAGCGGAGGGAACGCCGAGCGTCGTTCTGGGGCTTCTTGTGCCTCGGCTTGGGCGGTCTTGGCGTCATCCTCGTGGGTGTGCGGCCCGAAAACACGGTTCGTATCCTTCACATGACCGGCGCAGGGCTTGCCATTGGAATAGGCAACCTCGGCATATTGCTGGTCGGACTAGCTGTGCGGCTCCCCGTTCGGTTGCGCGGATACTCGATCTTCTTCAGTCTGGCTTCACTGGTGGCGCTTCTACTGTTCGCTTGCCAGCGATACTTCGGCCTCGGTCCGGGCGCCATGGAGCGGCTGGCCGCGTACCCGGAGACCATCTGGATGATCCGGTTCGGTATCTATATCTCCCGCGACCACTACTTGAAGCGCTTGGCCGCGAAGGCCAGCACCGACCCGAAACCCCTCGAGGTTGTGACAGCCTGACATGTCATCCTTCGTGGCCTGTGACTGTGATGCGCGCCCTTTCGCCAGCGTGAAGGTCATACCATGATGATTAATCCACTGCGACTGGCTTGCGGGCCCTCGCAATCTATACACTCTAAACTAACGAGCTTCATGTCTTCGAGGTATGACCTGAAGTTGTGGATCGCCCACCCGTTCGAGGGCGCGGCGTACCTTCCTTCTTGACCAAAGAAGAAGAGCGCCGGAGTTCGAGCTCCGGCGAGGAAGGAACGCCAATGTTGAGCGTAGTGATCAACGGCGACGCGCGTGAGGACGTTGCGTCGATGCTGGACGAGATCTGCAGGTACGGAGCGCGCCAGATGCTGGCGGTCGCGCTCGAGGCCGAGGTGGATGACTACGTCGAGAGCCACGCGAGCGTGCTCGACGACGATGGCCACCGCCTCGTGGTGCGCAACGGACACGCTCGGCGCCGAAGGGTGACGACCTCTGCTGGAGCCATCGAGATCGAGGCACCGCGCGTCGACGACCGCCGGGTCGACCCCGAGAGCGGGGACAAGATGCGGTTCAAGTCCTCGATCGTGCCTCCGTGGTGTCGAACCTCGCCGAAGGTGACCGAGGTGCTGCCGTTGTTGTACCTGCACGGGTTGTCGACCAAGGACTTCGTCCCGGCTCTCGAGGGGTTCTTCGGCTCGGCGGCCGGGCTCTCGGCCTCTGCTATCGGGCGACTCTGTGTGGCCTGGCAGGCCGAGCACGAGGCGTTCATGAAGCGGTCCCTTGCTGATCGGGACTTCGTCTATGTCTGGGTCGACGGCGTGCACTTCAACGTTCGTCTCGAAGAGGCCCGCCTGTGCGCTCTTGTCGTGGTGGGAGTTCGCCAGGACGGCCACAAGGAGCTCGTCGCGATCGGAGAGGGACACCGCGAGTCCGCGGACGCCTGGGCAGGCGATGCTTCGCGACCTGCGCCACCGCGGCATGAAAGCCCCGATGGTGGCCGTCGGTGACGGGGCCCTCGGGTTCTGGAAGGCGCTACGTCTCGTCTTCCCCGAGACTCGCGAGCAGCGCGACTGGTTCCACAAGGCGGCGAACGTTCTCGGAGCGCTGCCTGCATCGATCAAGCCGCTCGCGAAGAAGCTCCTGTCTGAGATCCGTGACGCCGAGGACAAAGAGCACGCACGCATTGGCGCTCAGGCCTTCTGCCACGAGCTGGGCGGCAAATGGCCGAAGGCGACCGCCAAGATCACCGACGATCTCGACGAGCTCCTCACGTTCTATGACTTCCCGCTCGAGCACTGGATCCACTTGAAGACCTCGAACCCGATCGAGTCGACCTTCTCGACGGTCCGGCTCCGGACGCGGGTCACAAAAGGCCCGGGATCCAAAGCGGCCGGTCTCGCCATGGCCTTCAAACTCATGGAAGCCGCCGAGGAGCGCTGGCGCTCGGTGAATGCTCCGCACCTCGTCGCACTCGTCCGCGCCGGCGCCAAGTTCGAAAAGGGGGTGATGGTCGAGCGCGCCAAGCTGTCCGATCAGGAAGCCGCCGCGTGATCATCGGGAAGGGCTATCCACAACTCTTGACGATTCCTCCATGTCTTCTTGGACCAGCTGGAGACGATCTCTACGGGGAAGGATCTTCGGCGTGGAACTGCGCTTCTATTCCACTCGGTCCCCAGAGGACTACAAACGAGTGTTGTCGGCGCGAACAACGTCGCCTCTAGGCACGTTCACCCGTGACTCGCCCTCGCTGTTCGGCGACGACTGGCGACGGGTGCAGCGCCTGAGGTCGGAAGGTGTCTTGCTACAAGGGCGGATTCAGTCGTGAGCGTTTGATATGTACTACCTCGAAAAGTTGACAGGTCTACGCGGAAATGTTTGGCGCCCTCACTACATCGGCAGATTGGAAGCTCGTTCCACAGGAACCGCCGTGGTAGGCAGGGTTGGCGTCTCCAGAGTTACAAAGCTCTACACATTGATGATGTGTCTTGGGTCACTGCTGTTCATGCTCCTTGGCATCGTTAGTGGTGGTGTTCCTTTGGCCATCGGAGGCGGTTGCCATCTCGTCTTTTTAGGGATACTCGTTCCAAACTTCTGCCTTTTTATGGCACGAGATGAGTGGCAGGAGTTGCCTGAGATTCTCCGCAGTATCTTTCCCGCTAGCTAAGCCGCGATCGTTTGTGTCCCGCGATAAGCCACTGGCCTGATCAGAATTGGCCTGAACCGGTCGTAATAGCGGCCCACTACGACTGCCGCCTCCGAGTGGATTAGGGAGGCAACGTTGCCGGCAGACGGCGCCTCCGACGAGTGCGAGCGATCGAGACCACCCCCGTGACAATCCCGATCAGACCAGCGCCTCCGAGAGCGATCCAGCCTGCAAAGGCATGGACCTCCTGACCGGGAGACGGATCAATGACGAGATGCCCCGGAGCCGATGGCCGGACGACAATCCTGTAGGAGCCCGCTCTTGCCACGTGGAACTCCACAACTCCGCGATAGGTCAGATCACCCTCAGTGATCCGATCGGAACTCAAGTCGGCGTCGACGACCAGGCGGACTCCCGAAGTGCTGACGACGTCGACGTCTGAGGGTCCGAAGGTCGCACACTGGCTGCTGATCGGGCAGTAGCTCGGCACACGCGGGGAACTCGGGTGCTCAAAGATCACGTAGGTTCCGGGGTCGAGAGCCAGAGTGGTCGACCCGGGAGCCGACATCCGCGGCGGATGATCCAGGTATCTCGTCACCCGGTTGACAGCGAACACTGCCGTGAAGACCGTGACCGCCAATCCAACCATGAGGACGGCGCCCGCCGCCGGTAGCCCGGGTCCTCTAATGGCGGCCCCAGTGGGGAACCACTCCCTAGCTGTCGGCGGCGGTGGCGGAGGTAACCACCCAGTCGACGGCGCTGCAGTCGGAACCGGTGGGTACGCACCGGCACGAACTTGATTGACGACGGCGAGCAGGCGCTCGAAATCTGTCACGTCGAGAAAGGCCACCGCCGGTGTGCGGCTGCCACCGCTCCCCGGCCAACCGCTGCCGATCAACCACGTGCTGCCCATCGCGCCCGTGCTGGTGAGGCGAGCGAAGCCGCCTGCCTGCCGGTCGGGTTGGGGGTCCAGTGACCAAACCACTGAAGCGTGCCGACCATCCCGGGCGAGCTCGACCTGCATGGGAGCGAACGCGATCGGCGCCTCTTGGAGAGAGCGCCCACCCGAGCGCAGTACCACCGCCCTGCGGTTGGTGACTACGTACCGGGTGCGCCGACGATCCCATCTCTTGTAAAAGAACCGCCCGATGACCAAGTACACGCCGACAATGACGAAGACAAGCCCAAAGATCGATCCGGGAATGAAGCCAGCCGTGCTGACGCCCGCTTCCCAGAAGAGCGCGAAGCCCGCCCAGACGATGCTGAAGGGAACAAGAACCCGGTCTTGCTTGGCGAAGATTACCGTCGGGTCCGGAGCACCCTCCCACAGGACCTGCTCGTCGAACTGGAGCCACCAACGCTCACCCAGCGGGTTGCCATCACCCGAGGGACTCCAGCTCATTTTCGTCACATCCTGACAATGCTCAGCTGATCGACCCTACACTCGGAGCCGACCTACGATCGGAGCATGATGGCGGGTTGTCAGCGGCCTCACCCGCGGAGGACTAGTGACCCGAGGTGGGCTTGTCGCTGAGAGCGCTTGATTGCGAATGCGCTCCGGTCCGTTCGATGAAGCGTTGCTCCCACTCGACCAGCGAAGGGTGCGCCCGATGCCACACTTCGCCTCCCCGCTCCGTCCCGCTGGCCGTTACGGGATCAGAGTGCAAGCGAGCGTTCAGCAGCCGTACCGACCTCGACGGCGTAGTGGGTTTCGGCTGGCTGCCTCTGGGGCTCCACGCCGAGCTTGATCGCCCGCTGGAGCGCCGCGTGGGCGCGGTTGCGTTCGCCGACCGCTTCGACCGCGCTGGTGGGGCCAAGGGGTCGATGGTCCATGCCGAGCTTCCGGCGGTCCCGGTAGGCAGCGACGATCGAGAGGGCCTCCATCCAACGTTCCCGGGTTATCGGGTCCGAGGGTGGCGCACCGAGGGAGCGCGCCCAGGCCTGTCCCTCCACGATGGCCTGCTCTGCCATCTCCCGCGCCCGGCGCCCCATCGCGACGTCCCGCTCGTCAAGGGCCCGGGCCATGTCCGGATCGGTGACGCCGGCAGCTCGGGGGATCAGTCCCGCGATGAGGTTCGTACTCGCATGCTGGTCCGACCCGTCGGCTCGTGCCCAAGCTCCCACCCGGGCGTGCATGACCGCGGCTGGGTCCTCCGCGTCGTCGAGTGCGCGAGCCGCGACGAGATCGGGGAAGACTCTTTCCACGTCGAGACCGCGCGACTCAGCATCTCTAAGGTCGGTGAGCAGTGGGCCGTAGGCGGCGCTCTGGCGTACCTGCTCGAGACGGCCGTGTCCGAGACCCGACCGATCGAGCAAGTCGTCCCAACGTTGCTGTTGGGCTACCCGGGCGAGCGTCTCGTACTCGGCCGCGAGGGTGGCGAAGTCTTCTGCCTGGCTTTGAGCACGCTCGAGAGCCTCGTGTGCGGAGCGCTCCGCACCCTCGTTCGCGAGCACGCCGGCCAGCACGTCGCTAGCGCTTTGTGGCACGACGACGCCGTCGTGGCTCGTCGCAGGATCCGGGTCGTACGTGGTGTCGACATAAAGCCAGTTGCACTCGCGACCTCGCGTCGCGGCGACATACAGCACCTCGCGCGTCGTAGTCGGAGCGACCATCGAGTGCGTGGTGTCAACGGTGCGACCTTGCGAACGAAATGCGGTCGTCGCATACGCGAGCTCGACGTGCTGGGCCACGTAGTCCGCGGGCAACACCACCTCGGAGGATCTCGAGCTGCGGCGCACGGTCATGCTGCCATCGGAGCTGGTGGAAGAGACCACGAAGCGGTCGCCGTTTTTGACCCAGCTCTTGCCGGCAGTGAGCGCCCGGTCGTTCTGACGGGTCACGATCTCGTCGCCTGCGCCTGCAGTCTGTCCCCCGGCTATCGGCACGCCGTCTTGAGTGACCGTCCCTTCGCAGACGCGGTCTTCTCTCGCGCGCCGGTTCAGCTCGGAGACGGTGACCGCGTCGGCGGCGATCATCAGGCTCGTCTTGCCGGCGTCAACATCTTCCTTCCACGCCGCGTAGAGGGCGTCGAGCAGGACTTCGCGATCACCGCCTGTGATGCGATCGTGGGCTTGGTAAGAGTCGATAGCCGACCTGTCGCCGCGGCGGAGCTGGAGGCTGGCGGTGATCTCCCACTCCGAGCGGAACCGCCGGACGTCAGTCAGCTCCGCGACGAGATCACCGCGGTCTCGCACCAGGAGCGAGAACGCCCCACCCGCCTCGACGGACCCGTTCTGTTCTCCGTCTCCGAGCAACAGCACCTTCGATCCGGCTTGCCCGGCGACGCTGACGAGCTCGTCGAGCCCGAGCGTCCCGGCGAGGGTTGCCTCGTCGATCATGACGAGCTGTCCGCGCCTGTAGCCGCCGCTCGGCGATGGCCCGGTCGGTAGCCTCGAGCTTCGCGGTGGAGCTTGGCCGCGCTCGGAGAGCGGGGGTAGGCGTGCCGGGCGAGGTTCAAAGCCAGGCGGTCGCGTCGTGCGGAAAGCTCTGGGATGCGCCGCCACTCTGTGAGCCACTTGGCGGTGTTCTCCGTCTCGATACCGAGCTCGTCACCGAGCACTTGTGCGGCTGCGGCCGAGGGGGCGAGGCCGATCACCGAGCCCTGACCGTAGGCCTCCTCCCACGTGGCGCGAAGCCCCGCCATGGTGGTCGACTTGCCGGTGCCGGACGGGCCGACGAGCACGTCGAGTAGGCGTCCTGAGGTGGCGATCTTCTCAACCGCGAGCGCCTGGTCCATGCTGAGCGCGATGTCGCGGCCCGGCAGGTTCTCCCCGACGACCTTCGCGACGACAGCGACGCTCACTCTGGGTCCCGCCGTCTTTCTGGCGACCTCTAACAGGCGCGATTCTGCTTCGAGGAGCGTCGCGGTCGTATAGACGATGTGGCTCTTGGGCGACAGCCGCGACGACCCGTCGGGGCGCACGTAACGCTCGGGAGTGTGGTGCAGCGACGGCGGCGTGAGCATCAACGAGCGGGCGACGGCGAGATCCGCGATGTGCTCGGCGACGACCACCCGGTCGTCTGGGGACGCAAAGCGCACGCCGTGCAGCATCCGATGAGCCTCGGCGAGAAGGTTCTGGCGACCGAATGTGGAGTGGCGCTCGGCAACCGTCGCGACAACGGCCTCGGCGGCATCGGCGAGGATCGGCTCGCCGAGGTCGTCGCGGTGAAGCAGCGGCAGGTCGTTGAGCTTGCTCAAGCTCGACACCCAGGCGATCTGGCCGTCCTCGGGAAGGTGACCGGCGGCCCGGCCGCGCCACTGTGTCGTGAGCTCGGCAAGGTTGTGCTTGGTCTTGTCGGGCCGGGTGAGAATCGTCGCCGTGTGATGCAAGCGCATGTCCTCGACAGCGCTGGCGCTGCGCCCGTGAGCGGCGGCGAACTCGGCCCGGAGGACCTCGGACTTCGCGACGATCTGGCCGGACCGGCGCGAGAACTCGGACATGAGCGTCTCGGGGACCCCGGTGATCTCATAGCGGGGCTTGGCCGAATGGCGCCGTCCGCGCGCCTCCCAGCCGACACCGAGCGCCGAGGTCAAAAGATCGGACAGGACTCCCTGGTGAAGCTCAGACAGCGTCGTCGTCGCCTTGAAGATCGCCTTGGAGTCGAGGGTGCGCCACTTGCCGTCCGACACCGATCTGGCCCGGTTCCAAACGACGAGGTGGTCGTGCAGCTGAGGGTCGTCAGCCCTGCTCGTGAAGTGCGTGAACCCAGCCGCGACCACGCCGGTCACGTCTTCTTCCACGACCCCGTTCTTGCCAGAACGCGAGTGGAACACCTCGCGCTCCGCGTAGGAGATCACGTACTCGATCGCCTGTTCGTGGCACTCGTAGATGACCGCCCTGGTCCCGTCGTCGGCGAGCGCCCACGCGACCGAAATCGACTTGCTCGGGCTGAAAGTAAGGTCAAAACCGGCGACCGGCGCTCCGCCGGCCGGGGCCCTCGCCGTAGTGCCGATCGCCTCGCCGCTGATCGGATCGCAGAGCGCGACCAGCATGCTGAAGAGGTGCTCTTCGGTCACCTGCGTGCGCGCTTTCACCCCGACGCCGCCGTCGAGATCGGCGAGGCCGGCGCCGAGGAACACCCCCGGTGGAGTGCCCGACTCGGCGTAGTACGCCGCCAGCGACGAGGACTGTTCGCAGGCTCCGTCGCCCCTCGCGACCGAGTCCATCAGGTAGCGGAATCCGCCTCCCAAGCTGATCCGGCGGATCGAGATCACGTCGTGCTCCTCTTCGTCGAGGGCGATCGCGATGACCGCCTCTACTGAGAGACGCACTGGCGGATCCAGGCTATTGAACTCGACCCGGGAGGCCCAGGTCACCGCCTCACACGAGCGACTACCCCTGGATGCCGAGGGTGTGTGGTCGGGGAGTTTGGTCGACGAGGTGGTTGGTCGAGGGGGTGGGTCCACGAGAAGGTGAGGTGGGGTCGATGAAGGAGGTGGTCGATGAAGGAGGTGGCCGATTCAGGAGGTCGGTGAAGGAGGTGGCCGGTGAATGAGGTTGGTGGATGGGGTCGGTGCATGGGGTCGGTGGATGGCCGCCGTCCAGTGGACCATGCCGAACTCTGGCGCGGGTGCCTTGACCGACGCAGTGATGCGCGAACGCACCGACCAACCGTTCGGGGCCGTCCCGCGAGGCGGCTCGCGGGAGGACAGCACCCCACCGAGATCGACGGAGGACAACGCCCGCGGGTGTCGCTTCGTTTTCGAACCGTCCGCGGGCCGGGCTCAGCGGGCGATCGCCACCTCGCCGGTCCCTCCGGCGCCGAGCGCCACGCAATAGGCCGGCTCGGCGCAAGCGATCGCGGTATAGCTCGCAGCCGCGACGCTGTCGGTCGGCGCCGCCAGCCGGCACCGGCACCGGAGCGACGCGCCAGTGGCGGCCTCCGTCGAAGGTCTCGAGGACGACCGCTCCGTCCGCATCCGATCCGGCAGCTACGGCAATCCCGGCTTGTCGAGCAGTCGAGCGCGTTGATGGTGATCGCCGGCGACACCACCGTGCCCCACGACCGGCCGCCGTCGGTGCTAATGCGCAGACGTTCGGAGCTGGCGGCGTCGGTGAACGCGCCGACGCAGCGAGACGGGTTCGGCAGGCAAGAAGCTGGAGCTGGCCGAAGAGGATGCCGTAGGCCACCATCCCTCCGTGGCCCGGGCCGGGCGTCTGGTACCGGACGGCCCAGTGGACGCTGTCGTTTGTCGCGAGCACCCCGGCCGGGCCGCCGGCGAGGCAGCGGCGCGGGCCGAAGCAAGAGACGCTTGTCAGTCCGCCGACGAGGATCTCTGAGCCGGAGCTACCGACGGGCGGCTGAGGCGGGAAGGCTGGAACCTGATCGGCGACCCAACGCGCCCCGCCGTCGTTCGTCTTCACGACGAGGTCCTGCGGCAGCACGCCGGAGCCTTCTTCCGTCGCCCCGACGGCGTAACAGGTGGAGGCGGTAGGGCAGCTGAGCAGGCGTCGAGCGTGCCGACTGGCGCCTGTAGCGCGTCACGCCGCCAGCTCCGCCCGCCGTCGTCGCTCGAGATGATCGCGCCGACGAAGAGGTTGCCATCTTGCAAGAGCTTTTCTGGTGCGGCCACGTCGGCGACGGCCAGGCAGCGGCGACTCGTCGGACAGTCGAGCGCGTCGATCCCGATTAGGCCGCCGGGCAGGGCGGTGGCCGACCAGTGCGCCCCGCCGTCGTCGCTTGTCGCCATCGCCGCCCTGCGACCGGGACCGGTCCGGCGCCTCCCGCCGCCACGCAGTGCTGCGTCGAGGGGCACGACAGCGACGAGAAGTCGGTGCTCGGCCCGACGTAGCGCTTGGTCCACGGGTGCCCGCTCGATCCGCAGGGCGAGGATCGCCGAGCCGTCACCGATCGTGCCGCCGCGACGCAACCGCCCGCTGCGGCGCAGGTCACCCCCGAGAACGATCCGCCTCTTCCGAGGGCTGACTCGCGCCAGGTCCTCCCGCCGTCGCTGCTCTCGGCGAGAAGGCCGATCTCGGTGAACGTGTCGGCGACGGCAGCGCAGCGCAGTCCCGAGCAGCTGACCGCCAAGTACTCGCCAGTACTTACTTCGTTGAGAGCGCGCCCGCTCTGCTGCTCGGGGGACCGAGCTCGGCAAAGCGCCGACGAGGAGCCACCGTCTCTCGTCGTCATGATCACCGGGTAGCCCGGGCTCGGCTCGATCCCGACGCCGACGCAGGTCGTCAGGCTCGAGCAGGCGAGCGCCTCGACCCCGAGCCTCCCGCCAGCGCCTATCGGCTCGCTCTCGTCTACCCAGCGCAGCCCCCCGTCGCTCGTGGCGACGATGCCGCCCGGACCCCCGGCCGCGAAGCAGCGGCTCACCGCCGAGCAGGCGAGCGCCCCGCCGAGCCCGTAGCGAGGGCCGGGGCGGCGGGTCGTCCAGCTGACGCCCCCGTCGGTGCTGGCGAGCAGGAAGCCGGCAGAGGCAGGACCCGCCAGGCTCGAGGCGGTGGCGTAGCAATCGGCGGTGCTCGGGCAGGCGAGCCCACCGGCGAACTGGACGGCGGGGCCGCGAACAAGCGCCTCAGACCAGGAGCGCCCGCTATCGCTCGAGGCGAGCGCGACGCCCGCGCCTCGCCTGCGACGAGGCCGGCGGGACGGCCGATATCGCCGGCTCCCCGAGCGCGACGCAGCGATTGGCGCTCGGGCAGGCGGCGGCGACCACCGTGAGCTTCGCCGTGATGGAGAGCTGGGTGACCGTCCAGCTCCTCCCTCCGTCGGTGCTCGTGGCGAAGGTGCCGCCGAGCCCGAATGCGAAGCACCGCTGCGGTCCGGCGCAGGCGGTGGCGCCGAAGGCGGCCGTGCCGAGCTCCCGCGAGCGCCAGGTGAGCGAGCGGGACGGACTTTGCCGCTGACGCGCCGGAGCCGCCGGCGGACGGTGCCGAGGGCTTCGTCGCGAGGGAGACGCCGTATCCCGCGGCCGCGGCGATGACGGCGGCGGCAAGGACGGCAAACACACGGGGACGCACCGGCGCCATTGTCGCTCGGCGTCCGGGAGAAGAGAGCGCGGTTCAGGTACCCGCCGCCTCGGGATCCGAGTCCGATGTGGTCACGGCGGCAGGAATGAGATTCCTCAACCTCCCGACGCCCGATCGCGGCGTACCAGGCGTGCAGGACTTCAAAGCTCTGCTCAGTGAGCTTGCAGGTGCGTTGCGGGCCGACAACCCCGTCGTCGTTCATTGCCGTATGGGCATCGGGAGGTCCTCGCTTGTGGCCGCTGGTCTGCTCGTGCTGGAAGGCGTGCCCATCGCGGGCCGCGTGGGAATCTGTCGCAAGCGCACGTGGGCTCGACGTTCCGGATACACAGGAGCAGAAGCAGTGGTTGGACTCACGTCATGACGAACGCGTAGGCGAGGGTCGCACTGGTTCGAGCGAGTGATCACAGAGTGTTGGCGAACCGGAGCAGCACAGCCGTTCGAGGCGTCGGGGGGCTGAGCGTGGCCGACGCACTTTGTTCGGACTGTCTCGCTCCAGAGCCGGAAGGAGAGGCGCTGTTCGATCTGCACAAGCCGGCTGACTCCCGGATCGAGCGGGGCCACTCGAGCAACGTCGGCCCGGATCCTTGAACTGGTCGTCGCTCGCCCGAATCGCGGACACCGCCGCAGACGGGTCAAGCGCGAACCAATAGCTTGGAGTCCCAAGTGCCTCTTTAAGTAGAAGCGGTCGTCGGGATCGCTCGGAGAGGAGGGACGATGACCGTCCGAGTCACCGTGGACGATGCAGACCTGCACAGCTTCGTCAGCTCGGTCACGCCATGAGACGGAGCACCTCGAGCCCGTTGCTGTTCACCGTCGCCGAGGCGGCGGAGGTTCTCGGCATGGGGCGCTCGACTCTCTATGCCGCCATCAAGTCCGGCTCGTGTCCGCTCGTCGTGACCCGGATCGGAAAGCAGCTCCGCATTCCGCGGTGCGGCGCTTGACCGTCTCGCCAGAGATGGC
>CAVPFA010000007.1:0-117369 GCA_963703655.1 uncultured Acidimicrobiaceae bacterium | reverse complement strand
CGCTCTGACAGAACTTCTCGCCGCCATAGAGCAGCTTGTTGCGTCCGCAGATGTATCGAGGGGTGTTGCCGGTGGTTCCCGAGTAACCCACCTGCATCATCCGGCCGCATTGCCCGCAGCGGACCCTGCCTTGGAGCAATGCCGTTCCTTCGCCGGCCTGGTCACCACCGTGGCCGTGAGGTGGGCGCCAGTTCGCCCTCAGCTGGTCCAAGTTCGCGCTCATAGCGCTCCCAGCTGACAAAGCCGGGGTGATGGTCCTCGATGACGACCGCCCACTCGGTCCGCGCAACTCACGGGTGTGTTTTGTGAGGCGCCCGCTCTCGTCAAAGCGTCGCTCTTCTCGGCGTCGCCCGAACACGAAGGCTCCGGCATATGTGGGATTGGTTAGAAAGTCGTGGATCGCCGGGTAGCTGGCCGGGGCCCAGAAGATCCTGCGGGATCCTGCGGGACGACGTGGCAGGAGAAGGTTGTCCTCGCGCAAAGAAAGCATCACCTGACGTGCCGACCCCAGCTCTTCGAAACGCCTGAACACGACGGCGATGGACTCGACGACGGCCTCGTCGGGATCCAGCACGACATGGTCCTCCTCGTCATAGACAAAGCCGACCGGCAGACCTTGGCGAAGCTCACCCTTGGCAGCTTTGTGCAGCAGGCCGGCGGTCAAACGGTGGCGGATCAGGTCGAACTACCTTCGGACATAGTGCCCTTCAAGCCGAGGACGAGCCGATCGTTGAAGTCTGCCGGGTGATAGAGACCGTCGCCGTCGGCGATCAAGGTGTCGGTGACAGCGCACAGATCGAGGAGCTGATACCAGTCCGCGTTGCTGCGGGCGAGCCGGGACACCTCGATGCCCAAGATGATCCCGACCTTGCCCAGTCCGACGTGTGCGACGAGGTTCTTGAAGCCTTCCCGGGCGGTGGCATCGGCCCCCGAGCGTCCGAGGTCGTCGTCGACTATCACGACCTGCTGGGGCGGCCAGCCGAGTGTCTGCGCCGGGAAGCCAACTCGTACTGGCGCTCCAAGCTCCCCGTGTGCTCCCGCATCTGGGAAAGGGGTCCACTGGCGCACATAGACATAGGCGTCCCGACCCAGGTGCGATGTTGTGACCTTGGAGACAAGTTCACTCGTGAATGTCATCGACACCCACCTCTTCTGGTTGATCGTCGACGACGCTTCTGGCGATCATCTTCGCCAAGATGGCGACGGCTGCTTGTCGTGAGTGCGATGGGAACGACAACCACCGTTCGCTCGGGTTGGTGACGATGCCGGCAATGTCCAGTCTCAGCTGGGCAGGCGCGTGATTCTGAGCCTTCGCAAAGAGGCTCACCTCCCTTGTTCGTTGGCGCGTGAAATTGCAGGGTTGGTCGAGCCTATTTGCGCGCCTTGGACCGAGAGGGCATCCGTCGTCCCTGCAGTGAGCTCACCACGGCTCGCAGCTGACGGACTCCTTCCACCGACAGGGTTGTGACCCAGGCGCTTGGCTGTCGCTCGCCGGAGATGTCGGTCGCCTCCAAGGGAATCGTCCCTGGTGAGCCATCGGGCAGCATCACGACGAGGAACAGCACGCCGTTCCGTCGCCTGAAGCCTGTCGCCTGCAGCAACTGGTCGAACAGAGGATGCACGCTCGAGGTGACACGCACCTCGCAAGGCAACAACCGTCGAAGATGTTGCAGTCTGTCGCTGTCTCCCCCGGTGGGAAAGACGATGCTGGCTGTCGGTCTCGGCCACGAGGCGGTGGCGGCGGGGATGCGCACCTACTACACGACCGCTGCTGAACTGGCCGCTCGTTGTCACCGCGCGGCGATGGAGGGCCGCTGGGCGACGGCGATGCGCTTTTACGCCGGACCGCGCCTTTTGATCATTGACGAAGTGGGATATTTGCCGCTTCCTGCCGAGGCGGCAGCGGCGTTGTTCCAGGTCGTGACCCAGAGATATTTGAAAGGGAGCATCGCTCTCACGACCAATTTGGGCATAGCGAGCTGGGGCAGGGTCTTCAACGACGACCCGATGATCGCCGGCGCCATGTTGGACCGCTTGCTGCACCGGAGCGTTGTGCTCAACATCGACGGAGACAGCTACCGGATGCGCAGCCACCGCGCCCGGGCCGAGGCCACCCGGCGGGCGGTGGCCCACTGATGGCACCCGACCACACCGAATCTCCGTCGTGTCACGATGGTCTGTTTCACCAGTCAGAGGAGTGCAGGTTCCTTCTGAGTCCACCAAACCCTGGAGGTCTGTCATGACGATGCAGCCGGTGTGCTTGGAGGCTGGCGATGCGGTGGAGCTCGGCGAAATGCTGGGCTTCCTCGGTCAGTGGCTGGCAAGCGACCCTGCGGTCCTCGCCTCTTCGCTGAGTCGTTTCGTCGGCGCCGGGGGCTATGACGCCGAGATGCTGCGAGCTGACGTCTTGCGATTCGAGTTCTTGCTCGGCGGCAGCGACGGCGAGTCGCTCTTCGGCGGCGACGAACCGTGAGAGCGTCCGTCGCGGGACGCGAACTCGGCGACCAAAGTTGCGAACCATTGCTGCAGAGTCATCGCCGGGTCGGAGGATGCTGTCGTCGTGTGGCAGAGCCACCTGCGGTCGCCGAGCTCGTCGATCAGGAGGTCGCCCATTGACAGCCGCGTAAGCTGAAATCAAGCCCTCCACGCCGGCTCTCCCCTGGGGAATTTCGGTGATCGAGAGTGGGGAATTTCGGTGATCCGCAGCAACGCCTCGATCCATCAGACGGACGTCGGGCAGGGGTCGAATGTCGCGCTCTCGGCGGGCGGGTTTGCCGTCGCCAACGTCACGCTCGCTGTGCCGTGGTTCATTCCATACGACAATCTCTGCGAGTCCGCGGTGCCGATCGGGGTAACGCCACCCGGGTCCCGGCGCGTGTTCCGAGCTTTCGTGGTGCCCGCATCTTGTGGTGAGGGGCCGGCCGGCGTGCCGAAGGCCACAGTCGGGGCCTTTCGGGCTGTCAACTCCGGCGTCCCTGACGCCAGTGGGACCCTTGTCGCTCACCTCGAGCCGGGTCCGATGGCGCTCGGGCCGAACGGCACGCTCTACATCTCCGAGCCGACCCTTGACCAGGTAGTGGCAAGGCTGCCGGACGGCTCCTTCAAACTGGTCGCGGGAACGGGTCGGGCGGGGTACTCCGGTGACGGCGGTCCAGCCTTCCGCGCGAGGCTGAGCCAGCCGGAAGGTCTCGCCGTGGCCTCGGACGGAACCTTGTACATCGCCGACTTCGGCAACAACCGGGTTCGCGAGGTTCTTCCCGACGGCACCATCGAGACCATCGCCGGCGCTGGTGGCAGGGCGCCTGAGACCATCCCGATCGACGGGTTGCCCGGCGGCCCAGCACTGAAGGTTCACATGTGGTCCCCAAGTGCCATCGCGATCGGTCGTCTCGCGCTGTACATCGCGGTCGACAACGAAAACGCAATCGTCGAGCTTCACAAGGGCGTGATCACCACGGTGGTCACCGTAGAGACTTGAAATCGAGTCGGGTAGCCCCGGCGCATTGCTGCGCCGGGGCCCCCTCAGAACCCGGCGTGCGGCTTTCACCGCACCGGGCTCAAGCAAGCCTCATGGGTTACGAGGCAGGCAGAAGTACTGGGCTTGTGTCAGATACGACGGTGCGTCGTTTCCGACAGCGGGCGTGCACTAGGCGGGAGGGGACGATTTCGTCCAACGTGCTGCCGTCCCGTTCGGTGACGAGCGCTTGTTTGCGCAGCGCCTTGCGGGCCGCTGTGAGCCACTCCTCCCATTCACGGGGGTGCTGTGGTTCACGATCGGCGTGGAGCAGGAGACCGTCGCAGAGCGGACAGCGACCATGCTGCGCCTTCAGCAGACGCAGGCTGAGGCCGTCCAACGGGGGTGTCTTGCGGCGCCGCCGATCAGCCCAGTAGGCGACCAGGGCCGGGTCGTCGGGTGACGCCGTTCCTGGCACCATGTGGTGTCGGACGATGGTGGTCCAGCTGAACTTGCGGAGGTAGGCGCCGCTGTCTCGATCGCCGAAAACCCACCGGTTGTTGCTGGACCGGTTGAACTTGCCGAAGTAGCGGGAGACCACCCAGTGCTTCGGTTTGTTCGGGTGGCTGAACTTGGCCCACTTGTAGGTGAGCCTCCACACGTGGGCGTCCAACTTGGAGAACTCTTGGCTGGATACCACCGTGCGGTAGTAGGCCGACCATCCTCGGATGATCGGGTTCAGTCGCCGGATCACCGCTGAGGCGTTGGCTCCTCGCAGGGCCTTGGTCTCAGCAGCGAGCCTTTTGCGGACCCGTCCTAAGGCCGCCTTGGATGGCTTGATGAGTAGCTTGCCCCGGTAGCGGCGGACGTTGAACCCCAAGAAGTCGAAGCCATCATCGAGGTGGACAATCCGTGTCTTGTCCTCGTTGAAGGCGAGCCCCTTGGGCGCCAGCCAGGCCGCCAGCCGCTGTTTGACCTGTTCGGCCTGTTCACAGCTGACGCACAGCGCTACGAGGTCATCTGCGTATCGCACCACGACGGGGCTGCCCAGCACCGTACAACCGGCTGCTTTCCCGGTTGTGCGGTAGCGGACCCCGGCGGCCTCCTCCATGCCGTGGAGGGCAATGTTCAACAACAACGGGGAGGCCACCCCTCCTTGGGGGGTTCCCTCCTCGGTCGGTGCGAAGCGACCATCTTCGAGCACACCGGCCTCGAGCCATCGTTCGACCAGACCCCGTGCGGGAAAGTCGCCGAGTGCTCCAAGCAGTTGCGAGTGCTCTATGTGGTCGAACGCGGCAGCCAGATCGGCGTCGAGCACCCATTGGCGGCTGGGGTTCGCGCCCCTTGCCACCCGGAAGATGAACTCGATCGCGTCGTGACAGCCGCGGCCGGGGCGAAAGCCATACGACCTCGGCTCGAACCGCGCTTCCCATTCGGGTTCCAGTGCGTTCACGACCCGGGCCTGCAACACCCGGTCCGCGATCACGGGAATCCCGATTGGGCGCTGCTTCCCGTTGCTCTTCGGTATGTGCACCCGCCTGACGGCCTTGGGATCCCAGCTATGGGCGTGGTGCTGCGCCCAGTCGGCCAGAGCGGCCTTCCCCGGGGCAGTCACCACGACGTTGCCGTCGATCCCGGCCGTCGTGCGGCCAGCATTGAGCTCTGTCACCCGCCGCACGCTCACGAGCGTGTTGGCGAACGATCTGAGCATCAACTTCTGCAGACTGCGGACCTTTTTGAGATCCCCTGCCTGCGATGCCGTGAAAATACGCTGTCGTAGACGCCTTACGTCGTCCTCGGCTCGCTGCCAGTCGATCGACAGCCAGTCGAGTCTTTCGCCCTCCGGTCCGTTCGCCACCTTTCGGGGGCGCCCAACTTGTCCTTCGGTTCGGGTGTCCATGGTCACCGTCATTTCTCACAGGCTCACCTGACCCACGTCAGCACCTTTTCAGGTTCGGGAACGAGCCCGTATCCGGCCAGTTACCCGAGGCGGCTAGCGGAGGGCCAGCCCTGTTGCCCCGTCTTCCTGTTGCCTTTCGGCAGCCGGGCATTCGCTTGTTGGGTCATCCTCTCCCGCCGAGGAGTTGGGCCTGCCTTGCGGTCGGCTTACCGGCCGCCCATCTGGGCGGGCGGACCTCGACGGGGTTTCCACGTTGCACACGCATGAGATGCGACCGGGGAGGGTGCCCTCTTTACCCGGGGACGGCGGTGCCCAAACGGCCGGTTAGGGATCCCCGGCCGCCGCCTGCCGCATTGCAACGGCAAGTCCCTTTACCCCGGTGCAACTTCCCACCACCGAGGCTGCGAATGACGAGGCATCAACGAGGGTTCAAGCAATTCACCCACCCGGTCTTCCCCCTCGCTTGTGACCCCCGGGTGGAACGGGCGTCCTTGAGCTTTCTCCCCGAGCTTCACACCCCGCCGTTGCCAGCGGCGCATGTCGAGGTGGGGGACGGGCAAACAGGCACTTGCCCGGATTACGTCACCGACATGAGCCAGCCCTCCGATCTGCGTAACCGCTCACTGCGTGCGCCCTCGTGTCGCACTCCCTTATTTTGCCCAGGACCAGTTGTGCGGGCCGGCCGGGCTCGCGGTTGGCGGCGGCGGTTCCGCACTTCGACTGCTCCGGAGGTTCTCCTACGCTGATGCGCACACCGGCAGTTCGGCTCGTATCTCGGGGCGAGTGGGAGGCGCTCGGTTTCTCGCCTATCAGCGCACAGGGTGCTGAACGGGTTTGATGTCGCAACGACCGCCGGCATCGTGTCTCTCACACCCACCGGGCGGGAGATGATCCACGTACCCAGCGTGTTGCCACAGGGGGGCGTGATCGATCTGGAGGGCATCGCGCTGACGCGCGCGGCGACTTGTATTTCGACTGCTCCGGAGGTTCTCCTACGCTGATGCGCACACCGGCAGATCGGCTCGTATCTCGGGGCGAGTGGGAGGCGCTCGGTTTCTCGCCGCCGGAACTCCTCGCGGATCAGGCCAACTTGCTCGCGTCGTGCCTTGCGAGCCTCCCCGCTCAAGTCACACTGGCCAATGGGTACCGAGGTAGGGGTCCGGGTGGTCCCGCGCCCAGCGGTCGAGGACCTTGGCGAGTGCTGCGGCCTGTCCGCCGCCCGCGGGCAGGTTCTTCTTGAGGACGAACACGAGCGTTATGTCGCGCTCAGCGGCGAAGTCTGTGACATTCTCGGTGACAAGAGCCAGATCGTCTGATCGGGCGGCGGCCGCGATCTGCGCGTCGTCTGCCCCACGGAGACCAACTTCGGCGACGTGGAGAGCGTCGTGACTGTAGGTCTCCCGCAAGATCACGGCTGCGGCGATCGGGAACATCTCATCGACCAAGAAGGCCGTCACGCAAGCAGCGCCTCACGCTTTCCTGCCGTGCTGCGGCTTTGCTCGGCGGTGGCGCGGTTGCGGTCGATCCGCCCGCGGATCTCATCGGCGTGGTCGGCGGCATAGTCCAGAGCGATGCGGATGAGACGAGGATGCAGATCCGACTCGGCTCCCAGCAGGCTGATCCGCTCTTCCTCGCTGCCATCGAGCTCCCGGAGGCGCCCGATGACCTCCCACACGTCCGGGCCGGCGGCGAGAGCGGCGCGCCGGTCGTGCGCGGGGCCCCGGAAAACGATCCCCGGGTAGTCGCGCTGATCGATGCCTTCGACGATCAGCTGATCCAACAGCGCCGTGGCGCTGCTGCCTTCGCGAGCGGCACGTGACGCCAGGCGAGTCCTGGCGGTGTCGCTGATCCGGAACGATGTGCTTGCTGCCACGATGACCTCCAATGTGCTTCGGCAGAACATCATACCGCAAAGTAGCGCTTATGCACTACAAATGGTGTCTCCGTCACGGCGAGGCGCGGCCAGTCGGCGGGGTTCTGTCGTGCCCAATCTCGTTGCCAGCGGAGCTGGCTGGAAACCGCCTCCGGACTGGTCTTTTGTTTCACCACATTGATCGAGGGTGACAGCCCTTGGCCGACCTCGCGTGTCACGTTTGTGTCATGAAGACGTGGGTAATGCAGGCTGTCGACCTGTTGTAGTTCATCGCTCGGATGAGCCCGCGGAGCCGGCGGAGTGACGCGGCTCGTGTCGAGCCGGAGACGCTCGGAGCGAAATATCCGTCTTTAGGGCGCGGCACATTGCCTGCGCGGGACGCTCTGTTGCCCACCCAGATCAGCCGTTCGGTACCCTCACCGGTCGTGATCTGTCGGGCCGCCTCCCGCAGCTCCTCTTTTCGCTCGGTCGTCACGTCTGCCGCCAAGCGCCGTTCGTTATCGGGGAGCGGCACTGAGAGGCGAACTACCCGTAGCTGTACCCCGATTGCCTCCCGGATACCAAGCAGCTCGTGGTTGCCGGTGACGAAGTAGGCCGCGACAAATACGCTGGTCCCGGCGTCGCGGTAGTTCGATACGACCGCTGCCAAGTTGCGCACCATCAGGCAACGTGCCCGGGTCGTCGCGTGGAGGGCTGACGCCGAGCGCCCCCTCGACGAATGTGAGCACGTCGGCGCTCTCGCGTATCTGGGTGTTCGTCGGCTTGCCCGCGCCGTGGCCGGCGGACGTCTCCACTCGGAGCAGGATCGGGGCGTCGCCTCCTTGCGCGCGTTGAAGCGCGGCCGCGAACTTGAAGGAGTGCGCCGGAACGACGCGGTCGTCGTGGTCCCCGGTGAGAAGCAGCGTCGCCGGATACCTCACGCCCTCGCGGATGTTGTGGAGCGGTGAGTACGCGCGCAGCCACCGGTACTGCTCGGGGTCGTCGGGGTCTCCGAAGTCGGACGACCACGCCCAGCCGATCGTGAACTTGTGGAACCGCAGCATGTCGAGCACCCCCACCTCGGCGACGGCGGCACCGAACGCCTCGGGGTGCTGGTTGATTGACGCGCCCACGAGCAGGCCGCCGTTCGACCCGCCAAGGATCGCTGTCCGTTCCGGACGCGACAGGCCCGACCGTGCGAGCTCGCGCGACGGCCACGAAGTCGTCGAAGACGTGCTGCTTGTGCTCGAGGCGGCCACCGTCGTGCCAGGCACGCCCGAACTCTCCCCCGCCGCGCAGGTTCGCGAGCACGTAGGCACCACCGCGTTCGATGTACACGGCCGCCAGGACCGACCATTCCGGGCCGACCGGCACGTTGAACCCGCCGTAACCATAAAGGAGGACCGGCACCTCGCCGTCTCTGCTCATGTCACGGCGGTGCGTGCAGAAGAACGGCACCCGCGTCCCGTCGGCGGACGTTGCGTGCCCACGCTCGGTCACGTAGTCGTCGGCGTCGAACGGAGCGCTCGGAGGGTGGACGAGCGTCGTCTCGCCGGACCCGAGGTCGTGGCTCCACACCGACCCCGAGTCGGTGAACGACGTGGTGGCGAAGTGGACGACGTCGAGTCCGGCGCGCCCCGAGATGGCGCCGTGCCCGTCGTTGACGAGCGAGGTCCACGGGGGCAGGTCGATCTCGCGGGTGAAGCGCCCATTGAGCCCGTGCACACGCAGCGCGGCCTGCGCGTCCTTCAGGTAGCAGCACACGAGCGCGTCGCCACATCGTTTGGCGCCCGCCAGCACGTCTGCGGACTCAGGGACGACTTCCTCGACATGCTCTGGGTCAGAGAGGTCGGTGGCGACGAGGCGCCGACGGTCGGCCCCTTCGCCGGTGACGAGGACGAAGCGCGGACCCTCGTTACCTACAACTGCGAGCTCGGAGGAGAAGTCTGGGTCGAGGACGACGCTTCCCTCACCCAGGCGCTCGAGGTCGAAGATCTCAAGACGTACCTGCGGCCTTGTTCCACGGGTGACCGTGACGACGAGGTACCGCCCGTCGTCGGTGACCGAAGCGCGCGGCAGCCAGTCGGGTTGGTCCTCCGTGGAGAAGACCACCTCGTCCTCACCGTCCTTCGCGCCGAGAAGATGGAGGAGGACGTGAAGTCCGCGGGTCTCGCCCTCGAGCTCTTGCCCCGGCTCCGGACGGCGCGGCGCTCCGTAGAAGAAGCCCGAGGCGTCGGCAAGCCATGCGGCCGTCGAGAACTTGGACCACTCGACCACATCGGGCAGAAGCGACTTCTTATCGACGTCGAGGACCCTCCAGGTCAACCAGTCCGAGCCCACGTCCACGGTCGCGTAGGCGAGGAGCCGCCCGTCTGCCGACGGCACGGCGTCGACGAGCGCGATGGTGCCATCCTCGGAGAAGGAGTTCGGGTCGACGAGTATCTCTCCGTCAGCGCCCGCGCGGTCCATGACGTAGAGGACCGGCTGTGGTTGGAGGCCGGTGTTGCGGTATTGGAACCACCGTCCGCCTCGCTCGAAGGGAACGCCCAACCGTGGGTGGTCCCACAGCTCGTGGACGCGACGTGTGATCTCCTTGCGGCTGGGGACGGCCTCGAGCCACGCGTCGGCGAGGCGATTCTCGGCTTCGATGAAGCCTCTCGTTTCCTCCGACGACGCGTCCTCGAGCCACCGGAATGGATCGGCGACGGTCTCGCCGTGGTAGTCATCGATCTGCGCGCTGAACGGAGCTTCCGGGTACCCAAGGTGCATTCTCCGATTATCCATTGCAGGGGACGAGTGCGCCCGCAAAGTGCCGCCGCGGGACTCCTCCGACTTGGCTTCAGATAGGAACCTCGCCCACTCAGTTTGACCGTGCGGGGGCTTCCCAACTAGCCCGAAGGTGCCGTGGAAGGGCAGTCTCGAAACCGAACGCACGCCCCGAACACCGATCCGCGTCGCCCCAGTCTGAGCGCCGACTGACGTGCGCACTCGCCTGCCTGTTCCCGATCTGGGCAGTTCGTCAGGCCCAGATAAGCAGTAGCCTCACGGCCGCGGGGCGGAAAAGCTTCGCTCACCAAAAGAGGAGGCACGGTGATTGGAGTCAACGTATCGTTCTCGTACGACGGCGACTTTGACCGCGCTCGTGTGATCGGCGTGGCTGACAACTCGCACGGCATGTTCGAGGGTATGCCCGGCCTTCGGTTCAAGTTCTATACCTTTGACGAGAAGCAGCAGCGGGCGACGAACTTCTACGTTTGGGACTCCAAAGAGGCAGCGGAAGGGTTCTTCTCCGAGGAACTGCGCGAGCGAGTCACGGGTCTCTACGGAGTTGCACCCACCATTGAGTTTGTGGATATCGCTCAGGTCGTAGACAACTCACACTCCTAGCAGTAAGGGCGACAGAACTGCTTGGGAGCGTGCCAGCGAGGGCGAGTCGCCAGGTACCATCGAAGGGCTCTCATGACCACGCCTTCACCAACTCCGATCGTCGTAGGAGTCGCCGTCCTCCGACCGCACCTCATGCGGTTGCTCTTCGATGACGGTGCCGTCCGTGAGGTTCAACACACGCCCGGCGAGGTCCAAACGTCGTTGATCAAGCCCCTTGACGACCCCGACTTCTTCGCTAGGGTCCGAGTCGACCCCGAGGCTGGCACCGTCGTCTGGCCGAACGGACTCGACTTGGCGCCAGAGGTCCTTCACGGTGATTACGAGGTGGAGCACCCGCTCGGCTTCCGAGACGTGACCGCCGCACGCCAAACCGCTTGACCAAGCGCGTCGATCGCGATTGGGGCCGACAGCCGCCACCTATGTTCCAAATGCGCCGCCCCGGGGTGAGTCGACAGACGGGTGCATACTGAACCCGTGCGCTTTCCTCGGCAGATAGCCCTCCTAGCTGCGCCTCTTGCCTTAGCCCTCAGCGCTTGCACCGCCTCGACGGTGCCCGTGTCCCACGCGGGTGCGGGCGTCTCCGATCGCAGTGTGGTCCCGCCCTTCGGGCATATCGTCGGGCGTCTAGTCCGCCTCGGCGGAACGGCACCTGGAAAGGCGGTGGGTATTCCGGGACGCGTGGTGCTATCGCAGCTCGGAGAAAGCGGCTCATTCATCTACGGGATCGGCCGAAACGGCACTTTCAACGTACCCGCCCCGGCGGGGTTCACTTACCGGGTAACGTGCTACAGCGCGGAAGTCATGGCAAACGGGCGCGAGGAGCTTTGTACAGCTGCTCACACGGTAGAGGTGCCGAGCCGAGTCGGGCCGAAGGGCTTCGTCGTGATCCGAGGCGTCGAAGTGGTTTGCCCCATCAAGTAGCCGACTGGCGCACTTGCTTGACGGCGCGCAAACGGGACGTATGAAGGCTGAGCCGGTATCTTTCGGACCGGCCTCGGGTTGAGCGTCCGTCTGCTGCACTCAATGTTCGTTGACGATGGCCTCCGGAAACGGACGAGAACGCACGGGATCGCGACACGCCTCAAGGAAAATTCCGCGTCATTTTCGCGTCACCCCGGAAAAGTGGACCGCTCGCCGACAACCGATACCCCTCTTGAACAGGAAGTTTGCTGGAGGCGGCGCCCAGAATCGAACTGGGGTAGAGGGCTTTGCAGGCCCTTGCCTAAACCACTCGGCCACGCCGCCAGACGGGGACGCCTTACCTCGCGGGATTGGCCGGTCAACGACCGACCGACACCGGAGCAGCTGACCGACAATACCGCGCCCTTCGCGGATCCGGTCGGCCGGTCCGAAACAAGCGCACGCGGCCGCCGGCTCGCTAGTCTGAGCTCCCAGCCGACGAGGAGCGCCCGCAAGTGATCACGCTCGTGCTTGGAGGCGCTCGGTCCGGCAAGTCCGAGGTCGCCGAAGCGATCGTATTGCGGGCCAGCGGCGCCGGATCCGACAGCCGGCCCGTCACCTATATCGCGACCGCAGCCGTCGCTGTCGCCGGCGAGGGCAGCGACGCGGACTTCGCCGCCCGTATCGCCGCTCACCGCGCCCGGCGCCCTTCGGAATGGCGGACGGTGGAGGTGGACCTGGGCGGCGACCTGGCAAGTGCCCTCACGACGTGCGCCGGCCCTGTCATCGTCGATTCCATCGGCACCTGGGTTGCCGGCCATCGGGACTTCGCCGTGGACCTGCAACCTCTCGTCGCCGCGCTCGGTGAGAGGAAGGCGACAACCGTGCTTGTGAGCGACGAGGTCGGTTGGGGGGTGCACCCGGAGACCGAGACCGGTCGGTTGTTCCGTGACGCTCTCGGGGCGGTGAATCTCCGGCTGGCGGAGGTAGCTGGAGAGGCCTTGCTCGTTGTGGCCGGCCGAGTGCTCGAGCTGCCCCGGGCGGCTCCCCGGTGGGCCGGTGGTCGGGGGTGAGCGTGGGGGCTGGCGGGAAGCGGCCAGTTTCTTGACGGTGATCGGGAGGGGGACGTCGCCGTGGCCGCACGCCTTGGGGTGGTTCCCCGTCGTAGGCGCCCTGCTGGGAGGCGCCCTCGGAGTGCTCTGGTGGGCTTCGGGCCACGTGTTCCCCTCGCTCGTCGTGGCGGCTCTCGTCGTAGGCGCCGACCTGGTTCTCACGGGGCTGCTCCACGTCGACGGCTTGGTCGACAGTGCCGACGGGTTGCTGCCGCACCTCGAGCGCGAGCGGCGGCTCGAGGTCATGGCCGACCCGAATGTCGGTGCTTTCGGGGTCGCTGTTGGCGGGTTGGTCCTTGTCGCACGCTTCGCCGCGGTCGCTTCCCTGGCGCCGGTCGGGATCTTGAGATCCGTGTTGTTGTTCGGCGGGATCTGGTGCACGTCACGGTCGATCATGATGCTTGGCGCGGTCACCCTTCCTTACGCCCGAGCGGGGCGGGGCCGTGGCCTGGCGGCGGCGTTCCTGCCCGACGACGAATCTGCGAGCCGTCGGACGATAGCGGCCGGACTCGCCGGGCTCTCGGCCGCGGTCCTCGCCCTCGCCGTCTGGCGGCCGGTCGGGGGTCCCGCAGCGTTCGGTGTCGAGGTTGCCGCAGGCGCCGGCGTCCTCCTGCTCGCCCGCCGGCGCCTCGGGGGCTTCACCGGCGACGTGCTCGGAGCCGCGGGGGCGATTGCGGAGACGGTCGGGCTGCTCGTGGCCGCCGCGAAATGGTGAGGCGTTGCGAGCGATCGGCTGGCTGGGCGCGATCCGCCGCGATCGCCCTGGCGCTGGATGCGCTCGCCGGCGACGGCCCGCTTCGGCCTCACCCCGTCGCGCTGTTCGGGAGCGCGATGGAGCATCTCGAGAAACTGATGTGGCGTGACGAACGCGTCGCGGGCCTCGCTTACGCGCTGACGGGGCTCCTTCCTGCCGGAGCCGCCGGTTACATCCTGGGCATCCTCCCAGGCGGTTCTGCCATCGCCGGCTACGTGGCGATTGCCGGCAGGGGACTTTGGCAGGCGGCGCACGAAGTCGACGACGCGCTCGCCGCGGGTGATCTCGAGCTGGCCCGCGGACTTCTGCCTTCCCTGGTGGGCCGGGACCCCTCGCAGCTCGACGAGGCCGAAGTCGTCCGGGCGGTGGTGGAGTCCGTCGCCGAGAACACCGTCGACGCCGTCGTCGCACCTGCGCTCGCGCTGGCCTTCGGGGGGGCTTCGGGCGTTTTCGCCTACCGCGCGGTCAATACGCTCGACGCCATGGCCGGCCACCGCGACGCGCACTACCGGCGATTCGGCTGGGCGAGCGCGCGTGCCGACGACCTCGTAAACCTCCTGCCGGCGAGGTGCACCGCTGCGCTCGTCGCGTGCCTGCGCCCGGGGGCCGCGCGATATCTGGCGAGCCGTGCGGCTCGACGCCCCAGCGCACCCTTCGCCGAATGCGGGCGTCGCCGAGGCGGCCTTCGCAGCTGCGCTCGGGGTGCGACTGGGAGGGGAGAGCCGGTATGGCGAGCTCGTCGAGCTGAGGCCCCCTCTCAACTCCGCCGCGGGCGCCGGCCCCCGGCGCCCCGACATCGAGGCGGCAGTGAGATTGTCCGAGCAGGTCACGTTTCTGCTCGGCGCAGTCCTCGCCGGAATGGGGGTTGCGAGCCCGGCCGTCAGGCGCCGGTCGCGTGGAAACCGCCGTCGACGTGGATGATCTCTCCGGTGGTTCGCGGGAACCAGTCCGAGAGGAGCGCCACACAGGCCCGTGCGACCGCCTCGGAGTCCCGCACGTCCCAGCCGAGCGGCGCGCGCCCGTCCCACACCTCCTCGAAGTACTCGAAACCGGGGATCGACTTTGCCGCCAGCGTGCGGACCGGGCCGGCTGCGATGAGATTGACCCGGATGCCGCGCGGACCGAGGTCACGGGCAAGGTAGCGGGCCAGCGACTCCAGTGCGGCCTTGGCGACTCCCATCCAGTCGTAGCCCGGCCACGCCACGGTGGCGTCGAAGTCGAAGCCCACGATCGATCCTCCGTTCGCGCCCTGGCTGAGGAGGTGGGCGAAGGAGGCCGCGAGGACCTTCAAGGAGTACGCCGACACCTCGAGGGTCGTCGCCACGTCTTGCCAGCTGGCCGGCAGCACGCCATTTCCCAGGCAGATCTCGGGGGCGAACCCGATGGCGTGCACGACGCCGTCGAGGCTGCCCCATCGCTGCTCGAGATCCTTCGCCACCTGGTCCGCCTGCTCGGATTGGGTGACGTCGAGCTCGTAAACCTCGACCGGCGCGGGGAGCTTGCGGGCGACGCGCGTCGTGAGCGACAGTCCCCGACCGAAGCCGGTGAGCGCCACCTCGGCGCCCTCGGCGATGGCGAGGCTGGCGGCGCCGAACGCGAGGGAGTCGTCCGTCAGCACTCCGGTGACGAGGATCCGCTTTCCTTCGAGTATCCCCACGGTTACCTCCGCTTTGCACTTGGGCTGTCGAACTTTGGGCCTGGCGACGTGGCCATCACCTCTGGAGGGCGACCGAGCGCACCACTTCGACGAACCGATGAGCGATCTCCGCCGCGCGCTCAGACGAGACTGCGACGTCGCGATGGGCCTGAGCAGCGATCTCGGGGAGGCTCACGCCTTCGCGCTCCATCACGTGACCGATGGTTTGCAGCCACACGGTGATCATCTGGTTGCTCGCCTCGGGATGAAACTGCAGGCCCCATACCGCGGCTACCTACGCGAAAGGCCTGAAGGGCGTGCTCCGAGTGCGCGAGCGCCACGGCACCGTCGGGGAGCGCCGCGGCAAAGGCGTGTGCCTGGAAGGCTTCGAACCCGGAAGGCAGCCCGGAGAGCAGCGGGTCGGCGACTCCGTCGGTGGTGAGCGATACGGGCCAGTACCCGTACTCGGCCTGACAACGGGCGGTCTCGGCGCCGGCTGCTTCTGCAAGGAGCTCAGCACCGAGGCAGATGCCGAGAACGGGGAGATCGCGGTCGAGCGCGTCGCGCAGACACGATCGGGTGGCGGAGACGGCTTCGGTGTCGTCGTGCGGGTTGGCGAGCCCTGGCAAGGCCATCACGCCCGAATGGTCGGTGATCGCGAGCGGGTCACGCCCAGCGAAGCAGATGTCGAGCTCGGCGGCGGCGTTTCGCAAAGGCGCTTCCAGAAGGCCGAGTCCCTTGTCGCTGTCGTGCTGGATGACGAGAAGGCGCATCGGTCAGGCGACTATGAGAGCGACACGCGCACGGGCATCGACTTGATCCCGTTGATGAAGTTGGACCGCACGTGTCGGACGGGACCGGTGAGCTCGATGTCGCCGATACGGCCGAGCAATTCCTCGAACATCACCCGCAGCTCGAGGCGTGCGAGCCAAGCGCCGAGGCAGAAGTGCGGTCCACCCCTGCCGAAGGTGACGTGCTCGTTCGGCGACCGGCTCACATCGAAACGGTAGGGGTCCTCGAACACGGTCTCGTCCCGGTTCGCCGCCGCGAACCACATGACGACCTTGTCGCCGTCGCGGATCGTCCTCCCGTGCATCTCGACGTCGCGCATGGCGGTCCTTCGAAACTGGTAGATGGGCGTCGCCCATCGGAGGAACTCCTCCACCGCACCGGCGATCAGCTCGGGGCGCTCCTTGAGGAGATGGAGCTGATCCTTGTAGGTCGTGAGCGCCAGCATGCTGTGGCTGATCGCGTGGCGCGTCGTCTCGTTCCCAGCGACCATGAGCAACAGGAAGTAATTGTCGTAGTCGCGTTGGCTGAGCGGCAGCCCGTCGTGAGGGACCTGATTGACGAGCTTGCTGACGAGGTCGGTCTCTGTGCCCCCGCGGCGCTCTTGCGCGAGGCGGCGACCGTAGTCGAAGGCCTCCTGCGCGGCCGGGCTGCGAAACGGGAGATGGCGGTACTGCTCGCTCTCGGGCGAATCCGCGAGGACATCGGTGTAGTCGGGATCGGTGTTCCCGAACATCATGTTTCCCCAAGAGATGAGCATGCCGGCATCGTCGTCGGGTACGCCCAGCAGGCGCGCCAGCACCCGGATGGGAAAGTCGGCGCTCACCTCGCGCACGAAGTCGAATTCGGTTCTTGCGAGCGCGGCGTCCAGCGTCGTCGCGGTGAGCCCACGGAGGAACGTCTCGTAGCCGCCCAAACTGCGTGGCGAGAAGTCCCGCTGAAGCAGCCGGCGGAGCGCCGCGTGGCGGACGCCGTCGGTGTCGATCATCGACTTGCGGACCTCCAGCTGCTCAGGATCGAGCTCTTCGATCGACACCGCGCCCCGTTCCGACGAGAAGGTGCGATCGTCGCGGTCGACCGCCAGCACGTCGGCGTGGCGTGTGACCGACCAGAATCCGTGGTTGGGCGGGGGCTCGGGGTTCCAGTACAGAGGCGCCTGCCGGCGCAGGGAGTCGAACATGTCCCAAGGTGGGCCGTCGACGAACGCGTCGTGGTTCGACAGGTCGACTTCGGGCAGGCTCAGTCTGGGGTTGCCAGCCGATTCGACGGTTCTCACGGTACTCCTCCCCATCGGGACCGGGTTATCCGAGTATCGCGCGGCTAAGTACCTTTCCCCGAGATGAGGCTTCGATAGAGGGCAGAGGTCTCGGGGTGGATACCAACGAGCGGGTCGCCCTCGAGCTCGAGTGCGCGCGCCAGGCTGCGGAGCGCAGCATCGATGCCCCCGCGATTGCCGAGCCCGTCCGCCGCCCGCATGAGCAGCCGGTAGAGGCGCTCGTCCCAAGGCGAGACGAGCAGTCCCTGCAACCCCGCCCAATGGGCGAGGTCGGGCCGGCCGCGGCCGATCGAGTGATCGCCCAGACGACACGCGACGCTGACCACCGAGGCTTCCATCGTCGCCGAGAAGCCTTCGAGGTGAGCCCATTCGCCGCGGTCAAGACCGTCGAACGGGCGGCCGCGAACCAGCGCGAGCGCCCTCCGCCACGAGTCCGCGCCGCAACCCTCCGAGGCGAGGTCCCGGAAGCGGTCCCAGTCGGTCTCGGCTTCGGCGATGAGGTGGCGGCTGCTCCGCTTGCGGAGACGAGGGCGTCCGTCGGTCGCGAAGCCGAGCGCCCTTCTGGCTTCGGAGAGTCGGTTGGCGAGTGTCTGGAGCGGCACCCGCCGGTCCGGCCAGAGGGCCGTCGCGAAGGCGTCGGTGGTCGAACCCTCGGGATGCATGGCGAGGTAAGCGACGAGCTCGGTCAGGCGCCGGCGGTGCCTGAACGACTCCGGGGCCCCGTTGACCTGGACGGTCCCTAGCACCGCGACTTCAATCGGGGGGCTTCGTGGCGTCGCCGGCGGCGCTGGATGGGTTGCCGGCGGCGCTGATCGGGTTGCGGGCGGCGCTGGTGCGGTCGCCGTCCGGGCAGCGGGGGTGGCCTTCGATCCCGCCGCGCTCGCCGGCATGCGAGGAGAGAGCGAGGCTCCGGCTCCTGCCTCCCGGTCGCAAGGATGGGACGCCGACAGGCGGCGTCCGTCCCCGAAGGTGAGGGTGGACACCCCGGCCGGATCGGGCGCGAGCTCCCACAGGCACATGGCCCCCGCGGTCGTCGCGCAGCAGAGGATGCCGGCGCCGTCGGTCGCCTCGCAGAACCCGATCAGCTCGGTGAGGATCGGGTCCGCCGGATCGCTCGCCCATGGAGGCACGACCACACAGGTGGATGGAGAGGGCATGCCGTTCATGGAACGTACCGTGAGCTCGTCCAACGCTGCCGCGACGTCCGGGGCGTACCTGGCGCCATGAAGCCGAGGCATCGCCGGATCGAAACCGACCAGGATCAGAGTTTCGAGATCCGACCACCTCCGGGATGCAAGCTCGACGGCAACCTCCGCGATCGTCACGCCGACGCCGGCCGGAGCTCCCTCGAGGACGGTGGAGCCGACGCCCACCAGGTTGACGAGGGTTCGCCGGCCATCGCTCTCGGACAAAGTGACCAAGGCCGCAGCTCGTGCGCCGCTCGTGATCGCGGGTGTGACGTGGAGGGAGGCGATCATGCGCGAGTCGCGAGGCAGCGTCCAGGATTGAGGGGCGCGGCTGGGGACGAACGGCCACTGCGCCGGCTCGGACGTCGGCAGGTGAACGGTGACGTCATCGGGACCGAGTTGCAAGACTTCGACGGTGGCCGGCATTCCGAGCGATTCGAGCACCTCTGCGGCAATGCCGAGGGCAAGGCGACTCCATTCGGAGTCCTCGAGATGCACCGCCGGACGGGAGGGTGCATCTGGGCGTCTGACGCGCGTGCCCAGATCGGTCTCCTGGTCGCTTTGGGGAGGTTCGACGGTTGTCGGTGACTCGATGCAGGTCGCGCTCGGGGGCTGGGCGCAAGGGGGGTCGGTGGGTTCTGAGTCGTAAGTGGGAGGAACAGCGGAGCTCAGCTCCGGACCGAGGCCAGATGCCGACTGCCAGCGTCGTTGGACCCTGAGGAGTCCGCTGAGCGCGAGCACGCTCGGAGACGGCACAGAACGATGCTGTGGCGCCTCTTGTGGGTCTCGGCCCGAGGTGCTGGGGATCGGCGAGCTCATGGCGGGCTCCTACAGCCGGTTGCAGGTTGTTCGGCCTATTGGCCGCGGGCGTCGGGCGGGATAGGTCTCATTCCGGCAGGCCTGCCGCAAGCACCCTGCCGGCGGTACCCTCCCGGTTCAGCGCCCATCATGGCAAAGGGCCAACTGTCCGCGCACGGTCGGGTGGCACACCGCGATAGTCGACGAACTCCTTACCGGCTTACCTACCGGTTGGGGAGTCGCGGAACCTGGCGCGTACGCGAAATCACTCGGCCGGCGCTTTGTTACGTCGGACCCTCAGCGGAAGGGTCGCAACAATTCACCCAAGGAGAGGCCGACGTGAACGAAGAGCAGGCAAGCAGCCAAGAGCCGGGCCTCGAGCCCGGATCGGCGGAAACGACGGGAGCACCCGCCGCACAGGGGGCGGGCGGCGTTGAAACCGGCGGCACCTCTCCGGCCGGCTCCGGTCGCAGGGACGGGTGGAGGTTCGCGACCCGTACGGTCGTCGTCGTCGGTGTGGCCGCGTTGATCGCCGTGGCCGCGATACTTGCCGCATCCCGCGGATCGGGCTCGATCCGGATCGTGCTCGCGGGCTCTCAGAATCCTGCAGCAGTCTCTGGGGCGGAGATCACCGTCACCGGAAGCGGCCAGGTCGAGGGCACACCTGACACCGCCACTTTCGGCATCGGTGTGACCACCACAGCCCACAGCGCCGTGTCGGCGCTCGAGCAGAACAATTCCCAGGTCGCGACCCTGGAGCAATCGTTGGAGCAGAGCGGCGTCGCGCTGAAGGACATCCAGACCAGCTGGCTCAATCTCTCCACGAATACCAACAACAATGGAGACGTCACGGGGTTCAGCGCCGATGACGAGCTGAGCGTGACCATGCACGATCTGTCGAACCTCGGCGCGGCGCTCGATGCCGCAGTGCACGCGACCGGCAACGGCATCTCGCTGGGCGGGATCTCCTTTTCCATCACGAACCAGTCGGCCCTCCTCGCCGCCGCTCGGGCACAAGCGATGCTGTCGGCAAGGACAGAGGCGGACCAGCTCGCGGCCGGAGGCGGATTGGCGCTCGGGTCGATCGTCAAGGTCACCGACCAGGAGAACGCCGGTCAGTACGTGTACTTCGGCGCGGCCAATCAGCTCGCACCGACAGCCAGCGGCGTGCCGGTGCAGCCTGGTCAGCAGCAGATTTCGGTCGAGGTGACGGTCGTCTACCAGCTGAAGAGCACCTGAGCCCAGGTACCCGAGAGCTCGTGAGGGGCCGCGGCGCGGTTTGCGTCGCGGCCCCTTCCGAGAACTGCACGTACGCGAAACCGCCGATTGGATGCTTTGGAAGGTTGTGATGGAAGGTCCCGATCTGACTCACCTCCTAGATGCGGCCGACTCCGAGAGACCCTCGGCGGACGTACTCGAGGGCATCGTTCGCAAGCACCGTCGCCGGCGTGCGCGTCGAGCCCGGACTGCGGCCACGGTCGGCCTCGTCGTGGCGCTCGCCTCCGCCGGAGTGGGCATCGGTATCAGCCATCAGGGACCGACTGTCTCGACGTCCTCGTCGCTCGGAGCAGAGCTCCACAGCTTGAGGCTGGCCAGTGGATCGCCGGTGAGAGCCAGGAGCGTCCCAGCAGGTCTTGGCTGGGTCGACACCGGGACCGCGGTGCGGGCTTCCGGACAACAGCTGTCGCCTGTGGCGTCGAGCAGCCCGGCTCCGGCGCGCCCGGTCGCCACGGGCCGGCTGCAGGTAATCGGGGGCTCATCCAGCTCAGCCCCGTCGCCATGCATCATCTTGGGCTGCGGGACGGGCGCGCCCTACGGCCCGATAATCGGGAGCCTTCCCCTCCGCCACCTCTTCACCCGCACGAGCGATGGCGTCACCGTCAGGGTGTTCAGCGCCCTCTGGGCCGAAGCGCCCCTCGAACTGGTCCCTCTCGGAGCCTCTTCCACGGGAACCTCGAGCCCGCCGACGACCAGGAGCGAACCTCCCGCCACTACTAGCGGCAGCACCGCAGGCGGCAATTCAGGCGGCAGCGGTGGCGGCGGGGCCTCCGGGGGTGCCAATCCCGGCTCCACGACCGTAGTTGTGTCGCCTCCGGCGCCCGCCGTTACCGTCGAGACTCAACCCGGCTCGCCCACTCCGACCTCGCCCACGACGACCTCTCCAACAGCGACCTCGCCCACGACGATCTCACCCACGTCGACTCCCGAACCGGCGATGCCCACGCCAGCGTTGAGCTGCGCGGTGACGAGCGCACTTGTCGTCGAGGTATCCGATGCCGGCGCCGTCGGGGTTGTGACCGTGCCGCTCGGTCCGTCGCTCGCGCAACCCATCGACGTTCTGTCCGACCAGGTGGTCGGCATCGCCGAGCGAGCCCCCGTGGCCGTCGTGGTCACCCATACGACACCGGGGGCGGCGGCTGTGCTCGCCGACTTCGCAGGCGGGGGGAGCGACGAGATGACGGTTGTCGCTGGGTGGGCGGTGCTCGTCCACATGCTGCCGGTGGGCAGGACCGGCGGGACGGCAATCCGGTCCGGCACGACGGCGCTCGGCCAGGCGGTCGTGTACGCGCTGTCCGGCAGCGGGAAGGTGCTCGAGCAGGCAGATGCCCCGGGGTCCGGGTCATTGGCGATGGCCGTGGAAGCGTGCCCGCTCCAGGGCGGGAACGAGCACAAGACGTCCGGTTCGGGCTCGTCGGGGTCAACCGGTTCGCTCAGCGCGGGTGCTTCGTCTGGGTCGTCGGGGCCAAGCGGTTCCCCCAGCGCGGGTGCGTCGGGCTCGTCGGAGTCAGCACCCGCATCCTCGGGCCAGCCCAATGTCGGCTAGCGCGCTTGGCGGCCGAGATTCTCACCTGTGGTGCACACTGTCGTTATCGCAGGTGACCGCAGCGGTGACGTAGCCGAAGACTTCGTCGGCATCTACGAGGCGCACTATCCGCGTCTTGTGCGCGCCCTCGAGATCGGGGGTCTGGACCGGCCTGCCGCCGAGGACGTCGCACAGGAGGCGTTCGCCCGGACGCTCGGGCACTGGCGGCGGGTCCGGCTCGGGACGAACCCACCGGGCTACGTCTACCGCACGGCGTTTCGCCTCTCTCGTAGCCACTGGAGGCGTGAGGACACCTTGCCACCTGAGCAGGCCTCGCGTAATGACACCGCGGCCGAGGCAGTCTCCAACCTGGCCCTTGAGGCCGCGCTCGGCCAGATGCCGGCAAGGCGGCGTGCGTGCGCGACGCTGTGTTTCGTTGTGGGGCTGACGCCGAGGGAGACGGCCCGTACACTCGGCATCGCCGAGGGCACCGTGCGCAAGCAGCTGGGCATGGCAAGAGACGACCTGAGGCACCTGATCAGCGAGCCGCGGGCGCCGGCGTGACCCATCTCGCGGGGCCTGAGTGAGCCGCCACGGGCGACGATCGGGTGGCGCCCGTTTCGAGCCGGACTGCTAAACTACGGTGAACCGTTCGATTGAGATGCAGCAGGCGTGGACGTGGGCGGCGGCCCACGTTTTGTAATTTCTGGGGCAGGCAGGTCACGAAGGAGGCAGCGGCGATGGGTACGTCAGACGACGTAGAGCGCGTCGCCGCGCCCGTGCTTCAATCCGCTGGTCTCGAGCTCATCGACGTTGAGCTCCGGTCCGGCAACGTCGTCGTGACGGTCGACCGCGAAGGCGGCGTCGACCTCGACACGCTCGCGTCCGCGAGCAGGGCTATCTCGGAGGCGCTCGACCGCGAGGGGGCTGGGCCGTCCAGTCGGTACGAGCTGGAGGTCTCGAGCCCGGGATTGGAGCGACGGCTTCGCCGGCCGGAGCACTTCCGCCGGTTCGTCGGCCAACTGGTCGCGCTCCGGACGATGCCCGGCGTCGAGGGTGAGCGCAGGCTCGAGGGTGAGATCGTCGCCGCTGACGACCGAGGCGTCGTGGTGACGGCGCCGGGCCTGCCCGACGGCCGGCGCCTCGCCTACGGCGACATCGAACGGGCTCACACCATCTTCGACTGGAAGGCGGCGCTGGCGGGAACCACCTCGCCGACGGCCAGCCAACAGCGTCGAGAGGCCAGGTCGTCACGGGCGGCAGAGCGACGCGAGAGCGCGCAGAGAGAGACGGCGGACACGCTATGAGCTCGACGAATTTCGACCTCCTCGAGGCGCTTCAGCAGATCGCGGTGGAAAAGGGAATCGCGGTGGACACCTTGTTCGACGCGCTCGCCAACGCGCTCGTGGCGGCCTACAAGCGCATGCCGCAGGCTGCCGAGGAGGCAGTCGTCACGATCGACCCGGATTCGGGGGAGATCCGCGTCTACGGGCAGGAGCTGGACGAGGAGGGGAACGTCACGCGCGAGTGGGACGACACTCCCGACGACTTCGGGCGGATCGCGGCGCAGGCGGCACGCCAGGTGATCCTGCAACGGATCCGCGAAGCCGAGCGTGACCGGAAGTACGAGGAGTACGCAGGGCGCGAGGGCGACATCGTGACGGGGATCATCCAGCAGAGCGACAATCGCTACACGCTGCTCGATCTCGGCAAGGTCGAGGCTTTGCTGCCTCAGGCCGAGCAGGTCCCCTACGAGCGCTACGACCACGGCGCCCGCCTCAAGGCCTACATCGTCGAGGTCCGCAAGACGAGCAAGGGCCCTCAAATCGTCGTTTCGCGCAGCCACCCAGGGCTCATCAAGCGCCTCTTCGAGCTCGAGGTTCCGGAGATCTCCAATGGCGTGGTCGAGATCAAGGCCTGCGCGCGCGAGCCCGGCCATCGCACGAAGATCGCGGTCTGGTCCAATGACAGCAACGTCGACCCGGTAGGCGCCTGCGTCGGCGCGCGTGGCGCGCGGGTGCGAATGGTCACGACCGAGCTCCGCGGCGAGAAGGTCGACATAGTGCCATTTTCGGACGACCCGGCCGAGTTCGTGTCTAGAGCGCTTCAGCCGGCCAAGGTGAAGGAAGTCCTGCTCGACGAGGAGCGGGGCCGCGCGACGGTGATCGTCCACGACTACCAGCTGTCCCTCGCGATCGGCAAGGAGGGCCAGAATGCCCGCCTCGCCGCGCGCCTGACGGGCTGGCACATCGACATCAAGAGCGAGTCGGAGGTGGCGGCCGAGGAAGCGGGTTACGCCGAGGCCGATTGGGCCGAGGGCGAGTGGGTCGAGGAGTCTGGCGAGATGGTCTGGAAGCCGGCGGAAGGCGGCGAGACGATGTCGGCCGAGGCTTGGGCTGCGGGAGAGGTCGAAGAAGCCGAGGAGGAGGCCGGCAGCCTTGAGGAAGCCGCCGCCGAAGTTGCAGACGAGATCGTCGCGGAGGCTGTCGAAGCCGGGGCTGAGATCGTGGCGGACGCTGTCGAGGCTGCAGAGGAGCTGATGGCCGAGGCGGGCGCTGTCGAAGCTGCCGAGGAGGTCGTGGCCGACGCCGTCGAAGTCGGTGCTGAGATCGTGGCGGAGGCTGTCGAAGCCGGGGCTGAGATCTTGGCGGAGGCCGTCCAAGCAGCAAAGGAGCTAGTGGCCGAGGCGGTCGAGGTGGCCGACGAGCTCGCAGTAGAAGCGGATTTTGAGGCTGACGAGCTCGTGGCGGACGCGAATGGTCCCGGCGGCCCGCGCCCACCTGCGGTTTCGGGCGGCGAGATCATCGTCGAAGAGGAGCCGGGCTCGTAACGACGCCCCTTCGCACCTGCATTGGTTGCCGCCGCGTGGCGCCGGCAGCAGAGTTGGTGCGCTTCGTGCACGTCGCTGGCGCTGTCGCCGTCGGCTCCGGTCTTCCGGGGCGGGGCGCGTGGCTTTGTCGAGATTCACCCGGCTGCGTCGAGCTCGCGGAACGGCGCAGAGCATTTTCGAAGGCTCTCCGCTGTCCCGTCGCTCCCGAAGCGATCGCCGGGCTGAAGGCGCTGCTCGGCGGCGGGTCCGGGCAGACTGCCGACCAAGCTCGGCCTGCTCGCCAGGAAGGTCGATAGGCCCGGAGAAGGGCGACCGACTTTGCGGGTGGCGACCGGCTTTGCCGGCGCCGACGGGCTTTGCGGGCGACGGGCGGCTTGCGGGCTGTAACTTGTGGGCTTTCAAACGCCTCGCCGGCGGCGGCCGAACAAGCGGTCGAGGATCGGGCGAGAAGGGCCTGCCATCGAAGGAGCCACCTCGGGTGCTTCGTCGGGCGCCTCCCAGGGCTCGCCAGCCTGGGCGAGTGGTTCCCCGGGCTCGCCGGCCCGTGCGAGTCCTTCGTCCGGCTCGCCGGCCCGGGCGAATCGTTCCTCGGGCTCGCCGGCACCGGCCGGCAGCACGGCCGGCACCCAGCGCGATCCCGTGACGAGGCCGGAAGGCCCGTAGATTGGAAACTCCTCGCCGATGACCGGTGTGCCAACGCCGCCGGTGTACTCGATTCGCTCGCCGTCGCTGAGGGCCTGCCGTACGTCGCTCTCGGTTGGCGCCATCGAGTTTCCGGGTTCGAGGTCCCTCTCGTCGAACTCCTGCAGCACCTCTGTGACGAGCGTCACGTGCCGCGAGCTGTTCGGCATCCCGGACCGTCGGAGCAACTTGCGGCCCTCGGGAGTGAGACCGAGCTGGCCGTCGACGTATTCGACGACGCCGAGCTCGATGAGGGCTGTCGCAGAAGCCGCGAATCCGGCCGGGCCGGGCCGGGAGCCGGGTGGCGTGAAGCTGTGGAGCGTCCAGAGAACCTGGATGAGCGGCGCCAGCTCCCCGCCGTTCGCCCGCTCCACTGCCACCAGGACTGCCCCGTCCTCCCGTCCGAACGTCGATGGCATCGGCGGCAATCTACCCCGGCGTCGCGCCCGGCTACCGAAGGCGAAGAACAGCGCTCGCCGGGCTCGCGGGCACGGCATCTGGGTGGAGCGCAGAGGCAAGGATCTCCACGCCGTCGACCAGGCGCGGCCCGGGGCGAGAGAAGAAGGAGCTGGCGTTCACGGCGAAAAACGCTCTCGCCCCGGCCAGCTCGTCGCGGTCCAATAAAGGCGCGGCTTCGGCCGCGGCTGCTTCCAGGTCGTACCCGCAAGGCATGAAGACGACAACCTCGGGCGCTGCCGTGGCGATCTGCTCCCAGGTCACCGGGACCGAGGGCGTGCCCGGGCAGCCGAGCACGGGTTCCCCTCCGGCTCGCTCGATCATCTCGGGCACCCAGTGCCCGCCGTTGAACGGCGGGTCGGACCATTCGAGTGCGAAGGTTCGAGGCCGCTTCGTCCCAGAGACGGCACGGGCGACCGCGTCGAGTCGCCGGCGGAGGTCGCGGACGAGCGCCGTCGCCCGGGCCTCGGTCCCGGTCACGGCGCCGACCCTGAGCAAACAGTCGATGACTTCGTCCAGTGAGCTCGGATCCATCGAGACAACCTCGGCGCTGCAGCCAAGGACTTCAAGAGCCTGGTTCACCTGGCCCGACGGCACCGCGCATACCGCACAGAGGTCCTGAGTGAGCACGAGCTCGGGTCGAAGCTCTCGCACCGCCTCCCTGTCCAGGCGATAGATCGGCTCTCCCTCGCCGAGGCTGGCGCTGACGAGACGGTCCACCTCGGCCGGCTCGAGGGCCGGTGGCAGAGCTGAGAAGGACACCTGTCGCTTGGTGCGGGCGGCAGGGGGCCAGTCGCATTCGTGTGTCACCCCCACCAGGTCCTCTTCCAGGCCGAGGGCGTAGACGATCTCGGTAGCCGAAGGCAGCAAGGAAAGGATGCGCATGCCGTGATCGTGACCCATGCACACGAACCTGACCAGTTCTACTGGGCCGGCTCGAGGATCGAGGCCGCGACCGTACAATATGAGAGCGGGTGTACGAGTCACCGGCGTTGTGTGAGAATGGGGGGCTGCGCTGGGCTCGGGATCCCGAACGCTGCGCCGCCCCGTGATCGGAGAGGACCGAACCACCAGTTGCCCAAGAAAATCCGCGTCTACGAGCTTGCCCGTGAGCTGGGGCTGACCAACAAGGAAGCCCTCGACCTTTGCGTCGGCCTCGGGATCGGCGTGAAGAGTCACTCCTCGTCGATAGAGGACGCGCAGGCCGACCGAGCTCGGCGCAAGGCGGACCGAGAAGGACTGCGGCGCGCCGTCCAGCCCGAAGAGGCAGCGACGGCGCCTTCGGCAGCGACACTGACGCCGAGCGGCGGTCAGGGCGGACCTCCGCGGGTTGCGAGCACGCCGGCCGACGCGTGCCCCGGCGCTCGACCCCCGGCGCCGACCCCCGAGCCGGCGACGAGCGGCGCGACCGACGGCGCCGTCTCCCGGCCGGCAGCAGAGGCGCTTCCCGTCACCCATGAGCCCCGGCCCGGCCAGCGTCTGGTGGTGAGCAAGCCGGCAAGCGAGATCATCGACCCCTCCCGGATCACCGCACCCCGGCCATCGGTTCCCCCAGCCCCGACCCCGGCGAGACCGACGACTGCCCCCGGCGCCGTGAGGCCCGGGCCGGCTGTGGCCGGCCAGCGTTCGGCTTCCTCACCGTCGGCTGTGCCTCCGCGTGCTCCGGCCGGGCCCGTTCCCGTGGCTTCGGCGCAGCAAACGGCGCCACCGGTCACCTCACCGACGGCCCCTTCGGCGCCGACGGCTCCGAATGGCAACGGTCAGGCGGCGGCGCCTCGGCCGGTCGGCCCGTCAGGCAAGGCGATCCCACCACCGCCGCGAGCGCCTCGCTCGATCACCGGGCGCCCGATCCCCCCGCCTCCCGGAGCTCGGGGCCCGTCACAAGCCGGTCCTGCCTCCTCACGTCCTGGACCGCCCGGCGGCCGCCTCGGCACGAGCCCGTCGCGTCCCGTCGGGCCCAGCGCCCGGCCGCCCGCAGGCCGCCAAGTGAACCCGCGGCAGGGCGGAGGTGCGGGTTTCCCGCGCTCGCCCGGACAATTCCCGTCTCGAGATGCCGGCCGTCCGGGCGGCGGCCAGTACGGAGGTGGCGGCGCATCCGGCTCGCGCACCGGTGGCTACACCCCTGGCGGTCCCACAGGGGCGGCGAGAGGCGGTCCCGTCGGGCGCGGGCGCCCGCCTCAACGCAGGCCACGTCGCCGCCGCCGCAACATGGAAGAGCTCGAGCCGATCCAGATCACGGCCTACCTGCCCTCGAGCGCCCCAGTTCCCGACCACGAGGTGATCGTGGAGCGGGGATCCACGCCACAACAGCTCGGCCCACGTCTGAACCGCTCCGCGGGCGACGTCGTGCGCTTCCTCCTGCTCCAGGGCGAAATGGTCACGGCGACCCAGCCGCTGACCGACGACATGATCGACCTCTTCGCTGCTGAGATCGGCGCGCAGATCCGACTGGTCGACCCCGGCGAGGAGCAGGAGGCCGCGCTCCGAGCGAAGTTCTTCGGCGACGAGGAAGAGGAAGAGGACGACGATCAGCAGCCGCGGCCCCCGGTCATCACCGTCATGGGCCACGTCGACCACGGCAAGACTCTGCTGCTCGACCGGATCCGCGAGTCGAACGTGGCTGCCGGCGAAGCCGGTGGCATCACTCAGCACATCGGCGCCTATCAGGTTGAATGGCAGGGTCACCTGCTGACTTTCATCGACACTCCCGGCCATGAAGCCTTCACCGCTATGCGGGCGCGAGGTGCGAGTGTCACCGACATCGTCGTGCTCGTCGTCGCGGCCGACGACGGGGTGATGCCTCAGACGGTGGAAGCGATCAACCACGCCAAGGCCGCCGACGCGCCGATCGTGGTGGCGATCAACAAGATCGACCGGGCGGACGCCGATCCCAATCGCGTCCTTCAACAGCTGTCCGAGCACGGGCTCGTGCCCGAGGCTTGGGGCGGAGACACGATCACAGTCGAGATCTCGGCTCTCCAGTCCTTCGGCATCGACGAGCTGCTCGAGCAACTGGTTGTTCTCGCCGAAGTGCTCGAGCTGCGCGCCGACACCGAAGGCGACGCGAAGGGTGTGGTGCTCGAGTCCAACCTCGACATCGGCCGCGGCCCGGTTCGCGACGATCATCGTGCAGCGGGGGACGCTCAGGGTCGGCGAACCGATCGTCGCGGGCGCGGCCTGGGGGCGCGTCAAGGCGCTGATCAACGATCACGGCGACCAGATCAAAGAGGCGTTCCCGTCCATGCCCGTGCAGGTGCTCGGGCTGTCGGAGCCTCCGATCGCCGGCGACGAGCTGCGGGTCACCTCGGACCTTTCGATCGCTCGAACAGTCGGCGACGCCCGCGAGCAGCGCCTGCGCTTTACGACGCTCGCGCAGGCTTCGACGGTGTCGGCGAGCCCGGGCGCGAAGCTCGAGGACCTCTTCGAGCAGATCCGAAGAGGCGAGACGGCGACGCTCACCCTCGTGCTGAAGGCCGACGTGCAAGGCTCACTCGAAGCAGTCACCCAGAGCCTTCTCAAGCTCGAGCGAGACGACGTGAAGGTGGCGTTCGTCCACCGGGCCGTGGGTGGCATCACCGAAAGCGACGTGACCATCGCGGCGGCGTCGGGCGCAACGATCATCGGCTTCAACGTGCGGCCGGACCGTCGGGCACGCGAGCTCGCCGAGAGCCACCACGTGGAGATCCGCACCTACGAGATCATCTACAAGCTGATCGAGGACGTGCAGGCGGCGATGGTCGGGATGCTCGCTCCCGAGATCGAAGAGGTCGTGACAGGCGACGCCGAGGTCCGGACCGTCTTCCGGGTCCCGAGGGTCGGCGCGGTCGCCGGTTGCTATGTCACCAACGGCGTGATAACCCGCGGATCCAAGGTCCGGTTTCTCCGTGATGGCGTCGTCATCTGGAAGGGGGCGGTCTCCTCGCTGCGCCGTTTCAAGGATGATGTCCGCGAGGTGCAGGCAGGTTTCGAGTGCGGCATCGGTCTCACCGACTTCCAGGACTTGAAGGAAGGCGACGTGATCGAGACCTACGAGGAGCGGGAGATCCCCCGTACCTAGGCGGCAGGATCGCATCTCCTCGGCCGGATACCCGAGGACGGCGCGGGTCAACGCTGTTCTGGCGCAGGTGCTCGGCGACGCGCTCGAGCGGCTGCGCGACGATGACGACAGGCTGGCGCTCTTGACAGTGACGGGTGTCACCACCGACCCGGACCTGCGTCATGCGACCGTCTACATGGCCTCATTGCCCGCGGGAGCCCTTGTTGCCCTCGAGGTTCGCCGTCCTGAGCTCCAGGCGTCGATCGCGCGAGAGGTCCGGTTGAAGCGGACCCCCACGCTCAGCTTCGTCGCCGACCCGGCCGTCGCCGCCGGCGAGCGAGTGGAGGAGGCGCTCCGCCGCATTCGCCACGATGACTCCTGATCAGGGGGAGCCCGCGAGGCTCGCCGACACCCACCAGCCGGGTCAACCCGACCGACCCCCGGCTGGCGGGGCTGAGCTGGACGGTTTCGTAGTCGTCGACAAGCAGGCGGCGTGGACCTCCCACGACGTCGTCGCCCGGTGCCGGGGGCTTCTCGGCACCCGGAAGGTGGGCCACGCCGGCACGCTCGACCCTGACGCGACGGGGGTGCTCATCGTCGGGGTGGGCCGTGCGACGCGCCTGCTCCGGTTCGTCTCGGCCCTCCCGAAGACATACGAGGGCGAGGTCGCGCTCGGTGTGTCAACCTCGACGCTCGACGCGTCAGGAGAGGTGACCGGGCACTTCGACATGGACGCCGTCACCGCCGAGGAGGTTCGGGATGCGGCGCGATCGCTGACCGGACGGATCGAGCAGACCCCGCCCATGGTCTCGGCCGTAAAGGTCGGGGGACGTCGGCTGCACGAGCTGGCACGCAAGGGAATCGAGGTGGAGCGCGCGTCTCGAGGTGTCGAGGTGTTCCGTTTCGACGTCTTCGAAACGGGCGAGCCCGGGTGTTACCGGGTCCTCGTCGAGTGCTCGTCGGGCACCTATGTGCGTGTGCTCGCGTCCGATCTCGGGACGAGGCTCGGGGGCGGCGCCCACCTGAGGTCGCTGCGGCGCGTGTCGGTCGGGTCCTTCCGCGATCTCGAGGCGCTCCAGCTCGAGGACGTCCGGCCCGAGCGGGTGCTCCCTCCCGAGCAGCTCGTGCGCGACCTGCCGGCTGTCGTCGCCACGCCCGAGCTGGCTCGGGCGCTCGGTCACGGGAGGGCGCTCGAGCGCTCGGCCCTCGGTGTCGTTGGCGACGGCCCCTGGGCCGTTCTCGACCAGTCCGGCGCGCTCGTGGCCGTCTGCAGTCCGCACGGGCTCGAACGTGTGAGACCCATCGTCGTGTTGCAGCCGGGCGGAGCCCCGCGTGCCGGTGTCGGGTCAAGTGCGGAGGACGAGTAGCCTCCCACGGCGGTGCGACTCGACAACGGCAGCGCCGTGACCATCGGGGCCTATGACGGCGTCCACGTCGGCCATCGACGGGTGATCGAGCAGGTGCGGCGGCGAGCGGCCGGCGCAGGCCTGCGCAGCGTCGTCGTGACGTTCGACAAGAACCCGGCCGCCGTCATCAGTCCGGCGACGGCGCCGCCTCGTCTCACTGATCTCGATCAGAAGCTCGAGCTTCTCGCCGAGACCGGGGTCGACCAGATCCTCGTCCTCGGTTTCGACGCCGCCCGCGCCAAGGAGAAGGCGGAGGACTTCGTCACCGAGGTGCTCGTGACCGAGCTCAGCGCCCGCGTCGTCGTCGTCGGCGACGACTTCCACTTCGGCAACGAGCGCAGGGGAAACGTCGCTTTGCTGCGGCAGATGGGAGAGGAGGCTGGATTCTCCGTCGAGCCGGTCCGCCTCGTCTCCGACCAACGACAGCACGAGGTGGTGTCGTCGACACGGATCCGGGCGCTCATCGCCAAAGGTGAGCTCGCCGAAGCCGGGGCCTTGCTCGGGAGACCGCATGAGGTGCGCGGGGTGGTGGTCGGTGGCGAGGCTCCTGCGGCGAGCGAGCCGGACCTCCTTGGTGATCGAGATCCCCGGGGACATCTTGTTGCCGCCTCCCGGTGAGTACACCGGCTTCGCCGTGGCACTCGCGGTCGCGGCTTCCGGCGCTGGGCCCGCGGGACCTTTACCCGCACGAATAGTCGTGCCCAGCCGCCTCGGGGAAGGGACGCAGCGGCTCGAGATCTCGGCTCCCGGGGCTTCTCCGGCGCAGCTGCCGCTTCGGGGCGCGGAGGGCGAGGTGATCCGGGCACGTTTCGGCTAGGTCGGCCGGCGCCCCGCCCGAACGTGGCAGGCCCGAACGTGAGACGCTGTGGCCATGTGCCGAAGCATCCAGACCCTGCGCAGGCCCGAGCCCGTCACCGATGACGACGTCCGGGCGGCCGCTCTCCAGTACGTTCGCAAGATAAGCGGCTACCGCGCACCCTCCAGGCCAACCGTGAGGTGTTCGCACGAGCCGTCGACGACGTCGCGGAGGCGACCGCGCGGCTCATCGCGGGGCTGCCCGGCGCCCAGGCGTCGATAAAGTAACGCAGTGGCAACCTTTCCCATCAGGATCTTCGGCGACCCCGTCCTGCGCCAGCGCGCCGTCGAGGTCGAGAACATCGACGGCAAGATCGCTCGCCTCTCCGAGGAGATGATCGAGACCATGTACGCCGCTCCGGGCGTCGGTCTTGCCGCACCACAGGTTGGCATCGAGCGCCGGATCTTCGTCTACGACATCGGCGAGGGCCCCCACACGGTGATAAACCCGCAGATCGTCGAGTCCCGCGGCGAGTGGGAGTACGAGGAGGGGTGCCTCTCGGTCCCCGACCTGCACTGGACGATCGTGCGGCCGAACGAGGTGCACCTTGTCGGCTTCAACCTCGAGGGCGAGGAGATCTCCATCGAGGCGGACGAGTACCTCGGTCGGGTCCTCCAGCACGAGCTGGATCATCTCGACGGGATCCTGCTCCTCGAGCGCCTCGAGAAGGACCAGCGCAAGGACGCGATGCGCATCCTGCGAGGCAGGGCGCTCTCGGGCACCGAAGGCCATGGGGCCGGCGGGCTCGCCGGGATCGCAGGGACCAGCTCGGGCGCCTGAGCTCGAGCGTCCTGGTCACGGCCTGTGACGAGGCTCGCCTTTTTCGGTACGCCCGAGGTCGCTGTTGCAGTGCTCAGGGCAGTGCACGGCGCGGGGCACGAGGTGGCGCTCGTCGAGACCGCACCCGACCGTCGCCGCGGCCGGGGCGCTGCGCTGGTGCCGACGCCGGTCAAGAAGTGTGCGCTCGAGCTCGGGCTCCCGGTGTCGGACCGGGTCGCCGACGTTCTCGTCGCGGGCGTCGAGCTCGGAGTCGTCGTGGCCTTCGGCAAGATCATCCGCGCCGAGATCCTCGAGCAGGTTCCGATGGTCAACCTGCACTTTTCCCTCCTTCCCCGCTGGCGGGGAGCTGCACCGGTGGAACGGGCCATCCTCGCGGGCGACGACCGAACCGGCGTGTGCCTCATGGCTCTCGACGAGGGCCTCGACACCGGCCCCGTCTACGCCCGGGTCGAGACGCCCATCTCGCCGGACGAGACCGCAGCCCATCTCCAGCTCCGCCTCGCTCATCTCGGCACGACCCTGCTACTCGACCGCCTGGCCGGCGGTGTCGCCACTCTGGGTACGCCCGTTCCCCAGGTGGGAGACCCCCTGTACGCAGCCAAGATCGATCGCGACGAGCGGCGGCTCGCCTGGGAACGTCCTGCCGTCGAGCTCGAGCGGGTGGTGCGCGTGGGCCGCGCTTGGACCACGTTTCGAGGAAAGCGTCTCATCGTCGAGCCGCGCCCGTGCGGTCGCTGCGGATCCCGGCCGCGGTCGTCTCGACTCTCGTCTCGAAACTGGGGATCTCGGGGTCGACGGCCCTTCACCAGGCACGCTGGTCGGCCACGACGTTGTCTGTGGCGATGGGCGACTCGAATTGCTGGAGGTCCGGGCCGAGGGTCGTTCGGCACAGCCCTTCGATGCCTGGCTGCGCGGCGCCCGGCCGGAGGTGGGCGAGCGCCTCGGCGCCTAGCGCGGCTCTCGCCGGGCGTGCCAGTCGCCGGCGTGCCAGTCGCCGGCGTGGCTGTCACCGGCCTTTGGCTACCGTAGGGCGGTGGTTGAAGCCGCAAAACGGGCTCATGCGCTCGGTCTTCCCTTGCTCGCAGAGGGCGAGCTGAGAGTGGCGCCATCAATCCTGTCGGCCGACTTCGGGGAGCTCGCGGCGGAGGTCGCGAGGGTCGCCGACGTGACCGACTGGCTGCACGTGGACGTGATGGATGGTCACTTCGTGCCGAACCTGACCCTCGGGCCGCCGGTGGTCTCGTCCTTAAGACGGCACACGGGGATGTTCTTCGATTGCCACCTGATGATGACCAACCCCGGGGACTTCCTCGAGGCGTTCCGCGACGCCGGCGCCGACTCGTGCTCGGTGCACATCGAGGTCGGGGAGACCGCGGCCTTGTGTGGTGAGATGAGGCGTCTGGGTCTCGGGGTCGGGCTCGTGGTGAACCCCGAGACGCCCTTCGAGGCGGCAGGACCTTACCTGCATCTGGTCGACCTTCTACTGATCATGACCGTCCACCCCGGATTCGGGGGCCAGAGGTTCATGGCTGGCGCCGCAGCCAAGTTGACCGAGGCGGCGGCCCAATCCGAGAGGGAAGATCTCCGTGTCACACTCCAGGTGGACGGCGGCATCGACGAGGAGACGGCGCCGCTGGCAGCCGTGGCCGGTGCGAGATGCTTCGTGGCCGGCTCGGCCGTCTTCCACCAGCCCGACCGGGCCGAGGCAGTGCGCCGGATCTACGCCAGCGCCTCGGCGGCGATCTCAGCGGACTGATGAGCGGCGCGGGGCCTGGGACGCCGGGCGAGTCGGGGGGGTTGCGCGGCTCGGCGGGCTCGGCGGGCTCGCCGGGCTCGGCGGAGCGGCGTGCGGCCGGGGCGGGGCCGGGGACGCCGGCGACTCGGCTGCAGGCCAAGGTGTGCACCGTCTCGGACGGTGTGGTCGCGGGAGTACGCGAGGACCGGTCGGGCATGGCGGTCGCCGAACGCCTCGCAGCTGCCGGCTACGAGGTCACCGAGCGGCGTGTCATCGCCGACGGCATCGACTCGGTTGCCACGGCGATCGCGGAGCTGGCCGACGGTTTCGCCGGTTTGATCGTCACCACCGGCGGCACGGGGTTCGGGCCTCGAGACCTAACGCCCGAGGGCACGTCGCAGGTGCTCGACCGGCTGGCGCCCGGCCTCGCCGAGGCCATGCGGCTGGTCAGCCCGCTGGGCCGCCTTTCGCGCGCGGTCGCCGGGACGCTGGCGAGCTGCCTCGTGCTCAACCTGCCCGGCTCCACCTCGGGATCGGTGGAATGCCTCGAGGCGGTTCTCGACGTCTTGCCACACGCGCTGGACCTTCTCGCAGGGGGTCGGCCGCACTGATCTGGTAAGCCAGTGAGGCCTGGTAGGTCGGTCAGGTCTAGCACGGCGGTCAGGTCTGGCACGGCGGTCAGGTCTGGCACGGCGGTCAGGTCTGGCACGGCGGTCAGGTCTGGCACGGCGGTCAGGTCTGGCACGGCGGTCAGGTCTGGCACGGCGGTCAGGTCTGGCACGGCGGTCAGGTCTGGCACGGCGGTCGGGTACGGCAGTCAGCCCTGTTGCGAGAAGTAGGCTCGGAAAGCACATCTCCCCGCCAGATCTCCCCGTCAGGAAGCCCCATGCTGCGTCTCGTCCTCCCAAAGGGTTCGCTCGAGCATGCGACCTTCGAGCTGTTCGCCGCCGCCGACTTGGCGGTCCGGCGAGCATCCGACGTGGACTACCGGGCAACGATCGACGACCCGCGTATCGACGAGGTGCACATTCTTCGACCCCAGGAGATCCCGACCTACGTCGCGGAGGGATTGTTCGACCTCGGCGTGACCGGCCGTGACTGGGTGGAGGAGACAGGTGCCGACGTCGTCAGCCTCGGCGAGTTGCACTACTCGAAGGCGTCGGCCGAGCCGGTCAAAGTCGTGCTCGCGGTCGGTGCCGACTCTGCGGTGCAAAAGGTCGAGGATCTCCCGCAGGGCTGTCGCGTCTCGACCGAGTACCCACGGCTCACAGGACGGTTCTTGGAGGAGCGGGGAGTGGAAGCTGACGTACGTTTCTCCTTTGGAGCGACCGAGGCCAAGGTTCCCGACGTCGCCGACGCGATCGTCGAGATCACCGAGACCGGCCGGGCACTTCGGGCGGCGGGCTTACGGGTGATCGACACGCTCATGTCGTCTTACACAGAGCTGGTCGCGAACCGTGCATCGGCGGCCGATCCCGACAAGTTCCGCGCAATGGGCCAGCTGCTCGTCCTGTTGCAAGGTGCGCTCGAGGCGCGAGGCAAGGTCCTCGTAAAACTGAACGTCTCGCCCACCGACCTGCCCGCCATCATCGCCGTGCTGCCCTCCATGCGCTCGCCGACCGTCTCGCAGCTGTTCGGCGAGGCCGGTTACGCCGTGGAAGCAGTCGTTCCCAAGGCCGAGATCAACGTGCTGATCCCGGCGCTGAAGGAGCGAGGCGCAACCGACATCGTCGAGCTCGCAATCGCCAAGATCGTCCATTGAGCGATCTCGAGGCACCGTCGGGGTGCGAAGTCCGGACGGACTTCGAGGACGTCGTCGGCGGGGGGACGCGCCAGCAGAGGTTCGGGACGGTCCGGGCCTTCGACGCCGAGCGCGGGCTCGGCCTGGTGGCAGTTCCCGGGGGCGCCGTGTTCGAGTTCCACAGCACGGCGATCCTCGACGGCAGCCGGCAGGTCGCCGTGGGCAGCGAGGTCACCTTCTTGGTCACCGCCTCCCTCGGCGGCCGCTACGAGGCGGTCTCGCTCATGCCGGCCTGAGATTGGGTGCGGCGCAGGCTCCCGGTTGATGCATGGCCGGGAGGCCGTCGAGGCTGTTGGAATTGCGGGCCGGAGGCCGTCGAAGCTATTTGAGCTACAGGGCCTTGAGGTCGTCGAGGCCTTTGGAAACCTTCAGGGCCGGGAGGCCGTCGAGGCTGTTGGAATTGGTCGATTCCCAGTAGGCCCTGATTCCATCGTCGCCTTTGCGATCGGCCCACTCCGACAGTTGGTGGCGGTGTGCTGTGAAGTCCATTAGCGGGACGCCATAACCGCAGGAATCCGCGATGCGGTCGGCTGACACGACGATGACGGACCGCACGCCTCCGAGCCGGTCGGTGGCGAACCTGCTCGACAACCGCTCGAAGCCCTCGTCGTCGTGCTCGACGACCGTGCCCCGACCGTGGATTCGGACGATTCTCGGCGGTCCATGGAAAGCACAGAACATGAGCACGATCCGGCCGTTCTCGCGGAGATGCGCGATGGTCTCGACGCCGCTGCCCGTCCTGTCGAGATAACCGACGCGGTGCGGGTCGACAACGACGAGCTCGCCGTCGTTGCTCTTCGGTGAGCAGTTCACGAGTCCCTCGTCCGAGAGCGGTGCCGTCGCCACGAAGAACACCGGTTGTGACTCGAGAAAGCCGGCGAGTCGCGCGTCGATGGCGGCGTAGGTGCGACCCATGTGAGAGATCGTAGGCGGTGGTTGGGGAGGTGGAGAACGAGCCTGGAGCTCGGGGCCCGCTGTTGCTTCGCGTCCGGTGTCCTGCGGTACGGTGCCGGGTGGCCGACCGGACGTCCCCGCCCGAGATCGACCTCGTGGTGACGGACCTGGACGGCACGCTCTGGGACGGCAGGGGGCGGGCGCATCCTCGGACGCTTCGGGCTCTGAGGATCCTGGGAGAGGCCTCGATGCCGGTGCTGGCCGCGACCGGCCGGCGGGCGGGAAGCGCCTGGCCGCTTATGGAAGCGAACGGGATCGCCTTGCCGACGGTGCTCCTCGATGGCGCCCTCGGCCGCGAATTCGGCTCCAACACGGCGTTCCACACGCACGCCTTCAGGCCCGAGGCTGCGGCCGAGGTTCTGAAGATCCTCGAGGAACTGGGCGTCAGCCCTTGTATCAACGTGGACGAGCCGGGTCGAGACGTAGTGCTCGGCGAGAACCCCACGACTGACACTGAGTACCTTCGCCTTCTCGAGCCCTGGACCCGCGAGGAGGATACGTGGACAGCGGTGCGCACCTTGAGCGTGCTGGCCTTCACCGTCTTGAGCGGCGAGGCGTCCTCCATGCGGGCTCTCGCCGTTGAGATGAAGGCGCGCGCGCCGGTTGAGGCTACCCTCGCCTCCGATCGGGCCACTGGGGGCCTCCACTTGAGCTTCCGGCCAATTGGCGTAAGCAAGTGGACCGGAGTTCTTGCGTTCTGCGCGGTCCGGGGAATCGATGCGGGCCGTGTGCTGGCGATCGGCGACGCAGACAACGATCTGGAGCTTCTCGAGGAGGCTGCGGTTGCTTTCGTCGTTGCCGACGGCTCGCCGGCGGCCCTCGAACGGGCCGACCGCTTACTTGCTCCCGCGAGCGAAGGTGGCTGGGCAGAGATCGTCGAGGTGCTGGGTCTGTCCGAGAGTTAGTCCGCGCCGGTCTCGCTCGGGCCTGCGGCTTCGGGCTCGGCGGTCTTGCTCGGGCCGGCAGCTTCGGCGGCGCTGGGCTCGCTGGGCTTTCTGTTCTCGCTCGGGCCGGCAGCTTCGGCTGCGCTGGGCTCGGCGGGTTTTCCGGTCTGGCTCGGGCCGGCGGCTTCGGTGGTGACAGTAGCGATCTTCACGAACGCGAGACGGAGTTGGGCCAAGCCATCGGCCAATGCCGCGGCGTGCTGGCCGAGGCGGCTTCCGAGGCCGTCGACCAGCAGACCGAGGGCGTCGATGGCTAACTGCGCCTTGTCCAGGCGCGGCGGCTTCTGGGAGAGATGGAGGGCCGCGAGCTCGAAGAGCCCGTAGCAGTGGTTCGCGATGACGTCCTCGACAGGGGCAGCGGCAAGCTGGCGACCGATCGCGGCCAGATCCTCGGCCGACAACTCCTCCTCGTCGATGGCACCGAGCGCGGCATCCCGGCCGCGACCCGCCGGCGGCCGCCCGTCCGAGCCACCTCGTGTCCCGCCCGAAGTCCCCGAGCCGCCGGAAGTCCCCGAGCCGTCCGCGCCGTCCGAGCCACCTCGCGACCCACCGGAACCCCCCGAGCCACCCGATCCGCCCGGCGTCCCACCGGAAGTATCCCCTATGCCGGATCCACTCTCGCCCGGCCGCGGCACTCGATGCTCCCCATCCGGTGTCCAAAGGCTGCTCATGCTGCTAGCGTACGTTGTGACAACTAAGGGAAGCGGGGTGCGCCCAAAGCGCGACTCCCACCCGGCCACACTCGGTCATGCCGACAGTGCGCCGGGTCTTGAGCGTGACTTGGTCGGCATAGCCGTCTTCCCGTTTCGTGCGGTCGAGCATCGTCTCGGCCCCTTCGAGAGGACGACGCCCAATCACCACTGTTCCCAGCTCCAGCGAGCCACGGATCAACGACCGTATCCGTGCTCGTGAGGTCCGACTAGTCGACGCTGAAGGTCGCCAGCTCGGGATCACGCCTCTTGCAGAGGCGCTCGCCATCGCCCAGCAGCAGGACCTCGACCTGGTGGAGGTGGCGCCCCTGGCGAATCCTCCGGTCTGCCGGATCATGGACTATGGGAAATTCAAGTTTGATGCGGCACAGCGTGCCAAAGAGTCGCGACGCAAGGCGAGCAACGTCGGCATCAAGGAGATGAAATATCGGCCGAAGATCGGTCCAGGGGACTTCGACACCAAGACGCGCCAGGTGCTCAAGTTTTTGAACGAGGGCCACAAAGTCAAGGTGACAGTGATGTTCCGGGGGCGGGAGGTCATCCATCCCGATCTCGGCAAGCGAATCCTCGACCGGATCGCGGAACAGATCGACGGAGTAGCCAAGATCGAGACGGAGGGTCGGCTGGACGGACGGAACATGGTCATGGTGCTGGCACCCGACAAGCGGGCGAAGCAGTCGACAGAAGCGAGACATTCGACAGACCAGCGACAGCGGGTGGTATCGAACGGCAGTGCACCCCTCGAGGGTGCGGCGACCGGCGAAACCGAGTCAGTGTCCGCTGCTGTGACCGAGCCGGGACCAGACGAGGTGGAGTCGGACGACGGTCAAGTGCAGGTGGAGACACACACGTAGCAAGGGCAGCAAAGCGGGTTCCGGACGGACTGACTCCCCGGGGTCATGGCGACCGGCGACGAGCAGGAGCACTGGCAGTGGCAGTGACAGTGACAGTGTCGGGAGCACTGGCAGCCTGACCAGCGGGCGGGAACAAAGCCACACCGAACAAGGACTAAGGAGCACGGAATGCCGAAGCAGAAGACGGACCGGGGTGCAGTAGCCCGTTTCAAGATAACCGGGACCGGAAAGATCATGCGGCGGCAGCAGAACCGTGGCCACATGCTCGAGAAGAAGTCATCGGTTCGCACTCGCCGGCTTGCCCGCGAGGTCGGAGTGTCTGCGGCCGATCGCAAGACCGTCCGCCGCCTGCTCGGGATCTGAGGCCACACCGAGGTCTGCCATTACGGCCTTCGGCAATCGGCGATGGCCGAGGCCGCCCGGCCGCTGAGCGCGGCCCGTCCGATCGAATCACCGACCACGTATCGCACCCGCACTACGACGAAGGGAGCCCCCAAATGGCTAGGGTCAAGCGCGCAGTCCACGGCAAGAAGCGCCGCCGGGCCGTCCTCGAGCGCGCACAGGGCTTCTACGGCAACAAGTCGCGCTCATACCGGGCGGCAAACGAGCAAGTGATGCACTCGCTGCAGTACGCCTATCGCGATCGCAGGGCGCGAAAGGGCGACTTCCGGAAGCTCTGGATCCAGCGCATCAACGCCGCCGCGCGGCTGAACGACACCACCTACAGCCGCTTCATCGCCGGCTTGCACAAAGCACAGGTGGACGTCGACCGGAAGATGCTGGCCGACCTGGCGGTTCGCGATCCGAATGCCTTCTCCGCCCTCGTACTGATCGCCGTGGGGGCGCTCGACGGGGAGGCCCTTCGAGCCGCCGATGCCGCGGATATCGATGGGATTGCCGGCGTCGATGGAAATGATGGAATTGATGGGGACGCCGAGGAGAGTATCGACGAGGCTGCCTCCTGAGCGTGAACGTCGGTGAGAACGTCGGTGAGAACGCCGGCGCGAGCGGGCTGGGGACGCGTCACCAACGGGTCCAGCGCCTTCGGCGGCTCCTTCGCCGCTCGAGCATCCGCGACAGCGAGGGTGCGTTCGTCGCGGAGGGCGTGAAGGTGGTGGAAGCTGCGATGGACGCGGGCGCGCCCGTCGAGGCTCTCTTCGTTGCCCACGACTGGCGATCGTCGCCGCCGGCGGCTGCCGTCGTCGAGCGGGCGCGCCGTTCGGGCCTGCGAGTCTTCGAGCTCGGGCGTGGGGTGATGGAGCGGGTGGCCGACACCGTGAGCCCGCAATCAGTCTGCGCCGTGGTGGGCACTGTCGACCTCGGACTTGACGAGCTCTTGTCGCGATGCAGGTCTGGCGAGGAGCAGGCCGTCCTCCTCGTATGTGTGGATGTGCGAGATCCCGGCAACCTGGGCGCGGTGCTCCGTATCGCCGGCGCCACAGCCGTGGCCGGCGTGATCTGCTGTTCTGGAACCGTCGATCCCTACAATCCGAAAGTTGTGCGCGCCAGCGCCGGCGCGCTGTTCCAAATGCCGCTTGTGACTGGCGTCGGGCCGGGCGAGACGCTCGAGCGCCTTCCAGCGCTCGGCTACCGGTGCTGGGCTACGGTCCCGAGCGGTGGGACCGACTACACGCTCGCGGACCTCGATGGCCCGACAGCGCTCGTGCTCGGCAACGAGGGCGCGGGGCTGCCACCAGAGGTGATGGCTCGCCTCGACGGTGCGCTCACGATCCCGATGGCACCGGGAGCCGAGTCGTTGAACGTGGCGATGACCGCCGCGGTGCTCTGTTTCGAGGTGGCACGTCGCCGCCGGTCTTCCTGAGGCCGAGGGGTGTCTAGTCTGATTCGATGCAGCCGCAGGGCCAGCCGATCGAAGGTGGCGTCGTGACCACCGACCCGGCCGGCGAGATCGCGGAGCTGGAGGCGGAGGCCTCGGCGGCGCTCGAGGGGGCAGCCGATCTGGGAGCGCTCGACGAGGCGGAGCGGGTGACGTTCCGGTCGAAAAAGTCTCGTTTTGCGCAGATGTACCAGGGACTGGGGTCGATCGCTCCCGAGGAGCGCCCGCACGTCGGGCGGCTTTTGAACGAGTTGCGCGGGCGGCTCGAGGAGCTGGCGGATGCACGGCGGGCCCAGCTCGCCGCCGCTGCGCGGGCCGAGCGCCTCGCGAATGACCGCCTGGACCTCACCGAGGTGCTGCCGGGCCCTCTCGCAGGTCATCTGCATCTGGTCACACAGGTGCGGGAGGCGCTCGAGGACGTCTTCATCGGCATGGGCTACGAGATCGCGGAGGGGCCCGAGGTCGAGACGGGGTGGCGCAACTTCGAGGCACTGAACATCCCCGAGGACCATCCTGCTCGCAGCCCCGTCGATACTTTCTACGTCGATTATGGCGAACCGTGGAGCGTGCTGTTGCGCCCGCACACATCTCCGGTTCAGATTCGGCTGCTCCAGCGGGGGGTGTTGCCGATTTATGCGGTCGCGCCGGGCCGCACCTACCGGAGGGACACGCCGGACTCCACGCACTTGCCCGTTTTCCACCAGCTCGAGGGGCTTGTCGTCGACCATGGCGTCACTTTCGCTGACTTGAAGGGGACCATCGCCACCTTCGTCCGCGCCATCTTCGGCGAGGGGGTGAGGACACGGCTTCGGCCCGCCTACTTCCCGTTCACCGAGCCGTCGGCCGAGTTCGAGAGGTCCTGTGTGATCTGCGGAGGCGAGGGCTGCCGCACGTGCGCCGGAGTCGGCTGGATCGAGCTCGGCGGTTGCGGGATGGTGCACCCGGCGGTATTCGAGGCGACCGGTGTCGATCCCGAGGAATGGACCGGATTCGCGTTCGGGTTCGGCATCGATCGGTTGGCGATGATGCGTTACGGAATCCCGGACCTCAGGATGATGATCGAGAACGATGTGAGGGTGCTCCAGACGTTCTGAGCTCGCATCTTGCGGGGTATGGAGACTCGGCGCCCGGGTCGGAGCGACCCAGCGGAGCACACATACACAGGCACATAAGCAGACCAGCACAACAGCACAACATGGACGGCCGACAGCGCCCGGCGAGGCTCGACAAGGCGCTACGAGTGAGATTTGAGGAGAAGAGGACGTGCGGGTTCCACTGTCGTGGTTGCGAGAACTGACCCCGCTCGAGACGCGCCCCACCGACGGCGCCGAGGTTGCCGCGCTCGCAGCTGATTTGGACGCGCTCGGCCTGGTCGTCGAGGGGGTCGAGAAGATCGGGCAAGGGCTGAGCGACGTGGTGCTGGCCCGGGTGCTCGAGATCGCCGCGATCCCGAAGGCGGACCGGATCCGGCGGGTCGTCGTCGACGCGGGAGGATCCGAGCCGGTCGAGGTGGTCTGCGGCGCCTGGAACTTCGAGGTCGGAGACGTCGTTCCGTTCGCGCCGGTCGGGGCTGTGCTTCCGGGGGAGTTCCGTATCGAGCAACGACGTTTGCGAGGTGTCGTGTCCAACGGCATGCTCTGCTCCGGAAAAGAGCTGCAGTTGTCTCAGGATCACGAGGGAATCCTCGTGCTCGGGCAGCACGGGTCGGCTGGGTCGTCCGGGTCTACGGCTGGGTCGCCGGGCTCTGGACCGGGCGCCGACTTCGAGCTAGGGCTTCCGCTTGCGGACTACCTGGGCGCGGGGTTCCAACCCGACGTTGTTTTCGACCTCGCCATCGAGGGCAACCGGCCAGACTGTCTCTGTATCGCCGGCGTCGCTCGTGACATCGCCGCCCGTCTGAGCCTTCCGTTCCAACTGCCTGAGCCGGTTGTCGAAGAGGGCGCCGAACCCGCGTCTTCCTATGCTTCTGTCGAGGTGTTGGCGCCGGAGCTCTGCCATCGGCTCACCGCCAAGGTGCTCCTCGGCGTGACCCATGTGGCTTCGCCCGAGATCATCCGCCGCCGCCTCATCATGGCCGGGATGCGGCCGATCGACTCGGTTGTCGACGCGTCGAACTACGTCATGCTCGAGCTCGGCCAACCGACCCACCCCTATGACCTCGATCGGCTCGGCGGTTATGGGCTGCGAGTACGGGCAGCCCGGCCGGGCGAGGAGATCGTCACCCTCGACGGTGTGACCCGAGTCCTCGGGGCCCGACCAGCCAAATCGGACGACCCGCTCGCGGCGAGCGACTGCCTGATCTGTGACGCCGAAGATCGTCCGGTCGGGATCGGGGGAATCATGGGTGGCGCGTCGAGCGAGATCACGCCGGCGGCCTCGCGAGTGCTGCTCGAGGTCGCGCTCTTCGTCCCTCTTGCCATTGCAAGAACTGCGCGATCGACCGGCCTTCGAAGTGAGGCATCTGTCCGGTTCGAGCGGGGCGTGGACCCGCTAGGAATGGAGCGGGCAGGGCTGCGTTTTTGCGAGCTCGTCGTCGCAGCGGCCAAGGCAGCTGGGGTGACGCCACCGTTGGTGGCATCGGGTCTGCTGGACGCGGCATGCCGTTTCGTACGTGCCTCGGCGTGTCCCAGTCCGAACCGGGAAGGTGAATGTGCTTCTCGGAACCGCGCTCGGAGACGCAGAGATCGGACAGCTCTTGGATCCCCTCGGCTTCGTGACAAGTTCGCTTGGTGGGTCTGCGAAGGGCGGCTCTGCTGCGGGCGGGGTTCTCGATGTCGAAGTGCCTTCCTTCCGCCCCGACGTCTGCAGGGAGGTCGACGTCACCGAAGAAATCGCTCGGCGAATCGGGTACCAAGAGCTTCCGGAGTCCCAACGGCGATCTCCTTACGTCGGCGTGCTCAGCGAACTGCAAACTCTCCGGCGCCGCCTGAAGCGGATCCTGACCGGGCTCGGCGCTCACGAGGCATGGACCAACTCGCTCGTCGATCCTCATGACCAGGAACGCGGGGGAGTGATGGGTCCTCTGGTCCCACTGTTGAACCCCATCGTGGCAGAGGAGTCCGTGCTTCGCGGAGGCCTGTTGCCGGGGCTGCTCGGGGCGGTGCGCCACAATGCCGGTCACCGCCATCCGTGGGTCCGATTGTTCGAAATCGGCGACGTGTTCGCGTTGCCGAGAGAGCAAACGGAGACGGTGGCGGAAGGGGCGGTACTGGCCCCAATGGCTTCACCGGCCGCGGAAGTGGCGGTAGCGGTCCCCGACGCGGCGGTAGCGGCCCCCGACGTGGCGGATCTTGCCCCGAAGGCCGTTCCGGAGCTGCCCGACGAGTGGGAGATGGCGGGGCTAATTCTTGCCGGCCTCGACGACGATGCGAGTGATGCGGTGAAGGCGTGGCGCGTGGTCGCGGACGCTCTCCGCCTGGATGCCGTGGAGCTTCGCCGCGACGACCAGGGCCGGCCTGCATCCCGCGAGGACCGCCGAGATCGTCGCTGCCGGTTCGCTGATCGGCGTTGTGGGCGAAGTCGATCCCCAGACCCTCGAGGCCTATGAGCTCCCGCACGAGCGCGTGGGCTGGCTCGAGCTTGACCTTGTGAAGCTCGCCGCAGCCCCTCGTCGGCCCCCCGTCTCCCGACCGGTGAGCCGCTTCCCCTCGAGCGACGTCGACTTGGCGTTCGTCGTTCCGGACTCCGTGCCCGCAGCGGAGGTCGAGATGACTCTTGCTCGGGCTGCGGGCGATCTCTGCGAATCGGTCGAGCTCTTCGACGTCTACCGTGGGGTTGGCGTGAGCGCGGGCTCTCGCAGTCTGGCCTACCGATTGCGGTTCCGCGCTTTTGACCGGACGCTGACCGATGCTGAAGTAGCCGACCTCCGTAGTCAGTGCATCCGGGCGGTCGCGAGCCAGAATCGGGCGGTCCTCCGGGGCTGAGCAATCGGCTGCACGTGAGAGATGGTTCAGCGTTTGGATACTGGCCGGACTCGGTGGGTGTCGCCGGCCTGTGCGCGCCTCTTGGGCTCCGGCGCGACCCGAGCGCCTCAGCTGCAACGGGCTTTCCGCGGTCGCAGGGACTACCCCACGTCAGGCAGGGTTTCCCACGGTTGGGAGGCCTGGGGCGTCATCAGGAGAACGCGATCACAGCTTGAGCGTTCAACGTCGAAAGGGACACTCCCCGCCGCCGGCCGCCGCGCTTCTGATCAGGCGGCGTGGCCGGCGCCGAGCCGCGCGGACGAGGTCAGAGGCGAAACCGCGGGCCCGGACGGCAGCGGTGCGGGAGTAGCCGGGGGCGGGAACGGGCGGGCAGCGGCAGGGCGATGCGCATCAGTCATCGATCGGCACGGCCTTGCGAACAGGGGAGGGCCGATCGGAGAGGAGAAGCGCAGTCTCACCGTCGTCCTCGTAGAGAACATCCGCTTCCAGTCGTTCGAGGATGGTCTCGGTCACTGGTTCCAGGTACCCACGGATCCTCTCGATAGCGAAAGGCGGGAGCTGGTCAAGAAAGCAGAAGGCGACGAGCCCTGTTCCCTCGCCGCCGGGCTCGACGGCAACGAGCTCCAAAGCGGCAAAGCATCGTTCGAGAGTCTCCTCCCGATCGCCGAGTTGCACTAGCTCCGTCACGTACTCCGCGAGCTCGTTGAAGACGACCTGCGGAGTCAAGTCTTCGTCGTAGATGTCCACGAGATCGAGATAGTGGTTCTCGAACTCAGGAACGTTCGCGCGCAGGATTTGCAGCGCGCGCTCGTCTACCGGTGGGCGCATTGTTTGCTCCTTCCGTCGTTGGGATTCACGGCGGCGATGGTGCGCCACGAGCAAGCCGGCAGCCGGCTGCCTTCAGAATAGCTAGAAAGAGATTGAACTAGCAAGAAATAGATCAAAGACCCGTTCGGCCCACCGGCCCGCCGGCCCGCCGGCCCGCCGACCTCACGCTTCGCTGCCGCCAGCGCTCAACAAGGCCGGCCCACGCCACCGCCGGCCCGCCGGCCCCGCTTGCCCGAGGCCCGCCGGCCCACGGCCCACGGCCCACGCCACCGCCGACCGACTACGTGCCCTACGGCTCTCTCCGCTCGAACTTCCTCCGCAGCTTCTCTCTACGTTCCTGCAGTTCCCGGTGGGTGATCCGCTCGGTCTCGGTCGAAAGGCCCATCGATGCGCGCAGCCCGTCGAGATCGACCGGGACGGCGCGTGGATCGAGGCCGATCTCGGTCGCGATGCGCTCACCGTAACGTTCGGCGAAGTACGTGGCGATGCGTGCCACCTCTGCGAGCAGGTCGATCCCGGGAGCCAGCGTCGCCACCGCCCCATCGAGAAACAACAGGTCCTTCACGAACAACATCAGCTCTTTCGGCATCCGCGCGCCGTATGCCAGAAGCTGCTTGGTGAGATCGCGCAACTGGGCGGTGAGCTCGTCGGCCGACAACGTGATCACGTCCTGAGCGGGCTTGTCGAGCCCGAGGTCCCTTATGACCTGGTCCACGTCTGCGTCAGCGGGCAGCGCACCGAGCTCCTTTAGAGCCTGCACCTGGATGGGGATGTTGTTGGTGGTCCCGCCGATCAGCAGCTGCAGAAACGCAAGACGCTGTTGCTCGCCCAAGCGGCCGGTGATGCCGTGATCGAGCAGGGCGACGCGGCCGTCGGGTCGGACGAAGAGGTTCCCGCCGTGGAGATCGCCGTGGAACACGCCGTACAGGAGCGCCCCTTCCAGGAACGAGATCATCTCCGCCCGAAGCACGGCAGTCGTGTCGATGCCGGCTGCCTGCATTCCGGCGACGTCATCCCACCCGAACCCGTCCAGCCGTTCCATCACGAGCATACGGCGGGTGACCAGGCGGGGATGTGGACGCGGCACGATGATGGAGCGCTGATTGGTCTCCGCGAGGACGTGACCGACATCGAGCATGTTGGCGGCCTCGAGCCTGAAGTCGAGCTCTTCGACGATCGTCTCCGCGAACAGCTCGATCAGCGCCGGAGGATTGGCGAGAGCTGAAATCGGGATCCGCCCGACCAGAAACGGGGCGAAGAAGCTCATGCCGGCGAGATCCCTGCGGACGAGCGAGGCCACGTCAGGCCGCTGGACCTTGACGACCACCCGCTCACCGGAGTGGAGGAGAGCGCCGTGAACCTGGGCGATCGAGGCGGCGGCGATCGGGGTCCGGTCGAACTCGGCGAACGTCGCGTCGAGGGGACCGGCCAGCTCCGCTTCGAGGATCCGGCGCACGGTGTCGAACGTCTCGGGAGGCACCCGGTCACGCAGGAGGCGGAACTGCGAGACGATCTCTTCTGGGAAGATCCCCTCTCCCGACGAGAGGATCTGCCCGAGCTTGATGTAGGTCGGCCCGAGCTTGCCGAAGGCGATCCGGAGCCGCCTCGACAGCCCGAGTCGTGACCGGGGCTGCCCACGCCCGCGATCGAGCAGGTACCAGGCCCCGACCGCGCGCCCGAGGGTCCAGCCCACCTTCACGATTCGGGGCGCAGGGGGGAGTCGCCGCCGCCGGACGAGGCGGGGGACCTCCGCTCGCGTCCTGGCACGTATGGCGCCGATTCCCTCCAGCCAGGGCAGGTCGTCCGGATCGACCAGCCAGGGCGGATCGTCACTGAACCCGGCGAAAGCACAATCGGGAGGCGGCACCCTCGGGCTGCCGGCGGGACTCTCGGGGACCGACAACTCCTCGCCTGTGACTCAGGTGCGCTACGGGCGCGAGCACGATGCAGCCATTGTGCCCGCCGAAACCGAAGCTGTTCGACAGCACAGGCCCCGGTTCCCACTCCCTGGGGGCGCCTGTGACGATGTCGAGGTGGATCTCCGGGTCCAGCTGCTCGAGCCCTACTGTCGGGGGAATCCGCCGACGATCGATCGTCAGAGCGCAAGCCACCCCCTCGATTGCCCCGGCCGCGCCGAGCGAATGACCGGTGACGCCTTTGATCGAAGTGACGGGCGGACCCGGCCGACCGAAGATCTTGTCGATGGCTTCTGCTTCGGCGAGGTCATTGAGAGGCGTAGACGTGCCGTGCGCGTTGACGTGCGCGACGTCGTCCGCGGTGATGCCGGCATTCTCGAGCGCGAGCTCGATACACCCGATTGCGCCGGCACCTCCCGGAGCAGGCGCCGTGATGTGGTACGCGTCGGCGCTCGAAGCGCCGCCGAGGAGCTCGGCGTAGATGTGAGCGCCGCGGTCGTGCGCGCGCTCGAGCTCCTCGAGGACGAGCACTGCTCCGCCCTCAGAGATGACAAAGCCATCCCGCCGCACGTCGAAAGGCCGCGAGTACCCACTTGTCGAGAGGGCCGTCATGTTGCCGAAAGCGGCCAGCGCGACCGGGGTCATCGCCGCCTCGGCGCCGCCGGCGAGCACCGCGTCGCAACGACCTTCGGCGATCAGGCGATGCCCGGCGAGCAGCGAATGGGTGCCGGAGGCGCAGGCCGTGGCGATCGTCTCGCAGGGCCCACGCCAGCCGAGGCGCATGGAGACCGCGGCGGCACCGGCGTTCGCCATCATCATCGGCACGAGAAACGGCGACACTCGTCGCGGGCCCTTCTCGAGCAGCACGCCGATCTGCGACTCCATGGAGCTCAGCCCGCCGACGCCGGTCCCGATCTGAACCCCAGCACGCGCCGGATCCACATCAACGGGGCCGGCGTCCTCGAGCGCCATCTCGGCAGCCGCCACCGCAAACTGAGCGAAGGGGTCGGCTCGCCGCACCTCTTTCGCGTCGAACCAGAGGGCCGGGTCGAAGCCCAGCACCCGGTGCTCGCCTTCGGGGGCGGGTCCGTTGAGTCCCGCAAAGAACGCGTCCTTGCCGGTTCCGCAGCACGACACGACGCCGAGGCCCGTGACCGCGACCCTGCGGCGAGCGCCCCGGTCGGTCCCGAGCACGGCGTTGGCCATCAAAGCTTGGAGGTGACCAGCTCGTACGCCTGGCCGATTGTCTCGACGCCTTCGAGCTCACTCTCGTCGACGGTGATGCTGAAGACCTCCTCGAGCTCCATCACGAGCTCGACGAGGTCGAGGCTGTCGGCGTCGAGGTCGTTCGCGAAGCTCGCGTCGAGCGTCACCTTCTCGCTCGGCACGTTCAGGATCTCGACTGCACAAGCCCTGAACTTGTCAAACGTCGCTTCTTGGTCCATGCGAGTGCCGCTTTCTGTTGTCGGGGTGAATGGTCTGCGATGTGTCAGTGGCCCATACCGAGACCGCCGTCCACAGCGATGACGGCTCCGGTGACGTAGCTGGCGCCGTCCGAGGCCAGGAACTCGACGGCCGAGGCGATCTCGTCGGGCCGAGCCTGCCGCCCGAGCGGGACCATCGACGTCAGCGCCGCTATGCGATCTTCTCCTAGCGCAGTGATCATATCCGTGGCAACGACGCCTGGGGCGACGACGTTCACGGTGATGCTGCGTGATGCGACCTCTCTCGCCAGGGACCGTGCAAACCCCACGAGCGCGGCCTTGGACGCCCCGTAGTTCGCCTGCCCCGGAGAGCCCATGAAAGCGACGACCGACGAGATCAGGATGATCCGTCCCCGTCTCGCCCGCACCATCGGTCCGAGTGCCCGTTTCGTGGTCCGGTAGACCGCGGTGAGGTTCGTCGCAATGACGTTGCCCCAGCGCTCCTCCGACATTCGCAGGAGCAAGGTGTCGTCGGTGATCCCGGCGGCGCAGACGAGGATCTCAACTGGCCCGAGCGCTTCTTCTATCTCGGCGAAAGCCCTGTCGACCTCCGTCGGAGACGTCACGTCGCAGGCGACCGCAGCGATCGGATGCGTCCCCGCCGGCCCATCGACCTGCTCGGGGGGGTTCGTCCGCCAGGTGACCGCGACGCGGTCGCCACCCGCTTGAAGGCGCCGCGCACACGCCAGCCCGATGCCGCGTGAGCCACCGGTCACGAGGACGACCCGCCCCGCGACACCCTCGAGCGCGTCGGTCACTCACGAGCTCCCGCTCCGTCTGCGGCTGCAGACCGAAACGGGGCTCCACCCCATCGGACGATGGCGCTCGCCCAGGTCATCCCCGCTCCGAAGCCGGAGAACAGGACCAGATCCCCGTCCTTCAGACGACCGGCCTCGGCGGCCTCGGTGAGCGCGATCGCGCAGGATGCGGCGGATGTGTTGCCGGTGTGGTCGAGACAGATGGCGGAATGTGCCGCGTCGATGCCGAGCCGCTGACCGACGGCCTCGATGATCCGGAGGTTCGCCTGGTGAGGGACGAACAGGGCGATCTCGTCGACCGAGACGTCGGCTTGCTTCATCACCTGCTCGGCGGACTCGACGGTCGCCCGGACCGCTCGCCGGAATACCTCGCGCCCTTCCATCACGATGTAGCCGCCCTTGTCGCAATAGAGAATATGAGTCAGAGATCCGTCTAGCCCGAGGTCGTGAGCCAGGATCAGCGGTTCGCCCTCGGTGGCCTCGACGACCACGGCGCCGGCTCCGTCGGCGAAGAGCACGGCCGTGGACCGGTCGCTCTGGTCGGTGATCTGCGACAAGGTGTCCGAGCCGACGACCAGTGCCCGTTCGTGCCCGGCATCGAGCAGGGCCACCGCAGTCACAAGCGCGTAAACGAAACCGGCACACGCGGCATTCAGGTCGAAGGCCGCGCCCCGGCAACCGAGCTCGTGGTGCACCCACGACGACGTCGCGGGAACGCTCTGGTCTGGCGTCGTCGTCGCAAGGACGAGAAGGTCGATCTCCTCGCCTCGGCGCCCGGCGCTCTCGAGGGCACGCCGGCTCGACTCGACGGCGAGCCCGGACGTGGTCCCTCCCTGGCGGCGTTCTTTGATTCCCGTTCGTGCGACGATCCATTCGTCGGTCGTGTCGAGCCGGGCTTCGTAATCGGCGTTGGTTACGACCGTGTCCGGCAGAGCGAGACCCCATCCGGTGATCTGTGAGCCTCTCATGAGGTCCTTTCCTCGGGGTTGGCGGCTCGCAGCCAGGCGATCGGCTGGCCTCTTGTCACCCTTTCTCCCGCAAGTACCAGGACCCCCTCCAGCGTCCCAGAGAACGCGGACCGCACCTCGGTCGTTCCGGCGAGCCCGAGAAGGCCCCCGACCTCGATGACCACCGGCTCACGCGGCCGCCCACTTTCCCCGGGAAGGAAACTGCTGAGACCGGCCGCAGGTTCGAAGAGCCCGGCTGCGGGCGAGACCACCAGCCGCTCGGTCATGTGGAAGTGCTCGCCAGCCGGGGCGGCTCCCACGACGCCGCCGGCCAGGATCTCGACGAGATGATCGAGATCGTGCGGAGTGGAGACCGATACCCCGATCGTGTCGGCCGTCGGGGCCACACGTCGAACGAACCCGGTCAGGACGCCACCGGGGCCGAGCTCGACAAAGGTCTGCGTTCCCTCGGCGAGGAGGGTGTCGAGCGTCTGGCGCCAGCGGACGGGGCTGCACAGCTGAGAGGACAGCAGCCGCGGCCACTCCTCGGGATCGGTGTGCGGCCGCGCGTCCACGTTTGCCACCACGAATGGGTCGAGCGGATGGAAGGGCGTGGCTGCGAGGGCCTTGCGAAGCCGATCGCGGGCGCCCGACATGAGCGGAGTATGGAAGGCACCGCCGACCGGCAGGGACAGTATTCGCTTGGCGCCGAGCTCCTTGGCGATAGTGCTGACCTCGCCAATGGCCTCCGAGGTCCCCGCAACGATCACCTGGCCGGGCGCGTTGAAATTCGCCACCCATGCTTCACCGTCCGCGCGCCGGCAAGCCGTCTCGACGCTCTCGTCGTCGAGACCGAGCACGGCGATCATCGTCCCGGGCGCGTAGTCGGCGGCCTCCTGCATGGCGGCACCTCGCTCTGCGACGAGTCGAAGGCCGTCATCGAAGTCGAGCGACCCTGCAGCGACCAGAGCCGTGTACTCGCCGAGGCTGTGCCCGGCGCAGGCCGACGGCACGATCCCGATCCGCTCGGCGGCGTCCAGAACGATCAGGCTCTGGACGAAGGTGGATATCTGGGCGTTGTCCGTCCTGGTCAGAGTTTCCTGGTCGGCCTCGAGCAGGAGATGGACAAGATCGCGTCCTGTGACCTCGGAAGCGAGCGCGGCGAGCTCGAACGACGGGTGGTCGACCCAAGCAGCACCCATACCTGGTCTCTGCGAACCCTGGCCGGGAAACGTGAATGCCAGCAACCTTCGCCCCCTGTCCGGTCAGGTCGGGCCTCGTGCCCGCACCGCTGCTCTCCTAAGTCTGACCTCGCCGGTCCGCGTTCGGTTACATCCTGTTCACGGCGACGGCGAGGCGCGCCCTGTTAGCGGCGACGGCGACGCCGACGCGGCTCGCGGCGACGGGCACGCGGTTCACGGCGACGACGCGGCGTGGGCGCTGTTCACGTCGACGGCGAGGCGCGCACGCAGCGGCCAATGATCCGAGTTGCCCACTGGCATCGCTTCACCAGAGATCACCTCGACCGGCCGGGTCACGAAGATATGGTCGATCTGGCTGTGGGCTCGCCAGCTGGGAAAGGTGCGGGCCCGCACCGCTCTTCGCCAGCCCGGGAGCGCGAGCGAGAGCGGAGGTCCCCAGAAGTTCATGTCGCCGGCGAGTACCGCCGGCTGGTCGGGTCGCGGCAGGCGCCGACGGAGCCGATCCAGCTGGAGCGGCGATCCGTGCGTGAAGTGTGCGAGATGAGTACCGACGACGGTGATCGAGGAGGTGTCGAGCTCGACCTCGGCAAGGAGCGCTGCGCGCCGTGTCCGCCGGTCCCGTCGGAGTCGGCCGAGCTCGATGACCTCGACCCGCCTGATAGGCAGGCGCGAGAGCAAGGCGATGCCCCAGCTGCCGGAAGTTGCCCTTGCGCCCCATCGCCGATGGCGCAGGCGGCGGAGGGCCTCGGTGTCGGTAACCCAGAGGCGGCGGGAATGCAACGGGTCTCCCCGGTGAGGCCCCCAACCCCGGCCGGGCGCGGTGGCGGCGTCGAGCACCATGGCATCGGAGAGGGGAAGGTCGTGGACCTCATAGCCGAGCGACGCCGCCACGAGCGACGCGAGTCCCACGCCACCCGCGGGGGTCCAGGTCTCCTGCATCAGCAGAACATCGGCGTCGAGGTCGGCGCACGACGCGACGACGTCGAAAGGCTCGCCCCAACCGTCGATGCCGGCGTGAACGTTGAACGTCGCGACCACGATTTCCGGCATCGGCAGGCGACGCTATCGGGTCCTAGACCCGCCGCCCCGAGCTAGCTCCGTGTCGAAGCTCCGGAGGTGGTTCCGATAGCAAGTTTGTGCCGAAGATGCGCCGCCAGCCGGACGGAGAGCGCGACGATCGTAAGGGTAGGGTTCGCGTGCCCCCCGGTCGGGAACACGGAGCCGCCCGCCACGAAAAAGTTGTCCGTGTCGTGCAAACGGCAGCTCGCGTCGACGACGCCGCCCTGGGGCGACTCGCTCATCCGGGTCGTCCCGAGGTGATGGGCGATCGAGTTGAAATGCTGCAGGCTGTCGAGCAGGTGGTGGCGGATCTCGGCTTCGTCAAATCGAAGACTTCCGGTTCCGGTTGCCTCGAACCTCTCCGCAATCGCTCTGTGCAACTCGATGACCGTCCTGAAGTCGACTTCGCTGAAGGCAACCTTCACCAGAATCCTTGGAAGGCCGAGCGAGTCGCGTTCTTCGGACAGGGTCACGCGGCTTTCCCGATTGGGCGCGTGCTCGGTGTGGTAGCACAAGTCGTGCTCGAGGGCCGAAGGATCGGCCAGGATCATCGGCAGGCGTCTCCTGGCGAGGTACCGCTGGCTAATGACCTGGACCATCGGCGCCACCGAAGCGGGCGACGTACGTGCGATCACCTGCCAGTGCTCGCGTCGGACCTGCGAGCCCTCCCGCAATTCCGAGCGAAGACCACGGAGTCTGCTCCGTCGAAGGCTGTCACCGTATTGCTTTGCGAGAAACGCAGCCGAGAAGAGCGGATTGCGGTGGCCGGCATTGCTGATCCCAGGACATTCGAGCGTGGCTGCCGCGTTGCCGACTTGTCGCTCGACCTGCGCGGAGGGTGTGAGGGCGAAGCGCCGCCGACAGTGAACGCCGGCCCGATCCTTCTCGAATCCATAGCGGAACGAAGGGCCACGATCTTTCACGATCACCGACTGGGCGCTACCTGCAAGATGTGACATGTAGAAGCGGCCGACCAGGCCGGCGGAGTTCCCAACGCCGTCTCTACGGACGTCGTTGGAGCAAAGCAGCAGCCGGGGATTTTCGAGCCCCCCGGCAGCCAGCACGTAGATGCGCGCACGTATGGAGAACTCATGGCCCGGTCGGGCTGAGGCCCGGATGTGGTCGACAGAATTCCCGGCGGCGTTCAGTTGTACGTGAGTGGCATGGCCCCCGAGGAAAGTGCGGAGGTTTGGCGCCCTTCGGAGGTCGGGCGCGTATCGTCTGGCAAAGTTTGTCGGTGGACTCCAACGTTCAAGACGTGACGTCGTGATGTCTGGGCCGTCGAAGCCGTCGATCATCGACGCACGCTGAGGCGAGAAGGTGTCAGACGCGTCGAACGAGAATGGCCCTGCCTCGCACAGCTCCATCGCCCTTTCAAAGTACGGGATGAGCTCGGAATAGCTGATCGGCCAGCCGCTGTCGGGTATCCACGATCGGCGCTGGAAATCGATCGGCTCGAGCGGTACGCAGCGACCGACCCACGCGATCGTCGTACCGCCGAATGCTCTGCGACGGTTCTCCTCGAGCGGCTCGTGAGGGCGAGCCGGGTCGACGACACCGCGGTAGAGATCACGATCGCCTGAGTGCTCTCGATTCCGCCCGCCGGCCAACAGGACCACATTCGCGGTGCTCCGGCACAATTCGAGCGCGAGGGTGATGCCTGCGGCGCCGGAGCCGATGACGCACACGTCGGTGGTAAGGATCGCGCGATGGTCGACGTCTTCAGCGTCGAGAATCACGAGAACAGGTCCTGAGGTGTGGGTGAAGCTGAATCTCGCATTTGTTCCTCCGCAAGGCAATCCGCAGGGCAAAGAGTCGCATTTGACGACTTTGCGGTGCAAGATGACGCTCGGCCGCGGCGCCTCGCCACGGCGCCGGCCAGCTGGATTGTGCCCGGAGCGGGACTTGAACTCCCGTCACTCTGGTTATCAGGGCGAGATCCTCTTAGTGACCTGAAGTGGTCACGCCCCCACCTTGCGCAACCGCCGCCGCTCCCGCTCCGACGTCTCGGCCCACACGCCACGAAGGAGCTCCACCGCGGCGACGGCGTAGTCGAAGCAGGCCTGCCGCACCGGGCAGGCTTGGCAGACGGCCCTTGCGTCGTCCATCGCCTCGTAAGAGGCCTGGGAACCACGTGTCCGTCCCCTTGCCACGGCAGGCCGCCTGGGCGTGCCACGCCGGGCTCTCGAGGAGCCTGTCGACATGGCCGGCGCTCGGCGAGTTGGTGAGCATCGATGTAGGTCAGCCGGCCGCCATGAAGACCGACTCAGATCCTGCGAACGAGCAAGAGCAGTAAGCTTCTCAATACTGCTGTAGACAATGCAACGGCTGTCTAGACGAGGAGGACAGCATCATGTCAGGTAGTCCAACCAGGCTCGGCGTGAGACGTCTCAGGATCGACAAGAGAGGAGACGGGGGTTTCACGCTCATCGAACTCCTCGTCGTCCTGCTGATCATCGGCATCCTGCTGGCGATCGCCATCCCAACGTTCCTGTCGGTTACCAAGTCGGCCAACGACACTGCTACGCAGTCCAACTTGCAGACCGCATTGACGGCCGCCAAGACCTACTATACGCAGAACAACCAGACCTACTCCGCTCTCAGCCTCGGCCCAATCGACACCGGTCTTTCCGTCGTGTCGGGCACCAACTCCAGTGGTCCACGCGTCGTTTCGGTCTACGTGGCGAACGACAGCGAAGTGGCGTTGGTGGCTTGGGCAAAGGGCACCCGCAACTGCTGGGGCATGATCGACACGACGGCCCCAGAGTCAGTGGATGGACAAACCAACTTCACGGGAACTCTGTATACCGAGGATCCTAACGTCCCCGCGACATCTTGCCTGGGATCCCTCTTCGTACCTTTAGCAGGAGGCAAGGTCGGTAAGAGCAGCACCGCTGGGTTCAGTAGCGTCAGCTGATCTAAAGGCTTGGGGCGCGGAGTCTCAGGTGATTGACCGCCCGGTAGGTGGAGGCTCGCGAAAGCCTCAATATATCTGGCCCGTTTTGGGCCACAACGGCAGGAACGGCACTTGCTCAGGATCGGGGATGGCCGGCGCGCTCACCTTCCGGCCTCATCAAGTGACTCGAGTAGCTCGACACAGGCAATGCGTTCTTCGGTCTCGGCTGGCGTGCTCCGACCCCCCAGTGGGAGACGGCTTGCACCGATACGCCGAGCGCGTCAGCCACCCTGGCTACAGAAACCCCGGCATCCTGGCGGCTCACCGGCCGCTTGGCCGGCGACGGCACTCGGATGGGCAGCTCGGAGGTATTGATTACGGTCGCTTTGAGAAGGGGATCGTCCGGATCGTGGGTCCACTCGAGATCGCGCCTGCTCGCCGGGCTTGATCTGACTCCTGAAGGTCGAAGCTCCGCCCGCGGTCACGAGTCCAGGTGTACGCGCCGAGGCCCACCACGAGCGTCGTACCGAAAGCACCGGCCAACTGCCACGTCCCAGCAGGGATCAGGAACGTCGCTGCGGCCAGTTGTGACCAAGTTTTGACCACGGAATGCGCCTCGTGTCATCTCAGCCGTAGGCACAGCTTGTTGACCTGCATCTATGCCCTCGGCCTGCCGGCCGTGCCCGGAGCCCGGAGCGGTCTGTGCCCGGAGCGGTCTGTGCCCGGAGCGGTGTGCCCGGAGCGGTGTGCCCGGAGCGGTGTGCCCGGAGCGGGACTTGAACCCGCACGCCCTTTCGGACAACGGCTTTTGAGGCCGCCGCGTCTGCCATTCCGCCATCCGGGCTACCAGGCTTTTCCTGATCAGCGGGGGTGCTAAGCCATTTGCCTAAACAGTCTTACGCATCCCCGCAGGTCAAGAAGTCGCCGAAAACTTAGCACGTGCTAAGTTTCAACGAGCCTTGTGAAAAAGATTAGACGAGAACGGCGGCACCCTAAGCGGCCTGACCCTGACCACCGACGCCGTCAGGAATCAGAACGGTGCCTCACGTACTCCGGTCAGGCACCAGAGATGTCCGTCAGGACTGCTCTTCCGGTCTGCCCGTTCGACAGCTTCAAATCAAGCTGCTCGCCAATCAAGCTGAGCCGCTCACCCTCGCTGAGTCCGACAAGGTAGGGCGAAGCCAAGGCGAGTCCACCGCCGTGTCACAGGCCAGGGGTACCTTTGAGTCGATGTCAGGCATTGAAGCAGTGATGAGTTCCAGGCCGAAAAGCGCCGGTGCCGGGAGATTTACTTCGGAGACTGTGGCATCTTCGTGGGTCCGCCCGACTGGGACCACAGGGTGGACCGCCACAAGCGCCCTAAGCATCCGACACGAGAACAGGCGCTGTTCGCTGCGCACAACCCGAGCACGCCCCCGGACTGCCTCAGGGCGTTGGGGGAGTGGGACGAGGGGCTGTATGCCGAGGTTCGGAACGCCGCTGCCCAGCTCTGACCCCGCTGTACCAGGTGGCACTCCACTACTCTTGGAGTCGTCGAAGATTTCAAATGTGCCATCGGAGGAGACCAAGTGAACACGGTCCTCGACGAGGGCAGTACGGCAATCACGCAGAATCAGCGAAAACAAAGAGTATGCATTCAGCACAACCTTCACACGTCGTAACCTCTGAACACTGTGCTGACCAGGGCTTTTGTAGGTCCAAGCAGAGCAAAAGTGGCAAAGTTATGCGCTGTTGCGACGAACCTGGTCGGAGATTCCGCGACGCATTGAAATCCGTGTGGGCGACGCCTTCCTCAGGTCTGACGCGCCCGTCGCCGGGTCAGCCCGCTCATCTGCCTGGTACCGACTGACTGTCGACTACAGAGATTGCCCGCTCCGGGCAGTTGCGAACCGCTTCGAAGGCTCGGTCCCGGAGGTGCTGAGGGACCACCACCTGCGTCACAACGGCGTAGCCCAAATCGTCAACGTCGAAAACCTCCGGGACGAGCACATGGCAGCGGTTGTGGCCTTGGCACCGGTCCGGGTCGACCGAGACCCTCATCGATCCTCGCCTCCTCTGGAGCCGTTCGCCGAGCGGATACCTGGATTCGCCGCGCCGGCCGAAGGCTGCCGAAGGCGAAGTGGCCCGATGCCCCACCACGGGGTATCGGTGTCCACCAGCTCGAAGTCTGGTACCCGCTGCAATAGTTCCTCGAGCCCGATCCGAACCTCCCGCCGGCCCAGGTTCGAGCCGAGGCAACGGTGCGCGCCAACGCCAAATGCCAGGTGAGGATTCTCGCGCCGGTCTATCACCACTTGATCGGCAGTCTCGAACACCTCTTCGTCACGGTTCGCTGACCCGAACATCAGCACGACCCGCTCTCCGGCTGGAATGCGTTGTCCTCGGACCTCGATCTCTCGTTTCACTGTCCTAGCCATGCCCTGCACGGGCGCCATGCAACGGAGGAACTCCTCGGTCGCGGGGACAATCAGCTCCGGGGAGGTGACGAGTCGGCGACGATCCTCGGGGTGTTGGGCGAGGTGCCAAAGGGCGGATCGGATGGACCATGCAGACGTCTCAAGACCGGCGATGAGCAGCAGGAGGCAGTAGTCGGCGAACTCGTCCTCGCCCAGGACCCGACCGTCCGCGTCTGATTGGAGGAGCCTGCCGATCAAATCGTCCTTCCGGTCGCTGGTCAGCCGGTCCCTTCGAAGCTCTCGGAAGTAGGTCTCGACCTCTTTCGCGGCAGCCGCCGCGTCGTCGGGATCCTCCGTTCTTCCGTAGAGGGTCCGCTCCACCCAGGACTGGAATCTGTCGTTGTCTGCTCTCGGCAATCCTGCCATTTCCCCGAAGACGATCATGGAAAGCAACCGCGCGTACTCGAGGCTGGCGTCAAACACTTCTTTGCCGGCGAGTTGGTCGATCAGTTCGTTGGCGATGCTACGAACGTACGGCTCGAGGCGCTCCATCCGGCTGGCAGTGAATGCCGGGAGGAGCATGCGACGGTAGCGTTGGAGCTGAGGTGGATCGATGTCGAGCGGGATGAGGGGTCGTTCGTTGCCGAGGGAGGGAAACAGCATTCCCGGTGCCACCGAGAAGGAGTCGGGATCCTGCTCAGCGGCCCAGATGTCGTCATACTTAGCGAGGAACCAGAACCCTCCGTACCTATCGCTCCAGCCGACCGGACACTCAGCCCGCAGCTTTCCGTAGCTCGTGAAGACGTCGTCGAGCGCTTTCCCGAGATAGTCGAAATCCTGTGACGGCAGCGACACTCCTCCCCACCTCCAGCGCCAGTTCGACTCAGAGCAGCGTCGCCGACGAGATCCGGGCAACTGGTCATGCGCCGGGGCCAGCACACGACGAGTCATGTATACCGTATACAGTACTCCTGAAATCTTTGACTGGCAAGGAACCGTGGATGAGCGCCTAGAGTGAGGGCGGTTCAAGAGTCGAGGCCGAAATGATGCCGGTAGCCCGCGCGGATGTGCTCCGCCATCACGTCGGAGGCCGCGACACCGGAGCCGCCGCGCAACGCGACGAGAACGTCGATATGGGCGGTAACGACGTCGTCGGAGGTGTGCGGTTGTGCCGCGTAGAAGTGCGCCCACACTCGCAGCGTGTTGCTGCTACCCCAAACATTGTCGAAGAACCCGATCAGGTAGCGATTATTCGTGGCTTCAACCACCGCACGATGGAAGAGGCGGTTGACCTCGAAGGCCTGTTGCTGGGTTTCCCAGGGCATTGTCGCTGCGCGCGTCGAGTGCATCCTCGACGTGGGCGACGGCAGCCTTGCCGGCTTCCGTGGCCTGACGCGCGGCATAGCTCTCGACTGCTTCTCTGGCCTCGTAGAAATGCTCGATGTCTGTCGTTGACAGCGCTCGAAGCACGTAGCCGCGACGACCTGCTGGTTCGATGATGCCCTCGCGCTCAAGGCGCTGGAGAGCGTCCCTGACTGGGGTCCGACTGATGTTGAGCTGCTCGGCCAGGCGTTCTTGGACGAGCGGGTAGCCGGCCTGCAAAGCCCCCGACGTCACCGCTGCCACGAGCTGGGCGTAGGCCTCGTCGGCGAGGTTTGCCCGGTCACGCCGGATCCTGTTCAGTGCATCTGGTTGGTTCACCGTGCCGTCATGCCCAGGGATGGCTGCCGCGGTTTTGCTTGCGGTTCTCAGGCACACCGTGTACTGTACACGGTGTGCGGCGACGGCCTGACGATGCGAATCATCTATAGCGGCTCGACGTTCATCGATGGCACCGGTGGGGATCCGGTCGAGCGGAGCGCCTTCTCTGTCGTGGACGGACGAATTGAATCAGTGGGAAGCATCGACTCGATCCGGGCGGGTAACGACGATAGAGAGATTGATCTGGATGGCAAATTTGTCATGCCAGGGATGATCGATTGTCACTTTCATGGCGTTTACGAAGAAGTGACATGCTGGGAGGACTATGACCTCCGACGGCCAATCGAGGAAAGCACTCTCTACCACGCGAAGAACTCACAGACCCTCCTCGAATCGGGCTTTACCTCCGCTCGCGAGGTTGGAAGTCGAGGCCAGGTGTCTGTGTCGACGTCGAAGCTCATTCAAAAGGGTGTCCTGACCGGACCTCGTTTAGTTCCGGGCGGCCGGATCCTGTCGAGTACAGGCGGACTCTCGGACGCCTATGGTCACTGGGTTAAAAACGAATACTCTCTCGGCGATATAGTAGATGGAGAGTGGGAGGTACGTAAGGCCGTTCGCGAGCAAATCAAATATGGCACGAAGTGCATCAAGGTCTCGGCCAGCGGTGCCGGTATCTCTCCCTTTGCCGGTACGCACAGGCTGACGATGTCCGAAGAAGAGATGTCGGCCGCGGTTTATGAGGCCCGTCGTAATCACGTCCGGGTCGCCGCACACGCCATGACCACAGACAGCATCAAGAACGCGGTTCGCGCCGGTGTGACGACTCTTGAGCATGGGTCCTTCCTTGATGAGGAGGGTGTCAAACTGATGCGCGACTTTGGGACTATCTTCGATCCTACGCTCTCCGTTTTGTATTTGTATGTGCACAAAGGGCGGGAGGTTGGATTTCCAGACTGGGTCGTTGACGCTATGGTCAAAGATCTCGATTCACATATCGCGAGTTTCCAAATGGCGCTTGATGCCAAGATACCGATGGTCGTCGGCAGCGACTCTGGGCATGCTTTCAACCCGCAGCGAGGAATCGCGCTTGAGCTGGAGACCATGGTTAGGTACGGCATGACTCCAATGGACGCCATCATCGCCGCTACCCGAAACGGTTCGGTGGCAGCAGGACTCTCGAAAAGCCTCGGTACGTTACAACCCGGAAAGCTTGCCGACTTCCTTGTGCTGGACGTGAACCCGATCGATGACATCGCATCTCTTCAGGATCGAAGCAACTTAAACGCGGTATATCAAGGAGGGGTAAAGAAGGCAGGGTATACCTATGCCGGCGGAGCCGATGGATCGCTTAGATTCATCACGTCGGCCTTGTCGTCGGAAAAGGACGACCGCATGCCACTCAGCAACGAATGCCTCATTCCGTACGAGGCCTAAGACCGAGAGGCCAGAACTCGGCACCATAGTCATAAGCTGAGAGAATCAAATGGAGAGAGATAGTATAAAATCAGAGGGGGAGGCCAGTATGAAATCTCGCCAGGCGAGCGTCCGCAAGATCATTGGCTACGTCAGTGTAGTTGTATCTCTAGTTGTAGGGGTCCTCGCGTTAACCGCGTGGACTGGTGGCACCACTGCCACCACTAACAATAATAGTCCTGGATCCTTGGCCGCGTCGAGATGTGTCACGGCAGCAGCGGCTGGAGTAGCGAAGGCCACAAAAGTTCCGGTGGTGCCGTCGCCCGGGCCGAAGATCGACATCGCAAAGAACCATGGGAAGTCGGTGTGGCTGATTCTTCCTTTGGTGAATCCTCTTCTGTCTGCGACAGCACAGGGTTTCACCGCGGCCGCAAAATTCGCCGGACTAAGGCCAACCACGTTCGACGGACAGGCCACCGTAACGTCCTGGGATTCTGGGCTGGCCGAGGCGGTGGCCCAGCATGCCTCGGTGATCATCACGTACGCTATTCCGTGGCAGCTGGTTTCGACACCGCTAAAGTCGGCAGTTGCAGCGCATATCAAGTTAATTGACCTTATGAATGGCGACCCGCACGATGCGCTGTATCCGGGAGTGTATGCACACGTGACCGGTAACTTTACGAATGATGGGGCGGTAGCAACCGATCTGCTCCTCGATACAACGAGTTGCCGCTCGGACATTGGCATCTACGGAATCACCACGTTGACCGACCACAACGATCTTATTCATGGCGCGCAGGCGCAGGCGGCCAAGCTGTGCCCTTCCTGCGCCACCTTCGTCGGGTCTCTCGATGAGGCCACCTTGGCGACGTCGGTGGAACCGCAAATAGCGACAATGTTGCGGGCGCATCCGCAGATCAAGGCGATCTTTCCCGTATTCGACGAGGTTGAGCCCTATGCGCAGGATGCGGTGAACCAGGTCGATCCGTCCGTTAAGATCGTGGCCCACGACGGGGTAGCAGCTCAGCTCAGCTCTCTTCGTAGTCGCCACACCTCCTTGATCGGAGACATCTCGTTTCCCCGGGTCAGTGGGTGGGGTGGCTCCTCATTAACGCAGCGGAGCGCGGAATGCTCGGATTGCCCAGGCTTCCGGTCGCCGACACGATGGTCCCATCGCAGCTGATCACGAAGGCGAACGCGGGCACAAACGATAGTCATCTGTTCAAGGCCTTTAGTAACCCGAAGACGATCTACGGGCCCGTATGGGGTAACTAGTAAGTGCCTTAGCGTTGTTCCAGGATCGCTCGCGGGGGGTTGGTTGTGAGCGGTCTTGTGTTGGAAAGAGAGGCCAGGTAGGGCGGTCATCGGTTTGATGCGCCATGTTCGCCCGCTTAGTGGGCAGGAGCGGAACTGATTGATTAGCAACATGCCGGATGGGCTCAAACAAGGGCCCGCTACAGCGATGCGAGCGCGTCTCAGCGGTGTGCTCGTAGCGATGGGGCGATTCGGTCTAGTCGGCGTGTTGCTGCTTATGGTGATTGGGTTCTCGCTAGCACTGCCACATACCTTTTTCAGCGTCGGCAACTTCACCGTGATACTAAATTCGCAGGGGGTGTTACTGCTCTTAGCCTTGGCCGAGACTATTGTGTTGCGCTCGGGGGATTTCGACCTATCGATCGCTGGAGTCATGGGCGTAAGTGCCGCTGCTTCTGGTGAGTTTCTGCTGCACGGGGTCCCGCTTTTGGTGGTGATCCTTGCGGTACTGGGCATTGGCGTATTTATCGGCGGCGTCAACGCGCTTCTCGTCGTGCGTTTTGGAATGAGTGCGTTTATCACGACGTTGGGGAGCTTGACGGCGCTTGAGGGGGCGGCGTATGGGATCACAAGCACCCAGGTGATAAGCGGCTTTCCGGCGTCCCTCGCGAATATCACTGAGAGAACGTTCGGCGGGCTTTATATCTCGACCTTTTACGGTTGGGCGCTTGTTCTAGCCCTATTCTACGTTTTCGAGCTGACCCCCGTTGGGCGTCAGCTGCTCTTCGTCGGGGGCAATCGGGACGCTGCCCGCCTGGCTGGCGTGCCGGTCAACAGAATTCGTACTGGAGCTTTCGTGGTCAGCGCGGTTATTAGCGCCCTAGCCGGCGTGGTCCTGGCTGGCGTGGTGGGCGCGTTTGACCCCAGCAGTCCTCCCCAGTATCTGCTTCAGCCTTTTGCCGCAGCATTTCTGGGTGCGAGCACGATCTACATTGGGCGCTTTAACGCCGTTGGCGCGATGATCGGACTGTACTTGCTGGCGGTTGGCGTAACCGGGCTCGAGTTGTACGGGGCATCGACGTGGGTGGCGGAACTGTTCAACGGACTGGCTCTGATCGTGGCCCTCGGCGCTGCCAGGGCGTGGGGGAAGCGAACGCAGTGAGTGCGGAGCAGCCTGTGGGCACGGAGGTTCCAGCGCAGGTTGGACGGCCTTCCGAGGTGGTACTGGGTATCCGGAATCTCAACAAACGGTTCGGTGGCGTGCACGCTCTGGATAGCTTCGATTTAGATCTCTATGGTGGAGAAATTCACGGACTGTTAGGTCAAAACGGCTCAGGAAAGTCGACCCTGATCAAGATCCTAGCCGGGTACTATGCTCCCGAGGCTGGTGGCTCCTGTACGATCGATGGTGAGGCGGTTGCACTGCCGTTGCGACATCCGGAGGAGCATGGCCTTGCGGTGATTCACCAGGACCTTGGCTTGATCGATTCGTTAAGCGTCATGGACAACCTTGGCATCGGAGTGCGCTATGGACACCGTGGTCTGGGGCTTTGCAACTGGAAATCCGAGAGACGCGAGTGCTCCAAGTTGCTTGACGAATTTCAGCTCGACATCGACCCCGAGGCGCTGACAGGTGAGATTAGCCAGTCTGCGAGAGCGATCGTTGCAGTGGCTCGAGCTGTCCGGACGCTTCGGAGTGAGGCCCACGTGAACGGCTTCTTGCTCGACGAACCGACCGCTTACATGCCGGCGACCGAGTCGGCACGGGTGATGACTCTGATGAGGAGTGTCGCCTCTATGGGAGCTGCTGTCGTCTTCGTTGGGCACCGGCTCGAGGAGCTGCTGGCGGTTACGGACCGGATCACCGTTCTGCGAGATGGACGAAAGGTGGGAACAGTTTCGAACGGATCGGGCGTGCGTGATCAGCTGTTGGAGATGATGCTCGGTCAGGTTGTCAAGAAGGAGGTCGCAGGTAGTCCGTGCACGGGTACCGGCGTGAGCGAGCAGGATGTGGCGTTGCGCGTAGAGAGTTTGTCTGGTCGGGTCGCAGAAAATGTATCCTTCGTGGCGAGGAAGGGTGAGATCGTTGGCCTGACGGGTCTTGTGGGCATGGGCCACGAGGAGGTGCCCTATTTAATAGCGGGGGCGGTCCCGGTCCGCGGGGGTTGCGCCACCGCGTCGCGTGGGCGTGCGGTCGGGCAGTCACCTGGCAAGTCATTTCGAGAGGGCGTCGTTCTCGTCCCCGGCGACCGCCGCCGTGAGGGGATCTGGCTTGACGCGACAGCGACGGAGAACATCACCCTCCCAAATCTCAAGCGATATTTTGTCGGGTGGCTCCGTCGAAATCGCGAGTATCAGCGGGCAAATGCCCTCATGAAGGAGTTTCACGTCCGCCCGCCCGACGCCGGAATGCGGCTGACGCAATTCAGCGGTAGCGGCAATCAACAGAAGATTCTCTTGGCAAAGTGGTTGCAAGGCGAACCGGCGGTGCTGCTGTTGGCAGAACCCACTCAGGGAGTCGACGTTGGAGCAAGGCATGAGGTGCATCAGATCGTGCGCGAAAATTGCTCGGCGAGGCGCGGCAGTGGTCGTCCAATCTTCAGACCAAGAGGAACTTACGGAAGCTCTGCTCACGTATCCTAGTCTTTAGGGACGGTCGCTTGGATGACGCTCGACAACCCTGGGTCACACCACAGGCCATTGCGGTCGCCTGCCAGAGCGTCGAAGCCGAAGGCTTCAGAGACAGAGCGTGCACGTGATCGCCCGCCACTCCACGGGAGCAATATGCTGCGTCAGCTCGCCGGGTCCGGCAACGCAAGAGCGGGCGGACGGTTTGGGACAACAATCTTGGCTCTCAACGACAGCTCCTACTTTGCGCGCCATAGCTCGGTAGGGAGGATGCTCCGCAGCCCGGACTTAGCGAATCAGCGAACGAGCTGAGTGACCCAAAGGAGTTGACAGATGCATTTAACCCCTGTCGAGAAGGATCGATTGTGGCTCTTCCTCGCTGCGGAACTCGCTCGCAAGCGACGAGGAGCTGGGCTGAAGCTCAACCATCCAGAAGCAGTGGCTCTCATCTGTGACGAACTAATCGAATCCGCACGAGCCGGAAACAGCTATGACGAGGTAAGAACGCTCGGTTACGAGATCCTCTCCGAGGAGGAGGTCATGGATGGAGTCCCGGAGATGATCGACCGGTTGCAAGTGGAGCCCATGTTCGAGGACGGGTCTCAGCTGATCACGCTCTACTTTCCCGTTGGGACGCCAGTCTCATCTGCCGAGGATAGCGGCGTGACAGGCACAAGCATCGGAAGTACGGCTAGCGTTGATACCGAAATTGAGGGTAACGTAGGGGCCAGGACCGTTGAAGTGTCAGTCTCGAACACCTCTGACCGAGCGATTCAGGTAACTTCCCATTACCACTTTTTCGAAACGAATCGCAGGCTAATATTTGACCGGGAGGCTGCGTTCGGAATGAGGCTCGACGTTCCCGCTGGCACCTCAGTGCGGTTCGAGCCAGGAGAGACTCGTACGGTCAGACTTCGCGAGGTCGGGGGTCGACGTGTGGTGCGTGGCTTCCACAACCTGGTGAACGGTTCCATCGATGACCCTGCTGTGAAAAGCGCCGCCATGGCGCGGGCGCGTACACGAGGTTTCATAGCTCAAGGGGAGGCCGAATGAGCTTCAAGGTTGATCGTACCTGGTACTCAATGATGTATGGCCCCGACAAAGGTGACCTTGTCCGATTGGGAGACACGAACCTGTTCGTGCGAGTGGAGAGAAACCTAGTCCCTATCGGGGAGGAAGGACTGATCGGCGCGGGGGAGATATTCGCGAATGGTATGGTCGCCCACGCCTCTCGAAGGGACACGTCGAGCCTCGATATCTGTATCAAGTCTGTCTTACTTGTTGATCCCGTGTTGGGAGTGGTGAAGGGCGACATTGGAATCAAGGATGGCAGAGTTGTAGGTGTGGGTCACGCCGGAAATCCTGATATTCAGGACGCAGTTGACATGGTTATCGACACGAATACCGGTATTGTTCCTGCGGCGGGCCTCATCGCAACTCCGGGTGCGATAGATACCCATGTCCACCTACTGAGCGCAACCATTCTGGAGGACTGACCTCGCCCTCGGCTGACACTACCCTTATTGGGGGCGGTGCTGGATTGATGTTCGACGTGGGTACCAATCCTAGATTTGTCCTTGAGAGAATGTTCGAGAGTTGGACTGCCTTTCCCATGAATATGGCCTTCCTTGCCCGTGCATCGAGTTCCTCCGCTCCACTGGAGCACTCGCTGGAGTGGGGCGCATCCGGTTTTAAGATTCATGAGGATCTTGGTGCCTACCCAGCGGTGATTGATCAGACCTTAGCCGTCGCTGACGTATACGATGTGCAGGTCATGATTCACACCGACACGATCAACGAGTCTGTCAGCCTCGAGGACACGCTGGCCACTATAGGGGGTCGGACTATTCACGCCTATCATGTAGAGGGTGCGGGCGGAGGCCACGCTCCGGACATTCTGGAGATTGTGAGTAAGCCGAATGTCCTTCCATCCTCTACGAACCCGACTAATCCCTACACCGCCTCATCAGTCAAGGAGCACCTCGATATGATTATGTCAGTGCACCTGATGAATCCCAGGGTGGCGGAGGATGTCGCGTTCGCCCAGTCGCGGGTGCGGCCTGGGACGATGGCGGCGGAGGATGTGCTCCACGATGCTGGTGCCATTAGCATGATGGGTGCTGATTCGGTAGGTATGGGTCGCGCGGGCGAGTCAGTGCGCCGTACTTGGCAGTTAGCTCACGTAATGAAGGCACGGGAGAGCCCGATAGGCTTGGCGACGGATGATAATGAGCGGGTGCTACGGTACCTTGCAAAGGTGACGATCAATCCCGCTATTGCGCACGGGATCGGCGACTATGTCGGCTCGGTGGAGCCGGGGAAATTTGCAGACATTGTGCTGTGGCGCCCTCCCTGGTTCGGTGCTAAACCCGAGGTGGTTATGAAAGACGGCTTCATGACCTACGCAAATACAGGCCAGGGAAATGGGAGTACGGTATACGTCGAGCCGATGGTGCTACGAAAAATGTTCGGCGGCTACGGGGATGCTACGGCACGGTTGGGGCATCTCTTTGTGTCGAGGTCGGCGACGGAGAATCGGGCACTGACGCACGGTCCTTACGGGAGTCGCCTTTTGCCCGTCAGGGATGTGAGGGGACTTCGAAGGGCAGACATGGTTAGGAACGCTGCGTGCCCAGACGTGCGAGTAGATCGTGAGAGCTTGTCAGTCTATGTGGATGGCAAGGAAGCAGTTGTGGCGCCAGCCTCGAACCTTCCTTTAAACAGGAGTCACTGGTTGATTTGACGAAGGAGCGCCGGTTAGGCACCAGTACAACTATTGGCTCGATGAGGCGTTAGATTGGAGGGCGGCGCGGGCCGATGATTTTGCCCGCGAACGGTTGTGCGATTTGTCAGCGGACGAGCTGGGCGGGCGCTAGGGCTGCATTGAGCGGATCTGGAGGGTGTTATCGGGTGATGTTGGCGTGAGCGAAGGAGATGGTTGCCGGTGTGGTGGATCGCCAGCGGGAGAGTACGTCGCCCACTCTGGTGGTAGAGTTTCAGCGGGAGAGCGTGTGGCCTCCAGGCGAGCCGAGATACGTGCATATGCGCCGTAGTCAGTGGATAGGAGGCTGCGCTTGGGTCATGGTCGTGACAGCTCGGGTAGTCTAGTGGCCTTGCTGCAACTCACGAGCGGGGCGTTGCCAACCGGCGGCTTCTCGCTCACTCGGGCGGCGTGGAGGCGCTCGTTCGAGCTGGCCAGCTGTCGGATGCGACGAACCTCGAAAGGTTCCTGCTCAGCTTCAGAAGACTTAGCCTCGTACCTCGTGATGGTTGGGTAGTGGAAGAGGCGCATAGGGCGACCCGGATCGCATTGCGATGTGCTAAGGGCCGTGTCTCTGACTGATTGCATGTCCCGCGCCAGCGTGGTTGAACGAGAACGAGTCGTCTCGCTTGGGCGTACCTGCTTCGGGCCGTCACGGCCATTTCAGATGGATCTTCGAAAGTTTCCAGCCTCCAGCGCCTATTGGGAGATCTCTCAACTCCTCGAGCGACTGTGTTCGGGGCCGTAGCGTGCACCATGGTGTATCACGCCGAGGAGGCCGTCAAAGGTTACGAGTTCGCAGTGCTTTGCGGTATGGTTTCGGCTGCTGTGCGGCTGGAAGTAGTCCCGCCGTTAACGGGTCAGGCGATTCAAAGTCATGTTCTGAGCGCTGATTTACCCCGTTCGCGGCCGGTGGTGGAACTTCTGCCCTGCGTTGGACATTGGCCTAATGCAACACGAGCGAAGTGAGGCACGTCGGTTTCGCTCATAGCTTGCTAAGGTCAAGGAGAGCTAAAGCTTCAAGGAGATAAGAGTGTAGGTGGGCAATGCATGCGTGACACAAGAGCGGTTCGGATTGGAGTGGCTGGCCCTGTTGGGTGTGGGAAGACTAGCCTCATCGAACGTATGCTGCAGATCCTCATCGGCAAGGGCGTGCAGGTCGGTGTTATTACAAACGACATCTACACGTGTGTCGACGAGGCCATCCTGCGAGGCACAGGGCTGCTCCCTCCGGAGCTGATTGTGGGAGTCGAGGTCGGTGGCTGCCCGCATACCGCGATCCGGGACGACACCTCATTAAACCTGGATGCTGCGGCTCAGCTGGAGGCATCTCGTGATCTGGAGTTGATCTTCATCGAGAGTGGTGGCGACAACCTGACTGCCGTGTTCAGCTCGGATCTCGCCGATACGTGGCTCTTCATCCTGGATGCCGGGGGCGGTCACAAGGTCGCCGGGAAGGGCGGCCCGGGAATCGCCTCGGCTCCGATCCTTGTCATCAATAAGGCGGACATCGCGGAGCGGACAGGCACCGATCTCGAGCTGATGGTAGGGATGGCGGCATCGGTTAGGGACGGAAGTCCTGTTGTGATTACCTCGGCAAGGACGAACCAGGGAATTGGTGAGTTGGTGAACCTTTTGGAGGATGCGGCCGCCGCCGTCTCACCGGTCGGCTGATCGAGCTCGAACAGTAACGCGGATAGCGATGCCTCGCAGCGCCGAAAGCACGCCGCGGGCCTGCATCCGGAATGAGTCAACGCATTCGGCAAGTCTTCATGTCGATGGAGATGGCAGATTAATAAGAAAATCGATAGGTAATTTCACGTGGCTAGTTCATAGGTATAGGAACCCGGTGGCCTTCCTGACCAGTCCCCTTGTTGGGCTTGGCACAAGTGAGGGTCTGAGCGTACAAGTGGTTGCCCGCGCCGCTGCCGTGGTGACCGTGACGACCCAAGGGCCTACCCTACTGCTAAGAACGGAGAGAGCGGTCAGGCGGAGATGGTCGTTCGAGGTGGTTGGGCAATCTCATGTTACGTACTTACCTTGGGTGGCCCTTCCTTTCCCCGGTGCACGTGCGAGTTTTGACGTTTGCGTTAGGGTCAGCGCGGGATCGTCATTCGTGGGCTGGGATACGATGTCGATCGGGAGGATAGCTCGAGGTGAGCGATTCTTATTCGATGATCTGCGATGGACTATGGACGTCCGCGGTCCAGACGGTGGTCGGCTCCAGGAACGATCTCGGATTCTTCGTAGTGACGGCTTATGGGCCTCCGAGGCCCTGGGCTCTTGGACGCACCTAGGGAATCTTCTGATTGTTGGAATACGAGATGGTGCGCTGTCTGCGGACGAGGTGGAGCGGCTGCTGCGTGGCCGCGTGGATTTGAGCGGAGTTAGTCGACCGGCACCTGACCTGCTTCTCGTCCGTGCGCTGGACCGGAGTTCTGAGAGGTTGGAACTCGCCTTCTGGCCAATTGTAAACTTGGCACGGAGAGCTATCGGTGTCCATCCAGTGCTACCCGAGCACGTTGCTCGTCGCTGGTTTGGGTGAAAACGTCCCCGGATATGCGGCGTCAGGTCAGCCCCTTGAGAGGAGCTTCCAGAAGCCCTCGTGTACCGCCAGCGCCTCCTCGAGCAGCGCCGGCCCGAGGACCACGAGGTTTCGCTGGCCACGGACGAAGACCTCCCGGCACGGTGGATCCATCGTCGGGTTCTCCGGGTCGTCGCCCGTGTACAAACGTAGGATCGCCTCGTCGAGAGCGAACGCGATCCGCCGCACCCTGGCCCAATACATCGCTCCGGCGCACATCGCGCACGGTTTCGTGCTCGCGTATACGGTGCACTTCGACAGATAGTGCCGGTCGAACCGGGTGCTGGCCAGACGCATGAGGTTCGTCTCGGCGTGGTCAGTGCAATCTCGTTCAGTCACCACAGTGTTTTCTGCCTCGAGGAGCGGCTGGTCGTCGGGTCCGACCAGCAGCGCAGCAAATGGATGGTTGCCGTGCTCACGAGACCGCTTCGCCACCTCGATCACGTTCCGCAGATGCCGCTCGTCCCGAGCATCCATCGTGGCTCGACCTTCATCCGCCGGCTGACCCCCTAAGGCCGACGAGGCGGTGTGAGTGTGGATGACGGGCTGCGGCAAAGTCCCCGTCTTCCTCGTCGCTGCTCATCGAGTCAGTCATAGGCTCCGGTGGAGCCTAGTTGCGGAGTCGTTGCTGACCTCGCCTTGAACCGCGCGAAGCGGTTGGTTGGCCGTCGAGTGTCGTGCACCGGCCAGCGTTCTACCGAGGCTGGAGGCAAGCTCCCGAAGCGATCCAGCGCGGAGAGTTGGTGCCTCGCTTGAGATGACCCGCGAGTACGGTGGCTCGTGTGCTGTCCGATCCGACGAACTGGCGCCTGTTTTCGTCTGCCAGCTACTTCTTGAGGCCCTGCGGTCCTGAGGTAGAATCCAAGTCAACCACGAAACATACGAGGATCAGGTCCTTTGCCCATTCGTCTCCTGTCACCGGATCAGTTGAGTTGGACGTCACTGAGCATTCCGGGCGCAGACCGCGACTTGGTCGCTGACGCGTTCGTTGTAGGCGACTCTTCGGAGGATATGGATGGTCCTGGTCTCGCGACGGGATTCGTAGAGTACAGTCACCTCGAAACCGACGTCAGCTTGTCCTACGAGGAGATCGGCCTAGTCCTCGAGGGCAGCATTAAGTTCGTGACCTCCGATCAGGACGTGGTTGTGAGCGCAGGCCAACTCTTCAACCTGCGGCGAGGAACGGTCGCGCACGTTTCGGTGACTGATCGTTGTCGAGTCTTCTTCATTACGTATCCGGCCAACTGGCGAAATCTTGGATAGTCAGAGCCGAGCCCGAAATGTCGCGTTGCTAGAGGGCAACAGTGTTTCAACGTTCCATAGACGGGCCGAGGCGGCAAGTCCTCGACGGTCAGGCCAGAGTGTCCCAACCAGCTAGAAGCGTATACCGCTTCCTCGGGGTTCTTCTGCAGTAGTCACGCGCCTAAGCGTTTGGACAGCTCGGCGCAGCCGTGGAGAAGCCGTTCGGCAAGTCGTCTCTCCGTTTCCGACGAGAGGACAGGCTCAGGTACACAGATACTCATAGCGGCGACGGGTTCACTTGACGTCGATCGATAGACCGGGGCGGCAATGCAGCACAGACTCTCCTCTGATTCGCGAAATGCGTGGGCCCAGCCCCGTGCGCGCACCTCACTTAAGTCGGCCTCAAGAGCATCAACAGAGGTGATGGTCTCCTTCGTCATGGCCACGATCTCCATGGGACAGTTGCGATTGCGATCGAGAAAACTCGTGCTTGAAAAGGCGAGGAGAGCTTTACCTACCGCCGTGGCATTAGCCGGAAGACGCCCTCCGATCTCAGTCGCGACGCGTACTCGACGACGCGAATCTACGTGACCAATAAAGATCGCGCTCGGCCAGTCGAGGACTGCGAGCTGCATCGTCTCGTTTATCTCCCACACTATTGGCGCTGCAACCGCCCGGAATTGCTCAACAATGTCAAAGTCTCGCAGATACGCTGCACCAAGTCGCGTAAGTTTTGAACCAAGGCTGTACCCACCTCTCACTCCGACCCGCACGACGAACTCCTCGTGAACGAGAGTGTTAAGGACGCGGTGAACTGAACTCCTGGGCTGGCCAACGGCGGAGGCCAACTCGTCGAGGGTCGAAGCGCCGGGGCGAGAGGCCAAGGCAGTGAGGATCTGAGAGGCCAACATGACCGAGGGCGCCCATGGCCCGGTGACGGTTGGTCCATGTCCCAATAGCCATCCTCCTCTTAACTGGGCAGTGACTTTGCTCATCCAAGCCGGCATCAGGCCTTGACGCATGACAGTCTACCAAGTACCATAAATTATTCTGAGACCTAAGTCCAGCCGGCTGTACATCGGGAGTCAGGCCGAACGATGCTCGGCGAAGCGCCTGCTTCCACGAGCGCCAGCGGCCAGATGAGCGAGCCAAACACTCGATACGTATGGTGTACCGAAGAGGGAGGTTAAGCACGCATGAGTGCGACCGCGGGGGGAATCAAGGTATTTCGTGCTGGAGAGGAAAGCCCCGAAGAAATGGACTTCGGTCCCCATGCGAAGGTAACGGTCTGGCAAGGACGGGGACACCCATTGTTACAACATGAGTTTGGCACTGGATACTCGACCTACCAGGGTCGCTTTAACTGGAGCGTCGAATATAACTGTATTTACTTCTTTCTCGATGGCAATCTTACTATTCACATGCAGAACGGCACCTCACATACTGCAAAAGAGGGAGACATTTTGGTGCTCCCTAAAGGGCTGAAGAATCTCACATATGAGAGCACTGACGGCTGCCGCATCTTCTGGGTATGCCAGCCGGCCGATTGGGAAGAGGTTTCGGACATGACCATCCCGCGGAGCACACAATAACCAAAACTGTCCTTACCCCCGACACGGACGTGATGCTTCAAGGGCGATCTCAACCGGTATGCTTGGGCATAGGACTAAGTTCCAGTTCTTAGGCAGGTCCCAGAGCAAAGGAATCCTGACGTATGAGAGGTCCGACGATCCTCGTTGACTGCACAATCGTAGACGGAGTCCACCCAGAGCCGATCGAGCATGGTGAGATAATAGTCGTCGATGGCCGCCTCTCCTATGTTGGGCCAACTCGCGCCCCTTCGGCCTGGCCGGCGGATGCACAGCATATCGACGTTGAAGGAAAGACGATCCTACCTGGCCTCATCGATGCCCACATTCACATGTCACTGCCAGGCGACGCGACCGGAGTGCCGCCACCAACTGACGATACGTATGCGGTCTTGCGAGCAGCTCATGACATGGAAACCACACTACTGCACGGGTTCACGGCCGTAAGAGATGTTGGCGGCCGCAACTACATGGAAATGAGCCTCCGGCGAGCGATTGAGGAAGGCATCACGCAAGGCCCACGTCTCGTGCTCTGTGGCAAGATCATCACAGTCTCCACGGTCGGGTCAGGCATCTATAAGGGGATGTATCGTGAAGCAAATTCCGCAGACCAAGTTGTCGCAGCCGTACGAGAACAAATCGCCGCCGGAGCCGATTGCATCAAAATGATGCTCACGGGATTCGCCCCTGGGGAGGACCCTGCACTCGCACAGTACTCGATCGACGAGGTAACTGCGGCGGTCGGGGTGGCTCACGCCATGGGTAAAAAGGTCGCTGCCCACGCACAAGGTGCTGAAGGGATCCGCGTGGCAGTCGAGGGGGGCGTGGACACGGTCGAGCACGGCTGCGGACTTGCCGAGGAGCCGACTCTGGCGAAGGAAATGGCTGCGAAAGGTATCCAGCTGGTGCCAACCTTAAGTCTCTATGAACCCATGGTTGGCGTTTCGGCGAGCAGTACCCTCGATGACTTTAGCGTTGAAATCCTGGGCCCATTCCTGGCCGTGAAGCGGGACTCCGTGCGTTGCGCGCTCGAGGCTGGAGTATCCATCGCCATGGGTCGTGACAGTGGCGGCTTGGATGCTCCGCACGGTGGCAATGCTCACGAGATAACCTTGATGGTCGAAGCAGGACTAAGTCCCATGCAGGCGATACATGCCAGCACCCGCAACGCTGCACGAGCACTCGGCAAAGGCAAGGATATTGGGACTCTGGAGGTTGGCAAGCTCGCAGACCTGCTTGTCCTTGACGAGAGCCCACTTGAGGAGATCAGCAGGCTGGAGGACGCAGGAAACCTCGCTGTCATCATGAAGGGGGGCGAGCCAGTGTATGCCCGCTCGGGCCAGCTGCTGTAGTCGTTCATAGCTGCTGTCGCTTGTGAGAGAGGAGGACTCAAATGGACAAGAGCAATTGTCGCAATAGGCAGCTGCCAATTGATATTAGCAGGAGGGAATTCCTTCGGCGTGCTGCCAGCCTTGGCGCCTCGGTTCCGTTGCTGGGTGCGGCCGTCGCAGCATGTGGATCGAACGCGACCTCCACTACGACCAGCTCGGCATCCCGTAAATCCCGGCGAGGAGGAGAGCTTCGTGTCGGCCTCATTGGCGGCTCCTCGGCCGACTCGTTGGATGCGAACAGCGAGGTTGGTTATCCTGCCAACGCGCGCATTGCACAACTCTTCGATACTCTTACGATTCTCGGCGACAACTCACAGTTTCAATACGCCCTCGCTGAGGAGATCACGTCGGACCCCTCAGCGACACTATGGACAATACGCCTTCGACCGGACGTTACCTTCCATAATGGAAGACCTCTTTCGGCCGATGACGTGATCTACACATTCCGTCGGATTCTCAATCCTAAATTACCCTTGGCGGGTGCAACGCCACTCGGTCCAATCGACACGAAGAGCCTCAAGAAAGTTGACAAGCTGACATTGCGAGTGCCGATGTTGACCCCATACGCAAGTTTTCCAGATCAGCTGGGGGATTATTACTGTCTTTACATAGTTCCGGTTGACTATGATGTCAAGAATCCAATTGGCACGGGACCATTCAGATACAAGAGTAACACGCCAGGGGTTCAGAGCCTTTTCACTCGAAACGACAGCTATTGGCAGGAGGGTCTGCCATACGTTGACAGCGTCACAATCATCGATTTCGGGGACGTTACTTCCGAAGTGAACGCTTTGCTCAGCGGTAGCATAGACGCAGCTGGCTTGATTGACGGCGTAGCTGCGAAGGCGCTCGCGCACAATTCCGCAGTTACGCTCGTGAATTCGCCGACAGGAGCGATTACTCCGTTTACGATGCGTGTGGATGTCAAGCCATTCGACGACGTTCGAGTTCGTCAGGCCATGAGGCTGTGCATTGACCGACCTAGCTTTGTCAATCTGGTGTTTGACGGGTTTGCGAAGGTAGGAAATGACGTGTCGTCACCGTACGATCCCGCCTATGACACGGCTCTCCGGCGCGAACAAGACATTCCACAGGCTAAGTACCTGCTCAAGCAGGCTGGACACGAAAGTGTCTCAGTCACGCTCGTAACAGCCCCGATTGCGGCAGGAACGGTTGAGGCGGCGCAGGTGTTGAAAGAAATGGCGAGTAGTGCGGGTATCAACATCAATATAAGCGTGGTGGACAGCGGCACCTTCTTCGGTCCGGACTACTTGCGGTGGCCCTTTGCTCAAGACTTTTATTACTATAGTCCCTACATTTCGCAGGTGGCCCAGGAACTGTTGCCGAAATCCCCATTTAACGAGACGCATTGGAATAATCCGCTGTACGTTCGGCTCTATAATGAGGTCAACCGCACGTTGGACCCGGTAAAGCGCCGAGGACTCGAACAGGAGATGATGCGAATCGACTTCAATGACGGTGGGCTTATTATTCCGTCATATAATAATGTGATTGACGCGTACAGCTCTAGATTGCGCGGGTTTGTCCCGTGCACGACAGGTTATCCTCTTTCGAACTTCGCTCTGGATAAATTGTGGTTTGCGTAAGGGGTGGTCGGCCCCGTGGCGATCGGGAAGCTTGAGCTGTGAGCGAGACGGAGGGCGGCCCGATGCATGCGACGGCGCCACACAACGGGCCAGCTGAGGTTGTGCCCCACGCAATTCCGCATTGGAGCGTGCCTCGAGTAAGGTGGGGTGATGAGCATTCGGGCTTTGTGAGTGACTGGATCTATTGGGAGACTCCGCGAACTATGGGTCATTGTCTTCTCCATGCCACCGGGGGGTCGCTTCAAGGCTTCGCCTGATTGGATGCCGCGATACGACGCGGCTGAGTGCCAGTATGTTCTCTCAGGACAATACACATTACATAACCCGACATCCGGGGAAATCCAAGTCGCAGGTCGCAGGCAGGCGGTGGCTGTTCAGAATGGGTGTTGGCAGTATGGTTACAACTTTGCTGATACTGAAGTGCGGGTCATCGAGTGGTTGAGTTTTGCTTCGAAGCCGCTCGATTGCACCAGCAGGGACTCCAATGGGCTAACTCGTTGGGTGCAGGGGGAGTCAGTACAGTCCGGCGTATTGCCTGTTCCAGAGCCTGAACTGCGCATCGATTCGCGGCTGCTGGGCCGCTTCCCTGCACAACGCCGGCCTGATTCGAGAGACATTGAGTTGGTAGAGGAGACCTCTGCACTCCGGGCGATTTTAGGATCCGAAAGCCCGTTGCTGGCGGCGGTTCTAACTTCAAGCGAGCAGCTTACAGTGGCGGTAACCGAGGTGCCAGGCGGCCGCCGGAGTGACCGATTGCAGCACCCTTCGGATACCGTGCTCTTCGTGGAGAGGGGTAAGACGCACGTGCATGTGCCCGAGCACAACGTCTGGGCCGAGTTGTACGATCTCGACGCGTTCTTTGTTCCGGCGGGCATCGAGTATTGCCTTCTGAACCAGACGGCTGCCCGGTCGCGAGTATTAATAGCGACCACTGGTAAGGAGTTTGTGAATTAGGGAAAGGTCCACTAGATCGGTAGTTCGCGAAGAACGGTCGATCCGTTACGGAGTCGAGCCGCGAGTCGCAACTCGGAAGCAAGAAAGGGGATGGAATTGACGTTGGTAACATTTGACAACCCGCTGGGGCTTGCTAAGCCTGGAGGCCTTTACTCGCAGGTGGCGCGAACCAACCCGGGAAAGGCTGTGGAGCTCCTGTTTGTCGGAGGCCAGGTCGCCGTAGACTCGAGCGGCGCAGTCGTTGGAGTCGGGGACATCGCAATACAAACGCGTCAGACGTTCGTGAACATAGATGTGGCACTAAGGAGCGCTGGGGCCAGCTGGTCAGACGTGCTACAGTTCAACACATTCATCTTACAAGGCCAAGATCTTGCAGCGTTTCTGCACAGTCGAGCCGCGGTGTTTCAAGAGTATTATCCAAGCGGACAGTATCCACCAAACACTTTGGTAATCGTTTCGGGGCTTGTTCAAGCTGAGTTTCTTCTAGAAATTCAGTGTGTAGCCGCGATCGGGAAGTAAGCCAGGTTCAGCCATCGTTTTCGGAGTGGGGGCACGATAATCGGCGATCGCCCTGTGCTGCAAAGAGTCGTCGGCTGGCCGCCGCTTCCCTGGCACCGCCGTCCGTGCGCACTGCGTGCTCCGCCCCATCAGGCCATGTCCGAGTGGAAGCCATCTTCGACGTGCTGAAACGGGACACGGGCATGACCTTCACGGGCTACGAAATGTTGCAGGTGATCCATCGCAGCATCCTGCTTGACGGCTACCACGTCCCACCGCCAACCCGGCAAGCTGGCTATACGGAGGCCACGCTCTTCGACCAGTTTCCGATGGCTCGGCGACGGCGCTGAGACAGGAAGCCGTCAACGAGGTGAGCCGCGCCTACCTCTCGACGACATCGCCGTAGCGTGTGATACGCACGTGAGTACGCCTGAACAGATGAGCGAGGGCGCAACGCCTATCCTGACAGCCGACCAGCGAAGCTACCTCGCCCAGGCGATGGACATCACTGCCGGTCTCGACATCGTCGGCGTCCTCGCGGGTCGCCTGCGGTCACAGTAATAGTTCGGTCGCCTCATTGAGCGCCGGTCAAGCTGAACCAAAGGGGGCACGAGTCGGGGAGCGAGCGAAACCATCTTGACGACAGTGTCTGCCGAATCACTCGATCCTCGGTCGTGGCCCGGGACGTGGTGACCAGTTCCAGCCGGGGAGTTGATCGAGCCGAACCACTCGGTCGGCGGCGATCCTCCGGCTCGCGTACGTCTTCCGCTGCTCGTTCACCCATTGGCCGAGCCGGTAGCCGGCCTCGACGTGGCCCTGCCGCACACTGAGTAACTCTCGCGTTCAATGAAGCCAGAAAGGTGTTTGAAGCCCTCCTCCCACTTGTCGGTCAGCACGTTCCAGCTCCAGCCGCGGAGCTCTTCGAGGCCCAACGCCCGCCCGGGGTCCAGCTTCCCGCTCTGGTATTGCGACCGCTGTCGACTCACCCATGCCCGAGTCGGCAGTCGTCCTCGACCCAATCTTTGGGCACGCGGGCGTGGCCTTCGCGATCGACGAAGGAGCGGAGGACCCTGTAGCCGCTCTTCCCACTTGGTGGACAGTACATCCCAAGTCCAGCCGGAGATGGCGTCGAGCCGGACGATTCGGTCGGGAAGCAACTGGCCCTTGGAGTACCTGGACCGCTGTGCGCCCACCCAACGGCCCAGCGGATAAACGTCTTCCATGTGGCCCAACAGAACACGAGAGTGGCCCTCACGCTCGACGAAGCGGCTCAGATGGTTGAAGCCCGCCTCCCACTTGTCAGCAAACACGCCTCAGCTCCACAACAATAAGGCTCACCGCCGCGCGGCCACCGGTTGAGCGAGATTACCCGCTCGACGCAGTCTGCGGACATCATCAGCTCGCGGCCCTGAACTGCTCGTATCGCAGCTCCAACCGCTCCGGATCGGGCTGAGCAGCTCGCTCGCGAGGTAGAAGCAGCTGAGCACCTGCCATCTCTTGAAGGCCGTAGCGCAGCATCGGGCCGTCGGTGTCATCAAGGAGTCGCTGTGCCACCTCGACGACAAGATTCGGGCGCACGCCGATCAAGTTGACGTCGTAGGCCGCGTGGTGGATCTTGCAGAGAGCCAGTCCGTTCGGGACCACAGGGTCACCCTTGGGCTGGCCATCGGGGATGATGTGGGCTGCATCGAGTAGTTGGGCTTGGTGCAGACGGCACATGGCACAGCGCTCGCCGTATGCGCGCAGGACCCGGGCGCGAAAGACAGGCTGGTGAAGTCGGGCAGTGGTGAGCCGCTCCAAGTACGCTCGCTGAGGTGCTGCGAGAGATGAGAGGTCGATGAAGCGCTGGCCTTCGTCCACAGCAATGGCGAACTCGTAGCGCGCCGGGTCCTCCTCGACCAGCCATACTGGATAGCGGGGCACATAGATGCCTCGAGCCACGCCAACGAAGTAGGCGAGCGGCAAGCCCTGGATCATCGCCGCCCGCAGCGCTCGGTTGTCGGCGTGGTTGGGGTCGGTGCCCCGATATTTGTAACGCACCAGGCCGTCATCACCAACATCGTCGGCGTACGGCGGAGGTTGATTTGGCGGGGTGAAGGTCGTTCGGATGGTGAGGGCGGCGCTGAGGCCCGCTGGCTTCCAGATCCCGGTCTGCACGATCAGGCGGAGAGACCGGCCATCGAAGGTGAAGGTGTTGATGGCTGCCGAGGCGAGAGCTCCGTCAGGGCTCGTCTGAAGGAGCCGATCGAGGTGCTCGAACATCGCCGTCCGAAGCTGGACATCTCCGTCAGGCGGTTCGATCACGATTGGAGTTGTAGCACCACAGGTCAGCGTCGGCTGGGGGATGTCGGTCCGAGACGTAATAGTCCTCAGCGGTTAGTAGCGCCTCGAGACTTGCTTCAATCTCGCCGGAATCGCGGAGCCGTGACCCCGGTGAAAGTGTGCAGTCACACTATAGAAAAACGTAGCCCACCTGCTGGCTTCTTCCCCGTCCCACTTCCCGCCCGCTCTCCGGTCATTCCGGCTCGTCCCGACAGGCCGAGCATAATTGTGGACGGGCGTCCCCGAAACGAGAGGCGCTTCTCTGCCAACTGATCACACGCACGGACGTTGCCGTGGACGCTCGAAGAGAACGGCGGGGTCCGTAGCGCTCGCAAGATGGTAGCGCGCCTCCCGGTGTCGACATCGACATCGAAGGATGGCTTCTCCCACAGGACCCGCACGGAACTGAAACAGCGTTCCCAATCATTCTGCAATGCTTAGGAATCCCGGACGCTCTGAGTAGACGAAGACCGCGTCCTCATGTCAAGATCGTTCCGTGACGGGCGAGGATGCGCCGGCGAGCTCGCGGCAGTCGGTGCAACGATTCGGCCGGGCCCGGCGGGTACGCTCCTTCGAAGACGTGGTCGAGCAGGTCCGAGCCGCTATCGCGTCGGGCTCCATCGGGGCTGGCGAACGGCTTCCGAGTGAGCGCGAACTCGCGGAGCAGTTCGGTGTGAGCCGAGCCTCGCTGCGGGAGGCGCTGCGGGCCCTGGAGGCGCTGGGATTGCTGGAAATCCGTCTTGGTGTGCGCGGCGGCGCATTCGCGAGTTTCCCCGATAATGAGCGCTTCGCATCGGCGCTGTCTGGATTATTTAGTAGCCAGGCGGGAGCGCGAGCAAGGGAATTCCAGTTCCTTCGGGCTACCTTCCATGCAGACAACGCCTACTGGACTGGATGCTTGGGAAGCACACTTCAAGCAGTCTCCGACAGCGCTGAGCACGGCGAGCGAGTCTTCCTAGTTGCGCTTGCTCAAGCGACCGGCAATCCATTTCGCGCTGCGCTGGCTGATGCCATCGAGCAGACACTTACCTACCCCCAAGGCCGAAAGGGAATCGATAACTTGTCTCTTCGCAGTATCGTCGAGCTCTTGCGACAACGCGAATCCGCCGCCGCAAGAGACGTCCTTTACCGGCTCTTGTCTGAAGACAACTCTGAACCGAGTCCCGAACTGTGACCCGGCCTGCTCGCCAAGAGTCTGCCGGCTTCAAGCTCGCGTGCGCTTCAGAGGAGCTAAGCATAATTGGGCATGAACTTGCCGCGGCGATCGCTGCACTTGATCAGGAACTAGGTGGTTTGGACAACGCGGAACAAGGGAACGGCCTTCGTACCGTGGCGACGATCCTCGAGTCAACAAGTGAGCACCTGCGCGGCCTTGCCTTGAGTATTACGGAGATTGTCTATGCAGTTTGCGAAGACGACATATCGGCTTCCGATGATCCGCGGGCAGAGCGCTGCGCAGCCACTCTCGGACGGGTCGCGCGTGCGGTGGAGCCTATCTTTGAAATCGCGAGAGAACTGGCCGGCCGACTCCTCACTAGCTATCAGCTAGTGCGTGCCCTAAACCGCCCATTCATATCAAGTGACCTGCGGGCACTGGATCTTCCGATCCAAGACCTCCTAGCAGAACACGATTCTATTGCCACTGGAGCTGGGGTGGCGCTCAGTCCAGGTCTACTAAAGGATCAACCACTTTGGATGGAGTGGTGGACTAGGAGTGCTGGTCTGTCACGACCTCTGTACTTTGAGTTCGACGCCAACCGCCCGAACTATTACGATTATCGACAGGCTGTTTGGTTCGCCGAACCGGCTCGTGATCTGTCTCCACATTTAGCTCCTCCACATTTCGATAAAGGTGGCACAAATGACTATATGATCACCGCCACGGTGCCGACTATGGATAAGGATCTATTGATCGGACTGGGATGCGCAGAGATGACGTTGAGTCGTTTGGCGATGCTCGTGTTACCTGCGCTCCGTGCACTTGATGAGCCGGCGACACTAATCACGCCTGACGGTCTAATTGTCGCGACCACTATTGCCGGGTTCCTACCCGCCCAACCTATTCCCGAGGACCTCGCAGGACTCTCTAGAAGGAATCTTCTTGCTGCGTTTACTGAAGTCAGCGCTGGGATCACTGTCGCTAGGAGCGCCGCGCTCCCGTGGTGGCTCCTCGTGGACTGGAGAACTTGACCTTGCTGGGGTCTTGGGAAGGAATGGCGCCAAACAGCCGAACGAAGGTGGGAGGCGCGCCTCATTGAGGCGGCTCACTTGATCGCGACAATGTCACCGGACCGTTCCGGTGGGTATGTAGGACGCTACGACGCTAGGCTTGCACCGAGAAGCGCGCTTGCGGTCCTAGCAGGGGAATGGTATGATGATTTAGACATTGGGGGTCGTGTGGCTGTCTCAGATAATGAGGCGCCCCGTCGCTGGGTCTTAGCGTACATTGGCGCTTGATGTGCGAGACGCGGTGAGTTCTTGATCTTGGGGATTCAGTATTCCGGGGTGGGGGCGAGATGACTACTCCATTGTGATGTAGAAGTGATCGGATCCAGGAGAACAATTGAGTTAGGAGCTTATAAAATAAAGGAGTCGCTTTGGTCAATTGTGGTGGTTGATCGCCCGTGACAGCTGGACGAGCCTGAATTCGACGAGCACGGACGGAAGTAGTTCTCCGGCCTACACTCCATTAAAACAAGGTATGACAAACATGAAACCGTCACCCTATGACCATCTATCGACTAAGCCTCCTGACCAAGTGTTGCGTGATCTGGATCAGCTCGATTCCGCACTCAGCGTGGTGACGGAACGTGGGTTGGCATGGCTCGACAGCCAGTTCGTGCCCGCCGGACCGATCATGCGGGAGCGGAGCGTCTCGCTCGTCTACAAGGTCGTCTGGGCTTTCTCGGAGTCGGAGCGCCACCGGAGCCGTGCGGGGGTGCTCTTGGATTGGCTGCAGGAAGAGGCGATCCAAGCGAGCGGCGATATCTACTTTCCAGAAGAGCCCGAGGCCGAGAGAGACGGGACGCGGTGGGTATCGGATGAGCACTTTCATGCGCGCTGCAGCATCGATGGGTCACCCGCTAGCGAGTAACGAGAAGGTTCGCGAGAGAATGCGACAGTACCAAGACGTCGGGTCTGGGGCCGTTGCGAATTTCATCGGTGAGGATGCGGCAAAGCCAGAATGGCCAGGCGAGATTGCTGCGGGAGACGTCGCCTTCTTCGGCGAGTACGCGCTTGCAGATCGGGATTATCGGGCAGCGGAGGCAGCGGGCAGCTGGCTGCTGACCCTGGTGGACCAGAACCGTTCGCACATGCGTGGCGGGAGCTTGTATTGCTCCAGGACTCTCGACGGTGCGCTCTTCACTCAATTCCCGGCGGACGCGGAGTTTCGGACGAATAGTCTCGATCGATCGCATCAATCAAGCCGGTTGGGTGGTCGGTTGCGTAGCTGCATTCCTCACTGACCTGGTTTCGCGTGGGACTGCCCCTTCTAGCGCTTCGCTCGAAGCCTACTGGGAGGCCGCCGTTGAACTGATGGCATTCGAAGATCGAATGCCGATCGAAACTTACTATTTTCCATCCAAATGCAAGGTGGCGTGGGGGGCGGGGCGGCTCCTCGAGGAAGTTGCGAAACTTGACCCACTGCCGGTAGCACTAGCAGACCAGCTCTACCGGATCGGCAGGCGAACTTTCCAGCACACAATGCTCGGGACAATGAGGCCAAACGGCACGTGGGGAGACGTATTTTATCCATTGCTACCGAGCGGTCCCGAGGTCGATTTCGATTACCGAACGTTGGCAGGCATCTCCGCGTTGCCAGACTCGACGGGGTACAAGAGTGAGACAGCCTGCCTTCTTCCGGGCATCGAGGTAACCGGCGAATTCCTGGCAGAACTCCTTTACTTGCAGCGTGGTGTCGCGGCACTTCGAGCCAGGCTCGTTACGGGGGGATGAACGTCTTTGACATCGCCAGCTAGACCCACATGAATCTTAACGAATTTCGAAACCAGTTTCCGATATTTCCAGAACGCGGATACCTTTATAGTGGCGCTCTTGCACCGGCTGCACGGTCGGTCCAGCAAGCGTTGACGAAATGGACAGATCAATGGGCTCTCGATCCGATTGCCTGCTATGACGGAATGGCAGCTGAGGTCGAGACTACGAAGGAATTGTTTGCACGCCTGATACACGCCGATTCTGGGGGAGTGTTTATCACCGACAATACCTCGCGGGGGTCTGAATTTGATCGTTTCGGCCGTTGCCCGTCGAGCGGGTTCGAATGTGGTGATCGACAGGACGACGTATCCAAGCGCAGTGTACCCGTGGATGACAATGACTGGGCATACGATTCGACTTGTCGCGGCTGACGGCTGTGACGATCCGACTGAGCGAATCGCTGAGGAAGTAGATGCGGAGACTACGGCGGTGAGTGTTAGCTACATTGCGCCTGGTTCTGGTTTTCGTCACGACTTGCGCGCCTTGGCAGATGTCGCCCACGCTCATGGCGCTCTACTCATAGTCGACGCCGCTCAGGCGACAGGGGTAGTTTCAACAGACGTGGTGCGCGATGGTGTTGATGCGCTTGTCACGACGGCGATGAAGTGGTTGCTTGGTCCTCCCGGAGTTGGGCTGGCATATCTGTCTCCCATGCTCCTCGTGGATGCGGCTCTTCTCCACGTAGGTTACATGGGCGTGGATCTACCGGACGATGAGAACTGGCCGATGACTGACCTCCCACCGATGGCTCACTCAGGGCGGCGGCTAGAGCTCGGAGTGCCTGCACTTCCGCTGTTAGCTGGAACTAGGGCCGGAATCGAACTCCTCCTAGGAGTGGGTATTGATACCATTGAGTCGAAGGTCGCTGAACTCGTCGGCTACTGCATCTCTGGACTTCTTGAGCGGAACATCGTGGTCCGAACCCCGACTCGCCTCGACCGACGTGGCGGCGTCATCGCGATTGAGTATGCGGGCGCAGAGCTACTAGCTCAATACTTGAGGATTGCGGGTGTCGATATAGGTGGGTATCCGTATGGAGTAGCCCGCATCGACCCACACGCGTTCAATTGCCTCGAAGACATCGATCGCTTGCTCACGACGCTCGACGAGTTCCGCCAAAAACACGGACACGAAGAACGGTTATAGGTTTGTCGCCATCCGCCCCGCGCGCTCACCGAACACTGGCAGTCGAGGAGTGTCACCACGCTGTTGCACTCCTGCGGTCTCTTAGCAATCGTGGACGCTCCTTGGGTTCGTGGAGGCGAGCTGGTTCTGCGGCTTGTTCATGAAGCGGGAAGTGCGGGAAGCGACAGAGCAACGAGTTCTGGATATCATCGACGCTGCAGAAATACTTGAGTTGCTCAGGGGTCTTATTGAGTGCCCGAGCGAGAATCCCCCCGGTAACGAAAAGGCGTGCGCGCTGTTCCTGGCCTCTTTCCTTGAGCAGCGTGGAATCCGCTGTCGGTTGGTCGATGTCCTGCCGGGCAGGCCGAACCTCTACGCCACCGTCGGATTTTCCAGCCCGCGGCTCGTGCTTTGCGGTCACCTCGACACCGTGCCGGCCGGCGATGGTTGGACGGTCGATCCCTTCTCGGCCGCGGTAATCGATGGACGGGTATACGGGCGCGGCGCTTGCGACATGAAGGCAGGACTCGCTTCGATGGCGGCCGTGCTGCTCGCGATCCAGCGATCCAAAGTTGTTCTGAAGGGAAGTATCGCCTTGCATGCCGTAGTCGACGAAGAGGCAGGCTCAGCCGGAGCTGAGCGTGCGGCGATGGAAGAACCGAGCGACTGGGTGATCGTCACCGAACCGTCGAGCACCCAGGTCCGCTCGACCGGCAATGGCCAGCTCAACTTCGAGATCGTCTTCCATGGCAGGGCTGTGCACAGCTCGCATCCGGAGAAGGGCCGCAACGCGATTCACGATGCTGCTGGCTTTGTTGCCCTCGTCGAACAGGAGAACCTCCGATTCGCTGCCATGCCCTATCCGGGGATAGGCCCGGCCACCTACTCGGTCGGCGTCTTAAAAGGCGGCCGTGGCGGCTCGACGGTAGCCGACAGAAGTGAGCTCACGCTCGACCGCCGGGTGCTTCCTTCAGAGAGTCTCGATGAAGTCGAGGACCAGGTGCGAGCTCTGCTCGCCCGTCTCGAGGAAGCACGGCCTGGACTTAGCTACAGCTTGACGAGAACCGTCTCATTCCCACCCTTGCGGGGGACCAACGCGGCCCATTTGGAACAGATGCTGAACAATGCGCTTCGCGAGCTCGGAGGCACCATTGGCAAGCGGCAGGGAATGCGCTTCTCCACCGACGCTGCTTGGTATGCCATCAACGGGCGGCCCGCCGTCGTGTTCGGGCCAGGCGACGTGACGATTGCCCACCAACCCAATGAACATGTCGCGGTGGATGATCTCAACGCGGTGACGCGGGTGCTCACTCTCTCGTCTCTGCGTCTCATCACCTGAGGCGGGACGCACACGGGCGGATTAGGGATCATGCGAAGCAAGCCTTAAAGCTCGCACTGGTCGAGATCGCCGGAGCGACGTCGCTACAGCAACACAATCCGTTCGTCGGCCAGCGCTTCGCTGTCATTCGACGTGCCAGTCCCCAGCTTAAGGAACGGAGCTCTCTTGACTTCTGGGAAGCCGTGTGAAATAATTAGACCTTTCGAGGCTGGTAGGTCACGCGGCCCGAAGGGGGGACCGCTTTACGAAAGGCGGGCACTGATGGGTAAGGCTGATCACGCTGTTCCGCGGACCCTTGGGCGACGCGAGTTCCTTGCTTCTGGTGTTTCGCTTGCGGCGCTTATGGCCGCGCCGGGACTTAGGTCCGGCTCGAGCCCGGCGAGCACGCCCATCCCCGCCGCAAAGCTAAATAGGCCGCTTGGCCTCGCGGACGATGCAGCAACGGCGTCAATCTTCAAGCCCGCTCTGGCCGAGTTTGACAGAGAATATGCTCCCCTGAAGGTGCAATTCCTCGGAATCGCTGCAGAATTACGAGCAGGTCCTGGAGACAAGATTCGTAGCCGGGGTGAAGAACATTGATATTTGTTTCAGTGACCCTGGATATCAGGAACTCTGGTACGACAATGGTTGGATACAAGCGTTAGATGGTCTGCCTGGGCTGGATAAAGTGAATGCAGATATAAATAATCCGCTCATCCTGGCCGATCTCAAATCTTCCAAGGACGGGAAACAGATAGCGCTTCCATACTATACTTCAGGCTTCCTTTTGCACTATATCGAGCCATCACTTGCAAAAGCCCGTATCCCGGTGCCTACAAACTGGGACGAGTTCGAAGTTGCGTGCGCGAAGCTGAAGCGGGACGGACTCTATGACACTCCATACGCAGCCTTCTGGGATACGGATTTCAATGAAGCCGCCTACACCCTGATAAGCTCAGCGTGCGGAAACGGCTTAAAACAGCTCTTTGACCAGAAGACGGCTGCGCCAACCTTTGACACCGATCCAATTATGATCGATATGTTGGCGCGGTTTCGCCGGTGGTATAAGGCGGGCTATGTCCCGACGGAGTCTCTGGGCAGCGACTACACATCAGTCAACAATGTGTATGCTGGAGGGAAGGCGGCTTTCACTGTCCAGGATGCCGAGGCTGTTTTGGCGTGGAACACACCCTCGAGCAGCAAGGTTGCTGGCAAGACGAAAATGGCTATCATGCCGGGCAGGACACACAACAGCATGGTCTGGGTTTCAAAATGGCATATGACCTCGACAACCCCTAACCGTGACGATGCCTGGGAGCTGATGCGCTTTCTGGCGTGGAAGGACAAGTACGGGCAATACTACGTCCCGATCAACGTCCTTGTCGGCCAGTTTGGAGTACAAGCACCCTGGAAAGGGCTCAAAAACGATGCAGCTTATAAGAAAGCTCAACACTATCCTGGCACTGAATCTCACTGTCCTTGAGAAGCAGATCGGTCTTGAGAAGAATATGTATTATCCGGGAGATCGCAAGGACTGGTTCGGGGGATTCTTGGCTTTGCTGACAACAAACGTTCAACTGGCCGTCTTAGGAAAAAGTAGTCCCGAGAAGGCGTTGAAGAAAGCAGCCGATTACGCGTGTGACAACATGGTTCTTAGGGGTTCGTTTGCTGGCTGCACGCTCTCTCCGGTTCTCTAGATTCCGGTGGAGGCACAGTGATGTACCAGCCGCAACGAGCTTTTTGCTGCCTTCACTCATTGGACTCGGTGTCACATTAGCCTATCCCCTCGGTTACGCATTCTGGTTAAGTTTGAATCAGACCAACTTAGTCGGGCGTGACTGGCACTTTGTCGGGCTACACAACTACGAAGCAGCCTTCCGCGACCCTCTGTTTGGTAACTCACTGGAATGCACGCTATTTTTCGGGGCTCTAGTGCTAGTGGGAACGGTCGGGCTCGGCCTCGTGTTTGGCCTGATCCTCAACACGGACTTTCCAGGGAGAGCCGTGGTTAGGGGGATGATGATCGTCCCATGGTCCATGTCGTCGGTATTGGTAGCACTCACGTTTGGGTGGATCTACAATTCAAACTTCGGATACCTCAATGGTCTTCTGCTTCAGTTGCATGTCATCAATAGTCCGGTTCAGTGGTTTTCGAATGGCTGGCGGATTCTGGCACTCATGGCTGTGGCTGCTGTATGGACAGCGGCGCCTTTCGCTGGCCTGTTGTATTGTGGGGCTCTTCAAAACGTGCCGGACGAACTGAAGAAAGCCGCGACAGTTGACGGTGCAAACGCGCTCCAGCGATTTCGAAGCGTAACGTTGCCCTGGATCCGTACGACGTCGTTTGTGGTTGCTGTAATTGCGACTCTTTCAGGGTTCAGTGTATTCGCGTTGGTACTCATTCTTACGGGCGGGGGACCGGGATATGAGACGAATGTCCTGCCTTGGTGGGGCTATACGACAGCTTTCTACTACTTCAATTGGGGGGAGGCGTCTGCCATCTTCTTCATTATCGGACTCCTTACGATGATCATCACCTGTGCGTGGTATCTGCTGCTCGTTCGCAGGCGCCGTGCGACAGCGTAGAAGGTTGGGCATAGCTGTAGCTCGTGCCTTCGGCGTACTTTGTGTGATGATCTTCGTTTTGGCACCAATTTACGTGATGCTGGTCACGAGCGTGACCACACAGGTGCATTTGCTCAGTTCACGACCGGATTGGTTGCCGTCGCCGAACTTCGGGAACTATGCGACGATTCTTCGATACTGGAAGCAGAATGCCGCGACGGCGCCCTCGCTGGCGGCGTCAGTGATGCCCGCGCTCCGCAATAGTCTGGAAGTGGCTCTTGCGGTCGGTGGGGTAAACTTACTGCTCGGTGCTTCTGCCGGATACGCAATCGCCCGGATGCGATTTCCCGGCCGGGGTCTCCTGTCTCTCGGGATTCTCGGAACACAGATGATTCCGTCGCTCGCACTGATGGTTCCGTTTTTCATCTTGATGAGGGATTTAGGTATAATCGATTCTCTTGCCGGAATAGTTGTTGCCGACATGAGCATTACGCTGCCCTTCACGATTTGGATAATTCGCGCCAGTGTGGAAGACGTTCCAATTGACTTGGAGAGGGCCGCGCGGGTCGATGGCTGCGGACGAGTGCGGACTTTCAGGTCAGTTGTCCTGCCCCTTGTTCGTGCCGGCTTGGTTACTGCTGGGCTCTTTGCTTTCCTGACCTCTTGGAACGACTTTGTATTTCCGCTCATTCTCATCATCAGTCCACAAAACGTGATGATTCAGCCGGCTCTGGAGAGCTTCTACCATAAGCAGCTTACAAATTTCGGCTTTATGACGGCCGGCGCAGTTATTGCGGCTATCCCGGTAGCCATCATTGGCATTATCACGGTTCGAGTGTTGGTTCGCGGATTGTTATCGGGATCTGTGAAGGGATAGCCTTGTCTGGCGCGGTGCGACGTTGTTGGGCTTACGAAGAAGTTTGGCGAGCACGTGGCCGTGAATGATTTGACCTTGTCGATACCAGCGGGATCCTTCGCGGTTTTGCTTGGTCCGTCAGGGTGCGGGAAGACAACCACCCTTGGAATGATCGCTGGCTTGGAAGTGATCTCTGGTGGGGAGATCCTCTTCGACGGACGGTCGGTCGTCGACGTGCCTCCCCACAAGAGGGATGTGGCAGTCGTGTTTCAGTCGTACGCTCTGTATCCGCACATGACGGTCCGCGCGAATATGTCTTTTGGATTGAAAGTGAGGCGGACACCAAAGGAAGAGATGCGCGCTCGCGTCGATCAAGCGGCTGATATGTTGGGTATTCGCGAGTTGCTCGAGCGGAGACCGGGCACGTTGTCCGGAGGGCAGCGCCAACGGGTTGCTTTGGGACGGGCCATTGTGAGACGCCCGCAGGTGTTTTTGCTGGACGAGCCGCTGTCCAACGTTGACGCGAAAGCTGCGTTCCGAGATGCGTACTGAGCTGCGCCTACTTCAGAAAGAACTTGGCGCGACCTTCATCTATGTTACTCACGACCAGCTCGAGGCTCTGACGATGGCAGATTTGGTTGCGGTAATGAACAAGGGAGTACTTCAAGATGCCGCGCCCCCCAAAGAGATTTATGGTTCGCCTGCAACACGATTCGTAGCGGAGTTCGTCGGAAGCCCCGCGATGAGCATTCTGCCGGGTACTTTGGATCGAAGGAGTGACCGGGAAGGGATAGCCAGAGTTGGTCCATGGGAAACCTCAGTTGAACTGACTCCGGGTGACAACCAGTGTTCAATTGGGATTCGTCCGGAGGACTTGGAAATTCGCGAGGCCTCAGCGGGCCTTTCCGGCATCGTGAAGACCGTTGAACTACTTGGCGCGGATCAACAAATCGTGGTCGAAACGCCTTTAGGTTTGGTTCTCGTGCGCACTGATCGGCGCTTGTCTGTTCTGGCTGGCAGTCAGGTTGCTGTCGGATTGGTTGGCGACGGACTCCACGTCTTTGGCGAGCCGTCTGGCAAGCGCATGCGTTCGATAAAGACTCAGAAATCGGAGGCACCAAACTCGGTCGCGCACTCGCAACAAGAGGTCAGCGATGGTTTAAGAACAGGAGGAAATTGGGGCTAGGAGCGTATTGGTGTTCTGAGCGCGCCGGGGCGAGGTCTGTTTCTCATATCGTGAACAATGACGTTGGGCGTTCATGGCCCGATGGAATCGGGAAGGAGAAGATCGATTGTCATCCGACACGGACTCCTTCGTGATGGACATCGCTACGAGACTGATTCGGTGCCCGTCCGTGAGTGGACCAGGGGCGGAAGAGGGTGTTGTCAACATGATGGACGATCTCCTCTCCAGAGAGGAACGGGTTGTTCGGCGTATCTGCGCGGGCAGAGTTGATAGACCCAACTTGATTGCAACCCTGACCGCCGTGACACCAGGCCCTACTCTACTGTTGACAGGCCATCTCGACACTGTTCCGGTCGACGAAAAAGAATGGAGCCATCCTCCCTTTGCTGCTGAGATCGTGGGCGATGAGATATGGGGTCGAGGCGCAGCGGATATGAAAGGGGGACTGGCCGCATTAGCCACGGCGTTCATCCGGACCGGCAGGAGTGGAGGGCCTCGGTGCGGTGAGCTCATCTTCTTGCGGCGACTGCCGACGAAGAAGGGGAGGGTCGGTGGGGACTGCCGTGGCTCGTAGAGCGAGGCGAGCTCGAGGCCGATTACGCCGTGATTGCGGAGCCCGCTGGTGTGAATACTGACTTCGACAGGGTGCCGATTGCGACTCGTGGACTTGTGCACGCTACCGTCCGCGTCGAGTCTCCTGGTGGTCACGCCTCCTTCGGATCTACGCTTGGTGAGCACGCGGTAGGCATCGTGTGTCGTCTTCAACAGGCGCTCGAATCTGACTTTTTGCCGAAACCGATAACGCACTGGGCGTTTCCGGGCGGCCCAACTGTAGTCGCCGGAGAATCGTTCCTTGGAGGGGAGCATCTGGGTGAGCTCCCGCGCAACGCTGGAGTTCACTATCAGCTGCCGGCTACTACCCGGCGCATCGCGCGCTGATTTGCTACCGGAACTGAAGGCGTTTCTCACACCACTAGTTCCCGACACGTCCACGCTCCGCGTCGCTTTCAACGACGATTTGTTGTCTTGGGCACCTGGAATGGATCTCGGTGCTGCAGACCCGCTCGCCCGAATTGCCCTTCACGCTGTGCGGGACGCTGGGTACCAAGATGCTCAGTTCGGCGGCTTCCCGGGATTTAGCGAGGGCACATTTCTCGCACGAGCTGGCGTCCCGACGTTGCCGGGTCTCGGGCCAGGTGCCCTCATCCATTGTCACCTACCGGACGAGCGTGTGAGCGTTCGGGGGCTGTACGCGAGCGTCCAGATCTACGAGGCCCTCATTCAAGAGGTGTTCCGACCCGGCTCGGAGGTGGGGAGCGTGCAGCCGCGCCTAACGGCCAGTTCATATGGAGACCGGAGTGTTGCAAGCAGATCAGAAGGCCGAACCGCAGTTCGGTCTTCAGCGATGGCTTGCCGGGCTGGTCAGCGCGAAGATTTCGCGCTGGATTCTCAATAGTCATGAGATCGAGTGTTCCCTTGTCAATACCGCGTGATTCGAGCGCCGGCAGTACCGCGCGTCCGAGGTGTTCCCAGCCTCGGCCGCCGTAGGCCAAAAAGTGCGTCGCCGCGAAACAGTCGTGCGCGAGCAGGAGTCGGTCAGAATGCCCGTCTTCGATCAGCGTGGCGATCAAGTCGAGAATACGGTCCTCATAGCGCTCCGATCCGTTTATTGTCCACTGACCGAGACCGTCGAACTGCACGTAAGCCCCTTCGCGCACCAATGTACGCAGATAGTCGATGTGCGGCCAACTGTCGCAGTGCCCGATAATTACCGATTAGGATCAACGCCCTCCTCCATGAAGATTCGTAACTGGAGGGCACCGACGGGACTCCAGTTCGAGTGAGTTGTGATAGGCAGACCAGTCTCCAGGCTGGCACGGGCAGCTGCACGGTGAACGCGCTCTTCTTGCGCTGTCACCCATTTGTTATTGGCGCCGATCTCGCCGATCACGCCCGGCGTATGCCAGTGTCGCCAACTCCGTCGACGAACTCGCGAATCAACACCCCTGCAAGTTCCTCGACGGAACGCCGGTCAATCAAATCCTCTGCCGGGTAGAACGGTTGCCGATACCAGCCGCATCCCATGACGATGTGAACGCCTTCCCGCTCGGAAACGCTCCGGAGACGAAGAGGATCACGGCCAATGCCAGGTGGAGTCACGTCTACTATCGTCTGGCCACCGGTTGCCTTAAAGGCGGCAACTTCGCTCGCGAGTTCCTCGTCGGTCAATCTCAGAGCGCCGGCCCCTTCGGCGTTTGCCACCGCGGCGGCCACTACAATCTCGTTGTCCCAGAGGGAAGCCTCCACGTGCTCGTGCGGCAGCGTGAAACCCAGTAGGCGCGCTGGAAGCGGGCCGGAGACAGTCTGGACAATAGGTTCCGTCATTGATGCCTTGGTTCCTTTCTCATCGACCGAAGTTCCGCCTCACCACGAGGCCGCCTTGAATGTGGGTCGTCGTTGTCGTCAATGCCCTCTCTAGGGAAAGAAAAGGGAAGAAAAAGTTCGGCGTTCCGTCAGCAGCTCGCTTGCGGCGCGTCCAGCCAGCCAATGGCGCGGATATGACAGTACGGGTGCCACCTCCGAGAGGAGGATCGAAGTCACATCGGTGAATCATTCCCTCACCGTCCCGAGCACGTCGAGGGCCTGGTCAAGTTCCGCATCTCCAATATCGAGGTGCGTAACGAAACGCAGCAGACTCGGCCCGGCGACGTCACATAAGACCGCTTGTTCCCGGAGTTTTGAGGCGACCGCGGGTGCACGGCCTAGTTTCAAATGCGTGAAGACGATGTTCGTCTGGACGTCTTCCACGTCCACCCGGCACCAAGACAGGACCGCGAGGCCGTCTGCAAGCTGCCGTGCTCGTCTATGGTCTTCGGACAGGCGCTCACAGTTATTACGTAGTGCATACAACGCTCCTGCCGCAACGATGCCAGCCTGACGCATCCCACCGCCGAGCAGTTTCCTCGCGCGACGTGCCGCGGCGATGAAGTCCTCGTTGCCGGCTAACGCTGAGCCGACGGGTGCTCCGAGACCTTTTGAGAAGCACACAGATACTGAGTCGGAGTCAGACGCGAGTTCCGCAGCGGGTAGGCCGGAAGCGACCGCCGCATTCCACAGCCGCGAGCCGTCCAGGTGCACGAACAGACCATGGTTGTGCGCGAATGAGGACAGCCCGCGCATCCGCGCAGGCGGAAGCACTCGGCCATTAGCGCCAATGGAGTTCTCGAGCCACAGGAGGCGCGGGCGTGTGTAGTGGACATCACGGGCATCGTGCAGCCACGGACTGAGTTGACTGATTCGCAGTTCGCCGTGACGCGCCGCGAATGTTCGCAGCAGCACACCAGAGAGTCTGGAAGCTCCGCCTTGCTCACTGCTGACCAGATGGGTACCCTCGTGCGTCCACAACTCGTCACCGGGCTGGGTATGGACGAGTACGGCGACTTGATTTGCCATCGTGCCAGTCGGCAGAAAAAGCGCCGCGGCCTTCCCGAGGCGGGCGGCAGTTTCGTCTTCCAGCAAACGTACCGTTGGGTCCTCGCCGTAGACATCGTCGCCGACCTCGGCACTTGCCATCGCTTGCCGCATGAGCTTCGATGGTGCTGTGACTGTGTCTGATCGTAGGTCGATCAACTACAGACCCTGCCCCGCTCATTCCCGTTAGAAAAAACCCTCCGTGATTTCGACGTAAACGGTATGATAAGTCCTGGATAGACTGTCCGTCAACACCTGAGGGAAGTGGGGTTTCTGAACTCGGCAGACCGGCTCGCTGAGTGATGGGAACGCTCCAGCAGGCGTTCGGCCGTGCGAAGGGAAGTGATGAGATAGGGCAATCGAGAACACGATAGGTACCGTCGATATTTGCGGCATGAGAGATCTGGTGAATATGCCAGCGCCCTGTAGGTATTCCTGAACTGGTTACAGCTCGGCAAACTCACGCTGGAGAGGAGGGTCAAGGAGTGAAAGTCGGTTCGGAACCATTGCAGTTCGAACTAGTAGACGGCTGGGAGCAACTTCCCGCCGGCTGGGTGCACCGAGACGTAGTAGGAGTGTCGACAGACTCCCAAGGACGTGTCTATATATTCTGCAGAGGTGACCATCCGGTTATCGTGTACGAGCGCAGCGGCAGGTTCCTCGGATCTTGGGGCGAGGGGCAATTTACGCATCAAGTGCATGGGATCTTCATCAGTCCCGAAGATGAGGTCTTTCTTGTGGATTGCGACAATCATTCTGTTGGTAGGTTCACGTTGGATGGACAGGCACTTCAGCCAGTCGGTCCGTCAGGTACACCAAGCGACAGCGGGTACGATGGTCTCCACGTGGGTTCGATCACCCGGGGAGCGCCGCCATTTAATTTACCCACTGGTGTGGCAACCGGAATCTCGGGGGACATCTACGTGTCGGACGGATACGGAAACTGTCGAGTGCACCGGTTCAGTTCTCATGGAGAGCTGCTTCAATCCTGGGGTGCGCCGGGTGTTGGAGTTGGCCAGTTCCATGTTCCCCACAGCGTATGGATCCATAGAGACGGCCGTGTATTTATCGCAGATCGGGAGAATGACCGAATCCAGGTATTCTCTCCGCATGGCGAGCACATCTCCGATTGGTTGGACGTACGTCGGCCAACCTATATCTTCATCGACAGCCATGAGCTGGTCTACGTCACCGAGCTCTCCTGGTGCATCGGCGACCTGTCCTTTCGACGCGGTCCGATTCAGCAAGATGAAGGATCCCGCCTCAGCATATATGATATTGCAGGAAACTTGCTTCTTCGATGGGGGGATAAGGACCCAATGAAGTGCGGCAACTTCATTGGCGCGCACGGAGTTTGGGTCGACGACGAAGGTTCCATCTATGTTGCCGAAGTGACCGACAAGGAAGCAATTACCGCGAGGTTCGCGCCATGGGAGGTTCACACCCTTCAAAAGTTCGCTCGGGCATAGGAATGCCCAATAAGTGGCAAGAGGCCGTGGCTACGCGACTGGTAGTGGCGCGTCCCGGACTCTTGCAGTTCGAGACCGCACTGCGCTTTTCACGAGTTCGAGGTGGGATCCGATGAAAGCCAGAGAATCGAGGCCGAGGTCATCGATGATCACCAACTGGCCATGAGTGACGAGGGAGGATTACGATGTGATCCGCAGCTCGGCCCGTCACTTGACGTGGCGATGTTTGTAGTCTGTAGGCATGCTCGCGACCTAGGTGATTCGGTAGTCCGCGACCCGCCTGCGACATCCTCCCAACGATAGCCGTCACCGTTTCGCTCGTTCGATTTCAAGCGGCAGTCATGGTGCTCCTAGCGAGCAATCGAGGTGCCTCGGCGGTAGTCAGGCTTCGCGGCCTACAGAGCGCACCTCAAGGCCATATCTTGCATGGGACGTCTGAAATCCTCGAGGACACGCTGGGAGTTGAAATTGACTGGACCGATCGCCTTCGTTGTGGTCGGCTGTATCTATGAACTATCGCACGCTCGGAACGACCGGCATAAGGGTCAGTCAGCTGTGCCTTGGGGCCATGATGTTCGGTGCCTTGGGTAATACCGATCACGAGGACTCGGTCCGCATCATTAGCCGGGCCATCGAAGCCGGCATCAATTTCGTCGACACCGCGGACGAGTACTCGGGCGGGGAGTCGGAGGTCATCGTGGGAAAGGCCTTGAAGGGACTGAAACGTGACGAGATCGTACTCACTAGCAAGGTGAGCTGGCCAATGGGTGCTGACCCAAACGCCCAGGGCAACTCGCGGCGCTGGGTCATAGCCGAGTGTGAGCACAGTCTCCGGCGTCTCAAGACCGACTATCTCGACATCTATCAGATCCACCGGCCCTGTCCCGAGACTGATCTCGACGACACACTCGGCGCCCTCACCGATCTCATCCGTGCCGGCAAGATCCGCTACGCTGGGAGCTCGAACTTCGCGGCTCACCAGGTGGTCGAGGCCCAGTGGATCGCAGAGCGGCGGGTACGAGAGCGCTTCAGGACCGAACAACCTCAGTACTCTATTCTCGCACGCGCCGTTGAGTCCGACCTGTTACCGGTCTGCCAGCGGTACGGCCTGGGCGTTCTCAGCTGGAGCCCATTGGCCGGGGGATGGCTCTCGGGTAGATTCGGCGAGGGTAAGGAGAACACTTCGAGGCGCTCGGCCTTGCTTCCCGAACGCTTCGACCTCTCCTTGCCCTGGAATCAGCAGAAGCTCAACGCCGTCATTCAGCTCCAGCGGCTGACCGAGGAGGTCGGGTACTCACTCATCGAGCTGTCCCTCGCCTTCGTGCTGGCGCACCCGGCAGTTACCTGCCCGATCATCGGACCGCGGACCATGGAGCAGTTGGAATCCCAGCTATCCGTGGCACAGATCTCTCTGGACGAGGACGTCTTGGATCGGATTGATGAGATCGCCCCCCCGGGTCAAAACTTCGGCGCCGCCGACGCCGGGTGGACGCCGCCGTCAATCTCCAACAAGCGCCTCCGCCGTCGCTCGTCATTGGGCGCGATAACTGAGCATTTAGACCCAGCGACCTTCGGGAGCGTCGAGTTATATCAAGATTTGTGAGCTGAGAAATAGTCAAGAACTGTGGATAGCATGCCCGCGCTGCGCCCCTCCACTTATTAGTTTCGTCCGTTGATCAGCCTCCCAATGGTCTTCGGAGGTGACTTCCGGGCCAGAACCGGGGTCAAGGGCGGCACGACGTGCCAGCGGAGCGGACCCTTGACGGAAGGGAACAGCCCACCCTCTGGAGGCCTCCCATCGGGAGGTTCTGAGTGCCACGAGGAGCAGAGGGAAATGCCCGCAACGAGAATCGCTGGCCTGCAGCCACCACGGGCGGTTGGACTGTTCGACCCCGGCGACCCGAACGGAATAGGGCTGGCCAGGTGGTCGGATGACTGCCGGGTCGGCACGCCGTAGGGTCCACGTAGGAGGAAAGGACATGTCGTGGTGGGACGGACAAGAGCACGAGAACGCCTTCTTGGAGATCACAACTCCCAGTGACATTGGCGCTGACCTGAAGGCGCCACTCGAAGCACGCGGCGGGATGCCAACGCCCGGCTATGCGTTGGTCTCGATGGTGCGTGTCGGCGACGTGGTCGCGCACTATTCAAGTAGTCGGGAAGCGATCGTCGGCTGGCGAGGCTGAGCCGGCACCGATCTTCTGGCGTGCGCGGGGCACCTACGCTCGCCGTGCCGGCATTGTGGAGCGGTGGCTGCCCGGCGTGCGCGTACCGTTGATAGCGTTCCGCGAGCTCGACAGTCCCCTCACGCTCGACGAGCTACGTGAGCGGGAAGCCGAGATCATGGAGATCCGCGAGGCTCTGACATTGCGATTCGGTGCACCGCTCTACTTCCCGTGGGTCCCGTACCGAGGCGGCCCGATGCGAACGGCGCAGACCTATCTGGCAAGGCTGCCGCGTGCGACGCTCGCACTGTTTCCGCGCTTGGAGGAGGCAGCCCTGCACGTAGCCCTTCCGGAAGTGTTCGAGGACGGTGACCTGGCACGATCAGTACGGGCGGTCGTAGCGATGGCTGGCAAGGCGAGGTTGGCGGGTGGGCAGGGATACCGCAACGACGCCGCAGCGAACGTTGCGATCGAAGCCCTGGCGATGTCCCGGGCGATCGAGTACTTCAGCGAGCTGGGCTGCGTGAGCGATGTGCACGGCACAGAGAGCTTCGACCTGGTGTGTGAGGTTGATGGCCAGGAGCTCCACGTGGAGGTGAAGGGCTCGACGACCTCGACGGAAACGGTGTTTTTGACGGCGAATGAGGTGTCGCACTCGCAAACCTACCCGCACGTCGCTCTCTTTGTCTTGGCAGACATTGACCTCACCCGTGAATCGGGTGGGATCGAAGCAACGGGCGGGCGGACGCTGGTGTTCAATCCCTGGCAGCTGGATGCTTCGAAGCTCAGCGCCGTCTCGTATCGCTACTCGATTCCTCGCCAGACAGCCGAGGATTAGTAGATGCACCGAAGCTCGACCTCGTTGCGTTCGTACAGCGAGTCCGATGACAAGCAACCTCAGCACTCCTCCATGAAGCGACAGGACGTGCAGTAGAAACCGCCGTCAGCTGCCTCGCCGGCACCTCGGGGGCGATTAGCTCGCAGGACACCCAAGCGAAGCATGCCTCGCACGTCCTCCAGTGGACGGGCTCATCCCGACGCGGCGCGCCTACCATCTCGTCGATGTTGCGTGCGAGCTGTGCGAGGTTGCCATCTGCCCTCTCGTCGGTCTCCTCTGAGAGCACCAGGTGGTAGCGGATCAGTTGGGTGATGTGGGCAACGCGGCTTCTTCGATGACCCCTCACGAGATCCGGCATCGGGAATTGGCTCACTCGCTGGTGACCAGCGAGGGTCATGAGCCGGTGACCATGCTCAGCCGACAAACGAGGATGCCGCTTGGCGTTGCGAGAGAGTTGCTCAACCAGGTAGGGGTGAAGCGGGCGTCTTACAAGGCAGGGCTTTAGCCCACCTCCGCTTGTCAGGGTCAGCGGCACCGGCCTGCCCACGGCGCGGGCCTCGGACTCCACTGCGGCGCGCGTGCGCAGCCTGCATTTCGGGCCGGAAAGGCGCCGGGCCTTGCCTTCTAGGACGACCTTCACCATGCTGGTCGAAACGGCCGAGCCGCTCAATTTGCACATCTTATACACAACGATATCCACTGCCGCACGAACCCACTCTGTGACAGGGGGCTGACGGTGGACGCCTTACCGGCTGCTGGAAGTGGCGCCCTGCTCGGGCGTTCTGTGAATGACGACCACGGGGGTTGACATACCGTGCTGCGTATCATCTGACCCATGGCACGTCGAGAGACCACGGCTCGGCTGGCGTACGCGGAGATCGATATTCTCGGTGGTGACGTTCCGTTGGGAGGTCTGGCGACCGCACTTCGAGAATCGCTCCGTCCCGGTACCCGCGTTGAGCGGTACGACCGGACCTGGCGGCTAGGACCAGTCGTTGAAGCTGATGGAAAGACACACGGGAGGATCGGCTTCCAGTCGGCTGGGTCCGTCGCCGAAATTTGGGATGACACCAAGGGTGACTTTGTCGCCATTCACCCGCCAACTGGTCAGACGACTCCGTACGCCATTGATATGGGAACGATGCGGATGGTGTTCCAACTTCGTGGACAGACGATCAAGCCCAATACTTTTCGGGGCAACTTCCAGGGTCTTCTCAGAGAAGCCTCCCATCACATGTGGCTCGTCCGACTTGAGGGCATCCACCAGTCCCCTTGGGAAGAATGGCTCACCGAGATCGACCGTCTAGTCGAACTCAGGATCACTATGAAACGTCCGAACCCTCGGTATCCAGGAAAGCTGCTTGAGGATTACCTTGAGGGGGCCAAGCTGGCAGCAACTACAATCATAGCCATGGCACGTGAGGGTGAATCAATCGATATTGAGTCGTCGGCGTTTTTGCAACAGGCTCTGCAATTGGCTGAGAACTATGGATCATATCGTGCAGTAGGAGTAGTGGAATCTGAAGGTGAATCACTTAAACAATCTTGGAGCTCATCGTTGGAAGGTCAGGCACAGACAGTCGTCGTAGACCAAGACCCTCAGTCTCGGGAAGTAAACTCGGCAACTCTCGATCGTGCACTTGAATCAGGCCAAGACGCCCAAGCACCGAGCCAGGGCGATGGCTGAGAAAGTCACCACCTGGTGGAGACAGGTCGGTCAGTATGTTTTCATCTCCTGGGACTTTGGAGCAGGATTCCTTATCGGCATCGGGATTGGTTTGTCTGCGGACAACGTACCGCCCCTGGAAACCAGCGGCTTTACCGTGCTCTTGGCGGAACTCGCATTGGGTGTGGCTGTTCTCGCGGTTGTACTGACGGCACTGTCGATTCTCGTCGCCTTCCTGGGTGAGGAATACGTTTTGTTCTTGAAGGCCAGCCCGCTTGGTATCCGTGGCGCTATTGAGCCGTACAGAGTGATTTCTATCGTTACTGGCTCCGAGGTTTTCGTATCCCTGCTTGCAGTTGTCTGCTGGTCGCCGGCTCCGGTGTGGGGCCGTGCACTCGCTCTAGGAGTCGCGAGTGGCTTAGCAACCTGGGCCATCGTCGGGACCGTGCAGCTTGTCGGCCTGACTGCCAAGCACGGCTACCTACGCAGCCGACTGCCTGAGATTCGTGAGGTGGCACGGAAGGCCCTACAGGACCGACAGTCGGCCTAGGTGCTCCCCGGCGCACCAAAGGATCCTCAGGGTGCTCCCGATGTCAGTAGTTCTCACGGATGTATGAGTAGGCCCGGTCGAATAGCTCCCCAGTCGTCGGAAGGCTGTACTTCTTCAGAATCAGACGTACCTCCCGCCGGACAGTCCGGTCGCCGTTCTGAGTGTTGCTCCATCCCGTAAACCGAACCTGTCGCACGATAGTGTCGATGTCAATGACGACGCTCTCAATGATGGCGGGCGTTTCCGGCGGGGCGTACTCCTTAAAGATCTGGGTCAACGCCCCTACGTTGGGATCAGGTAGGAGACTCTCGTCCATGCGGCCTTCGTCATCGGCACGCTCCACGGCCGTTACCTGTCGGGCCAATTCTAAGATGTCGCGCAAGAACTCCAGTGATGCTGACGCCTGTGATAGCTGTCGCGTTCGCAGTCGTTCCAGTCGCTCCGATAGCGTGACGTAGACCGAGTGGCCGTGTGATTTCGCTAACCGAAAGCGGATTCGTGCTTCGATGGTGTCGAGCGCCTCGCTCACCGTCATCGGCTCGTTGCCGCTGACTGTGATCTCTGGGTCGGGAAGGGCGAGTTGCCGAATCGCCTCGATCGTTTCGGCATCAACGATTACTTCATCCAAACCACTGCTGGTTACCTGAATTTCCGTGATGTGGCCGTGCACCAACTCCAGTGTCTTGGCACCGAAGCGGTGCCAGAGCAGCGCATCGCTCACACCTGTCGGTTGCACCGATTCGTACACGTCCGCGAGCCATCGGTAATCCGTCCTGTGTGCAGTTGTCACCGGTGAACAGGCTGTTGCAAAATGAAGCCCGTTCAATGGCAGGGATCCACCACCTGGCTCTGTTGACCGCCGAAATTTCTCATGGCGCTGAGCTATCTGCCAACGGACCGAGATCAGTTGTTCTTGGTCCCCCCGGACATCCGCGACTGGCTCCCTGCTGGGCACCTCCTATGGTTCGTGCTCGACGTGGTGGAGAGGATCGACACCTCCTCCCTGCACGCTCGCCACCCGAACGACGGCGTCGGGCGACGGGCCTTCGACCCCGACATGCTGCTGGCGCTGTTGGTGTACGCCTACTGCACCGGGCAGCGTTCGAGCCGCAAGATCGAGCAGCTTTGCGAGGTCGACGTCGCCTACCGGGTGATCTCCGCCAACCACCCCCCGGACCACACCACCATCGCCCGCTTCCGATCCGACAACGACGAGCTGGTCGCCAAGCTCTTCACTGACGTGCTCGCCCTCTGCGCCGCCACCGGCCTGGCGAGCGTCGGCGTAGTGGCGGTCGACGGCACCAAGATGGCAGCCAACGCGTCGAGAAAGACCAACCGCACCCGGGCCGACATCGAGGCAGAGGTGGACACGATGATGGCCGAGGCCGTGGCCGCCGACGCAACAGAAGACGAGCGCTTCGGCCCCAAGCGTGGCGACGAGCTCCCGCCCGATCTCGTCGACCCGGACACGCGCCGAGTACGCCTCGACGCCGCCCTGCAAGCCATCGAGGAACAGGAGCGATCGAGCCAAGCGGCCGAGGAGGCCGCCCGGGCCAAGCGGGCGGCAGCCGAGGCTGAGGCCGTCGCCAAGCACCAGGGTGTTACCGGCAGGCCGCCCAAGTGCGCCGACCCTCTCGCCCGAGCCGAGGCCGAGCTCCTCCGAGCGGTGGCCGATCAGGCCGCCCGCAACGCCGAATGGCGCCACCAGCGTGATGCCGCTCGGGCAGCAGGAGCGCCAGACCCTCCCCGGCCTGAGCGTGGTCGCCCCACGAGGGCACGCCGGCGCCTCGAAGCTATGAAGGCCTCGCCTCCGGCACCGCCAGCGCCGCCGCCCCCGGTACGTCTGAATATGACAGACCCTGATTCCCGGGTCATGAAGACCCACAACGGCTGGGTGCAGGGCTACAACGCCCAGGCAGCCGTCAACGACCAGGGCATCGTGCTGAGCGCCAAGCTCACAAACGACCACAACGACGTCGGCCAATGCGTGCCGATGATGGCCGCCACCCGGGCCGACCTCGATGCCGCCGGCATCCAAGGACCCATCGGCACCATCCTGTTTGACGCCGGATATCTCTCCGAGGACAACCTGCGAACCGACGGGCCGGACCGTCTCATCGCCACCACCAAGAGCTGGAAGCTGCGCCGGGAGGCCCGTGAGCTCGGCTTCGCCGAAGGCGATGCCCCGGCCGAAGCCTCGCCGATCGAGGCCATGGAGCATCGCCTGCGTACCGAGGACCGGCGCGGCTCTCTACGGGCTGCGCCAGTGCACCGTCGAGCCGGCGTTCGGCGACATCAAGGAGAACCGGGGATATCGGCGCTTCATGCGGCGAGGGCTCGCCGCCTGCGACGCCGAATGGAAGCTCATCTGCGCCACCAAGAACATCACCAAGATGTTCCGAGCCGGAGCGGTACTGCCTGATCTCGGCTGAGGAAACGATGGGTGCCTGGACCCAACCCTGGAAACGAGTGCCCGGCCGACGAAGATTCCCCTCGCCGCCTCGAAGACAATGGCTGACCGCCTGGGAACGCCCTGTCGGTCGCACGGTTCAAACTGCAACAGCCTGTGAAGGGTCGAGAAACTCCCACATCCCCTGAACACGCAAGAAGTCAGCGGCGAAATCTTCTCGGGCCTCGCCCGCCGGTATGCGCTCTTCCGCGGCCATCAGAGCGCTGAAGCCCGTGTCGCTACGGTCGATCCCGCCGAACCGCTCAAGCGTTTCCTCCAATGCCGGGACGAACTCTTCCGCTAGCCCGTCCACGTCAACAGGTCGCCTGCCGCCGCGCTCTGGGTCGGCTTCCCGTAGCGCACGAGCAATCTCGCTCCCAGACCGACGTAGTCCACGATGAGGCCGTAGTTCTTTTCCTGCCCCGTGATTGGGTTTGTCCAGCGTCGGTTCGTCCGAGTGATGGCCTGGAACAGGGTATGGAGGCGCAGCGGCTTGTCGAGGTACATGACTCCTTCGTCCTCGGCGTCGAAGCCGGTCAGAAGCTTGGCTGTCACGATCAAGAATCGCAGGGAGTCCGCAGGGTCGCGGAATCGGGCCTTGATTGCTGCTTCCTGCTCACGACTCAACTCAAAGCGCGCCCGCCAGTCGGGCGGTTCATCCTTCACGGTCCCGACCGTCATGACGACCGCGACCTCGGCTTGGTCCTGGAGTTCTCGTTCGGCGAGGACGCGGTTGATCTCGTCGTGGTAGGCAACGCAGAGTTCTCGGTCGAACGCCACGATCTGGGCCTTTAGTCCAAGTGGAGCAACCTTCCTGAAGTAATGGTCCACGATGTCCTTGCACACGGCACGAATCCGCTCGGGGTTGCGAACGATCGTGCGAGCGTGAGCCGCGCGATCGGCAAGAAGCTCGCGTTCTTCGTCGGACAGGGCTTCCTCGTCGGCCATGGCGGCAAAAGCCTCGTCGAGGGCCTCTTTGTCGATATGGAAGTCCACTAGACGTGTCTCGACGTGGATTGGCACGGAGGAACCATCGGTGATGGAGCGTTCCATCGGGTAGTGGTTCATCACCCAGCCGGGGTCGTTCGGGTCCCCGAACAGCTTGAAGGTGTTGCGCTCGGCGTCCGAGATTGGTGTCCCTGTCAAGCCGAAAAATTGAGCATTTGGAAGAGCGGTGCGGAGGAAGTGTCCTAGGCGACCCTCTTGGGTCCGGTGAGCTTCGTCCACCATCACGATTATGTTCTCGCGTTCGTTCAGCAGGTCGGCACCTTCGAAACGGAAGATCGTGGTCACGATGATGCCGCGAGCGTCATCGGCCAGAAGGTTCCGTAGCTGTGCCTTCGTGCCCGCGACGCGCAGGCGTGGCAGCCCCGCCGTCTGGAACTGCCGCACCGTCTGCTCGACGAGGTCGATGCGATCAAGCACGATCAAGACGGTCGGGCCACCCACGGCTGGGTCGTTCAACAGGCGGAGGGCGGCGAACGCCATGAGCAAGGTCTTACCGGTGCCCTGGTAATGCCAGATGAGGCCCTGTCGTCTGGTCGGGTCCAACGCCCGTTCGTGGATTGCCTCGGCTCCCTCGACTTGGGGGTATCGGGGGATCAGTTTTTGAAGCACCGCCCGCGCACCGATCTTTGGTCGGTCGAACAATACGTAGTCCCGCAGGATCGAGAGTACTTGTGTCGGCGACAGCAGCGAATCCACCGAGCGCATGACTCGCTCGCCGTCGCCAAGATCCAGCGGCTCGGTCGTCTTACCCCACATGAGCCATTGTTCGGGAGGCTGGCCCACAGCCCCATAATGGAATTCACGACCTTCAGTGGCGAAGGACAAGACGTTGGGCACGAAGAAGGGTGACGAAGACGACTCATATCCGTCGTGGATGTCGATCGCGGCATTGAGCCATGACTTGTTGTGATTCACAGGGGTCTTCGTTTCACCGACCACCAGCGGCAGACCGTTCACCCAGAGCACAACGTCGAAGCGGTCGGAATCGCCCGGTGTCCCGTACGTGACTTCGTCCGATACCACCAAGCGGTTGCTCGCGGGCGTGGCGAAATCGATGAGCCGAACCGGAAGGTAATCATCTGTGCCGATGAACTTGTAGGTATCGTGACCGCGTAGCCACGAAGTCATGCGCTCGTTGGCAGCAAGAAGTCCATCGTTGATGGACGACAAAACTGCTGCACGTAGTTTCGGCAGGATTTCGTCTACACGGTCAGGCTCTTCTCCGATCAGCGGATTCAGGCGCACCAACGCATCGGTCAGATCGGACTCAATGAACACTGTGTCGAAGGCGCGAGGCAAGCCCGAACCGGGGACGTAGGCCCAACCTAGCAAAACGAGTTGCTCGATGATGGCCGTCTGGACAGTTGAGGACTCAGAGAACCCTGGCATCGCTCACGATCAACCTATTATAGGAATCCGAAAGGAGATGCTCGCCCGTAAGGAGACTCCGAGAGACCGATCGCCTCGCGCTCTGCACACAATCCGAGTAGCTTGCCGAATCCGCGGCGAGCGCCTCCGCCGCATCGAGCAGGTCTGCTATCTGCTTCTGCATACCGATTTCGGGTGCGGGAACCATACAATCGAGCAACATATCTTGGTTCAATGTGCGGTTGCGGCCCGCTGATCCAGGGGAGGCCAGGCCGAGCAGTGCACGACCAAACGCCGAAGCAAAGAGGTGCCACAAGAATCGCACATCGGACAGGCTCGTTGGTCGATAGGTAGGAAAGCGATGCGATCCGCACATGCCGTCCTCGGCGGGCCGTGCTAAACCGACTGCCCCTTCCCAAGCAAAGACGATGTTGAACACTAGATCGCCTGAGTGAATCCAGAAAGACCTTCTTCGTGCCGAGGTCACTTCCCTTGACGAGGTCCTTGTGAAATATGCCCTTTCCATGGGATCGCACTCCAATTTGTGAGTAGGACTGCTCTCTTCCAATGGAAACAGGCCTCCTGACTCTGATCATTAGGTCCCGAAGCGGGAGCGCCGCAAACGCCTCCGACAAATCAGAGAACAACTGTTCACGGAGAACTAGCGTTGCCAACGCTCCGGACTTCGCCAACTCCTCCGTCGCAATTTCCATAGCATCAACCGTCTCCAACAGATCAACAATTCGCTCCTGCTCCTCGATGGATGGCAGAGCAAAGGATGTCGCGGCTATCAATTGTGGAGACAATTCCGTCTGACCGGTCGAACCCGAAGCAAGCGCCTCTAGGTCGTGCTCCATAGTCCGGAGCATGTATGCCAGAAACTTCGGTACCACTGCAGTCGGATCGGGTCGAACGATAGTGACATGAGAATCAACTGTGCTGGGAACAGGTACTGAACCGACAAACCCAGTGCGCCCCAACGTCCCATGACCAGTTGAGTTCACGAGAATGTCACCGGAACATATCCAGGCCCATGTCGGTACAGCCTTTCGACTTGGGTCGGTCTTCCGAGCAGTATCCCAATCCACGCGTCCATCGCGCACGCACCTTTGACCAAGAACCGCGACGCCGCCAGCGTCGGTGTACGCAGGTGCCTTTCCTCGCTTGACCATAGAGGTCACCTCGGCAATCGCCGCTCGCTTCCAACCTTCAGGCATATCCTGCTGCCTTGAGTCGTTCAACGAACCGCGCCTCTGCTTCCAGCAGCACGGCCTGTGCTCTGGACAAGCGCTCAAGAGCTTCCTGCACGGTCATAGTCCTGGCGGTTGGTGTCTTGAGGTAGCGCACTATGGTGAGGTCCCACCCATTCTCCTTGATCTCCGCGTGATCAATTAGTCGAGTGGGCACTGCCCCATCTACCTCAGCCGACATATATGCTCCCGCCAGAGCCTCAATATCGATCGGTCTTAACTGATTTTGTTTCTTCCCCTTCTCAAAGAAGGCTGATCCATCCACAATGAGAACCCGCCCCTTTCGAGCCTCCTCCTTCGCAGCTTGAAAGATGAGCAGGCACGCCGGAATGGTGGTGGAGTAGAAGAGGTTGGGCGGCAGCCCGATGACGGCCTCCAGCTTGTCCTGTTCAATGAGGCACTGTCGGATCGTCTTCTCTACGCCACCCCGAAAGAGAACGCCGTGAGGCATGACGACGCCTAGTCGCCCGGTGTCGCGTTTCATCGAAGCCACCATGTGCTGCACCCAGGCGAAGTCTGCTGACGAAGCAGGCGGTACGCCGCAGAATGCCCGACCGTATGGGTCGTTCGTCCAAGTGTCGGCCCCCCAGTTCTTGAGGGAGAAGGGAGGATTCGCGACGACCACGTCGAATCGTCGGAGGCCCGAGCGTTCTAGAAATCTCGGGTCCCGAAGCGCGTCACCCCGGACGATGCGGAAGTCCTCCAAGTCGTGGAGGAAGAGATTCATCCGGGCGATAGCCGCAGTTGTGAGGTTGACCTCCTGGCCGTATAGGCGCAGCGTTCGTGTATCACCCCCGCCCTCGCGTACCTCGTTGATGGTCTCCACGAGCATCCCGCCTGAACCACACGCCGGGTCGTAGATGGCGTCTCCATTCTGTGGGCTGAGGATGCGGATGAGCAGACGGACGACAGCGCGGGGGGTGAAGAACTCCCCAGCCTTCTTACCTGATTCGTCGGCGAACTGCCGAAGCAGGTACTCGTAAGCGGCTCCAAGCATGTCGTTCGGCACTTCGTCACGGTTGAGTGTCAACCGGTCGAAGGCGTCGATGAGGTTCAGCAGGGATGGTTCAGGGAGGCGCTCCTTGTTCCCCCAGGCCACGTCGCCGAAGATGCCTGCGAGAGTGGCGGGGTTGGCTTCAGTCAATCGGTCGAGGATGTTCTGCAATGCGACGCCGACGTTGGTAGACACCTTCTGAAGATCCGCCCAGTGGCAGCCCTCGGGGACGCTGAACCGGTGGTAGTCGGCCTCGACCTCGGGCGGGATGTTCTCGCCATAGTCAGCAGTCGCAGCAGCGTGATCAAGGTCCCAAGTGTCTGATACCCACTTGAAGAACAGCAGAGGAAAGACGAAACTCTTGAAGTCCGCAGGATCGACAGGCCCCCGCAGGCTGTTGGCTGCCGCCCATAGTCGAGATTCCAAGTCCTGTTGCGTCAACATCGACGGGTGATCTCCTTTGCTGGGTTCGTCGGGGCAATGCTACGCACCAGGGAGCGAGTTGCGCCGCCTCCAGTGCTGAGTGCCCGCGCACTCGTATAGCAGAACGCCGCACAGCGAAGGCTCGCCGCAGTCAGTGCACCGCCAGGTGCGGTTCGCAGGCCAGCCTACTAAGTGGGTACCTGGACCCCACAGGCTGGCCACCCGTCGCACGGGACCAAGGTGTCGGGCGTGAGCATCGGTTCGCCGCCCGAGAACCCCACCGTCACCCGGCCCTGGCTGTGAGCACGAGTGCTCCGAGGAGCGGAGCGACAAGACGGTTCACGGGGGGTCCCTCTTTCCCTCATGGTCCAGTCCATCCCAGACCGCACGAAACAAGGTGTAGGTCATGCGATGTCCTCAGCCACCAACCGCGCCTCGTCGGGGCACCAAAACATTGGGTCACCGACCTGGATGGACTCGTCAACCCGCCAATCCGGAAAAATCTCCTGGGTTCAAGATGTCTCCGAACTCGAACGTTGGCTCCGCGAACTGAAGCATGGTTTGGATGGTGAACTCTCTCATGGGCTTCAGGAAGTTCGGTAACCAGTCTCCATTAGGGAGAGCTACGCCCGTGGCGACATAACCCTGCAGGTGGATATCCGGATCGGGTCCGGTCTTCTTGGCATACACACGTGCGATCTCCGTATCAATCTTCAACGTCTTCGGCTTCATGTCTCGGATTCTGCGAACGATGCAGTCCCGCGACTCCAAGACCTCGTGCCAATTTCCTTCGGGTCTCAGCCAGACGGGTTGGATCGTTCTGTGCTTATCAGCGTTGGAAAGCTCTTGCAGGGTCGTAAAGCAGTGCCGAGATACCTTCGTTTTCCCTCGTGCGTACGGCTGAGCTTTTCTCACCTTGGCGATGTCCCCCCTCCGAACACCGGGTAATTTCGTTTTGATCGCCTTGTTGAAAGCGACGTTGGAGGAGCAAATCGGGAAGTAAACGGACCTTTGCTGGGTATCTGTGAGCATGCTCGGCGGAGTCTTTCCTCGCGTGACCAACGCCCACGCGAGATTGTCCAAAGCGCTGTGGAAGGCGTTAGCAATGTCTCCGAGCTGAAGCCCCCATCGTGCTGGTACCACACGGATCGTGTCGATTTTGACGGAGAAGCCGCGGAACTCCGGGTGATACTCCTGGCGGGTCGTGAAGGGGGGATCGAGGTGGGCCTCTTCGAGTGCGGCATCGATCTCGGCCTCGAACGCGTGGGAGTGCGCTGTTGCCCAGACGGTTTTCATCAGAGCGCTTTGGAACAAGTCGCTATCGCTCAAGTCGGGACCTTGCTTAGGGTGGGCGAAGACACGCCATGAGGTTACTTTTGCCCTGACATCTGTTAGAGGCGGGCGATCGCCCGGCGCATCTGTCGCCATCCGTCCGCGATGACGAGGAAGATGCCGAACGTGGCGACGTGGAACGCGCCCCATGCAACCCGCCGACCGAAGCGCAATTAGCGGTGACGAGGCAGGTCCACCATGGCCGCCTAGGTCCAGGGGCTGTTCACCGTGATCGGCGACGCGTCGGGGCAGGTCAGACCCGACTTCGGCGGGTCCTTCCCGAACATCCTGGTAGAGGAACCGCGGAGACGAGGTGTCCCCCTACACACCACCGTTGAGCTGGGAGGACGCGATCAGGGATCCCACCTGATTAGCCGCTGCCCAACCCCCGAAAGCCGTGACCAAGCCAATGAGAGACGCCGTTCAGGAACGCGAGGACATGTAGTGAGCAGCACCCGGTGGCAGTACAGCCCCAAGGACGAATCCGGCCATCGTCCCGATGAACACGACGAGTCAGTCCTTTCGACCGAGGCGATCGGTGGCGTCAACGAGGTAGTCAATCTTTGAGTCCAGGTCTGACAGCTGCCGTTCCGAGGGGGAGTAAGCGTCCTTCACGTACTCTCTGAGTTCCTGAAGTTGCCGAGCAACGTCAGCTCGCTCATCGGGAGTGAACGGCGCGTTCTCAATGGTGTCTCCCCAAGCGCCTCCCAGCAGTTCGGTCTCTCGCTCTAGCTCAGCCCACAGGTCTGGCGTCTCCGTGTCGTGCTTGATATCCGAAAGCCATAGGCCAACGCTGGACATCAACGCCTCCCACGTGGATTTCGGCACCTCCGCGACCGGCTGGTCCCCAGTTTCGTAACGAGCGATATAGCGGCCGGGAGCACCCCCGAAGAAGAAGTAGGCCCCGGACCATCTGTGACGAAGGCAGATGTCGTCGGCGCTATCGTCCCAATCGAACTCGGCCGGATTCAGCCCGGCTGCTTTGATGGCCTCAAAGACCTGGTTCCTCTTCCACTTCTGTGGCTTCTTCACCACCGCCCCTGGGGTCTCCTCGCGCGGACGCCTCAATCCATCAGCGTATGGCGTCAGAGCTCTAGCCGTGAGCCGAGGCTCGCTCCGTCTGGTGGTTCGTGCTGGAGCGTCGCGTCAGCAGGCGAATACACCTACGCACTGTCCTGCTAACCGGTCGGGGCTGCGCATGAAGGTGCCCGCTCACGAGTGCAGCACCGCCCAGCTCGGCGCTGCCTACCTTTGTCGCTTCGGCTCCCTTTCCCGCCAGCCGGGTGCTCATCGGCCAGGACCTTGCGGGTGGGCCCTTTGCCCTCAGCTCCGGAGAGCCTCGACTTCATCACGTACGCGATCCATCCGCCCCCGATGCCCAAACCGGAATACCCGTATCGAGGGTCTCGCGACTGGGCGGTGAGAACCGTAGAGTCTAAAAGGGAAACTACCTGCCCCCTCTCTCGCAGATGGGCCAAGTGGTTCGGTTGGACCTCCGTCGGCTTCCCATCGGTCTATCCCTTCGTCGGGCAGGGTAGTGGGCTAGTTTGACCTGCGACAATGGGTGGACCAGACTCCTTTCGCCCAAATCACAGCCTTGGTATTATCGCGTCGGAGGTGATAGGCGATGTTGGATTATGAAAAGGCGACGTTGGATTATGAAGGTGCGAAGCGTCGCTGTGGCGAGGTGTACGGCGGCGAAAGGGGACATGGTCTATCCCGATCCGGGCTTCCGATCGATCGCTCGATGATCGAGTTCAGCGGCGCCGACCAATTCCGATGCCGATGCCGGAAACGAAGGCTCCGCCTTCTCGGCCGAGGAGGGCCTGAGGCTGATGACGCCCAGACGCGGTCGTCATCCTCGATTCTCCGCCAACCCGACCGGCGTCACGCCGAAGAGGAAATCGACAAGCTTGTCGCTGGGCTCGCGCGCCTTCCAAAGCGGCGATCCTGTCGGACGAGATCTACGGCCAGCTCACTTATGACGGCCTCGCGCATCAGACGCTGTTCGCCTATCCGGAAATCCGCGATCGGCTCATCCTGCTCGACGGCTGGTCAAAGACGTACGCGATGACCGGATGGCGGCTCGGCTATTCCGTCTGGCCAAAGGCTTGGCGCGACATTGCGCGAAAGCTCGCGGTCAACTCTTATTCCTGCGTCAACTCGGCGGCGCAGTTCGCCGGGATCGCGGCGCTCAAGGGACCGCAGGATTCGGTCGCGGCGATGCGAGCGGAGTTCGATCGGCGGCGCAAGGCGGTCACGGCCGGCCTCAACCGTCTTCCTGGGGTTCGTGCAGCGACGCCGAAAGGCGCGTTCTACGCCTTCCAAACATTTCGCCGCACGGGCTGGAAAGCCAAGCCGCTCGCTTCGGCGCTGTTGCAGGACGCGGGCGTGGCGACGGTCGGCGGACCGGACTTCGGTGTCCACGGCGAGGGTTATCTGCGACTCTCCTACGCCAACTCGTTGCAAAATATCGAGCGCGCGCTCGAGCGCATCGGGGATTATCTGAGCCGCCCGGCGCGCGCGGCGGCCGGCTTGTGACGCGCTCTTTCATGTCCTTAGAGATGATCAAGGTGATCATGCAACTCCTTGTCTTTGCCGCCGCCGCGATCGCCTTCAGTACGTTCGCGCGAGCGGAAGCCGCGAGCCGTCGCAAGTGGCCTGTGACCCCGCTAAAATCGGCGCTCGAGAGCTGCGAATGCCTGAGAACCGGCGCCGACAAGGCGGACGGGGAATTGGCTACGGTCGTCGACGTGGCGATCAAATCGATCGACGCTCGCCAAGGCCTCCTGTCCTCGCAGAAGGCCCGCTGGCGCCGCTCGCTCAATGACGCCCAGGCGCAATGGATCGCTTGGCGCGATTTCGGAATGCCAGGACGTCGCGCCGTTTCGAATCGGGCATGGACGCCAAGAGCGGCGATCCGCGCCTGCGTTGCATCATCGACTACGACGCGGAGCGCGTATCGAGCCTCAAGGCGCGCTATCCTTGAGCTGCGATCCCTACCCCGCTTCAAGTTGGGTTTCCGTCCACGCGAATCCCGACTCCGCTCCGCTGAAGGAGATCAGCTTTGGCAACTCTTGAAGGCCTGGGCTATGTCGTCGATTGGTTTGATCGAGGATCCTATCGGCGCGAGGACCCTGTTGAGGTTGCGCGCCTGCGAACTCGTAAGGATGCGCGCGCGCTCCTGATCGCTCGCGACATGCCGATCTTGCGCAATGCCGAGAGCGGACTCGATCCCTCTTGCCGATGGGCGAGATCGAGGCGCTTGGCGGGGCGCAAGTCGAAGCCCTGCTGGGGCTTGCGCCGAACGGCGCGCCAATCTTCATCGCGCTATTGGCTGATAAGGCTGTCGAACAGCGCTCGGACGCCAGCGACGGTTTTCTCGATCGGCGGATTTTGGTCGTTCCGGGCCGCGAAGACCTCAAGCTCGTTGATCTGCGATCGATCGCGATCGGCGGTCTCGTGCCGCAAGACCAGACGGCGATGCTGGCGGCGGCCAAGGCGTTGATGCACTGGCACGCCCGCCACCGCTTCTGCTCGAATTGCGGCGCGCCTAGTGAGGTCGCAGTGGCAGGCTGGAGACGGGATTGCCCGGTTTGCAAAGCGATGCACTTCCCGCGCACCGATCCGGTCGTGATCATGCTTGCAGTCGAGGGGGATGCTTGCCTGCTCGGCCGCCAGCCCAGGTTCCCGAAGGGCATGTATCTGCGCTGGCCGGCTTCGTTGAGCCTGGGGAAACCATCGAGGCTGCGGTCAGGCGCGAAATCCGCGAAGAATCCGCTGTCGTCTGTCGGGCGGTCCAGTATTTCGCCTCGCAGCCATGGCCTTTCCCGGCTTCGTTGATGATCGGGTGCTTTGCTGAAGCGGAAAGCCGGAGCTTCGAGATCGATCGCGTCGAGCTGGAGGACGCCCGCTGGTTCAGCCGCGATGAGACGATCGCGCTCCTCGAACGCCGCCACCCGGACGGCCTGACGGCCCCGACGCCAATGGCTATCGCGCATCACTTGCTAAGGCGCTGGGCCTACAAAGCGGTTAGTTTCGGAGACTGATATTGGCGGTTTTGTCGAGCGGACAAAAAAGAGCGGATCGGCTAGGAGGGGGCCCGCCGATCCGCTAGCCTTCGTGGAATGAACTCGGCCCGTCTTGGCGCTCGGGGGCTGGGGGGCAAGAAAACCGAGCTAACCGCGAACCAATTCCACGGGGCACAAGGTAGATAATGCCCCCCCGTTGCGGCATGCGCTTGACGATAAACCGGCCAAACTAAGGCATACAGCAAAAAAATTCTTTGTCTGCATCGACCAATTGATAGTCCAAACAAACAAGTATGATCACAAATAGTTGAAAGCTTGATCAGCAGCTTCGCGATCTCAGATTCAATCGGTAGATACATCCTTCTTCTCCAATTTTTCGGTCGCGCTCTTGACCGGCTTGTGCGCCATCCTTTTTTCGGGATGCCGCGCAAGCTTGAGCTTGGATCTGGATGAAGATTGGACGGGGGTGCTTGCGTCTCCCTCCGGCGTAGTCGCGACTGTGGACGCATTTTCAGCGGAAATGGTCTTCGGCGCCGCCTGGCGCCAGGCTCTTGACCGGCTTGTGCGCCGCCATCCTTTTTTCGGCATGCCGCGCAAGCTTGAGCTTGGATCTGGATGAAGATTGGACCGGCGCGCTTGCGTCTCCCTCGGAAGTGGTCGCGACCGTGGACGCATTTTCAGCGGAAATGGTCTTGGCCCCTGGCGCGACCGCAGTTTCGGTTGTCGTCGGGCGAGCGCCCAGCGCCGGCCCCTTCCAGCCTGGCGCGGGACCGATGTAGACCGGCACCGGATCGAAGCGGATCCTCCCGTCCGGAAGCACAGTGTCGGGCGACCGGCGCGAAGAGCGCGGCCAAGGGGGTCGGGAGCATTCCACGGCTCCCGCTCGATCCCGCTGCTGCCTGAGCCTGGTCAGGAATGCCGCCCTCCTCGGCGGCGGCGAGGAGCGCCGCGTTGCGATGAAGGCAGACGTCCGCGCGCATATCGGGTGCGCTTCCTGAGCCAGACGGCAGCGATTTCAGCGAGCCGCTCCCGCCGCCCATGGCGAAGCCACGGTCGAACAGGTCCGCCGGCTTCCTGGTTGCGCGTCTTTGCCGTCGGCGCGCCGAGCACGACCACGATCAACCGCCGTCCGGAGTGGTTGGCGCTCGCCACCACGTTGAAGCCCGCCGGACAGGTGAAGCCCGTCTTCATCCCGTCCGCGCCGGGATAGCGACCGAGCAGGCCGTTATGATTGGGTATGTACTGTCTGCCGAGTTGAAGCGCGCCGATGCTGAAGAGATCGGCGTGGTCCGGAAACTCGCGCAAGAGCGCCCGGGCGACGATCGCCATGTCGCGGGCCGAGGACACATGATCCGGATTGTGCAAGCCGTTGGGATTGACGAAATGCGATTCACGCATGCCGAGGCGCTGCGCGTCGGCGTTCATGTCGTCGGCGAAGGCTTCGACCGAGCCCGAAACGCCCTCAGCGACCATCACCGCCACGTCATTGGGCGATTTGACCATCAGCATCTTGAGCGCATTGTCGAGAATCACTTCGGTGCCGGGCCGGAACCCCATTTTTGACGGCGGCATCCTTGCCGCACGCGCCGACATGATGAGCGGCGTGTCGAGCGTAAGTTTGCCATTTCGCACCGCATCCAAGGCGACGTAGACCGTCATGAGCTTGGTGAGCGACGCGGGATACCAGGGAGCCGTTGCTTCGTTCTGCATCAGGATCTGGTCGCTGTCCGCGTCGACGACGAGGTAGGGCGTCGCCTGCGCTGAAGCGGCGCCTAGCGCCAACGTGACGGCGAAGCCGAATAGGGCGCGCCGTCCGATCAAGGATCGGCCAGATGGCATGATTGGTTCCCCGCGATGTCCCGAACCAGCTCTTTCCTAGTGGAAAACGGCTGCAACCTCAAGCGATTGCGGCCTCGGCCCTGACAATCCTTGGCGAGAAAGAAGCCCGCCGGTTTTGCGCTCCTTTGGACGAAGCGCTCAAACGATAATGTGAAACCGTTGCCGCGCCGGATCCGCTGGCGCCCCCGGCGGGAACGGCGCAGCGAGAATGTCGCTACAGCGCGCAGCGAGTCCGGTTAACGCAGCTTCGGTCGCCCCGGCGGCGAGAGGTCCGAGCGCCTCATTGACGGCGACTTGCCATTGTTCGTGGGAGACGAGACGCGCCGCATCCTCGGCCGGAACGACCCGGATGTAGTGCTCGGCCAGCGACACATAGATGAGCGCGC
>CAVPFA010000006.1:0-646773 GCA_963703655.1 uncultured Acidimicrobiaceae bacterium | reverse complement strand
TTTGCACGGCTTTACGGGATTGAAGGCGATGCGCGGTGTGAGCAGGCCATTCGTGCGGTGGGTCTGGATCCGGAGCTCGACACGCGGCGTCGGGCAATATTCGCAAGGGATGCGGCAGAGGATGTCGCTAGCGCGGGCAATTTTGCACGATCCACGCGTGTTGCTACTCGATGAGCCGTTTTCGAATGTCGATGTGCATTCGGCGCGGGAGATCGTCGGACTGCTGGGCGGGATGCGCGACGCCGGGAAGACGATCTTTGTGGTGACGCACCAGGCGCTGCTGCTCGAGGGCGTGGCCGATGAATTCGTTTGGATGGAAGCCGGGCAGATTGTCGATCGGACTGCGAGCGCCCAGAGCCATGTGCCAGGGGGCGTTCAATGAGTTCGCTCTGGGCGGTGATGCTGGCGACGTTGGTCAAAGACATACGCCTGGAGTGGCGTTCGAAGGATGCGCTCAACTCAATGCTTTTCTTCTCTCTGTTGGTGGTGGTGATCTTCGTGTTTTCGTTTGATCCGCTGGCGGAGGAGTCGCGGCACATTGTCGGCGGCCTGGTGTGGGTGGCGTTCCTGTTTGCGGCCGTGGTTGCACTGAATCAGACGTGGGCGCGGGAATTGCGGAATCAGGTGCTGGATGCCTATCGAGTATCTCCGGCTCCGGCGACGGCGCTGTTCCTGGCGAAGTCCCTTGGAAATTTTCTTTTCGTCAGCGTGCTGGAAGCGCTGATGGTGCCGCTGTTCGTGATCTTTTATAACCTGCGCGTGCTGGGTCCGGCCTGGCAGTTGCTGCCGATCGCGTTGCTGGGAACGTGGGCCTTGGTGGTGAATGGGACGTTCTTCGCGGCGATGTCGGTGCGCACGCGAAATCGCGAGTTAATGCTGCCCTTGCTGTTGTTTCCGATTTCGATTCCGGCCGTGATTGCGATGGTAGCGGACACAACTTCAATTCTTACCGGCGAGGAGTCTGCGCATTTTTACATCGTATTGCTTCTCACCTACGATGTAGTGTTTACTACAGCTTGTCTGGCATTGTTCGACACGATTCTCCACGCGGAATGAAGCGCCTTTTCCCAATCCTCGCTGTGCTCACGGCGCTGTTCCTGGCGTATGCCTTGTACCGGGCGCTGGTGGTGGCTCCCGCGGACGCGCTGCAGGGCGAGGTCTACCCGGATCATTCATTACCACGTGCCCTCGGCGTGGACGGCTTTTCTGCTCTTCTTCATCAATTTCATCGCGTCGATTCAATATCTCGTCAGTAACAAACCTGCGGCTCGTACCGCCATGAAGTGGGTCGTGATTGCGATCGGGGTGTTGGGCGTCATCGCGACATATCTGCCGCCGACCAAGCGGCTGATCCGGCGGGGATGGAGCCGAGCGCGGTGGCGACGACTGTGCTAGCGATTCCGGCGGCGTATTTTCTGATTGGCAGGCTGTTTCCCGGACAGCGTCTGGACGTGCTGGCGGTAACGAGCGCCGAAGTCGGCGTGGTGTTCTGCACGATCGTGCTGGTGACGGGGCCGATCTGGGCGCGGCCCGTGTGGGGGACAGGTGGGCGCCGGGGGCATCCGGCTGACCTCGACGCTGGTGCTGTGGCTGATTTATGTGAGCTACCTGGTGCTGCGGCGCTTCTCCAACAGTGCGCAGACGCAGATGCTGGCGGCAGCATTGGCGGTATTTGGCGCGCTGGATGTGCCGCTGGTTTACTTCTCGATCTGGTTTTTCCGGACGCAGCATCCGCAACCCGTGATCGGCGGCGGAGGGTCGATGGATCCGCGCATGCTGCAAACGCTGCTCATCAGCTGGATGGCGTTTCTTTGCTTTGCATTTCTGGTCTGCTGGTCGCGCTTCCGGCTGGAATTGTTACATCGGGAGGTTGAGGAAGCGCATGCGATGGAATCGTTGGTGGGGGCGGGAGTTTCTGCGAAAGCGAGCATGCCGTTGAGCCGGAGTTCAAGATGAACGCTGTTAATTTTTCTGTTCGCGGCTTATATCGCGACGTGGGTGAATACGGAGTGTATCTTGGGGACGCTCGTCCGCAGGTTCAGCAAGCTGCGCCAGCAGCTGCAGGACGTGGGCCGCAGGGGCTGAAGCCCGTCGGGTATTGCGTCGCTGACATGGCTAAAGCCATGCCCTGATGCGAACCTTTAAACCCGACAGATAGCCGAAGCTATGCCCTGATACGAAGCCGAGGCCGCGGCTCAAGCTTAATTGGTTGCTTTCCACTCCGTCTGCAGGGCGGCGAGGAAATCTGGGCTGCCGTTGGAGCGGAGGAATTCGTAGTCCTCGATCATGGCGGCGGTGCCGATGCGGGCCGAGGGCAGGGGATTCTCGACGCGGATGACCCGGGCGGTGAAGCGGACGTGGACGGCGTCGGTAAGGGTGATGTGCGGCGGGAAGGTCAGAGTGACTTCGAGCTTGGTTCCGGCGGAAACGGCACGGTCTAAGTAGAAAAAGACGCCGCGGGCGCTGACGTTTTGAGTTTCCGTGTGCACTTCACTAGCGCCCTCGAGCCGTACGATGGCGGGCAGGCGCATGTCGAAGCGCCGCATCATCCGCCGTTCCTGTGAATTTGCTTGCATGGTCGTCCCAACAGCGTGTAATGCGATTCAACGCGGGCATAGCGGACAGCCAAGAATTTCCGAGAGGCGACAGTGATCTTGCCGCCCATCAATTTATAGAATAATCAGTACATTGCAATAGCAAAATGCGTCTTGGACCTGATTCGGTCAAGTCTGTTCGGAATTTGGAACAGATCTGCTCCGGCGCCCGAGGGAGGATACGCTTTTGGGCAAGGCTCACACGCAAGTGCAGCAATCTTCCTGCCATAAGGACGCATTCACAATTCCGAGTTTTCCGCTTCGAGTCAGCGGCGTGCAAAAGACGCCGACTGCTGTCGCCGGCAGCGCTGCAAGCCATTGCAGAAATTCGCCAAAGATTCATCACTGGCAGCGTGAACGCTTTTGCTCATTTATTGATGCCGCGCGGCATCTTTCGACAGAACCGAGCGCATCTGACGAATTTTGGAGCGGTCCAAGGCGGGTGTCGCTCCGTTTTGCCCAGTTGGACGGATGGAATTACCGAGTTTTGCTCGATCGAACGGCCAAGGACGGTTGCGCACCAGACGTTTCCGGAATCGCGGCACAACCCCGAGGGTGAGGTCGGCTTGACTTGTCTATCCGTCAGATGTTTAAGTAGTTATTTGTTTTTCCGCCAGTTCCAGTGAACCAGCAAGCTGCGGGCGAGGCTCGCCTGAGGAATACGCCGAGGCGAGGTCCAGACCAACTCGTGCGCCATCTCTCATCTCACTATTGATCGGGCGAAAAAACGGGCTGGGTCAAGCGAACTGAGCGAAATACTGATTTAAATGCATCGGAGGAACGCGTGAACGTAGATCGCCGTTGGTGGGAAACATCCGTGGTACGGGGTCGTGTTCTGGCCGCCGGGTTGGTGTTGCTGGTGGCAGGATGTGGGGTTCTCGCGTTGAGTGCCCACTTACGGCTGACCCCGGCGACGGCTGCAAATACTCCCACGGCGGGAGGTATTGAGTCTGCGCCCGGCCTTCTGCCCGCGAGCGTGACTTCCTCCATCGGCGGGCAGGCGCAGCGGCAAGCGCGTTCCCTGTTCGCCGGACTGCCGCTTACCTTCGAGCCCAACCAGGGACAAGGAAACCTTGATGCCGCCGATCCCCGCGCGAAATTTGTCGCACACGGTTCCGGCTACAGCCTCTTTCTTGGTACTCAGGGAGCGATTCTGAGCCTGTTGTCGCGCGATCAGCCCAAGTCGTCAACCAAGGACAAGACTGTACCCAAGCTTACCCGGATCGAGTCGGTCGAAATGAAGCTGGCCGGAGCGAATGCGAACCTCAATCCGACCGCTGCCGAGCCGTTACCCGGGAAGAGCAACTACCTGATCGGCAACGATCCATCGAATTGGCGGCGCGCGGTGCCGCAATTTGCCCGGGTGCAATATCAGGATGTTTATCCGGGAATCAATCTGGTTTTCTACGGAAACCAGGGACGGCTGGAATACGACTTCCAGGTCGCTCCGGGCGCCGATCCGGCGCAGGCCGAACTGGAATTCGACGGCGCCAAGAAACTCGAAGTGGAAGACGGTGCGCTGGTCATTCGTAGCGACGCCGACAGCGTCCGCCTCGAGGCTCCGCGGGTGTATCAGGAAATTGCCGGCAAGAAGCAGACGGTGGAAGGCCACTTCGTTCTGCGCGGAAAGAAGCACGTCGGCTTTGCGGTGGGTGCCTACGATCGCTCTCGCGAGCTGATCATCGATCCGATCTTGAATTTTTCGACGTACTTTGGCGGCAGTGGCGACGAACTCTCGACTTCAATTGCGGTCGATGGAAGTTTGAATATCTACATCACGGGTTCGACGACCTCGCCCAATCTTCCTTTCACCCCCGGCGTCATCCAGACTGGCTTGAACGGAGCGCAGAATATTTATGTGGCCAAGATTACTCCGCCGTTGGGCTCGATCGTCGCAGTGCTCGATTATGTGACGTATCTGGGCGGAAACGGAACCGACAGTCCGGTGGGAATCGCGGTCGACGGTGGAGGAGACGCTTTCGTTGCCGGAACGACTTCTTCAACCAACTTCCCGACGACTGCGACGACCGCGTATCAGACCGCTCCACTGACGGGCAGCACCGGCACGTCTCACGTCTTCGTGTCGGAGTTGAACAGCGGCCCGACGCCGGCCGCAGCTTCAGAACTCTTGTATTCGACCTACCTGTCGGGCAACGGAACGGATGTTGCCAGCGGAATGACGATTGACGCGTTGGGCGATGTTTTCGTGACCGGAACGACAACCTCGACGGATGTAGCCAACGCCAGCGCCGGCGTTCAGTTTCCGGCCAGCACGCTGCCCGATGGGCAGGCCTTCCAAATCATTTCCAACGCCGCCATTCAGTTCTTCATGACCAAAGTAAATACGACTGCTTCGCGCGCGAGCAGCATTGCGTACTCGACATATTTCGGAGGCGCGAATTTCGATACGGCGACGCCGATCGCGCTTGGCGGCGGCATTGCCGTGGACACGAACGGCAACGTCTACTTCAGCGGGACGACGAACTTCACCTATACCGGATGCTCGGGATGCGGGAGCACGGATTTCCCTATCCTGAACGCATATCAGCCGTGCCTCGACACGGCGCCGCCAACGGTTATCGTGAATCCGCCGTCTTGCACGGTGAGCACAACCACTACCGCGTCCGACGCATTCGTGGCGAAGCTGAACCCGAACGGCGCCCAGGGACAACAGCTGTTGTGGTCGACCTATCTGGGAGGTTCGCAAACCGACTCGAGCACGGGGGTGGCGTTAGACACGGGCGCTGCGAACGTGTATGTCGTGGGAACGACGAACTCACAGGACTTCGTGGCCTCGACGACTCTGGCGACGTTCGCCTCGTATCAGAAGTGCCTGAATAATCTTCCGCCGACGACCTCCGGCGTCGTTTGCACGGTGCAAACAGACCCGGCTCCCACAGATGCCTTCGTGGCGCGGGTGAGTAACCCCGCCAAATCGACGGGAACTCCGACGAATGTGACACTGGGGTACTTTTCGTATCTGGGTGGCAGCAACAACGAAGAGGGGCTCGCCATCGCAGTGGACACTGGACAGGGCGCGCTCATCACCGGATGGACCCAGTCGCCGTTTACCACCGTTGGCGCGGCCGGGAATTTTCCGGTCTCTCCCTATCCCAACGCCATTCAAAGCGCTCTCAACGGAACGCAGGATGCCTTCGTGGCTCGGCTGAACACGGCGGCCGTGTTAGGGCAGACGACGGTTGCCTCGTGGGCAAACTACTTTGGTGGAAGCGGCATTGATTCCGGCACGGGCATCGCGCTCGACGTCAACCAGGATACTTACGTAGCAGGTGAAACCAATTCAACGGATCTCTTCCTGGATAAGCCGATACCGGTCAGTGGCACGCAGAATAACGGCGGATACGATGCCTTCGTTACGCAACTTCAAACTGCGGTGAGCCTGTCGATTTCGGGAGTTCTGAGCCTCGGTCCAAATCAAACCTTCATCGCCGCAGGCAACCAGGCGAACTTTACCTACACGATCACGAACAATGGTCCGGACTTGGCCAGCAACATCACGGTGTCGGACAACTTCAGTTCCGCGATCACCGGCGTTCCACTCTCGTTTATTTCGGCGAGCATCAGCTCGGGAACCTGTGGCGGAGTTTCAACCAACAGCAGCGTAACCTGCACGCTGCCATCGCTGCAGTCTGGATCGACGGCGACAGTCACCATCGTGTTGACGCCTACCCCGAACAGCAGCGGAAGTCAGGCCGAGTTCAACGGCGGCACTGTCCAAGTCAGTGGACAGGGCAACATCGTTTTCGCGCAGACCTCCGTGCCAGCCGCGATGTCGGACTTCGCCATGTCGGTTGGCCCCAACAACTTCTCGGTGGCGGCGGCAGGAGACACCGCCACTTATCAGGTCAACCTAACTCCGCATCCGCTGTACCAATCGAGCATAGCGCTTTCCTGCTCCGGGCAGCCGACAGGGGCGACGTGCAACTTCGCGCCCGGCACGTCGATTGTTTTGCAGAGTGTCAGCGGAGCAACGGCAACACTCAGCATTTCGACGACAGCGCGGCCAATCGTGACTCCGGCTGCGTTTGTGTTTCCGCGATGGTTCCTTGGAATTTGGCTGGTCGTTCCGGGGTTGGTGATGTGCGTCGGCGGCCGCAAACGTCGTCAGATTGCGGGCGTTCTGATGCTGTGCACGGTCTTCGGCATGCTTGTATTCCTGCCAGCCTGCAGTCACAGCAGCACGCAAGCGCCGGTCAGTGGAACTCCCGCCGGTACCTACACGATCACCGTAACGGCAGCAGCGGGCACCGATTCCAAGAGCCAATCGGTGACGCTGACGGTCCCGTAAGCCGGCGCTCTGTCCAGATGAAAGGAAAATGCCCGCGACTTGCGTCGTGGGCATTTTCAATTTCGCGAAAGAATGACGACTTGGAACTTACGCGCCTGCCGAGAGTTTATGATGACCACCCTTGGCTTCGGCGATTCCGTACTGGCGGATCTTGTAGAGCAACGCCTTGTAACTGATCTGGAGGTTGGCCGCGGCCTGCTTACGATTCCAGTTGGTCTGCTCGAGAGCCTGAGTAATGGCCAGAGCCTCGGCCTCGTCTTTGGCCGTGCGTGCCAGCGACTTTAAGCCACCGGTATCGCCTCCTCGGGACGAGTTGTCGCCATTCCCGCCACCGTTACCGTCGGGGCGCGGCAGCAATTCGCTCACTGCGAGGCTTTCGTCTCCGAGAATCAGGTAGCGCTTCAGAAAGTTATTCAGCTCACGCAGATTGCCGGGCCAGGAGTGGTTCTGGCAGGCTTGCAGCAAGTTTGGGGACAGCGGCAGCGGGTTGCGAGCATATCGCTCGGCCATGCGCGTCATCGAGTGCTTCAGCAGGATAGGAATTTCTTCCTTTCGATCGCGCAGCGGCGGCAGGCTCAAAGTGAAAGCATTGAGCCGGTAGTAGAGATCTTCGCGCAGGCGCTTGGCGGCGAGGGCCTCGGGAATGTTGATGTTCGTCGCAGCCAGAATGCGGACGTCGACCTTGATCACGGAGCGGCTGCCCAGGCGCGAGAATTGCTGGTCCTGCAAAACGTGCAGTAGTTTTGCCTGCAGCAACGGAGGCATCTCGCCGATTTCGTCGAGCAAGATCGTGCCTTTGTTGCAGATCTCGAACTTTCCCGGTTTCGCGTGAGTCGCGCCGGTGAATGCTCCGGGCTCGTATCCGAATAATTCGCTCTCAAGAAGGTCGGCAGGGACAGCAGCGCAATTCACTTTAAGGAAGGTGCGATGAGCGCGCGGAGAAAGCTTGTGAATCAGGCGTCCCAGAACTTCTTTACCGGTGCCGCTCTCGCCGAGCAGCAATACCGGGATGTCGACATTCGCGACCAGAGCCGCTTGCGAACGAATCTTGCGCATGGCCGGGCTGGCCGCGATGAAGAAAACATCGTCAGCGAAGCCTCCTCGACCTCTCCGTTGAATGTCTGCTTGCCCTGGCCCAGGCTGAGGTCAATAACCGCGTCCAGTTCGGCTTTCTGAAAGGGCTTGGTCAAATAGTCCTGCGCGCCCAGCTTCATCGCCTGAACCACCTTGCGCGTGTCGTTGACGCAGGAGAGCATCACGACTTTGGCGCCGGGCTGTTTCTGGCGAAGTTGTTCGAGCGTCTGAAGACCGTCGATGCCCGGCATGAGCACATCGAGCAACACGAGATCGGGATGAAGGCCCTTCTCAATCTTTTCTAGAGCCTCTTCGCCGGTGGTCGCCGTTTCAACTTTGTAATCGTCGACCTCGAGCAAGGTCTTGATATAGGTCACGGTGCCAGGGCGCACCAAGCCAGTCTTCGTGTCCGTAGGTTTGGCCGGGAACGGGATGATCGCCAGGACCATCGTGTACTCGCTAAGGGGCGGCGTGATGCGACCGATCCGGCACCCCATCGCGATGTTCGTCGTGGCCGTGCTTCGGCCACGACCGGCACCCCTAGCCCGGTGCCATACTCCTATCGCGACAGTCACCTGAAGAGGAAGTGCGATGGCCAGACTCAATATCGAGATAATCCTCGGCGGGCTCGTCGACGCTGTGCGGGAACAAGACGCAGAAAGAGTTGCTGCGCTCCTCGCTCCCGACGTGATTTGGGAGGGGCTCCAACCCGAGCTCCGCTGCGAGGGGCGGCAACAGGCCATGGATGTGATCCGAGGCCGGTTCAAGGCGGGCCCGTTCGTTGTCGAAGCCATGGAGGCGATCGATGCAGGGGACCACGTGGTAGTGGGTCTCCGCGGACCTGGGTTCAACGGCATTCCGGGCGACTTGGACACCGTTGGCCAGATCTACAACGTTTTTACCTTGCGCGACGGGAAGGTCGTCCGATGGCGGGACTACCTCAGCCGTGCCGAGGCGCTAGCAGCCGCAGACGCGAGTCACGAGGAGTGGCGGTAAGGCATAACCAGAGCCTCGTCTTCCGTGCCTGAGCCCTCGACAGCAGGTACGCGCCGACGCCGTTTCTTGGTCGCTCTAGGCCTGCTACTCGTCTCGCTGAACCTGCGGCCGTCGATCGCGGCGGTCTCGCCGGTTCTCGGGGAGATCCAGCGATCCACGGGGCTGTCCGCCGCCGGGGCGGGACTGCTCACGACACTGCCGCTGATCTGCTTCGGCGTCCTGGCCCCCCTCGCTCCGCGTCTCGTGCGTCGCCGAGGGACCGGCACAGTCCTGCTCGGCTGCCTCGTCGCGTTGCTCGCCGGCATTGTCGTTCGTTCGACGGACTATGTCGGTCTTTTCCTTGGCACACTGTTGATCGGCACGGCGGTGGCCATCGCGAACGTCCTCATGCCAGGCATCGTGAAGCGCGACTTCCCCGGTCATATTGGCGTCATTACCGGCCTCTACACGGCGACGCTGACCGCCGGCGCCGCACTCGCGGCCGGTGCCACGGCGCCGCTCGCCCGGGCGCTCGGAGGGGACTGGCGGCTTGCCGCCGGTGCCTGGGCGATCCCGGTCGTGGTGGCGATCGCGGTGATCGTGCCGATGAGGTCACACGGGCGCCCGGCCCCAGAGACCCAGGTCCTCAGCGAGCAGATTGCGACGATGTGGAGGAACCCCGTCGCCTGGTCGATCACGCTGTTCATGGGCGTACAGTCGTTGGAGTTCTACTCGGCGCTCGCGTGGCTTCCGACCGTGTTCCACGACCGGGGCGTCCCCGTCATCACCGCCGGCCTCCTGCTGGCAGTCAGCAACGCCTTCGGAATCGTCGCCGCGCTCCTAACGCCCTGGATCGTCCACCGGCTCACCGACGTCCGTGTCTGGGTGCTCGGATCCGTCGCTCTTGTCGCAGTCGCGACGCTGGGGCTGCTCGTTGACCCGCGCCATCTCGACGCGCTTTGGGCGATCCTGCTGGGTTGCGGTCAGGGATCAGCTATCAGTCTGGTGCTCATGATGATGGTGATCCGGTCTCGCAACGAGCACGAGGCGATGGCGCTCTCGGGAATGGCCCAAGGGATCGGGTACCTAATCGCCTCGATCGGTCCGGCCCTGGTCGGTGCGCTGTACGACGTCGCGCACAACTGGAGTCTGCCCTTAACCGTGCTCCTCGCGCTGCTCGTCCTGCAAGGAGGCGCCGGCTACCTCGCAGGACGAGACCGGCCCCTCACCCGCGCAGCCGGATCGCGCCCCGGCACCTGAAGTTGGGTCGGACAAGGCGCAGCAGTGGGCCGCCACGTCCTGCTCGCTAACGGCGAGACGACGTGCGGAGGGTGTCCACACGGCCCCGCCCGAAGGCGTCAATCCGGCCCCACCGTCCGGGGATGTCGAGCAGTTCCAGTCGGCCGATGTTTGCTGGTAGGGCCGGATCCACCACCAGGTGGTCCCCGATTGGCTCGAGCCCGAGCATGGTGCTCAGCAGTAGCAAGGGCGCGCCGGTCGACCACGCCTGGGGGGAGCACGCCGTCGGATATTGCACCGGATACTTGGTCACCTCCCGCGGGTAGCCGCCGAACGCCTCGGGAAGCCGACCATCGAAGAAAACTGCAGCGTCGAGGATGCCACCGGCGATGCGGGCGGCCTCCTCTTTGAACCCGTAGCGCCGGAGGCCCCAGGCGATGAAGGAGTTGTCGAAGGGCCATACCGTGCCGACGTGGTAACCGATTGGGTTGTAGCGCCCCTCCCCTTCGGCCATGGTCCGCACGCCCCAACCCGAGTAAAGGCGAGGACCCATCAGGTGGCGCACAACGGCCCGGGCCTTGGACTTCTCGACGATGCCGCTCCATAGCAGATGACCGTTGTTGGACGTGAGCGAGTCGACCTGGCGACCGTCGACCTCGAGGGCGATCGCGAAGTACTCGCCGTTCTCGACCCAGAAGTCACGGTTGAAGCGGCGCTTCAGGTCTGCCGCCTCCTTTTCGAGTCTGTCGGCGAGTGCCGGGTCACGCCAAAATCGTCGCGCCAACCGAGCGCCCCGCATTTTTGCGTCGTAGGCGTAGCCCTGCAGCTCGCACGTTGCCCGGGGAAAGCCAGGCAGGGTGCCGTCTCGGTAGGCGATCGAGTCCCATGAGTCCTTCCAGCATTGGTTCGCGAGGCCGGTTTTCTCGTTGCGCCGTTGATATGAGACGAAGCCGTTGCCCTGTAGATCGGCGTACTCGTCGATCCAGTTGAGCGCCGCTCGAGCTTCGAACTCGAGCTCGCGGACGAGCTTTGTGTCGCCGGTCCAGCGCTCGTACTCGTCAAGTAGGACCACGTACAACGGGGTGGCGTCAGCGCATCCGTAGTAAGGCGAATGAGGCCGCTCCTCGAAAGCCGTCATTTCGCCGAACCGCATTTCGTGGAGGATCCGGCCAGGATCTTCGTCTCGGAAGTCGTCGATGACGCTACCCTGTCGCTCACCCAGCGCCATAAGCGTGGTTGCCGCCAGTTCCGGCACGAAGGGGAGGGTCTGAAGGCTCGTGATGATGCTGTCACGCCCGAACATGGTCATGAACCATGGGAGACCGGCCGCGGGAAGGTATCGATTGGGCATGGTCCGAGTGGTGAACCGGAGGGCAGCGAGATCCACCAAACTTCGTCGGTAAGTCACCTTCAGCTCATCCCAGTCGCATTCGAGACGGGGTGCCCGTCCGAGCCACTTGTCGAGCCCTCGGGCCATGTCGGGCCGCCCGTTCCGGCCCGACCTGCCAGCTCGATCTAGCGGGCCGTTCGCAGGGACAAGTACCACCGCGACGTCGAGCTCGGTCGTCCAGCTGCCGTGCGGTTCGAGACGTACGGCGAAGGTGAATTTCCGGAGCGCCGGGATAAACCGGCATGGAGAAGGAGAGGAAGACGCTCTACGTTGAAGGGGTAGCGACCCGCGACGGCCCCGACCATGCGTTGTCGTCCGCAAGGGCGGCGGCGAAGCGTTGGATAGGGGTGCGTGCAGGCTGGGCTATTGAGCCGCGAAATCAACGAGACCGGGGTGCCGACGCTGTCGAAATGAGCGGAAGGCCACATCGCAGGCCGCGCGATTCGCGAGCTGCTTGCGGACCCCGCGCGGTCGAAGAACCTGTGCATGTACGGAATCTCCATGCGCGAGAACCGGGAGATCCCACACTCGCCCCTCGGGTTGATCGCCCGTCGGGCCGCTCGGGCAAGGCCAAGGCCGTAATCCTGGGATGAACGAGCGTGGGAAGTCTGACAGCCCCGTAGTACCTGCGAAGCCGCCGAACAAGGCGATGGCGTCGGCCGTCGGTGCGGAGGTGGTGGAGGAAAGGGGGCTGGCCGAGGGGAACACGGACGACCCAACACGTCCCGGACGCAGTGCCGGGCCTGACGTGTCAAGCGGGCTGGACCGTGTGCGCAAAGCAGCACGCAAGGACAAGGATGCACGGTTCACCGCCTTGCTGCACCATGTCGACTTCGACCGTCTCTGGAAGGCCTACTGGGCGATCCGCCCCCTGGCCGCACCGGGGATCGACGGGGTGACGTGGGATTCCTACGGGGAGGACCTGGAAGCGAACCTCCAGGGACTGCTCGCCAGAGTCAACAGCGGGGCATACCGGGCAAGTCCGTCTCGCAGGGCGTACATCGAGAAGGCGGACGGGCGGCTCCGGCCGCTCGGCATCGCCACGCTGGAGGACAAGATCCTTCAGCGGGCCGTCGTCGAGGTGCTCAACGCCATCTACGAGGAGGACTTCCTGGGCTTTTCCTACGGGTTCCGACCCGGGCGCCGACCGCACGATGCGCTCGACGCCCTCACGGTCGGGATCGAACGGAAAAAGGTGAACTGGGTGCTTGACGCCGACGTGAAAGAATTTTTCACCAATCTCGATCACGATTGGCTCACGAGGTTCCTCGAGCACCGGATAGCGGACAAGCGGGTACTGCGGCTCATCCGAAAGTGGCTGAGCGCAGGGGTGATCGAAGACGGGGAGTGGACGGCGAGCGAGACCGGTGCCCCTCAGGGGGCATCGGCTTCTCCGTTGCTCGCCAATGTCTACCTCCACTACGTCCTCGACCGATGGGTCCGGCAATGGAGGAAGCGGCACGCCCACGGTGACGTCATCATCGTGAGGTTCGCCGACGACTTCGTAGCCGGGTTCGAGTACAAGTCCGACGCCGAGCAGTTCCTCATCGACCTCCGAGAGCGATTCTCGAAGTTCGGCCTGGATTTGCATCCCGACAAGACCAGGCTCATCGAGTTCGGGCGCAATGCCGCCCGGGATCGTGCGGCCCGGGGCCTCATCGATGGCCGCACCGGACGAGGAGGAGATCCAGGTCTGACGCTCATAAGTGTCGCGAACGTATCCCAGGACCAACCGATTGTCGTCGATGCGGTGGTAATAACTGCCCTTCTTCTTCAGGGCGTCCTTCACCTCGAACAGATCGGCGAAATCGTTGCCAACCTCCATCTGGACCTGCAACTCCAGTTGCTGGTCGTCGTGGTTCAAGATCGTGAGCGTCTCGCGAAATCCGTCCGCGACGGAACGTTGCCGTATCACCGAGAGCTTCGCGTCGACATATACCGTGCCGGTTTCCGGTACGAGAAAGAAACGGGTCTCGAAGTAATGGAGGTCGTCGGTCGAAAGTGCATTCAACCGATGCCCATCGATGGTGAGCACCCACTTGGACAGGAATCTGGTGTCGAACGAGAAGAGGCCGGTCGGGTCGGTCAGCGAGGCTTCAATGTCGCCACGGGCGTCACTCACCACGAATGTGTTTCCTTCGAGGATCTGGACCGAATCATTGCTCATCGCGTCGGCCTCTTCGCAGAGCCGCGGGAACGCCGGGTTCGAGGCGGACCTGGGAGCAACCGCAGGAACTGCATCGCCAAAGCAAGGTTGCCTTCCACGTCCATGGCGCCGCGCAGATGCGCAGCCTCGGCGTTCCTTGCACCCGCGGCGAGCTCGTCGAAAAGGGCTCGGTCGACCCGGACGACGGCATCTGCTCTTCCGTTGCGGTGCGACACCGCCACCTCACCCTTGTTGAGGGTGACGAACCAGTGCTCGGTGTGACCACCGCCCGCCAGATCGAACCGGACCGTCCCCATTACGTTCCGTAGCAGAGGCACGGGGCCGCGATTCGCGATATCGCAGAAGAACCTCTTTGTCGAATCTCCTGAGCGGCTCGTTACCGAGCTCATTGGAGGCACACGGCTCCTCCTGCATCCCTGCGTTATCACGTCGTCTCATGCCCGTTGGTGAGTCTAAGCCAGGCCGCCGCCCGCCTACCCGGTCAGGAGATCTGCTCGATGATCCGTACCAGCTCGTCGGGTTGGTAACCGAAATGCCGAGCGAGCTTGACCAGTTCCCGGGCCTTCTCGACAACGGCGCTGCGGTGTGGAGCGAGGCCTGTGACCGACACGCCGCGGCCGCGTGAGAACTCCAACAGACCTTCGTCGCGAAGGGTGTGCAGGGAGCGAAACACAGTGTTCGAGTTCACGCCGAGAACCTTGGCGAGGTCGCGAGCCGGAGGTAGCCGCTCACCGGGCTTTGCCTCGCCGTCGGCGATGGCCCGACGTATTGCGGCGGCCACCTGTTCGTGCAAGGGGACAGGGCTGTCGGGATCGATTTCCAGCTTCGGCGTAGTACTACTCATAATGTGACTATACGCCACGCCAGGCCCACGTCAACAGAGTCACCGTCTAGCCTTGCGCCACCGATATCGAATGGAGGACAGAAATGTCACGTTTCCTGCGAGTGTCATCCATAGCCATCGTCACGGGTGCTCTGGTTGCGACAGGATGCCTGGTGGGCCTGAGTTCTAGCGCAGCCGCACCGTCTCATCCTCAAAAGGGGGCCCACCACCCCACCACCACGGGCGGCGCGAGTCGGCGATAATCAGCGCGTCTGTGGCACCCAGCGTGCCGACCGACCCGATGATATTCGGAGTAGTGGCTGGCGGTGCTGCTTGGACCATTGACCACGGGCACGCCCGGCTTGGTAATAGAGGGGCACTAGAGGTTGACGTGCGTGGGTTGGTGCTCACGATGACCAAGGCCAACCCGGTGCCGGACTTGGCAGCTTCGGTGTTCTGCGACGGCGCGGCGGTGGCCACGACCGCTCCGGTTGCGTTCTCTTCTGGCGGAGATGCTCACATTCACGCGCGTGTCACCCTGCCTGGGTTCTGCGCTGCGCCGGCGATTCTGCTCAATCCCGCCACCAGTGGCTCAACAAGCGGCGTCTTGACCGCGGTCTACATCGCATTCGACGGGACCGCTTCGAGTTAGTGAGCCGCTCCGAGGGCAGGAACGCAACGTCCGTTCATTCTCCGTGGGGCGGGACCGCCTACCGCGTTCTTCGCAATCGCCTCAGTGATCACCGAAAGAATTTCGGTCGGCCCGGGCATTTGTAATTTGCTGGGGCAATGCGGAGAGGGCGGACAAGAATCGAGTGACCGACGAGGGATCTGAGGCGCAGGATCACGAGTCGCAGTTTCGCCGCGTCTACGAGGAGAACCTGAAGACGATCTACGGCTATGTCGGGGCGCGGGTTCAGAACCGGTCGGACGTACCAGACCTCGTCGCCGAGGTCTTCGCGACGGCCTGGCGACGGATCGGCCAGATGCCGGTCGGTCAGGAGTCGCGAGCATGGCTCGTCGGGGTGGCTCGACGAACGTTGTGGCACCACTACCGGGCCGAGCTTCGGCGCGGTCGATTGCGCGATCGGATCGCCGCTGAGCCCGCGGCAAGCCCCGGTGAGAACCCGGCGGCGGTCCGTCTCGAATGGGCATTCAGTCGTCTCGCCTCGAAGGATCAGGAGGTGCTGCGGATGGTGACCTGGGACGAGCTGAGCAACGAAGAGGCTGCCGAGGTCCTCGGGTGCTCGAAGAACGCGCTCGCAATCAGGATTCACCGGGCCCGCCGGCAGCTGGCGCGTCAGATGCAGCAGACGCACATCGAAGGTGCCGACTCTCACGTGCCGACGACAAGGATCGCAGATGAACGACATTGACGAGTTGCTCGCCGAACTGAACCCGATGAAACAATGGCCTTCGCCCGAGGTCGGCTCGAGCGCAGCCGAGGCAATTTACGAGCAGGCCATGGCGAGGTACGCGGGGGCTTCACCGAGCGAGCCCTGGCACAAGGCGCTCTCGGCGCGACTTGGAGGCACGCGGAGACCTTCAAGGCTGCGCAGATCGCTCGCGACTCTGCTGCTGGCCGCCGTCGTCGTATTGATCTTCGTCCTGCCAATCCCAAGACTCCTCCATCTTGGACCTTCCGGTCGAAAAACCGGAACCGCGCTGACCCATCCGACGACAACCCCTGGTCCCGGTGCGACGGGCTTGCGCCTTCTTTGGCGGGCCAGGGTGCCTGCTGGGGTCGTCTCGATGACGCTGGCACACGGCTCGCTGTGGGTGACCGGAGAGGGAGCGGTAAGCCGGGTCGATCCCGGATCCGGACGAACAATCGCCCGCATCGCCGCTCCTGAGGCCAGTGAGGAGGCCGGAGTCGCAGCCCTGGCAGGAGCGATCTGGGTCAGTTCTGGCCAGCTGGGCAGCAGCGGAGGAATCCTCTACGAGATCGACCCGCGAACGAACAGAGTCATCAGGACATTCAAGGCCCCGGGACAGCCGTCGGCCATGACGGCTGGTTCCGGATTGCTGTGGATCGACGTCTACCGCAACGGTGACGAGCTTCGGCCCTTCGACCCCAGAACGGGAACGTTCCTTCCGGCAGTTGTCGCGACCTCGGAGCAGATGGGCGCGCCCGTTTACGGCCTCGGGTCGGTGTGGGTCACGTCCGCCGTACCCTACGGCCGGGTGTGGAAGATCGATCCCTCGACGATGCGTTCCTCGATCGTCCTGCAGACGCCGAGCTCGCCGACGCTCCCGCTGTACAACTCCGGAGGTCCGGCGGGGATCACGACCGAGGCGGGAGCTCTGTGGGTCAGCTTCAGCAATGGTACCGAGATCGCACGCGTCAACCCGAGAACGGGCTCGCTCGAGGACATCTTCGCTGTCACGAGGGCGAGCGGCACGATCTTGGAGGGTGTCGGCGGCCTCGTATGGGTGCTGTTCCGGACGGGCTCCAGCTCGTCGGTCGTCTACGATCCCGACTCCTCCATGCCGGGCGGGGTAGGTCGCATCGACCCTCGGACAGACACGTTCATCGGCGCGGTTCTTCGGATCGGTGATTCTGGGGGGTACGATTCGTTGGTCGCGAGCGGTACAAGGGCTTGGGTGGGGGATAATTCGAAGGTGATCGCGTTAGGGACTTGAGAGCAAGGAAGGGCCAGGCATGCGATGACCACGACCCACCGAGCCGCCGCCGTTGTTGCCCCTCGCCGCACGGCCGGGGTCGTCACCGTCGCCATCATGGTGACCGGTTTCGGCTTGGCCGGGTGCAGCGTCATCAAGGCGGCCGGCAAGATCGCGCACGCTCTAAGTACCAACAAGGCCACCATCGACGCATTCACGAACAAGATGAAGTCCGGCGAGGCGGCGACTTTCGAAGCAACGTATGTGACGACCGGTGGCTCTCCGACGACGATCGTGTACGCCGTCGAGCCACCGAAGGGCCTCGCGTTCAAGGAGACCCCATCGGGCGCTAGTGGCAACAGCGTGACCGCGGACATCATTGTGAATTCGTCCGGTGAGTACTCGTGCTCTCCGCCGTCCTCCGCCGGTTCGGGGTCGAGCTCGCGATGGTCGTGCCAGGTATTCCCAACGACCAACGCCCGTACGGCCAACCAGATCTTCGACTTCTACACCCCGGCGCATTGGGTCACGTTCCTGAGGGATTTTGCGCTTGTGGCCGGTATCGCAGGCGACAAGGTCTCGTCGTCGACTATGACGGTGAACGGATTCGCCATGAGTTGCGTCGACTTCCGTGCATCGGGAGTTCCGGGCACGAGTACGATCTGCACGACCGCGCAGGGGATTCTCGGTTATGTCAAGGTCGCCTCGAACGCAACGAGCTTCGAGATCAAGACCTACTCGGCCTCGCCGCAGGCTTCGCTGTTCGAGTTGCCACCTGGCGCCAAGATCACAATCGTGACGACGACGACGGGAACCACCTAGGTCAACTCGTTACGCCCCTCGGCCTCGTCGTGAAAGGCGCGCATATGGAGCAGGCCGAAGGCGCCCCGAGCGGGCCGGCCTGAGACCAGATGGTTCACTCGTCAGTGCCAAGCTGACGCGGAAGGATCAAGGACACCAACCGGGCTGTTCCGGTGCCGAGTTCGGTCCATCTCCCAGGGGTGGTAAGGCTGGCAAGGGCGCCGGTCGGGAACTTCTCGTTCAGCCTTCGCAAGGCTCGGGCATCGCCGCCGCCCGCGAGCTCGACCGCCAAATCCTGCAGCCCCGGGTTGTGCCCGACCACCAGAACCGCATCGACGTCATCGGGAACCTCGCGGAGGCGACTGAGGAGGTCCTCGGCCCCGGCCCCGTACAATCGGTCCTCGAGGCGAACCGCGGTCGCCTCCCCCAGGGCCGGCGCGATGATCTCGAGCGTCCGGCGGGCGCGCACCGCGGTCGAGCACACCACGAGGCCCGGCCGGATCCGCTCCTGGCGGATGTAGCCCGCGATCCTCCGCGCCGCCTGCTCCCCGCGGGGCGCGAGTGAGCGCTCATGGTCGGGCAGACCGGGATCCGCCCAACTCGATTTGGCGTGTCGCAGCAGATACAAGAACGTGACCAACGCTACCGCCGGCGCTTCAGGGATCCGAGAGCTTTTTGAGGAGGTTCCGCGCGATGACGGTCCTCAAGATGTCGTTGGTCCCCTCGCCGATCGCCATGAGCGGGGCGTCGCGATACAGCCGCTCTATGTCGAGCTCGGTCGAGTACCCGTAGGCGCCGTGAACACGCATCGCCTCGAGCGCCGAACGGATGGCGACCTCGGAGGCGAAGAGCTTGGCCATCCCCGTCTCGGTGTCCGACCGCTGCCCGCTGTCGATCCGATCGGCGGCCCACCAGGTGAGCAGCCTGGCAGCCTGCACCTCAGTCGCCATGTCCGCCAGCTTCATCTGAATGGCTTGGAACTCCGAGATCTTTCGGCCAAATGCCTCACGCTGGACCGAGTAGCCAAGTGCTGCGTCGAGCGCAGCCTGGGCTATTCCGACGCTTCGCGCGGCGATGTTGACTCGGCCGATCTCGAGAGAGGAGAGAACCTGGTGCAAGCCCTCGCCCTCCTTGCCGCCGAGGAGGTTGTCGGCTCGGACTCTGACGTCGTCGAGCAGCACCTCGCAGGTCTCCGGGCCCTTGTAGCCGAGCTTGCCGAGATCCCGGGTGACCTCGTAGCCGGGGCTGTCGGTGTCCACGAGCAGCACGCTCATTTCCCGGCGCCTGGGTCCGGCGCCGGCGCCGGTCTTCGCCAGCACCGGAAGCGGGTCCGCATGGCGGGCATTCGTGATCCACATCTTGCGTCCTTGCACGACGTACTCGTCGCCCATGCGCCGCGCCCTTGTCTCGATGCCCTGCAGGTCAGAACCGGCTCCCGGCTCTGTGAGGGCGATCCCCGTTCGCCTTCGTCCGCTGGCGAGGTCCGGCAAGTAGCGCTGGCGCTGGTCCTCCGTCCCGTGGATCGCGATCATCCGGCACGCAAGCGAGTGGGTGCCGAGGATTCCCGCCACCCCCATCCATGCCCGCGAGAGCTCCTCGAACACGAGGGTGAGCGATACCGAGTCGAGGCCAAGTCCGCCGTAGTCCGCCGGGATCGTCATGCCGAACAGGCCCATCTCCTTGAGACGCTCCACGATCGCGTCCGGATAGGTGCCTGCGAGCTCCATCTCGCGGGCGACTGGCCGTATCTCCTTGTCGGCAAAGCTCCGAAGGACGCGCCGGAACTCCTTCTGGTCGTCGGTCAGCTCGAAGTCCATCGGGTGTCAGCTCCTTTGGCCGCGGCCGGGCGCAAGGTGGTCACAGCCGTTGCTCACGCGTAGCCTGGTGTTCTTCGGGCGCAGCCCGCGCCAGCAGCCCCGCTCCACTGATGCCGGCTACGGCCCGAAAGCCACAACCTACCTACTCGCTGTCGCAGGCGAAACGGTCGGAGTCTTGAGAGGAGACAGCGATGGCGAACAGATTTGCCGCCGGCGCCGCCTACGTCGACCACGCCTACGTGCCGATCGCGAAGGCGTCTGTCCCAATTCTCGACGCGGGCTTCTCGCGCTCGGACTGCACCTACGATGTCGTGAGCGTCTGGGGAGGCAAGTTCTTTCGACTTGCGGATCACTTGGAACGCTTCGAAAGAGGGATTCGCGAGCTCCGCATGTCCCTCCCGCTCGGGCGCGATGGCGTGGCCGAGGTTCTGGAGCAGTTGGTCAGACTGTCGGGGCTCCGAGAGTCCTACGTCGAGATGATCGTCACGCGGGGTCTGGTCGTGTCCCGAGATCCGCGCGAGTTCGAGAACCGTTTCTACGCCTATGCGATCCCCTACGTCTGGGTCTCCTCACCCGCACAGCAGGAACACGGGGGGCTGCATCTGATCGTCAGCTCGGTCGAGCGGATATCTCAAAGGTCAATCGACCCCACGGTTAAGAACTTCCACTGGGGAGATATGACCAGAGGGCTGTTCGAAGCTTTCGACGCCGGTGCTCTCCATGCGGTGTTGGTCGATCGGGAGGGGAATGTCACCGAGGGCCCGGGCTACAACCTGTTCGTCGTGAAGGATGGGTCACTTGCGACACCGGCTCGCGACGTGCTTCTCGGTATAACCCGCAGGACCGTTATCGAGCTCGCGGGACAAGTAGGGATCGCCGTCCGCGAGGGCGTGGTGACGGCACGACAGGTACGGGAGGCCGACGAGCTGTTCCTCACGAGCACCGCCGGCGGTGTAATGCCCGTCACGACTCTGGAGGGCCGGCCGGTCGCAGACGGTGCGCCGGGCAAGATCACGTCGACGTTGAGGCAGTCGTACTGGGACGCCCACGACGATCCCCGCTATGCGACCCCGGTTCGCTACTGAGCTGTCCCGAGAATCGGCTCGTCTAGGGGGTTTTGAACAAACCGCCGGTGGCCGACAAGGCGCCCGCTTCCGCCGTCGCGATCAGTTCTGTGAGGCTGCTCTGGCTCAGCATCGTGGCGCCGTTGGGAACTTCCACCGCTGCGGCTGGATGCGAGACACCGATCAGGACAGAAGCGCTGGAGTGGGGGATGAAGATCTGTAGCTTGCTCATCGATCCATTCTTGACCCACACGTTCGCATGAACCGAAAGGCTCGACGGTATCTTGTCCACGTCCCCGGAGAGCGCTGCCGGGGAGACAAGTGGATCGTTCAGGTAGGCAGCCAAAGGTTTGGAGATCTTATGGAGGAAGGATTCGACGAATGGTCGAACGGGAAGGCTGAGGGAGTACTCGCCGGCGCCCACCTGGTGAATGCTCAACCAAGTCTGAATTGACTGCGTCAGCGACGCCATGGCGGTGGCCCTCAGTTGGGCCGCCTTTTGCAGGTTCGGGGTCGGTATCGAAACGCCTGGTATCGAACCCGTTATCGAATGGGTCAGCTGATGCTCCAACGCGACGAGCGTCTTGCTCGAGATACCGACCCATTTGCCCACCAAGATGTCGTGGACGAACCCGAGCCCAGGCCTATGGCCTGCCAGTTCGTCGGCTGCCGACAAGATCTTCGCGTAACTGCCGGGGCTTTCAAATGCGGAAAGGTCTCTGACATCCACACGGAGATAGGCCGACCCTTTGAGCTCGCGCAGGTCGACCAGGTTGGTGGATTGATGATAAACGGAAATATCCACCGCCCCGTAAGAGGCAGAGCCGGCGCCGTTCTCCTTTGAGGCCGTGACCACGAGAGAGAAGCTGCCGTCAACGATGCTTGCTCGTCCGGGAAGATTCTGGCCGGTGATCACCAGTCGCGTCGTTGGGCTGTTGACGAGGCTGGTAAAGGCGGAATGTACAGAGTCTGCTGCGTCCACGTGCGCAGCGATTTGCTCGCCGCACGCCGCCAATGCGAGGCCGCACACAACCGCCACCGTCGCAGTTGCGATGTTGCGCCCTAGACCCATGACTTCGCTCCTCGCAGCGGACCTGCCGGAACAAGATGGTAGCCCATGTGGACACGGCAGAGCCCCGGCAGCCGAAAAGCTCTCCGCAACGGCTTCGCTTGTTACTTGTTGGCGGGCTTGTTACGCGCCTGGATGGCCGGAAGCCCGATGGGAGCGGCCGCGACCACGGCCGCGACCAAGGCGACGAACCCGCCGTAGCTCCAACCCCAGAAGGCTGGCTTGTCGATGAGCCCGATGAGGACGAGCGCGAGGTTGACCACAGTCGCGATCAAGAGCGCAGGTTCGTGTGCCATGGGCAATTTGAAGGGCATCTGCGCGAAGCCCGCTCGAGCGATCAGATAGGCAAAGATCGCGAGGCAAACGAGGAGCACGATATAGAGGTACCCGTGCGTCGTAAGTCCGCTGATCGACACGGATCCGATGATGTAGTGGAAGCTGAACCAAGGCAGGAAAAGCGAGATGAAGACCACGACTGAGGCCCCTCCCGCAATCCGATCCGCCTGACTCCACCTGCTCGCCTCGAATTTGAACGGCGTAGAACCGCCCGGTGTCGAGACGGCCGCGGCCGGCCCGGCCCCGGCCCCGACGGGCCCGGCTCCCGCAGCTGCCGGCCCGCTTTCCTCGGCGGCTGGCCAGGCCCCGGCGGGGGCGGGCATAGCTGTCGTGTCGGTGGCCGTGGTGTCCGCCGTCATGGTCTCGGCGATCACCACAAGAGCACCACAATGTGGACATTCGCCGGCGCCTTCTGGGATTGCACCTTCACATTGAGCACAGATCATCGTTGCCCATCCCCAATCCGGTCGTTCGCTTGGACGATTCAGCACTTCTTTGGCTGAAGAAACGGTAGCCTGACTTGGGCCGCTGAGACTGGCTTTCGATGAGATTGGGTCTCTGCCGCCCGCCCTAGCTCATTTACCGCCCAGCCACATCTCCAGTCCGGCCGCCGGGAGCGGAATGCTCCAGTAGAAGCCCTGCCCATAATCACAGCCAAGGGTTCTCAGCCACTCGACCTGCCGACTAGTTTCGACCCCTTCGGCCGCGACCTTTAGCTGCAGGGCGTGCGCCAAGGACACGACCGCCTCGACGATCACCGCGTCGCGGCCATCCGCGCCCAGCCCGTCCACGAAGACTCGGTCGATTTTCACCCCGTCGATCGGCAGTTGCTTCAGATAGGCGAGTGACGAGTAGCCCGTGCCGAAGTCGTCGATCTCCAACTTCACCCCGAGGTCCTTCAGATCCCCGAGAACGACCAACGACCAGTCGACCTGGTCGATCACGGCGCTTTCGGTCAGTTCGATGTGGAGCGCCTCCGGCTCGATCCCGCTCGAGCTGATGGCCTTCGAGACGGCACCGACGAGGTCGCCGCCCGCAAGCTGGCGAGCGGAGACGTTGACCGCGGTCCAAAGATGCTCAGCGGCTGGGATCTGGTCTCTCCAGACCCGGAGCTGCCTGAGCGCCTCCTCGAGTGCCCAAGCGCCGATTTGGACCACGATGCCCGAGCTTTCCGCGACCGGGAGGAAGTCCACTGGTTCCAATACGCCCCGACGAGGGTGCCGCCACCGGAGCAGTGCCTCAACCCCGACAGTGTGTCCCGAACCAAGCTCGACGACCGGCTGGTACTCGACAAAAAGCTGACCCTTGTCAAGGGCTGCGGCGAGCTCTGCCTGGAGGCCGAGGCGGTCGACGTATGCCTTGCCGAGGCGCGGCTCGAAGAACATGTAGTCGTCGCCGCCGGCGTCCTTGGCGGCGTACAACGCGACGTCGGCGTCCCGGAGCAGTTCGTCGCTGCGGGCATCGCGTTGGTTGCCCATCGCGATGCCGACGCTCGCGTGCACGATGAAATCCCGCCCGGCAACGGTGAAGGGGGTCCGCATCGCAGAGCAGACCCGTGCCGCGACCGACGCAACCTCGTCCACACTCGAGGCATCTTCGATGAGGATCGCGAACTCGTCACCGCCGATCCTTGCGACCGTGTCACCAGGGCGGACGCAAGAGCTCAGGCGGTCGGCGGCCGCGACGAGGACTTCGTCGCCGGCGGAGTGGCCGAGGGTGTCGTTGACGTCCTTGAAGCTGTCGAGATCTGATAGCAGCACGGCGACGCGTCGAGTCGGTGATGCGCGCCTCGCGAGAGCGTGCTCGATCCGATCCCCGAACAGCACCCGATTCGGCAGCTCGGTCAGCGAGTCGTGAAGTGCATAATGGACTAGCTCAACCTGGTTGGCCCGGAGCGTGGTCACGGCGTTCTGCATCTGGCCTGTCAGGCGGAGATTCTCGACCAAGGTGAGGATCTGCCGCGCGAGAACGGCGGCGACGACGCACAGCCCGGCGACGATCACCAACCGGTAGGACCGGCCCGATTGCCCGTGCCCTACGACGGCCGCGATGATCGCGACGGCGAGGAAGAAGTAGGGGAGCGCGACCTGCCACGGCGAAGGGCCCTCGGCCTCTTCCCGGGCGATGGTGGTCCCACCGACTGGCCACCAGAGGGCGAGGGCGATCAGCAGGAAGGCAGCGACGCGGCCGGCGTCGACCAGAATGTCGTACCGGAACGAGCTGAGATGGGCGAGATAGGCGAGGCTGGTGTCGGTCAGGGTGAGGCAGAGCAGGCCGGCTACGACCAACCTGGCGGGGACGCGCTGGCGCCCGCGACCTCGTGCGAGGACGCTGATGCCGACCGTGGCCACGATCACGTCGCCGATCGGGTAGGCGAGGCCGACCGCCTGGGAGAAGACGCTGCCCGATCCGGCGTAGTACACCGTGCCGAGCGCAGTGGTCCAGCTCACGATGAGGAGCGAACCGGCCACGATGACGCCGTCGAGGAGCATGCGTGCACGCGAGACGCCGGCCATCGACGCCGAGGGGAACATCAATATCCCTATCGCGGCGAACGGCAGCGCGGCGAGGAAGCCCACATCAGCCGCCGAAGGGAAGGGCACCGCCCCCGTTCCCGCGAAACGGTACCCGGTGACGATAGCCTCCCCGATGGCCCAGGAGGTGGCAGAGGCGCCGATCCACCTCCACGCCGGCCGCAACGAAGGCGCCGCACGACGACCGAACCAAAAGCAGCTGGCCGCCGCAGTCGCGGCAGCAGCGAGCTTGGCGATGTCGTCGACGTGCTCGGTGAGCACGCCCCGCCCAGGGTGGAGCGCGGCCCAACTGACGAACAGGGCGAGCAGGAATTCCGAGGTTCCGGCGGCGACGCCGAAGCGGCGCAGGGATTCGCCGCTCGACGGGGCAGGGGTGTCCGCAGCCGGCCGGCCGGCTCCAGGACCCTCGGGCCCAGGCCCCTCCGGACCAGGCGCCTCCGATCCGGGCCCTTCCCCGGGCGCGTGCGTACTCGCAGTGGCCGTTTCGGCGCTACCGCCTGCCATGATCCTTGCCACTCGCGCGCTCCCTGTCGGACAAAGCGTGATCAACGTGCTCAGAACGGTTGGATCCGCTGTCCCGACGAGGTCCTTCTGCTGTCTCGAAGGCTCACCCGAGAATATCGGCCGTGCTGAGCTGGCCCTTGACTACTGATGCGCTCGGCGTGAGACGCCTACGGGCCTCGAGGGTGCGCAATTTCCGAGGTAACCGGCACACAACCTGCTCAGAGCCTAATCCTCCAGGTCTCGGCCAACGTGCCGCTCGGCCTTCCGGTCCGATCGCTGCCGTTTCTCGTCGAGTCTTCGATTGACGGAGGACTTCGTCGGCGCAGTTGGCCGTCGGGGTGAGCGGACTGCGAGAGCGGCCCTCACCCTGTCGCGCAGCCGCTCGAGGGCGAGGTCCCGGTTGCGCGTCTGGGAGCGCTCGTCAGCGGCGAAGATCCGTACGATTGGGCCGAGCTGCTCGATCAGCCGCGCCTTTTGGGGCTCGGTCGTCGCACCGGACGCCTCGACGTTCCAGGTCAGCATCACCTTGGTATTGGAGGTGTTCGCGTGTTGGCCACCGGGTCCCCCGCTCCCGGAAAAGCGCCACCGCAGCTCGCCCGACGGGATGGTGAGCGACCTCGTCACGAAGAGATCGTCGGTCGGATCTGGCACTCGGCGAAGCTTGTTCGGACGGACGCGGTTCTTTGCCTGGCTGCCCTGGCCCGGAGCTCAGCCGGGCAGCGCCGCCTCGATTGCCGCCACGACTTCAGGTGCATCTGGCTCGGTCGTCGGTCGGAAACGGACGATTGACCGACCCCCGGGAGCGACCAGAAACTTCTCGAAGTTCCACTGGATGTCGCCCGCGTTCCCCTCGGCGTCGGCGACCTGGGTCAGCTCCGCGTACAGAGAATGGCGATCCGCCCCGTTGACCTCGAGCTTCTCGGTCATGGGGAACGTGACCCCGTAGGTCGTCGAGCAGAAAGCCTCGATCTCGCCGGCCGAGCCCGGTTCCTGCGCACCGAACTGGTTGCAGGGGACCCCGAGGACGGTGAATCCGCGATCGCTGTATCTCTCTTGAAGACTCTCGAGACCGGAGTACTGCGGCGTCAGCCCGCAAAGTGACGCAACGTTGACTACGAGGACCGCCTTGTCCTCGAAGCTGTGCAGATCGAGCTGCTCGTCTTGAAGGGAGCGTATGGGGACGTCGTAGATGGCCATGGGATCAGCCTAGGGTTCTCGCGCCAAATCGCCGCCGGCGCCCCGGATCATCGAGCTTCTGGTCGGCGCCCGCCGCAGGGTCGAGAGATCGACTCAGGCGAAGCGGATGATGAAGGCCGTGCCCGCCACGAGGCAGTACAGCCCGAAAGGCCACAGGGTTCGCGTCTTGAAGTACTGGGTGAGGAACCGGACCGAGACGAGGGCAGCCGCGAAGGCGCACAGAGCGCCTACGAGAGCTTGGCTCCGGACGCCGTTCCCGAGCGGTCCGAGCAGGTCCGGGATCTTGTAGAGCCCTGCGAGCAGGATCACTGGCGTTGCGAGCAGGAACGAGAAACGGGCCGCGTCCTCGTAGTCCAGCCCGCGAAGAAGCCCCGCCACGATCGTGATTCCCGAGCGGCTGATGCCTGCGAACAGTGCCAGCACCTGCGCCGTCCCGATGACGCCCGCCTCCTTGAAATCGAGCGTCTTCAGCTCCCGCGGCGGCACATGGCCACGTTGCTCCCGGAGCTCGGCGCGACGGCGGGCAGCTTCTCCCCCGAAGAGGATCACGCCGTTGACCACGAGGAAGATCGACGCGGCAAGGGGCTTGGAGAAAAGCACCCGGAGCAGGTGCTCTAATGCGATCCCGGTGATGCCGGCCGGGATCGTCGCGACCACCAGCAGCCATCCGAGCCTCTCGGCCGGCGTCGTGATCGACCTGGTGAGAGCTGAGTGGACCAAGCCGCGGACGATGGCAACCCACTCCCTCCAGAAGAACGCGACAAGGGCGACCGCCGTCCCGACGTGGAGCGCGACGACGAACGCGAGCCAGAACGACTCGGGCTTGCTCTCGGACGCGACGAGGTTGTGCCAACCGAAAAGCGCCGGGAACACAACGGTGTGACCGAGGCTCGATATCGGGAACAGCTCGGTCACACCCTGGATCAGCCCGAGCACGATCGCCTGGAAGAACGTGATCTTGCTCTGTCGCGCCGAGCGCGTGGCCCGTGCTCGATTGCGCGAGGAGCAGGAGATGCACGAGGTGGTGGGCGCCCGGCACGGGGCCAGAGCCTACCGCCGGCACGGTCCCCGAAACGGAGACGCGTGTCCCGGACCCCCCCGGCTCACCCTCGGCCGGCGGCCCTCCTCGCCAGCTCGGACGTACGCGCCTCTCGTCGCATGAACCGGTCGAGCGCTCCGTCGAACCCGTCGGCGTCCATGAGACGCCGGATCGCGACCACGATGGCCGGGAAGCACCAGATGTCGCCGCAGACCCAGAGGATCCCCGCGCCGATCTGCTGGCTTGCGACCGGCGACAGGGTGACTCCGGCCAAGTGCGAATAGACCGGGTACCACGAGGTGGGCGCGAAGATGCTCTGGGAGATCGCGAGCACGAACATCACGAGGTTCGTGCCGAACAAGGCGGTGATCTGGCCCGTCGGCGCGAGGCGGCGCCGAAACGGGTACGACGGTATGAACTGCAGCCAGAACAGCATCCCCGTCGCGAAGAAGCTCCCGTGCATCAGCCAGATGTGAACCGTCTGGTTGCGGTAGGCGAGGTCGAACAGCGCCGGGACGTGCCAGATCACCATCGCGACGTTGAACAACACGATGGCGGTCCAGGGCCGGACGAGGAAGCGGCCGGCGGCTCGCAGCGGCGCCGACCAGGACGACACCAGCAGGCCTCGCAGCACGGCCCGACGCGCCCGGACACCGAGGGCGTGGAGGAGGGGGAGCCAGGGAGCGCCGACGACGATGAGCGAGGGCGCTGCGAACATGAGCAGCAGGTGCTGGATCATGTGGACCCAGTAGTAGTAGTCGGACCAGTAGTCGATCGGTGACTGGACCGTGACCAGCAGGACCACGAGGCCGCCGTAGAAGTAGAGCGAGCGTCTCCGCCTGGTGGCCGTCCGGGCCGGCACCGAACGCGCCGCCAGATGACGCAGGCCGGCCTCGTGCGCAAGGCCGATCGCGACGGCCACGAAGAAGAACGGGTCCCACGACCAGTGGTTCAGCACGTAGCCCATCGAGCTTCTCCCAGCGCCCAGATTCCCCGGACCTCAGTCACCCGGACCTCATCATGGCGCCTGGCGGGCCCGCGAGCGAGGGCCCTCTGTCAGAGCATCGCCCACGCTTCGGTCAGGACGGACCTGAGGATCCGTTCGATCTCGTCGAACTCGCGCTGGCCGCAGATGAGCGGCGGGGCGAGCTGGATGACCGGGTCGCCGCGGTCGTCAGCGCGACAGACCAGGCCGGCGTCGAAGAGCGCAGGCGAGAGGAAGCCGCGCAGGAGCCATTCCGACTCGTCGTTGGTGAAGGTGGCTCTGGTCGCCTTGTCGCGGACGAGCTCGATCCCGTAGAAGAACCCGGCGCCGCGTATGTCACCGACTATCGGGAGGTCGTTCAGCTTGTCCAGCGTCGAGCGGAAGGCGCCCTCGTTGTCGCGCACGTTCTCGAGGATCTTCTCGTTCTCCAACAGATCGAGATTGGCGAGCGCGACTGCGGATGAGACCGGGTGGCCGCCAAAGGTGACGCCGTGGGCGAACGTCGCGGTGCCGCTCAGGAAGGGCTCCATGAGCCGGTCGGAGGCGATCATGGCGCCGATCGGGGAGTAGCCGCTCGTCATGCCCTTCGCGCAGGTGATGATGTCGGGGACGTAGCCGTAACGGTCACAGCCGAACATCTCCCCGATGCGGCCGAAGGCGCAGATGACCTCGTCGGACACGAGCAGCACCCCGTACTCGTCGCAGATCTCGCGCGCCCGCTCGAAGTACCCGGGCGGCGGCACGAAGCATCCACCGGAGTTCTGAACCGGCTCGAGGAACACTGCGGCGACGGTCTCGGGTCCCTCGTACTCGATCTGACGGGCGATGTCCTCCGCGCACCGGAGAGTGCAAGAGCTCAGGTGCGCACAATCGTGGCAGCGGTACCGGTTCGTGTTCTGCACCTTGCCGCGCCCCGGGCACCAGCGGCTCGAAGGGTTGACGCGCCGAGGGGATGCCCGTAATCGAGAGTGCTCCGAGGGTGGTCCCGTGATACGCGATATTGCGGCTGATGACCTTGTATCGGGACGGTTGGCCGGTCAGCTTGAAGTACTGGCGGGCAAGCTTCCACGCCGATTCGACGGCCTCGCTGCCTCCGGTGGTGAAGAACACGCGATTGAGGTCAGCAGGAGCGAGCCGGGCAAGGCGATCCGCGAGCTCGACGCCCGGCGTGTGCGCATAGCCCCACTCGGGGAAGTACGCCAGTTTCGAGGCCTGGCGTAGGGCGGCCTCGGCCAGCTCGACGCGCCCGTGGCCTACCTGGACGACGAACAGCCCAGAGAGCCCGTCGAGGTAGCGCTTGCCGTCGCTGTCGTAGACGTAGACGCCCTCGCCGCGATCGATTACCGGGATGTCCCGGTTCTCGTCGAAGGCTCCCATCCGGGTGAAGTGCATCCAGAGGTGACGGCGCGCTGCGGCTTGGAATTGAGCGGTGGTCATCGAGTCCCCCATGAGTAGGTCTGCTTGACGAGGCGGAGGTAGACGAAGGTCTCCGCCTCCCGTACACCTTCGATGCTTCTGATCGAGTCGTCGAGGACCCGCAGGAGGTGCTCGTCGTCCTCGCACACGAGCTCGACCAGGATGTCGAACGAACCCGCACAGACAACGACGTACTCCAGCTCGGCGAGTCCCGCCAGCTTGTCGGCGATGTCCCGCAAATTCCCGTCGGCGCGGATCCCGACGAGCGCCTGGCGGGTGAACCCGACGGTGAGCGGATCGGTCACGGCGACGATCTGCATGACGTTGTCGTCGAGCAGGCGTCGGACACGCTGACGCACCGCCGCCTCCGAAAGCCCGACCGTCTCGGCCAACGCCGCGTAAGAGCGCCGGCCGTCTCGCTGGAGCTCCTCGACGAGTTGCCTCGACACGTCATCGAGCGAGGTCCCGGGCGGGGTCGCCCGACGAGAGGGCCGGCCGCTCTCGGAATTGGCCCGCACGACCCTGTCAGAACTGGTCACTGCCCTGGGAGCCCCCTCCGGCTCTTGCCGCTGGCCTGTGCGAAATCGGCTTATTGTCACATTCGAGGTGCCATTTGTCAATGGAATCCGTCGTCGGTAAGCTCCACGACGATCGAATCAGCGCGAACGACGTTGGCCCGAGGGCGGCGCATTCGCCCGAGCGACAGGTGGTGATCGTGGTGGAAACCGGCGAGGTCCCCCAGGCGCGACAGATCCGGACCTCCATCCCCGGTCCCAGGTCGTTGGAGCTCACCGCCCGCAGGAAGGCGTCGGTGCCGGCCGGCGTGGGCACCACGATGCCGATCTTCGCGGCGCGGGCCTCGGGCGGCATCGTCGTCGACGTCGACGGCAACTCGTTCATCGACCTTGGCGCCGGCATCGCGGTGCTGAACGTGGGGTCGAGTGCACCTCTGGTCGTCGAGGCCGTCACCGAGCAGGTGCGGGCCTTCACCCACACCTGCTTCCAGGTCACGGGCTTCGAGAGCTATATCACCCTCGCGGAGCGGCTGAATGCGCTCACCCCGGGCACGGCCGAGAAACGGAGTTTCTTTGTCAACTCGGGAGCCGAGGCCATCGAGAACGCCGTGAAGATCGCCCGATCCTTCACCGGTCGCCAGGCCGTCGTCGCATTCGACCACGCCTTCCACGGCCGGACCCTGCTCACGATGTCGCTGACCGCCAAGGCGATGCCGTACAAGTCGGGGTTCGGCCCGTTCGCCTCCGAGATCTACCGCATGCCGTTCAGCTATCCCTACCGATGTGTCGCCGGCGCGTCGTCCGAGTTGTGTGGCGAGGCGTGTGCGGACCTGGCGATCGCCTCGATGGACAAGCAGATCGGCGGCAACAGGATCGCGTGCCTGCTCGTCGAGCCGGTGCTGGGCGAGGGTGGCGTGATCATCCCTGCCGCGGGGTTCCTCTCGCGCCTCGCCGAGTACTGCCAGGAGCACGGGATCGTCTTCATCGCAGACGAAATCCAGTCCGGCATGGGGAGGACCGGGAGGTTGTTCTCCTGCGAGCATTTCGGCGTCGTCCCCGACCTCATTACAACGGCCAAGGGCCTCGGCGGCGGTCTTCCGATCGGCGGCGTCACGGGGAGAGCCGACATCATGGACGCCATCCATCCCGGCGGGTTGGGCACCACCTTCGGCGGCAACCCGGTCTCGTGCGCCGCAGCGCTCGGCGCTCTGTCGGAGATCGAGACCCGTGGCCTGGTGGAGCGCGCTCAACAGATGGGTGAGATCTTCAAAGCTCGCCTCGGGAACCTCGCCGACGAGGTGCCGGCTGTAGGGGAGCTTCGCGTCATCGGCGCGATGGCCGCGATCGAGTTCGTGAGCGACAAGCGGACGAAGGAGCCCGACGTCACCGCGACCTCGAAGGTTCTCGCCGCTTGCCACTCGGAAGGCGTCATCTTGTTGAGGGCAGGCACCTACGACAACGTGGTGCGGATCGTTCCGCCCCTCGTGATGTCCGACGACCTGCTCGCCGAGGGACTCTCGGTCCTCGAGAAGGCGGTTCGGGCGCTCTGAGCAGACTGGCAGGCCTAGCCTCAATACCAGTCTTGGATAGAACGGTATCGGACCTAGCCCCCGACGAGCCTGCCCATCGCCGTCGCCACCCGGGAAGGCCGCCCCGACCGCCGCTCGGCGCGATCGGCCGTACCCATCGCCGTAAGCGCGGAGTTGACGCCGATCCATCGGAGCGGTTCGGGCTCCCAGCGCGGTGAGCGGTGACCGACCCAGCACAGGCCGGTGAGCTCGTTCTCGACGCCCGTCACGAGCGCGGCGAGCGTGCGGCCGGCGAGATTGGTCACCGCCACACCGTCGCCGACGTAGCCGCCGGCCCAACCGAGCCCCGTCGTGCGGTCGAACCCGACCGAGGGGTGCCAGTCCCGGGCTATGCCCAGCGGGCCCCCCCACCGGTGCGTGACGCGCGTCCCGGCCAGCGCCGGGAACAGGTCGACGAGCGTCTCGTGGATGAGCGTGTGCATCCGGCGGTCGCGGTCGAAGCCCGGCTCGATGCGCGAGCCGTAGTGGTAGGGAGCGCCTCGGCCGCCGAACGCGATCCGGCCGTCGGGCGTGCGCTGGCCGTAGATGACGAGGTGACGGAGGTCGTTGAAGGTCTCGCCGTTCCGCAGGCCGATCTCCTCTAAGGCGCCGGATTCGATCGGATCGGTCGCTATCATGAGCGAGTAGAACGGGATCACGTCCCGGTGTGCCGCGGGCAGCTGCGCGCTGAACCCCTCGGTCGCTCGCACGACGGCGTCGGCTCGGACCGTGCCGTGGGACGTCACGACGCTTCCCGGGTGGATCTCGAGGACCTGTGTCTGCTCGAAGACCCGGACGCCGAGTCGCTCGACGACCTCCGCCAGACCCCGCACGAGCCGCGCGGGATGAATGGAGGCGCAGTGCGGGGTGTAGGTGGCGCCGAGAACCTGGGTCGCGCCGACGAGCTCCCTCGCCTCGGGCGCGCTCAGGAGCCTCAGGTCCCCCTCGCCGACGCCGAGCGACCGTGCCTCGTCGACCTCTTGGTGTGCCCGTTGCAGCTGCGCGGCGTTGCGGGCGAGCATCACCGTGCCGGCCTTGCGGTAGTGGCAGTCGATGCCCTCCTCTGCCGTCACCGCACCCACCTCGTCGACGGTCTCCTCGAGGGCTCTTCGCAGGGTCTCCTCAGCCGCCTTGCCGTAGGTGCGGACGAGCTTGGCGGGAGAAGTTGCGAACAGCGCCGAGCACCAGCCGCCGTTGCGGCCCGACGCGCCGAAGCCTGCGGTCTCGCGCTCGAGAACGACCACCCGGATCGAGGGATCGGACTTCGAGAGGTAGTAGGCGGTCCAAAGGCCCGTGTAGCCCGCTCCGACGACGGCGACGTCGACCTCGAGATCTCCCTCGAGCCCGGGCCGTTGGCGGACGGGAGACGGCAGGCTGTCGAACCAGTACGAGAGCTCGCGGTAGGCGGTTCCAGAGGCGGGTGAGGGTGCGGTCGACGACGTCACCGCGTGCACGCTAGTAGAGCTCATTGGGGTTGTGGCCTTGGTGTTTGGCGGTTGTCGGGCACTCGCGAATCTGCGAGGATCAGCGCATGCGAACCCTTCAGAACTTCGTCGACGGCAAGTACGTCGACACCGCCTCGGGCGAGACCACCACCCTCATAGATCCCAGCAGCGCCGAGCCGTTCGCGCAGGCGCCGCTTTCTCGGGAGGTGGACGTCGACAGGGCGTTCGCGGCCGCGGCGGAGGCGTTCGGGGCCTGGCGCGACGCGACGCCCTCCGAACGCAGCCTCGCCCTTTTCCGCATAGCAGACGGGATCGAAGCCCGTGCCAAGGAGCTGGTGAGCGCCGAGTCCGAGAACACCGGCAAGCCACTCGGACTCACGATGAGCGAGGAGGTGCCGCCGATGGTCGACCAGATCCGCTTTTTCGCCGGCGCCGCGCGGGTGCTCGAGGGCCGGTCCGCCGGCGAGTACCTGGCGGGTCACACCTCCATGATCCGCCGAGAGCCAGTCGGAGTCTGCGGGCAGGTGACTCCGTGGAACTACCCCATGATGATGGCGGTCTGGAAGTGGGCGCCTGCGATCGCCGCCGGCAACAGTGTCGTCCTCAAGCCGTCGGACACGACTCCGGTCTCCACGCTTTTGATGGCCGAGATCATGGCCGAGCACCTGCCCGCCGGCGTTTTCAACGTGATCTGCGGCGACCGGGACACTGGTCGCGCCCTCGTCACGCACCCGACCCCAGCCATGGTCTCGGTCACCGGCAGCGTGCGAGCGGGCAGGGAGGTCGCCGCCGCGGCCGCGGCCGACTTGAAGCGCGTGCACCTCGAGCTGGGTGGGAAGGCTCCGGTAGTGGTCTTCGACGACGCCGACCTCGAGAAGGCCGCGGCGGGCATCGCGGCCGCGGGCTACTTCAACGCCGGCCAGGACTGCACGGCGGCGACGAGAGTGCTGGCCGGGCCGAAGGTCGCCGCCGACTTCGCCGAGGCTCTCGCCGAGCAGGCTCGCGCCACCAAGACTGGCGGCACCGACGTCGAGGACGCCGACTACGGGCCGCTCAACAACCCCGTGCAGCTCGAACGCGTGAGCGGCATGCTCGCCCGGGTGCCCGACCACGCCCGCGTGCTGCAAGGCGGCCACCGGTACGGCGAGCGCGGCTACCTGTTCGAGCCGACCGTCGTCACCGACCTCTGGCAGGAAGACGAGATGATCCAGCAGGAGATCTTCGGGCCGGTCATCACCGTGCAGCGCTTCTCGGACGAGGAGCAGGCGGTCGCCTGGGCGAACGGGGTGGAGTACGGCCTGGCCTCGTCGGTCTGGACACGAGACCACGGCCGGGCGATGCGGATGGCAAAGCGGCTCGACTTCGGTTGCGTATGGATCAACACCCACATCCCGATCGTCGCCGAGATGCCCCACGGCGGATTCAAGCACTCGGGTTACGGCAAGGACCTCTCGATGTACGGGTTCGAGGACTACACGAGGATCAAGCACGTCATGTCCGCGATCGAGGAGTGAGCGGCCGCGCAACCCGATGAGCCGGCCCAGAGCCGAGGGCCGAGCGCGGACACGCCAGGAGGCCTGAACGGGATTGGACAGGGCCGTTTCGCCAGAGGTGCTCCAGCCGGACGGGTCGTTCGGGCTGCCCCTCGTCCTCTGGCGCCTCGTGGAACCGATGCTCGCGGTCTCCTCCGCGCCTTTGGGGGGTGGTCTCGGCTTGAGATCCTGGGTCCTCAACGCGCAGGTGGCCGGCGACTACTCCCGGCACGACCCTGATCGACACCTCCGAGAGCTGGCCACCGGCGCGGGCGTGTCCGGCACCGGGGTCGGGATGCTCACGGCCGCGCCGGTCGCCGAGCTGAGCAGGGGGACCGACGGAGGCGTCCAGGTCTATGCGACCGTCGGGATCGAGCACCCGACTTGGGCGGCAGCCGGCGACGGCAATCGCGAATGCGGCCGGGCCGGCACGATCAACGTCGTCGCGTTCGTCCCCGCGCGACTGTCCGATGCGGCGCTCGTGAACGCCGTCGTGACCCTGACCGAGGCGAAGAGCCAGGCGCTCATCGACGCCGGTGTGTCCGGCACTGGCACGGCGAGCGACGCGGTCTGCATCCTCTGTCCACCCGATCAGATGGCGGCGGCCTTCTGCGGGCCGCGTTCGCTGTGGGGGGCGCGCCTCGCCCGAGCGGGCTACCGCGCTGTCTCGGCCGGATGCCGCAACGACGCCTGGGCCCCGTCTTCGAGAGGGGGTCGTGACGGAGGCCCCCCGCGGCGACCTGGAACGACGGCGATCTGACCGTCCGGCGTCGCGAGGACGTGGACGTCAGCGCCGAAGTGCTCCGCCAACAGCGACGCCTCGAGGACCTCACGAGGTGACCCGGCGGCAACGATTCTCCCGTGGGTCAACAGCAGCAGCCGCTCGGCGAATTGGCCCGCAAGCGTGAGGTCGTGCATCGCGCTCATGACGGTGAGGCCACGCTCGACCCTCAGCTCGTCGACGAGCTCGAGGGCTTCTATCCGCCGGCCGAGGTCGAGCGCGCTGGTCGGCTCGTCGAGCAGCAGCACCGGGGCCTCCTGCGCGAGCGCGCGCGAGGACGAGGCGTTGAACCTCGCCGCCGGACAACGTGATCAGGCGGCGAGACGACCACGTGGCGAGGTCGAGACGCTCGAGCAGCTCGGCGCAGACTCGACGGTCACGCGGCGTCTCGCGGCCGAAGTAGCTGCGGTGCGGCGTGCGCCCGAGCAGGACATAGTCCGCGACCTCCATGTCAGCGGGCAGCACGGGGTGCTGTGGAACGAAGGCGACGGTGCGGGCGAGCCGGCGCTGGGAGTAGCTCGACGTCGGCTGCCCGTCGAGGTTGACGACGCCACCGTGAGAGACGAGGCCGGCGACGGCGCGAAGCAGCGTTGTCTTCCCGGCTCCGTTGGGCCCGACCAGCCCGACCCACGCGCCGGGGTCGACTCGCTCGGACGCGTTCGCGATCGCGAGCACCGACCCGTACCGGACCGTGAGGTCGTTCAGCTCGATCATCAGACGCTGCGCTGTGCCCGGTTCGACCGTAGGACGAAAAGGAAGAACGGAGCACCGATGAAGGCCGTGACCACGCCGATCGGAACCTCCGCCGGCGCCTGGACCGTGCGGGCCACGACGTCGGCCAGTATGAGGAATGCTGCGCCGCCGATCATCGAGACCGGGAGCACGACGCGGTAGCTAGACCCGGCGGCGAGCCGGACGGTATGCGGCACGATGATCCCGATGAACCCGATGAGACCGCTCACGGCGACCGCGGCGGCGGTCCCGAGCGTCGCCGCAGCCACGACGACGAGCCGGACCCTGGCGGCATGCAGCCCAAGGCTGCCCGCCTCCTCCTCGCCCACGCGCAGCACGTCGAGCAGGCGCCGGTGCGCCGTCAGCACCGACGCGCTCACGAGCGCGTAGGGAAGCACGAGCCAGACGTCCGACCACGACGCGAGGCTGAGCCGGCCGAGGATCCAGGAGTAGACGTCCTGGAGCGACTGCGTGTGCTGTTGCAGCACGTAGGTCTGTACCGCTGTCAGCAGAGCGGCAACCGCCACTCCGGCGAGCACGATGGTGCCCGTGGAGGTGTCGCGGTGCGCGCCCGAACCGATCAGATAGGTGAGGGCCACGGCGCCGGCGGCGCCCACGAATGCCGCGATGGGCAGCAGTAGGTGCACGCTCGCGCCACCGATAATCGCGATCGTCGCGCCAAGGCCGCTGCCCGCGGCGACACCGAGCAGGTAGGGGTCGGCGAGCGGGTTGCGAAACAACCCCTGGTACGCCGCTCCTCCTCCCGCCAGCATGGCTCCGACCATGCCGCCGAGCACGACGCGAGGCATGCGCACCTGCCAGATGATCGCGTTGTCGATCTGGCTGACCGCAGGATGCAGGTGCACGAAGGGCAGGCGGCCGACGAGGGCTCGGAGCACCGTCCCGAGGGAGAGGTCGGCGGGGCCGACCGACACTCCCACGAGGATCGCGCCCACGAGCGCGGCGGTCGCGACGAGCATCGCCGGGCGCGCTGATCGGACTCCGGCGAGGGCGGGCGCCGGCCCCTGGCCTGCCGCTGCGGCCGGCGTCTCGAGGCCCGAGTCCGCGACCGTCGTCACGACGCGACCGGGGCCTTGTGCTCGCTTCGCCTCACGGCGGCCGCGACCGTCCTGAGGAGGTCAACGATGCGAGGCCCCCATCGTGAGGCGATGTCATCGTTCAAGCCGACTATCTGACCTGCCTTGACCGCTTCGATCACCGACCAGCCGGGCCTGGCGGCGACGGTTCTGGCGTCCTGGTTGCAGCAGACCGTGTCGGCCAGGATGACGAAGTCGGGGTCGGCTCTGATGATGTACTCGGACGAGAGCTGCGGATAGCCGCCGTTGGCGTTGCCGGCCGCGTCGGCGATGCTCCGCATGCCCAGCAGGTCGAGCAGCGATCCCACGAAGGTAGTCGAGGTCACCGAGTAGTAGGTCGGGTCGAGCTCGTAGTAGTAGGTGAGCGGTTTGGCGGGCCGCGGTGTCGAGGTGACGATCGAGGTGATCTGGGTGCGCATGCGGGCGGCGAGCGACAACGCTTGTGCGAGGTGGCCGGTCGCCTCGCCCAGCTGGGCGAGCTGTGCGTAGACGTCGCTCAGCTTGTTGGCGGCGGGAAGCGACAAGACCGGGATGCCGAATCCGTGCAGCTTGGCGGTCAGTCCGGAGCTGTCCCCGGCGACCAGCACAAGGTCGGGCCGATAGGCGACTATCGCCTCGATGTTCGGGTCCAATCCCGACAGCTTCGTACGGGGCGCGCTCGGCGGGTAGTCCGAGAACTCGTCGACGGCCTTCACCTGGGGTCCCGCTCCGATGGCGTAGAGCATCTCGGTCGCGGTGGGCGAGAGCGACAAGATCGCCGTCGGTCGCGACGCGATTACCACCTTCCCGTTCGGGGCGTGGATCGTGACAGGGAAGGCATGCGCCAGGGGCACTGACGTCGAGGTCGACGCCGGCTTCGTGGTGGTGGTGCCCGCCGAGGTGGCAGAGCCGCAGGCAGCCGCGCCACCTAGCGTGACGATAGACAGGACGAGCCGCAAGCGGCTCCCGAGATGCTTCATGGTTCATCCTCCATCGATAGCGGAGGACGAAGTGCGCCCGGTCCGACACCCGAGGGAGCCGAACGAACCGCCCTTCCTCCGAGGACTGGATTCGTCGATGCAACCAAGGCGACCGGACTCGTCCCTCGAGGAGGGCATCACCGTTGCGGGACAGCGCCGGAATCGCACCGGACTTCGCTGTGGCCTACATCATCCCGACGGGAACCGGGACGCTTGCACCTTAGCGCAGGAGGCCGCTCCGGGCCACGCCCTGCTATTCAGCTCGTGAAGCTGACCGGGACGTAATTAGGCACGACCTCGTACCAAGTCCGACCGGGCTGAAGAGAGATCGGCCGGCCGTTGGGGAACGAGAACTTCGTGATGTCGGCGCCACCCGGCCGGCTCCAGATGCCCTTCTCGCGGTAGCCGCCGCGCAGCACGTAGACCGTGCCAGTGCCGGTCGTGAGGCTCTCGACGTCGGGACTGTACCCGTAGCTCTCGTTGTAGGGACCCGGCTGGGTCTTGACGACCTGGATGACGATGTTCGTGGCGTGGAACTGGTGCCCTCCGGGATCGTTGTCCGGCTGGGTCCCGTAAAAACGCAGCCATTGCCGGGTCGTCCCGCTCCACTGCCAGACGACGTCGGAGGCTCCGGAGAAGTCGATCGTCGCGGACGCCACTGGCGCCGAGCCCGCGGGGATTGCCTTCGAAAATCGGAAGATCGCCGGCGGGGGGGTCGAGTCCTTGTGAAACAGTCCCCAGAGCTGAGAGGACGAGGAGTAGTAGTTGTACGGGGCACCCTGGCTCGCCGGCAGGACCGAGCTGTTGTAGCGGTAGAAGGCATTGGCGGTGGGCTCGATGCTGCCGTTGGCGTTGTAGATCCACGGGAGGGACGCGGCTTGCGTCATCCACGGCTGGATGCCTCCGCTGTAGGCGAGGATCGAGTGTCGGTACGCCTCGAGGATGTTCCAGTCGTCCCAGCGCACCGACCGGGTGGGGCCGATCAGCGGAGCGTTCTGGCACTGGAAGACGGCCATGTACCGCGTGATCCCGCCCTCGGCCATCTCCTCGTAGACGATGTCGGCTTGGTCGAGGCCGCTCTGCGGACGCGACGCGGGGTCGTTGCCGATCTTCACCGCGAGCGCCGGCCGTTGCGGCACCTTGCCGCCGGGAGCCGGCTGGCCGGTTAGCGGGCAGGTCCTCGGCTTGGCTGCGGGAGGCGGCGGAGTCGTGGTGGTCGTTGGCGTCGAGGGCGGGTGCACCCCGCCCTTGGTGGTACCGCCCGACAGGACGGCGGCGATGATGACGCCCACGAGCGCGACGACCAGCGTCGATCCGGCAATCAGGCCGGTGCGCTGTCCGCGACCAAGTCCCCCGAGCCAACGCTGGACGCCGGACCGACGGCCGCCTGCCTGGCGAGGTCGGTGGTGCTGGGGAGGCTGCTGGCTCATCGTTTGCTCGTTGGTGGGTCGCTCAGGCATCGGCTCACCGACCGAAAGTACCTGACGACGCGGACGTGGTGGGGGATGCCTGCGACTCCGAGGGCGACTGTCGATGCCATCATTGGATGGTGGTCCCCGGGCTTTCTGGGCTTGTCGAGGGTCGAAGCCTCCCAAGGCGCCTCCAGGTGAGCGGTGGCGGGCCCTGGTACTTGGCCGGACGGGGACGCTTCGAGCAAGTCGGCAGCGGCGACTTGAGCTACTCAGACCTCATGGCGGTCGAGGCCGAGCTCGGCGACCGTGTGTTTGTCGCGCTGCCGCGGCTGCGCTCGTTGCAGGAACATTTGAGTGGCTCGTCTCCGAGCCCAAGACCTGGTCGGGCCTCCGGTCCGGGACTGGGACCTGCGCGCCGCGTGCACCGCTACGAGGAGCTGAGAGACAGCGCGCCGCCCACCGTGGGCGCAGTCGCGAGAGCCGCCCAGGTCGCCGTCCTGGCGGACCTGGGGCTCGTCTGGGTGGACGGCCATCGCCTCTTCCAACCGGGCGAGAGGGTGCCGTTGCCGTGGACGCAACCTCAGGTGGAGCTGACGGTGGTGCGAGTTTCCCGGTTGCGGTCCGCCATGCGACAGGTCATCGGTCGCCGGGGGCCGCGGCGAGCCGCCGAGCCCGAGGCCGGCTGACCTCAGGCAGCGCTCCCGAGCGCCCGTTCAGCTCGGCGATGAGCTCGTCCCAGACCGGCACGAGGTCGAGCAGGGAGCGCCAGAAGCTCTGCTCGCGCCGGGCTTCGAACTGTTCGAGCGGCACGCCCTGCTGCTCGACCCACGTGTAGTAGCCGAGATTGAAGATCCGGTTCCGCTCGGAGTCTGCGCATTCGAGGAGGTGGTCCTCAGCGGCACCGAGCAGATGCTCGCCGAAGACCTGGGCCGCATCGACCTCGGTGAAGCCGTCCTCGAAGTCGCGCTGCAGCGCCTTTAGGAGCTCGCTCTCGTACAGCGCCGCTCCGTCCGTGGCGATCGTGACGACGAGGTCCTCGTCCCCGAGGTGGAGCCGCTTCGCGAGCTTGATCGCTGCCAAGACGTTGCACCAGGTCGACAGCCCGAATGACGAGATCGCCGCGATCGTCTCGGGCGACACGCTGCGGCTCGCGAGGAAGCTTCGGCCGGCGTCGGTATTCGCGAGCACGTTCAGGGAGTCGGTCGCGCGGTCCGAGACTGCGACGACGACGTCGGTTGCCATGACGTTGTGGATGAGTGGCACGTGCTTGTCGCCGATCCCCTGGATGTTGTGCTCGCCGAACCCGTTGTTCAACAAGGTCGGGCACTCGAGCGCCTCGGCGGCGACGGTGAGCGATCCGAAGCGCTCCTTCAGGTAGTCCCCGGCGCCGATGGTGCCGGCTGATCCGGTCGCCGACACGAACGCCCGCGGCTTGAGGGCCGGCTGCGAGGCCGAAAGGTGCTCGACGATCCGCTCGAGCGCGCGCCCGGTCGCGAGCCGGTGAACCAAGTGGTTGCCGAACTCGCAGAACTGGTTCAAGATCACGTTGTCCGGGTCCTCCGCGAGCTCGCGGCAGCGGTCGTAAATCTCCTTCACGTTGCTCTCCGTGCCCGGAGTCCTGACGATGTCGCTCTCGTCCACGACCCAGCGCTCCAGCCAGTCGAAGCGTTCCCGGCTCATCCCCTCGGGCAGCACGGCGACCCCGTGGCAGCCCATCACTCGTGAGACCGCCACTCCGCCACGGCAGTAGTTCCCTGTCGAAGGCCAGATCGCCCGGTGGCGGGTGGGATCGAACGTGCCGGTCACCAGCCTCGGTGCAAGGCAGGCGTAGGCGGCGAGCACCTTGTGGGCACCGATCATCGGGAAGCGGTCGCCGAGGGCGACGACGATCGGAGCGTCGACGCCGGTCAGCTCACGGGTCAGCACGACGTGCTCGGGCACCTCGGCCAGTGCCCCGTCCCTCGTGTTGTGCCAGTGCACCCGCCAGAGGTTCGCCGGCGAGGCCGCGTTCTTGTCGACGGTGCTCAACTGCTCGTGCATCGCGCTCGGGGCGGTGAACGGGCTCGTGAGCTGAGCGAAGGTCGGCAACGCGATGGCCTGTTCGCGAAAGCGCTGCGCAGTCCGCTCGACGGCGCCGGCGTCGACAACTTCCGCGTCGAGTCCGTAGATGTTCATCGGGCGATTCTCTCCGCTTGTGCCGGCTCCGGCAAACGAAGGACCCCCGCGTCAGTCCCTCCGTTCGCCCGAAGCCGTGTGATACCTTGCGGCCGAACAGCAGTTACCGCGAGACGCGTCGGTCGGGGAGAGCCTCGGGTGTCACGGCACTGACCCATCGCCTTGTGCCGCGTGGGGGCCCCGGTGACACCGGTGGCGCGTCTGGCCTTGGGGAGGGAGGACGGCCAGTGGAGCGGATCGGCAGCACGGCCAGCGTTTCGAGCCCGTCGACGGAGATCGACGGCACGGTGACGTCCGAGGGTTACGGGGCCTTCAAGCTCGAAGAGCGAGGTATCGACCTGATTCCCGAGACGGAAAGGCCGATGACGCCAGCCGGGCTTTTCTGGCTCTGGGCGGGAGCGATCTGGAACGTTGAGTACCTGGTCTACGGTGCGCTGATCGTGTCGTTCGGGCTGTCGTTCTATCAGGCCCTCGTCGCGATCCTTGTCGGCAACCTTGTCTACGGCTTCCTGGGCCTGGCAAGCCTCATGGGCCCCGAGGCCGGCACGACCCAGTTCATGGTTAGCCGGGCACCGTTCGGTCGCAACGGCAACCGGGTGCCGTCGTTGTTCAACTGGGTCACCCAGGTCGGCTTCGAGATCGAGGGCATAGTTCTCATCGTCCTTGTCATCGAGGCGATGTTCTCGAGGGAGGGCACGACGCTCGATACAGGTGCCAAGGTCGCGGTCATCATCTTGGCGGTCGCGGTGCAATTCCTGGTGCCGTTCCTAGGCCATGCCACGATCTCGAAGGTCCTTCGCTACCTTTCCGTCGTCTTCATCGCCGTCTTCATCATCATGGCCATCCTGGTCATCCCGCACGCCCACCCGAGCCTTCTGCACCAACACTCGTCGTGGTGGCTGTGGACGACCGGCCTCGTGCTGATCGTCTCAGCAGGAGGTCTCGGATGGACCGAGAACGCGAGCGACTATTCACGCTATTTGCCGCGGTCGACCCCAAAGTCGAGAACGTTCTGGGCCTCAACGTTGGGAGCCGGCATTCCGTCGGTCCTCCTCGAGCTCCTCGGCGCGGCCGCCTATCTCGTGAGCCCGAAGGTCACCGCGGTGACAGGAGTGCCGTCGTCGTTCGCCAGCTGGTTCTTCTGGCCCTTCCTCATCCTCGCCATTCCGCAGCTGTTCGCGATCAATACCATGGACCTGTACTCGTCTGGCGTGACCCTGCAGGCCATTGGCATTCCCTTGAAGCGATGGGGCTGCACGCTCGTGGACACGGTGGTCTGCGGCGGGGTGACGGCGCTCGTGATCTTCAAGGGGAACTTCTACACGGACCTGTCGGGTTTCCTTGATTACATCGTGGTTTGGATCTCTCCGTGGTTCGGCATTCTCATGGTCGACTTCCTGTTGCGCCGCAGGAGCTACGACCCGCTGTCGCTGGCCACCAAGCACGGCGGGGTCTATTGGCGCAACGGCGGCTGGAACTGGAAGGCACTGCTCTCGCTCGCCTTGGGCATGCTCGCCGCGATGATGTGGGTCGACGCGGCCTTCTACTATCCGCTGAACTACACGTCTCCGCTCTCGAGCGCGACATACGGAGCCGACTTCAGCTGGCTCTTCGGGCTCGTGGTCGGGGCGCTCGCCTACTGGATCCTGTCCTACAGCAGCGTGCCGGCGGAGATACCTCCCGCGCGATCCGAGGTGTCCGCGCCCGTTGCCTAGCTAATTCGGACTGGAGGACACACCTCCAGCCGGCAGTGTGAGCGAGACCGAAGGCGAACGAAAGGAGGAGGGTTGGACGCGGCCGAATACCTGCGAAGGGTGCCGAAGGTCGAACTGCATTGCCATTTCGAGGGGACAGTGCGGGCGGCGACGTTTGCAGACCTCGCCCGTAAGCACGACGTGCAGCTGCCCACCCAGGAGGTGAGTGAGCTCTACTCGTACAACACCATCGTCGAGTTCCTGCGGATCTTCGGGATGGTGTCCTCTACCATCATCGACCGCGAGGACTTCGCCCGTTGCGCTTACGAGTCGCTCGAGGACGGCGTCACGCTCGGAAACCTCAAGTACCGGGAGATGTTCTTCAACCCGACCCTGCACACCCGCCGCGGCGTGCCGATAGCGACTGTGATCGACGGCCTCGTCGACGGGATCCGCGCCGCGGAGCACGACTTCGGCGTCGGTTGTCGGCTCATCGCCGACGTCTACCGTCAGGACCCGCCGAACCTGGCCCGGCAGATGGTGGAAGAGGTGCTCGCGAACCGCGTCGATCAGCTCATCGGGCTCGGCATGGACGGCGCCGAGGCGCCCGACCCTCCGGAGAAGTTCACTGAGGCGTACGCCCTTGCCAAAGCCGGCGGGCTCAGGCTCACGAGCCACGCGTGCGAGGACGCCCCACCGGTGAACATCACCACCTGCTTGGATGTGCTCGGGTGTGAGCGCATCGACCACGGCTACCACATCTTGGAGGATCCCGCCGTGATCGCGCGCTGCAGAGACGACGGCATCTATTTCACGTGCTGCCCGAGCTCCACCGCGGTCGTGTACGGCTGGCCGGACCTCACCGTGCACCCGATCGGCCCGATGGTCGCCGCAGGTCTGCGCTGCATGCTCAACTCCGACGATCCGACCATGTTCCACACCGACATCGGCAAGGAGTACGTGGACCTCTGTGGCGCGCTCGGTTACGGGCCTGCCCAGGTCCGAGAGTTCTGCCTGAACGGAGTGGAGGCGAGCTGGATGGACGACGCGGACAAGCGCGCTATGGCGCTCCGTTTTGTGGCGGAGCTCGACGAGCTCGAGAGCCAGCCCTCGTGAAGGCTTGGGGTCGGCAGCGCATGTCCTCCGGCCCGAAGCACAGACCTGCAGACGACGCGCCGTCGCTTCGTTGACGGCCTGACGACGCTCACAGTGGCCGCACGGAGGGTTCTGCGGGGGGCGCGCTGGCCCGGCGAGGTGGCGGTCGAGGCGGGGCGCATCGCCGAGATCGGTTCGGTGGCGGCACGGCCGGGTGACGAGGTCATCGAGTGCGACGGCGGCATCGTCACCCCGGGTCTGGTCAACACCCACCACCACCTCTACCAATGGCTCACGCGCGGCCGTGCGACAGGTTGCGACCTGTTCGAGTGGCTGAAGGAGCTGTACCCGGTCTGGGCACGCATCTCGGTCGACGACGTCCGGGCCGCAGCGACAGTTGGCCTGGCCGAGCTCGCCTTGAGCGGGGCCACGACGGTGGCCGACCACCATTACATCGTCCCGCACGGTGACGACTCGGTCTTCGATGCGATCGCCGAGGCCGCAAGCAGTGTCGGCGTTCGCCTCCACCTTTCGCGCGGCTCGATGGATCTCGGCGAGAGCGCCGGAGGGTTGCCCCCCGACGACGTCGTCGAGGACACAGACGCCATCCTCGCCTCGACCGAGTCCCTGGCGGCCAGGCGGCACGACGGTGACCGGGTCACGGTCGTGGTGGCACCCTGCAGCCCGTTCTCGGTGAGCGCGGCGCTCATGAGGGAGTCCGCAGCTCTGGCCCGCCGGCTCGGTTTGCGGTTGCACACGCACCTCGCGGAGACGATCGACGAGGAGCTCGACTGTCTGGAGCGCTTCGGGCGGCGCCCGTTCGACGTCGTCGAAGAGCTCGGGTGGGTGGACCGCGACGTCTGGTACGCGCATGCCGTCCACCTCGACACGTCCGAGGTCGCCAGGCTCGGGGCCGCGGGGGCCGGAGTCGCCCACTGCCCGAGCTCGAACGCGCGGCTGGCGTCGGGATTGTGCCCGGTTCGAGGCCTCCTCGACGCTGGAGCGCCAGTCGGCCTCGGCGTCGACGGTGCTGCTTCCAACGAGGCGGGCGTCCTGCTCCCGGAGGTCAAGCAGGCGCTCTACTTTGCGCGACTTCGCTCCGCTCGACCGGACGCGTTGTCGCCGGGCGAGGCTCTCGACCTCGCCACCTCGGGTGGCGCCCGGTGCCTGGGCCGCCCCGATCTCGGGCGCCTTGAGGTGGGCGCGCCGGCCGACATCGCCGTCTGGCGGGCCGAGGACATAGAGGACATCGCCGACCCGGTTGCCGCCCTCGTGCTCGGGCCGCCCCGCCAGGTCCGCCACCTTTTCGTCGGAGGCGACGAGGTCGTCGTCGACGGCGTGCTCCGAGGCGTCGAGCTTCGGGCGGCCCACGCCGAGCTCACACGCCACGCCCGTACGCTCTGGGCCTGAGGACCTCGCTCGTCTCACACGGCGCCGGCGACGGCGTCCGACATGAGCCCGGAGCCTTCGACGACACGCTCACCACCGACCCAGACCCCCTCGATGCCCCCTGGGGGCTCGCGGGGAGACTCGAACGTCGCCCGGTCGGCGATCGTCAACGGGTCGAAGAGGACCAGGTCGGCGGGCAGGCCGGGGGTGATCTCACCGAGTCGGCCCTCCCAGCCTACGACGGCCGCGGCTTGGGAGGTCATCTTCCGGATCGCCTCGGTCAGCGAGAGGGTGCCGAGCTCACGCACGAAACGCCCCAACACTCTCGGGAAGGTCCCGTGCAGCCGCGGGTGTGGGTGCCCACCGACGTCCACAACGGCGTCGGTCCCTATCGAGCAGTACGGCTGGCTCATGAACGAGGCCACGTTCTCCTCGACGTTGTTGAACGAGATGAGCGACATCGCGAGGTTCTCGCTGGCGAGCAGGTCGAAGATCACGTCGAACCCCGCCTGGGAGTCGGTGTCGCTCACCCCCGCAGCCTTGATGATGTCCGTGAAGCAGCGCCCGACGATCTCGGGCCGGCGCGACCGTGCCACCCGCAGGCCACGCCACCCGTCCGAGAAAGCCCACCAGTTGTCCCAGCTCGTCGTGTCTGCCATGAGCTGGTGGCGAAGGCGGGCTCGTACGCTGCGGTCCCGAAGGCGCCGAAGCGCCGCCTTTTGGCCTCCCTCCTGGACCCAGGGCGGCAGCAGCACGATCGCACTCGTCGAGCCGGCGACGTAGGGGTGGACATCGGCCGACACCCGGACACCAGCGCCCCGAGCCGCGTCGATCCGGTCGATCAGCATCGCCGCCTTGTGCCAGTTGCTGCGGCCGGCCGCCTTGATGTGGCTGTAGTGCAGGCGGCACCCGGTCCTCGCCGCGATCTCGATCACCTCGTCGGTCGCCTCGACCACCCGTTCGCTCTCCGAGCGCACGTGCACGAAGAATGGGAGGTCACGGGCGGCCACGACTTCACACAGGGCGGCCACCTCGGCGGTGTCCGCATAGGCAGCGGGGACGTAGACGAGCCCGGACGAGAACCCGCACGCACCCTCCTCGAACGCCCTGACGAGAGCCTCTTGCATCTGCTCGATCTCGCGATCGGTCGCGGACCGGGCTTCGTCGCCCATGACGAGCCTCCGGACGGTCGCATGCCCTACGAGCGCCGCCGTCCGTGTCGCGGAGCTCGCACGGACCGACTCGAGGTACTCCCCGAACGACCGCCAGGTCCAGAGGCTCCGCGCGATGGTCCCGTCGAGGCCCGCCAGGAACGCAGCGTGATCCTCGAGGTCCTCGTTCGACACGGGGGCGGCCGAGATGCCGTCTTGCCCGAAGACCTGCGCCGTGCACCCCTGCGACAATTTCGGTGCGTCGCCGATCGGGGTTCCCTCACCGTCGCGCACGAGGGTGTAGAGGTCCGAGTGCGAATGGAGGTCGATGAAGCCCGGTGCGAGAACGAGACCGGCACCCTGGACGATCGCAGCACCCGCGCCAGCGGTCTTGGCGGTTGCGCCGGCGGCGACTTCGGTGATCGTCCCTCGTGCGTCGACGAGCACGTCGGCGATCTTCGGGTCCGCGCCCGTCCCGTCGATCACCGTGGCGCCACGGACGCAAAACGGAGCCCGCGTTCGCTCACCGTCACCCACAGATCGCCGTCCTTGCATGGAAACAGCCCGGAAACTGCCATTGGACTCTACGTCAGCTACCTTCGAGGCGGCACGATTTCGGCGCCGGCCCGCTACGGCGCCTTTGCCACGGCTTACAAGACGTCAATTAAGCGAGAAGAAGGGGAGATCGGACATGAGGAGCTTCCTCGGCCGTGACATCTTGTCCTTGAAGGACATGGAGCGAGAGGAGTACTTCCAGATATTCTCCGTGGCTGACCGGCTGAAGCCGTACGCGGCCGAGCGCCGCAACGGGGAGCTCCTCAAGTACAAGACGCTGCTGACTGCCTTTTACCAGCCGAGCACCAGGACACGCCTTGCGACCGAGGCCGCCATGCACCGCCTCGGCGGCGCCGTGCTGGGCTTCTCGGACGCGAAGATGACGCGGGCCGGCGACTTCTACCAGGAGTCCATCAAGGACACCGTGCACATGCTCGAGTACTACGGCGACGTCATCGCCATGCGCCACTTCCAAGAGGGAGCGCCGGCCGAGGCCGCCAAGTGGGCCTCGGTCCCGGTCATCAACTGCGGAGACGGGTGGGGTGAGCACCCGACCCAGGTGCTGACCGACCTGTACACGATCTGGAAGGAGAAGGACGGCCTCGACGGTCTGAAGGTGCTGTGCGTGGGCGACATGCGGATGCGGACGATGCACTCGATCCTCTACGCGATGTCGCAGTTCGACATGGAAGCCTTCGTGGTCGGGCCGCCGGAGATGTCCCTGCTCGACGAGTTCAAGCACGAGCTGGACGAGCGCAGCGTCCAGTACCAGGAGAGGGAGGACGTCGACAGCTGCATCGCCGATGCCGACGTCATCTACATGGAGCCCGTGGTGCAGGCGGACTACACCGTGTCGCGAGACGAGGCCACAAAGGACAAGGGCCGGACGCCTGCGGCCTACCGGGTGACCCGGGAGCTGGTCGCGTCGAAGGCCAAGAGCGACGTCATCATCCTGCACTCGTTGCCCCGTATGGACGAGCTGCCGCCCGACGTCGACGGCACACGGCACGCGCGGTACTGGGTCGAGGCGTTCAACGGCGTCGTCATGCGGATGGCGCTGCTCGCCCTCGTCCTCGGCGCGACCGAGTAGTCACAGCCAAAAGGCCGTGATGGCATTTAATTTCAGGCTGGCTCGACTGTGACCGAGCCGATCAGCCCAGGTACCGCCGTCGTCGCCATCGGCGGCAACTCGCTCATCAAGGACAAGCAGCACCAGTCCGTGCGCGACCAGTACATCGCTGTCCAGGAGACCTGCAAGCACATCGTCAGCATGATCGCTGAAGGCTGGAAGGTCGCCATCAGCCATGGCAACGGACCGCAGGTGGGCTTCATCCTCCGGCGCTCGGAGCTTGCAGCCCATGAGCTGCACGAGATCCCGCTCGATGTCTGCGGAGCCGACAGCCAGGGTGCGATCGGCTACGCCCTGCAACAGAATCTCTACAACGAGTTTCGCCGCCTCGGCATGGACCGCGAGGCGGCCACCGTCATCTGCCAGACCGAGGTGGACGGTGACGACCCGGCATTCAAGCTTCCGAGCAAGCCGATCGGCAGCTTCATGGACGACGCGCAAGCAGACCGTCGGCGCAGCGAGGGCTGGGACCTCGTCAACGACGCCAATCGCGGTTGGAGGCGGGTCGTGGCATCGCCCAAGCCCCTGCGGATCGTCGAGCTGCCCGCGATCCGCCGCTTGATCGCCGAGGGGTTCGTCGTCATCACCGTCGGCGGCGGCGGCATCCCCGTGGTCGCGGACGCGAACGGCGACCTGCGGGGCGTGGCCGCGGTGATCGACAAGGACCTCGCTTCGGCGCTGCTCGCCAACGAGTTGGGAGCGGACCTCTTGGTCATCTCGACCGCGGTCGAGAAGGTGGCGCTGAACTTCGGCACCCCCGAAGAGACGATGGTCGACCGTCTCAGTTTGGCCGAGGCGAAGCGGCACCTCGACGAGGGAGTCCACTTCGCGCCAGGAAGCATGGCGCCGAAGGTCCAGGCCATCGTGAACTACCTCGAGAACGGCGGGACGACTGCGATCGTGACGAATCCGGAGAACGTCGCCCGCGCGCTCCACGGCGAGACCGGGACCCGATTCACCCGCGATTGACCCGCAGACCCGCAGACCCTGCACCGGTCGACCTGCCGTCCGGCAGACTTGACGGGGTTATTCGCCTCTTCCTGCTGCCGAACCGGCTCCGGTACCCTGGGAATAAGGCCGCAGCATGGGGTACACGCCCCGGAGACGTTGGAGGCGAAGACGATGACGCAGTTCACGCTCAACGGACGACCGGTCGAGGTCGGTGAGCACCCGCATCTCCTCGCCGCGCTCCGCGAGGAGCTCGACGTCACGTCGCCGAAGGACGGTTGCTCGCCCTCGGGCCAGTGCGGATGCTGCACGGTGCTGATCGACGGCAAGGCGTCCGTGAGCTGTCAGATCTCGCTCGAGAAAGCGGCGGGCAAGTCGATCACGACCCTCGAGGGGTTCGACGCTAATGAGCGGGAGCGCTTCGCTGCCGCCTTCGCCGCCACAGGAGCGTTGCAATGCGGCTTCTGCACGCCCGGGATTCTCGTCCGGGTGAAGGCGCTGATCGACAAGAAGGGCTCGGAACTCACCCGCGACGACGCTGCACGTTTCCTGGGTGCGCACCTGTGCCGTTGCACCGGTTACACCAAGATCCTCGACGCGGTGGAGGTCCTGGCCGGCGGCGCGTCACCGCGGGCGGTCGCGCCCGGGGGCGTCGGGACCCGAGGCGCCAGGTACGAGGGGACCGAGCTCGCGCTCGGCGACCGTGACTACGTCGACGACATCAGGATCCCGGGAATGCTGCACGGGGGGCTCCGGCTCGCGGACCACGCCAGGGCCGACGTTGTCAGCATCGACACCGCCAAGGCGCGCGCCCTGCCCGGAGTCGAGGCCGTGTTCACCGCTGCGGACGTCCCGGGCGATCTCCGGGTCGGGATCATCCACACCGACTGGCCGGTGTTCATCCCCGAGGGCGGCCGCACCTCGTATCTGGGCGACGTTCTTGCGATCGTCGTGGCCGGCTCGAGAGAGATCGCGCGGGAGGCCGCGACGCTCGTCGACGTGTCGTACAGGGAGCTTCGCCCGCTGACCGACGCGGCGGCGGCGATCGACGATGCAGACGACGCGGTCTGGCAGCTCGAGGGCAACGTGCTCTCGCGTTCGGTGTACCGCCGCGGTGACGTGGACGCCGCGCTCGCTGCTTCGGCGCACACAGTGCACGAGATTTTCCAGACCCAGCGCGTCGAGCACGCCTTCCTCGAACCGGAGTCGACCCTCGCCGTTCCCGAACCCGACGGCACCTTGAAGGTCTTCTCAGGCGGTCAGGGTGCCTGGGACGACCGCAACCAGATCGCGGCGGTGCTCGGCGTCCCGACCGAACAGGTCGTCGTCGAGCAGGTGTCCAACGGCGGCGCCTTCGGGGGCAAAGAGGACATGTCCAACCAAGCCCAGACGGCCCTTGCCGCTTGGCTGCTGCAGCGCCCGGTGAAGTGCACTCTGTCGCGCGAGGAGTCGTTTCTGGTCCATCCCAAGCGACATCCGATCCGGATCGAGTACTGGGCCGGGTGCGACGACGAGGGCAAGCTGACCGCGCTCAGGGCGCGGATGATCGGGGACTCCGGGCCGTACGCGTCCGTCGGCATGAAGGTGCTCGAGCGGGCCGCCGGTCACGCATCGGGCCCCTACCACGTGCCGGCGATCGACGTCGAGTCCGTCGCAGTGCGGACCAACAACTCGGTATGCGGCGCCTTCCGCGGCTTCGGCGCCAATCAGGCCCAGTTCGCCATGGAGGGCGTGATCGACCGCCTGGCGGTCGAGGTCGGAATTAGCGCCTGGGAGATGCGCTTTCGCAACGCAGTTACGCCGGGCGCCGTCTGGGGGCCCGGGCAGGTGATGGACGAGGGGTCGCTCGGCGCACGTGCCTGCCTGGAGGCGATCAAGCCCGCGTACGAGCAGGCCGTGCGGGACGGCAAGGCGGTGGGCCTGGGCTTCGGGCTCAAGAACTCCGGGCTCGGGAACGGTCTGGTCGAGATCATCAAGGCGGTCGTCCGCTTCGGCGACGACGGTGGCGTCGAGGTTCGCCACTGCTGGACCGAGATGGGCCAGGGTGTCCACACGGTCGCGCTCCAGGTCGCCGTCGAGGAGCTTGGCGTGGACCCCGCACGGGTGCGTGTCGTCGTCGACACCACCCACGAGCTCGGGGCCGGCCAGACGACCGGTTCTCGCGGGACGCTGATGGGGGCCGGCGCGGTCGCCGACGCGTGCCGGCGCGCGGTTGCCGACGGCTGTCGCCCGGGTGTCGACTACGAGGGCGAGTACCGCGTCGACTGGACCAATTCGCTGCACGAGGGGCTCGAGAACCCGGTCATACACTCGGTGTTCTCCTACGCCGCGCAGCTCGTTGTTCTCGATCGCGAGACGGGCAAGATCGACAAGGTGCTCGCGGTCCATGACGTGGGACGTGCCGTGAATCCTCTCCTTTGCGAGGGCCAGATCGAGGGCTCGGTGCACATGGGCCTCGGTTACGCGCTGTCTGAGGACTTCCCGTGCGACGAGGAGGGCCGACCGAAGAACATGACGCTTCGAAGCCTCGGGATCATCAGACCGAAGGACGTGCCGCCGATCGAGACCATTCTCGTCGAGGCGCCCCAACCGAGGTCGCCCTATGGGATCAAGGGCGTCGGGGAGATCGGACTCGTTCCCACGGCCGGTGCGGTCGCCGGCGCCCTGCACGACCGCGACGGCCTCTGGCGGTCGTCGCTGCCGATGCGCGTGCCGGTCGGCGCGGCTGCCGGCGCCACAGACGAGTGAGCGATCCGGTAGATGTACCTCTCGTCACGGACAACTTCCCCGAAGCGGGGGTGACGAGCGGCCTCGTCTGCGCTCACCACCACCTCTACTCGGCCCTGGCTCGGGGGATGCCCGCACCTCCGCGCACGCCCCGAAACTTCCCAGAGATCCTCGAGCTCGTGTGGTGGCGGCTCGACCGCGCCCTCGACCTCGAGATGATCAGGTGGTCGGCGATGCTGGGAGCGCTGGAGGCGCTCGAGCGTGGAACGACCGCGATCGTGGACCATCATGCGTCGCCTAATGCGATCGAGGGCTCACTCAGCGTCATCGCTGACGCATGCGCCGAGGTCGGCGTCCGGACCTCGTGCTGCTATGAGGTCACGGACCGCAACGGCGCCGACGGCATGCGGGCCGGGCTGGCCGAGAACGAGCGTTTCCTTCGTGCCGGCGGGCGCGGGTTCGTCGGCGCCCATGCCTGTTTCACGCTCTCCGAAGGCACTCTCGAGGCCGTCGCCGCTCTGGCGGCGGACCTCGACAAGGGGGTGCATATCCACGTCGCCGAGGACCGCGTGGACTCGGCCGCCGGTGCGCGCCTCGAGAGCGTCGCCGGCGACGACTGGCTGTTGGCCCATTGCGTTCACCTGGACCGGCCGCTTCGCGGGACGGTGGCTCACAACCCGCGGTCGAACATGAACAACGCCGTCGGCTACGCCCGCCCGGCCGCACTTTCGAACACGGTCGCGCTCGGCACCGACGGGATCGGGGCGGACATGCTCGAGGAGTTCCGCATCGCCTATGTCCGTCACCGGGAAGACGACGTCACAGCCGCGCCGGCCACCGCCTGGTCGTGGCTGGCGGGCGGCAGCACCCTCGTTCCGGAGGCCGCAGACGACAGGGTCAGGTGGAGCTACGAGCCGATCGACCCTTGGCATCTTGCTTTCACGCCGGGCGTGCAACCGGTCGAGGTCGTCGTGGGCGGAGAGGTCGTGCTGCGTGACGGACGCCCGACAAGGGTCGATCCGCTCGAGGTGCGCGCACGAGCACGAGAGCAGGCCGAGCGCCTCTGGGCCCGGCTCTGATCAGGCCGTCCAGTCCGTGAACGCGTCGATCATGGCGTGCACGTTCGAGCCGAGCGGGTAGAGCACCGGGCACGTGCACCCGCGGCGCACATACTCGGCCACCTTCTCCTTGCACTCCTCGGCGGTCCCCGATGCCGTGATCATCTGCACCACGTCGTCGGGCACGAGCTTGGCTGCCTCTTGCACCTCTTCGGCCGTTGCGGGCCAGGTCAGCACCTTGCTGATCTCTTCCAGGAGGGAGTCGGGCACGCCGGAGGCCTTCATGATGTGGGGCTGCTGACCGAGGTACTGGGTCACGAGCAGGCGAGCGGCGTCGAGGGCTGCGGTCCTGTCGTCGTCGAGCGAGCAGACGACGAGCTGCGGCCGGTCGAGGTCGGTGGCCGACCGTCCGGCCCGGCGGGCGCCCAGCTCGAGATGGTCCATAGCCTTGTCGTTGTAGACCGGAGAAACGAGGTAGTTGAGCACGACCCCGTCCGCGATCTGCCCAGCCAGCTCCATCATCTGCATGCCGGTCGCCCCGATGTAGATGGGCACGTCCTTCGGCCTGCGTTCCTGGTGGACGTAGTCGAGCTCGACGCCGTCGAGATGGACGAACTCTCCGTCGTACGTCACGAGCTGGTCGGCGAGCAGGGCTCGGACGGCTTCGACCGTCTCACGCATCGCAAGGAGGGGCTTGGTCCGACGCACGCCGACCTTGCTCGCGAGCGGATCCCACCACGCACCGATTCCCAGGATCACGCGGCCCGGGGCGAGGTCGTCCAAGGTCGAGAAGGTCGCAGCGAGCAATGCCGGATTGCGCGTCCAGTTGTTCACCACGCCCGAGCCCACCTTGATCCGCTCGGTGACGGCAAGAAACGCCGCCATCGGCACGGTTGCCTCCCGCACCAGCCGGCTCTCGGCCTGCCAGATCGCATGGAATCCCTTGTCCTCCGCGTAGCGGGCGATCTCCATTCCCTCTCGCGGTGTGTGCGCGTCCTGCAGATAGACGGCGACCTGTGTGCTCATGGGGACACCTCCGTGCCGGTGGGACGAGACTCTGGCGCGGGCCTCGACATCGCCAGCGCGATGTCCTGAGGCCGCACAGGTGCTCTCGGCAGCTCCAGGCCGGTGGCGGCCCGGATCGCGGCCACGACCGCCGCGGTCGACGAGATAACCGGCGGCTCGCCGACACCCTTGGCTCCCATCGGGGCCCCGGGTTCGGGCTCTTCGATCAGCGCCGCGACGACGACAGGGGGCATGTCGAGCGCAGTCGGGATGATGTAGTCGGTGAATGAGGGATTCCGGACGCGGCCGCGGTCGAGAACGATCTCCTCCATCACGGCCAGCCCTACGCCCTGGGCGATCCCGCCTTCCAGCTGGCCGACGAGCTGCACCGGATTGAGGACCCGGCCGACGTCTTGAGACGTCGCCATCTCAACGACGCGCACCAGGCCGAGGTCGAGGTCGACGTCGACGACCGCGCGGTGGGCGGCGAAGGCGAACGAGACGTGGGCGTCGCCCTGCCCGTCCGCGTCGAGCTCGGCGGTCGGAGCGTGGCTGAAGGTCACGGTCTCCTCCAGCACCTCGCCCGGTGCAGCCTCGGAGACGGAAATATCGACCTCCCGGTCGAGGGAGACGACCCTCCCGTCGACGAGCTCGAGCGCCTCGCTCGCGACGCCGTGCTTGCTCGAGACCGATGCCAGCAGCCGATCGCGGACGGCAAGGCAGGCAGCCTGGACGGCCCCGCCAGACATCCAGGTCTGGCGGCTGGCCGACGTCGACCCCGCCGAGGCGATGCCGGCGGTGCCCGGAGGCGCCAGGATCACGTCGTCGACGCCGAGTACGTCGCGGGTGATCTGCTGCGCCAAGGTCACGAAGCCCTGCCCGACCTCGACGGCCGCACACGTGATCGTCACGACCCCGTCCTCGAGGCGGCAGCGCGCGGTCGAGGAGTCGTCGAAGCCACCCGAGTACATGAGGTTCTTGATTCCGACGGCGAAGCCCACGCCACGCCGCACGCGGGCGCGGTCCGCGGCGCGCCCGGCGCCGCCGGGGAGCGCGAGGTCAGGCGCTGTCGCCGGGGCGCCGGCCGGCATCGGAGCCGCAGCGCACGTCCGGATGACTTCGGAGACGGGCGCAGCGCCCCGCAGCACCTGGCCGGTGATGAGCTTGTCGCCCGTCCCGAGAGCGTTGAGGAGCCGCAGCTCGACTGGGTCCATCCCGAGAGCAGCTGCCAGCTTGTCCATCTGGGACTCATATGCAAAACAAGCCTGCACCGCGCCGAAGCCCCTCATCGCACCGCAGGGAGGATTGTTGGTTCGAGCCGCCACCGCCTCTACCGTCGCGTTCGGGACACGGTACGGACCGGCCGCAAAGCACGCGGCGTTGCGGACCACCGCGGTCGAGGACGACAGGTAGGCACCGCCGTCGAGGACCAGGCGCGCCTCGACTTTCACCAGCCGGCCGTCGGTGCCGGCGTGATGGCGAAACCACATCACCGCGGGATGCCGGTGGACGTGGCCCAGGAACGACTCCTCGCGGGAGTAGACCATCTTCACGGGCCGGCCCGTTCGCAATGCCAGAAGGCAGATCGGCACCTGCATGCTCATGTCCTCGCGGGCCCCGAAGGCGCCGCCCACCCCGGCCAGGTGCAGGCGGACCTTCGCGAGCGGGAGCGCCAGGCAGGCGGCGATCTGTTCCTGGTCGACATGCAGCCACTGGGTTGCGATGTAGAGGTCGACGGCGCCGTCCTCGGCTGGGATCGCGAGCCCCGACTCGGGGCCCATGAACGCTTGGTCCTGCATGCCGGTCTCGTAGCGGCCCTCGACCACGACTGCCCCGGTGGCGTCCTGGTCGCCGCAGCGGATCGCCTGGCGGAACAGCACGTTGCCGAGGGGATGGATCGGCTCGGCGTCGACGGCCGCGACGGGGTCGACGAGGGGCTCCGTCGGCGCATAGTCGACGAGGATCGCCGCGGCGGCGAGGCGTGCGGTCTCGGGGTGGTCGGCCGCCACTGCGGCGACGGGTTCTCCCATGTGCCTGACGACATCTGCCGCGAAGACCGGCTGGTCGGGGTAGTCGAGGCCGTAAGTCTTGCTCCCCGGCACGTCCTCGGCGGTTATCACCGCCCGGACACCTGGGATCCGCAGGGCCTCGGAAACGTCGATGTGCCCGATCGCCGCCGAAGGGTGTGGCGAACGTAGAAGGTGTCCCCAGAGCATGCCCTCGGAGTAGAGATCGGAGGAGAAGGCGAACTGGCCGCGGACCTTGGGCACGCCGTCGGGCCGAGCCGCGCTTTCGCCGAGCCGGCCTCGACGTGCTCGAACCGCGGTGCTGCTCATCCCTGGCGCGCCAGCTGAGCGGTCCGGACGGCCGCCAGGATCCGGCCATAGCCGGTGCATCGGCACAGGTTGCCCGAGATTGCCTCGCGGACCTCGAGATCGGTCGGGTCAGGATTGCTCTCGAGGAGGTCGTGCACGCTCACGACGAGGCCCGGGGTGCAGAACCCGCACTGGACGGCCCCTTCGGCCAGGAAGGCTGCTTGGATGTCCGACAGCTCGTGCTCGCCCGCGGAGAGGCCTTCGACGCTCACGATGTCGGCGCCGACCGCGCCCGCGGCCAGCACCATGCACGAGCACACGAGAGAACCGTCCATCAGCACCGAGCAGGAGCCGCACTCGCCCTGTTCGCAGGCGTTCTTCGATCCGGGCAGTCCGAGGCGCTCGCGCAACACGTAAAGGAGGCTCTCGCCGAGCCAAGCGTCCGCGACGTCGTGGTCTTGGCCGTTGACGTGGAGTCGGTAACCGATCAGCTCGCCCACTGGCCCTCCAACCTCTCCCGAATCTGGTTCGCGAATATGCGCTCTAGGGCGCGGTGCGCGCACACTCCGACGGCGTGGCGGCGGTAGTCGGCCGTCGACCGGTGGTCGTCGATGGGCCGCGCGGCCTCACGCACCAAGGCCGTGAATTCGGCGACGTCGGCCGCCTCCTCGAGAAGCCTCCGCTCGTTCCAGTCGATCCGCAACGAGATGAATTCCTCGGCGTCGCCGGCGCGGATCGCGACCGGGCCGACCGACCCGAGTGCGCAGCGGACCGACTGGCCGAGCCAGTCGACGACAAGCGCCACGTTTGCCACCGCGATCACCATGGCGTTGCGCGTGCCGACCTTCAGGAACTCCTGTGCGCCCAGCGCTGCGGGCAGCCGGACTTCGACAATGATCTCTCCCTGGCCGAGCGTGGTCCGCTTGGGGCCGACGATGAACTCGTCGAGCTCGAGGGTTCGTCGCCCATCCCTACTCGCGACGACGATTCTGGCGTCGAGTGCGGCGAGCACGGGCAACGTGTCGCCGGCAGGCGATGCCGTGCCGAGATTTCCGCCCAGAGTCCCGGCGTTGCGAATCTGCGGCGACCCGACGGTGCGCGACGCCTGTGCGAGACCGGGGAGAAGATCGTTGAGCGGTGGTCGCATCAATTCGCTGTAGGTGACGCCGGCGCCCAGCACGACTTCGCCGCCTTCCAGCCGCCACGTTGTGAGCTCCGGTATCCTCCGTAGGCAGATGACGGCCGGCGGGCGCCGGTGGGCGAAGCTGACCTCAACCATGAAGTCGGTCCCGCCGGCGAGGAGGTGGGAGTCCGGACACAGGTCGAAGGCATCAAAGGCCTCTTCCAGGGAAACCGGCACGAATACCGTCATTTCAACTCGTCACACCGCTGCGGCGTCGGTCAGCGCGAACTTCATCACGTCGACGAGTCCCTTGTCCGTGATCCGAAGCTCGGGCAGCACGGAAAGGCCGAGGAAGCTCAGTTGCATGAAAGGCGCGTCGATGGTCACTCCGAGGCCGGCCGATGCAGCCTCAGCCAGGAGCGAGACTTCTTCGGCTACGTCCGGGGCGCTCCGGTCGCTCATGAGCCCGCCGATCGGCAACCGCACCTCTGCGAGCACATGCCCATCCCTGACGGCGACCTGACCGCCACCGATCTCGGCCAGCCGCGCGATCGCGACGGCCATGTCGGCCGGGCCGGTCTCGTCGAGTGCGCCGACGACCATGCAGTTGTGCGCATCGTGGGCGACCGTCGATGCGATCGCGCCGTGGATCGGCCCGAACCCGCGGACGTAGCCGAGCCCGATCCTGCCGGTACGGCGGTGCCGCTCGACCACTCCGATGCGAGCCACCTGCTGCGCGGGATCGGTGACGTCGACCACGAGGTCGCGGCTGGTCAGCGAGCGCGACTCGACGCCGATCACGCGGGCTCGGCCGCCTGCCGGTGGTTCACGATCGAAGGCTTCGGGACCGGGAGGGGTTTCCAGGTGTACCGACGCGCGCATCCAGTCCGGGGCGCTGACGCCAGGGACGGCGCCTGGCACGACCGTGCCGTCCATGGCCACCAGGTGGCCGGCCTGCCAGACGCGAACCGGCTCGAAGCTCGCCAGGTTGTCGAAGCACAAGACGTCAGCCTGGTAGCCGGGCGCGAGCCAACCCAGGTGATCGAAGTGGTGGTAGTCGGCCGGATTGCTCGTGGCCATCACGAGGGCATCTTCGGTACGCACCCCGGCGGCCACCGCAAGCCGCACGCAGTCGTTGACGTGCCCCGAGTGCAGCAACGTGTCCGGCTCCCGGTCGTCGGTGCACAACGCGACCCGATCGGTCCCGTGATCGAGCACCGTCGAGATGAGCTCGGCGAGGTTGCGCGAGGCCGAGCCCTCCCTGACGAAGATCCACATACCCTTGCGCCGTTTCTCGTTCGCCTCCTCGAGGGCGGTGCACTCGTGGTCGGATTCGACGCCTGCGGCTAGGTAGGCATCCAGCTGGCGCCCGGTCAGGCCGGGTGCGTGGCCGTCGACCCGCCGGTGGCCGGCGGTTGCGATCTTGGCTAGCACCTGGGGGTCGCCGTTCACGACACCAGGAAAGTTCATGACCTCGGCGATGCCGATTGCCCCGTGCTCATCGAGAAGCTCGGTCAGCTCGGCGCTGCCGAGCTCGGCGGCGGAGCTCTCGAACTGAGAGGCCGGCACGCAGCTCGATGCACAGATGCCGAAAGTGAAGGGAAGGCGGGCGGAAGCCTCGGCGAGGGCGACGACACCCGGCACTCCGAACACGTTCGCGATCTCGTGCGGATCTGCGGCTACCGCAGTAGTCCCGTGAGGGAGCACGGTCCGCACGAACTCGTCTATCCAGAGCTTGGTGGACTCGAGGTGCATGTGTGCATCCACGAAGGACGCGGTGAGCGCCGCCCCGCTCAAGTCGACGGTCTCGCGCGCCTCACGCGGTCCCCAGCCGGCGATCGTGCCGTCCGCGATCGCGAGGTCCGTCGCCACCCACTCTCGCGTGCCCGGCACGAAGACGCTGCCACCGGTCAGCAGAAGGTCTGCCGGCTCGTCGCCTCTCGCCACCGCGAGCACTCGAGGGCTTCCGCGTCGCGGTGGCATTTACGCATACTAGGACCGCATTCGGCGCCAGGGGCCCCGACCTCGATCGTCCGAGGGCGTGGGCTCAGGCTCGGGGCTTTCTCGCGGGCTTGGCCTTGGATCGGGACGTGTTCGCCCCGTGAGCGGCCGTATCGCGGGCGACGACCGCAGCCGGGGCCGCCTCGGAGCTTTCGACTTCGGACAGCCAGGCTGCCGCGTGGGCCCCCGCCCACGAGCGGGGGATGCGCCCGGTGAACATCGAGATGAGCTGGTCCGGGCGCGAGAGCGCGAAGACGATGTGCACGAGCACGGCAATCCCGATCCCGAAAAAAAGAACATCGTGCACGAGGGTGGCGCCGGTCGCCCACGTCACCCACGACGAAGGTGCGTACCGCATGATGACCCCGGTCACGAGCGCAGCGACCATTGCCGCCCCGAGGAAGGCAGCCTCGATCTTCTGACCGCCGTTGAACTTGTCGCGGGCCAGTCCCGATTTCCGAGCGCGGCCTCGGAACCAGTCGAAGTCAGAGGGCCCCCAACGGTCGAACCGGCGCAGGTCTTTCAGCAGGCGTTTGCGCCATGGCCCAGCGAGTCCGAGCACCAAGGGTCCGAGCAGGCACAGCCCCGTGATCACATGGATGTTCTCGATGAGACCCCGATGGCCGATGCGAAGCGCAAGCGAAGGGAGGTAGAGGATCGCGCCGGTGACGATGAGCGTCAGCATGGCGACGGCCGTGGCCCAGTGGACCAGCCGCTCGACCAGGTCAAAGCGCGACAGCGGGCCACCTGACAAAGCGGCTGTCGCGGGCTTGGACCTGCGCACCGCGCTCGCGCCGGTCGTGTTGATCACTGCACTACGCCGCCGATCCAGCCGTCGACCGGGTAGCCATAGCCCTCCCAGAAGCCCGGGACGACCTCGTTCGTCACCTCGATCCTGTTCATCCACTTGATCGACTTGTACCCGTACATGGGGGGTACGTAGAGCCGGACGGGGCCCCCGTGCTCTGAGGTGACGTTGGCGCCGAGCATCTTGTCCGCGACGATGATGTCGGGAATCTGCGCCTGGGCGAGGGTGAGGCTCTCGGTGTAGACGCCGTCGGCCGAGAAGAGCCTCAGCGCCGTCGCCTGGCGAAGCACCCCGGCGCGCCGGAGTACCTCGGAGAGCCGGACCCCCTCCCACGCTACGTTCGGCACGTACCAACCCGTGACGCACTGGAATCGGTGAACGAAGTGGGTCCGTCTCATGGACCGTAGGTCGGCGATGCTGAGCCGCAGCGGCTCGCGGACCATGCCGTCGACGGTCAACTCGTAGGTGTCGGCAGGAATGACCGGGTACGAGCCGGTGACGGTGTAGAAGCGAAACTCGTCTGCGCCCGGCAGCGGCACGCCGACCGCAGAGCTGATGGCGGTGAGGCCACCCCCGATCGCACCGTCGATCCTGGTTCCCGCGACGATGCCGATCCCCGTGAGTCCGAGGAGACCGAGCACGGTCCGGCGGCCCACGTGGACGGGGGGCTTCGCCTGCGGGCTGGGATTACCGGACGATCCTGGTTCGGGCCTCTCGGCCATCGTGCACTCCTGCCTGGCCGCGTCGGGGGCCACGGATTACCGTCCATTATCGCCGCCCGAGCGTTACAACGGGCATCAGGCTCCGAAGCCGTCCGTCGCTGGGGCCGGGCTGGGCGCGGCGACCCTCCTGTGGCCGGTGGCGAGCACTGACCCTGCGATGATCAGCGGGAAGCCGAGCCCGAGGCCGAGAGTGAAGGGTTCGCCGAGCAGGGCGATACCGAGTATGACGGCAACGGCCGGGTTGACGTAGGTGACGACCGTCGTGCGGACGGGGCCGATTTCGTTGATCAGCGCGAAGAACACGAGGAATCCCGCCAGCGTCGGGACGAGGGCGAGGCCGATCAGCGAGGCGGCCACCTCGAGGGACAGATGTGCCGGGAGGTTCGAGAGCCCAAAGGGCGCGTAGACGATGGCCACGACGGCGAGCGAGCCGGCGACCACCGCGTGGCTGGGGAGATCGGACAGGTACCGGTTGAAGATCCTCGGCCCGATGGCGTAGCCGACGGCCGCCACCATCACTCCTGCGATCGGCAAGACCGTGGCGCCCCGGACGTCGACGCCGACGAGCACGGCGACGCCGACCAGCCCGACACCGAGCCCGGCAATCTGTCGGCGGTCGAGACGGTCCTCGTCGCCGCTCAGCCTTGCCAGCAGCGCCCCGACCAAGGGCACCGCCGCGATGCAGCAGTCCCGTGAGCGAGCTCGAGAGCCGCTGCTCGGCTTTGGTGATCATGAGCCACGACACACCCATCTCGACGATCGAGTAGACGACCAAGGGCCGCCACCGGCGGAGCAGCGAAGGAAGCTCCTTGCGATAGACGGTGAACGGTAAGAGGAGCAAGGCCACCGGCGCCGTGCGGAAGAAGATGAGCGTGGCTGGCGCAACCTCCCGGACTGCGACGCGGATCAAGAGGTACGGCACGCCCCAGATGACACTGAGCGCTGCGAAGAGCAGCCAACCGCGCCTCGACATCCCGAGGACGGTACCGGTTCTGCCCGCGGCGAGCGTGTCGAGCCTGGGTACGGTCACCCGGGCGGCAGCAGCACGCCGGGATTGAGAATTCCGTCCGGGTCCAGCGCCGCCTTCACCCTCCGCATGACGGCTAGGTCACCAGGCGAGCGGGCCGCGGTGACGAAACCGAGCTTCGCGACGCCGACTCCGTGCTCGGCACTGATCGAGCCCCCTCGCCGAACCACCATCCGCAGGACCGCGTCATCTGCGCGGTGGTCGTCGCGATCTGGCCCGATCACGTTCACGTGGAGGTTCCCGTCGCCGACGTGGCCGAACAGGACGATCCGCGCGCTCGGCTCTCGCGCACCGAGCGCCTCTTCGACCTCGGAACGCACGGCGCCGGCGAACTCGGCGAGCGTGTTCATCGGCAGGGTCACGTCGAGCTTGTGAGGCACCCCGAGCGTCGCGATCGCCTCGGTGTGGCGCTCGCGGTATGCCCACAGACGGGCCCGGCCCGCGGCCTCGTCGGCGACGGCGGTCGTCGTCACCCCCGCGGCGCCCTCGATGGCTTCGGCGAGCATGCCGGTCGGGTCCTGCGCACCCGAGGCCTCGACCAGGAGCCACCCATCCGCGCCGGGGTCCGGCGGGGCGGGAAGGCCGATCACGTCTCGGACCAGCGCCATCCCGTCGGCGAACACGATCTCGAGAGCGTCGATGCCGTCGACGCGTCGGCGCAGGCGATTGGCCAGCGCGACTGCGACCTCCGAGACGGCTCGGACGCCGGGTCCTGTCCACCCGCGAGTTATCAGCGCCGCGCAGGCCGACGAGTGCGACGACCCGGTAGCGGGGGACCGGCACGAGTCGTAGGACGACCTTGGTCACCACGCCGAGCGTTCCTTCGCTGCCTGCCATGATCTGGGCGAGGTCATATCCGACGTTGTCCTTCACCAGGCCCGAGAGCCGGCTCGCGATCGTGCCGTCCGCAAGTACGACTTCGATCCCAGCCAGACGCGACCGCATCGGGCCGTACCGGACGACGTGGATGCCTCCAGCATTCGTCGCGACCATGCCACCGAGGGTCGCGGAGTCCCGCGCCGCGATGTCGATGCCGAGCTCCGCGCCGACGCCTGAAGCCGCCGCCTGCGCGGCGCCGAGCGATGTGCCCGCCTCGGCCACGAGGAGTGCCTCGTCGGGGTCACAACGCAAGATGTGGTTGAGACGGCCGACGCTCAGCACTGCCTCCCCACCGCGGGGCACCGAGCCCCCCACAAGTCCCGTGTTGCCACCCTGTGGGACGACCTGGACCCGATAGCGGCTGAAGGCCGTCAGCACCTTCGCGACCTCCGAGGCGTCGGCCGGTCTTGCCACCAAAAGCGATGGTGCGCCGAAGCGCCTCGTCCAGTCGATCTCGTAGGGAGCCTTGAGCGCCGGATCGAGGAGGCAGTGCTCGGGGCCCACTGCGTTTCGGATTTCGCCGATCAGGCCGTCGGGTGCCTCGAAAGAGTCCTCCATCCGTGGAACGGCGGCTACTCGGTCGACGTCGCCGGCGGTATGTTGACCGATTCGAGCAGCTCACGGTCGTGCTCGTAGCTGAGCAGCTGGACCGCATCGGCGAGCGGCAGCCATCGAAGCTCGTCCACCTCGGTCGTGGGCTCGAAGGATCCGTCGATGGGCTGCATCAGCCAGTAGGAGACGACCTTCACACGTCCGCGGCGGTCGAGGTACTCGACCTCGCCGACGAACCGGCCGAGGTGGCAGCGGTAGCCCGTCTCCTCGAGAACCTCCCGCAACGCGGACTCCGTCGGGCTTTCGCCGATCTCGAGCTTGCCCTTGGGGAGCGTCCAGTCGAGCTGTTCGGGACGGTGGACGAGGGCAACCTCCCACCCACCCGAGTCGCGGGCGCGAACGACGATTCCGCCCGCAGCTCGCACGACGTCGCGGCTCTCATCTCGAACCGTCGTCTGATCGCTCACGCTGTCGACCGTATCGGGTGGCGCCGTAGATCGCCCTGTTCTCAGGCGAGTAACTTGGGCTCCATGTCCGTAGCTGGGAAGTCTCGATCGGACGTGGAGGTCGAATGGCAGCTCGATGCCCTCGACCTACGTCCCGTCGAGCGCTGGCTGGCCTTGAGGACCGGTCCGTCCGCTCATCTCGACGCAATTCCGGGACTGACGATCGTTCCCGGGGCGGCGAAGCGTCTTGTCGACGTGTACGTCGACACCGAGGACTGGCGAATCGGCCGGGCCGGCTACGTGCTTCGGCTACGGAGGCGCGTCGGTCGGGTCGAGACGACCCTCAAGGATCTCGCGACTGCGACGAAAGGGCTGCGCCGCCGCCTCGAGGTGACACAACCCCTGCCGGCGTCGGGCCTGGCCGGGCTGGACCGTCGCGGCGAGGTCGGGTGGCGCGTCGAGGCACTCGCAGGAGCGCGCCCGCTCAAGCAGGTGCTCGAGGTCCGGACGCGTCGACGCCCGTTCGATCTCGCGATCCACGGCGAGACGGTTGCCGAGCTCGCGCTGGACGACACCGTCATCGCGATTGGCCACGAACGGCGCAGGCTCCGGCTGACCCGTGTCGAGGTCGAGGTGCAGCCCGCCTGGGTCGATGCGATGAGGCCCTTGGTCGAACAGCTTCGGCGCGAGTGCGGGCTCCAGCCGGCGACTCTCTCGAAGTTCGAAGCGGGTCTCATGGCGGCCGGGATCAGCATCCCGGGCCCTCCCGACCTTGGGCCCACCGGAGTCACGCCGGCCTCGACCCTCGGCGAGCTCGCCTATCGGGTGCTGCGCAAGGATGCGGCGGCGATGCTCGCGGAGGAATCGGGCACACGACTCGGCGAGGACATCGAGGCCCTGCATCAGATGCGGGTGGCGACGAGGCGCATGCGGGCAGGCCTCGACATGTTCGCCGACGTGCTCCCGGTTCGTGCAGGGCGCTTGCGGGCCGAGCTGGGCTGGCTTGCCGCCACGCTCGGAGAGGTGCGGGATCTCGACATTCAGCTCGGCCGTTTCGACGACTGGACCGAGGAGATGCCGGGGGAGCACCGCGAAGCGTTGGACGAGCTCTCAGACCTCCTAGTCGGCCACCGCGAGCATGCGAGGCGGGCGCTGCTGGAGGCGCTGGATTCCCGTCGCTACGAACGCCTCGTGTCCGGGTTGGTGTCGATGCTCGAACAGGGTCCCTCCCGCCGCTCCAGCGCCGGCCGCGCCCTGGCGGTGTCGGCGATGCCGGCGCTTATCGGCGAGCGCCACGACGCCGCAAGAAAGGCCGCCCGCAGAGCCAAGCGCACGGCGATCGCCGCCGACTACCACCGTCTGCGCATACGCTGCAAACGGCTCCGCTACTCCCTCGAGTTCGCCTCCGGTCTTTACGACGGTGAGCTGAAGGGCTTCGTGCGCCAGATGACCCGCCTCCAGGACGTGCTGGGCTCGATGCAGGACGCGGAGGTTGCCTCCGCACGGCTGCAGGCGCTCGCCCTGACCGAGGAGGGCGCCTCCCTTTCGCGCGCCACAGTCTTTGCGATGGGAGGTGTCGCCGAGCGCTACCGGAGCGAGGCCGAGCACCTTCTCGGTGAGCTGCCCGAGCTGCTGCGACTGCTGCAGGGCAAGGAGTGGAGCCGCGGAAGGTCACTGATGGAGTCGCGCCAGCAGAAGGCGACGGAGGTTCTTGGCGGCCCGCCGGTAGAAGCGAGCACCGCAGGTGAACCGATCCCGGTAGCAGGCCGCGCCCGTCCGGCGCTTCCGCAGCTCGCCTCCGGCGCCCACCGTCCGGAGTCCACCCCGCCAGCCGACCCCTCTGTCGAGGATGGTCCGACTAGGATCACGCCGATCCACCGGCAGGCTGGTCCCCGCTGACTCGGCAGGTTGGTCCCAGCTGAGGTCGTCGGGATCGACGAACCGGAGTTCCCCGCAGGTCTCCGGTCGATCCCGTCGCCGCCGAAGAAGCTCTGGGTACGCGGCGCGTTGCCCCCGCTCGCCGCTGTGGCGATCGTCGGTACCCGCCACCCGACGAGCTTCGGACGCAGCGTGGCCGCCGCCGCAGCCAGCAGCGCCGCCGCCGCGGGATACGCCGTCATCTCGGGGCTTGCGGCAGGTATCGACACGATCGCCCACGAGTGCGCGCTCGCTGCCGGCGGACTCACGTGGGCGGTGCTCGGGTCGGGCGTCGACGTCCCGACGCCGAGCACGAACGCGGCGCTCGTGTCCGAGATAGTCGCCTCGGGCGGGGGTCTCATAGCGGAGGTGCCGCCGGGAACGCCGGTCACCAATCGGCAGCTCGTGGCCCGGGACCGAATCCAATCGGGGCTCTCGCTCGTCGTGGTGGTCTGCCAGTGCGAGGTCTCCTCGGGAGCGATGCACACGGCGCGTTTCGCTGCGATCCAAGGTCGCCTGCTCGTGGTCGCGTGGCCAAAGGGGCCCGAGAGCGGGCTGACCGCTTCGAGCGGAAACTTGGCGTTGGCGGATCCGGGCGGCTGTGATCCCGCAGTGCTTTCGGCGAGGGGCCGGGTGGCCGAGCTGGTTCGTGCTCGCCGGCCGATGGCGGACGTGGTATTCGACGACCCCGCCGAGCTCGCCGAGCTTTGGAGCAGGCTCCGGCCCGGATGAAAGGACCGGCCTAGCGGCTCCTCCATTTCGTGCCGAGCGCGTCGATCACAAGCGACAGGCCGATCCCGAGCATCCAAACGTCCTTCGCGATAGCGGTGCCCTGTTGAGTCGGTCGGACGCTGCCCTCCTCGTGCATGGCGGGGCTCTTCCAGTACATGCGAAGGAGGCCGCCCGAAAAGGCCGTGAGCGCGCCGCCGGCGAGAAGGGGTGGCACCACCGGATTCAGCAACGCGGCACCGAGTGCGATCTCTGCGCTCGAGAGGCCCTTTGCGAACTGATCAGCGGGCACCTGCTTGAAGAAAGGAAACGCGACCGCTGCGAAGTCACGCAAACTCGCCGCGGTCTGTCCGTCCGCCGATCGCTTGCCTGTGCCGGCGTTCAGTATGAAGGCTCCGGTGGCAACCCGCAGAGGAAGGTGCCACAGCTTGAATCTGCCCAGAGGGAACTTCATCTATTCCTCCATCGTCAGCCAGCCACGTTCTCCAGGCTCCGGGCGGCCATGGCGAAGTACTCGAGAAGCTCCTGCTCCTCGTCCGCTGGCAGTTCCGCAGCCTTCACCGCCGCCGTCATGTGACGGAGCCATGCGTCGCGCTCCGCGGCGCCGATCACGAATGGAGCGTGACGCATCCTGAGCCTGGGGTGCCCTCTCTGGTCGCTGTAGGTCCTCGGACCCCCCCAATACTGCTCGAGGAAGAGCCCGAGGTGCTCCCTCGGCGGCTGCAACTCGTCCGGGTACAGCGGCCGCAACAGCGGATCGGTGGCCACTCCGGCGTAGAAGCGCTCGACCAGCGCCGTGAAGAACGGCTTCCCACCCACGCGCTCGTACAAGCTGCTCATCGTCCAAGAACCTAATGGGGATCGCCCTTTCAGACTGCTACCGTCGGCCGATGGCCGATGTCGTCACCGAGGTCGTCGAACGGCTGTGGCCAGGCCGGATGGTCACCGTCGAGTCGCTCCCGGGCGGGATCACCAACGCGAATTTCAAGGTCGACCTCGGCGACGAGCAGGTCGTCGTTCGCGTTCCCGGCACGAACACCGCCGTCCTCGGGATCGACCGTGTTGCCGAGGTCGCCGCCAACCGCACCGCCGCGGGCATCGGCGTCGCGCCGGAGATCGTTGCGGTCGACGACACGACGGGGTGCATCGTGACCCGCTTCATCGACGGCCGGCAGATCGCGATGGCCGAGCTCGAGACCGAGCCGATGCTGGGCGAAGTGATCGCCACGCTCGTAAGGGTGCACGGCGCTGGGACGGTAACGGTCTGTTTCGACCACTTCGATGTCATCGCCTCGTACCACGACGAGGCGCGACGCCGCGGCGTCCCGGAGCCGTTCGACTACGCCGAGGCGAGCGCGGTGCTCTCCCGCATCCAGGCGGCGCGCCCGTTCCGGCCCCAGGTGCTCGGCCACAACGACCTGCTGAACGCCAATTTCCTCTATGACGGATCGATCCGGATTCTCGACTGGGAGTACGCCGGTATGGCCGACCCCTACTTCGACCTGGCGAACTTCTCGGTCAACAATGAGCTCGGAGCCGAGCGCGACGAGCCCATCTTGGAGCACTACTTCGGGAGCGTCGACGACTCGAAGCTCGCCGCCCTGGCGGTGATGAAGCTCGTCTCGGAGATGAGAGAGGCGATGTGGGGCGTGGTCCAGGTCGCCGTCTCCGAGCTCGACGTCGATTTCGTCGGCTACGCGACCGAAAGGGGCGAGCGTTTCCAGGCGCTGCTGGCGACGATGGAGCTCTGCCAGCTCCTCGATCAGGTGGCGCAGGCGTGAGCCGAACGGGCGGTCAGGAGCGGATGTGGAAGTTCTCAGGGTCGAAGAGCGGCTCCGCGACGACCTCCGCGCCGACGAAACGGCCGAACAGCCCTACCTCGACCCGCCGCCCCGGCTCGACCTCGCTCGCTGGGAGGTAGGCGTACGCGATCGACCGTCTGACGCTGTAGCCGTACCCGCCGCTCGTGACACGGCCCACGGGCCGGCCGTCGACCCGCACCGGCTCCGAACCAAGCACGACCATGCGCGGGTCGTCGAGGACGAGACATGCGAGCCGGCGAGCCGGCGACCCGGCGGCCGAGAGAGCGTCGCGCCCGATGAAGGGGACCTCCTTGTGCATTCGCACTGCGAAGCCGAGGCCCGCCTCGAAGGGCGTGTCGGCGGAGGTGACGTCGCTGCCCCAGACCCGGTAGCCCTTCTCGAGACGTAGCGATTCGATCGCCTTGTACCCGCCTGGCAAGAGGTCGTGGCCCTGTCCGGCGGTGACGAGGCTGTCCCAGAGCCGGACGGCGAACTCGGCGGGGCAGTAGAGCTCCCAGCCGAGCTCACCGACGAACGTGACCCGAAGTCCGAGGCATGGCACCGGCCCGACCGAGAGCTCGCGGGCGGTCATGTAGGGAAACCTCCGATTTGCCAGGTCGGTCTCCGTGAGCGGCTGCAAGATGGCACGTGCGTTGGGTCCCCACAGAGCAAAACAGGCGTAGCGCGACGTCACGTCCTCCACAAACACCGAGCCGTCGCCAGGCAGGTGCGAACGCAGCCACGCAAGGTCGTGGTTGCCGAACGCCGTCCCGGTGACGACGCGGAAGTGGTCCTCGGCCAGGCGAGTGACCGTCAGGTCGCACTCGACGCCTCCGGCCGGATTGCAGAGCTGGGTGTAGGTGATGGTGCCCGGCTGCCCGTGCGACACGGTTCGCGGCACAAGTGCTCCAGGAACAACGCCGCGCCCGGCCCGATGACCTCGAGCTTTGAGAAGGACGTCTCGTCGAACAATGCAGCGGTCTCGCGGCACGCCCGGTGCTCGGCGCCGACCGCCGGCGACCAGAGGCGGCCTGCCCAACCGGACGGGCGGAGCGAGGCGTCGCCGGCCGCCTCGTTCGACTCGAACCAGTTGACCCTCTCCCAACCGCCCTTTTCCCCGAAGGCCGCACCGAGGGCTTGCAGCCGGTCGTAGGCGGGCGGAAGCCGGAGCGGTCTTCCCGACTGGCGCTCGTGGCCGGGGTATTTGACGTCGTAATAGGTGGAATAGACCTCTGTCGTACGGACGAGGGCATACTCCCGACTGCGATATTGCGCGCCGAAGCGGCGTGAGTCCATCTCCCACGTGTCGAGACCCGGTTGGCCGTCGATGATCCACTCGGCCACGAGGCGCCCCATCCCACCTGCGCCCGCGATCCCATGGGCACAAAAGCCCGCTGCCACCCAGAAGCCGTCAACCTCTGACGGACCGAGGATGAATTCGCCGTCGGGCGTGAACGCCTCCGGGCCGTTGACGAGCTGGACGATCTCCGCGTCGGCGAGCTCGGGCACGCGCAACGTCGCAGCTTCGAACAAAGGGGCGAACCGGTCCCAGTCCGGCGGCAGGAGCCGATTGTTGAAATCGCCGGAAATGCCCGAGAGGCCCCACGGTGCCGGGTTGCGCTCGTAGCCGCCGGCCACGAGCCCGCCGCTCTCGCCGCGGAAGTACACGAGCAGGGACGGGTCTCGGACGGTCGGCATGTCACGCGGCAGGTCGGCGGGTTTCGTGATGACGTACTGGTGTGCCATGGGCACGACCGGGACGTGGACGCCGGCAAGACGACCGATCTCGTGGGCGTAGATTCCGCCGGCGTCGACGACGACCTCGCATTCGATCCGGCCGTGGTCGGTCTCGACCGCACGCACCCGGCCAAGGGCGACGTCGATGGCGTTGACCCGTCGTCTCGGTGAGGATCGTCGCGCCACGCTGGCGGGCACCCTTGGCAAGGGCCAGGGTGAGCTGACTCGGATCGAGGTAGCCGTCGGTGCTCAGGTAAGCGGCGCCGTGCACGCCGTCGATCGACATCGGGGGGAAGAGCTTCCGGGCCTCCTCGGCGGACACGAGCTGGAGCGGGCAGCCCGAAGGTCTCGGCCCAGGCGGCCTGACGTTGCAGTTCCTCCATTCGCTCGGTTGACGACGCGAGCCGGAGCGAGCCCACTTCGCGCCACCCGGTCTCGAGCTCGACCTCGCCCGCCAGGTCACGGTAGAGCTCGACGGAGTTCATCATCATCCGTGTAAGGCTGAGCGAGCCGCGCAACTGGCCGACGAGGCCGGCGGAATGGAAGGTGGAGCCGCTCGTGAGCTGGGCGCGCTCGACCAGAACCGAGTCACTCCAGCCGAGGCGGGCCAACCAGTACAAGATGGAGCAGCCGCCGACACCGCCCCCGACGACGACGACACGCGCCCTGTCGATCATGGTGTCGGCTCCCGACCGCGAGCAACGGTGGCAAAATCGTCTATACCATGGCGCCGCGAGGCCATGCCGTTCTGCCGTGCGGGATTGCCCGGGAGCAAAGGAGGGCGACCATGGTGGGCCGCGTACAGCGACACGGCGGGAGCCGCTCGACCGACGTCGAGGCTCCCTCCTGGTTGGGCGACGTGTCGAGAGCCGAAGGTCCCCTTCACGCCCAGATCGGCGAGGTGATCGAGCAGGCGATCGGCTCCGGTGATCTGCAGCCGGGTGACCGCCTGCCCCCCGAGCGCGAGCTTGCAGCCTGGTTCGGCGTCAACCGTCTCACGCTTCGCCAAGCGCTGTCGGACCTCGAGCGACGGAGGCTGATCCGGCGTTCGGTCGGTCGCCGGGGCGGCACCTTCGTGGCCGAGCCGACGGTCGAGCGTGACCTCTCCAGCTTCGCGGGGTTCTCGGAGCAGGCGCGGCGCCTCGGCCTGACGGCGAGCGCACGGCTGCTGCATGTGGACGAGGTGCCGGCGTCCGACGAGGTCGCCCGCGGCCTCGAGCTCGACGCGGGGGCGCCGGTCTTCGAGGTCGCCCGGCTGCGCCTCGCCAACGGGAGACCGGTGGTCCTCGAGTCGTCCAGCTTCCCGGCGGAACGTTTTGCCGGGATGCTCGAAGAGCCGCTCGAGGGCTCGCTCTATGAGCTGTTGACCGTGCGATACGGGGCCCGGCCTTGCCGGGCGGTCGAGACGCTCGAGCCCGTCCGGGCCGACAACCAGGCGGCACAGCTGCTCGGCGTCGCCCGCGGCGCGCCGCTCCTGCTGGTCGAGCGGGTGGCGTTCGACGCCGAGGGCGGGCCGGTCGAATTCGCCAGGGACTTGTTCCGTGGCGACCGTACCCGCGTTGTCGTCTGGAGCTTCGACCTGCCCGAGCACTGAAGCAGGCCCTCCCGGGACGCTGCGCTCGACGGGCCTAGACGAGCTCCTCTGGTGGCAGCGACTCAGGCGGGATCTCGACGGCGCCCGACTCGGCCGGCACGTGGACAGGAAGAGGCTTGCGAATCTCGAAGAGCGACGTAGTAGATGATCCCGATTATCAAGATGAACGCCAGCACCGTGTACAGGATCGGGATCTTGTTCAAGAAATGAAGGCCGAGACTCAGCGTGCCCAGCGTCTGGTTGGGCCTGGGGTTGCTGGCGACGCGCGCGGCCAGGCGAAGTTCACGAGCATCGACGCGCCGTACACGCGAGGGCGAGCACGTTGACGATCGGGCCCCACACTCCGAGCTTGAACGGAGAGCTCACCTTCGGCCATCCGCCCAACCTCGCCTTCATGACGGCGAGGTTGCCGAGGAAGTAGGCCAGGTAGATCATCCCCGTCGCAGCGATCGCGACGATGCCCGCACCTGCGTACTTGAACAGTGGGATGGCCGCGACGACCGCAACCGCGATGCAGGACCAGATCGGCGTGTGCAGTTGGGGGTGGACCTTGCCGAGCGCCCGCGAGAGAGGTAGGCGGTTGTCCCGGGCCATGCCGAAGCACAGGCGCACTGTCGCCGCCATGATGCACATGCAGCATACGAAGATGGCCGCGGACACGACTAGCAGGTAGACCGTCGCCCAGAACTTCGAGAAGTTGGCGTCGATGATCTGTGCTGGTCCAAATGTGAAGCCGCCGTTGCCCTTCCCGGTGATCGCGTCCTTCAGGTTCGGGATCGCCATCAGCATCGCGAGCAGGAATATGCCGCCGATGACGAAGGCACCGCTCACCGAGGCGAGCACCGCCTGGGGCGCCTTGCGCCTCGGGTCGTTCGTCTCCTCGGCAAGCGTCGAGGCAGTGTCGAAGCCGTAGATGACGAACAGGCTCATGAACATCGCCACGAAGAACGGGCCGAAGCCGACGTGAAGCCCACCGCTGTTGGTCACGACCGAGATCGGTTGGTGCCGGTGCACGATCAGCATGACGATCGCGAAGACCACCATGCCCACGATCTCGAAGAAGACGCCGGTGTTGTTGATGATCGAGACCAGTTTGATGCTGTAGATGTTGAGGACCGTGATGACCGCGAGCGTGATCGCCGCGATCCAGATCTGGTCGTGAAGGTTTGCGGCGTCGAGGTTCCAACCCATGTTGTTGAAGGCGGGCAGGAGCGTTAGCGGCAATGTCACGACGACGGCCGTCACCGTCAGGATCCCGGCGAAGATGTAGATCCACCCGGTGAACCAGGCGTACCTCCGCCCAGCCAGGTACTTGGTCCATTGGAACACGGATCCCGCAATCGGGAAGTGGCTCGAGACCTCGGCGAAGTTAAGGGCGACGATGAACTGGCCGAGCGCGACGATCGGCCAGCTCCAGATGAAGATCCCACCGATCGTCCCGAGCCCGAGGGCGAACAACGTGAAGATGCCGGTCGACGGCGAGATGTAGCTGAACGCCGCCGCGAAAGAGCTGAACAGGCCGAGCGTGCGGTGGAGCTCCTGCTTGTAACCGAAGCCCGCCAGGTCCTTGGCGTCGACTGACTGGCCAGCAGTAGTCCCCTGATCCACCTGCGCCATGCGCGCCCACCCCCCGGTGCCGCTTGCTCCCGCCGATCGCAGGAGCGACCTGGGCGTGAAGTTACTCCTGTGATTGCATATTGTCTAGACCGATCTCCGCAGGCGCCCTGACGCGATCTCCACCGGCGCCTAACGGGCGAGAGTTCTCCTATCGCGCAATCCATCTGGAAGCTCGGCTCGTATCATCAGGCAGCAGACATTGAGGGGAGGACTTCGCATGGACACAATCTCGAGTCAACCCAGGAGACCGCACCGGCGCCGCCTAATCGCTGGCGTGCTCGCGGCCGCGACCATCGGCGGGATCGTCGCCGTACCTTTGGCCGCCGGGGCGCAGCACACCAGAGCTACGAGCAAGGCGACGCTCCAAGAGCGCAAGGTCGGCAAGTACGGCGAGGTGGTGACGAACTCGGCCCAACGCTCGCTGTACGTCCTCAGCACCGAGTCGAAGGGCAAGCTGCACTGCACGAGCTCGTGCACCCCCTTCTGGAAGCCGCTCGTCGTCGCCAAGAACGCCAAGATCACGGCCGGCTCCGGCGTGAAGGGCAAGATGTCCCACGTCATAAGAGGGACCAAGTGGCAGGTCACCTACAACGGATGGCCGCTATACACCTTCGTCGGGGACACAGCCCCAGGGCAGTGGAAGGGCGAGAAGGTCTCCAGCTTCGGTGGTATCTGGTACCTGGTGCGCGCGTCGGCGACTACCAACGCCGGGACTCAGGTCAAGAGCACCTCAGGCGGAGGGGGCACCACGACCACGATCGGCGGATACGGCTACTAGGCCCTGGTAGCTCCTGGTACCCGAGACCTCCGCTCACGAGCGCGATCTCCTCTCCTCCGAGAGGAGAGGAGAACGGCTCCGGCGAGGCTGCATCCCGAGCGGTGCCATGATTCTTGGTGTGGCCGTGCCTTCCGGATCGATTCGCCCGATGAGCCTGCACCGGCAGACAGGTGGCGTGGGCGGCCGGCAACGGCCGTACCACCCACGGATTCGCATGGTGGTGGCCGTGCTCCTTGTCGCCGTCGTTGTGACGAGTGCGGCTTCGGTGACACGACCGGCGCCGGGCCGGACCGCTTCCGTGCGACCTGCTCGGAGTAGGGCTGCGGTGCACCCCGTGCCTCTTTTCGTCAAGAGCCGGGAGCGGTTCACTACCGCGAAGGCAGCGCTTGCCTACTGCCAGGTCGGGGGGTGCTCGACGCCCCGGCAGCTCGAGGCGCTGTACGACATGAATCCCCTGTTCTCCGAGGGAGACACCGGAAGAGGCGAGACAATCGCCCTCGTGGACTCCTTCGGATCCCCGACGATCGTGCCCGACCTCGAGTACTTCGACAAGGCCATGGGGATCCCGAACCCGCCGAAGCTGACAGTCATCCAGCCGGCCGGCAGGGTACCGCCCTTCAACCCCGCGAACGCTGACGTCCTGGCTTGGGCAACCGAGACCACCCTTGACGTGGAATGTGCTCACGCCATGGCTCCCAGAGCCGACCTCTTGGTCGTGGAGACCCCGGTGGACGAGACCGAGGGCACACGTGGCTTTCCTCAGATCGAGGGCGCCGAGAGGTACGTGGTGGACCACCATCTCGCTGAGGTGATATCGCAGAGCTTCGGAGCCACCGAGGAGACGTTCCCCGGCAAGAGCTCGCTCTGGAGCCTTCGTTACGCTTACGTCGCCGCGGCCGAGCACGACGTGACGGTGGTCGCGGCCTCGGGGGATGAGGGCGCGGCGGACGTCAGGTCGATCACACCGAACGGGTTCGTCTTCTTCACCGGCCCAGGCGTGGACTGGCCGGCGAGCGACCCGCTCGTGACGGCGGTCGGCGGCACCTACGTGGATCGGGTCGGTGGAACTCGCGCCCAGCCCGACAGCGTCTGGAACACGACGTCAGAGAGCGGTGGCCCCGCGGCGAGCGGGGGCGGCCGGTCGGTCGTCTTTGGGCGGCCGGGCTGGCAGAGCGGGGTCGCGGGCGTGGTCGGTTCCGTCCGAGGGCTCCCGGACGTGGCCATGCAGGCGTCACCGCAGGACGCGGCGCTGATCTACCAGAGTATGCCGGGGGGTGCGGGCGGCTTCTTCGCCGTGGGGGGCACGAGCGAGGCAGCTCCGCTCTTTGCCGGTGTCGTTGCCGTCGCCGACCAGGTCGCCGGCGCCTCGCTGGGCCTGCTGAACCCGGCCCTGTACGCGCTGGGGTCCTCGGACGCGCCGGGCCTGGTCGATGTCGTTAGCGGCAACAACTCGGTCAGTTTCTTGCAGAACGGCCGCAGCTACTCGGTGCCTGGCTGGACCGCCGGTCCCGGTTTCGACCTGGCGGACGGATGGGGAACAGTCGACGGTGCCAAGCTTGTCGAGGAGCTGGTTGCCCTGCATCGCCAGGGCACCGCCGTTGGTTCTCAGACTCTGCGCTCGAGGATCCCGCGCACGTAGGCGGCCTGCCCGGCGTGCTGGAGGTCGTCCGCGATGACGCTGACGAGCCGCACCCCCAGGGTCACAGCCGGCTCCCACCGCTCGTCTACGACTCGATCGAGGCCGTCTTCGGTCACGGTCTGCACGAAACGAAGCGTCGTCTCGTGCACGGCCTCGTGGTACCCGCGCAGGTTCTCCGCGTCGCTGTTGACCATCGCGATCTGTTGGGAGCTGTGCCCGTAACCCGTGTCCGAGACGGCGTACGGTAGCCCGAAACGTGCCGCCCATCCCGACGAGGTCCAAACCTGCTCGGTGCTCGCGGCGGCCGCGATGTGGTCATCTTGGATGCGCGTCAAATGCCATACCAACCAGGCGATCGAGTTCGCCTCGCCGTCTGGGCGGAACGTCAGCTGCTCGGTCGTCAGGCCCTCGAGCACGTCCTCCACAGCTTCACGAATTCGTTCGAACGCGTCACCGAATAGGTCGGCGCTGGTCATGAGGTCCTCCTTGTATCTGCGCGGACAAGTACTCCTACCAGCACTTATGTCGCGATGCAGGATAGGCGTCAAGTGGCGGGGGTGAGGGCCGGTTCCCCTCACGCTCCCGCGCATCCTGGTCGCCCCTGGCTGCGGCTCAAGGCACGCAGGCGAGGTGCCGAAAACTATCGGAGAGCCCGTGGCGCCTGGGTCTCATTTTGGAGGCCGCGTGGCCCGGAAGCAGCGATGAAGACCCTGGCAGACGATAGGTGGCGCGTTGGGCTCGATCGCGGGTCGAGCTCGCGCACCGGCACCTGGGGCTCGATGTCGTCTACGTCGCTGAACTGACAGGGGGCAAGCGGGTGTGCCGGGCGATCGCGGGCGACGCCGCCTCGTTCAGGTTCACGATCGGCGACGGTCCACCAGCAGACGGCAGCTACAGCCAGCTGCTCGTGGTGGGCGAGATCGCGAACCTGATCCCCGACACTTCGACAAATCAGCGCGTGGCAAAGCTGGCGCAGACCACGCAGGCGGCAATCGGCGCCTTCATCGGGGTGCCACTCCGGCTCTCGGACGGGACAACTTACGGAACGCTCTGCGGCATGGACCACAACCCCGATCACACCTTGTCGAAGCGCGATGTGCTGTTCATGACCATGCTCGGCGAGCTCATCATCTACGACCTGGACGAGCAGCGCAGGCAGGAGCGCCTCCGCGTCGACCTCATGAATCTGATCGAGACCGAAGGTATCGACATCGCCTTCCAACCGATCATCGATCTTCGTAGCGGGAGCTGCCTCGGTGTCGAGGCCCTCGCCCGCTTCCCCAAGCCCTTCGGCCCGCCTGATCAGACGTTCGCCGACGCCGAGGCCGTCGACCTCGGACTAGACCTTGAGCGACTGGCCGTGAGAGAGGCGTGGAAGGTGTTGCCCCGGTTGGGCCCCGAGCAGTTCTTGGCGTTCAACGTGAGCCCGAATGCGCTCGTGGAGCTGGCGAGACGCGCTCGGCAGCGCGACGATCTGCCTCTTTCGCGCCTCGTCGTCGAGATCACCGAGCAGTCGGTCGTAGCCTCGTACACCGACCTTACGGACTCCCTGACTCCATTGCGCAACAAAGGGCTCCGCATCGGCGTCGATGACGCAGGCGCCGGATATGCGTCGCTCCACCACATCGTCGAGCTGCGACCCGACTTCATCAAGGTGGACCGGTCCCTCGTCGACGGACTCGCCGACGATCACGCACGGCGCGTCGCCGTGAGCGCGTTCGTCCTGCTCTCCTTGGACCTCGGGGCGACGATAGTGGCCGAAGGCGTGGAGAGCCCTCGCGACCTCGCCGCCCTGTGCGATCTCGGTGTTCACGCGGCGCAGGGATACCTTCTCGGCAAGCCGAGCACCAAACGAAGCGACCTGACTCGATGGACCGAGCCATCACCACGACAGAAGAGGGGCGGCCCTGTCCACGCGGTCAGGCAAGCCTGGGCCAGCTGACCTCTGCCGGGTCCCGCCGTGGCCGGCACCGTGCTGTCCCGCGTACGATGCTGGCCAGTCGTTGTCTTCCGGTTGAACGACAGGAGGTCGCTGGCGTGCGTTGCCAGGCGTGTTCGGTCGAGAACCCCGACGGAATGCGGTTCTGTGGGAGCTGTGGCGCGCCTCTCGTGGCGATGTGCCCCTCGTGCGGGACCGAGATTCCTCCTGGCAACCGGTTCTGTGGGAACTGTGGGACGCCCGTCGGAGGCGCCGGCCATGCCGCCGCGCCCAGCCCGCCGGCCTCCTTGGCAAGCGCCACGGCCGCGTTTGCCCCATCGGCTTCAGGCCAAGCCCAGTCGCCGACGGGGCTGATCACCGAGCTGCGTCAGGTGTCGGTGTTGTTCTGCGACCTCGTCGGGTTCACTCCGCTCGCGGAGTCCAAGGACCCCGAAGAGGTGCGAGAGCTCCTCTCCGGCTACTTCGAGCTCGCCCGGGGCATCGTGACTCGCTACGGCGGCGTGGTTGAGAAGTTCATCGGCGATGCCGTCATGGCGGTCTGGGGGGCTCCGATGGCCCGGGAGGACGACGCGGAGAGGGCCGTCCGCGCCGGGCTCGATCTCGTAGCAGCCGTTTCTTCGTACGGCTCAGAACGTGCACGAGTCGAGATCAACGCCCGAGTGGGGGTGGTCACCGGCATGGCCGCCACTACCGAGATCCCCGAGGAAGGTTTTGTCGTCGGCGACCGGGTCAACACCGCGGCAAGAATCCAGTCCGTCGCCCCGCCGGGGTGCTGCTATGTCGACGAGTCGACCAAGCGAGCCACCGACGCCGCCATCGCCTACGCGGACGCCGGCAGCCACCAGCTGAAGGGCAAGGCCGAGACGGTCCAGCTGTACAGCGCTCTTCGCGTCGTCGCGGGCGTCGGTGGGGCGCTCAAGTCCGAGGGCCTGGAAGCGCCCTTTGTCGGACGCGACCGTGAGCTTCGCCTCGTCAAGGATCTATTCCACGCCTCGGCCGAGGAGCAGAGGGCTCATCTCGTCTCGGTGACCGGGATTGCCGGGATCGGAAAGAGCCGGCTCGCCTGGGAGTTCTACAAGTACATGGACGGTCTGTCCAGCGTGTTCCGATGGCACCGGGGACGCTGCCTATCCTACGGCGAGGGCGTCGCCTACTGGGCACTCGCAGAGATGGTGCGGGGCCGGGCAGGCATCTTGGAAGGTGAGGATGCGGTCTCGGCCGCCGCCAAGCTTCACGCCGCAGTCGACGAGCACCTCTCCGACCCCGAAGAGCGCCGATGGGTCGAACCACGCCTCGCCCATCTACTCGGGATCGAGGAACGAAGCGCCAGGGACAAAGAAGACCTGTTCGCGGCCTGGCGGCTCTTCTTCGAGCGCATGTCGGAAGTCCGCCCGGTCGTGATGTCCTTCGAGGACATGCAGTGGGCTGACGCCTCCCTGCTCGACTTCATCGAGTACCTGCTCGACTGGTCACGGAGCCACGCCATCTTCGTCCTCACCTTGTCTCGCCCAGAGATCGTCGAGCGTCGGGCGAACTGGGGTGCCGGTCGGCGGAACTTCACCTCGATCTACCTCGAGCCACTCTCCCAGTCGGCGATGCGCGAGCTCGTGACCGGACTGGTTCCGGGCCTGCCCGACGAGGTGCGCGACCGCATTCTCGACCACTCAGAAGGCGTACCCCTCTATGCCGTCGAGACGGTGAGGATGCTCATCGACCGGGGCCTGCTGGTCCGCGAGGGCGCGAGCTACCGCCCCGCAGGTCCGCTCGGGGCGCTCGAGGTTCCCGAGACCCTTCAGGCCCTGATCGCGGCGCGCCTCGACGGGCTCTCGACGGCCGAGAGAGGCCTCCTCCAGGAGGCCGCGGTCGTGGGAAAGACCTTCAGCAAGGCGTCGCTTTCCGCCCTATGCGGTCTGGCTTCCGACACCGTGGGCGAGCTTCTTGCCTCGCTCGTCCGAAAGGAGGTCATTTCCCTTCAGGCCGACCCGCGCTCGCCCGACCGCGGCCAGTACGCCTTCTTGCAGGACCTCGTGCGCATGGTTGCGTATGAGTCCCTCCCGAAACGCGATCGCAAGGACAAGCACCTTGCCGTCGCCGAATACCTGCTGCAAGGCTGGGGGAGCGACGAGGACGAGTTCGTCGAAGTCGTGGCCTCCCATTACCTGGAGGCGTTCCGGCTCGCCCCTCAGGCACCCGACGCCGAGGTCGTCAAGGCCAAGGCGAGGGAGATGATCATCCGCGCCGGCGAGCGAGCTGCCGCGCTCGCAGCCTCGGACGGGGCGCAGCGCTACTTCGAGCAGGCACTCGAGCTGACCGACGAGACGCAAGGAAAGGCGGCGCTGCAAGAGCGCGCCGGACAGATGGCAGCCTTCGGTGGCAGGACCGACGACGCGAGAGCCCATTTCGAGGACGCGATCTCGACGCTCGAGTCGATCGACGAGACGCACGCGAGCGCCCGGGTGCTCCGCGCGTCTCGGCGAGATCGACTATCTGGAGGAGCGGCTGGAGCAAGGGATCGACCGCATGGAGAGGGCCTTCTCCCTCCTCGCCGACGAGGAGCCCGACGCAGATCTCGCCGCGCTCGCCGCCCAGCTCGGAAGGCTCCATGTCTTCACCGGTGCCCATGACCTCGCCGCGTCACGCATCGAGTTCGCCCTCGTCCTCGCCGAGAAGTTCCGGCTGCCCGAGCAACTCTCGGAAGCTCTGAACACCAAGGCGGTCCTGCTGGAGTTCCAAGGCCGTGCCGAGGAGGGCACGGTTCTCCTCGAGCATGCCTTGCAGGTGGCCCTGGACAACGACCTCTCGGCTTCAGCGCTTCGCGCGTACAACAACCTCGCCGCTTTCTTCTCGGATGCCGACCGCTACGCGGAAGCTCGGGCCCTGATGGCGAAAGGGGTTGAGCTCGCGCGACGAGTGGGTTCTCGCAGTTGGGAGCTGGGGCTGTTCACCATGGCGGTCAGCGCGATGTGGTCTACCGGAGAGTGGGACGAAGCCTTGGAGCGAGTGGACGAGGCGCTGCGGTTGCCGGACTTCGCCGGGACCTGGCTCAACCGGCTGTTGCCCGCAGTCTCTATCCACGTTCACAGAGGGCGGCTCGACTTGGCGCGCGAGCTGCTCGAGTCCTGCTCGTCTCTCGAGCATTCCGAGGAGATCCAGTCCCGCACCTTTTACGCGGTCTCCAAAGCCGTGCTGCTTCGTGGCGAGGAGGAATACGAGGATGCTCTTGCTGCCGCGGCTGAGGCAGCCCACGCCCGGGAGGAGCTCGGCGCCGGCTCTGCGGGTGTCAAGCTCGGTCTCGTCGAGGAGATCGAGGCGGCAATGTTCTCGGACCGGGCGCGAGCCGAGGCGCTGGTGTCGGACCTGGAGCGGCTGAGGCCGGGCGAGACCAGGCCCTTCCTCCGGGCTCAAACGGCCCGGCTCCGGGCCAATCTGTCTCCGACGGCAAGCGACCAGGAATTCGCGACGGCAGTCACCATCTTCCGTGAGCTATCGGTGCCGTTCTATCTGGGCGTCACCCTGCTCGAACAAGGCGAGCGGCTCGCTGCCGTCGCGCGAACTGCCGACGCCGCCCGACTGCTCACTGAGGGCGCGGGAGATCTTCGAACGCCTGCAGGCACGCCCATGGCTCGACCGTCTCGCCCGGACGACGATCGCGGAGACGATCTCCGCCTGAGGCGTAGTGTTGCCGATGGTACGTTCGAGTCGGTGAGCGGCATCCGTCCCGGCATGATTGACCATCTCTCGCTGCAGGTCGCCGACGTCGCCCGCAGCCGCACCTTCTATGAGGCTCTCCTCGCGCCACTCGGATTGAGCGCTTCTTACACCGACGGCGACGCGGTCGGTTTTGCCAACGAGGAGCACGCTCCATTCTGGATCGTGCCGGCTGCAACGGTTGCTGACCGCGAGCTGCACTTTGCCTTCTCGGCGGCCAACCGTGCGGTCGTCCGTGAGTTCCGCGAGGCGGCGTTCGCCGGCGGAGCTGAAATCCTGCACGAGCCGAGCATCTTTCCGGAATATGGGTCCGACTACTTCGCCTGCTTCGTGCGAGATCCAGACGGTCACAACATCGAAGCGGTCTGTCGGACCGCCGACTGAAACCCGCCCCCGCCTGGCGTATCGGCGTTCAGGCTGGTGCCCTGAAAACGGCGCGAAAATCAGCGCGGACCACAGACCCGTAAGCGGTCGCCATTCCGGAGTCGTAGTTCTGGATCAGGGACAAACAGCCCTGATTGGTGTTCCAGGTCCATGTCAATGCTGACACCCTGTGATCGGTGGCCCAGCCGAGGAAGCGACCAACGAATCTGCCGTGGCAGTCGTTCTCGCCGACCTCCGTCGCGACGAGAGGAACCTGCTTCGCGAGCGGGAGAAGCTCGGTCGTCCAGCACTTGACGTTCGCGCACGCATTCCAGGTGTAGACGTGGAAGCCTGCAATGAGCTGGTGCAGCGGGTCCCGCAGTGTATGCGAGAGCCAGCCTGTGAGGTCATTGCCCCAATCAAGCCCTTCTACGATCACCGGCTGTCGCGCGCCCGTCGCCCGGACGGCATTAATCAGCGTCTGCATGCCGGCCGCTCTCCAACCACCCGGCATAACGCAGCCCGATTGCCAACAGTCCCAGCTGACGCCGTGCGGCTCGTTGAAGAGCTCAAACAGTACGTTTCGGTCGAGCCGGAACGTCCTCGCCACTGACGTCCAGAACGCGGCGGAGTGATCGGCATCAGGCATCGGCTCTTGCCCGAGGGCCGGGTGATCGCCGGGTGCACCCCAGTGCAAGTCCAGGATCACGTACAAGCCATGGGCACTGAGCTGCCTCACGTACGCGTTGATCGCTCGCCGATAAATATTGCCCGAATATCTTCGTGGAACATTGATCCCGAGCCAGCAATCCTCGTTGAGCGGAACCCGGACGGTATTGATTCTCCAATTGATCATGGCCGCGATCGAACTCGGCCCGACAGGACCGTCGAAGATTCCCCAACCTCCGGCACACGCGTACTCGGTTCCCGAACGGTTCACGCCTACAAGCTCCACTGCCTGGCCCGTAGCGCCCACAAGTCGTGTTCCGAGAACCTTGATCGTCGGCGCAGACTCCGACGCCGCCGCGTGGAGCCCCGAGGCCAGTGGGACGTACGCGCCCGCCACCACAGCAATTGCTGCTAAGCCGCGGCGCCATCTCATCCCCTAGAACATCGGCCTCTCAGCCACACATATTGAGGCGTGCCCTCCGCCTCCTCGAAGCCGAAGAGCGCGTCGCAAAGCTCCTGGGGCTCGGGGAGTCGGCCGTCACCGAGATCCGGACCGTAGTCGACTCATCACCAATCTGGCACACCCCACCCCTACCCTGACCGCTCGCGCGCCGGTGGGGGAGCGGCGAGTCACGGCGTCGCGATCTCGATCTCGATCTCGGCTCCGTGTCAGTTGATATGGACCGATCTTGCGGCGACGGGTTGCGAGTTCGTGGGCTTGGGAAAGGTGGCGCTGACGGAGAGCCCGCCGTTCGGCATGGGATGGGCACTGATGCTGGCTCGGTGAGCGGTAGCGATTGCCTGGACGATGGAAAGCCCGAGCCCGTGCCCGTCCTTGTAGTGCGTCCGGCGCGGCTCGAGCCGTTGGAAGGGCTGGAAGAGGCGGTCGACTTCAGCCGGCGGGATAAGCGGGCCGGTGTTGGTCACCGACAACACGGCCTTTCCCTCCGTCATCCCTGTGCCGACCTTGACACGGCCGTCGACAACATTGTGGCGAACGGCGTTGCTGAGCAGGTTGACGACGAGCCGTTCGACCAGCAGGGGATCTCCCTCGAGCAGTGCCGCTGTCGTCACTTCGTCGACGTGGATCCCCAGTCGATCGATCTCGGGCTCAAGGCCGGCTAGGGCCTCGCTGACGCTCGCGGCCAGGTCGACTGATTCGCGTCCATGTCAGTCCGGACTCGCTGCTGGCGAGCGTGAGGAGGGCATCGATCAGGCGCGCCTGCTCGTCGCTGGAGGCGAGCACCTCCTCGGCGGTGGAACGCCATCCGGCGATGGTGGTGTCGGGGTCGTCGAGCGCAACTTGCAGCAGTGTGCGCTCAGCCGTAAGGGGGGTACGCAGTTCGTGCGAGGCGTTGGCGACGAAGTGGCGTTGCGCCTCGAACGCAGCACCGAGCCGACCGAACAGATCGTCGAGGGTGTCCCCTAGCTCCTTGAGTTCGTCCTCCGGGCCGGCGAGGGCAAGGCGCTCGTGCAGATTGGTAGAGGAGATCCTGCGGGCCGTGCGGGTGATCGTCCGGATAGGTCGCAGCATCCTGCCGGCGACGAGCCAGCCGGCGAGGAGAGCGAGCACGGCAACGATCGCGAGGGCGATGCCCGAGTTGACGAGAAGCTGATGCGAGTCGACAGCGCGCTGCGCGGCTTCGACGGGTCCCACCTGAGCCAGCTGATGCACCGCCTGTGCCAGCTGATTGCCCGCCTGTGCCAGTTTGTGCTGGTCTTGCGCCAGCTGATTCCCGGCGTTTGTCAGCTGATGCTGGTCCTGTGTCAGCTGATGCTTGATCTGTGACAGCCGAGGCACAGCCGGAAACCCTTGATTGGGAAAGCCTTTCAGCTCGGCCTGAACATCGGCCAGCCCCTGCTGAGCCAGTCCGAGCGGCTCCGGCGGCTTGAAGAGCTGGGATTGCCCCAGCTGAGGCAGCAGCAGCTGGAGATGCTGGATGGCGGGAGTGGGAGGGATCTTCGGTAGGGATGGTTTTCTGTATTCGGTCGCCCGTTCAAAGAGGGCATACGTCGCGGCCAGCAACGCAACGCCCGAAACAAGGAAGAGGCCGCCGTAGAGACCGGTGAGCCGGAGCCTGGCGGTGCGACGGGGCAACCGCAGCCAGGGTGGTCGTGCGAGTCGAAGATGAGCGACGCCCATCACTGGCCTCCGATGCGATAGCCGCTCTCGGGGACGGTCTCGATCAAGGGCGGGTCACCGAGCTTCGTGCGCAGGCGGTTGATGGTCGCTTTGACGGTGGTGGTGAACGGGTTGGTCGCCTGCTCCCACACTCGTTCGAGCAGTTCCTCTCCCGAGACCGGCCTTCCTTCTGCAACGAGTAAGCACTCCAAGACGGCGAACTCCTTTGGGCTGAGCGCCAGGCGTCGTCCGGCGCGGGTTGCGAGACGTTTTTCGGGGTTCAGGCTGAGGTCGCGGTAGCCCAATTCCTCGGGTTTCGGAGCGCCGGGCCGGCGGCCGAGCGCCTGGACCCGGGCGACCATCTCGGTAAAGTCAAACGGCTTGGGGAGGTAGTCGTCGGCGCCTAGGCCGAGGCCCTCGACTCGGTCCCGCACCGAGCCGGCCGCCGTGAGCATCAGCACCCGGCTCTCTGATCGTTCGGCCGCGAGGGTGCGACAGATGTCGTCGCCGTGGGTGCCGGGGAGGTCGCGGTCCAGTACCACCACGTCGTAGCGGTTGGCGCTCAGACGAGCGAGGGCGTCGTCGCCGTCAAGCGCCACGTCGACGACCATCCCGTAACGGCGCAGCCCGGCCGCCACCGCCCTCGCCAGCCGCTCGTGGTCCTCAGCTACCAGTACTCTCACCGTTTCTCCTGGCCACAAGCGTGGCAGCGATCGGGGCCGATCGGGCACCGCCCCACTAGCTGTTTCCTGTCTCTCACAAGATGCCAGGCCGGGGGTCACAGCCAGGTCACAACTGTGACCGGGCTGTGACCGTCCGTTTCGTATAACTGCTCCCGCCACCGTTTCGGCCGGGGAGACCGAGCACATAAACGGGACGAGGACGGCTTTGACAGGGCTGATAGCACCGTGTCAAGCGAGGGTGAAAGGAGGCGCAACTTGACTACGACGTACCGGCGATCGGCCGGGCTTGCAGCTCTCCTCGCTGCGGCCGCGATCGGGCTGGCCGCATGCAGTGGGTCTAGCTCCCCGCCCGCCGGCCAGGGGACCAGCTCCCCAACAGTCGCCAGCTTGCCGACGAGCACAAGTGCGGGGACCAGCACCGGTAACGGTGGCGGGAGTAACACGACGACGCCGCCCACAGGCAACGCGACAGCGCTCGTCGACGAGTGGGCTACCTGTATGCGCAGCCACGGTGATCCAAACCAGACCGACCCGGTGGTCGATTCCCACGGAGGGATCAACATCACCGTACCGACAGGGATGGCAAGCCATGCGTTCGGCGAAGCTCTCCACAACGTAACCGGTGCGTGCAGCCAATACCTGGCTGCCGCTCAACGCGTGTTGCGGGCCGAGATCCCGTACACCCCCTTCAATCCCGACGAGGCTTTGCTAGTGCAGTACACCGACTGCATGCGGACAAACGGGATCCCCACGTACCCCTATCCCGTAGGGGACCAAACCAATTTCATTGGCACCGGCATCAACCTGAACAGCCCGACCTTTATCAGGGCCAACAGCGTGTGCGGTAAGCAGATCGACGCGCCAGCTTGGTGGATCAACGGCTGGGGTCCGCCCGGAGACGTCAGTTCTAGTTCCGCCGGCGTACCCGGCGGTGGCCCCCCGCACGGCAGTCCCACCCCGGTCACGGGCTGACCTCGGCCGAGCAGGTCCGATGAGGAGACCTATGACGAGTAAGTACGGGCGACCAGGGTGCCTTATGGCGCTCCTCACTGGGGCGGCGATCGGGCTGGCTGGTTGCAGTAGCTCCAGCGCGCCGCCGGCAGCCGGCTCCCCGACGGTCGCCAGCCTGCCGACGAGTACAAGCGTGGGGACCAGTAGCGGCCACACCGGTGGGAGTACCACGACCACGCCACCCACGGACAACGCGACCGCGCTCGTCGACGAGTGGGCTACCTGCATGCGCAGCCACGGCGATCCTGAGCAGGCCGATCCGACCATTGACGCCAACAAGGACATCAACATCAATTGGAATCCGGCCATTACGGGGGGGATATTCGGGACGAACAAAGGCGGGCAGGGCAACTCCGGGCCTGGCCAGTACTGTCGGACGTACCTGACCGCGGCTCAGACTGCGTTGGGAGGCAACCGGCAGCCGACCGGATCGGACCAGGCGACCCTTGTGAAGTTCTCCGATTGCATGCGGGCGAACGGGGTCACGGACTTCCCCGATCCCATCAACGGCACCCTGTCGTTCAACCTTGGAGCGGGCGGCGACTTGAACCCGAACAACCCGACTTTCCAGCACGCCTCGAAGCTTTGCGCCCAGAAGACGGGCGCACACGTCCCGGGAGCGGGCGGTCCGCCGCCACCGGGAACAATCAGGCTCGAGGGCGCCGGTCCGCTCCCCAACGCCGGTGCGGGCGCCAATGGCTGAGTTCTCGACTAGACGGATCGCTGCGTCGCCGCCGTCGCCGGCGCCCTGGTCGGCGGGGCGGTGGCTTGGGGCGTGGCCGTCGCCGCAACGAGCGGCAAAGGCGACGGCCCAGCCGGTTCGACGGGGGCCAGCAGCTCGGTAGCCACCGCCGCCGTCGTGCGGACCACCCTCACAAATACTGTGCAGGTAGGCGGCTCGATCGGCTATCAGGGTTCCTTCACGGTCGCCGTTCCGACGGGGACAAGCGCCCAGCAGATCGCCCAGGCTCAGCAGGCGGTCACCCAGGACCAGCAGACGCTGTCCGCTGACGAGCAGGCCAGATCCGATGGGTCGAGCGGCGACAACCAGGCGATCGCCGCCGCCCACACCAACATCGACGCCGCCCAGTCGACGCTCAACGCCGACCAGGCGCAAAAGACAAAGGACTGCGCCGGGAAAGGTGCTTCCACGACGGCGTGCAGACAGGACTCCCAGAAGGTCAGCCAGGACCAGACCCAGCTCACCCAGGCCCAGCAACAGTTGGCGGCCGCCCAATCGAGCGGAGCCCGTGACTACGACCAGAATCAGGCAAAGGTCGTCTCCGACGAGACAAGGTTGCAGGGCGACGAGGCTTCCCTGGCCTCGCTGCAGTCAAGCGCGGCCAACCCCGGCACCACATACACCTCTCTGCCGCAGGTGGGACGCATCATCAGGGAGGACCAGCCCGTCTACTCGCTCGGCGACGAACCGGTGCCGCTCCTCTACGGCGCGATCGCCGCCTACCGGGCGTTCTATGTCGGGATGTCCGACGGCGCCGATGTCGGCCAGCTCACCCACGACCTGATCTCCCTCGGCTACGGCGCCGGCCTATTGGAGAGCAACGATTACTCGTTGGCCACGGCGACGGCGGTCGGGCGCTGGCAGCGCGCCCTCGACCTGCCGGCGACCGGCGAGATCCTGCTCGGCGGTGTCGTCTTCGAGCCTGGTCCGATCCGGGTCACCTCGGTCACGCCTGCTGTCGGGCAGTCCGTCGGGGGTGGTGGAGCCGGTGGCAGTGGGGGCGCCGTGCTGACCGCGACCAGCACCACTCCGATCGTGATGGTCGACTTGGATGTCACTGATGAGTACCTCGTAAAGCCCGGTGACGCGGTGTCGATCGTGCTGCCCGACGGCACCTCGACAGTGGGAGGGCGCATCGAGACGGTCGGCACGGTGGCCACCTGCGCCGGCGGTGGCGGCGTCGGCACCGGCAGCGGTGGACCCGCCACCGGCGGCGGCTCGTCGCCCTGCTCCTCCGCCGGGGGCGGAGGGGGTGGCGGAGGCGGCGGCAGCAACTCCACCCCGACCGTGACCGTCACGATCACCCTGGACAGCACCCCGCTACTGGCCACCTTGGACCAGGCGCCAGTGAACGTCAACATCACGACCGATCGTGCGCTCAACGTCTTGGCCGTGCCTGTGAACGCACTCTTGGCCCTCGCCGGCGGTGGGTTTGGGGTGGACGTAGTGACCGGCGGCACTAGCCATCTGGTCGGGGTCACCACCGGCCTCTACGACAACACCCTTGTCCAGATCAGCGGGTCCGGCGTCACGGTCGGCACGAGGGTCGAGGTGCCCTCATCGTGACGCTGACGGTTGCCGCCCCGGTCGAAGGGAACGTACCGCCGGCCCCGGTCCTCGAGCTGGTCGACGTGGTCAAGGAGTACCCCGCCGACCCGCCGGTCGTGGCCCTCGCCGGCGTGGACCTGCGGATCGACCAGGGCGAGCTGGTGGCCATCGTCGGGCCGTCCGGGTCGGGCAAGAGCACCCTTCTGCACGTTATGGGCACCCTCGAACGACCCACCGCCGGCGCGCTCCGGATCGCCGGGGAGGACACCTCGACCATGTCCGACAAGCAGCTGTCCGGCTTGCGTGCTCGCCGCCTCGGCTTCGTATTCCAGCAGTTCTTCCTGTTAGACGGCATGAGCGTTCTCGACAATGTCGCCGACGGCTTGTTGTACCGGGGCGGGCGGGTGGCCGATCGGCGGCGGCTTGCCGAGGTCGCCATCGAGCGGGTCGGCCTTGGCCACCGCCTCCAGCATCGGCCGAACCAGCTCTCGGGCGGCGAGCAGCAGCGCACCGCCATCGCCCGCGCCTTGGCCGGACGCCCGGCGCTCGTCATGGCCGACGAACCGACCGGGAACCTCGACTCGGCAACGGGCGCATCGATCCTCGAACTGCTCCGCGAGCTGCACCGGGAGGGCACAACGATCGTCGTCATCACCCACGACCCGGAGGTGGCCGCTGCCATGGATCGGCGCGTCGAGATCCGAGACGGGAGGATCATCGGTGACACGCCGACGGGTGCCTGACACCACCGACGGCGGCTCGCGGCTCTCCCGTCGCGACCTCGTCCGAGTAGGGAGCCTCGGCATTCGCAACCGGCGGGTGCGGGCGTCGCTGTCGGCACTCGGCATCAGCATCGGCATCGCCGCCATCGTCGGGGTGCTCGGCATCTCGCAATCGTCGAAGTCGGGTCTTCTGAACGAGCTCGGCCAGCTCGGCAACCTGATCACCGTCCAGCCGGGCAATACCGCCTTCGGCCAGCCGACCGAGCTGCCCGTGACCGCCGAAGGCATGGTGTCACGCGTCGGGCCCGTCACCAGCGTGACCGAGATCGGCAGCATCCAGAACGTCTACGTCTATCGCAACTCGTTCGTCCCGGCCATCAACACCAACGGCATCTCGCTCACCGCGACCGACGCCGCTCTGCCAGCCACCCTCGGTGTCACCCTCGCCCACGGCGGGTTCCTCAATGCGGCGACAGCCCATTTCCCCGCGGTCGTCCTCGGCGCCGAGGCGGCCAGCCTCCTCGGGATCAACAACCTGTCCAATCCGACCCAGGTCTGGATCGGCGGGCATGGGTTCACCGTCGTCGGCATCCTGAACCCAGTTCAGCTCGTCGCTCAGATGGACTCGATGGCGTTCATCGGTTTCCCAATCGCCGAGCAGTACTTCGCCTTCGACGGCCACCCGACCGGGCTCTACCTGCGCAGCGTGCCAAGCCAGGTCACTGCGGTCGCCGACGTGCTGCCCGCCACCGTCAGCCCCTCCGACCCTTCGGTCGTGGCGGTCAGCTTCCCGTCCGACATCTTGAAGGCCGAGCTCGTCACCAAGGGCGCGTACAACGGCCTGCTGCTTGGTCTCGGCGCAGTGGCGCTCCTCGTCGGCGGCGTCGGCATCGCCAACGTGATGGTCATCTCGGTCCTCGAACGCCGCTCCGAGATCGGCTTGCGCCGGGCGCTCGGCGCCAGCCGGCGTCACGTCGCCGAGCAGTTCCTGGCCGAGGCGGTGATGCTGTCGGTCCTCGGTGGCGTGGCTGGCACCGTCTTCGGCGGGGCGGCGACCGCCATCTACGCCCGGAGCCAGCACTGGTCGGTGGTGATCCCTGCCCTGGCCCTGTACGGCGGGGTGGCCGCCGCCCTCGTCATCGGCGCCATCGCCGGCCTTTACCCGTCGATAAGGGCTGCCCGCCTCTCACCGACCGAGGCCCTGCGCACAGTCTGAGCGGGCCGTCACACTTGTCAGGAGTCACGGGCCTAACGGCGGCGTCTAAGCCGCTCGCCGACGTAGTCGGCGAGGTCCGGGTAGCGGACCTTCACCTGGCGAGGCGCTCGAGCAGCTCTCGGTCCTCTTCGATGAACCTCGCAAGGCGGGCCCTGAACTCGGGGTCGTTCCGGCGCCTTTCGACCGCCTCGATCAACGCGTGCTTGATGGTCTCGTTCAGGCTCGTGCCCTCGACGCGGGCGAGAGCCTCGACGTCTGCGGCCACGTCGTCGGGGAGGCGGACGGTGAGGTTCTTCGGCATGCCGTCATGATACCAACGCACCATGCCGGGTCCGGTGGGTGGACGGGTGGAGGTGGCGGGAGTCGAACCCGCGTCCCCCGGTTTCTTGATGGGACTTCTCCGAGCGCATCCGGCGGAGGTGTCTCGGGTCCCGCCACGCCACCGGCGCCGGTGCGGGACCCCAGCCGACTGAGATGTCCCTGACGACTCGCCGGCGGCGCCGGTCAGGTGAGTCCCGCAAGATGACGCCTGGGACCGGTCCGCGGGACTAGGACCGGGCAGACGTTGCTGCTAGTTAGGCAGCAAGCGCGAGCTGAGGCTCGGCGTTTGTGTTGGTTTCCGGCTCTTTAACGTGGCTCCGGAGACCACGGCTCGCTTCTCCCACCTCGACGACCGGAGTCGAAGCCTGTCACCCCCTTGGTGATGTTGTCCTTTGCGCGAGGATACAGGCCCGCTCGCACACGGCGTGCCCTGAAGCTGGAAGACTGTCCAGGTGGTCTTGGGTAAGGGGAACCCAGCGCAGCGAGGAGTACCGACGGAGGCCCGCCGGATGCGCTTTGTCAAATTCGTGCAGGATCAGGCCGCCGACGGACGCCTCGGCGACGCGGAGCTGGAGGAGCGAATCGAGCAGATCTTTCGAGCCAGGTCGATCACAGACCTTGAAGCCGTCGTGGCCGGCCTGCCGGGGGCGTCGGTTCTCTCGCTCGACGCAGCCCTCGCCGGCGAGTTTCAGCAACCGGCGCGAGGAGTTTCCTGGCTGCGGCGTCTCGTGCTCTACACGGTCGTCGTCGATGCACTTGGCGTGGTCGTCTGGGCCTTTACCGGCGGCGGGGTCGTCTGGCTCGTGGTGCTGTTCATGGGCAGCGCCGCCGTATTCGCCTTCCGAGTGACTCGGCGAGGCAAGGGCCTCATCGGCGGTCGCTCCCGGCGCCGCAAGTAGGGGCCAGTGGGGGTCGTTTCTCGCGCGGGCGAAGCCGCGGGACCTCAGCGGCACGATCAGCGACGTCGTTCATGCTCCCGGATCACCCTCTGGGCCTCCCGGGTCGCGTCCGCGTTCGGCGATGGCGTGTCGCTTGTCGTACAGCCGGCGACCTCGCGCGAGCGCCAGCTCGACCTTGGCAAGACCGTCCTTGAAATAGATGCTGAGCGGCACGAGCGTGAGCGCCTTCTGGGCGACGCGACCCGAGAGCTCATCGATCTGGCGGCGGTGCAGCAACAGCTTGCGGGGCCGGTTCGGCTCGAAACGGCCGAATCCCGATGCGTACTCGTACGCCGCCAAGTGGGCGCCGAGGAGCCACAGCTCGCCGTTGTCGATCCGGGCATAGGCGTCTTGTAGCGACGCCTGGCCCAGCCGGAGCGATTTCACCTCGGCACCTTTTAGGGCGACCCCGCATTCGTAGACCTCGAGGATGTCGTAGTCGTGGCGGGCGCGCCGGTTGCGCGCAACGTAGCGGATCACCGGCTCCTGGGAGTCACTCGAGGCCGCCTTGAGCTTGCCGGTGGTGCCTTTGGCCCCGACGGGCTTCCTCGTGACCATCGCCGGAGACGCTACCGTGCGGCCCTGATGGGTGATTCCGGCGCAGACGCAGCCTCACGGACCGGATCAGCGTTGCCTACCTGTTTGTACCTGACCCCGGCGCACCTGGACGAGATGATCGCGCACTGCCTTTCCACCTACCCCGAGGAGGGTTGCGGGCTCCTCACGGGAGATCCGGTCACGGGCGTCGTCGTCTCCGTGAGCCCGACCCGGAACCTGGCAGCGTCCGCTCAGATCTACACGGTCGACCCTGGCGAGCATCTCCGGATCGACCGGGCGGCCGAGGCCGCCGGCCATTCGGTCATCGGTGTCTTCCACTCGCACACCCATACGGATCCCTACCCCTCGCCGACCGACGTCCGTCAGGCGCCGGATCCGACCTGGCACTACGTGCTCGTTTCGTTACGCCATGAGGTTGCCTCGGTGCGCTCGTACCGAATCGTCGACGGCCTCGTGACCGAGGAATCGCTAGAAGTCGAGCGGCGTTAGTATCTGACTGAAACGGTCAACTTTCCGGAGGCGGCAGTGCCCGAAGTCCGATTGCCAACTTTGCTCCGCCAACACGCAGGAGGGCAGAGCTCGGTGCGCGTCGACGGAGCGACTATCGGTGAGGTTCTCGAGGCCCTTCAGGACGCCTACCCAGGCATGGCCGGCCAGCTGGTCTCCGAGGACGGGGTGCTCCACAAATTCGTCAACGTCTACCTGAACGACGACGACGTCCGCTACCTGGACAACCTCGACACGAAACTGAATCCGGGCGACATCGTCTCGATCCTGCCCGCTGTCGCCGGCGGCAGTGCCTAGGTCGGCTCCCCAGCCAAGCCGTGCCCGTGCTCAGCAGCGTCTTGGAACTGATCGGGAACACACCGCTCGTCGACGTCTCCTCGCTGAGCCCGAAGCCCGGCGTGCGTATCGTCGCCAAGCTCGAGGGTCAGAATCCCGGTGGGTCGGTCAAGGACCGCATCGCGCTCTCGATGATCGAGGATGCCGAGTGCAAGGGGCTTCTCGTTCCGGGTGCAACGCTCGTCGAGGCCTCGTCGGGCAATACGGGGATCGGCATGGCTCTCGTGTGCCGGATCAAGGGCTACAAGCTGAAGATCGTGCTGCCCGGCAACGTGTCGATCGAGCGTCGCCAGCTGCTCGAGGTCTGGGGCGCCGAGGTCATCGACTCACCGGCGAACGAGGGGTCGAACGGCGCCGTCCGTTTGGTGCAGCAGCTGGCAGCCGAGCACCCCGAATGGACGTTCCTGTACCAGTACGGCAACGCCGCCAACCCGAGGGCGCACTACGAGGGCACCGGACCGGAGATCTGGCGCGACTGCCCCGGAATCACGCACTTCGTCGCGGGCCTCGGCACGAGCGGGACGTTGCTCGGGGCCGGCCGCTACTTGAAGGAGCACAATCCCAAGGTGCAGGTCTGGGCGGTCGAGCCGCCGGCAGGTGAAACGGTCGAGGGTCTCCGCAACCTCGACGACGGCTACATCCCGCCGATATTCGTCGAGCAGGGAGGGGCGGACCTGCTCGACCGCAAGACGATTGTCGGCCCCCGGGATTCGATCGTGTGGACGCGGCGCCTCGCGGATCTCGGCATTTTTGCCGGCATCTCGTCCGGCGCCGCGCTCGCAGGCGCGATCAAGTGCGCCGAGTCCGTCGAAGAGGCGACGATCGTCTTCGTCTGCTCTGACGGCGGCTGGAAGTACCTGTCGACCGGGGCTTGGACCGACGACCTGGATGAGGTCGTCGAACGCGCCAAGCGCATGATCTACTTCTGAGGTTCTGACCTCGAGCGGACGTCGGCCCGGGTACCCTGCCGGGGTGGCCGACGCGCATCCCAGCACCGTCGATCTCTCACGTCACGACGGTCGAGCCCTCGACGAGCTGCGCCCGTGCTTTTTCGTCCGGGACTTCACCGAGTTCGCGGCCGGTTCGGTGCTCGCCGTCTCGGGTCGCACGAAGGTCCTGTGCACTGCCTCGCTCGACGAGGACACCCCGAGATGGATGCGCGCCAGCGGCCGCGGCTGGGTCACCGCTGAGTACTCCCTCCTCCCGGGCTCTTCTGCCGAGCGCGTGAGTCGAGAAGCGGCCAGAGGTCGCCAGTCCGGGCGCACGCACGAGATCCAGCGGCTGATCGGGCGCGCCTTGCGAAGCGTGACCGACCTCGAGGCGCTCGGCGAGCGGCAGATCCTCATCGACTGCGATGTCCTGCAGGCAGACGGCGGGACCAGGACCGCCTCGATCTCGGGGGCGTACGTCGCGCTTCATGACGCCTGCTCCCGCCTCCTGTCGTCCGGGGCGATCAGCCGGCATCCGCTCCGTGAGGCGTGTGCGGCCGTCTCGGTGGGGATCGTCGAAGCCGTGTGCATGCTGGACCTCGACTACGTCGAGGACTCCGCGGCCGAGGTCGACATGAACGTCGTCATGACCTCCTCGGGACGCTTCGTCGAGGTCCAGGGCACCGCGGAGGGGCTGCCGTTCGCTCGTACGGAGCTGGACGAGATGCTCGTCCTGGCGGACCGCGGCATCGGTCAGATCCTCCAGGTTCAGGCCGAGGTCCTCGCGACGCCGCCACCGGACCGCAACCGGGGCGCCAAGGCCTGAGGCCAGGCGAATCCGAACAAGGGAGGCCCGAAGCGTGCGGCTGGTGCTCGCCACTGCGAACCCTGACAAGGCCGCGGAGATGACCGCCGTCCTGACGGACCAGCTCGATGGTCTGATCGAGCTGGTCGCTCGCCCCGAAGGGGTCCCTGCGGTCGAGGAGATCGGGGAAAGCCTCGAGGAGAACGCCAGGCTCAAGGCCGCCGCTCTCGCGGCGGCGACCGGCGAACCCGCCGTCGCAGACGACACCGGCCTCGAAGTCACCGCGCTCGGAGGGGCGCCGGGTGTCCGGACGGCGCGCTTCGCCGGCGACGGGGCCTCCTATTCCGACAACGTCGCCAAGCTCCTTGCAGACCTCGATGGCGAGCTCGACCGGAGAGCGAGGTTTCGGACCGTCGTAATCTGTCGGTTCCCAGACGGTGGCGAGATCAGTGGCGCGGGCGTCGTCGAGGGGGAGATCGTGGCGGCCCCTCGAGGTGAAGAAGGATTCGGTTACGACCCCGTATTCGCGCCCGAGGGGGGAGGCGGGCGTACCTTTGCAGAGATGACCCCGGCCGAGAAACACCAGCTTTCCCACCGTGGCCTCGCTCTCCGCTCACTCGCAGCGCACCTGAGGGGTCAACTTTGAGCGTGGCTGAGGCGTCCCTGCGCGACCTGCCCGAGGATGGGGACGGGCCGGACGGCAGCGCCCTCGGCTCGGTTCGGGCCGGAGGCGCCGAAATGGCGGTTGCGGGGTTCGTGCTGTCGGTGCTGTGGCTGTTCTTCCTCGGCTCGATCGCCGGTTTGTGTCTCGGCGCCGCTGCCCGCCGCCGCCTTGCAGCCGACCGCTCGGCCGGGTTAACGGCGCCCGCGCCGGCGGCCTGGGTCGGAAAGCTCGCGATCGCAGCGATCGCTATCGGGGGCCTCGGCACCGCGGTCGGCATCGTCCTGGCGGCGCTCCAGGTCCTCGGTGCCGTGAACATCACAGCCGCCTGTCACCCGGTGGTCACAGGAGTCAGCTGTCGCCTCGTTTTCCACTGAATCACCGCAGCTGAGAACCACAGTCGACGATGCCGCAACCGTCCTTTGGCTGGCTGTACGCTCCTGTAATGGCAGTCCTGGCAGGCGAAGGGGACAACGTCAAGGACGTCGTCGACCGGGTGCTCGCCACGCGAGATCGACTCGTGGTCGACCGGGCGGGCGTGCCTGCCGCGGTGATCATGGCGGCGCGCGACCTTGAGGGCCTCGAGTACACGATCGATCTCCTGTCGGAACCGAGGACGGTGCGCCGGATCCTCGAGGGCGAAGCCGCCCTGCAGGGCGGGAACCTTTACATGGGCGAGGAGTTGGCGGCTCTCGACCCCGATGCCAGGTTCGTGGCACGTGCGGTCACGGGAGGTGTCGTGCTCGCAGCGGCGATGCGATCCGGCGGCGGCGGCCGGTGGGACCTCGTCGCGAGCGTGCCGGCTCGTAAGGCGCTCGATGACCTGCAACTTCATGTCGCAGACGCTGTCCGGCGCTTCATCTTCGGCCAGTTGCTCAACGACCCCGTCGGTCACGGAGTCGAGCTTCGTGGCTTTCTGGGTCGACGTCTGGCATCACGCGTCGAGACGGCGCTCGTGATCTATCGACTCGACAGCGTGAAGCACGTCGTCAGGCTGGTCGAGGTCCTTTACGTCGGCGGTGTCGTAGGCCGGCACGAGAGTCGCCGCTGGTAGCCCACGGTGGGCAGCCGGTTCAAACCGGCTCGAGCGCGTCGCCGATCGTCCCGAGCGGCGGCGCGCCGAGCTCGAGAAGCGCCTCGTGGAATCGTCGGAGGCCAAAGCGGGGGCCCCATCGTGCAATCGCCTCGTCTCGCAGCGCGACGATCTCGAGCTTGCCCCAGGTGTAGCGCCCGTAGGTCGGGTCGAAGGTGGCCCTGCCGGCCTCGGACTGGGCCGCCGGCCCCTGCAGGAACGCATCTCGCTGAAACCGCGACGCCGCGTCCTTCACGTCCATGGTCCCCCGGTGGAGGCCGAGAGCTGAGGCGAAACGAGTCACACGAACGAGGGCCTCGACCCAGACGCCGATCGCAAAACGCGGGTCATCCTCCCGGAAACCCTGCTCCACCAGCAGTTCTTCGGCGTAATGCGCCCAGCCCTCGACGAAGGCCAGGGAGGCCAGCGACCGGCGGACGTCCCCCCGGGCTGCGAGCCGGATCATCCGTCCGTGTGCGAAGTGGCCGGGCGTGACCTCGTGTGCCGCGATCGCCGGCAGGGTCGTTGCGCTGAAGACCGATCGCCAGCGGTCCTTGGCTTCCTCGTCCCACGATGGGTCGGGCGGGTTCACGTAGAACCATGCGGGCGCTTCGGCTTCGTAGGGCCCCGTCCACGACATCATCGCCATGGCGAATCGTCTGGACGGCGGGGCCGGACCGACGAAGCAGGTTCCACCGAGCTCGGGAAGAAGCCCGTGCTCGGTCGTGAACGTTCTCAATTCCTCGACGAGGAGGCGGGCCTCGGCATAGATGCCCTCGTCGTCGGGATGGTCCTTCAACAGCTCCGTGACCACCTCTACGGTGGACACGCCCGGTCTAAGTCGGTCGCAATCGTGAGCGAGGCGTTCCCACAGGCGTGCCCGCTCGAGGTCCGCGACCTCTTCGAGCCGGCCGAGGTCCACGGTCATCGCCTCGGGATCGCCGAGAAGCAGGGCGAGTTTCTTCGGGCCGAGGCTCGCGTCGCTCGGACCGGTCGCCGCGGCACCCGCCAGGTCCGCGATGAGACGATCTAGAGCGGCCTTGCCCCGCTCGATGGTCGCACGGCCGGCGACGTCCTCGACAAGCTCATCGAGGACGTCATCGACGACGTCGTCGCCCGCCCCGAGGCCGGCGCCCAGGCCACGGATCGCCGGCAGCGACGCGACCGCGACTGGGGCAGGTATCGAGTCGAGTGACTCGATGGCGCCGTCGATGGCGTCAGGCCAGGAGGCAAGATGAGCCGCCTTGGCGGCCGCACGCTCGTCGGCGGGCGCGTACTCGCGGTCGTAACAGGCGAGATCGAGATTCGCGAGGTGGACGAGCGGGTTCCATCGATGGATCTCGGCAACCGCGAACGTGGCGCGGACTCCCGCCTCGGTCGCCGAGAGGTGCGCCTCGTCATGGGGGTCGGGCTCGGCGGCGCCGCGGCCGATCGCCGCGAGCAAGGCGGCCACCCCGGCGGGCGAGAGATCCTGTACCAGGCCGTCGTACTCGTGGAGTCCGGCGAACTCGCGGACCTCGGGCATCTGAAGATCCCAGATGGCGCGCAGCCGGTCCGAAACCATGAGCCGAAGGTAGTCGCGATCGATTGACGGTCGCCGGTAGCGTCATGGGCCTGATACACCCTTCCGGCACAATCTGCTCCGTGGTCCGCGGCCGGCCGCCCGCTTCGCGAGGTGGGCGGAGGGTCGGCCGTGCCCGCGACGCCGACCAGAAGGACGCCGACCAGAAGGACGCCGACCAGAAGGACGCGGACCAGAAGGAGGAGCTGTGCCGACCGAGAGCATCTCAATCAGCTGCGACGACTGTGCGCTTAATGCCACGTCAGCCTGCGACGACTGCGTCGTCACGTTCCTGTTGGATACCCCAGCCGCGGTCCTGGCGGATACTCCAGCCGCCGACGGGATCGTGGTCGACGTCGCGGAGGCCCGTGCCGTCAGAATGCTCCAGCGAGCGGGGCTGGTTCCCGAGCTCGCTTCCGTCGCCGCGTGGGGTGAGCCAAGTCACAATCTGGCGGTGATGAGGCGGCCTGCCTGATGGGCAATCTGCTGGTCACGAACGACTTCCCGCCCAAGGTCGGCGGAATCCAGTCGTATCTCTACGAGCTCTTCCGTCGCCTTCCCCCCGGTGAGCTGACCGTCCTGACGACCCCGTCTCTCGGCGCGGCGGAGTTCGACCGGCGGCAGGCTTTCCGCATCGAGCGCTGGACCTCGCCGGTCCTGTTGCCCACCCCGGGCTTGTCCGGTACGTGCGAGAGTTGGCGGCTGGCACCTCGGCGCGGATCGTGCTGCTCGACCCGGCGCTCCCGCTCGGCCTGCTCGGCAACCGGCTCGGCCTGCCGTACGGGGTCGTGCTCCACGGTGCCGAAGTCGCTGTTCCGGGCCGCCTCCCGGTCTTTCGCCGTCTCCTGTGCTCCGTGCTGTCCGGGGCTTGCCTCGCGATCGCCGCTGGCGGTTACCCGGCGGCGGAGGCGGCGCGTGCGGCGGGGGAGCGAATGCCGCCGTTCGTGATCGTGCCGCCCGGAGTGGACCACGAGCGCTTCCACCCGCTCGCCGGCGACGAGCGGGTGGCTGTGCGACGCCGGCTGGGGCTGCCCACCGACGGTCCGCTTGTGGTAAGCGTGAGCCGGCTCGTCCCCCGCAAGGGCATGGACGTGCTCATCAAGGCAGTCGGTCGGCTGAGGGCCCAGCACCCGGACCTGGCCCTGGCGATCGGGGGCGCAGGCCGGGACCGTGCGCGGCTGGAGCGGGCGGCGAAGCGTTGCGGCGCACCGGTTTGGTTTCTCGGCCGTGTCGACGACGCTGACCTGCCGCTGCTCGACGCCGCCGCCGACATCTGGGCGATGTGCTGCCGGGATCGCTGGTCGGGCCTCGAGCAGGAAGGGTTCGGCATCGTCTTTCTCGAGGCTGCCGCTGCAGGGGTGGCTCAGGTGGCCGGGCGGAGCGGAGGCGCCGGCGAGGCCGTCCTCCACGGCCAGACCGGGCTGGTCGTGGACCACCCGGAGGACCCGGTGGTCGTTGCGGCGGCGCTCGCCACTTTGCTGGACGATTCCGGGCTTCGGGAGCGCCTGGGCGCCGAGGCGCGCCGGAGGGCCGTCGCCGAGTTCGACTACGACCACCTGGCAAGAAGGTTGCACGCTGCGCTCCTCGAAGCCGGGGGATGACTGCCGGCCAATTGCTGGCCGCTGGGCCGAGGAGATGCGAGGCTGGAGGCCACCTGAGCAGAGAGGAGGACGTGTGGCCGATCAGACCATCGAGCAAATGGTCGTCGACGGCTCCCCGGCGCGGTGCTTCGAAGTGGTGGCCGACATCGAGCATTACCCGGACTGGGTAGCCGATCTGAAGGAGGTCCACGTCCAAGAGCGCGACGAGGAGGGACGGCCGTCCGTGGTGTCGTTTCGTGCCGGCGCGTTCGGGCGCAGCACGAGTTACACCCTCGTCTACGACTACTCGATGGCGCCGACGGAGCTGCGCTGGGTCCAGCGGGAGGGCGATCTCACAAGTCGTCTGGACGGCATCTACCGGTTCATGCCTGCCCCAGAGGGGGGGACCGAAGTCACCTACGAGCTCGCAATCGAGCTTCGCGTGCCGCTGCCGGGCTTCATCAAGCGAAGGGCGGAGGGCAACATCATCCACGCCGCGATACGGGACCTGAAAGCGCGGGTCGAGTCGACGAGGTGAGCCTTGCTCGTCGTGGCCTTGTCGCCTCGCGGCCGAGTCCGGTCGGGATCGGCTTTGACGTTGGAGGGACGAAGGTGCTGGGCCTCGCCGTCGGCCCTTCCGGCGAGGTGCTGGCCGAGGAGCGCCGGGACACCCCTTCTCACGGAGACGAGTTGCTCGTTGTGCTCGCCAAGCTGGCATCGGAATTGAGCAGGCTTGTCGAGGTCGGGTCTTGCCAGGTCGTCGGCGTCGGGGTCGGCGTACCGGGGCTGGTGGACAGCGCCGGGACGCTCCGTTTTGCCCCGAACCTGTTGGGGGCGAGCGGGACTCGCGTGCAGACTGGGCTGGAGAACCTCCTGGGGCGCCGATGGCCCGTCGCGGTCGACAACGACGCCACGTGCGCCATTGTCGGCGAGCGTGCCTTCGGCGCCGCTGTCGGCAGCGACGATGCCCTGCTCGTCACCCTCGGCACGGGCGTGGGATGCGGCATGGTGAGCGGCGGGCGCGTGTTGCGCGGTGCACACAACTTCGCGGGGGAAGCCGGCCATATGATCGTCGATCCGCACGGGCCGCCTTGCCCTTGCGGCAAGCGCGGCTGCTGGGAGCGCTACGCATCGGGGTCTGGATTGAGTCGCCTCGGTCGCGACGCTGCTGTCGCCGGGCGTGCGCGGCGAATGGCCGAGCTGGCCGGAGGCGATCCCGAGTTGGTCCGGGGCGAGCACGTGGTCGCGGCGGCAGTTGAGGGGGACCGCGAGGCTGACGCGATTCTGGACGAGTTCGCTCGGTGGCTCGGCCTAGGGCTGGCCAACCTGGCAAATGTGCTCGACCCGAGCCTGATCGTTCTCGGCGGCGGCCTGGTGAACGTCGCGGAACTGCTCCTCGAGCCGACGCAGGCTGCGTTCGCCGAATGGGTTGAGGGCGGCGAGGAACGCAGCGACCTCCGGATCGTCCCCGCGGCGCTCGGGGATCGCAGCGGCGCCATCGGGGCAGGCCTCCTCGGACTCGAGGCCGCGGCCGCCCTCGGGGTGGACGCGGTCGCCGATGCGGTGCCCAAGCGTACCGCCGGCGGCACGCCGGAGGCCTCTGACGTCATGGTCACCAAGGACTGAGGGCGTGAAGATCGGCATCACGCTCCCGACTTTCGAACGCACCGCTCCCCCTGCGCTCGCCGCCGCCCGCGAAGCGGACCATGCAGGGATCGACGGCGTCTTCGCCTTCGACCACCTTTGGCCCATCGGCCAGAAGTCGCGACCTGCGCTCTCGATGTGGCCAGTGCTGGGCGCCGTCGCGGCGGCCACTTCGGGTATCGCGATCGGATCGCTCGTCGCACGTGTCGGCTTGCTGCCCGACCGGCTCGTGGCGGACTCCTTCGTCTCGCTGCATGAGCTGGCCGGGCCCCGCCTGGTTGCGGCTCTTGGCATCGGCGACATGCAGAGCATCCCCGAGAACGAGGCTTACGGAATCGCTCTGCCTTCCCTCCAGGACCGTCGGGCGTCGCTTGCGACCATCCTCGGTGAGCTCACGGCTCGAGGGATCGAATGCTGGGTCGGTGCGACCGCTCCGGCGACGCTCGAGCTCGCCCGAACCGCCGGTGCGACGGTGAACTTGTGGGACGTCGGCCTCGATCGCCTGGAGGGAGAGGCGGCGCTCGGACCGACGACCTGGGCGGGACCGCTCCCGAGCGAGGCCGAGGCTGCAGCAGACAGGCTGGTCGGGCTGCGCGAAGCCGGAGCCAGCTGGGTCATCTGGGGCTGGCCGCGCTCGATGGAGCTCGTCGCCGATGCCCTCCGGCTCGCCGGGATCCAAAGCCGTGCAGGGTAACGTCGCGAAATGGAACTTCGCCGGATCACGGGACTTCCTCCTTACGTCTTCGCCGAGATCGATCAGCTGAAGCTGCAGGCGCGCCGTGCCGGCGAGGACGTCATCGACCTCGGATTCGGGAACCCTGACATCCCGTCTCCCGACGTCGCCGTCGAGAAACTTGCCGAGTCCGTTCACAACCCCCGCAACCACCGATACTCGTCGAGCCGCGGAATCCCGAAGCTGAGGCAGGCGATCGCGGACCTCTACCTGAGGCGCTTTGGGGTCCGCTCGGACCCCGACCGCGAGGTGGTGACCACGATCGGGGCCAAGGAAGGACTCGTCGCACCTGATGTGGGTCGTCGTCGGACCGGGCGACACGGCGCTCGTGCCGTCACCGTCTTATCCGATTCACCTGTACGCGCCGCTGTTCGCGGGTGCCGACGTCCGGATGGTGCGCCTGGAGGGGCTGGGCAACGACGAGGCTGACGCCGGCGAGGCGTTCTTCGCCAACCTGGTCGAGGCGTGGGAGTCGGCGTGGCCGAAACCCCGAGTCGCGATCCTCTCGTTTCCGCACAATCCGACGACGGCGTGCATCGACCTGGCCACGATGACACGGATGGTCGAGTTCGCTCGCGAGCGCGGGGTGCTGCTGGTGCACGACTTCGCGTACTCGGACACGGCCTTCGACGGCTTCCGACCCCCTTCGGTCCTCGAGGTGCCAGGCGGCGCCGAGGTGGCGGTCGAGCTCTACACGCTGACCAAGTCGTTCTCGATGGCGGGATGGCGGGTGGCGTTTCTCGTCGGCAACGCCGAGATCGTGCAAGGTCTCACCAAGCTGAAGAGCTACCTCGACTATGGGACGTTCCAGCCGATCCAGATCGCGTCCATCGTGGCAATGAACGAGGCGCCGGACTACCCGAAGCTTGTGAACGAAATCTACCAGGCGCGCCGGGACGCCCTTTGCGAGGGCCTGGCGCGTTTTGGGTGGGTGGTGCCCAAGCCCAAGGGGACGATGTTCGTCTGGGCGAAGATTCCCTCGGACTCCTACAGCAAGATGGGTTCGATCGAGTTCGCCAAGTTCGTCGTCAGAGAAGCGAAGGTGGCGATATCGCCCGGTATCGGGTTCGGGCCTGGGGGAGAGGGCTACGTCCGGTTCGCGCTCATCGAGAACGAGCAGCGGATAGCGCAGGCGACTCGCAACCTTCGTGCAGTCCTCAAGCTTTGACCTTCTGGCAACAAGAAGACAAAGGACTTGCGTGGTCTACGAAGTCTTGAAAGTCCTGTTGAGCCCGTTGCTTCGTGTCTTCTTCCGGATCCAGGCCACGGGCACAGAGAACATCCCCGCAACCGGACCGGTGATCATCGCCGCGAATCATCAGGCCTTCTGCGACTCGCTCTTTCTCCCACTAGTCGTTCCGCGCAGGGTCACTTTCGCCGCCAAGGCGGATTATTTCAAGAGCTGGAAGACACGCTGGTTCCTCCGCGCGATGGGCCAGATCCCGATGGAGCGGGGCGGTGGAGAAGCCTCGAGGCGATCGCTGAGCGAGGCGTTCGACCTGCTCGAGCGCGGAGGGGCCCTCGGCATCTACCCGGAGGGAACACGTTCGCCCGACGAATGCCTCCACCGTGGGCGTACCGGCGTCGCTCGGCTCGTCCTCGCAGCACACTGTCCGGTGGTTCCGGTTGGCATCCGCGGAACCCGTGAGATACAGCCGGTAGGCAAGAAGATGTTGCGACCGTTCAAGAAAGTGGACATCCGAATTCGGAGAGCCGATCGACTTCTGTGCCCGCTACGGCGATCGTTTCCATGATCGCCTGGTGCTACGTCAGATCACCGACGAGCTCATGTTCGAGATAAGGGAGCTGTCGGGCCAGACCTACGTCGACCGATACGCGTCGGCGCCAAGAGGCCCCCGCCGGCGCCTCGCCCGCGGCGTGACGCGGCTGCTCGGTCATCGTGTCGCTCGTTCCCAACCCCTCGACCGCTGGAGCGCCGCGAGCCAAGCTGGCGTGATCGGCCTCCGCCCGACGCCGTCCGGGACCGGGCTCGAAGACCTCGGCGCTCCTGCGTCAAATCCTGCAACTCCTCGACCGATCCCCAGACCCCTTCGGCAAGCCCGGCCAGCATGGCCGCTCCTATCGCCGTCACCTCGGTCGTGCGAGGTCGCGCAACAGGCACATCGCACTGGTCGGCCTGGAGCTGAAGGAGCAGGTCCATCGCAGCGGCACCGCCATCGGCGTGGAGCCGGCTCACGGGTCGGTTCGGCGGCGTCGCCCATCACCTCGAGGACGTCACGGCATTGATATGCGATGGCCTCGACGGCTGCCCGGGCGAAATGCGCCCGGCCGGTGCCCTTGGTGATCCCGACGACCGTTCCCCGAGCTTGGGCATCCCACCAGGGACTTCCAAGCCCGACGAACGCCGGCACGAGGTACACGCCGTCGTTGCCCGGGATCTCGGCTGCGAGCGGTCCGACCTCGGACGCCTCAGCGATCACCCCGAGCCCGTCGCGTAGCCACTGGATGGTGGCTCCGGACGGAGAAGATTGCGCCTTCGAGCGCGTAGGCGAAGCCGTCGCTGGCGTATTTCGGGGCGTGCTCCCCGAGGTCCCAGGCGACCGTGGTCAGGAGTCCTTCGGCCGGCTGGGGTAGCTGCGCACCGAGGTTCATGAGAACGAAGCTCCCGGTGCCGTAGGTGACCTTGGTGTCACCGGGGAGGTGGCAGCCGTGGCCGAAGAGGGCCGCCTGCTGGTCGCCGGCGATGCCGCTCACCGGCACACCTGCGAACGAGCCACCGGCGACGCCGGCCGCCACCGTGCCGTACCTGCCGGCGGACGGGAGGACTTCACCGAGTGCTTCGAGGGGCACGCCAAGCAACTCGCACAACTCGGGTGACCAGGCGCGCCGCTCGAGGTCGTAACAGAGCGTCCGGCTGGCGTTGGAGGGGTCTGTTGCGTGCAGTGCCCGAGCCGGCAGCTCCGGTCAGGTTCCAGCAGATCCAGTCATCGACGGTCCCGAGGGCGAGCGAACCTGCCGCGCTCGACCCCGCCGTGCTCGAGCATCCACCACCACTTGGTACCCGAGAAGTAAGGGTCGAGCACGAGCCCGGTCCGCGTCGCGAACCAGCGGGAGATGGCCGGCTTCGACCAGCTCGGCGCATCGCGGCGCTGTACGGCGGTCCTGCCAAACGATGGCCCGATGGCAGGGCCGGCCCGTCGAACTATCCCACGCCACTGCCGTCTCTCGCTGATTGGTAATCCCGATCGTCGCGGTCGCAAGCGAACGCTCGGCCAGTTCGGCGTGGAGCTCGGCCAAAGTCTCCTCGACGAGGGCCCAGATCTCGACGGCGTCGTGCTCGACGAGCCCGGGAGCGGGGAAGTACTGCGGGAGCTCCCGGTAAGATGTGGCCACAACCTGCGCGTTCTCATCGACTGCAAGTGCCCGCACCCCGGTAGTTCCGGCATCGATCGCAACCACGACAGCCACGGCGGCACGGTAGTACCTCCGTCAGTCGGTGGTGTGGAGCTCGCCAGGTCCGCCCCAGCAGGCCGTGCAGCCCCACTTCCGGTTGCTACAGCAAGCAAGCGGAAACCTTCGTGAGCGGGTGCTGACCAGGGAGGACGGGTACTGCTGTCCGTTGACACCGGCGTAACTACGGTGCTGTAATTAGCCGACTATCTGGTAGCCAGATTCGGCAGCACCACAAGATATTGTGGTTCGGAGCTTGGCAGCGAGCCGGGCGAAGGATTCGAGTGGCGGACGAGGTCCGTCAGGGAGGGGACCATTTCAATGGCCGTTGCAGGAGAGCGCCTCGGAATCGGCATCCGCCGCCACTTCACCACGGAGTCCCGGCATCCTTACGACGAGGTCGACTGGGAGCACCGTGATTCGCGCATCTCGGACTACCGGACCGGAGCGGTGGCTTTCGAGCAGCTGGGCGTGGAGGTGCCTTCGACCTGGAGCCTGAACGCGACCAACATCCTCGCCCAGAAGTACTTCCGCGGTACCGTCGGCGCGCCGGGCGCGAATCCTCGCTCCGCCAAGTGGTCGACCGTGTCGTGGACACGATCACCGCATGGGGCCTGAAGGACGGCTATTTCGTCGACGACACCGAGTCCGCCGCATTCAGCGACGAGCTCAAGCACCTCATCGTGCAGCAGAAGGCGGCCTTCAACTCCCCGGTCTGGTTCAACATCGGCGTCAAGGGCGTGCCGCAGCAAGCCTCAGCGTGCCAGCCGTACGACGCCCTCGTCTCAACACCCGAGGGGCTTGTCCCGATCGGGCGCCTAGTCGATGACGACGCAGTCGGCAGGAAGGTATTCGACGCCCACGGCGTGACCCAGATCGTGGCGGTGAAGGCCAACGGGCGCAAGCACGTGCTGCGCCTCACGACCAAGTCCGGCCACCAGCTCGACGTGACCGCCGATCACCTCGTGTGGCGGGCGAGCGGACAGGGCACGGGGCGGTTCGTTCCATCCGCAGAGCTCAAGGTCGGAGACCAACTCAGCTGGCATCGCACGGAAGACTCGCGTGAGACGCGTCTCGAGATCGACGCCGTCGAAGACATCGGCGAGACGGATGTCTACGACATCGAGACCGAGAGCGGCGAGTACCTGCAGCTCCGGGCTCCGCGTCCACAACTGCTTCATCCTCGCGGTCGAGGACTCGATGTCCTCGATTCTCAACTGGTACGTCGAAGAGGGCACGATCTTCAAGGGTGGGTCGGGCGCGGGAGTCAACCTCTCGAACATCCGCTCTTCGCGAGAGCTTCTCCAAGGCGGCGGGACGGCCTCGGGTCCAGTCAGCTTCATGCGCGGAGCGGACGCCTCTGCCGGGACGATCAAGTCGGGGGGCAAGACCCGGCGCGCCGCGAAGATGGTGATCCTCGATGTCGACCATCCGGACATCCAGGAGTTCATCTGGTGCAAGGCGCGTGAGGAGCGCAAGGCGCGCGTGTTGGCGCAGGCTGGGTTCGACATGGATCTGGACGGGAGCGACAGTCACTCGCTGCAGTACCAGAACGCCAATAACTCGGTTCGGGTGACCGACGAGTTCATGCAAGCGGTCCTCGACGACAGCGATTGGGACCTGCTAGGTCGGACGTCGGGTGAGGCCGATCGAGACGGTCAAGGCGCGGGCGCTGTTCCGCCAGATCGCAGAGGCCGCATGGGAGTGCGCGGATCCCGGTATGCAGTTCGACACGACCATCAACAAGTGGCACACGGCGCCCAACGCCGGCCGAATCACTGCAAGTAATCCCTGCTCGGAATATGTGCATCTCGACAACAGCAGCTGCAACCTCGCCAGCCTCAACCTGATGAGGTTCCTGAACGATGACGACACCTTTGATGCGGAGGGCTTCGAGGCCGCCGTAACCGTCGTGTTCACAGCTCAGGAGATCCTGGTCGGCAACGCCGACTACCCGACGGCCAAGATCGGTGACACGACGCGCCGGTTCCGAGAGCTCGGTCTCGGTTACGCGAACCTCGGGGCCCTTCTGATGGCCCAGGGCGTTCCGTACAACTCGGACGAGGGCCGCGCCGTCGCGGCGGCGATCACGGCGTTGATGACGGGCGCGGCGTACGTGACCTCGGCTCGCACGGCAGCGAGGATGGGGCCGTTCGCCGGATTCCACGAGAACGCGGAGCCGATGTTGGAGGTGCTGCGGATGCACCGTCGCGCCGTGGCCACGATCGACGAGGAACAGGTGCCGACGGAGCTTCTCTGCGCAGCACAAGAAGCCTGGGACACGGCGGTCGAGCTCGCTGAGGGCCACGGGGTTCGCAACGCACAGGCCACGGTACTGGCGCCGACGGGCACGATCTCGTTCCTGATGGACTGTGACACGACGGGGATCGAGCCGGACCTCGGGCTTGTGAAGACGAAGAAGCTCGTGGGCGGGGGCACGATGTCGATCGTCAATCAGACTGTTCCCCGGGCGCTGAAGCGGCTCGGCTACAGCACAGCGGAGGTCGATGAGATCGTCGCCTACATCGACGAGCACAAGACGATCGTCGGGGCGCCGAATCTTCAGGCGGACCATCTACCGGTCTTCGCCTGCTCGATGGGCGACAACACGATCCACTATCTCGGGCACGTGAAGATGATGGCGGCGGCACAGCCCTTCATCTCGGGCGCGATATCCAAGACGGTGAACATTCCCGAGCAGGTCACAGTCGAGGAAGTCGAGCAGATGCACATCGACGCCTGGAGGATGGGCCTGAAGGCGATCGCCATCTACCGCGACAACTGCAAGGTTGCCCAACCACTTGCAACCACGAAACGGTCAGGAGCAGAAGCGCCCGTTGTCACCGAGGGAGAAGACCTCGTCCTCGCGGCTGGCGCGGAGGCGGTGGCTCATGCTCGTGAGGGTGCCCTGCTCGAACGCATCGCCGAGCTCGAGGGCGCGCTGCAGGAGAGGCACGTCATCGCCCCCGCCACCACGACCCGAACTCGGCTCCCTCGCCGGCGCCGGTCCAATACCTTCGCCTTCCGGGTGGCCGACTGCGAGGGCTACGTCACCGTGGGCGAGTACGAGGACGGGCGACCCGGCGAGGTCTTCATGAAAGTCTCCAAGCAGGGCTCGACCCTGTCAGGCGTCATGGACGCGTTCTCCATCGCCGTCAGCCTCGGGCTTCAGCACGGTGTTCCGCTGTCGACGTTCGTCCGCAAGTACACCAACATGCGTTTCGAACCGGCGGGGATCACCGACGACCCGGAGTTGCGGTTGGCCTCGAGCCTTGTCGACTACATCTTCAGGCGATTGGCTCTGGACTACCTGAGCTTCGACGAGCGACTCGAGCTCGGTGTGCTCTCGACGGGGGAGCGGACCCAGCCCACCCTCCCCGGCCTCGAGGACGTCGACAGCGGACAGGCAGCACAGACCGACCGGGAGCGCTTCGGCGCCGGCGGTGACGCAGGAGTGGCTCGACAGCCGGGTGACGGGGAGCGGCTGCGACCGCTGCCTCGGATGGAAACCAGAGATGCCCCGTTCTGCTATGCCTGCGGCAATGTCATGCAACGAGCCGGCTCGTGTTACGCCTGCCCGAGCTGCGGCGCGACGAGCGGCTGTTCATAAAATCCGGGCGTTGCCCGCCTCCGCATTGGGGTTGGGCTCGCTGAGACCGCTGGCGTGAGGCCCTGGCGATCTGCGATGCTCGCCGGGAATGCCGTCCGACAGCGGATCGCCACCCCTCGACCTTTACCTGGAGTGCGGTGCCAAGCGCGTCTTTGCTTGCGCGCTGGAGTGGCCCGGATGGTGTCGATCGGCCAAGACCGGAGAGCTGGCCCTGGAGGCGTTGCGAAGCTATGCGCCCCGATATGCCGCCGTCGCATCCGAGGCGGGAATCGCGTTCGACGCCGCCTCTGCCGGTAAGCATCTCGAGGTGCGGGAGACTCTGGTGGGGACGACGACCACCGATTTCGGAGCACCAGCGGTTGTGGCAACAGCTGACCGTGAGCCGCTGACGCGTGAGGAGGCCGTCCGACTTGCAGCTCTGTTAGAAGCGGCGTGGTCCATTTTTGGTCGAGTGGTCGCTGCCGCTCCGGCCGAGTTGCGCAAGGGGCCTCGCGGCGGCGGACGCGACCGCGAAGCCGTCGCGGCCCACGTAGTGGCGGCCGAGTTCGCGTACGCGCGAAAGCTGGGCCTCCGCGATTTCAGGCAGCCGGCCGCTTCGGACACCGAAGCCCTGGCGGCGATGCGAACCGCGATCGCGGGGTGCTTGAGCCGCGCGTCGAACAGCTCGGCGCCCGAGAACGCGAGCTGGCCGCCGCGCTACGCGGCAAGGCGGATCACGTGGCACGTCCTCGACCACGCGTGGGAGATCGAGGATCGGAGCATGCCGGCGCGATAGCACCCCTGGCCCACGCCGGACCCAAAGTCAGCCACCGGCGAAGATCACCGTGCGCCACGGCCACGCCCCGGTCAGCGGGCCCGCCGCCCGGCAGCCGGCTGCATCCGAGCTACTGCTGGTAGCCCTCTACGACCTCGGGCGGCCGAGGCCTCGTGCTGCCCAGGTCCTGACCGAACTCCCGGCGGGCCCGCCTTTGGCGCAGCAGGTCCCAATACTGGTCGAGCGCGATCTGGACCTCCTGCAAACGCTCCTCCTGCTCGGCAGTGGCGTGGGCGCCAGGATGTCCCTCCTCGAGCTCGCGCTCTTCTGCGACAAGCTTCGAGATGTGCTCGTACAGTTCTCGGTCATCCATGGACTGCCTCCCTTGTCGCTTTATGGTCAGATACCGGGCCGTCCCCGGAAGATCTCTGGTTGCTCACGCCGCGCCCGCCTCCCCGAGGAGGGGTGTCACCTCCTCGGCGACGAACCTGATGTGGTCGAGGTCGGCGAGGTCGAGGAATTGGAGATAGATGCGCGTCGCCCCGGCCGCGCCGTAGGACCTCAGTCGCTCGGCGACCTCGGTGGGGGTCCCGGCCGCTCCGTTGAGGCGAAGCTCGTCGACCTCGCGGCCGATGGCGGCTGCCCGCCGGGAGATCTCCTCGTCGTTGCGCCCTGCGCACACGACCAGAGCAGCTGACCTCGCGACGGAGGACGGGTCACGCCCGATCAGCTCGCAGGCATCGTCAAGTGCCTTGTAGACCTTGGCGCACAGGTCGATGGAGGCGAACGGGACGTTGCACTCGTCGGCGAAGCGCGCCGCGATTGCCGGCGTCCGCCTCGTGCCCGTTCCTCCGACGATGATCGGCGGCCTCGGGGCCTGCACCGGCTTGGGCAGGCCGGCGTTGTCAGCGAGCTCGTAGTGCTTGCCCGAGAATGAGAAACCACCGTCCTCGGCGGCCCACATCCCTGTCACGATCTCGAGCTGTTCCTCGAGCCGGTCAAGTCGCTCGCCGGCCGAAGGTGGGAAGGGTATGCCGAAGGCTCGGTGCTCCTCCTCGAACCAGCCCGCTCCCAGCCCGAGCTCCACGCGGCCGTCACTCATCGCGTCCACTTCGGCGACGATCACCGCGAGCTCAGCGGGGAGGCGAAACGTGGCCGCGGTGAGCAAGGTTCCGAGGCGGATGCGGCTGGTGTCGCGCGCCAGACCTGCGAGCGTCGTCCAAGCGTCGGTCGGGCCAGGCCGCGGGTCCCCCTCACCCATCCGGAGGAAGTGGTCCGATCGGAAGAACGCGCCGTAGCCCGACTCCTCGCCGCAGCGCGCGACCGCTAACAGCTGGTCGTAGCTCGCTCCCTGCTGGGGCTCGGTAAAGATCCGAAGTTCCATCCCACCGTCCTACCATGCGCCGCAACCCAACGGGTCATGGGCGCGCGCTCGCCTGCGCCATACGTTCCGCGCCAGTTCTTGGCTCAGTCGGTTCCGCCGGCGTGAACCGCTAGTGGCCCTACTCGAGAACGCGCACGCACAATATGGGCGGCAGGTAGGACGTGACGAGACGCCAGGACTCGCCTCCGTCCGCCGACGCGAACAGCTGGCCGGACTTGGAACCGAAGGCGAGCGGGAAAGGCAAGCTGGTCCCGATGGAAAAAGCGTCGCGGAGCACGGTGAGGTAGGCGTTGGACACCGGCAGTCCCTCGAACATGGGCTCCCAGGTGCCTCCGCCGTCTACCGTCCGGTAGACGCGACACCGGCCTTGGGGGGTGCACCGGAAGACGTCGGACTCGAGCGGCAGCACGTAAGCGGTGTCGGGTTCCTCGGGGTGCGAGACGACAGGGAAACCGAAGTCGGACGGCACCCCGTCCTCCTCACCGGGACGACCGACCGACACCCAGTGGTCGCCGGCGTCCTCGGTCCGGTAGATCCCCCAATGGTTCTGCGCCCACACGACATCGGGATTCACCGCGTCCACGGCGAGCTTGTGTACGCACTGGCCATGATCGGGGAACGACTCGGGGAGGAATCTGGCCTCGATCCCCTCGTTGCGCGCCGCCCAGGTCGCCCCGCCGTCGTCGGAGCGGTAGACCCCCCCGGCCGAGACCGCCACGAGTATCCGGTCGGGTCGGTCCGGGTGGGTGACCACGGTGTGCAGGGCGAGGCCACCGTAGCCCGGCTGCCACGTTGGCCGGTCAGGGTGCTCCCAGAGGCCCCGGACAAGCTCGAACGTGTCACCTCTGTCGTCGGACCGGAACAGAGCTGCGGGCTCTACGCCCGCCCACACTGTGTTAGCGGCGTTCAGTCTCCGGTCCGCATGCAGTTGCCATACGGTCGCGAGCGCAGTGCCCGTGTCCTCCGGGAACGCAACCGGTCGCGTGCCGGGCTCGTCCCAGGTGAGGCCCCCGTCCTCGCTCACTCGGACGTTCGGCCCGAAATGGGCGTCGGTGGAGGCTGCGAGAAGACGACCCGGCAGCTGCGCGAACGCAAGCACCGCCTCGCCGGGCATGAACGGACCATCCACGACGCCGTCGCTGACGAAGAAAAGCCCTTTGGTGGTTCCGATCGCCACCGCGAGGTGGTCGACGGCCCTGGCACGAAAGTTCGAGGAGGACAGAGAAGTCACGCGGAGAGTATTACCCGATTGGGCGGGTCGCGCTCGCTCGTCCCCTTCGGGTGCGCCGCCGCGGCAGATTAGCTTGAGGAGGTGGATCGTTCCGTCGAGGGGACCGTGATTGTCGGCGACCGGCGCGGGCGCAAGCTCGGCTTCCCGACCGCCAACCTGGAGATCGGCGCCGACGTCGCGCTTGCCGACGGCGTCTACGCCGGAGTGGTCGAGCTCGAGGACGGAACCAAGCACCCGGCGGCCATCTCGGTCGGGCGCCGACCCCACTACTACGAGGCCGGAGAACGCCTCCTCGAGGCGCACCTGCTCGATTTCGACGGCGACCTCTACGGCGAGAAGATATGCGTGGTGATGGGGAAGCTAGTGCGGGCCCAGCGCGGCTTCCGGAGCGAGGATGAGCTGGTCGAACAGATCGCGAGCGATGTAGAGACAGTTCGCAGTCTGAGCCGCTGAGACCTGGGCGTCAGGGCACGCCCGGGACGTTCGGGTCCACGTTGAGCACCCCGTCGAACCCAGAGGCTGTGCGGAAGGTGTAGCTCTCAGAGCGCGGTGTCGGGATGGAGAACGACCCCCCTGGAGGGATCGGTCCCGACCCGCCTTGCGCGTTGGTGAAGATGACCCATTGCAGGCGGTTCGTGAGGTTGGTCCACACGACGGGGAGACCCTGAGTGGCGAACAAAAGCGACGGATGGATGCCGGAGGGGGTGATAAGGATCTCCTGGCCGGCCTGGCTGGCGCCAGGATCCCGGCTGGCCGGCTGGCCGTGGATCTCCGTCGGAACCCTCACCCGGCGGTTGCCGACCGTCACATAGGCGGTCTTGGTCTGTGCACGGTTGGTCGTCGAAGTCGTGGCCGTCGATGACGCCCCGGAACAGGCGGCGGCGGATGCGCCCAGGGCGAATAGGAGGGCCGCCACGAGAGCGCACCTCCTGGGCGCAAGGTCACCTGGGCTCATGGAGTGGCGAGGACGAGAGGGCCAACGAGCTGACGCTCGGAGCCGGGTTGCAGGCACGCCGGGTCGCTAGGAACCGTTGGTGTCGGTGGACACGAGGTGGCAGAAGCCCTCGTGCTGGCCGTTCCTGGCGACGACCGGCCTGTCGTACAGCCTGAACGCCGGATCGGTGAAGATGACCGGGTGCGCCGACGATCCCTCGTCGCCGAACGGCAAGGGAACGAACCCGTTCGCCTCGATGACCGAGGAGATCTCCCCGCCAGGAAGGCCGGTCGCGGTCGTCTGGCGCGTGTGGTAAGCGACCCCGGTGTTGGGATCTAGGACCGGGCGTTGTTTCGAGTAGTTCTCCTTGCAGATGAAGCCGTCCTCGCTCACGAGGTTGAGCGTCGCCTGGGTCGCCGGCGGGATTGCGGCGTTGTTGCCGTCGGCATAGACGTTCGTGAGCCAGATTGGGAACGGCCACGTGCCGTTCAGGATGTCCGCGGGCGTGAGCCTCACGCCGTTGATCTCGCCGAGCGTCGCCTTCGAGATGCCCCTGCCCGGAACCATGGTTCCGCCGCAGACGGTCTTGCAGGTCTGCTTGAAGCGCCCGTAGGAGAAGAAGAAGATCGCGTCGGCCTCGTCCCTGTTGGCGATGATCGAGGCATCCTCGTTCTGCTCGATGATGTGGCTCCTCCCGAGGCCTGGGGTGTCAAGGATCGAGGTTTGAGAGTTGTAGCGCGAGCCTCCGAGGTCACTGTTCCACAATGTGAGCAGCCCCGAGCCCGCGTTCGCGGCGTAAGGGCGGATTGGGGCTGTGCCCGTGTAGTAGGCCTTGCCGGTCTTCGGGTTCAGGATCTGGGCCCATTTGGTGTAGGTGCCGTCCCAGATGTCGGCAAGCTGCGCCGGCGTGAGCGACCGAATGAAGGCAGACGGGGTCCTTGCCCCGTTCACCTGCGTGAAGTGGAACCATGTGAGGGCATCCTTGGCGTAGGACACGAAGTTGAGCCCTGGCGGGTCCGATGCCACCGGAAGCCGGGGTCCTGTGGCGTAGTCGACGTACGCCGTGCTCCTCCGGCCGGTCCCCAGGTTCTCGAGTTGCAGCAGCCCGTTCCTTCCGCCGAGAGGTGGCTCCTCGATGGCGACGTCGTTGTAGGGGTTCTCGCTGTTCCCGCCGGTGAGCGAGGTAGCCGGTGCCACACAGCCGAAATTGAGGGGCTGGGGGGTGCCCGGAGGAGCGACCAGGGTGCAGCCGGGCGAGCCGTCGAACAGGTCGTCGAGCTGCTGGACCACGGTGTAGGCCGTCTGCGAGCCGCTGGCGATGATGAGGTGGTTGAGCGCCGGTGCGAGCGTGGCACCGGTCGGCCCCGCAAGTGCGAGTGAGGCAACCGATGCCGAGGCGGCGACGGCGAGAAGACCGCCTCTCCGATGTCGCCGAAGAAATCTGGCCACGCTTCGGTCTCCCTTGTTCGATTCGGCGCGAGAGTTCGGCCTCGTAGGCTACGAAGAACGGTAACAAGCTGGTCTCGTCGAGTTGATTGCTGAGAATTATGTCCACCAGAGTTTGCGAGTGACCCGCGTCGCCCGCGGCCACAAGGATCCGGTAACAACCTCGCCCGGACGTGGCGGCTCTACCGGCAGCGTGCTCGACGTCGTCGTTGGGGCTCTTGATCTTTGGTGCACCGGCAGTCCCGGGGTCATCGTGGTCGCGATCGACGGCTACGGCGCTTCTGGCAAGTCGACGCTCGCAGACAGCCTTCGCGCGGTGACTGGCGCGCGTGTCGTTCGCACCGACGACTTCTTCCTTCGCGGCGGCGGGGAGGACCCCGATCCGAAACGCGTGCAAACCCGGAGCCCTGCGGCCGGGCCCCGAACGCGCCGGCCCGAGCGCGAGCTAGGGGACTTCTACGACGTGGCCAGGTTGCGCGTCGAGGCCCTGGAGCCGCTGCGGGCAGGCCAAGAGGCTGTGTTCCATCCGTTCGACTGGGTTCTCGGGATGGTCTCTTGCACCGAGACTCACATCGCGCCGGCGGACCTCGTTCTCCTCGACGGCGTGTACTCGAGCGCACCGGAGCTGTCTGACCTCATCGACCGGACGGTCTTCGTGGAGACTCCGGAGACCGAGCGCCTGCGACGCCTGCGGACTCTGGTCGCGCCCGAGGACTGGGACAACGAGTGGTTGCAGGCCGAGAAGTCCTACTTCACTGGCGTCCGCCCGCCGCGCTCGTTCGATCTCGTTGTACCCGGCACCGGTGATCTCAGCGGTCCTCTGTTGTAATTGGCAAGAGTTCATATGGTGAAACGCCGGAAGGGGATCAGCAGGATTTCTTTGCCCCGATCTCGTTCGCTCACTATCGTTTGGCCATCGCGGGACTACGAGTTCACAATCTGAAATTGGAGGCTATGAGTGAGCGACTCAGGAGACACACAATCCCACACTCGGCGTGAATTCCTGAGGTTGTCCGCAGCCACGGCAGGATTGGCCGGCGTCGCGCTCGGGCTCGGCGCCTGTGGTTCGACGAGCAGCACCACGACGACATCGAAGCCCACCACGACCTCCAAGCCGAAGCGCGGCGGCAATCTCAGGGTGGGTCTGACCGGCGGGTCGACCACCGACACCCTGGACCCGGACGCCACCGTCACCGTTCCTGACATCGCTCGTCAGGTCACCCTCTTCGAGCCTCTGGTGACCCAAAATGCGATGGACCGGCCGGGGCTCGACCTGGCCCAAGAGGTGTCCTCTGACAACGCCACCGCGACATCGTGGACGATACGGCTTCAAAAGGGGGTCACCTTTCACAATGGGAAGGAACTGACTGCCGAGGACGTCCTTTTCACCTTCTCGCGCATCTTGAATCCTAAGAAACCGCTCAACGGCGCCCTTTCCCTCGGTCCGGTCGACCTCAAGGGAGTCAAGGTTCTCGACAAGTACACCCTGCGAGTCCCGATGACGCGGCCTTACGCGTCGTTCCCTGCGCAGTTGTACGGGGGCTATGACTTCATCGTGCCGACAGACTTCAACCCCAAAGCGCCAGTGGGAACAGGCCCGTTCAAGTTCAAGTCCTTCCAGGCGGGGGTGCAGAGCGTCTTTGTCAGAAACGAGAACTACTGGAAGGCGCCTTTGCCGTACATCGACGAGCTCACGATCGTGGAATTCTCGGACAGCACCTCGCAGGTCAACGCACTGTTGAGCGGAGTGCTGGATGCGATCGGCAACATACCTCTCACCGTGGCAACCCAACTTGCGCATACGGCTGGCATCGCTGTTCTCGACTCCAAGTCAGCCGCCTACAATCCCTTCACGATGCGGGTCGACCAGCCGCCCTTCGACGACGTACGGGTGAGGCAGGCGATGCGACTGCTGATCAACAGGCCAGAAATGATCGATACGGCATATGACGGCCACGCAGTCGTGGGCAACGACGTATTCGGCCTAGCCGATCCGTATTACGATACGAGCCTAGTCAGACATCAGGACATCGCTCAGGCGCGCAGTCTCTTGCGACACGCCGGCCGCAGCGATTTGTCCGTCAACCTCGTTACGAGCGCAATCTCCAATGGCGTGATCGAGTCGGCCACAGTCTTGGCTCAGCAGGCCAAGCTGGCCGGTGTGACAGTCAGCGTCACGAACCTTCCCACGACCAGTTTCTTCGGTCCGGAGTACCTGCAAAGGCCTTTCTCACAGGACATATGGTACCCGTCGACCTACCTTGTGCTGGCTGCGCAGGAGAACCTCGGAAAGGCCGCCCCGTTCAACGAGACGCACTTCAATGATCCGACGTATAACAGCCTCTATGCGCAGGCGAACAGCACCCTGGATCCTGTGAAAGAACGCGACATTGTGCACGCAATGATGAAGATCGATTTCGACCGGGGTGGCCTTATCATCCCGTCGTTCAACAACAACCTGGATGCGTACTCCGACCGCGTGAAGGGCTTCACGTCGAATTTCACAGGGATTCCGCTCTCCCGGTTTGGTTTCGATCAGGTCTGGTTCGAATAGACGGCGGCTCGGCTCGAGTCGGTGGCGCCGTCCGGCGACGGAGAAAGGATGTTCCATGGACGGTCGGTTCTCGGGCCTGAATGCCATCGTCACAGGGGGCGGGCGAGGGATCGGTCAGGCGATCGCTGAAGGCTTGGCGAGCGAAGGCGCCGAGGTGATGCTGATCGGGCGCGACATCGAGGCGCTGAACGCCGAGGTGGCTCGAATCGAGGGATCCTCCGGGAGGGCCTGGGCGTGGAGCGCAGACGTTTCCGAAGCGGGCGATGTCGATGCGGCGGTGCAGGCCGCCGAGGCTCGCTGGGGGCGTATCGACATCCTTGTCAACAACGCCGGGATCGACGACGACACGCCGTTTCTCGAGGTTACCGACGCCAATTGGAATGCCGTGATCGGCACGAACTTGACCGGCGCCTTCTTGATGTCCCAGCGCGTCTGCCGCACGATGGTCAAACAGGACGGCGGTGTGGTCGTCCACATCGCATCCATCGATGCCTTTGGCGGTGACGGGACTTATGTTGCTTACAACGCCGCGAAGGCCGGGCTACTCGGGCTGAGCCGCACGATGGCCCTCGAGCTTGCGCAGCATGAAATTCGGGTAAACACGGTGAGTCCCGGCTTCACTCACACCTCGATGACCGAGCGGGCCGTTCCGTCAGAGACGATGGACTACCTGCTGCATCGGTTCGCGCGAGTGCCCATGCGTCGACTCGTGCGCACCGACGAGGTCGCCTCCGCCGTCTTGTACCTCGCTTCGCGGGACGCGTCCGGTATCACGGGCACCAACTTGACCGTGGACTGTGGCCTCACCGCGAACTGGTACGTATTCGAGACAATACCGTCGCCAGACTCGACGACCCAGGGCGATGCGGACGACTGAGGAACTGGAGCCGTGCAGGCTCACCATCGGGGAGCGAGCAGGATGGCAGGCGGTGACGCTGGCCAACGGCCGGGTGCGGGTCGTGGTGCTGCCGAACAAGGGGGCGGATATCTATGAGCTGGTTGAGCTGTCGAGCGGCGTTGACGTCCTGCTGAAAACACCGTGGGGACTGCAACCACCCGGGGCTGCACCCCGAGCGGGGAGCGATGGAAGGGAGTTTCTCGCCAACTACGAAGGTGGGTGGCAGGAGCTCTTCCCATCCGCGGGCGACGCGTGCGTGTACAGGGGTCGCCCGATACCTTTCCACGGGGAGGTGGCGACGCCGCGCCTGGGACTACGAGATCGTGATCGACGACGAGGACGAGCTGGCTGTCAACTTCCAGGTGGTGTGCAGCCAGCTGCCGCTGAGCGTCGACCGCCTGATCCGCCTCGTCCGCAACTCGCCCACGATTGCGATCGAGGAGACGATCAGCAACGAGTCCGAAGAACAGGTGCAATTCGTCTGGGGTCACCACTGCGTTCTGGGTCCTCCTTTCATCGAGCCCGGCTGCCAACTGGACGTACCGGCCGGGCGCATCGTGACTCCCGAAGCTCTCTGGGAGGAGTCGGCTCGGCTTCTCCCAGGGCAGCGATCGCGGTGGCCGATGGCTGTGGACCGACAAGGTGAGCTGGTCGACCTCAGCACGGTGTCCGGGCCGGAGGCCGGTAGCCATGACGACGTCTATCTGACCGAGCTCTCCGGCGGCTGGATCTCTGTGCACAACCCACGGCTCGATCTTGTGTTCACGATGCGCTTCGACCATGAGCTGTTCAGGTGCGTGGTGAGCTGGCAGCCGTTCGGAGGGGCGACGGCGATGCCGCTCAAAGACTGCTACGGGTTGGGGGTCGAGCCTTGGACGTCGCTTTGCAACCTCGAGCACTCGGTCCGGTCCGGGGCCGCCACCGAGCTGAGCGGAGGCGCCTCACTCGAGACGGTCCTGACGGTCACCGTTGAGCGAGAAGCGGGGCGAGGTTGACCGAGCACACCGATGTCGTCCGCACAGCGGTGATCACCGGGGGTGCGGCTGGCATCGGAAGGGCGATAGTCGAGCAGCTGCTCGAAGACGTCTCGACCCACGTGGTGCCCGTGGATCTGCAAGGCGAAACGCTGAACGAGCTCTCGGATCGGTTCGAGGGACGGGTCACTCCTGTTGTCGGCGACGTCGGTGACTGGGAGACCCACGTCCGGGCCGCGCGTGCCGCCGAGAACGTGGCTCCACTCGAATGGTGGGTCAACAACGCCGGGACGGACGTCGTCGGCGGTGCCCACCAGGTCACCCAGCACGACATCGAGGGCGGCCTGCGGGTCAACCAGCTCGGACCGATGTTCGGTACGGCGATCGCCGTGCGAGCCATGATCGAGCGTCGGCGAGGGTCGATCGTGAACATCAGTTCGATCCAGGGGATGACTGCGTTCCCTCGCTACTTTGTCTACCAGTCGGCGAAGGCCGCGATCATTATGTTCAGCAAAGGAGTCGCTCTCGACTACGGCCCGTTTGGCATACGCTGCAATGCCGTTTGCCCGGGAACCATCGCGACGCCGATGTTCTACGAAGGGTTGTCGGTCGAGCCGACCGCGAGGGCCCGAGAAATCGACGAGGAGAGGCGGCTTGCGCCGCTGGGCCGGGTTGGCGAACCTGTCGAGGTCGCAAGGACGGTGGCGTTTCTTCTCTCCGACGCGGCATCGTTCATTACCGGCACCGCGGTCGTGGTCGACGGCGGTGCCTCCGCGAGGTGCTACGCCTACCCCTCCGTCATAAGCCTGCAGAGTCCGCAGGAGCCCGAACGCGGTGCTGGTCGAAGTACTACAACACCTTGACACTCCAGTGGTCGAAAGCTAATTTCTCTCGAAATATGATGGACGAGTTCACATCATGAAATCATGAGCCCTGGGTCGGGGCTCGACGGGGAGGAGCGCGAGCGAGCTCCGGGCGAGCAGTCCGGCTACTTCCTGACCCGTGTCTTCGGCGATCCCGAGATCGCCGACGTGCTATCGATAGACAGCACCATCGAGTCGTGGTTGGCCGTTGAACGCTCGCTTGCGTGGGCGGAGGCCGATGCAGGGCTCCTCGATCCCGGCGACGCGCTTGCGATCGAGTCCTGCGCAACCTTGGAGTCCATCGACCGGGCGCGACTCTGGGAGCAGACTCGCGTCGTCGGGTACCCGATCCTGCCGCTGATTCGAATGGTGACCTCGTGCCTTCCGCCTGGCCCTGATGGCCGAGTGCACTACGGCGCCACCACCCAGGACATCATGGACACGGGGCTTGCGCTCCAGCTCGCGGCGGTTGCTAGGCGGCTCGACGCACTCCTGGTCGAGTTCGGGGCGGGAGTCGCAGAACTGGTGGTCAGCCATCGCGACACGGTGATGCCGGCAAGAACACACGATCAGCAGGCGGTGCCAACGACCTTTGGTGCCAAGCTCGCTTCGTTCCTCGGGGAGCTGGCACGCCACCGCGACCGTCTCCATGCGGCGGCCAAACGAAGCTCGGTCGTGTCGCTTTATGGCGCAGGCGGTACGAGCGTGGCGCTCGGGGAGGACGCGGCGCGTGTGCGGGGCGAGGTGGCCCGACGGCTGGGTCTCGGCGTCTGTGGCACCTCTTGGCACGCCGCGCGACTCTCTCGCCGAATTCGGCATGGTCTGCGCGATGCTGAGCGCGACGGCCGCTCGTTTCGCCAACGAGGTCATCAATCTGTCGCGGACCGAGATCGGCGAAGTGTCCGAAGGAGGCGGCGAACACCACCACGGCGCATCTTCGACCATGCCCCAGAAGGAGAATCCGGTCCGGTCGGAGGTCGTCGTCGGCATGTCGATCGTAGCGGGCGCACTCGCGTCTGCGCTCTGCCGGACGATGGTGGTTCCCCACGAACGAGCGGCCGGTGAGTGGCAAGCCGAGTGGCAGGTGCTGCCTCAGGTCTGTGATCTCGCGGCTGGGTCGCTTCTCAATGCATCACGTCTCGCGGTCGAGCTCCAAGTGCACCCGGAGGCGATGCGGGCGAACCTTGATTGCGATCACGGATTGATTCTCGCCGAAGCGTTCATGATCGGACTTGCCGATTCGATGGGACGAGAGGCGGCCCACGACCTCGTATACCAAGCCGCCCGGGAGGTACGAAGCGGCGGCGGATCGTTCGTCGACGTGCTGCGGCGGATCGTGCCGTCCGATCATTCGGAGTGTCTTGACTCGTTGATCGAGACGACGCAGTATGACGCGTACCTCGGAGAAAGCCGTGCCCTCTGCGACCGAGGCGTCGAGATCTGGCAACGATCGGTTGCCAGTACGCAGCGGGAGTTCGTCAGAGTCGAGGAGGGTTGATGACGACGTTGGCAGGACAAGTCGCCCTGGTGACAGGCGCAGGTGCAGGGCTGGGCCAGGCAATTGCCGTCGCGCTCGGGTCCGCCGGTGCATCTGTCGCGGTCGTCGACGTCGACGAGCGTGCGGGACGCGAGACGGTCGACATGCTCTCGGCCGAAGGGGCGGACGGTCGCTTCTACCTCGGTGACGTCTCGGATCGTGCGCAGGTGGACACCACATGGGCGGCGGCGGCGAGCGATCTTGGCCGCCTCGACATCGTGGTGAACAACGCAGGGGTCAGCTATGTGGGGCCGCATATCGTCGACACGACCGACGACGCATGGCACAAGTCCATCGACGTGATGCAGAACGGCGTGTTCTACGGAATGCGGGCTGCGGCGCGCCATATGCTTCCCCAGCGCTCGGGCAGTGTCGTCAACATCTCTTCGATCCGCGGCTTCTCGCCCAACCCTGGCCGGATCGCCTACTGTGCGGCCAAGGCTGCCGTCCTGATGATGACAAGGGTCGCGGCAGGCGAATGGGCGCCGTTCGGAGTTCGCGCGAACGCCATCGCACCTGGGGTCCAGCGGACTCCCATGTGGGACCGTGACGCCGCCAGGGGCGCCGTTGACGAAGAAGCAATCCTGCGAGTCCTGCCGGCAGGCAGGCTCGGCGCTCCGTCCGAGGTCGGCCAGTTGGTGGTCTTCCTTTGCAGCGCGAACGCCTCGTACATCAACGGCGCGTGCGTCACTATCGACGGGGCGCTGACCGCAGTTCCTGTTGGGTAGCGGATCCGGGGAGGCATGACAATGACAGCGATCAGGCAGACCAACGCCGGCTCGGTTCGAGAAGCGGTTCAGGCTTGCTTCCCGGCCGACTCACGCGTGGTGCGCGTGCAGAAACTGTTGTCAGAGCGCTCCATCGACTGCCTGGTGGCGATCGGCGGCGACTATGCGACTTGGCTCACGGACTATTACCGGTACTTCGCCGGGCTGAGCGCGGTCATCTTGACGGCGGAGGGCACGACGACCCTCATCACGTCCCCGGACGAACTTCCCGCCGCGCAGCAGCACAGCAGTGCCACACGAGTCCGCAGTTACGGCGAAGGGGGATTCGGGCTCGATCTGAATCCGATGTCCTCGCTTCTTACTGCGCTCCAGGGCGACAACACGCTCCGCGACGCCGCACGTGTAGGCGTCGCGGGGATCTCTGGCGCGACTGCGACGGCGATGGACTGGGCCTCACCGATCGAACTTGACGCCGACCTCGTGCGGATTTCCATGAGGAAGGACCTGGACGAAGCGAAGAAGGTCGCCGTGGCGTACAACCTCTGCTGGAAGGCGCAAGCGGCGACGGCCGAGGCGGTGAAGAACGGTGCCTCGGAGATAGAGGTGTTCACGACGGCTCACTCAGTGGCGCAACTCGCGTTCGGCGAACCGGTCGAGTTCGTCGCAGACGTTCTCGCAGGGCCGAATACGGCGGACGTGTGCTGTCCTGTAGCTTACGCCGGTCCTCGCACAGTGGAGGCCGGCGAGTGCCTGGTTGCGGACATCGTCGTGCGCGCCGCAGGATACTGGGGAGACACGTGCCGGACCTACGTCCGGGGGGAGAACGAGGAGATCCAGACAGCGTTGGCAGCGCTCGTGAAGATACTTGACGACGCCAGCGGCGAACTGCGCCCGGGAGCTCACGGCTCTGACCTCCACCGCATGATCAGCAGCGCGTTGAGAGAACCCTTTCCTGCCGCAGATTTTCCGCATCACGCGGGACACGGCCTCGGTCTCAGCAGCTTCGAGGGGCCCCACATCATTCCCGCCGATGACAGCGTTCTGGAGGCGGGAATGATCCTCGCCGTGGAGCCGGGCGCGTACTTCCCGGGTCGCTGGGGCATCCGATGGGAGAACGAGTACCTCGTCACCGAGATCGGTGGAGTGGAGCTGAATGAGGCGCTGAAGAGCATCGAAGAGGACGCGTAGTGCAGACGAAGCCCTCAGAGTCTTCGTGATTTCGAGGTCGACGACTTCCAGAACTCCCGGAGTCCAACGTTGGAGGTAGGCATGGCAGGGTTGATCAGCGGTGTCGATCATGTCGGCGTCACAGTCACCGATCTCGACAGATCCATCAAGTTCTATACCGAGGTGCTCGAATGCACCGTCGTGGTGGAGCAGGAGAAACGAGGGGGTTACTTGGCTGCGATCGTGGGCTATCCGGACGCAGACGTGCGCATGGCGCACCTTCAGCTGCCAGGGTCGAGTCCGCGCCTCGAGCTTTTCGAGTACCGAGTGCCACGAACAGCCCCTCGCGACCTGGAACCCCGCAACGCCGGCAACGCCCATGTGTGCTTTGTGGTCGACGACCTTTCGGCCCTCTACGAGCGGCTGGTGGAACACGGGGTGGTCACGATGAGCCCGCCGGTCGAGGTGGACACAGGAGTGAACAAGGGCGGCTACGCGCTCTATCGCGCGTGATCCGGACGGGATCACCCTGGAGCTGTTCCAGCCGGCGAGGAAGAAATGACCTCCGGAGACATGCCGTGACAGCTCGGAGCCCTTCGACGTCGCAGGCCGAAGAGCCCCAAGCGGCCCTTCCGCCTCTGGCGGCTTCAGTTCGTATGGAGGTCCCGCAGGACTGGCGCGGGCTCCTGACGGCGATGTGGCGAATCCGCCACTTCGAAGACGAGGTGAGGTCACTGTTCGCGGGGGAATCCTGCGTGGCAGCACACACCTTTGCCAGGGGCAGGAAGCGGTAGTTGTCGGTGTCTGCAGCGCGCTCGAGCCCGGGGACACGACCGTCTGCACGTATCGGGGCCACGGCGCCGTGCTCGCCATGGGAGCCCCAGTCGACCGCGCCTTCGGCGAGATCCTCGGGCGCGCGGGAGGGCTGTGTGCGGGAAAGGGGGGCTCGATGCATCTGGCTGACCTTTCGGTCGGGGCGATCGGCTCGAACGCCATCGTCGGCGGTCACCTTCCGACGGCCGTCGGAGCGGGCTTTGCGGCGCAGTACCTCGACACGGGTGCGGTCAGCGTCGCCTTTTTGGGCGATGGGGCGACGAACATCGGGGCGTTTCACGAGAGCTTGAATTTCGGCGGCCATCTGGCGTCTCCCCGTGATCTTCGTCGTGGAGAACAACCACTACGGCGAGTACAGCCCGCTGGCTACGACGACGCCGGTCGAACGACTGGCCGATCGGGCGTCGAGCTACGCCATGGTCGGTACCTACGTGGACGGCAATGACGTGTCCGCCGTCCGGGCCGTGACCCGTGATGCCGTCGCACGCGCTCGCGAGGGGGAGGGCCCGACGCTGATCGAGGCGGACACCTATCGCCAGCAAGGTCATTCCCGTTCGGATCCGGCTAGCTACCGCCCGCCGGGGGAGCTCGAGGCATGGTTGGAGACAGATCCGATCACCCGCCTCGTGGAGGCCGTGACCGCGGCCGGGATCAGCAGTGAAGCCGAGCTCGCCGACCTGGGCCAGCACGTGTTGAGCGAGGTGAAGGCTGCCGAGCAGACGGCTCTCGGTTGGCCGGAGCCGGGCCCGCTCACACGGCTCGAGGACGTCTACTCGTGACCGGCGAGGTCAACTATCGCCAGGCGATCGCCCTCGCGCTCGGCGACGAGCTGGAGGCAGATCCGCGGGTCGTCCTGATCGGCGAAGACGTCGGCGCCGCCGGGGGAGCGTTCAAATCCACCGCCGGCCTATTCGAGCGATTCGGACCTTCGCGGGTACGCGACACCCCCATCTCCGAGCAGGCGATCGTAGGCGCCGCCCTGGGTGCGGCCATCATGGGCCTGCGCCCCGTGGCCGAGATCATGTTCGCCGATTTCGCAGGTGTCTGTTTCGACCAGATCGCCAATCAGCTCGCCAAGTATCGCTACATGACCGGAGGGCAGGTCCGCGTGCCGGTGACGGTCCGGATGGCCAACGGCGCCGGGGCGGGCTTTGCGGCTCAGCACTCCCAGCCCGCCGAGAACTGGTTTCTGAACATTCCAGGATTGAAGATCGCCGTCCCCGCCACCCCGGCCGACCTCTACGGGCTCCTGCGCTCTGCGATCCGGGAGGACAATCCGGTCCTTGTGTTCGAGCACAAGAATCTCTTCGGGGTGAAGGGGTCGCTGCCCGACGGAGACGGGTTCGTGCCGCTCGGGCTGGCGGACGTCGTTCGCTCCGGCCGCGATGTCACGATCGTGGCCACCCAGCAGATGCGCTACCGAGCTCTCGACGCGGCGGAACGATTGCAGGAACGGGGCGTCGAAGTGGAAGTCATCGACCCTCGCACGCTCGTCCCGTTCGATGATCGCACGGTGATCGAGAGCCTTGGACGGACCTCCCGGCTCGTCGTCGTCCAGGAGGCGCCCGTCGACGGGAGTTGGGGAGCCTCGCTGATCGCCCGCATCGTCACGCAGAATTTCTCCCTCCTCGATGCTCCACCCGCGCTTGTCGCCGCCGATTCGACGCCGGTGCCCTACGCGTCGAACCTCGAAGCACTTTGGCTGCCGTCTGTCGACAGGATCGTGGAAGCCGTCGAGCAGACAACCTTGTACTGACCGCCGATCCGGCTGGTTGTTCGCGAACAGTCGCGCAGAAGGCCGGGTTTTCCGTAGGGAGGTTACGTGACCCCTGGTAACGATCGTTTCCCACGTCTCGCTGGGCTTCTACCGGCCGCAGTCACTCCGCTCACGGCCGACGGGGGCGGGATCGACGAAGCAGGGGTGGAAGCGCTGGCGGAATTCTACGTTGGCTCCGGGGTTGACGGAATCTTCGTCGCCGGCACGACCGGAGAAGGGCTGCTGCTGACGCTGCCGGAACGAATCACCCTGGCGCGGCGCTTCCTCGAAGCGACAGATGGTCGTGTACCGGTGGTGGTGCACGCGGGGGCCCAGACGACCAGCGACACCATTGCACTGGCCGAGAACGCCGCGGCACTTGGAGCAGCCGCCGTCGCGGTGGTTGGCCCACCGTTCTTCGACCTCGATGAGCAGGCCCTCCTGACTCATTTTTCGATGGCCGCACGGGCGTGCGCTCCGGTGCGGTTCGTGCTCTACGAGATTCGCCACAGGACCGGTTATGCGATTCCTGCGTCGGTCGTCGAAAAGCTCCGCGAGGAGGCCGACAACTTGGTTGGGATAAAGGTCTCCGACCCGGATCTCGACGACGTGAAGGCCTACCTTCCTCTGGGCTTGGACGTATTCGTGGGCGCAGAGCGACTGGTTCAACCCGCGATGGGGCTCGGCGCGGTCGGGGCAGTCTCCGGTCTCGCCGCCGCTCTGCCCGGACCTGTAGCGCGGCTGCTCCAGCCGGGGAAGCAACTGGGGGAATGGATCTCCTCATTACGTGTGGGGTTCTCCCGATTCCCGTTTCATGCGGCACTCAAGGTGGCGCTAGCTGCACAGGGGGTGCCGATCGAGCCAGCGGTGCGAAGCCCGCTGCGGTGCCTCACGCCCGTGGAAGCGATCGCACTGCACCGGTGGCTGAGCACCGACGTGCTCGCGTGACCTCTTTACGACGAATTGAGAGTTTTGTCGTCCCTCCGGGCTGGACGTTCGTACACGTGCTAACAGACGATGGAATCGACGGCTGGGGTGAGTCAGGGGCGGTCAGGACCGCTCCAGCAGTCGTCGCAGCCGTTCGTCAACTGGCCGATCTCCTGATCGGCAGACCTGCTCATCCGATCGAACATCATTGGCAGGTCATGATCAGAGCGGGCTTTCATCGCGGCGGACCAGTGCTTTCCAGCGCGGTCGCAGCCATTGACACAGCTCTGTGGGATATCGCTGGCAAGGTACATGGCGTGCCGGTGCACCAACTTCTTGGCGGACCGGTCCGAGATCGAATGAGAGTCTACGGTTGGGTGGGCGAAAGCATGGATTCTCCCGAGGAATTGAGCGCGATCGCCGCCGAGCACCTCGCCGATGGCTTTGACGCCGTCAAGACGTGCTTGTCGATTCAACCGGACATTCCGACGAGCGCTGAGATCGACCTTGTTGTCAGGTGTGCCGAAGCCGTTCGGGAAACGATCGGCCCCGAGCGCGACTTCGGAATTGATTTTCACGGGCGATGTCAGCGACCCTCGGTGCGACGCCTTCTTGCCGCACTCGAGCCGACCCGACCCTACTTCGTCGAGGAAGCCCTCCTCCCCGAGTTCTCAGACGGATTCGGTGAGCTGGCGCGGTCCACCTCGATCCCCATCGCTACCGGCGAGCGCCTGTACTCGAGATGGGACGTGAGGGACGTCGTCGCGAGTGGGATCAGCATTTTGCAACCGGACGTCTCTCTGGCGGCGGGTGTATCGGAGATGCGACGGATCTGCGCCCTCGCCGAAGCACACGACGTCATGATCGCACCCCACCACTCCTCCGGTCCCGTAGCGCTGGCGGCATCGCTCCAGCTCTGCTTTGCGACACCGAACATGCTGGTCCAGGAGCGCGAAGTGGCCTGGTGGGGTGGTCTCGTGGAGCGATACGTCGAGAATGCCGAACTCTTCGACATCAAGTCGGGGCACGTCGCTCGTCCCCTTGGTCCTGGTCTCGGTATCGTCGTCAATGAGGAAGCCGTACGGCGTCACGCGTCGGAAGAGTCTGTTCGAGGCTCACAGGTACATCGCCAGCGTGACGGGTCGTTCGCAGAGTGGTGACGCAGAGGGAACGTGCGGAGCCCGGATTTGGATGAACGCCGAGCGCTGGAATCGGGCGAAAAGCACCTGGGCCCGTCTCAATCTCTGGACGCCGAGTCCACAGAACACTATAGTTCCCTTCGAGGCAAGGGGGGATGGTCGTGGCGGTGCTGGCGAGGGTCATCTAGGTCGTGAAAGAACTCCGACCGGCTCACACCCGACGCCGGTCTCCGTTCCTGCGAGCAGCGCGAACAAGAGATGCTCAGCCACCGTTGAAAGCCGAGATCCACCTGCGGCATCGGTCCGCGGGCCGGCTGCACGAGCACACTTCAGGTCGTCTCACAACTATTCTTCAGCGCGAGTAGATACCTCAAGGGGGTAGCCATGTCTGAAACCGAGCAGTCCCACTCAGCGGGTCTTTCTGACGAGACTCCCGATCGCTCCCTGTTCTCACGACGGGATTTTTTGGGGGCGGCCGGTGCTGGGGGGTTCGCACTTGCGACCGGGGCCGCCGGGCTCGGCCGAGGCGGTTTGTCAACCAGCCCGAGGTCAACTTCGTCGCAGTCCACTGGCAGCATCAAGAAAGGCGGAACGTTCCGCGTGGGCCTGATCGGTGGCAGCGGCAGCTCGGAGACTCTCGATCCGAACGCGATCACCTCCAGTGACCTCATGACCTACCGTATCCAGAATGTATTTTCCAAGCTTACGGACATCAATCACACTGGGAACTACGTTCCGCAACTTGCAGAGTCCTTGGAGCCGAACGGTGACGCCTCCGAGTGGGTCGTTCGCATCAAGAAAGGGGTCGTGTGGCACGACGGCAGTGACGTGACAGCTGACGACGTTATCTACTCCTTTAAGAGGGTCCTCAATCCAAAGTACAGCGCGACCCTTGGAGCTGCCGCCGGAGACATTCCGATGGTTAATCCAAAGGGAATGACAAAGCTCGACAAATACACAGTTCGTTTCAAGTTACTGTATCCTTGGGTTGCCTTTCCCGCACAAGTCGGTCAGCGGTACAACGCGATCATCAAAGCCGGGACCACACACTTTACGGTGAGCAACTTCGTTGGTACCGGGCCATTCAAGCTAAGTTCGTGGTCGCCAGGCCAGAGCTTCGAGCTCACGAAGAACCCGAACTACTTCATGTCCGGGAAGCCCTATCTTGATAGCGTTCACGGCATCAGCATCGTGGACGATTCGGCACGACTAGACGCTCTCCTGAGCGGCCAGGTCGACGCGATCGAACAGGTAAGCACCGCCGATGCCACTGTGCTGAAGTCACGAGGGCTGCGCTTATTGGTGTCTCCTGCTGGACCCTGGGACCCGATTGTCATGGACTGCCATCGCACTCCTTTCAAGGATGTGCGTGTACGTGTGGCGATGAAGCTGTTGGCTGATCGGCATCTGATGATCGAGACCGCCCTTCAAGGCTATGGGAGCCTCGGAAACGATCTGTTCGCTACGCACGACCCGCTCTATGATCACTCGATTCCCCAGCGAGAGCACGACCCGGAGCAAGCGATGTTCCTGCTGAAGAAGGCCGGATTTGCTGATTATCCTTTCGTGCTACATACCTCGGCGGTCGTCCCGGATTTCGTGCCCTCCGCGTTGGTGTTCCAGCAAACCGCTAAGGCCGCCGGCGTCAACGTGACTGTACGTCAGGACCCGGCGGACAGCTATTGGTCAAGCGACTACGGGTTCCAGGCGCTTTTTTACTCGAGCTGGGGCTACCGCACGTTCTTTCCTCAGTGGGACCAATCGTATGTGTCGTTCAACACCTACGAGACGAACTGGACGGACTCGCAGGCAGCAAGCGCGAACCGTCTGGTCAAGTCAGCCGCCACTACCACCAACTTGTCGCGCCAGCGCGCCCTTGTCGGGGAGGCCCAGGAGCTGGAGTGGACGAACGGTGGCTACCTCACGTGGGCCTTCAAGAACCAACTTGATGGCCTCGGGACCCACGTCAACGGCATGGTGTCGAACCCGTTTTCGAACCTGGGTTGGGTCCCCTGGGACAGCATATGGCTGTCCTGAATCCGTAGGCGAGCATGACGGGTGACGCTCCGGCGGTCCAGTAGGGAAGATGGCTCGTCTCATCGCCAAGAGGTTCGCGACCGGGATCTTGACGCTGTGGCTCGCATCGGTCTTGATCTTCTTGGCGATGAACGTGCTTCCCGGCAACGCTGCCACCGCCGCCCTCGGCCAGCAGATCACGCCCCAAACGCGGTTGGCGTTGTCGCGGCTCCTAGGGCTCAACAAGCCTGTCGTCGCGCGCTACGGCCTCTGGGCGTGGGGAATCCTTCATGGCCATCTGGGCAGATCGGCCGTCAACGAGGTCCCAGTGACGTCGCTGATCGGGGAACCACTGCTTCATACTGCCATCTTGCTCCTCGTCACGGTGGTCCTTTTGGTCCCCTTGGCTCTTCTCATCGGGATCGGCGCCGCCCTTACTAAGCGCGGAGGTCTTGATGGGGTAGCGCAGGCCGCCATGTTGGTTTTCGCGGCACTTCCGGAGTTCGTGGTGGGCACCTTGTTGATCTTGTTGTTCAGTATCTTGTGGCCTCTCCTGCCGTCCGTGGCGCTCTCGGTGTCACCCAGCACGCTGGCCCTGCCGGTCGCCACGCTCCTTCTTGTGTCGCTCGGCTATCTCGCTCGAATGGTGCGGGCTGGCGTCAAGGACATCATGGCGTCACCTCATGTTGCGATGGCCAGGCTGAAGGGGCTGCCCGAAAGGAAGGTGATTCGGCGGCACGTCCTTCCCAATTGCCTCGGGCCATCTGCCCAGGCACTCGCCGCAACGATCGCCTGGCTCGTAGGCGGAATCGTCATCGTTGAGGAGCTGTTCGGCTATCCAGGCATCGGGCAGGCGCTCGTCGACGCCGTGCAGTCGCGGGATGCACCAACGGTCGAAGCGCTGACTCTGCTGATAGCTGCCGTCTACATCATCGGGAACATCTCTGCGGACGTGATCACCATCTTGTCAACCCCGCGCCTGCGATCGCGGTTGTAACAACTCGCGATGACCCTCGTAACCGCGGAGCCCGACAAGCTCAGGCGATGGTCGCTGCGTAAGCGGCTCTCGTTCGCGCGCGAAGATCGGCTTTGCCATGATCGGGGTGGTCGTTCTGGCCGCGATCATCGGGCCATTCGTAGCGCCGTACAGCCCGCTGCAGATCTACGGAGCGCCCTATACTTCGCCCTCAGCCACCCATCTGCTCGGGTTGGACTACCTCGGGCGGGACGCATTGAGCCGGTTCCTCTACGGGGGTCGTTCCACGCTACTGTTTGCTCTTGCGGCCACGGCGCTGGGCTATCTCGTCGGCCTAGCCGTGGGCCTGACGGCCAGCTATCGCGGCGGTATGTCCGAGCGGATCTTGATGCGCGGCAATGATATTTTCCTGATCTTCCCAGGCCTGATCTTTGTACTGATACTAGTCGCTGTGTACGGATCGAATTCTCTGTTGCTGATTGTCGGTGTCGCGTTGGCCAACGCTCCCCGAATTGCGAGGGTGGTGTACACCGCGGCTTTGACGGTCGTGGAGCTGCCTTACATCGAATACGCGCGGTCAAGCGGAGAGCGGGTCACCTACATCACGCTGCGTGAGGTCTTGCCGAACATCTTCTCGCCTATCGCCGTAGATTTTGGGATCCGGCTTAGTGGGTCCATTCTCCTCATCGCCGGCCTGAGCTTCCTCGGTTTTGGTATTCAACCTCCGGCTCCTGACTGGGGTCTCATAATTAGCGAGAATTTGAGCGGTTTCTCCGTTCAACCCTATTGCATGCTCCTGCCGCTTGTGGCCATCGCGTTTTTGACGGTCGGCATCAATCTGACGATTGATGGCTGGCGAGGCGCCAGCCGTCTCAGCAAGGACCGGAGTCTTGCGAGCTCACGGTGAGAGTCAGGTGGCACCAGTTACCGACACCGGGCTCCTTGTGGTCGGCTTACGAGTCGACGTCGAGGCGACGGCTCTCGACGTCGTCAGCGAAGTTAGTTTTGGGTGCCCCCCTGGGCGGGCGGTCGGTGTCGTCGGGGAATCCGGCAGTGGTAAGACAACGGTGGGAATGGCGTTGCTCGGTTTTGTCAGACTGGGCATGTCCATACGGTCCGGTGAGGTCGTCATTGACGGTACCGACATTCTGGGTATGAGCCGGGATCAAGTCGCTTCAGCCCGCGGGCGCATCATCTCTTATGTTCCGCAGGAGCCGGCAAAGGCGCTGAGCCCGGCGATGCGAGTTGGCCGACAAATAGGAGAGATGCTGGACGGAGAGGTGACCGACGAGCGGATAAGGCGGGAGCGAGTGGCAGCCGCCTGCGACGCGGCCCAGCTGGCGGCTGACGACGAGATGTTGCGGCGCTACCCACATGAGCTGAGCGGGGGCCAGCAACAGCGAGTTGCTATCGCCATGGCCCTTGTGTCCAAGCCGAGAGTCGTGGTGATGGACGAGCCCACCACGGGACTCGACGTCATCGTTCAGGCGAAGTTGCTCGACGTTATTCGGGGTATTCGCTCCGAGGAGCGTTCATCGATCGTGTATATCAGCCACGACCTGGGCGTCGTTCGGAACCTAGTGGACCGCGTCGTGGTCCTCTACGGTGGTCGGATCGTGGAGGAGGGGAGCGTTGAGGAGATATTTCGGTCTCCAGCGCACCCGTACACTCGTCGTCTTCTCGCCGCCGTACCGCGAGTCGACGTGCAGCGGAGACGGTTCCGAGGGATACCAGGATCCGCGCCTCAGCCGTCGTCCCGTCCGGACGGATGTCCATTCTCACCTCGGTGCTCGTTTCGCACAGAACATTGTGATCACGAAATGCCGGTCGTGACACGCTCTCCGACCGGCCACGCCGTCCGGTGCTGGCGCGCTGGAGAAGCGGCAATCTATGTGGAGGACGATGGGGCAGGTGCTGATATATCTCTCGCGAAGCCAGTCGGATTGACCGAGCTGTTGGCAGTGGAGAACCTGCGGGCGGGATATCGGAGGAAGCTTTCGCTGATTCGTAGGTCGCGGGACACATCGGCGATTGCGGTCTTCGGACTCTCATTGACGATTGACGAAGGCGAATGTGTCTCGCTGGTTGGTGAATCCGGTTCCGGCAAGACTACGTTTGCCCGCTGTGTCGCCGGCCTTCATCCGCGAATGGGTGGGGAGATGACATTTGCCGGGCTGCCCGTTCCTTCCGAGCCACGCAAACGCAGCCCGGAGTTGCAACGAAGCATACAAATGGTGTTCCAGGACCCAGACAGCTCTCTCAACCCTCAAATGTCGGTAGCTGAGCTAGTTGGGCGGCCGTTGAAGCGGATCTTCAATCTTCCCCCACGAGAGCGGATGGCCAGGGTTGTGGAACTGCTGGAACAGGTGCATCTTGACGCCAGCTACCTCAGCCGTCACCCGGCAGAGCTCTCCGGGGGCGAGAAACAGCCGCGTCGCGCTGGCACGGGCACTTGCTGCGAAGCCAAGCCTGCTGGTGTGCGATGAGATCACCTCTGCGCTCGACGTGGCGGTACAGGCAAGCATCCTGGAGCTCCTGCTCGAGCTGCGTCGCAAGCTCGGAATGGCGGTTCTCTTCATCTCGCACGACTTGGCCGTCGTGCGCCTCATCAGCGACAGGGTGTTCGTGCTGCGATCCGGCGAGCTTCGCGAAAGAGGGGAGACCGAGGAGGTCTTCACCGCGCCGAAGGACCTGTACACGAAGGAACTACTGGCGGCGGTGCCTGACCTGCGCCCCGGCGATTACCCGGACTAAGACCATCACCCACAAACACAATCTAGAGATGAAAGGAGCTTGATCCCGTGTCGCTCACCATACGGCATATCGAGACGTTCATGGTACCTCCAGGCTGGACGTTCGTTCACCTGGTTACTGACGAAGGACTCGATGGGTGGGGAGAGTCCGGCGCGGACCTGACGGCTCCGGCAGTCGTAGGGGCGATCGAGCAAATGAAGGAGCTCCTGATCGGCAGACCAGCGCATGCCATCGAGGATCATTGGCAGGTCATGATGAAGGCGGGGTTCCATCGCGGAGGTCCGATCCTGTGTAGTGCTGTCGCAGCCATCGACGAGGCGCTCTGGGACGTCGCAGGCAAGGTGCATGGCGTGCCCGTGTATGAGCTGCTCGGTGGTCCGGTCCGCGACCGGATGAGAGTCTATGGATGGGTCGGCGATGGTATGGACTCGCCGAAGGAGCTGAGCACGATCGCCGCCGAGCACGTTGCCAAGGGCTATGACGCGATGAAGACATGCCTCTCGATCCAGCCGGGCATGTTGTCGGTCGCCGAGATCGACGTCATCGTCCAGTGCGCCGAAGCGGTACGGGAGACGATCGGGCCCGAGAGAGATTTTGGCATCGACTTCCACGGACGATGCCAGCGTCCAGTGGTGCGCCGCCTTCTCGAGGCGCTGGAACCGACCCGGCCCTTCTTTGCCGAAGAGGCGCTCCTGCCCGAGTACTCGGACGGATTCAGAGAACTGGCGAGGGCGACATCGATCCCAATTGCTACGGGGGAGCGCCTGTACTCCCGATGGGAGGTTAAGCAGGTCTTGTTGAGCGGGATCAGCATCCTGCAACCGGATGTATCCCAAGCGGGAGGAGTGTCGGAGATGCGGCGGATTTGTGCACTCGCCGAGGCTTACGACATCTCGATCGCGCCCCACCACGCCATCGGGCCGATAGCCCTGGCGGCATCGTTGCAGCTTTGCTTTGCGACTCCCAACATGCTGGTTCAGGAGTGTGATCTTGACTGGTGGGGTGGGCTCGCCGAGCGCTACGTCGAGAATCCCGAGATCTTCCGAATCGACTCGGGACACGTCGCGCCCCCCGTTGGTGCAGGGCTCGGCATCGTCGTCAACGAGGAAGCCGTCCGGCGTAGTGCCTCGCGGGAGCCCGTTCGCCGGCTGGTGGTGAACCGGCAGCGGGATGGGTCCTTCGCTGAGTGGTGAGAAGGTACGTTCAACGATGAGATACGTGGTCTATGGGCCGGGGGCGATCGGTGGAACGATCGCGGCTCGCCTCTACGCAGCCGGCAAGGATGTGATCTTGATTGCCCGCGGCGGGCATTTCTGTGCCCTGTCCGCGAACGGACTGGAGTTTCGAGACCCTTGGGGCACTTACCGCTTGGCTATCGATGTCGTCGATCACCCCGGTCGGATCAACTGGCGTGAGGACGACATCGTCTTGCTGGCGGTCAAGACTCAAGACACCTGGGACGCCTTGGAGGACCTGGCGTCTGCAGCGAGACGAGGGCCGACGATCGTCTGCGCGCAGAACGGGGTCGAGAACGAACGGCTCTGCGCGCGCCTCTTCGAACGCGTCTTCGGGATGTACGTGGTTGTACCGGCGCTCCACCTCGAAGAGGGCGTGGTCGAGACCTACGGGAGCCCTTGTCCGGGCATTCTCGACGTCGGGAGGTACCCCGCCGGTACAGACGGCATTTCGGCGGCCATCGCGGTCGACCTCTCTGATGCCGGCTTCAGTTGCCGGTCCATCGGCGACATCATGAGGTGGAAGCGCGCAAAACTGCTGTCGAACCTGGCCAACAGCATCGAGGCAGCCTGGGGCACCGACATATGCGAGGGCGAGCTCTACCGATTCGCGCGCGAGGAAGGGGAGCGCTGTCTTGCTGCGGCTGGGCTCAGTTTTGCCTCTGAGACCGAGGAGGCGGAGCGGCGAGAGGGAGTCTTCAGCCTGACAAACGTGCTAGGTCGGCCCATTGCGGGCGGCTCAACCTGGCAGACAGTGGCCCGCGGCCAAGGCAGGACCGAAATTGACTTCTTGAATGGGGAAATTGCCCTGCTCGGCCGTCAGCATGGAATCCCGACACCCGTCAACAGCGCTCTGCAAACAGTCGGCCGAGACCTCGTGGCACATGGCGACCAGCCGGGGACGATGCCGATGGCAATGTTTGACGAGCTCTGTAGCTTGGCCTTCGACACAAGGAGAGGGGCATGACCATGATCTACCGCCGTCTCGGCCGGTCCGGCCTGAAGGTGAGTCTCTTGTCGTTCGGCTCGTGGGTCACATTCGGCTCCCAGCTGAATGACGATCTCGCGGTGCGCTGTCTCGAGGCTGCGCGCGAGAGAGGAGTCAACTTCTTCGACAACGCAGAGTCCTACGCGGGGGGCGAGTCGGAGGCAGTCATGGGCCGCGCGCTCAAGACTCTCGGCTGGCACCGCTACGAGTACGTCGTGTCGACCAAGTTCTTCTGGGGCATCCACGACTCCGTGAACATGCGCAACACATTGAATCGCAAGTATCTGATGCAGGCCGTAGAGGGCTCGCTCGAGCGATTCGGCCTCGATTTCCTCGATCTCATCTTCTGCCACCGGGCCGACCCGGAGACGCCGATCGATGAAACCGTTCGGGCGATGTCCGACATTGTCAGCTCCGGCAAGGCGCTCTATTGGGGTACCTCTGAGTGGGCAGCGAACGAGATCGTCGCCGCTATAGAGATCGCGGAGCGGCACAACCTGCACAAGCCGGTCATGGAGCAGCCGCAATACAACCTTCTCGAGCGCAACCGCGTGGAACACGAGTACGCACGCGTCATTGCGGACTACGGGATCGGCCTCACGACGTGGAGTCCGCTCGCCTCCGGCATGCTCACGGGCAAGTACCTGGACGGCATTCCAGAAGGGTCACGCGGCGCTCTCCCCGGCATGGAATGGCTCCGTCCGGCGTTCCAGAACGAGCACAGCCGAGAGATGGTCCAGGCACTGACGCCGATCGCGGAACAGCTCGGCTGCCGCCTCGCACAGCTCGCCATAGCCTGGTGCGCCGCCAACCCTAACGTGTCGACGGTCATCACTGGTGCGAGCAGCGTCGAGCAGGTGCACGAGAACCTCGGCTCGTTAGAGGTTCTCGAGCGCCTCGATGACGACGTCCTGCGTCGGATCGACGAGGTGACCCTGCAAAGCTGAAGTAGCCATGGGCCGCCGCTGGAGGATGACGAATGTTCGTTGCACTGGGCGTTGACACACTGTGCTATCACTGCCGGATTGAGGCGGGTGACATCTCCCTCGAGGACGTCCTTCGAGAGTCAGCGGAGGTCGGCGCGTCGTTCGTGCAGTTGCATGCCCACCACTTGCGGGGCCATTCCTCGAACCAGGTGGAGCTGTTGCGCGGGTCGGCCGACGCGCTCGACCTTGACCTGACCATGGCAGGAGGCGTCATCGGTGTGGCTGGCAGCGGTGACACGGTCGTGGGTGGATCCGGGCGCGTCGCCGAGTGGCTACGTCTCGCAGAGCTCGTCGGAAGCCCGTATGTCCGGATGTCGTCTGGCTTCTACCGGGCGGATCTATGGCGCGAGCCGGAGCGCATTGCCGCCGAGCACCGGTATGTCATTGAAGCCCTGAATCACGCTGCCGACCGCAACGACACCGGCATCTCGATGCTCCTCGAGAACCACTCGGACTTCACTCCCGACGAGTACATGGACATCATCACCCAGGTCGGTCCGGATCGCGTCGGGGTGTTTCTCGACCTCATCAACCCGGTGAGCGTGCTGATGGACCCGCTTCCCGTGGTGAAACAGCTCTTCCCTTTGGCACCGGCGGGACATGTCAAAGACTTCCGCCTCGAGTCCGAGTACGTCGAGGACGGCTTCCATCGACGTGGGTTCGCCGTGAAATGGTGCTATCCAGGTGAAGGTGTTGCCGACATCGGGGCCCTCGTCGGAGTGCTGGCGTCCTCGGACCGCCTGGGCCGGTACCTGCTGTCCGTCGAAGGCTTGGACAATCGCGCCGACATCGCAGATCAGCGCGATCGAATCGCTGCAAGCTTCAAGCTGCTGAGAACGCTGATCCCGACCGACTCGCCCGCCTGATCGTCACGACTCGTCGAGCAATATCGGGTCTACGGGCGTTCACCACACCTCGGTCCCGATGTCCTCGTAGAGCCCGGCGTCGACAATGGTGGCCACGTCGCGGAACTGGAGGTGGTCCGCCATTGTCTCGGTGTCCTGAAACTCGGTCGACCAGCGCGTCAGCGTGCTCGCGTCCTTGATGCGCCAGATTGCCAGATAGGGTGGCTTCGGCCCGAGTCGCCACGTGCGGCCGATGAGGAGCACGAGCTCGTCATCGGGATGGTCGCGGGCCCATCGCTCGTTGGAGGCGGAGACTACCTGCTGAAACTGCTCCTGGGTCACGCCTGGCTTCGGTTCGACGAACTCGATGTAGTACACGGTCGCCATTCCTCCTTGGTCAGCTGTAGCGAAGATCGGTCGGAAGGTCGGGGCGCCCGACTGCCAGTCCCTCCTCCGGAGGCTCGGCCGCGGTCCATCCCGAGAAGCGGAAGCCAGCAGTCATTCCGCCGTCGCAAACGAAGACGGCTCCCGTCACATACGACGCGTCGTCTGACGCCAAGAAGGCGTGAACCGCGGCGACCTCGTCGGGCTCGGCAGGACGATCGAGCGGAATACGCGAACGGTGTTTGGACCACAGGGCAGGGTCGGAGATAATCCGCTTAGTGGCCCGAGTGGCTACCCAACCGGGGGCGACGCCGTTGACACGGATCCTCAGGGGTGCGAGATCAATGGCCAAAGACCGAGTGAGGGCCATCAACCCGCCTTTCGAGACGTTATAGGTCACCTGGAATTCCTCGCCCATATACGCAGCGGTGGAGAGCGTATTGACTATGGCCCCGCCGGAGCTACCCATCGCTCTTGCCGCCGCCATAGAGGTCGAGAACGCGCCCTCGAACGTTGACCGCCAGGACGCGGTCGAGGTGCTCGACGGGTGTGGCGAGGGCTTCCTCGAAGTAGGCGGTGCCGGCGTTGTTGACGAGCACATCGAGTGATCCGTAGGTGGAGAGAACAAGCTCGACTGCACGTTCGGCAGCGCCGGCATCGGCCACGTCGGCCTCCAGGGCTTGCACCATCGCGCCGTCGGCCGCGAGACCGGCCGCCGCACGTGCGAGGTCGTTGGCGTCGCGGTCGACCGCGGTGATTACGAGCCTCGCTCCCTCCGCGGAGAGGCGGCGAGCAACCGCGAGACCGATCCCGCTGCTGGCTCCCGTGACAAGAGCGACTTTGCCCTCGAAGCGGGTCAAGGCATCACCCTGGTCGCGACTGGCTCAGTCCTGGAATGACACTGCGCCTGGGAACTGGCGGATTTGGCGACCGCGGTGACCGCGTCAACGAGCCAGGGCCGCTTTTCGTTGAACCGTTGGGTCGGGACCGAGATCGAGTACGTGGCGACAACAAATCCTTCCTCGATCACCGGAGCTGCGGCGCAGCACACGCCAGGCTGGAATTGCTCCTCATCGATTGCGTAGCCATTCAGGCGGATTGCTTCGAACTCCTCGTCGAGCCGCGCGGGGTCGACCGTGGTACGAGGCGTCACTTGCCGCGGGGGATGGGAGGTCAGGTAAGCACTCCGCAGCTCATGGCTGACCAGCGCCAGGAACACCTTGCCGCTCGCTCGAGCATGCGCGTCGGTATACGGACCCAGCGGCAAGGAAACCCGGACGGGATGGGTGCCCTCGACGGATGCTTGGACCCGGATATCGCCTTGGTGCCAAGTCGCAAGGTAAGCGGTCTCGCCTGTGGTCACCGCCAGTTGACTGAGCGGCTCGAGCAGGTATTCCGGAGGGGTCATCGCCCGTTGCAGAGCGTCGGCCAATACCGCGACTTTCACGCCCAGCAGATATCTAGCCTTCGAGTCCTTCGCGAGAAGGCCTTCATCGACAAGCGTGCTGAGGAGGTGGTGCGCGGTCGGTACCGGCAGACCAGCGCTTCGCGCGAGGGCCTTCGCCGTGGGCTCCGTGCGGCCACCCGCCACCAGCATCAGCAAACGGGCGGCGCGAGCAACCGACTGGATCCGCCCAGCGGCAACGGGCAATAGTCCGTCTGAGTCCGCTTCTGCCGGCGTCACGATTTCAAGATATGAACCCACCGTTCATATCGGGAACCGTATAGGGGTGTCCGAGCGCTGTCAATTATCTTCTCGTAGTGTCAATAGCGATGCGAAGCCCCTTCCTCGGGTCGGACGCGGGGACCGTGCCGTGTGGGATCTATCGGAATGGCCCGGCGACATGACCCGGCGAGGAGACCGGGGGCGGCTGTCGGGGAAAGCCGCCTTCGTGACGGGCGCGGGGAGCGGCATCGGTCGCGCGATCACGCTCCGCCTGGCTGAGGAAGGCGCCCGGGTGGTTGCGACATCGCGCCGAGCAGCTGCCGTGGCCAAGGTGTGCGAAGAGGTCGGAGCGGCCAGCGGCACTACGCCGCTCGGTTTCGAGCTCGACGTTGTGGACGAAGACGCCGTGGCTCGAGTCGCGCGGGACGCCCATCAGGAGGTCGGGCCGATCGACGTGCTCGTTTCAAATGCTGGTATCGAGCTCATCACGGAGCCGAGCATTCATGACACGAGCAGTGCTGACTGGCACCGAGTGCTCGAAGTCAACCTCACCGGCGCCTTTAACGTAGTCCGTGCCTGCTGGCCGTTCTTCGCCGACTCGGCCTCGGTCGTCACGATCGGATCGGTGAATTCCTCGCGCCACGGCAAGGAGCGAGCGCGTACGTCGCGTCGAAGGGCGGCCTCCTTCAGTTCACGCCGCGCTTTGGCGCTGGAGCTGGCACCTCGTCGAGGAAGGGCGAACTGCTTGTGCCCCGGCAATATCGATACTCCGTTGACAGACGCGTTCATCGCCAGCGCCTCAAAGCCCGAAGAGTTGCGCGCCGCATACGCCGCCGAGGCGCCCCTCGGAAGGCTCGGGACCGCCCGAGAAGTAGCCGACTGCGTACTGTTCTTGGCCTCGGACGAATCCACGTTCGTAACCGGCACGGCGCTTGTCGTCGACGGAGGGATGAGCATCAGGTCATGACGAGGGCCGTTCCTGGCTTCGACTTCGCCGGCAGGATCGTCTGGATCACGGGCGCGGCTAGCGGCATGGGCGCCACGCACGCGCGGCGCTTTGCCGCCGCGGGAGCCACAGTCGCGTGTCTCGACATCGACCTTCCTGGCGCGAAAGCGCTCGCGGCAGAGATCTCGAGTGCATCAACGACGGCCGTCGCTTTCGAGGTCGACGTCGCGGACTGGGACTCGGTACAACGCGGAGCCGATGAGGTGCGCGACCTGCTTGGTCCAGTTGACGTCGTGATAGCGAATGCGGGCGTGCTCGGACCCGACGATCTCCTCGACGAGATCGACCCCAACGAGTGGCGCCGTGTGATCGACGTCAACCTGACGGGCGTCTTCCACACAGCGAAGGCGGCTATCCCGCAGCTGCGCGGTCGCGGCGGGTCGATCGTCATCGTCTCTTCTATTTCGGGCCTTCGTGGCTACGCGAACGCTGCTGCATACAACGCTTCGAAGCACCGCGCGATCGGTCTCATGCGCACCCTCGCCAACGAGCTGGCATTCGACGGGGTGCGTGTAAACGCTGTCTGCCCTGGCTGGGTCGACACCCCGATGTTCGACGCACAAGTGCAGCAAGCCGGTTTGACCAGAGAGGAGGCGATTGCCTTGTGGGGTCCCGATCAGCTCATTGAACGGCCCGTGGCCGCTGACGAGATCTCCGATGCAATTCTGTTCTTGTGCTCGAGTCTCGCTTCCATGATCACCGGAATTGCGCTGCCGATCGACGGCGGGATGCTGGAGCGAACGCTCGGCACTGGCTGACCAAGCCGAGACTCCTCGCGATCTCAAGCCTTCGCAAACCCCGTGAGACGGCGAAAGGATCAGCTCCGCCGCACAGGCAGCCGGTCGATCACACCGGAGACGAACCGGTAGCTCTTCCGATTCAGAACCGCGGAGAGAAGCGCCTCTGTCTCGGAGAGAACGGCCTCTGTGTGGGAGAGAACGGCCTCTTTCTCGGAGAGTCGCGCCGACGCATGTGCCAGTCGACCTGACACCTCTTCCAGTCGAGCTGATACCTCTACGAGTCGAGGGTATACCTGTTCCAGGTCAGTCCGCACGGAATCGCGCTGTGCTTCCACTTGCCGAACCAGTACGTCGCGATCTTTGACGGCGGACTCGAGCTGTGCCGTGTATTCCCCCAAGCCCTGCATGTGCTCGCCCCTCCGCGCGATCTCCTCCTCGGCAGCGCGGAACTGCAGGGCAACTGATTCGATATAGTCCTGCTTTCGCGCTAATTCCTCGTCCCTTCGCGCTAATTCCTCGCCTTTTCGCACCAATTCCTCGTCATAGCCGTTGACACGAGCCTCGAGGTGCGCCGCATACACTTCCTGCTTCTGCTCTAATTCCTGCTTCCGTTCTAACTCGGCTTCGAGATGACGAACGTATCTCTCGACATCAAGGGTGTTCTCCGATACGAAGTTGTCCAGCTCACTCGCCGGCGACAGCAGCGGCACGAGATCGGGCTCCTCGGCGCGCGCGTAGTAGCGGTTGAGTCCGTCGAACGAGGCGAAGAGGTATCCGGCTGCCAAAAGCTGCGGCTCCCAGCTCGTGTGCGTCTGGTGGTGCGACCACGGCTTCGTCGCCTCCACGACGACCACCCTCGGACGCCAACGGGTCCAGTCGTTCCCCGACAGCACTTCGGCCTCCGCGCCCTCCACGTCGACCTTCAGGAACGCGATATCCCCGTCGCAGTGCTCGTCGAGGACGTCTGCCAGCGTGCGCAGCGCGACCACCCGTTCCCGCACCGGGCGGCCAGCTCGGCTGTAGCCGGTACCGACTTCTACGTCGGTGCTCGAGAGGCCGCGTTCGTCATCGACCACGTAGATGGTGATCTCGCCGGCGGCGGCTCCTAGCGCCGCCTCGACCACGACGTCGCGCGGCCGCGCCCGGCGAAGCTCAGCAGCCTCTTCCGCGAGAGGCTCGACGTCGATGCCGCTCCAGCCGAGGTCGTAGAAGTGCTTCGTTACCGAGCCCACGTCGGGAGAAGATGCCCCGACGTCGACATATCGGCCAGGGCCGCCACTGCACAGCGCCCGATGCAGGACGACGTCCTCCGCGTTCTGCGCATACGACACCATCCGTTCGGAGCCACAACCTTCCGCAAGAAGCTCCGCCCCCGTTACCTCGGATGGGTCAGTGGTCACCTCATGAATCATTCTTCTCGAATATAGGCCACCCGGACGTCCAGATCGTGCCGGACGTGGGCCGCTCCCTCCCAGGTGACGAGCAAAGCGTGTCTCGGTGCTGAACCCGATGCCCGTCTGATGGAGGCCAGGGGTGACGAGCTTGGCGCGCCCGAGAGGTTCGGCATGAGAACATGCGTACCGCGCGCTCGCGTCAGAGGCATGACTTATTTTGGTGCAGTTCCCACAGGGAAGGTGATCTTGGACATGCAAGCGATACCGGATAGCCCTCGGACGACTCGAAGATCGTGACGCTGACGAGGGCCGAACGGGCGGTCATGCCAGCCATCGTGTCGAAGCTCGGCGCGGGGCCGGGGCGGCGATGAGCGAACAGCCAAGCTGGTCCGACGTCCACGCAGTCATCGAGGAAGGGGCGCACCTCGGTGACGGTGTCGTCGTGTGGCAGTGGACGAAGATTCGCTCCGGTGCCACCGTCGGTGCCGGCACCCGTATCGGAGGGTGGGTCTATGTGGGCGAAGGCGTCTCCATTGGCCCCAACTGCAAGATCGAGGATCTGGCCCAGCTCTTCGAGGGCTCACGTGTCGGGGCAGGTGTCTTCGTCGGCCCCGGGGCGCTGCTCACCAATGATCGCCACCCACGTGCGGTGGCACCCGATGGCTCTCTCAAGACCGCCACCGACTGGGGCCTCGAGGGGGTCTCGGTGGCCGACGGTGCCTCGATCGGCGCCGGCAGCGTAGTCCTTCCAGGTGTAGGAATTGGCGAGTGGGCGCTCGTGGCGGCCGGCGCCGTGGTGAGCCGCGACGTCGCCGCGTTCGCGCTCGTCGCCGGCGTGCCCGCGCGCCAGGTCGGGTGGGTGTGTCGGTGTGCGAGGCGCGTGGAGCCGCCGGCGTCGTGCTCAACCTGCGGATCGGCTTACGCGCTCGACGGTGACCGACTCGTCGCGCGGGGGGAGCCGTGAGCACGACGAGGATCGGCATCATCGGGCTCGGTCGCATGGGCGAGCGCCACGCGCGGGTCATTACCGGATTGGCGGGTGCAGCCGTCGCCTGGACCGCCGACCCTGCGATTGCGAACGCTCACGGTCAGCATGCGCATTTCGCGGACTGGCGCTCCGCCCTCGAAAGGGACCTTCCCGACGCAGTGGTGGTGGCGACCCCGACGACGACACATCGCGAGATCGCCATGGTGCTCTTGTCTGCGGGCGTTCCTGTCCTCGTCGAGAAACCGCTCGCCGCAACCACAAGCGAGGCCGCCTCTTTGGTCCGGGCAGCGGCGAGCGATGGCAGAGTACTGGCGGTCGGCCATGTGGAACGTTTCAACCCCGCCGTCGAGGCCGTGCGGCGGCTGCTCGATGACGGAAGCCTTGGGCAGCCGATCTCGCTCTCGTTCCGGCGCGTCGGTCTCCCACCACGCTCCACGCCCGATGCCGACGTTCTTTCGGACCTCGCCGTCCACGACCTCGACGTGCTCGCGATGCTGCTCGGTACTGCGCCGGTTCTGCGGGGCGCGAGCGTGTGGCCTGGGTCCGGATTTGCAGAGGCAGCCCAGCTGCTGCTCAACGCTGGCGACGTGAGCGCCTCCTTACAAGTCAACTGGCGGACTCCGACCCGCATCCGTGAATTCTCCATCACTACCGACACCTGCCTCGTGGAGGTGAACTACACGACGCAGGCGGTCGAGGTCGTGGAAGCGATCGACGAGCAGAGCGTCGAGTCGTTCAGCCGGTTCCAGTCGAGTTATGGCGAACTCCGCCGGACGCGCCTCGAGGTGACTGGAAGGGAGCCGCTAGTGGGGGAGTTGGAAGGGTTTCTGGCCGCCGTGCGCGGCACGGGAGCGGGCGTACTTGCCGACGGGGCCGCGGGACTGCTCGCCGTCCGTTTGGCCGAGGAGGCGCGGGCGATGTCGGCAATCGGGTCCGGCCGCGCCGGATGATGCGCGTCCCGAGCGCCGCCCCAGCGGCCGACGAGGCCGAGATCGAGGCGGTGGCCGCCGTGCTGCGGTCGGGGTCGCTTGCCAACGGCAGCGGAGCGCTGCGACTCGAGGAGGAGTTCTCCGAATTGTGCGGCGGCGTGCCCGCTATCGCCGTCTCGTCGGGCACCGACGCGCTGATACATGGCCGGCAGGGCGGCCGGATTGGGACCAGGTGCCAAGGTGCTGGCGTCGGGTTTCTCCTTCGCGGCGACAGCGAACGCGTTCCTCGCCCTCGGGGCCGAGGTGGTACCCGTCGACATCGACCTCGCCACTTTCAACATCAGCCCTGAGAGCCTGACGGCCACGCTCGAGCGCCACCCGGACGCGAGCTGTCTGGTCGTGGTCGACCTATACGGGTCTACGGCAGGGACGGACCGTTGCGTCGAGATCGCCAAGGGTGCCGGGCTGACCGTCATCGAGGACGCCTGTCAGGCACACGGCGCCCTCACGGAGTCTGGCGAGCCGCTCGGACGCCGGGCCGCATTCACGGCGTTCTCCTTGTATGCGACGAAGAATGTCGCCGCCGGAGAGGGTGGCATCCTGACGGCGCCCGACGAAAAGGTAGCCCGCCAGCTGCGCCTTCTGCGCAACCACGGGTGCGAGACCGCCTATGTCCACGAGATCGTCGGTCTCAACCATCGGCTGCCCGAGATGTCGGCCGCTCTCGCCCGCGTGCGGTTGGAGCGTCTGGCAGCCGGCAACACCCGGCGCCTTGAGAACGCAGCCCTTCTGGCAGCGGCCTGCGCGGACAGCTGGCCCAGCTCGATCGTCCCCGTCGTGCCAGCAGATGGGACCCACGTCGTACACCAGTTCACGGTGCTCGCACCCGACCGCGAAGGCCGAGACCGCACCGCCGACCGCCTGCACTCGCTCGGCGTCGACAGCCGGATCCACTACCCCTATACCTTGGCAGAGCTCCCTTTGGTCGTGCCGGAGGAGCTGCCAAACGCGGCCGCCGCACGCGACCGTGTCATTTCGCTGCCAGTCCATCCGGGACTGAGCGACGAACAGATCCAGATTCTCGAAGACGCCATCGCCACCGTGGGCGCTGAGGGCTGGCAGGGATGAACACGCATAGCCAAGGGTCTCGCAGCTGGGAGAGTAGTCTTGCCGACACCAGCTGCTGCGACGAGCAGTTGATCGGCGCTGGCGAGCCCTGAGATTTGAACCCGAGGAGGACAAGTCGTTGCTCTTCGCTGTTGAGCGTTGGACCAGGACGGAAGGATCGTGAGGCGGGACCAAGGTTTGCCACCCCGGCTCGTCTACGTCCTGGGGACCCGCCCGGAGATCATCCGCTCCGCCCGCACGCTGGACCTGCTTGGGAGGACCAGCGAGGTTCGGACAACCGTTGTCAACACGGGTCAACACTACGATCACTCGATGATGGACGCCTTCTTCCAAGAGTTGAAGGTCGCATCCCCGGACTTCAATCTGAAGGTGGGCTCCTGGGCGCCCGCAGAGCAAACGGCGGAAGTAATCGCTCGGTTCGCCAAAGTATTGATTGCGAATGATGTTGATGCTGTGTGTGTCTTCGGAGACACCAACTCGTCCCTGGGCGCTGCTATAGCTGCTCTGAAATGCAACGTTCCTATCATTCATATCGAGGCCGGCTGTCGATCCGCCGACATGAGATCTCCCGAGGAAAATAATCGGCGCATCATTGATCACGTGTCAGGGTTGCTTTTGACGATGTCGAGGCGCGGCGCCGAAAACCTACTCGAAGAGCACGTGACCGGTCACATTGTCGAGACAGGAGACCCTCAGTACGACGTGTTCACGAGAACCGTCACTCGGCTTGCGCGCAGGCCGCAAGCTGGTGCCATGACCGGCCTCGTGACGATGCACCGTGCCGAGAACGTCGATTGCTCAACCAGATTGTTCGGCTTTCTGGAAGCATTGGATGCGGTAGCCAACGAGCACGCTTTTCGTTGGATCTTCCCAGTTCACCCTCGCACAGCGGCGAGGCTCCAAGGCAGAGTGCCAGGGAGCTTCCAGATATTGCCGCCCCTGGGGTACCGTGAGCTGCTCGAGGCACTCCGTTCCGCACGGCTCTGCGTGACTGACTCAGGGGGACTCCAAAAGGAGGCCCTTTGGATGCGAGTGCCCTGTGTAACGGTTCAAGTAGCGACCGCGTGGCCGGAGACGGTTGAGCAGGGAGCCAACGTCCTCGCACCGGAGCCGACCGACCTCCCGGGGGCGGTGCGCAGCGCGCTGCTCACTTCGGAGAACGCGGACTTCTCCAATCCCTTCGGTGACGGGAATGCGGCTGAGAAGATCGTACAAGCAATCGTCGAGTTCGTCGGAGGGCTGTCTCGGAGATCATCGCGGGCACCAGGGTGAAGGTCGGACTGCGGCCGGTGGAGGGAGCAGTAACGGGTCCAGAGGATGCGGGCGGGGGACAACGAAGGATAGGGAACCGTATTCTTGTCGTGTCACCTTCTATTCGCGGTGGAAGCTGGCGATGGATTGAGGAAGCCATCAGTGCATCGCGCATCCGAGGGCGGGTCGATGTCCTGGCGTATGGCGCCGCCACTGACGTCCATCTCGAGGGCGTGCGGAAGATTACCTTGCCGTTCTTCTCTTATGAACGGTTCGGGTTTTGGATGAGCCGGCATCCTGCGGTACTTGTTGTCTATAACTTGCCCCTAATCGCCGCCTTGTATATTGTTCTCGTGACTCGACGACCGAAGACGATAGTTGTCAATGGAGTTCTGCTCAGCGTAGCGGCGCTGCCCTACGCAAAGGTCGCGGGAGCGAAGGTCATTCTTGCCTATCACTCCTACATGGGAATGATGTCCGAGACGCGACTCCTCGCGCTTAGGCGATGCTTGGCGGGCATCAGCGCTGCATACGTGAACTCGGTCGGAAGTCTCCAGGATCTGTCGAGCATCCTTGACCGTGAGAAGATCCGGGTCGTTGAGCACTGGGCCGATGACGTGTATTTCAGTGGCTCGCTTCCCGAGCCGAGGACTGGACATTTGCGCGTCCTCTATGTCGGTCGTCAAGATGAGGAGAAGGCCGCAGGCATCTTGAGCGTGATCGAATTGTGCGGGACCGACTCGGGTATTGAGTTTGTCTTTGCTGGCGATGGTCCATATGCATCACTGATAAGAGATCTGTCAAGGAAAGCAGCTGTCTCCCAGCTGGGCTATGTGTCAGACAAGGAGCGACTAGCCGAAGTCTACCGCAAGTCCGACATACTGTGGGGTCTGGCGGACGACACTTACGTTGCAAAGCCTGTAGTCGAGGCACTCGCGTGTGGTGTGCCTTCTGTCATCCCGCGACGGTCAGCAGTATGGGCGCGCCAGATCGCCGGCGTGTCCGTTCCCGACACCCTCGTATCAGCGCCGACGGGCTGGCTTGTTGATGACGGCCGACCTGACGCAGTCCGTGAGCTGCTTCTGGAGCTGCGGGATTCGGACCGGACTTCATGGCCGGCACAATGCCGTGCCCTTGCCGTCGAACGCTATTCGGCGAAGAATATCCTTGCCTTCGCGGCCGACCTCAGTTCTTAGTCGCCCCGCTTCTTCCTAGTCGCGGACCAGCCACGAGAAAGTAGGCTTGGAGCGTAGGCTGCCAGTAGGGCAAGGAGCAGACCGAGGAGTCCCAGCCAAAGCAGCCATCGCGTGGTGGCCGCCATTTCGTTTGTCAAGACAAGTGCGTGACCGGGACCCAATCGAACTCCCGCCAGCGTGAACCCCGTAAGACCTCCCACATCTTTCGGCGGCCCACCTTGCAAGCTCCACGCTGAATCAAATGGAATCGCAAGAACCACGCAACGCGCCCAGATAGGCGGTGGCTCCAGGAGCTTCCAACCATCGGTACCCACAGCTTCCGCATCAGCTGTCTGTCCACCCATTGCGGGTCCACCCACTGAGGACGGTGAGCTCTCGCAGCTTCTCTGCCACGACAGCGGCGACACGAAATGTCCAGTGACTCGCCACGTCAACACTGGACCAAAACGGAGTGCTGGTGCTAGGCAGGCTGCCGCTGGCGCAGAATCGAGTGTCCTTTCGACGGACCGCGCCGGAGTGCCAATCCATCCCTGTTCACCCGCTATAAAGCGCGAGTCGACATCTGTCTCCAACACGATGAAGCCCACGTCCAGCGCTCTCAGGTCGCCGCAGGCGCTCGGAGCACCGCGCGCCATCTCCGCCAGCACGTGGGGAATCGCGCTGCCGGCAGTCGCACTGTCCATGACTGGCAGATCGGTCAACAGTTCAAGCGGTTGCGTCCCATAGAAGCCCTGACTTCCGTTCGCCCAAGATAGGACCGAAAGGCCCGCCTGGCTGATTGGAAGCGGGAGAACCAGCTCCCGATTGCCGTCGACCCGGCTGAGCCAGTCTCCAAGTTGGATGTAAGGCTTCGGCACGACCACCCTTGCCGCTGGAAATACGCCCGACTGGTCAAAGATGGAGCCAACAATCATCGGATATGCAGGGATGATCACCGTCGTCGTCAAGACAACGGCGAACACTACGACCGTCCATGCTCGCCGCCCCAGCTCAGGCCGCTGGCGAGCAACCCGGAGACGGCGTCTTTGATCGCTCCTCTCGACTACCTGGGTCTCGGTACCACGCTCACTATGGCGAAGCAGCGAGGAAGTCCCGATCCCGGCCAATGGCGCGATCCCGAGCGGCACGTAGGTTTCAAATCGCTGGTAAATGCTTCGAAACTCGGCCGCGAGATGGCTTCGGGTCAGGAGCCACAACTTCAGGGGGCCAAGCGGAAAGTCAGTCCCCGTCGCCATAAAGATGGACGCTTCCGCGACAATTGCAAGGATCAGCACAGCGCCGGGCACCCCAGCAGGCACCCTCGGGGCCTGCTTCCCCGGAGGGAGGCCGCCTAGCCCAACGGCAGCCTCTGCCTTGTCGTTGAGCCCATCCTCAGTCGCTTGTCGCTCAGTCCCGCCGACCGACCCATCCCGTCCGGCCTTGCGAATCCTTCTTGGCCCTCGACCTGCTGTCAAAAGCCCCACGAACGCCAGAACAGGAATGGCGTACCCAATCCCGTACGCCCAGCTCAAATATGTCGACGCCCACGGGAAGTACGGGCTGCCGTCGTAGCCGCTCGTGAGTCCCCAGAATCCCCCAAAACGAATTGCCCCGTTGAGTGGGACGGAGTTCAGGGTGAGCAATCCTTGCAAAGGCCCCGCGGCCGTCCCAAAGGTGTACTCGGACCCGAAATAGTGGACGAGAGGGACTATCCAAAAGAGGCTGCACAAGGACACCGCAGCGACGACAGTCAGTGCCGCGACAACACACTTCCACCGCTGTGACTTTCGCGTAGCAATGCGCCATAGGGCGAGACCGACGAACAGCGAAACGTCAGTCACAACCGACGGAGTGGTCACATAGGACGGGCACAGACAGATAACCCAGATCGCCGTGGCTCTTGCGATCGTCGTCGGAGTGGGTGATTTGAGTGCTTTGTCCCAGGCAAGCCACGCCCACGGCATGAGGGCGTAGTGAAACACCAATAAGGACTGCTCGTTCCAGATGATGGTGGCACCGAACAGGTTCAGCTCGTAGATGAGACCACCGACGACTGCTCCAGCTATGTGAACCCTCGGCAGCGCCCACTGAGTCAGCTTGAACCCACCCAAGCCGGCAAGCGCCATCAGGGCGACGTTCAGGCTCAGCTGGGCGAAGTGGCCGCTCCAGGGAATGCCTATCAGTCGCCAAGCGTGCAAAACCAGTCCCCACGGCAGGAGAAAGGGCAGCTTTCTCGGATCAGGTGCAACTAGCGGCGCTCCAACCAACTGGCTGTATCGCTCAACATCCCTGAGGGCTAGCGGAAAGGAGTCGTCACTTCCCCCCACGTACGTCGCGCCGCGATACCAGCTGGCCACAATCGGCACCGACACCGCAAGGAAAAGCACGCCTGCTTTCCATTGAGTTTCTCTCCTCTTTGTCTCGAGTTGAGGTATCAGGCTCGCACGAAGCCGGCGCAAACCCGATTCGGTGGCGACCGTCACGCTTCGGACTCGCTTGCGTGCAGGGACACGACGACCGAATCGCCCTCCGAGGGTGACCCGGAGAGCCGGGCGATACCACAGCTCGTCTGGTCGACCCCAATCGACCCGAGCCCGGTCACGCCTCCCGCTCGCAAGCGATCGCCCCTCCGGACCACTAGCACGGTTCCTGTCACGGACCTGAGCACGTCAAGGCCGTTCGTGGTCGCGCACACTCTCCAATAACCCTCCCTGAAACCACCGTTATCGACCACGCTGGCCGAACTCACCAGAATGAGCGGCTGAACCGGACCGAAGAGTTTCTTCCACCGGGAAGCCTCCAAAGACGAGCCCAGCAGGTGTAAAGAGCACGGCTGACCGTGTAAGATGCCAAGGTATGCATACTCCTGCAAGGGAAGCAAGTTACGACCTGTGACGAGCGCTCTTCTTTCGAACCGGCCAGCCGCATCTCCAAAGTCGAGCGTCAATCGAAAGGCACCCGCAACAAAGACAGACGCATTTTCGTTTCGGATGTAGCCGCCATAGATGTACGAGCAAGTCACAGCGCGCCTGCTGGTTCTGGTTAGCATCGGAGTGGTCAGTCTCAACCCCGCACTTCGCCGAGCGAGGAGAACGGGTGCGTCTCGGCGTACTGCGCTCACGAGAGGCAGTAGAAGCGCCGTCGCCAGCGCGGCAGCGAGAAGGAGTCTGGTCGTCTGAGTGCCTGACCCGAACCTCGATCCGATGCTCATGACTTTGAGAACTGCCTGCGGGCGATGGCGGTGGTGACCGAGACCAGCTCCCCGGCCTTGAGGGCCACCAACCCCGCCCCGAGCGGGCAGACGAGCGTTCTCGGCCTTCGCAGATAGGGCCGGTCGAAGGCCGCCTTCCCGATAGTGCCGGCGCCATGCTTTAGCGTGAAGCGGCGAAGTCCTTCCGCGTAGTAACCCTTCTTTCTGCAGGCGTCGAAGTACCGGACGTGGCCTTCGTCGTGATCGATCATCGCCTCGATGCGCATCACCGGCCCCAGCTCGCGGGCGCGGATCGTGAGATCCCAGTCCTCGGCACCAGTGAGGTCCTCGTCGAAGCCACCTAGGGACTCGAACACGTCCCAGGTATAGAAGCGGGCAGCCTCGACGTCGTCGGAGCCCACGTAAAACGACCTCTCGAAGGCGCGAACACGACTCCAGTAGCCTTCGCCGATGGTCCGCTCGGGCACGACCACGGCTGCAGGTTTACTCCCCCTTGCCGCGACGTCCGGGGCATCTAGCGTCTCCACCGATTGCTCGACGACCTCGGACGAGAGGATCATGTCGGAGTCAATGAACCCGACGATAGGCGCGGGTCTCGCGTCGGCTCCTCGGTTGCGCTGGGCGGAACGCTCAGGGCCGCCATCAAGGACGAGGTCGGCGATCTCGTAGGCGAGGCGAGCCGTCCCGTCGATCGATCCGTTGTCTACGACGACGACCGTCACGGGCACGGTCTGAGTCCTGATCGACCGGAGGCACGCCTCAATGGTCCTGGCCGAGTTGCGCGTCGGAACGACCACGGTAACTTCAGGCGGCGGCCTCGGGATCGTGTTGCCACCTGTCATAGGGCTCCTGCACCATGTAACTCTCGTGTCCCGCCTTGCGGCGAACCCCTGCCTTGATCAGCGAGACGTGCGCGATTCCGTCGTCGAAAGGCGATTCTGGCAAGCTCGCCAGTCGCCAGAACTAGCGCCAGCACCGTTGACACCACTTCTCCGACCTCTTCGCTTGTCCGTTCTGTGTACTGCACTGAGATCTCGATTGTCGTCTTCGAGCCGCGGGCCCGGATGATCCAAGCGTTTGCATAACCGTCGGCCTCCACGTGCCGAAGATACGTACCTGGCTGCGGAGCGTTCGACGCCGTCGCCTGACTCCCTGAGAAACCACTGTTGGGAGGAACGGTCGAGGTGCTGAGGACTCGAGCGCTCCATTGGCTTGCGTATGTCTCGGCGAGTTCGAGCTCTCCCGAGGCTTCCAGGCCGCTGACTCGAATCACGAACGACGTCGGACTCACCGATCGCCAGGACACGATCGTGCTGGCTGACCCGGTACTCACCGGATCAAGGGTCGAGTACGACACCAGACTTCCGACTCGGGCCGACGGAAGACGAAGCACCTGCACCGAGCCGGAGCGAAACACGGTGACGCCCCCCGCCCGCTTGACCGCACCGACGAGAGAGCTCGGCTTCTGCAACCCGAGAGTGTTGAGCGACAAAGGTCCGCTCACACTCACCACATCAGACTCAACGACCACGTACCTGCAACCCAGCCGCTCGGCTAGCACAAGCTGGCTGGGCAATGGAAGCGCGGCCAGGCCGCTGAGCACGGAGCCACTCGGCCCCGAACCTGCCACGGCTCCGGAGACCGTGGGCACGCCCAGTTGAAGCCACGACAGATCAGGCCCGTCATACCCGCGTCTGCCACTCGAACCACCGGTATCCGGAGGTGCTCAATGGCAGCACAAGCACCCGAAACCACCCACTCTGATGGTCCAGATACGCTCTTGCCTCTTCGTATGCTCGCGGCACCGTGACCCCCCGACTGATTGTCCATCCCGGCCCCCGAATCGCGGGATCTCCAAGGCCACCGAGCCACATCGGAAAGCCGTAAGCCAGGATGACACCGCCCAGAATCGCGCAGGCAGTCACTTGCCTGCCCGCTCCTTCGCGTATCACCCTGCAGTTCAGCAACCATCCACTGCCGGAGGCGAAAAGCAGCGTCGCGCCCGCCAACACGAAAGGAGTCCATTTGTTCGTTGGGTCCCGGAATGCACCAAAGTAAGGGACATGGCTTATGGCCCAAACGTAGAGCGATCCAAGGAGGCCTGACCCGCCCAGACAAAGGATAATCCCGCCAATCCACAGGACAGTGGCCGCGCGAATGAGCTGGCGCCTCCATCGGGCGAAGACTCCAAGCACTACCACGGAGACCAGTACAGCCGACAAGGCCTCGAACAACGGTGTGTCGTATGCTAGGCGCCAGGACGGAGCCCAATAGGCTGCAAACGCAGGGGTATACGTCCTAAATGCCTTGAAACGAAGCAGGTCCGTGAAGCTAGCGTTCAGATCTGCTTCGCGCAGCAGCACTAGTGGTTTCAACTCGGAGATCACCGACTGGTAGAACGCGCCAACATCGGCGATCGCGGGCAAAAGGTACCAGGAAAGCAATAGTGCCGTAAAACCCGCCACTACAGCTACTCGCAACAGGATAAGCCCTGCCGACCGCCAACCAGAGCCTGCTAGTCGGCCCGCCAAGTAGACGACAGATATCGGGATCAAGGGCAAGACGTACGCAGGATTCGCGGCGGCGCCAAGCAGGCAGGTACACGCAACGCCGAGCCTTAGGGCAACCGGCACGGGCCGTCCGCCTCCAACAATTGCCTCAATGCCCAGCAGGACGGCTGGAATCAGGGGAAGGAGTGCGATGCTCGTGTTGCCGATCATCCAGTAGTTCTCAATGCTGAGCAGCGAGAAGTTGTAGAACAGCGCGCCTAGACACGCGGTTGCTCTTGACGAGCTCCTTTGCGCATCAAGAAGGCGCAAGAGAAGGAGATACATGAGGCACATCGCGCTCGACCTGGAGCAAGTAGTAGAGGACGGCCTGTGCAACGCCCGAGGTCACACCAAGGATCGAGGCAACCCAGAACCACAAGGCGAACGGCAGGGCTGCCATACCGCTGGCATTGGGAACCCCGAGTTGATCGAGGGGGTTCCACGGATAACTGTCGACATGCGCCAGAAGTGCCGGATGGTACGAGAAGGTCAAAAAGCCGCTGTCACGCCAACCGATCGGCTGCGCCGAGGGGAACCACGTCACCACGTTCAGGGCCGCGAAGAGGATGACGACATACGGCCAGCCGCTCCATCGCAGAATTGAGCGAGCCGCCAGAGCTCCTCTGACCCTCTGGTTCAGCGCATGCTCAAGCGGAGAGCCGATAACGCCTGATGGCAGCCATGACGTCGTGTCGGTCATCTCTTAGGGATGCCTGCAAGCAGCACAGGCGCAGGATACGAAACCGCGTAGATCGAAATATCCCCATAGTCGACAACCGACCGCTTCCCCTGAGATGGTGCGTATAGGTATAGCTCCGCTTTGTTAGTACTGAGATTCGCCGTCCATCGCCTCCACGTCGAGCTTGGGCTGATGCCCGGCAACGACAAACATGGCCCCAGGGGAAGTTGCCAAAGGCAAATCTCTGGAGATGAAGCCGTCGGGGATTTGGTGTAGAAGCCTAGTAAGTAGGAGCCGGACGGACCGAAGTAGGCTGACACGCACGCCGTGCCGACTGATGCGCCTAAAACCAACTCTGGTCCGTCATTCGGGCCAGCCCGATTCCGCAGTGTCCACCAGAGCTCGTGCTCATTGGTCGCCTTGCCGGCCGCCACGTCGCAGTTGGCTGCGACATGAAGGCCAGGGCCTTTGTTCAGTGTCTGTTGGGCGAAGTACCGTACCGGCCTTGCCCACACGCGGGCTCGCAAAATTACTGAAGGTCCGCCTTGCCCAGGGTTAGCCGCCTTCTGCTCGTCGACTGACAGCACGCCCTTTCGGACACTTGCGCCACTCACCGCGAGATAGCTCCACTCGCTCGGAAGCGCCGTCTTCCACGTGAGGGTATTCCAGCCTGGTCGGAGATTGCGTGATCCGCTCCAGTCAGCGTATGCGGGCGGCTGTATCAGGAGTCCTACACCCGGCATGGCGGCCATCTTCAGGACGTGATCGCTTCTTCCCAAGAGCAGGAGCGTGCTGTCTGACAGCTGCTCGGCTGTAGTCGTGTAGAGGGTGGTAGTGCGGGGAAGTCCAGTGCTGATTCGAAGAGGGACCCCTGGCGATATGGATCGAACGGCTGATCGCGGCTCTCAGCACGCGTCTGGGGAGCTCGGCGTCGTGACGGTCGCCGCCAGAATCCCTGCAATCCCCAGCGCGAGCGATGCTGCGGTTATGCCTACCAGTAGGACCCGTTTGTGTCGGCGGTGCACGTAGCCTTCTCGACCGAGGTCCCTCATCGCACGCGAACGGCACCGGGGTTCGCAGGTTGGGTGTCTTGCGCAATGCAGAGTAGGGCGTCGGCAACCTCCTTCCAGGGAAGGACGCCACCAATCGACGCCTGGAGGCTCGCTCGTCGGCCCTGGTTCTCGTTGCCCAGGTGATCGACCAGGGCAGAGGCCAAAGCCGCTGGCGTAGGTGCGGTGAGTGCGCCTCCCGAAGCGACGACAGAGTCGCGCAGTCCGGGCATATCGTACGCGATCGTGGGTGTCCCCATTGCTGCCGCCTCTGTCACTGCGAGACCCCACCCTTCCCGGACAGAGGTCGCTATCAGGACGTGTGATCGCGCTAGGCGGACTCGCTTTTCATTCTCCGACACACGACCGAGTAGAAGCGTGCCTGTAGGAGCGCTTTGCCTCAAGGTCTGTTCCATTGGACCGCTTCCCATCATCCACAGTGCGGCACTTGGCAGCCTGTTTTTGACGAGCTGGAACGCCCGCAGGGCATGGTCAGGCCGTTTGTTGGGGCTCAGGCGACCGAGGAACGCGATGGTGGGGTCTTGCTCTCTACCGATCGAAGGCGGCCGCACGCTGGGCTTCCAACCTGCCGGCACCACCGTGACGCGCCGAAGTCCGTACTCCTCGAGAGACTCGCGGCTCGACTTGGAGATCGTGACGACCGGAACATCTCGGTACTCACGTAGCCACGCGGGCTCCAGCACGAAGCGTCCGAGCATCGAGATCGGCCACGGCGTCTCGTAGTTCCAGACCTCTTTGGCCACCTGGTAGATGATGGCCACAACGGGCGTGTCCTTCACGAAGCGCGGACAGAGAAGTGGCTTCGTGTTGACGCTGTCGATCACGAGGTCGTGGTTGCCCTGGCCTTCTTTGTTCCAGTAGCGGCGAGCTTCCCGATAGACGCCGAGACGCCCACCGCGCCGAAGTATCGTCACGCCGTCCACGAGATCCTCTGAAGGTTGGCCCGCCACTGCAGCACAGAAGATCGTGACTTCGTGACCGCTCTTCACCCACTCGGCCGCCACCGATTGGAGGTAGACCTCGGCTCCACCCGCGTGAGGGTGTGCCAAATCACGCCAGTTGTAGGCCAGTATGCGCATCAGTCCACCAGCAGCCCTTAACGGAGCTCGGGCTCGCTGCTCAGAGGAAGACTCGACGAGGGGACGAGAGCCGGGTGGTCCGCCTTGGGGACGAGAAGCCGTGCACCGTCCGCAGTTGGGACCGGCGGCGCCGGCTCGTAGTAGCGAAGCACTTTGAGCCGGTAGAAGATCGCGGCCGTGTCGACGAGCATGCCACAGACGGTCCTCGGCGAAATCGTGCTCGCAAACCGCTCCCGGATCTGCACGGGTAGTTCGACGAAACGCCGGTACCCGACCCGCCTGGCTACTACGAGCAGTTCCAGGTCGAACGCGAAGCGCTTCTCGAGCATCCGCGGCAGGATCGCCTCGAGTGCGTCTCGGCGGATCAACTTGACACCGGTCTGCGTATCGCGGACGGCAAGCCCGAAGAGCACCCGGTTGAGCTGCTGGTAGGCGAAGGAATAGATACGTCGTAGATGCGGGTAGACGACCTCCGAGTCCGGATGGAGCTTGCTGCCGAGCACGATGTCGGGCCTTGCGTGGCGAATCGCCGCAATGAAGTCTTTCAACTGGCTCGCTGGGATGTCACCGTCGCCATCGATGAAGCCTAGGTAGCGGCCCCGGCCTTGCATCAGGCCAAGCCGGAGCGCTGCCCCCTTGCCCTCGTTCTTGGGGAGTTGAAGGACCCGGACGTACTCGCGGTCGGCGAGCAACTTCTCGCTCCCGTCGGTCGAGCCGTCGGAGACCGCGATGACCTCGAAGGTGACGTCCTCGGCGTTGAGAGTTTCGACAACCTCGGACACGTGTGTGGCGAGACGCCTGCCTGGGTTGTAGAAGGGGACCACCAGGGTGAGATCGACTTCCTGGGCGGGAAGGTCTATCGGCTCGATGCTTCGGGCGCCGTCCTCGGACGTGGCACGGAGCAGCGCTCTTGCGGCCGGGATAAGGCTGAGCGGGAGTACCGCCACACTGGCGACGAGCATCGAGAGGGCGATCGACTCGATACCACCGTGGAAGACGGCGATGAGGACCGTGGCCATGATGACACCGGTCCAGCTCATCAGCGCCATGAGCGACCTGCGAGCGATGTGGAAATAGGTGAGGAGCGTGATCAGGCCGAAGAGCGCCGAAGCAAGGGCGAGCACGCCCACCGCCCTAGCGGCGTGCGCATAGGCGGAGCCGAAGAGAAGTTGGACGACCTCCCTCGGCACGCCGGCAAGCACCGCCGTCGCCCCGAGCCCGATCACCGTCACGAAGCCGAGCGCTTCGGCAAGAGTCTTCCTGCTCTGCGGGCCGACTCCGCCGTCGGCGACCAGGCGTGGGAAGACCACCATGACGAGAGCGCCGGGCAGGAACATGGCGATGTGGCCGGCGACGGCTGCGGCCGCGTACAGGCCGGCGGGCACCGGCTGGAGGAAGTGACGGGCAAGAAGCGTGTCGATGCCGGTGAGCGTCGTCAGCCCCGCAAGCGCGGCGATCGACAGCGTTGCGTCGCGAAGAGTGATCCGGACCGGATCGTCCGAGCGGAGACGGACCTCTTTGCGGGCGACCAAGAGCAGCACTCCGGTCGTGACCGCCTGGCCGATTACGGTCGCCGCGACCGCACCGACAAGCCCGAACCCGGCGAGGACCAGACCGGTGCCGACGGCGAGACGAAGGACGCCGCCGCCGACGAACGTCGCCACCGCCACGGGCATGAACCGAAGCTCGCCCATCAACGCGCCCTGAACCACGGCGCCCATGATCCCGAGTGGAAGCCAGAGCCCGAGGACGATGAGAGGCACCGGTGTGTCGAGTCTTAAGAAGCTGTCGAGCAGCGGAGTAACGGCCCAGAACACGGCCGTGGCGACGAGTCCGGCGGTGATCGACTTCACCGCCAGGGTTCGCAGCGACGCGCCCCCGCTCTTCAGATGGGCGACAACGCCCTGGGTGACAGCGAGCTGGATGGCCCCTAGGGGGACCGCCATGATCGTGATCAGGTTGAGCAGGGCCCCGAGCGCGCCATAGTGCCCCGGGCCAAGCAGTCGGCTCATCACGACGTGGAAGACGAAGTTGAAGCCGCTGATGGCGGCCATCGCGAGCACGTAGGACCATGCGCCGCGTCCGAGCAGCCCGGACACGAGCCGTCGCCCGGAGCCACGCTGGGTTTTCGGCGCGGGCGGCGGCTGAACCTCGTCGAGGGTGACGGCCCTCGCCCGAACGTCCGAGCTCACGGACCACTCCTTCCGGCTCGACTGTGTCGCTCGAGGGCCGTGGAGGCGGCGGCGTAAGCGAAACCAATAAGGTCCCGAGTGGAGCGAAGGTCGCCGCAACGATCACCTTCGGACTGGTGCGACGTCCCGATCATCTGAGTTCCCGACTCTAGCAAGCCTCGGGCCGTTCGAGGGTGAGTTAGGGCGCGCCGCAATTTAAATTGCGCGATCCGAGCACCTAGACCGGTCCGAGCAATCCATCATGCAGGCCGCTCGATCCGGTCTCATCCGACCCCGGTCCGATCGGGAGTTACACCCCCGAACTAGCGTTCGCCTCATGTACCGAGCCTTCACCTACCGGCTTGACCCGACTGTGAGACAGAACCAGGCGCTCACCAGATCGATGCGGCTCCAGTGCGAGCTGTACAACGCAGCCCTCGAACAGCGAAAAATGACCTACGAGTGGCTAAAACGCGGTCTCAGCAGCGTGAGGGCCCCTTCAAAGATCGACCAGTTCAAGACCCTCACGGGACTCTCAGAGCTCAGGCCAGAGTTCGCGCACTTCGGGATCACTGTCTCGAGGGGCACCCTCACCCGCGTCGACGAGGCGTTCAAGGGCTTCTTCCGCAGGGTCAAGGCCGGAGAGCACCCCGGCTACCCGCGTTTTAGGTCCGCATCGCGCTTTGATTCGCTCACCTGGTGCGACGTGAGCGGCTGGAGGCTCGACGAGAAGGCGCGTTGCCTGTATGTCCAAGGCGTCGGTCACGTGAAGACCAACTGCCACAGGCCGCTCCGTGGAACACCGAAGACCCTCACGGTCGCCCGGCGGGGCCGCCAACTCGAAGCGACGGTGTTCTGCTCAGATGTGCCAGCTGACGAACTGCCGCCGACGGGAAGAGCGATCGGGATCGACCTCGGTGTCCGAGTGCTCGCGGCCACATCGGACGGGAGACTTCACGAGAACCCCCGTTATCGGCAAAAGCTCGCTCCAGCACTCGCCCGGGCACAGCAGGAACGGTCGAGGCACCATCGGGGCTCGCACCGCTGCCGCAGGGCGACGGCCGAGATTGCCAGGCTGAAGCGGAAGGAAGCCAACTGCAGGAAGGACGTCCTCCACAAGCTCAGTCGTCTCATCGTTGACGACAACGACCTGATCGTCCACGAGGACCTCAGGATCTCGAACATGTCCCGCTCGGCAAGTGGCACCCTGGAGAGCCCCGGTACGCGCGTCAGCGCCAAGTCGGGCTTGAACGACGCGATCATGGACTCAAGCTGGGGAAGACTCATCGTGATGATCACCTACAAGGCGGAAGGAGCCGGTAGGAGAGTCATCGCGGTGAACCCCCGCCACACGAGCCAGCGCTGCTCTAACTGCGGTCGCGTTTCCTCTGAGAACCGTGATGGCCAGAAGTTCAGTTGCGCCTCGTGTGGCTTCACGGAGCACGCCGACATAAACGCTGCTCGCAACATCTTGAGGGCCGGGCTGGCCCAAGACGGGATCGAGGATCACCTCGTCAACGTCGAGCCGGTAATCCGGTAGCTCGCGCTTTTGCGCGAACTACCGTGCGGCGAGCCCTTAATGCCGAGACACCAACTGCCGCTCGAGAACAGCCCCGTAGAGGTCGAGGTGGACCTGCGCGACGGCCTCCCAGCTCGGAACCGCGCTGCTCGGCATGCAACGACCCTTCGCCAGCTCCTCGCGAATCGCCTTTGCGATCGCCTCCGGGGTGCTGGCGAGGGGGACGAGGCGCAGCGCACCGTGCTCGTCAAACTGTCGCGTGTCACGATGGGCGGGGATGTCGCTCGCCACGACCCGGGCTCCGACGGCGAGCCCCTCCAGCACAACGATGCCGAAGGACTCGTAGGACGAGAGCGAGACGACTACGTCCGCCGTCGCGTACCAGCGGGCGAGGTCGTCGTCGTCGACCGCCCCCAGTAGTTGCACCCTTCCTTGAGCGCCCCTTCTCTCCGCCAGTCGCCGGAGAGTGGCCGCCTCCGGCCCGCTACCGATCACGACAAGGTTCGCGTCGCCGAACAAGGGCAGCGCTTCTACGACGCGCGCAGCACCCTTGTACCCCGTCAGTCGTCCGACGAAGAGCACCAACGGAGAGGCCTTCTCCCTGGCCTTTGCAGCTCGGAGCCGACCCACGTCGATCCCGCTCGGGACGACAACTGGCCGCACCCCGGGCACGCGCGCCGACACGAGGTCCGCCTCAGACCTCGAGAGGGCGATCACGGTCGCAGCCGCTCGCAACATTCTCCGCCCCAGAACGCCGTAGGGGACATGAGCCGCCCTCGCGACGAGAGTCGCAGGCCGGGCGTGCAGGTAGGTCGAGACGACCAGCGGGCAATGACCTGAGATGTAGCTCATGGCCGGAGCTGCCGAGTGGTAGTTGTGGGCGTGGACGACGTCATAGCGGCCGCGTGCCTGCCGCAGAAAGTCGAACAGGCCGAGCGAGACGGGAGCGCTCTCCGACCGCAAGCTTGCCGGCCACCGACGCACCACGAGACCGTCTCGTTCCTGATCCACCGACGGTGGGTCGCCACGGGGACCCTGAGTGAGCACCTCGACCTCGCATCGAAGCCCCGCCAGGTTCTGCGCAAGCCGTTGGGCGTGACGTTCGACGCCCCCGACGTGAGGTGGGTAGGCGCTCGTCACGAGGGCAACCCTCATCGGATGACCGCGTCGTAGACGTCCCGGACCTGGCGTCGGACGTTGTCGATCCCGTAGGCCTTGGCGCGCTCGCGACCAATCGAACCGAGCCGGTCTCTCAACAACGATGACGAGATGAGCTGCTCCATCGCCCTCGCGAGCGCGGCGGGATCGCCCCGAGGAACAACGAGTCCCCCCCGCCGAGCACCCCGGGCAGCGCTCCGGCATCCGAGACCACGACCGCCTTGCCGGCGGTCATCGCCTCTGCGGTGGCCATGCCCCACGTCTCGTTCGAGAGCGACGGTTGCACGCCGAAGAGAGCGTGACTCCAGGCGCTGCGGACTTCGCCGTGAGGGACACCCTGCGCGACTTGAACTCCAGCCACGGCGACCTCGGGATCGGTCTCATCCGACGTGATGACGAGGAGTCTAGGCTTCAGGCCCTCCAATTGCCGGTACGCCTCGAGCAGGACTGGGCCGCCCTTAGCGGCGCCAAGTCGTCCGACGAACATGAGGTACGGGTCCGTGGGGACGAAAGTTGGCCGTGCCCCCTCGGCATCGTGATCAGAGATGCCCGGTGGGATGATCGCGGCATCGACGGCGCCATGTGCGTCGGCGACGATCTCGCTAACGGCGATGAACCGGTCCACGCCAGCCACGAAGGCCCGGGAGCTCCACACCCCGGCCGTTATGAGGGCACCCTTGGCGGCCCCGTAGTGCTCGCCGGCGCATCGGAGGCACCTCGTCCAGGCCGCACCGGGACACGGTTGTCCGTCGCGGTACAAAAGCGTGCGCTTGGCACAGACGAGTCCGTAGTCGTGAAGCGTCCAGACGAGAGGCGTACGGACCAGGCCGGCTCTCTTGAGCGCGAGGTAGGACATCCCCATCAGCCCGTGGGCGTGCACGACGTCGAAGGGACCGATCCGACGCAGCAGCTGCAACAGTTCTCGGCTCACGACGGGCTCGGGCGCCGGAGGGTGATAGTTCCCGAGCCGAAGATGCCGCAGCCGATGGATGAAGCCTTCCCCTTCGGCGACGACGGCCGTTCGTCTGAGGGCATCCGGTCGAAGGGTGGCGAGGTGAGCCTCATCCCCGGCTGCCCATTGGGCCTGCAACAAGTTCGCGACGGCCTGTTCCATCCCCCCGGCAAAGGGCGAGTACCGCTCGCAGAGGTGCAGGACCCTCACGGACTATCCCTTGCCAGTCACGAGTCTGAAGATCGCCACCTGCGAGTTGCTATAGGCAAGCGGCAGCCAGCCGGTGTGCAGAAGAGCGGCGTACGCGGACGCTGGCACCGGCCTCGACTCGGACAGGGCGCCAGGCTCGTAAATCGAGTAGACGTAGCCTTGCGCGCTCAGCTGTCGGTACATGAGCTTGTCCACGATCAGGTACTGAAGGTGGAACCGGCGAGCTTCGGACTCGTCCCTGCTCGTCAGACCCCGTGTCCCGAAGGTCAATAGCCACGTCGGCAACGCCCCGACCACCGTTTCGTGCGCATAGCTCCACTCCACGAGCTCGGTGTCGGGGTCGGACGCGATCCGCGCATGGGCGGGGGCGTGGGTCCTCATCCACTCCGCCGCAGCCAGTTGACCGGCGGTGGTCATGCTGGTCCCGGACCCGAACTCGTAGGCCCCCGGGAACATGTAGCCCTCGTTCGTCGTGATGGCTGTGTTGCCGACAAGAAGTATCACGACCACGAGTGCGATGACCGCACCGATAGCAGACCGCGCGGTCCGTGGCCACGACCCCCAGCGCGACAGCAGCCGGCTGACCAAGAAGGCGAGCATGCAAGCTACGCCGACCCAGGTGAACTCCCAGGACCGGTGGACCCATACGAGAGCCCGAGGCGACAAGTCGAGTGGGAGAGAGGCGAGAAAAGCTAGCGAAATCACGAAGGAGGTCCGCCACAACAGGCGCCCGCCGCGGTTCGTCTCGTCGTTCGAGTCCTCCCGCGTCCGGTCGTGGCGATGGAGGACGGCGCCTGTCACCACTGCTGCCGAAGCCAGCGCCACTGCCGCGATGCCGGCTGTCCGCTCGTAGCCAGGAAGGCTTGAGCCTTCGAACACATGGTGGGCGCCCGCCGGTCGGAACACGACGTCCAACAGGTTCCGCAGCGTGCCCAGCGACGGAAGCAGATAGCTCCAGGTCTCGTTCCAGTTGAAGACGGCGATCCACGAGAGGTTCATCGCGAGCACCAGCAGCCCCAGACCCAGCAGCACGACTGGGAATCGCCTGCCTTCTTCCTTGACACCGCTGCCGGCGACGGAACAGACGGCGATCAGCAGGAGAGTGCCCGCGAGGAACAGCCCGGAAACCGGCTGGGCGAGCGTTGTGACCGCGGAGCAGATTACGGCTGCGGCCAGCCAGCGCCGGCTCCCCCTGGCCCCGCGAACAGCAGCGAACAATGTGAGGATGGCGATCGGCAGGCCCACGGACTCATAGGAGGCTTCGCTCGAGAAAAAGAGCACGGCCGGTCCTACGAGGTAGAAGAGCGCTGCCAGGCTCGCCAGGCGCTCGCTGCCGGAGAGCTCCTTCACGAACAACAAGACGCCGAAAAGCGCCATGACGTGGAAGATGCCGATCACGAGGAGATCGCTCTCCCACAGCGACAGAGTCGTGGTGAAGTGGGCCCCCGCTATAAGCAGCTGGAGCATCGGGTAATAACCGACCACCGGCACCACGCTGTTACCCCCGAAGAGGTGCCCTCCGAGCAGCAGCTGCGTTTGACCCAGGTGGAGCAGTTCGTCGAAGTAAGCGGGTCCGCTTGCGCTGCGCAAGACCTTCGGCACATAGGTGACGACACCGGCAAGTGCGATGGCGAGCACGTGTATTCGCGGTGACCCGAAGCGACGCGACACGAGCCACACAGTCACCACTGCAATCGTCGAGAGCCCGAGCCAGAACCATGCGAAGCGAGCCGAGACGCTCTCACCGTGCCGATAGGCCAGAAAAATGCATCCCATCGCGGCGAGATACGCGCCCGCAACCACCGTTGCAGCCACCGTCGAGGCCGGCGTGCGGTGAAGACGCGTTGACGAGAGGCCGAAAGGCGCTGACAACAGAGGCCTCCGCGTCTCGATGACCGACTTCATCTGCTAGCCCAGCCACATCGAAGTCGGCACTTCCTGTCGACCCGCCGACGGCATCACGGAGGTTCTAGGACCTGTACACCCTGAGGCGCGCGATCGAGATCGACCCGGCCGGCGCAGAGCTTCGTGAGGGCGGCCCTGGCCACCCCCCGCCGATGGCGAGGTTGACGATCAAATACCAGGGGTGGTCGAAGGCCTGATGCCACGCGACGGCCCCGATCATGGCCTGGGAGACTCTCAACTGGACCACACCGTTGATCGTGAGCTCGATGTACGGATTGACCTTCCTGTTGACCCATTCCCAGCCGTAGGTGTTCCAGCCAATGCTTCCCGAGGGACGACTGAGCCAATGGGTATGGGAAATCCCGTTCATGGCTCTCTCATTCGTATGGCAGGGGCCACCTTTGAGAGATCCGCAGTGCAGGACCTGAGATACCCACTTGAAATCGTTTATCGTCTCCGCGATGTCGATCTCACCTGCGGCCGGCTCACTTTTCGGATTGGTTCGAAAGGGGAGTCCGACGGCCCAAAATGCGGGCCAGTAGCCCTGTCCGCCGTTCGGCAGCCTGATCTGTGCGGTGATCGTGATGGTCTGTCCGACTGCTGGCTCGAAGGCCTCCTTTGTCTCGACCTCGCCGGAGGTCCACGCACCCGCCTGGCGGATCGCTTCGATCACCAATGCACCGTTGCCACTGAGGTGGACATTGCGAGCGGACGCCACGTCGGTGGCGATGCCGTAGCTCTTGCCGGACTCCACCAGCCAGTATTTCCGATTGGGCTCGGAGCCCGCTCGGCCGGCAAAGTTGTCCTGAAAGACGAGCTTCGCGGTCGACACGCCGTGGGGCCATCTCACCGGAGAGCTGAGGCCTCGGGGAGCACGCGGCACGGCCCCTGAAGCCGCTCCGGGCGAGCTGTACAAGCATCCCGCCAGGAAACAGGACCCTCCGATGGCGCACATCAAGGCTGATCGCCACCGAAACGGGCGCCGAGAGTTGCACATCTGTTGTTTTCCCTCTGCCGGGCTTCGAAGGGACCAGAAGTGCAGCTCAGGACGGTCAAGACTGCTCAAGGGACTCATGCTACCAGGCAAGCCCATCGCTCTTGAAGATCCCCGTGGGCACGCGAGGTTGCTCAAATTTGGGTTAAGTTGTGCCCGCAGTCGCGCCGATACTGTCTGTGGGACTTGGCAGGTTGAGCAGGTTCGGCTCGAAGCCCGCGGGCTGCGCGCCGTAGGTCCCATCACGAACCGGCAGCCGAGGCTGATCGGGTGACCACGCGAGGAGTGGGTTGTGCCTGACGACGATGTCATGAAGTCCGCCCGGATCGGTAACTCCGTTCCAGGGCTCGCCAATAGAGCCAATAGAATTGCTGTTGCTGCCCTTTCACTATCGCTGTTGGCCGCGGTTGTCTCCGTCACGGTCCCGTCTTCTGCCGCGTCGACCAGAGGACCGTCTCCCAACATCAAGGCTGCAACGAAGCGACCGCCGCCGGTCCGATGGACGACGCTTTATCAAGACAACTTCAATGGTCCGGCCGGCTCATCCCCCGGGAGCACCTGGCAGCCGTACCAGGACGCTGGATTCGGCGTAGGACAGTTTCTCGCATCAACGAATGTCGTCCACCTTGATGGCTACGGACACCTAGACGTAAGTGCCCAGCTTTCCGGGACCTCCTGGGTGTCCGGAGTGATAGAGCTCAAGAGGCCGTTCATGCCTCGTCCCGGTCACGCCTTGATGGTGGAGTCGCGTATCCTGCTGCCAACAGGTGGCCAAGGGTACTGGCCCGCATTCTGGGCAATGGCCGTTCCAGCTGCCAAGCAACCGCAGGTGGAGCCGGCTGCCGGGGAGGTCGACATCGTCGAGACGATCGACAACAGGCATTGGGTCGGTCAGTGGCTGCACTGCGGGAGTTCGGACTATGCCCCTCCCTGCGGCTCGAAGACCTTGTCGATCCACCGCCTCCACGTTGCCTCCGGAGCCAGTGGTTGGCACGTCTACTCGTGGCTGTGGTCGAACGAAGGTTCCAACCCCTACGTCGCCTTCTACATTGATCAGAAGCTGCAGATGAGAGTCAGCGAGCGCGAGGTGGGCAAGACTTACTGGAACATGGCCTTCGACCACCCGTATTACTTCATCTACGATCTCGCGGTCGGTGGCGGCTGGGCGGGAAGCCCGAACAGCACGACGGCACCCTCTTCGTCAATGAGGGTGGACTACATTCGTATCCAGTTGTCCTAGCGCGTCGGCCGTTCGGGTCTGCATCCGAAGGAGATGCCGGTCCGTCCGGTTCGTCGCGCTCTCATGGCCCTCGAGACTTTTCTCGGTGCCGCCCCTCGCATCCGCTCGCGCTCGCCCACCTAGCCGACGCCCCGAAGCGGGGCCGTATGGAGGCGGCGCTCGCCGCGCTTGACCGGGCCGAAGCCGCACCCGGGACCACTGGCCTTTACGGCACGTCGAGGCCATCGACCCTTCGGACTCGGCGGGCGAAACCGGGGGCGGCGTGCGACGACTGGTCGGGGCCGAGTGGCCCTGCCTGGTCACACGAAGCCCAGGCGGCCGGCGGGACGGCGGCGGTGCTCTCTGCGCGCTTCCCCGGCCTGGCGGCGTTGCTGCGTGATCCCCGTGGTGGTCCTCGGCGCATCGCAGCCCCGAGGCGGGACCTCGCTGGATTAGGCACAATAGGCAACGAGACGATGCGCAGAGATGATTGGCGTCGTCGGGCGCTCGAAAGGAGCTGATGTGGCCTCGTTGCACACGAAGAATCGCCTGATTCAGCCGCTTCAGAAGTCCGTCATAAACCCCGTCGTCAAACTGGCGTGGGGACTGGGATTACCCCCTCCCGGGGACGCGCTCCTCGAGACGATCGGACGACGCACAGGACAACCCCGGCGTACGCCTATCTGCAACGGACGAGACCTCCCTTTGACTCGGCCAACAGCTGATCACGTCGCCTCGGATGCCGGCCAGGTGATCGGCGCCTACGCTCCTGAGATCGCTGGCTCACGAGCTATCGGTTGCCGCCGAGGCTGATCGACGAGGGTGTGTGTGAGAAGGAGACGCGAAGTGGCACCATGCCGGTTGCAGCTGGGTTTACAGGTCAAACAAGCGCAGTGGTCGCCGCGTGACCAGAGCACCGGCCTGGCTCCCAGCTTGAGCAGTCTCTCGACTTCCCGCCTTGCGTGGGCCGAGGCGAGATCAAACGACCCCACGATTCAAGGGACGCCGAACAACCACATCTTTTTCGGCATCGCCGAGGATCTCCGCCGATTCTCGCCCGCCACCTCTGCATCGTGACAGCAAGGTCGACACCGCGGTTAACCCCTCAGAGCGCTAGATCTTGGGTATCGGATGTGGTCACACGGCGACGTGTGCTCAAAACTCGACCTGTCGATGTCGCCAGCGGCCTGTCCGCACCGGCTGACGAGCAACGAGTGAGGGTGACGTCACTGGTTCGACGATGTGGAGAGATCGTCGCGGTGGTCGCCCTACGGAGCGCCACGGTCGGTTGGCACTCCGCAGCAGCCAGGCTTCGCCGTCAGGGCGTCGACGAGGCCGGATTGTTCTCGCGTCAGCTCCGACTCGCCCTCGAAGATCTCGGACCGACGTTCGTGAAGCTCGGACAGCTCCTCTCGGCCCGATCCGACATCATCCCCCGACAGGTGCAGCAGGAACTCTCGAAGTTGCTGGATCGCGCACCGAGCATCCCCGAGGCGAAGCTCAAAGCGGAACTAGAGCGGAGCCTCGGATCACCGTCGACCGGTGTGTTCGCCACATTCGAGATGGCGCCAGTCGCGTGCGCGTCGATTGGTCAGGTGCACCGGGCCACTCTGCACAACGGTCTTCAGGTCGCAGTGAAGGTACGGCGTCCAGGGGTTCGTACTGATATCGACGACGACTTCTGGTTGCTCGATAAATTCGCCCGCCTAGTCGCGCGCCTTTCGTCCCGAGTACGAGCATACGACCCGGTTGCAATCCTGAACGAGTTCGCCGTTTTGCTGCGTGCCGAGACCAACTTCACAACAGAAGCCGGCAACCTCGAGGCCGTCCGTCGTACGTTCGCAGTGAGCGATGCCGTCACGATCCCACGGGTGATGACCGACATGAGTGACGAATCTCTCCTGGTCATGGACTGGATCGAGGGCATTCCTCTCAGCAATCGGGAACGTTTGGAAGCGGTAGGGGCTGATCGAGCTGGCCTCGCTCGGGCGATACTGCAGGCCTACGCAGTGATGATCTTCCAGTCCGATCTCTTCCACGCCGACCCGCATCCTGGCAACATCATCGCCCTCAAGGGCGGGCGTCTCGGCCTGATCGACTTCGGCGAGGTCGGTTCGGTCACGCCTGCCGAGCGCTCTGCCCTCGTGCAGATGATGAGCGCGGTGCTTGGCCGGGACGGCGATGCCCTCGCGGAGTCTGTGCTGTCGGTCAGTCGTACCACGCGTGCCGTCGACCGCGCCGACTTCGGAGCGCACCTGGCGGCGCTCCTCCACCCGGTTGCCGACGCGAGCCTGAAGGACGTACGGCTCGGCGACGTGTTGGGTCGACTACTCCACCTTCTGCGCAGCTCAGGGATCGTGCTCCCTTCTGACATGGCCATCTTGATCAAGACGATGATCGAATGCGAAGCGACGACCGATGGGCTCGACCCGACCCTGTCGATGCTCAACCTCGTGGGCGCGCTTGCATTCCTCCCGTCCACTCCGGGACCGACGGCACCCGAAACGAACCTCGGCGAGTCTTCGGATGAGGTTCTGAGCTAGGAGGGGGGTTCGGTAACGACCCCCCGTACGACCGGACCACTTGTCGGTTGCGTCGACCCGCTCCGCCACGGCTGGTGACCGTATCGGTCGACGTGGACGACCGTTCCGACCGGCTTGCGAACCTTGCGCCCGTAGCGGCCTTTTGGCCAGCCGAGTGTCACGATGCAGCACGGCTCCACGGTCAGCGGGAGCTTGAGGATTCGACGCGCCACTCTGTTAGACCACAGTGGCAATGTGATGAGGGCGCCACCGAGGCCGACAGACCTGGCCGCTAGTAGGAGGTTCTGGACGCTCGGGTAGATCGACCCGTAATGGCTCGAGGCAGCGACCGGCGGCTCGGGGAGGAACGGCACTCGCGCAGCACCTCGCAGACAGCAGACGACAAGAACCGGGATCTCCTCAAAATGCTCGACCTGCCATTGGACGGACCTCAAGGTCTTGGCCGTTTGCTCGCCGGTCCTGACCCTCTGACCAATCGCTCCGTACAGCCTCCACGCGCGTCGGTACTGTGCCGCGAACGAAGCTTTCACTGCACGGTCCTTTACGATCACGAACTCCCAGTTCTGGCCGTTCGAGCCGGTTGGAGCTTCGAGCGCCAGCTCCAGACAACGCAGCACGATGCTGTCGTCTACCGGATCGGACTCGACCCGTCGGACCGCCCGCTGGGTGAGCATTGCTTCGACGAGCGGCATGCCAAGGCGAGTTTCCACCTCGCTCGGATCATCGGTTGGAATCAGCCTGTCGTCCATGCCAGAGTCTCGCCGCCTTCTTTCTGGGCTGCCAAGAACCGCAGATGCCCTGGCTACGCGAGTAAATCGCCGTCCCAGTCGGTGTCGGACCACCGAAGGGCGAACAGTTCGAACGCCGGCAGGGCCGGCGCAGGTCCGTAACCGTCAGGGGCCTTCGAGCACCTCGAGATCGCGCACTGCGTAGCGGCGGTGCTCCCACTCCTCGTTGAGGATCACGTGGAGGCATGCGAGGACGGTGTGCTCACAGTTCGGATGACCCGGCGCTTTCGGGGGAACGCAAACACGGTCCAGCTCCTCCGGCGTCAGGGCGGCGATCGTCTGCTCGACCTCGTCCATCCGGGCACGACGGACGTCGAGGACATCGTCCAGCGACGGGTTCGCGTCGGCTTCGAGCCCCCAGGCCCCAGGATCGCTGAGCCACGACCCCGCAAGTCCCCAGGGGTGGTAGGGCCGGTCGATCCCTTTCACCATGCGCCGGAGCCAGCAGTCGGTCGCGGCGACGAGGTGGCGAAGCGTCTCGACGAAGCTCCACTCGTCGTCCACGCGCTCGTTGAGCGTCGCCTCGGAAAGCTCCCGCGCACCGGAGACGGTCGCCTGCCACTGGGCCTCGATCATCGCCCACGCCTCGGCGAGGCCTTGAGGGTCGGCCGCCTGCAGCTGCGTGAGCTCCGGGAAAAGCCGCGCCCGCTCCGCCGCCACGAGCGGCGCCACCTGGACCCCGTTCAGGCGGAGCCCTTCGAGATCGCCGGAGATGTCCGCGTTGTAGAACCACGCGTCCGTGATCTTCGCACCCTCGAAGTTCGGCGCGTGCAGGCGGGCGTTGGAGAAATCGGCATCCTCAAGGCGCGCGCCCGAGAGCTCCGGGCCTTTCTCGTACGGCATTGGTTACCTCCGGACGCCGCAGGTTCGCGCGACTGCGCCCGGACCGCAAGGTATCGGATGGAGGGCTGCCTCAACTTGATGATCGGCTTCTGGGCGGGCCGCACGGGGCCTAGCCATGCACCCCTTCGAAGAACATCACACTAAGAGCAGCTGAAATATCACTGTCAGTGAACACCAGGTAATAAATAGCAGGTATAGTAGGGGCGTCGATCAGATCCAGTTCGGATTCGAAGCCGCTCAGGCGACTCAGGGGCGCCACATCTTGGCTCCGCTCTCGATGACAGAGACGAGACGTCCCGATGCTGCGAAAGCTTGTCCTGGTCCTGACGATGCTCGGCGGTCTGGTCGCCGGCATCGTTTCACCTGCCGGGGCCACGACTCCTGCGTCGTTCACACTCACGTCGGGCACGCTCTCGATCAGCGCGCCGACTGCCGGGGTCTCTCTCGGTACACAGGTGGCTTCGACGGTTTCGAGCACGATGTCGGGCTCGCTCGGTGCAGTCACGGTCTCTGACCAACGTGGTGGCACGACCACCTGGACAGCGTCGGTGATATCCACGGCCTTTACCCCGAGCGCTGGTCCTGCGGATCCGGCGAGCAACGTCAGCTACTCAGCTGGTCCGATCGTGGATTCCGGGCCAGTCGTCGCAACGGCGTATCCGGTCACGGACCTGACGGGAGTGGTGACTGTCGTCACGGGCGCGAGCACCGGGATCAGTACCTCGACCTGGTCTCCGACGATCTCGATCGTTGTGCCGGCGAACTTCGCGCCGGGCGTGTACACAGCGACGATCACGAGTTCGGTCGCGTGAATGAGAAGCCTTAGGGCGCTCCCTATCTGGGGCTTGGCTTTCGGCCTGACCCTTCTCGCAGGGAGCCTCCTAGCGCCGAGCGCCGCGACCGCAGCGTCGATGCCGATGAGCTCGGGTGGCATCGGCATCCGGCTCCTTTCCGGTGCCTCGAGCTCGTCCTCGGGGCCACTCGCCCTCTCATACATTGTCGAGCGGCTTTCCCCGGGCAGTCGCGTGACTCGCCGGATCGAGATCAGCAACACCACCGACGCGACGGCCGACGTCGTCGTCTTCGCGGCCGCGGCCGGCATCGCCGAAGGCAAGTTCTCGTTCGCACCCGGCCGTACCGGGGACTCGCTGTCCAGCTGGACGACAATCGCACATTCGGTCCTACACCTGGCGTCAGGTGCGACGGTCCTCGACGCCGTGACGATCAATGTTGCGAAGAGGGCTTCATCCGGTGAGCGCTACGCCGTCGTCTGGGCAGAGGTCTCCGCGCCATCGCCCACGCACAGTGGCGTTCGGCTCGTCAACCGGGTGGGGATCCGGATGTACGTCTCGGTCGGGAAAGGCGGCTTGCCAGCCGCGGAGTTCACGGTCGGCTCCCTCGTAGCCAGTCGTGGGGCGAATGGGGATCCACTTGTTGCTGCGGTCGTCCACAACGTGGGCCAGGCTGCTCTCGACATCACCGGAGAACTGAGGCTCTCTGACGGTCCGGGCGGGCTTTCCGCTGGCCCATTTCCCGTCACGCTGGGATCCTTGCTCGCTCCTGATCACTCGGCGGTCGAGCGCACCGAGCTCGATAGTCAAGTTCCGCGAGGTCCCTGGCGAGCGGACCTCACCCTTTCGAGCGACGGCACGCAGAGAAGCTCCGTCACCATGATCACCTTTCCGGCGAGGACTTCGGCGAGTGGGAAACGCTCACTCTCCGGCCCTCTCATGCTCGCCGCGCTGGTTGTCCTCACGCTCCTGCTGGCAGCAGGCACCTCAATCTTGTTCTCCCGACGTCGTCGCTTGCGGCTCGCATGACCAGTTCGAGCTGTACCTCGCGATGGGTGGCCCCGGCAGCTATGGCTCAAGACCTGGCGCCGTCACCTGCTATTAAGGCGGGCCAGACGAGAACAGGGACCCGTGCCTGCTGGGGTTACGCGGCGCTGGGCGCGCTCGTAGTGCTCGTCTATTTCGCCAATCCGCGTGCGGCCTGGCTACCAGCTTGGGCACCTCGGTATCCGCTGTACATCCTCCTGAACGCGTCAGCGGTGCTGGCCATCGTCTTCGGAATACTCCGGTGGCGGCCGAGCCATGTAACGCCATGGTGGTTGATGGCCGTCGGTCAGGCCTCCTATACCGTCGGCGACTTCCTCACCTACCGAGCGATCTACATCACGCACTCCGCCAGCTTTCCGAGTCCGGCCGACTTCTTCTATCTTGCCCGGATACCGTTCATGGTGGCTGGCCTCGCTCTCATCGTTCATCATCGGAGTGGGCGCAACAGATCCGCCGTCATCGATGCCCTCATCGTTGGCTCTGCGATCACGCTTGTCTCCTGGGTCTTTCTGATGAAGCCCTACACGGCTGGCTCAATCGGTCTATTAACCCGCCTGACCTCCCTTGCTTACCCGATGACCGACCTGATGCTGGTGATGATGGTCCTGCGCCTGATTACTGGCGGGGGGCGTCAAAGCACCTCCTTCCGGCTTCTGACCTCCGGTCTCATCCTTCTCGCCGCGACTGACTCTTACGACGGCTGGCTCAACTTGCACAACGTCGCTTACCACGCTGGTTCGCTCGTTGAGGCTGGCTGGCTCCTCTACTACGTCACCGTCGGCGCGTGCGCGCTTCATCCCTCGATGCGAACCCTGACTACCCCGGCACCGCTCGGCAGAACGCTGCACTCGCGAACGAGGTTGGGGCTTCTCGGCTTGGCAACCGTCGTTGGTCCGTTGCTGCTTGTTGTCCAGCATGTGCTCGATCAACAGGTTGATGCTTTGCCGATAGCGATCGCATCAATCAGCGTCACCGGACTCGTCATCTTTCGGCTCGCCGAAGTGATGCGCGACGAAGAAATAACCAAGGAGCGGATACGCCACCAGGCGTTGCATGACCCACTCACACAACTCGCCAATCGGACGTTGATCATCGACAGGATCGGCCAGATGCTTGCGCGTTCGCGCCGCAGCCACCTTCCCTGTACAGTGATGTTCCTCGACATTGACAACTTCAAGGACATCAACGACACGCTCGGCCACGAGGTCGGAGATGAACTGCTTGTCGCTGTCGGAACGAGGCTCGTTAACACGCTGCGTGAAGTCGACACCGTCGGCCGTCTCGGAGGAGACGAGTTCATCTTGCTCGTCGATGGCGCAGCGCTGTCGGATGGCGCCGCCGTGATAGCGGACCGAATCCTCGGCGCCTTGCGGGCTCCGTTCGAGATGATCGGGGTCGATTTCCCAGTGTCGATCTCGGTGAGCATCGGTACGGCAAGGGGTGAGCGCGTCGAACCAGGCGAGTTGTTGCGTGACGCCGATATCGCGCTCTATCAGGCAAAGGCTGCTGGCAAAGACTGCGCGGTCGCGTTCGCTCCGTCGATGCAGGCGGCGGTCGATGACCGCAGGCACCTGGACGTGGACCTTCACGGTGCGCTCGCCGAGAACCAGTTTTACCTCCTTTATCAGCCCATCATCGACTTGCAGACGAATACGCTCTCCGGTGTAGAGGCGCTGATTCGTTGGAGACATCCCGTTCGTGGTGTGGTCCCGCCCGATGAATTCATCCCCGCCCTGGAAGCAAGTGGCCTGATTGTCTCTGTCGGTGCTTGGGTGCTCGAAGAAGCCTGCAGGCAAGGCGCGGTTTGGCAGGCCGCGGGCCACAGGTTCTCGGTGTCGGTCAATGTGTCGAATAGGCAACTGGATCGGGATCGAATCTTCGACGATGTCCAAGGCGCGCTTGACGTGAGCGGGTTCGACCCGACGCTGCTCGTTTTAGAGCTCACCGAGACGGCGCTCATTAAGGATGTCGAAGCGACGATTGTACGACTTGGAATCTTGAGGTCGCTCGGTGTGCGGATAGCAATCGACGACTTCGGCACCGGCTACTCGTCGATCGCCTATCTTCAACGATTTCCGATCGATATCCTGAAGATCGATCGGTTCTTCATCTCAAGCATTGCGAACTCTACCGAGTCCGCGGCCCTTGTCCACATGCTCGTCCAGCTCGGCAAGGTCCTCAATCTCGAAACCATCGCCGAAGGGATCGAGGACGATGATCAACGCATCCGCCTTCAAGCCGAACACGTTGACTCCGGACAGGGATTTCTCTTCTCCCGGCCAATCGACGTCGCGGCTATGGATCAGTTCCTCATGGAGTTCGCCGTCAGCTTGGTCTAGCCGGGAGGATCGGGCCACGCTGGTCTGGCATTTGTTTCCAGCCCTTGCCGCTTGACCAAGACTTGGATCGGTCGCTTGGTCGCGACGCTCGAGGCCAAGCTGAACGAGTTCCCGGGCAAGGACGACCTTGCAAACGGGGAGACCTGGTTGTAGGTCGCTCGCCGCCGGCGAAGGTCATGCAGGCAAACCTGCGCCAGGTCGGAGCGTGTGAGTTCTCATTCCACTTCAGCCGACCTTGCTGTGCTTCGCACCAATCAGCGTGACGGCGACGACAGCCGGCACGCCGCCCTTGTTGGACCAGCGATGGCGCGTACCGTTCTGGATGTACGAGTTGCCGGCCCTGAGGGTTACCTTGGCCCCATCGTCGAGCTCGAGGATGACCTCCCCGGAAAGCACGACGCCATAGTCGATGGTGGCGGTGGTGTGCATCCCGGGATGCTCGGGCTCGAGGTGCTCTGCCAAGCCCGGCAGCTTTTCCTCGAGTTCGCCGAGCGCGGACTCGAAGTCCAGATCTGCCGGCGCGCCTGCGCCACCGTTCGGGGGGATGGTGAAGAACCCGAATCGGAATCCGGCGACCGGAGGAAAGTAACGGTCCGCAGCCGGCCTCGACCCATCGTCTGGGAACGTGACGGTTGTATCGGCGCCCCAGAGGCGATGGAACTCGTTACCCGGAAGAAGTGCCAACGTCACCGGTTCCACCATTTCGTCGCTGACGAACACGGCCTTTCCTTCTTCGTCATGACCGGTGACAACTCGTCGTATCTCCATCTCTGCTCCCCTGGATAGCGCTGTCGATCCGCGCAATGCTGACCTAGTCGCGAGTCCTTCTGTGGCGACTTTTCGCACGGAGGTCGCGGTGTGGATTCTACGACGAAGCCCGCACCACCTTTATGCGGTGAGAGCGCGGATCGAGGTCGTGACGACGGCGTTCCTGCCCCGCCGTTTGGCGGTGAGAAGTCGCTCGTCTGCTGCTGTGAGTGCTTTCTGCCAGTCCTTGGCCGGACCGCAGGCAACACCGAGGCTCACGGTGACGTGGAGTCCGGGCGCGACAGTTGTCCAGTCAAAACTGGAGATCGCCAGCCGTATTCGCTCGGCGAAACCGTAAGCGCCTGCCGAGTCGACGCCCGCCAACGCCACCACGAACTCGTCGCCGCCGTACCGAATGGTTAACTGGCCGTTTCGTGTCTTGCTCGAGAAGAGCTGGCCGACTCGCCGCAGAACTGCATCGCCAACGTCGTGACCGAAGGTATCGTTGACTTCCTTGAAAGAGTCGATGTCGGCGACTATGCAGGCAACCTCGGCTTGCTGCGCAGCCTGTTCGCGAATAAAGCGTGCGAGCAACCGCCGGTTTCCGATACCCGTGAGGGCGTCCTCCTCAGCTGACCGTGTAGCTTCGGCCGCCTGGGTTTGGAGATTCCTGCGATCGCGCTCGAGATCCACGTGTGCCCAGACCCGCTCAACGAGCTGTTTTGTTTGTGCCTGGTGTATAGCCCACATGTGCATCTTGGCCTCTCGCGCGTGTACCAACGCGTTTTGCAGCTCGCCGGCAGCCTCCTCACAGGCGGCCAGTTCTTCGAGGGTCAGCATCAAGTCGTGTTCGTCCCCGCTCACCTCTACGATCTGGACGTCGCGGCGGGCAACGGCCAGAGCTTCCTCTACTCGGCCTACTAGGCGAAGACATCGGGCTTCGACCCACGCGAGGTCGGCGTACTGATTCACAGGCGTGATCGCGTTCACGTCAGCTGGGAACTCGTCCAGCACCTGCAGCGCATCTTCCACCCGGCCCAAGTCGCACAGGACCTCTGCGAGCAGCCGATAGTTGCCAAGCCGAGGGTTCATCACCGCTGTCTCTTCGCGGAGCAGTCTTTGTGCCATCACCTCGGCGCGTTCGAGCCGCGCAGTGTCGGTCCCCGCGTGCTGGGAAGCAAGCAACAGTGCGTCGGCGATGTTGTACAGCTCGCGACTAATCTTTTCGCCGTCAGCTATTCGTTCGGCGGCAGCGAGTGAGCACTCGAACTGTTCTACGGCTCGGTCGTAGTCCAGGTAGTAGTAGCAGAAGATTCCCAGTCTGTTGGTGATCTCCATGCGCAGACGGTCATCGCTCACCGAATCGAGGCCCAGGATGCTTTTCACCGCGAGTTCCGAGGCGAGCGAGACTTTGCCCAGTAGAGAGGCATGAGCAGCACCGAGGCTCGCCGCGTCGATGGCCAACTCGGTTTCACCGGCCGCCTCGAACAGAGTCATCGCCGCGGCCGCGTCCTCACACGCCTCAAGGTCTCGCGCTTGGAATGATCGCACCCGCGCGCGGCAGATGAGAAGTCGGGCTTGGTCGGCAGGAACCGTTACCGACTCGAGCGCCCCCTCGATCTCGGGCAGGCATGCCTCGCAATCCGCCGGGGTCGATGCCAGATGCGTACGCTCGAGCAACGCCTCGAGATTGACGTCCTGGTCCACATCTTGTGTATCGACCATCGCGGATCGAATCCTGAGGCCGTGACAAGCAACAATGGCGAGACTGGCAGATGATCGCCACGGTGGCCAAGCGTACGGAGGCGGAATTTCCTCAGCTTGTTGCTGATCTTCTTACGCCGAACGGTGTAAGACAGGGCTATGAACCAGGATCGTGAAGGAGACTGAAGATGTCGGCAACTCTCAAGCTGACGCATAAAGCGATCGGAGTGGAGGTCCGTCGTGGCACGTTCGATGTCGTGGTCGACGGTGAGCGTGTCGGGTCGGTCGAAATGAACGACACCATCGAGATACCAATCGAAGCTGGACATCACACCCTGCAAGTCCTGAACGGCCGGAACTTGAGCCGTACTCTGACCTTCGACGCGGCCGAGGGCCAGGTCGTCGCCTTCCGATGTACCGGAAAGAGGTTCTTGCCGATCTTTCTCGTGTCGTTCGTCGTGCCACGCCTGGCCCTTTCGCTCCGTCCGGAGTAGCAGGCGATGAGCAGGGCAGTTGAGTCCACCTCGGCTGTTCAGCCGCAATTCTCTGAGCAGGGCGTCGTCGACGGTGGAGAACCCGGAAGTCCAGCCGCGGCGATGGCGATGAGCTCTCGTCCCGAGAGGCTGACGGCAGTGAATATCAGGTAGTGATCGCCGTCAACAGCCGGGATGTCGACATAGAGCGTCTCGCTTGTCGCAGAGGTCGACCACACGAAACCCTGATAGGTGCCCACCTGGACGAGCAGCGCCCCGGCCGGGTGACCGTCAGCGGCTCCCGCTGCCAGCTCGATCTCGATGCAGTCGCCATCTGCGGAAGCGGCCGCGACCATTCCACCGAGAACCGTGAGGGGTGCGCCGCCGCTCGCGCTGGGCGTCGTTCTTACACTGACCTGGTGCGCCCCCTGGGACTCGAACCCAGAACCTGCGGATTAAGAGTCCGTTGCTCTGCCAAATTGAGCTAGAGGCGCGCGCAGGCCGTGAGCCTAGCCGGTCTCTCGGCTGGCGGATCCCGCGAGAAAGACATGAAGAAGCAAGAGGGTGACCGAGGGGACTTGAACCCCCGACCTCCAGGGCCACAACCTGGCGCTCTAACCAACTGAGCTACGGCCACCACGTTCACGAGTCGCTTGTGCGCCTCGATGCCTCTCAAGCATCGTACAGCCGTCTTGCCAATCCGAAGCTGTCCGTCTCGGCTATTCGACCCGGCACACACAGAACTCGTTCCCCTCCGGGTCAGCCATCACCTGCCACCAGGCGCTGTCGCTCCCGGACATCGGTGTTCCGACCCGCGACGCCCCAAGAGAGATCAGTCGCCCGATCGCTGCTTCGGGGTCGGGAGTCATGAGATCGAGATGCAGGCGGTTCTTTACCGTCTTCGACTCGGGCACTCGTTGCAAGTAGACGACGGGCATCGTCGGCTCCGGCGGTACGAGGTCGAGGTAGGTCCCGCCTCGGTCCATTTCGCCGATCGTGTAGCCGAGAGCGTCGGCCCAGAACGCCGCAAGCAGCTCCGGCATCACGGTATCGATCCCGATCTCGATCCGGACGGTCATGGGCGAGGCTCCTCTCTCCTGCGGATGGGCGAGGCCAACGCGACGGCCGCCACCGAAGAAACGGCCACTCTCCAGAGTAGGTACTGCGCCGGCGCCATGCTCCCGGAGGTCAGCGAGCGAGTCTCCATCGAAACTCCGAGAGTTCGGCCAGACTGTCTCCGGACGCCAACCCTCGAGTTCGTAAGGCGACGAGAAGTTCCAGCCAGCGCACCGGTGGGAGTAGCGTTGCTGGCTGCTCCGGCACATCATCAAGGATGCCAACGGCGCCTTCGGCCCGTGGGAATGTGTCCGAGCACCGCCCCGGAGATTGCCTAGCCGACCAGGTAAATGACCACACGTAAGCCCCCGTAGCTCAGTGGATCAGAGCAGCTGCCTTCTAAGCAGACGGTCGCAGGTTCGAGTCCTGCCGGGGGCGCCCTGCCGGGGGCGCCCACCCAAATACACCAAGGGGTGTACTCTGGTGTCCATGGGACGGACGAACATCGAGATCGATGACGACCTCGTGAGTGAAGCGATGCAGCGCTACGGGTTGCACTCGAAGCGCGCCGCGGTCGATCTGGCGCTGCGACGATTGGTGGGCGAGTCGATGACGCGAGAGGAAGCCTTGGAGATGGAGGGGGCAGGCTGGGAGGGCGACCTCGACGAGATGCGCCGCGGTCGCCGACTCGCTGGGTGAGCCTGGTCGACACCTCGGCGTGGGTCGAGTTCCTTCGAGGAACTGGCAGCGACACTCATCGAGCGGTCCGCCTCCTTCTAGAGGACGACACGCTGGTTCACACGACCGACGTTGTAATGATGGAAGTCTTGGCCGGTGCTCGTGATAAGGACCACCACCAACGGCTCCGGCGGTTATTGGCGCGCTGCGACTACCTGCCGGTGGACGGACTGGCTAGCTACGAAGCAGCGGCCGACTTATACCGTGCGTGCCGGCAAGCGGGAGAGACAGTCTGGGCGCTGACCGATTGCCTGATCGGGGCAGTGGCCTTACGAGCCGGCGTTTCAGTCCTGCACAACGATCGCGATTTCGACGTCCTGGCTCGACACGCCGGCGTCCGTGCGGAGCGGGCCGAGCCGAGAAAGCCCAAGAGACGATGAAGCCGAAGTGCGCGAAAATTTCTACCCGACTCAGCCAACCGGGAACACCGTCGACGGAGGCAACCCGTTAGCAAGTGCGACCATAAGGCGAAGTCGCGACTTGACGGGGCTCAGGATGCCAGCCATGAGCGCACCTCTAGCCTGGAGATCGATTTCTGTTCCTGGCACTCCGTAGGTACTGCGAAGGGTGTCCCCTGAGCAGCAGCGGGAAGCAGCTACGACCGGGATGCTTCGGCGAGCAAGCTCGTCTATCCCCTCCAGCACCGCCGTATGAGCATGACCACCACCGAACCCCGCAAGGACGACGCCTGCCGGACCGCTCTCGATCACCGCCTCGAATCCAGCTGGATCCATGGCCGTGGTCATATGTACGAGGTCGACCCGCGGCCAGTGACCATCGGGAAAGCCACCGACGTAATCGTTGTAGTTCGGCGCGAACCAGATCGAGACACGACTCTCGGTGACCGAGCCGACAGGACCCGCGCCCGGTGAGCCAAAGGCATCCAGGCTCACGGTGTTCTGCTTTGTAGCAAACCTTGCCGAGTGGATCTCTCCGTTCATGACCACGACAGGCCCGAGTGCCTGGGCAGCTCGAGCTTGCTCGGAGAACGCCAGAGCGTCTTCGAGATTCGCGATGCCGTCGGTTCCTGGCGCGTCGTGGTGGCGCATCGCCCCAGTGAATGCGAGCGGCACTCGACTCCGTCTTATGGTCAGCGCGACCAAGTACGCGGTTTCCTCGAGCGTGTCGGTTCCGTGAGAGACGACGATGCCGTCGTAGCCATCCGCGATGCTGTCCTCGATCTCTCGAACCAGAAGACGGAGATGGTCCTCCGACATGGCGACGCTCGATATCGTCGCCAGATCGACGGTGTCGATCTCGTGTCTCGATCGGACTGAGTGTGAGAGCTCCTCGGCTCGCAAAGACGGGACCGCCCCGTCCTTCGAGTCGATGAACGCGATGGTGCCCCCCATCGCTATGAGGCGCAGGCGGGCCAACCTCTCCTCCTCAGCCAGCTCGTCAGTTAGAGTTATCGTCGTGTACCAGCTCTGGGTCACTGATGGTACCAAGCCGACGAGCGAGAACACTCATGTCCGACGAGGATGACGCGACCGACCGAGCAAGCGAAACCTTCCGGGTCGAGCACGATGCGCTTGGCGACGTGCTGGTGCCCGCCTCGGCGCTTTTTGGTGCGCAGACCCAACGTGGTCGTACGAACTTCCGCGTGTCCGGCGTCACGCTCCAGGCTCGACCCGAGCTGATCTCGGCATTCGGCAAGGTGAAGGTGGCCGCCGCTCTCGCGAACGCGGCGCTCGGCGAGCTAGCTGCACCGATCTCGGGCGTAGTCGTCGAAGCCGGCCGGGAAGTCGCAGCCAACCACCTGGACCAACACTTCCCGTTGGACGTCGTCCAAGGGGGCGGCGGCACGGCCACGAATATGAACGTCAACGAGGTGATAGCGAATCGAGCGGCCGAGATGCTCGGTGGCGCCCGAGGGACCTATGACCTCGTGCACCCCAACGATCACGTGAACCGTTCGCAGTCCACGAACGACGTGTACCCCACGGCACTACGGATCGCTGTCATTTCCCAGTCCCGGCAAGCCATTGCGGGTCTGCGTCACCTTGCTGAAGCCATCCGGGCTGACAGCGTCAAGGCCGGCCATCTCGTCCGTCTGGGCAGGACCTGCCTCCAGGATGCATTGCCCGTGGAGGTCAGCGCGACCCAGAACGGGGAAGCTCGCGCGCTCGATCGCACGATCCGAGGTCTCGTTTCCGCCTGTGACCAGCTTTTCTCGGTTCCTCTCGGAGCGACCGCCGTTGGGACAGGCCTGGGCGCTCCGACTGGCTACCGGGAGTTGGCCGTCGACTGTCTCGCCGACGAGACGGGCATGCCGCTGACGATTGTGGATGATGCATACGACTCTCTGGCACACATAGATGAATACGTCTCCGTGACGTCCAGCCTGGTTAGTGCAATGCTCGTCATGGCCAAGGTCGCAAACGATTTGCGCCTGCTCAGCTCCGGGCCACTCGGTGGAATCGCTGAGGTTCGGCTGCCGGCGGTACAGGTCGGATCGTCGATCATGCCTGGGAAGGTGAACCCTGTCATCCCGGAACTGGTGATGCAGGTGGCATTCGAGGTGCGGGGTGCTGCGAACATCGTGGAAGCCGCCGCAGCAGCTGGTGAGCTCGAGTTGAACGTCATGGAGCCCGTCGTTGCGCGTCACCTTCTCGGCGCGCTTCATGACGTGGCGACCGTGTCGCGTCTGTTCGCCGACCGTTGCATCGCTGGGCTCGAGTGGCAGAAAGCCACGATCGCTCGGCACCTCTCCGGCTCCCTCGCCGACCGCGTGGATCTCGCCCGCACGGACGGTTACGCGGCAGCAGTGCGGAACTACGCGCTTTGGAACCGGTGCCTGATGGCCAGTCTCCAGGAAGACTCCTGAAGAGAGCCTGGCGACCGACATGTCCCAGAACCAATTCCGCGCTCCGGTCACTCTCTTCTCGCCAGTGGAAGTGCCGCGAACTGTCGACGCGGTCGTGGAGCAGCTCGCCGACCTGATCCGCGTTGGCAAGGTGCATCAGGGGCAGCTCCTCCCAGGAGAGCGTCAGCTCGCCGAAGCGATGGGCGTCAGTCGGCGGACCCTTCGTCACGCTCTCGAGATTCTCGGCGACGCTGGTGTGCTCGCTGTCGTGTCCGGGCCTGGGGGAGGCACGAGGGTCGCCTCTGTCTGGGTACCTGACCTCGCGGATCCTCAAGCTCCTTTGGAAACAGAGCACGTCTTCATGATTCTGGAAGCTCGCCGAGCCCTCGAGCCGCGGGTTGCCCAACTCGCCGCGCTCCGCGGGACCGAGCAGGACTTCGCAGCCATGCGCCAGACGATCGAGCTTCAGCGAGCTGCCCCCACGGACTCGCAGCAGTACTGGCTCAGCAACGCCCGCTTCCACCGGCAGCTCTGGCGTGCCAGCGGCAACCGCGAGCTCGAGCTCGCCATGCGTTCGATCTATCGCAGGCTCCAGGCGGTCGTCTCGGTCGTCGACGACGAGCCCCTGTCGGTCAGGATCGACCTTCATGATGCGACTCTTGCTGCTGTTGTCCGCGGCGACCCCGACGAGATCGAGGACGTGATGGATGATCATTTCGCACATCTCGAACGCCTGTGCGAGCTCACCTACGGGCGGGCGCGCCTACGGAGGATTCCCGCATTCCTGATGCCGAGGCCGAAGCCGGACTCTCCCGGATCCGAGGAACTCCGGAGGCGGGGACATCTGAGCGTCTAGGTCCCTCTGGGTACTTGGGCCGCCACTTGACGGCCGATCGTCGGTCTCATTAGCATACCACTTTTGGTTCTATGGAGGACCGTTGATAGATCGTTTGGGGGGATACATGAGCACTTCGGGGGAATCCGGCCCTCGGGCCGGCGGGGAGGACATTACCCGGCGTGACTTCCTTCGCCTTGGTGGCAGCGGAACCGCCCTACTGGCTGCGGGAGGCATCTTTGGGACCCGCGGTAGCAGCAGGAGGTGGTCGACAGCATCGAAGGGCGCCTCGCTGGCGAGAGCGAAACGAGGTGGCAACCTGACCGTCGCCGTGCTAGGCGGATCGTCGGGCGACACGCTCGATGCTGACGCCGAGGTCAGCACCCCCGACCTCGTGCGGGTCACAGCGCTCTACAACGGGCTCGTGACTTACAACCTGGCCGGGACCGGTGTCGTCAATGAGCTGGCCGAGGAGCTGACGCCTAACAAGAATGCGACCGCTTGGACCATTCGGGTTCGCCCGGGTGTCACGTTCCACAACGGAAAGACCCTCGGGGCAGAGGACGTGATCTATACGATTCGGAGGATCGCGAATCCGAAGAAGCCGCTGAACGGCTTCTCTGTGCTCTCGCTTGTCGACCTCAACAACATCCAAAAGCTCGATTCGCGTACGCTCCGCATCCACATGCTTCAGCCGCTCGCGACGCTTCCCGAACAGCTCTTCCCGAGCTACAACTACGGGATCGTCCCGGTCGGCTATAACCCCCATAAGCCGATCGGAACGGGGCCCTTCAAGTACAAGAGCTTCACGCCGGCAGTGCAGAGCGTGTTCGAGCGCAACGAGCACTACTGGAAGACGGGCCTGCCTTACCTCGACAGCGTCACAATGATCGACTCCTTCTCGAACGACGCGTCCGCCTTCAGTGCCCTCCAGGCAGGGAACGTCGACGTCTACTCCGAGGCGGCTCTTACGGTAGTGCCCGAGGCCCAGAAGATTGCCGGCCTGAAGGCGGTGATCTCCAACACCGGCCAATGGATCCCGTTCACGATGAGAGTAGATCAGCCGCCCTTCAACGATGTCCGGGTCCGCCAAGCGATGCGCCTCATCGTGAACCGACCACAGCTGGTCAAAACCGCTTTCGACGGATACGCCGCTGTCGGCAACGACCTGTTCGGACAGCACGACCCGGACTACGAGAGCTCGCTCACTCGCGAGCAGGACATTCCGCAAGCTAAGTTCCTGCTCAAGAAGGCTGGTCATGAGCACTTGACCGTCGAGCTCGTCACCTCCGACATTGCCGGAGGGGCTGTCAACTGTGCTCAAGTCCTCGTTCAGCAGGCGAAGGCCGCCGGTGTGACGATCAATCTCAACAATGTCCCTTCGACGACCTTCTTCGGTCCGAACTATCTCAAGTGGGTCTTCGCGCAGGACTACTGGGACTACAATCCCTACCTGTCCCAAGTCGCTCAGGCAACACTCCCGAACTCGCCGTTCAACGAGTGTCACTTCGATGATCCTAGCTATATCGCCCTCTATCGCGCCGCCAACTCGACGCTTAATGAGTCGAAGCGGCGCGAGATCACTCACGAGATGCAGCACATCGACTTCACCCAGGGTGGATACATCATTCCTGCTTACAACAAGATCGTCGACCTCATGAGTACGCGTGTGAATGGGTTCCGAGCTGCGGCAGGGGGAGGAATACCACTCGGGAACTGCAGCTGGGAAACGGCGTGGCTGAGTTAGTGGCGAACAACTAAGCCATGGCTCACGATCTGGTGCTCAAGGGAGGCCTCGTCGTCACGCCGTCCGGTGAACTGCTCGGCGGAGTGGCAATCGACGGGGAGCACATCACAGCCGTCGGTGCCGACGAGGTGCTTGGTGATGCCCGCCGGGTCGTTGAGCTGGACGGGAAGGTCCTCCTTCCTGGGTTGATCGACCCGCACGTGCACTTTGGTATCGGCGACGACGACACTGACGACACGATGCGGGAGGACTTTCGCTACGACAGTCGCGACTGTCTCATCGGCGGCGTGACGACGATCTGCAACACGACCCTGATCGAGGACAGCCCGCTGGATGAACTGTTCCACCGGGCTCTCAAGTGTGCATCAGGCAACAGCCACGTTGACTTCAAGATCAACACCGTTGTGACGAGGCGGAACCAGATCGAAAAAATCCCCGGCATCATCGCCGAGGGCGGGACCGCGTTCAAATTCTACACCGGCTACGTTGGCGAACAGGCTGCTTCATTCGGCATGGACCCGAACGGCATTCCCCCTGATTTCTTCATGCAAGCCTGCGAAGTCATTAAGGCGAACAGTCGCCACGCGTTTGCGTCCATTCATGCCGAGGAGCCCACGTCTCGGGGCGTTCTAGTTGACCGGATGCGGGAGCTGGACCCCGACGGGAGCCTGGTGTCGTGGTCAGAAACGAGCCCGGACTGGGCGGAAAGCTTGCAGGTGCATGGTTACGGCCTTATCGCCAACCACACGAAGGTCACGATGTACCCCGTGCACGTCAGCTCCAGATTCACCGTCGACACGATTCGTTCCATGAAAAAACAGGGCATGAGCATCATGGGCGAGACGCTGGCGGCCTACCTCTGCGGGACGGCGGACGAATTCGACCAGGCGGGCATGGGCGCAAAGGCGAAGGTCCAACCGCCCGTGCGCCGCGATGCCGACCGGGAAGGGCTCTGGGCCGGGATCTGTGATGGCACGATCAGCTTCGTCGGAACCGACACGCTCACCTATTCGAGTCGCTTCAAAGGCGGTGTCGACTTTTGGGAGTGCCGAGTAGGTCTGAACATGCAGGTGGCCGACACTCTCCCGCTGCTGTGGAACGAAGGAGTTGCAAAGGGCCGTATCACCCCTTCACTGCTCGCGAAGGTGACGTCCGAGAACCCCGCACGCCAGTACGGAATCTATCCGCGCAAAGGCGTCATTGCTCCTGGCTCAGATGCGGATCTGGTTGTCCTGGACCCGGAGCAGGACATGGTGCTCGGTGTTCATCGATACCGAGGGAAAGCCGACTACTCGCTGTGGGAAGGGCGTCGGGTGCAAGGGGTGCCGGTTCTCACGGTGTTTCGCGGTCAGGTTGTCGCAGAAGACGGTGAGGTCGTTGCCGAGAAACCGCGTGGTGAGCACCTCGTCCGACCCCTACCGGGTTGAGAGTGGTCTGAGCGAAGGGCCCGGGTAACAAGGAATCACCTTCTACAACCCCGTGAGAACCACGCTCGCGGGGTGCTCGACGGTGAAGGCGAGACGGATCGCCGACTTCGCTCCGGCCTCGAGCTCGAGCTTCCATGTCAACTGGCCGAGTTCGTCGTGCTCGACCGGCTTGGGGTTCGTCTCGCGGAGCTTGACCTTGACATCGCCATCACGTGAGGTCGGGATCTGGTCTTTCACGGTCAGCCGAACTGGCCGGTCACGGTGGTTCTCGAGCGTGATCTCGTATGCGACGTCGATGCTGCGCGTGCCGCCGACGATCGCCCTGCCGGTGCTCCTGCGGCGAAGCGCCCGCTCCACGCGGACACGGTCGTCGACGCCGAGGTGCAGCTCGAATTCCTCCCCGGGGGCGACCGTGTCGAGTTCGGTAGCGCCGACGTACTCGACGTCGTGGAACACATTGGCGGGACCCGGCAGCAGCAGGAGGGGCGAGCTGTTCGCGACCGTCGCGCGCAAGTAGACCTCAGGGGCGAGCTTCGGGATGGCGAGATGGTCAAGCGCCGCTTCAAGTTCGAAGCGCGCCACGGTCGTCTTGTAAGGCGCCCCATCGGAAGGCACCGACATCGGGGTGGGGACGCGGTAGACGAGCGCTATTCCCGACTCCTCGGCGTGTGCGACGACCGGCGGCGCCTCCGGCATCAGCTCTGCTGCGGCCTCGAACGCTGCGAACTGCGGGCCGGCTTCCTGGGGCGCGGGCCTTCTGGCGCCGGCGGCCGAGACGGGCTCTCCCCGAGCCATATGGGACATCGCTCGAGCCGGGACGGGAACCGGCCGGCCGATGAACCACGGACGAAGCTCGGGCACCGAGGTATGGCGTCCGCGCCGCGTCGTCGACAGAATCAGCTCCACGGGTGGCCAGTCCTCCCCGCTTTTCTGAGTGACCTCCGCGAGGTAGGAGACGTCGAGCCGCTCCCCATCGAGGCGCAAGTCGTAAAGAGGCCGCCACAAAGCGCCCGAGACGTGGTACGAGACCTCCAGCGCGGCCTCCACCTGACTACTCACCTCCAAGGTCGCCGCGCACCTCCACGAGCTCGACCAGGCGGGGAGGTCCCGACTCGGCGGCCGCGAGGCGTTCTGTCGCCGCCTCGAGCTCCCGCTCGGCGGCTCGTTTGCGGCCGGTGATCTCGCGGCGACGGGCCAGGGCGGCACCGGTGCCGGCGGCCAACTCGTCGGCCATCCGCGCGAACTCGCCGTGCTCAGCGCGCCCGAAGCTCACGGCCCGGGCAAACGAGGTCGCGGCGGCTTCGGACAGATGCCCGAAGAAAACCAGCCGCGCCTGCTCTTCTGCATCGTCGTCCTCAACGGCCTGCAAGGCCTGGCGGCACCGGTCGACATCGGCTCGCAGCTGCGCAGTGTCCACGCGCAGGGGTTCTCCGCGAAAGTCGCGGTGGACGTCGACGTCACGCAGCGCTAAGTCCGAGCCGCGGGCGACGACACGGACCGATGCCGGATCGACGGTCGACGGCAGCAGGGCAACTACGACGGTCCGGGTTCCTACCTCCAGCGTGACAGTGCCGCGGCGCACGACGCGGGCGCCATCTCGGAAGACCGTGACCTCGGCTACCGGCGCGTCGAGCTTCATCTGCTCGGCCATCTGATCCCTCGTGAGCGTTTCGGGTGGAAGTCATTGTGACTCACCCGGCACAGTTTCGCTGGCCGCCGCCGCAGCCGGGACCGCTTAGGTGGTCACTCCAGTACGCTGGAGGCAGCAACTGGCAAAAGGTATGAAAGGTGAAGGATGTCCCGCTGCTCACGCCCGCGTCGTCCGCCTGTTCATCTCGTGGCCGGTGGCGCGCTCGCCCTCGCGTTCGTCGGCACGACTGCGATCGCTGTGGCCGGCGCGTCTCTGCTCGTGCCCCGTAGGGCTCCGGCGCCGATCATCACGGTGACGCCCTCCGTAGGTCTCCACAGAAGCCAGAAAGTCGAAATCACCGGGAAGAACTTCCCGCACAAGACAGCGCTCGTCATCGTCGAATGCAATCCACACGTGCTGAGGAACGACTCTGCAGCTTGCCGCGTCGACGCACCTCGTGTTCGTCAACACCGGCCTCAAGGGAACGTTCCCCAAGACCTCCTTCCGGGTGATAACGGGCAAGGTCGGGGACGGGTCGTGTGGAACCACGACGAAGAACCTGACTTGTTACATCTTCGTGTCCGAGCCGAGCGTGACGAGCACGGTCGACGCGCACGCGGCGATCAAGTTCGCGAAGCCTTGATACAGCGCCGGCGACGGAGGGGACCGGTGGCGGTCTCTCGTGTTTGGACAGCGATCGAGCTCATGTTGGGCGTGGCGCTCCTCGGAGCAGCGGCGCTGGCCGGCTTGCTGCTCGCCAAGCGGCCGGGGCTGAATCGAGTGGACGCGGCCGGGTATTTCTACGTGCCGTCCGATCCGAGATCCCATCTCGCAAACGAACTGGTGAAGATCGGCTCACTGCCCGTGCTGCTGGCGGGCGTCGCTCTGATCTTCGTCGTCGCGATCTTCCGCGATTGGGTACGGGCGTTCGCATGTTCTGTGGCTCCGATCGTTGCCGTCGAGATGGTGGAGCACATCGCGAAGCCCATGGTTGGACGCGAGATCGGCGCGGGCAGTTTCACCTATCCGTCGGGGACGGTGGCTGTCGTCGCCGCCCTCGCGACCGCAGTGTTTCTCGTGTCACCACGCCTGTTGCGTCCGCTGAGCGCTGTCGCTGGGATACTTGCGGTCGCGAGCGTTGGCGCGGCCGTATTGGTGCTCAGATGGCACTACCCGACGGACGTGCTCGGCGGTGTCTGGGTGGGGAGCGGAGCCGTCTTCTTCATCGACGCGTTCGCCCACTTCCTCTGGTTCGCAGTCGCTCGACAACCCTCGTTCGATCCCAGCCATGGTCTTGCGGATATGAGCCCCCCAGTCCGTATCTAGGGGGGGCCGCGAGCTGGAGTGCACCGTGAAACTTGGATCCCACGAGGCAGATTGCACCGGCTGGCCGCCGTGTGAGACGTTGTAGCCGTCCGCGCCGGGGGGTCCGGACCATATAGGTGAAAGAGGGATAATCCTATGAGAACCGTCGCGTCGCGCAAGATTGCGCGCAAGATCTGCTGTGCCGGAGTCGGCTTGGCCTGCGTGGGGGTGCTCGTGGCCGGTCTGGCCGGTCCGGTGGCCGCATCGTTCGCTGCTCACCGGGGAGGTTCGCATGCGTCTTCGAGGGCCGATCGGGACTATCTGGCACTGGGCGACTCGGTCACGTTCGGCTACCGGGAGCCGACGACGTCGCCACCACCTAACTACTCGGACGCCTCGAGCTTCGTCGGGTACCCGGAGGACGTCAGACGCGGCCTTGGGCCTGCAGGTCGCCAACGCCGCCTGCCCGGGAGAGACTTCGGCCAGCCTGATCGAGGCAAACGTGCAGAGCAACGGGTGCGAGAACTCTCCGGGTGGCGGCCCTGGCTACCGGACCGCGTTCCCGTTGCACGTCACCTACAGCGGGACCCAGCTCCAGTACGCGGTCGAATACCTCAGGAGCCACCCGCACATCCGGCTGGTCACGCTGATGATCGGCGCCAACGACGCTTTCCTCTGCCAGGAGACCACGAGCGACGATTGCGCCAGTGAGCTGCCGGCGGTGCTCAAGCAGATTTCCGCGAATGTCGCCGACATTCTGGCGGCTGTCCGCAGCGAGGGGCGCTACCACAGGCAAGTTGTCATGGTCAACTATTACTCGCTCGACTACTCGAATCCTGGCGACAATGCCGCCAGTCAGGCGCTTAACGAGGCCATGGACAGCGCGGCCATGCCGTTCGACGTGCAGATCGCCGATGGTTTCGGGGCCTTCCAGGCAGCTGCGCTTCATTCCGGAGGTAACACGTGCACAGCCGGGTTGTTGACCCAGCTAACCACCGGAGGTTGCGGGGTGCACCCGAGCGCGGCCGGCCAGGCAGTCCTGGCCTTGGCGGTCGAGGAGGCCATAAGGAGCTGACGATGCCAGGGAGCCAGCGGGAACCTTGCCGCTCCAGTTGGTCCTGATCGGCCTCTTTGCCGGTGTCCACGCGGCCGATCCACTGCGTCGAGGCGCAAGCCACGTAGCATCGGGCTTGGGAGTCTGTCCAGAGACAGACGCCGGACGCCGGACTGGGCGGTCGCCAGATCCGTAGGCGCCTCAACGCAATGGGCACCGAATGATGGGGAACCGATGAGCGACGAGACGGAGGGCGGCGAGGTCCAAGGCGAGGTCGAGCCGACCGTGGCCGAGATCACCGACTCACGGCCCTCCGGGCTGGACGAGGCGATGGAGGACCTGTTCGCCGCCATCGCCGAGCTCGGCTTTGCGACGGGCGAACCGGAGGAGGACGGGTCGCCGGCGGCTGGGTGCTACTTGTCCATGGTGCCTGCGGACCGGCACGGCCGTGGCGGCATCGTGGTTCGTTGGCTCTTGCCAGACGCGCCCGCAGCCGACAGGCCCGCGCCCTTGAGGGAAGCCGAGTCCGTGGACATCTTGAACGAGGCGCTCGGTCCCTTGCTGTTGGCTCTCGGGTTTCCGATCGAGCCATACTCCGCCGGCGGCGGCTGGATTGTGACTGGCCCTCGAAGCGCCGGCTGAAGCGACATCGGGCTCACACGCGCCCGAAGCGGTAGCGTTTTGTGACCTCGCGGGGCTTGGGGGAACTGAGGGGGAGGTGCAGCCCATGACTGTGGACGCTGTCACTACAACGACGTCGGTACCTGCAGAGAAGGGGTTGAAGAGCGGTGCGCTCGGGCTGATCTCCAGTGTCGTCATTGGTGTGGCCTCGACGGCGCCGGCCTACAGCCTCGCCTCGACGCTTGGATTCGTCGTCGCGTTCGTCGGGCTGCAGACCCCGATCGTGGCCATCATCGCTTTCGTGCCCATGTTGATGATCTCGATCGGCTACAGCGAGCTCAACAAAGCCGACCCGGACTGCGGCACTACGTTCTCGTGGGCGGCACGCGCCTTCGGCCCCCGCACCGGATGGATGGGTGGCTGGGGCATTGTCGCCGCGGACATCCTGGTCATGGCGAGCCTTGCTCAGATCGCGGGTCAATACGTCTTCGACCTGTTCAATGCGAACGGGATCGGCCATAACGCCACCAGCGGCTGGGTGCTGCTCGTGGGCATCCTCTGGATCGTCGCGATGACCTATATCTGTTATCGCGGCATCGAGGTGTCGGCGAACTTCCAGAAGGTCCTGCTCAGCATCGAGCTCGTCATGCTGCTCCTGCTTTCGGTGGTCGCGCTCGTGAAGGTTGGATCCGGTCACGCGCCCCCGGCCACCTCGCTGTCGCGGGGTCGTGGTTCAACCCCTTCAAGATCCCACAGTTCAAGACCTTCGTCGGCGGCTTCATCACGATGTTGTTCATCTACTGGGGCTGGGACACCGCCGTCTCGGTCAACGAGGAGACCGCGGACGCGTCCGTGACACCTGGCAGGGCGGCGATCATCTCGACGTTCCTGTTGCTGGCCACTTACGCGCTCGTCATCCTCGCGGTGCAGTCCTACGCCGGCCTCGGAACCCACGGAATTGGCCTAGGCAATACGGCCAACGAGGGCGACGTGCTCTCGGTGCTAGGAGGCTCGATCTTCGGCTCCTCGGGATTCGGCAGCTTCCTCGGGCATCTCCTCATCTTGATGGTGCTGAGCTCCGCCGCCGCTTCGACCCAGACGACGATCCTCCCCACAGCTCGCACGACGCTCTCTATGGCCGTCTATCGGTCGATCCCGGACGCCTTCGGCAACGTGCACCGCAAGCACCTCACCCCGACGGTCTCGACGCTCAGCATGGGCGCGGTCTCGATCGTCCTTTACGTCATCATGAACTACATCTCGGCAGGAACCGTAATCGTGGACTCGGTGACTGCGCTCGGGGTGCTCATCGCCTTCTACTACGGACTGACCGGGCTCACCTGCTTCTGGTGGTACCGCAAGAACCTGACGAGCAGCCTGCGCAACCTGGTCATCCAAGGCATCGTGCCGCTTACGGGAGGCATCATCTTGTGGGCAGCCATGATCTACAGCCTGAAGCAGGACTGGGGAACCGGCTCCAGCTTCACGAGCTGGCACTTGCAGTTCTGGCCGCATTGGGACATCGGCGGCGTCTTCATCCTCGCGTTCGGTGCACTCCTGCTCGGCGTCGTTCTCATGCTGATCGTGATGCCGTTCCGACGCCCTTACTTCCGAGGCGAGACGCTGAACGGGACCAGCCCGACATTGCCACGTGGCGTCGGCCCACCGGCGGGTGTGCACGATGTTTCGGGGGGATCCGAATGAGACGAGCCCGGAAGTCGGGCCGGATTCACCAAGCCCCGCTCAACTACCCATGATTTCGGCTGCGAGCTCGCGGGCGACCGTGGCGGGCACCCGGGCGATCGTGATGCCCCCCGAAGCCTGGACCGCCGACAGGTAGCCGACCACTTCGTCCCCGACGACGACCGCGACCGGCAGGTCTGCGTGGCCGAGGAGGAGAGACCTCGCGCTTCGGACCGAGGACGCCGGAACCGACAGGACCAATGACACAAGTGGCCCGGCGGCGCCACCGAGGACACGCGCGCCACTTGCACGGTCGATGCTTGCGAGCGGGGCGCTGATGCGGGCGCAGCGGGGTGCTCCCGACGACGCCGACGCGGATGCGTCGTAGAGCGTCCCGGACCTCGGCGGCGCCGTACGAGCGAGCGGGGGAGCGCAACCGGTGTACGGCAGCCCCAGGAGAGCTCGCAGCTGCAGCGCCGGCGCCACGGCGACCGGCAAATTCCCGAGAGCCGGGGGTAGCGCCTTCTCCCGGGCCGCCCGGGCCGAGGTCTGGGAAGCGGTGGGTCCCGAGCGCCCGGAGAGGTCGGAGCGAAAGTGCCAGAGCGAGGCGCTACCCCCGGCCACCATGACCAGCGCAGCGGCCCAGCGCGCCACCACCAGGCGACGGCGATTGCGCCCGACCGAGTCTCTCAGGTGCAGTCTCGTCGACCCGCCGAGGGCGCGCTCGAGCTGAAGTTGCCGCGTGGACGATGCTACGGGTCTCACCGGTCGGCCCACGGACTCGGCTGCACGCGACAGGGACCCGAGGCGTTCGCGACACGACGGGCACCTCTCGAGGTGCGACGCCGCAGGCGGCACCTCGTGGGTGTCGAGCTCGCCGTCGAGATAGGCCGAGAGAGTCTCGTCTCCCAGGTGCGAACCCGAGGCGCCGCCGTCGCGTGCTGAAAGGGATTGGCTCATAGCTGTTGCTTGCTTTGACGTTGCGAGGAAGGAACGGAGTTCCCTTCGGAGGTCCGCGCTTGTCCGACAGCTTTCGGCGGGCGGTGATCGTCTTGGGGAGACTGCGCGAGCAGTCTCGCGATCGCGCTGCGACCGCGGGCTATGCGAGACCGAACGGTGCCGACCGGAACCGCCAGGACCTCCGCTATCTGGGCGTAGTCGAGGTCGAGGAGATCGCGGAGCACGACCGCGGTCCGCTGGTCCACGGGAAGTTGCTGCAGAGCCGCGTCGACGTCGAGCCGGGCGCTGAGGGGGTCGCCGGGATCGACCCGGGTCGTCACTGAAATGGTGGTTTCACAGACGCGGTCCGACGATGTCGCAGAGTCCCGGATCTCGACGAGTCCGGGGAGGGGCCGCCGTCGCCTTCGGCGCAGCTCGTCCAGCGCGGAGTTCGTGGCAACCCGGTACGCCCAGGTGGAGAACGAGCTGCGGCCGTCGTAGCCGGGGAGTCCTCGAACGATTGCGATCATGGCCTCCTGGGTCGCATCCTCCGCGTCCTGGTCGTTGCCGAGGATCCGCCGGCAGAGCCCGTGAAGACGGTCGTAGTGGCGCCCGAGCAGAACCTCGAGCGCGTCCCGGTCGCCATCTCGCGATGAGCTGATGAGAACTGAGTCCGAGTCGTCGGGACCGAATGACGTGACATGTCCGATATCCAACGGTACCGAGCGACCCACGCGCGGCGGGGTCGAGTCGAGCCGGGGAACCGAACCGCGCCTGTGAGCGTCGAAACGGTGAACCGAGATCTGATCGGCTCGTTCTCCCGTCGCTGCCAACCAACTCGGAAAGGTGGGTTCAAGGTGAATGTGAAGCGCAAGTCCCTCGTGGCCGTAGTCGCGGTCGTGGTCCTTCTCGGCATTGGGGCGGCCCTCGTGACGGAGCTCCGCGGGTCGACGGGGTTCTCCCCTGGTTCGTCGATGGGGCTGGCTCGCCAACCTCGTGCGCACTCGATCGCACCGGAGGCTGGTCGAGCGAACTTTCCGGCCGAGACGGCTCCGAGCGAGTCGGCGACTCAACTTGGCAAGGTCGTCCCGGCGCAGAGCCCCGACGTCATCTACACGGGATCAATCGCAATCTCGGTCCGAAAGGCTCATCTGCTGAGTGCTTTCGACCAGGTGACGGCTGACGCGGAGAGCCAGGGAGGGTTCGTTGCCGACTCCTCCAGCGAATCGCAGAGCCTCCAGGCGCCCACGGCGAGCCTCGTCGTACGGGTTCCTTCCGCGCGTTTCACGGCGCTCGTGATCGAGGTCTCCACGCTCGGCAAGGTGCGGAGCCAGCAGGTGCATGGCCAAGATGTGACCGGACTGGTGGTCAACCTGTCCGCCCGGATCACGAATCTCGAAGCCGAGCAGCAGGCGCTGCGCAACCTGGTGCAGCGGGCCGGCTCGATCCCGAACATCCTGCAAGTCCAGAACGAGCTTTTCAGCGTCGAGTCCGAGATCGAGCAACTCTCCGCAGAGCAGGCCTCGCTCGACAACCAGACCACCTATGCGACCTTGACGGTCGATCTGGCGGTGTCGGTTCCGCCAGCGACGCGAAAGCCCCGTGCCGAGAACACCTTTTCTCGGGCCGTCAAGCTTGCCTGGCACAACCTCGCCGCTGCCGGGCGCGCCGTCGTGCTCGGTGTCAGCTGGGCGTTTCCATTGCTCATCGCCGCCGCGCTGGCTTATGCGGCTTGGCGATTGAGGCGCCGTCGCCGGCTGGCGACGCCGTCGCCGGCTGGTCCGTGACCGGGCGAGGCACCTCTCAGTCGAACACGAGGTCCCGCTCAGTCCCGCTCATCGGGGTTCCCAGGCGTCGGGGCGTGCCACGAGCCGAGCGATCTGGTCGGGAAGCTCGCCGGAGACGACCTGCTCGAGGGTGACCCCGTCGAGCACGTCTCTAAGGCACGCTCGGACGGCGACCCACACCTCTTGAAGGTGCTGGGCGGCGGCTTCGTAGCTGGCCGACTCGGGGCGCATGCCGCGCACTTCGGCGAGGGGACCCTCGAGCCTGCGGAAGACGTCGCCGACGGTGATCTCCGATGCGGACCGTGCTAACTGGTAGCCACCTTCGTTGCCCCGCTGGCTCGTGACGATCCCCACCCGGCGCAGATCGTTCAGGATGGCGCGCAGGAAACGGACCGGAAGACCTTGAGCCTGGGCGAGCTCTTCGGCAGTGAGCGGCTCGCCGCCGCGGGCGGCCAAGGTGCAGAGCGCGCGCAATGCGTACTCGACTCTGGCGGAGATGTGCATCGCGCGCGTCCAGTCACGTAGGGGGCAACCGCCGTACTCGGAAGCCGATTCTCGGTATGTGTGTCTTGGCGGCCGATTGACCCTGTCTGCGGCGAAGGCGGCCCGTGGTCCTCCAGCCCTTACTCCTCGGCTACCAGGTTGGAGTCGACTGCTTGCAGGTAGCTGCTCCAAGCCGCACGGACCGCCTCACGGTGAGCGTCAAGCTCGCCATCGACCGCCACGCGGTACGACGCCCTCGCATTGTCCACGGAGCGAAGGTAGCTGTCCCGGGCGATCGACATGCTCTCGTTGTAGGTCTTGCGGATCTGCGCAGCCAGCTCGTTGTACGTGGCACGTGCCTGTGCGACGACGTCGCGGCGCATGGTCGCAGGGGCGTCCGCGACGGCCTGCTTGTAGTCACCCCAAGCTTCGTCGATGGCCTTGCCGTGGGCCTCCTCGGCCGCGCTCTGCCCCTTTTCGTAGACCTCACGCACCGGCTTGAGGGCCTCTTCGTAGTCTTCCCAGGCACCCTCGACCGCTTCGCGATAGATCTCCCAAGCATCGTCGATGATGCCCAGGTAGTGGTTGCGTGCCTCTAGGTCCGACGCCCCGCTGTCGCCGTCTCCAGGCATCAGGCACCCTCCTCCCGGGCCAACCACCGGGCACTTGCCCGGCGTCTTGTCTCCTCACGGAAAACGCCAACGTGCCGTTCCGTGCAACTTTGTCCACGGCCCCCGGTGGCAGCGGGACCTCGCACCGAAAATTCTAGTGCGCCGTCATGCTACTCGGATGAACCGCCCCTGGGCAGCATCCGGCTCGTCGTGGCACGGTAGCCCGCGTCCAGGCCGTTCACTCTTCTCGACGCGTTCGCTCGCGCCCCGCGAGCAAAGCCCGCACCTCCCGCTGGGAAGCGCGCAAACGCTCGGGCGTCACCACAGCCAGCCTTGCAAGGTCGCGATGGGTGGCCTCTATGGCTTCGAGGTACGGCGACGGGGCCCGGACCGATCGACGACCTCCGAAGGACCTCTCTCGCGCCCATGAGCAGCAAAGCTCGTCCATCAGCGCGGGTGCATGCGACGTAGAGCAGCCTTCGCTCCTCGGCGACCGCCCCGACACTGCGCGCATCGCGCGATCGGGACAAGACCGTCCTCGAGCCCGGTAACGAAGACGACTCGCCATTCCAGGCCCTTGGCCCGGTGGAAGGTCACCAGGTCGACGGCGTCGCCGGTCTGCCGAGGCGGATCGGCGCGCAGGCTCGCTTCCAGCCATGTGACGAACGCGCTTGGGCTCGGGTTCGAGTCCGACCGGAGGTACTCGAGTGCAAGGCGGGCCAGCTCGGCAACGTCGTCGTCGACGGGCGTGAGGTTGTGAAGATCGTCCTGGAAGGGACCGATGCAGTAGCCGTCGTCCTGCTCGTCCACGGCCCGGGCGGACGGCCCGGCCGCCGAGGCCTCGAGCTCCTCGAGCCACGCTTGAAAGCCGGCCGCGCCCGACGAGGCTGCCAATCGGTCCAGGGACTCGCGAACCGTCGGGCGAGCGAGGTACGAGCGGCCGCCCCCGCTGCGGAAGGGTATGCCTGCGGCTTGTAGCTCGCGCTCGAACAGCACGAGTTGGGCGTTCGTGCGAGCGAGGACCGCGATGCTCGACCACGACGCGCCGGGGCTGCGGGCCCGCCTGAGTGTGTCGATCACGCCGCGCGCCTCGTCTGCATCGCTCTCATAGGCGACGATCGGCGGCGGGGCGCCGCCCACCCGGGGGCGCCCGGAGACGAGCGCACGCGCAGGCTCGGTGCCGAGCGTGTCACCGTCGGTCTCGCGCGAGATCCACGCGGGGCCTGCGCTTGTCTCAGCGCTCAGGACCGACGACGCAACTGCGAGTACCGCGTCGGTGGAGCGGTAGTTCATGGCGAGCCGGAGAACCCGGGAACCGGCATGCCGTAGGGGAAAGTCGACCAGAGCCCGCGGGTCGCTCCCGTTCCAGGAATAGATCGCCTGGTCGGGGTCGCCGACCACGCAAACGTCGTCGCCGTCACCGAGCCATGCCTCGAGAAGCCGGACTTGTGCCGAGTTCACGTCCTGGTACTCGTCGACGAAGAAGTGGCGGAACCGCCACCGGGCCGAGGCGGCGAACTCGGGGTCCTTCTCCATCTCATTCGCACAACGAGCGAGAAGGTCGTCGAAATCGAGCACCCCGCGGCGTTGCTTCTCACGCTCGTAGCGCTTCCAGACCTCGGCGACGACCGCGGGGTCGCATTGGGTCTGCCGCCCGCTTATGGTCACGGCTCGGAGGTAGTCGCGAGCCGTCAGGCAGCGAGCTTGCGCCCACTCGATCTCGAAGGCGAGCTCCGCCAGCGTCGCCCGGTCGTGCCCAGCGTCGCGACCCGCGGCCGCCGCCAGGAGTCGAGCCTTGGACGAGATGACGACCGGTGCAGGCCGGCCGCGCTCGGCTGCGAGGCGTCGCAGCTCCGCGAGTGCGACGGAATGGAAGGTCCCCGCGGTGGCAGGCTCGGCGAGACCGAGGCTTGCAAGCCGGCCGCGGAGCTCGGAAGCCGCCTTACGGGTGAAGGTGAGCGCAAGCACATACGGCGCCGAGGCGGTTCCTTCGTTCACCCGCCAGGCGATCCGGCGCGTCAGTACCCGTGTCTTGCCCGACCCGGCTGCCGCAAGCACGCACAGGGGCTTGGCCTCGGTGGTGATCGCCTCGCGTTGCTCCGCGTCACATCCGGCCAGCAGTCGTCCGGCCAGGTCGTTCGGGAAGGCGGCGGTCGATGCCACACCGAGACCGTACCGGTCGGGTGCGTCATCGGCTGGGGTCGCCGGCCTGACCGGCAAGGGAAGACCGTCACGGTCAGCTTCGACACCGACCCGACGCGTTAGCTTTTTCGAAATGCTCACGTCGTTCGCCGGGGCCCGCCTGTTCGGGGAGTCGTACGGCACCGGCACCCCGTGGGTGCTGGCGCTGCACGGCTGGCGCCGCGACCACCGGGACTTCGAGGCCGTGCTGGCTCCCCCGGGCCTCGAGGCGGTCGCGCTCGACCTGCCCGGATTCGGGAGCGCGCCGGCACCGGCGCAAGTGTGGGGCACCCCGGAGTACGCCGACGCGGTCTCGGCCGTGCTCGACGAGATGGCGACACAAGTCGTCGTGCTCGGCCACTCGTTCGGTGGCCGTGTCGCGGTGCACCTTGCTGCAACCCACCCCGATCGGGTCGCGGGCCTCGTGTTGAGCGGTGTCCCGCTCCATCGTCCCGCCGGCGCCCGTTCGAGACCACGTCTGCGTCTCAGGGTGGCGCGACGGCTTGCGGCACGCGGGGTGATCGGCCAGACGCGGATCGAGGCGCTGCGTCAGCGCTACGGGTCCGACGATTACCGTGCCGCCTCCGGCGTCATGCGCGACATTCTGGTGCGCACGCTCTCGGAGGACTACACGGAGGCGCTCGCCGCCCTCCAGTGCCCCGTCGAGCTCGTGTGGGGTGACAACGACACCCTCGCTCCGCTCGTTGTGGCCGAGAAAGTGCAACGCGAGCTGCGGGACTCGCATCTCGTCGTGTGCCACGGAGCGGGCCATCTCACGCCCCTCACGGTTCCTGGCGAGCTACGTGCAGCCGTTGGACGCCTGAAGCCGTGATCCCGGCAGCCCCGCCGCGGGGCGCGCCCACCTTGTGACCGCGCTCGACGCCATCTCGCTCGCGGCAGTCGTCACGGCGATCGTCTGCGCTGACCTGCGGTGGCTCAGGGTTGCCCAGCGCGAGCATTACCTTGCGGGTGCGGGCGCACGGTTCGCGTGGCGCTGGTGGACGGCAACGCCGGTCAACGCCGGCCTCGCCGCCGCAGCCGTGACAGGCGCAGCGATCGGCGTCGCGGTGCCCCCAGCGGTGATCGCGACAGCCGTCGCGGTCGCGATCGGCCCGGTCGGCCTTCGTATGCGAGGTCGCACGTCGAGCCTCGCGTGGACGCGCCGGATGTCGTTCGTCGCCCTGTGCACCGGAGGCCTCGAGCTCCTCGCCGTCGCGGTGCCCGCCGCCTACGGCGGTCTCGCCGACGGCGTCGCGGCCGCCGGTTTCGCGGCGGTCGCCGTCCCTGTCCTCGTCGACTTGGCGCTCGTCGTCCTTCGGCCTGTCGAGGACCTGCTCGCGCGGAAGTTCGTCCGCCGGGCAGCGGTGGTGCTGGCCCGTGTTCGGCCTCTCGTGGTCGGGATAACGGGGTCGTATGGAAAGACGACGACCAAGGGATACCTCGCTCACATGCTGGCGGCCGATCGCAATGTCGTCGCGAGCCCGCGCAGCTTCAACAACCGGGCCGGACTGGCCCGCACGGTCAACGAGCACCTCGCGCCGGGGACCGAGGTGCTGGTGGCCGAGATGGGCGCCTACGGCCCGGGCGAGATCGCGGCGCTGTGCCGGTGGCTCCGCCCCCAAGTCGTAGTCATCACAGCGATCGGGCCGTCGCATCTGGAACGCTTCGGCACCCTCGACCGCACGCTCTCGGCGAAGGCGGAGATCACAGCGGGAGCCGGCGTGGTCGTGCTCAACGTCGACGACGACCGTCTCGAGGGACTTGCGCGACGCCTCGCAGCGGTACAAAAGGAAGCGGCACAAAAGGTGGTGCGGGCTTCCGCCGACGACCCCGGGGCCGATGTCGTCGTGCTGGAGCAATCCGACGGCCTCGAGCTTCGAGTGGCAGGAAGGTCGTCGGGTGTCGCGGGCCTGGCTCCCGGTTCTGTGCCTCCGATCCGGTCGAACGCGGCGTGCGCGGCCGCTGTGGCCATCGAGCTCGGCATCTCCCCTGAAGTGGTGCTGCGTCGACTCGCCACGCTGCCGAGCGTGCCGAACCGACTGGAGCGCTACAGCGCCGGGGCCGGCTACATCGTGCTCGACGACACGTTCAACGCCAACCCGGCCGGCGCCCGGCGCGCGCTCGAGGCGCTGGCACGCGAGGCGCCGGGCGGCCGACGAGTGCTCGTGACGCCCGGGATGGTTGAGCTCGGGCGCACCCAGCGTGACGAGAACGTCGCCCTTGCCGAGGACGCCGCGGGAGTCGTCACCGACGTGGTCGTGGTCGGCCGCACGAATCGGGCCGCGCTCCTCGAGGGTTGCCGGCGAGCCGAACGGCCGCCGCGGGTGAAGCTCGTCGGTTCGCTTCCCGAAGCGGTGGCCTGGGCGCGCGAGCACCTGGGCCCTGAGGATGCGGTGCTGTTCGAGAACGATCTCCCGGATCACTTTCCCTGAGGTCAGAAGCCCTTAAAGTGGCCGCAACATGAGGGAAAGCGCGGGGCGCCGTTCGGCGTTCGACGACCGGGGAGCCTTCGGCCTGGCGGGCGCCGGCGGACTGCATGGAGAGGGAGGTTTTCCGGCGCGGGTCGCAGTGATCTACGGCGGTCCCTCGCCTGAGCACGACGTCTCGATCCTCACCGGCCTGCAGGCCGTCCAGGCGCTTGTGGGCGTGCCGGGAGTCGGCGGCGTGCGCTCGCTGTACTGGTCCAAGTCGGGTGACTGGTACGAGGTTCGGGACGGGACCGAAGCGGCGGCGTTCGCCGACGGCGTCCCCGCCAATTCGGCGGACATTCGGTTGATCAGCGGCACGGGGGGCGGCTTCGTCAAGGCCGGGCGCGGGCTACGCCAGAAGGAGGAAAGCCTCGAACTCGATGCGGTCGTGATCTGCTGCCACGGCGGCCCGGGCGAGGACGGGACCCTGCAGGGCGCGCTCGACCTGGCCGGCGTCCCCTACTCGGGACCGACCGCGATGGGAGCTGCCCTCGGCATGGACAAGCTCGCGTTCGGGGCGCTCATGGTCTACGCCGGGCTGCCGGCCTTGGCGCGAGTGCTCCTGAACGCGCACGGACAGGACCCCGGATTCGCGCCTCCGTACATCTTGAAGCCGCGCTTTGGCGGCTCGTCGATCGGTGTCGAGGTCGTCACCGATCTGGCGACGGCTCGCGCCCGGCTCGAGGCCAACTCCCACCTCCGGCGTGGCGCCGTACTCGAGCCTTACCGGCCAGAGCTGTTCGACCTGCAGGTTGCCGCTCGCACCTGGCCCGATTTTCAGCTGTCGGCGATCGAACGACCGCTGCGGACACAAAGCGGCGCTGAGATCCTGGGTTACCGGGACAAGTACGTCGGGTCCGAAGGGATGACCTCGGCTCCTCGCGAGATGCCCGCGCGCATCGAGCCCGAGCTCGAAAGGCGCCTCCGGCTGCTGGCATCCGAAGTCGCCTCGCTCGTCGGCCTGCCGCGGCGTGGCGCGGCTCGATTTCCTGTCCGACGGCGAGGACCTGTTCGTGAACGAGGTGAACACGATTCCGGGGTCGCTCGCGAAGTACCTGTGGATCGAACCACCCGTTTCATTTCCGTCGCTGCTGGTCGAGCTGCTGGCTGAGGCTGTCTATCGCCCAGCCGCTGCCTATTCGTCGGCCGGCTCCGACGGGTCGGTACTGCGAGCCGCCGCTTCGATCGCGAGCAAGCTCGGATGAGCCGCTCCTGCCGCGCGGGGGCACGCGCGATGACTTTCCCGAGGAAGCTTCTGGCTCCCGGCGAGGAGGTCTATCTCGACTCGAAGCCCAACTGGTCCTACCTGTTCTGGCCTTCGGTGCTCACGATTGCGGTTCTCGCCTGCTGCATCGCGGTCGTCGTGCTGTGGGCGAGCGCCCCGGTCTGGGTCGGCTGGGTCCTTCTCGGGATCGGGTCGAGCGCGCTCTTGTACCTCGCGGCCCGCTGGGTCAGCTGGCGCACGAAGTCCTTCGTCGTCACCTCCCACCGCATCGTGTACCGGACCGGCGCGGTGACGAGGACCGGCAGGGAGATCCCGATCGGACGCGTGCAGGACGTCACCTATCACCAGACCGTGGTCGAGCGGATCGTGAGGGCGGGCAGCCTATCGGTCGAGTCCGCTGGTCGCCAGGGACGGGATCCCTTCCCCGACATCACGCACCCCGACGAGGTGCAGTCGCTCATCAACCGCGTCGTAGCGCAGGCCGCCGCCTACCCGCTGGCGCAGAACCCCACGACCGCTCTACAGCCTGCCAGCCCGGACGGCGTGGCACCCGTCACCGCCCCGCCGCCGGTGGCCACCTCGCCGCCGGTCACCGATCCGACGCCTCGTATCTCGCCCGCGACACTCCTCTCGCCGGCGCCGGTCTACAGCGAGCCGACGCCGTCCAGCGAGCCGACGCCGACGATTGCGCAAAAGCTCCGGCAGCTGGCTGAGCTGCACCACCACGGCGTCATCACCGATGCCGAGTACGAGCAGAAACGACGCGAGCTTCTGGACCGGCTCTGAGGAAACGCCGGCCGCTCCCGCGGCGAGGCCGTCGAATAACCGGTGGGCCCACTTGACCCGAGGCGGGACCCCGGGAAAGCCTGTCGTCATGGCCTTTGCCCGCGTGAACGAGATCGAACTTTGCTATGAGACCTCGGGCGACGCGTCCGGCTCACCGGTGCTGCTCATCTCGGGACTCGGCATGCAGCTCACCGGTTGGCCCGACGAATGGTGCGATCGTCTCGCAGCGGCGGGGCACCTCGTGATCCGCTATGACAACCGCGACGTGGGCCTGTCGACTCACCTCGTCGCGCGCGGCCAACCGGACCTGGCTGCGCTGCTGGCAGGGCGCGACCCCCTGTTGCGTACACGCTCGCCGACATGGCTTCTGACGCCGCCGGTCTCCTGGACCACCTAGGCATCGAGAGCGCTCACGTCGTCGGCATCTCGATGGGAGGCATGATCGCGCAGTCGCTCGCGATCGATCACGGCGCCCGTCTCCGCAGCCTCTGCTCGATCATGTCGAATACCGGCAACCCTGGTGTCGGCCAGCCGACTGCCGCGGCATTGACGGCTCTGCTGCAGACGCCGCCGAAGGACCGGGGCGAGGCGATCGATTTCGGAATCAGAATTTGGCAGGTGATCGGTTCTCCGGCTTACCCGTTCGACCACGAGGTCGCGGCCGAGGAGATCGGCGCCGCGTACGACCGCAGCCACGATCCGGACGGGGTCGCACGCCAGGCGGCAGCCGTACTCACCGCCGGCGATCGGACCGAGTCACTGAGGCGCATCCGCGTCCCGACCCTCGTCATTCACGGCGACAGTGATTCTCTCGTCGACGTCAGCGGCGGCGTGGCCACGGCCGGCGCGATACCCGGCGCCCAGCTCCTCATCGTGGAAGGCATGGGCCACGACCTGCCGGTCCAGCTCTACGACCGGCTTCTAGACGCGATCGTGACCCATGCGGCCACGGTGGACGCGACCCGGGCAGGAGCAGCTCGGTGAGCGGGCCTCTCGAGGGCCTTCGTGTCGTCGAGCTAGCCGGCATCGGGCCCTGCCCGTTCGCGGCGATGGTGCTCGCCGACCTCGGGGCCGACGTGCTGCGGGTCGAACGCCCTTCGGCAGTGCCCGAGCCCGTCCCCGAAGGCCCGTCGTGGGACCTGCTCGAACGCGGCAAGCGGTCCATCGGTGTCGACCTGAAAGAGCCGGCCGGCGTGGCGTTGGTGCTGGACCTCGCGGAGCGCGCCGACATTCTGCTGGAGGGATTCCGGCCAGGGGTCGTGGAGCGTCTCGGCGTCGGCCCGCAAGCCTGCCGGGAACGGAATGCTCGCCTGGTCTACGGCCGGATGACCGGCTGGGGACAATCCGGCCCGCGGGCGCCGACCGCCGGACACGACATCGACTACATCGCCGTCGCGGGAGCGCTCGACCCGATCGGCAGGGTGGGCGAACGGCCGGTGCCTCCGATGAACCTTCTCGGCGACTTCGCCGGGGGCGGGCTGCTGCTGGCTCTCGGAGTCGTGTCGGCGGTTCTCGCCGCGCAACGCTCGGGCGAGGGCCAGGTGGTCGACGCCGCCATGGTCGACGGGGCCGCCTTGCTCACCACGATGATCTGGGGCCTTCGCGCGCTCGGTGTGTGGCGGGACGAGCGTGGCACCAACTTGCTGGACACCGGCGCTCCGTTCTACGAGGTCTACGAATGCGCTGACGGTCGGCACGTGGCCGTCGGCGCGCTCGAGCCCGGCTTCTACAAGGAATTGCTCGAAGTGATGGGGCTCGATCCGGGGGAGCTGCCGGCGCAAATGGACCGCGAAGGGTGGCCGGCGACAAAACAACGTTTTGCGAAGGTGTTCAAGACGCGCGACCGCGACGAGTGGGTGGCGATGGCGGACGGTTCCGACGCGTGCCTAGCTCCGGTGCTGGCGATGCACGAGGTCACGGACGATCCTCACAACAGGGCCCGGGACACCTTCGTCGAGGTCGGCGGCGTCCTGCAGCCGGCGCCGGCCCCACGATTCGCAACGACGCCGGCAGCGGTGCCGAGCCCCCCGCCCTGGCCCGGCCAGTATGGACGCGAGGCGCTGGAGTCGTGGGGATTCGAGGAAACCGAGATCACCGCGCTCTGCGAGCACGGCGCCCTCCGGCTGTGCTGAACGGGCGTTGGTAGGCTTCGTGGGTGCACGAGCGCTTTTGGCTGACGACGCTCGGCTGCCCGAAGAATGAGGTCGACTCGCACAAGCTGATCGGCCGTCTCGTCACGGGCGGCTTCGAGCCGGCGCAGGGTCCCGGCGAGGCCGACCTTGTCGTCGTCAATACGTGCGCGTTCATCGAGGCGGCCCGTGAGGAGTCGATCGAGGCCATCTTGGAGCTCGACGCCGTGCGCAAGGCCGGGTCGCGGCTCGTCGTCACCGGCTGCCTCGCCGAGCGCTCGGGCGATGAACTGGCGGCCGCGATCGGGGAGATCGATCTCGTCGCCGGCTTCGGCGTTCCCGTCGAGATGAAGACGGCGCGGCGCGTCGTGCGCGCCGGCTCGCAAGGCTCCGCGCCGGACGGGCCCTCGACAGGTTTCGACCTGCTGGAGCTCCCGCGGCCGCCGGCGAGCTCGCCCTGGGCCTACGTCAAGGTCGCCGAGGGCTGCGACCGGCGGTGCGGGTTCTGTGCGATCCCGTCGTTTCGTGGCAGGCAGCGCTCGAGGACGATTGACTCGATCCTGGCGGAGATCGATGCGCTGGACGTACGGGAGATCGTGCTGGTCGCCCAGGATCTCGCTTCGTACGGACACGACCGGACGGCGGGCGCAAGCCGCAACGACCGAACCGGCCCAGGCATCGTCGAGCTCATCGGTGCGGCGGCGCAACGAGTCGAGCGGGTACGCCTGCTCTATCTGTACCCGTCCTCGCTCACCGATCGCCTCGTCGAGGCCGTCGTCGGGACCGGCGTTCCATACTTCGACCTCTCGCTGCAACATGCCTCCGGTTCCCTGCTCCGCAAGATGCGACGCTACGGGAACGCCGCCCGGTTCCTCGAACGGATCGGGAGCATCCGCCGGCTCGAGCCGGACGCGGCCTTCCGGTCCTCGTTCATCCTCGGTTACCCCGGCGAGACCGAGGAGGACCACGACGAGCTGTTGAGGTTCATCGAGCAGGCCGAGCTCGACTGGGCCGGTTTCTTCACGTTTTCGCGCGAGGAAGGCACCCTCGCTGCCGGCCTCGGTGACCAGGTGCCCGCCTCGCTCGCCCTCGAGCGCCTGGGCGAGTGCTCGGAGCTGCAGGACGCGATCACCGCCCGCCGGCGCCGGCAGCTCGTCGGCACGACTTGCGACGTCCTCGTGGATCGGCCCGGCCGCGCCCGGTCGTACCGCGAAGCGCCCGAGATCGACGGCGTAGTGGCCCTGCCGCCATCTGTTCCGAAGGGCTGGCTCGGTTCGGTCCGCATCCTCGGCGCGAACGGGCCCGACCTCGAGGCCTCGCCTGCGTCCGAGCTGGTGGGAGGCTCCGCGCCGTGAGCCGGAGCGACAGGACCTTCGGGCCGTCCGCGCTCATGACACCCGCGAATGGCATCACGATCGCCCGGTTGCTCGCGTCGCCGCTGATGGTCGCGCTCGTCATCGCGACGGGGCCTTCGAGCTGGCTGCTCGTCGGGCTCTGGTTCGTCTGCTCGTCCTCCGACGGCCTCGACGGCGTCCTCGCACGGCGGCACGGCACGACGCGCTCGGGAGCGTTCCTCGATCCGCTGGCGGACAAGTGCCTCGTTCTCGGCGTCCTGGCCGCCCTTGCCGTCATCGGAGAGGTGAGCTGGCTGCCGGTGGTGCTGATCGCGGCCAGAGAGGTCGCCATGAGCGTCTTCCGTGGCTACGCGGGAAAGCGCGGAGTCTCGGTGCCTGCCCGGACGACAGCAAAACTGAAAACTCTGCTCCAGGATCTCGTGGTCGCGCTCGCCTTCCTGCCACCGGTCGGCCTGCACCACGCAAACCTCGTCAACTGGGCGCTCTGGTTCGTCGTCGTCGTCACGCTTTGGACCGGGTTCGAGTACTTGCGAGATTCGCGGAAACTGCTCGCGGGCGCCCAGTCGCCGGCGCGTGGCGGCCTCGACCGTCACGCAGCCTGACCAAAGCGCGCCGGGCCGGAGGAGAGCTCGTGCGAGCCGAGGTCGTCGCCGTCGGGACCGAGCTCCTCCTGGGCCAGATCGTCGACACCAACTCGGCCTGGATAGGTGAGCAGCTCGCCGGCTCGGGGATCGACTGCAACTTTCAGACCAGGGTGGGTGACAACATCGAGCGGATCGCGTCGGTGCTTCGCTCCGCGCTCTCGCGCAACGAAGCGGTGATCGTCTGCGGCGGCCTCGGGCCGACCCAGGACGACCTCACCCGGGAGGCGATCGCTCTGGTGATGGACGTCCCGCTTCGGCGCGATGGCGCCGTCTTGCAGGCGATCAGGGACCGTTTCGCCTCTCGCCGCCCCGGTTTGACGATGCCGGCCAACAACGAGCGCCAGGCGGACGTGCCAGAAGGTGCAACCGTGATCCCCCAGACGATGGGCACGGCTCCCGGGCTCATCTGCCCCCTCGGCAACCAGGTGATGTACGCCGTGCCCGGAGTTCCCTACGAGATGCAAGAGATGATCCGGCGAGCCGTGCTTCCCGATCTGAGGCGGCGGTCGGGGCAGGCTGCGGTGATCCGCAGTCGGACACTGAGGACCTGGGGTCACACCGAGTCCGGTCTGGCCGAGCTCGTCGCAGGCCGCGTCGAGGCGCTCGAGGCCGGCGGCCCCGGAGTGCCGACCATTGCGTTTCTGGCAAGCGGCATCGAGGGGATCAAGCTTCGCATCACCGTGAAGGCAGCAGATGCCGCCGCCGCGGACGCGGTCCTCGACACCGAGGAGGCCGAGCTTCGCGGGCTGCTCGGCGAATCGGTGTTCGGCGTCGACGAGGACACGATGGAAGGCGCGGTCGGGAGTCTCCTGATCGGGCTGGGCTGGAGGCTCGGGATCGCGGAGTCGCTGACCGGCGGCCTCGTCGCCGCCCGAGTCGTCGCCGTGCCAGGTGCCAGTGCGTGGTTCCGGGGAGCCGTGGTCGCCTACGACGCTGATGTCAAGCGCTCCATGCTCGGCCTCGCCGATGGGCCGGTGGTGACGCGCGAGGCGGCGGCGGCGATGGCCGAAGGTGCCCGGCAGGTCCTCGGCGCCGAGGTCGGGCTGGCGACGACCGGCGTCGCCGGTCCTACCGAGCAGGAGGGTCGACCGGCGGGCACGGTCGTCGTCGGTCTCGCCCTGCCTGGGGCGGTTCCCGACGGGGTCGAGCTCCGCCTGCCCGGGGATCGGGACCGGGTCAGGCAGCTCGCTACGATCTCGGCCCTGGACCTGCTGAGGCGCCGGCTGCGTGCGCCCGATCAGCCCGCTTGAAGCCGAAAGGTCAGAGGGCGCCGGCTGCGTCCACCAACGAACATATGTTTGGAACTACAGTCATGTCATGAGCTTGCAGCAGCGACCCCCCGAAGGAGTGACACACCCATTTCGTAGGTTGCGGCCTGCCGGTGTGACGCCGGTGAGCCGGGACGAGGCAGCACCACAGCCGGGAGATCCGGGCCGAGAATTGAACCGTCCACCAACACCACGAGAGGAGAGAGGACCGACGATGGAGCGTGACAAGGCACTCGAGGCGGCACTCGGCCAGATCGAGAAGCAGTTCGGCAAGGGCTCGGTGATGCGCATGGGCGAGCACACCGGCATGGGGATCGAAGTGATCTCGACCGGCGCGATGGCCCTCGACCTCGCGCTCGGGATCGGTGGGCTCCCGAGGGGACGGATCATCGAGGTGTTCGGGCCCGAGTCGTCGGGCAAGTCGACCCTCGCACTGCACGTCGTTGCAGAAGCCCAGCGTAACGGAGGGATCTGCGTCTACATCGACGCGGAGCACGCACTCGACCCCGTCTATGCCAAGGCCATCGGCGTCGACATAGACGAGCTGCTGATCTCTCAGCCCGACACGGGCGAGCAAGGGCTCGAGATCGCCGACATGCTGATCCGCTCCGGGGCGATGGACGTCATCGTCATCGACTCGGTGGCGGCGCTCACCCCGCGCGCCGAGCTCGAAGGTGACATGGGCGATACCCACGTCGGCCTGCAGGCTCGCTTGATGTCCCAGGCGCTCCGCAAGCTCACGGGCACACTCAGCAAGTCGTCGACGATCGCGCTGTTCATCAACCAATTGAGGGAGAAGGTCGGCGTCATCTACGGATCGCCCGAGGTCACACCCGGAGGACGCGCGCTCAAATTCTATTCCTCGGTCCGCCTCGACATCCGGCGAGTCGAGTCAATCAAGGATGGGGCCGAGATCATCGGCAACCGCACCCGGGTGAAAGTCGTGAAGAACAAGTGCGCTCCGCCCTTCCGCATGGCCGAATTCGACATCGTCTACGGCCGAGGTATCAGCCGGGAGGGTTCGGTGCTCGACGTCGCCGTCGACCTTGGGATCGCGAAGAAGTCCGGTGCCTGGTACACCTACGAGGGCGAGCAGCTGGGCCAGGGCCGTGAGAACGCCAAGCAATTCCTGCGGGAAAGCCCCGAGCTCATGATCGAGCTCGATCAGCGGATCCGTGTCGCCGTCGCCGAGAAGGCCGGCCTTGCCGTCGAGACCCCGATCGGCGCCGGCGGCTTGATCGAAGACGACGAGCCCATCTCACTCGACTGAGGGCGTTCGCTCCGCTCTTCAGTTGTCGATCGAAGTGTGCTTGAACTCGTTCAGCTCGGCGTGATGCTCCAGCAGGTCGAGGATCCGCTCGATCGTGGACGTCGCGACCGCGGAGTCGCCGCCCGGGCGCGTCATGATCCGGACGAAGGCCGCCTGTTCGCCGGCGATGAAGGTCGGCACGCCGAAGACGTCATAGTCGGCGACCGCCGCCTCGTGCGACTTGCGGAACTCGTCGAGCGGCCACCCGCTCGCGATCTCGTCGAACACGCGAACAGGATCGACGCCCTCGCGTTCCAGCACAGAGGCCAGTGCCGCGTGGTCGCGCAGATCTGCCCCTTCGTCATGGCGGAGGGCGAACAGCGCCCGGTGCACGTGTAGGAACTGAGCGGGATACCGGTCGCGGACCACGATCCCGACTTGCATGGCGAGCAGATCCTCCTCTCGCTCCGGGTCATTCCAGACCGGCGTCCCTCCCTCCTCGACGTGAGCCTGGTTGAGAGAAAAGGGAATGAACTCGGGCTCGAACCTAGCTCCGGCCTCGAGGGCGACCACGAGATGCTCGTGGGCGTTGCGGGCGAAGGGACAGCGGTAGTCCCAAGTGACAGAGAACGAAGGCTTGCTCATGTCAAGTAGAACCCATCGCGCCGCGGGCAGATTCCCCCAAGCCGCTGGCCCCAACGCGCTACCACTACCATCCCTGCGATGTCAGAGGTGCGCCAGCTGCGTCGCGAAGACGTGCCGGCGGCCGTCGCGTCGCTTGTTCGGGCGTTCTACGACGACCCGGTTCTTGTTTACCTGTTCCCCGAACCGCGCGGCCGTGAGCGGGACTTGCGCCGTTTCTTCACCCTTCAGATTCGGCGGACGTACCTGCCGAGAGGGCTCGTCTACACGACCGAGGGGTGCAGGTCGACCGCACTGTGGCAGCCGCCCAGAGAAGCCCGTCCCGGTCCGCACGACGTCGTCGCGCTGCTCCTGATGCTCAGGATCCTCGGGCGGCGCGTGGGTGCGGCTCTGCGTCTCGTTCAGCTCGTCGAGTCTCGCCACCCTCGCACTCCCCACTACTACCTCGGAGGACTCGGCACCGACCCACCGTGGCAAGGAAAGGGCCTGGGCTCGGCCGTGATGAAGCCCGTGCTCGACACCTGCGACCAAGAAGGCCTCCCGGCCTATCTCGAGTCCTCCAAGGAGCGCAACATCTCGTTCTACCGCCGTCACGGGTTCGAGGTGACCGACGAGGTGAGCGTTCCCGACGACTCTGTCCGGCTGTGGCTGATGTGGCGCGAGCCGCTCGCGCCGCACGAGCGGCCGTCAGACCTGGACGGTGCCTGAGGCCCGCGTGCGTGCGCCGCTCGGGCCCAGTCACGCCTGGCAGACGCGGGACCCTAGGTGCCCGCGCCGCTCGAGCGAACCCGGTCAGGAGCCAATGGGGTCACCCCGCCGGGAATCCGGGTGGCGTCGAAGACGACGTCGGTCAGCAGGTCGAGCACGGCACGTGCCGGTGCCGACGGCAAGCCTGTCGCCCGTTGGACGACCCCGATGACCCTGCGCGGGATCTCGGTGACCTTCACGAGCGCCCAGCGGTCGCGGAGGTAGTCAGGTACGGCCGTCGCGGGCAGGATGGCCGGGCCCCAACCCTCGAAGGTGAGCGTCGCGATCAGGCGGGTGCCGTCGACCTCGGCCCGCGCCAGGAGCGTCGTCCCGCTCGAGGCCATCCCCGCGTCGAGCTCGGCTCGAAACGCCGTGCCGGCGAGAGGCAGGAGCAAGGGGATGCCTTCCAGCGCACTGAGGCTGATCTCATCTTCCTGCGCCAAGGGGTGATCGGTCGGCACGACCAGAACGAGCTCCTCCTCGAACAGCGGGGTAACCGCCAGGTCGGCACCCGCCGCCGGAAGGTTGAGCACCGCGAGGTCGACCTGCCCGGTTGCGAGCTGAGCGTCTAGCCTCGTGGTCGTCGACTCGACGAAGACCAGGCGAAGCTGCGGGTACCGCTGTGGAGCGACGCGCATCAGCTGAGGCACGAGCCAGCGAGCCGTCGTGCCGATTATGCCGATCCTGACCGTCCCGGCGACGTCTCGAGTGAGCGCGAGCACGTCCGACAGCATCGCGTCGAGCTCTGCCTGCACTCGCCGGGAGCGGGCCACGACCAGTTCGCCCGCCTCGGTTACACGACCGGTGCCTCGATCCACGAGCTCGCAGCCGAGCTCCCGCTCGAGCTTCTTCACGTGCGCCGAGACGTTCGACTGGACCGTCTGCAAGGCGTCTGCGGCGGCCGAGAACGAGCCGTGATCGGCGATGCCGACAATTGCGCTCAGCTGCCGCAGATCCATCGCAGTGGAAGATACCAGTTATCGGTAAGAACTGTTTGACTGATGCTGTGAAATCGCGCACCATGGGTGGCAGACCTCAGGAGCGGAATCCCCCCTCCAGCAACTGAAGAGTCTTGAGAAGGGGCCGGTATCCCCCCACCGGTCCCTTCTCCGCGTCAGGCGGTCTTTCGACCATCGCCCACGATCCCACCGGGGACGATCTCAGGCGGACCTATTCCGCTGGGCACCTCGGCGACTAACGCGCCCTCGGCGCCGGCCCGGCGCCGCTCTCCGGCTCAAGAAGGCCGGCCGGATTCAAGGCCTAGGTTGTCCGGTTGTACGTACAACTGTAGAGTGGTCGCGTGTCCCTCGTCGAGCTGTCGATCGTGCTGCTCGTGATCTCGATGGCGGCAGGCGCGCTCGGCTCGTTGCTCGGGCTCGGTGGTGGCTTTGTCATCGTGCCCGTGCTCACGCTGGGCTTTCACCTCGACATCCGCCTCGCGATCGGTACTTCGATCGTGGCGGTGGCAGCCACGTCCTCCGCCGGGGCGGCGAGAAACGTGACCGAGAGCATCACCAATCTGCGCGTCGCCACCTTCCTCGCGATGGCGACGACAATCGGCGCGGTGACAGGAGCACTGCTCGCGGGCGTGTTCGATCCCCGCGCCCTGTTCGCGCTGTTCGGCATCGTTCTCGGGTTCTCCGGCGTGCAGATGCTCCGCAAGGGCCGTGCCGGGCGGGCGCCGGGCCTGGGACAGGCGGCAGAGCAGGTCAGCCTTTCGGTGGGGCTTCGGGGGGACAAGGTCGCTGGAGGCGGCGCCAATCTCGCGGATCGCCTGAGGCTTCATTCGGCGTACTGGGACCAGTCAAAAGGGTGCGAAGTGCCCTACGAGGTGGTTCACACAGGGCTCGGGCTCGCCCTCATGTACGTTGCCGGTGCGGTGAGCGGCCTGCTCGGGATCGGCTCGGGCGCTCTCAAGGTGCCCGCGATGGACCTAGCGATGCACCTTCCGATGAAGGTCTCGACCGCGACGAGCAACCTGTTGATAGGAATGACGGCGGCCGCGAGCGCCGTGGTCTACTTCGCTAGGGGCGACATCGATCCGCTCATCGTGGCTCCCGTCGCGATCGGCGTCTTGCTGGGAGCGACGCAGGGGTCGAAGCTGCTCGTGGGCATCGGCTCGGAGCGGCTGAGGGCTCTGTTTGTGATCGTGCTCGGCGTCGTCGCAGCTCAGATGCTCTGGAAGGGCTTCGCGTGACGACTCCGGTGGTCCGCGCGCCGGGCGCCCTGACGCCTCCCTCGGCCCATGGCGTGCGCGCCGCGGTCGGCAAGGTCTTGCGCTGCGGCGTGTTCACGAGCGCCGCCATCGTGCTCACCGGATACGTCCTCGGTCTCGTCCGCGAGCCGGCGGCGTTCGGCTCGCGCGCCGCGGAGCGGGCCCACCTCGCGGCACGGGCGCGCTTCCCGCACTCGTTCGCGGCAGTCTGGGAAGGCGTCTCGCGCGGCAGCGGGGAGGCGATCATCGTCGCCGGTGTGCTGGCGCTGATCTTGACGCCCGTCGCGGGTCTCGTCACCGGTGGCGTGGCCTTCGCGCGGCGGGGCGATTGGCTGTTCACCGCGATCTCGGCAACGGTGCTGGCCGTGATCCTGGGGTCGTTCGTGCTCGGCGCGTTGACGGCGTGAGACCGCCGCCCTTGCCCCCGGCGCGCCCGGGAGCTCCCCGGCAAGGCGCGGCGACGGTGCTCGACTCGGCCGATCCGATGCCGCTGTGGGCCCAGCTCGCCGGCGAGCTCCGGCGACGGCTCGGCGCCGGCGACTTCGACGAGCGGTTCCCGACCGAGGCAGAGCTCGTCGCGGCCTTCGGCGTCAGCCGGGCGACGGTCCGAGAGGCGATTCGCCGACTGCGGGTCGAGGGCCTCGTCGACGCCCGCCGCGGCAGCGGCACCTTCGTGGTCCGGCGCCAGCTCGACGCCCCGATCCTCGGCACGTCCGGGCTCGCGCAGGCGATCACGGCCGCCGGGCTCGTCGAGGCGAGCAAGGTGCTCCGCAGCGAGGAGGGACCGGCCGGCGAAGTCGCGGCCTGGGCGCTCGGGACCGAGAGCCACGAGACGGTCCTCTGGGTCGAACGCGTTCGGTACGCCGACGGTGAGCCGCTGGCGCTCGACCGGTCGGCGCTCGGGCTCGATGCCGCCGAACGTCAGGCCTTCGTGGGCGCCGATCTCGAGCACGGGTCTCTCTACGGCCTGCTCGAGACGAGAAACGGCCTCCGGGTGACCGGCGGGCGGGAGTGGTTGCGGGCCGTCACCTGCAGCCAACCCGAGCGCCGGCTTCTACAGCCCGGCCGCGGCGAAGGCGTCTTCGAGGTCGAACGTGTCGCCTACGCCGGCGACAGGCCTGTCGAGTGGCGCCGGAGCCTGGTCCGTGGTAGGAGCTACGTGCTCGGCGCGACCTGGGGGACCCTGCCTCAAGCGGCGCGGGGCTGACGCGAGGCGCGCGGGCGTGCAGGCCGACCCCTGCTAGGGGAGCGGCCAGCCTGAGGATGGATCGCCGTTTGCCCATCCCTTTGGCACCGTCGCCTCGGCCGTGAACCCGCTGGCGGCGCAAGCCGTCGAGGTCGTCGGCCCGAACCAGAAGTCGTAGGTGCCAGGCGTGCTCTCCCCGAGCAGGGTCGGCGAGCCTGGCTCGAGGACCAAGCTGCCGAGGCAGTGCCGGTCCACCGGGTTGAAGGCGGTGTACACCGCGGCGGCGGCGCCGCTCGCGACGCTGACCACTCCCGCCGAGGTCGGCGGACCGCTCACCTCCGGCACCCCCGAGCCTCCGACGTTGCTGATCGCGCTGATCCCGGTGTTGACCTGGCCACCTTCCGCCGCAGCCTGCAGGTTCGTCTCGAGGACGACGTCGGTCTCGGGCAGCGCCGACAGGGGGGCGAGCACCGCGCTTCCGAGCGCCGCGCTCGCGCCGCAGCCCGACAGCGCGCCGGCGAGAGCGATCACAGCCAGGCCCCCGAGGCCCCCTCGCACGGCGTCGGACCTCGACCGGGCCTGGCGCCGGTGAAAGCGCCGCGGCGCGGTCAGTCATCTCGGCTCCACGGTACTCGCCGCAGGTCGCGGGGCGCGCGCTGGTCCTTGCGTGCCGAGTTGGGCAACTCCCACTCGCGCCGCCACGGAGACGCCTCGGGACCTCGAAACGGCGGCGTCGTTCCGGCTGCGGCATGGCGACGGGCCGACCACCAGTCCGACTCGGCCTCGTCGGCGAGGGCGGCGACGGCGTGCTCGATGCGCGCCGCGAACTTACGAGCGTCCTCGTCCTCGCGCGGGATGAGCGGATCACCGAGGCGGATCTCGGTCGATCCGGGCCGGAGGCGCGTGCTGCTCTTCGCCAGCACCGCACGCGTCCCCCGGATATGGACCGGGATGACCGGGACACCGCAGCGTTTGGCGAGGTAGGCGGCGCCACCTTTGAATTCCTGTCCCCAGCCGTCGGCCGTGCGCCCTCCCTCGGGGAAGATGATCAGGCTCCAGCCGTCGCTCGACGAGGGAAGCGGCAAGATCCGCGGAGCGACGATTGACCTTCGTGCGCTCCATCGGGATGGCGCCAAGACCGAACGACCAGAATGCGGCCTTCCAACGGCGGTCGAAGAAGTAGTCGGCCGCGGCCGCGACCATCGTGCGGTGCCGCAGCCAGGCCGGCAGGCTCGACACCAGCAGACCGGTGTCGAGATGGCTGGCGTGGTTCGCGGCGAGGATCATCGGGCCCTTCACGGGCTCGAGATGCTCGAGCCCGGTGACACGAGGCGACAGCACCACGCGGACGATCGGCCGGCTCACGTCGTCGAGCAGCACCGCCCGCGCCAGGCGGACCGGGTACCGGCGAGCCCAGGACGTGTCGTAGTCGACACCGAGGTTGCGGCGCGGCACGGGCACGACGACGTGGCCCGGCCACGTCGGCCGCTCGGCCACGAAACGCAGTCGTTCGCGCCCCGAGGCGGCTGCACCGCGGGGGCGCCGCGTCACCTGACGTCCGCCAGCAGCATGGGAGGCGCGTGGAAGTGCGTGACGGTCGGGTCCCGGCCGACGACGTCCTCGGCCATCTCGAGGGCGTCGGCGAGCGTCGAGGCAGGCGAGAAACCCATTCGGCGGACCGCGGCCCGGTCGCCCCCGACCACGATCACGCGGCCGAGGTACGAGAGCGCGTGCGCGCACCAGTACCACATGTAGAACGGGTGGACACCGTGGTAGGCGTAGCTCGTGCGGTAGAGATGGACGTACCAGGGATCGGTGGCGAAGGCCTCCTCGTATTTCGCCTCGATCTCGAACAGGTCGGTCGTCTCCGCCAGGACCTGCTCGAAGAAGTCGATGTAGCTCGGATGATGAACCGGGTTGAACTCCCACGGGGTGGGGTGCGACATGATCACGACGCCGCCCTCGCGCACGAGTGGTCTGCCACGGTACAAGTTGAAGAAGTAGCCGAGGCCGAGGCAGGCAACGAGGATCGGGTTCATCGTCGAGTTGACGTTGTACGGGCAGATGTACGGAAGCCCCATCGTGAGCACGTCGGTCTGGCCCTCGACCTCGACGAGCTGCTGGCGGTGCACGCTGGCGAGCGTCGACTCGTGCACGGCCTCCACAGCGCCGGCTTGGACCGAGGTGAGGTTGTGCGGCGCGCGTACCGCATGGAAGATCCTGCGTCGGAGCTCGTCGGGCGTGCGATCGAGCATGCCGGAGGTCGCGAGGAAGCTGGCCCGGTCCCGGAGAGTCCATTCCCATTCGCGCTTTTGCAGGAAGCCGAGCTGCTCGGGGAAAGTGTCTGTGTTGAGCGTGGTCTCGATCTGGAACAGGTTCACGCCTGATTCGGCGATGAGCCGTCCCATCCGCCAGTTCGAGGTGTGCAGCTCGGAGTTGGGGACGTCCATGAACGATCGGCTGTGCTGCATGGTGCGCACGTTGTGGTGGTGCTTGATGCTCCTGTACGAGGCGAGTCCCGTCGCCACGGACTTGTGGCCTCCGTCCATGGCGACGATGTTGATGTTCACGTAGATCAACAGGTCGCTCTCGGCCGCCCGGCGGTTTATCTCGACGTCCTCTCCGTGGTCGGTGAACCCCAGGTGGACGAGGTTCGAGGGATCCTCGGCGTCGTGCTGGAGCAGCAGGCCGTGGGGGGCGAAGGCCTCGAAGACCCGGTCGCCGAGTGCGTGGCGGAGCTCGGGATCGGTCATCCGCCGGTGAAGGGCGAGCGCCGCGATCAGCACGACGTCGTCGATGCCCGCTCCGGCCGCGAGGTCGAGCACGGCTTCGATCACCCGCTGGCGCACGTCGGGCGCACGCATGGGCGGGAGGGGGAGCGATACATCGTCGAAGGCGATGGTGAGCCGCATGCCGGGACGAAGGAGCGTCCGCAGCGGCTGGGAGTCGCCGAGGGGATTGTCGAGGGCGTGCCGGATGGCGGCGTCCGGGTCGGCGAGGGGCGCCACGGGCTCGGGCGCGTAGACGGCCCTGGTCCCGACGGGGAGTCGCTCGAGCCGGAAACCCTCGCCGTGCCACATCAGCATCGGCGGAGTCGAGCGGTCGACCTCGAGGACGAAGCCGGGCCTCGGGCTCACTTTGCCTCCTTGGTTGTCCCCTTGCGAAGGTCGAAGACGATCTTGACCGCTCCGCGGCGTCCGGCGGCGGCGGCGTGCGCCACGGCGTCCTCGTATCCCTCGAGCGGGTAGCGCGCAGAGACGAGACGCTCGAGGTTGGCCTCGCGCACGAGCTCCATGGCGAGATCGAAGGTCGGCCGGGGCCCCTCCGGCCGGTCCTCGATCCCGTAGGCGTAGGCGCCGCGCAGCTCGATCTCGCGTTGCCAGAGCGGAGCGAGGTCCACCCGCACGACGCCCGGCATGCCGACGAGCACGATCTTGCCACCGGGGCGAACGACGTCGAGGCACTGGTCCAACGAGCCCGAGCTTCCCACGCAGTCCACGACCAGGTCGACCCCGCCTGTGAGCCGGGCGATCTCCCCGTCGTGGGATTCGAGGGCGAACGAGCCCGACAGGCGCCGCGCGGCTCGCTTGTACTCGCCGGGCACCACAACCTGGTCCGCCCCTAGCTCACGTGCGAGCGTTCTCTGGTGGGGGTGCTTGGCGACTGCGACGAGCGCTCCGGGAAGGCACAGAGCCCTCAACGCCGCAATCACGCACAGCCCGACTGTTCCCGCACCGAGCACCATCACCCGCTCGCCGCCGGCGATGTCGGCTGCGCACGCGGCGTGCACCGCGCACGCTGCCGGCTCGACCATGACGGCGGCTTCGTCGGAGAGGTCATCGGGAACCTCGTGCAGCTGGCTCTCGTGCGCGACCAGCCCCGCCGACCAGCCCCCACCGGTGTCGGCGCAATACCCGGTCTGGAGTCCAGGACGCAGGTGGCCAAAGGCGATCCGTTCGCAGGCGCCTTTGCGCCCGGCGGCACAGTTTGGGCACGGCGGGTTGATCCCGCGCGCCTCACAACCGAGCACGGGCTCGACGACGACTCGCCGGCCGGCCAGTGCCCCACCCTCGGCGTCGCCGACGATCTCGTGGCCGGGAACGAAGGGGAAGCTGACGAGGTGCTCGAAGTAGCGGGAGCTGCGACCATCCAATGTGGCGAGGTCGGAGCCGCAGATCCCCGCCAGCCGGGGCCGGACCCGCACCCAGCTCGGACCCGGCATCTGCAGAGCCTCGAGCTCGACCAGCTCGAGCGGCCCCACCCGGACTCCCTTGCCGGACCCGACTACGGCCGAGGTCACCCGTGCCGCGGCGAACCGCGGCAGGTTCCGCTCGAACAGCAGGGCCTTCATCGCGCCTCTCCGGCCGAGGAGCGCGCCTCTCCCACCGAGGAGGGCGCTCCGACCGAGGAGGTCGTGATCCAGCTCGCCGGCGCCGTCTGCACACCGGGACGCCGGGTCGGGAGGGCCAGCGTGCGCCTCGGGCCTCCAGCAGCCCGCTCCCAGTGCTCCACGGACCATCCCCGGCGCCGGGCGATTGCGGCCAGCTTGACCTCGGGGTTCACTGCGACCGGGAACCCGGCCGCCTCGAGCATCGGCAGATCGCTCGTGGAGTCCGCGTACGCCACGGTGTCGCCCAAGGTGAGTCCCTGGGCGCGTGCGAACTCGTCAAGCAGCATCGCTCGGGCCTCGCCCGTCGGAGGCGATCTCGTCAGCTCCCCGGTGAGTCTGCCGTCCCGCTCAGCCATGCTCGCACAGACGATCTCGTCGAAGAGCGGCCGCAGCGGCTCGACCACGAAGTCCAGCGCCCCCGTGATCAGCAGCGTGCGGTGGCCGAGCGCGCGATGGCGCCGCACCCGCGCGATCGCCTCGGGAAACGCCCGCAGCCCGAGGAGGTCGCTGAACAACTCGTAACCGTCGACACGTAGCTGGTCGGCCGGTGCTCCCTCGTAACGGCGGTAGAAGGCTCGCAGGAAATCGCTCCGGTCACGCCGGTCCAGCCTCAGCAGCTTCGGGCCCTCCGCCAGAAGGCCCGCCACGAGCCGAGCGCGCTCTGCCAGCTCGACGTGGCGAGCCGCCAGCCAGGCGTAGCTCTCGACGACGTTGGAGGCGATGAGGGTGTTCTCGAGGTCGAACGCGGCACACCGGGGCTGATCGGACAGGATCGCCTTCAAGGAGCGCTCTTCGCGACTCGCCATCGTTCGCTTGGCCCCCGCGGTTGTACGGACCCTCGCGTGCTCGACCACCGAGGGCAGATGGACGTCCTCGACATATCGGCGCCAGTCGATCACTGCGGGATCGAAGCAGAACGCGGCCTGGTCGGCGGCATCGAGGCTCTCGAACAGTGCCACCGTCCTGTCGACGCGAAAGCGCGCCTCGGTCTCGCTGTACGCGCCGTACAGCTCTACGTAGCTGAGCGCCCGCTCTGCTTGTACCCGTCGTTCCTCGAGACGTGCGCCCGCTTCGGCTCGCTCGCCGCGCAGGGGGAGAGCGTTGACGAGCCGCTCGGCGGCGCCGAGGCCGCGCGACGCCCGGCGAAGCTGGCCTTGGACACGACCACGGCCGGGAAACGACCACCGCGGGACGACGATCGGCTGGCCACGGTTGTCGTAAATCGGTCGTTCCGTGAACCAACGCCGGGTGAGGTCGACGAGCTCGCCGTACCGCAGGGGGTTCCGGACGCCCGAGGCAACCTGGTAGACGGTCGGCCGCGAGGGGTCGGGGCCCGCTGCCGCCACCGCGATAAGGGCTGCCACGACGAGATCGACGGGGATGACGTCCACGATGCCCTCGGGAACGCCCGGAAACTGCCGGAGCAGTCCGCGCGCGTAGGAGATGATGACCGGCTCGGCCATCCGGAACCCCCGTATCCATCCCGGACGCGGTTGAGCCAGCGAAGACTCGACGATCGAGGGCCGTACGAAGGTGACGGGCAACTCGCCTCGCACATCCAGCAGGGCATTCTCGCCGAGCGACTTCGTGAAGGCGTACACGTCGGGCCATCCGAGAGCCCGGGCACGCGCGCGCCCGAGTGTCACCATCCGGTCCCGCACCCAGTCCGCCCGCCGCTGCTCGGTCTTGTCCGCCAAGAGCGCCGTGCCGGCTGCGCCGAGCTCGGATCGCGCCGCGCGGTGGAACGACGACAACCGCTCAGGGCTCCGGCTGATCGCGTCCTCGTCTCCGCGAGCCCGCCGGGCGGCGAGCACCTCCGCCCGCCAGTCGAGCTTGGCCACGAACTTGGAGGAAGTGATGAGCTCCTCGGCGGCGTCGCCCTTGTGGCCGCTGTTCACGTACGCCGTGGATACCGCTATGAGGTGGGGCAAAGTCTCGGGGACGCCTTCCCTGGCGGCTCGCTCAGCGGCGAGCTCTCTCAGGGTCGCACAGACTCGGGAGGGGCCGAGCAAGTTCACCTCGACCGCGGTGTCCAACGGCGCGTCGAAGCTCACCGCGGCCGCGGCGTGGATCACGATGTCGCAGGATGCGAGGACGGCCCGTCCGGACTCGTCGAGCGCGAGCCCGTCGCGTCCCACATCGCCAGCGATCGCCTGCAGACGACGGGCAACCTCCTCGTCGAAACCCTCGCCGAGCTCGCCGCGGAGGAGGTCGAAGCAGTCGTTGCGGAGGATCTCGCGCCTGGTGCGCTCCGCAACCCCGTGGCGTTGGCCGGGGCGAACGAGCAGGACGATCTCGCATCCGGGCACAGCTCGGAGGAGCCTCTCCACGAGCGCCGTTCCGACGAAGCCCGTCGCCCCCGTCACGGCGATTCGCCGACCGGCGAGCTCGTCGCGTATCACGGCTGTGTTTCTAGCACCCGAGTGCGCGCGACCCCGACCACTTCAGAGTGGGGAAATGGCGCGGACGCGTCGCCGCGCCGAGGGTCCCGGCCTGCCATCGGGCGGCGGCCGGCTCAGCGCTTGGGAGGTTCAGCGCGCGCGGGGGCCGGTTTCTTCGGCGCGGACCGGCTGCTCGCCTTCGGCGGCGTGTAGCGCTTGTTGGGCTTGGGCGCCGAGCGGTCTCCGAGGGAGGCGGCGCTGGTACGAGCGGCCTTCGCGCGCCGGGTTCTGTCGCCAGCTCCGCGTGTGGCTGCCGCGGCCCGCAGCGCGGCCGGCGCCGGCGCCCGCGGCACTACCACCAGCGCGGCCCTCCTTGTTCGTGTACTTAAGGGCCTTGATGACGAGCCACAGCCCGAAACCGAGGTACGCGATTCCGAGCAGCGACAGCGCCTTGATCTGCAGCAGCCAGATGCCGACCAGCAGCGAAGCGAAGCCGAGGAGGGCTCGGCGCTTCACGAGCGTGCCGACGAGGAGGACCGCGCCGAGAAGGAGCCCCTCGATCAGGAAGATATGCACGGCACCGAGGGTCTTGAGCTCACTCGTCGATCGTTGGTGGTTGTGCAACAGGTAGGGGATGGCGACGAGAGCGGTCAAGCCGAGCTCGGCGATCGTGGCGACGACACCCATGCGATGCTCTCGCCGGTCGAGACCGTTCACGGCCGCCTTCGTGGCCCGTGAGCTCGCTTCGGCGGAGGACTCCTCACCAAATTCTGCCCTGCCGGCCGACCGTCGGCTCGCCGAGCCCGACTGGAGCCGACTCGCGGCGCTGAAATTGCGGCGGACCCACGCAGTCCAGCCGGCGGTGCCGGCGTCGTCGCTGCCGGCCCAATCCGGAGCGCGCTCGTCGGTCGCTTCTTCGTCCTGGTCGTCAGGGTCGGCCATCGTGCCCAGGGTACCCGCCGCGCTCAATGGCGGGGCGGCCGTGGAGGCCGCAGAAGACGAACACAGGAGAACTATGAGCTGGCTTCCGGTGGCTCTTCCCGTTGCCTCCCTCCCGGGTGGAGACTTGCGGTGGCAGGGTATCGGGGTGAGCTCCTCGAGTGATGCCGGGTCGCCACCGCTGTTGTGGACCAAATCCCACGAGCAGGATTCGCTCTTCGTTCCGGAGAAGCTGGTTCGCGAGGCTCGTCGGCAGCTGGATCTGCCGGCCGGAGACGTCCCCCCCGTTGTCGTCCTGGACCCTGACGGTGACCTGTTGCGCCACGTCCGCACGACTCGCGCAATCGAGCCGGTCGGTCAATGGTCCTGCTATCACAGCAGCATGTTCGGCACCCTCATGGGTGGCGTCCGGGTTGGCATCGTGCCGAGTGTCGTCGGGGGTCCGTACGCCGTGCTCGTCGCCGAGCAGGCGTTCGCCTCCGGTTGCCAGGTGTTGATCGACCTCACTTCTGCCGGCCGGGTCGTGCGACTGAGCCAGCCCCCGCCGTATTTCGTAGTGGTTGAGCGGGCATGGCGGGACGAAGGAACCAGCCTGCACTACCTTCGCCCTTCGCCTTGGGCGCACGCGGAGTCGGCGCTCTTGTCCGCGTTGGACGACCTTCCCGCCGTTGCCGGGGGGCAGCCCGTGCTCCGCGGTCCGTCGTGGACAACCGACGCGCCGTTCCGCGAGACCCCAGACGCCCTTGCCAAAGCACGGGAAGCTGGCATCCTGGCCGTGGAGATGGAGGCGGCGTCGCTGTATGCGTTCGCCGCGGCCCGCCATCGGCGCGTCCTTTGCCTCGCCCACGTCACCAACGACGTCGAAGTCCCCGACTCCGCAGACTTCGAGAAGGGCGATCACGGCGGAGCAATCGCCGCGCTCGATCTGCTCGAGAACGTCGTGCTGGCCTTGAAGGCAGCCGGGCACATCCAGATCGACGCCGCGAGGCGCGAGACGCGGCCGAGCAGCGATTGCGGAGCTCCGCACACGGTGGGAGACTTCGCCGGTTGACGCGTCGCTACTTTGTGCGTTGCTACGGCTGCGTGCTCGGATGCTCTCGAGAGCGTGCTCCGCGAAGTAGCGGGAAACGCTACGCAACAAGGGCGCTTGGCTCAGGTGGTTAGAGCGCAGCCTTCACACGGCTGAGGTCACAGGTTCGAGTCCTGTAGCGCCCACTCGACTCGCTCGAGGTCGCCTCGCGAGTACCCGCTCGTAGACGATCCGACGATCTGTCTCCGAGCCCGTCGTAGGGGCGCGGCGGCCCCCAGTCGATTTCCGGTGGCAGCGTGATCGAACCCGTCGTCGGGCCGGTGAGGTCGGTCAGCCTCGCCGGAGGCTCGGGGTGGGGACGATGGTCGGCGTAGTACGCGTTCGGGAGGACGAGTCTTTGGCTTTGTCCCATGTGTCATCATCGGAATGTCGTTGATACTCCTCAGGTTCTGGCGTCGCAGCTCCTGAACCTGGACCTGGAACTAGACCAGAGAAGAGCCGAAAGGAGGTCGTGTGCCGGCTGTCTCCGTCGAGCATCTCCTGAAGGCCTACGAAGGGGCGGAAGCGGTCAAGGATGTTGCCTTCGAGGTGGAAGAGGGCGAGGTCTTCGCGCTGCTCGGTCCTAACGGCGCCGGCAAGACCACGATCATCGAGATCCTGGAGGGCTTTCGCAAACGCGATGGAGGCCACGTCGACGTGCTCGGTTACGACCCGGCCGACCCCGCGACCAGTCGCCAGTTGCGAGAAAAAATGGGAGTCGTGCTCCAGGAGCTCGCAGTCGAGCCGTTCCTGTCGGTGCGCCAAGCACTCACTCGCAGCGCCGGGAATTACCCGAAGCCGCGATCAGTTGAGGAGGTGATCCAGCTCGTCGGGCTTGCGGAGAAGGCAGACGACAGGGTGAAGTCGCTCTCCGGTGGTCAGCAGCGCCGCCTCGATCTAGGGCTTGGCATTGTCGGAAACCCAAGTCTGCTCTTTCTCGACGAGCCGACCACGGGCTTCGATCCCTCGGCGCGCCGCGGAGCCTGGGAAGTGGTCCGAGCACTCACGGGCGGGGGAACGACAGTGGTGCTTACGACCCACTACATGGACGAAGCCGAAGCACTCGCCGATCGGGTTGCCGTGATCAACGCCGGTCGGATCGTCGCAGAAGGTACCCCCGAATCATTGGGGGGCCGTGACGTTGGCGAGTCGAGCATCCGTTTCCGGCTGCCCGGAGTGGCTGATTTGACGCTTCCAGTCCCCGCGAACGTCTCGAGCAAGGGTGTCTACGAGATCAAGACTGATCAGGAGATCGAGGTGCTGGCCGCCCTCACGAACTGGGCCCTGCGGGAGAACGTGGACGTGGTCGGCCTGACCGTGGAGCGGCTTACCCTAGAGGACGTCTACCTACGACTGACCGGCTACGCGCTCGATACCGAGGCTGCCCCGGACGCGATCGGGAACACGTGACGGACGGCCAGCCCCCCCGAGCCCGCTTCCGCGGGATACGCGACCTGAGACTCGTCGGCCGTCAGATCTATTACGAGCAGCTCAACTTCTGGCTGAACCCGATCGGCGCGATCTTCACAGTCGGCTTCTCCGTCGTCTTCCTCGTTCTGGTCGGGTCGACTGCAGGTCACCAACGCAGCAGCGCCCTTGGTGGCGGCCTCCTGATCGAGTACTACGTCCCAGGGTTCATCGCCTATGGAGTGATGGCCGCTTGCTTCAACACGTTGGCCATCAATCTCGTCGCCAGGCGAGAGATGGGGTTGTTGAAGCGAGTGCGACTTTCGCCCCTTCCTGCCTGGGCCATGATGGCGGCGGTCTCCCTGAATGCACTGATCATCTCGGCGGTCCAAGTCGTTCTTGTGCTGCTGATAGGCCGATTCGCCTACGCCGTCCCATTCCCGCACAACCTCGCTGCTTTCGTCGTCGTCTTGGTGGTTGGCGCTGCCTCCTTCACCGCCTTGGGGTTGGGAACGAGCACCTTGATTCCGAACCAGGAAGCCGGGGCGCCTGTCACGAGCATCGTCTTCTTCGTCCTGCTGTTCTTATCCGGACTGTGGTTCCCCCTGTCCCCGAGCTCGGGGCTGGCAAAGTTCTCGTCCTACTTACCCGTTCGGCACATGATCGTCGGTGTTTACGATGCCTCGATAACTGAGAAGGGGAAGTCGAGCTGGCCGTGGCACGACATCTTTGTCATGGCGATTTGGGGAGTCGTGGCAAGTCTGGTGGCCCTGCGGCGCTGGAGCTGGGCTCCGCGGCCGGCGAGACGTGGTCGGGTACGCGGCTTTTCCGGTTTCAGGTCATAGATGAGTATGGGCAGCCCGTTGTGAAAATCCCGATCGAGTGCTTCTCGGTTGCCGGTTGAGGTTTTCAAAACAAATCTCGCGTAACCCCCACTCCAATCGCGTGGACTCCGAGCACTGGGATGGAGTCCGCTCGATCGAGCTCATCGATCGGCCCTCGAGTCATCCGCCTCAGAGGAGCCCAGGCATTCGAATTCGCAACGCGTCCCCGGCGCTTGCGCGAGACGGCGATCTGCGGTCACCAGGGTCGCGTCGATCATCTCTGCGAGAGCGACATAGGCCGCGTCACAGGGCGTCACGTTCGGACGCAGTTCCCATATTCGTGCCAACAATGTTCTGTGGCTCACTCGTTCCAAGTCGAGGTCGACGAGGTCGCCGAGTGCCATCGCGGCGCGACGTTCATCGATCACGTTCGCACTGAGAGCCTTTCGAATGACCGCAACAACCTCGAGGTCGATCAACTCCGGGGCGACGAGGCGCTCGCCGCGGAGCCGTTCACGCGCGCGGTCGCCGTCGACGTCATCGTCTGTGAGGGCAGGTGCGATAACGGACGCGTCGACGACGATCACCCGGCGTCACGATCTTCGCGGACGGCGTTACTTGCGAAGCGGAACGACACGTGACCACCGCTGCGCTGGCCGGCACGGGCGAGCAGGTCGTCGAGGCTCGGACGACGTGCTTCCTCGACGAGACGACCGAGCAGGTACTCCTGCAGCGACTGCCCCGCGTTCGCCGCTCGTCGGCGCAGCTCGGCGTGGACGTCTTCGGGAACGCTCTTGATCTGGACGCTTGGCATACTCCTGACTGTAGCGCCATAGTGGCGCCAACAGCGGAGTATTGGCGCCCAGTTGGGGTGAAGATCGCTCCAAGAACCCCGGGGCTGCCACCTGCGTGGCGCCTTGTGCCGCAACGTGGCACCGCGTGGTACAGCAGGTGATAACATCGTTCGCGTGGCTGATCACTACAGCTTGCGGCTGCCACCTGAAACGAAGCAGCGACTCGCCGAGCGAGCCCGGCGCGTAGGCATCGCGGATCGCACGCTGGCGCAGCGCTATGTCGAGGAGGGGCTACGTCACGATATGCACCCGTTGATCCGGTTTGTCGATGGACCCAGTGGACGCCGTGCCAGCCTGATCGGCCGCGGGCTTGATGTCTGGGAGGTCATCGCCACGGTCCGGGACAACCACGGATCGATCGACGAAGCCGCGGAGTACCTACAGGTCCCGGCCGGCCTGGTAGAAGCCGCTGTCGGCTACTACGGCGAATACCGGGAGGAGATCGACGACCAGATCGACCTCAACGAAGCCGAGTACGAAAGAGGCCGGGCGGCAGCGGCGGCCGGCGAACAGGCATTGGGTGTGTGAAGGCTCTCCTGGACGAGCAGCTCTCGCCTCAGATCGCCGTGCTGCTGCGAAAGGCGGGGCATGATGTCGTCGCCGTCGCCGAGCGCACGGACCTCGTCGGCAGCAGCGACAGGATCCTCCTCGAGATAGCGAGCAGCGAGGGCAGGGCCGTCGTCACGAACAACGTCAAGGACTTCCGTCCACTCGCCGCCGAGCGTCTTGCTCAGGGACGAACGCACTCTGGCCTGATCTTGCTTCCATCGACTCGGACGCGTACTCGCTCCTCAGCCGCCGAGCTCACTGGCGCGATCGCGAAGGTGCTCCACGATCACCGCAACGGGTTGAGCGGGAGCGAACGGTGGATCGGACCGCTGCCTGGCGTCTGAGTCGAGCGCCCAATTTGCCGGCAAGCGTCAGCGTTTCAACGCGATCGAACCGCCTGGCAAACGACCCGGCGATTGATCACGTGAGCGCCGGAATGACTTCCTCGGCCACGAGGCGGAGCGTCTCTTTCTCCGACTCGTCTGGAAAGAAGATGGCAATCGAGCTGACGCCAGCCTCGAGCCAGCGACGCGTCTTTTCAGCAACTTCGCCGGGCGTCCCCACGAGCGCCAGGTCTTCCAGCCATTGGTCGGGCATTTCTGCGGCAACGGCCCCGGCCCCACCACGTTTCAAGATGTCAGCTAGCTGTTCGGAGATACCGTAGGCCCTGAAGGTGTTCATCGACGCGAACTCGGCAAGAAACGAGGCGAGGACGGGACGGGCATTCTCTCGTGCTCTCTTGCCGTCGTGATCCACGCAGGCCAAGGCGATCGTCGAGTAGGCCATATCCTCCGGCGGGCGGCCCGCCTTCTGGAGCCCCGTGCCGACTTCACTCATCGCGTACCGGAAGTACTCCAGCCCTGCGGTCGCGGCAAAGAGCGTCACATCGGCCAGCTCGCCGGCAAGTTGCAGCATCTTCGGGCCCATGACGCCCATGGTGATAGGAACATCCGCGGTGGCCGCGTGGGTGATGCTGACGGCGTCCAGCGCGAAGTTCTCACCGTCGACCGTCACGGCGTCGCCAGTGAGGAGGCGCCGGACAGAGGTTACGCGCTCTCTCATCGCCGCCACAGGGTTGGCGGGCATCAGCCCCATCTGTCGGAGCCAATCCGGCAGCCCTAGCCCGATTCCGGGCCGGAACCGTCCGGGAAATGCCCTGCTGATGCCGGCGATCTCCATGGCGAGGATGGCTGGGTGACGGGTCAACGCCGACACGATGCTGGTTCCGACCGGTATCGAGCGCGTAGCTGAAAGCGCAAGGGTAACGCCGATCTGTGCAGGGATGTAGAAGCAGTCCTCGGGCACCGTGATATGTGAATAACCCATGTCCTCGAGGCGACGGGCAGTTTCCGAAATCTGTTCCGGAGCGGTCATGTCGCCGATCGCCACCCCGATCGGGTGGGCGTACAGAGCGATGCCTCTGCTCACGTCCGCTCCCTTCCTTGTAGACGATCGCTGCGCGTGCGGTCAGATGATCGCGGCGAGTGCGCACCTGATGTGGATGGCCGAGCCTAAGTTGTGGCGACGGCGCAGAGCCAGCGTTACCATCCTGGGCGTGGATTCTCCTACTAACGGTGAGGCGCCGGGATTCGCTGCGGATGTCAAGCCACTTTTCCGCCAACGCGACCGCCAGTCGATGGAATCGCATTTCGACCTGTGGTCCTACGACGACGTGCGAGCTCACTCTTCAAACATCCTGGCGAAGGTGCAGGACGGCTCGATGCCCTGCGACGGCCCTTGGCCTCCGGAGCGAGTGCAGGTCTTCCAGCGATGGGTCGAATCCGGCATGCCGGCGTGAGCTGCGGCAGGCCGGCGTGAGCGCCTTTTACCGACCCTGACCTCAGCAAAACCCCTCTGGCCGTAGCCTGGGCCACTCGGCGGCTCAGCGAGGGCGGCCAGCACGCCTTCCATCGCGCACCGAGGATTGCGGAAATCCAAATCCCGGCACCGCACGTACACCCACCGGGAGAACGTCGCTCGGCCGTTCGCGGCCGTCAGCGCGTTGGATCGCGCCTGGCGACCGCTCCTCGCCTCAGAAGGCGGCCAAATAGGTGGCTTGACGGGCGAACGTACTCGACTGTCAAAACGAGCTTCATAGGAGGAGCAGGGTGAGGAAGATCAACAAAAGAGGCGCATTTGCAAGGCTCGTCGGCGTGGGCTGCGCTGGCGCAGTCATCGTCGGCCTGACCGGCGCGTCGCCGGCGTCGGGTGCAACCTCGTCCCAGGCCGGCAGGACCTCGGCACTGACGAGCTGCAACCCCGCGCAGCTGGAGGGAAGTGGTGGGTTCCTCGGGAGCTTCACCACGGTCTGTCAGGTGGCCTCCACCGTGCCGGCTAAGGGCGACGTCAACCCCTACGGAGTCGCGGTCGTGGCGCAAACCGTGGGCAATCTGACCGCAGGGGACGTGCTGGTCTCGAACTTCAACAACTCGCACAACCTGCAAGGGACCGGGACCACGATCATGGAGATTTCTCCGTCGGGGAAGGCCACCGTCTTCGCGAACCTTGCCGACCAGACGAGGAACCGCCTCGGCCTGACGACCGCTCTCACGGTCTTTCATGATGGTTACGTCGTAGTCGGGAGCCTGCCGACGACCGACGGCATGGCCAAGACGGCGACGGCGGGCGCGCTCTACGTCCTGAACAGCCACGGCCACCTCGTGGAGACGATCAGGGGCACCGACATCAACGGCCCATGGGACATGACCTCCTATGACGGCGGTGGCTTCGGCGTCCTCTTCATCACGAACGTGCTCAACGGCACGGTTGCCGCCCACGGTTCCGTGGTCCACAAGGGGAACGTCGTACGACTGGTGCTCGACCTCACCAAATCGCCGCCCGCTGTGCTGCAGCGGGTGGTCATCGCGTCGGGATTCGGCGAGAGGACCGACCCTACGGCGCTCGTCATCGGCCCGACGGGCTTGGCGCTAGGTCCGAACGGGACCGTCTACGTCGCGGATACCCTCGCCAACCGGATCGCGGCGATCGGAGACGGGCTTTTCCGCTCCACCAGCGACGGGATCGGCACGACGGTCTCCTCCGGCTCCTTCCTGAGCGCGCCGCTCGGACTGGTCAGGGCGCCCGACGGCGACCTGCTGAGCGCGAACGCCGGCAACGGCCAAATCGTCGAGTCGACGCTCACCGGCACGCAGCTCGAATGGCCGACGGTCGACAGCTCAGGCTCTCCGCCAGGTGCAGGAGCGCTCTTCGGCTTGGCGATCCAGCCAGGTGGCAAGGGCGTCTACTTCGTCGACGACGCCACGAACACGCTCGACATCTTCAAATGACCGCGGGCGGGCGCGACTGATCGCGCCCGGACCGCTGAGGAGATCGAGGACCGCGCCGACGCCGTCGGGGTGAGCCGCGCGAGGCGCGTCGGCAACCTCGACGGCAGTGGCGTCGCAGACCTCTTCGACACCGAGACGGCGACGGCCGCTGCATGTCCACCCGCCACGCCGTAGCCTTTCGGCGAGCGGAGGAGGTGCGGATGCGCTGCCCAGCCTGCGGAGGCGAGACCCCGGACGGCAAACGGTTCTGTCAGAGCTGCGGCGGATCGCTGGCTGCGGCCTGCGCTGCGTGTGGGGCGCAGCTCGGCGCCGGCAGCCGATTCTGTGCTGATTGCGGGACGCCCACCGGCGCTGCGATCGTTGCGGAGCCCTCCCAGGCGGTCCCCGCCCACTCGGCCCAGCCACAGCCGAAGGCCGCGCCGCCCACTGAGCTCCGCCACGTCTCGGTGCTCTTCTGTGACCTCGTCGGGTTCACGCCGCTCGCCGAGACGAGAGACGCCGAAGAGGTTCGTGAGCTTCTGTCGGGTTACTTCGACCTGGCACGCGAAACCGTCACCCGCTATGGGGGCATCGTCGAGAAGTTCATCGGCGACGCGGTCATGGCGCTGTGGGGTGCGCCCGTAGCAAAAGAGGACGATGCCGAGCGCGCTGTTCGCGCGGGGCTCGAGCTTGTTTCGGCTGTCGCGGCCTACGGCACAGAGCACGCCGGGACCGAGCTCGCCGCCCGAGTCGGGATCGTGACGGGCACCGTCGCAACGACCGAGACGCCAGACGAGGGGCTAGTCGTCGGCGATCGAGTCAACACCGCCGCAAGGATCCAGGCCCTCGCTCCGCCGGGACGCTGCTACGTGGACGAGCCGACCCGGAGGGCGACCGAGGCGGCCGTGGTGTACGCCGACGCCGGCTGGCACGCGCTGAAGGGCAAGTCGGAGCAGGTCAGGCTCCATGAGGCCTTGCGCGTGGTCGCGGGCGTCGGCGGTGCACTGAAGTCAGAAGGTCTCGAGGCTCCCTTCGTGGGCCGAGACCGCGAGCTCCGCCTCGTGAAGGACCTGTTCCACGCGGCTGCCGAGGGCAGCCGCGCCCACCTCGTCTCGGTGACCGGGATCGCCGGCATCGGCAAGAGCCGCCTCGCGTGGGAGCTCTACAAGTACATGGACGGGCTCTCGGGCGTATTCCGATGGCACCGCGGACGCTGCCTGTCCTACGGCGAGGGCGTCGCGTACTGGGCGCTCGCAGAGATGGTGCGGGGACGGGCCGACATCTTGGAGGGTGAGGACTCCTCTTCGGCCGCAGCAAAGCTGCACTCCGCGGTGGACCAATACGTCCCGGACCCCGACGAGCGCAGGTGGGTGGAGCCCCGCCTCGCCCATCTCATCGGCCTCGAGGAGCGGGACTCACGTGACAAGGAGGACCTTTTTGCCGCCTGGCGCCTCTTTTTTGAGCGCATGGCCGAGCGCGAGCCGGTCGTGATGTCCTTCGAGGACATGCAGTGGGCCGACGCGTCGCTCCTCGATTTCATCGAGTACCTGCTCGACTGGTCGCGCAGCCACGCGATCTTCGTCCTCACCCTCGCCCGCCCGGAGCTGATCGAGCGCAGGCCCAACTGGGGCGCCGGCAGGCGCAACTTCACCTCGATCTACCTCGACCCCCTCTCGATCGAGGCCATGACCGATCTCGTCGACGGGCTCGTGCCAGGCCTGCCGGACGACGCCCGCAATCGGGTCCTCGCCCGGGCTGAAGGAGTACCGCTGTACGCGGTCGAGACGGTCCGAATGCTGATCGATCGCGGTCTGGTCGTTCGAGACGGCGCGCGGTACCGGCCGGTCGGACAGGTAGGGACGCTCGAGGTTCCCGAGACGTTGCAGGCTCTGATAGCGGCTCGCCTCGACGGGCTCACACAGGCGGAGCGCAGCCTCCTACAGGACGCCGCGGTCGTGGGCAAGTCGTTCGCCCGACCCTTGATGCTCGCGCTTACAGGTCTCGAGCCCGAGGCCCTCGACGATCTGTTCGCGTCGCTCGTACGCAAGGAGGTCATCACCCTCCAGGCGGACCCGCGCTCGCCCGAGCGCGGTCAGTACAGCTTCTTGCAGGATCTCGTACGGACCGTCGCGTACGAGACCTTGACAAGGCGAGATCGCAAGGACAGGCACCTTGCGGTCGCCGCCTGTCTGGAACGTCCGGGTCGCGGCGAGGACGACGAGTTCGTCGAGGTCATCGCCTCCCACTTCCTCGAGGCCTACAAGCTCGGCCCGGATGCGCCCGACGCGATGGAGGTCAAGACCAGCGCGCGTGGAGATGCTCGTGCGCGCCGGCGAGCGAGCGGCCGCGATCGCCGCCGCCGAGGAGGCACAGGGCTACTTCGAGCAGGCCCTCGAGCTGACCGACGAAGTCGTCACAAAAGCGATGCTGGAGGAGCGGGCCGGGCAGATGGCATGGACGCTCGGACGGGTGGTGGAGGCGCGCTTTCATTTCGAACGGGCGATCAATTCCTTCGCTGTCCGCTGACCGTGGGCACTCGGCAGCTCGGGTGACGGCGCGACTCGGAGAGATCGACTTCGCCGAGGGACGCCTCGACAAAGGCATCGAGCGAATGGAGGAGGCCTTCGCGCTGCTCGTCGACGACGAGGCCGACGAGGACCTGGCGGCGCTCGCAGTCCAGCTCGGGCGCCTGCACCTCTTCCGTGGCGATCATGACCTCGCCATGGAGCGCAACGAATTCGCGCTCAGGCTCGCCGAGCTGCTGATACTCCCCGAGCAGTTGTCCCAGGGGCTGAACACAAAGGCCGTCGGCTTGCGATACGAGGGTCGCCGACAAGAAGCGCGGCTGCTGCTCGATCACGCCCTCCGAGTCGCTCTCGAGCACGACCTGTCGTCAGCGGCTCTGCGCGCCTTCAACAACCTCGCCGCGTTCGCCAACCTCGACGACAATTACGAGGACTGCGTCGCTCACGCTACGGCCAAGCTCGAGCTTGCACGACGGGTCGGCGATCGCATGATGGAAATGGACACGCTCGCCGGACAGCTCATCGCCATGGTCCACATGGGACTCTGGAACGAAGCAATGGAACGCTTGGCGGAGCTCCGCCGCCCCGAAGACCCCGTTGCCGTGGAACGTCTGCTCAGCTTCCTCTTGGGCGTTTTGCCCGTACTGGTGAACCGGGGCGAAATCGAGGGCGCCCGCGAGTTGCTCGAGTTCTGCGCCGCGGTCGAGAACTCTGAGGAGCTGCAGGCCAGGGGTTGCTACTTGTCAACGCGCGCTGTCCTTCTCCGCGGTGAAGGTCGCTACCGAGAAGCGCTGCAGTCGGCCGAAGCGGCACTCAATACCAGTGAGGAGCTCGGGACCTCCTCGGTCGTAGCCAACGAAGCCTTCGTCGAGGCGATCGAGTCAGCCTTTGCCTTGGCAGACACCGACAGGGTCGAGGAGCTCCTCGGGAGGATCGAGCGCGTCCGGCCGGGCGAGAAGACACCCTTCCTGGAGGCCCAGGCGCTCAGGTTCCGTGCGCGGTTGTCGTCTCCAGGTCGGGACCCGCGCGGTGAGACGATGCTCTCGACCGCCGTCACGATGTTCCGCCGGCTGGGGACTCCCTTCTGGCTAGCGGTCACCCTGCTCGAGCAGGGTGACTGGCTGGTGGCTCAGAACAAAGGCGCGGACGCGGCCGTCTTGTACTCGGAATCCCGGGATATCTTCGAACAACTCGGTGCCCGACCATGGCTCGAACGTCTCGCTTCCGCAACGCCCCTCGCCGGCGTGTCGAGCACCGATTCGTCGCAACCCGCACAAGCCACCAATTGAGCAGCCACGCCCGGGCGGCGGCTCCCCTGAGTCCCGCGCAGGCTCGTGGAATGAGCCGAGCTTGGTCGCAGTACTACTCCGGTCCTCGCGTTGGCTCCTGGCCAGTTCGCAACACCTGGAGCTCGGGCCGCGCCGTAGCTTGCCACAGCTCTCGGACGACCACCTGTATGGCGCCCGCGATCGGGATTGCGAGCAGCGCCGCCACGAACCCCCCGAAGAACCCGCCGACCCAGCTGCCGATGGACGCCCCGACCAGGATCGACAGCAGCACGAGCAGCGGGTTTACCTTCACGGTCCGGCTCATTACCACCGGGTCGAGCACGTGATTTTCGATCTGGGTGTACGACAGGAAGACGACCAGTGTCACGACGCCCGCGGTCAGTGAGTGCCCGGTGGCGAACAACACGGTCGGGATGCCGGCAAGTGCGCCGCCAATCATGGGGAGGAAGTCGACCAGGGCCACCCACAACGCCCAGAGAAACGGGAAAGGGACGCCAAGGACCGCGAGCGTGACGAACACCACGATGCCTGCAACGAGCGAGGTCATCAGGTCCCCCAGGACGAAACCCGTGACCGACCGGTTGACCTCGCTGCCCACGCGGGCGTAGTTGGCGGCTCGCTCGGGAGACATGAAGCCGAGCAGTGCGACGCGCAGCTTCGGGCCCTCGAGGAGCAGCAGCACCACGAGCACGAAGATGGTGAACAGAGTGATCACCAGCGTCAGGGCGCCCTTGCCCAGGGTAAGGGCAGGCTTTGCAAGGCCTTTCGCGAAAGACGTCAACTTGGGAGCGTTCCTCTGTACCCAAGTCTGGATGTGATACCGGCGAACCAGGTGTCCAATCCAGCCCCTGCCGTGCTCCGCCTGCTTCACGTACAAGGGCAACCGTTGGGCCAGGTGTGTCAGTCCGTTCACCAGCGGGTAGCCGAAGGCCGCCGCCAACGCGACGAAGATGATCAGCGCCCACAAGGTCACCACGGTCACGGCCCATCCGCGTCGCGGGACGTGCCAGCGTTGCAGGGCGACGACGAGCGGGTTCAAGATGACAGCGATAAACCCCGCGACGACCACGATGAGGATGACGTCCCGTAAGCGGTAGATGAGCTTGCCGGCCAAGTAGGCCAGCGCGAGGACCGCGGCGGCCGCAAGGATCGTCCGCAGCGGTATGCCCCTCGACTCTGCCGCTGCCCATAGCCGGCCCCAGCGTGTGTTCGGAGGCAAGGAGTCTTCAGCCACCCCCCAAGCATGACCTCGCCGCACCCGCCGATGCCAAGATGAGACCGTGACCGAGGTCGAGTACCGCCTGCTCGGCCCCGAGCACGCGGGCGAGGTTCTGACGCTGCAGCGTGCCGCGTTCGTCGCGGAGGCGCGAGTGTACGGCACGACTGAGATCCCACCTCTCGTCGAGACTTTGGATGAGGTCCGGCGCGAGCTCGGGACGACGATCATGGTGGGAGCTCTGCTTGCGGGCCGGCTCGTCGGTGCGATTCGCCTCACCCTCGAAGGTCCGATCGGTTGGATCAGCCGGGTGGCCGTCGCGCCCGACCAGCAGGGCAAGGGGATCGGGTCGCATCTCCTTGCGGCGGTCGAGGCCGCCGCGCCGCCGGAGGTGCGGCGATACCAGCTGGCCGGCGGCAGCAAGAGCAGCGCCAACCTCGCCATGTACGAGCGACGCGGCTACCGGGAGTTCTCTCGCGGCGTCGATTCCGCCGGCGTGGAGCTGGTTCTCATGGGCAGGGATCGCGACTGAAAGACGCCGGGGCGCGATGAGTTTGCCTCTTGACCACCTTCAGTTCAGCGAGTGCAGATCGTCACGATGTTGGGGGCGTCGAGCACCTTGACATCGGAGAAGCCGACGCGGGGCAGGATGCACTGCAGTTCGGTGGTCGTGTACATCCTCGCCCGCGAAGCATTGGCGACCTCGCCGTTCTCCGAGTACCTGACAAACGCCTCGGCGTAGAACTCGTGGAGAAGGTTCGGCCAGGTGAAGAACGCCGTGCCGCCAGGGCGCAGCATCCTCAGCGCATCTCGCATCAGCATGAAGGCGTCCTCACGCTCCAGGTGCTGGAGGACGATGATCGAATAGACGAAATCCGCAGACCTGTCTGGAACGTCGATGACACGCGTGTTGTCGCAGAGTGCATACCGGACATTGGAGAACTCGGCGAGGCGTCTCTTGGCGTAGCGAAGCATTTCCAGCGAGACGTCGGCCGCCCACAGCGTGTTGCACAACGGTGCGGTGTAGTAGGCGACCCGGCCGATCCCACAGCCCAGATCGACCACCGTCGAGCCCGCGGTGATGAACGGCGCGAGGCGGACCATCTCCTCCTTGCCGGTTCTCTCGAAGCGCTCTTCATCGTCGTAGGTGACGATCTGTCGCCTTGCGTCCTGCTCGGTGCCAGGCTTCCACCAGTCCGCATAGTCGACGCCCGGTGCACCGGGGCTGGACTCGCCAGCCGGCGCGTCCGACAGACCGCGACTGACATCAGCGATCCGGGATGCCGCCCAGCCAGTGCTCCGCGCCGCAAGCCTGCGGGCGGTGGCTCTGTGATCCGCACGCATCGACGAGACACTATCGCCGCGGTCCCCGGTCACTCGAGGCCGGGCAGGTCTTAGGGGCCGGCCTCCTCGTCGGATCGGGTCGCCACGTCGAGATACCGGTAGTTTCGGACGCCGCTCACGTGGAGCCGGTACTGGGCGGTGGTCCGCAGCACGCCGATCCCGTAGCGGACGCTGCGGGCGAACCCGATCGACGACGAGTCCGTCGCGTAGCGTGTCGGGCACGAGAGCTCGCCGATGTTCGCACCGAACACGACCGCCTGGGCGATGATCTGGTTGTCGAAGACGAAGTCGTCCGAGTTGCGATCGAAGGGGAGCGACTCGAGCAGGCTCCTGCTGTAGGCACGAAGACCCGTGTGGTACTCCGACAGCTTCTGGCGCAGCACGAGGTTCTCACACAGCGTGAGGGCCCGGTTTGCGACGTACTTGTAGCGGGGCATGCCGCGGGCCACCGAGTTCTGGGCCAAGATTCGCGACCCCAAGACGAGGTCGTACTCCCCGTAAGCGATCATGGCGGCGAGCGCGGGCACCAGCATCGGCGAGTACTGGTAGTCGGGATGGACCATGGCGACTATGTCCGAGCCGATCTGGAGCGCCGCCTTGTAACAGCTCTTCTGATTGGCGCCGTACCCCCGGTTGCGGTCGTGACGGATCGACCGGAGGCCGAGCCGTTCGGCCTCCGCGATCGTGTCGTCGGTGCTGGCGTCGTCGACGAGCAGAACTTCGTCGACGACGGAACGGTCCAGCTCGCCGACGGTCCGGGTCAAGGTCTTGGCGGCGTTGTAGGCAGGAAGCACCACGGTGATCCGCTTGCCGTTCAGCACCGTGCGAGTGTAGCCAGCGGCTCGGCCTGACCGGCTTTGACGCCGGGGATCCACCACCACGCGACGGTGCAGACCGCATAATCGAGCTGTCCGGACGGTCAGGCAGACGAGTGTGCTACAACATCGGCTTGAAGCAGGTGCGAGTCGCGGGCTCGCCGTGAAGGAGCAGCTTGTGCAGCCCTCATCGGGAGCAGTCGTGCAATTCAGCCCGCCGCGGGACCCGGTGGTCTCCGTGATCGTCGTCGCGACAGGTGCCGCGCCTTACCTGATGGGATGCCTGCGCGCGCTGGCCGCGAATACCCAAGACGTGCCATTCGAAGTCATCGTCGTTGAGAACGGCCTCGAGCCGAGCACGTCGGACCATCTCGCGTTTGCCGCAAGCGGCGTAACTATCGTCCGTTCCGGGGTCAACCGGGGATTCGCAGGAGGCTGCAACCTCGGCGCGCGGGCAGCAAAGGGAGCCTTCCTGGCTCTGTTGAACGACGACGCCGAGCCCCAACCCGGCTGGTTGGGTCCCCTCCTGGAGGCAGCCGGTTCCCCCAGGGTTGATGCGGTCGGCGGTCGTGTCCTTCACGCCGACGGCACCTTGCAGGAGGCCGGCTCCATTCTCTGGGACGACGGCTCGACCTCTGGTGTGGGTCGGGGCGTGCCGGGCGACACCATCTCGTTACGATTTCGCCGTCGCGTCGACTATTGCAGCGCTCTCTCCTTCCTGGTCCGGCGCGACACGTGGAAAGAGCTCGGTGGCCTCGACGAAAGCTACTTTCCTGCCTACTGCGAGGACGTCGACCTCTGCCTGCGGATCGCCGAGCGAGGCGGTGTCGTGCTCTACGAGCCCCGCTCGGTCGTACGTCACTTCGAGTCGAGGAGCTCGACCCAGCGGTTCAAGGAGTACCTCTGCCTCACGCACCGCCGCAAGCTGGTCGAGCGGTGGCGGGACGTGCTCGAGTCCCGTACGCCGCAGGCCTCCACCGATCCCGACGCCATCGAGGGGGCGATCCAGCTCGCGATGGGTTCTCCGCCCCGGGTGCTCGTGATCGACGACAGGGTGCCCGATTCGCGACTCGGCTCCGGCTATTCGCGCATGTTCGAGGTTGTACGAGACATATCGACTTCCGGATATCGGGTCTCGGTCTTCCCGACGGTCCCGGCGGACGTTGACCCCGACGTGCTCGGGGCCTTGGGCGTAGGGGTAGTGACCGAGCCGCTCGAGGAGCACCTTCGCCGTCGCACGGTTCGCTACGAGGCGGTGCTGATCTCCCGCCCTCACAACTACTCCCGTTTCGCGTCGCTCGTCCGCCAGCTCCAGCCCACGGCGCGTCTCTGCTATGACGCGGAGGCCCTGTTCCATCGTCGACTGGACGCCCAGGCCCAGCTCCTCGGCCCCGGTCCCGCGCGCGACGCGCTGTGCATTGCCGCTCGCGAATCTCGCAAGGTCGAAGCGGAGATCGCACGCACCCTCGACACGCTCGTTTGCGTGTCCGCCGACGAGGCGGCAGCCCTACGTGCTCTCGGTGCGCGCGATCCGCTCGTCGTCGAGCCGTGGCTCCGCGAACCGGCCCTCACGCCGGCGGGCTTTGCCGCCCGGTCGGACGTGCTCATGGTGGCAGGCTGGCTCGCGGGTCCCGATTCGCCGAATGTCGACGGCCTCCTGTGGTTCGCGCGTGGAGGTGCTGCCGCTCGTCCGGGCGCGGGTCCCGTGGGTCCGGGTACGGGTGTCGGGCGCCTCGCCGCCTGAGACCGCTCTCGAGGTCGAGGGGCGTGGCATAACCTTCGAGGGCCATGTCAGCGACATGGCCGGCCTGTACGGGCGGACCCGTGCGTGCGTCGTGCCGCTCAGGTACGGCTCGGGCGTGAAGATCAAGACAGTTGAGGCGCTGCAGTACGGTGTGCCGACGGTTTCGACGAAGGTGGGGGCGGAGGGCATAGATCTTCGCGGCACTGCTCCGATGCTCGTCGTCGACGATGCCAGGGAATTCGCTCTCGCCCTCACCTCGATGCTCACCGAGCCGGTCGCGTGGAGGCGTGTGCGGGCCGAGCTCGAGACCTTCGACCTTCGACGCCGATCCGACCCGTCCCCGGTCAGCTGGGGCTCTATCCTCGCGGAAGTCGTGGGCGGCCGCGTGGCCGTCGCGCCGCGACCTGAACGGAGGGCAGCCATATGAGGAAGCTCCCGGACCCGGCTCGGGCGGCCACTGGGCCAGACCTTGCTCGCAATGAAGGCTCCGAGGACGGGAGCTGGTTGAGTCTGCAGCGCGGCGGCGATACGGGCGATGCGTCTCGCACGAGGTCGCGCGGGCCACAGGACGGCGGCGAGCTCGTGGAAGAGCTCGAGTTACGACTTCGAGAGTGGGTCGAGCGAGTCGACACTCTCGAGACGGAGGTGGGCTACCTCAAAACTGATCTGGAGGTCCGCATCGCGTACACCCGCGAGCTGGAACGTCAACTGGACGAACAGGTAAACGCCGCCCGCGGCGCGGAGATCCAGGTGGCGGCGATGCGCGACCGGGTCGCCTACCGGGTCGTGGACGAGATGGTGGGGCACGTTGCCAGGCGGCCGGCGCTCCACCGGCTCGGTAGCCAATGGGCCCGAAGGGCGATCGCGTGGCGTGAGCGCTGAGCGAACCAACACCGCGGTAACAAAGGTCCGTGCGGAGCGGTGCGGAGCCGAGCGGATGGTGTCGTTCGCCGCGAACGCGGAGGACGTCGTCTTGCACCGGGCGCTGTGCAGCGCGGGTGTCGGCCGGTACGTTGACGTCGGGGCTTCTTCGCCCCATTCCGGGTCGGTGACAAGGCACTTCTACGACGTCGGCTGGAGCGGGATCGACGTGGAGCCTCTTGCAGAAGAGGCTGCGGACCTGCGCCAGGCACGGCCGCGCGACGTCGTGGTCGAAGCCGCGCTCGGAAGCGTCGCAGGCGAGATCACGATGTATGTAGTCGAAGACGAACGTGGCCTCTCGAGCACCGACGTAGAGGTCGGTACCGGCTACAGCCGAGCTGGCCGCCCGGTGCGAGAGCGCGTGGTCGCGCTCCGCACGCTGGCAGACGTCCTCGACGAGCACTGCGACGGGGATATCTCGTTCCTGAAGGTCGACGTGGAGGGCGCGGAGGCCGAAGTGCTGTCGGGGAACGACTGGACCCGCTGGCGCCCGAGGGTGGTCCTGGTGGAGGCGACGCACCCGTGGTCGCATCAACAGACCCACTGGCGCTGGGAGCCGCAGCTGTTGGCCGCCGGATACCTGTTCGCTTCGTTCGACGGAGTCAACCGGTACTACGCGCGCGCCGAGGAGCCCGAGCTCGTGCCGCAGCTCTCGCCGGCGAGCGTCCTCGACAACTTCGTGCCGGAGAACGTCGATCGGGTCGAGGCCTACGTCCATCATCTCGAAGCAGAGTTGAGCGCCCGGGTCTCGCACGTCTCCGAGCTCGAGTCCTATGTCAAGTTCCTGCTGGAGGAGATACGCATCAGGGACCGCATCATGGTCGACCTCGAGTCGCGCGTCGCTCGTTCACGCACGAAGGGAAAGCGCTGACGCCTTCGGGCTGAGCCTCATCTCTGGCCTCATGTCAACCGGCCGGCCACCTCGCCCGCAGAGCCCGGGCTCGCGCCACGTTCGGGAGGCGGAGCTTGGACCGGCTCGCCGCCCGAGCGGAGATGGCGGCGCTTCCTGAGGGCCATCTCGCGGGCCCGCTCGCGCCACGCGAGCTCAGCCTCCTCGAGCGCCGGGGCGAACGACGCGCCGAGATCCGAACGGACCGCTTCGGGTCGGCTTCGGCGGCTCACCAGCGGCCAGCTCGCCCACCCAAGCAGTGCCGCCAGGGCTGCGAGCGCGAGCCACGTCCCGATGACCAGCCGCTCTGGTAGGTACCAGAGACGGATGACGTGCCGGCCGGCCGGGACCGACGCCTTAAGCATCAGGCCCTCGTAGCGCGACAGCGCCAGTGCACGGCCGTCGATCGTGGCGTGCCACCCCGGCAGGTCGGTCACGCGCATGACGAGTTGGCGGGGCGCCGGGGCGTCGATAGTCAAGGTCCAGCTGCTCGTCGCCGGGTGCTGCACACCCGACACCGGGGCCGAAGCGCCCGAGCCGCTCCCCGCGATCAAGGAGAAACGCGAAGAGCCGGGAACCGCGAACAGCCGCTCACCCGCGAACGACTCCACATAGCGGGTGCCGGGCGGTGCAGGCAGATGCTCGCCCGGAATCTGCAGGATCCAGGCGATCCCGTACCGGCGGGCGAGCGCGGCGGAGTCGATGTCCGGCTCGACATGGGCTGCGCCGCCCCGGCTCGTGAAGTACGCCTGCGGGAGCACGGGGTCGTGGCCCGCGAACTCCGCGAGGTCATAGCCGAGGTTCGCGTCCGGGTAGATGCCGACGCCGGCGATCTCCAGCGAGTGTGGGTTTCCGGTGTCGAGCCCGACCAGACCGGATCCGACGACCGACTTCAGCCGTGCGATCGCGGGCGTCGCCGGGAAAAAAGTTGTGCTGTACGTGTTCAACCCGACCCCGGAGAAGACCAGGAAGGCACCCTCTGCGCCGATGAGCACCGCTGCTCCGGCGACCACCACCCGTCGGCTGGGGGGCCGGTGCGCCAGCTTGCGTCCGACGACGAACAAGCCGCCGGCCAGAACGCAGGCCGCCACGAGCCCGGTCGGCCACCACAGGCTGTCAAGGCGGAGTGCGTGAAGCTCGACCGGAAGTCGCTGGCCGAGTGCCCGGTACCAGAGAACGCCGACGAACCCGGCGACGAGCACGCTCACTGCCCAGTACGTGACGAGCATGCGACGTTCGCCCCGAGCGCGCAGCAAGGTCTCGAGTCCGAGGGCGGAGAGCACGCCGATAGGCAGCCCGGCGGTCGCGCGCATCCGGTTGATCGGCAAGGTGTCGAGGCTCGAGCGTCGGAGGACATCCGACACGACGTGGAACGACGCCGTCTGGTACGAGATGCCGAAGGCCACCACGACCATGGCGGCCAAGGCGAGCGCCATCGGGTGCCGCCACCACCGCAACACCGCTGCCCCGGCCAGTACCAGCGCGATGACTCCGACGTAGACGACCGTCTCGTAGTAGTTCGTGCCCGTGAAGAACCAAGTGCTGCCCTTGATGGGCAGCCCGTAGTACCCGGGGGCGACCAGCAGGGCGAGCGAACGAGCAGGAAGGCCGGAAAAGCCCGTCAAGGTAGCGCGATGGCTCGCCTTGACCACTTGCATGCCTGCCAGCCACAGCGGCGAGGAGAGGGCGCCTCCCGCCAGGATTCCCACGGCGACTCGGCCGATTCCCGAGATCGACAGCCGGTTGCGTCTGACGAGCGCGATGACAACCACGACACCAAAGAGCGTCAAGAGGGCGCCCGCGACGAAGAAGTACGCCTCGGGAAATCCCCCGTAGACGCAGAAAGCGACCGACAACGCCAACAAGACCACGTACCAGCGCCTTCCCCGCCACCGGTAGGCGAGGATCACGAGCGCCGCGATCCAGCCGAGCCAGCTCACCACGTCCGAGAGCGGCCACGTGAGCCAGCCCGCGAACGCTCCCGACAGCATGAACGTGACCCCACCCAGCGCCGAGGCGAGGGGTCGCAAGCCGAGCACGCGGCACAGCACGTAGGCGCCTGTCCCTGCGATCAGGAGCTTCATCGCGACCGCGACGAGAAACGCGAACCGCAGCGGTGCGAGATAGCTCGCGAGATCGGGCAGGCTCAAGGCGGCGGACTGGAAATTGAGGAACTGGGGCAGCCCCAGCAGGTTCAGGTCGTTCCAGAGCGGGAACTGCAGATGGTGGATCGCGGTCCAGTCGAAGGCGTTCATGGGGACGAGCTGGGTTACCGAATCGCCGTTCAGCACGTTGTGCGGAGGCCCAGGGTACGCACCGGCCCCGAGCGAGGTGAACGAGACCACGGTGTCGAAGCTGCCGAAGCTCCCGCCATCTTTGACCGCAGGCGACAAATAGGCCAGGACGAATCCGACTATCGCACTGACGCCGATCACGTCCCCGCCGCGCCGGTCCCACCAAAGCGCAGGGAGTCCGCGGGGCGCGACTCGCCCACGATGGGCTGCGCGCCGCCGTGGCGGCGGCGCCTCCTCGGGCGCTGGTCTCGCGGCCCCGCGCGACGAACCGTTCGCCGGAGGATCCTCGGCGATCGAGGGTGCCCGGGTGTGGCCGATAGCGTCTTGGCCCGTGCACATAAGGTTTGCAAGCTTGGCACAGGCGCCTTACCGTCCGGCGACAGAAAAACGGGCTGCGGACGGGCAGCTGTCGCGCTGTCCATCGACGACGCGCGAGGCGACCCGGCGGGTCACAGGTCTCGATAGCGTTCGCCCATGAGAGTCGGGGTGCTTACCGGAGGCGGAGATTGCCCGGGTCTCAACGCTGTCATCCGGGCGGTCGTCCGCAAGGGCGAGACGATTCACGAGGACGAGTTCGTCGGCTACGCGGACGGCTGGCGCGGCGTCGTCGAGGGTCTCACGCTCCCACTCGACAGCCGGCGGTGCCGCGGGATCCTTCCCAGGGGCGGGACAATCCTCGGGACGTCGCGGGTCAGCCCCCAGCAGGTCGACGGGGGAGTGGAGGCAGCACTGGGGCACCTGGCGGACATCGACGCCCTCGTCGTCATCGGAGGGGAGGGCACTCTCGGTGCGGCCTGGCGGCTCGCCGAAGAGCACCAGGTCCCGCTCGTCGGCGTGCCGAAGACGATCGACAACGACATCGGCGCGACCGAGGTGACCTTCGGGTTCCACACCGCCGTCCAGATCGCGACCGACGCGATCGACCGGCTCCACACGACTGCGGAGGCCCATGACCGTGTGATGGTGTGCGAGGTCATGGGTCGCAACACCGGCTGGATCGCGATGTACGCCGGTATCGCTGGCGGGGCCGCGGAGATCATCATCCCGGAGGAGCCGTTCGACATCGACTCGATCTGCGGGGACCTTGTCCGCCGCCACCAGAAGGGGCGGTATGCGTCGATCGTCGTCGTTGCCGAAGGAGCGCTGCCGAAGGCGGGGACGATCCCGATCCCAGGGCGGGAGGTCGACATATACGGCCACGTGCGCCTTGGTGGAATAGCGAATCTCCTCGCCAGCGAGATCGAGCATCGCACGGGGATCGAGTCACGAGTCACGATCCTCGGACACGTCCAGCGCGGGGGAACCCCGACCGCCTTCGACCGGGTGCTTGCCACCCGATTCGGGATCGCGGCGATCGACGCAGTGCACGACGGTGCTTTCGGCCAGATGGTGGCCATTCAGGCCGACCGGATCGTCCGCGTCCCGCTCGCCGAAGCGGTGGGAAACGGGAAGCCCAAGAAGGTTCGCCACGAGCTTGTCGAAGTGGCGGAGGTCTTCTCCCGCTGAGTTTGCCGGCGAAGCCGATCTCGTCTCAGGCCCGCCGTGTGCAACCAAGAGACCGCCGAGGCCTCCCAACCGGTAGACTGGGGTGCCCCGGCCTGGGGCGTGTCCCCTTTCTGGAGCTCCCATTCGCATGCTCTCGCGCGCCAACTTCCGCAACCTTGCCATCGTCGCCCACGTCGATCACGGCAAGACGACGCTCGTCGACGGGATGCTCTGGCAGTCCGGTGTCTTCCGGGCGAACCAGTCGGTCAATGAGCGCGTCATGGACTCGATGGATCTCGAGCGCGAGAAGGGGATCACGATCCTGGCCAAGAACACGGCCGTCCGCCACGGAGGTCTCAAGCTCAACATCGTCGACACCCCAGGGCACGCGGACTTCGGAGGCGAGGTCGAGCGGGCGCTCGCGATGGTCGACGGCGTTCTCCTCCTAGTCGACGCGAGCGAAGGTCCCCTGCCCCAGACCCGGTTCGTGTTGCGCAAGGCGCTCGAACGGCGCCTGCCGGTCGTGCTCGTGGTCAACAAGATCGACCGCCCCGACGCACGGCCCAAAGAGGTCGTCGACGAGGTCTATGAGCTCTTCTTGGACCTGGACGCCGACGAGGAGCAGATCGAGTTCCCGATCGTCTACTGCAACGCTAGGGCAGGGCATGCCTCGCTCGATCCGAGCGTGGAGGGGACGGACCTCGAGCCCTTGTTCCAGGTCATCTGCGACCACATCCCCGCCCCGACTTTCGATCCCGGCCACCCGCTCCAGGCCCTTGTCACGAATCTGGACGCGTCCGCGTATGTCGGTCGTCTGGCGATCTGCCGCATGCTCCACGGCACCATTCGTCAGGGCCAGCAGGTCGCATGGTGCCGATCGGACGGAACGGTGGAGCAGTTCAAGGTCGCAGAGCTCTACGTCTCAGAGGGACTCGATCGCGTCGACGCCGCGGAAGCGGGGCCTGGCGAGATCATCGCGGTGGCAGGGTTGTCTGAGGTCACGATCGGCGAGACGCTCTCGGACCCCGACGACCCGCGGCCGCTCCCGGTTCTCATCGTCGACGAGCCGAGCCTCGGCATGACGGTCGGGATAAATACCTCGCCGCTGTCGGGAACAGAAGGGACCAAGGTCACGGCGAGGTTGCTGAAGAACCGCCTCGATGCGGAGCTAGTCGGCAACGTCTCGATACGAGTGCTCCCGACCGAGCGACCCGACACCTGGGAGGTGCAAGGTCGCGGCGAGCTGCAGCTCGCGGTGCTCGTGGAGATGCTGCGCAGGGAGGGTTTCGAGCTCACGGTGGGCAAGCCGCAGGTCGTCACCCGGATGATCGGCGGCAAGCTGCACGAACCGGTCGAAGCGGTGTCCATCGACGTACCCGAGGAGTTCCTCGGCGTCGTGACCCAGCTGCTTCCGCTCCGCAAGGGGCGTCTTGTCCAGATGGTGAACCACGGAACGGGATGGGCAAGAGTCGATTACCTGGTGCCCTCCCGCGGACTCATCGGATTCCGGACCGAGTTCTTGACCGAGACGCGGGGAACGGGAGTCTTGCACCACATCGTCGAGGGCTTCGAGCCCTGGCAGGGCGAGCTCCGAACGCGCTCGTCGGGCTCTCTCGTTGCCGACCGTCGAGGCCTGACCACGAATTACGCGCTTTTGAACCTCCAGGATCGCGGCGCGCTGTTCTTCGGGCCCGGGGTCGAGGTCTACGAGGGAATGATCATCGGCGAGAACGCCCGCTCGGAGGACATGGACGTCAACCCGACGAAGGAACGCAAGGTCACCAACGTGCGCTCCTCAACTGCTGAGGAGTTGGTCCGCCTTATCCCCCCGAGGCTCCTCTCGCTCGAGCAGGCGCTCGAGTTCATCCGGGAGGACGAGTGCGTAGAGGTCACGCCGGCGAGCGTCCGGCTGCGCAAGACCCTGCTCGATCAGGCGGGACGCGGCAGGCGGAGCGCACAGTCCAAGCGCGCACGGCTCCAGGGCGAGGCGCGGGAAGCTCAGGCCGATCGCCGTGCCGGCTGAGCGGCCCTAGGGGTCCGACGCCTTCTCCGCGCGGTCGACGACGAGGCGACCGCGGCCTCGGTCGACAGGCCCAGCAACAACTCGCACGTACAGCCACAATGGGTGCGCTCGCGCGGGTCTGGGCGAGTCCCAGCTCGCCGGCGAGCCCTATCCGGCACCAGAAGAGGGAGGCACGAGACGATGAAGCAGTTCAAGGAGTTCCTGCTCCGCGGGAACCTCATCGACCTGGCGATAGCTGTAGTCATCGGCACGGCGTTCGCGGCCGTCGTGAAGGCGTTGGTGGCTGACCTCATCACCCCTCTCATCGCGGCGATCGGCGGCAAACCGAACTTCTCGAACCTCTATTTCACCGTGAACGACAGCAAATTCCTCTACGGCGACGTCGTCAACGCCTTGTTCACCTTCCTCGTGATCGCGGCTGTGGTCTTCTTCCTCGTCATAAGGCCGACGACTGCGCTCTTGGCGCGCCTCGGGCGCCTTCCGAAGGACGATCCGGCCCGGACCTGCCCGGAGTGTTTGAGCGAAGTTCCAGCGGCCGCGCGTCGTTGCCTGTTCTGCACCTCGGAATTGGAGCCGCTGGCCGAGAGCTGATCGCAGCGTCCGACCCGACAGGCCTCAGTGCTGAACGGTCCCTGCGCCTAGCCCCGCCGTCGCCCGCCGCAAAGCGGCCTGGAGGTGTGGCGCGTAGAGCACCCCCACCACACGCTCGCCGTCGAGCACGGCCGCGACACGGCGCCGGCCGGTGGCAAGGCAGTCGACGGCAACCGGGTAGAGGGGGTCGCCGGCTGCGAGTGCGGGCGCACCGCGATCGGTGGCGTCCCCGACGAGAAGCGCGCCGGGAGGGCCCGGGAGGCGGTCTGCGGCGACGATACCCACGTACCGTCCCCTGTCGACGACCGGCAGCACTCGCCCCGGAGAAGCTTCCAGGAACGGGGCGACGACCGACAGCGGGAAGTTGACCTCGAGCGTCGTGGGATCGTGCACCATCACGTCGGAAACCTTGAGCCCTCCGGCCGCGGTCCGCACGGCGGCCGCCTGCTGCTCACCGCCGGCTCCGACGAAGACCAGCACGCCGATGATGCAGAGCCAGAGGTCGTAGCGGAGGCCCGCCAGGATCATCAGCAGCCCCATGACCCGCCCGACACGCACCGCCAGGACAGTTGCCCGCATGTCGCTGCGATTCCGGGCGAGCAGGGAGCGTAGGACCCGGCCACCGTCCATCGGGATCGCCGGGAGCAGGTTGAATCCGGCAAGCAAGAGGTTCGCCCACATGAGGCGGCTCACGATGGCGCCGGCAAACAATCCCGGTGGCCAGAGGGCCGCTCCCGATGCGTAGCCGATCAGCCCGAGGAGCGCCGCGAGCACGAGGCTCGCGAGAGGACCGGCGATGGCGATCGCGAGCTCGTCGGACGGCGTGCCGGGCAACCCCAAGATCTCCGACACCCCGCCGATCGGCAAGAGAACGATGTCTCGTACGGTGAAGGCCCGGCGACGGGCCACGAAGCTGTGGGAAAGCTCGTGGATCACGATGCAGGCGAACAGGGCCGCTATCCAGACGAGTGCTCCGGCGAGAGAGCGAGCTGTCGTCCGCCCGTTGATCGGCAAGATCACGAACAACAACAGCAGCGGGAAGCTCCAGTGGACGCGGATCGGTACGCCTCTGATACTCCCGATTCGAAGTGAGCGGCCCATCAACCTGCGCTTTCTGCTTGCTCACCTCGAGGTTAGGGCGCGGACAACCGCGCCAGGGTCAGCTCGGCGCGCGGGTACTTAGTAGGTTCGGCCCCATGGCTCCGCGGGGGAGGGTCTTGGTCGACCTCGGGCCCCTCCGGCAGTCGCAGGCATTCCGGCGGCTTTGGGGCGGTTACCTCGTCACGACGCTTGGATCCCAGCTCACAGTCGTCGCTGTTCCGTACCAGGTGTTCCGGCTGACCCACTCCTCGCTGGACGTGGGCCTGGTCGGCCTTGCCCAGATCGTCCCGGTGCTCGGCGGCTCCCTGATCGGGGGCTCGGTCGCCGATGCGGTCGACAGGCGTCGACTTCTGCTCGCGACCCAGGTGTCGCTCGCGGCGTTCAGTGTCGGGCTCGCGGTCAACGCATCCTCGTCTCGGCCGGCGCTCTGGCCGCTGTACGCGGTGAGCGCCCTCTCGGCGGGCGTTTCAAGCGTCGACATCTCCACGAGATCCGCTGTGTTCGTCAATCTGGTGGAGCGGCCGATGTTCGCGAGCGCGAACGCGCTCTGGCAGCTCCTGTTCCAGCTGGGCCAGGTGGCGGGGCCGGCTGTCGCGGGGGTGCTCCTCGGCCGGGTCGGTATCGCGTCGGTCTTCTGGATCGACGCGGCGAGTTTCGCGGTGTCGCTCGGGGCGATCGCGAGCCTGCCCGCTCTGCGGCCGCAGGGAGGCGGCACCCGCTTCGGCCTCAGCTCGATCGCCGAGGGCCTGCGCTACCTGAAGGGTCGGCCGGTCCTCCAGGGCACCTTCGTCGTGGACCTGAACGCGATGGTGCTCGGCATGCCGCGATCGCTTTTTCCGGCGCTCGGCCTAATCCGGTTCCATGGCGGTGCCGCCACAGTCGGGCTTCTCTACGCAGCCCCAGGGGCCGGCGCGCTGGTCGGTGCGCTGGTGACCGGGTGGGTTGCCGCGGTCCGCAAGCAGGGGCGGGCGGTCCTCGTCGCCGTGACGGTCTGGGGCGTCGCGATCGCCGCGTTCGGGCTCGTCCCCTGGCTTGCCGCCGGGCTCGGCCTGCTCGCGGTCGCAGGTGCCGCAGACGTCGTGTCGGCGGTCTTCCGAGCCACGATCCTGCAGCTCGAGGCACCCGAATCGCTGCGTGGTCGCCTCTCGTCGATTCACACTGCGGTGGTGACGGGGGGACCCCGCCTCGGGGACTTCGAGGCGGGTGCGGTGGCCGCAGCCTCGACACCGCAGATCTCTGTCGTCTCCGGGGGGCTCGGCTGCCTGGCGGGCGTAGGCCTCGTGGCTTGGCTGATGCCGAGATTCGCCCGATACGACGTCGACGCCGAATCCCAAGAGCCGCCGCCTGCGGGTGTGCAAGGGTAGGGCCGGTGAACATCGGAATCCTCGGAGGCACCGGTCCGGCTGGCAAGGCCCTCGCCGCCAGGCTGGCGTCCATCGGCCTGTGGGTGACGATCGGCTCGCGCTCGGCCGAACGCGGCGAGGAGACCGCCGCCCAGATTCGCCACAGGTGGCCAGCGCTCGACCTCGGGCTGAACGGCGCCTCGAACGAGCTCGCGTGCGGGGCCGATGTGGTCGTCGTCGCCACGCCCTGGGAAGGGGCGGCCTCGACGGTGGGCGCCCTGGCCGACCGCCTTTCCGGAAAGGTCGTCATCTCGATGGCGAACGCGCTCGCCAGGGTGGGGGAGCACCTCGAGGCCATCGTGCCTGCCCGGGGCTCCGTGTGCGTCGCGGTTCAGCAGGCGGCTCCAGGCTCGCTCGTCGCAGGTGCCTTCCACCATCTTCCCGCCCGCGGCCTCGCGAACCTGGACCAGCCGCTCGACGCGGACGTTCTCGTGTGCTCGGATCACCCCTCCGCCGCGGCGGCCACGATTGCCCTCGTGGAGCGCCTTCCCGGGTGTCGGGGTATCGACGCGGGCTCGCTCTCGGCCGCAGCGGCCATCGAGGCGTTCACGTCCGTTCTCGTCGGTGTCAACACCCGCCGGCGCTCGCATGCGAGCATCCGTCTCACGGGCCTGGGCACCGATGACGCCAACGCCTCGCCACCTCGTTCATGACACGGCCGGTCATGCAGCTCTACGACACCGCCCGTCGCGAGGTCGTGCCGTTCGCGCCGGGCGAGGTGGTGACCATGTACACCTGCGGGATCACGCCCTACGACTCGGCGCACCTTGGCCATGCGGCCGTCTATGTGACCTACGACGTGCTGCAGCGGCGGCTGCGCGATCTCGGCCACAAGACGCTGTGCGTCCGCAACATCACCGACGTCGACGACGACATCCTGCGAAAGGCGCGCGAGCTCGGTGTCCACTATCTGGACCTCGCAGCGGGGGAGATCGCACGCTTCGAGTTCGACATGGAGGCGCTCGGGTTGCTTCCCGCGTACTCCGAGCCGCGCGCGACCTCGGCGATCCCCGACATCCTCGGGTTCATCGGCATGGTCCTCGACACCGGGCACGCCTACCACGCCGGCGGAGCGGTGTACTTCGACGTGTCGTCTTTCCCCCGTTTCGGCCAGGTGAGCCACCTCGAGCGCGACGAGATGATCGAGCTCGCCGCCGCGAACGGCGGCCGCCCGGAGGACCGTTTCAAGCGCGACCCGCTGGACTTCGTTCTCTGGCAGCCTTCCGCGGCCGGAGAGCCTGCCTGGGAGTCGCTCTGGGGCCCGGGCCGACCAGGTTGGCACATCGAGTGCTCGGCGCTCGCCATGCGCGAGCTCGGCGCCACCATCGATCTGCACGGCGGTGGCACCGACCTCATCTTCCCGCACCACGAGTGCGAATCCGCCCAGTCCGAGGCGGCGACAGGCTCGAGGTTCGTCCGGCATTGGATGCACGTCGGGATGGTCAGCCTGGGCGGTGAGAAGATGTCCAAGTCACTCGGCAATCTCGTGTTCGTCCACCGGTTGCTCGAGGACGGCCACGATCCGGCCGTGATCCGCCTGGCCCTTTTGTCTCAGAGGTACCGCCTCGGCTGGGAGTGGAAGGACTCGATGCTCGACGTAGCCGAGGACCGTCTCGACCGCTGGCGCACGGCGGGCCCGGGAGACGGAGGCCTCGAAGCCGTGCGAGCCAGGCTTGACGACGACCTGGACACGCCGGCGGCCATCGACACCCTCGACGAGGAGGCTGAAGCCGGCCGCGGCGTCGGGACGGGCGCCGCCCTGCTGGGCGTCCGCGTCTGAGGCGGGATGCCCAGAGGCCCGGGGATCCCGAGCCCGCGAGCGCCAAGCGCGCCGCGAGGGCGCCAAGCGCGCCGCGAGGGCGCCTCGAGGCGCACGCAGGCGTTCTTTGCGCCCTGCTGTTCCAGCGAGGGGCGGTCGGCGGCCCGGTAGGCTGATCGATTCTTAGGGGCGGCCACGGTCGCCGGCACGAGGAGTATTTCGGATGCTCACCGAGGTCACGGTCTTCTTGCCCGACGGGTCGTCACGCAGCGTCGCCACCGGCACGACCATCGGGGATCTCGCCGGCCAGATCGGGCGCCGCCTCGCGGCCGGCGCGGTTGCCGCCGAGCTCGACGGCACCATGGTCGACCTGTCCGAGCCGATCCCCGACGGCGCCCGGGTGCGCATCATCACCTCCGACACCGACGATGGCCGCAGCGTGGTCCGGCACTCGACCGCGCACGTGCTGGCCCAAGCGGTGCTGAGGCTCTGGCCCGGCGCGCGCTACGCCATCGGCCCGGCCATCACCGACGGCTTCTACTACGACTTCGACCTTCCCCGCGGCGGGCGCTTCTCCGACGAAGACCTGGCGCGGATCGACGCCGAGATGCGGGCCATCATCGCCGAGGCGCAGCCCTTCGTCCGCGAGGAGCACACGATCTCCGAGGGCCTCGAGATCTTCGCCGACCAGCCGTACAAGCGAGAGATCATCGAGGGCGTCGCAGAGGCTGTCGCCCGGATCGACGACGAGCTCGCGGCCGAGGCCGGCGGAAACCCGGACGCAGTCAGCACCTACCGCAACGGACCGGGTTTCATCGACCTTTGCCGCGGTCCGCACGTGCCCTCGACCGGCCGGCTCGGCCATTTCAAGCTGACGCGGGTTGCGGGGGCGTATTGGCGCGGCGACGACCGCAGACCGCAGCTCCAGCGGGTCTATGGGACGGCGTGGGAGTCGGACAAGGCGCTCGACGCCCATCTACACCGTCTCGAGGAGGCCGAGCGCCGTGACCACCGGCGCCTCGGGGCCGAGCTCGACCTGTTCTCGTTCCCGCCCGAGCTCGGCTCGGGGCTGGCGGTCTTCCATCCCAAGGGAGGCCTCGTCCGCAAGGTGATGGAGGACTACTCGCGATCGCGCCACGAGCAGTCCGGGTACCAATTCGTCAACTCGCCTCACATCACCAAGTCGGAGCTGTTCGAGACCTCAGGGCACCTGAGCTGGTTCGCCGAGAGCATGTTCCCTCCGATGGAGCTCGACGAGGGGCAGCGCTACTACCTGAAGCCGATGAACTGCCCGTTCCACATCCTCATCTACAAGAGCCGCCAGCGCTCTTACCGTGAGCTGCCGCTGCGTCTGTTCGAATTCGGCACGGTCTACCGCTATGAGAAGTCGGGCGTCGTGCACGGGCTCACCCGTGTGCGCGGGATGACCATGGACGACGCGCACATCTTCTGCACCCGCGAGCAGATGGGGACCGAGCTCCACTCGCTGCTCATCTTCGTGCTCGACCTGCTTCGCGATTTCGGACTCGACGACTTCTACCTCGAGCTGTCCACCAGGCCCGAGGACAAGGCGGTCGGCTCCGACGAGGAGTGGGAGCAGGCGACCGAGACCCTGCGGCGAGCCGCGCTGGCGATGGACCTCGAGCTCGCGCTCGATCCCGGCGGCGGCGCGTTCTACGGCCCGAAGATCTCCGTCCAGGCGCGCGACGCGATCGGTCGAACCTGGCAGATCTCCACGATCCAGGTCGACTTCCAGCTCCCACGGCGATTCGAGATGGAGTACGTCGGTGAGGACAACGCTCGGCACCAGCCGATCATGATCCACCGGGCCCTGTTCGGTTCGATCGAGCGATTCTTCGGGGTACTCGTCGAGCACTACGCGGGGGCCTTCCCGACCTGGCTCTCGCCCGTACAGGTCCGCATCCTTCCCGTACGCGACGACCACGGGTCGTACGCGCAAGAAGTGCGGGGGCGTCTGGCCGCGGCCGGGGTTCGTGCCGAGGCGGAGGACGCAGGCGAGCCCCTCGGGGCCAGGATCCGTCGCGCCAAGCTCGAAAAGGTGCCGTACATCCTCGTCGTCGGTGACGCGGACGTCGCGGCCGGGACCGTCGGCGTCAACGCGAGGGGCTCGGACGCGCCCGAGCGCGGCGTAGGGGTCGACTCGTTCGTCGAGAAGATGCGCGTGGAAGCGGCTCCGCCGGCCGGCGCCTCGGGTGCCGCAGGCATCCCGGCGCGGTGAGCCTCGAGCACCTCTGGGCGGGCTGGCGGTCGAGCTACGTGAGCTCGTTCGACGCCGCGTCGAGCTCCTCGAGCGGGGCGCCGGCCGACGAGGGCGGCGAGAAGTCCTGCATCTTCTGCGCGATCGTCCGGTCTACAGAACCCGACGCCTCGCGAGGCGTGATCTGGACCGGCGAGCTCACCGCGGCGGTCCTCAACGCCTACCCTTATGCCCCCGGCCATGTGATGGTTCTTCCGATCCGGCATGTCCGCGACCTCGACGAGCTCGAGCCCGAAGAGGCGGCCGAGCTCTGGCGGGGAGTTCACGACGCGGTGGCGGCGGTGAAGGCGGCCTACCATCCTGAAGGTATGAACCTCGGCGCCAACCTCGGGCGAGCCGCGGGAGCGGGGATCCCGTCCCACCTGCACGCCCACGTGGTGCCGCGATGGATAGGCGACACGAACTTCATGACCTCAGTCGCCGGGGTCCGCGTCCTTCCCGAACCCTTGAGCGACAGCTGGGCCAAGCTCAGGGCTGCGTGGCCATGAACCTGGCGCCGGCGGCCGGCCGCCGCCGGCCGATGGTCTGGGCGGCCTGCGGCGTGGAGGGCGATCATGTCGCCGTCCGGCTGAACGGTTGGCGCAAGATCCTTGCGACAAAGGGCAGCGTGATGTTTCCGCTCGCGTCGATCGTCCGGATCGATCACGACCCGCTCGCGGGGCGCACGTGAAGACCGGCCTTCGCCAGTGGCGCAAGCACGGCTCGGGCGTGTGGCGACTCGGCGTCTATCACGGCCTCGACGGCTGGTCGTTCTGGTCGATCGGGGTCGGCCGCAACGCGGTGCTCATCGAATGCTCAGGACAGCGCTTTCGGTTCGTGGTCGTCGAGGTGGCCGATCCGGCGGAGACGGTACGCGAGATCTCAGCCGCGGCCGAGCGCCTGAGCGGGGGTAACCCCGACGTAGTTGAGACGAACCCGCGGGCGGTCGCTCGAGGCCCGGACCAAGCCTTCCGCCGCACTCTGGGCGATGCCGGCCCCGGACAAGACTGAGGCCGTGACAGATCATCGCCTCGATTACGCGTCGCACCTCGCGGCGCTCACGCGCGAGTGCGAGCTCATCTTCGACGCCAGCGACGAGGCGCTCGAGGTTCTCGTCCCGACCTGCCCCGGCTGGCGTTTTTCGGACCTGGTCGCGCACTTGGGCGACGTCTTCACGTTCTGGCGCGCTCAGCTCGAAACCGCATCGCCGGGAGCCAGGACCGAGGCAGCCTCGGGCGTGCCGCCCGGGTCCGACCTAATGAGTTGGTTCGAGGAGGCCCGTGCCAAGCTGCAGGAGGCGCTCGGCGACCGGGACCCGGCCGAGCCGTGCTGGAATTGGTCGGGAACGGACCTCACGGCTCGCTGGGTCGCGAGGCGCATGGCGCTGGAGTCGGCGGTGCACCGCTACGACGCCACGTTCGCGGTTGGCTCGCCGGCTCCGATCGACCGGGAGCTCGCGGTCGACGGCATCGACGAGTGGCTCGGCGTCCACCTTGCGACCGATGTGCCCGAGGCACCGGAGGCGTCGCTTGGCGGGGTGCTGTGTCTCGCTTGCGCGGACGACCGGGCGGCTTGGACGGTCGAAGTCGTTGGCGGCCACCTGCGCTGGAGGGAGGGCAGGGGACCAGCAGACGCCGTCGTGGTCGGTTCCGCCTCGGACCTGTACTTGTTCAGCTGGAACCGGCGACCGCTGGAGGTCCTGGACCTCACCGGCAGCCGGGAGGTCGCTGCTGCCTGGAGCTCGCTGTCGGGCTGAGCAAAACGCAGCGGGCTGAACCCTACGCGGAGGCGGCCTGTTTCGCGAGCTTCTCGGCGATCTGCGCCGGCACGACCTCGTGGTGATCGTGGCGCACAGTGAAGCGACCACGCCCGCCCGTCAGTGAGCGGAGGTCGGTGGCGTAGCGCCGGATCTCCGAGGTCGGCACCAGCGCGATCACGACCTGCTCACCTCGCTCTCCGGCCTCGGTGCCGAGCACCCGGCCCCGCCGCGAGTTGAGATCACCCAGGATGTCGCCCTGATAGGCGGCAGGCACCGCCACCTCAAGCCGAGAAACCGGCTCCAAGATCACCGGGCCGGCCTGTGCCAGCGCCTCCTTGAATCCGATCGACGCGGCCATCTTGAAGCTCATCTCCGACGAGTCGACCGAGTGGTATTTGCCATCGAAGCACGTGACGCGCACATCGACGACCGGGTAGCCGAAATGGCCCCCCATTGTCATCGCCTCCTGTACGCCCTTTTCGACCGCGGGGATGAATTGGCGGGGGATCGCACCGCCGACGATCGCGTCCACGAAGACGAAGCCCTCGCCTCTCTCGAGCGGCTCGACGCGCAAGTTGGCCACCCCGAACTGTCCGTGCCCCCCGGTCTGTTTCTTGTACTTGCCCTCTGCTTCGGCGGCCTTGGTGATGGTCTCGCGGTAGGGGACCTGGACAGGCTCGGTCTCGACCGCCACTCCGAACTTGCGGCTCAGCTTCTCGCAAACGATCTGGAGGTGCGTGTCGCCCATTCCGGAAAGCACGGTCTGGTGCGTCTCGTCGTCGCGGCGCACGAGCAGAGCGGGGTCCTCCTCCTGGAGCCGGTGGATCGCCGTCATCAGCTTGTCCTCGTCACCTTTGGCCTTCGGGTGCACGGCTGATCGACAGCACGGCCGTCGGGATCCTCGGTCCCTCCGCCACGACGGGCTGGCTTTTCGGCGCCAACGTGTCGCCCGTCAGGACGCCGCTCAGCTTCGCGATGGCGACGATGTCGCCCGCGGGGGCGAGGGAGGTGGGATGGGTCTCCTTGCCCCGCATGACTTGAAGGGCGTGCAGCTTCTCCTCGGCGTGGTTGCGGCTGTCGTAAAGGGTCATGTCCGGTCGCAGTGTCCCGGAGAGAACCTCCATCAGCGAGATCCGACCGACGAAGGGGTCGGCGATCGTCTTGAACACGCGGGCGAGCGGCTGCCCGTCGGGATCGCGCGATCAGCTCGATCGTGTCGCCGCCCGCCCGGACCGTGAACCTCGGTCGGTCGAGCGGGCTCGGCCCGATCTCGCAGATCAGTGACGCGAGGCGGTCGATGCCGACGCCGGTGAGCGCCGACCCGCACACCACGGGGAACACCGTCGCGGCGGCCACCCCATGGGCGAGCGTGGCCTCCAGCTCCTTGGTCGAGGGCACCTCACCTTCGAGGTACCGCTCCATCATCTCGTCGTCGGCGACGACGATCCCCTCGATCAAGGCCTCCCGCACACGCGATTCGAGCTCCGACATTTCGTCGGGGATCGACCCCGTCGTGGACTTGCCGGCGCTGTAGGTGATGGCGGTGTCGGTAAGGAGGTCCGCGATGCCGTCGAACTCGGCCTCGCGGCCGATGGGCAGCTCCAGGGGTGCGATGCCCGAGCCGAAACGATCGCGCAGCTGGTCGAGCGTCCTTTCGAAGTCGGCGCGCTCTCGGTCGAGCTTGTTGACGAAGACGAGCCGCGGGACGCCGAGCTCGGCAGCGAGCCGCCAGGTCTCCTCCGACTGGACCTCGACACCCTCGACGGCGCTCACGACGAGCACGGCGAGGTCGGCGACCGACAGGCCCGCTTCGACCTCGGCGATGAAGTCGGCATATCCCGGCGTGTCGATGACATTGATCTTGCAGTCCTCGAAGAGAAACGGAGCCAGTGCCAACGAGACCGAGATCCGCCTCTTGACCTCCTCGGGCTCGAAGTCGCACACCGTCGTGCCATCCTCTGTCCGCCCGGCCCGAGTCAGGACTCCGCCGGCCACGAGCAGCGCTTCGGCCAGCGTCGTCTTGCCCGAGCCCCCGTGACCGATCAGCGCGACGTTGCGGATCCTCGCGGACGGCACTGTGTTCACGTCGCCACCTCACTTCCCGCGACCGGCTTCACCCGCGGGTGAACGGTCGGCAAGCTCTTGGACAGGCTGCGAGCCTACCGGGCGCGTGGGCCGCAGGAGGAGGCCAGGGGATCGGCGAACGGCTCTGGTATCCTTATGAGCCGAGGGTGAGGGCCGCGTGAGCTGCGTGGTCGTCATTTTCGAGTGCGGTGAACGCCAGACAGGAGCAACATGATCGACGGCCATCGGGGCCAGTCAGCGGCGAGCGACAAGGAAGATGCCCCCGCTGACGACCACGACGTGGAGGCCACTGAGCCCGTCCCCCGAGAGGTGGAGACGGTGGCAACGCCCCATCGGGGCATCCGTAACGGCTTCGGCATTGGCGCAGGACTGGTGCGCCTCGGCGTAACCGCGAATCAGGTCACCGTGGTCGGCATCCTTCTCGCGGCAGTTACCGGTGTGACCATCGGGCTCGGGCGTTTTTGGATCGGCGTGGTGCTGCTCACAGTGGGCGGCCTCATGGACACGCTCGACGGCGTCGTCGCGAAGGCTGCCGGCACCGCCTCCAAGCGGGGAGCGTTCTTCGACTCGGTCGCGGACCGCGTGGCCGACGGCTTCATCTTCGGCGGCATGGCGTGGTACCTCGCATCGGGAAAAGACCCGCGCCTGGCGATGTTGCCGTTCGCGATTCTCGGCGTCAGTGCGGTCATCTCCTATGAGCGGGCCAAGGCGGAGTCTCTCGGCTACGACGCCAAGGGTGGTCTCATGGAACGAGCCGAACGGCTCATCCTGCTGGGTATCGCCTTGGCCCTCCACGTGATCCTGGTGCCCATCCTCAGCCTTCTGCTCGCATTGTCGGTGTTCACGGCGTTGCAGCGATTTGCGAAGGTCTGGCGGCAGGCGAGCCGCGAGACGACGACCCCCGAGGCCGTCCGTGTGCCGTGGCGCCGCGGGCGAGTCGAGTCGCGCTGGCAGTCGTGGCGTCAGCCGCGCTCGAGCGGGACGAGGCGCCGCGCGACCACGCCGAGCCGGCTCCGTGCACGGCGTCGGATTGAACCGCTCGGCGTGCGGCTGCGCCGGGTTCTCGCCACCGAGCGCTCGGGCGCTCGTCGTGCCGGGGCGGATCGGCGCAGCGGCCCCTGGTCGGAGCGGCGCAGCCTCAAGACCCGATCGACGCGGAGCAGGCACCCCGGGACCGATAGCTGACAACAGCTGTCGTCTTCAGGTCGGGAAGCCTCGGGCAGCGGGTGATGGCGACGCCACGCCAGTGGGCCTCGTATCTCACTTACCGAGGCCTGGCGGGGGTGCTACAGGTTGTTCCGCGCCGGGTTGCCGGCAGCGTCGCGACGATCGCCGGCCTCACGATGTCCGAGGTGTGGCGCGGCAAGCGGCCACTGTTGCGCCGCAACTTGGGACGAGTGCTCGGGCCCGGCGTCGACGAGGCGACCGTCGAGCGTGTCGTAGCCGAGGCGTTCAGGTCGTACGCGCGCTACTGGGTGGAGGCCGCAAGGGTGGGGGTGCTGCGCTCGGACCAGATCGAGTCGACGTTCAGCATCGAGGGGTTCGAGCGCTTCCGTGAGGAGATGGCGAGGGGCCGCGGCGTGGTGATCGCCCTTCCCCACGTCGGCTCGTGGGAGTACGGGGGGCGATGGCTGGCCCAACAGGGCTACCCGATGACCACCGTCGGCGAGCTGCTCGAGCCACCCGAGCTCTTCGATTGGTTCACGTCGCAGCGGGCCGCTCTCGGGCTCACCGTGCTGCCGCCAGGTCCGGACACCACCGTCAGGCTCCTGGAGACGTTGCGAGCGGGGCGAGTCGTCGGATTGCTGGCAGACCGCGACCTTGCCGGTAACGGCCTTGAAGTCGAGCTCTTCGGAGAAACGACGACGATTCCGGCAGGGCCGGCACTTCTGGCCCTGCGGTCGGGCGCTCCCCTCATGCCGTGCGCCATCTACCAGCGGCCCCATGGCCGTTATCACACGGTGCTACAGCCCCCTCTCGACTCGACGCGCACCGGCCGGCTGCGCCCGGACGTGCAACGTCTCACCGAGGAATTGGCGCGCGCTCTCGAGGATCTGATCCGCCTGGCGCCCGAGCAGTGGCATCTGTTCCAGCCGAACTGGCCGTCTGACCGACAACGGGGCCTCTGAGACGCGTTTCTTTATGGCGCTCTCAGGCTTGCCAGGAGGGCCTCGAAGAGCCCTGAGCTGTGGCCCTGCCGGAGTGGCGATTCAGTCGATCGTTCCGCGTGGCACTACCCATTGCGCTATGAACTTCGGATAGGCGTCAGCGATGTGGTCGAAGTCACTGTCGTAGTGCAGAACCGCCGCGCCGAAAGACACAGCAGTTGCGGCGATGGCGACGTCGATAACACCCGCGGCGCGGCCCTTGCCGGTTTGCCAGAGAGCGGTCCGGATGTCGATGACGATCTGGTCGGTGTGCGGTGAGTTGGGCAAGTACAGGAAGGAGGTGCGCAGGCGGCGCGAACCTTCGTCGTGCTCGGCGGCAGATCGTGCGCTGAACGCGAACTCATCCAAGGTGAGCGCGCAGCAGCACAGTTCGTGTTCAGCGTCGAGGATGGCGGTGATGGCCGACTGCGCTTCGAGGCTTCGGGGCAGACGCTGCAGGACGCTGTTGTCGACCAGATAGCGGCTCACCGGCGGGCGGCGGCCCGAACCTCGGGGTCACGGAGATCGGCGACCGGATCTGTTGCGATGATCCAGTCGATGGTTTCACGCTGATCGTGCAGCCTTACCAACTTCGACAAAGCAGTGTTGACTGCGTCCTTCTTCGTGGTGTTGGGACCGAGGGTGGCCCGTGCCCGTTCGAGCAGGCCCTCGTCGATGTCGATGAGCGTCTTGGCCACGACTCCTCCTTCTCCTTCCGACGTAGTGCAAGGGATCCTCTCTCGAGTATATCCAACGCGTATATACTTGGGTGAGGCCCAAGACTGGCCCGTTCTCAGCCCTCTTCTGAGAGCTTGCGGTACCGGCCGCGGTAGCGGACGAGTGGTTGCCCGGTGTCTTCCCCCAGCGCGAGCTCCTCTATGTGCCCTCGTACGAGCATCTGGAAGCCCACCTCCTCAGATCCGGTGAGCTTGCAGCCGAGGAGGTGACGAGCGCCGCTGATGACGGGGCCGAAGTCGCCGACTGCCGTCACGATCTCCTCGAAAGGGTCGACCGGATAGGCGCCTGCGAACATCCCAGCAAGTCGTCGGTCGCCAGCTTCCAGGACATGGACGACGAAACTTCCCCGCTCCACGAGCAGGTCGAAGAGGTCCGAAAGGGGATCGAGCAGACCAAAGACCTCGGCGGGGTCACCTTCGGCGACGACGACTGACGAGACGGTCAACCCGGCGCGCCGGTCTTCTGATCCGGCCGTCCAGACCGTCACCGGGGCGACGAGGCGGCCCCGAAAGCGCCGGTCGAGCCGGCGGTCCTCCAAAGGGGTGGCGAAAGGGTCTTCGGAGCTGAGTCCGTCAGCCACCGTCCCGGTCTACTCGATCCCTGCCGCTCGCGCCCGCCCCGCCAGTCTGCTCAACGTCGCCGCCAGGGCAGGCTCGAGCCGCGCCGCCTGCCGGGCTCGGCTCCGGCCTACGTCCGGTGTTCGCGCGCCGGTAGCGTCGCTTGCGATGCGGATCGCGATCGTCTGCCCCTACAGCTGCACCGTGCCCGGTGGAGTGCAGACTCAAGTGCTCGGCCTGGCGAGGGCGCTCAGATCGCGAGGTGACGAGGTGGCTGTCGTCGCTCCGGCCGATGCATCCGGCGTTCCCGGCCGGCTCGATGCTGCCGCTCTCGATGGCGCCGTCTTTGTCAGGGTGGGCGCCGGCATCCGTGTGCCGGTGAACGGTTCGCGTGCCCCCGTCTCGCCGTGGCCGGCGACGATGGCCCGCACGCGCGCAGCCCTGCGGGACCTCGCGCCTGAGATCGTCCACGTTCACGAGCCGCTCGTTCCCGGTCCGTCGCTCGCTGCAGTCATGTCGGGGCCGCGTCCCATCGTGGGAACGTTTCATCGCTCCGGGACCGACCTCGCCTATCGCACCTACGGGCACCTGGTCGGGGCGTGGTCCCGTCGGCTCGACGCGGCTTTTGCGGTGTCCGAGGAGGCCCGTGCCACGGCGCGGGCCAGTATCGGGTACATGTCGGGCGATGTCGGGATCCTCCCGAACGGCGTCGAGGCGGCCAGACTCGCTTCGGTCTCGCCTTGGCCGAGCGTCGGGCCGACAGTGGCGTTCGTCGGCCGCCACGAACCACGTAAAGGGCTGGGAGTGTTGCTGGAGGCCTTCGAGTTGCTGCCTGCTCAGACGCGACTGTGGGTGATGGGAGACGGGCCTGAGGGCGGCCGCTTACGGGGCCGGTTCTCCTCGGATCCTCGAATCGAGTGGCTCGGGCCCGTCAGCGATGAGGAGCGGGCGGCCCGTTTGGCCGGCGCGGACGTCTTCGCCGCGCCTTCGCTCTCAGGTGAGTCCTTCGGGGTGGTGCTGCTCGAGGCGATGGCAGCGGGGACCGCCGTCGTGGCATCGGACCTTCCCGGTTACCGGCTTGCAGCCGGCGGAGCAGCGCGCCTGGTCGCTCCGGGCGACCCGGTCGAGCTCGCGCACGGCCTCCGTGCGGTTCTTTTCGACGACGTCGAACGAGAGGTGCGCCGCGAGAAGGGGAGGCGCCGCGCGTCCGAATGCGACATGGACGACATTGCCGAGAGTTACCGTCAGACCTACGCCCGGCTCGGTCGATCGCCTGGGTCGGGGTAGCCTCGAGAAATGGCTCCGGCAACCAGGGATCGAACCCGCCGGCAGCGCCGTGGCCCCGAGGGCGACGGAAGGGCACGGCGAGCTGCGCAGGCGCAGCAGGCCGCATACGAAGCCTCGCGGGTCGTGCTGGCCGCTGCGGCTCGTCGCCGGGACGGCGCCTGGCGGCACGCGGCTCACGCGAATCGGCGGAGGGCTGCCCTGGCACTCGTGGCGCCGCTCGTCCTCGCCGTGGTGCTGATCGCCCTCGGAGTCGTCTTCACCGCGTTGTTAATAGCTGGGATCGCCGTGGCCGGCCTGATCGCGATTGCGGCCTCGGTGCTTTGGGCGCGCTCGGCAAGCGTGCTGGCGCGCCGTCTCGGAGGAACCGTAGTCACCGCCGAGAGGCGCCCGGCGGCACTGTCGGCCGGCGAGGCCGCCCGCCTGGTCGACGTCGCCGAAGGCTTGTTCGCAGTGTTCGGGCTGCCGACCGCCGAGATCCGGGTGCTCGACGATCCGGCCGCAAACGCGATATCGGTGGGTCGCTCGCCGGACCGCGGAGTCGTGCTCGTCACAAGTGGGCTCCTCCACCTGCTCGACCGCATCGAGCTCGAGGCGGTACTTGCGCACGAGCTCGCACACCTGAAGCGCGGCGACACCGTCTCGGGAGCCATCGCCGTTGTTGCGTTCGACCCGTTCGGGCGCCACGTGCCGATCGTGGCCCGCATGTCGGACAGAATTGCCGGCACCGACCGTGAGGCCCTCGCCGACCTCGCCGGAGTGTCCGTCACCCGCTACCCGCCCGGTCTCATCTCCGCACTCGGGAAGATCGCTGCCGCCCCGACCCGCAAGCCGCTCTGCCTCGCTCGGGGCGTGGCGGAGTCGACCTCACGGCTGTGGCTGGCGCCATTCGAGACGTTCCCGGACGAGCCGGAACGAACGGGATCCCTCGATCTGTCCGAGCGGGTCGACTTGCTCCGCGAGCTCTGAAAGGGACGAGCCCCCAGTCACGGCGGCCGCGATCCACGACAGGCTCGCGCGGGGTAGCGCAGGACCGGTAGTCGTGGTGGCAGACATCGAGGGATACTGAGGCAATGTCGGGCCATTCCAAGTGGGCAACCACCAAGCATCGAAAGGGCGCTGTCGACAAGGCCCGAGGAAAGCTGTTCGCAAAGTTGATCCGCCAAGTCGAGGTCGCCGCTCGGGAGGGCGGCGGCGACCTCGCCTCGAACTCCACGCTTCGCACGATGTTCACCAAGGCCCGCGACGCGTCCGTGCCTCTCGACACGATCGAGCGGGCCATCAAACGCGGGACCGGCGAGCTCGAGGGCATCCGCTACGAAGCCGTCGCATACGAGGGGTACGCACCGTCGGGCGTCGCACTTATCGTCGAGTGCCTCACCGACAACCGCAACCGGACCGGGTCCGAGGTGCGGTCGCTGTTCTCGCGCAACGGCGGCTCGATGGCCGAGCCGGGCGCCGTCTCCTGGCAGTTCGAACGCAAAGGTGTCGTCATGGTGCCGAAGTCCGTCGGAGAGGACGAGCTCATGACTGCTGCGCTCGACGCGGGAGGTGAGGACCTGCGCGACGAGGGCGACGAGTGGATGGTCACGAGCGCTCCCTCCGATCTCGCCGCGCTCCGCGCATCGCTGGATGCGGCTTCGGTCGCCGTCGACTCGGCCGACCTCGAGATGGTCCCGACCACGCGGGTCGAGGTGACCGACGAGTCGACAGCGAAACGCGTGCTGCGGCTCATCGAGCTTCTCGAGGAGCACGACGACGTGCAGAACGTCTGGTCGAACTTCGACATCCCCGACGAGATCCTGGAGCGCGTCGAGCTCTGAGCCTTCGCTTCACGGGTCCCCCGGGTGGCCGGCTGCGGAGGTTACGATCGAACTAGTGTTTGTGCTCGGCATCGATCCCGGACTGTCGCGATGCGGCTACGGCTGCGTGAGATCCGACGGGGCGCGTCGACAGGCCGTTGCCGCCGGCGTGATCACGACGCCTGTCGACGAGCCGGTGCCCTGGCGTCTCGCGACGCTGCGCGCCGAGCTGCACAAGCTGGTCAGTGAGCTTCGTCCCGACGTGGTCGCCGTCGAGCGCGTCTTCTTCCAGACCAACGCCCGCACGGCGATGTCCGTCGGGCAGGCGAGCGGCGTCGCTTTGCTGACCGCCGTCGAGCTCGGCTGCGAGGTGGCCGAGTACACCTCCAACGAGGTGAAGCTGGCGGTAACCGGCTTTGGATCTGCGACAAAGGATCAGGTGCAGAGGATGGTTGCACGCCTGCTCGATCTCGACGCCGTACCTAGGCCCCCCGATGCGGCCGACGCGCTCGCGCTCGCTCTTTGCCACCTGAGCATGGCGGCGTGGGCACGCTCGCCCCAGCCGGCGTCGGGCCGCGCGACGTCGGGCCGTACAGGGTCGGGCCGCAGTCGCGACGTCGGGCCGCGCAGCCTCGGCGCTGGCACCCGCGGCGCGCGTGGCACGACGGTGATCGGGTCGCTCCGCGGCGTCGTCACCGAGCGGCGCCCGCTCGGCGACGCCTCGATCGACCTCGTCGTGGAGGTCGCCGGTGTCGGCTACCGCTTGGTCGTCGCCCCGCGGACCGCGGCCGGCTTGCAGCTCGGGCACGAAGCGGCGTTAGCGGTCCACACCCACGTGCGCGAGAGCGCGATCACGCTGTACGGGTTCGCCTCGAGCGAGGAACGGACGGCGTTCGAGTTGCTGTTGGGGGCGCACGGGGTCGGTCCTGGCCTCGCCCTCGCCATCCTCAGCATCCACGACCCGCGTGAGCTGGCCGAGGTCATCGCCACGGGCAACGTCGACGCGCTGAAGCTCGTCCCGGGAGTCGGCCAGAAGACCGCGGCCAGGCTCCTTCTCGAGCTGCAGGCTCGTTTCGACTATCTCACGGTCGATGGCATCCTCGTGGGCAGCTCACCGCAGACGGCTCGCCCGCCTTCAGTGGCGGCCGAGGTCGGCGAGGCGCTGGCCCAGCTTGGCTACGCGCCCGACGAGGCGAGGTCGGCGCTACGGGTACTGCCCGAGGAAGGAACCGTCGAGGAGCTTCTCCGGATGGCCCTGCGGAGCCTGGCGCCTCGGAGATGACCGGCTCATGAGCCCCCGCCGGGAGATTCTCGCGAATGCCGGTCCGCCCTCGGATCCCGACGCGGATGCCGCGAGACCCGTCGACCCGGCTCGTTCGAAGGCGACGCCGCTCTCGAGATCGGCATACGCCCGAAACGCCTCGCCGACTTCGTCGGCCAGCGCCTTCTGCGAGAGAAGCTCGAAATCGTGCTCGAGGCCGCTCGACGGCGGGGCCAACCGGTCGACCACGTGTTGTTCGCCGGGCCGCCGGGCCTTGGGAAGACCACACTGGCGGGCATCATGGCCTGCGAGATGGGCGCCGGTTGGCGTGTCACCTCGGGCCCCGCACTCGTGCGGAGCGGCGACGTCGCCGCCATCCTGACCGATCTTCAGCCCGGTGACGTTCTCTTCATAGACGAGATTCACCGGATGGGCCGGGCAGTCGAGGAGCTTCTCTACCCGGCGATGGAGGACTTCCAGCTCGATATCGTCCTCGGCCGCGGGCCGACCGCCCGTTCGATCCGCCTTGACCTGCCCAAGTTCACCCTCGTGGGCGCGACCACCAGGACGGGCCTTATCACCGGACCTCTCCGCGACCGGTTCGGCATCGTGGCGCGCCTCGAGCTCTACAGCGAGCTCGAGCTCGAAGCCATCGTGCGGCGCACTAGCGGACTGCTCGGCGTCGAGTTGACGCCGGGAGGAGCGACCGAGATCTCCCGTCGGTCGAGGGGTACGCCCCGACTCGCGATCCGTCTTCTCCGCCGTGTCCGGGACTTTGTGGAGGTTCGCGGCGACGGTGTCATCACCGAGGCGGCGGCACGCGAGGGCTTGACCGTTTTCGGCGTGGACGAGCTTGGTCTGGACGCTCTCGACCGCAAAATCCTCGAGACCCTCTGCGTCCGCTTCGCCGGCCGGCCGGTGGGTCTCTCGACCCTCGCAGTGAGCGTCGGCGAGGAGCCTGAGACGGTCGAGGACGTCTACGAGCCGTTCTTGCTCCAGGCTGGTCTCGTCATGCGCACGCCGCGCGGGCGCCTTGCCGCGCCGGGCGCCTATGACCATCTTCGCCTCGACATCCCCGCCCATCTGGCGACCGCTCTGTCGGGCGCTGAGCTCGACCAGTCAGGGGCGACGTCGCCGCGGGGAGGCGTGAGGAGCGACGCGATGCAAGCCCCGTTGTTCCCGGCGGTGTCTGACGAGGGTGTGTGCACGAAGAAGCCGGGATCGGGCGACTAAGGTGGCGGGTCGCATCGTCCCTTGAGCGATAGGCCTCACATGCTCCCTCTCCACGACCTCGCCGCCTCCACCGTCCATGCTCTCTCGCCGCTGTCGGGCGCGCTCCTGGCCGCAACCGCGAAGAAGTCCTCGAGCAGTTCATTCACTCTGATCTTCTTCGTCCTTCTTTTCGGAGTCGGCTATTTCTTCCTGATCCGACCTCAACGCCAGCGCCGGCAGAGACAGATGCAGGTCGGCAAGCAGATCTCGGTGGGGGACAAGGTGATCCTGTCCTCGGGAATCATCGGCCGGGTCGAGGGATTCGTCGGCGACCGCGCGAGGGTCGAGATCGCTCCGGGGATGGTCATCGAGGTCGTGCGCCAAGCGGTATCCCAGCGCATCGACGACGTGACAGACATTGGCCAAGATCACGACGACGACGCCTCTTATGGCGAGCACGACCATGACGACCCGATCGACGACTCCGATCATGACCCGTATTCGGTGGCACCCCTCGAGCCGAGCGAGACGACCGATGCGGATGAGCACGGGGACGGCAGCCATCCGAGCGGCAATGGACGCGGAGGCGGCAACACTTGAAGAGAGGCTTGCTCGCGAGCGTCGTGCTCGTCTGCCTCGTCTGCTTCGGGGCACTTGCCGGCGTGGTTGCCGCGGGCTGGTCCCCGAAGCTCGGCCTGGATCTCGAGGGAGGCCTTTCGGTGGTCTTCCAGCCGACCCAGAAGGCAACGACGGCACAGCTCGAGACGGTCGTAGGTGTGATGCAGGCACGCGCGAACGGGCTCGGACTCGCGAATCCGAATATCGGGATCCAGGGTGGCAACGTCGTGGTGCAGCTACCGGGCGTGAAGAATCCGCAAGCCGTCCTGGCTTCGATCGGCAGTACAGCCCAGCTGTTCTTCCGCCCTGTCCTCTGCGCGGCGAACGCGTACGCGCCCGTTAGCTCGACGACCACGACGACCACTTCGTCGACAACCACGACGACGGTGCCGAAGTCGAAGACGACCAGCACCACGTCCGCGTCGACAACTACCACTGCGCCGAAGGCAACCACGACGACCGCCGCCAAGGCGACCACGACGACCACAACGGTTCCGAAGAAGACCAAGGCCGCCGCCGGCTACGTGGCGCCGCCGCCGTGTGGCGCGGCCTATCGCTACACCACCGCCACCTACAACTCGACCCAGCAGTCGAACCTGGGCTCTGCCCCCGATCCGGCGCAGACCCCGGTGCGCTCCACGACCTCGGGTCAGGACAAGGCGGCGCGGGTCGTCCTGATCCCCAACAATCAGGCCGCCGGTGGCCCGCCGCGCTACGAGCTAGGCCCGACGCCCTTTGACGGGACTGTGCCGGCAACCGGCGAGATTCTGGCCTCCGCCAACGCAGAGCTGCTGACGACCTCGGGATGGGTCGTGAACTTCACCATCAAGTCTCAGTACTCGGCCTTCTTCGACACGATCGCAAAGGCGAACTATCACCTCCCGCTTGCGATAGACCTCGGTGGATCGGTGGTATCGGCGCCGACGATCAACGCGATGTCCTTCGGAGGTTCCGGTCAGATCACCGGCAACTTCACCCAGACCCAGGCCGATTCTCTCGCGCTCGTCCTCAAGTACGGCCAGATCCCGATCGCGCTCAAGCAGGCGACCTCCACCACGGTCTCGCCGACGCTCGGCAAGAAGTCGCTGCAGGCGGGTCTGCTCGCCGGCCTTCTCGGCCTCCTGCTCGTGATGGGCTACACGATCTTCTACTACCGAGCCCTGGGCGTCGTCGTCGTCCTCGGCCTCGTGAGCACTGGTGCGCTCATCTACGCGATCATCTCGGTCCTCGGCGCGACCTCCGCCGGCCTGACGCTTGACCTGTCGGGCATGACGGGCCTGATCGTTTCCGTCGGCATCACGGTCGACTCCTATATCGTCTATTTCGAGCGATTAAAGGACGAGGTGCGGTCCGGCCGTTCGATCCGGTCGTCGGTGGACCGAGGGTTCAGGAGCGCCTACCGCACGATCTTGTACGCAGACGCGGTCTCCTTCCTCGGGGCGCTCGTGCTCTGGCTCCTGTCGATCGGCGCGGTCCGGGGATTCGCGTTCATGCTCGGGCTCTCCACACTCGTCGACGTCATCACCGCGTATACCTTCACACGTCCGCTCGTGATCGTCCTCGGTCGCAATCGGCTCTTCACCGACGCCCGAATCTTCGGGGTCGCGAGAGGCCTGGCGGCGTTGCCGGAGCCTGCAGCGTGAGCGCCGTATCGATCGACCTCGAGGGAACCGAGCGGCGAAGGCCGAGGGCGTTCATGCGGCTGTACCACGGCCAGACCCGTTTCGACTTCGTCCGGCGACGGAGATGGTGGTTCGGCGCGTCGGCAGTCGTGATCGCCGCAGGTCTCGTCTCGCTGGGCGTGAAGGGCCTGAACTACAGCATCGAGTTCGTCGGCGGCACTTCTTGGCAGGTCCTGGCCCCGGGGGTCACCGTCGCGCAGGCTCAGAGCGCGCTGACGCCGCTCGGCTTCGGAGGCTCGACGATCACCGTGCTCGGGAGCGGGAGCACGCAAAGCCTGAACGTCGAGGCCAAGCTCGCCGCTCACTCCAACGGAGTGAGCTCCGCCCAGTCCGCCAAGGTGGCCACCGCCCTTGGCGCGCTCGGTGCACAAGCCAGCCTCGGCCGTGTCGATCGAATACGTCGGGCCGACCTGGGGCAACAACATCACCCACAAGGCGGTCGAAGCGCTGATCGTCTTCCTCATCGTGATCGCTGCTTACATCTCGCTTTTCTTCGAGTGGAAGATGGCGCTGGCGGCGATCGTCGCGGTCGCTGCACGACATCATCATCACCGTCGGGATCTACTCCTTGGCGTCGTTCCTCGTGACGCCGGACACTGTCGTGGCGTTTCTGACCGTCCTCGGCTATTCCCTCTACGACACGATCGTCGTCTTCGACCGCGTGCGGGACAACTCTCGCGGTCTCGGCGCGACCGGAAAGCTGTCGTTCACCGACGTCGTGAACCTCTCTATGAACCAGACGCTCGCGCGTTCCATCAATACCTCGCTCGTCGCGATCCTTCCCATCCTTGCGGTGCTGGTCCTGGGCGCTCAGATCCTCGGCGCAATCACGCTCGAGTACTTCGGCCTCGCCCTTCTGATCGGCCTTACGAGCGGGGCCTACTCTTCGATCTTCATCGCGTCGCCGCTCCTCGCGATGCTGAAGGAGCGTGAGCCGCGCTACCGCCAGATCCGTGACCGTCTCGAATCTCGAGGCACCGCGATGCAGCTGCTCACGCCCGCAGCAGTTGCCGCGGGCGCCTTGAGCACAGCGGACCCAGCGACCGGGGGAAAGCGCCGTCGCCCCGCCAAGGCCGCCCCGGCCCGTCCGCAGACGCTCCGTCCCGCAGCGGCGAGGGGCACCACCGTCGTGGTCGCCGACGAGTTTGGCGACGACGAGGGCGACGACCAGGAGGTCGGCGACGCGGTCGCGAACGTCGCGGCACCGCAACCCACCGGCGCGCCCCGCGCGGGCGCAACGTCGAGGTCCGGTTCCGCATCGCCTCGGCCCGGCACGCCGGCGCGCCGCCCGCCGCAGCGACCCCGCAAGAAAGGCAAGCGCCGCTGACAGCGTTGCCTCGGACGTCGGCGCCTGGATTCTGAGCGCCCGGGCTGCGAGCCCAACTCGTAGGCTGCTCGCCAATGATCGACATCCGGCTGGCTCGAGAGCAACCAGGGGAATTCCGCCGAGCACTGGCGCGAAAGGGAGCGGCCGCGGCCTTCGACGACTGGTTGGCGGTCGACGAGGGCTGGCGCGAGCTCACAAGCAAGGTCGACGAGCTCCGCGGGAGGACGCGACCGAAGGGCAAGCCGACCGAGGACGAGCGTGCACTCCTCGTGCTGTTGGGCCAGGAGCTCCACCTGCTGGAGACCGAGCTCGAGGTCCTCGGTCGGGAGCGCAACGAGCTGCTGGCCGCCCTCCCGAATCCGCCCGACGACTCGGTACCCGACGGATTTGCCGATGAAGACGCCTTGGAGCTGCGTCGCGTCGGGACGCCCCCGCAGTTCGCGTTCCCGCCCCGCGACCACGTCGAGCTGAGCGCCACCTCAGCTTCGCCTGGCGGCGACCATGCGGCACGGCCGGGGTTCGACCTGGAGCGGGGGGCGAGGGTCGCAGGTGCCCGTTTTGCTTACCGGAGGGGCACCGTCGCTCTCGTGGAGCTGGCGCTGTACCGCTATGCCCTCGACCGGCTGGTGGCGATCGGCTTCGAGCCTGTCCTCCCGCCCGTGCTGGTACGGGAGGCAGCGATGTACGGCACGGGCTTCCTGCCCAACGACGAGGCCAACCTTTACCAGGTACCGACCGACGGGCTCTACCTCACCGGAACCTCGGAGGTCGCTCTCGCGGCCCTCCACCAGAACGAGGTCTTGGCCGCCCACGAGCTGCCGTTGCGCTACGCGGGCTACTCGACGTGTTTCCGGCGCGAGGCGGGCGCAGCTGGGCGCGACACCCGCGGCATCTTCAGGGTGCACCAGTTCGACAAGGTGGAGATGTTCTTCTTCGTTGACCCCGAGCGCTCTCAGGAGTACCACGAGGAGATCCTGGCGATCGAGGAAGACCTCGTGGGAGGCCTCGGGATCGCCTACCGCGTTGTTGTCACCGCGGCCGGCGATCTGGGGCCGTCGGCGGCCAAGAAGTACGACCTCGAGGCCTGGATCCCGAGCCAAGAGCGGTACCGGGAGATCACGTCCTGCTCGAATACCACCGACTACCAGGCACGGCGGCTGAACGTCAGGTTCCGCGACGGGGACGGATCGCTGCGGTTTCCCCACACGCTGAACGGCACCGCGATGACCGCACGGTTCCTGATCGCGCTCATCGAGGCCAACCAGGACGAGGCGGGCAGGGTGGCCGTGCCGGCCGTGCTCCACCCCTACGGCGCGCCCGAGCGCCTCTGAGCCTGCCGGCTCAGGCTCCGCCTCAGTCGGTCGCTGCCAGCTCCGCGCCCGCTCCGAGCTGATCGAGCGGCCCGTGGCCGGCGCCGAGCCGCCACTGCGAGCTCCTGCGGATCGCCCGAGTGACGAAGTCCTTGGCGACTACAGCCGCCTCGAGAGGTTCCAGGCCGAGGGCGATGTTGGCGGCTATCGCCGCCGAGAGCGTGCACCCGGTGCCGTGCACATTCGCCGTGTCGATCCACGGCGCCCGCAGGAGCGTGACGGATCGGCCGTCGAAGGCGACGTCGATCGCCTCGGTGTCGCGACGACGCCCTCCCTTCACGATCACAAGGCGCGGTCCGAGCGCGTGGAGCGCGCGTGCCGCTTCCTCCATGTCATCGAGACCGGCGACGCGGCGCCCGGTCAGCAGGGCGGCTTCGGGCATGTTGGGAGTCGCGACAACTGCGTGGGCGAGGAGGCTTGGGTAGGCGCCCGCGACGTCCTCGCTGGTGAACAGCGGGGCGCCACCCGACGAGACCAGCACGGGGTCGACCACGAGCGGCGGGAGCCGGCCGGCGGCGCCTCGAGACGCCAGGAGCATGACAGTGTCGGCCTTGGCCAGTACCCCGGTCTTGGCGGCGCGTACCGGCAGGTCGGTGAGCACGGCGTCGAGCTGAGCAGCGACCATGGCGGTGGACATGGCGTAGAAATCGCTCACGCCGACTGTGTTCTGAGCTGTGACCACGGTCACCACGAGCGTCCCGAACACGCCCAACGCGCCAAAGGTCCGGAGATCGGTGGCGATGCCCGCACCGGCCCCCGAGTCGGTGCCGGCGATGGTCAGCGCCACATGCGGGGTGGGTGTCACGGTCGTGATCCTACGGCGCGCTCGCCGGTGGGAAACCCGGGTGACGAGCCACAGCGGTGGGCACCCCCACCTGGACGCTGTCAGGTGGCGATTCGTCGCCTCTCGGGATCGCGACACGCCACCGGTGGACGGTTACGCTCGATGTGTGCACGGGCTTGGGCTCTTGGGTCTGATCGCCGGCTACTCCGACTCGGTCGTGATCACCGAGGTCGTGCTCGGCGTCTTTTTCGGCGTGCTGGGCTATGTCGCCTCGAAACGCTACGAGAGGCGGCGCGGCGTGACGCCGTGGAGATGGCCGTCTGGGCTGTGGGCGGTGTTGTTGTTCTTCCTCTTGCTCATCGGCGTTGTGCTTTACCTGATCGCCTGCTCGACCACCCGGCCCGGCGTGCGACCGCCCGAGCGGGCGCCAGACGCGCCCTATTGGCCCTCAGATCCGCGCAGCGCCATAGGCCCGCCGGGCGAGGGTTGGAACGCGCCGGCCCCCGGCGGGTGGGGACCCGCCGCCCCTCAGGGGTGGGACGAGCCGGCCCCCGGCGGGTGGGGGGCGTTGCCCGGCGGCAACGCCCCGGCGCCGCCGGGGGGCTGGGACGCGCCCCCGCCGCCAGGGACCGTGTTCCCGGGTCTCGGTACACCGCCCTGGCCGGGTTCTCGACCGCCGGAACTGCCGGCGTCGCCGGCACCGCCTCCTCCGCCGCCGCCCCCACCCAGGTCCTGGCTGCCGGATCCCAGCGGACGCCATGAACTGCGCTACTGGGACGGGACCAGGTTTACCGAGCACGTGGCCGACGACGGAAAGATCAGCGTCGACCCGCTCTGATATCCGAGCCCGCCACGGGGTGTATCGTCTGTGGGTCACCTGCTGGGCCAAGGGCGTCCCGGCCATGAAACTCACGGCGAAGCTGAAACAAGGCTGAGCCGGACCCGTGCGACCTGGGGCCGTCATCAGATGCCACCGGTCGGCGGCGAGCGCTACGAGGACGCCGATGACGACGACACAGAACGCCGCGGGTTGCTACGACCCCGCGTACGAGCACGACGCCTGCGGGATCGCCTTCGTCGCGGACATGACGCATCCGGCCAGCCACCGTGTCGTGACGCTCGGGCTCACGGCCCTCGAGAACCTCGCCCACCGGGGCGCGTTCGGCGCCGACCCGGCCACCGGCGACGGCGCCGGAGCGCTGATCCAGCTGCCGCACCGGTTCTTCGCGGGGGTTGCAGGTTTCGACCTGCCCGCGCCTGGGCGCTACGGCACGGGTATGGCCTTCCTCCCGAGAGATCCGGTCGCGGCCGAACGCGCCAAGGGCCTGGTCGCCGAGACCGCCGCCGAGGAGGGGCTCGTGGTCATCGGCTGGCGCGAGGTGCCGGTCGACCTGGAGGTGGCCGGCGAGGCAGCCAGGGCCGCCGCGCCGAGCTTCTGGCAGGTCTTCCTCGGGTCCCCTGCAGCCGGCGACGGCGGCGGCGAGACCCTCGAGCGCCGGTGCTACGTCGTGCGCAAGCGGGTCGAGCACGCGACCTCGGAGGTCTACTTCCCCTCGTTGTCGACCCGGACGTTCGTCTACAAGGGGATGCTCGCGCCGCAACAGCTGCGAGGCTTCTTCCCCGATCTCAGCGACGAACGCCTAGAGAGCCGGATCGCGCTCGTCCACTCGAGGTTCTCGACCAACACCTTCCCGTCGTGGCCGCTGGCTCATCCCTTCCGGTTCGTCGCTCACAACGGCGAGATCAACACGCTTGCAGGCAACCGGAATTGGATGACGGCCCGGGAGGCCCTGCTGGCGACCGACCGCATCGAGGGCGATCTCTCACGGATCTTTCCGGTCGTCACGCCGGGAGGGAGCGATTCGGCCACCTTCGACGAGGTCCTGGAGCTGCTCCACCTCGCCGGTCGACCGCTTCCCCATGCGGTGCTCATGATGATCCCCGAGGCCTGGGAGAACCACGCCGAGATGGACCCAGCCCGGCGCGCGTTCTACGGCTTCCACTCGTCGCTCATGGAGCCCTGGGACGGCCCGGCGGCCATCGCCTTCACGGACGGGAACGTGGTAGGGGCCGTGCTCGACCGCAACGGCCTTCGGCCGGCCCGGTACTGGGTGACCGACGCCGGGCTCGTCGTGCTCGCCTCGGAGGTCGGCGTGCTCGAGATCGACCCGGCGTCGGTCGTCGCGAAGGGCAGGCTGCAGCCGGGGCGCATGTTCCTCGTCGACACCGCGGCGGGTCGCATCGTCGAGGACGATGAGATCAAGTCCTCCCTGGCGGCACAGCACCCGTACGCGGACTGGCTGGCAAAGGGCCTGGTCCGCCTCGAGGATCTCCCTCCGAGGGTCATGCTCACCCCGAAGCACGCCTCTGTCGTGCGACATCAGCGGCTGTTCGGCTTCACCAACGAGGAGCTGCGCCTCCTCATCGAGCCCATGGCCCGTGACGGCAGCGAGCCGCTCGGCTCCATGGGTTCCGACACGCCGATCGCCGTGTTGTCGGAGCGGCCCCGCCTTCTCTACGACTATTTCACCGAGCTGTTCGCTCAGGTCACTAACCCGCCGCTCGACGCCATCCGCGAGGAGCTCGTCACCTCGCTCGAGGCCACGGTCGGTCCCGAGCGCAACCTGCTCGAGGCCGGGCCCGACTCGTGCCGGCAGATCTCCCTGCCATACCCGGTGATCGACAACGACGACCTCGCCAAGCTGCTCTACGTCAACGAGCACGGCGAGACGCCCGGCTTTCACGGCTTCGCAGTCGACGGGCTGTTCGCCGCGGCCGACGGGGGGCGGGGGCTCGAGGCCGCCATCGAAAAGGTGTGCCGGCAGGTCTCCGAGGCCATCGCGCTCGGGGCCAACATCATCGTGCTGTCGGACCGGAACGCGAGCACGACCAGCGCCCCGATCCCGTCGCTGCTGCTGACAGCTGCTGTACACAACCACCTCGTGCGCGAGAAGGAGCGCACCAGGGTCGGGCTCGTGATCGAGAGCGGCGACGCCCGCGAGGTCCACCATTTCGCCCTGTTGATCGGCTACGGCGCAGCGGCCGTGAACCCTTACCTCGCCCTGGACTCGGTCGGTGAGATGGTTCGCGACGGCCTTCTCGGAGAGGTGTCGGAGCGCAAGGCGGTCCGTCAGTACCTGAAGGCAGCGAGCAAGGGCGTCTTGAAGGTGATGTCCAAGATGGGCATCTCCACGGTCGCCTCCTACACCGGGGCCCAGGTCTTCGAGGCAATCGGGCTAGATCGCGATCTCGTGGACCGGCATTTCGGCGGCACGCCGAGCCGGCTCGGCGGCGTCCGGCTGGCGGAGCTTGCCGAGGAGGTGGCACGTCGCCACCGGTACGCGTACGAGGGGCCCGAGGCCGGCCCGGGCGAGCTCGAGATCGAGGTCGGGGGCGAGTACAAGTGGCGCCGGGACGGCGAGTACCACCTGTTCAACCCGAAGACCGTGTTCAAGCTGCAGCACGCGACCCGCGCCAAGCGCTTCGACGTGTTCAGGGAGTACACCGAGCTCGTCAACGAGCAGTCCGAGCGCCTCGCCACCCTGCGCGGCCTGCTGCGCCTTCGAACCGGCGACCGAGCCGTCCGACCGCCGGTGCCGCTCGAGGAGGTCGAGCCGGTCGAGGCGATCGTGCGGCGCTTTGCGACCGGCGCCATGTCGTACGGGTCGATCTCGGCCGAGGCACACGAGACGCTCGCCATAGCGATGAACCGCCTGGGTGGCCGCTCGAATACCGGTGAAGGTGGCGAGGACCCCGAGCGGTACGTGCCTGACCCGAACGGCGACCTGCGACGGAGCGCGGTCAAACAGGTGGCGTCGGGGCGTTTCGGGGTCACGAGCGAGTACCTCGTGAACGCCGACGACCTCCAGATCAAGATCGCCCAGGGCGCCAAGCCCGGCGAGGGGGGCCAGCTCCCCGGCCACAAGGTGTACCCCTGGATCGCGAAGACCCGGTACTCGACCCCGGGCGTCGGCCTGATCTCCCCGCCGCCGCATCACGACATCTATTCGATCGAAGACCTCGCCCAGCTCATCTACGACCTCAAGAACGCCAACCCGCGCGCCCGCATCCACGTCAAGCTCGTGGCCGAGGTGGGCGTCGGGACCGTGGCGGCGGGCGTCGCGAAGGCCCACGCGGACGTCGTGCTCATCTCCGGGCAGGACGGCGGCACAGGCGCCGCCCCGCTCACCTCCCTCAAGCACGCGGGCGCGCCCTGGGAGCTCGGGTTGGCCGAGACCCAGCAGACCCTGGTCCGAAACGGGCTCCGTGACCGGATCACCGTCCAGGTCGACGGGCAGATCAAGACGGGCCGCGACGTGATCGTGGGAGCTTTGCTCGGGGCGGAGGAGTTCGGTTTTGCGACTGCTCCACTCGTTGTGTCCGGGTGCGTGATGATGCGCGTCTGCCACCTCGACACCTGTCCGGTCGGCATCGCGACGCAGAATCCCGAGTTGCGCAAGAAGTTCACGGGCCGGCCGGAGTTCATCGAGACGTTCTTCCAGTTCATCGCCGAGGAGGTGCGCGAGCTGCTCGCCGGGCTCGGCTTCCGATCGATCGCCGAAGCCGTCGGCCACGTCGAGAGCCTCGACACCACCGCCGCGATCGACCACTACTGGAAGGCGGGAAAGCTCGATCTGGCCCCCTTGCTGGCGCCGGCGGGCGCAACCGGGACAGCGGCGCTGCACCGGACGAGGGACCAGGACCACGGCCTTCACGCCGCCCTCGACCACGAGCTCATCGAGGCCTGCGGCGGTGCCATCTCCGAACGGCGGCCCGTCGCCCTCGAGCTCCCCATCCGCAACGTCCACAGAGCCGTCGGGACGATGCTCGGCTCGGAGGTCACGAGGCGCCACGGAGGCGCCGGCCTGCCCGACGGCACGATCTCGCTCGCCTTCTCCGGCTCGGCGGGTCAGAGCTTCGGCGCGTTCGTTCCTCGCGGCATCACTATGACCCTCGTCGGCGACGCAAACGACTATCTCGGAAAGGGCCTCTCGGGCGGCATCCTCGTCGTCCGGCCGCCGGCGGAGTCGCCGTTTCGCGCCGAGGAGCAGATCATCGCCGGCAACGTCGTGCTCTACGGGGCGACCTCGGGCGCCGCCTTCATCAGAGGGCAGGTGGGCGAGCGATTCTGTGTCCGCAACTCGGGCGCCACCGCCGTCGTCGAGGGCGTGGGTGATCATGCGTGCGAGTACATGACAGGGGGCACGGTGCTCGTGCTCGGTCCGACGGGTCGCAACTTCGCGGCCGGCATGTCGGGCGGCGTCGCGTTCGTCCACGACCCCGCCTCGAGCCTGTCTAGGCGGCTCAATGCCGAGATGGTCGACCTCGAGCCGCTCGACGAGGAGGACCGGCGCACCGTTCGGGAGCTCTGCGACCGCCATCTGGACTCGACGGGCTCCGAGCTGGCGGGTCGGCTGCTCGGCCGGTGGCACCAGACGCTCACGGAGATGGTGAAGGTCATGCCACGTGACTACCGGCGGGTGCTCGAGGCCACCCGGCGCGCCGTCGAGGCCGGCGGATCGGTGGACGACGAGATCATGGCAGCAGCCCATGGCTGATCCTCGCGGATTCCTCCGTTTCGAGCGCACCGGTCCCCGGCGCCGGCCCGTCGAGGCCCGTGTGCACGACTGGCACGAGGTCTACCTGCCCTTCGGGCGCAACGAGCTCACCGAGCAGGCCGCCCGGTGCATGGACTGCGGCATCCCGTTCTGCCACGAGGGCTGCCCGCTCGGCAACCTCATCCCCGAGTGGAACGACCTCGTCCACCGCGGCCGGTTCGCAGAGGCGAGCGACCGTCTGCACGCGACGAACAACTTCCCCGAGCTCACCGGCCGGCTGTGCCCGGCGCCTTGCGAGGGCTCGTGCGTGCTCGGGATCACCGCCGAACCCGTGCTGATCAAACAGGTCGAGCTCGAGATCGCCGAATCGGCGGCATCGTCCGGGGCGCTCCAGCCCCGCCAGATCGGCGCTCGGACCGCAAGCACGGTCGCCGTCGTCGGCTCGGGGCCGGCCGGGCTTGCCGCCGCCCAGCAGCTCACCCGAGCGGGGCACGGCGTCGTGGTCTTCGAGCGCGCCGAGCGTATCGGCGGGCTCCTGCGCTACGGCATCCCCGAATTCAAGCTCGAGAAGGCAGTGCTCGACCGCCGCCTCGCCCAGATGGAACAAGAGGGAACCGTGTTCCGGACACGGGTCTCCGTCGGGACGAGGGCCTCAGAGCGCCCGTCGGCTTCGGCCAGTGCCCGCGCCGGCGTCGTCGAGGTACCTGAGGTGGCCGGTGCGGCTGCCGGGGACGCGACCGTGGTCTCCGCCTCCGGGCTTCGGGCCGAGTTCGACGCCGTTGTTCTTGCGGGCGGCGCCACTCGCCCGCGTGACCTCGCAGTGAAGGGGCGTGAACTGCGGGGCGTGCACTTCGCCATGGACTACCTGAAGCCGGCGAACCTCGTGTGCGAGGGCGCACTCGATGCTTCGCCCATCAACGCCAAGGCCAAGCGCGTCGTTATCGTCGGGGGTGGGGACACGGGCGCCGACTGCCTCGGGACGGTCCATCGCCAGGGCGCGGCGTCGGTCTCGCAGCTGGAGATCCTGCCCATGCCGGGCGCGGTTCGCTCCCCGGACAACCCGTGGCCGACGTGGCCGGTCATCTTGCGCTCGTCCTCGGCACACGAGGAGGGGGGCGAGCGCATCTTCTCGGTGGCGACGACCGAGCTCGTCGACGACGGAACGGGCGCCGTGGGCGCACTCCGCCTGGAAACCGTCGAGGCCGGCACCCTCGACGGGCGCCCCGCGTTCGTCCCGGTGCCGGGACGCGCGCTCGAGCTCGAGGCTGACCTCGTGCTGATCGCCATGGGTTTCCTCGGACCCGAGGTCACAGGGTGCGTGGCCGATCTCGGGCTGCAGCTCGACGCCCGGGGCAACGTCGCTGTCGACGAGTCGTTCGCAACGACGGCTCCCGGCGTCTTCGCCTGCGGCGACATGGTGCGGGGGCAGAGCTTGATCGTCTGGGCTATCGCCGAAGGCCGGTCCGCGGCGGCTGGCGTCCACCGCTACCTGACCGGTCGCGACGAGCTTCCTGCACCGATCGTCGCGGGACAGCTGGCGCTGCGCTGAGGGTTATCGCCGCCGGGCTATGGCCGACGTCGGGACGGGGCAGCCGAGTGGCCGGCGATCCACTGCTCGAGGCGGTCCGGGCTCATCGGGATCGCCACGTGGAAGCCCTGGAGCGCGTCGCAGCCGAGCTCGGTCAGCTGCTCCATCACCGCCGCGGAGTCGACTCCTTCGGCGATGACCGACAGCTGCAGGCCGTGGGCGAGCTCGACCACTGCGTGGACGATCGTCTTAGCGGTCTCGTCGCGCAGGAGCGGCTCGACGAAGGACTTGTCGATCTTGACCGCGGTGACGGGCAGGCGCTGGAGGTACGACAACGAGGAGTGGCCGGTGCCGAAGTCGTCGAGCGAGAGCCGCACGCCGTAGTCGACGAGCGCCTGAAGGCTCCGTAGGGCGCCGTCGGGGTCGAGCATGACCGCGCTCTCGGTGATTTCGAGCTCGACCGACTCCGGCGGCAGCCCCGACCGGCTCACCGCGCTGGTGACGGCGTCCATGAGCTCGGGGTCATGCACCGTCGCGGCCGACAGGTTCACCGCCACGGGTATCAGGCGCCCCGCGCGATGCCAGCCGGCGCACTCCGACAGCGCCTTTGCGAGCACCCAGTTGGTGAGCTCACGGATCATGCCGGTCTGCTCCGCGAGCGGGACGAAGACGTCGGGGAGCAAAAGCCCGCGGGTGGGGTGGCGCCACCGCACGAGCGCCTCGACGCCGGTGACGGCTCTGGTGAGGGAGTCGACCTTCGGTTGGTAGTCGAGGCGCAGCTCGCCCTTGTCGACAGCGTCGGCCAGCTCGCTGGCGAGTGCGAGGCGCGTCAGGCTCGATCGCTCGAGATCGTCGCTGTAGCGACGGACCCCTCGGCGCTCGGCCTTGGCCTGGTACATCGCGACCTCGGCACGCCGCAGGAGCGCAGGCACACCGAGGCTCGCGCCTTTCTCGTCGACGTCCGCGACGGCGATGCCTACACTTCCGCGCAGGCGGAGCCGGACGCCCCCTACGTCGATCGCCTCGGCAAGGGCCGCGAGGAGGCGAGCGGACATGGCATCCGGGTCGACGGGTTCCCTGGCGCTCGACGCCACGACGGCGAATTCGTCCCCGCCGAGTCGGGCCACGAGCTCGACCGGACCGCCGAGCTCTCGCAGACGGCGCGCTACCTCGAGGAGGACGAGATCGCCGATGGCGTGACCCAAGGTGTCGTTGATCTCCTTGAAGCGGTCGATGTCGAGAACGAACACGGTGCGCTCCACGCCGCTCATCTCCGACAGCTTGGGCGCTGTGATGCTGTGGCCGTGGTCGGCGAGCACGAGACGGTTGGGCAACCCGGTCAACGGGTCGTGCAGCGCCTGATCGCGGATCGCGCCTTCGGCCCGGCTGCGTGCGGCCGCCGCCGCGAGGACGTTCGCGACGGCGATCACGAAGCTCACGTCCTCGTCGGGGAATTCGCGCGGGCTGCTGGACCCGACGCCGAGCACGCCGGTGGGGGAGTCCTGGCCGGGGATCGGGACCTCGATGACGCTCATGGCCTGCGATCGCGTCCAGAGATCGGGGATCTCGAAACGCGCCTCGCGCGCCAGGTCGTCGCAGATCACCGTCTCTTGGGTGACGAGCGCGAAGCTGACGGGCGAGGACGTCGGATCGGTCGAGAGCAGCTCGGGCCCGGACGGACCGTGGCCGTGGCTGGCGGTCAAGGTCACGAAGGCGGTATCCGGCATCGCCTCGAATACGTGGACGAAGTCCACTTCGAGCTGCTCCGCCAGCAGCGTAACTGCGTCCTCGACGAGGTTGGGGAAGGCCAGCCCGACCAGCGCCCACCGCCCGAGGTCAGCAAGAGCAGCCTGGCGGCCGGCGTTCGAGCGCGCCCGCTCGTCGGCCTCGCGGCGCCTCGTGACGTCCCGGAGCGTCACGACGAAACCGTTCACCGACGGGTCGTCGATCATGTTGTTGCCGATCGACTCGACGATCCGCCAGCTGCCGTCGGCGTGGGCGATGCGGTACTCGACCGGCGCCGCGCTCCCGGGGTGCTCCGCCGCCTCTGCGAAGTGGTGTTGCACCCGCTCGCGGTCGTCTGGATGCACAAGGGAGAGGACCTGGAGCTGGTCGCCCTCACGCCAGGCACCGCCGAACAATTGGTGGCCAGCGGGGTTGGCATAGGCAATCGCACCGTCTTGTGCCATCACGATGATGACGTCGGACGCGTGCTCCACGAGAGCCGCCTGGCGGCGCCGGCCGTCGAGCACCAGCCTCTCGGCGGCGACGCGCGCCGTGACCTCCACGATGATCCCGGCCGCCCCGTCAGGTTCGCCCCGCGCCGTTCGCAACGGGACGCCCCAGGCCTCCAGATCGTGATCCTGGACCAGCTGGCGATCCTGGAGCGGTTGATTATCCCCGAGTGCCACCGGCACGCCTTTCAGCTCCTCGCCGTCCAGGACGCGGCGGCCGAGCTCGAGGAGCTGCGGATGGTCCTTGAACACGCTGAAGAAGCTTCGCCCGACGACGACGCCCGGCAGCTGCCCGAACTCGGCCAGGAGGCCGCCGTCGAGCAAGGTGAGCATGCCGTCGCGGTCGAACCCGAACAGGAGCACCGGTCCGGAGCGTGCGATGCCTCTCGACCGTGCCTCCGATGCCCGCAGCGCCTCTTCGGCGGCGCGTCGAGCCGAGACGCTGGTGGCCGCCGAGCGGGCGAGCCGGTCGTTGGCGGCGGCAAGGCCGATCTGATTGGCGACGTCCTGGAGGAGCGAGCGCTCGGGCGCGGACGGCAGGCCGCGCTGAGATGGCAGGGCGAGCACGAGGGCCCCGAGGACCCTGGAACGTGCCCGGACCGGTACGAGATGGAACGCCATCGGACCGGCGGCCTCGAGCAGCTCCAGGGCGTCTGGGTCACCCCACTCTCCGAGCTGGCTCCAGGCGGCGTCGGGAGCCTCGACGGGTGCGCCGGTCGAGAGCACCCGGCCGAGCAGGCCGAGGACGGCCGACGGCCGGGCGGTTCCGAGGGCCCGCACCAGCACGCCGTTCGTCACGGGGTCATCGGCCGCGCACGCGACTGCATCGAGCAGGTCACCGGCTTCGTCGAGGAGCCAGAGAACCGTGGACCCGCCGAGCGCCGCGGCCAGGGCGCCGGTCGCAGATCCTCCGAGCTGCCGGATCGGATCGGTCGTCGGCTCCTTGCCGCTCATCCCGAGCGCTTCGGCGAGAGAGTCGAGAACGCGCATCATCGGGTCCTCGCCTCGCTCAGCTTCAGAGGGAGGCGAGGACAACCCTTCCCGGTGCCCCACCCCGCAACCTCCTCGAGCGTTCCCGTGACTCGTGCCAAGGCTACCCGGCTGCGAGGCACCCGAGGTGGTTCTTCCTCCGAGCGGGGCGACCGTAACATGGGTCCGATGCGAACCACCATGCAAGACAGCCCCCTCCTGGTGCGGGACATCTTCCGCCACGGCAAGCAGGTCCACGGGCTGAGCCAGGTCGTGACGTTCGAGGGCGATAATTTCCGTCGCGCGAGCTTCGCGGAGGTCGCAGAACGGTCCGAGCGCCTGGGAGCGGCTCTCGATCGCCTCGGCGTCCGCCAGGGCGACCGTGTCGCGACCTTCTGCTTCAACCATCAAGAGCACGTCGAGGCTTACCTCGCGGTGCCGAGCATGGGTGCGGTCCTGCACACCTTGAACGTGCGCCTCTTCCCCGAGCAGCTCCGTTACGTGATCGACCACGCAGAGGACAAGGTGATCATCGCGGACGCGATGCTGGCGCCCGTCCTGGCGCGGGTGCTGGGCGACCGGGGGACCGTCGAGCACGTCATCGTGGTCGGCGACGGCGACCCGTCGGCGCTCGGGGAGACCCTGCGATACCAGGACCTCATCGACGCAGAAGAGCCCGGCTTCGAATGGCCCGATCTGAGCGAGAGCGACGCCGCCGCCATGTGCTACACGAGCGGGACGACCGGCAACCCGAAGGGCGTCGTCTACAGCCATCGCTCCACCTACCTCCACTCGCTCGCGAGCACCTCGTCTGCCAACCTCGGCATCTCGCAACTCGACCGGATCCTCGTGGTCGTCCCCCAGTTCCACGCGAACGCATGGGGCATCCCCTACGCGGCGTGGCTGAGCGGGGCCGACCTCATCATGCCGAAACAGTTTCTGCAGGCCGAACCGCTCGTCAGGATCATCGAGAGCGAGCGGCCAACGTTCGCAGGCGCGGTGCCGACCATCTGGAACGAGGTGCTCAGGTACGCGGAGGAGCATGGTTCGGACCTGACGTCGTTTCGTTCGATCGTCTGCGGAGGCTCCGCGGTGCCGCGCTCGCTCATGGAGCGGTTCCAAGACAAGTTCGGAGTGCCGATCATCCAGGCCTGGGGCATGACCGAGACGAGCCCGCTCGGATCGGTCGCGCTCCCTCCGCGCACCGCTCCGCCCGACAAGCAGATGGACTACAGGGCGAAGACCGGCCGGGTCGCGTTCGGCGTCGAGATCCGGGTCGTGAACGGGGAAGGCTGCGTCGCCCCCGCGACGGCGAGTCGGTCGGGGAGTTCGAGGCGCGAGGGCCCTGGGTCACCGGTGAGTACTACAACGACCCGACGCCGGATCGGTTCCGGGACGGATGGCTGCGCACCGGTGACGTCGGCACCATCGACGGCGAGGGCTACATGCAGATCACCGACCGCACCAAGGACGTCATCAAGACCGGCGGCGAATGGATCTCCTCGGTCGAGCTCGAGAACGCTCTCATGGCTCACCCTGCCGTGTTCGAGGCGGCGGTCGTGGCCGTCCCCGACGAGCGATGGGACGAGCGCCCGCTCGCCTGCGTCGTGCTGATCGAGGGCGCGGGGGCGAGCGCAGACGAGCTGGCATCGTGGCTCGGGGACAAGGTCGCGCGCTGGTGGGTCCCCGACCGCTGGTCGTTCGTGACCGAGATACCGAAGACGAGCGTCGGCAAGTTCGACAAGAAGGTGATCCGCGCCGGTCACTCGAAGGGCGAGCTCGACATCGTCACGACAGAGCACGCCACACGATAGCAGGCCGGACGGGCGAACCGAGCAGGCGAACAGGCGAGCCGTGGACGACGGAACCCTGGAGGCGATCCGGGCCGAGCTCGACACCCTGGCCGAGCGGCTCGGCGACGCCGCCTACGACTCGCTTCGCGCCCAGGTGCGCCGAGGCCCCGGCGGCGCCAAGCAGGCGAGGGACGACCCGGACCTCGTGCGCGAGAAACTGCTTTCCCGTGCGCGCAACGCCGTCGAGCGCGCCTCGTCCCTCGTGGCACAGGCCGAACGGGTCGCCGGCCGCCGAGGCACCGAGGACCCGGACTCGGAACCGGACTCCTGACCGCTCAGCTCGGGTGCGTTCGAGTCGGCCGCCGGCGCTCCGGCCGGCTCAGTTGTCACCGGTCAGCTCACGTCGGCTCGGGCCACCGGTTGATGGTGTCGATGAGCATCCGGAGCCGACCGTGCGATCGTCGGTCGAACTCGAGCGCGAGACGCTGTAGATCCAGGTTGTCCCGATCGGAGCGCTCGGGCGGGAGCGGTCCCGGTCCGCCAGATCCCCTTGGACGTGCAGATGTCTGCGAACTCCTCGTTCAGCGCCGCCAGTTCTGCCGCGGTCGGGCCGAACCGGCAGCGAATGACCATGGTCGAGCCGACGAACCGCCTCGAGTGATAGTTGCGGTAAAAGCGCAGGATCTCGTCGACGGCGACGGCGACGTCGTCGGTGATCCGGTAGAGGGCCGCGTCCTCCCGGTCCACGAGGCCGCGGCGCATCACCTCGCCGATGAAGCTCTCCAGTCCCTCCCAGTACGGGTCGCCGGGCAGGTCAACCAGGACGATCGGCGCAGGTTCCGCCTTGCCGGTCTGGAGCAGGGTGAGCAGCTCGAAACACTCGTCAAGGGTCCCGAAACCCCCCGGCAGGACGGCGAAGGCCGCCGACTCCTTCATCAGCATGAGCTTGCGCGTGAAGAAGTACTTCATCTCCACGAGCCGGCCCTCCGCCGCCAGCTGAGGGTGGGACGCCGTCTCGAACGGAAGACGGATCTCGACGCCGAGCGACATGTCGAGCCCGGCGCCTTCGGTTCCCGCCGCCATGATGCCGGGCCCTGCGCCCGTGACCACGAGCCACCCCTCGTGCGCCATCCGTGCGGCGAGATCGACGGCCTGGGCGTAGAGGGGGTCGGACACGGCCGTTCGGGCAGAACCGAACATGGTCAGCTTGGAGATGCCCCTGTAGGGCGCGAACAGCTCGAACGCCCGCCCCATCTCGGCAAGCGCCGAGGCCGCGATCTTGAGATCGAGGCGGCTGGCGTCGATGCTCCCGAAGGCGAGCCCGGTCACGAGGATGTCCCGCAGCAGGTCGCGGTTCGGCGCGAGCGCCGGAGAGGTCCAGCAGCTCGCTGACGAGGCTCGCGACCCGCTCGTCGTCGGGACCGCCCACTGTCGCGTTGCTCACGACTCAGGACGCGGCGGGCACGACCCGCCCGTAAAGCGTTGTCCTCTGCTCGAGGCGGCGCCCTGCGGACTCGGCAATTGCGCGAAAGTCGGCTTCGGCCATCTTCTGCCCGTGGCTCGCGCCTGCCGCCCGGGAGATGTTCTCGTCCATGAGGGTCCCGCCGAGGTCGTTGCAGCCGGCTGCGAGCAGCTGCTTGGCACCCCCCACCCCCATCTTCACCCAGCTCGCCTGGATGTTGTCGATCCAGCCGTGATAGGCGACGCGCCCCACCGCGTGCATGAGGACGGCTTCTCGGAACGTCGGGCCGCGACGCGACCTGCGCTGGAGATAGATCGGCGAGGCCATGTGAACAAAGGGCAGGGGCACGAACTCGGTGAACCCCCCGGTGTCTTTTTGCAGCGCGCGGGTGCGGATGAGGTGCCGGGCCCAGTGGCGGGGCTGCTCGACGGCGCCGAACATGATGGTGACGTTCGACCGCAGTCCGACGCCGTGGGCGATGCGGTGGACCTCGAGCCACTGCTCGGTGTTGACCTTGTCCGGGCACAGGACGGCACGTACCTCGTCGTCGAGGATCTCCGCCGCCGTGCCCGGCAGCGTGCGCAGGCCGGCGTCGCGCAAACGGACGAGGTAGGTCGCAAGCGGCTCCTCGAGCCGGCGCGCCCCCTCGTGAACCTCGAGCGCGGTGAAGGCGTGGATGTGGATGCGCTCGGATCCGGCGCGGACCGCCTTCAGCACCTCGAGGTAGTAGTCGCCGTCGAAGCTGGGGTGGATCCCGCCTTGCAGGCAGACTTCGGTGGCTCCCTCCTGCTCGGCCTCGACGACGCGCCGCGTGATCTCCTCGAGCTCGAGCAGGTACGGGCTGCCGCGGAGGTTCAGCGACAGGGGGCCCTTTGAAAAGGCGCAGAATCTGCACTTGAAGGTGCAGACGTTGGTGTAGTTGATGTTCCGATTGGCCACGAAGGTGACGACGTCGCCCACGGCCGCGCGCCTCATCTCGTCAGCCACCTCGGCGACGGCCACCACCTCCTTACCGCGGGCCGAAAGAGGGTCACGATCTCGTCCTCTCCGACCTCCTGGCCGCCGAGCGCACCCGCAAGCACCTCGCCCACCGCGCCGCCGGTGCTCGGGGGCCAGGCCCCGGACGGCGCTCCGGCCGCGAACGCGGGACGACGAGCCGCGCGGCCGGCCAAAAGGCGCGGCGGCGGCGCTTCGCCTCCCGAGCACCAGTCCGAGTCGCGTGCGAGGCCTTCGGCATCGGAGTTGTCCAGCACCACGAAACGCAGCTCTTCTGCCACGAACCTCTCGCCTGACCACTCCGGATGCACCGCGAGGCGCGGCGCCAGCACGTGGCCTCGCTGCTCGGTCGCCTCCCGGAGACGGTCGAGCGCCGGCCAGGCGCGCTCGGGGTTGACGTGGTCGGCCGTCACGGGAGACACGCCACCCCAGTCGTCGATGCCGGCGTCGAGCAGCATCGCGAAGTCCTCGGTCAGGTTCGGCGGGGCCTGGAGGTGGATGTCGGGGGGAAGGACGATCCGCGCGGCTGCGATCGCCCAGAGATGCTCCTCAGGGGGGCACCCCGGGGCCGAGTGCATGGAGGTGCCGGCCTTGGGGAGGAAGTTCTGGACGATCACCTCTTGGACGTGTCCGTGCCGGACGTGGCTGGCCGCGATCGCGCTGCAGCGCTGCGATGCGGTCGGCGCGGGTGTCGCCGATGCCGACGAGGATGCCGGTCGTGAACGCGATCTGAAGGCGGCCGGCGGCCTCCAAGGTGGCGAGACGGCGGGCGGGCGACTTGTCGGGCGAGTTGCGGTGACAGGCCAGATTCCCGGCGAGGGACTCGAGCATCATGCCCTGGCTGACCGCCACCTTGCGAAGCTGCGCGAGCTCGTCGTCGAAGAGCGCCCCTGCGTTTGCGTGCGCGAGGAGACCGGTCTCGGTTCCGACGAGGCGGCAGCACTCGGCCAGGTAGTCCACCGTCGAGGCAAATCCGCGACCCGCGAGCCACGCCGCCGCGGCCGGGTAACGGAGCTCGGGGCGTTCGCCGAGGGTGAAGAGGGCTTCGTGGCAGCCCGCGGCGGCGCCTGCCCGGGCGATGGCGAGGACCTGCTCGGGGCTCAGATAGGCGTCTTCGAGGCGAGCCGGTGGCTTGGCGAAGGTGCAGTAGCCGCACCGGTCCTGGCAGAGCATCGTGAGGGGGATGAAGACCTTCGGAGAGAACGTGATGCGGCTCCCGTAACGCCCGTCGCGCACGTGCCGTCGCCGCGAAGACCAGGTCCTCGAGCGGTGCCGCCAGGAGCTCGGCGTCGGTGGGCGGCTCGATCATGGCGCCTCTCTTCCCGAGGGATCGGCCTCGACGGCCTCCGGGTCGCAGAGCCAGACGACGCGCTCGGCGCGCACCCGCGTCGCGGGAAGGTCGTCGTGGCGAAGGACCCTCTCCATGGCTTGGCGCTTGTCGCGACCTTCGACCGTGAACACGACGAGCCGGGCGCGGGCGATCCCGCCGAGGGTCAAGGTGAGCCGCTCGTAGGGGTTGCGGCCCGACGGGTCCACGTTGTGCTCGACGAGGCGGTCCGGCGGGGCCTCGAGCGCCGCCGAGCCGGGGAACAACGACGCGGTGTGGCCGTCGGGGCCCAACCCGAGGTGCACCAGGTCGAGGTGCTGAGAGGCCGTGACGACCGCCTCGTAAGCCTGCGCCGGTTCGGCGCAGTCCATCGCCCACAACCTCGGGTGTGGCTCGACCCGATCGACCAGCACCTCGCGGATCATGCGCTGATTCGCGTCGGCGTGGTCGGCCGGCACGCAGCGCTCGTCGCCGACGAGACACTCGATCCGCGCCCAGTCGAGGCCGGCACGCGTCGCCAGTTGCTCGTAACACGCTCGGGCGGTCGAACCCCCCGACAGCACGAGGCGAAACGGGTAGCCGCGCGCTCGGCCCGAGCCGGCGAGCTCAGCACCGACCGCCTCGGTGACGAGGTCGGCGAAGGCCGCCGGCACGTCGTCTACGACTCGCATGTCTCCGTTCGGGGGGCTCAGGAGTTCACCCACTCGTACCCATCCGGTTCGAGGAGCCGAGCGGCTTCGAGCGGGCCCCAGGATCCCGACTTGTAGAACGCAAGGTGGGGAAAGCCCTCGGCGAAAGCCTGCTGGACGGGCGCGAGCAGGCGCCATGCCTGCTCGACCTCGTCTGTGCGGATGAACAGCGTCGGGTCGCCGAGCATCGCGTCGAGCAGAAGGCGCTCGTAGGCCTCGGGCGGGTCGGAACCGAAGGCCTCCTTGTAGGAGAAGTCCATCGCCACGGTGCGGACGCGGAAGTCCTGGCCCGGCACCTTGGCCCCGAAACGCAGCGTGATTCCCTCGTCGGGCTGGATCCGCAGCACGAGCGCGTCGGGCTGGAGCCCGCGCACGAGCTGGCCGGCGAAGGGGAGGTGGGGCGGTCGCTGGAAGACCATCGCGACCTCGGTCGAGCGCCTCGCTAGGCGCTTGCCGGTGCGCACGAAGATGGGGACGCCGGCCCAGCGCCAGTTGTCGACGGCGAGGCGCATCGCGACGAAGGTCTCGGTCACAGAATGCGGGTCGACGCCCTCCTCCTCCCGGTAACCGGGCACGACCTTGCCGTCGGTCATGCCCGCCAGGTACTGGGCGCGAACGACCGTGGCCTCCACCTCGTCGACCTTCGGGATCACGATCGAGCGCAGCAGCTTGACCTTCTCGTCTCGTATCGCGGTCGGGTCCATCGTCGCCGACGGCTCCATCAAGGTCAGCGCCAGCACCTGCATGACGTGGTTCTGCACGATGTCGCGCAGCGCTCCTGCGCTCTCGTAGAACGAGCCGCGGTGCTCGACCCCGAGGGACTCGGCCACGGTCAGGTGCACGTGGCCGACGTAGCGACGGTTCCAGACGGGCTCGAAGATCGAGTTCGCGAAGCGCAGGGCAAGGACGTTCTGCACGGTCTCCTTGCCCATGTAGTGGTCGATCCGGTAGATCTGGTTCTCGTCGAAGCACTCGTGGAGCGTCGCGTCGAGGGCCACCGCCGATTCCAGGTCCCTGCCGAAGGGCTTTTCGATCACCAGCCGGGCGAACTGGCCCCCCGGCCCGGGGTGATTCAGGCCGTGGCGGGCAAGGCCCTTTGCGACCTCTCCGAACAGCGACGGGATCGTCGCGAGATAGAAGAGCCGGTTGCCTCCCGAGGCGGCGCCCTCGCTCCGGGCGTCCAGCTCGGCGAGGGTCTCTGAGACCTTCACGAAGGTCGGATCGTCGTCGTAGTCGCCGGTCACGTATCGGAAGCCCTTTACGAGCTGGGCCCAGACGGGCTTGGCGTCGGGGACTGCCTCGAGGCAGTGCTTGCGGAAATCGTCCTCGGACCACGGGGTCCTGGCGACGCCGATGAGCCCGAAGCCCTCAGGCAGCGAGCCCTCGCCGGCCAGCGAGGCGAGCGCCGGCAGGAGCTTTCGCGCCGTCAGGTCTCCCGACGCGCCGAACAGCACGAGCGCCAATGGTGGGGGCTTTGCGGTGCTCATCGTCGGACTCCTTAGACGTTGGGTTCCGGCCACAGTGATCGGTCGCGCGCCTCCGGGCGCCTCGACGGCCCGGAGGTCAGGTGGCCGGCCCGAGAGCGCCGGCCTTTTCCCGCAGCTTGCCCAAAAGGTCGTCGAAGGACGCGTCGAACGCTGCGACGCCCTCGGCCTCGAGCACGCTGGCGACGTCCGCGATGTCGATCCCGCACTCGTCGAGGTGCTCGAAGGTGGACGCGGCCGCGGCGAGATCGGCCTCGCCGATGGGTACCAGGGTTCCGTGATCGAGGTAGAGATCGAGCGTCTCCTCCGGCATCGTGTTCACGGTGTTCGGCGCGACGAGCGTGTCCACGTAGGCAAGGTCGGGGTAGGAAGGGTTCTTGGTCGAGGTGGACGCCCACAGCGGCCGCTGTGTCCGGGCACCGGCTCGCGCCAGCGCTTCCCACCGCGGTCCGGCGAACGCCTCGAGGTAGACCCGGTACGCGAGCCGCGCCTGGGCGACCGCGGCGGTGCCGCGCAACGCGAGGGCACGGGCGGCCTTCGGAGAGTCGGGCTCGTCCTTGGCGATCTGCTCGAGGCGGCGGTCGGTCTCGGTGTCCACGCGACTGACGAAGAACGACGCCACCGAGGCAACCGAGGCCACCTTGGAGGCGTCTGCGCCGGCCCGGACGAGCTGCTCCAGGCCGGAGAGGTAGGCCTCGATGACCTCGCGGTAGCGGCCGAGGGAGAAGATGAGCGTCACGTTGATGCTGCGGCCTTCGCCGATCATGGCCTCGATCGCGCCGAGTCCCTCCTCGGTGGCGGGGATCTTGACGAACAGATTCGGCAGGTCGATCCGCTCGTGCAGCCCACGGGCCGCCTCGATCGTGGCTTTCGTGTCGTGGGCAAGACGAGGCGAGACCTCGATCGAGACGAAGCCGTCACCGCCGGCGCTCTCCTCGTACACCTGGCGGAGCACCCCGAGAGCCCCGGTGACGTCGCTGATCACGAGGTCCCAGTAGGCCTCGTCGACGCTCTGGCCGGCCGCGAGGAGCGCCGAGAATTCCTTGTCGTAGTCCTCGCTGCCGGCGATCGCCCTGGCCATGATCGTCGGGTTCGAGGTGAGCCCACGAACGCCGATGGAGACTAGCTCGGCCAGGTGGCCCGAGGTCAGATAGGAGCGTTTCAGGTTGTCGAGCCATGGGCTCTGGCCACCGGTCGCGTAGAGGTCCTGCAGTCTCGTCACGTCTTCCTCCCATGCTGCGCCCGGGTCGCGAGCAGCTCGCGGGCCCGCTTGGCGACGTTCTCGGCGCTGAAGCCGAATTTCTCCATGTTCACCGCCCCCGGCGCCGAAGCACCGAAGCGGTCGATCGACACCGTCGCGTCCGCGTAGCGCTCCCACCCGAAGGACGCCGCCGCCTCCACGGCCAGCCGGGGGGCGCCCGGCGGCAGGACCGCATCCCGGTACGCGGCGTCCTGAGCGGCGAACAGGTCCCAGCTCGGAAACGAGACGACTCGGGCGGCGAGGCCGTCGGCCTCGAGTAGGACCGCCGCCCCGAGGCAGTGCTGGACCTCGCTGCCGGTCCCGATGAGCACGATGTCGGGCACGGCGCCGTCGCCGCGCCCGGGCACGAGCACGTAGGCGCCACGCGGCACGCCCACGGCCGCGGGCCCGCTCGTCTCGGCGAGCACAGGGAGATCCTGGCGGCTGAGCACCAGCGCAGTCGGTCCAGGGGAGTCGACGGCGATCTTCCACGCCGCCGCGGTCTCGTTCGCGTCCGCCGGCCGGATGAGACGCAACCCCGGCATCGCCCTCAGCGAGGCCAGCTGCTCGATGGGCTGGTGCGTCGGGCCGTCCTCGCCGAGGCCGACGGAGTCGTGGGTGAAGAAGTAGACGACGTGGGCACCCGACAGCGCCGCGAGGCGGATCGCGGGCCGGGCGTAGTCGCTGAAGATGAAGAACGTCCCGCCGACCGGCAGCACGCCGCCGTGCAGGGCCATTCCGGTCATCGAGGCGGCCATTGCGTGCTCTCGGATGCCGTAGTGAAGCTGGGTCCCTCCCGCCTGCGCGTGGGACTGCATCTCCGCGGAGGGCCCGAGGTCGACGCCGGTGTTGCCGGTCAGGTCGCCCGCTCCCGCGACGAGGCCGGGGATGTTCTCCACCGTCGCGGTCAGGCATTTGTTGATGGCCCGGCGCGTCGCCAGCTTGGTCCCGGACTCGAAGCTCGGGAGGCCGTCGGCCCATCCGGGGAGGCCCCTTCCTTGAAGGCACGCCGCGAACCTGTCCAGATCCTCGGCCGACTCGGCCAGGCGCTTCTCCCAGTCCTCACGCGCCTTCTGGCCGCGGAGGGCCCTCTCCCGGTAGAACGCGGGCACCTCGTCGGGGACGAAGAAGTCGTGATCGGCCGGCAGGCCGAGCAGCGCCTTGGTGAGGCGGACCTCTTCGGCGCCGAGGGGGTCGCCGTGGGCCTCCTTGGTGTCGGTTCGATGCGGCGAGGGCCAGCCGATGTGGCTGCGGAGCGCCAGCAGCGACGGGCGGTCCGCCTCGGCCATGCCACGGCGCAGGCCCGCCTCGAGAGCGTCGAGATCGTTCGCCACCTCGCCCAGGCGCTCGACGTGCCAGCCGTAGCTCGCGAAGCGCCCGAGGACGTCGTCGGAGGACGCGAGGTCCGTCGAGCCGTCGATGGTGATGTGGTTGTCGTCGAACACATAGACGAGACGGCCCAGCCCGAGATGGCCGGCCAGCGAGCCGGCCTCGTGGCTCACGCCCTCCATCAGGTCACCGTCGCCGCAGAACACGAAGATGTGGTGGTCGATCAGCGAGGGACCGAAGTGCGAGCGCAAGAAGCGCTCGGCGACGGCCATGCCGACCCCGTTCGCGAACCCCTGGCCGAGCGGACCGGTCGTGACCTCGACACCCGGCGAGCTGTGGACCTCCGGGTGGCCGGGGGTACGGGATCCCCACTGGCGGAACTGCTCGATGTCGCTGAGCTCGAGCCCGTAGCCGTTGAGGAACAACATGGAGTACAACAGGATCGAGGCGTGCCCGTTGGAAAGGATGAACCGGTCGCGGTCGGGCCAGTCGGGCCGGCTCGGGTCGTGGCGCAGCACGCGGGTGAACAAGACGTGGGCCAAGGGAGCCAGCGCCATCGCCGTGCCCGGATGGCCGCTGCCGGCACGTTGGGGAGCGTCCATCGCAAGCCCCCGGACGACATTCACGCACAGCTTCTCGAGCTCGGCGTCGGCCATGACCGCAGCCTACGCGCGGCGACGGGACGGCGGGGTCAGCGAATCGTCGAAGCCGGCGACCTCGACACGAAACGAGGCTCAGCGAGCCGCACGGTCGCCGCCCGCGTGCGCACCATGAGCAGGATCACCCACCAGGCAGGATCGAACTCATGACGGCCGAGTGCCAATTTCGCCGAAGTCGGCGCCGCGTGGTGGTTGTTGTGGAGGCCCTCGCCCCCGGTCAGAAGGGCAAGCCATTGGTTGTTGTAGGCCGTGTTGGCATAGCTTCTGGTCCCGAAGCTGTGCCCGACGGCATTGATCGCGGCGTTGAGCGCGAGATACGAGACGGCGTGCACCGCGGCGGCGAGGAGTCCGAGCCGCCAGCCAAGGACGAGGCAGAGCCCCGCGATGCCGATGCCGAGCCCGATGAAGGCGTGGTCGAAGAGCAAGGTGTCCCAGCGGTCCGCCGGCAGGTCCTTCGCGTAACGCTCGGCGGTCCTGGGGTCACGCGCCACCTTGCGGTAGAGAACGGCGTTGGCGAGCTGCACCCTCCAGAACCCGAGCAGGACCGGTGAGTGCGGGTCGCCCTCGACGTCGGTGAAGGCGTGATGCCTGCGGTGGACGGCCACCCACTGGCGGGGCCGGATTCCCGTCATCAGCCAGATCAGGACGCGAAAAGCCATGCGGGTCGAGGGCTGCAGGCTGATCGCCCGGTGCGCCAGGGCCCTGTGCAGGTAGATGGTCGTGCAGAACAGGGCCACTTGGGTCAGAGCCAACCCAACGAGCACCGCGAGCACGACGCCTGGCACAGATGCAGGGTACCAGCCGCGGCCTACCGTCTGGTAGGTAGGCTGTCGGTCGCTACGCTGGACCCATGCCGAGCCCACCGGTGTCGGGCCCGGTCCCCGATGTGCTTGGCGAGCCCGGCGCCGGTCTGCCCGCGCACCTTGCCCGCCGGCCGGGGATTCCGACGCGCCAAGCCATCCTCGACGCCGCGCGGTGGTGCTTTGCCGAGCACGGGTTCGACGGCACCTCTCTCAACGACATCGCCGAGTTGGTGGGCATAAGACGGCCGAGCCTTCTGCACCATTTCGCCTCCAAGGAGGCCCTGTACCGCGAGGTGATCGAGGCGTCGTTCTCCGACTGGCTGGCCCGCGTCGCCGAGGCGACGGACCAGCCGCGGGACGGCTGGGAGCAGGTCGACCGCGTATTGACGAGCGGCTTCCGCTTCTTCGCGGAGAGCCCCGAATTCGTTCGCCTTGTCCGGCGCGAGGCGCTCGAGGGCGGAGGGATGATGGCCGCCGAGCTCGGCGTCGCGCTCCGCCCCATGCTCGAGCGGGCGACCGCCTTCTTCGAGCGTGAGATGTCGGCCGGCCGGTTCCGGTCCCACGACGCCCAGCAGCTGGTGCTCACGGGCTACGGGGCACTGCTGACGTACTTCAGCGACGTGCCGTTTCTGGAGGCGTTGCTCGAGACCGACCCGCTCGGGCCCGCCGAGCTGGACCGGCGCCTCGAGCACTTGCGCGGGTTCTTCCGGGCTGCGCTCGAGCCGTGAGCGGCCCGGTCGTGCGCGGGTTCTAGCGGTGGGTGCCGCCGGCAGATAACCTGCCGCTTCATGTCGCCAAGGGGTGAGGCAAAGCGCGCCGACCCGCGCAAGGAAGGCTCAGAGCTGGTCGACCTTCTCCGTCGCTACCTGATCCAGGAGACGCTCACCCCTCTAAGGACGGTCGGCCGGACGCTGCTTTTCGGATCGGCCGCGGCGATCCTGCTCGGCATCGGCATGGTCCTGCTGCTGCTCGGGGTCCTCCGGGTGCTTCAGACCGAGACAGGGAGGGCCTTCGCCGGCACGTGGGACTGGGTGCCCTACCCGATCACGGCGATCCTCGGGTTGGTCGTGGTCGGCGGCTCCGGTTTCGCGATCTTGCGTTCCCACAAGGCCTCCGGCAAGTGAGGCGGGGCCGATGAGGCGACCGGAGGAGGCCTGATGTCGATCCGATTGGTCCGTCTGCTCCGCCAGCTGCTGCTCGAGCGCGCAGAGCCCGGACGCGTCTCGCTGTCGGACGTGGAGCAGAAGCTGCGAGACCTCGGCGGCTCCGCCGGGTCCTTGGCGAGCGACGCCGCCCCTCCGGCGATCGGTGCGCTCGTCGCTGCGGGAGCGGTCGCCGTGGCTGCGGTCTACCTCCTCGGCCGCCGGCGCGGTCGGCGCCAGGCATCGGTGCTCGAGATCCGTCGCGCCTGACGGTGGGCCGGGACCGGGGGAGCGGTGCGTAAGAACCTCGACCGGTGGGCGCGCCAGCTTGCCCGACGCGGGATCCGGACCGGCCTGATCGAGGGGAGCAATATCTGGCTTTCGGTCGGCGCGATCGCGTGGCTCTTGCGTTTCTTGTCCCGCCGGCCGCCATCGCAGGTGCGAGTCGAGCGGCTCGGCCTGGGAGAGTCGCTCGTCGTGAGCCACGTTCCGGCTCCGCCCCGGGGCAGGCGCGCGAAGCTCGAGGCGCTGAAGGCAGCCCCGGCGGGCGGTTCGGGAGGAGACGACGAGGACGCGGCGTGAGTCGTGAAGCACCGCCGGCACGGAGCCGCACGCTTGCGGCCGGCGAACGGGTGCTCCTCGTCGACCGGAAGGACCGCCGATACCTCGTCACACTTCATCCCGGCCGGTCGTTCCAGTCCCACGCGGGCGTCATCGAGCACGACGACCTGATCGGCCGGACGGAGGGCGAGGAGGTCGAGGCCCGCCAGCGAGACGGCCGAGTCACCAATGCCGCCCGGTATCTCGTGCTGCGTCCGACGCTCGCCGACGTCGTGATCGGGATGCCACGCGGCGCACAGGTCATCTACCCGAAGGACCTCGGGGCCATCCTCATCGCGGCGGACATCTTCCCGGGCGCGCGCGTGCTCGAGGCGGGAGTAGGGTCCGGCGCCCTCTCGATGGCGATGCTCCGCGCGGGGGCGGTCATCACCGGTTACGAGCTCCGCGCCGACTTCGCCGAGCGCGCAAGGGCCAACGTGGCGGCGTTCCTCGGCGACGAGCAGACCTATCGCGTCGTCGAGCGCGACGTGTACCTGGGAATCGAGGAGGAAGGCCTCGACCGGGTCGTGCTGGACCTCCCAGAACCGTGGCAGGTGGTGGCGCACGCCCAGCGCTCGCTGGCAGCGGGAGGGATCCTGCTCGCGTACCTGCCCACGATCAACCAGACCTCAGAGTTGCGCGCCGCCCTGGACCGGAGCGGCTTCGCAATGGCGGAGACCTTCGAGATCCTGAGGCGCACCTGGCACATCGAGGGGCGGTCGGTCCGACCCGACCACCGGATGGTCGCTCACACCGGCTTCCTCACCTCGGCCCGCCTGCTGGCGGCGTGATCCGGCCGGCTCCAGGGCCTCCGGGGCCGGTACGGTCCTGACGTTGACACGGCGCGGCTCAGCATGCTGGTGAGAGCGCCGGCCCAGCCCCTTACTCGGTGACGATGAAGATGCACTCGCCGGGGCACTCCTCGGCTGCCTCGGTGACCGCATCTTCGAGATCTGACGAGACCGAGGCCATCTGCGAGGACCCACCCGGCTCGTTGAGCACCGCGTCATCTTGCTTGACGTAAGCCAGCCCGTCGTCGAGCAGGGTGAACACGGCAGGACAGATCTCCTCGCAAAGCCCGTCTCCCGTGCAGAGGTCCTGGTCGATCCACACCTTCATCGGCGATTCATCTCCTCGGGGGCGCCCGCCCGTGGTCCGGCCCAATGGGTCAAGGCCTCGCGAGCCCCGCGGTCATGAGCTTAGGGGCTGAGCCAGCTCACGCAGCCGCAAGGTAACGACGTCACCCGATGGTGTCAAACGCGCGGAAGGCCGGTGTAGGGTCCCGACGGTGGCGAATGTTCCGCCATTTGAGGAGGTGGTCACGCCGATGAAGAGCGATGAGCCCACCGGCTTCCCAGCAGACGATGGCGATCGAGAGGAGTTGAACCGCCGGGCCGAGCAAGCAGAAGACGAGATCACCGAGCTCCGGCGCCGCCTGCAAGAGGCGCCTGGCCGGGTTCGCACGCTCGAGGAGCGGCTGCTCGAGACCAAGGGCCAGCTGGCACATGCGGTGTCTCAGAACGAGAAACTGACCTTCACGCTCCAGCAGGCCAAAGAGCACATCGCCGCCTTGCGCGAGGAGGTGGACAAGCTCACTCAGCCGCCGGCCGCCTACGGCACCTACCTGAGCGGCAACGACGACGGGACCGTAGACGTCTACGCGAGCGGGCGGAAGATGCGCGTCGCGATCCAGCCCGGCCTGGACCCCGACGAGCTGCGCAAAGGACAAGAGGTCGTCCTGAACGAGTCGCTGAACGTCGTGCTCGCCCGTGACCCCGAATTGAGCGGCGAGGTCGTCTCTGTGCTCGAGCTGCTGGAGGACGGCCGGCGTGCACTCGTGGTCGGCCGCGCCGATCAGGAGCAGGTGGCCGAGATCTCCCAGTACCTCGCCGGCGTCAAGCTTCGTGCCGGCGACTCGCTGCTCATGGACTCCCGCACGCTCCTGCTGTACGAGAAGCTGCCCCGACCCGAGCTCGAAGAGGTCGTGCTCGAGGAGGTCCCCGACGTCACCTACGCCGACATCGGTGGGCTCGACAGCCAGATCGAGGCGATCACCGACGCCGTCGAGCTCCCGTACCTGCATCGCGAGCTCTTCGCGGAGTACCGGCTGCCGGCGCCGAAGGGAATCCTGCTCTACGGACCGCCCGGCTGCGGAAAGACCCTGATCGCCAAGGCCGTGGCGAACTCGCTTGCCAAGAAGGTGGGCGAGCGCACGGGCAACGCACGCGTCACGAGCTACTTCCTCAATATCAAGGGTCCCGAGCTCCTGAACAAGTACGTGGGGGAGACCGAGCGCCAGATTCGGCTGGTATTCCAGCGGGCGAGGGAGAAGGCCGAGGAGGGAGTGCCGGTCATCGTCTTCTTCGACGAGATGGACTCCCTGTTCCGCACGCGCGGCAGCGGCATCTCCTCGGACATGGAGTCGACGGTCGTCCCCCAGCTGCTCGCCGAGATCGACGGGGTCGAGGCGCTGCGCAACGTCATCGTGATCGGAGCCTCGAACCGTGAGGATCTCATCGACCCGGCGATCCTTCGCCCGGGACGCCTCGATGTCAAGATCAAGATCGAGCGGCCCGACGAGGGCGCTGCCCAGCAGGTATTCGCCCGATATCTCACCGCCGAGCTGCCGCTCGACGCGGCCGATGTCGCCAAGCTCGGCGGCGGCGATCCGGACAAGGCCGTGGCCGTGATGATCGAGCACACGGTCACCGAGATGTACCGAGCCGACGACGAGAACCGTTTCCTCGAGGTCACCTACCAGAACGGCGACAAAGAGACTCTGTACTTCAAGGACTTCTCGTCGGGGGCGATGATCGAGAACATCGTCCGCCGGGCGAAGAAGATCGCCATCAAGCGCGCCATCGCCGGGGATGGGCGGGGCATTCGCCTTGACGACATGGTCGAGTCGATCAAGCAGGAATACAAGGAGAACGAGGACCTGCCGAACACGACGAACCCCGACGACTGGGCGAAGATCTCCGGCAAGAAGGGCGAGCGGATCATCTACATCCGCACCCTCATGGCCCAAGGCGGGGAAGAGCGCGGCGGACGCGCAATCGAACGGGTCGGGACCGGACAATACCTATAGGGTCACAGGCGACCCGCCGGACCAGGGAATTGGCGACGGTGCAGCTGCTCGGGCCATTTCCTGGGGTAGCGTCCGATCGTGGCGATCACGAAGGTTTGCGGGATCGAGACCGAGTACGGCGTGCACGTCGTCACTACAGGCGACATGAGCCCTACTTCTGCATCCTCGCTCCTGATCAATGCCTACGTCGGTCAGCTCGAGCGCAAGGTCGGATGGGACTTCGAGGACGAGTCGCCCGGCCGCGACGCTCGAGGATTCGCCCGTGAAGGCTCGATGCCCCCGGAGGTCGAGACCCACCTTGTGAACGCGGTGCTCACCAACGGCGCCCGCTACTACGTTGACCACGCCCACCCCGAGTATTCGACGCCCGAGTGCTCCAACGCGCTCGAGGTCGTCGTCCACGACCGCGCCGGGGAGCTGATCCTCACCCGCTCGATGGAAGCCGCGAGCCGTCTTCTGCCGCCGGGCGAGGACATCGTCATCTACAAGAACAACTCCGACGGAAAGGGCAACTCGTACGGCTGCCACGAGAATTATCTCCTCGACCGGGCCGTGCCCTTCTCGAAGATCGTCCACGGGCTCACCCCGCACCTCGTCTCCCGCCAGATCTACGCGGGCGCAGGAAAGATCGGCGAAGAGGTGCCCCACAGCGGAGAGGCACCGGTCTTCCAGCTGAGCCAACGGGCCGACTTCTTCGAGGAGGAGGTAGGCCTCGAGACCACGCTCAAGCGACCGATCATCAACACCCGTGACGAACCGCACGCCGACCCGCAGAAGTACCGCCGGCTGCACGTCATAGTCGGTGACGCCAACCTGGCCGAGGTCGCCACGTTCCTCAAGGTCGGCGTCACGGCCCTCGTGCTGGCGATGATCGAGGACGACTTCCACGCAGGCCACGACCTGACGCTCGCCCGCCCGGTGGCGGCGATCCGCTCGGTCTCACGTGACCCGACGATGCGCACCAAGGTGGAACTTGCCTCTGGCTTGCAGCTGACCGCGCTCGAGCTGCAGTGGGAGCTGTACGACCTAGCTCGCAAGTACGCGGCCGAGCGGGGCGTGGAAGCCCTCGGAAACGAAGACGTCGGGCGCCGCGTGCTCGATCGCTGGGAAGCGGTGCTCCACGGCCTGGAGACCGATCCGCAATCCCTGGCGTCTCAACTCGACTGGGTTGCCAAGCTCCGATTGGTCGAGGCCTATCGGGAGCGGCACGGCCTCGAATGGGCCGACTCGAGACTTGCTGCTCTCGATCTTCAGTACCACGACCTTCGTCCTGCGAAGTCGCTCTTCGCACGGCTCGCGATGGAGCGGATCACCGACGACGAGGAGGTGGTCCGGGCCACGACCGAGCCGCCGCTTACGACTCGGGCCTATTTCCGTGGCCGCTGCCTCGAGCGGTTCTCGTCGGCGATCGTGGCGGCCAACTGGGACTCGGTCGTCTTCGACATCGGCGAGGATCCGCTGCGCCGCGTGCCGATGATGGAGCCCATGAAAGGGACGGCGCGCCATGTGGATACGCTCTTTGAGGGATGCGACACTCCGGCGGAGCTACTTAGGCGATTGGGTTCATAAGGAACGGTGATGGCAGAGCGCGAGCTGAAGAAGCGATCGACGACGAGCCGCGAGGGCACCGCGGTCGAGCCGGAGGCGCCGGCGACCACCGAGCGAGGCGACCGGCTGAAGGCCGAGATCGACGATCTGCTCGACGAGATCGACGAGGTTCTCGAGGACAACGCGGAGGAGTTCGTCCGCAACTACGTCCAAAAGGGCGGCGAGTGAGGAGAGGCGAGTCCCACCGGGGCTCGCGCGCATGAGCCTGCCCCTTTTTCCTTCCGGCGGCGATCCGGGGCCAAGTTTCACAGAGCTGCTCCGAAGGTCGCGTCCTTTAGGCGTGGAGATCCTTGGCGGTGCGACCGCGGGCCCCGCCGGTGCCGGCGGTGGCCCGCACCCCGGCGTCGGCGCGACGCAGATGCCCGGTGTCGCGCACGGCACGACCATCGTGGCGCTCCGCTACGAAGACGGTGTCGTCGTGGCCGGTGACAGGCGCGCGACCGAGGGCAACGTGATCGCGCACCGCAGCATCGAGAAGGTCTTCCCCGCCGACCGGCACTCGGCCGTCGCCATCGCCGGCGCGGCCGGCTCCGCCGTCGAGATGGTGCGGCTCTTCCAGACCCAGCTCGAGCACTACGAGAAGGTCGAAGGGGTACGCCTCAGCCTCGAAGGCAAGGCGAACCAGCTCGGGCAGATGGTCGGGGCGAATTTGCCGATGGCCATGCAGGGCCTCGTCGTGATCCCGTTGTTCGCGGGTTACGACCTCCGCTTGGGGAGGGGCAGGATCTTCACCTACGACGTCACCGGCGGCCGCTTCGAGGAGACCGAGTTCCACGCCACTGGCTCTGGCGGGCGGGACGCGAAGAACACGGTAAAGCTCGGCTACCGCGAGCGCCTCGGGCGTGACGACGCTGTCGAGCTCGCGGTGGAAGCTCTCTACGAAGCAGCCGACGAGGACACCGCCACCGGTGGCCCCGATCCTCTGCGGGGTATCTACCCGATCGTCGCGACCGTCGGCGCCGAGGGTTACAGCCGCCTCGAGGAGTCCGAGGTCGCCGAGCGGTTCGGGGCGGTTCTCGAACGGCGGCGCCAGCGAGGCGAGGGAGGTGACTCCTCGTGACCATGCCCTACTACGTGGCGCCCGAACAGGTCATGAAAGACCGCGCCGAGTACGCCCAGAAGGGGATCGCGAGAGGTCGCTCGCTCATCGGCACGACCTACGACCGGGGCGTGCTGATCCTGGCGGAGAACCCGTCGAGCACGCTTCACAAGATCAGCGAGATCTATGACCGGGTCGCCTTCGGGGGTGTGGGGCGCTACAACGAGTTCGACCAGCTTCGGGTCGCCGGCGTGCGCCACGCGGACACCAAGGGCTACGCGTATTCGCGCGAGGACGTCGACGCCCGCTCGCTCGCGAACGTGTATGCCCAATACCTCGGCCAGGTCTTCACCCACGAGATGAAGCCCCTGGAAGTCGAGATCCTCGTCGCGGAGCTCGACCCGGTCGGCGACGCGCACCAGCTGTTCCACATCGCGTACGACGGCACCGTCGCCGACGAGCAGCGTTTCACGGTCCTCGGCGGCGACGCCGAGGCGATCGCCAATCGGATGGCAGCGAGATTCCACCAGGGCTGGACCCTAGGCGAGGGAATTCGAGCTTGCGTCGCAAGCCTTTCGGGCCCCACCCGCACGCTCAAGGCTGACGATCTCGAGGTCGCGGTGCTCGAGCGCGGGCCGTGGCGCCGGACCTTCCGGCGGATCGAGGACGACGAGGTCGCCGAGCTTCTCGCGGACGGCGAGCCGCCCGAGCTCACCGTCACGGTGTCGTCGGCGGCCGAGGACGAGCCTTCGCAGGGGTCCGGGGATCCTTCCGAGGCCGGGACGAGCGGTGCGCCCGAGGGCGACGCCTAAGCTGCCGGGCGCCGGGCACTGACGGCCAGGGTGGGTCGACCCCTCCTCAACCGAAGGCTCGAGGCCTTTGGCACGACCATCTTCGCCGAGATGTCGGCGCTCGCCGCCAGCACCGGCGCCATCAACCTCGGTCAGGGCTTCCCCGACACCGACGGTCCGCGAGAGGTGACCGATGCAGCGCGGAGGGCGATCTCCGCGGGCCACAACCAGTACGCACCGGGATCGGGCGTCGAAGCGCTGCGAGAGGCGGTCGCCGCGCACCAGCAGCGCTTCTACGGACTTGTATTCGATCCCGGTCACGAGGTCCTCGTCACCACCGGAGCCACCGAGGCCATCGCGGCGACGATTCTGGCGCTTTGCGAGCCCGGCGACTCGGTGATCAGTTTCGAGCCGTACTACGACTCGTATTCGGCCTCGATCGCCCTCGCCGGCGCCGAGCACCGCGTCGTGCCGCTGCGGCCGCCCGCGTGGTCCTTCGAGCCCCGACAGCTCGAGGAGGCCTTCACCGACCGGACGCGGCTGATCCTGCTCAACTCACCGCACAACCCGACCGGCAAGGTGTTCGCGGCCGATGAGCTCGCGGCCATAGCGGCGCTTTGCGTCGAGCGCGACGTCGTCGCGGTCACCGACGAGGTCTACGAGCATCTCGTGTTCGAGGGCGAGCACGTCCCGCTCGCGTCGTTTCCCGGCATGCGCGACCGGACCGTGACGATATCGAGCGCCGGCAAGACCTTCTCGCTCACGGGGTGGAAGATCGGGTGGGTCTGCGCGTCGACCGAGCTCGTCAGCGCGGTTCGGACGGTGAAGCAATTCCTGACCTACGCGACCGGCACACCCTTCCAGCACGCGATCGCGGAAGGCCTCGCCCTGCCCGATCCGTTCTACGAAGGCGTCGCGACCGCGCTTCGCGAAAGGCGGGACCAGCTCTGCGAGGGTCTGCGAGCCGCGGGTCTCGAGGTTATGAACCCGGCGGGCACCTACTTCACCACCGTCGACGTCCGCTCCGTCGGCTACGAGGACGGCTTCGAGTTCTGCCGGGAGCTCATCGGGCGTTTCGGCGTGGCAGCGATACCGACGGAGGTCTTCTACACGGACCGCTCGGCGGGCCGGTCCCTTGTCCGCTTTGCCTTCTGCAAGCGGCCCGAGGTGCTGTCAGAAGCGATCGCGCGCCTCGCGAAGCTGGCTCGCCACTGAGCGGCCCGCCGGCAGCTCAGTGGAAGGACGCGATCACCCCGACCACGAGGACCAGCCCAACCATCGCGAAGATGAGGATCGTGCGGCCTCGACGAGCATGGCGCACCGGCGGGAGATCCATCGGAGGCAGATCGAGCGCACCCGCGTTCTCGGGGCCGAGCACGCTGTAGCGCTCGTCGAAGGCCGCGTCGACGGCATCTCCGAGCAGGAGCGCACGGGCGAGCTCGAGCTGGTTCTCGTGTACGTAGACCTCCACGTTCGAGGGAAGCGGATAAGGCCCGTCGCTCATGCCCCGCAGCTCGACGGGGATTCCGTCGGACCCGAGACGCGCCGCGACCACGTGAGCGTGAAAGGAACCCACGACGGTGACGAGGTGGACCATGCGGTCGGATGGTTGCATCCGCTTCGAAGGCTACCGTGGACCTTGATGGACCGCAGGATTTTTGGGCTCGAGAACGAGTACGGCGTGACCTGCACCCTGCGCGGCCAGCGAAGGCTCAGCCCCGACGAGGTGGCCCGCTACCTGTTCAGACGGGTGGTGAGCTGGGGTCGTTCGAGCAATGTCTTCCTCGAGAACGGGGCGAGGCTGTACCTAGACGTGGGCAGCCACCCCGAGTACGCGACCCCGGAGTGCGACTCCATCGAGGATCTCGTCGCACACGACAAGGCGGGCGAGCGGATACTCGAAGGGCTGGTCGCCTCGGCCGAGAGCCGCCTGCGCGACGAGGGCATCCGCGGGGTCATCTACCTGTTCAAGAACAACACCGACTCTGCGGGGAATTCCTACGGGTGCCACGAGAACTACCTCACCAGCCGCCGGGACGACTTCTCGCATTATGCCCAGGTGCTCATACCCTTCTTCGTGAGCCGGCAGATCTACTCCGGAGCGGGGAAGGTGCTGCAGACTGCGCGCGGCGCGATCTTCTGCCTCTGCCAGCGCGCCGAGCACATCTGGGAGGGAGTCTCCTCCGCGACGACGCGCAGCCGGCCGATCATCAACACACGTGACGAGCCTCACGCGGACGCGGAGCGATTCCGGCGGCTGCACGTGATCGTCGGCGACTCGAACATGAGCGAGTACGCGACGTTTCTCAAAGTCGGCGCCACGAGCATCCTGCTGCGGATGCTCGAGGACCCGAGCGTCGTCATCCGCGACCTCACCTTGGAGGACCCGATACGAGCGATTCGCGAGATCAGCCACGACATCACCTGCCGGCGCGAGGTGCGACTGGCGAACGGGCGCGAGCTGAGCGCTCTCGACATCCAGCGCGAGTACCTCGATCGGGCGCTGCGCTATCAGGAGCGCCGCGGCCTTCCGCCCATCGAGGAGCGCGCCCTGACGATGTGGCAGCACTGCGTCGAGGGCATCGAGAAGGATCCGCTCAGCCTCGACCGCGAATGTGACTGGGTGATCAAATATCACGTGGTCGAGGCCTATCGTCGCCGCCACCAGCTCCCGCTCGGTCATCCGAAAGTGGCCTTGCTCGATCTTCAGTACCACGACGTCGACCGCAGCCGCGGAATCTTCTACCTGCTGCAGGCCAAAGGCCTTGTGGACCGCACGACCACCGACGAGGCGATAACCAAGGCGATGGACGTACCACCCTCGACCACCCGCGCTCGGCTCCGCGGCGAATTCATCAAACGGGCCAAGGAGAAGCGCCGTGACTTCACGGTCGACTGGGTCCATCTGAAGCTGAACGACCAGACGCAGCGGACGGTGCTGTTGAAGGACCCGTTCCGTTCGCACGACGAGCGCGTCGAACGGCTCATCGAATCGATTTAGGCTGAGCTTCGGTGAGGGATGCCCTTGACGGTCCAATTGACGCGGACGGCGCACCGTCAGGCGCGCCCTTGGCGACGGCCCCAGTGGTGACCGGCGGGACCCGAGCCGACTCCAGAGACCAGCTGCGGCCCGTCGGCGCGGTGCCCGGCGCCAGCGCTTCGAGGCCGGCAAGAAGACGCAGCCGGAAGCGACGCGCCCTCGAATGGCTCGCCGTCGTCGTTTTCGCGGTGCTGGTCGCGGCCGGTCTGCGCGCCTTTGCCGTACAGGCGTTCTACGTACCGTCAGGCTCGATGCTGCCGACCCTTCAGATCGGCGATCGCATCATCGTGATCAAGTTCGGCTACACCATTCACCGGGGCGACATAGTGGTCTTCAAACGACCGCCACAAGACTTGGGCACCCAGGACGCAGATCTCGTCAAGCGCGTGATCGGACTTCCCGGCGAGACGATCTCGTCGCGAGGGAGCACGGTGTTGATCAACGGGGTGCCGCTCAAGGAACCCTGGCTGCCCGCTCTCGAGGGGCAGTGCACGGAGGCGGCGGAGAACATCACCACGACCAAGATCCCGCCCGCGGATTACTTCGTGATGGGCGACTGCCGCGGCGACTCGGCCGACAGCCGAAGCTGGGGGACTCTGGCGGGCTCACTGGTCGTGGGGAGGGTAGTCGTCATCGTCTGGCGCTTCGGGCACCCGTATTTCCACTGGTTCTGACCGACCCGTGGTGATGACGGCCCAGGCGAGGGAGTAGCCTCCGGTGGCCGTGGCTTGGTCCACAGGGGTCGGTGGGTCCGTAGAACCTGAAGGTGTCGAACGAATGCTGGGTACCCGAGCCCTGCCCGCGGCGGTGGCGGGCGACGAAGACGGAGGATTGATTTCATGACGGGCTCTCAGTCCCGGCCGGTGGCTTCGCCGGCGGCACGGTAGGATCGAGCGCGTGGGCGGTCTCGATCCGGCCAAGATCCTGGTGGTCCTGATCATCGCACTCATCGTCCTCGGGCCCGAACGACTGCCCGGAGCAGCCCGCCAGCTTGGCGGCGCCTGGCGCGAGCTCAACCGCCTGCGGGAGAAGTTCGAGGACGAGGTCCGTTCCGCGGTCCCGGACCTCGACCTTCCGAAGATCCCGACCAGCCCGTCGCGGGCGGTCTCCGGCTACCTGACCGGGCTCGTGTCCGGGCTGACCGACACGTCGGTCGGCAGTGCCGCCTCGACTGACCCGAATGGATCCGCCATCGAGTCCGTCTATGAACCCGAAGCTCCGACGCCCTACGCCGCCAGCAGGGGAGCCACTTCCTGGTACTCCGGGGACGACCAGCAAGATTCCCCGTCGGGTGAGCGGCCACTGCTCGGGGGAGCAGGGCAGGGCTCGTCGCTCAGACCCCCGTCTGTGCCGTCTTGGTCATCGGCGGGCTCGCTCTCGGCCGACACCGTGTTCCTGCTGGACGAGCCGAGCATGAACTGAGCCATGGGCGCTCCTTCGACGATTGCGAGGCTTCGCGCCCGTAAGGAAGCGCCGCGCCCGACTCCGGACGCGATGACCCTCGGCGAACACCTGGGCGAGCTGCGCCGGCGCCTGATCATCTCCATCGTCATGATCGCCGTCGGGGCGATCGTGTGCTATGTCTTCTACGACACGATCCTGAGGGTGCTGCAGGATCCCTACTGCACCGCCATCGCCTACAAGAACAAGGCCGGCACGCTGGTGCACCCGGCGTGCAACTTCTACATCTCCCAGCCCCTGCAGGGATTCTCGCTCCGCCTCGACGTCGCGGCTTATGGCGGGATGCTGATCGCCCTGCCCGTGCTTCTCTTCCAGCTGTGGCGCTTTGTCACCCCGGGCTTGAAGGCGAACGAGAAGCGCTATGCCTTCCCCTTCACGGCCGCCACGGTGCTCTTGTTCGCGCTCGGCGCGCTCGTGGCGTACCTCACGTTCCCGCACGCGCTGCGTTTCCTGATCGACGTCAGCGGCCCTCGTAATCGGGTCAGCGAGATCTTTTCCCCCAACTCCTACGTCCAGCTGATCCTGCTGTTGATGGTGGCCTTCGGCGTGACCTTCGAGTTTCCCGTGCTGCTCGTGTCTCTCGAGATGGCCGGCGTCCTCACCCCGGCCCGCCTTTCGAAGTGGCGGCGGTGGGCGATCATCGGGATGGTGGTCTTCGCGGCGGTGGTGACACCGAGCTCGGACCCCTTCTCCATGCTGGCGCTTGCCCTCCCGCTGCTGCTCTTCTACGAGGGAGCCATCGTCGTCGGAAAGATGCTGGGCAAGTGATCGGCCGCGCACGAAGGAGCCGATGAGGGCACCACGCGGAGGCTTGGAGTCTCGCGAGCAGTTCGTCGCGGAGCATCCCTACCCGCTTGACCGGTTTCAACTCGAGGCCCTCGACCTCCTCGACGAAGGTAAGTCCGTGCTGGTGAGCGCACCCACGGGCTCGGGCAAGACGGTGGTCGCCGAGTACGCGGTCCACCTCGCCCTCGGCGAGGGGGCCAAGGTGTTCTACACCACTCCGATCAAGGCCCTCTCGAACCAGAAGTACGGGGATCTTCGGAGGAAATACGGCGCTGATCGGGTCGGCCTGCTGACCGGCGACAATTCCATCAACGGCCTCGCACCGATCGTCGTCATGACGACCGAAGTGCTCCGCAATATGATCCACGCCGAGCCCAGCCGCCTGGCAGACCTCCGTTACGTCGTGCTCGACGAAGTCCACTTTCTGCAGGACCGGTACCGGGGAGGAGTTTGGGAGGAGGTCATCCTCGGAGCCCCGCCGAGCGTGACGCTCGTGTGCTTGTCGGCGACGGTAGCGAACGCGGACGAGCTGGCGGCATGGATCTCGGAGGTCCGCGGCGCGACCGGCGTCGTCATCGAGGCCCACCGGCCCGTGGAGCTGAAGAACCTGTTCGTGGTGGGGGACCGTTACGCGGAGCGCCTCCACCTGTTGCCGACGTTCGTGGACGGCCGCCCGAACCCCGAGGCCGCCGAGCTCGACGAGCTGATCGCCCGCCCAGGGGCTCGCCGGAGAGCCGCCAGCCCTTCGCGGCCCACGGCCGGAGGCAAGAGGCCGAGCCTGGCGGGAGTGGGATCGCGCTCAGGACGACCGCAGCTTTACCGCCCGAGGCGAGTGGAGGTCGTCGAGCGCCTCGACGAGGAGCGGCTGCTGCCCGCGATCTACTTCGTGTTCTCACGTGCTGGCTGCGACGAATCGGTTCGGCACTGCCTCGACGACGGGCTGCGCCTGACGACTCCAGAGGATCGGGTCCGGATACGCGCCATCGTCGAGTCGTACGTCGACGCCTTGACCGATGAGGACCTGGCTGTGCTCGGCTATGCCGGCTACGTGGCGGGCCTGGAGGCAGGCGTGGCCGCCCACCACGCCGGGATGGTGCCCCCGTTCAGGGAAGCGGTAGAGGCCTGCTTCGCCGAGGCGCTGGTGAAGGTCGTATTCGCCACCGAGACTCTTGCGCTCGGGATCAACATGCCGGCGCGGTCGGTGGTCATCGAGGAAGTGACCAAGTTCGGCGGCAGCGGGCACCAGGAGCTCACATCGGGCGAGTACACCCAGCTCACTGGACGTGCGGGCAGGCGCGGCATCGACGAGATCGGGTACGCGGCCGTGCTCTGCTCGCCGTTCCACACCTTCGACGACGTCGCTCGGATTGCCGGAGGCCGCCCGCGAGCGCTGACGTCGTCGTTCCGGCCGACGTACAACCTGGCGGTCAATCTCGTCCGCCGCCATGCCCGCGAGGCTGCCTACGCACTCGTCAGCTCGTCGTTCGCTCAATTCCTGAGCGATGAGGATCTCGCAGGTGAGCTCGAGGCTGTCTTGAGGGTGCTCGAGCGCCGCGGCTATCTCGACGGCTGGAACGTCACCGAGGCGGGAGCCCGCCTGGCGGGGCTGTATCACGAGGCCGACCTTCTCGTCGCCGAGGCACTCGAGGCGGGCCTGCTCGACGGGCTCGACCCGGCGAGCCTGGCCGCGGTCGTCTCGGGCTTTTGCTACGAGGCGCGCCGGGAGCGCGACGCCCCGTCGCCGGCCCCAAATCCCAAGGTCGCGCGCCGACTCGAGGCGATCGAGGAGCTCTCGGAGGCCCTGGCCGCCGAGGAGCGACGCGAGCACCTGCCGGTCACCCGTGGCGTGGAATCAGGCTTCGCCTCCTTCGTCTACGACTGGGCGCGCGGCCGCGACCTGCGCCAGGTCCTCCAGCCAGGATCCGGCTCGGGCCGGCGTGGCAAGAGGGCGGCGCCGCTCATGTCTGGAGGCGACTTCGTCCGCAACGTCAAGCAGGTCATCGACCTTCTCAGGCAGGTCGCGATGGTCGCTTGCCAGGCGAACACCGCCAGCAGCGCTCGAACCGCGGCGGAGCGGCTGCTCCGCGATGTGGTCGCCGCATCGTCGGTGGTGACGATCCCGGTCGAGCGAGGAACCATCCGCGCCGGTGGATACCCCGCCTCGTAATGTCGTCCGGGCATGTCGATCGCGGGCGCTGAGCAGTTCACCGCCGAGGAGCGGGAGCTGCTCGGCAGGTATTTCACCAATCTGGACGGTCCGGTGTTCGCGCTCGTGAACCTGCCCGAGGTGGTAAAGGGCGCCCTGTTCGCGCGGTACTCGCGGTCGCCCAAGAGCCTCCGTCGACTGTTCCTCGACGAATTCGTCGACGAGCTCGACGTCGCCGGCGACACCAGCCTCGACGCGTCAGTCGGGCTGCATCGCGCCGAGGAGCTCTACGCGCGGGTGTTCAGCGAGTTCGGGGACGACTCGGTCGCACAGCTCGGCGGCGTCCATCTCGCGTGCGAACAGTCCTCGAACGTTCTCACGAAGATCCTCGAACGGGGCCGGCTCATGTCGTACCTGGAGCAGTCGACGCGCTACATCCGCTACGACAGCCGCCTGCCCAACGGCCACTACCGGTACCACCGCGATCACTCCGTGCTCGAGTCGCCGCTCGGCGCCCGATACGTCGGCGAGATGGACCGGATGTTCGACACGTATGCGGAGCTCCTTCCCGAGCTGCAGTCCTTCGTGAATCTCGAGAGCCCGAGACCAGGAGGCGTCTCCGAGCTAGCTCACCGCCAGGCCGTGCGGGCGCGCTGTCTCGACGCGTTGCGAGGACTCTTGCCGGCCGGTTCGCTTTCGAACGTCGGGATCTTCGGCTCGGGCCAAGGCTACGAGCAGCTGCTCCTGCGAATGCGGGCCCATCCGCTTCCCGAGGCTCGCCGGTATGCGGACCTCATCCTCGTCGAGTTGCGCAAAGTGATCCCTTCCTTTCTCACCAGGGTCGACCGGCCCGAACGCGGCGGCGTGTGGACCGAGTACCTCCTCGCTCGCCGCGAGGCGATGGAGGCCGAAGTGCGCGAGCTGTGGGCGGTGGAGGTCCCCGCGCCCGGCGCCTCGGTGACCCTGAGCGACTTCGACCCGGCGGGGGAGGACAAGGTCCTCGTGGCGATGTGCTACCCGTACCTCAACGTGAACGAGGACGATGTCGCCCGACGCGTGGCCGCTCTGGGGCCTGACGGTCGGCGGGCGATCATCGAGGCGTACGTCGGAGAGCGTTCCAATCGTCGCCAGCGCCCCGGCAGGGCCCTGGAGCGTACCTCGTACCGGTTCGACATCGTCGCGGACTACGGAGCGTTTCGGGATCTTCAGCGGCACCGCATGCTCACCGTGGAGTGGCAGCCGCTCGGCACCGATCTCGGTTTCGAGGTGCCCGAGCTCGTCGCCGCGGCCGGCCTCTCGTCCCGGTTCGTCGAGTCGCTCGAACGTTCGAAGAGCCTGCACGACGCCCTCGCCCCCTACTTTCCCGAGCAGAGCGCCTACGCCGTGGCGCTGGCCTTCAACATCCGCTTCGTGCTGCAGCTGAACGCGCGCGAGGCGATGCACGTCATCGAGCTCCGATCCGGGCCACAGGGTCATCCCGCCTACCGGAACATCGTCCAAGAGATGCACCGACTCATCGCCGAGCAGGCCGGACACCGCGTGATCGCCGAGTGCATGAGCTTCGTCGACCACTCCGAGACCGGGCTCGGCCGCCTCGAGGCCGAACAGCGCTCGGAGTCGAAGCGCTCCGGCCGCTCCGGCCGCTCCGGTCGGGGCGGCCGGAGCGGGCGGTCGGGGCGGCCGGGACGATCCGGGCGGGCCGGGCCAAGCCTCTGACGGGGAACTTCTCGCGTCGGCTTGACGAGCCCTCCCACACTGGTCATAACTATGAGGGTCCCCTCAAGCCCAGAGTCGGTTCCGGTTCGGCCGGACGTCTCGAAGGTCGTCCGGGGGTGTTGCGAGTGGTGGGGACCCAGGGGCCGAGTAGAGAACGCCCTCGTCGACCGTGTTCTTGTCGGCGTATCGCCCGGGCAGGCGAGGCGGGTGGCCCCAAAGGCACCTGGGTCCTAACCCTCGCGATCGTGGTGCTGTGCGCCCAGCCGGTGAAAGAAACCGGCATAAGTGGTCGGGACCGCGCCCTGGTGCCGTATAGTCATCGCGCTGTGACAGCGGGACCAGCTACCGGGGCCGGCGGGAGCCCCGGCTCCGACCATTTGAAGGACATTGATGCCCAAGGACACCAAAGAGAGGGTGGAGGTTCCTGAAGAGCCCCCCGAGGTGGACGACCTCGAAGTTCCGGACGCGGACGAGGTGGATCTTGAGGAGCTGGCAGAAGCCGATCTCCTCGAGGACGACGACGAGCTCGGGGACGTCGCGCTCGTCGACGATCTGGACGACGAAGAGGTAGCGGACCCGATCGAGGACGTCGTGGTCGTCGAGAGCGAGACCGTGCCGGCCGAGACCGAAGACGAGGACGACGACGAGATCGACGACGACGACGTCGAGGCCAGTCTCGATGTGATCTTGAAGGAGCGTCTCGTCGTCGCCGACGACGACGAGACCGACGAAGAAGAAGAGGAGGCTCCCGACGCGGAGGACCGAGGCGAGGGCTCGCTTCGTGTGCTTCCGAAGCAGCCTGGGGAGTTCGTCTGCCGGTCCTGCTTCCTCGTGAAAAGCCAGACCCAGCTCGCGGACAAAAAGCGCCTGCTCTGCCGAGACTGCGTGTGAGCGAGGCGCGCCGGATCCTGGAAGACCTGCGGTAGCGTCGGGTCGTGGCCGAAGACCGCCCGTCCTACGAGACGTTGCTCGACTACCTGGTCTACGCGCCCCTCGGAGCGGCGATCGTGGCCGCCGAGGAGGTGCCCCGGCTCGCCGAACGCGGCCGCGAGCGCATGGAAAAGCAGGTCGCAGTCGCTCAGCTGATCGGCCGGTTCGCCGTCGCGGAGAGTCGCCGGCGTTTTGGAGCGCCTTCCACCGGGCCCTCGGGTGGAGAATCCCCCCGAGCTGAGCCAGACCGCCAGCCGACGTCCTCGGGCGGAGCCGGGACGCGAATATCGACCTCGCCGGCACACTCATCTGCGTCAAAGCCGGAATCGGCCCGCGCGACCGAAGTAACCCAGGGCAATGCGCATGCGCGCTCGCCCTCGAAGGCGGGTTCCCCCTCGCGGGCGGCGCCGAGCCGCAGGCAGTCGAGCTCGTCACCGGGCGGCGCTGTGCCCCCGATGAGGGCCGCGGAATCGCCAGGGTCCGACACGGGCGTCTCAGGTCGTGGACTTCCCATTCCGGCCTACGACACGCTCGCGGCGTCACAGGTCGTCGAGAGGCTGCCCTCGCTCACGCCGGCCGAGCTCGAGGCCGTGCGTCAGCACGAATCGGCGACGCGCCGCCGCCGCACCGTGCTGCACAGGATCGCGCAGCTGAACGCAGAACGCGATGGCGCCACGGCCTGAGCCGACGGCGCGGGCGACCGGTGCGGGAAAAGCCATGCACGTGCAGGCAGACGTCGCGACCGACGAAGACGTCGGGATGCTCGTAGAGCTCTACCGGGCGTATCGGGACTCTCTCGTGAGCGAGCGAGGTGGCGCCACGTATGTGGGCAGCGAGGCCTTCGCCGAGCCCCTGAAAGAGCATTTCCACCTGATCGTCCACGACAGCCGTTGGCTGGTGCTTGTCGGGAGGTTCGAAGACGCACCGGTCGGACTTGCTGCCGCCAGGCTCGATCCGATGGCCGACTCTTCGTACCTCGCCACTGTCGAGGTTCTCTACGTCGACCCGGCCGCGCGCGAAGTCGGGGTGGGCGAACAGCTGGTGAACGACGTGGTCCAATGGGCGGAGCAGCGCGGCGCCTCTGGGATCGACGTGCGGGTGCTCCCCGGCATGAGGGCTTCGAAGAACTTCCTCGAAAGCTCCAGTTTCGTCGCTCGCCTTCTCGTCATGCACCGCAGGCTCCTGGAACGCCACAAAGGGGGCGACCCGGAAGAAGAAGGCTGAGGGGCTCGTCGACCGGCCTGCTCAGCCGGGCGAGTCCTGTGAGACTTGGGGAGCTTCTTGAGTCTCCGGCGCCGACGCCGCGGCTGTGTCGGGTGCCTCGGGTGCCGTGGCTGTCGCCGGCGCCGCGGCGGTCTCGGGTGCCGTGGCGGCCTCGGGTGCCGTGGCGGCCTCGGGTGCCGTGGCGGCCTCGGGTGCCGTGGCGGCCTCGGGTGCCGTGGCGGCCTCGGGTGCCGTGGCTGTCGCCGGCACCACAGCGACCCCCGGCGCCACAGCGACCCCCGGCGCCACAGCGACCGCCGGCGCGGCTTCCGCAGTCGGTTGCGGCGGTCGGGGGGGTCGGGGCGGTCGGGGCGGGCGAGGAAGACGAGTAGGGCGAGCGGGCCGCAGGGGCTTCGGTGGTGGCGGCATGGTCAGCCCCACGAGCGGCGCAAGCGCCGGGATGCTGCCCGCCGCGATTCTGGCCTTGCGCAGGATATCTCCGGACGGATCCTCGGGGAGGCCCTCGGGGTGTATCTGGCGGCGGATCGGCGAGGCCACGGCGGCATCGAGAAGGGACAACCAGCGATCGATCGGGGTGCTCGCTGTCATCGCCGCGCCCGCTCTCGTCGCGAGCCGCTCGACGAGGGCGGCCGGGAAGCGCGCGGTCGGCTCCGGGGGTTGTGCCGAGAGCCGCAGCGCCTGAAGTACGCGACCCTCTTCGAGGGAGTGAACTATCTGCTCTTCCCAGTTCGAGCGAAGCCGCGTGACTCGCCTGTCCAGCTCTTCACGGAGCTTGCGGTCCAGTTCTCTCGCGACCTCGTCGCGCGGTGCTGCGGCGACGACCGTCGCGGCGGAGGTCGCGAAGCGATATGCGATCGAACTGTGCGACTGCCGCCTCCGCTCGATCAAGCCAGATGGCTTGCTTGACGGGCGGCGCCAGCTGCTCGGCGAGAGCCAAGATCGCCTCGCCGGAAGCTTCGGGCCGGCCTTCGGATCGGGCCCGCTCCCTCTCTTCGGCCACGGCTCGGCGAACCGCTGGTATGCCCCCGGCGCCGAGCCGTTCCGCGATGGGCCGCTGCTCAGGCGCCAAGCTCGCGAACAGGGCGTCGCGATGCGCCGTGCCGGGTTCGAAGCGGGGCGCCACACGGCGTGGCGGCGCTTCCGCCTGAGTCGAGCGCGCAGCCGACGGTCTGCGCGCGTCGGTCCGGCTCGCTTCGCCAGCTGGCGTTCCAGGGCGACGAGACGTGCTCTGAACCCCGGAGCGTCGCGGCTCACCGGAAGAGCCGGGGCGACTCTGAGCGGCGCGAGACGAATCGGCCCGAGAAGAATCAGCACGAGAGGAGTCAGCACGAGACGCGGCGCCCGAGGGCCCTCCCGCCGGTCGCGCCGGTCGCTCGGGCCGCCGGCCACCGGCCACCGGGGAATCGCCGGTGGACGGCTGCGGGCTGCGAGCGTCTCGGCGCTCGCCGTCGCGCGACGGGCGGCGATCCCGGGGCGCGGACCTGTCGCCACGGCGGGGACTGTCGAGCAGGTCGCGGCGGTCGCCCCCGCGACCCCCCTCGGAGATGAGAACCGTCGTTACGGCCGGCACCGGCTTGGAGGAGCCCAGCAGCTCGATCCGACCCGAGAGGGCCACCTTCTCCTTGGGCGGCAGAACCGACAGGATCGTGATCCCGTCGATCTCGACCTCCGCCTCGACGCGCAGGACGTCGCCCACTTTGGCGTCGTCGGCGAGGATTCCCGCATCTACGACACCCTTCGGCTGCCGCGCTCCGGCGGCGCGCCATGTGTAGCTGCCGTCACCCCGAACGCTGGTGAGCTCGATGTCGAGACGATTTGGCATGCTCCGGTCAAGTTACAGGGTGGCGCAGGCCCTGCGAAGCGAGCGACGGTTTCTCAGCCAATCGGAAGCCCATGTCCCGCGTCATACCTGCCGACGCGCTACAACGTCGATTGTGGAGCGTGACGTCGTTCAGGCGCGCAGCTGGGTGGCAGTCGTGCTGATTGCCGTGTTCGTAGGCGGCGCGGTCGGCGCGGGCGCGGGCGCGGGAGTTGCAGCGGCCATTCGCTCGCAGAACACCACGGTCGCCAGTTTTTCACCGAACACGAGCGTGTTCCGGCGCATGAGCGACGTCCAGGCGGTCCTGGCGCGGATCTTGCCTTCTGTCGTGGCGATCCAAGCGTCCGGGCCGGGTTGCACGTCGGGACCCTTTGCCGGCGCGGGCGAGCTCGACGAAGGGACCGGGATGATCCTCACGCCGAGCGGCGAGATCCTGACCAACAATCACGTCATCGCGAACGCGACCGAGATCAGCGTCACGCTGTATGGCCAGAGGACCTCCTACCCCGCGACGCTCGTGGGAACGGACCCCGGCTATGACGTCGCCCTTCTGCAGATGCACGGCCCGATCGGCCTTCCGACCGTCTCGCTGGGCCAGTCTTCGAAGATCTTGGTCGGAGACGACGTTCTCGCGATAGGAAACGCGCTCGCGCTCTCCGAGAGCACGCCCTCGGTGACCGAAGGCATCATCTCGGCCGAGGGAAGGTCGATCGCCGCCAGCGGCGGAACCTGTGCGGGAACCGAGTCGCTGCGTGGGTTGTTGCAGACGCAGGCTCCAATCAATTCGGGCAACTCGGGCGGCCCGCTCGTCGACAGCGCGGGCCGGGTGGTCGGAATGAGCACCGCCGCGGCGACGAGCTCGCAAGGAAACGCTCCCGCGCAGAACATCGGGTTCGCGATCCCCATCGACAGCATCAGGTCGCTCCTGCCCGGACTGCGCAAGGGAGGCACGATCGGAACACCGAAGGCCTTCGTCGGTGTCGAGGTGATCTCTGTGACGCCCGCAGAGCGGTCCGCGGCCGGACTCACGCCGACAACTGGTGCACTGGTGGTGAGCGTGTTCGCGGGTTCGCCGGCCGCGCGAGCGGGGATCCTGCCGGGCGAGGTGATCGTAAAGTTTGCCTCGCACGCCATAACGACCGACGCATCGCTCACGGTGGCGGTTCAGGCGGCCAATCCAGGCGAGATCGTGACGGTCGAGCTCTACCGGGGTCCAAAGCTGCTCAAGATCCCGCTCGTGCTCGGAACGAGGCCCGCCCCGGCGTCCGGAACGAGCTGAACTCCGTTCGCTGAGTGGCGCCGACGGGGAATACGGCGGTGCCGGCTCGGGGCTTGACCGGGTCAGTCAGCTGGCGCGCAACTCCACGGCCTCGAGGCCCTTCGGTCCCGGACGCGATAGGAACTCGACGCGGGTCCCCTCCGCGGGTACCTGCTGGGTCTCACTCAGCGCAGAGCGGTGCACGAAGACGTCTCGACCGCCCGCGTCCGGAGCGATGAAACCGAAGCCCCTTACCGGATCGAACCACTTCAACGTCCCGGTCGCCAGGCGCAGGGAGCGGGGACCGCGGGAGTCTCCCTTGGCTGCGTCGAGATGACCGGCGCGAACCCGACGAGCTCCGCGCGCGGGTCGTTTCTCGTGGTCCGCACGCGCCGGCGACGCCTGCGCGCGCGTCGAGGTCTTGGCACGTGGCCCAACGGGGTGAAGTGCCGCTCGCTGCGAGACCGGCGGAAGGACGACCGGTTGCTCGAGCGTCTGCGGAAGCCCGAGTGCGCGTTGCACGGCGCGGGCCGAGGTGACCTGATCGGTGGTGACGAGCGAGATGACGATCCCGTCCGCGCCCGCCCGGGCCGTACGCCCTGAACGGTGCAGATAGTCCTTGGCGTCAGCGGGCGGATCGAAATGAAGTACGCACGCGACATCCTCGACGTGGATACCCCGGGCCGCCACGTCCGTGGCGACGAGCACTCGCGCCGCGCCGGAGTGGAAGGCTTGCAACGCGCGGTCGCGTTGGGCTTGTGTTCGGCTCCCGTGCAGCGCGACCGCCTGCACGCCGGCGGCACCGAGCTGGCGGGCGAGCCTGTCGGCACCGTGTCTTGTGCGGCAGAAGACGATCGAGCTCTCGTGGCCGGCGGCCACCCTCGTAGCGACACTGACACGGTCGTTACGGTCGACCTTCCAGAACACGTGGCGCACCTGGCCGGAGGAGGCCTCGGTCAGCTCGACCTCGTGGCGTGCCGGGGAATGCTGGTACCGCCGGACGAGCACGTCCACCTCGCCGTCTAGCGTCGCAGAAAAGAGCAGCACCTGGCGGTTGGCTGCGGTCTGGTCGAGTATGCGGCGCACCGCGGGAAGAAAGCCCATGTCCGCCATCCTGTCGGCCTCGTCGACGACGGCGATAGTGACGTCCCCGAGATTCACGTCACGCCTCTCGAGCAGGTCCTCGAGCCGGCCGGGGCAGGCGACGAGGAGGTCCACGGCCTCGCGAAGCGCACGGAGCTGGGGACCGTAGCCCGTCCCTCCGTAGACGGTCGCGACCGTGAGGCTACGAACCTTGGCGAGGGGAGCGAGCACCCCGCAAACTTGAGCGGCCAGTTCGCGCGTCGGCACGAGTATGAGGCCTCGAGGACGGCGGGGCTTGGAGCGCGAGTCCCGCTCGAGCGCCTCCACGGCCGCGATGGCGAACGCGAGCGTCTTGCCCGATCCCGTCGGCGCACGACCGGAGACGTCACGGCCGGCGAGGGCGTCGGGAAGCGTCGCCGCCTGGATCGGGAACGGCGTTGTGATTCCGTCGCGCTCCAAGAGCGCGACGAGATCGGCAGGCACGCCTAGGGCGGCAAAGGTCGGGGGCACGCGGAGACTCCAGTCAGCTCGAAAAAGAAGGCCAACCAGAACATCGTCTCGAGGCCTTACCGGCCACAGCCGGAAGCCGATCAGTTCGATCGGACCCCCAAGTGTACCCGACTGTGAGAGCCGGCCTCGCGCCGAGCCCGGCGCCTCACGTGACGGTGACCTTGGTCAATCCTGCTGGGGTGTCTGGGTTCCGGCCGAGTCGCATCGCCAGGTGGAACGCAAGCTGCTGGCCGCGGACTACCGCCAAGATCGGAGCCAGTGTCTCCGGCGCGCGATCGGACCACCAAAGGGAGCTGCCCGGGACCGGTCCGGCGATGCGCGTGCTCGCGCCCGGGCCTCGAGCTCGGCCACCAGCTGCAAGACGTCGGAGCTGGCGGGGCCGGGATGGGCGAACGCGAGGACCGGGATGCCGGTGGACGCGACGGCGATCGGGCCGTGACGAAGGTCGGCTGCGGAGAACGACGATGCGAACAACGACGTGGTTTCTTCGACCTTGAGCGCCGTCTCGGCCGCGGCGCCGTAGAGAAGCCCACGAGCAACGGTCGCGAAGCGAGTGGCGTCGACGAGCCACGACGCGAGCCGTTCGGCCGGCTCCTCGTCATCGAGGAGGTCGGCGACGAGACCCGGCAGGTCGTCGGCGGCGTGGTCGAGACCGATGTCGCGAATGGCCTGGGCGATCATCGAGAAGACGGCCAACTGCGCAGTGACGGTCTTAGTCGCCGGCACCGAGAGTTCCTCGCCCACGTCGAGGGCGATCGAGAGGTCGGCGACCCGGGCCAGCGGGCTGGTCTCGTCGTTGGTCACGGCGATCGTCCGGGCCCCGGTCGACTTGGCCCGCGCCAGCACTTCGGCGATCTCCGGCGTGCGGCCGGACTGGCTGACCGCAACGACGAGATAGCCCGCGAAGTCGACATCGGTCCGATACAGGGTGTAGATGCTGGGCGACGCCGAGGCGACCGGCCGGCCCGTGGCCATCTCGAGCAGGTATCGCCCGACTGTTGCAGCGTGATCCGACGAACCGCGCGCGACGAGCACGGTCCCGGCCAGGGGCTCGGGAACAAGGGCACGAACCTCGCTGGCAATCTCGGATCTGCGAGCGAGCAGGACAGCCAGGCGATCGGGCTGTTCTGCCATCTCTGCTGCCATCAAGGAACCCGGGCAGGACCACCCGGGCGGTCGGAGTCGGCGGCTTCCATACAGCCCACCCTATGGCGGGCAGGTCTGGACGAGAACAACCAACGGTATGCGTAAGCCTTTCGCCGCTCGCGGGCCGCTAGCGTCGCGAGAAAACCATGTGTCCCCGGAGAGATGATGGCCGACTCGAACAACTGGAACCAGAAGATCATCGACAAGTTCGCCTCCAGATGCGCAAAGGTGGCCCCGGCGTGAGCGCCTCGACCGAGCCCGCGAGGGTTCTTGTGGTCACCGCGCACCCCGACGATGTTGACTTCGGCGCGGCAGGTTCGATAGCGACCTGGACCGAACGCGGCTGCGCGGTGACGTACTGCATCGTGACCGATGGAGCCGCCGGCAGCGCCGATCCGGACATCGACGTCCACTCGTTGGCGCGGGTCCGTCAGGAGGAGCAGCGCAAGGCCGCGGCCGAGGTCGGCGTCACGGACCTGCATTTCCTCGGCTACCCCGACGGCTCGTTGCAGGTCTCTTCCGGTCTGCGCCGCGACATCGCCCGCGTCATTCGGATCGTCAAGCCCGAACGGGTGGTCTGCTCGTCACCCGAGCGCATGTGGGACCGCGTCCGCGCCAGTCACCCTGACCATCTCGCGGCAGGTGAGGCAACCCTTCAAGCGGTGTATCCCGACGCGAGGAACCCGTTCGCCTACCCGGACCTGCTCGCCGCCGGACTCGAGCCGCACATTGTCGAGGAGGTCTGGCTGATGGCTTCGCCGCGGTCGTCCCAAGCCGTGGACATCACGACAACCATCGAACGCAAGATCTCGGCTCTGCTCTGCCATCGCAGCCAGATCGCCGACGGGGACCGCCTCGCGGAGATGGTCCGCTCGTGGTCGGTCGCGACGGCGGCTGGCCTGGGCCTTCCCGAAGGACGGCTCGCCGAGAGCTTCCAAGTCGTCGATACGCGCTGAGAACTGTCAAGCCTCGGGGTAGCCCGCGCCGTTCGGCGCGTGGCTCGTCCAGCCCGATCCGCCCGCAGCCTCGCCCGGAGGTTCCTTGCGATAGGTCCCCACCAGTTCCGATCCGATCGCGCGAGGTGCTCGCGGACCTCGGGCGGATCAATGACCTCGAGGCCACCGCCCAAAGAGGCGAGCTCGCCGGCCAACGAGCGAGGAGTGTGACCGCGGAACTCAACCTCGACCCTGCAGTCGCGACCTGGAGGGCCGATCCGAACGCGGATTCCGAAGACCCAGCGGCAAAGGGGAACGACCTCCGGCGTCGCCGAGCGCGGCGGCGCGCACAGGCGTCCGGCGCTCGTCGACCTCGGCGGAGATGAGCCGCCAGGCCTCGGCGAGATCGAAACCTTCAGGCCGCGCCACCGCTTGGCCGGTCGAGGTCACCGAGGCGATGCGGTCCACCCGGAAGGTGCGCAGACCGGCGTCGGTTCCCGCCACCAGGTACCAGGCCGAGCCCTTCGCCGCCAGGCCGAGTGGGTCCACCAATCGGGTCGTGCGCACCCGGTCGCTCGCCACGTAGCCGAGCGAGATCTGCTCGCCCTTTATGACCGCTCGTTGAACGGCTTCGAGGTGCTCCGGCGTCGGACGAGGCGCGACCGGGCGGTCCCAGCCGGTCGGGTCGATCACCACAGCGGTCGCGGCGGCCTCCGCATCGGTCCGGAAGGGCTCGGGGAGGGCGCGCACGAGCTTGCGGAGCGCCGATCTGACTTCGGGCGTGGCCGACGAGGAAGGTCCGGCGACGAGAAACAGGGCTCGAGCCTCCGCGGCGCTCAAGCCACTCAGATCGGTGCGCCCTCCTCCTGCGAGCCTCCAACCGCCGTTGCGGCCTTGGCGTGAATAGATGGGAAGTCCGGCCATGCCCAGCGCTTGGAGATCGCGGCGGGCGGTCCGTTCCGAGACCTCGAGCTCTTCCGCCACCTCGGCGGTGGTCACCTGTCCGCGCCTTTGCAGAAGCAGGAGCACGGCGACGAGGCGGTCAGCGCGCATGGTCACGATGATCGCACGCAAACTGGCCAGTAGATGACCTGATTTTCGCGGATACTTGTCCCGTGATTATCCATTCCCCGACTTCCGCGGGCTTTGTGGACCCCGCAGAAAGGTTGTCCGCCATGCCAGGTCTGGTTAACCCCGTCATCGACGAGCGCGAGGGTCTGCTCGGCTTCCTCGCGCAGCAGCGTTACGTGGTCCGCCTTACGGCCCACGGACTGACCGACGACCAGGCGCGCTCCGCGCCCGCAGTCACAACGCTGAGCGTGGGGGGCCTCATAAAGCACCTCACGGCGGTGGAGCGGTTCTGGATCGACAACGTCGTTCTCGAGCGGCCCCCGGTCTTGGACGACGACTACGGATCTAACCTCCGCATGGAGCCGGGGGAGCGCCTGGCGGCCATCCTGGAACGTTATGACGAGGGTGCAGGCCAGACCGAAGCGGCGATCGCGGAAATCGACGACGTTGGTCGCGCCGTTCCGGTCCCAAAAGGGGTGCCATGGTTCCCAGCTGACGTCGAGGCATGGTCGGTGCGGTGGGTGCTGCTGCATCTGATCGAGGAGACCGCACGGCACGCCGGCCACGCCGACATCATCCGCGAGACGATCGACGGCGCAACGGCGTTCCCGCTCATGGCGGCTGCGGAGGGGTGGCCTCCAAGCCCGTGGATCCAACCCTGGGAAGCGGCGGCGCCCTAGCGCCTCCTACTCGGCGTCAGCTTGGTGTCACCGCTCCGACCAGGGGGGCTCGAGGACTGCGACCAGCTCCACGTGCTCGGTCATCGGGAACAGGTCGAAGCACCGAAGCGACCGAAGCACCCAGTCGGCATCTAGCAGGACGCGGACGTCGCGAGCGAACGACGCCGGGTCACAGGCCACGTACACGATCCGCCTAAGCGACGGTTCGAGGGCGCCGAGTGCGCCCATGACGCCCCGGGCGGCGCCCTCGCGGGACGGGTCGAGAACTACCAGGTTCACCGCACCCAGACCGTTTGCGACGAGTGCCGGCGTGACAGCGGCTTTGCGCACCTCGATGTGCGGCTGACCGGCGGTGTTGCTGGCGGCGTCGGCGCACGCCCAACGGTCCCGTTCAACCGCAAGGACGGAACCGTCCGGGCCGACAACGTCCCCCACTAGCGCCGCGAAAAGGCCGGCCCCCGCGTAGAGATCGGCGACGCGGTCTCCTGGGCGGGCCCCGAGCCCGTCCAGGACGGCCCGAGCGAGGACGTGAGGGGCATTAGGGTGCACTTGCCAGAAGACGCCGGCGCTCACTTGGAACCGACGCTGCAGCACCTCGAAGCTCAGCCGCTCGGGTCCACGGACGACGCGGCCGTTGACGACGAGGCCGGCGTCGAGGGACGGTACCCGGGCGAGCCGCCGGCTTCGCGCGGTCAGCGACACGACGCGCTCACCCCCTACGCCTGACGCGAACACCTCGATATCGTCGATGTCCGGCCACTCCCGTTCCTCGACGCCGAGCTCCTCGACCGCGGCCGAAGCGATGAGACACCGGTCCACCAACTGCAGGTCGTGGGAGCGATGCTTGTGGAGCCCGACGCGACCGTCACCGTCGACGGCAAAGCGGACGCGAGTGCGCCAGCCGAGTCCCCCCGGGGCGCCACCGATCTCCTCGACCTCCACGACCCGGTCGACTCCGGCGAGCCTACGAAGCTGCTCTGCCACGAGATCGGCCTTCAGGCTCCGCTGCGCCGGGAGCGAGACGTGCTGCCAGTCGCAACCGCCGCAGCGCCCCGGTCCGGCGTAGGGGCAAGGCGGCTCCACGCGATCGGGCGAGGCATCGATGATCTCGACCGCGTCGGCTCGCAGGTACGACTTCGCCTCCCCGGTGATCCGCGCCACGACGCGCTCTCCGGGCAACGCGTGCCGTACGAACACCACGCGACCGTCGCCGGCACGAGCGACACAGCCGCCCCCGGCCGCGATAGGGCCGGTCTCGAGCTCGATCGCGTCGAGCTCGATCACGAGCCCTCCAACGCCCATGATCGCGGATCGGTGGCTGCGGTCATGGCGCTGCCAGTTGACCTCGCTCGGAGCCTGGGTTCAAGTCGCAGGCTTTCCTGACTGACCGTTCAGGTAGTAGCCTGAAAAAAGAGCCGAAACGGAATGCCATGACCTCAACTCAACTCAGCACGAAAGTGTCCACGCGGTCGATTCCATGGTCTTGGTACAGCGATCCGGCTGTAGCAGCAGTCGAGCAAAGACAGCTGTTCGCCTCTTCCTGGCAGTACTTCTCGAGTTGCGAGCAACTCGTAGAGCCGGGCGACTTCGTGGCCGGCCAGCACGGGATCGTGCCCGTCGTGCTTGTTCGCGACGCCGAGAACGAGCTCCGAGGATTCGTCAACTCCTGCCGGCACCGAGGCACCCGCATCTGCCTCGGCTCTGGCAACCAGAGGACACTTCAGTGCCCCTATCACGCGTGGACCTATGAGCTCGACGGGCGCCTGCGCTCTGCGCCCCGGTCGAATCGGGAAGCGGGCTTCGATGCGAGCGAGCTGGGACTGCGTCCCGTTCAGGTCGACACGTGGGGACCGATGGCCTTCGTGAACACCGATCTCGGCGCGCCGCCCCTAGCAGAGGCACTCGGCAGGCTCCCAGACCTCGTCGCCGAGGTTGGCGTCGACGTCTCGCGTCTCAGGCCGTACCGGCGGACGGCTCACGACACCGCCGCCAACTGGAAGATCGTCATCGAGAACTATCTCGAGTGCTACCACTGCCAGATCAATCACCCGGGGTTCTCATCGGTGATGGACGTCGGACCCGACCGCTACGAGCTCGCCGAGGCCGGGCCGGTCCTGAGCCATCGGACCCCGCTCAAAGAGAGCATGCGTGCCGCGCCCTACGACGTCGAGGGCGAGATCAGCGTCGGCTCGTACTGCGTCGTCCTGCCGAGCATGACGGTGGACATCAATCCCGGGCGGCCCAATCTTGCCATCAGCAACTCGTTTCCGGACGGGCCGTCACGGACCCACGGGATCACGGACTCGTATTTCGCCGATGGCGTGGACCCCGATTGGGCCAACGACATGATCGCATTTGACGCCCAGGTCGGAGCAGAGGACCAGGCCCTCGTCGAGGCGGCACAGGTCGGCCTCCGCAACGGGATCATCGAGCACGGCAGGCTCCTCGCCGAGAGCGAACAGCTGCTGTTGGCCTTCGAGCGCTTCGTCTACGAGCGCTGCGCGCCACTCGTTCCCGCCGGCGAGCGCTGACGGGGCCGGCGGCCGCGCAGTTCTGACGGTCGGGGCCGCGCCGTTCTCAGATACACCTCACCCTGAGCGTCTTCAGGTCGCCATTGCGGGCCACACAACCGTAACTTGATTCCGTAACGATGTTTCGCTAGGGTGGGGGAGAGGTGGCCACCTTGATTTGAGGCGGCCAAGAACCTGCGACGTTGGCAGGAAGCCGGCGCCGGGGAGGGGCTCGCCACGGGAACGCTCGTGTTGTACCAGCTCGAGGACTGCATCGCGGTCATCACCATGGACGACGGCAAGGTGAACGTGCTGTCCGTCCAGATGCTCGCCGAGATCAACGGAGCCCTCGATCGCGCAGCCGCGGATCGAGCGGTCGTCGTGCTCAGCGGCAGAGGGGGAGTGTTCTCCGCCGGCTTCGACCTGTCGGTGTTGGGAGCCGGTGGCTCGGAGATGTTGGCGATGCTTCGCGGGGGCTTCGAGCTGGCAGAACGGATCCTGTCGTTTCCCACGCCGGTGATAATCGCCTGCTCGGGTCATGCGGTGGCGATGGGCGTCTTCCTTCTTTTGTCGGGCGATTACCGGATCGGCGCAGCCGGCCCTTTCAAGATCACCGCCAACGAGGTGGCGATCGGTCTCGAGATGCCGCAGGCCGCGCTCGAGATCTGCCGGCAACGGCTCGCGCCGGCACACTTCAACAGGGCCGTGATCCTCGCCGAGGCCTTCTCGCCCGAGGACGCCGTCGCCGCCGGCTTCCTGGATCGAGTCGTGCAGGCGTCCAAATTGCACGATGCGGCGATTGCCACCGCCGCTCAGCTGGCCAAGCTCGACATGAGCGCCCACGCAGCGACCAAGATGCGCGCCAGAGGCCAGACCTTGAAAGCGATTCGGGCGGCGATCGAGGCCGATTGGGGGGCCTCTCCAGCCTCCCCGGCGCCCGCGTCGCCCTGAGGCCGGCTCGTGCCGGCCAGGCGCCCGATGTCATTTGAGTACTCGTGACACTGTCCCGATAAGAGGTTGCCATGCCCAGGGCCAAGCAGCGGACCGACGAGCTGCGAGATCACGTCGTGCAGGTAGCAATTGCGGTATTGGCGAGAGACGGAGTGGCCGGGTTTACCACCCGCAAGGTTGCCAGGGAGGCGGGGACGTCCACGCCGGCGGTCTACGAGCTGTTCGGCAACAAGGGAGGACTCGTCCGCGAGGTGTTCTTCGAGGGCTTCCGCCTCCTGCGAGGTCGCTTCGAGCAGCTCGAGAGGTCCGACAACCCCGTTTCTGACCTTGTGGATGCCGTTCAAATGTGGCGGAGGTTCGTCGGCGAGAACCCAGTTCTGGCAGAGGTGATGTTTTCTCGACCGTTCAGCGATTTCGAGCCGGGCCCCCAAGAGCTCGCCGCCGGCAGCTCGGTCAGGGAGTTCATCGTGGAGAGCGTCAGGCGCTGCGTGGACGCTGGCGCTCTGGTTGGCGATGAGGCTGACATCGCACACGTGCTCGTAGCGCTCATACAGGGCCTGGTCGCACAAGAGACCGCCGGATGGCTCGGGACCTCCAAGGGATCTGTGGACCGCCGCTGGACGCTGGCGGTTCGAGGCACGCTCGCCGGGTTGGCTGCTGTCCCCCTCGAACGCCGATAATGTCCGTTATGTCGTATTACGGGTGGAGACCCTCATTCTGTGCGACATCCACGTCCCGCCGCCGTTACTACCCCGCTGTCGTTACTACCCCGCTGTCGACTACAACCGAGTAATGGCACATCGCCTTTCCGTTCGCTTCAAGCGAGCAGACCTCCTGGACCGCCTGAAGGCCGAAGCATCCACGCGGCAAGGTCTCTTGCCCGGCGCTGGCAGAAGAATTGATCGAAGAGGGACTCCGCATGCGTCGTCACACTGGCGTCGTCTTCCGTGACGGGGCGACGGCTAGGCGAGCAGCTCTTGCGGGCGGCCCCGACATCTGGGAGGTAATCGGCGGCCTCGTTGGCGGCGGCGTGCCGGTCGACAACGAGATCAGAACTGCTGTGGAGTCGCCGGCATCGACTGCTCGCTGAATGAGGTTGCACCTCCTCACGGAGCTTCGAGATGTCGCACGTACAGCGAGAAGGTGGCTCTGTCGAACGCAACCAGACGCACAAGCTGCACGTTGGTAGGCGTGTCGCGGACCGTGCTCACTGCAATTTCGGCGGCCAGGTCAGAAGGAAAACCGTAGGCTCCGGTAGAGATCGCCGGAAATGACAAGGAGCTTGCGCCGATCTCATCGGCCACTTCAAGACATCGCCGGTAGCACGACGCCAGGAGCTCCTCCTCGTCCCGGTTGCCACCGGAACCAGACTGGGCCGACGGTGTGGATGATGAACTTCGCTGCCAAGCCGAAGCCGGGCGTGGCCTTGGCGTCGCCAACCTCACAGCCCCCGAGCTCCGCACACGCTGCGCTCAACTCTGCACGTCCGGCGGCGTTATGAATCGCACCGTCGACTCCCCCGCCGCCACCGAGATACCTGTTGGCCGCATTGACAATGGCATCAACGGTCTCACGGGTGATGTCTCCGGACACCGCCAGGATCATCGGTTCAGGCCGAGCCTCGCTCATCAAGTCAAGGATAGGTGAGCACCTGGCCAAGAGCTCCGGACAACTCGCAGCAGCGGTCACCACGAGCGGCCTTCCGCCTTCGTGCGACGGCCCTACGCCGAGAGGCTCGGAGCGACGCTGAGCGGATGGGCCCAGACGAGAACGCGGTAGGAGCCAACGACGTAGATGTGAGCCGGTGCCCCCCAGGTCCTGGTCGCCGACACGAGGTCGACGTTGTCGAATTCGGGCGTGCCGTAGACGAGAAACTGGAAGCGTCTGTCGCCATACCAGCTGGCAGGCGACAGGTCCATGCGCCGGATGTCGCCGTCGGCCTCGGCCAGCACCGGCCGCACGGTGACCGCCTCGCTGCTCTCGATCGTCGTGATGCTGGCGGCCCAGTAGTCGCCGATGCCGTTTCGAAGATGGTGAGCCTCGAGCCAGGAGGCCAGGGCCGGGGCCGGGTTCGTAGGACCAGGGCGGGACAGCCAAAAACCGAGCCCCGCCGCGAGGCTCAGGCACACGGCCATACCGATGATCGCGAGCCCACGGGCCGCCGGGCGGGTCCAGACCCTCGGCCAGACTCGGGCGATCCTGCGGCCGGTGAGAACGCTCGCGAACACGACGGCCACGACGAGGTACCGCACCCCGAGCCCGGGGGCAAGTGCGAGGACGACGAAGGGCACGGTCGAGCACAACGCGGCGATGAGAAGCAGATCGTCGAGGCGCCAAGGCTCGGACTCCCCCGCCGCGACCGCACCCGGCCGTGGCCCGCGGATCGCGCCGGCGACGAGGCTCGTCAGCGCGGCCAGGAGGCTCGCCGCAACAATGAGCGCTCCTACGACGTGCACGCTCCAGAGCAGGATCGGGATCCCGCCGGTGCCGGAAAGGCCGTCGGTCAAACCGACGAGGGCGGCCCCGTAGGTGGCCACGTGAACCAGGTTGGTGAACATCTGCGGCAGGTGGGCGACGGGCAGAAGCGGGGCGGACTTGAAGGCGCCCAGGGCGTCCGCGACCCGGCGCAGGATCTCGGCGACGACCACGCTGGCGAAGGCGGCCGCGACCTCTGGTGCGCCGCTTCGCCAGGTTCTCTGCCGCAGCATCGCCACGAAACCGGCCAGCAGTATGGGCACCACTGCGTACGCGACGATCTGGAGATCGCCGAGCATGCCGAGTGCGACCACGGCGACCGCAAACGCCCATCCCCAGCCGAAGCGCCCACGCCTGAGCGCCGCAAACGCCAAGAGTGCGCACAGCCCGGTGCCGACGTGGAATCCCCTACCGACGAAATAGAACGCCATCGTCGGGGTCGCAAACGCGAGAAGGGCGACGACGGCAGCACCACCGGCAAAAGCTGCCGCGCCGCGGCGTCCCTCCCGGGCAATGCCTACACCGACCGCGATGAGGAGAGCGGCTATGAGAGTGGGCCCGGCATAAAGGAGCCATGGCCGAACGCCGAAAAGGCGAACCGCCGCGGCGTACAACGGCGCGTCGGTCGTCCAGTACTGGGCGAAGGTCAAGGTCCAGCCGTGAAGCAGAAGGTTCCCGTTGCCCATTGCCTGGCCTTCGAGGATCACCGTCGCCTTGTCTGAGGTTCCCGCTTGGAAATGGACCGACGTGGCATAGAGAATCAGCAGCAGGCCAATAAAGCCGGAGACCGTGGCGGCGCAAGTCGCAGCAGGTCCTAGGCGGGCAAGCGCCGACCATGTGCGGCGGGGCTTCGCGGCCAGGTCGCCCAAGTCTGATGTCGTAAAGGACCTCAGACCCGGCTCCGCCGCAATGTTATGCGCTATCGAGCCAGACTTGCCGCTGCTCACGTCGCCGGACTCTACCCGTAAGCCAGCGCCTCACTCGGTCTGTGGTGGTTGAGGAGGCTTGAGGGGGCTTGGTCGACGGTGAAGCTTGCCCTCAGGCCCACCTGCCCGACAACGAGAGTATCTGTGACCCGGACGCGACATTGTCGAAGAGAGAGAAGGTGGCAAAGTACAGGACACCTTCCGCACCTGCCGTCTGCGGTATGAAATTTATTGTGAAGGTGCAGCTCTGAGACGGAGCTAGCTCGGCGCCCGCATAGGCGCAGAAGTCGGACATCCAATTGAAGTCGGGGGCATTCTGTCCGGAGACACCTGTCAGCGAGCCAAAAGCCAAGAAGACGGTCGAACTGGTGTTGGTCACCGTGACCTGGATACCGGTGTTGCCCGCCGTATTGCCGAAGTTGATTGCCGTAGTCGGCGTGCCAGGCGGGCTGTCGAGGGTGAGAGTTGCGTACTGGCCTGTGCCACTTTCAGGAATCGTCCACACGCCTCCCGACATGTTCCCATACACGTCGATCTGGGCCTTACGTAGCAAAGCTGCCGACGGCGTGAAGCTCGCGGTGAACTGGCACGAGGCTCCGGGGTCGATCACCGTGGCTCCGCAGTTACCGGCGGAGACACCGAAGTCACTGTAGTTCCGGCCGTTTACGCCTATCGAGCTAACGTACAACGGCACGGTCGTCGAGGCATCCGTAACGGTGATGTAGAACGGATTCGTGGTCGTGTTGACGCCTTGGGTGCCGAAGCTGATGTCACCGCCGTTGTAGAACTGTGACGAGGCACTGATCGAGATCTCCGAGAAGACGCCCGACCCCGACAAAGGCAGCAGCGCGTTCGTTCCGGAGAGTCCCCAGCTCAGGTCGTCGAGCTCGAGCGTGGCTACGCGCCTTCCGGTACCCGTCGGAATGAAGTCGACAGCGAACGAGCACTCGCCCCGGTTGGGCGACAACACGATTCCCGCGCAATCGTTGCTGGGGACAGCGAAGTCGGTGGCGTTCGTTCCGATGATCCCGAACTGGCCCAGGTCCTGTGGCCGCGTGCTGTTGTTCGTGACCTGCACCTCGATATTCGTGCTGTGAATTGAGACGCCGACGGTCCCGAAACGCTCGCTGCTGATCCCGAACGAGATGGGAGGAGGAGCTCCACCTTCAGTGACAACGGCATTCGGCGCGGTGGCGCTTCCTTCCTTGTTCTTCACGAAAAGGCGGAACGTGTATGTCCGAGCGGTGGCGCCAGTGTCCTTGGCGATCGAGAACGACTTCGAGAACGAGCCTACGGCGCAGTTGAAGTTCCTTTCTGGCAATCCCTTGAGGGCCGGAAACACCGACATTGTGCAAGTCTTGGCAAACTTCAGGTCCGCTTTCACCTTCAGGATCCCGCCGTTGTGTGAGAGAGAGTTCGGTGACGCATGGAAAGATTCGATCAGGGGAAGGGAGACGTGGGGAGGCGTCGCGGCTCCAGCGCCGGGAGCAAGACCAGTAATGGCGGTCAGCAGCACCGCCGTCGTTGCAAGTATGCCCGCCTTCCGCGCCATCAAACTATGCAAAGACACAGTGCCTCCTAAGCCCTTTGCTCGGTGCTCTCCGTCGCCGACGAAAAGACTACTCCGCAAGTAGAGCGTGCCGAGACGACTCAGCAAACGGCACGATTCACCACCTTCAAACGGCTCGCGACAGCTATGTGCCTCGTGCGACATTGCGCGCACTCGAGACAGCCGGTTCTACGCTTGAGATGTGGGCGCAGCTGCGCCGGAAGGCGACGGGTCAAAGGAGGATTTCTCGAGCCTGTCCGCGTTCGTGGCGCTGCAACCGGTCATGGATATCCAGGACCGAACAGTCTTCGGTTACGAGGCGCTCCCCCGCGGTTCGCTGAGGCCGGACACGAAGGAGTTCATCTGCGCTGCGCTCCCGACGGTCCAGTACACGAGCCCAGCTTTGCTGTTCGTTCCTCTGGCAGCCGACCTGCTCGAGGCCGAGGATTTCGACCCTTTCGAGAGAGCACGAGAGATCGGGGCCGTGCCAGCCGAGATCGCATGGCTCATCTCCGAAACGACGGCGCTGAATGCGCCCGACCTCGTCAGCGGTCGCGTGGACCAATTCCGCGGGCTGGGATTCCAGCTTGCCCTCGGCGATGTCGCTCCGGGCGTGCTGAGCCGAGGACCGCTTGGCGACCTCATTCCGAGCTTCGTGATCTTGAACCCGGAGTTCGCAGATCATGTGTTGACCGGTGTCCGAGCGCGCGCCGAGCTTGCGGGTCTCCTTGCCTATTGCGCCCGCCTCAATGCTCACGTCATCGTCCGGGGCATTGTGGACGACGACGTCGCCGCACGCATGATCGGCTTGGGGGTGCGACTCGGAATCGGCTCGCACCTCGGATCTCCCGCGTTGCTCAACAGTGCGGCGGCAGAGCCGGGCGACGAGATCGTGTCCCGGTCCTGGTTTCGTCAGCAAGGCGTGCGTGTGCTCACGGCGACGGGCGAAGCACTCGATGCGCCGGCGCTGTTCGCCAAGCTTCCGACAAAAGGAGGCTCTCCCGTCGATGCACAGAGCTTTGCTCGCACGCTCGGCGAGGCCGCCCGCAAGATGCAGGCCGAGCACGACCCAAGCCGGATCCTTCAGGTCACCGCCGAGCACCTGCCACTGACGGTTCCTGCCGACCGGTTTGCGATCTTCGAAGCCGACTGGGACCGGTACCGGCTGCGTGCACGAGTTCTCGCGGGCGACGACCTGCAGGGCCTCAACGACATGGACATCTCGATGGACCGGGGAATCACCGGCTGGGCTTTCCTCCGCGGCTACCCCTACAACTGTCCGGACACCCGCAGCCACTCCGAAGCCGTCTCGATCCCGGGACAGGACGAGTCCACCTCCGAGGAGTCCCTGCTCGTCGTTCCGCTCATAGCAGGTGACCACCGCCTCGGCGCCATCGACGTGTGGCGCAACGGGTGCGCGCAGTTCAGCGACGAAGATCTCGAGCGGTGTGCGCTCTTTGGCTATATCACCGCTGCGGCCTGGCGCAATGCGCAGCTTTACGCCGAGGTCGAGCTGCGCGCGATGACCGACAACTTGACGGGTCTCCTCAACCATCGATGGTGGGACGAGCTGGCGCCGCGCGAGGCAGCGCGAAGCAGCCGGGCCGGTTCCGAAATCGGGATCCTGCTGATCGATCTGGACCACTTCAAACGGGTCAACGACCGCTGCGGGCACATCACCGGCGACGCCGTGCTCCGCAATGTCGGACGCGCCCTCCAGGGCACACTCCGGACCGGGGACGCGGCGGTCCGATACGGAGGCGAGGAATTCCTCCTCCTGCTTCACGACAGCGACGAAGCCGGCGCCATACGAGTCGCTGAAGCGGTGCGTGAGGTGCTGGCGAAGCTTCCGACTCCCGGAGACGACGTGCCGAAAGTGACGGCCTCGATCGGCGTGGCGTTCTTCCCGAGGGACGGCGCCGAGCTCGACGAGGTTGTGCGCGTCGCCGATGTCGCTATGTACCAGGCCAAGGCCGAGGGGCGAGACCGCATCGTCCTCGCGCCCGCTCCGCCGCCGGCCGGCTGAGCCGGGCGGTCTAGCGCCGGCCCACCACGCGTCCGGCACCGCCCGGAGCGACGCCGTCCTCCTGTTCGATGCGACGAGAGGTCCGCCGCTCGACGATGAAAGCAAGAAACGGCACGAATCCCGCAGCGACCAACGCGACCACCTGACCGAGACCGAGGCGGAACCGCCGCCAGAGATCGATCACCGTCGCGAGATAGACGATGTACAAGAACCCGTGGATCGGGCCGACGATGCGCACCACGGCCGGCTTGCCTGCTGCGTACTGCATCGGGACACCGACGAGAACGAGCACGAGGAGCCCTGTGCCCACCACGTAGGCCATGACCCGGTAGCGGACGAGGACGCCCTGGCGTGCCGGCTCCATGAGCGCTGTTAGAAGCGCTTCTGCTTGTCGGCGGCGCTGAGCTGGGCGAGGTAGCGGTTATAGGCGGCGAGCTCGTCGTCCTCCTCGTCGTCCTCGATCGGCTCCTCGCTCTCGCGTCGAGGCGGCGCGTCGGCCGCCGCGCCCTTCGCCCGCAGGCCGGCAGCCTGCGATGGCCCCACCGGGCGGTCGGCTGCTTGCTCGTGGACGAGCTTCCACCACATGTAGACCCCATAGCAGGCGAAGACCGGCCACTCGACGGCGTACGCCCAGCTGAGCCCGTTGCCTGACAGCGCTCGGTGCACCTGCCACCAGCCGAGGGCGACGCAGCCCGGAACGACCACGATCGCCGTGAGGTGAAGGAGGACCGCCCGCCGGGAGAACCACGCGGAACCCACGGACCGAGGTTAGCCCTCCGTCGTTTTTCTTCTCTCGCGCAGCTTGAGGGGATCGACCCACGTCGAGCGCCGCCGAGCCAGGGCGATCCAGTGCGGCGCCAATTAGATTTGCGCCATGCGTCCCTGGTCATCTGAGTACAAAGGCCGCCTCGAGGAGACGGAGATCTCGAGCCGAGCCCTCGAGGGCAATGCTCTCGGCGACACGGCTCGGCGCCCGCTTTATGTGTACCTCCCTCCGGGTTACGACGACGAGCCGGACCGCCGCTACCCCGCCGTCTATGTTCTGCAGGGTTTCCTCGGCGCGTTGCCTGCATGGAAGCACCGGACGAACAACCTGCGCCTCACCTACCCGGAGATGGCCGACGAGCTGTTCGAGTCCGGCGGGGCCCCGCCGTGCATCGTCGTGTTCGTCGACGCATGGACCTCCCTTGGTGGCAGCCAGTTCGTGGACTCACCCGCGACCGGCCGCTACCACACCTACTTGTGCGAGGACGTCGTCGGCTACGTCGACGCGACCTACCGCACCCTGGACGACCCCCGCCACCGGGGCGTGCAGGGCAAGTCATCGGGCGGCTTCGGGGCGATGATCACCGCGATGATGAGGCCGGACCTGTTCGGGGGTCTCGCCACGCATGCCGGCGACGCCTTCTACGAGTACTGCTACCTCCCCGGCCTCGCAGAGGCTTACCGCACGCTTCGGGACCACTACGACTCGAGCTTCGAGTCGTTCTTCGCCGACATGGCCGCAAGGCCCGCGCTCTCGCGACCCACCGATGCGGCGGTGCTGTCGGCGTGGGCGATCGGGGCTTGTTTCTCGGCGGAGCAGGACGGGACCGTGAAGGTGCCCTTCGACCTCCGGACCGGGCGGTTGGACGAGGTTGTGTGGGCGCGCTGGCTGGCCTGGGACCCGATAAGGATGGTCCCGCTTCACGCACCGGCGTTGCGGTCCCAGCGCGCGATCTGGGTCGACGCTGGGCGCTCCGACCAGTTCTGCCTCGACATCGGAGCCGAGGCGTTCGTCGCCGAGCTGGCGGCGATCGGGGTCGCCGACGTCGCTTTCGAGCTGTTCGACGGCACCCACGCGGCGATCGAGTACCGCTACCCGCTCTCCCTCGCGTTTCTCGCCGAGCGCCTCGCGTAGCCCACACCTCGCCTGCCCGGCGCGGTCAGGCCGGAGCCAGAGCCGGCGCGCCTAGCGCCGCTGGGTCATTCGGCGGCGCGCTGGTCGAAGGTCACCACGAGCTTGCGGGCCGCTCGCGCCTCATCCACCCGCCCAACCGGAGTCGTCCGGGGAGCCGCCTCGGCGTCGTCGGCGTTGCCGGCTTCCAGCGACTCGCGGGCGATCTGGATCAAGGCATCGGCGAGGGCCGCCACGGTCTGGGGGCTCTCGGTCTCGGTGGGCTCGATCATGAGAGCCTCCTCGACGATCAGCGGGAAGTACACCGTCGGCGGGTGAAAGCCGAGCTCGATGAGCCGCTTTGCCACGTCCAGGGCGCTGAGGCCCACCTCGTGGTGGAGTGACTTCGCCGACATGACGCACTCGTGCATCACCGTCCTGTCATACGGGATGTCGTAGGTGCCGCGCAGGCGTTCCTTTATCCAGTTCGCGTTGAGCACGGCCACCTCCGACACCTGCTTCAAGCCATCGCCCCCGTTCAGGCGCAGGTACATCCAGGCACGGAGCAGCACGAGAGCGTTCCCGTGCCATGAGTGCACCCGCCCGATCGAGCGCGCGGGCATCGTGAGCTCGTAGGCCGAGCCGACGCGCGTCGGTCTGGGACCTGGGAGGAAGGGAGCCAGCTCGGCGCTGACGGCGACCGGACCGGCCCCGGGGCCACCCCCGCCGTGCGGGGTTGCGAAGGTCTTGTGCACGTTCAGATGCACGATGTCGAATCCCATGTCGCCAGGCCGAACGATCCCGAGGATCGCGTTCAGGTTGGCGCCGTCGTAGTAGAGCAGGCCCCCGACGTCGTGAACCGCTTCGGCGATCTCGACGATGTCCTCCTCGAAAAGCCCGAGGGTGCTGGGATTGGTCAGCATGATCCCGGCCACGTCCTCGTCGAGCAGCTCGCGCAGCGCGTCGAGGTTGACCCCGCCCCTGTCGTTGGTCCCGACCGTGACGAGCTCGAAGCCGCTCAGGGTAACAGAGGCCGGGTTGGTGCCGTGGGCGGAGTCCGGGATGATGACCCGGCGCCGGCGCTGGCCGCGAGAGTCGTGGTACGCCCGCATCAACAGCAGCCCCGTCAGCTCACCGGCTGCTCCCGCGGCAGGCTGCAACGTGACGGCCTCCATCCCGGTGATCGAGCACAAGCTCTCCTCGAGCTCGACGAGGAGCTCCAGCCAGCCTTGGGTGCAGGACGCCGGAGCTGCCGGGTGGACCTGCGCGAAGCCTGCCAGCCCGGCGCCCTCATCGGCAGCCTTCGGGTTGTACTTCATAGTGCAGGAACCGAGGGGATAAGCGCCGAGGTCGATCGAGTACTGGCGGTGCGTGAGGCGGGTGAAGTGAGCGACGAGGTCCCGCTCGGACACCTCCGGCAACGCGACCGGCTCGCTCTGGCGGAACGCTTCTGGGACGAGCTCCTCGGCCGTCCATGCCGGCAGGTCGGTCGTCCGGAACGAGGCGGCGTGGCGCCCCGGCACGGAGAACTCGAAGATCGTCGGCTCGTAGTCGTGTGCGACCAGTGGCGCCCCGAGGGCCCGGCCAGCCGCCATGGGCGGTTTCGAGGGCGCGCTCACCGGACCGCCTTTTCGAACGCGGCCGCAAAGCCGTCGATCTCCGCACGCGTGCGCCTCTCGGTCGCCGCAACGAGCAGCCCACCGTCATAGGTGCTCGCTTCGAATCCGTCTCGGATCGGCACGCCGGCGAGGTAGCCGTCCTCAACGAGGCGATCGATGAGCTTCTCGGGCGCCACCGGCGTTCTGATGGCGAACTCACGCAGCACCGGCGCGGTCGTGAGCAGCTGCACACCGTCGATCGCGCACAGAGCCTCGCGGGTGTAGCGCGTCGCCCTTGCGCATCCCAGTGCCACCTCGCGCAGTCCCTTCGGTCCCAGCCAGGAAAGGTGGATGGCGGCGGTAACGGCCATCAGGGTCTGGTTCGTGCACACGTTCGAGGACGCCCGCTCGCGACGGATGTCCTGTTCCCGTGCCCGCAACGTCATCACGTAGGCGTGGCGGGCCTCACGGTCGAGGGTCTCTCCGACGATGCCGACCCGGGATTCGCCTGACGTCGGCGAGGCGGCAGGCGAACAGGCCCAGATACGGGCCGCCGAAGCCGAGCGCCGTCCCGAACGGCTGGCCCTCCCCCACTACCACGTCGGCGCCGAGCTCGCCAGGAGGGCGGAGCAGGCCCGTCGAGACGGGATCGAAGCACACGACGAGACGGGCGCCGAGCCGGTCGGCGATTGCGCGGGCGGCTCTCAGGTCCTCGAGGCAGCCGAGAAAGTTGGGAGCGGCGACGACGACTGCGCCGACCGGACCGTCGTCGACGACCGCGTTCCAGGCGGTGCTCCCTCCTGAGAGCGGAACGGTGTCGATCTCGTGGCCCGAAGCGCGTGAGAAGGTCTCCAGCTGCCGGCGCCAATGGGGATGAACGCCTCGTGAACAAAGCACGCGTGGGCAGCCCGTCGCGACCACTGCGAGGTTCGCCGCCTCGACCAGCGACGCCGCCCCGTCATAGAGCGACGCGTTCGCGACCTCGAGGCCGCTCAAGCGGGCGATCATCGTCTGATACTCGAAGATGGCCTGCAGCACTCCCTGGGCCACCTCGGGCTGATATGGGGTGTAGGACGTCAGGAACTCCGAGCGGGAGGCCAGTGACCGCACGACGGCCGGGATCTCGTGGTCGTAGGAGCCTGCCCCGGCAAAGCACACGAGGTCGCGGCCGCACGGCCGGTTGCGTGCGGCGAGGTCGTCGAGCCGCCGCGCCACGTCCGGCTCGCTCATCGCCGGCGGAAGCTCGAGGCCCTCCGCGAGGCGGAGCGCTTGTGGGATCTCGGCGAACAGGTCACCGAGATCTTCGAGGCCCAGGAACGAGAGCATCTCTTCGATCTCGGCGTCGGTATGGGGGACGAACGGTGCGATCAAGAGCCGGGCCCTTCTGTAGTGTTCGAGCCGACGGGAACATCCCCGCCGGCGGCCTCATCTGAGATCATCGATACGAGCAGCTGGAACGGCGGCTTCACGACCACAGCCGGCGCCCGGCCGCGCCTCATCTCGATGTCGACGCCCTCGCCCATGACCACCTCGGGCGGCACGAACGCCAGCGCGATCCCCCGCTGCAGAACGGGCGAGTAATTGCCGCTCGTCACCACGCCCGAGACCTCGCCGGCGACGAGCACCGCGTCCTCGGCGCGTGGCGGTCTGCGTCCGGCTGCGAGAAGGCCTCGTAACCGTCTCCACGGACCGGTCGCGCGTTCTTGCTCCAGCGCCTCGCGGCCGCGAAACGGGCCCTTGTTCCAGCTGACGACCCACCCGAGCCCGGCTTGCAGCGGCGTGATGCCGGGGCCGAGCTCGTGGCCGTGGAGCGGCAACCCGGCTTCGAGGCGCAGGGTGTCCCGGGCGCCGAGTCCCGCCGGCTTGACACCGGCGCCGATGACCGCTCGCCAGAACGCGGGAGCGACCTCGGCCGGTACGGCGCACTCGACGCCGTCTTCGCCGGTGTAACCCGTGCCGGCGACCCGGCATTCGGCCTGACCGAACTCGAAGCCACCGACCGCGAAGTGCCCGATCGCCGCTGCCTGGCGGGAGACCGTCGAGAGGCGCTCGCGTGCCCGTGGGCCCTGCACGGCGATGACCGCACGCTCGGCGGTCACGTCGAGACCTCCCAGGACCGAGATCACCCGCGCCGTGTTGGAGGCGTTCGGCATGACGTCGAAACTGTCCTCGCCTGTCCACCACACGATCAGATCGTCGAGCACCGACGCGTCGGCCTCGTCGAGAAGGTGCTCGTACTGGGCGAACCCCGGGCCGATCCGGCGCAGGTCGTTGGTGAGGTTCCTCTGGAGCAGCTCGAAGGAGCCCGGCCCCTCCACCCGCACGGTGCCGAGATGGCTCACGTCGAAGACCGCCGCGTCGTTCCTGCAGGCGAGATGCTCGGCGATGGTGCCATCGGGGTACGACAGTGGCATCTCCCAGCCGCCGAAACCGACCAGTCGCGCGCCGAGCTCGAGGTGCTCGGCGTACAACGCGGTGCGGCGCAGGCTCATGACGTCAATCTAGACGGGCGTTCACCCTGCCAATCTCGACGTCGCCTCGGGCAGGTATTTGCGAAGGAGGCTGAATACGTCGCGGCGATAGAGGACCCGGACGTTGACTTCGGGGTAGAGCTCAGCCATCTGGCGCAGCTTCTTGTTCTTCACGGTCACGAGCTCTTGGCGCAAGGTCGTCAGCTCGAGGAAAACGGCGTGCTCGTTCAGGTAGAAGTCCGGTCGGAAGGCGCTGGTCGGCTGCCCGTCGGTCCCCCACGCGAGGACGAACTCGACCGGCTCGTACTCCCAGCGAACCTCGTAGTAGTCCAGCAGCTCGGCGAAGAGGCGCTCGGAGTCGTGGGCGAACCGCACCGCGGGTTGCTGTGTCGGGCCACGTGGCGAGCGGGTCCGCCGGCGGCCGGAGAGCGTCTAGCCTCCCTCGGCCAGCCGCGCCGGCCCGGAGGTCGCAGCGGGGGTTGTGACGACCGACGCCTCCGTGGCAGCGGGAACCGACACGCCGCTCGCGGTGCGCGCGCTCTCGATCAGGTGGACCGCCGCGTCGACTTCACCTACCACTCCGGCGAGCGGCACTACGTTGAAGACGCCTTGGCCTCCTCGCAAAAGGTCGATGATCTCCTCCCCGGTGCGCACGAGCACCGAGCCCTCGCCGACGATGACGAGGTTCGCCGTCGTGAGATCCTCGCCCACCGACTCGCGCATGCACTCGATCGCACGCCTTGCCTGGCGCAGGTTGACGCCGCCGTCCAAGAGCTGCTTGATCACTTTCAGCTCGAGCAGGTCCCGATACGAATACAGCCTCTGGGAGCCGCTGCCACGTGCCTTCGCCAGCGACGGGCGACTGAGGCCAGTCCGGTCCCAGTAGTCGAGCTGCCGGTAGGTGATGCCCACGATGCCGCACACCTGCGGCCCGCGAAAGCCCGCTTGGTCCATATCGCGCCCCTGTCCTTAGCTCCCGCCCGTGACCCTGCCCTTGAATGGACCACAGCGCGGTAGTTACACCCTCGTAAGCAGAATACGGCTCCGGGTGCTCGACGTCAACCACTGGTCGAGGCCGTGACCTGGGCTTCAAGCGCGAACGTCTACCGCAGCGTGAGCTTCAGGGTTCCAGCAAACGACGGCAGGCACCCGGAGCAGCCTCAGGAGGTGAAATCCTCCGGTCGGATCTTGTCCAGAAACTCGCGGAACTCCCCCACTAGCTCGTCAGGGTTGCCCTCGACGGTGACGTCGTCGTCGTCGGGCTCGATGAGGAGTCCCTCGGCCTCCATGAGGTCGTCGGCGACGTAGAGCGGTGAGCGCGTGCGCGTCGCGAGCGCGATCGCGTCCGAAGGCCGGCACGACACGATGATGTCGCGCTCGCCGGCTCGAAGGTGCAGCTCTGCGAAAAAGGTCCCGTCGCGAAGCTCGCTCACGAGCACCCGCAGCACCTTTGCCCCGAGGGCCTCGACGAGCTCGCGCATGAGGTCGTGACTCATGGGCCGAGGAGGCTCGACGCCCTGGAGAGCGAAGGCGATCGCGGTCGCCTCGGGCCCTCCGACGAAGATCGGGAGCGAGCGACGGGCGCCCTCGGTCTCTTCGAGCAGCACGACCGGGGTACTCGACCCCAGGTCGACCCGGACCGCCCTCAGGTGCACCTCGACCATGACAGCAACTTACCGCCGTCAGAGCCGGTCGAACATCGCACACGGGTCGGCTCGCAGCCTCGCCTCGTCGGCGACCTCGAGTCCCGGCAGGTTGCGGTAGCGCTCGTCGAGATCGAGCCCGTAGCCGACGACGTACTCGTCACCGATGACCCGCCCCACATATCGGATCTCGACCGGCAGCAGCCTGCGGCTCTGCCGATCCACCAGCGCACAGCCAGCTGCGGAGCGAGCACCGCGCAGCGCCATCAGCCGGAGCACGTAAGCAAGCGTGAGACCCGTGTCGACCAGGTCCATCACGACAACCACGTCCCGATCGGTGATGTCCAGGTCCAGATCCTTGGCCACACGTACCCGTGTCCGGCCGTCCCCGTACGCCGAGAGAGCGAGGAAGTCGAGCTCGCAGGGGCCTGCCAGCTCGCGGACGAGGTCGGCGAGAAAGCAGATGCTCCCCTTCAAGAGCGCGACGAGCACGACGCCGTCGGGGTAGTCCTGCGCGATCTCTCGACCGAGGCGACGTGCGATGACCGCCAGCTCCCTGGCGTCGAGCACGGTCCCGACCGGACCCTCGGGCGGGCTCACCCCCCTGTCAGTTCGCGGAGCGTCGCCTGCGAGAAGCAACGCATCAACGCCTCCCCGAGCTCGGTCAGCTCGGAAAGGTCCTCGATCGCACGAGCGCGAGCCTCCGGGTTGCGCTGTCGGAGGAGCGGCGTGACGACCTGGGCGAAGAGCCCGGTTTGACGATCGGCGGCGTGCTTGAAGATCCGAAGGTGGCGGGCCTCGAGCCCGTAGGGCGAGAAGCGCGCCGCGAGCTTCGCGACCACCACCGCCCCCTCGTCATAGCAGTGAACCCCCGCCACGGTACGCCCGGCGATGAGCCCGAAGCTCTCGAGCTCCACCACGCCCGCCACGTCGAGGCCGCTGGCGCTCGCAAGCTCGGTCAGCGTCATGCTGGCTCCTGACAGCCCCGCGCCGGGAAGCCCCGCCGTCGAGCGCGTCGAGGCGCGCGTCGCGAGTCCGCCGGCCTCGCCGTGCCCGGCCGGACGGGCCTGTTCGCCCGGGCCGGGAGGAGCGCCTTGGGCGCCGGAGGTCTTCGGGGCCTTTGGGGTCTTCGGAGCGGGACCGGGCTCGGACGATGCGCCCGGCGGGCTCTGCACCGTCGCCGGCGCGGTGTCGTCCACGGCCTTTGACCGCTCGCCCGGAGCCCGACCCGCCGCCGGCTTGCGCGCGCCGGCCTCGCCCTCACGGGCCGTTCCGGGCTCTGCCAGCGACTCGTCGGAGGAAGGCGGCGCCGAATCGAGCTCGGCGAGGCCGGGCGCATCCTCCCGGCTCGGCGCGCCGTTGCCCGGCGAGCCGACCACCGAGATCGAGCCGCGGGGCGCTCGCGCGGGCGAGGCACCCTCCTGGGTCGCCTCCGCCGCTCCCGGCGCTCCGACGAGCACCGCCTCCGGTTCCCGCTCTCGCCCCTGCTCGGGCGGCGGGTCGCCCATTTCGAACAGCGGCGGGGCAGTCGCGTCCGGGTCGCTCATGCCGTTCTCGAGTCGTCCCTTGATCACCTTCAGGGGCAGGAAATGCTCCCGCTGCTGGCGGAGGATCCAGCGCAACCGGTCCACGTCGGGCTCGTAGAACTTGCGGTAGCCAGAAGGCGTGCGCTCGGGCACGAGCAGGCCCCGGCTCTCGAGGAAACGGATCTTCGAGATCGTGACGTCCGGAAACTCCTCGCGCAACAATGCGAGCACGTCGCCAATTGCCAGATAGGAGCGCTCCCCCACCGGTGCCTCAGCCCACGCTCGTCGAGAGGAAGACGAGCTTGAACTTCCCGACCTGGACTTCGTCGCCGCCCTTCAGGGTCGTCGTCTCGATCCGCTCCCGGTTCACGTAGGTCCCGTTCAGCGAACCGACGTCCGCGACGACGTAGCGACCGGCTTCGCGCCGGAACTCTGCGTGACGGCGCGACACCGTCACGTCATCGAGGAATATCTCGCTGTCGGGGTGTCGTCCCACGCGTGTGACCTCGCCCGTCAGCACGTAACGAGCCCCCGCGTCCGGCCCGCGCTTGACCACGAGCATGCCGGTGCCGTCCAGCAGCTCGCCAGCGGGGACGCTGATCTCCTCGTCGACCGGATCGCCGGAGGGGTCCTCCGGCGCGAAGGAGATCGTGGTGTCGGTACTCGGCGACAGCGGTGAGCCACACGACGAGCAGAAATTGGAGTCGGGTGGGTTCCGGTGGCCGCAGTTGTTGCAGAACACTCCCGTACGGTACCCCGGAAGCTGCGCCGTCCGCTTGGCCCGAGCCGTCAGAACCGTGAGCAGGTTGGCCACGGCGGTGCCGCCCGTTACGCCCTCTGTGCTCGCTGTCGGGCTCCTTCGATCCGGCCCAGAGACTCAGGATTCGGTCAGGGAGCGGTACGCCGCGGCGTCCAGCAGCTCCTCGAACTCGGCGGGTGCAGACGCTTCGATCACGCACAGCCAGCCGTCGCCGTAGGGGTCGGAGTTGATCAGCTCCGGCTCTTCGTCCAGCGCAGCGTTTACCTCGACCACCGTCCCGCTCACCGGCGCGTACACCTGCGAGACCGACTTGGTCGACTCGACCTCGCCCAGCTCTCCGCTCCGGCTGACGTCTCCGCCGACCGGGGGCATCTGGACGAACACGACGTCTCCCAGGGCGTCCTGCGCGAAATCGGTCAGCCCGACCGTGACCTTGCCGTCCTCGAGGCTCGCCCACTCGTGCTCAGAGGTGTACCTCAAGTTGTCCGGGACGTTCATCTCGAGTGGGCTCCTTCGGGTCGCTGCGGGCCTCGTACCCTTCGGGATCGTAGTCAGCCCCCGGCCGAAGTGACGCGGGCCAGGAGGCACCGCCCGCCGGGCGCCGGCTGCAGGTCAACGCGAGTCCTCCGTGAGGATCCATTCGACGTCAGCTGCGGTCCGCTCGACCCGCTCTTCGGCCTCGGGCTTCGTCCTCCCCTCGGCGTGGATGTGTGTGAAGGGGGTCTCGGGATCGGGAAGCACGAGCGTCCAGCCGTTCTCGTCGATCGTCTTCACTCCATCGAGGAGCAGCAGCCGGGTCGGATCCGCGCGTTCGACGAGGGTGCGCATGACGAGGCCCTTCTGCTCGAAGGGCGTCGGCACCTCTCGCCGGACGATGTAGGTCCGGGGGACGGAATGAACAACCCCGGACAGCACCTTTTGGCCCGAGGCCAGGAGCGAGAGGAGTCGCACGAGGGTGGCGACCGCGTCGAAGGCGGGCAGGAACTGCGGGAACACGAAGCCTCCCGAGGTGTTCGCAGCGAAACGGACCTGTGGCGAGTCGGCCGCCTCGAGCAGTTGGGCCGCCGAGAGCTTGGTCCGCAGGACTTGTGCTCCCGTCTCGGCGCACAGACGCCTCGACCTCGCGGCTCGCGTCCACCGGCACGGCGATCACGCCGCCTGGCTCAGCGGTCGTGACGAGCTTGGTGAGCACGAGAAGAGCCTCGTCGTCGTCGAGCACATAGCCGGTGTCGTCCACGAGAGTGAGCTGTTCCCCGTCGGGGTCCAGCATCGCCCCGAGATTTGCCCCCGAGGACCGGACGAGCTCCCCGAGTCGGGTCGCGTGGGCCGTTCTTTCGAAGCTCATGACGCCGGGCGTCGACACGTTCGGGTTGATCCCGAGGACGTCCGCCCCCAGCTTCGCGAGCACGTTCGGCATGACGAAGCTCGCGGTGCCGAAGGCGTAGTCGAGCACCAGCTTGAAGCGCTCCGTCCGGATGGCGTCGAGGTCGACCAGGCTGCTGAGCTCGTTCGTGTACAGCTCGAGGGTCCTCGAAGCAAAGCCGATGTCGCCGATCTCGGCGGCGAGCACACGGCGCGACTCCTCGCGGTCGTAGAGTCGCTCGATCTTGCGCTGGGCGGCCTCGTCCAGGTCCACGCCGTCCTGGCTCAGGAACCGGAGAGCCACCGATTGGGGATCGCCGGGCACGAGGCGGACGGTGATGCCGCCGAAGGTAGTGCCGGTGCGGGTCTGGAACCTCGTAACGGGCACCGTCGCAGCTTCGAGGTCCTCGACGTTGCATCCTGCCGCCGTGATGCCGACCATTGCGGCGCGTTTCAACATCCGCGCCGCACGGCTGGAGTCACGAGACGCCGTCACGGTCGCGCCCTTGGGGAGGGTCGTCGCATACGCCATCGCGACCCTCAAGGCCACCTCGGGCGAGAGGTCCACGTTCGCGATGCCGGCGACACCGAGGCGCCCGAAGAGGCTCCTCGAGCCACGGGACTCCCAGATGATCGAGGAGTTCACGACCGCGCCCGCTTCGATGATCTTGTGCGGGTACACCTTCACGCCGGCGCCGACAACGGCCTGGCGCCCCACCCTCGAGCCCTCGCCGAGCACGACGCCGTCGTCGAGGTGCGCGCCCTGACGCACGTCGCACGACCGCGCGATGACGCAGCCGCGGGCGCTCACGGCCGAGGCGAGGTAGACGTTGTCGTGAACGACGGATCGTTCGATGACGGTGTTGTCGCCCACGCGCACGTTCGAGCCGAGCACGCAGTGGCCCCTCAGCTCCACGCCCGGCCCGATACGGCAGTTGTCGCCGATGAGTGCCGGGCCGACGACCTCGGCCGCGGGGTGGATCTCGGCACCCTCGCCGATCCACACGCCGGGCCTGAGCGGGAAGCCAGGCATGTCGATATTGACCTTGCCGTCGAGGATGTCAGCGTGCGCCCTCAAGTAGGCCTCCAGGGTTCCGACGTCCTCCCAGTAGCCTCCACCGACGTAGCCGAACAGCGGCCGGCCCGCCTCCAGCATCGGGGGGAACACATCCGCCGAGAAGTCGACCGCGCGCCCGGCGGGTATCCAATCGAAGACCTCGGGCTCGAGCACGTAAATGCCGGTGTTGATGGTGTCGCTGAAGACCTCGCCCCAGCCGGGTTTCTCGAGGAACCGCTCGACTCGCCCGTCCGTGCCGATGATCACGATGCCGAACTCGAGCGGGTTCTCCACCGCCTGCAGGGCGAGCGTGGCGACGGCGCCCTGCTTGACGTGGAACTCGACGAGCGCCGTCAGGTCGACGTCGGTGAGCACGTCCCCCGAGATCACAAGGAACCGGTCCTCCAGCTCGTCTCGCGCGTTGCGCACAGAGCCGGCCGTTCCGAGCGGTGTCTCCTCGGTCGCGTAGACGAGACGGACGCCGAGCTCTGATCCGTCGCCGAAATAGGTGCGAATCGTGCTGGCGAGGAATCCGACCGTGACGACGATCTCCTCAAAACCGTGCCGGCGGAGCAGGTGCACGACGTGCTCGGCAAGCGGCGCGTTCGCCATCGGGAGCATCGGTTTCGGCTGGTTGGCCGTGAGCGGGCGCAGCCTGGTGCCCTCCCCTCCCGCCATGATCACGGCCTTCACGAGGCCACCGGCTCGCGTTCGGGGCGCTTCGGCCGCCGCTCGCCGAGCGCCCGCCGGGCGAGCGGGACGTACGCGGCGGCGGCGGCAAGACTGAGCGCGAGTGCGGGCGCCACCGCCACCCACGTCACGTCGGTGAGCACCCGCGCCCACGTCCCTGACTGGTCCCCGAGGAGGAACAGGGGCAAGCAGCACAAGAGACCGAACGTGCCTGCCTTGCCGACCCAGAGCACGTCGATCCGCCTCGCCCCGAGCGCGGCGAGGACGAGCGTGGCAACCGAGACGATCAGCTCGCGGCCGAGCACGACCGCTGCCAGCCAGGCGGGCACAGCGCCGTAGACGGCGATGGCGATGACGGCGGTGACGAGGACGAGCCGGTCCGCGAGCGGGTCGAGAATCTTCCCGAGCGTGCTGACCTGGTGGAACCTTCGCGCCAGGTACCCGTCGAGGAAGTCGGTCACGCCCACGACCATCAGCACCACCGTCGCCGCGATCCTCATGTCCGGACCGAAGAGGAGCCAGCAGAAGACGCCGAGCAGCGCGATCCGCGACAGCGAGATCAAGTTCGGGAGCGTCCAGATCCTGTCAAGGTCGCCGTCCTTGCCGCTCGGGGCTTCGGTCGGCACGGCCTCCACACCGGCAAGTGTACGGGCGACGGGAGGGCCCGGCCTCGAGACGTTCGCCGCCTCATCAACGTGAGTGTGGCTACTGGCAGATTCAGCGAGCGGCGAGAACCCTTGCCGATGCGGCGACGAGCGCCTCGAAGACGGCCGGGTCGTCATCAGCCTCGGCATGCCACTGGACGCCGACGAGAAAAGGCTTGGCCGGGTCCTCGACCGCCTCGATCGTCCCGTCCTCGGCCCACGCCACGGCCGAGAGCCCGTCTGCGACCCGCTCGATCGCCTGGTGATGGTGGGTCGGCACTGACCGTTTCTCCCAGGCGAGCAGCTTGTGAAGCAGGCTGGCTTCCTCGATCCGGACGAGGTGCTTCGAGAAGGCGCCGGGCGTCGGATTGTGCTCATCGTGGCCGACGAGATCGGGAAGGTGCTGGACGAGGGTGCCGCCGTGAGCGACGTTGAGCAGCTGCATTCCCCTGCAGACGGCGAGCACGGGCAGGCCGTACCGCTCCGCGGCCGCGAGAAGTGCCAGCTCACGCTCGTCGCGCACGACGCGCGGCTGCTGGGCTCGAGAGTGCGGCTCGGCACCGTAGCGCGCGGGGTCGACGTCGGGCCCTCCGGTGAGCACAAGGCCGTCCAGGCGGCGGACCAATGCGTCGAGCGCCGTGGCGTCCTGCGGCTCTTGGACCGGCAAGATCACGGGTATCGCGCCAGCTGCGGCGAGCGATCGCACGTACTCGGCCGGCACGAGCGCGGCCTGCTTTCGCCAATGGCCCCAGGCAGCCTCCTCGTCGTAGGCGCTTACCCCGATCACTGGGCGATCGCCGGATCGCGCCGCAGCCATCAAAGGGGCGTGACGTATGCGGCGCTCAGGCCTCCGTCGACGAGGAAGGTGCTCGCCGTTATGAACGACGCGTCGTCTGAGGCCAGGAAGCAGGCGGCGGCGGCGATCTCCTCCGGCTCGGCGAACCTGCCCATCGGGATGTGCACGAGGCGGCGCGCGGCGCGCTCAGCGTCGTTGGCGAACAGCTCCTGCAGGAGCGGGGTGTTCACGGGCCCCGGGCAGAGCGCGTTGACGCGGATCGACTGGCGGGCGAACTGCACGCCGAGCTCCCGCGACATCGAGAGAACGCCCCCTTTCGAAGCGGAGTAGGAGATCTGGGACGTCGCGGCACCCATGAGAGCCACGAACGAAGCCGTGTTGATGATGCTCCCGCCGCCGTGCTCGAGCATGATCGGGATCGCCGCCTTGCAGCACAAATAGACGCTGGTCAGGTTCACGTCCTGCACCCGGCGCCACGCATCGAGACCGGTCTCGAGAATCGAGTCGTCGTCTGGCGGCGAGATCCCGGCGTTGTTGAAACAGACGTCGAGCGTGCCGAAGCGCTCGAGCGCGGCCGCGTACATCCCAGCGACGCTGGCGGGATCGGTCACGTCCGCGTGGACAAAGATCCCACCGGTCTCCTTCGCGACGCCGGCGCCCTGCTCGTCGGCGAGGTCGGCCACCACGACGTGTGCTCCTTCTCTCGCGAACCGAAGCGCGCTCGCACGGCCGATACCGCTCGCCGCGCCGGTGATGACAGCTACCTTGCCCTCGAGCCTTCCCAAGTTGGTCACTCCCCGATCGTAGGTGGTCCGTACGAGCCGGCTGCTGGCCAGTCAGCCGCCGGTTGCGATGAACACGTTCTTCAGCTCCGTGAACGCCTCGAGGGCATCGGGTCCGAGCTCGCGGCCGATACCGGAGCGTTTGAAGCCCCCGAACGGCGTCCAGTAGCGCACCGAGGAGTTCGTGTTCACCGAGATCGCGCCGGTCTCGACTGCCCGTGCGACCCGAAAGGCCCGCCCGACGTCACGGGTCCAGATCGAGCCCGAAAGCCCATAGGGCGTGTCGTTGGCCATGCGAATCGCGTCTGCCTCGTCCTCGAACGCCAGCACCGCCACGACAGGGCCGAAGATCTCCTCCCGCACAGCGGGTGCGTCCGGCGCCACCGGAGCAAGGACTGTCGGTGGGAACCAGTAACCGGCACCCTCCGGCGCGGTCCCCCGGAACGCGACCGGGGCGTCGTCGGGAACGAAGGCGGAGACGTTCGACCGTTGCTCGGCGCTGATGAGCGGTCCCATCTCGCTCCGCTCATCGGAAGGGTCGATGACGCGAACCGCTTTGACCGCCGCCTCGAAGAGCTCCATGAAGCGCTCGTACGCTTTCGCCTCGACGAGTATGCGTGAGCGGGCGCAACAATCCTGGCCGGCGTTGTCGAAGACGGCCGACGGCGCCGCCGCGGCGGCAGCTTCGAGGTCGGCGTCGGCGAAGACGATGTTGGCGCTCTTGCCTCCGAGCTCGAGCGTCACCCGCTTCACCTGCTCGGCGCACCCCGCCATGATCCGTTGGCCGACCTCGGTCGACCCGGTGAAGCAGATCTTGCCGACCAGCGGATGAGTGACGAAGCGCCAGCCGACGACCGAGCCACGGCCCGGCAGAACCTGGAAGACGTGCTCGGGGATCCCGGCTTCGAGGGCCAGCTCGCCGAGGCGGATCGCGGTGAGCGGCGTGAGGTCCGCCGGCTTCAGCACAACGGTGTTGCCCGCGGCGAGCGCAGGGCCGAAGCCCCAGGAGGCGATCGGCATCGGGAAATTCCAAGGCACGATGACGCCCACGATCCCGATCGGCTCGCGGAACGTGACGTCCACCCCGCCGGGCACCGGGATCTGGCGCCCGAAGAGCCGCTCGGGGGCCCCCGCGTAATAGGCGAGCACGTCGCGGACGTTGCCGGCCTCCCAGCGGGCGTTCGAGATCGTGTGGCCCGAGTTCGCGACCTCGATTCTCGCCAGCTCCTCGTTGGCCGAGTCCACGGTCTCGGCAAAGCGCCGGAGCAGGCGAGCGCGATCGCCCGGCGGGACGGCCCGCCAGGACGGGAGCGCCGCCGCAGAGCGCTCGATCGCGTCGTCGGTGGCCTCGAGCCCCAACTGGTTGACGGTGGCTATCGCCTCTTCGGTCGCGGGGTTGACGACCTCGCGTTCGGTCCTCACAGGCGCTCGAACCCCCTGTAACGCTCCCAATCGGTGACCGCCGAGTCAAAGGCTTCGAGCTCGACTCGCGCCATGTTCTCGTAGTGCTCGACGACTTCGTCGCCAAATGCGTCACGCGCGACCTTGCTCGCCGAGAACAGCCCCGCCGCCTCCCTCAAGGTGGTCGGCAGCCGCGGCTTGTCCGAGTCGTAGGCGCTCCCGACGAACTCCGGCTCCAGTTCGAGCCCGTGCTCGATCCCGTGAAGACCGCCGGCGACGATCGCAGCGAGTGCCAGGTACGGGTTCACGTCCCCACCCGGCACCCGGCACTCGACGCGAAGCGCGGCCGGGTGATGGCCGACCACACGCAGCGCGCACGACCGGTTGTCGCGGCCCCATGCAAGAGCCGTGGGCGCGAACGACCCGGGAACAAAGCGCTTGTAACTGTTGATGTTGGGCGCGACGAACAGCGTCAGCTCCCGCAGCGTGGCGAGCAGGCCTGCGATGAACTGCTCGAAGACCTTCGAAAAGCCATGGGGTCCGTCGCCCGAGAACACGGGCTGGTCCGAGTCTTCACGAAGCGAGATGTGGATGTGACACGAGTTGCCCTCCCGTGCGTCGTACTTGGCCATGAAGGTGAGGCTCTGACCCTCCTGGCTAGCGATCTCCTTCGCGCCCGTCTTGAACAGCACGTGCTCGTCGGCCTTCGGGACGAGCCCCGTGTAGCGAAAGGCGATCTCGTGCTGGCCGAAGTTGCACTCGCCTTTGGCCGACTCGACCCACATGCCGGCAGCGCCCATCTCGAGCCGGATCCGTCGCAAGAGAGGCTCTACCCGGCCCGTGCCGAGGAGAGAGTAGTCGACGTTGTAGAGATTCGCGGGGGTCAGGTTCCGGAATCCGGTCTGCCAAGCTTGCTCGTAGGTGTCGTTGAAGATGATGAACTCGAGCTCGGTGGCGGCCAGAGCGTGCCAGCCGTGCGCCGCGAGGCGCTTGGACTGGAGCTGAAGGATCTGCCGCGGCGAGGCCACGACCGGGCTGCCGTCGGCCCAGCCGACGTCGGCCACGCAAAAGGCTGTGCCGAGATTCCAGGGAAGCAGCCGCAGCGTCGACAGATCCGGCGTCATCACGAAGTCGCCGTACCCGCGCTCCCACGAGGACATGGCGTAGCCGGCGACGGTGTTCATGTCGACATCGACCGCGAGCAGGTAGTTGCATCCCTCGGTGCCAGCCGTCACGACGTCGTCCAAGAAGTGCTCGGCGGCGAACCGCTTTCCCTGCAGACGTCCCTGCATGTCGGTGATCCCCACGACCACCGTGTCGACTTCCTTTGAAGACACGAGCGCCGTCAGCCGATCGACGCCGAGGCCGGTCGACCCTTCGCTCAATCGACTTCCTCCAGTTCCTGCCATTCGGTGCGGACCATTGGAGCAGGCAGTACTGGACGCGTCAAGGCGCAGGCTCGGCCCACTCTCGTGAGGGGTGGGAGCGCCGGATCCGGACGCCCAGCTCGGCCACCTCGTCGCGCGAATGCATCGGCGAGCCGCCGCCGCGACTTCTCACCAGCCAACCCGCCTAGCCTTTCACCGTTCTCAAAGATCGTGCCGCACACACGCCCGAAGGAGTTGAGGTTTGAGAAAGACGCTACAAGCCCAGGCGACGATCGCGGCATCGCCCGAGACTCTCCTCGGGTGCTTGGCTGACTACAAATGCGCCGAGCTGTGCATCGAAGGACTCGAGCAGCTCGCCCCGACGGGAGGCAAGACAGCAGGCGAAGGTGCCAAGTTCGACGCGGTGCTCCAGCTTGGTCCCCGCACTCTGCGAACCACCATCGAGATCACGAAGCTCGATTCGGGTCGGAGCATCACCTGGGCGTCGGCCGGCGACGAGGGCCAGAGCCTCACATTCGACCTACAACCGGAGCAGGACAAGACTTTGGTAAGCCTCACCGTCTCGTACGAGGAGCCCGGCGGGATCGGAGGTGCGCTCATCGCGCTGTTCGTGGAGCAAACCGTCCGTAAGCGAGCGACCGACACGCTCGACCGACTTCGCGAGCACGTCTCTCCTGAACCAGGACAGGCTTGAAGCGAGTGGAAGGCTTTCGCCGATCAACCGTGCGAGCAGAGAGGATTTATTTCTTCAGCGACTCTCCCGAGATGCCGATACCAGACAAAGAGCATAAAGGTGGCATCCGTGAAATACGTCGTGACTCTCGTACTAGGAATTGAGCTCATACAAGACCCGAACAGAGCGGCGGGCGACGTAGAGGGCGAGATCCTGGCCCACGTCGACGACGCGATGAGAGAACTCGAACGCCGCTGGATTGACGAGTCTGGTGTCGAGCTCGACTTGGCCCGATCGGAGGCGTTGTTCTCCGTCGTCGTCAACGCCGGAGACGAAACGCGAGCGATCAGTCAAGCGAGGGGCGCACTGTCAATTGCAGTCCACGCCGCCAGGGGCGCGACGCCCCATCGGCCCTTCCCTCCAGATGCCGAGTGGTCCGTCAAGCTGCTCGCGGCCTGGGCCACCCCACAAGGCAAGGACGGGCAGGCGACGGCCCCCGGAGCCCAAGGGGTCGATCGGCGCCGTCCGACAGGGACCGGCGGCGCGAGCGGCGAGCGACGCGCTCGGAGGGTGCCGCAAACCAAGGGTTGATGGCCGCTGCCTTCTGGTTCACGTCCCCCGGCAATATATGGGCATGCCGCCGAGACGGCCGCTCACCAAACGTGAGGTCGCCGACCTACTTGACCTGGTCCGCCAGATCCGTGAGGGTTTTCAGCGAGTGCTCGCCGCCGTCTGGCGACTGCTCCGCTGACCCCAGCCTCGGCTCCTGCTGCTCTGATCACCTAAAGGAGATCGGAAGACATGCCGATAGTTGGTGCACGACCCCTGTTGCCTTGCGAGGGAAGCAAGGAGCCGTGCACCGCCACGAGTATCTCGCGAACCGATGGCTCTGAACAGTATTTCGGAGGCTCCGGTGGCAACGTGGCGGGCCGCTAGACCAAATCGTCATACGAGGCGTCAAAGCGTCACGCGTCTGCAACAACCGCGGGGGTGCTCGAGATGTTCTGCCGACCCCCCGGCCCCTCAGCTCCTAAAAAGTTACCGCGCGGTAATCGAGATTCCGAGTGGGTCCAGTGGGAGTGGAGATGTTACGGTTGGCGTCACCCTCCTTGATAGGTGGGAATGAAGCTCGCCTTGCCTTTCATGCCAAAAGCAGGCTAGAGCGAAGGACAAGCCGAGACAGAAGGCCCCCCAAGCGAGAGGGGGGCCTTCTACATTCAGCGGCCCGGACGCGCAACGCCCCCCGGGCTGGGGGGTGCCGGGGGACGTTTCGCTAGCCCAATGTTCAAGTCAGATTTCCGCTCTTGTGTTCCCGTCCGGAGGAAGTTCCCTCGGGTCGGCGCCGTTGGCCGCAATTCCGGCCCGGTCGCGACCTTCTTGGCCCGATTCGAGCGCATCAGTGTTGTTTGCGGGTCTCGTCGTTCGTGAGACAGAGCAGTAGTCCCTGCTGGCTCTCCTGCGCTTCGGCCACCAGCTCCGACTCCCGAGTAGGGAACCCTTCCCAGGCCGTGTGGTGCATCGCCTCGGGGTCGTCGAGGAGGCGTGCGTCGACCCGTATCGGAGCGCCACACGCGAGCGCCAGATTCAGCGCGTCGCTGGGCCGGGCGTCCACCTCTACGCGCCCGACGGCCCCGTCGATGACCACCAGGGCGTAGAAGGTCGACTCGGCGAGGCGGGTAATCCGTACTTCGGCCAGCCCTGAGCCCGCAGCCCCCAAGAGGCTGGCGGCTAACTGGTGCAACATCGGCCTGGGCGTCTCCACCGCCTCGAGGGTGCAGGCGAGCGCGACGGCCTCTGCGGGGCCGGTGTAGATGGGCAGGTGCCTGACTCCGCCGTGCTCTTTCAGGACGACCACGTGAAGACGGCGGGCGGGATCGTCCCCGCTTGCCCGCCGGACCTCGACTACCTCGACGTCGACCCAGTTCGCGTTTGCTGTGCTGGTCATGGTACGGACCTCCTTGTCTGTCAGGATGCGCGGCGCCAAGAGCGGCGCCAGCGCGGCGCGAGCCTGGTGGAGCCGCGCCTTGACTGCACCAGGACTGGTACCAAGCTCGACGGCGGCCTCCGCGTGCGTGAGCCCTTGCCAGTAGAACGCGAGCACCGCCTCGCGCTGGCCTTTCGCCAGCACCTCGACGGCCTGACGGACTCGCTCGGCCATGTCGACCAGCTCGGCCTGCTCCTCGGGGCCGGGCCGACGGTCGAGAAGGTCATCGGGCAGGTGGCTCGTGGCAGCGGCGTCACGCAGCCACCGGCGTCCGACGTTCAAGGCGATGCCCGCATACCAAGCGCCGAACAGCTCGGGCGAGCGGAGCCGTTGGAGTCCCGTGAGCACCGCCAGGGTGGCTTCCTGCACCGCATCGGCGGCCAGGCCCGCGTCGGCGAGGAGCCGCCGTGAGAGCGCGAGGACCATCGGCCGGTAACGCCCGACGAGCACCGCGAGGGCATCCTTGTCGCCAACCCGGGCGGCGTGCACCAGGTCGGTATCGCTCCGCGCCTCGCTACGGCTCTCAGCCACACTCCAATAGTGCCGCTGACGGCGTCAGGGTTAGTTACGCGCCCCGGCAGCTGCCATGGGACTCAGCTCGTTCGCTTGATGATGCCGTCCATCTCCCGAGCCGAAAATGCCCGCAACGTGTTCGAGCGGATGTGACCGCCTGATCCCTGCTGCAGCAATGACGCGACAGCGGATTCCTCGTCGGGGAATTCGACCACTGAGACCAGGTCGTATTCGCCGACGGTCCACAACAGGTCGCGCACCTTGCCGCCCCGAGCCTCTACGAGCTTGGTGAAGGCTTTGGCTCGCTTTGTCGTGTCGCGAAAGTCCTTGATGCCCTGCTCGGTCCAGTTGATCAGCGACACGTAGGTAGGCATTCGATCGCTCCTTTCGTCTGCCCTGCGCTGGACAGATCGCGTCGCGATCCTACGTGAGCGTCGGGCACGCTCGCCTCTGGACCGAGGCGTGCACCGCCCGCCACGGGCCTGACGCTCGCTCGAGTGTCGGGTCACGAGGCGGCGAACGCCGGGTAACCGCGCGTTATCGTTGCCGCATACCGGATGAAGCTCCGGTGGGCTCCCGGCCCGAACCGCCCGACGGCTGATGGCTTCTACCAGGACAAGACGATCCTGGTGGGAGCCGAGTGTCGGCCTCCCGCCAGGCCACACGCGGCAGGAGGGGCCGATGAACCTGTACTACGTGACCGCGATATGGCTGGGCTTGGCGTTGCTTGCCGCCCTTGTCAGCATCCGCATCGCCCTTCCCGTCGCGCTCGTTGAGATCATTCTCGGGGCGGTGGGGGGCAACATCCCCGGCGTCAGGGAGCACATCAACCAGACCGCATACACGACTTTCTTGGCGAGTCTCGGGTCCGTAGTCCTCACCTTTCTGGCCGGGGCGGAGATCGACCCGGTGTCGCTTCGAAAGCACTGGAAGGCGAGCCTCTCGATAGGGTTCGTCTCGTTCATCCTGCCCCTCCTCGGCGCGTTCGCGTTCTGCCGCTGGGCGCTCGACTGGCGTTTCCACGCTGCGGAGATCGGCGGAGTGGCCCTCAGCACCACATCGGTGGCGGTTGTCTACGCCGTGATGGTGGAGACCGGGTTGAACCGCCAGGACATCGGCAAGCTCATCCTGGCGGCCTGCTTCGTGACGGACTTGGGAACGGTGCTCGCGCTCGGCGGGCTGTTCGCTAACTACGGGTGGCTGCTCGTTGCGTTCGTCCTGGTCACGCTGGCCGCTGTCGTCGTGCTTCCGAGCCTCACGCGCTGGGTCGTCGCCAGGGTGGGGCGTCGGGTGAGCGAGCCGGATGTCAAGTTCCTCTTGGTCGTGCTGATGGCCCTCGGCGGCCTGGCGGATCAGGCGGGCAGCGAAGCGGTGCTCCCTGCTTACGTGGTGGGACTCGTAGTCGCGGGGGTTTTCTTCCACGACCGCGTCCTGATGGATCGCATGCGGGCCATCGCGTTCGCGCTGCTCACCCCGTTCTTCTTTCTGCACGCCGGTCTCCTCATCAACTCCAGAGCGCTCGTCAGCGGAGCAGGGGTGATCGGCGCGCTACTGCTGGTGAAGGTCTCCGCAAAGTTCGTGGGTGTCTGGCCCACCGCATCGGTGTTCAAGCTGCCTCGACGTGAGCGGGCGTACACGACCCTACTCATGGCCACGGGACTCACCTTCGGCTCGATCTCGGCGCTTTTCGGCCTGACCCATCACTTGATCAACGAGAACCAGTACACCGAGCTCATCACTGTCGTGATCCTCTCGGCGTTCGTCCCGACCGTGATCGCTCAAAAGTTCTTCCGGCCCGTCGTCGCTGTCGACGTCGAGGAGGAGGAGGCTCTCGGAGCCGAGGAACAGCAAGGGGCGCGCCCCGTCCCCTCTCAGCCGTCCGGTCATTCGAGGTCCTGAGGTTGACGGCAGCCGTTCCCAGTGCGGGATGCCCCAGTGCGGGCTACTCTCGATGAGTTGCAGGTTCCCTGCCGTGGGGCGGGAGGAGCGACGATGAAGATCTCGACGGTACTGAAGACCAAGGGCCCGGCAGTGGCGACGATCGGGCAAGACGCCACGGTAGCGGCGGCAGTGGCTGAGCTCGCCCGACATAACGTCGGGGCATTGGTTGTCTCAGGCGACGGTCGGACCGTCGAGGGAATCGTCTCCGAGCGCGATGTCGCACGCGCCCTCGACAGCTTTGGAGGCGCGATCCTCGAAAAGCCCATCCGGACGATCATGTCCAGCGAGGTACAAACCGTGTCTCCTGATGAGGACGTCGAGGCCCTCGCCGTCATCATGACCGAGCACCGGATCCGTCACGTTCCGGTCGTCAAGGACGGAGTCCTGGCAGGAATCGTGAGCATCGGTGACGTCGTCAAGAGCCGGATCGAGGAGCTCGAGGAGGACCGGGACGCCCTCGTCAAGTACATCAACGCCCGGTAGCGCCCCCTCTTCACCCCGGCATGGCCGCCGCGGAATTCGGACCATGGGTCTTCGGCGCGTGCGCTCATCGGCGATACCGGTCTCGTGCTCTGTAACGAGCCCCTCTCGAACCTCGACGCGGACCTGCGCGAACGCATGCGCATCGAGATCGCTTCGCGAGTCCGCCTTGCCGGCGCCACTACCGTCTATATCACCCACGACCAGGCCGAGGCGTTCCCCCTTGCCGACGTGGCGTTTCGCGGCCGGGGCTATGAGCACGCTGTCGAGCTGGATTCCGGCACACAGATCAGCGGAGTCTTCTCCGAAACCCGCGTCGGCCGCGGTGAGACCGTCGGGCTCCGCCTCGAGACCGCTGGATGTCTCGTGTTCCCGGCCATTACGGAAGATCCGCCGATCACCAAATGACTCGCGGACTGCCGCCTCTCGTTGCTGTCAGCAGCATCGCTCGAGAGTCGCCTGACGCGGTCGCCTAACATCATTGCCCGTCGCGGCACACATCCCGGACACGGCGTGACGCCATGATCGGAGGGCACTTGCATACGTCTCGTTTCGCCGGCCTCATCGCGGTGAGCACTGTCTGTCTGCTGTTCCTGGCCGGCAGCGCGCCAGCGTTCGCCGCGAGTCAGCCCAGCACCGCGCGGGTCGGAGGGCAGCTGGCGGAGCTGAGCGGGAGTGGCACAGCCGCCGGCGACCAGTTCGGCTTCTCCGTGGCCGTCTCGGGCGCGACCGCGCTCGTAGGTGCCGACGGCCACTCGAACGACGCCGGCGAAGCCGACGTGCTCACCAAGGGGCCCTCCGGCTGGCATCAGGTCGCAACGCTGAAGGGGTCCGACACGGCTGCTGGCGACGAGTTCGGCTCCGCGGTGGGCATCTCGGGCACGACCGCCATCGTGGGTGCCGGCGACCACGCCGGGCACACCGGTCGTGCCTACGTGTTCACCGAGGTGGCGACACATTGGAAGCAGGTGGCCGAGCTGAGCGGGTCCGACACCGCCGCCGGCGACTACTTCGGATGGTCGGTGGGCATCTCGGGCACGACCGCCGTCGTCGGCGCGTACGGCCACGCCAAGGATGCAGGCCGGGCGTACGTGTTCACCAAGGAGCCGTCCGGCTGGAAGCAGGTGGCCGAGCTCAAGGGCGCCAATACCACCGCGGGCGACCAGTTCGGCTCCGCGGTGGCCATCTCGGCCACGACCGCGGTCATAGCTGCAAACGCCCGCGCCGGCGCCGCCGGGCGGGCGTACGTGTTCACGAAGACCGCGACCGGCTGGAAGCAGGCGGTCATGCTTAAGGGCGCCGACACCGTGGCCGGCGATCACTTCGGCTGGTCCGTCGCGAGCTCGGGCACCACTGCCGTCGTGGGCTCGTTTCACCACGCCGGACTCGCCGGGCGGGCTTACGTGTTCACGAAGACCGGAGCCGGCTGGAAGCAGGCGGCCGAACTGAAGGGCTCCGACACGGTGGCTGGCGACGGCTTCGGGATCTCGGTGGCCACCTCGGGCGCGACCGCAGTCGTGGGTGCCACCGGACATGCCGGCTCAGCCGGTAGGGCGTACGTGTTCACCAACGGCGCGTCTGGCTGGAAGCAGGTTGCGGAGCTGAAAGGCGCAGACACCGTCGCCGGAGCGGAGCTCGGATTCTCGGTGGCGATCTCGGGAACGAACGCTTTGGTCGGTGCTCCCGCCACCAAGAGTCACGGCCGGGTTTACGTCTTCGACGCCTGACCTGGCTGTAGCTATGTGCCTTGTATTTCCTGCCGTTGCTGATTGGTGATCAAAGGCTAGCGGCACGCCGCCGGCACGCTGTAGGTAACAACGTTGGAGGTCTGTGCGGGCCCGAATTGCACTGCGTCGGCCACGTAGACGGTGTCGCCCGAGGCCGCGAGCGCGATCGGCTGGCCCCTGACCGGCACGGTCGCAACAGGCCCGATCTCGTTGCGATCGGAAAAGCAGACGAGGTGGTGCCCGGCGGAGGCTGTGGACACCCAAACCGTGTTGCCCACGGACCAAACCTCCTCGGCTTGCCCGAGGATCGAGTTCGACCGGAGCGACCGCGGTGTGGTCACCTGGAGCCGGTCATTGAGCCGGACCAGCGGGCCGGTCTGGGCACCGGAGCGGCTGGTCGTCACCCAGAATGCCTTGCCGGAGGCAACGACGTATCCGACCTGTTGACGCGAGCTTCCGCCGAAAGTCACGCTGGGCCGTCCGGCGAGGACGAGATGGCTATGGAATCCGTAGCCGTCCGTAACCTGCACGGCCACGCGACCAGCGAGTCGAGCGAAGAAATTCGGGGCACTCGGGGCGGGCTTGCCAATGCTCGTGGAGGGTTCCCGACGAAGTGTTGCGCGGCCTGGCACGCCTGGAGACGGCATGTGCAGGATCTCCAGCCCACCCTGTGTCGCGAATAGAGCCGTATTCGAGCCGATCGGAAGCAGGGCGTTGGGGCCAGTGATTTCGCTAGAGGACCTCCGCCTCAGGTCCGCGCCCAACAGCCAGGTCCCGACGGGACCGCCGCCCTGGTCCGGGGAGAAGGTCAGCCATATCCGCCCGCCCGGCCCGACCTGGAGTGCGGCAGGCATGGCTGGAACGGCTATCTGGCGCATCAGCTTGCCTGTTGTCCGATCGTAGGCACCCAGTGCGTAGGGGGGGCTGCCGTCGTAATCGGACGCGATGTACAAGGTGGAGCCCTCCACCGCCAGAGCCTGGACGACTTCGCCACCATCGACCGGAATAGTGAAGCGCCCCGCGCGATGCCTGACAACACCAGGATGGCGAGGCACAGACGACAGCCCCAGATGGACAAGTGTTGGGATCGGCGCCACAAGAGCTGCGATGACGGCCGCGGCCAACGTTGCCCATGCGAGGCGTCGGCGAGAAACGAGGCGCTTCCACCCCGTCGGCGAGCGAGTCGGCCGCCCCGCGTCGTAAAGCTCTTCCTCCGCGAGCTCCCGAAGTCGTTGCCGCGTCGCTGAGCGACTGGCAGGAGAAGGTTCCCCCTCCTCTGCGAGTACGTCGTGCAGCTTGTCGCCCAAGGTATTCATCGTGTCTCGCTTTCCTCGCGATCGAGGTCCTCATTTATCCCAAGAGATTGCTGTAACTGTTGCCGTCCGCGCGAATATCTGGAGCGAACAGTCCCGATAGGAAGGTGAAGGGCGCTCGCGGCTTCCTCGTAGCTGAGCCCTGACCCTCCGATCAGGAGCACGACTTGGCGAAGCTTGGGGCTGAGTCGTCCGAGCGCCCGCCGAAGTTGCAGCTGATCGTCGAGGCGACTCGCAGCAGACTGGTCGAGTTCGTCGAGGTGGGACCCAGTCGGGCCCCGCTCAGCAAGGCGCGAATAGGCTCCTGTGCGCCGTATATCTGAGCGACGCTTGTGCCGAATCGCGTTGGCAGCGATCCCATAGAGCCAGCCACGAACAGAACCACGACTCGGCTCGTACGTGCTGCGGGCCCTGAAAGCCTGGGAGAAAGTATCTGACATCAGCTCCTCTGCAGCCTGGGAGCCGACGTGGTGAGAGAGATAACGGTAGATCTCCGTCGAGCGTCGCTCGAAGACTTCGGCGAAGAGATTTGGATCCGACAAGGATGCCTCGATGACCTTCTCGTCGCTCAGGCTCGACTGTTCCACCATGTGTTCCTAGCCCGCAGAGGTCGGAGAAGTTCCGTCACCCTGTCACAGAGACACGCGCTCGTTCGTAGTCCGACCTTGGGGTGCCGCGGGAATCGCGAACTCGGCCATCTGCACACCTCTCAGACGAGCGGCTCTCCTGTCTCGGACCACGCGTGACCGAACCATCTCTGGATTCGGCTGGAACCGAACTCGACCTTGTCTGCGGCGAGAGCCTGTGAGGGCCCTTCGATCCCTCCGACGGGTGCTTTCCCACTCAAGAAGGTGACGTCAACGCGCGCGACTAGATCGTGGCCGAACTCCAGGTAGCACATGCCGTGGCCGTCGTAATGCGATGACGCCGACGTGCCTCGAATGAGAGAACTGATTCGATCGGCGACGACGGCCGCCTGTCCTTCTGCGAACACACCCGCCTTCGGTGTTCCAACGCTTGTCACGTCGCCGACAGCGTAGATACCTGGAAATGTGGTTTCGAGCGTCAGCGAGTTGACCGGGATCCATCCGTCGACGGTCATTCCCGATGCCTCCACCACAGCCGGCGCTTTGTGCGCCGGGACGCCGAGGAACAGGTCGTAGGGCATCTCGGTTCCGTCCGCCAGCTCGGCGACCTTGCGCGCAGGATCGAGCTCGCGTACCCGCTGGTCCGGATGCCACTCGATTCCGCGGCCGGCGAACGCGACCAGCAGCGCTTCAGACGCCGCAGGCGACGGCGGGATGGGAACGGCCAAAGGCATGACGAGCGAGATCTGGGACTGGCCGCGAAGGCCTCGCTGGGTGAGATAGTCATCCATCAAAAGCGCGGTCTCACTCGGGGCCGGCGGACATTTGAACGGTGTGGAGGTGACCGCGACGATCACCCGACCACCGGTGAAACCTGCCAACACGTCGCGAAGTGCGAATGCCCCGGGCACCGTATAGAACTCGTGGCCCCCTTCAACCAGCCCTGGTGTTCTCGCCGGATCAAGATCGGCCCCAAGGGCGACCACCAAGATGTCGGCATCAAAGATTCCGGCGTCGGTCTCGACGCGTTTGGTCACCGGATCGATCGAGCGCACCGTCGATTGGACGAACAGCACACCGGGCTTCACGAAGTCGCTGTAGGGGTGGCGGACTGCCGCGGGCAGTGCTCGCCCAAACATGACGTCTAGCTTCGAGAAACCAAAGACGAAACCATCGGCTTGATCGATCAGCACAACGTCAACATCATCACCGAACTCTTCGGACAACCTGGAGGTCAGCTCCAGGCCGCCAAACCCCGCTCCGAGAACAACGACGCGCATCACAGACTCCCATCTGAGCACGGCAACGGACATCTCCAAGCTGTGATGCGGTCACAGCTTCAAGACAACTTTCCTGAAGGGCGTGTTTAACCGCCGTTGACCCCGTGCCGATCGTTTCGGCCCGGGGCTAACGGTGTTCTAAGGCTCGGCGACGGGTCAGGTCGGCTGGGGGACGATGCGGATGTAGGGCTTCGGCTCCTTCCATTCGCCGAACACCTTCTTGGCCTCTTCGTTGGAGACAGAGCCAGCGATAATGACGTCTTCGCCCTGCTTCCAGTTGACCGGCGTGGCAACGCGGTGCTTGGCCGTGAGCTGGAGCGAGTCGATGACGCGCAGCACCTCGTCGAAGTTGCGGCCCGTCGTCATCGGATAGACGAGGATGAGCTTGATCTTCTTGTCCGGCCCGATGACGAACACGTTGCGTACCGTCTGGTTGTCGGCCGGGGTGCGCGTCTTGGCGTCGCCCGACGTGGCGGCCGGCAGCATCCCGTAGAGCTTGGACACGTTGAAGTCGGCATCGCCGATGATCGGATAGTTGGGCCGGGCACCCTGCGTCTCCTCGATGTCGTTCGCCCACGACTCATGGTCCTTGGTGGCGTCGACCGAGAGTCCGATCACCTTCACGCCGCGGCGTTCGAACTCGGGCTGGAGCTTGGCCATGTAGCCAAGCTCGGTGGTGCACACCGGGGTGAAGTCCTTGGGGTGGCTGAACAGCACAGCCCAGGAGTCGCCAATCCAGTCGTGGAACTTGATCCTGCCCTCGGTGGTGTCGGCCTCGAAGTCCGGCGCCGCCTCGTTAATCGACAAACCCATCTTCGTGCTCCTCTCTTTGTTGGTTGCTCGGGTGGTGGTTGGTGGTGGTATCAGTTGCTGATGGAGGCCGAGAATGCGACTGCGCCCGCTCCGAGTTCGACAGCGGCGACGACGTCCAGCTCGGCTGGGTGGAACTCGTCGACGTGTTGGAGCACCTGCGCCATGCGCTCCTTGAAGTCGGGGCCGGCCTTCCAGTCCCGCACCGCATCGGTAGTCGCCCACGCGCCCATGCTCACGAACCGCCGAGGGTCGCCGCTGTCACGCCCGAGCCGGAGCGTGCCCGCCCCCGGCATCGCGCTCGCCCAAATCGCGAACTCGGCCCACGCTTCGACGAACGCCTGCTCCTTGGTGGCGTCCACGGTCCAGATTCCTGTCGTGATCAGCTCTGCCATCGTGCCTCCTTCGGTCGGTCTTCACTTGCCGGAGTGACCGTACGACGGGTGCGTTCCCTGGGCGTTCCCCGTCGAGCAGCCTAGGCGGGCGTGACCGAGGCGAGCCGAGTGGCCCGTCGGGCCCAGTACGGCTGTCCGGCGAGCTCGTAACGCTCGCGCGCCGAAGCGAAATGCCCGATCGCGATCCGCGTGTCGCCTGCGGCCGCCGCCGCGCTGCCTGCGGCAGTGTCCGCCATGGCCTGCCAGGCCGAACTGCTGAACGACGCCGCCACGCGGGCCGCGGCGTCCACGTAGACGTGGGCGCTGTCTGGATCGCCGAGCAGCGCGAACGCCTCGGTGGCCACCGGGTTTATCAGGGCGCTGCAGGTCGGGCAGTCGCCGTAGCGGGCGGCAGCCGCGGCGGCGGCCTGCACCGAGAGGATCGCCCGTTCAGGGTCACCCTGCTCGACCGCCGAGAACGCCGCCGCGGCATGGATCCGACCCCACAGGTGGCACGCCATCGCCGACACCGTGGCGATCCCCGCCGCCTGCCGCACGCAGGCGGCGGCCTCGTCATGGGCACCGCGACAGACGGCAAGTTCGGCTCGCCGCTGCCAGGCAAGCGCGCCCGAACGCGACCCCAATGAGGCGTGTAAGTCGCAACTACGCGCCAGGCACCCGTCCGACTCGTCCCAGCGCGCCTGGAGCAGGAGGGCTTCGCCGAGCAAGCACCAGGCGAAGGCCTGCGCCCGCACCGCACCGGCGTCCTCGGCCCGGTCCAAAATGGCCCGGGCGTATCCCTCGACCGATCCCGCGAGGCCGTCGCCGTAAAGGTGGTACTGGCCGATGCAGTGGTGGATGTCGAACACCCGGGCGAGCTGCACCGACCCCACATCCTCGGCAGCGAGACGCGCGAGCTCTGATGTCAACCCGTCGCGCCACTCGCCCCGGAAGTGCGACACGATGGCCAGCGCCTCGTGAGCGGCGGCGAGGTCATCGACCGTGCCGTGCTTTCGAGCGACGTCCCGCGCCTGTTCGGCAAAGCGCTGCGCGCGATCGATCTCCCCGGTCTCCCAAGCCTCGTTCGCGCGGGCTCGAAGCAGCCGACCCCGCTCGGCCGGCTCGCTCGCCAAGGCCTCGGCCGCATCCAGGTGCGGGCCGGCCATGTCCGGGCGGTGTTGCATGAGCCAAGCCTCGGCGCACTTGCGCTCGATCGATGCCGTCGACTCAGCAGCGCCGACGGCATCGAGCGCCTGGCCGAACGCCTTGGCTGCCCCGACGGCATCGCCGGACAGGACCCGCAGGTCCCCCACCCGCTCCCAGAGATCCGCACTCAACTCCGGCTCGCCGGCCCGACGGGCTCGGATTTCCTCGTACAGCCGCTGCGTGTCGGGTCCCGGCTCGGTCCCGAGCTCCTCGTCCAGCAATTGGACCAGCTGCTCGTACTGTCTGAGCGCGTCACCTCGCCGCCCGGTGAGCGCATACAGGCGGATCAGGCCGGCGTGGCTCTCTTCGCGCGTCGGCTCAGCAGCGACGAGACGCCGCATGACCTCGGTCGCGGCGTCGAGCTCGCCACCCGCCTCCAACAGCCCTGCCAGCTCGCCAAGCCCGGCACGGAACTCAACGTGGAGTTCCCGGCGAGGTGCGTCGACCCAGTCGTCGTAGCGATCATCGGGGAGCAGCTCACCTCGGTACAAATCGAGCGCCCGCCAGTACTCGTCGACGTCGCGAGCCCGACGTGCGGCGGCAAGAGATGACCGGAACTGCTCCACATCGAGCGACAACCCCAGCGGGGCCAACGTCAGCAGATCGCCGTCGGAGCGGATCAGCGCGCCCGTGCCGGACACGACGTCTTCCAGTGCGTTCCGGGCATGGTGGATCGCTTTGCGCAGATTCGCCCCCGCGGCCGCCGGGTCCAGCTCGGGCCAGAACACGTCCATGACCTGTTCACGGTGGAGCCGGTGTCCCGGGGCCAAGGCGAGCAGCTTCAGCAATCCGGCGGGCCTCCGCCGATGCCACACGTCGTCCGGTACCGGTTTGTCGCCCACGCTGACCCGGAACCCACCTAGCAGCTCGATGCGCAGACCAGTCGATGACATCGCCCACTCCTTCCTCTGGCGAGGATAGGCGGCGGCGGTTCAGATGGCACCCTGCTGGACACAACCCCCGGTGATCCTGCTCGAGCTCCTGACCCGCTCGGCCGCGTTCTGGACGACTCGTTTACCTTGCGGCCAGAGGCGTACCATGGCGCGTCGCCTGGGAGACGCCGGCTACCGAGAACACGCCAACATGGGTCCTCCGGGGCACCGCGTTTCGAGTCGAAAGGGAAACTCCAATGGCCAACAACAGCATCAGTCGTAGAGAATTCCTCGGCACGGCCGGGAAGGGCGCTGTCGTCCTCGCCAGTGGCAGAGCTCTCAAGGGTGCTGCGAGCCACCCCGCAACTGAACGAGTCAGGCGTGGCGGCACGCTCCAAGCCGGACTGAGCGGCGGCTCGACTGCAGATAGCCTCAATGCTCTTACACCTGTCCAGAGCACCGATTTCGCACGTACCTTGAACCTCTTCGAGTCGCTGACGATCTTCGGACCGAAGGGGCCAGTGGAGAACCTTCTAGCTGCGGAGGTAACCCCCAACAAGGCTGCGACGACCTGGACTATCCGGCTTCGCCCAGGGATCACATGGCACAACGGCAAGCCCCTGACAGCGGACGACGTGATCTATACGTTGCGAGTCATCACGAATCCAAAGGCGCCGATGCCGGGTGCGACCGCGTTGACGCTCGTGGACATCAAAGGTTTGAAGAAACTCGACCCGCTGACAGTGAGCGTGCCGTGTTCTCGCGCTTTTTCCGTACTTCCCCAGGCTCTCGCCGCCTGGTACTTGAACGTCGTGCCGGTTGGATACGATCCTCATCATCCGCCAAAGCATCCCATTGGGACCGGACCCTTCAAGTTCAAGAGCTTCACTCCGGGTGCCGCTAGCACCTTCACTCGCAACACCAACTACTGGCAGAGCGGCCTCCCTTATGTCGACACGCTCATCATGACCGACTTCGCTGACGAGTCTTCGCAGGTGAATGCTCTCATCACCGGTGCTGTCGACGTCATCGACCTCCTATCACTTGCATCAATACGGGCAGTAAAGTCCGGAGGTCAAAAGATAATTGTATCGAAGACGGGCGCCTTTACGCCAATCTACATGGATCGTAGCAAGCCACCCTTCAACGATGTGAGGGTCAGCCAAGCGATGCGCCTCTGCTGCAACCGTACTCAGATGCTGGAGGAGATCTTCGGCGGCTACGGCGCTATCGGCAACGACGTCTTCGCCATCGCGAGCCCTGACTACGACCACGCGATACCTCAGCGACACCAGGACATCCCGCAGGCGAAGTACCTGCTCAAAAAGGCTGGAAAGGAGCACCTGAGCGTTACTCTGCTCACCGCACCGATCGCGCAGGGAACTGTGGAACTGGCCGAGGTGTTCGCTCAGAACGCCAGCTTGGCCGGTGCGAACGTAATCCTCGACCGCACAACTCCTGGCGTCGAGTTCGGTCCCGGCTATCCGAACTTCCTCTTCGGACAGGACTACGTAATCTATACCGGATACATCATGCAGGTTGCCTTCAACAATGTTCCAGGCGCCCCCTACTACGAGACACATTTCCATGACTCGCACTACCTGCGCCTTTACAATGAAGCCCTCTCGACGGTAGACGCTGCAAAGCGCTACGAGATTGAACACGAGATGCAGAAGATAGATTGGGACTCGGGGGGCGACATCATTCCCTACTTCTATCCGACGATCGACGGTCACTCGACCAAGGTGAACGGTGTGCACGCCTCGGCCACCGGCTGGCCACTCGGAGGGTTCGACTTCAAGTCCATGTGGCTCTCATGACGTGCCGTCGTGGGGCCTGATCACGCGACCACCACGACGTCGTCTGCTGGAGCCTCGCGTGGACGTTCGAGGCGGTCAAGAGACTCGCCGTATCAAGTTCCGGTACCCGCACGACACCCGCGCTCCGGTACCTACCCGACACCTCTAACTGCTGTAGCGGACCGCGGCAGGAAGCCCCGAAAAGCGCCGAGGGCAGTCAGGTGCCCGCCCCCCGTTTGCGAGCCTTCTAGCGCGCCTCAGACAGGAGCCGACAGGGCTTTCGCGGCCTTCCGTGCCTCGTGCCGTAGCCGGCGCCGCTCTCGCTTCGTCTGGAGACGGCCTTACTGCCGCCGCCTGATCCACACCGAGGCGTGCGCTGGCTCGACTGCCCGATTGACGATCTCAAGCAGTTCGGTTCGCACCGTTTCGAGGTCGATCGGCGTCCCGTAGCCGTGCGCTGAAAGCCGCAATGGTCGCCTCCGCGTCGTAGTGCGCGCGGTTGAAGCGTCGATCGACGACGCGCTGAACTCGCACGCGGATCGGATTGAACAGGGCGACGGCTGCCAAGGTGGACGTGGCCACGGCGACGGGAGAGGAGAACGGGAGCACCCTGGTGGCTAGGGTGACGATGCCGACGTAGACACCGACCAGTAGGCCCGTGACAAGCGCGTAGGACAAGGTCCGACTGACGACACGATCGATGTCGTAGAGCCGGAGCTTGAGGATGGCCACGCCCATGCTGATCGGGAGCGCGGCCAATCCCACGGCCAGTGCCACGAGGACGATGATGTGTGCGGCCTGAATGTTGTTGCCGAGGGCGAAAAACGCGAGTGCACAACAGATCGAGATCACCGCTCCGCTATAGAGCCACTTCAGCTGCAACCTTCGGTCACCGGTCGAATGCCGGTACTTCGGCACCTGCTGGATCCCCCAAAGCACGAGACTCGCAAAGGACGCGGGAAAGATCGCGGTGTCTACGACTCCCCACCACGCCCAGGCACCCTTCGGATAATCGATCGCCAGCAGGCTGCCGCCACCGTCGACGTGGACGTTGTGCGCGATGATGCTGCTGACTGCGATGCCGAGCGCACCCGCAATCCATACAGCGCCGAACGTCGCCATGGTCCTCATAACCCAGAGCGACAGCCGCGATTGCGCCCCACCGTCAGGGAAAATCAGGAGGGCGAAGACGAAAAGGACGATACCCGGAGCCCAGGTCGGTTGGAACAGGACGGCCACCGCGCCGAGCGGCAGCCTTCCATGTCGCATCCGGTAGTCCAGGACCGAATAGGTGCTCGAGGCGTTACTGACGACTGCGAAGAACGATACGCCCATCAGGCACCAGCCCATAACATTTCGGGGCTGGCGAACGGCGACGACGAGACCAACAAGGACCGTCACGACCAGGAGACTCGCAAATATCGTGGCTGTGGAGGCGTCCAGCTGGTGGGCGTGAATGGCGAGCAGCAAGTCGACGACCCCGAGGACAGCGATGACCGCCGACAGGCCGACAGCCGTCGTGGGAGACGCCAACCGAAGGCGGCTGCCGGAGAAGTCGCCGGCTGTCGCGGCCTTCCCAGCCTCAGAGCTCGCCTTGCCCACGGGCCGCAACGTTACGCCCCAACCGTTCCGAGATCGTTACGGCTCCTCGGTCCGTAGCCGAGCAAGCCGAGATCCTGCGCCGGTCGATTGTCATGCTCCCTCCGCAGGCACCGAGCGGCTCAATCGGGAGCGGCGCTGGAAAGCGAACCGCGAGAGCCCCGGGGTGTCTGCCCGAAGATCGGCCAAGGCTCCATCCCGACCTCGCGCTCGATCGCCTCGCGGAGCTGCTCGAGTGCTCGCCCCGCCTGGGCCTCCTCGAGCTCGCTAATTGTCACTCCTCCGATGACACACCCGCTCGCAGCGGTGACACTCGCAGCGGTGACAAATGGATGACAAGCGGGCCGTCCGGTGAGCCGCAAGGCGACGGACGGGCCTGTTGACCTGCACTTATTGAGTCGGGCTGCCGGGATTTGAACCCGGGACCTCTTGACCCCCAGTTCTGCCCGGGGCATTTTTCCTCAGATGCCGGTCGTCACAATTGGTGACCAATAGTGCCCGCAAGCAGGGGATTCATTCGAACCGACAAGACCGCCGACGACCGTCCGTCACCCCCCTTTTCCGGCTTTAGCGAAGCTATGGTTCTCACGGCGGTTCTCACGGACGCACCCTCCGGAGACATTGGTAGCACCAATCGCGGGTCCCCCTTTTGGCGTCAGGTGGCACGCGGCATCAGGCGCCCGGACTCGGAGCGATCTCGAGACGGGGACGCTTCCCTCGCACGCTCGTCACGCCGCTACTCCTGGAGATCACCGGTCGTGCCCATGTCTGCGGATTGACCTTTGAATGTGTCGCATCCGCGCCGGGGGCATCCGCACGCTTGATGTTCCGTAGGCAAGCGCGGCCGTGCCGTGGGAGAAGATGACGAGCGTTCTGCGACCTGGCAGAGCAGCCGAAGGTGCCAAGATGCCGCCGAATCCGGCGTGGCGTGCCGCCTCCGCAATCGTTTGCGTCACGGAGTAGTCGTCGCTCGTGAGGTCGGCGATCGAGATCCCTAGACGCTGACGCACCCGGTCGTCCGTGAGATCGAGCACCTCCAGGTCAGCAACGTCCACATGACCGATGCGGCGCCTCACCTCGAGCGGGTCGACATCTACGCCGACGACGTGACGAAAGAGCTCGCCCCAAGCAGCTTGCTCTTGATCGCTCGCATACCAAACCCCGGCGCCGCCGGCACGGTGATAACGACCGTTGGTGTCGGCCGGATCTGTGAACGATCCGAATTGTTGGCTCGTGGGTCCCTGGTGCCAGAACCGGCCTGTAGCCAGTCGGCGCCGCGGCGCGCTCGCTACTGAAGAGGCCAGGTCATCGGTGGTCAAACGTAGGCGCCGTCGATGAACGCCTTGGCAGCCACACGTACCTCATCGCCTTTGCCATGAGCGAGCAGGTCGATCGCACGCTCACCGCGCAGTAGTCGGTTCTTCGCGTGCAGCCACTGGCCGACGCCTCGAGGCGAGAGCGAGTCGGACAACAGGAGGGCGATCTCGCGGACCTCGATGAGTCGGTCGTACCGGTCTGGCTTGATCCCAGCCTGATTCCACTGACGGACGGCCCTATCGGAAACGCCCGCGATCACACCGACCTCCTGCTGAGTCAGGCCGTAACCCTTCAGCGCACGCACTATTTCAGGCGCTTCAACCGCCCGTTCGAGGTCCTGCATGCTCGTGCTCATGTCCAACATCCTAGCAACTCTCTACCGGTTCTTCTTCCGGTATAACTTCCGACTCCATCGCGAGGCGCTGCTCCCCTGCCGATCCCTGAAAGCGCTCTACCCAGCAACCGACGGAAGGCTCACAAACGGGACCACGATGGCCTGGCGACCTGAGCGAAGGATCTACTCCTTCTGAAGCCGGACACCGACCGCGACGAGATGAAGGTCAAACCGGCCGCCCGCGGTTGAGATTTTGCGGATGCCGAGCACCGTCGAGCCAGACGGCGATCTCTGCCGGGTCGAAGCGGACCAGCCAACCGACCTTGAGGTAGGGAACGCGTCGCTCGGCGATGAGCCGGCGGATGTGCCCCGAGGCGTTCAGCGAGCTGTTCGATGGTCAAAAGCTGGGGCAAAGCTTCGATGCTGGCCATTGGTGGTCTCCTCAGTTGTCGTGGTTTCCGGCAGACGAGGCCGGCGCCAACTGCCATGACCGTTGGTGACGAGCCTCTACTTAAGAGGCACTTGGCGCACCAAGCTAACTGCGCCTACCCCGTCCAGACCGTTGCTCACCGTGAAAGGGCAAGCCAGCTACGACCAGCAATCAAAGTCAATGAGATTTGCCAACCTTCCCCAATATTAACCTCTATCTACCAAACGCCAGCCCAACCACACTCTCACCTATCCTCCACTTCTCCCATACCATCTACCCATTCCACCTGAATCGCCCTGGGTTTCGTAGAGGCTCGGGTTTAGGCCACGGTCCCGGTCGGGGTGGTCGTCTTGACACGGTAGTTGTCTTCGTATTCCATCGGCGGCAGGTACCCGATCGAAGAATGCAGGCGGGCTGCGTTGTACCAGTGCACCCACTCGGCGGTCTCCCGTTCGACCTCGGCGGCGCCGGTGAAGGTGCGGGGGTGCAGGCCGATGAGCTCGGTCTTGTAGAGACCGATCGTCGACTCCATCAGCGCGTTGTCGAGAGCGTCCCCGACGGTGCCGACAGAAGGGGCCATGCCGGCATCGGCGAGCGCCTGGGTGAAGACAATCGCCGTGTATTGCGAGCCGGCGTCAGAGTGGAACACGAGGCCTGTCGAGGTGAAGCGGGCATCGCCACGCCTACGGGTGAACAGCGCCTGCTCGAGGGCCGACATTACGAGCGGGGTGGCCTTCGAGGCCGAGACCCGCCAGCCGAGGATCCGGCGCGAGTAGACGTCGGTGACGAAGCTGACGTAGCAGAACCCGGCAAGGGTCCACACGTATGTGAAGTCCGCAACCCACCACTGATCGGGCCGGGTCGGGGTGCCCCAGGCCCTCTTGATCAGATCCGGGTGGCGCGGAACTTTCCGGTCAGAGCGCGTGGTGACCGTGTGGTGGTTGGCTCCCCGCCGCACACCGCGGATGCCGAGGATCCCCATCAGCCGGACGACCTGGTCGCGGCCGACGTCGTGGCCGGCGCGGCGCATGGCGTGCCAGAGCTTCATCACCCCATAGAGGCTGTGGTCGGCCCGATAGAGGTCGAGGAGGGTGTTGGCCATCTGCGCGTCGTTCCAGTCGCAGTCAGACACCGGCCGCGACCGACGGGCGTAGTAGGTGCTCGGGGCGATCGGCACGTCGTGCTTAGAGAGCACCCGGCAAATCGGCTCGACCCCGAAACGGTCCTTGTAGACGTCGATGTAGGCGACGATCAGCGCAGTTGACGGTCGAGCTCCGCCGCCGCGAAAAATGCCGACGCCGTCCGCAGGATCTCGTTCGCCCGCCGCAGCTCCGCGTTCTCTCGCCGGAGGGCCTGCAGCTCGGCCGCCGCGTCGGTCGTCACGCCCCGGCGCTGCCCGGCGTTGATCTCGGCCTGGACGATCCAGTCGCGCATCGTGTCGGGATGCACACCGAGCAGCTCGCCGATCCGCCGCCGGATCTGTCGCGCCGACTCGTCCGGAGCGTCACGCAACCGATCTTGGAACATTCTCACCGCGCGGTCACGGGTCTCCTTGTCGTACTTCCGATGTGCAGGCACAGCTCAGTCTCCCTTGTGTGAGATCAGAGCCTCCATCAAATCCAGTGAGATTCACACCACTCTCCCCATTCACCATCCCTCACCTCCATCAACCTCCCTCTACCCAACACCAAACAACCCCTTCACATCACCCACATTCCTGGTATAACCACAAACCAAGAAGAACACGATTGCAACTTCCAGTTGGCAAGGCGGGTGGTGCCGTGGCGTGGATGCGGATGATGGGGGCCGACTCGATCGAGTATCACGAGCACACCGTGGCCGGCCGCGGTGACGACCCGGTCGCCGCCACTCGCGAGTACTACGCCTCGCGCGGCGAGACCCCTATGTCCTGGGGTGGCTCGGGGTGTTTGCTGCTCGGCCTGGAGGGCGAGGTCGACCTCGCGGACTACCGGGCCGTGTTCGGCGTGGGTGGGGCGCACGACCCGCGAACCGGCCGGCGTCTCGTGGGCTGCCTGCGCCCCGGTCTGGAACTCGTGGTCTCACCTTCCAAAGCGGTAGCCGAGCTCGGCGTGATCGGCCGTGCCGAGGACATGCACGAGATCGTCGATGCCGAGCGCGACGCCACCTTGGATTACCTGGACCGCCTCGTCGCCGAGCGGGGTGGTCGGCGTGGACGGATACAGACCCGGGTGGGCACCGGCGGACTGATCTGGGCGACCTCCCGGCATGCGACGACCCGGGCCGGCGACCCCCAGGTGCACGATCACGTCCTGATCGCGAACGCCGTGTTGATGCGCGACGCCCGTGGCGGCTGGAAAGGCGCCGACACGGCCTTGTTGCGAGACCAACTGCACGCGGCGACGGCTATCGGCCGCATGGCTGGCGCCGCCAAGGCGGTCGAGCTCGGGTACGGGATCGTGGCCGACCCTGGGCCGTCGGGACGGCTCGGGGGCTGGGCGATCGCAGGGATCCCAGCCGAGGTATGCGAGCTGCACTCCACCCGCTCGGCACAGATCACCGCCGCGGTCGGACCCGAGGCCTCCTACAAGGCCCGCTCGGTCGCCGCCAGGACCACCCGGGAGCGCAAGGAGCAGGTTCTCGTCGAGGACTTGTCGGCCAGGTGGCAGGCGGAGCTGACTGCTGCTGGTCACCCACCGGAGGCTCTCGCTGCCGAGGTCGAGTCCGCCGGCGCCGGCTACCAGCGCCCGGTTGTCGACCTCGAGGAGCTTGCCGGCGAGCTGCTCGCTCCGGGCGGGCGCCTGGCGGCCGAAAAGACCTTCACGCGTGGCGACGTGATCATCGCCGCCGCCCCGCACCTCCACGGCCTGCCCGTCACTGCGCTCGACGAGGCCGTCGAGACGGTCCTCGCGCATAGCGACGCGGTCGGCTTGCCGAGCGTGACCGGAAGCAGAGAGCAGGTGTGGGCGGCGCGCTGTGTGCTCGCCGACGAGGAGCGCATCGCCACCCTGGCGAGATCGCTGACGGGCGAAAAGGGTCCCAGAGTCGAGGAACGAGGCGCATTGGATGCCATCGTCCGGCTCGAGGAACACATTGGAGCTGCGCTCACCATCACCCAGCACGAGGTCGCTGTCGGCCTCATGACAGGCGGGCACCGCCTCGATTTGGTGATGGGCGTGGCCGGGTCCGGGAAGACCACGACGCTGGCGGCGGTCCGCGACGGCTTTGAGACCGCCGGCTACACCGTGCTCGGCACCGCAACATCAGGACAAGCAGCCAGGAACCTCGGAGACGGCGCCGGGATCGAGTCGCGCACGGTCGCGTCGGTCACCTGGCGGCTAGACCACAACGCCCTTCGGCTCTCGGACCGGCACGTGCTGATCCTCGACGAGGGAGCCATGACCTCAGATGTCGAACTCGCCCGGCTCCTCGCCGCGGTCGAACGATCCGGAGCAAAGCTGATCGTCGTCGGAGACGACCGCCAGCTCGGCGCCATCGGGCCAGGCGGTGCCCTCACCGCCCTTGCCGGACGCCACCCCGAACAGCTCTGGGCGCTCGGCGACAACCTCCGCCAGACCAACCCCGCAGAACGCGCCGCGCTCTCCCAGCTCCGCGACGGCAACCTCAAGGCAGCCGTCGCCTGGTACGCCCGCAACGGCCGCGTGCATCCGGTGCCCGACCGCCGCCGGGCGGTGATCGGCATGATCCGTGCCTGGGCGGGCGACGTCGACGCCGGCAGGGACTCCCTCCTTCTCGCCTACCGACGCGACAACGTCGAGATGCTCAACCGAGCCGCTCGCGACCTGTGGGAGAGCTCCGGGCGCCTCACCGGGCCCGAGCTCTCCCCTCCCGGAGGGCACACCTACCGGGCCGGCGACCGGGTCGTCACCCTCGCCCCGGGGCCTCACGGCGCCTGGATCACCTCACAGGCTGCCCGGATCACCGCCGTCGATCCGGAGGCCCAGACCCTCACCGCGATCACTCCCGATGGCCGCCAGCTTCACATGGGCGCCGATGACATCGGCTTGGATCGTCTCGGCTACGGCTACGCGATGACTGGTCATCGCGCGCAGGGCACCACGGTCGAGGTCGCCCATGTCCTCGATGACGGCGGTGGCCGAGAGCTCGCTTACGTGGCCATGAGCCGCGCCCGGAGCGCGAGCCATGTCCACACCACCGCTTCTGACCTCACCGAAGCTGCGCAACGCCTCGCCTGGTCCTGGGACGACGAGCGCCGCCAACAATGGGTCACCGACCAAGCCCGAGCCGTCGAGCGCCTCGAGGCACTCCGCGCCGAGCACCGCCAACTCGTCGGGAGCATCCCTCCCCTCGTCACCGACCAGCTCGCTCAGATCCGCGACCAACAGGCCGCGCTCGAAAAGGACCTCGCGGATCTCAGGACCGGTGCCAGACGGTGGGCCAACACGCCCGTCCGAGCTGGCTACGAGAACCTTCAAGCGGCCACGCGAGCCCACCAGGAGAACCACCGCCGAGCCCAAGATTCCCGCCTTGGGCTCCTCGCTCGGCACCGCAGCCGCGAAGGTCTCAAGAGCAGCGCTACCACGCTGCAAGCAGCTGAACGCGCCTGGCTACAGACAATCGAACCTCACGCTCGGCTTCTCGAGGGCGAGCGGTCCCGGGTCGCTGCCCGGGCCAGCGAGCTCGAAGGTGCGCGGCAGGCAAGAGCTGACTTCATCAAGGCGCACCCCGACGTCGTCGACCGGATCAACCAACTGCGCCGAGCGATCGAAACCCAACAAACCAGTCCACGTCGTCACCGCTCATCCGCCAGGAGCACCCCAACACCACCGCCAATCATGCAGGGGCGGACCATCGTTCCTTCCTACGAGCTGCCGCCCACGCCAGTGGTTCCCACGGGCCCGGACCTCTGAACTTGCCGAGACCTTGATGGCACGGGCCACTACGAAAGTGCCGGGAACATCGCCGTCTTCGGGCAGGAAGTGAGCGTAGATCCCTGCCGAATCGGAGCGCCACCGCTACGAGCCAGTGGTCGTCATTCTGCGTCGTCCGATGTGCCTTGGACTGTCTCTGCCGTTTGGGACTGAGGGCTGCGAGACTTGGGGGGTGGGCCCGGAAGAAGAAGAGAAACGACTAGCCCGCTTGGCGAAAGAGGAGCTTCCCCTCTTCGGGGTTGTAGGTCTGCGCCGCAAGCGGGGCGGCCAGACCGGCATGGGATCGACGCTGGTCCGAAAAGGCGAGAAGCCGACGACCGTCGTGACGTCCCAGCAGGTGAGTTTCCTTGCTCATGACGGCGCGTCCATTTCGGTCACTTCGCACCGTGGTGACAATGATCAGCGGTACGGGATCACCCGCACCTGGGCGCCTATTAACCCATACCTTGCCACTCACCGCGGGAGAGCCACCAAAGCGACATGGGATAGATCGGTTCCTGGTCCCTCAGAGGACCTCGAGTGGTCCGACATCACGGTCGTTGTTGACAACAAGGAGACGCCGTTCGAGGTCACTGAGCTGGGGGAAGGCTTGTGGGTGGCAGTCGGACGAGTACCGGGGACGACGATAAGCATCGACAGCCGTGGCGTGCCGTTGAGCGAGGTCAGGCTCCAACGGCTAGCGGATGACCGGATTCCGCCCCCGCCTCGACCTGACCTCGGTGAGCACGGGGACGCAGTGCTGGACGTCCTTGATCGCCGCTTCGAGCGGATTCCATTCCATAGGATCCGCCGATCAGCTGACCACTGGGCGCTCCTCGATGTGGAGGCAGCACATGTGGGCAAGCTTGCACACGAGCACCACCTCTCAGGACAGGATGCCCAGACCGTTCACCAGTACTGGAATGAGCGCATCGAAGCCCATCTGGCTGGAGCGCATGCACCGCTCGCGCATGCTGGAGATGAGTCACTCCCGGATAGCCAAGCGCCTCGGACACGGGTTCCTCTTCCAACTCTGGTTCAACACTTTGGGCCCCGGGGCTAGAACGTGGTTTGGCAATCGTTACGTGGGCATCCGGCGTCACACATTCCGGATCACCTGGCGACCCTGAGAGCAACCTTCGTCCACTCGACCGAGCCCTTGACGGCACGGGCCACCACGAATGTGCTCGCCTTCTTCGGTCAGTGAGTGAGCCTGGCGAGTAGGGCGCGATTGGCGCGGACGAGGACGGTCAGCGGGGTGCCGTTCTGGGCGGTGCGGGGTGATGACCGCGGCAGACTGGCATGGTGGCCGCCTCCCCGGAGAAGGTTCTTCGCGAGATGTCTGATCGTTCGCTGCGGCATTTCGCGCCGCGGCGGCGGCGGGTGGATGCAAATGTGGACCGTATGCTGTTGTTGCGTACCTCGAGCGAGCTGCAAGCGGTGGCCACCGTCTTGGTGATGCTGGACCTGATCGAAGAGGATGACGCCGAGCAGTTGCTGGGCGGGCACCGGCGGGCCCTCGAAGGGTTTGGTGTCGATCCTCGAGGGGAGTTGACTCTCCGGCCGACCAGCGCCTACGGCTTCCAGGCCGCCCGCGAGCGGCAGTTCGAGTCCCTCGGGCATCGCCCGGTCGCCTTCGCTGCGCCAGGTGTGCACGTGAGCCTCTCCGATTGTGATGTGCTCGTCGAGTGGCTGGCGGTGGCGCCGAACGGGCTGCGAGGCGGGGCTGTGATCGCCGCCTCGAACGGGGGACGACTTCCGGCCGGCCAGCTCGAGGTCGTGATCCCGTGCGTCGATGACACCGCAGGCCACTACGAGTTCCGAGTGCGGGCCGGTCAAGCGGGCGTGCAATTCACGCCACCCCCGTGGGCGGACGCTCCGGCGACCAGCGCCGAGATCACCACCGAGCCGTCGCTGGCCGCGAGCGCCGCATGGATCGAGTTGCGGCCCCCCGGCTCCGCTCCGGTGCGGATCGACCTCGACCTGCCTCAGACCCTGGCGTCGGGTCGATCGGAGCCAGAGTGGCCGTCGCCTGCCGAGTGGTTCCTCGATGCTCTGCTGCCTGACCTTCCGACCTCCGAGCCCGGCGCTACCTTCGGGGTCGGCCTCGACGCCACTGGTGCGCTTCAGGTCGGCGGGGCGGTCGCCGACGCGCTCCTGGCGGTCGGTGCGCTCTCACCAGGAAGCCCGCTGCTCCGCCGGTATCCCGAAAGGGACGGCCGCTGGCACCACGAGCTCACCGGCCGTTACACCGCTCGAGCCAACCGGGACTTCGCCGTCTTCGACGCCGTCGTCGTCCAGGACCGGGACGTGTGGCTCCACTTCTACTTCTTCCCCGAAGCGGTCGGCGAGTACTGGCCCGTCAGTTTCAGACCCTTCACCGTCCAGGCGGCCGACGACCTCGGCCAGCAGCATCAGGCCGTACCAGCGACCCATCGGTGGTTTCCTGAACACGAGGGGATGGGGGACATGTGGCTATTCCCACCCCTCGACCCCGCCGTCCGACTACTCCGCTTGACCGTCAGCACTCCCTGGGAAGCCGCCTGGACAGAACTCGCGCTAACCGTTGGCTGAAGAGCCCGTTGGGCAACGACGTAGAACCGCGCGGATCGATTATTTCCGCAGCGAGACCGGAACTGCGAGCTAACAGAAGGGGAGCATGAGTGTGATCCTCCCGAAAGACCGCGACCCTCGTTTCGTGACGATCCGCCGCGGTGGGACCCTCACCGATTCGGATCACCAGCTCCTCGCACTGTGGGCGGCCGCCTGCGCCGAGCATGTGCTGTACCACTTCGAGCAGGCGCGCCCAGGCGACAGTCGCCCTCGTCGCGCGATCGAACTCGGGCGGGGCTGGGCGAGCGGCGAGATCACGATGACCCAGGCTCGTACGGCGGGCGGCCATGCAAACGGCGCGGCCAGAGACCTGCGTGGGGCGCCACGGCATGCCGCGTACGCTGCCGGCCAGGCCGCGTGCGTCGCACACGTTGCCGCGCACGAGCTCGGTGCGGCCGCCTATGCGATCAAGGCCGCACGTGCTGCCGCGCCGGAAGGAGAGGGCGCGAGCGCAGGGCGACTCGAGTGCCGGTGGCAGCGCGATCAGCTTCTTGAGGCGATTCGCGAGCTCGTACTCGACGACCAGCAGTTGCGTAACGACATCTGCTGGTCGGTGTTCGACTGCTGAGAGCGACGTCGGGGGGCCAGCACTCCGAAACAACGTCACATTGGTTCGCCCGCCTCAACAACGGCACAGCGCCGGCGAGCGGGGCGACGGAAGCCCTTCGCTGAGTGTCGGGATTCGGGGGCATGCCCAACAGCCCACGCAAGGCAACTTCGTCTGCGTCACTGTGTGCGGACGCTGCGCCCTAGATAATGGGGTTCCGCTCGGCGCTGACGATGGGCAGGTCCGAGCTGGCAATGATCTGACCCGTGTCGGTCACAAGTTGCCAGTGCCAACCGGAAGAGCCCTGCGAGGTAACCTGAAAGTAGCCAGGGCGATCCTTGGCCATGCCGAATCCCTCCTTTTTGGGCCTTCGTCAACGCCACGCCGTTTGGCCTGGTCACCACCGCGCCGGACTATCCCCAAAGGGGGTATTCATGCCACCGGACAAACCCTGCTTGGAGACGTGCGCCGGATGACGTCTCGGAGTGGCGGCCCCCGGACGACTGCGCTCGAGGCCAGGGGCTCCGCGATGAGACCATGCCGATGGGGCCCTACGACGTGATCCGCACCTCGTAGGCGGCTGGGCGCGAGGATCGACGCGACGTGCAGCACCAGGGAGTTCACTACGACACGGGAACCATGTTCCGCGGCCCGGGCTACGCGATCTCGACGCGCCGGACCGCACTCGACATGTCGGTGGTGCGGCGCGAGCTCGAGATCGTCGGGGACGACCTGCACGCCAACGCCGTGCGGATCGTGGGCAGTGACGTTGGACGCTTGACGGCTGTCGCCGAAATCGCGCTCGGACTCGGACTCGAGGTGTGGTTCTCCCCGGCCTTCTTCGAGTACTCGCTGGAGGAAACTGTGGCTCGAGTGGTCGCAGCGGCCCAGGCGGCCGGACCGCTGCACACGGCCCATCCGGGGCGTGTGGTCTTCGTCGCCGGCAGCGAGCTCACGCTCTTCACACCGGGGCTAATCGTCGGCAAAAGCGTGACCGAGCGCCTGCAACGCCTCAAGGCAGACCCGGTACTGCTGAGCAACGGGAGGCTCGATGAGTACCTGGCTGTCCTGATGCCCAGATTGCGCGCCGTATTCGGTGGCCCCCTTACCTACGCCTCGCTCACCTTCGAGCAGGTGGACTGGGGGCCCTTCGACTACGTTGGCGTCGATCACTACCGCGAGGCCCGCACCAAGGACCGCTACGCAGAGATGCTCGAACCTTTCCTCTCAATGGGCAAGCCGGTGATCATCACCGAGTTCGGGATGCGCACCTTCCGTGGTGCCGAGAGCTCCGGCGCCCTGGGGTTCGGGGTCACCGACACCACCCGGCTGTGGCTCCACACGCGACCGGTGATCGGGCGTTTCGTCCGGCCGCGTCTGAAGGGGACGTTCCAGCGTGACGAAGCCATGCAGGCCCGCGAGCTCGCCGATACCCTCGACGAACTCGAACGCTCAGGGGTGGCCGGCGCCTTGCTGTCGACCTTCGTGACACCCGGGGCCTACACCGACGACGATCCTCGCTACGACCTCGACATGGACTCCATGTCACTCGTGAAGTCCTTGCCCGACGGGCGCCACGGGATCGTCTACCCGGACATGCCCTGGGAGCCCAAGGAGGCGTTCGCCGCGGTGGCGCACCACTTCGCCGGTCACTGATCGGGGGTCACGCCGGCGCACCTCTCCGGCAGGGGCTTGTCCGGTTACATGGCTACCCCCTATCCCCAAATGTCCACTTCAGTCGAACGGGGTATCACCATGGTGCCGTGCCGAAGCAGTCGCGAAGCTCGAGGTGCGAGTCCACTCGTGCCCGTCGCCGGCGAGGGCCAGGCGGCCGCTGAAGCCTCGAGGAACTCGGGAGCTCGCCGCACCGCCCGCATTTGGCGGCCAAGCTGTCGAGCGATGTCGTGCCTGCTCAGGTGGGAAATCGAACCTTCTGTGGCGCCGTAGCGTCTTAGAGACGTGGTTACCGACACCAATCCGAGCGAGCTCGAGGAACTCCTGCAGCAATGGTACGCGCCCGCGTACCGCACAGCCGCGCTCCTCCTCGGTGACGCCGCGAAAGTCGACGATGCCGTTCAGGAGGCGTTCCTGCGCCTCTGGAGATTTCGAGACGCCCTCCCACAAGGAGACGGACTGCGCCCATGGATCTACCGGGTCGTCGTGAACGCCTGCTATTCCTCGGCACGTACCGAGGCCAGACACGACGGCAGGAGGGCCCCTCAAGACGCGCTCGACGCGGTCGTCTCGAGCGATCCCACACCTGACGAGCTCGCTGACCAACGCGACCGTGCCTCGCTCGTGCGCCAAGCGATCCTGTCACTTCCCACTGGGCTCCGAGCGCCACTCGTGCTTCGTTACTACGCCGGACTGAGCGAGAAGGAGATCGCGACGGCGATCCGTAGACGCCCGGGCACGGTGAAATCGCGGCTTCATGAGGCACGGCGGCTGCTTGCCGACGACCCACGGCTCGCCCATCTCGGGCTCGGACTTTCAAGCAGTAGCCAAGAGGGGGCGAAATGATCACCGATGAGGAGTTCTCCGCGCTGATCGCCGAGGCGGCCGAGACAATTCCCGAGCCGACGGCCGCCGATGCGATCTTGGCGGCGGCCCGTGTCGAGATCGACCCCCCATGGGTCGCTTCACCGATCGCCAAGGCCCGCAGGCACCCACGCGGCTTCGCGATCTCGGCGCTCGGCGCCGCGGCAGTGCTCGCCATCGTGATCGTCGTCGCAGTGTCGTCGTCCTCTTCGCCCCCGAGCATCGCGCGCAATGCACACGCACTCCCCCTGGCCGCCCCCGGATTCGACGGGCTACAAGCGAGCGCGGGTGCCACAAAATCGAACGAGCCGTCTTCGGCTAGCAGCACCGCGTCGGCAGGCTCGCAAAAGATCATCACCACCGGCACGCTCTCGCTCGACGTCGACCACAGCGCGCTCGGTCACGTCGTCGCCGAGCTGCAGGCGATCGCGACGTCACTGGGCGGGTACGTCTCGACCTCCAATGTGGCCCTCGCGGGCTCAAGTCCTGGGGGCACCGTGGTGCTCGGTGTTCCCGCTCGAAAATTCCAAAAGGCGGTGAGCGAGGCCGAGTCACTCGGCACCTTGAACCACCTGAGCACGACCGCGACCGACGTGACCGGTCAGGTCGCGGACCTCGGTGCCCATATCAGCGCTCTCGAGGCAGCTCGAACACAGCTCGAAGCGCTGTTCGCCAGGGCCGGCACCATTCAAGCGCTGCTCTCGGTCCAAAACGAGATCACGTCGGTGCAAAGCCAGATCCAACAGCTCCAGGCACAACAACGCGTTCTCGCGAACGAGATCAGCTTCTCGAGCCTGACCGTTGCGCTCGCTATACCGAGAGCGCGCGCGACACACGCCTCAGCGCCTAGCCGTTTTTCCAAGGCGTGGCACCAGGCGGTCTCCCACGTCGAAGGTGGCCTGTCGACGCTCCTCGCCGACTCCGGGATCGTGCTCTTCTCGGTCGTATTGATCGTCGTGATCGGGCTGTTCCTCCTATTCGGCGGACGACTGCTCTGGTCTTTCGTCCGCCGTCGCCTCGTTTGAGCCGAACCGGCGATGCTCGGAGGGATCAGCCCTTCGCCGTCGTGCCCACCGGTCGATTGCCGCGAAGCTCGCGTAAGCCCGAAGCTCGGCCCGGCCGACGTCGACGAGCTCGGCTCGGCGCGTGGTCGATCGCCTCAGGGTGCCCGGAACGCCGGCCGAGTGCCCCGGTAGCCGGCCGCTGAGGCCTCGAGGAGCGCCGGAGCTCGCCGGAGCGTCCGCCGACGGGTCAGTCAGGCACGAACTCGCGGACCTCTTGAGCACGGCAGCAGGCGACGGCGATCTTCGCAGCCCACTCCAGCGCCTCCTCGCGTGAGGGCACGTCGACGACCGCGAATCCGCCGAGGTACTGCTTGCTCTCCGGGCACGGGCCGTCGGTGACCGTCCCGTCGGTGGCCACCACGCTCGCCTCCTCGTGGTTCTTCAGCCCGCCGCCGAATGCCCCCACGCCGGCGTCCGTGGCCTCCTGGACGACTGCGTGCGCGGCCTCGGCCACGTCGGGCAGCTCCTCCTCGGGGAAGGTCATCGCGCCGTCATCGAACGAGATCAGGTACTTCGGTATCTCATGACTCCATGTCCCGGCGGTCTCTTCCGGCCGCATTCACAGCGCAGATCCTTTCATCTGCACGCGGCGTCGTTGCCGTCCCGGCGAGCACCGAACGACATCAGCTCGGGCCCCTGTAGGCGGGCGAATGCGAATGCAGAACGCCCGGCGCGCCGGAGTCGTCACGCGACCGGGTCAGCCAGCGGGGGGGCAAGCTAAGACGATGGCTGTGTCACCCGGCCAGTCCCAGAAGAGGCCCTTCGGTGAGCGCTGGCGCAGAAGCGCTCGAGCCTCGGAGGCGAACTCGTCGATCCGGTCCCCGAACAGATGGGGCGCAGACGTTGTCATCGAGAAGTAGCCCGATAGGACACTCTCGGTGTCCCGCACCAGGTCAGGTACGCCTGGAGCCCAGAGGGTGATCGGTTCACCGAATCGGGTCCGGACGAGGACGTCTTCAAAGGTGTGGTCTCGGGGCTGGACATAGCCCCTGCCAGAGCGCGGGATCGGTCCTAGGTAGCGCTGCACCAACTCTGCCATCTCCTCGTGAGGGATGGGCGGGCAGCCGGGACTCGCCGGAGCGGGTCGGCCGGGCACGGAATGCACGATCAGAGCGAGGGCACCCCCGCGATCCAGCAGGTCGTACACGACCTCGGCGACTTCGTGCTCGGCGGTGCGGTGAAACGACTGACCGAATGTGACCAGCCGGTAAGGCCCGAGCGCGGGTCCAGGCAGATCCTCGGCCAGCGCCTGGACCCAGCAGACGTTGGAGATCCCCTGCTCCGCGCCCCGGCGGCGGGCTTCGGTCAGCATGTCCGGATCCGGATCAAGCCCGACGGCCTCTTCGAAGAGGTGGGCCAGCCTTAGCGCGAGGACTCCTGGCCCACACCCGACGTCGAGGAGTCGGCCCCGCCCGTCGAGACCGACAGCCTCAGCAAGGACCGCTTCGAGCTCGCGGCTGTACGGCGGACGGCCGACAGCATAGTGAGTGGCGCTGCCCTTGTAGATGGTCGGATCGTAGGACACGCGCATATCCTGGCCCGCCCACGGGCCCACGAGGTATATAGGTCCCTTTCTCTGCAAAGCCCACGGAAGTTTGCCTGATTAGCGAAGAGGTCCCGAACGATTGATCGGTGCAGATGGCTGCTTCTCCGTCAGGGAAAGGCACATCGAGCAGATGACATCAGTTCCGCGAGTGCGGCGGCCGGCCGCCCGCACCACACCTCAGTCGAACAGCGCCGCCCCGATCTTCTCCGCCGCTTCGCGTTGCATCGACGGCGTGACGTGGCTGTAGAGGTTCATGAAGAGCGAAGGGTCCGAATGCCCGAGGCGCTCGGCGGCGACCTTCGGTGGCACGCCGTTGGCGAGCATGAGCGTTGCGCATGTGTGCCTGAGCCCGTGAGCCGTGAGCCGAGGCAGGCCGAGCTCCTCGCTGAAGCGACCGAGCAGGCGAGACAGATACTGGGGGTGGTAGGGCCCTCCGGCGGGGCGCGTGAACACGTGATCGCTCCCCTCGTAGGAGTCGGTGGCCAGTCGCTCCCTGGCCTGCTGCGCACGCTGGGTACGCAAGACGCCGGCGAGCGCTTTGTCGATGTCGATGCGACGGATCGCATCGCGGCTCTTGCCGGAGGAGGCAACAACCTCGTTCCCGAGATAGGTGGAGAACTCGACGACTGCGACGGTGCCATCGACGAGGTCGACATTGCGCCACCGGAGAGCCACGAGCTCGCCGATCCGCAGTCCTGCTCCCATCAAGAACGCCCAGACGGGGTATGTGCGGTCCCCTTCCATCAAGGAGAGGAACTCCCGGGCCTGCTCGGGGCTCCAGTGGCGCGGAACCGAGCGCCGGGCCTTCGGCTGTGGAGTGTGCAGAAGCGGGTCCACCGCCACGATCCCGCTCGACGTGGCGAGCTTGAAAGCGCCGGCGAGGGGCGCTCGAGCAAGGCGGATCGTGTTCGGGGCCAGGGGCTTGGCGTCCTTGGCTCCACCTTCGGCGAGAAGCTTGCGCTGCCAGGTAAGGATCACTTCCGGTGTGACGTCGCGCACCTTGTGCGTGCCGAGAAACCTCCGCACGTAGGTCTCGGCGTAGACGCGATAGTCGTGGCGCGTCTTCGGTGAAAGGCGCTGGTCGGCATCGATCCCGTCCAGGTAGAGGTCGAGTAGCTCGTTGACCGTGAGCGCGCCCACGCTCGGCTTGACGAGACCGGCATCGAGCTTCCTGATCAGCTCCCGCCGAGCCTTGGCCGCCTCGGTCGCGGTGGCAAACCCGCGCCGCGTGATCTGCTCCCGTCTGCCGGTGAGCGGGTCTCGGCCGAGGGTGACCTTGAGGTACCACTGGCCCCGGTTGTCGGCGTAGACACCTTCAGGTCGTGCTGGCATCGCACCTCCGTGAGAACGCTTGGTTCTCAGCAGGTTCTCACAGAGGTGTTTCACTCGCTCATGGCCCGTAGCTATATGCCATCTACCAGGGACTTTGTGGTCGGGCTGCCGGGATTTGAACCCGGGACCTCTTGACCCCCAGTCAAGCGCGCTAACCAAGCTGCGCCACAGCCCGTCGACTGCAGCACTGTAGTTGAGCCGTTCGGTTACGGGCTCAGCGGCCCGACCCGAAAGGCAGGCTCGTTGCCTGGGTGCCTCCCCCCGGCGGCGCTGGAGGGCAGGAGTCCGCGCGGGCGGTCACTCGAGCGGCTGGTGGGATATGTTTCCCGGCTCTCGCCCGGCGAAGATCCAGCTATGACTCGGGCGTACATCTCAAGGCGGCCCGAGCCGCGCAGTCGCTCGGAGCACCGTCGGTCTCCGGCTGGTGCACGTCCGCCCACCGTGTCATTAGCCTTTGCCGCTAGAAGAGGGAGGATGCCGATGCGCTGCGGAGCGTGCGGAGGCGAGAACCCGGACGGCAAGCGGTTCTGCGAGGACTGCGGCGGAGCGCTGGCCGCCGCCTGCTCCACATGCGGGGCGCAGCTCGGGCCGGGCAAACGCTTCTGTGGTGACTGCGGGACGCCGGTTGGAGCAGCGACGGCTTGGGCGGGCGCCCCGGCCGTCGTTCTCGACACGCCGCAGCCGTCGCTGACGGTTGCGGCGCCGGCCACAGAGCTCCGCCACGTCTCGGTGCTGTTCTGCGACCTCGTCGGCTTCACGCCGTTCTCCGAGAAACGCGACGCCGAAGAGGTAAGAGAGCTCCTGTCGGGTTACTTCGAGCTCGCCCGGGCGATCGTCGGGCGCTACGGGGGCACCGTCGAGAAGTTCATCGGCGACGCCGTCATGGCGGTCTGGGGCGCCCCGGTCGCGAAGGAGGACGACGCCGAACGAGCGGTCCGCGCCGGCCTTGAGCTCGTCTCCGCGGTCGCCGCCTACGGCGCCGAGCACCAGAGTGACCTCCAGGCCCGGGTGGGAGTCGTGACAGGAGGCGCGGCCACGACCGAGTCCGCCGAGGAGGGCCTCGTCATCGGAGACCGCGTCAACACTGCGGCGCGCATCCAGTCGGCCGCCCCGCCGGGGTGCTGTTATGTCGAGGAGACGACCAGGGCAGCCACCGCCGCTGCGATCGCGTACGCCGACGCCGGCGAGCACGAGCTCAAGGGCAAGTCCGGGCCGGTCCGGCTCTACCAGGCGACCCGCGTCGTCGCGACCGTGGCGGGCTCGGAGCGCTCGGGGGTGATCGAGGCCCCCTTCATCGGACGCGACAGGGAGCTGCGACTCGTAAAGGAGCTCTTCCACGCCGCAGCCGAGCGCGGCTCGGCGCGAATGGTGCTCGTCTCTGGTGTCGCCGGCATCGGCAAGTCTCGCATCGCCTGGGAATTCGAGAAGTACATCGACGGCCTGGCCGGAACGGTGCTCTGGCACTCCGGGCGCTGTCTTTCCTACGGGGAGGGCGTCAGCTACTGGGCGCTGTCGGAGATGGTCCGCGCGAGGCTGCAGATCGGCGAGGAGGACCCACAAGAAGTCGTCGCCGAGCGGATGCGGACCGGCCTCGAGCGCTGGATCGAAGATGCTGGCGACCGGGAGTTCATCGCCCCCCGCCTCGGCCAGCTCTTGGGGCAGCCGACTCCCAAGGTGCTCGCGAGAGAAGAGCTCTTCTCGGGCTGGCGACTTTTCTTCGAGCGGTTGTCCGAGCACCTCCCGGTGGTCATGGTGATCGAGGACCTGCAGTGGGCAGACCCCGGGATGCTGGACTTTTTGGACCACCTCCTCGAATGGTCGGGCGACCACGCCATCTTCTTGCTCGTGGCGTCGCGACCAGAGGGCATCGAGCGCAAGGGCCTCGTGCTCACCCGCAGATCGGTGACGACGCTTTCGCTCGACCCGCTCCCTGGCGAGGTCATGGGCGAGCTCTTGGACGGCCTCGTCACCGACTTGCCCGAGACAGCGCGGGCACAGATCGTGGAACGCGCCGACGGCATCCCGCTCTATGCGATCGAGACCGTGCGGGGCCTTCTCGACAAGGGCATCGTCGAGAAGTCGGGCGACGGCGCCCTCCAGCTCGTCGGCGAGCTCGGCGAACTCGAGATCCCACCTGGGCTGACGGCCCTCATCTCGTCGCGCCTCGACGCCCTCTCCCCAGACGAGCGCCGTCTCGTAAAGGAGTGCTCGGTGCTCGGCACGAGCTTCCCGCTCCGCGCGGTCGAGGCGGTGTCGGACCTCGATGGTCCCCTGCTGGAGGAGCTGCTGAGTTCCCTTGTGAGAAAAGAGGTGCTGACGGTCCGGGCCGACCGGCTCTCGCCCGAACGCGGCCAGTACGTCTTTACCCAGTCTCTCATCAGATCCGTCGCCTATGACACCTTGACCAGGGCCGAGCGCAAGGCCCGGCACCTGAGGACCGCCGCGCACCTTCGCTCCGCATTCCCCGACGAAGGCGCGGAGGTGGCCGAGGTGATCGCCGCCCACCGCCATGACGCCTACCTGGCCGCCAAGGACGACCCTGACTCAGGTGAGCTCCGGGTGCGGGCCGGGGACGCTTACGCCCAGGCCGCAGAACGGGCCGAGTCCGTCGGCGCTCCCGAGGCCGCCGAGACCGCCTACCTGCGGGCCGCCGAGCTGAGCTCGGACGAGGCGAAACAGGCCGGGTTCACCTACTTGGCCGGGCGGATGGCACTCGACGCCGGCTGGAGCGAGCGAGCCGTCGCCCACTTCGAATCTGCCATCGCAGCCCATGTTGGCGCCGGCCGGGTCGTCGACGGCGCAGCGGCGGCTGGATGGCTGGGCCACGCGCTCGACCGCGTCGGCCAGGGCGAGCTCGCGATCACCACAATCCGCGAAGCCCTGGCGTCACTCGACGCCACTGCCGCCCCTCCCGAGGTCGTAGCGGGCCTTCAGCACATGCTCGGGAGCGTCCTCATCTTCTCCGGGCACCGGGACGAGGCGACAGGGCCGATCGAGGAGGCGCTCACCTTGGCACAGCACCACAACCTCGCCGAACCGCTCGCCTTCGCTCTCGACTCTAAGGCCACGCTCTTCAATTTTGCCGGACGTGCCGACGAGGCCGCTGCGCTGTACGAGCTCTCCATCGCCGTTGCTCGCCGCCACGGGATCACGCTCACGGAGATGAGGGCGGAAGCCAACTTCGCCGACCTCTGCATGACCCGGGACCTCCCGGCAGCCGAGGAGCATGCCAGGGCCGCCGTCGCGCTCGCCCGTCGCTGGGGGCAGAGAGGCGCTGAGGCGTTCGCGGCGGGCAACCTCATGTACATCTTGACCATGACCGGCCGCCTCGACGAGGCGGAGCGCCTCGGGACCGAGCTCTTCCAGGCGGGCGGCGACGAGCGACCGGGTGCCGCTGACATCAGGGCCAGGTTGACGTGTCTGGAGGCGCTCCGAGGCAACGCCGAGGCCGCGCTCGAGCACCTCTCGGGGTGTCGCGCCTGGGCAGAGAGCGACGACGTCCAGAGCAGAACGAGCTACTTGGCGATGCAAGCTGCAGTCTCTCTCGCCGGAGGCAAGAGCCGCGACGCGCTCGAGTCCGCCCGTCGAGCGATCAACGAGGCTCTCGACGGAGGGCTCCCGATCGCGCACGAGCACGTCCGCTTCGCGTTCCCCATCGCCTTCGAGGCGGCGATCGATATCGGCGACGTCGAGGAGGCAGATCGTCTCGCCGGCTTGCTGGCGACCCGCCCAGCAGGCGAAGTCCCCCCGTTCCTCCGGGCACAGGTCGCCCGCTCCAAGGCGCTCGTCGCCAGTGCGAGAGGCGAGGACGAGGATGTGGAAGAGAGCCTCGCCGCCGCGGAGGCGACGTTTCGTGAGCTCGGCTATCCGTACTGGACGGCACGCGCCAAGCTCGACCGCGCAGAATGGCTCTCCCGCCAGAGACGGTCCGGCGAGTCAGCCGAGCTGGCCGGCGAAGCCGCTGGCATTTTCGAGGCCGTCGGGGCCTCGTCGATGCTTGCCCGCGCACGAGCGCTCCTGGTGGAGACCGAGGGCCTCCGGTCGGGTGCATTTCCCCCTTCGGCGACCTAGATGGTCGATCCCCGTTAGCCTTCCGGCCAGCAGAGGAGGCGACAGATGCGCTGTTCAGCCTGCGGGGGCGAGACCCCGGACGGCAAGCGGTTCTGCAAGGACTGCGGTGGACCCCTGATTCCACTCTCGCGCGTCGTGTGGCACCGAGCTCATCGCTGGAAGCCGGTTCTGTGCCGATTGCGGGACGCCCGTCGCAGCTGTGACTGCGTCACCGATCGTGGTAGCCACCCTCGACGCGAACCAGCCGGCAGACCGGGCCGTTGCGACGTCCACCGAGCTTCGCCATGTCTCGGTCTTGTTCTGTGACCTCGTCGGCTTCACAACCTTCTCCGAGAAACGCGACGCGGAGGAGGTAAGAGAGGTCCTTTCGGGTTACTTCGAGCTCGCCCGGGCGATCGTCGGCCGCTACGGCGGTGTCGTCGAGAAGTTCATCGGCGACGCCGTCATGGCTGTGTGGGGCGCACCGGTCACCAAGGAGGACGACGCGGAACGGGCGGTCCGCGCCGGCCTGGAGCTCGTTTCGGCCGTCGCCACCTACGGCTCCGAGCACCAGACCGACCTCCAGGCAAGGGTCGGGATCGTGACCGGCGGAGCGGCCACGACCGAGACCGAGGAGGAGGGTCTCGTCATCGGCGACCGCGTCAACACCGCGGCCCGCATCCAATCGGTCGCCCCGCCGGGGTGCTGCTACGTCGACGACACGACCCGGGCCGCCACCGCAGCCGCGATCGCGTACGTCGACGCCGGCGAGCACGAGCTGAAGGGAAAGGCCGAGCCGGTCCGGCTCTATCAGGCAGCACGGGTCGTGGCCGCCGTCGCCGGCTCGCAGCGCTCCGGGGTGATCGAGGCCCCGTTCACCGGGCGCGACCACGAGCTTCGCCTCGTCAAGGAGCTCTTCCACGCCACCGCCGAACGCCATTCGGCCCGGCTCGTCCTGGTCTCCGGAGTCGCCGGCGTCGGAAAGTCCCGGCTCGCGTGGGAGTTCTTCAAGTACATCGACGGTCTCGCCGGCGAGGTGCTGTGGCACGCGGGGCGGTGCCTCTCCTATGGAGAGGGGGTGAGCTACTGGGCGCTCTCGGAGATGATCCGGGCGCGGCTGTTGATCAGCGAGGAGGACCCGCAGAACCTCGCCGCCGAGCGGATGCGGACCGGGCTCGAGCGTTGGATTCCCGACCCTGCCGACCGCGCGTTCATCGCCCCCCGGCTCGGCCAGCTGCTCGGCCTACCTGGTCAACAGGTTCTGGCCAGAGAGGAGCTCTTCTCGGGTTGGCGACTCTTCTTCGAGCGGTTGTCGGAGCACCTCCCCGTAGTGCTCGTCATCGAGGACCTGCAATGGGCCGACGCCGGCATGGTGGACTTCCTGGACCACCTGCTCGAGTGGTCGGGCGACCATGCCTTGTTCCTCCTCGTGCTGTCGAGACCCGAGGGAACCGACCGCAAGGGCCTCGGCCTTTCTCGCCGGTCGGTCACGACGCTCCCGCTCGACCCGCTGCCAGACGAGGTGATCGGCGACCTTCTGGACGGGCTGGTCCCGGGCCTGCCGGCTCCCGCACGTGGCCGCATCGTCGAGCGCGCCGAGGGGATCCCGCTCTACGCGATCGAGACCGTGCGGGGACTGCTAGACAAGGGCGTCCTCGCCAGGGGCGAAGACGACGCGCTCCACCTCGTCGGTGAGCTGGGCGCGTTGGAGATCCCACCCGGACTGACCGCCCTCATCGCCTCGAGGCTCGACGCGCTCGAACCGGACGAACGCCGCCTCGTGAAGGAATGCTCCGTCATGGGCGGGAGCTTCCCGCGCCAGGCCATCGAGGCTGTCAGCCAGACCGGCGCCGCCGAGCTCGAGGAGCTCCTCAGCTCGCTCGTGCGCAAAGAGGTGCTCACCGTCAGGGCCGACAAGCTCTCACCCGAGCGCGGCCAGTACGCCTTCACCCAGTCGCTCATCAGATCTGTCGCCTACGACATGTTGACGTGTGCCGAGCGCAAGGAACGGCACCTCCGTACCGCTGCGCACCTCCGATCTGCGTTCCCCGACGAGGGCGCCGAGGTCGCCGAGGTCATCGCCGCCCACCTCGACGACGCTTACAAGGCCGCGGGCGATGACCCGGATGCCGACGAGATCCGCTCGGCGGCCTGCCGCGCCTACGTCTTGGCAGCAGAGAGAGCCGAAGCGGTCGGCGCGCCGGAAGCCTCAGAATCCGCCTTCCTCAAGGCCGGCGAGCTCAGCGCGGAAGAGACCGAGCGAGCCGGCTTCGAAGAGCGGGCCGGGAGGATGGCAGCCCTAGCGGCCTGGCCAGAACGCGCCACGCTGCACTTCGAGACGTCGATCGCGCTGTACTCCGGCGCCGGCCAAATGCCGGACGCGGCACGAGTGACCGCCTGGCTGGGGGCCACCCTGGGAAATCTCGGTCGGCAGGAACAGGCGATCTCACGCCTTCGGGAGGCTCTGGGCTGGCTCGCGGAGACCACTGCCCCACAAGCTGTAGTCGCCCAGCTGCACGCGAGACTCGGCGGGGCGCTGCTGTTCTCAGGTCACCTGCAGGAGGCCGCCGAGCCGATCGAGCAGGCGCTCAGGCTCGGCCAGCACTTCGAGCTGGCGGAGCCTTTCGCGTCGGCGCTGCTGAGCAAGGCGCAGCTGCTGGCGAGCGAGGGACGGATCGAGGAAGCCCGCTTCAACTACGACGCCGCGCTCGCCGTCGCCCGACGACACGGCGTCGAGCCCCTGGAGATGAGCGCAGAGGGTAACCTCGCCGATCTCTGCATGACCTGTGACCTGCCCGGGGCCGAGGAGCACTGCCTGGCCGGGCTCGCCTTGGCCCGGCGCCGCGGGGCGCGCTTCCACGAGACCTTCGCGGCCCACAACCTGATGTACGTCCTGACCATGGCCGGCCGTTTCGACGAGGCGTACCGCCTCGCCAACGACCTCCTCCAGGCCGGCGGCGACGAGAGGCACGGAGCCGATCTTCTTCACTGGCGGTTGGCGATGCTGGACGTGCTGGTGGGCGGTGCCGAGTCCGCCCGGCTGCACCTGGCCCGATGCGAGTCCTGGGCCGAGCGCGATGACGTCCAGGCACGCGCCACGTACGAAGCCGCGGAATGCGGGATCGCCCTCGGCGAGGGGCACTCCCGGGTTGCGCTTGAAGCGGGCAGCCGGGCGATCGAGGAGTCCTTGCGCGGTGGGCTCGAGATCTCGCACGAGGCCATCCGTGTCGCCTTTCCCGACGCGGTGGACGCAGCCTTGAGGCTCTCCGATCTCGACGAGGCCGAGAGGCTCATCGATCTGTTGGCCTCGCGCCCACCTGGCCAGGTGCCGCCCTTCCTGCGTGCCCAGGTTGCCCGCTCTCAGGCGCTGGTCTTCGCCGCGCGTGGCGAAGACGCCGCCGTGGAGGAGAAACTTGTCGCCGCGGAGGCTACGTTTCGTGAGCTCGGCTATCCGTACTGGACTGCCCGCGCCCAGCTCGACCGCGCGGGAGTGGCTCCTGGGCCAGGGGCGGCCCGACGAGTCGGCGGAGCTCGCCGGCGAAGCCGAGGCCATCTTCGACACGGTCGGGGCCGCTCCCATGCTTGCTCGGGCACGTGCGCTCCTCGAAGCCGAGGACCTCCCCTCGCTCGGCGCAGTGGAGTCGCCGACGCGAGGCTGACGCCACGTCGCGGCGTCGTTAGCCTTCCGGCGAGCAGAGGAGATGGCCGATGCGCTGCCCAAGCTGTGGAGGCGATACCCCCGACGGCAAGCGGTTCTGCGCGGACTGCGGCAGGCCGCTCGGCGCGCTGTGCCCGTCATGTGGCGCGGAGGTCCTGGCCGGAAAGCCGTTTTGTGCTGACTGCGGAACGCCGATAGCGGCTCGGGCCGCCTCGGTCCTCTCGCCCGCAGCCCCCGACGACGCCGTGCTGCCTGCTCAAAGCCCCGGTCCCTTAAGTGAGCGTCGGCTGTGCTCGGTGGTCTTCGTCGACCTCGTCGGGTTCACGCCTCTCGCAGAGAAACGGGACCCCGAGGAGATCAGAGACCTGCTCTCCGTCTACTTCGAGCGCGCCCAGGCCATCATCGGCCATTACGGCGGGACCGTCGAGAAGTTCATCGGCGACGCCGTCATGGCCGTGTGGGGAGCGCCGGTCGCGAACGAGGACGACGCCGAGCGGTCGGTTCGCGCCGCCCTCGATGTCGTGGCGTCGGTGGCCGAGCTCGGCAGGGAGTCCGGGGTGGACCTCGCGGCCCGGGCGGGGGTGGTCACCGGCGAGGTCGCGATCACCGTCGGCAAGGTGTCCGAGGGGATGGTGCTAGGCGACACCGTCAACGCCGCCTCCAGGGTCCAAAGCGTCGCCCCGCCCGGTGCGGTCCTCGTCGACGAGTCCACCTGGCGGGCGGCCTCGGGGGCGATCGCCTTCACCGCGGTCGGGGCCCTGCAACTGAAGGGCAAGGAGGAGGTCGTCCAGGCCTGGCGCGCGACTTCGAGTCGTGGCGCAGCGAAAAGGCGTCGGACGCTCCGAGCGCCTGGAGCCGCCCTTCGTCGGGCGCGACGAGGAGCTTCGCCTCATCAAGGACCTGCTCCACGCCACCTCGCGCGAGCGGCGGGCACGCCTGGTCTCTGTGACCGGGATCCCCGGCATCGGGAAGAGCCGGCTCGCCTGGGAGTTCTTGAAGTACGTCGACGGCCTGGCCGAGACCGTCTATTGGCACGAGGGCCGCTCCCCCGCCTACGGGGAGGGCATCACGTTCTGGGCGCTCGGTGAGATGGTGAGGATGCGGGCGCGCGATCAACGAGTCCGAGGACTCCGCCTCCTCGCGTTCCAAGCTCTCGGCTTCGGTCGCCGAGTTCGTCGAGGACCCCGAGGAGCGAAGGTGGATCGAGCCGCGCCTCGCTCACCTGCTCGGCCTCGCAGAGGCACCGCCGGGTGATCGCGAGGAGCTGTTCTCGGCCTGGCGAACGTTCTTCGAGCGGGTCGCCGCGCAAGGGCCGACGGTCATGGTCTTCGAGGACCTTCAGTGGGCCGACCCGGGCCTCGTCGACTTCGTCGAGTCGATCCTCGAGTGGTCGCGCGGCCACGCCATATTGGTGATCACCTTGTCCAGGCCCGAGCTCATGGACAGGAGGCCCAACTGGGGAGCGGGCCAGCGCAGCTTCACGTCACTTCATCTCGAGCCCCTGTCCAGCCACGCCATGGGCGAGCTGCTGCGTGGGTTCGTCCAGGGCCTTCCCGAGGACGTCGCCGCCAAGGTCCTCGAGCGCGCCGAGGGGGTACCGCTCTACGCCGTCGAGACCGTGAGGATGCTCGTCGACCGCGACGTCCTCGTCCAGCGCGACGGCACCTACTCGGTCACCGGAGAGCTCGGGTCCCTCGAGATCCCCGAGACCCTTCAGGCGCTCATCGCGTCGCGCCTCGATGCCCTCCCAACCGAGCAGCGTTCCCTCCTCCAAGACGCCGCCGTGCTGGGCAACACGTTCTCGATCGAGTCGCTTGCCGTCGTCCACGGCGGCGACCACGCCTCCTTGGAGCAGCAGCTGCGCGACCTCGTCCGCAAGGAGTTCCTCTCCTTCGACGCGGACCCCCGCTCGCCGGAGCGGGGCCAGTACGGCTTCGTGCAGGGCCTCATCGGGGAGGTCGCCGGCGCCACCTTGTCCCGGCGCGACCGTGCCGCCAAGCATCTGGCTGTGGCCCGTCACCTCGAGTCGTTCGAGGAGGACGAGCTCACCGGACTCGTGGCGGCACACTACGTCGAGGCCCACCGGGCCTCACCCGAAGGCCCCGAGGCCGACCTCATCGCCGGCAGCGCTCGGGACTGGCTTTCCCGGGCCGGTCAACGTGCGCTCTCCCTCGGCTCTCCCGAGCAGGCAATGGCCTTCTTGGACCAGGCCCTCGAGGTGACGCCGCCTGGCGGCGACCGCGCAGCTCTGCTGGAGCTCGCCGGCGACGCCGCAGACCGCGCCAACGCCTACGACCGGTCCTTGCTCCATCTGGAGGAGGCTGTCGGGTACTACGAGGCGTTCGGAGACACGACCGCAGCCGGTCGCGCCACGGCGAGGTTGGCTTCCGTCCTCGCCAGTCTGGACCGCTACTCCGAGGCAATCGAGCGGTCCGAGCGCGCCTTCGGGGCAGTCGTGGACCGGGGCGGCGAACGCGTCCGGGCGGAGCTCGCTTGCATGTTGGCCTATGCATACCGCAACACCGGTTCGCCCGAGCGTGCGCTCGAATGGTCCGAGTGCGCGCTCGTGCTCGCCGAGGGGCTGGATGACACCGAGCTGCTGGCCCGCGCGGTCGGTACCAGGTCCGGCGCCCTGTTCAACCTAGGGCGCCACCGCGAGGCCGTCATGCTCGCCCGGGGGATGGCGACACTGGCCGACGCGGCCGGCGCCCTCCGGGAACAGGCGACAGCTCGGCTGGGCCTGAGCCTTTACGTGCTCGACGACGACCCCCGAGAGTCGCTGTCGGCTGGAGCCGAGGCGGCGGAGCTGGCCAGGCGGGCCGGACACCGGGGCCTCGAGGTGATGAATCTGCTCAACGCCGCGGAGACGTCCCTTTTCGTCGGAGAGTGGAGTGACACACGCGCCGCGATCGCCGAGCTCGGCCAGCGAGAGCTTCCGGCCAGGCAGAGGTCGTTCCTCGACTGCGTCCGGGCGATGCTCGCGGCGCTCACGGGCGACCCGGCAGAGGCTGCTGCGCACCTCGCGCAGCATGCCGACCGCATCGGTGCGGCCTCGGTCGCCGCCCGCACCACCTACTTGGAGGCGCAGTCTCTAGTCAACCTCGCCGCCGGGGACCTCGAGTCGGCCCGACGGGAGGCGGCCGAGGCCGTATCCGCCGATCCTTCGGGGATCAACACTCCGACCGCTCTCGCCATCCAGGCGCGCGCCGCCCTCTGGCTGCGCGATGTCGGACTCGCGCGCGAGTCCCTATCGGGGATGGAGGGCTTTCGCGGACGTTGGATGGCGGCCGAGCGCCTCACGGTCGAGGCGGGGTTGGCGGCTCTCGAGGGACGGGCGGACGAGTCGGCCGCGGGCTACCGGACGTCGGTCGAGGCTTGGCGAGCGCTCGACTGCACTCTCGACCTTGCCTTGTGCGAACTGGACCTCGTCCTGCTCCTGGGCTCGGATCATCCAGACGCTAGGGTCGCCAAGGAGGCCAGGGACATCTTCACCGACCTCGGGGCCCAACCCTTCCTGGAACTGCTGAATCGAGCGGCGGGAGCTGAGCAGCAGGACTCTGCTCCTCGACAGGTGCCTTCCACGCGCCCGATCGCCGCTCGATGACCAGCACACCGAAGATCGCGACCGCCAGGACTCCGGCTACCGGGAGACCCACGCCCCAGCCGAGCAGGGCGGCACCCGACAACAAGATGACGATCGAGACGGTCGCCGCAAGGGGCGCTTCGGGCACGCGGCGAGAGCAGAGCGCACCAACGAACGCACCCGGCACACCACCGATGATCACCGAGGCCGTGAGCGCCAGGTGAAGGTCGTCGGCAGCCCAGTGCCCGAGGGCCGCGGCCCCGACGAGCGGGATTGCCTGGATCAGGTCCGTACCGACGAGCTGCGACGTCTTGAGCTGCGGGTAGAGAGCGGCAAGACCCACGAGCATGAGCGTGCCGCTTCCCACAGAGGTGATCCCGACGACCGCCCCGCCGGCAACGCCGATGAGAACGGTGAGAAGTGGGCGGATCACGATCTCGCCGGTTCTCGCCGGCCGCGGGTGGCGCGCTACCCATAGCCGTCGGCCGAGGGCGAGCACGCCGCTGACCAAGAGCGCGATCGCGATGTAGGGCGACAGCGCATCTTTGGTCTGGCTTGCCGAGCCGATCAGGTGTGCCGACCAGCCGGCAAGAAAGCCTGCGGGCACCGAGCCGACGCTGAGCCAGAGCACGATCCGCGGCACGACCGTTCCGTGCCGGGCGTGAAGCGCGCCCGCAACCGGACGCATGAACAGAGTCGCGACCAGGTCCGTCGAGACCGCGGCCTTCGCCTTCACCCCGAGGAACAGGATCAGCACGGGTGTGAGCAGCGCGCCCCGCCCGCGCCGGTCATGCCGACGACGAAGCCCACGCCTGCGCCGGCTGCAACGGCGCCGATTCCCAAGTGCATCCTTCTTAAGTTACTCGATTTGATCGATTTGATGCAATAGCACGTCCATTCACACCGTCGTAGCCTTTGGCGCGAGAAGAGGAGGGGTCGATGCGCTGCCCAGCGTGTGCCGGCGAGAACCCGGACGGCAAGCGGTTCTGCAAGCACTGCGGCGGGGCGTTGGCCGCGGTCTGTTCAGCGTGCGGGGCGCAGCTCGAGCCCGACGACCAGTTCTGCGGCGACTGCGGGACGCCGACCGCGGCCGGCATCGCTCAGGAGGGCTCGGAGGCTGCCGCTGCGCAGCCGGCGCATCTATCCCAGAGGGTCGTCTTGGCCCCAACCGAGCTTCGCCACGTATCGGTTCTGTTCTGCGACCTCGTCGGTTTCACGCCCTTCTCGGAGAAACGCGACGCCGAGGAGGTACGAGAGGTCCTGTCAGGCTATTTCGAGCTCGCCCGGTCGATCGTCGGGCGCTACGGCGGTGCAGTCGAGAAGTTCATCGGCGACGCGGTCATGGCGGTCTGGGGCGTCCCGGTCGCGAAGGAAGACGACGCCGAACGGGCCGTGCGGGCTGGGCTCGAGCTAGTCGGTGCCGTCGCTGTCTACGGCGCCGAGCACGGCTCCGATCTGCAGGCCCGGGTCGGGATCGTTACCGGTGGCGCGGCCACGACCGAGACCGCGGAGGAGGGCCTCGTGATCGGCGACCGCGTGAACACCGCCGCCCGTATCCAGTCGGCGGCCCCGCCAGGGTGCTGCTATGTCGACGAGGTGACCCGCGCAGCCACCGCGGCGGCGATCGCCTACAGCGATGCCGGCGAGCACGAGCTGAAGGGGAAGTCAGATCGCGTCCGCCTCTTCCAGGCGACGCGGGTGGTCGCGGCGACGGCCGGCTCGCAGCGCTCGAGCGTGCTCGAGGCGCCCTTCACCGGCCGCGACCACGAATTGCGGCTCGTAAAGGAGCTGTTCCACGCTTCGGCCGAGCGCCGCTCGGCGCGCCTCGTGCTCGTCGCTGGCGTCGCCGGCGTGGGCAAGTCACGCCTTTCCTGGGAGTTTTTCAAGTACATCGACGGCCTGGTGGGAACCGTGCTCTGGCACTCCGGCCGTTGCCTCTCCTACGGCGAGGGAGTCAGCTACTGGGCCCTCTCGGAGATGGTCCGGGCGCGCCTGCAGATCGGCGAGGAGGACCCGCTCGAGGTCGTGGCGGAGAGGCTCACCTCCGGTCTGGAGCGCTGGATCCCCGATGCGTCCGACCGCGAGTTCATCTTCCCCCGGCTTGCCCAGCTGCTCGGGCTTTCGACCGCGCAGTCGCTCGGGCGCGAGGAGCTGTTCTCGGGCTGGCGCCTGTTCTTCGAGCGCCTCGCCGAGCACCTGCCGGTCGTGATGGTCGTCGAGGACCTGCAGTGGGCCGACGCCGGCATGGTCGAGTTCCTCGACCACCTGCTCGACTGGTCCGCCGACCACGCCATCTTCGTGCTCGTGCTCACCCGGCCCGAGGGAGCCGACCAGCGCGGCCTCGTGCTCAGCCGTCGCAACCTCACGACGCTCTCGCTCGACCCTCTTTCGGACGAGGTGATCGGCGAGCTGCTGGACGGGCTCGTCGCCGACCTGCCGGCATCCCCGCGCGCCCGCATAGTCGAGCGGGCCGAAGGCATCCCGCTCTACGCGGTCGAGACCGTCAGAAGCCTCCTGGACAAGGGGGTCCTCGCGAGGAGCAAGGACGAGGTCCTCCACCTCGTCGGGGAGGTCGGCACGCTCGAGATCCCGCCAGGCCTGACGGCGCTCATCGCCTCCCGTCTCGATGCCCTCGAGGCCGGAGAGCGCCGCGTCGTGAAGGAGTGCGCCGTGCTAGGCGAGTCCTTCCCGCGCCAGGCAATCGAGGCGGTCAGCGGCGCGGACGCCGGCGAGCTCGACGAGATACTGCCCTCGCTCGTTCGAAAGGAGGTCCTAACGGTCCGTGCCGACAAGCTCTCGCCCGAGCGCGGGCAGTACGCATTCACCCAGTCGCTGATCCGGTCGGTCGCCTACGACATGTTGACGAGGGCCGAGCGCAAGGACCGCCACATCACGACCGCCGCCCACCTGCGCCGCGTGTTCCCCGACGAGGGTGCCGAGGTCGTCGAGGTCATCGCCGCCCACCTGCACGACGCCTACAAGGCCGCCGGAAACGACCCCGACGCCGACGAGCTGCGGGCACAGGCCAAGGAGGCCTACGTCCAGGCCGGTGACCGGGCCGAGTCCGTCGGCGCCCCGGAGGCCGCCGAGGCCGCCTACCTGACGGCCGCCGACCTCAGCTCGAGCGAAGAGGAGCGGGCGGTGCTAATCGAGAGGGGCGGCGAGATGGCATTGCTCATCGGCGCCGACGACCGGGCGCTGGACAGGTTCGAAGCCGCGGCCGCGGCTCATCGGGAGGCCGGGCGTGTCGTGGACGCGGCGCGGGTGACCGGCTGGATCGCGGCGACGGTCTACAGCACCGGCAGGCCGGTGCAGGCGGTCGCTCTCCTGAGCGAGGCGCTCGAGTCTCTCGACCCGGACTCCGCTCCCCCGGCGGTCGTCGCGAGGCTGGAGGAGCGGTTGGGCAGGGCCCTCATACTCGCGGGCCGTGGTCACGACGCCGCGGAAGCGGTGGATCGCGCGCTGACGCTGGCTCAACACCACGAGCTCGTGGAGACGTACGCCTTCGCGCTGCAGCTGAAGTCCTACCTGCACACAGCGGCCGGCCGCGTCGAGGAGGGCATCTTGAACCTCGAGGGGAGCCTTGAAGTCGCTCGCCGGCACGATCTCGCCGACGTCGAGGCGAGGTCTCAGAACCTCCTGACGGACCTGTGCATGACCTACGACCGCCCGGGAGCCGAGGAGCACGCGCTCGCAGGCCTCGCCATCGCCCGGCGCCGGGGGGCGCGTGCGAAGGAAGTGGACACGGTGGGCAACCTCATGTACGTGCTCATGTTGGCCGGACGCTGGGACGAGGCCTCCCGGCTGGCCGCTGAGGTGTACGAATCGACCGCCGGCGAGGCGTCGGTCGACACCTCGCTCATCCATTTCCGCCAGGCGTTTCTCGACGCGCTGCGCGGCGCGGTGGGGAGCGCTACGGAGCACTTTGGCGACTGCGAGTCCTGGCGGGAAGGCGACGACGTCCAGGCCCAGGCAATGTACTGGGCCGGCGCGGGCGCGGTTGCCCTTGCCGCCGGCGAGTTCCGCGTCGCCCTAGATGCAGCGTCGAGGGCGATCGAGGGAACGCTCACAGGCGGGCTGCCGCTCGCCCACGAGGTCGTGCGCCTGAGTGTTCCCGACGCGATCGACTCGGCGGTTGCCCTCGGCGACCTCGAAGCAGCCGACCGGCTGCTCAGCCTGTTTGCCGGCCGGCCGTTGGGCGAGGTTCCGCAGTTCCTCAGGGCTCAGGTACTTCGCGCAAAGGCGCTCATCGCCGGGGCGCGAGGTGACAGCGGGGACGTGGAGGAGAACCTTGTCGCCGCGGAGGCAATGTTTCTCGGACTCGGCTACCCGTACTGGACGGCGCGGGTCCAGCTCGACCGCGCCGAATGGCTCGCCGCGCAGGGGAGGCTCGACGAATCGGCTCCGCCCGCCCGTGAAGCTGGGGCTACCTTCGACGCCATCGGAGCCGCGCCGATGCTGGCCCGCGTGCGGACTGCCCTCGAGCGCCAGGTCGTGGGCTCCGTGGAGGAAAGTGAGGCGATCTCACGGTGATATTCTCCCCGTCTACTCACTTCGGCTAAGGAGCGCTCATGACTCGTCGCTTGGCCCTGCCCATCAGCGCCCTGGCGCTGGTTTCCGGTTTGACACTTGCTGCGGGCGCAAGCGCCTCTGCGGCACCGCATTCGACCCGTCCCGCCCAGCACCATGCGGCGCTCGCCCGAGGCTTTCGGCCCGGCGGGCTGATGATCCGGAGCGGCCGAGCCTTTCGTGGCACGAGTCAGGGTGCTGACACCACGGCGGAGTCCACCAACTGGTCCGGGTACGCGGTGACCGGCGCCAACGGCGCCTACACCAGCGTCTCGGCCAGCTGGACCGAGCCGGCGGCCACCTGCTCGTCCGGCGGACGCAGGTCCTCGGCCCAGTACGCGGCCTTCTGGGTCGGCCTCGACGGCTACAGCAGCAACTCGGTGGAGCAGACAGGCACGGACTCCGACTGCTCGGGAAGGACCCCTGACTACTACGGCTGGTACGAGATGTACCCGGCCTATCCGGTGTACTTCGCAAACACCGTCAAGCCGGGCGACTCGCTCAGCGCCTCGGTCACGTTCTCGGGCACCGAGACCTACACACTGGTCCTGCACGACGTCACGCAGAACTGGACCCAGACGGTCGCCAAGAACGAGACCGGCCTGGCCCGGTCCTCGGCAGAGGTCATCACCGAGGCACCGTCGTCGAACTTCGGCGTGCTGCCGCTCGCCGACTTCGGCACCGTCAGCTACTCGACGTCCGATGCCAACGGGACCTCGCTTGGCACCCAGAACCCGGTCGACATCATCATGGTCGACAACAGGGGTGCCGACAAGGACTCCACCAGCTCCATCACCGCCAGCAGCGGCGCGTTCAGCAACACTTGGCTCAGGGCAAGCTAGGCCCGAGCCGCCTGCGGCGCGGCCGCCACGCAAACCGACCGCCGGCCGAAGCCGAGCCGGTCAGTGCCCCGCCACCATCGCGGCGGGGTGCGCGGTGACGCACCCCAGGTACTCGGCGACGAACTCGACCTGCTCGCCCTCGAATACCCAGCCAGCGTCAGGGTCGGGAACATCGGCGGCGCGTGCGAGCAGGCGAACGTTTTCCGCCTTCGACAGGACGCCGGCGAGGACGGGCGCGGTGAAAAGGGCCAGGGTGCCAAAGGCCACGATCTTGATGGCCCTTCTCATTGCACCTCACTTCTCACGATCGAGGTATCGGCCGATTGGGGGCCAGGGTTGAGCGCCGGACCTGCTGCCCGCCGGGTGCACGACCACCCACAGCGTCGTAGCCTGCGCATGCAGAGGAGGTAAGCGATGCGCTGCTCAGCGTGCGGGGGCGACACTCCCGACGGCAGGCTGTTCTGCGAAGACTGTGGAGCGCCGCTCGCGGCCGTCTGCTCCGCGTGCGGTGAGCAGGTCGGCGCGGGCAAGCGATTCTGCGGCTTCTGCGGGACGCCGATCGGGGCTGCGACCGCCGTCGAGACCTCGCGGGCCGGACCGGCCCAGCCGGCCCAGCCTGCCCAGCCGGTCCGGATCGCTGACCCGCCGGCCACCGAGCTTCGCCACGTCTCGGTGCTGTTCTGCGACCTCGTCGGCTTCACGCCCTTCTCGGAGAAACGCGACGCCGAGGAGGTGCGCGAGGTCCTGTCGGGCTACTTCGAGCTCGCCCGGTCGATCGTCGGGCGCTACGGCGGCACCGTCGAGAAGTTCATCGGCGACGCCGTGATGGCGGTCTGGGGCGCCCCGGTCGCTAAGGAAGACGACGCGGAGCGGGCCGTCCGGGCCGGCCTCGAGCTCGTCTCGGCCGTCGCTGCCTACGGTTCGGAGCACGCGACCGATCTCCAGGCTCGCGTCGGCGTCGTGACCGGCGGCGTCGCCACGACGGAGGTCCCAGAAGAGGGCCTCGTCATCGGCGACAGGGTCAATACCGCCGCCCGGATCCAGTCGGCTGCGCCCCCGGGGTGCTGCTACGTCGACGAGACGACCCGGTCCGCCACCTCGGCTGCGATCGCGTACCACGACGCCGGCGAGCACGCGCTCAAGGGCAAAGCCGAGCCGGTTCGTCTCTACGAGGCGACCCGAGTCGTCGCGGCCATCGCCGGCTCCCAGCGCTCAGGGGTCCTGGAAGCCCCCTTCATCGGCCGGGACCACGAGCTTCGTCTCGTCAAGGAGCTCTTCCACGCTTCGGCGGAGCGTCACTCTGCGCGCCTGGTCCTCGTGTCGGGAGTCGCCGGCGTCGGCAAGTCGCGCCTCGCCTGGGAGTTCTACAAGTACCTCGACGGCCTTGCCGGTGAGCTGCTCTGGCACTCGGGCCGCTGCCTCTCCTATGGCGAGGGTGTGAGCTACTGGGCGTTGTCGGAGATGGTCAGAGCCAGGCTCCAGATCAGCGAGGAGGACCCGCAGGAGGTGGTCGCCGAGCGCCTGAGGACCGGCCTCGAGCGCTGGATCGGAGACCGGGCCGACCGTGAGTTCATCGCTCCCCGCCTCGGTCAGCTTCTCGGGTTGCCCTCCCCGCACGTGCTGGCGAGAGAGGAGCTCTTCTCGGGCTGGCGGCTCTTCTTCGAGCGTCTCGCCGAGTACCTGCCGGTTGTCATAGCCGTCGAAGACCTGCAGTGGGCCGACGCCGGCATGGTCGACTTCCTGGACCACCTGCTCGAGTGGTCGGGCGACCACGCCATCTTCCTGCTCGTGCTGTCCCGGCCGGAAGGGACCGACCGCCGAGGCCTCGGCCTGTCCCGCCGGGCCGTCACCGCGCTCCCGCTCGACCCGCTGCCCGACGAGGTCATGGGCGAGCTGTTGGACGGCCTCGTGGCGGGACTTCCCGCCACCGCGCGCCATCGCATAGTCGAGCGTGCCGAGGGGATACCGCTCTACGCGATCGAGACGGTGCGCGGGCTGCTCGACAAGGGCTTCCTCGAGAAACTCGACGACGGCACGCTGCGCCTCCTCGGCGACCTCGACGAGCTGGGCGAGCTCGAGATCCCGCCTGGGCTGACGGCCCTCATCGCCTCTCGCCTCGACGCCCTCGCGCCCGACGAGCGACGGCTCGTGAAGGCGTGCTCGGTGCTCGGGGGAAGCTTTCCGCGTCAGGCGATCGAGGCGATATCCGATACCGACCCGGTCGCGCTCGACGAGCTGTTGAGCTCGCTGGTACGCAAGGAGGTGCTCACGGTCCGTGCCGACAAGCTCTCGCCCGAGAAGGGTCAGTACGCCTTCACGCAGTCGCTGATCAGATCCGTCGCGTACGACATGTTGACGAGAGCAGAGCGCAAGGCACGGCACGTGAGGACCGCCGAGCACCTCCGCTCGGCCTTCCCCGACGAAGGTGCCGAGGTCGCCGAGGTGATCGGCGCCCACCTGTATGACGCCTACAAGGCTGCCGGCGAGGACCCCGACGGGGACGAGCTTCGAGCCGCGGCGTGCGAGGCCTACACGCGCGCCGCCGAGCGGGCCGAGTCGGTCGGTGCACCCGAGGCGGCCGAGTCGGCCTACCTGAAGGCCGCCGAGCTCAGCGCCGACGAGGCCGAACAGGCTTCGCTGACGCAGCGAGCTGGGCAGATGGCACAGTTCGCGGGCTGGAACGAACGAGCAGTCGTCCAGTTCGAGGCGGCGATCGCGGCTCATGTCAAGGCCGGGCGCGTGGCGGAGGCTGCGCAGGTGACCGCCCGGCTCGGCGCGTCGCTCAACGCCCTTGGCCGGGGCGAGCTTTCGATCGCTCTCATCCGCGAGGCGCTCGCCACGCTCGACGAGGAGACCGCACCTCCCGCCGTCCTCGCCGCGCTGCAGACAGCCCTCGGCGGTGGCTTGCAATTCTCGGGGCGCTCGGACGCGTCGGCGGAGCCCGTCGAGCGTGCCCTGATCCTCGCGCAGCGCCACGAACTGCCCGAAGTGCTCGCTCGCGCGCTCAACATGAAGGGCATAATGCTCAAGAACGCGGGGCGTGCTGAGGAGGCCCGCCTCCTGTTCGAGGGCGCCATCACGGTCGCCCGCCGCGCGGGGGACGCCCGTGTCGAACTGCGGGCGCTGGGGAACCTCGCCGACCTCTGCATGACTCGTGATCTCCCTGGAGCCGAAGACCACTGCCAAGCCGCGCTCGCGCTTGCCCGGCGCGCCGGCGCCCGCGAAGACGAGGCGTTTGCGTCCGACAACCTAATGTACGTGCTGATAACCGCCGGCCGCCTGAACGAGGCGTCCCAACTCGCGACAGACCTTCTGAGCACCGGCGGTGACGATCGGCCAGGGGCGGAGTTCCTGCACAATCGGCTTGCCCACGTACAGTCTCTTCGGGGAGACGCGACGGCGGCACGCGAGCACCTTTCGGTCTGCCGAGCGTGGTCAGAGAGCGACGACCTGCAGATCCGCGCGATGTACGACGCCTCCGAGGCAATAGTCGCAGCCGGTGAAGGGGAGCACGGTCGTGCCCTCCAGGCGGCTCGCCTCGCCATCGACAAGGCGATCCAAGGGCCTCTCGATTTCTCTCACGAGGCGATCAGGAGTGCGTTCCCCCAGGTGATCGAAGCAGCGATCGCCCTCCCGGACCTGGCAGAGGGCGAGAGGTTCACTGAGATGTTCGCCGCTTTTGCACCCGGAGACGTCCCGCCGTTCCTGCGGGGACAGGTGGCCCGCTCCAGAGGTCTCCTCGGCGCGGCCAGGGGCGCGAACGCCGGCGTGGAACAGGACCTGACGGCGGCGGAGGCCATGTTTCGAGACCTTGGCTACCCGTACTGGACTGCACGCGCCCAGCTCGACCGGGCGGAATGGCTCGCTCACCAGGCAAGGACCGACGAAGCTGCGAGACTCGCGGGCGAAGCCGTCGGCAGTTTCGAGGCGATCGGGGCCGCACCGATGCTGGCGCGCGCACGAGCGCTCATCGAGCCCTTGGTGACCTCCCGGAGCACTCAGGCGTGATGACGCCGAGTGCCCTCAGGCGTGGTGGATCAGCCAGCCGATCCCCTGGTAGAGGCGGTAGGCGAGGTAGACGACGGTGCCCACCACCAGCACCTTGAAGTGCCACGGCGGCCTGACGCGGCGTTCCTCGTCCTCGGTGTCGTCCTCGGGGCCGACGGCCGTGCCACAGGCCGGGCACCGGTTCGGCTCCTCCGGCGGGGGCGCGCCAGCATCCGCCGCCGCCTCGCCCGCCGGCTCGCCGGTACCCCGCTTCGCCCCGCCGGCGCCCGCCAAAGGCTCCCCCGCGTCGGCCTCCGGCTCGCCTGCGCCCGGATCCGGGTCGCGCGCCGGTCGCGCCACGAGCTCGCCGTCGTCGACGACCCGGCCGCACTGGTGGCACTGCGCCATGACGTCTGGGACCTCGGCCCCGTCACACCGGCGGGACGCCGTGGCGCCGGTCGGAGAACCGGCGGCTCTTCGTGGCCACCAGCGCGAAGCGGCGCGCCAGCTCGTCGCGGAGGTCCTCGGGTTGCACGACTGCGTCCAGGACGAGGTCCGACGCCAGTCGGAGGAGATCCACGTCCTCCTCGTACTCTCGCCGTCGTGCCTGCACGAACTCGTCGCGCTCGTCGAGGTCCTCGATGGCGGTGATGCGGTTCGCGTAGACGGCGTTCACCGCCGCCTCCGGTCCCATGACCGCGATCCTGGCGGTCGGCAGAGCCAGGCAGGCGTCCGGTTCGAAGGCAGGTCCGGCCATCGCGTACAGCCCCGCGCCGTAGGCCTTTCGAAGGATCACCGAGATCTTCGGCACAGTCGCCTCCGAGACGGCGGTGATCATCTTGGCGCCGTGGCGGATGATCCCCTCACGTTCCACTTGCGTGCCGATCATGAACCCCGGAACGTCGGCGAGGAACAGAAGCGGCACGTTGAAGGCGTCCGCGCACCAGATGAAGCGCGCCGCCTTGTCGGCCGAGTCGCCGAAGAGGACGCCCCCCTTCTGGAGAGGGTTGTTCGCGACTATGGCGATCGACCGCCCCTCGAGACGAGCCCACCCGATCACGAGCTCGGGAGCGAACAGCGGCTTCAGCTCGAAAAAGGAGCTCTCGTCGACGAGTGCCTCGATGACGTCGTGGATGTCGTAGCCGGCCCGGTCGGACTCGGGAATCATCCCCGCGGACAGCGTTCGGGCGGGCAACCTGCCTTCCGCATAGGGGGCCGCCTCCCGCCAGGTGCTCGGGAGGTACGAGAAGTAGGCGCGGGCGGCCTCGATGGCGGCCGCGTCGTCGAGGACGAGATTGTCACCGCATCCCGAGACGGTGGCGTGCATCCTCGCTCCGCCCATCTCCTCGAGCGTCGCGATCTCCCCCACGACCATCTCGGCCATCCGGGGCGACCCGAGGTACATCGACGCATTGCCCTCGACCATGAACACCACGTCGCAGAACGCCGGGATGTACGCGCCGCCCGCGGCGGACGGCCCGAACAAACAGCAGATCTGCGGGACGCGCCCCGACAGGCGCACCTCGTTGAAGAAGATCCGGCCGGCACCGCGCCGGCCCGGGAAGAGGTCGACCTGGTCGGTGATGCGGGCTCCGGCGGAATCGACGAGGTAGAAGACCGGAAGCTCGTGAGCTATGGCGTACTCGGTGAGCCGGACGATCTTTTCCACCGTGCGAGCGCCCCACGACCCGGCCTTCACCGTCGGGTCGTTCGCCATCACGCACGCGGGTCGCCCGTCGACGCGTCCAGAGCCCGTGACGACACCGTCGGCGGGGAGGTTGTCGCCGAGGGCATTGGCCAAGAGCCCGTCCTCGACGAAGGTTCCCTCGTCGCAGAGCAACGCGATCCGGTCCCGGACGAAGAGCTTGTTCCGCTCGCGAAGCGTGTCGCCGCCCTTGGCCAGATTTCCCTCGAGGGCTCGCGATGCGGCGGCCGAGACGCGATCGGCCTCCGTCGGCGGTCCCGCCGGCGAGATCTCCGTCATTTCTGCTGTCGGACCCTGACGCGAAGCTCGATCGGCGTCGGGCCGAGGTCGAAGCGTTCCCGTAGCGAGCGCTCCAGATAGCGCAGGTAGGTGGGCGGAAGACGCCGGGTTGAGAAGAGCGTGATCGTCGGTGGGTCCACGGCTCCCTGCACGCCGTAGAGGATACGGGCGCCGCCCGGTGCCGGGTGAGCCGCCTGCGCCCTTCTGAGGCCGTCGTTCAGGCGTCCCGTCGGGATCCGCCGGTGGTAGGCGGTCATGGCCTCGTGCACCGCCGGGAGGAGACGGTGCACGCCGAGGCCGGTCATCGCCGATACCCGCAGCACAGGCGCGTAGCCGAGGAAGGCCAGCCGGTCCGCGACCGCCTCCGCGACCTCGAGGCGGCCCTCGGCGTCGAGCAGGTCCCACTTGTTGAGCAGGATCACGACGGGGCTTCCCGAGGCGTCGATCCGCTCGGCGAGCCGCTGATCCTGGTGGGTTACGCCCTCGGTGGCGTCGAGCACGAGCAAGGCGACGTCGGCGCGGTCGAGCGCTCGCAGCGCCCGAACGAGCGAGTAGTACTCGGGTCCTTCGCCGCTCCGCGCCCGACGCCGCATCCCGGCCGTGTCGACGAGCTTCACGGTGCCGTCCTCGGTCTCGATCAAGGTGTCGATGGCGTCGCGGGTGGTCCCGGGAAGGTCGTGGACCACGGATCGCTCTTCGCCCGAGAGCCTGTTGAACAGCGTCGACTTGCCGACGTTCGGCCGCCCGACGATGGCGACGGCGGGGACTGTCGGACCGCTGCCGGTCTCGGTCCCGGCCCCGGCGCCGTTCCCGTGCGAGCCTGGCCCGACCCCCGGTGCGCTCGCGGCTTCGGGCAGGCGCTTGACCACCTCGTCGAGCAGGTCCCCGACGCCGCGGCCGTGGAGGGCGCTCACCATCGCAGGCTCGCCGAGCCCGAGACTCGCGAACTCCCAGGCGTCGGACTCCCTCCGGTCCGAGTCGACCTTGTTGGCGACGACTATGACCGTCCCGCCGTGGCGCCGGATCAGCTGGGCCACGACGGCGTCGTCCCCGGTCACCCCGGTGATCGTGTCGAGCACGAGCAGCACGACGTCGGAGTCGGCGAGCGCCCGGAGGGACTGCTCGGCGACCTTGGCGTCGAGCGTGTCGCCACCTTCCACGACCCCGCCGGTGTCGACGACGAGAAACGATCGCCCGTTCCACTCGCACTCGAGCTCCAGCCGATCGCGCGTCACGCCAGGGCGCGCCTCGACGATGGCGACTTGTCGCCCCGCGATCCGGTTCACGAGCGTCGACTTGCCGACGTTCGGGCGCCCGACGACCGCAACGACCGGGAGTCGGTCCGTCGGCGCGCTCACCGGGCTGCGTCCAGCACCCGGCGCAGCGACGCCCCGTCGGCCGGGACCACTTCGACGGCCCGCGGCAGCTCGTCGACCGAGGACCCGTCGATGAACCTGCCCTTCGACAAGCAGACGTCGGGCAGGAGGTAACGGCCTGCGACGGGCTCGTCTGCGAGCGTGCGGGCAAGATCCGGACCAGTGATGAGTCCGGCGACCGCGATGTTGCCGCCGAAGAAGTCGTTGCGGACCGGCAGCACGCGCACCGTGGCGAGGCCGCTGCGATCCAGCAGCGGCCTCAGCACGAGCTCGCCGTAGCCGCCCGTGAGGATCGTGACCGGCACGTCTCGCCCAGCGCGTCGCGGCCGGTCGGCGAGCTGCACCGCGCTCGTCCGCGGGGCGCGGTAGCCCTCGGCAGGCGCGCCCTCCACCCAGGCGAAGAACCCCGTCTGCCTCGGCGACGCGCCACCTCCTGCCGGCAGCTCTCCGGCGTCGAAGGCCTGCTCGAACGCGCGCACCATGCCGACGCCGTTCTCGTGCTGGGGGAACCCTTCGTAGGCGGAGGGCTCGGGGAGCGGCAGGCCTGCGAGCAGGTAGTACTCGTCCGACGCCCACACGACGCGCCGGCCGAGAGCGCGGCTGAAACGCTGCTGCCACTCGTCCACCGCCTCCAGGGTCGCAATCGCTTCGGGCCTCGTGTGTTCCCGCATCGCCGGCTCGTTGGAGTACCGGCTCACGCCGAGCGGCACGACCGCCGCCGTCACGAGCTCGGGAAACCGGTCGAGTACTCCGGCCAGTGTCTGGTGCAGCACCGCGCCGTCGTTCACGCCCGGACAGACCACGATCTGGCCGTGCACCTCGATGCCGTGATCGAGCAGGCATCGCAGCCACCTGAGACTGATTGCGCCGCGCCTGTTGCGCAGCATCCGGGACCGGACGTCGGGGTCGGTCGCGTGGATCGAGACGTAGAGCGGCGACAGTCTCTGGTCGACGACCCGTTCGAGGTCGACCTCGGTGAAGCGGGTCAGCGTCGTGAAATTGCCGTAGAGAAACGACAACCGGTAGTCGTCGTCCTTCAGGTACAAGCTACGGCGCAGCCCCTTCGGGAGCTGGTAGATGAAACAGAACTCGCAATGGTTGTCGCAGGTGCGCACGCGGTCGAAGATCGCGGCGGAGATCTCGAGGCCGAGCGGCTCGCCTGCCGCGCTTGACGACCGTGACCTCGAGCTCGATCCCGCCGCGGACCACCTGGAGGTCGACGACCGGCTCGTCCGCGAGCAGCTGGTACTCGATGACGTCGCGGGGCACCTCGCCGTTCATCGAGCGGAGCTCGTCGCCGGGCCGGACCCCGAAACGCTCCGCCGGCGAGTTCTCGGCCACGGCCACCACCTGCGGACGCGGCATCTGCAAAGACTACCCTGGTCTGCTGTGACCCCGGCTCGAGATCAGCTCGCCGAACACGAGGCCGGCCACGTCGAGCTCGTCTTGCTCGCACAGCCGCGCGGCTTCTGCGCGGGCGTGGAGATGGCCATCAAGGCTCTGGCGTGGATGGTGCGCGTGTTCGAGCCTCCCGTCTACTGCTACCACGAGATCGTCCACAACCGCCTCGTCGTGGAGGAATTCCGCCGTCAGGGCGTCGTGTTCGTGGACGACGTCGACGAGGTCCCGGCCTTTGCGCCCGTCATGCTCTCGGCTCACGGCTCCGCCCCCGAGGTCGAGCGCGCCGCCGGCTCGAACGGGCGCGTCGTCGTCGACGCCTGCTGTCCCCTGGTGACCAAGGTCCACCACGAGCTCAAGGTGCGCGCCCGGAAGGGCTACACGATCCTTTATGTCGGTCATGCAGGCCACGAAGAGGCCGTAGGGACGATGGCCGTCGCTCCCGAGGCGGTCCGCCTCGTCGAGCGTGAGAGCGACGTCGGCGCACTCGAGCTCGACGCCAGCGCGCCGGTTGCATTGCTCGCCCAGACGACCCTTGCCCACGACGAGTGGGAGGGGATCGTCGATGTCGCCCGCAAGCGGTATCCCGACCTGTGGATGCCGGGACGGTCGGATCTCTGCTACGCGACGACCAATCGACAGAGCGCCGTGAAGGCCGTGGCGCCCCGATGCGACGCGATGGTCGTGCTGGGCTCGGCCAACTCCTCGAACACGGTCGCTCTCGCGAAGGTGGCCGCAACGGCCGGCTGCCCGAGGGTTCTGCGCGTGAACGCCCCGAGCGAGGTCCCCGACGATCTCACCGGCGTGGTCGGCGTCACCGCCGGCGCCTCGGCTCCCGAGTGGCTGATCGGCGACGTGATCGACCGGCTGGCCCCGGCTCGCGGGCGTCGAGGAGGTGTACACGACAGAGGAGGACGAGTACTTCCCTCCCCCGCCCGAGCTGCGGGACCTGCTCCGCTGGCTCGGCGTGGCGGCCGGCCTTCTCCTCGGCGCTCCCGTCGACGGCGCGCTTCCCACAAGTGCAGACCGCCAGGTCACCGCCGCGGACATGCTCATCGGCTCCTCGACCGGCGGCACTGGGTGAACGCTCGAGCGCGGCGCCGGCGACGAGCGGTCGACGAGCTGATCGACCGTGTCGCGCTCGACGACCTCAACGGTGCGCAAGGACCGCTCGAATTCGAGCCCGTCGCGATCGTGATCGCCGCCTACAAGGAACGCGAGAACATCGCCGGGGTCGTCGGTGACCTGCCGAAGGAGATCTGCGGTCAGCCGGTGTCGGTCCTCGTCGTGGTCGACGGCGAGGACGACGGCACGGGAGCAGAGGTGCGAAGCGCAGGTCACTACGCCTGCATCGCCCCGGTCAATCGTGGCCAGGGCGCGGCTCTCCGCCTCGGTTACCGGATCGCCCGCGAGGCCGGCGCCCTGTTCATCGTGACTGCGGACGCCGACGGCCAGGCGAACCCCGACGATCTCGAGGTCGTGCTCGAGCCGGTGTTGTCGGGCGCCGCGGACTTCGTCAACGGCTCTCGGCGGCTCGGTCACACTCACGGCAAGGACGCCGTGCGCAACACGGGAGTCGTCGTCTTCGCCGCCCTCATCTCGCTTCTCACGAGGACCCGCGTCACCGACACGGCGAACCCGATCCGGGGTTTCCGGGCCGGGCTGTCCGCGGAGCTCCTCCTCGAGGAACCGCAGTACCAGGCCTCGGAGCTGTTGATCGGGGCGATCATGCACGGGTGCCGCTACGAGGAGCGGCCGGTCACGATGAGGACCCGTCGCGCCGGCAAGTCGAAGAAGGGCGGGAACCTCCTGTACGGCTTCCGCTACGGACGTGTCGTGCTCCGGACCTGGCTGCGAGAGCGCAGGCGGGTCGCTCAGCCCGTCACCTGAGCGTCTTCTATCGCCGCCGCGCCGGCGGCCACCCCGGCCGCCACTCCGGCCGCGGGCTGTGACCGTCCGGTCGACCCGGACCGGTGCCCGGACGAGTCAGCCGGGCGCTCGGCCCGGCCCGGCACGCCGCGCCAACACCAGGCGAGAAGTGCTACCAGCAGCACGATCGCGGCCAACGCCCCCACGAAGGGAACCCAGGGATGAAGGGCGAAGAGCGCACCCGCGCCGACGGCTGCCACGGCAGTCGTCCCGGTCTGAGCCGTCGAAGCGCCTCCCTGCCGCACGCCCGAGCTGGCGGCTCGGGACGCTGTGGGCAAGCTGCGCCGCGAGCGCGGGCCCGGCGATCGCGACCATGGCCGCCTCCGCCGACCCGAGCCCGATGAGCAGCCACACGGAATGTAAGAACGGGTAGGCGCCCGCAAAACCGGCCGACACGACAGTCGATCCGCCCGCCAGGTAACGACGGTCGAAATGATCGACGAGCCAGCCTCCTGGGAACGACATGGCGGCGAAGGGCACGGCGAACAACGTCCACGAGATCCCGATCTGCCAAGCCGAGGCGCCCCGCAGGTGCAAGAGCAAGCTCCAGCAGACCTCGTAGACACCGATGACGACGCCCGCGGCGGCATAGCCGAGAGACACGCCGAGCACGCTCTTGTCCCGCCACAAGACGACTCGCGGCGCGGCGAGGTGGGTGCGACGCGGCGCACTCCTCGGAACGGCCAGCAGCATCGGCACGCACGCCAACAGCGATGCCACCGCGGCGGCAAGGAACAGCCAGCGCATAGCCGAGATGCCGACGAGGCCGCCGATGGCCGGACCGATCGCCAGCCCGACGGTTCGTGACCCGAAGAGCGCACCGTCGGCGCGGCCCTGCTGCGGCGCGGGCACCGTCTCGCCGACGGTGGCGTTGTTCGCAACGTCCACGACGCCTGCGCCGGCACCTTGCAGGGCAGCGGACGAAAAGGGCGGCAATCGGTGTGCCGATGAGGGCGAAAGCGGTGCTCGCGACGGCGTAGGTGACAAGGCCACCGAGCTGGATCGGTCTGCGCCCGATCCGGTCCGACAGCCGACCGATGGGGTACTGAACGAGGACGGCCGCGAAGAAGAAGGCCGCCATCGCCGCTCCGACGAGGGCGACCGGCGCCCCCTCTCTCCGGAGATAGAGCGGCAGGAGCGGCATCGCGCAGCCGGCGCCTGCCCACTCGGCGAAGGTCGAGACCGACAGCGCGACGATCACCCGCCGGGCACCGTGAGCCTGGGCGGCCCGGATCGAGGCAGGTGGAGCGGTGCTCACGTGGCGGTGTTGCTTCGACGCGAGCGGCCGGTGTGTCGTCCGGGACGCGCCTGGCCGACCGCGCGGGCTGGTCGTGGGTCCGGCGGCGCAGCGAGCAGGGCGAGCAGTTCGTCACGAACCGACGAGCGCAGACGGCCTCCGAGTGGGGCGAGGCCGAGCAGCTCGGTGAACCACAGTCCGTCAGCTGCCAGTCGTACAAGGCTCGCCGTGGCCGGCGGGACGCCGTCGGTCTCGAGCGAGTGCTGCCATCCGGCAAAGCGTTCCCGCAGCGGCTCCAGCAGCTCGGTGTCGGCGGCCACGCCCGCGATCACCAGCGGCTCCGAGGCGTCGCTCGCGGCTCGCGGCCGCGTCGCTGGGCGGTCCGAAGGTCGCCTCGAGATACGCCGTCGTGAAGGCTCCGGGGCGACCCGACGAGCCGCCCTCCCGTTCCAGGTCGGCGTCGAAAAGCGAGCTGAGCCGCTGGACCATGGCCGCGACGAGCGCCGCGCGGGCTGGGAAAGTGGTACAGGATCCCGCCCTTGCTGATGCCTGCTTCGCTCGCGGCGGCCTCGAGAGTCAGGTGGGCGACGCCGTCGCGAAGGACGACCTCCTCCGCCCCGAAAAGGATCCGCTCACGGGTGTCTTCTGCTCGTGTCACGGACGTCAACTCTACCGTCCAGACGGTATAGCGGCTACTCGGGCACGCGCCGCGCCGAACCGCCCGGCGCCGCGTGGACTTCGCGTCAGCGCTCGCCGAAGACCGACTCCTTGAACCATTGCCACGTCTCGCGGATGCCGTCGTCGCGCCCGATGCTCGGCTCGAAGCCGAGCAGCTCTTGGGCGAGGTCGTACGAGGCAAAGTTGCGCTCGACCTCGCCGGCCCGCTTGGGCCGGTGCTCGATCGGGTGGTCCGGTTCTCCAGCAGCTGCGCGGCAGAGGTCGGCCAGCTCTTGAACCGTGGTCTCGACACCCGACGCGATGTGCATGACCGTGCCGCCCGCCACATCTTTTTCGAGAGCCAGCTGCAGCGCACGAGCGATGTCGTCGACGTGGGTGTAGTCACGCGACGCCGAGCCGTCGCCGTAGATGACGATCGGCTCGCCCGCGTCGATCGCCCGGAAGAAGGTCGTCATCGCGCCCTGCTTGCGGGCGCTCCAGGGCCCGTAGACGTTGGCGAAACGCAGCGCGATCGTGCGCAGGCCATAGGCCTTCGCGAAGGCGTGTGCGTAGGCCTCACCGGCCAGCTTGCTCGCTCCGTACGGCGAGATCGGCTTGGGCAGCGAGCGCTCGTTCACCGGCGGCACGGCATCGCCGATCAGCGCACCGCCGGTCGAGGCCAGCACCGTGCGCTCCACGCCGGCCCGCCTGGCTGCGTCGAGTACCTGGAAGGTGCCGAGGACGTTGACTTGGAAGTTCGTCACCGGGTCCTCGACCGATTTCACGACGGACCCCGCCGCCGCAAGGTGCACGACGGCCTCCATCCCGCCAAGCGCGCGGTCGAGCGCGCCGGCGTCGCGGATGTCGGCCTCGAACAGCTCGACCTGCACGCCGTCCAGATGCGACTCGTGACCGGTCGTGAGGTTGTCGAGCACGCGGACCGGGTGTCCGCTCTCCACCAGGCGCCTCACGAGCGTCGCTCCCACGAACCCCGCACCGCCGGTGACAAGCACCGGTCGCGACTCAGTCACTGCCATCGGCCGCGGAAGATAGCAGGTGGGCCGCGGGCTGCTCGAACCGCGGCGTCCCGCGAGACCGCGGCGCTATCGCCGGACGCTCGCCTCCGCCGCGTCGAAGGCATCCTGGATGGCCGCCCGCAACCGCGCCGACTGCTCGGTCGTCGCCGAGCGCCCGACCCGAGCACGCCTTCCTCCGGGTGGCGACACCCCGCCCCCGGCCGTAGGGATCCGAGCCGGGACCGGCGGTCCGATCACCAGGTTGACCCGCCTAGGGCGAGGGAACCTGGCGCCACGCGGCATCGCGCGCTCGGAGCCCCCTATCCCGATCGGGACGATCGGTGCACCCGTCCGGAGGGACAGGTAGGCGACGCCGTCCCTCAGGTCGCCCACTTCAGGACCAGTGCCCCGGGTGCCCTCTGGGAACATGACGAGCGCCTCCCCGCCGGCGAGCACGGACCGGCATCGCTCGAGCGCCTCGCGGTCGGCTCCCGAGCGATTCACGGGAAACGCACCGAGCACCTCGAGGACGCGGCCGACCGCCTTCGACTTCCAGACTTCCTCCTTCACGATGTAGCGAAGTCGCCGCCTAGTGATCCGGGCGACGATCAGCCAGTCGACGTACGAACGGTGGACCGGCGCCACGATGAACGCACCGCGGGACGGGATGTTCTCGCGGCCCGTGACCGTCCCGGGGAAGTAGAGGCGAGATGCGCCGACGGCGATGGCACGACAGATCCCGTACAACACAAGCTCCGCGAGCGAGGGCGGTGCCGCTACATCATGGGACCGGCTCACAGGTGGGAAAGCACCTCCTCCACGACAGATTCGACGCTACGTCCCGTCGAGTCCACCACGATGGCTCCCTCCGGGGCGACCAGCGGTGATGCCGCCCGGGTCGAGTCGAGCTCGTCGCGGCGCCGCATCGACTCGGCTGTGGAAGCGAGGGCGCGCTGACCGGTCCGCTCCTCAGCCGCGCGCCGCCAGGCACGCTCGGCCGAGTCGGCCGTGAGGAAGACTTTCAGGTCCGCGTCCGGGAGCACGACGCTTCCGATGTCGCGGCCTTCGACGACTCCCCCGCCGTTGGCTGCCACCCATGCCCGCTGGCGACGCACGAGCTCCTCGCGCACCGCCGGGTGGGCGGCCACGATGGATACCGCGTCGGTGACTGCACGCCGGCGGATCTGACTCGTCACGTCCTCGCCGTCCAGCACGACGCGCTCCGCGACGTCCAGGTCCATCGACCGGGCGAGCACGGCACAAGCTTCGGCGTCGCTCGGGTCGATCCCACGCTCGAGCGCCGCCAGCGTCACCGCGCGGTACATGGCGCCCGTGTCGAGGCGCTCGAGCCCCAGCTCACTGGCGATCGCCTTGGCCACCGTCGACTTCCCGGCACCCGCCGGGCCGTCGATCGCGATGACCGGTCGGTGGCTGGAGGTTCGCCTTATCCCGTACCCGTGCTCACCGAGCGCACGGCGGACCGGGTCAGCCGCGTCCGTAGCCACGGTGAGGATGAGGACGCCGCGAGGACGGTCTTGAGAATGGACTATCTCCAGGTCCTCGATATTGACGCCGAGCTCTCCGGCGATGGTCGTGACCTGAGCGATCACGCCGGGACGGTCGGGGATCAGAACGTGCAGCTCGGTGACCGAGCTCGGTCGGCTGGCCCGCGGAGGGAGGTTGCGCCGGGCCAGCTGGGCGTGATCGAGCAGCGCCACGAGGCTCTCACGGTCGTCCTCTGCGACGATCCGGCGGACCTCGCCCAGCCTCGAGACGAGGGCGTCGAGAACAGGGACGATTGCCTCGGCGTTGTCGCGGCAGATGTCGGGCCAGATAGCAGGAGATCCAGCTGCGATCCGTGTCATGTCCCGGAAGCCGCCGGCGGCGAGCTTCAGCAGCGCCGCCTGAGCGTCGGCCGCTTCGGCCGCGAGCCCCATCAGGGTCGCGGCGGTGAGGTGCGGCACGTGCGACACCATCGCGACGAGCTCGTCGTGGCGCTCAGGCGCCAGAGCCACCAGGTCCGCCCCGAGGCTGCCGATGACCGATTGGATCTTCGAGAATGCGGCGGCGCCGGTGATCGGGGTGGGCGTGAGTACCCAGGTCGCGCCCGCGAACAGCTCCGGATCCGCGCCATCGGGGCCTTCCTGCTCCGATCCCGCCATTGGATGCCCGCCGACGAAACGGGGGTGCGATATTCCCGAGACGATCGGCGCCTTGACGCCGCCGACGTCGGTGACCACGAGGTCGCCCGACAGGTCCGCAAGAAGCAGGCTGGTGACCTCGGCGACGACGGCGGCGACCGGTGTCGCCACGAAGGCGACGGTGGCGAGGTGGTCCACGCCGACCTCGTCGAGGGCCCCGAGCTCGAGGGCGCGCCGTTCCCTTGCCTCGTCCAGGTCGTAGCCGGTGACCCGCCACCCCCGAGCGCGCAGGGCGAGCCGCGATCGAGGTCCCGACGAGCCCGAGCCCGGCTAGCTGCGCTCTTGGCGAGTGCGCCGGCTCCCCGGAGCCGGCCGCCTCACTCCGGGAGGTCATCGCGGAGTCCCCGGGCACCCTCGAGGTAAACGTGATGGAGTCCTTCACGCGAACGCTCCGTGTAAAAGTGCATCAGGACGCGGATGCAAAGCGGCATGGCGCCGGCGACGCCGAGCTCGCGGGCGCAGATGAGCGGGACGTCGCCGAGCCCGAGCGAGCGCGCCGCGGTCGCCGGGAACATCGAGGCTATGTCGTCGGTGGCGGTGAACAGGATGCTGACCAGGTCGTCGTGAGCTATGCCGTTGCGTTCGAGCATCGAGCCGACCAGCGCCCGCACGCGCTCGCTGACCTGCTCGGCGGTGTCCTCCTCGAGGGTTGTCGCTCCGCGCAGAGCTCGCAGGACCGCCGCCATGGCCGGGCAGCCTATCTACCGGCTGGACTGGGCGCGAAGGGCGGCCTGCGTGAGCGAGCGCACCTCCGAGGAATCGAGCGCTCTCCAGGCTCCAGGAGGGAGCGACCGGTCTGCGATGGGTCCGATGCGAGTCCGGACCAGACGGACGACCGGATGGCCGGCCGCCTCGCACATGCGCCGCACCTGCCGGTTCCGGCCTTCGTGGATCACGAGACGAATCACGCCGGGGGAGACGGCGGCCACCCGTGCCGGAGCCGTCGTCTCTCCGTCGTCGAGCACGATTCCCTCCCGGAGACGACGGAGCGCTCCGGGCCCGGGGACCCCGGTGACCTCCGCCAGGTACTCCTTTTCGACCCCGAAACGGGGGTGGGCGAGCAGTTGCGCGAGCTCGCCGTCGTTGGTGAGCAGGAGGAGGCCTTCGGTCTTTCGGTCGAGACGCCCCACCGAGAAGACCCGTGGCGACTCCGGGACGAGGTCGAGCACCGTGGCGCGCCCCTGCGGGTCATTCGAGGTCGTCACGACCCCTGCGGGCTTGTTCAGCAGGTAGTACACCAGACCCGGCAGTATGCCCACCGGGCCACCGTCGACCGCCACGAGATCCCGTTCGGGATCGACCCTCCGTCCGAGGACTGCGACCTCGCCGTTGACGGTGACCCGCCCCCCGGCGATGAGCTCCTCGCAGGTGCGTCGACTGCCGAAACCGACCCGTGCGAGGACCTTCTGGAGCCGCTCGCCTTCGCCATCGCTCACTCGCCCGGCTCGGAGCGCAGCACCTTCTCGAGCATCTCGACCGTCGACGCCGGCGGGACATAGGCGGCGAGCGGTGGGAGGTCCTCGACCGAGTCGAGGCCGAGCCGCTCGAGGAACATCGGAGTCGTCCCGAACAAGATCGGCTGGCCGGGACCCTCGTCGCGCCCGACTGCCTGCACGTACCCGCGCGCGACGAGCATACGCATCACGCTCTCGACGTTGACGCCTCGGATGGCAGCCACCTGCGAGCGTGAGATCGGCTGCTTGTAAGCGACCACGGCGAGAGTCTCGAGCGCCGCTGCGCGAGAGCTTCTGGGGCCCGCCGTCGAGCACGAAGCGCTCCACATAGGCTGCGTAGGCGTCGCTGCTCTGGAACCGGTAGCCACCGGCCACCTTCACCACCGCGAAGCCGCGTCCGTCGGCCTCGTAGGACGATGCCAGTGCCCGGCAGAGCTCCTCCACCCGCTCCACCGGCAGCTCCAGGAGCTCGGCCAGCAAACCGGGCGGCACCGGCTCGGTGGCGACCGTGAGCACCGCCTCGATAGCCGACTCGGCCCGGATCTCGGCGACGTCCTCGGGTTCCACGCCGGGCTCCTCGGTGCTCATCCCCGGTAGTCGAGATCAGCTAGGGATACCGACGCCGATTGAAGCCAGCGGCGTCTTGCGAGCCTGTCACCATCTTCAGCGCCACCGGCCGGGTCCTCGCTGCCGCCGGCCAGATCCTCACCGCCGCCCTCGGCTTGACCGTGCCCGAGCGTGCCGGTCCACACGACTCTGAGCTCACCGAAGGTCGTGGCCTGCTCGAGCTCGACGAGGCCTTGCTTGTACAGCTCGAGCAGTCCGAGGAAGTGGACGATCACCTCCATACGGGTACCTGCGGTCGAGGTCAGCACCCGAAAGCTCGTCGGCGAGCATCCGGGCAGCCGGACTCTGAGCGCCTCGACGACCTCGGCGACTGTGACCTCGTCGACGAGCACGTGGTCGACCTCGACATGGGGCGCCGGCCGGGGCGCGAGTGCCCGCAGCGCCGCTGCGTGGACATCTTCGCGCCCGAGAAACGCGAGCAGGTCCGGCTGGAGACCGTCGAAGCGTTCGTCCGGTCCCGCGACCCGGGGCCAGGACTTCGACGCAGCCAGCTCGCGGGCCGCCAGCTGTGCTCCGGCGGCGGAGAACGTTGTGCACTCGACGAGACGCGCCAGCAGGTAGTCGCGCTCTTCGAGGAGCGCCAGACGCTCCTCGTCCGGCTCGAGGCGGCCGGGCAGGAGCCGCCGGCATTTCAACTCGACAAGCGTCGAGGCGATGACCAGGAATTCGGTGGCGACCTCGAGGTCGAGCCGCTGCATCGCCTCGACCTCGGCGAGGAACGCGTCCACGATGTCGGCCAGGGCGACCTCGTAGAGGTCGACGCGCTGCTCGGTGATGAGCCTCAGCAACAGCTCGAACGGCCCGGCGAAGACGTCGGTGTGAACCTCGTACGCCACCCGGCTTAGGTTACCGGCCGCCCTCGGCTGGCGGTCGGATACCTCCCGAGGTCAGCAGCTCTCTCTGCGCAGGCGCTTCCCAGTATCCTGCAGCCGATGGAGCGGGTCTTCTCTGGGGTCCAGTCGTCGGGTGCGCCGCATATCGGCAACTATTTCGGCGCCTTCAGCCAGTGGGTCGCCGACCAGCACACCGCCGACTCGTTCTTTTGCGTCGTCGATCTTCACGCCCTCACGATCGACCACGACCCCGCCGAGCTACGGAGGCGAACGCTCGAGACGGCGTCGTGGCTCTTCGCGAGCGGGCTCGATCCGGACATCTGCACCGTGTTCGTCCAGAGCCACGTCCCCGAGCACACCCAGTTGTGCTGGCTGCTCGAATGCACGGCGACCATGGGTGAGTTGCGGCGCATGACCCAGTTCAAAGAAAAGAGCGCGGGCAGCGAGTCGGTCCGTGCCGGGCTGTTCACCTATCCGGCGCTGATGGCCGCGGACATACTCCTCTACGACACGAACAGGGTGCCGGTAGGAGACGACCAGCGCCAGCATCTCGAGCTCACCCGCGATCTTGCCATCCGGTTCAACAGCCGTTACGGCGAGACGTTCGTCGTCCCCGAGGCCGAGGTCCCCAAGGTCGGCGCGAGGGTGATGGATCTCCAGCGCCCGGACCGCAAGATGTCGAAGTCCGTGACGTCGCCGCTGGGAACGATCGACCTCGTCGACGAACCGGACGCGATCCGCCAGAAGATCCGAAAGGCCGTGACCGACACCGGCGACGAGGTTCGCTACGACCCCGAGCACAAGCCCGGGCTGTCCAATCTGATAGAGATCTTCGCGGCTGCGTCCTCCCGCTCGATCGAGGAGGTGACCGCTGCCTACGACCGGTATGGGCCTCTCAAGGAGGATCTCTCCGAGGCGTTGATCGAGGTGCTCGGCCCGGTCCGCGAGCGCTACGCCGAGATCACCTCAGATCCCGGCGCCGTGCCGCGTCTGCTCGAGAAGGGCGCCCTCAAGGCGAGTGCGGTCGCCTTGCAGACCTGGCGCAAGGCTCGCGAACGCGATCGGACTGCTGGCGCCGTAGCGTCCCGGCAAGCTCAGACGCCGACCAGGTTGAGGTACCAGGTCTCGATGTCGAAGAGGAATCGTGACAGCAGGCTGTCGTCGAAGAAGACCAGCAGCAGGATGACGACGATGAAGCCCATCCGCATCCGGTAATAGCCGGGCAGCGCCGAAGCCGGCAAGAGGCGCTCGATCAACGCCGAACCGTCGAGCGGCGGGATCGGGATCAAGTTGAACGCCGCAAGGATGATGTTCACGACCCCGAAATCGAACACGATCTGCGCGACAAGGCCCGTCTGCGAGTGCACGAGGAGCTCGTGGAGCGCGACGCCCGCGATGGCAGCAAGGATGATGTTGGTCGCCGGGCCCGCAAGCGAGACGAGCACCGAGTCGTTCCTCGGGTGGCGTAGGCGGTTGACGGAGACGGGAACCGGCTTGGCCCAGCCGAATACCGGCGCGCCGGTGAGCACGAGGACGGCGGGCAGAACGATCGAACCGAACGGATCGATGTGCCTGAGCGGATTGAGCGTGAGCCGATGGGCGCGTTTGGCGGTGTCGTCGCCGCACCAGAGCGCCACCACGCCGTGACTGACCTCATGCAGGATGACGGCCGGGATGAAGGCCGCGAAAAAGATGAGGGTGCTCTGGTGCAGGACGTGGTGGCGCACGGCGAGCACGACCGCCCCGACCGCGATCGCCGCGAAGATGATGTAGGTGGGTATGCGCTGGTTTGACCTAAGCGAGCGCCACCGCGCTGCGGTGGTCAACGTCTAACCGAGGCGCAATCGATGCAGAACGCCGTCGCCGGCTGAGCTTCGAGGCGAGCCGCGGTGATCGGCTTGCCGCAGCGCTCACAGACTCCGTAGGTGCCTTGGTCGAACTTGAGGAGGGCGGCCTCGACGTGCTCGAGCGATTCCCGCAGCTGCGCCGCGAGAGCCTCGGCTTCGCCGCGCTCGGCCGTCACTTGTGAGGAGTCGGCAAAGTTGCGCGTCGTAGGTGAGGCTCCCGTTCTCACCGAATCCGATCTCCTGAAGCTGGCGCACGAGGGATCCGCGCTCCTCTTCGAGGAGCTGGCGTTGTTCGTTGGACGCTGAGTCGTTCGCCACGGCGCCAGACTACCGCTAGCGCGCACGAGGTTGGCCCGCGGAAGGCCGGAACTGGGTCTCGGACTCCCGGGACTTGCCCGGGGACGACCCGAACTGGGCCGGCGACGCCCGGGGCCGGTCCGCCGCCCGGGTGGCGAGCGCCCGCGGGTGGGCTCGTTCGTACACGCGGCGAAGCAGCTCCGGCGACACCCGCGTGTAGACCTGCGTAGTCGTGATGGTCGCGTGACCGAGCAGCTCCTGCACCATGCGGATGTCCGCCCCGTGCTCGAGCAGGTGAGTGGCACACGAGTGCCGGAGCACATGAGGCGACACGCGGTCTTCGAGATGCACCTTCACGGCGGCGCTCCGGACGACCTGCCAGATCGTCTGGCGCGACATGCGCCTGCCGCGTGTCGAGATGAACACCGCCTCTTCGTCGGCTCGCCGCGCCCAGCGCGCGGGAGCCATCACCGGTCTTCCTCCCGACCCGAGCCACGCCTCCAGCGCTGCCAACGCGTAGCTCCCGACCGGAACCAGCCGTTCTTTTGATCCTTTCCCGTAGGCGACGGCCAGTCCACGGCGGAGGTCTATGTCCCCTAGCCGAAGCCCGCCCAGCTCCGAGATGCGCATCCCGGTCGCATACAGCGTCTCGAGAATGGCTCGGTCGCGCAACGCGCGCGGGTCGTCGCCGACGACTGCCGAGATCAGAAGCTCGACCTCGGTCTCGGTGAGGGCTTTCGGGATGGCCTGGGGAATGCGCGGTGTCGAGATGCCCTCGGTCGGATCGCCCGGCGAGCCGCGCTCGTCGACGCAGAACCGGTGCAGGCCGCGGACCGCGGCGAGCGCCCTCGCCGTAGAGCTCGCGCGCTGCTTGCCCGCGAGGAGCGCCACGTAGGCCTCGATCAGGCCCGCATCGACTTGCGCAATCGTGACGCCGCGCTCGGCGAGGAATCTCTCGTAAGAAGCGAGATCGCTCCTATAGGCAGAGATCGACGCGGATGCTCGCCCGCGTTCGACCGTGAGGTACGAGAGGAACTCCTCCGCATCCCGGCTCAATACCGCCTTGGCAGCCACGCTCGTCGCTCACGCGGGTGAAAGCGAGCCCGGAAGCGGCCCCTCGAGGCGAGCGCGCCAGCAGCAGACCGGCAATCGTCTTCGCGTCCGCAAGATCGCCGGCCTCGATGAGGTCCTCGACCGCGCCAAGGGAGATCCGCTCGACGACGGAATGCTCCTCCTCGATCCCGTCGGCAGCCCTGGCACAGTCCCGGAGCTGCTCGGCGAGAAAGCAGAAGGTCAGCTCGTCGGAGTAACCGGGCGAGTTGAAGAAACGGCCGAGCTCTTCGAGCCGCCCGGCTTCGACTCCGACTTCTTCGGCGAGCTCCCTCGCGGCGCAGAGCTCCGGTGACTCGCCGGGGACGTCGAGCTTGCCCGCAGGAAGCTCGAGCAGCGCTCGGTCGACGGCGCCCCGGTACTGGCGCACGAGCAGGACGTGCTCGCGGTCGCTCTCGAGCGGCACGACGCAGACGGCGCCAAAGGTCCGCACGATCTCACGCTCGAACGTGAACCCGTTCGGGCCCACGAAGGTGCCGGAGACGACCTTGAGGCGTTCTCCGGAGAACCGGGGTCGCTCCCCGATCTGTCGGAACGCGGCCCGCTCCTCTCCGGACGGACCGTCACCGTACGCGGTCAGCTCGGTGAGCGGGTCTCCAGCGCCGATGTCAGGAGGGGACATTGTCGAGGTCGTACAGCCTCGGGGTGCGCTCGTGCGCCCGGTTCAGCGCCGCCCCAACCAGCCCTCGGAACAGCGGGTGTGGACGGTCAGGCCGGCTCTTGAACTCGGGATGGGCCTGGGTGCCGATCCAGAACGGGTGCCCAGGAAGCTCGATGAACTCGACGAGTCGATCGTCGGGCGACGTGCCTGAGCAGCGAAGGCCCGCTGCGACGAGACGGTCACGATAACGAGGATTGACTTCGTAGCGATGCCGGTGGCGCTCAGAGACGATCTCGGACCCGTATATTGCTGCCACTTGCGATCCCGGCTCCAGCTGGGCCGAGGCACGCTCCGAGCCGCATAGTGGCGCCCTTGTCCTCGATGTCGACCTGATCGTCCATGAGGTCGATGACCGCGTGCGGTGTCGTCGCGGCAAGCTCGCGGCTGTTGGCGCCTTCGAGGCCTGCGACCGAGCGGGCGAACTCGACGACCATCATGTGGAGACCGAGGCACAGACCGAGGCACGGGATGGCGTGCTCGCGGGCGTAGCCCGCCGCGGCGATCTTGCCCTCCAGGCCGCGCTCGCCGAAGCCTCCTGGGATGACGAGCCCGTCCAAGCCCTCGAGTCGTGACGGGGCGAGCATCCCCGTTACCTCCTCGGCCTGAACCCAGTCGATCTCCACCTTGGCTCCATGATGGAAGCCGGCGTGTTTCAGCGCCTCGACAACAGACAGGTAAGCGTCGGGAAGGTTGACGTACTTGCCGATCACGCCGATGCGGACCACGTCGGAGGCGGCCCGGACGCGCGTCACCAGGCTCTCCCATCGCGACAGGTCGATCGCGCGATCCACCGCGTCCAGTCTCAGGAGCCGGCAGACGATGTCGTCGAGTCCCTCTTCGTGCAGCGCGAGCGGGATCTCGTAGATGTTCTCGGCGTCGACGGCCGAGACGACCGCGTCGGTCGACACGTCGCAAAGAAGCGAGATCTTCCGCTTCAGGTTCTCGGAGATCGGCTGCTCACTCCGGCAGACGATCACGTCGGGCTGGATGCCGCGACCGCGCAGCTCGGTCACCGAGTGCTGTGTCGGCTTGGTCTTCTGCTCGCCCGAAGGACCCGAATGAGGAACCAGCGTCAGGTGCAGGTAGCAGACGTTGTCGCGGCCGACGTCCCGTCGGAACTGGCGGATGGCCTCCAGGAAAGGCACGATCTCGATGTCGCCGACCGTTCCGCCGACCTCGACGATGACGACGTCGATGCTGTCGCGGCCGAGGCGACGGATCCGTTCTTTGATCTCGTCGGTGATGTGCGGGATCACCTGCACGGTCTTGCCGAGGTAGTCGCCGCGACGCTCCTTTGCGATCACCGACGAATAGATCTGTCCCGTCGTCGCGTTCGAGTCCTTGTGGAGGTTCTCGTCGATGAATCGCTCGTAGTGCCCGAGGTCGAGATCCGTCTCACCGCCGTCCTCGGTGACGAAGACCTCGCCGTGCTCGAACGGGTTCATGGTGCCTGGGTCGACGTTGATGTAGGGGTCGAGCTTGCACATCGTGACCCGGAGACCGCGCGACTTGAGCAGCCGGCCCAGGGAGGAGGCGGTGAGCCCCTTGCCGAGAGAGCTCATCACGCCACCCGTCACGAACACGTACTTCGTCACGCTCTCCTCCGGTTCGGCCGTCATCCAAGGCTATCCGAGCGCCCGGCGAGCGTGACGGACTCGGCGGCCAACCCCAGCAGCTCTTTTGCATGCCGGCGCGCCGCAGAACTGTCGGGGTGGCCCGACAGCATCCTGGAGAGCTCGACCACGCGGGCCTCTCCCTCGATCGGGCGCACCCGCGCCACGGTCCGGCCTTCCTCCTCGCTCTTGGACACCAGCACCTGTTGATCCGCGAACGCTGCCACCTGCGCCAGGTGGGTCACGACCAGCACCTGGTGATCGCGCCCGATCGCGGCCAGCGCACGGCCCACGGCCAGGGCTGCCTCACCGCCCACGCCGGCGTCGACCTCGTCGAATACGAGCGTCGGCGGCGCGGCACTCAAGACGAGCCGAGTTGCGAGCATCGCCCGGGCTAGCTCGCCACCGGAGGCCACCTTCGCGAGCGGGAGCGCAGGTTCCCCGGCGTTCGCCCCGAGCAGGAACTCGACGTCCGAACCTGCCGGATCGTCCCCGATCCGCACCTCGAGACGGGCGCCCGGCAGTGCGAGCTCGTGCAGGTGCATCTCAACCGCGGCGGCGAGCTTGGGCGCAGCTTGCCGCCGCTCGGCCCCGAGGCGCTGCTCGGCCTTGCGGAGGAGCTCGGAGGTGGCGCGCCGATGGAGGTCGAGAGCGGCTCGTGTTTCCTCTGCCGCCTCGAGCTCGGCTAGCTGTGCCCGACAAGCCCGCCCGAATTCGACGACCTCTGCGAGACTCGAGCCGTATTTGCGCCGGAGCTCTGCTAGGAGCTGGAGGCGTCGCCGGACCTCCTCGAGGCGCGCCGGGTCCTCGTCGAGTCGCTCGCCCTTCAGACGAAGCTCTCGGGCCAGGTCGTCGACGTCGGCCTGAGCGGACCTGAGACCGAGCGCGATGTCCGACACGGCGTCGAACCCCGACAGCTGGCTCACGGCCGTCCCGAGCAGGTCGACGGCTCCGCCGCGGCCCTGGGCCTGGGACGCGTCGGATCCCGCCAACGCGGACGCGTGCGTCGGCGATCGCGTCCCTGAGCGCCCCGATCTGGGCCAGCTCCGTCTCCTCGGCGGCGAGCCGGGCCTCCTCGTCGAGTCCCGAGATCTTTGCGCCGTCGATCTCGTCGACTTGGAAGCCGAGAAGGTCGACCGCGCGGGCCAGGGCCCGCGGATCGCCTCCGAGATCGGCGAGACGGGCGTCGGTCGACGCCAGCTCCCGGCGGGCCTCCGCGACGGGCTCGAGGTCCGCGCCGGCGAACCGGTCGAGCGCGTCGCGTTGTGCCGCCTGACGGAGCAAGGACTGATGAGCGTGCTGACCGTGGAGATCGACGAGGTCGTCACCGAGCTCGGACAGCAGTGACGCTGGAGCCATGCGGCCGTCCACATAGGCGCGCGATCGCCCGCCGGTCGGGACCGCCCGTGACAGAACGATCTCGCGTTCACCGACCACAAAGCGCCCTTCGACTACCGCCTCAGAGGCGCCGGCGCGCACCATGGCCGCCTCGGCACGCCCTCCCAACAGCAGCTCCAGCGCCTCGACGACGAGCGTCTTGCCGGCCCCGGTCTCGCCGGTCAGTGCCGTCATGCCCGGACCGACGACCAGGTCGAGGTCGGCGATGACACCTAGGTCACGCACGTGAAGCTCGACGAGCATCCTCACGCTCAGCGATCGGTCAGGCCGAAACGGGCCCGCAGCGCCGCATGGAAGTCGCGGACACCGAAGCTCACGAGCCTCGCAGGATCTGCGGCTCCGCGGCACAACACGCTGTCACCCAGGACCAGCCGGACGATCGCGCGAGCCGTCGATCACGGCGTCCGCGCTGCGGCCGTCGAGGACCGTCAGCCGCACCGACTCGTCGGGCTCGAGCACCAGAGACCGGTCGAAGAGCATGTGCGGTGACACGGGTGTCAGCACCAGCGCGCGCAGGCCGGCGGAGACGATCGGCCCGCGGGCCGAGAGGTTGTATGCGGTCGATCCGGTGGGCGTCGACACGAGCAGCCCGTCGGCAACGTACGAGAGGAACGGCCGGCCCGAGATCTCGACCGCCACGCGGATGGTGTGGCGGGGCCCGGTCTTCTCGACGATCACGTCGTTGAGCGCCATGAACCGTCCCTCCACGCGGCCGGCCAACTGCACGTCGAGAACCATCCGCTCCTCGACGAGGTAGTCGCCCGCGAGCACCTTCTCGAAGGCTTCCTCGATGCCGGCTGGTTCGACTGCGGTGAGATAGCCCATGCGTCCGAGGTTCACGCCGAGCACCGGTACCCGCGCCTGGACGGACGAGCTCGACCGTGCGCAGCATCGTTCCGTCGCCGCCGAGACTGACCGCCAGCTCCAGGTCATCGCGACCGGTCAATGAGGTCGGGGGCTCGCCATTGCGAACCTCGATCACGTCACGGCCGTGCCGCTGCCACCACTTTGTAGCGGTCGTCGCCAATCGCCATGCGGCGGACTGCTGGGGGTGTACCACGAGGAGGATGGCCGGCATACCGCCATCCTTGCGGCCGCGGCCTCGACTTGCCACCCGCAAGGCTCGGCGGGATTGCGGGCCCGCCGACAACGGCGGCGGCACTCCGGCGACGGGGCCCTACGGCTCAGCTCGTGGAACCCTGGGACTTCCTGACTCCGGCTCTCTTCGCCACAGGGGTCCTCTTGGCGGCGGCGGTCTTCCTCGCCGGCGCAGCCTTCTTGGCGGCGACAGGCTTCCTGACAGCGGTCGCCTTCTTGGCGGCGGCATCTTCCTGGCCGGTGCAGCCTTCTTGGCGGCTGCGGTCTTCCTGGCCGGCGCGGCCTTCTTGGCGGCAGCCTTCCTGACAGGAGCGGCTTTCCTCGCCGAAGAAGTCTTCCCGGCAGCGGCCTTGCTCGCGGACGTCACCTTGCGAACAGCTGTGTCCCTGACGGGCGCGGCGGCCTTGGTCGTGCGCTCCACGAACTGCTGGAGAACCTTGAGTACGTCCTGATTCGTCGCCAGGTTGAACTGGTGGACCTGGCGCCGGATCTCGGTCCTGACGAGCTCGGTGAACAGCTCGGCGCCCCGGCGGCCGCGCTGGACGAAATCGTCCGCCCAGTCTTCCGCGTGTTCACGTCCGGCCTCACCCTCCCTGGCGAGATCGCGAGCGATGTTCTGCACTCGCTTTCGACTCGACTCGGTGAAGTCCTTGCCGGCTTCCACATATCTTTCAAGGGGTTTCTTCGTAGCCATGCCTCCAGTATATAGGTGTGCTTGCAACAGCAAGCACTTCTCTGGCCAATACTATGGCCGCGCTTGCTCCAGCTAGCAGGGATTTCTCCTTCCTAGCTCAGCTCGGCCTCGACCAACGCGAGCAGGTCCGGTCGCTCGATCGACGGCTCGGGGTCCACCGGACCGTGGCCGCTGGGCGTGACGCCGGTGAGCACGAGCCCGAAACGGGCCTCGAGCCTACGTGCGAGGAGTCCGTCGGTGGACGGCCGGTCGCCGACGACCATCGCGACGTCGCCTATCCGGTCGCGAACGAGACCGACGGTCGGGGGATACGGTTTCCCGGCGATCGTGGGCTCAGATTGGCCGGCACTTGCCACGGCGGCCAGTAGCGACCCGGCACCGGGAAGCGCGCCTTCGGGTGCCGGGAAGGTCGCATCGTCGTTGGTCCCGATCAGGCGGGCACCCGAACGGAGCGCTTTCGTAGCTGCTACGAGCGACGAGTAGTCGAACGACGGGTCCATGCCGACGACGACTGCGTCCACGGCACCGATGTCCGCGGCCGGCCTCGGGCCTGACGACCTCGACCCCGCGAGCGGTCCAGCTCCTCGATCACTCCAGGGCCGCCGAGCACGAGAGCTCGCTCACCGCGCTCCAGTAGCGAGTGCCGCCGTCATCGCGGAGCTCAGGAGGTCCTCGGGAGGCGTCGGAATACCGAGGCGCTCCAGCTTGGCGACGTGATCGGAACGTCTCGGGTAGGAGTTGTTCGTCAGGAAGACCACGCGTGTCCCCGCTGCTCGCAGTCTTCGCCACGGCCTCCGGCGCACCCGCGATGACCTCCTCGGCCAGCCACACGACGCCGTCACAGTCAAGGAGCCAGGTCACGACCGAAGATCCTGGCAGAGCCGCAGGACCTCGTGTGCTACGCAAGGGCGATGGCGCGCCTTGAACCGTTTCCCGCGATCCGTTACGACCCGGCGCGCGTGGATCCCGACGACGTCGTATCGCCGCCCTATGACGTGGTCGGGCCGGCCGAGCGGGACGAGCTTGCCGCGAGAAGCCCGTACAACGCCATCCGTATCGAGCTCCCGGTCCCCGACGAGTCAGCCGGCCTCGACCGGTACGAGAACGCCTCCCGGATCTTTCGACGCTGGCTCAGCGAGGGAGTCGTGCGGCTCGACGACCGTCCGTCGTTCTCGATCTACCGCATGACCTTCCACGACGAGCGCGGCCGCCGAAGGGTCACGACCGGCCTTCTCGGCGCGCTCGGCCTCGATCCCGACGGCACGGGACAGGTGCTCCCTCACGAGCAGACGATCCCGAAGGATCGCAACGACCGCCTCTCGCTGCTGAGGAGCACAAGGCTGAACACGTCGCCGATCTGGGGGCTCTCCCTTGCCAAGGGGCTGACGTCCGCGTGCCGAGAGGCCCTGTCCTCGTCGGGCGGGCCGAGCTGGTGCGCCACCGGGCCGGCCGGCGTGGTCCACGAGCTCTGGCCCGTCACCGAGCAAGCCTGGCTGACCGAGATCGTGGCGCTCGCCGCCACCTCCCCGGTCCTCATCGCAGACGGACATCACCGTTACGAGACAGCTTGCATCTACGCCGCCGAACGCCGCGCGACCAACGGCAACATGCCTGGACCGCACGATCTCGTGCTTGCGTTCGTCGTCGAGCTCTCCGAGGAGGAGCTGTCGATCGGCGCGATCCACCGGTTGGTCAGCGGCGTCCCGCCGGATGCCCTCGCTGGTCTGCTCGGCAGGTTCTTCCGGCTCGAGCCCGCGCCCGAGAACCTTGTCGCGCTCCCGGCCACGGCACCGCCGGGCGTGATCGGTCTCGCGACGAAAGACGGGTTCCGGCTCCTCTACCCGCTAGCTGAGCTCGAGGCGGCCGCCGAGGACGATCTCGACTCCAGTCGGCTCGCGGTGGCTCTGGCTGGGATCGGCGACCACGTGATCACCTACCAACACGGATGGCACCAGGCGGTCGCCGCCGTCCGCGAAGGTCGGGCGGAGCGCGGCCTTCTTGCTCAGGCCTGTGCCGGTCGCAAAGATCGAGCGTGTGGCGTACGGGGGACGCCTCATGCCCCCCAAGAGCACCTTCTTCGAGCCTAAGCCTCGCACCGGCATGGCCTTCCGCTCGCTCGATGCGTGAGCTACCGGCGCGTCACTCGTATGTCCAGGTAGCTCCGGACCGGAGGAGCGCCGACAGGTCGCCTGGGCCCTTACGAGCCTGTGCCTCGATGAGCTGGTCGTCGACCAGGCTGCCGTAGTCGGGACGTTCGACCGCCCTGAAGACGCCGATCGGGGTCGGCTCGTGCGGACCGAGCGCAAGTCGCGACAAGGAGAAGGCGAGACTCGGGTCGGCCCGGCGCTCGTCGTGGACGACCAACGCCTCCTCGCCTACGTCTGCCACCTCGACGAGCCGCAGGCGACCCTGACTGTCGGAGGCGACCCCGTGCTGGCCTTCGGCCCCGAAGCGGATCGGTTGGCCGTGCTCGCAGGGGGATCACCATGTCGGCACGGTGCTCCTTGCCGGTGATCGCTTCGAACGCGCCGTCGTTGAAGACGTTGCAGTTCTGGTACACCTCGACGAACGAGGCGCCGCGGTGGTCGTGGGCCCGGCGGAACGTCTCGATCATGTGCTTGCGGTCGAGGTCGTGGGTTCGCGCGACGAAGGTCGCTTCGGCGCCGAGCGCCAGGCTCACCGGGTTGAAGGGCGTGTCGAGCGAGCCGAACGGCGTCGACTTCGTGACCTTGCCGACCTCGGAGGTCGGCGAGTACTGGCCCTTGGTCAAGCCGTAGATCTGGTTGTTGAACATGAGGATCGTGAGCTTCACGTTGCGGCGGAGAGCGTGGATGAGGTGGTTGCCGCCGATCGACAGCGAGTCGCCGTCCCCGGTGACCACCCAGACGTCGAGGTCGGGCCGGGTCACCGCCAGACCCGGTCGCGATGGCTGGCGCACGGCCGTGGATCGAGTGCATGCCGTAGGTGTTCATGTAGTACGGGAAGCGCGCCGCGCAACCGATCCCGGAGACGAACACCGTGTTCTCGCGGCGGACGCCGAGCTCGGGAAGGAGCAGTTGCACCGCCGACAAGATGGTGTAGTCGCCGCAGCCGGGGCACCAGCGCACCTCCTGGTCACTGGCCCAGTCCTTGCGGCTCGTCAAGGGCACCGTGACGTCGGTCATCGCGGGCCTCCCGGGCGAGCTGCGGGCTGGCAGGTGCCACGCGACTGCGTGCCGTGGTCGTCCCCGCGGCGACCTCGCGGTCGCCGGACTCGAGGCGCTCGATCGTCCCGAGGATCGCGTGCTCGACCTCTCCGACGCGGAAGGGGGATCCCCGCACCCGCGAAAGCACCTTGGCGTCGACGAGGAAATCGGAGCGCACCAGGCGGGTCAGGTGACCGAGGTTGCCCTCGGGGACGAGGATCGCCTCGTAGGAGCGAAGCACCTCACCGAGGTTCGGCGGGAACGGATTGAGGTGGACGAGGTGCACCTGGGCGACCGGCTTACCGAGCTTGCGGACCCGTTTCACTCCGGCTGTGATCGCGGCGTAGGTCGATCCCCAGCCGAGCAGCAGCACGCGCGCGTCGCCGGTCGGGTCGTCGGCCTCGACCGGCGGGAGGTCCTTCGCAATGCCGGCGATCTTGGCGGCGCGGACGTGCACCATCGCCTCGTGGTTCGCCGGCTCGTAGGAGACCGTCCCGATGCCGTCCTGCTTCTCGAGGCCGCCGATCCGGTGCTCGAGACCCGGCGTGCCGGGTATCGCCCACGGCCTAGCCAGCGAATCGGGGTCACGCACATACGGCCAGAACGTCGGTTCTCCGGCCGCATCGGTCGCGTTCGGCTCGGTCGCGAAATCAACGGATATGTCGGGCAGCGAATCGACGTCGGGAAGGCGCCAGGGCTCCGATCCATTGGCCAGGTAACCGTCGGAGAGCAGGTACACCGGTGTCCGGTAGCGGAGCGCGATTCGTGCCGCCTCGATGGCGGCCTCGAAGCAGTGCGACGGAGTCTTGGCGGCCACGATGGGGACCGGAGCCTCGCCGTGACGGCCGAACATCGCGTGCAGGAGATCCGACTGCTCGGTCTTGGTGGGAAGCCCCGTCGAGGGTCCGCCTCGCTGGATGTCGACGATCAGCAACGGCAGCTCCAAGCTGACGGCGAGACCGACGGTCTCCGCCTTCAGGTCGATGCCCGGCCCGCTCGTCGTCGTCACCCCTAGAGCGCCGCCGAAGGCGGCACCGAGCGCCGCGCCGATGCCGGCGATCTCGTCTTCTGCCTGCAGGGTCCGGACACCGAAGTTCTTGTGCTTCGAGAGCTCGTGCAAGATGTCCGACGCCGGTGTGATCGGGTACGACCCGAGGAAAAGGGGCAGGTTCGCGAGCTGGGACGCAGCCAGGAGCCCCCATGCCAGCGCCGTGTTGCCGGTCACGTTCGTGTAGGTGCCGGGGAGGTGCTCCGCAGGCGCGATCTCGTAGGAGGACTCGAAGATCTCCGCTGTCTCCCCGAAGTTGTACCCCGCCCGGAACGAGAGCGTGTTCGCCTCGACCACGATCGGGGCGCGGCCGTAGCGCTCCGCGATCCACCGCTCGGTCTCGAGGATCGGCCGGTGATAGAGCCATGACAGAAGTCCGAGCGCGAAGAAGTTCTTGCTCCGCTCTGCGTCGCGTGGTTTGGCGCCGGTCGGCTTGCAGGCCTCGAGCGTGAGCGAGGTCATGGGGATCTCGTAGACCCGAAATGCCGAAAGGCTGCCGTCTTTGAGCGGGTCGGTCTCATAGCCCGCTTTGGCAAGTGCCCGTTCGTCGAACGAGTCCACGTTGACCACGAGGGTGGCGCCGGTCGGCAGGTCCTCGACGTTCGCCTTCAAAGCCGCTGGATTCATCGCCACGAGGACGTTCGGCGCGTCTCCCGGGGTGAGGATCTCGTGGTCGGAGATGTGGATCTGGAACGCGGAGACGCCCGCCAGGGTGCCAGCGGGGGCACGGATCTCAGCGGGGAAGTTGGGAAGCGTCGACAGGTCGTTGCCGGAAAGGGCGCTCTCGTCGGTGAAGCGGTCCCCGGCAACCTGCATCCCGTCGCCGGAGTCCCCGGCGAAACGGATGACCACCTGGTCGATCGTCTCGACCCGACCCGAGTCGTTCGTCGACCTGGTCTTCGTCGTCACCTGTCCTCCACTCGGCTCCCCGGCTGGTCTGGTGCCACTGTCGCCGTTCCCTTCCCACCTGCGTGCCAAGTGCTTATCGGCAGTCTACCGGCGAGACCTTTGCATTCCGGTGATCGACAAGGCTGCCGAGGGGTGAATGCGGGATTTGGCGGAACAGCCGCGCCCGGCGACGACGTGAAGCCGGCGGAGGCGGAGGAGCTATGCGACGGTGACCGAGCCGTCGAGGTAGACGTCCTGCACGGCGTGGATGATGCGCACTCCCTCGCTCAGCGGATGCTGAAAGGCCTTCCGCCCCACGATGAGCCCCATGCCGCCGGCCCGCTTGTTGATGACCGCCGTCCGAACCGCCTGTGCGAGGTCGTCGGCGCCCGACGACTCGCCGCCGGAGTTGATCAGGCCGATGCGTCCCGCGTAGCAGTTCACCACCTGCCACCTGGTGAGATCTACGGGGTGGTCGGTCGTCAGCTGGTCGTAGACGAGCGGGTCGGTCCGCCCGTACTTCAAGGCGAGGTAGCCACCGTTGTTCACCGGCAGCTTCTGTTTGATGATGTCCGCTTCGATCGTGACCCCGAGGTGATTCGCCTGCCCCGTCAGGTCCGCAGCCAGGTCGTAGTCGGCCGCCGGGGTCTTGAAGGCCGGATTGCGCAGGTAGCACCACAGGATCGTGAAGAGCCCGTGGCGATGGGCCTCGGCGAAGAGCGCGCTCACCTCCCGGATCTGGCGGGTGCTCTCCTCCGAGCCGAAATAGATCGTTGCGCCCACGCCGATCGCACCCAGGTCGACGGCCTGGCGGACAGAGGCGAACGGCACCTGATCGGACTGGTTCGGGTAAGTGAGCAGCTCGTTGTGGTTGAGCTTCACGACGAGCGGGATCCTGTGCGCGTAGCGACGGGCGATGATCCCGCAGACCCCGAGCGTGGTGGCGAAGGCGCTGCAACCGGCCGCGAGCGCCAACTCGGCGAGGTTCTTCGGGTCGAAATACGCCGGGTTCTTCGAGAAACTGGCCGCCGCCGAATGCTCGATGCCCTGATCCACCGGCAGGATCGACAGGTAGCCCGTGCCGCCGAGGCGTCCGTGGTCGAACATCTGTTGCAGGTTGCGCAGGACGGCCACCGGCCGGTCACTTTCGACCAGGACCCGGTCGATGTAGTCAGGTCCGGGGAGCGAGAGCAGGTCCCGCTCGATCGTCTTGCACTCGTGACCGAGGAGAGAGTCAGCCTCGTCCCCGAGCGTCTCGCGGATGTCGATGCCCACGAAGTCGATCCTAGTGCCGGTTTCCGGACGCGGGTCCTTGCGCCAGCCTCGAGGTTCCCCGAGCGCCGCTACTTTCAGAGCCATGCACGCTGCGGTTGCTCCGGGAGGCTCTCCCAGGGAACCGACGAGGTCGGACTCTGCGGGGTCGGCCTCCGCCGGCGCAGATCGGCCGGGCTCGGCCTCCGCCGGTCTCGATTCGCTCGAATTCACGATCGACGCTCTCGACGTCGAGGCGTCGGCCGGCTTCTGGCAGGCTGCGCTCGGCTACGACCGCCTCTACGAGCGACCGCCCTACATCGTGCTTGGGCCGTCCACCGGAGCGGGACCTCGGGTGCTCATCCAGCACGTCGGCGACGTCGCGACCGGCAAGAGCCGGATCCACCTCGACCTGCGGGTGCGTGACCCGGCCGCGGAGGTTCAGCGGCTCGAGTCGCTGGGCGCCCAGGTGGACCGGGTCGTCGTGGAGGCGGGGACGACCTGGACCGTGATGCACGACTCCTCAGGGACACAGTTTTGCGTCTGTCCCGCACGGGGCGGCGATTGACGAAGCGGGGGCCCGCGATCACGCGCCTCCTGCCCACCAGATCGTGACGAGCTCGGCGCCAGATGACCCGAGGTCCACCGGCTGGCCCGGCTCCACGCCGAGCTCGCGCAGCGCCGAAGCCACGTCCCCGGCTCGGCTCGCGTCCAGGCAAAGCCGGCGCCTCGTGACCTCGACCAGATCCTCGAATGTTGCGTACTCGGACTCGTGCGGCCTCGACCAGACCTGGTGCGAGGGCGCCAGCCCGAGCGCTTCCAAGATCGCGACCGCATCGACGGCCGTCGGGGCCTCCGGTCGGCGCAGGCCGTGGAAGCGCTCCCAGAGGGGGTTGAGGGAGGTGAGCGGATGGCGTGCGGTGATCTCCACCACGACGCGCCGGCGAGCATGCGCGGTGAGCTCGGCGACGAAGGGACCGAGATCGGCGACGTTGTAGAGCACGTGGTGACATGTCACGACGTCTGCCACGCCGACCTGACCGGCGACGTCGGGCCATCGCCCATGAACCTGGTGCACCGCCACACCGAGCCGATCGGCGGAGTCGACGAGCACGCTCAGCAGCTCCGGATCGCTGTCGACCGCGGTGATCTCCGTCGATCGGGACGCGAGCGGCAGGCAGGCCGCGCCGGCGCCGGTGCCGACGTCGAGCAGCGATCCCGGCGTGGCGAGCGCCTCGGAGGCCCGCTCGTAGGAAGGTCCAGAAGGTGCCTCCCGCCTTCGTTCGGCCCGGCGGGTGAAGACCTGGCGTGGCAGAACCCACGGAGATTCGGTCGTTCCGGCAAGGATCTCGTTCGGGATCGCCCACGACTCGAGATCGAGCCGCCAGCGCGCCAACAGGTCGGACGAGCTCACCGTCGCTCCTCAGACGTTGAAACGGATCTCGAGCACGTCGCCGTCGCACGACCGCGTAGTCCTTGCCTTCGAGGCGGACCTTCCCCTTCGCGCGGGCTGCGGCGAGCGACCCGAACTCGAGCAGCTCGTCCCACCGGATCACGTCGGCCTTGATGAAGCCCCGCTGGAGGTCGGAGTGGATGACGCCGGCGCACTCCGGCGCCTTTGCGCCCCTCCGGAAGATCCAGGCCCTCGACTCGTCTTCTCCGGTGGTGAGAAACACCCATTTTCCGAGGATGTCGAAGGCTGCCTGCGCGACGCGGACGAGCGCGCCCTCTCCGAGGCCGAGACCTTCGAGCAGCTCGAGCGCGCCCGCCGGGTTCGAGCCTTGCCGCCTCGGCCTCGAGCTGGACAGAGACAGCGAGCACGTCCACGACTCCACCGGCCTCCTTTTGCACCGAGGCCACGAGCTCGTCGGTCTCGGCGAGCTCGCTCTCGCCCACGTTGATCACCGCCATGGTCGGCTTGGCCGTCAACAGGAAGAAGGGCCTCAGTGCTTCGCGCTCACGTTCGTCGAGCCTCGAACGGTAGAGCGGCGTCCCCTGCTCGAGCACCTCGAGCGCGGCCGGGGCGGCTTTCAAGCCAGCCGCTATCGCGGGATCGAGGGGAGCCACCCGGCTGCGCTTCTTGGTGAGCTGCTGCTCGAGCGTCGCTACGTCCGCTAGCACCAGCTCGAGCTCGAGGACCGAGAGCGCCGCCAGCGGATCGCTCTCGCCTGGCACGTTCTCGTCCTCGAAGCTTCGAAGCAGCAGGCAGATCGCGTCAACTTCGCGCACGCCTGCCAGGAAACGGCCCCCGAGCGTGTCGCCCTTCTCGCTCCCCCTCCCGATCGCTGCAATGTCGACCACCTCGAAGCCGGCGTATACGAGCTTGCGACTCTGGCTCATCGCCGAAAGCGCGTCGACCCGGGGGTCGGGAACGTGAGCGACGCCGACCTCGGTCTCGGTCGTCGAGAAGGGGTGAGCAGCGACGAGTGCCTCACCGCCCGTCAGCGCGTTGAAGAGGGCCGACTTGCCGGAGTTGGTCAAGCCGACAAGGCCGAGACGGTCCACGGTCTTGACGGTACTTCGCCCACGAGCCGTCCGAACACCGAGGCGGTGCCGTGGGCGTTCGAATGCGCTGCCCATTTCCTGGCACGTCGTCAGCCGCCTAGTCAAGCTGTGCGGGTGACTTGGGATCGTATTCAGTCCTCCTATGACACGGTCGCGGCCGACTACGAGGCCAGGTTTCTCGACGAGCTGGAACGCAAGCCACGCGATCGCGAGCTGCTCCGCGCCTTCGCGGCGTCCGTAGGTGACCCGGTACTGGAGGTCGGTTGTGGTCCGGGCCAGATCGGGCTTTTCGTGCGCGAGCTGGGCCGCAGCGTCATCGGGCTCGACCTCAGCTTCAACATGACCAAGCTCGCCCGTAGCCGGCTCGATGCAGCGATCGTCGGTGACCTCCGGTCGCTGCCTATCGGCCCGGGCCGGCTCGGTGGGCTCCTGGCGTTCTACTCGCTGATCCACGTGCGACGCGAGGAGGTGCCGCACGTCCTGCGCGAGTTCGAGCGGGTGCTTCAACCCGGCGGTCACATGCTGCTTGCTCTTCACGAGGGAGAAGGTGAGATCCGCGCCGACCAATTCCTCGAGAAGCCCGTCCCGATGATCGCGTCGCTCTTCATACTCGATGAGCTCGTGGCCCTGAGCGAGGCATCAGGGCTCTCCGTGACCCTGGCGGAGCCACGCAGCCCGTATGAGGGCGAACACGGGACCAATCGGCTGTACCTCGAGGCGGTCAAGGGTGAGCTTGGCCAGCTGACGCCGCACCCGGGCCGGCCCCAAAGAAGAGCTAGCGCAGCGCGGCCAGGCGGTCAGGAGCGTCGAAGAGCTCGGGCGAGAAGGAAGCGACCCGGCCGAACAGCTCCCGCGCCCGGGGAAGATCGCCCGCTCGCTCGTAGAGGTCGCCGAGGGCGTACCACTGCCGAAGGTGACAGGTGTCTGGGTGTCGGAGGGACTTTCCCGCTGGCGCGAGCAGCGCGATGGCGCCTTCGAGATCCCCCCGGTCGGCGAGCGTGCCTGCCATGACGAGCCGGCCTTCGACGAGCACCTCCCGGTCCACGCCCGCGCGGCGCAAAGCGTCCCAGGTGGCAACCACGGCCTTGTCGTGACCGAGCGCCCGCTGGCAGTCGGAGATCACGGGGTGCTGATCGAACGAACCGGTTAGGTCATGGAATGCTCGGAGCTCGCGCACCGCCTCCCGCCACCGGCCGAGCCGGTACAAGGTCAGGCCGTACAGCTCTCGGACCGCTCCGACCTCGGGCGCGAGGCGGGCGAGCACGCGCAGCTCCGACAGCGCCTCCCGGTACCGGTCCCGTTCGTAGGCGCGAGTCGCGATCGCGAGCCGTCGCTCCAGCCCCGCCGAGCGTTCGGAGCCGAGAGCGCCCCGGAGCTCGTCACGGACCTCCACGGGCAGGTCATTGTCCTCCGCCCGCTTGCGCGCACGGCGCTCACGCTCGGATTCTCGGACGCCCGAGGTGATGGCGTCTTCGTGCGAGACAGATCGAGGAGCGGCGGACGCCTTGGGTTCAGGCCGGACGGTGGGAGCCGCACGGCGGGCGCGACGCTGAGGAAGGGCACCGCGCGGATTGGGCACAACAGTCGAGATTAGTGCCGCTACGCGTCCCGCCCCCGCTTCAGGGCGACGCAAGTTACGGTTCGAGCCCGCCCCAGGACCATCGAGGGACCGCCAGATCCGCCACCACCTTCGCATCGGGCGGTGAGTAGGCGAGCACGTCTCGCACGGCCCACTCCATATACGAGCGGAGGCCGGCTCGGAATTCGGGATCGTTGGGAAGCCCTGCGTCATCGGCTGCCTGCACAAAGCAGGCGACGAAGCGGTCCCCCAGGTCGTCCTCCGCACCCTGGCCCGCATGGATGTTGAGCATCCCCGAATGCCCTCCACACGATTCGGAATAGCGCGGAGGGCCGCCAAAGACCTCGGCCCAGTAGCTGGCCAGCCGCTCGATGTGCTGAGGGTGCCCTGGATGCGAGAACGGATGGTTCAACTCCGGGTCCTGAAGGCACCGCTCGTGGTGAGCAGCGGCGAGAGCCAGGAAAGCCGACTCGCCGCCGGCGAAGTCGAACATCGACGGGCGCGACACGTGAATTACTCTCTCATACCGTTGCCCAGGTGCACGAGGCCGGCGGCGACGCGTCCGTGCCGCCCGCACTCGCGACCATGCCCACCCGCGATTGCGGGTGGGCATGTGTCCGAGATGAATTCCGGCGACGACCTACTCTCCCAGGGAGTCTCCCCCCAAGTACCATCGGCGCAGGCAGGCTTAACTTCCGTGTTCGGGATGGGAACGGGTGTGACCCTGCCGCTATGGCCACCGGAAACTTTTCGCTCGAGCGGGGTCGGAGCGTGCTCTTCTCGCAGCACGCGCCGGTGGCCGGCACTGCCGGCGCTCCCGCTTGAGGGTCGTTGTCGCCAACTACCCCTCGAGCCTTCCATAGCGAGCACGAGCTCCAAGCCCTCGGCCGATTAGTACCGGTCGGCTGAACACATTGCTGTGCGTACACCTCCGGCCTATCAACGTGGTGGTCTGACCACGGGCCTTACCAGGTTATCCCTGTGGGAAATCTCATCTCGAAACGAGCTTCGCGCTTAGATGCTTTCAGCGCTTATCCCTTCCGCAGGTCGCAAACCAGCCGTGCCCTTGGCAGGACAACTGGCACACGAGAGCTGCGTCCGTCCCGGTCCTCTCGTACTAGGGACAGCCTTCCTCAGATTTCCTACGGCTGCACCGGATAGGGACCGACATTCTTGTTACCTCGGCGCCGAGCGCCAAGGGCCAGAGCATTTCTGTCTGGCTCTGCATGTCGCCATGCAGATCGGACCATATCTTCACCGCCCGCGAAGGCGATGCCTGGCGTATGGTCTCTGAGGATTCTGGATGCTCGATTCTGTACATCCAGTCTTTCCTGCTGATTGACCGCACCTGTCGCGTTGTCACTGCCAACGAGTCCGTTCCGTGACTTCCCAGCGTATCTCCGGGATGTGACGGTCATGAGGCACTCACTGACGAGTAGCGCAGGATTCAATCGGTGTTTCCAGCATTTGGCCAAGTTTATAGACAGCGCGTATGTCCACTGTCTCACGCATGTTCTCCCGTATTACTACGGGCATAGACTATACCTTCACCCTATTTCTAGGGGCCGGCGTCTCATGGCGTCCGTGTTCAGAATGATCCTTCTAATGGATCGACGCCATCCCCTCGCCGTGGCAAGCGAGGAAGTCGTTACAGGGGCACAACACGCCCTTGCTACGCAGATGTCGCTCAACATCTGCGGCGGAGATCCGCTTCGATTTCGAATAGTTTAGGGTCGCAAAAGCGTCAACTTCGTACAAAACGCTCTCATTGTGTTGGCCTTCCCTCGGTATTGCCCTGAAGTTACAGTTCGGTAGTAACAGTTCAGGGTTTCACCGATATGAGCCGGCGAGCACCCAGGAATTACTTCCTGGGGACGCAGTGTTTCTCTACGTTCTAAACCCAGCTCGCGTACCGCTTTAATGGGCGAACAGCCCAACCCTTGGGACCGGCTTCAGCCCCAGGATGCGACGAGCCGACATCGAGGTGCCAAACCTTCCCGTCGATATGGACTCTTGGGGAAGATGAGCCTGTTATCCCCGGGGTACCTTTTATCCGTTGAGCAACGGCGCTTCCACAAGCAACCGCTGGATCACTATGCCCTGCTTTCGCACCTGCTCGACCTGTTAGTCTCGCAGTCAAGCTCCCTTTTGCCATTGCACTCGACGGCTGATTGCCAACCAGCCTGAGGGAACCTTTGGGCGCCTCCGTTACGTTTTAGGAGGCGACCGCCCCAGTCAAACTGCCCACCTGACGCGGTCCCTGGCCCGGATCACGGGCCGAGGTTAGAGCCCCAGTACGAACAGGGTGGTATTTCAACGTTGTCTCCACCCCGGCTAACGCCGGAGCTTCCCAGACTCCCACCTATCCTACACAATCCGTACCAAAGCTCAACATCAAGCTGCAGTAAAGGTCCACGGGGTCTTTCCGTCCTGGTGCAGCTAACGAGCATCTTTACTCGTACTTCAATTTCGCCGGGTCTGTGGTTGAGACAGTAGGGAAGTCGTTACGCCATTCGTGCAGGTCGGAACTTCACCATATTCCCCTCTCATCGAGGGGGGCAGACTATGCCTTCATCTCTGCAAGTTCATTGATGATGTCGTTGCAGAGAGCCCGCGTATTGCCCCAGTTGTAGATTTGCCTCCGTCAACGGTAAGTCGACGGTGTGACAGTAACTGAAGCCTCACCCCGAAGGGATCAGTCGTTACGGGGCCATACCGCTCAATGCGGCAGAGGGCTTCCCACGGCATTACCCGCCGGCCGTCTCGTGACTGTGAAGACAACCGGTTTGGGCTTCGCCGTTATGAGCGGGTTTGCACACGGGATTGCTCCCGTGTGGGGCAAGTTGTTCACCCGACAAGGAATTTCGCTGGTTCTGTTACTTAGAGACCCACTGAGTCTGCACTGGTTCAGTGGGCGGGCCGGTCGTTTCCGCCGGCCTCCCTACGTCGCCGCAGGGACCGGACCATCTCTTCATCTCACCGCGGGACGGTGAGATGGTCGGCGTATGGTCTCTGAGGATTCTCAAGACCTCGGATGGCTTCCGATGATTCATCGTCTGTGCGATCTCTGCGATCTCCACGAGGCAAAGCCTCGTCAAGTGTCGCCTTTGATCCATCAGCTCGATGACTCGTGCGAACTTCTCGAAGTTTTCCCGCTTCGATGTCCGCTGCGGATGTCGACGAAATCGACGATCCATCCTTGGTACAGGAGTCTTTCCTGCTGGTTTTCCGCATCTCGCACGTTGTCACTGCCGTCCATCATGAAGTAATACAGCAGAGCTGTATCACTGCTTCCAGACGGCGAGTAGTGGAGAATTCACCGGGTTTTCCAGCATATAGCCGACTGCTCACCGCGTCGTCACCGGCGCGGGGGGCAGCACCTCTCTCCTGCTGAGAGGCTTATCCTACCTTAGGCACGTTGTTACTTCGCTTAACTGCACTCTACGAAAGCGCCGCCAAGCGAGACCAGGACATTTCTGCCTGATTCCTCATGTCGCCATGAGGGTCGGACTATATCTTCACCGCCAATTCCTGAGCACTTGGGTACTCGGAGATCGAGCGGGCTTGGCGTGTAGTCTCTGAGGATCCCTCGAGGACTTCTGTCGACCTCAAGGTTTCCTGCTGATTGTCCGCACCGGACGGATTTTCACTGCCCATGCTCGCACCCTAACTTCAGGGTGTGTCACAGGCGAGTACCGCCGGATACCCGGATGTTCCAGCATATAGCCAAGTTTTGTAACAGCCAAGTAGTTTCTTAACCGTTATAGTTCCCGTTACCCCTATATCGCTATAAGGCGTGGACCATATCTTCATCCACCCAGCTTCACGGGTGGAGCCCTGCGTATGGCCTCTGAGGATTCCCAGTTGAGTTACTGGGCCTTTCCTGCTGATTGTCCGCACCGGACGGATTGTCACTATCCATACTCTTGCACCCTAGGAAAAGGGTGTGACATCTGGATTAGTACCGCCGGATACTCGGAGTTTCCAGCATATAGCAGGGTTTGTTCCAGGTGGTTGCCCTCCTGGAGCCGCAACTTGTCTTTACGGCCGCCGTTTACCGGGGCTTAGGTTCAGAGCTTCGTCCCGAAGGACTAACCCTTCCCCGTAACCTTCCGGCACCGGGCAGGCGTCACAGCGTATACGTCGTCTTACGACTTAGCACGCTGCTGTGTTTTTAGTAAACAGTCGCTTCCCCCAATTCGCTGCGACCTCCTCGAGCTCCGGACGCGAAGTCCATCACCCTATCGAGGCCCTCCTTCTCCCGAAGTTACGGAGGAATTTTGCCGAGTTCCTTAACCACAGTTCTCCCGATCGCCTTGGTATGCTCTACCTGCCCACCTGTGTCGGTTTGGGGTACGGGCACCGTGCCAGCTCGCTAGGGGCTTTTCTCGGCAGCATGGGCTCAATGACTTCGCCTAAAACGGCTCGGGATCACGTCTCGAGGTATGTGAGGTCCGGATTTGCCTAGACCTCCCCCTACTCGCTTCCCCCAGGACAACCAACGCCTGGGCTCATCTACCCTCCTGCGTCCCCCCTTCGCTTCCCTCGTCGAGGTCGGTCGGATCGGCCCGAAGGCCAGCCCCTTAGTACCCTCGATCTGGGATGGGCGCGGACACGGTGGTACTGGAATATCAACCAGTTGTGCATCGACTACGCCTCTCGGCCTCGCCTTAGCTCCCGACTGACCCTGGGCGGATTAGCCTTCCCCAGGAACCCTTGGGCTTACGGCGGAGGGGTTTCTCACCCCTCTCTCGCTACTCATGCCAGCATTCTCACTCGATCACGCTCCACGACGGTTCCCACCGCCGCTTCTCGGCAAGATCGACGCTCCCCTACCACTCCCGCTTACAGCGGAAATCCGCAGCTTCGGCTCTAGGCTTGAGCCCCGTTACATTGTCCGCGCAGGACCACTCGACCAGTGAGCTATTACGCACTCTTTCAAGGGTGGCTGCTTCTAAGCCAACCTCCTGGCTGTCTTTGCGTTCCCACATCGTTTTCCACTTAGCCTAGAATTTGGGGCCTTAGCTGGCGGTCTGGGCTGTTTCCCTTTTGACCAACGAAGCTCATCCCTCGTGGTCTCACTGCCAGACTCTGGAGCATCGGCATTCGGAGTTTGATTGGGGTCAGTAAGCTTGTAGGCCCCCTAGCCCATTCAGTGCTCTACCTCCGATGCTGAACATCTGACGCTGCACCTAAATGCATTTCGGGGAGAACCAGCTATCACCGAGTTTGTTTGGCCTTTCACCCCTTACCACAGGTCATCCCCTCTGTTTTCAACCAGAGTGGGTTCGGCCCTCCACGGGGTCTTACCCCCGCTTCAGCCTGCCCATGGCAAGATCACTCGGCTTCGGGTCTACCGCATGCGACTGAACGCCCTATTCAGACTCGCTTTCGCTCCGGCTCCCCCAATCGGGTTAACCTCGCCACACACGGTAACTCGCTGGCTCATTCTTCAAAAGGCACGCCATCACGGCCGGCAACAAGTGCCGACGACGCTCTGACTGTTTGTAAGCCAACGGTTTCAGGTACTATTTCACTCCCCTCCCGGGGTTCTTTTCACCTTTCCCTCACGGTACTAGTTCGCTATCGGTCGCCTGTGAGTACTTAGCCTTTCGAGGTGGTCCTCGTAGATTCACACCGGCTTTCCCGGATCCGGCGCTACTCGGGATGACTGGGCGGAGACTGCGTGTCTTTCGTGTACGGGGCTCTTACCCGCTATGGCGCGCCGTTCCAGAATGCTTCCACTAGACAGCAGTTTTGTAACTCCGTGAAGGGTCTGATGCCCCTTCATCCAGGTCCCACGACCCCGAACCAGCAACGCCATCAGGCTTTGACACTGGTCCGGTTTAGGCTGATCCCGTTTCGCTCGCCGCTACTCAGGGAGTCGCTGTTGCTTTCTTCTCCTCGGGGTACTGAGATGTTTCAATTCCCCCGGTTCCCTCTGCCGGTCCTATGTATTCAGACCGGAGTGACACCCCATGACGGGTGCCGGGTTTCCCCATTCGGACATCCACGGATCGAAGCTTGGTAGGCAGCTCCCCGTGGCTTATCGCAGCCACCCACGTCCTTCATCGGCTTCAGGCGCCAAGGCATCCACCGTTGGCTCTTTGTAGCTTGGAGATTTTTTAAAAAGATGCTCGTGCTCGCTATGGAGTTCTCAAGGGGCTCGGCGGCACAACCGCCGGCGCTCCCTGGCAACGGAACAGGAACAGCTGGGCCGACGCTCTCGGCCGATCGCAGGGACTCCCCCGAGCAAGCTCGCGGGCTTCTACCGCTACCGGACGGGAACGTAGCCGACTAACCAGTGATCGACTGGGAGTGCGCGGCCCCAGCGAGCTGAGGCCGACCGTGACTCCTTAGAAAGGAGGTGATCCAGCCGCACCTTCCGGTACGGCTACCTTGTTACGACTTAACCCCAATCACCGACCCCACCTTCGACGGCTCCCTCCACAAGGGTTGGGTCACCGGCTTCGGGTGTTGCCGACTTTCGTGGTTTGACGGGCGGTGTGTACAAGGCCCGGGAACGTATTCACCCCGGCGTTGCTGATCCGGGATTACTAGCGACTCCGACTTCACGGAGTCGAGTTGCAGACTCCGATCCGAACTGAGACCGGCTTTTTGGGATTCGCTCACCCTCGCGGGATAGCAGCCCTTTGTACCGGCCATTGTAGCATGTGTGCAGCCCTGGACGTAAGGGGCATGATGACTTGACGTCGTCCCCACCTTCCTCCGAGTTGACCCCGGCAGTCTCCTACGAGTCCCCGGCATTACCCGCTGGCAACATAGGACAAGGGTTGCGCTCGTTGCGGGACTTAACCCAACATCTCACGACACGAGCTGACGACAGCCATGCACCACCTGTGTGGGATCCGAAGATCAGCGCATCTCTGCGCCTTACCCCACATGTCAAGCCCAGGTAAGGTTCTTCGCGTTGCCTCGAATTAAGCCACATGCTCCGCCGCTTGTGCGGGCCCCCGTCAATTCCTTTGAGTTTTAGCCTTGCGGCCGTACTCCCCAGGCGGGGCACTTAATGCGTTAGCTGCGGCACGGAACCCGTCGATAAGGCCCCACACCTAGTGCCCAACGTTTACGGCGTGGACTACCAGGGTATCTAATCCTGTTCGCTCCCCACGCTTTCGCTCCTCAGCGTCAGTACCGGCCCAGATCACCGCCTTCGCCACTGGTGTTCCTCCTGATATCTGCGCATTTCACCGCTACACCAGGAATTCCGTGATCCCCTACCGGACTCTAGCCAGGGCAGTATCGAGTGGCGTCTCCAGGTTGAGCCTGGAGGTTTCACACCCGACTTACCAAGCCGCCTACGAGCTCTTTACGCCCAATAAATCCGGACAACGCTCGCCCCCTACGTATCACCGCGGCTGCTGGCACGTAGTTGGCCGGGGCTTCTTCTGTGGGTACCGTCAATTTCGTTCCCACTGAAAGGGGTTTACAACCCGAAGGCCTTCATCCCCCACGCGGCGTTGCTGCGTCAGGCTTTCGCCCATTGCGCAAGATTCCCCACTGCTGCCTCCCGTAGGAGTCTGGGCCGTGTCTCAGTCCCAGTGTGGCTGATCGTCCTCTCAGACCAGCTACCCGTCGTCGCCTTGGTGAGCCGTTACCTCACCAACTAGCTGATAGGCCGCGAGCCCCTCCCAAAGCGGAAACCCTTTCCTCACGAGCCCATGCGAGCTCGTGGGGGTATCCGGTATTAGCACCAGTTTCCCGGTGTTATCCCGGTCTTTGGGGCAGGTTGCTCACGTGTTCCGCACCCGTTCGCCACTGAGTCTTCACCGGTGTTGCCACCAGATGGACTCCGTTCGACTTGCATGTGTTAAGCACGCCGCCAGCGTTCGTCCTGAGCCAGGATCAAACTCTCCATCGAGATCTCGGCGCCGGTGAGACCGGCGCTTCAACCTGGAGAGCTGGTGCCTCGATACGGTGAACGAGGCACCAACTGGCACAAGAACAGTCTTGTTGTCCGTTCTAGTGCATTGACTTCGTGACCGTCGGCACCGTTGTGGTCCCGACAGCCACCCGCACTGGCTTTTGGCTGTTCCTATTCCGTTGTCAAGGAGCGACGACGGGGCACGCTTCCTCTCGGAAGGAGGTGCCACCGCGCTCCGTGCGTTGCCTTCTTGCGGCAGCGGCGCACGTCACCTGTTCCAGAGTGCGGGCTAGAGGCCCGCCTGGAGGCCGCTCAGGCCAGGTCGACCCCGTTCTGAGCGGCTCTTGATGGTAGCACGGTGAACTGCCATGTCAAGCTCCGAATTACGCCCCGGAGCCCTCGATTGTCCACCGTGTTCTGGCAGCTTGATCCGGAGCTACCCGGATCTCGCTGCGGCGCCCATCTTAACGGGCCCCGGCCGCGGCCGCGACACGCTCGGCTCGCCGGGGACCCACCAGCGCCAGGGCTCGTCCCGAGCCGCACAGCTCCTGGCCAGGCCGACCCTGGTGCCGACCGACGGCAGCTCCGGCGGTGGCGTCCCGTCGTCGAGGAGGGCGACACCCTCCCGCCCGGTGATCAGGTCGTAGCCGTCGGCGTCCCGGTCCAGCGCAAAGGCCTGGCAGAGCTTCGCCGGGCCCGAGCAGAGGTCCTCAGGTCGCCATTCACGCGGCGCCTGACCTGCCTCACGGGGCCGGCACCGCCTCGAGGCCATCTCCTCGAGCCCGCTGAGCGGCGCCAGGGCGCGGAGAAGGACCGCTCCGGGCTCGCCTTCCGGCCAGCACACGACGTTCGCGCAGTAGTGCATGCCGTAGGTGAAATAGACGTACAGGTGCCCGGGCGGGCCGAACATCGACGAGTTCCGGGGTGTCATGCCCGCGAAGGCGTGCGAGGCGGCATCCGAGGTCCCCCGATAGGCCTCCACCTCGACGATGCGTGCCACGAGCGGGCCGCGGTTAAGGAGCTTGCCGAGCAGCTGTGGGGCGACCACGAGCGGGTCTGATGCGAGGAACGACCTCGGGAGCCGCCTCGCACGCGGCAGGCTCGGCAACGCCTCCCGCTGGGCGCCCGACCTCACGCGCTGCGCGCTCGGCGAGCCGCGACGCGTCAGCGGCGACGCGGTGTTCGAAGCGCTCCAGCTGAAGCGCGACGGCGTCGGGGCCAGTGCCTCCCGGAGTCGTGCGGCGCCGGAGGGCGACACTCGCATCCAGCACCTCGAGTGCTTCATCGTCGAATTCAGGGTGCGCCTCGACGAGCTCGCCGAGCGGCACGCCGCGCTCGATCGACTCGCGCACGAGCGTGCTCACGAGACTGTGGGCATCTCGAAACGGGACTCCCTTGCGAACCAGCCACTCGGCCAGATCGACCGCGACCAGCCCCGGCCCGTCGGCTGCCGCCTGCATGCGCTCGAGGTCGAACATCGCCGTGCCCAGGAGTCCGTCGAGCCCGACGAGGGCGAGGACGACCTGGTCCAGGGCGTCGAACAGGGGCTCCTTGTCTTCTTGGAGGTCGCGGTTGTACGCGAGCGGCAACCCCTTGAGCGTCGTCAGGAAGCCGGTGAGATGGCCGACCAGCCGTCCGGCCTTGCCTCGAGCCAGCTCCGCGACATCGGGGTTCTTCTTCTGGGGCAGCATCGAGCTCCCGGTTGCCCATGCATCGTCCAACCGGACAAAACCGAACTCCTCGCTCGAGAACACCACGATCTCCTCGCCGATGCGCGACAGGTGGATGGCCAGCAGCGCGAGGTCGAACAGGGTCTCAGCGACAAAGTCACGATCGCTCACGGCGTCGAGCGAGTTCTCGAAACGACTGTGGAACCCCAGCTCGTCGGAGACCAGGTCCGGGTCGATGCCGAGCGACGATCCCGCCAGCGCTCCGGCGCCGAGCGGCGACACGTCGAGGCGGCGCCAGGTGGCGAACATCCGGTCGATGTCGCGTGCGAGAGCCCACCCGTGGGCAAGCAGATGGTGGGCCAAGAGCACGGGCTGCGCGCGCTGCAGATGCGTGTAGCCGGGCAGGTAGGCGTCGCCGACCTCCGTCGCGCGACGTGCCAGGGTCCGCTGCAGCTCGAGAACGTGGCCGATCACCCGTGCGAGCTCGCGCCGCGTGAAGAGCCGGAGCGCCGTGGCGACCTGGTCGTTCCGGCTCCTGCCGGTATGGAGCTTCGTCCCGCTCTCGGGCGCGAGCTCGGTGACGCGTCGCTCGATCGCCGTGTGGATGTCCTCGTCGGTCTCGAGGAAGGCGAAGCTGCCGCTCGCCAGCTCGGCACCCGCTTGTCGCAGGGCCTCGACCAGGGCATCGGTCTCTGCGCCGGTCAGGATCCCCGCCCTCATGAGGCCGTGGACGTGAGCGATCGAGCCCTTCACGTCGCTGTCGGCGAGCCGCTTGTCGAAGGCCAGGCTGGCGGTGAACGCCAGCAGGGCGTCCGCAGGCGCGGCGCCCATCCGGCTGGCCCAGAGTGTCACTCGGCGCCGCCCTGGCGGGCCGACCAGGTCTGGACGCCGAGACCGAACAGCCGGACGAAGCCCTCTGCGTCCTGGTGGCGAAAGGCGTCGGCGGCGTCGTAGGTCGCGAGGTCGTGGACGTATAGACCGGCCGGGCTGCGGCGGCCGACGACTTCCGCGCCGCCTCCGGGGCTGAAGCGCAGGCGGACCTCGCCGGTCACCGACCGCTGGGTCGAAGCCATGAACGCCGACAGTGCCTGGCGCAGGGGCGAGAACCACATGCCGTCGTAGACGAGCTCGGCGAACCGCGGCTCTAGGCGTGCCTTCTCATGGGTCACGTCACGCTCGAGGGTGAGCCCCTCCAGGTCCGCGTGCGCCATGATCAGCGCCAGCGCGGCCGGGCACTCGTAGACCTCCCGGCTCTTGATGCCGACGCGGCGCCCTTCGACCATGTCGACCCGCCCGAAGCCGACGGACCCGGCGACACGACCGATCTCGCCCACGAGCTCGACGAGACCGAGCTCGACCCCGTCGATGGAGACCGGCACCCCTTGCTCGTAACCGATTGTCACCTCGACCGGCTCGGTCGCGACCGGCACCGTCAGGGCGAAGACGTCGTCTGGAGGAGCCGCCCACGGGTCCTCCAGGATTCCGCATTCGATCGCCCGGCCCCAGATGTTCGCGTCGATGGAGTAGATCCGGTCCTTGCTGACGGTGACCGCTATGTCGTGCTTGTCCGCATAGTCGATCGTCTCCTCGCGACTCATACCCCATACGCGTACCGGCGCCACGATCTCGAGGTCGGGCGCGAGAGCCCGCGTCCCCACCTCGAAACGGACCTGGTCGTTGCCCTTCCCAGTGCATCCGTGAGCGACCGCCGACGCGCCGTGGTGGCGCGCCGCGGCCACGAGATGACGGACGATGACCGGGCGCGACAAGGCCGACACGAGCGGGTAACGGCCCTCGTACAACGCATTCGCGGCGAGCGCCGGCATTGCGAAGTCGCGCAGCAGCTCCTCACGCGCGTCGACCACGACGACCTCGGCGGCGCCCGCCGCAGTCGCCGGGCGCGCAGCGATTCGAAATCGACGTCCTGTCCGACGTCGACCGCGACTGCGATCACCTCGTAACCGAGCTCGACTCGCAGCCAAGCAAGCGCCACCGAGGTGTCAAGACCGCCCGAGTAGGCGAGCACCACGCGCTTTGTCACTGATTTCCTGCCTCTCTGGTCATCGCCGGATTCTTCTTTCATCGCCGGCTTCGCTTTGGGAGCCGCCGGCGAGCGTACCTGCGGCCGAGGAGGACCGGGCTCCCGAGATCTCCTCGAGGCGATCACCGAGCGCCTCGGCGCCGACGTGCTCGGCGGCCACGACCAGGACGGTGTCGTCCCCGGCAACGGTTCCGATCGCCCCGTCGATGCCGGCCCGGTCGAGGGCCGAGGCCACCACATGGGCCGAGCCGGGTGGCGTACGAAGCACGACGAGGTTGCCGGACGTCGCGATCTCGACCACCCATTCTCCGAGCACACGCCGCAGGTGGTCGACGGGGGCGACTTGGTCCTTCGGGAGCTCCGGCACCGCGTAGACCAGCCGCTCGACGCCCGGCACCCTCACCTTCACGGCTCCGATCTCCTCGAGGTCTCGCGAGACCGTCGCCTGAGTGGCGGCGATCCCCTCTTGCGCCAGGAGCTCCACGACTTGTTCCTGGCTCGAGACCTCGTGGTCGGCCAGGAGGCGGGCAACGAGGTGCTGGCGTCGATGCTTGGTGGGTCTTCCGGGCGCCGTCATCGGTCGCTCGCACCGACCTCCGTCGCGGTCCCCGCCGATTCGAGCGCCGAAGCCAGGATCCCGACGGCTTCGTCCACCTCCGCGATGCTGACCGTGAGCGGTGGCGCGAGCCGGAGGACACCCGGCACGGGCGCGTTCACCACAAGTCCTTGGCGCAGCGCCGCGGCCGTGACCTCGACGGCGTCGCGCCCGGGCTCGAGCACGGCGCCGAGCAGCAGGCCCTTGCCCCTGACCTCGGCAACGCCGGCGAGTGCTCTGACACGTTCGGCCAGGTACGAGCCGGTGCGGCTCGCCAGCCCAGGGGCGTCGATCCTTTCGAGCTCGGCTAACGTCGCCAGTGCCGCAGCGCACGCGAGCGGCTGACCGCCGAAGGTGCTGCCATGATCGCCCGGCACGAAGGCGGCGGCGACCTCTCGACGAGCCCAGCAGGCGCCGATCGGCATCCCGTTGCCGAGCGACTTCGCGATGGTGACGATGTCGGGAGCGATGGCCTCGTGCTGGAAGGCGAACCAGCGGCCGGTCCGGCCGAGCCCGGTCTGCACCTCGTCGAGAATGAGCAGGACCCCGTGCTCGTCGCACAGACGCCGCACCGCCTGGAGGTAGCCGGCCGGAGGGACCACGACTCCTGCCTCGCCTTCGATTGCCTCGAGAAGGACGGCGGTGACCGATTCAGCGGCGACGGCGGCTTCGATCCCGGCCACGTCGCCATAGGCAACGTTGCGGAAGCCTTCGGGCAGTGGCCGGAAAGTCTCGTGTTTCTTCGGCTGACCCGTCGCGGCGAGCGTCGCCAGGGTGCGCCCGTGGAACGACCCCAGCGCGGAGACGACGACGTGACGACCGGGCCCCCCCACGCGCCGTGCGAGCTTGATGGCACATTCGTTCGCCTCCGCGCCGGAGTTGGCGAAGAAGACCCGGCCGCCGGCGGGCGAGCCGTCGCCCACGAGGCGGTCCAGCTCGCGAGCGAGGCGTTCGGCGTGCTCGTTGTGGAACAGGTTCGACACGTGCACCAGGCGCGCCGCCTGTTGCGCGATCGCCTCCGCCACGCGCTCGTTGGCGTGCCCGAGCGACACGACGGCGATCCCCGCGAGGAAGTCGAGATACCGGCGACCTTCGTCGTCGAACAGCTCGGTGCCGCGTCCTTGGACGAAACAGACCGGTGCGGGCGCATAGGTCGCCATGAGCGCGGTCTGGACGGGGTCGGTCGTCATCGGGCGACCACCATCGTTCCGACCCCCTCACTCGTGAGGAGCTCGAGCAGGATCGCGTGAGCGACCCGGCCGTCGAGCACGTGAGCGCTGCTGACGCCGTGACGGACGGCGTGGGCGCAGGCGGTCGCCTTGGGCACCATCCCTTCCGCGACTGCGCCGGAAGCGACCAGGGCATCGAGCTCGTCTGCCGCAAGCTCGTGAAGCAGTGTCGTCGGGTCGGCGGGATCCGAGCGAATGCCCTCCACGTCGGTGAGGAAGACGAGCTTCTCCGCCTCGAGCGTCTCGGCGATCGCCGCTGCGACCGTGTCGGCGTTGATGTTGTAAGCCTGACCGCTCGGGTCCGAGCCGATCGTGGCGATGACGGGTACCAGTCCCTCGGCCAGCAGGCGATGGACGATCGACGCGTCGACGGCGACGACGTCGCCCACATACCCGAGCCTTGGGTCGCGGGGCGTCGCGGTGATCAGGCCCGCGTCCTCGCCCGACAGCCCCACGGCGAGGGGTCCGTGGACGTTGATCATCCCGACGATGTCGCGGTTCACCTTTCCGACGAGCACCATGCGGGCGATGTCCAAGGTCTCAGAGTCGGTCACGCGGAGGCCGTCACGGAACTCCGGCACCTTGCCGAGACGCGCCATGAGGGCGCCGATCTGGGGGCCCCCACCGTGGACGACGACCGGCAGGATTCCGATCGATCGCAGCAAGACGACGTCCTCGGCGAATCGCTGAAGCGTCTCGGCCCCGGCGTCGCCTGCCCCGCCGTCGCCATCGGCGAGGGCGTTCCCCCCGTACTTGACGACGATCGTCCGCCCCGCGAAGCGCCGGATGTAGGGCAGGGCGTCGCACAGAACGGCGGCCTTGACCGGTGCGGGCAGATCGACCTCGCTCACGACCGTCCCATGTTGAGCTCGACGTACGCGGGCGTGAGATCAGCGCTCAGGACGGAGGCCGAACCCGTTCCGAGGCCGAGGTCACAGGTGATCTCGAGCTGATGGGCGGCGAGCACCTTGGAAAGCAGCTTCTCGTCGTGGTCCACCAGGACGCCGTCGCGGCAGATCGTGACGGGGCCATAGGAGACCGAGACCCGGTCGGGATCGAACGGCGTGCCCGCCGAGCCGAGCTCGCTCACGACCCTGCCCCAATTCGGGTCCTCACCGCACCACGAGCTCTTGACGAGCTGGCTCTCGGCCACTCGCCGTGCCGCGCGGCGGGCCCCGTCGTCGTCGGCCGCTCCCGCGACCCGGACCCGCACCACCTTTGTCGCGCCCTCGGCGTCGCTCACCATCTGCGCGGCAAGATCGCGACAAGCAGACGTGAGCGCCTCGGTCAGCGCTTCTTCGGGGACCTGGCACCCGGAACCGTTCGCCATCACGATCACCGAGTCGTTGGTGGAGGTGCAGCCGTCCACCGTCATCTCGTTGAACGTGCGCCGCACGGCGCTTCCGATCGCTGCCTGGAGGATCTGCGGGGTCGAGGACGCGTCCGTCGTGAGCACGGCGAGCATGGTCGCCATGTTCGGGGACAGCATCGCTGCTCCCTTCGCCATGCCGCCCACCACGAAACCCTCCGCCTCGACGACGACCTCCTTCGTCCTCGTGTCGGTGGTGAGAATCGCCCGGGCCGCCGTCGCCGCACGCTCGGGCGAGGAGCCGCGTTCGCCGATCAGTCCCGGCAGCGCCGCTTCGATCCGCTCCATCGGGAGACGCGTGCCGATCGTGCCCGTGGAGCACACGAGGACGTGCTCCGCGCGCACGCCCAGAGCACGGGCCGCCAGTTCGCACGTCAGCTCGGCGGCGTCACGACCCGCGGGACCCGTCGCCGCGTTCGCACAACCGCTGTTCAAGATGACTCCGGCCGACAGCCCACCGCTGGCCGCGACGATGGGCACGGCAGACCTGTACCGGCGCCGCGGCCAAGAGGTTCGAGGTGAACGTCGCGCCGACCGACACGGGCATCGAATCCTCGGTGGCGACGAGCGCGAGATCGAGTTGCCCGTCGCCTTTGATGCCGGCCGCTACGCCCGATGCGACGAAGCCGCGTGGCGCCAGGAGGCTCACGGCACCAGACCGAGCGCCGGCAGGCCCGCGGTCTCGTCGAGGCCGAGCGCGAGGTTCGCCGCCTGGATGGCCTGTCCCGCACCCCCCTTCACGAGGTTGTCCAGTACCGCCAGGGTCACGACGTAGCCGGTCCGGCCGTCGTAGCGCGCGGTGACCCGGACCGTGTTGGAGCCGTACGTGTCCCGGGTGGACGACGGCGCGCTGCTCACCTGGACGAAGGGTTCGTCGCGATAGGCATCCTCGAGCACGGCCAACGCCGCGCGATCCGGCCCCGGGGTCGACTGCACGCCCGTAACAGGTCGCGAAGATCCCCCGTGTCATCGGCGCGAGGTGGGGCGTGAAGAGGATCTGTGCCCGGATCACCTGCTCCATCTCGGGTGTGTGGCGGTGATCGAGGAGCCCGTACGCGGAAAAGCTCTCGTTGACGACCGGATGATGCGTGGTTGGCGACGGCGAGCGCCCGGCTCCCGACGTCCCGCTCGCCGCATCCACGATGACCCCGGTCGGCTCGATCACGCCCTCGCGCACGAGAGGCTCGAGTGCGATTGCCGCGGCGGTCACGTAGCAGCCTGGAGCTGCGACGAGACAGGCACCCGCGAGCTCTGGTCGGAACAGCTCCGGGAGTCCGTACACGAAGCGGCTGAGCATGTCGGGAGCTCGATGCTCGAACCGGTACCAGACCGGGTAGAGCGAAGGGTCGCGAAGCCGGAAGTCGGCGCCGAGGTCGACGACGAGGCCGGCGCGGTCGGCCAGAGCCGGGACGAGATCCTGCGACTGGCCCGAGGGAAGGGCGACGAAGACGGCGTCGAGCCCGTCGAGGGCGGCCGGGTCGAGCGAAGAGAACCTCAGGTCGCCGTAGGCGGGAGCCAGGTTCGGATAGAGCTCCGCAACCGCCGCGCCGGCCGAGCTGTCACCCTGCGCGACCGCAACCTCGAGAACCGGGTGGCCGGCCAGCAGGCGCAGCAGCTCGGCTCCGAGGTATCCGGATGCCCCGGCGACGCCGACCTTCATAGCATTATCATACGGCCGTCAGCATATCTATGCAAACGGGGTGTGGTCGGGCTTTGCACCTTTTCGGCCCCCTGCTCCAAAATGAGATTACCTGCACCAAAACTCCCTACGTGGTATTCCACCCCTGGTCCACAGAACGTTAGAGGATATCCACAGGCAAACGTGAGTTTTCCTCATCCCTACCCGCGCTAGGACTTCTCACGCTCTGCTAACGTCATCCGTGATGACCACCGATCCGATAGCAGACGCACTCGCAACTCTCCGACAGGGACGCCAGCTGGCACTCGAAGAGGTCCGGCGAATCGACATGGCGATAGCCAACCTGGAGCAGTTGAGTCAACAACCCGCTAGATCGCATCGCCCGACTCCGGACGAAATCGTTGGCACTCGCCCGTCCGTAAAGAACATGCTGCTTCAGCTACTCGTGGAAGCCGACCGCGACTGGTCCGTTGGCGAGGTCTTGGTCGAGTACGACCGCCGCGGCTTTCCCATCAAGGCGAAGGACCCCAAGAACGCTCTGCGCGCTGCCGTGGCTGAGGCGAACCGCGACGGGGACATTTTCCGAACCGCTACAGGCCGCTACAAGGCCGCTCGGTGGCACGCGTCACAGAAGCCACCGGGGGAGGATGCGCCAGACGAACCCTTCTGAAGATTTTGGGGGAACCCAGGAGGCCAAGTTTGCGGCCCAACCTCCTGGGATTCTCCCATCGAGCGCCAGTAACTCATCGGTAGAGTGCCCGACTGTTAATCGGGTGGTAGGAGGTTCGACACCTCCCTGGCGCACGTTGCCAAAAAATTGTACCCGGTTCAACGCGGTGTGGCGCTCTTTAATTCCCGTCGCGGCCGATCCCAGTAGGGACTCTTGCATTTCGGGCATACTCGCGGTTCCGCGTCGGTGCGTGGGAACCACTCGTGACCGCATCGCTCGCAGACGTAGAACGTCACCGTTTTTTCGATTCTCGGCATACCTAGCACTATGTACCTTCTGGTATGACCTGTCAAATATATTCTCTCTAGGGCTTGACTCTGACTGTACCTTCCAGTATATTAGTAGTAGGTACACAGAGCGAGGGAGAGTCCGATGGACGCAAGAGAGTTCAAGGGGATGCAAATCGCAGCGACGATGCCAGTCCGCCGCAGCACCCACGGATGGCTCGTACCGTCGCAGGCTGGACACGGCGACTACACCGTCAGTCCCGTCATCAAGGCACTCGTGGATTGCGGTGCGGCACACGAGTTCACCTGCACCTGTCCCGACTACGAGTTGCGGGGTCTGCCCTGCAAGCACGTGTTCGCCGTGGAGATGACCGTTCGGCGTGAGTACAACTCGTGTTGGCGATCATCGAATCTCGCGATCGATGATCACGCGAACGCGCGTTCTGTGATCACCGAAACTCGCGGTTGAGCTGAGCTCCCGCGGTCGGCAACACCGGGCATCCACCCGGTGAGCGAGTGGCCCCTCCAGGGTTTCGGGCGACCAAGCACCGAACCCGGGAGGGACCATCACCATGCTGACCCAGGAGGAGTACATGGACGTGCTGAAGCTGCAGCGTCAGGGCTTCACCATCGCCGAGATCGCTGACGAGCTCGGCTATCACCCCGCCACCATCTCGCGCTGGATAAAAGACGGCGGTCCGCCGCCTGCCCGTGAGACCGATCGGAGCGAGCTTGTGATTGACCACTTCTGGTCGAATCGCGTCAAAGCCCTGCTCGAGGCAAACCCGCGCCTGTTGGCCACGAGCGTCTTCGCGATCATCTCCGCCGAGGGCTTCGAAGGGAGTTATCCGACCGTCTCGCGCTACATCCGGGCACTACGAGGTCCACGCTTCCGGCGCGCCAACAAGGCCTCGGTGCCGATCGAGACCGCACCCGGTGAGGAATGTCTATGTGGAATTCCACATATACATTCTTATGCGGCGTCCGGAAATATGCGGCGTGGAGTGCTGAAAGGCAGTGTTGTGGCTGGCCGGGCCAGTGTGATCTTCTGACGGAGTCCGCATAATCGCGGACGTCTGCGGAGGCCCAAGCTTCTTCCTTCTGGAGTTCCCGAGAGGAGGAAGCAATGGTGATCGAGGGACCGCTGGCGCCGTGGGCGACCGGCATTGCCGGTCAGTTGAAGACATTGGGGTATTCACAATCGACGGCGTCGAAGCACATGAAGCTTGTCGGGAGACTGAGCAGGTTCCTGCACCAGCGGGGGCTGGCGGCCAGCGAGCTCAGCGCCGAGGTGGTGGAGGAGTTCTTCTCGGACCTTCATGCACACCACGGATCGTCCTGGCCGACCTCCAAGGCGTTCGTGTGGCTGGTCGAGTACCTGAGGGAAGTTGGCGTGACGCCCGAGCCAACTCCGCCTTTGCCGCAGTCCTCGGAGGGGTTGCTGGTCGACCGATATCGGCAGTATCTACTGGACGAGCGGGGTCTTGCGCGAAAGACGGTGATCGCTCGCGAGCAGACCGCGGAGTTGTTGTTGGCGGAGCACTCAGGCCGTGAGCTCCGCGATCTCGATGCGAGCGACGTCAGCAGGTTCGTGACCCGCCAATGCCGTCATTTGAGCCCACGGTCAGCTGAGCGTCTGGTCAACGGACTGCGATCGTTCCTGCGATTCGCATTGGTCGAAGGGCTGATCACCGCGCCCTTGGCGAGCGCGGTGCCGTCCGTGGCGCGATGGAGCGGCACCAGCCTGCCGCGAGGCCTTGGGAGCGCGGAGGTTGCGGCGCTGTTGGCGAGCTGTGATCGACGCCGTGCGATCGGCAGGCGTGATTACGCAATCTTGGTGCTGCTCGCCCGCCTCGGACTACGAGCCGCCGAGGTCTCCGCCCTCCGCCTCGACGACATCGACTGGAGGACAGGGGTGATCGTGGTGCGCGGCAAGGGACGCACCGAGGAGCAGCTGCCCCTGCCGTCCGACGTGGGCGCAGCGGTCGCCGCATACCTGCGCCGAGGCCGACCCCGGCGTCCCGAGCGGGAGGTGTTCTTACGCGCGATCGCCCCGATGCGCGGGCTCGCCCCGCAAGGGGTGAGCGAGGTGGTGCGCGTCTGCGAGCGAGCGGGCTGGGCTCGGAAGCTTCGGGGCCCATCGTCTGCGCCACACCGCGGGGACCGAGATGCTGCGCGCCGGAGCGTCGCTTTCGGAGGTGGCTCAGGTCCTGCGTCACCGCAGCGTTGCCAGCACGGTCATCTACGCCAAGGTCGACCATCTCGCATTGCGCGAACTCGCGATGCCGTGGCCGGGGGCCGAGCGATGAACGACTTCTCTTCCATCGCTGCCGACTATCTGGCCACTCGACGGGCCATGGGCTACAAGCTCACCGAGGACGGCCGTCTGCTCAGACACTTCGTCGCCCACCTCGAGGCATCTGACGCGAAGCACCTGACGATTGCGGACGCTCTGGCGTGGGCCAAGCAGCCTCCAGACGCTTCCCCCTGTGGTGGACGGCCAAGCTGCGGGTGGCTCGCGGCTTCGCCCGCTACCTCGTCGCTCTCGACCCTGCGACCGAAGTCCCACCGGTCGGGCTCATCCGCGAGCCAAGCCACCGGATCGTGCCCTACATCTACTCCGACGAGGACATCGACCGGCTGATGGCGGCGGCCGGACGCCTTCCCACAGAGCACCGAGCCGACACCTACCGGACCGTGATCGGGCTCCTCTCGGTCACCGGCATGAGGGTGGGCGAGGCCGTCCGTCTCGATCGGAACGATGTCGACCTCGACCAAGGGCTGCTCACCATCCGCAATTCGAAGTTCGGGAAATCACGGCAGTTGCCGCTACACCCGACGACGGTGGGAGCGCTCGCCGCCTACGCACGCCGGAGAGACCAGCGACGGCTCAGTCCGAAGTCACCGAGCTTCTTCACTTCGACAACGGGAACGCGGTTGCTGCGCGACAACGTGAGCACCGTCGGTTCCTGCCTCGTGCGCGACGCCGGGCTCATTGATTCGGGTCGAGGCCGAAGGCCAAGGCTTCACGACCTGAGACACGCTTTTGCGGTTCGGTGCGTGATCAGCTGGTATCGCGACGGCCTCGATGTCGAACGTCGCCTGCCGCTGCTGTCCACCTTCTTGGGCCACGTCATGCCGGCCACGACCTACTGGTATCTGACCGGCGTTCCGGAACTGCTCGAACTCGTCGTCGATCGAGTCGAAACGCTCGCGGAGGCGAAGCGATGAGCGCGCTCGGCACCGCTGCTCGAGGCCTTCTTCACCGAGCGGTTGATCGGCCAGCGTGAGGCGAGCCATCACACAGTGGCCGCCTACCGGGATGCGTTTTGCCTCCTGCTGCGCTTTGCCCAGCGCCACACCGGCAGGGCACCACACGAGCTCACGCTCGAGGACCTCGACGCCCAGCTCATCGGGGCGTTCCTCAACCACCTGGAGACAGAACGAGCCGTGAGTGTCCGGACACGCAACGCCAGATTGACTGCCATCCGCTCGCTGTTCCATTTCGCCGCCTACCGTCATCCTGAGCACGCCGCGTTGATCCAACGGGTGCTCGCCATCCCGCCAAAACGGACCGACAGGGCCCTCGTCACCTATCTCACCGAAGACGAGATGAAGGCACTGCTGGACGCGCCGGACTGCTCGAGCTGGATCGGACGGCGGGACCATGCCCTCTTGGTGCTCGCGCTAGAGACGGGACTGCGCGTCAGCGAGCTCAGCGGACTCACCTGCGCGGCCGTAGTTCTCGGCACCGGGGCCCACGTGCGCTGCCACGGCAAGGGGCGCAAGGAGCGGATAACCCCACTGCGCAAAGAGACCCGGGCGCTCCTCCGCGCCTGGCTCGACGAACGCGGGGCCGCACCTTCGGATCCGCTATTTCCGGGGCCGAGGGGTGGACCGCTGAGCCGCGACGCTATCCGTCGTCTCGTCGAGCGACACGTCGCCGCTGCCGCTGCCGTCTGCCCGTCCCTCTCAGGCAAGGATGTTTCTCCACACGTGCTGAGACACAGCTGCGCGATGAACCTTCTGCGTCACGGAGTCGACACGGCCACCATCGCTCTCTGGCTCGGACACGAGGACATCCGCACAACCTACGGCGTTTACCTCCACGCCGACCTCGGCCTCAAGGAAAATGCCCTCGCTAAGACCGCACCACCGCGTACGCGGTCGGGCCGATACCGCCCACCCGACGCGCTTCTCGCGTTCCTAGAAGCCCTGTGAATATGCGGCGTGGAGGAGCCCCTCGGCCAGCCACAACACTGCCTTTCAGCACTCCACGCCGCATATTTCCGGACGCCGCATAAGAATGTCAGTTCGACTGGTCGGACTGCTGCGACTTCGGTGAGCTCTTCGGCCTCGGCGAGCTCCACTGCTTCGGGGCGATCCTCTCGTGGTCGCGCTGGCGCAAGTGGTGGTTCGCCCCCTCGATCGACCAGAACCACACCTTGGAGGGCCTCGCCTCGTTCTACGAGGCCGCCGGTGGCGTGCCCTACTTCTCGCGCACCGACAGGATGGGCGCCCTCGGAAGCTCTCGCGGGAGGCGCTTTGTGCTGCACTCGCCCGTGCTCGACTTCGCCCGCCTGCACGGCACGGCGATGGTGTTCTGTGCCCCGAGGGACGCCAAGCGCAAGGGCAAGATCGAGCGCCCCTTCCGGGACCTGAAGGAGAGCTTCTTAGAAGAGCTCGTCTTGGACCCACCGAGCAGCATCGCCGAGGTGAACTCCCGCGGCGAGAGCTTCCTTTCGACCCGGGTACACAATCGGCCCCATCGCACGACCGGCGTGCCTCCGATCGAACGGCTGCCGCTCGAGGGCCCGATGATGGCCGTGCTCCCGCGGGTGCGCTTTGACGCCGCCTATGTCGAGCCACGACGGGTGCATCCTGTGCTTCCCCTCGTCGAATGGCGAGGCGTCTCCTACTCGGTCCCGCCGGACGCTTTGGGCCAGCTCGTCGAGTGCCGTTCGCCGCTCGGCGAAGACGTGCTCGAGATCCGCCTTGCCGGACGGCGCGTGGCGCTGCACCGGGTTGGCCTTCCCGGCACGGGCACGATCTGGGACCCGGTCCACCGCAGAGCTGCCGAGGCCGAAGCTCTCGGCCGCCATCTCCCGGTGCGGCGGCGCGTTCGGGTCCTCGAGCGCAGTGTGACCAAAGCCACCGACTACGCGGTGGCAGCGGTCGACCTCTCCCGTTACGACCTCGACGGGGGTTACCGATGACGAGCGCCTCGCCCTATGAGCGACTGAAGGACGACCTCGGCTATCTCGGCCTCGACGCCGCGGCCGAATGCTTCGCCACCCTGGCCGAGGAGGCCCTGGCAAGCGACTGGCCGCCGGTGGTCTACCTCGAGCGGGTCATCTCCGAACAAGCCCGGGCGACGCGTAACCGGCGCCTGGCGGCGCGCCTTCGCTTCGCCCGCTTCCCGGGACGCAAGACGATCGAGGAGTTCGACTTCTCCTTCCAGCCGTCGGTCGACAAAAAGCTCGTCATGGACCTCGTGACGCTGCGCTTTGTGACCGAGGGAAGGCCGATCCTGTTCCTCGGCCAGCCCGGGTGCGGCAAATCGCACCTGGCGACGGCGCTCGCTATCTTGGCCGTCGAGGCCGGCTATCGCGGCTACTTCAGCTCCGCGGACGAGATGGTGCGCAACCTCGGCCACGCGTTGTTGGAAGGGACCTTCAACCACAAGCTCCGGACCTACGTCGCACCCTCGGTCCTCGTCATCGACGACGTGGGCCTGATCCCGATGGGACGAGCCGAGGCGACCGCCTTGTTCCAGGTCGTGAACCGCCGTTACGAGGTCGGTCACTCGACGATCGTCACGACCAATCGCGGGCTGCCCGAATGGGGGGAGATCCTCGGAGATGCTGTCGTCGCAGCGGCGATCCTCGACCGTCTAATGCACCGGGCGATCGTCTTCAACATCAAAGGGCAGTCCTGGCGCATGCGAGAGCACCAGGCGCTCGCAACGGCAACCTCGAAGACACCTTCGAAGGACGGAGAGAGGAGGGACCGCTAACCTTAAATCGCCGGCCCGGGACTCAGCCGACCGCGAATTTCGATGATCGCCGATCGCGAAAGCGCGTGATCACAGAACGCGACTTTCAGTGATCGCCAACAACTCGGACGGCGAGATGGTCGCCGAGAACGTCACGGTGACCTACACGCAGGACTGGAAGGCTTACAACGCCGCTCAGTGTGCCGAGAAGGACACGTTCATGCCGATGTTGGCGGATCTGTGCTCCACGGTTGCCAACCCTCCCCAAGGCCGCGGGCGTCCGCGCTTGCCGATGAGCGACATGGCGTTCACGGCGGTTGCAAAGGTCTACGCGGGTCTGTCCGCTCGCCGGTTCGACAGCGACGTTCGTGAGTCCACAGCGAAGGGCTTGACCGACCAGGACCCGCATTTCAACTCCGTGTTGCGGTACCTGCGATCGCCCGAGATGACTCCGGTTCTCAAGGCCCTTGTCGAGTTGTCCGCAATGCCCCTCAAAGGTGTCGAGACTGACTTCGCCGCCGACGCGACGGGCTTCACCACCTGCCGGTTCGCCCGTTGGTATGACGAGAAGTGGGGCAAGGAAAAGACCAGGCGCGTATGGGTCAAGCTCCACGCCATGACGGGCGTTCGCACCAACATCGTCACCGCAGTCGAGATGACCCGGAATCACGGAGCCGGATCGTCCGACTATCGCCAGTTCATGCCTCTGCTCACGCAGACCGCGGCGAACTTCGAGTTGCGCGACGTTATGGCCGACAAGGCTTACTCGGGCAAGACCAATCTGCAAGCGGTCGCCGAAGCTGGCGGTACGCCGTTCATCCCGTTCAGGGGTGCCCCGGCCATCCCAGGTTTGCCTGCCTGGCAGCCCCTCCCTTGGGGTTCTACCTGGTCGAAGATGTACCACATGTTCAGTTACCAGCGGGACACGTTTCTTTCCCGCTACCACCAGCGGTCCAACGTCGAGACCACGTTCTCGATGATCAAGGCCAAGTTCGGAGACTCGCTTCGCAGCAAGTCCGAAATCGGCCAGTTCAACGAAGTGCTGTGCAAGGTGGTCGCTCACAACCTGTGCGTGCTGATCGCGTGCATTCACGAGATCGGACTGGACATGCCGAGTTTTGGCGGGCAGCCTAAACTGGCGGGGTAGTTACTTCTAGCGATCTGTCCGTTAGTAGACCCAAACTCGACGCAGATTCAGAGATGCGGTTGACCTGGTGCTCGTACCCTTCTTCGTGGCGGCGGAGACGACGGGGGTGAGGATGAGGGTTGAGTCTGCGGTACAGTACCTTCGCCCCCTAACCACTCGTCCTCGCTGATGCCAGCGTTATACAGAATCTGTGCGAGCAGAGCACGCGGAATGTCTGTTCTGTGTTCGTTCGGGATGCTGACCTTGAGCTTCCCTCGTGTCATAAAAGGTTCGCGGCTGCGCCCCTTGCGAGGTCCATCGAAATTGAACCGGCTCAGACCCGTAATCAGGTCTAATCGGGTGGTAGTGGCTGGTAGCGGCAAGGGATTGTCACCGCTCAGAAGCGGTTCAGATCAACCCCGCCGATCACAGGAATGTCACGGTCACCATCATCGATCTTGAGCCACGCCCAATCGTGCAGCACAGTCGGCAGTCTCCGTGTCACCTCTTGCTCGGAGTCACCATCGGCCATAGCTCCAGTTACCCCAGCAACAGTTGCAATCCACAAGCCCGGCTCAAGTTCCCGCTTCCACGCATGGCGCACCGCCTCGTCCACCCATGCATCAACAAGTGCCTCGCGAAATCTGAGTCCTGCTCTAGGGTCTGACGTCGCAGCGACCACCACTTGAGTCTCGGCGCGCTGCCACGACTGTCGGGTAGCTGGTAAGCGAACGTCCCACGACCACTCTGTCTCATTTGGTAACGCAGTCATCCTTGTTCCCTCAGTTCCCTCAGTTCATCGGGAGCGTCGATCTTGACGACATTGGTGGAGTTAATGACATACATGGGATTTCCCTCGGCGTCATACTTGTCTGGAACGCGATAAACCGATCCGACAACCAATTTGATTCGAACAAGGGTGCCGTCGTCCAGCAAATACTCGTTCCAGTATTCACCAGTCTCGCGGAATCCGACCGTCTCCACTTCGGTTACGCCCAGACCAGGGAGATTGATACGCCGCTTCCCCACGCTGCTCGATGGTAGTTGCAACTCGCCTACTTCGCGGGCGGCGTCGGGTGAAGAGCGCGTCACCGGCCGTGATTGTTCAGCGCTGCGCGAGCGGCCCGCGTGCGGTTCGGGTCCTCCGCTTCACCTCTAGCTACCCATCGCGTCCAGACGTGCCGAAACCTGATGTAGAGCGTCCTCCAGTGCAGCAACGACCTCCGGCAGTCGATCTTTCGCGTAGACCTCGCGATTCTGAAACATTCGCGGTAGTTGCAACGCGGCAACCCTGCCGACCTCGCTTGAGGCATGGGTCATCGCGTCGATCAACCCACCCATGCCGGGGCGCTCAGCCAACTGCTTGCGATTCCGCTTCCACGCACCCAGAGATGGCGACGGTTCGCCGCTCGACCAGTAGTGTCCAGATTCCACGGCGCGCTTGAGTTGTTTAGTCGCGCTGAGCAGCTCCGTGCGCATTTGGCGGAGGGCGGATCGTAAGCGCTGAGTGTCTCGTGTCTCACCTGCCGTCGAAGACATCACGGAGACAAGGGGTTGGGTTGGAAAGTTTGTCAGCGGCTGTTGTGGTGGCAACCGAACGACCGGCGTCGGAGCGACGTGGGCTTCGGGGTCTGGGCACCAGTGTCCTTCAGCGTGGTGATGCGCCACATACAAGACGACGGACCACAGCACGCAGACTCCAGCGACAACAAGAACGGCAAATCCAAAGATGAACCAGGACGACGACCACGGCGTGATGCCGACGGTGGCAGCAGCCGTGCCCGCGATAAGTACGGGCGTGCCACCCAGCACGGCTAGTACTCCAGCAATGGCGAGCCAAAAGGTCGTGCGATCTCGCAACGACGGAGCACTAGCCATCTGACCAGCGTAAACGACGGGTGTTGCCTACCTAGACGTGCCAGCGAGACCCCTTTTGGTGCAGAAACCGCGTTCGCACCCAAACTCATGCAAAGTTTGTGATTGTGGTGCAAGGTCGTGTGGTCGTGTGGTCAGAACGGTTCGGAAACGCGCCTCTTCACGCCGTCACGTCCCGCCGGACGAACACCATCATCGTGATCGCGACGAGGCCGATCAGATACGCCGACACCGTGACCAGCGCAGCCGCGAACGGCGCATGCGTCGACCCGCCCTGGCCGATCGCCTCGAGCAGCTGACCGGGCAGCCAGCGGGCGGACTCGGGCACCGCGTCGGTGAGGATCGTCTCGACCGGAAGCAAGAGGGCAAGCCCGGCCCCGATCGCGATGACCGACGAGCGGAGCACCAGCCCGAGGACCATGCCGACGATGGCGAATCCGCAGGTCGAGAGCGCGAGGTCGCCTAACGCGACCCCCAAGTCGCCCATACCGACGCCCGAGGTCCATGCGCCCGTCGGGATTCCCCGGAGGTGAGCCATGACGAATGAGGCACCGATGCTGATCAGCGTCGCCGCCACGACCGCGCCGATCAGAAAGGTGAGCACCGCCAGGCACTTGCCGGCCATGAGCGCGGCCCTGCGAGGCTCGCGCACGAGGAGGTTGCGAAGCGTCCCGTGCGCGAACTCGCCGCCGAATTGAGCCGCAGCGATCGAGAACGAGACGGCTCCGAGAAGCACACCCGCCTGGTTCAACCCCTGGCTGAGCCCGCTGGCGTAGCCGAGTTGGGCGAGGGTCAGGTCACCTTGGCGATCGGGATGGTGAAGCGCGCCGGCGACCGCCACGATCGCCGTCAGCAGGACCACCGCAGAGATGGCCCCATAGCTGCCGAACCAAAGCCGTCTTCGGCGCATCTTGATCCATTCGCTCTCGAACGCACGCAGGATCACGACCACGGCCTTGCCCTCCGCCGTTCTTCCCCACGGTAGGGGGCCGCGACGACGTCGGGCCAAGCCCCCTCTTTCGCACAGGTTCCGGTGATCTCGAAGAAGGCTTCCTCGAGGGTCGAGCGGCGCTCGGTCAGATGCACGAGGGTGATTCCGTCCGCCATCGCCAGCCGGTTGAGATCACCGGCCCAGCTGCAGTCGGCGTCGATCTCGAGTGTCGTGCCAGCGGTCTCGTCCCCGATGCGCGCGACCCGGCCGGCGCACTCGACCAGCGACAGCAGGCGTCGGGCGTCATACCAGTTCTCGGTTCGCACCACGAGCTCGGGAGCGCGAGCTGCCAGCAGCTCCTCGACGTCGCCTTGGAAGAGCAGGCGGCCAGCCTCGATGACCACCAGGTGCTCGCAGATCTGCTCGATCTCGGCCAGCAGGTGTGAGGAGACGAACACGGTCATGCCCTCGTCCGCGAACGACCGCAGCATCGCCCGGATCTCCGCGATCCCGTGCGGATCCAGTCCGTTCGTGGGTTCGTCGAGCACTAGCAGCTCCGGGCGAGGAAGCAGCGCAGCGGCGATGCCCAGTCGCTGGCGCATCCCGAGCGAGTAGGTTCGAAACTGGTCCAGGCGCCGAGGACCGAGACCGACGCGGACGAGCACTTCGTCGACCCTTGAATGCTTGAGACCACCGAGCCGGGCGAGCACCATGAGGTTCTCGCGTCCCGACAGCGACGGGTAGAACGTAGGGCCCTCGATCAGGGCCCCGACGCGACCAAGATAAGCGCTGGTGCGGCCCAGGGGATGCCCGAGCACGGCCCCCGTGCCCGCAGTTGGGCGCATCAGACCGAGGAGCATCCGGATCGTGGTGGTCTTCCCGGCGCCGTTTTGGCCCACGAACCCCGAGATCGACCCGGTGGGAATCAGCAGATCGAGCCCATCGACAGCCAGGCGCTTTCCGAAGCGTTTCGTGAGCCCGCTCGTCTCCACGGCGTAGGAACGGGTCCTTCGCCGGTTAGCCAGTGCGACTTGCCCGGTCGCGAGTGCGGCCGCGCTCACATAAAGAATGAAACCACGAATTTCACCCTTCCGTTACGCGCTGTGACGGAATTGTGACTTTCAGCACACACCTGCGGGTGTGCCGGGCCGGCTCAGTTGTCGATCGCGGCCCGAATCTCCGCCACGAACGCCGCCGCTCCTTCCGGCCCGCCGCCCTCGAGCAGGCGGTGGACGAGCGCGGATCCGACGACCACGCCGTCGGCTACCGCGACCGTCTCCCGGGCCTGTTCCGGGTTGGAGACCCCGATGCCGACGAGTACCGGGGTGTCCGTCTCCGCTTTGCAGCGGGTAGCCACTGCGAGTGCAGCCGGGCCGAGCGATGCCCGCTCGCCCGTGACCCCCATGACCGCCACGCCGTACACGAAGCCGCGCGATCGGGCGCAGATCTCCGTCAGCCGATCCTTCGGCGTCGTCGGCGCGACGAGCAGGACGACGTCGATCCCGGCGCTGGCAGCTTCCTCACCCCAGCCGTCGAGCTCGTCGACGGGGAGGTCCGGCACGATTGCACCCGCGATCCCTGCTTCTGCGAGCGTTCTCGCCATCCGGCGATGCCCGGCCCGCAGAACGATGTTGTAATAGGTCATCACGGCGAGCGGGACGCCCGCATCCGCCTCTTTGAGGGCGGCGATGATCCCAGCCGGCGTTGCTCCGGACCGGAGCGCCTCGGCCGAAGCCCGCTGGATTACTGGCCCGTCCATGACCGGGTCCGAGAAAGGGATCCCGATCTCGATCGCGTCCGCTCCGGCGTCGGCGAGGGCTCGCACTACGTCCAGCCATTCGTGCCCGAGGCCCCCGGTCACATAGGGCACGAGCAGTTTGTGACCCGCATCTCGCCGCGCCCTGAGGGCTGCCTCGAGGGCGCCGCGACTCACGGAGTCAGCTCTCGGACCAGAGCAACATCCTTGTCCCCGCGGCCCGAGAGCGTCATCAACACGGCGGACCCTTGCGGGATCGAGTTTCCTGCTTCTCTCACGATCCACGCCAGCGTGTGCGCGGGCTCGAGGGCGGGGATGATCCCTTCGGTCTCCGCCAGGAGATGAAAGGCGGCGAGTGCCTCTGCATCGTCCGCCGAGGAGTACTCGGCCCTGCCAAGGGCTCCGAGGTATGCGTGCTCCGGGCCGACTCCGGGGTAGTCGAGACCGGCGGAGATCGAGCTCGCCTCGAGGATCTGGCCGGACTCGTCCTGAAGGAACCGGGACATCATCCCGTGGACCACACCGAGGATGCCGTTGTTCATGGCGGCTCCCCCGCTCGCCTCGACTCCGACGAGGCGGGCGCCGGTGTCGACGAAGCCGGCGAAGGTCCCGGCAGCATTCGATCCGCCGCCGACGCAGGCAACGACGACGTCGGGGTCGAACCCGCCGAGGCACTCGTGGCACTGGTCGCGAGCCTCGTTGCCCACGACGCGCTGAAGCTCGCGGACCATGTAAGGGTAAGGGTGCGGGCCCATGACCGAACCGATGCAGTAGTGCGTGGTCTCGACCGTCGCCACCCAGTCGCGGAGGGCCTCGTTGATCGCATCTTTCAGCGTTCGGGTGCCGGAATGCACCGCACGCACCTCGGCCCCGAGAAGCTCCATGCGGAAGACGTTCAGACCCTGGCGCTCGACGTCGACTGCACCCATGTAGACCAGGCATTCGAGCCCGAGCAGCGCCGCTGCCGTCGCTGCGGCGACGCCATGCTGTCCGGCACCGGTCTCGGCTATGAGCCGGCGCTTGCCCATCCGCTCGGCGAGCAGCGCCTGGCCGATGACGTTGTTGAGCTTGTGGGAACCGGTATGAGCCAGATCCTCCCGCTTCAGGAGCAACCGGATGCCGAGGCGCTCACTCAGCCGGCCGCACTCGGTCACCGGGGTCGGCCGCCCCCCGTAATGTCGCAGGAGGCTGTCGAGGCGTCCCCGGAATGCGGGATCAGCCCAGGCAGCGGCGAACGCCGCCTCCAGCTCCTCGCAGGCAGGGACGAGGGACTCTGGTACGAACCTTCCCCCGAACTCGCCGAAGCGGCCGCGCGGCTCCGGGTCGCGCATCATCTCGCCGATTGTGATCATGCGTCCGCCTGCCAATCGTAGGGACCCAAGTCGTCGGTGTCGTACGGCTCGGGCTCTGCGGCGCGAGCCGCTTGGACGAAGGCGCGGACCTTCCGTGGGTCCTTCTTCCCGACCGTCGACTCCACGCCCGTCGACACATCGACGCCCCACGGGTGGACCGTGCGGATCGCGTCGCCCACGTTGTCGGGGTCGAGCCCTCCGGCAAGGACCAGCCGGCGCCCGTCCGGCGCACCTTCTGCGAGACGCCAGTCGAAGACCTTGCCCGATCCCGGCGACGGGGCGTCCACCAACACGATGTCGGCGCCGTACTCGGCCGCACGAGCGAGTCGGTCGTCGCCCGCCGAGAAGGCCTTGATGACGATCGGCACCCGAGCCGAGACATAGCCGCAATCCTCGAACGTCTCGGTTCCGTGGAGCTGAGCGGCGTCAAGGCCCGCACGGATGACAGTGTCGACGACTCGCTTCGGCTCCTCGTCGCGAAAGACCCCCACAGTGCAGATCTCTCTTGGCAGTCGCCTCGTGATGGCGCCCACGGCGTTCGGGCTCATCTGGCGAGGCGAGGGCGCAAAAACGAAGCCGACGGCGTCGGCCCCCATCGCCACGGCCAGCAAGGCGTCTTCCTCGCTCGTGACCCCGCAGATCTTCACCCACATGAGACGGTCCGGCCGATCAGCTCCGCGACGGCGGCCGACCGGTCGCGCGAGCGGACCAGCGCCTCGCCGACGAGGACAGCATCAAACCCAGCGGCCGCCAGCTCTGCCACATCCGAGGCGGACTCGATACCGCTCTCGGCGATCTTCAAGACTCCTGGCGGGACACGGCGGGCCACGCGGACCGCCCGCCGCCGGTCCACCTCGAAGCTGTGCAGGTCCCGCTGGTTCACACCGACGATCTGGGCGTCGACTTCGAGTGCCCGCTCGAGCTCGTCCTCGTCGTGGACCTCCACGAGGGCGGCCATGCCGAGATCGCCGGCGATCACGTGCAGGTCGGCCAGCTCCCCCTGCTCGAGCAGCGCAACGATGAGGAGCACCGCGTCCGCGCCCATGATGCGGGCGTCGTAGACATCGGCCGCTGAGACTGTGAAGTCCTTGCGCAGGACCGGAAGCCCGATGGCGTCGCGCGCCGAGGCCAGGTCCTCGGGGCTGCCGCCGAAGTGTGGCCCGTCGGTGAGCACCGACAGGCAGGACGCGCCGCCCGACGCGTACGCCCGGGCGACCTGAGCCGGGTCGAGGTCGGGGGCGAGGTCGCCCCTGGACGGCGACCGCCGCTTGATCTCCGCTACGAGTGCAATAGCAGGCTCTCGCGTGCCCTCGCGTCCCGCGGCTTTGAGCGCGCCGGTGAAGTCGCGCACCGGGGAGGCGACCCTGGCGGTCGCCGCGAGCCCGTTCAGGTCACGCCGGTCGGCCGCCGCCGTCTCGCGGTGCCACGCAGCGATCCGGTCGAGATAGGTGGCCACTTCGCGAGACTACCGGGCGCCTCCCGACGCCTCCCGGACCCTCGGCCCTCCCCGCATCTGCCGGGACTTCCCGAGGTGTTCCTGGGCGACCGATCCGGCGATCAGCGGCGACTGCGTGAGCAGGAAAAGCCCAGCGCACATCATGAGGAGCGCCCCGGCGTCGAACGCGAGCGCACCGATCCCGCCGCGCAGCTCGTCATCGAACAGGCCGACGCCGATCACGATGCTCACTATCGGGTCGACGATCGTGAGAGTCGCCTGGGAGGCAGTGATCGGGCCGGCGTGGAACGCGTCCTGGGTGAGCATCAGGCCGGCAAGTCCGGCTACCACGATGCCGTAGGGCTCCCAGTGCCCGAAGATGTGCCAGAAGCCGCCGGAGAACAGGATCGTCGTCGTCTTCGTGAAAGAGGCGCTCAGGGCGAACGAGATCGCCGCCGCAGCGCCGAACCAAGCCGACCTCCAGGCCCGCGATCCGAAGCGCGTGCAGGCCAGACAGATCGCGACCGCTCCGCAGCAGGCGGTGATCACGAAGATCCAGCCGCTCGCCGACGGGATCGTCGTGCCGCCGCCGGCGTTGCTCACCGCGAGAAAGGCAGCGAGGCCGGCGACGGTCAGAACCGTTCCGATCGCCTCGCGCCACCCGACGAATGCGCCGAACCACACGCGCAATATGACGACGAGGAACACGAGCTCGGTGACCATGAGCGGCTGTACGACGCTGAGTGTCCCGAAACCGAGCGCAGTGGCCTGGAGCACGAACGATCCGATCATGGCTGCGAATCCGACGTACCAGACCGGTCGCCGAAGCACATAGGCCATCAGCTTCAGGCCGCGACCGCGCGTATCGGGCGCCGTCTCGACGCCGAGACGCTGGAAGACGGTGGTGAGCGCGTTGCACAGCGCCGCGCAGACTGCGAGAGGAATCGCTACCACCTGGTCTGTCTATCCGATCGATAGCGGAAGTTCTCGGATCTGCGCTCTTGCGCCCCCCGGTGTCACCGTAGCCTCAGCCGGAGGGACCACGTCGCGGCGCACGTAGGCGAGGGCGACCGGTGCAGAAAAGCCCGGAGACCAGGCGACGCTCGTGAGCCGCCCGAGCTCGCGATCGCCGGAGAGAAGAGGCACAAGGACCGAGTCGCTACCGAGGTCGCCCCCCTGTTCGGCAACTATGCCGCGTAACCGGCGTGCCACGTTGCCGCCGCGGGCATCCAGGCGTGCGACGAGCTCCTGGCCCGTGTAGCAGCCCTTGGTGAAGCTCACCGCATGCTCGACGAGCGCTGCCGGCCTCCTGCGGGATCGTCTTTTCGGTGAGCTCGCGGCCCATCGAAGGCACGCCCGCCTCGATGCGCGCCACCTCGAAGGCCGCCGGGTCGCCCGCCGGCGCACGGAACTTGGGCGATCGGGCCGTCCCGGCAGGCGCCAGGACGTCGTAACCGGCGAATCCGGGCCAAATGACCGGAACGGCGATGGTCCAGTCGTCTCCGAGGGCGGTCGGGTGCGCGTCGGTGCTCACGTCGCCCGGCTGGAGACCCGAGGTCTCGAGGATCGTCGCCGAATCCGGCCCGCGGAGCATCGAGCACCCGACGACGCCCATCTCGAGCTCGGCCTTCACCCGCAGGCGGAAGCGCCGCAGCCGGTCGTAGAGCTGCCCGCCGTGACCCGTCTCGGTGTCGAGCAGCACGACGTCGTCCGCAAGGATCGCGACCCGGCAGTACCGCGTCCACTTTTCCCTGCGGCGAGAGCACGAGGGTCTCTGCCGACCGACCCACCGTGAGCGGGTCGAGATCCTGGCTGACTTGTCCCTGGAGCCAGCTGCGCGCATCCGGGCCCCGCACGACTACGACGTCACGTGTCGTCTCGAGCACGCAGGCGCCCTGGTGTATGAGGTCGTACGACGCGGCGAGGTCGAGAGCGACCGGCGAGCTCACGTCCCGCGCCGCTCGGCCGCAAGCTGACGAGCCCCGGCCACCGCCGTGAGCACGGCGGCGGCCTTGGCTGCGCACTCGTCGTCCTCGGCGGCCGGGTCGCTGTCGGCGACGATGCCGGCGCCGGCCTGCACCGAGGCCCTGCCGTCCGCGCCCGACGACGAGCGTCCTGATCGCGATCGCCGTGTCGAGGTTGCCCGGAGAAGTCGATGTAGCCGACGACTCCGGCGTAAGGGCCTCGTTTCGTCGGCTCGAGCTCGTCGATGATCTCCATCGCCCGCACCTTCGGCGCACCGGAGACCGTCCCGGCGGGAAGCGTCGCCCGCAGCACGTCGACCGGTCCCCGGCCCTCGACCAGCTCGCCGGAGACCTGAGAGGTGAGGTGCATGACGTGGCTGTAGCGCTCGACGGTCATCAGCTCGTCGACCTGCTCGCTCCCGAAGCGCACGACCCGTCCCACGTCGTTGCGGGCGAGGTCGACGAGCATGACGTGCTCGGCGAGCTCCTTCGGGTGCTCGACCAGCTCGGCCTCGAGCCTGCGGTCCTCCTCCTCGGTGGAGCCGCGCCGGCGTGTCCCGGCGATCGGCCGGGACATCACCCGCCCACCGAGCAGCTGGACCATCGGCTCGGGCGACGCGCCGACGACCGACACGCCTCCTTGGCGGAGGAAGAACATGTACGGGCTGGGGTTCACCTGCCGCAGCACGCGGTACACGTCGAACGGGTCGCAGCCGAGGTCGAGATCGAAGCGCTGCGACAGCACGATCTGGAAGGCGTCGCCCGCGCGGATGTACTCCTTGGCGACCTCGACGGCCTGGCGGTACTGCTCCGCGGTGGTGCCACGGCGAACCGCGCCGTCGGGAAGCACCGCGTCGAGCGACGGAGGCGGGACGAGCAGCTCCCGGTCGGTGCGCTCGAGGTCGCGCCGGAGCACCTCCAGGCGTTCCCGCGCTCGAAGGTAGGCAGGTCCGAGTGGGACCGCGTCGCCCGTCTCGTGGCGGTCCGCGTCGAACAGCACGTTGTCGACGAGCGTGACCCGCTGGCGCCAGTGGTCGAAGGCGGCGAGCTCGCCGATGACCGACACGACCGCGTCGGGATGACCGAGATCGTCGGGTGGCGGCGCGGCGAGCCGCTCGACCTCCCGGACGACGTCATAGCCGAGATAGCCGACCAGCCCCCCGTGCAGCGGCGGCAGTCCCTCGAAAGATGGTGAGCGGAACTTCTCCAGCAGCGACTCGATGCACGAGAGCACGCCGGAATCGCACGGAACAGAGTCGGGCAGCGATCCCTGGGTCACCTCGACGCGACGGCCCCGAGCCACCAGCGTCGCCGCCGGCGACCGCCCGACGAATGAGAAGCGGCTCCAGCGCTCCCCGTGCTCGACCGACTCGAGCAGGAAGCCGGGCCCGTCGCCGACAACCGACAGGAAGGCCCCGACCGGCGTCAGGGTGTCCGCGACGAGCTCTCGCCAGACCGGAACTACCGAGTAATCACGTGCCAGCTCGCAGAAGCTCTCGAGGTCGGGGCTCACCTCCGCGGTGAGGCTCCCGGCGAGCGCTCCTTGCTCCCACGCTCGACCGCTCCTCCGAACCGGTGCGGGTCACGCCGGCGGGCCGCCGAACCGGCGATGGAAACAAGTCCAGTCGCCGGTGTGGCAAGCCCCGCGGCCCTCCTGGTCGACCGTGATGAGCACGGCGTCGCCGTCGCAGTCGTACGCGGCTGATCGCACCCACTGGCGATCGCCCGAAGTCTCGCCCTTGCACCAGTACTCCTGCCGGCTCCGGCTCCAGAACCACGTGCGGCCGCTGGTCAAGGTCCGGCGCAGCGCCTCGGCGTCCATCCAGCCCAGCATCAACACGTCACAAGTCTTGGCATCCTGCACGATCGCTGCGACGAGCCCGTCCTCGTCGAAACGGATCTCCGCGATCTCTTCATCGGTGAATCCCACCGGCGGAGCGCTCACAGGTACAACCCCGTCCGGTCTTCGAGGCGCTCGGACGCGACGGCCGGGATGTCGCGCTCTCGAAGGATCAAGTAGGCCTCTCCTTGAACCTCCACCTCGAAACACTCCTCCGAGTTGAACAGGACGCGATCGCCGGCCCTGATCGATCGCACGTTCGGACCAACCGCGGCGACCTCGCCCCAAGACAACCGGCGGGCTACCGCAGCCGTCGCCGGGATCAGGATGCCGGCACGCGACCGCCGCTCGCCCTCGGATTCCGGGACGTGCACCAGCACGCGGTCGTTCAGCATCGTGACCGGCTGCTTGACGTCAGAATCGGGACGGGACCTGGTGGGCTCTGGCATTTCCACGACCCGAACGGTAGTGCCGCTGACGAGCGATCGTGACCCGGCGACGCCGGGCACGTGCCCGCCGACGAACTGAAAGGCAAGCCCGGCCAGAGAAAACTCCTCGCGGGGCGCCGCTCGACCAAGGCAAGCTCCTAAAGACTTCCGCCCGAGCGGCCGAAGAGATAAGTGCACGACCCCCGGTCGCCTTGCGAGGGAAGCTGGGGGCCGTGCGCTACGAGTATCTCGCGGGCAACGCTGCGAGCGGCGGATCTATCGGCTCTGGCTGACCGCAGAGGATTGGCTCCGAACGCAGGAAGCCTCGAGCCGGCCGCATGAAGCCTCGAGCCGACCCGGCATGATTGGTCCGTGGACCGCGTCCTGTTGCTCCTGCCGTCCGCCACCTACCGCGCCTCCGACTTCCTCGCCGCTGCACGGGCGCTCGAGCTCGAGGTGGTCGTCGGATGCGAAGAGGCGTTGATCCTGCCGGGAGGAACGATGTCCCTGCAGGTGCCGCTCGACGATCCCGAGGCGGCTGCCGACGCCATCGTGGAGCTCGACCTGCTGACGCCGATCGACGCCGTCGTGGCCGTGGACGACCAGGGAACGCTCGCGGCAGCTCGTGCCGCTGAGCGCCTGGGCCTTCGTCACAACCGACCCGACGCCGTTTCCGCTGCGCGCGACAAGCTGCAGATGCGTTCGTCGCTGCGCCGAGCCGAGGTGCCACAACCCGCCTTTGCCGCCGTCCCGTCGGGCGCCGGCGTTGACGACCTGCAGCCGTCTCATCCGGCTGGTCGGGCTGCCGGCTGTTGTGAAGCCGACGACCCTGTCGGGGAGCCAAGGTGTGATCCGGGCCGATACCGCCCTCGACGCGACGGCCGCCGTCGAACGCGTCCGCTCGATCGCGGCGAAGGCCGGAGCGCCGCCTGGGCAGCCGTTGTTGTTGGAGGAATTCGTGCCCGGGCCCGAGGTCGCCGTGGAGGGCGTGCTCACCGCCGGAGATCTGGCCGTGCTGGCCGTGTTCGACAAGCCGGACCCGCTCGACGGGCCCTTCTTCGAGGAGACCCTGTACGTGACGCCGTCACGGCTCGACGCCGCCGACCTCAGCGCTGTCATCGCCGCAACCGCGGCGGCTACCCGCGCTCTCGATCTGACCGAGGGCCCCGTCCACGCCGAGGTACGCGTCCGAGACGGGCGGGCGTGGGTGATCGAGGTTGCCGCCCGGTCGATCGGTGGCCTCTGCTCGCGCACGCTCGAATTCGGGACCGGGACGAGCCTCGAATATCTCATCTTGGCCCACGCGCTGGGTCGGCCGGTCGACTCGCTGCGCCGAAGGCAGGGTGCAGCTGGGGTCCTGATGCTGCCGATCCGCACCGGCGGGACCCTTCTCGGGGTCGAGGGGCGGGAGCGGGCTCTCCAGGTGCCCGGTGTGGTCGCGGTGGAAGTGACGATCGGGGCGGGGCGACCGCTGGTCCCGCTTCCCGAGGGGAACCGGTACCTGGGCTTCGTCTTTGCTCGCGGCGACAGCACCGATCAGGTCGAGGTGGCGCTGCGGGCGGCGCAGGGCGAGCTCAGAGTCCGGGTACAGACGGAAGTGCCGCTCATTCCCCAGGCGGCCGAACGGGGATCCCTCGGGAGGTGAGCAGATCCTTGGCCTCGGCAATCGTGTGGCGGCCGAAGTGGAAGATCGAGGAGGCCAGCAGCCCGTCGGCCTGCCCGACGAGTGCGCCTTCGACCAGATGTTCGAGGCTGCCGACACCGCCGCTCGCGATCACCGGGACGCGAACCGAGCCCGTGATCCGGCCGGTCAGCTCTAGGTCGTAACCCGCTTCGGTCCCGTCCCGGTCCATCGAAGTGACGAGGATCTCACCGGCGCCGAGTCGAGCGCAGAGCACCGCCCAGGTCACCGCGTCGAGACCCGTTGGATTCCGGCCGCCGTGGGTGAAGACCTCCCAATGCTCTCCGGCGGTGCGCCGCGCGTCGATCGCCACCACGACGCATTGGGCCCCGAATTCGCTCGCCAAGCGGTCGATCAGCTTGGGCGTCGCGACCGCGGCGGAGTTCAACGCGACCTTGTCGGCACCGGCCCGCAGCAGCGCCCGGCCGTCCGCGACCGAGCGGACCCCGCCACCGACCGTCAGCGGGATGAAGACCTCTTCCGCCGCCCTCTCCACGACGTGCAACATGGTGTCGCGATCGTCTGAGGTCGCGGTGATGTCGAGCAACACGAGCTCATCGGCGCCTTCTGCGTCGTAGCGCGCGGCGAGCTCGACAGGGTCGCCAGCGTCACGAAGCCCCTTGAACTCGATGCCCTTGACGACTCGGCCGTCGTCGACGTCGAGACAAGGAATGATCCTCACTGTTCGCATGCGCCAACCGCCTCCTCTATCGAGAGCGCTCCCGAGAGCAGGGCCCTGCCCACGATCGCGCCCTCCAGGTGGCGACCGGCAACGCCGAGACCGGCGAGGACCGCGAGGTCGGACGCGCCGGCGACACCGCCCGAGGCCACCACCGGAAGCCTCGTCACCGAGAGCACGTGCGTGAGACCTGCCGTGTCGGGCCCGGCTCCGGTCCCGTCGCGCTCGATGTCGGTTACGACGACGCCTGCAAGGCGGGGGTCCTCGACGCGCCGCAAAGCGGACTCGAGGTCGAGGCCTCCCGATTGGACCCAACCCCTTACCGCCACCTCGCGTCGCGCGTCTTCAGTCGGGCCTCGCGCTCCGGGCGCAGCTCGATGATCCAGGCCTACGAGCACCTGGCCGGGCCAGCGATCTACCATGCGCGCCAGCACCTCCGGGTGCTCTAAGGCCACGGTCCCGACCACAACCCGTGCGACGCCGCCTTCGAGCAGCTCCGCCGCTGCGCGGGTGTCGCGTATACCGCCCCCGGCCTGCACCGGCACCCCCGTCGACGTGGCGATGCGAAGCACGATGGGACGGTTCGACGAGGTGCCGTCACGCGCTGCATCGAGATCGACGACGTGCAGGCGAGCCGCGCCCGCCGCAACGAACGCTTCGGCCTGCTCGAAGGGGTCACCGTAGACGGTCTCGGACGAGAACCGGCCGCGTACGAGGCGGACGCACTTGCCAGCCCGGATATCGATGGCAGGCCACAGCTGCAAGGTCAGGGCTCCCCCGACGTGTCGGAACAGATGCGGGCGAAACGCTCGAGGAGCTGCAGTCCCGCGGATGCCGACTTCTCAGGATGGAACTGAGTGCCGAACAGGTTGCCGAGCTCGAACGCGACGGCGAGCTCGCCTCCGTAATCGCACGTCCCGGCGACCGCCCCTAGGGCTTCGGGTCCCTCGGGAGCGGGCACGTAGGAGTGGACGAAGTAGTACCAGCGGCTCGACGCATCTCCGAGCAGGCGCGACCGTGCCCCCGCCGCTTGTCGCACCAGGTTCCATTGCATCTGTGGTCGCCGCTCGGTCGCGGGTATCGCCCGCACCGTCCCTTCCAGCAAGCCGAGTCCCGGGACGTCCGGGTCCTCATCCGAGGCCTCGAACAGGAGCTGCAGACCGACGCAGATCCCGAGAAAAGGCCGGCCGTCGCTGATGCAAAGACGGACGACCTCGTCGAGACCCGAGTTGCGAAGCGCCAGAGCGCACGCTCCGAACGCCCCGACGCCGGGCAGTACGATCCCCGACGCGCCCGACGCGGCCTCGGCGCTTTGCACGAGGCGCGCGTCCGCGCCGACGTGCTGCAGGGCCTTCTCCGCAGAGCGGAGGTTCCCGATGCCGTAGTCGAGGACTGCGATCACGTACGGCCGCTACAGCAGGCCCTTGGTCGACGGGACATCACTGCCGTCGATCCGCACGGCGTCGCGCAATGCCCGCCCGACTCCTTTGAAGGACGCCTCGAGCACATGATGCGGGTTGCGCCCGTATCGAAGCTCGATGTGCAGCGTGATCGCCGCCGAGTGCGCGAACGCGCGCCAGAACTCCTCGGCCAGCTGGACGTCGAAGGGAGGATTGCCGAGCGGCGCGGCGTCGCCGAGTCGCCACGTCGTAGTGCAGGTAGGGCCGACCGGAAAGGTCGAGCGCGACGTCGACCAGGGCCTCGTCGAGTGGGACCGAGATCGACGCGAACCGGCGGATGCCGATCTTCGAGCCGAGCGCCTCAGCCAGCGCCTCGCCAACGACGATGCCCGTGTCTTCAACCGTGTGGTGCGCATCGACGTCGAGGTCACCACTGGCTTTGACGTCCAGATTCAAGCCTCCGTGACGACCGAGCTGGGCCAGCATGTGGTCGAAAAAGGGCAGACCCGAAGCCACCATCGCGGCGCCCGTCCCGTCCAGCTCCACAATTACTGCGACCTCGGTCTCCTTGGTCGACCGCCTGCGCTCAGCGCGACGTGGGCCCGCGCCGGGGTTCATAGCCATGGGTCAAGCCTTGCACGTCCGGGCTCGAGCCCCGGACGCTCCGTTCGGGTGCTCATCGTCGCAAGGTCAGCTGCCGCCCGATCGGCTGGCTGGCCGCCGCGCCCAGGCCGCACGCCGCGCTCTGGCCGGCCGACGCGCCCACGCCGCAGGCCGCGAGCTGGCCGCACGCCGCTGCGATAGAGCGGCCGCGGTTCTGGCGGATCGTGGCATTGACACCGGCGTCCCGGAGCCACGCCTGGAGCGACAGGACGCGGGCCCGTGAGGAGCCGGCGAGCCCCCTCGAGACGCCGCCTGGGGTCGGATTGAGGGGGATGAGGTTGACGTGAGCCCCGAGCGGCCGCGCGAGGGCGGCGAGCTCGATGGCATCGGAACGACGGTCGTTGACGCCGGCCATGCACGCCCACTCGAAGGAGATCCTTCTCCCGGTCGAGGTCCGGTACAACTCGCAGGCCTCGATCACCGTCGCCAGCGGATATCTGCGGTTGAGCGGGACGAGCTGGTCACGAAGCGAGTCGTTCGCAGCGTGGAGCGATACGGCGAGGTTCACCTGCAGCGCCTTGGTCGCCAGCTGTCGGATGCCCGGCACGACTCCTACCGTTGAGATGGTGAGATGACGTGCTGCGAGGCCGAGGTCACGGTTCATCCGCTCGAGCGCGGGCCAGACCGCGGCGAAATTGGCCAGCGGCTCGCCCATCCCCATCAGCACGACGTTGTCGAGGCGGCCCCACCCTTCCGAGAGGCACCGCCTCGCCCCGACGACGACCTGCTCGACGATCTCTCCGGAGGTGAGCTGCCGTCCGAATCCACCGTCGCCTGTGGCGCAGAAGGTGCAGGCCATCGCACAGCCGGCCTGGCTGGAGACGCAGACCGTCGTCCGGTCGCGGTAGTGCATCAGCACCGTCTCGATGAGCTTGCCGTCGTTGGTCTCGAGCACCCACTTCACGGTGGAACCCCTGTCGGCGACGCTCTCGGCGGCGCACCGAAAGGCCGGTACCAGTGCAGGCAGCCGCTCCAGCCGGTCGCGAAGCGCTCGAGGCAGCTCCGTCATCTCGCCCGGCGCTGCCAATCGCGTGTAGAAGCCGTCGTAGACCTGGTTGACTCGGTACGAGGGCTGATCCGAAAGAAGGGCCGCCAGCTCGTCGCGACCCAGGTCGTACCGGCTCACGCGCCGATGCTCACGGTCGACCGTCGGCCGATGCGCCCGTCGCATGCTGAGGTGCCGCAGGTCGGGCCTCGGCGCCCCGTTGTCCTCTAGCCTCGGTGGCCGGCACGTCCGAGACGTATGCGCGGTCGATGTGGTCGTCGAAGAACCCGAGCGAGAAGTAGAGCTTGCGTGCGCCTTCGTTGTCGTGGTCTACGTACAGCATCCCGGTGTCGACTCCCCGGTCCCAGAGCGAGGCCAACCCGGCGAGGACAAGCTGACGGCCGAGCCCGCGGCCTTGGAAGTCCGGATCGACGGCGATCACGTAGATCTCGCCGAGCTCGTGCTCGATGCCTTCGCTCATGAAGCCGTCCTCAGGTTCGTGGATCTTCGTCCAGCAGAAGCCAGCGAGGCGCCCGTCGATCTCGTGCAGGAGGAAACCGCTCGGGTCGAACCAGGGCTGCCGCTCGCGGTCCACGAGGGTGGCGAGATCCCACGAGCCCTGCTCGGGGTGACCCCGAAAGGCTCGGTTGTTGACCTCCAGCCACGCCAGCTCGTCTTCGCCGGTCCGAAACGGCCTAACCGAGATCGCGGCGGTCTCGTTGCTGATCGGCAGTGCGCGCCGCATCTGGACGAGGTCGCGCCCGCGCCGCATGCCGACCGCCTCCGCGACGGCGTCATCGATCGTGGTCGGCTTGGGGACCCAAAGGTGCACGTGACCGCCTCCCCGAGCCGAGATCTCGCCGAGCGCGGTTTGAAGCAGGTCCTGCTGAAGGTCGGCACCAGCAGCCCGCCATCGCGGGTGCACGACGTACTCGACCGCCCAGCTCCCGTCGTTGCCCCTGCTGATCTGCGCATACGCGACGATCCGCTCGCGACCGCTCTCGCGGGCGACGAAGCCGGCGAAGCCCTCACGGCCCCCTTGGACGAGATCGAGCCACTGGTGCTCGCCGAGGGCGCGATGTCCGTCGGCGAGGCTCGCGGCCTCGAGCAGGACGGAAATGGCGGCGATATCCGCCTCGCCCATCCTCTGTTTGATCTCGACATGATGCACGTGCCGAACATACCGCCTGATAGCCGGCATCCCGTGGCTACCATCCCGGAGATGCGGACCGGTCGGACCAACCGAAGCCCGGCTGAGCCCATCCGGAGGCGCCCGATCGCGCGGGCCCGCAAGATAGGCGATCGTCTTGCCGAGGCTTACCCGGGCACCGCGACCGAGCTGTGTGCGCTCGTCCACCGGAATCCGTTCGAATTGCTCGTGGCCACGATCTTGTCGGCCCAGACCACAGACGAGCGTGTCAACCTCGTGACGCCGCTGTTGTTCGCCCGCTATCCCACTCCGCAGGATCTTGCCGCAGCCGACCGGGGTGAGCTCGAGGAGCTGATCCGGTCTACGGGATTCTTCCGCTCGAAAGCCGCTCACCTCCAAGGGGCTTCCGAGGCAATCGTGATGCGCCATGGCGGTGAGGTGCCCCGAACGATGGAGGAGTTGACCGACCTCCCCGGCGTCGGTCGCAAGACGGCCAACGTCGTGCTCTCGGTCGGCTTCGGACTTCCGGGGCTGCCGGTCGACACCCACGTGACGAGGTTGAGCCAGCGGCTGCGCCTGACCGACTCGAACGACCCCATCAAGATCGAGCAGGACCTATGCGGGCTGTTCCCCCCGGAGGATTGGGGTGCGATCAGCCTTCGGCTCATATTGCACGGCCGAAGGATCTGCATCGCTCGACACCCCCGCTGCGATGTTTGCGAGCTGGCTGACCTCTGTCCCTCGCGCGGCAAGTTCTGATGCTCGAGGTCTGCGCCTATGTGACAGGTCGCTGGGAGTCTCGTGACAGGTTAATGACGGGCGGTGACAGGTCGAGGACCGAGGCACTATGTTCCACAAAGGAACCGGTTCCCGCCACCTGGTTCCGAACGAGCGGAGTTCGGGATCCGCCGCCTGACCCCGCTCACCGACGGCGCCCTTAGGGCGCCGTCGGCGCGTCACCTCCCGCTTGCCAGCAGACGCTCGAGGCGCCGCACCGCCCCCAGAAGGGCCCGTTCCACGGCGATCAGGTCCGAGCCGACGTCGTCCCGCTTGCCTGCCGTTGCGGCGTCCGCCAGCACGGTGACACGACGGGCGATCTGCTCGAGCGACGACGCGATCGAGGACAGCTCGGACAGCTCCGACGGCTCAGGAGGTGGCGGCGCCATGCGGACATCATCGCCGATTCGGGTCCGACTGACCCGTGACGTCGTCGGCAACCGCCGGGAAAGTGGGGTTTGGTACTCCTCCTGTCAACTTCCTGGCCGAGTGACCTGGACCACGGAGATACGCTGCGCCTGTGCTGCAGCGCCTTGACCTTCGAGGAGCCGGGCCCGAGGCACTCGGGGCGCTGCCGCGGCCGAACCTCGAAGACGAAGGTCCGGTCGACGACGTGCGCGCCATCGTCGGCGACGTCCGTGCACGAGGGGACGCGGCGCTTCGCGAGTACACGGCACGTTTCGACGGGGTCGATCTCGCCGAGATCCGACTGCCAGTCGACGACATTGCCAGTGCGCCCGAGCGATTGAACCCGGACCTGCTCGCTGCGCTCACCGAAGCCGCTGCGGCGATCGAGTCGTTTCACCGTCACCGGCCGCCCACTCCGGGGACCTTCGAACGCAACGGGATCTCGGTCGACGTCCTTGAGCTTCCGATAGGTCGCGCCGGCGTCTACGTCCCGGGCGGCTTGGCCCGGTACCCGTCCAGCGTCCTCATGACCGCGATCCCGGCGCGAGTCGCCGGCGTCAGAGGAATCGCGGTCTGCGTGCCTCCCAATTCGGACGGCCACGTCCCCGTCGAGGTGCTCGCGGCAGCAAGCCTGGCGGGGATCGAGGAGATCTACCGCGTCGGCGGTCCTCAGGCGATCGCCGCCATGGCGTACGGAACCCGGACCATTCCGCGAGTCGACGTGATCGTGGGTGCCGGGAGCCGGCGGGTCTCCCTCGCCAAGCGTGAGGTCCGTGGCGTCGTTGGCATGCCCGCCTCGTTCGCGGGACCGTCAGAGGTCGTCGTGATCGCCGACGACACCGTGTCGGTCGATTACGTCGCGATCGACCTGGTCGTGCAAGCCGAGCACGGGCCAGACGGGCTCGCCTGGCTCGTCACCTGGTCCGAGCCGTTGCTGAAGGCGGTGATCGACGCCGTTACCGGCTTCGTCGAGCAGTCGCCCCGCCGCGGCGAGATCGAGGCGACGCTCGCCGGCGGGGGCTACGCGGTGCTCGTCGACGGCCCGGAGGCGGCGATGGCGGTGTCGAACGAGATCGCACCCGAGCACCTCGAGCTGTGCTGTGCCGACCCGCGATCGTTGATCCCGTTGGTGCGCAGCGCGGGCGCGGTGTTTCTCGGTCCGTACACACCCGCATCGCTGGGCGACTACATCGCCGGCCCGAGCCACGTGCTGCCGACGTTCGGGTCGGCCCGTTATTCCAGCGCGCTCGGTGTGGAGGATTTCCTGCGCAGGGTGCACGTCATCTCTGCGGACCGTCGCGCGATCGAGCGTGTCTCGGCTCAAGTGGCGGCGATAGCAAAGGCAGAAGGGCTGTCCGCTCATGCCCAGTCGGTGCTCATTCGGTCCGGCGGCGAACCGGCGGTCGCCGAGTGAGCCCTACCGCTCGTGGCAACCCCGGGCCCTCGGCCTTCGGGCCCGTCGATCTTGGGCCCAGCGATCTCGGGCCTACCGATCTCGAGACTGCGGATCGCGTGCCTGCGGACGCCCCTCGGGCGGAGGTCGCGCTCCGGCCCGGATATCACTCACCTCAGATGGCGGTCGATGTCCGGCTCAACACCAACGAGTCCCCCGAGCCCCCTCCGGACACCCTCGTCGAGGCGCTCGCTGACGAGTTGCGGTCGATCCCGCTCCACCGCTACCCCGACCGTGAGGCAACCGCGCTCCGCGTGGCGCTGGCCGAGCACCACGGGGTCGACCAGACCCAGATCTTCTGCGCGAACGGCTCGAACGAGGCGATCCAGTGCATGCTGCTCGCGTACGGCGGCCCGGACCGGCCCGCGATGCTCTTCGAACCGACGTACGCGCTGCATTCCCATATCGCCCGGCTGACCGGTACACCGGTGGTCGCGGGACGACGAGACGACTCGTTCCACGTGGACCCCGGCGAAGTGGTCCGGGTCGCCGCGTCGACGGCAGAGACGTGGGGCCCGGCAAGCCCCGCCGTGACGTTCCTCTGCTCGCCCAACAACCCCACGGGGGGAGCCGAGACGGTCGAGAGTGTCCGGACCGTGCTTGGACTGGTGCCCGGCCTAGTCGCCGTGGACGAGGCTTACGGGCAGTTCGCGCCATCGTCGGCGCTCGAGCTCGTGGAGTCGCAGCCGAGACTCGTCGTGGTGCAGACGTTCTCCAAGACGTGGGCGATGGCCGGGCTCCGTCTCGGCTACGTCGTCGCGGATCCGAGCGTGGTCACCTCCCTGTCGAACGTCGCCCTGCCCTACCATCTCGACGCCCTGAAGCAGGCAGCGGGGCGTCTGGCGCTCGGGTTCAGTGACGAGATGCGTGCTCGGGTGGCGGCCACCGTCAACGAGCACGGGCGCGTTGCGGCATCTCTCGGAGAGCTGCCGCTGGAGGTGTGGCCGTCAGATGCCAACTTCATCCTGTTCCGGGTCAGGTCCCGGGACGCCTCGGATGTCTGGAAAGGTCTGCTCGAGCACTCGGTGCTCGTCCGGGACGTCTCCGGGTGGCCCATGCTGGAGGGCTGCTTACGCGTCACCATCGGCACAAGGTCGGAGAACGATCGCTTCCTGGCCGCGTTGGCCGACGTTCTGTCGAGATAGCCGGCGAGCCGTGGGCGCGGCGCGGGCGGACGCCACCGCAACCGCCAGCGTTGCACTCAGCCGAAGCGGCCCTGGATGTAGTCCAGTGTCCTGGGGTCGTCCGGCTCGGTGAACAACTTCTTCGTCGGCGCCACTTCGATCTGCTCGCCGGCACGGTCCTCGCCCATAAGGAAGAACGCACAGAGGTCTGAAACACGAGCTGCTTGTTGCATGTTGTGCGTCACGATGACGATCGTGACGCGGCTCTTCAGCTCCCCGACGAGCTCCTCGATGAGCCGCATCGAGATCGGATCCAGCGACGAGGTCGGCTCATCCATCAGCAGCATCTCTGGCTCGACCGCGAGCGCCCTTGCAATGCACAGACGCTGCTGCTCACCACCAGAAAGGGTCGATGCGTGCGCCTTGAGGCGGTTCGAGACCGAGTCCCACAGGGCAGAAGCGATGAGTGCCGACTCGGCCGCCTCCTCGAGAACCGCCTTCTTCCGTATGCCGTTGAACCGCAGCCCCGAGACGACATTGTCGTAGATCGACATCGTAGGAAACGGGTTCGGCCGCTGAAACACCATCCCGACTCTGGTGCGCAGCAACGTCGGCGGAATCCCACCCGTATAGACATCGGTGTCTCCGAGCAGAATCTTTCCGCTCACGGCTGCACCCTTTGTCAGATCGTGCAGCCGGTTGACCGCCCGCAACAGCGTCGTCTTGCCGGAGCCCGACGGACCGATGAGCGCGGTGACCTTGTTCCTGGGCACGTCGAAGGTGACGCCGCGAATCGCCACTCGGCCGTTGAAGGCCACAGCTACGTCCCTGAATCGCATCGAGATCGGACCTGTCATCGGGTCAGGATCCTGGCTTTGCGTCCCTGTCACGGGGGGCGCAATGGTGATGGGATCCACCACTACCGCCTCTCTCTTTGGAGCCACGCCGCAACAAGCCGGCTGCCCAAATTTATGACGAGAACTACGACTACCAGCAAGAGGGCAATCCCCCACGCCTCGTCCCGTAGTGAAGGGTAGGGTGAGGTGGCGGACTGGAAGATCTGGAGCGGCATCGAAGCCATCTCCTTCTTCGGGTTCCACGTGACCACCGTCGATGCGCCTATCACCCACAGGATGGGAGCGGTCTCCCCGACCGCCCTGGAGAAGGCCAGCAGCACGGCCGTAATCAGGCCAGGAAGTGCGGTCGGGATGATCACCCTTCGTGCGACAACTCCGTTGCGAGCCCCGAGGGCGAGACCAGCTTCTCGGATCGGAATGGGAACGGCCCGCAATGACGTCTCGGCGGCCTTCATTATGATCGGGATCATGAGAATGCCGATCGCGAAGCTTCCGGCAATCCCCGCGAACCCGATGCCGGGCAGCTTTACGCCCCATTCATCGAATCCGATCACGATGAACTGGTAGGCAAATATACCCAGCAGGATCGATGGAAGTCCCGTCATGATCTCAGCAATCGTTCGCAGTACGCTCGCGAACTTTGAAGCCGACTCCGCCAGGAACAGGCCGGCGATGACCCCAATCGGGATCGCGAAGGCCGCCGCGATCCCGTCGATGACGAGCGAGCCGACGATCGCGTTGGAGATCCCTCCGATGTCGTTCGGAGCGAGGAGTGAGGGGAATCGCGGCGCCTGAGTGAAAAAGCCGAGACTCCACCAGTGGAGTCCCTTCCTCACGAGGGAGTACAAGATCGCAAACAGGGGAATCAGGGCGAGGAGGAGCATCAGCCCACAAAGCGCGACCATCCCCCTCGAGACAAGTATCCGCCGCTTGAGCGTCTTGAGTGCCGCGCGTTGGACGAACTCGCGGCGCTCGATCATCGGATCCGGTGGGATCGCTTCGATCAGGTCCGTCATATGCCACGTACCCGGATGGCAGAATGCCTGATGAGGCGGCGTCCCAGCCAGTTCACGGCTGCCGTCATGGCCATCAGAATCAACGCTAGTGCGCCGAGCGCAGCGACTTGCAGAGGTGTCGCGTCCTGGAACTGCAGCGCGATGGTCGCCGCGAGCGTGGAGGCCGTCGAGAACAACGAATTCGGAAACAGAGGATTCAGGCCGATGACCAGGGCGACAGCTACCGTCTCGCCGAGAGCTCGTGCGGTCGCGAGCGTAACGGCGCCGACGATGCCTATTCGGGCGCCGGGCAGGACCACTTTGCGGACCACCTGCCACTGAGTCGCTCCCACGCTGAGCGCCCCTTCGAACTGCTCGCGGGGCACGATGGCGATGGCGTCCCTCGAGAGGGCCACGATCATCGGCAGGACCATGACAAAAAGTACGCAACCGGCGAGGAGCAGGGAGACGCCCTCAAAGGGACCTTGGAACGGGGCATGGTGACCAGTGATGCCGGCAAGCCATGGCTGCACTGTGTGCTCGAACCACGGGGCGAGCACGAGCAGACCCCAAAGACCGTAGACCACGCTCGGAACCGCGGCGAGAAGCTCGACAAGTGAGGAAAAGACGATTCTCAGCCTTTGCGGCAGGAGGTGGACGATGGCGATGGCCGATCCGAGCCCAATCGGGATCGCGAGAAACAGGGCTATGGCGGTCGTCTCCAACGTGCCTGCGATGATCGGAAGCGCGCCAAATGAGTCGGTTCCCTGACTCCACGTTCTTCCGTAGATGATGGAGAGCCCCGAATGGCGCCACGCGGGGATCGACGAGACGATGATGCTGATCAGAAACGCCGCGGAGATGAGGCCGAACAAACCCGCAACCCCGTACAGGACGGACTTGTGCACCGAATCGCCCTTGACCTGGAAGTCCTTGGCTTTCCCGGTCAAGAGCGAGTTCGGCACTGCCACATGAGGGGTTGCCGTCACCTCGGGCATCTATTGGGAGTCAGCCCCCGGTCGTCTAGGCGCCGTTGGTGGTCAACAGCACCTGGTGTTTTGATCCCGTGACCGCGAGCAGCGTGGCACGTGCCAGCGTCTGGATGCTGGCCGGGAGCGGAACGTAACCCTGGAGTGCGGCTACGTCCTGGCCGGCGGTCGTCCCGTTGGCGGCACCAGAATGCGACAGCCAGTCGAGGTACTTCACGAGCAGAGTTCCCTCGTGGTCGCTCGTCTGATTGACCCTCCAAACTATCGCCCAGGTGTACCCCGCGATCGGGTACGCAGTTGCGCCCTTCTGCCAGACGATCGAGAAGTTCGTCGATGAGATGTGGGGCTTGGCAGCCGCGGCGGCGGCGATGCCCGCGGATGACGGGACCAGCGCCTTGCCGGACCTGTTCATGATCAGCGCGACCCCTCTGAGAAGGCTCGGGTTGAGCAGTACGTAGGAGTACTCGACGTAGCCGATCGAATCCCGTGTGTTAGCGATGTCAGCCGCGACCCCAGCGTTCCCGTTGCCGGCGATGCCATGTTGGGGCAGGGTCAGCGGGGTCTTCGAGGGTGTGGCTGTCCAGACGGCCGGGTCGGAGGTGTGCAGGAAGTCCGTGAAGATATAGGTCGTGCCCGAGGAGTCCCCACGGGCGACGACGATGATCTTCGTTCCCGGCAGCTTCACCTTCTTGTTCAGGAACTGTATGGCGGGACTGTTCCAGGTCGTGATCTTGCCCTCGTAGATCTTGGCAAGGAGCGGCGCGCTCAAAGTCAGTGGCGTCTTGGCCTTCACGCCGGGAAGGTTGTACGAGATCGCCACACCGCCGAGGCCGATCGGTACCTGTACGAAGTCGGCAACCGTGAGGCCGGCACCGGAAGGCTCGTCCTTGTTGATGTCGCTCTGCTTCATCGGAACGTCGCTGCCGCCCCAGTCGACCACCTTCTTGAGGATGTCCGACTCGCCTGTCCCCGAACCGACTGCCTGATAGCCGTTGATCGTGGCATTCGAAGTGCGGGCCTGGTACAGAGCCTGGGCGGCATTCTGCAGGGGCGCGGCGAACGTCGAGCCCGCGCCGCCGATGGTCGCTGCGGAGTTCAGCCGTGTGTCGGCTGCAAGGTACGGGTCTCTGCCTGTTGCGGGGTTCGCACCCGCGAGCGCCGGTATCGCCACGAGCGAAAGAGCCGTGACGACAACTGCTGTGGTGGTCAGTGCAAGTCGGACGGTCCTGTTCACCCTCATATCGGTGTCACTCCCTGGATTCCGGCGGATGGTTGTGCCTGCTCGGTCGCACCGCGCTCAGCGGACCGCGCCGGGCCCCGCGATGTCCCGGCGTCAGTTGAATGGAAAAGTAGGCGAGGGCAATGAATCGGAAATGAAGCGTGCATGACTTCACAATGCCGTCAGGATGAACTTTGGGTAAACCTTTACGGGAGAGATCTGGTCGCGCTGAGCCCGAGCGACCGATTGACGAGGCAGCGCCAGCTGTGAGTGCACCCGAGAGGGCGCCCAACGAGCCTGCGGAGCGCCACTACTAGGGTGACGCCATGAGGGTGCTCGTCTCCGGCGCAGGCTCCGGGATCGGAAAGGCGACTGCCGTCGTGCTGGCCAGCCGCGGGCATGAGGTCGTCGCCACGGCCCGGGACGAGGCCGCTCTCGAGGGTCTCGAGGTCGCGGTCCGACGTCGACTCGACGTGGCCGACGAGGCATCGGTGGACGAGATCCGCCGTGAGCTCGGGTGGGTCGACGTCCTCGTCAACAACGCGGCGGTCTCGATCGGAGGCCCGGTCGAGTTCGTACCGATGAAGCACGTCCGCGAGATGTTCGAGACCAACGTCTTCGGGCCGGTTCGCCTGATCCAGGCGTTCGTTCCAGGCATGCGGGAGCGGCGGTCAGGTGTCGTCGTGAACATCTGCTCGGTTGCCGGCCACGTGGCGGAGCCGCTCGGCGGATATTACGCGGCCACAAAGCACGCCTTGGAGGCGATCTCCGAAGCGCTATTCATCGAGCTCGGTCATTTCGGGGTACGGGTGGTCATCGTCGAGCCGGGTTTCGTCGCTCCAGGCATGAAGCGTCACGAGTCCGGCGGAAGCTTGCCGGCTTACCGTGACCTGGCTGCGCAGCTGGCCCAGGTCGAGGCCAGGGTGCTCGGCGGAACACGTCCCGGCCCGGAGGCCGTGGCAGAGGTGATCGCCGATGCGATCGATGGCGACGGCGGACCCATGCGGCGCCGGGTCGGCGACGACGCGAACATGATCCTCGCGGCCCGCAGCGCTCTCGGGGACGCGGAATTCGAAAAGGCCATGCGCGAGGTCGTGGGGCTGACTTGGTAGCCCGCAAAGCGCTTGCGCGCGGCTGAGGCCCCCGTCCCCAAGCCGTTGCGTCGCGAGATTGCCCGGCCCGCTTTCACCCTAGGCTCACGTCTGTGACCTGCTCGTGATCCATACCACCGACGGCGAGAGCGCTGGCACATCGCCGGTCGCCTCCTTCGATGCGGGCTCGCCCCTCCCGGAGGGCAGGGAGAAGCAAGATCTGGTGCGATCGATGTTCGACTCGATCGCGCCGCGCTACGACCTCGTCAACCGCCTGATCACCTTCGGGCTCGATGCGTCGTGGCGGCGTCAGACGATCCATATGCTGAAGCTCGCCCCAGGTTCGGTCGTGCTCGACATCGGTTGTGGGACGGGCGACCTGGCGCGCAATCTTCGCCGCACAGGTCACCGTTGCGTGGGTATCGACCTCTCTTTCGGGATGCTCCGTGCCGCGCGCTCTGGAGGCGCCCCCCTGGTTCAAGCTGACGCAGCGGCCGTGCCGCTCCGGACGGGGGCCGCGGACGCCGTCGTGAGCGGGTTCGCAGTCCGCAACTTCGCCGACCTTCCTGGCGTGATGACCGAGCTGGGCCGGATGGTGCGCCCAGGGGGAAGGGTGGCCCTGCTCGAGGTGGGCGAGCCACAGAGCCGCCTGCTCCGCCTCGGTCATCGGGTCTGGTTCTCTCATGTCGTGCCGCGCCTTGGGGCGCTCCTGTCCGACGGAGCCGCATACCGGTATCTGCCTCGCTCGGTCGCCTATCTGCCTTCGTTTCCTGAGTTCGTGCGCCTGCTCGGCGAGGCCGGCTTCACCGATGTCCGGCACCATCCGCTGAGTGGTTGCATCGCACAGTGCGTGACCGCGACCCGGGCGCCTGACGAGGCTCCCGCCGGCAGGGCCAAGCCGGGCAGGGCCAAGGCCGAGCGGAGTCAGGCCGACAACGCCCAGGCCGGCGGGGCCAAACCGTGATCGGTTCGCACCCCGGGCTGTCCTACGCCACCCGTCCCATAGACGCGGCCACGCTGGCCCGAATGAGGGCTCACGCGCACGAGACTGGGAGGGTCGTCGAGCGCGATGGTCTCATGGTCCTCGGGTTCGGGACGGCTGCGGTTCTCGGACTGCCCAGCGGCCTGACCGACCCGTCGAGCCTGTCGGGCGTCATCGGTGAGCTCGCCGCAATCGCGCCCATGGCAGCGCTCGGACCTGGCAGCGCGCGGGCCGGCGAGTCGGGCACCGAGGGCGGGGCGGTGCCCCTCGCGCTCGGGGCACTCCGTTTCGACCGCCGAGCCGCCGGTGCTCTCGTGATCCCCGAGGTGACGGTGGTCGCACCTGCTCACGGCTACGCCTCGGTCATCGTCGTCGGGGAGGCAGATCGTGTGGCCGGGCTCCTCGGAGAGCTGAGCACCGGTTTGCCGGAAGTTGTCACGGGCACGAACGAGCTCGAGCCGACTCCACCGCCCGACGAGTTCTGGCTTGCGTCGGCGCGATCCCACCAGGACTTCCTGGATCGGGTGGGTGCCGCGCTGACCGAGATCGAGAGCGGGCGCCTCGACAAGGTCGTTCTCGCCCGTGAGGTGACGGTGCAGGCAAACCGGCCTCTTCGTCAGGCGGACCTGCTCGGACGCCTCCGCGCCCTTCACCCGTCGTGCACCGCGTTCGCGATCGACGGCTTCATCGGCGCGTCGCCGGAACTTCTCATTCGCCGGATCGGTGCGGAGATCGCCTCCCATCCCCTCGCCGGGACGGCGGCGCGTAGCGGCGACCCCGACGCAGACCGCAAGGCGGAGGCGGCGCTGCTCGCGTCCGAGAAGGAGCGCGCCGAGCATCGGGCCGTCGTCGACAACATCGTGTCCGCCCTCGCCCCTGTGGCGCATCACCTGGAAGTCCCCGACCGCCCGGTGATCCGCGAGCTCCGCAATGTGAGCCATCTCGGCACCTCGATCACGGGCACCCTCGCCACGCGCGACGGCTGCTACCCGAGCGCGCTCGAGCTCGTCGGACTGCTGCATCCCACGCCCGCAGTCGCGGGCACGCCCGTGGACCTGGCGCTCGACTACCTCGCGAAGCTCGAGGAGCTCGACCGAGACCGGTATGCCGGTCCGGTTGGCTGGGTCGACGCCCGGGCCGACGGCGAGTGGCATGTCGGCATCCGGTCAGCCATCGTCGAGGGAAGCTCGGCCAGGCTGTTCGCGGGAGTCGGGATCGTCGCCGACTCCGACCCCCCGGCTGAGCTCGCCGAGACCCAGCTCAAGCTTCAGGCGTTTCTGGCCGCGGCCGTCCGCCCCTGAGGCCGGACGCGAGCGCCGAATAGCGCCGTACCACCTCCGCGATCGTGCCCGGTTGGTCGAACGGCAGGAGGTGGCCACCCGGGACCACTATGAGCTCGGCACCCGGCACGCGCCCGGCCAACGAGCGCGCGGAGGATGTGGGCACGATACGGTCCGATGCCCCGGAGACAACGACAGTCGGGACGGCGATGCGGCTGAGCGCTCGCTCGAGTTGCGGGGTCTCGGCAAGGAGCGCACGCTGCTCGACGAGGAAGCTCTGCCTCGATCGGCCAACGATGGGCCGGGCGTCGGAGCCGAGCGCCGCCTGAACCGTCGGCAGGATCGTGACCAGTTGTGCCGCCCGGGCTCTCGGGTAGCGCTCCGAGTAGCGCATGGCGGTGATCAGGCCCCGTCGGAGGGTGGCGACTCCGGCGCGGACGATGCCGTTTCCTAGCACGGGAACCGTCAGCAGGCGATCGAATCCGGAGAGGGCCCCGGCGACACCGACCGATCCGACCAGTACGAGCGCTCCGACCCGATCAGGATGCGCGAGCGCAAGGGAAAGGGCGATCCCGCCGCCGAGCGAGTGACCCACCACGGTGACGGGGCTTTCTGCCCCGGTGGCCTCGAGCCAGGCCTCGAGCGCCTCTGCGTTCGCCGCCATGCCCATCGGTGGGCGAGGGTCCGATCCCCATCCCGGGCGGTCGGGTGCGAGCACACGGTGGTCGCCCGACAACAGCGCCGCGAGCAACGCCCAGTCGCCGCCCGCGCCAGGCTGACCATGCACCAGAACCACGACCGGCCCAGCGCCGGCGTCGATCGGCGTATTCGGTGTGCCGGGGCCGGGTCGGGCGTCGCCCCTTCTCACCGCTCCACAGAAGCCTGCGTCGCCCGGGGCGTCTTGCCGCCACGAAGGCGGCTGACGAATCGCTCGGCACCCCACAAGGTGACCAGGCCAAGGGCCTCGACGATGGTGTGGGTGGACATCTTCGAGGTCCCGAATTCCCGGTCCACGAAACGGATCGGAACTTCCCGGATCCTCGCGCCCGCCCTCATCGCGCGATACGTCATCTCGATCTGAAAGCCGTAGCTGTCCGCCCGGACAGAGGTCAGGTCTATGCGCCGGAGGACCGTAGCCGCGTAGGCCCGATATCCAGCCGTCGAGTCTCGCACTCCCAATCCGAGCAGGAGGTTGGCGTAGAGATTGCCGCCTCGAGACAAAAGCCGGCGGGGCAGGCTCCAGTTCGGTATCGATCCGCCGGGGACATAGCGCGATCCGATGCAGACTTCGTAACCCTCTCCCAGCGGCGCAATCAGCGAGGGCAGGGAGTCTGGATCATGTGAGAGATCCGAATCCATCTCGACGAGCGCTTCGTAACCTCGCTCGAGACCCCAATCGAACCCGTCGCGATAGGCGCTTCCCAGGCCCAGTTTGCCGGGCCGGGAAAGGATGTCGACATTGCCGAGCTTCTCGCCTACGTCGGCCGCGATCTTCGCGGTCCCGTCTGGGCTGGCGTCGTCGATTACGAGTATCGACGCGTCCGGAAGCGCCGTGCGGACCCGGCCGAGGACGTTCTCGATATTGGCAGCCTCCTCATAGGTGGGAAGCATTACAAGAACGCGCACTTGACAAGCCTACCGGGCAATGCCATCGGGAGATCGGGCGCCAATGGGCGAATCGCGCCCATGGACGAATTACCCTGACGGACTGGAGGACTTCACCGCTGCCAGGGGCTCGAGGCCACCGACCGGGTCGGTGCCACGGGCAGCTTGGCGCTGGGCCCAGAGGTTCCTCGCCACCACCTGGATCGCGCTCGCCGCGGGAACCGCCAGCAGTGCGCCGACAAGGCTACCGAAGGTGGATCCGACGAGGCCGCCCATCTCCGCCCCCACCAGGATCGCGAGCAGCACCCAAAGGGGGTTCAACCGCACCGTTCGGCTCATCACGACAGGGTTCAGGATGTGGTTCTCGATCTGCTGGTACACGAGGAACACGACGAGCGTCACGATCCCCGCGGGCAGCGAGTGGAGCAGCGCGATAGCCACAGTCGGCACGCCGGCGAGCAGTCCGCCCACAAGCGGAAGGAAGTCGACGACTCCCACCCAGATCGCCAGCACCCCCGAGTACGGAACGCCCGTGAGCTGCAGCGTCCCGAAGATGACGAGCCCGGCGATGAGCGAGGTCGCGAGGTTGCCGAGCATGTAGCCGGTCACCGCCCGTCCGACGTCGCCGAGCATGTTGCGGATACGCACCGAGCGCTCCGGCCGCATCCAGTCGAGCACCCCGCGGATGAGCCGTGGAGCCTCGAGGAGGATGAAGAAAGTGAGGACGCCGACTGTCGCGAAGGCGACGACCCCGCTCACGACGGTCTTGCCGATCGCAAGCGCCGGACGGCCGAGACCGCTTATCAGGGTCTCGAGGCGCGGAATGTGGTTCTTGACGTAGTTCGCCAGGTGCAGGCGCTTGATGAGGTGCCCGATCTGACCCTTGCCCTGCTGAGCCTGGCGAACGAGGGTCGGCAGCTCCTTGGTGAGATTGGTTGCTGAAGCGTAGACGGGGTGTACGAACGCGTAGCCGAGCGCGACCGCGGCGGCGGCCGCTACGAAGAACACGATGCGCCGTCGCTCCTCCCCGGCGGATCCCGCGTCGCTCGACAAAGGTGACCACGGGGTGCAGAAGCGCCCCGATGAACAGCGACACGAAGATCAGCAAGACGATCACCCGGAGTCGCCAGAGCAGGGCCATGCCGATGCCGATGGTCACGACGATGGCCGTGACGATGAGCGCAGTTCGCGCGACGCGAAGGTCGTACACGCGCCGTCGCCTGGCGGGATCGAGCTCCGGGAGCTCCGCCTGCTCGGGCATTGGCACAAGTCAACTCCATGCAGAGGCTCCGAAGGGTGATCCGGGGGCTGGAAGCCCTCCAAGAAGAGCGGGGATGGCGTCACCGCTCGCCTTGCCAAAGCAGGGCTCCTCCCAGAGGTTCGCCCCTAAGCCGGCTCCGCCTGCAAGCATGGGAGGATGGCGGACTTGCCCGAGGCCGACTCGCACGCGGCCGGCTCGCCCACGGCTGACCGCGCGCCTGGCGAGGCCGGCCAGCCCAAGGCCGGCCAGCCGACGCCGGACTCGCACGAGGCCGCCTCGGCCGCGGCCGACCGCGCGCCCGGCGAGGCCGGCGCAGCGCGGCATGGGCGCAAGCTGCTCGGGTGGATCCCGGGGCCGCTGCGGCACGGCATCACCCTCTTCATCATCCTTGTGACGCTCGAGTACATCGTGATCCCCGGATTTCTCCATTCCAAGGCGCGTTCATCGCTGAGCCAGCTGGGCCGCGTCAATTTCGGTTGGCTGCTCGCGGGCTTCGCCCTCGAGGCCGCGGCCCTCGGCGCCTACGGTCGCTTGACCCAGTCGGTGCTGCCGAAGGACGCGCCCAGCTACTCCAAGATCCTCCGCATCGACTTGTCGACGCTCGCCGTGAGCCACGTGATCCCGGGCGGCACGGCCGGCGGGACCGGGCTCGGCTACCGGCTCTTCACCTCGAACGGCGTCAGCGGTACTGACACAGGATTTGCCCTTGCGACGCAGGGAATCGGGTCGGCGGTCGTGCTGAACGTCATGCTGTGGGTGGCTCTCGTGATCTCGATTCCGCTGCACGGCTTCAACAGCGCGTACGTCACCGTGGCCATCGTCGGAGCGGTCCTGCTCGCCGCCTTCGGCGCCCTCGTTCTTGCCCTGACACGTGGCGAGCAACGCTCCACCCGGGCATTGCAGGCGGTCGCCCGCAAGGTGCCCTGGGTCACCGAGGAGCAGATGCAGAAACTCGTCCAACGCCTTGCCGCCCGCTTGCGAACCCTCGGCTCGGATCGGCGCCTTCTCAAGGACGCAGTGCTCTGGGCAGCAGCGAACTGGCTGCTCGACGCGGCATCGCTGTGGGCCTTCGTCTCAGCCTTCGGGCACATCACCTCGCCGATCGACCTCTTCGTGGCTTACGGCGTGGCGAACATCCTGGCGGCCGTGCCACTCACTCCCGGCGGCCTCGGCATCGTCGAGGCGGTCGCCGCTACCAGCTTGATCGGCTTCGGAGTCCCTGCGGGGATCTCCTGGCTGGGAGTGATCTCGTGGCGCCTGTTCAACTTCTGGATACCGATTCCCGTTGGTGCAGGCGCTTATGTGTCTCTACGCGTCGAGCGCGGCACAGGTTTGAGAGAGCGCCGCAAGGCACTCGAGGGCATGACCAAGCCGAAGGACCCGTCGGCTCCTCCCACGGGTCAAATGGCGAGCATCAGGCCAAACCAACCTCCTCGGATGCCCGGGTCTGCAGCTCCTCCGGCCCCGTCGGCACCACCTCAAGGGTGATCGGGAGCTCGAACAGCTCCTCGAAGAGCAGCTTCTTACGCTGAAGAAGCCATCGCTCGAGCTCGGCGTCGCCCCGCGCGCTCACGACGACCTCCACACCCGTGCCGCTCGCCTCCACGCCGACATGGCCGATGACCGAGCCGTGCGCAGCGTCCAGCCCGTCTGCTATCCGAAGGAGCGCGAGCAGCTTCAGGACCCGATCGCGGTCCCTGCGCTCCAACGTCTCCCAGGCCTGGAACGACTCGCGTGGCCGGCCCCTGACGTGGTAACGCCCGAGGCATGCGAGCATCTGGACCTCAATTGGCGAGAACCCTCGCAGCTCCCCGTTCTCGATGAGGTAGGCGGTGTGACGCGCGTGACCGTCGCGGCTCACGTGCTCCCCGATGTCGTGCAGCAGCGCCGCGAGCTCGAGCAGCTCCCGGTCCTCGGCCCCCAGGTGGTGCAGCGGCGCGGTCGAGTCGAACAGCTCGGCCGCCAGCCGCGCGACCTGGCGGGAATGGGTCTCACGCCATCTCGACCGGCGACAGAGCGACAGCACCGACGCACGGCGAATTGCCCGCGGGTCGTCACCGAGCTCGGCGCGGTCGTGCTTGCGGATCGTGGAGATGACGATGCCCTCCCGAAGCGCCCACTCGGACACAGTGAGCTCCCGCATCCCGGTCCGCGCCATCAGGGCCTCGGTGACGGCGACGCCGGCGGGCAGGAGATCCGCGCGCCTTGCTTCGATGCCGGGCAGCCGTGCCCGTTCGGAACTAGGCAATTCGTAGATGAGCTCGCCCAAGGCCGCTAGCTCGCGGGCAGTCACGGTCAGCTGGTTGACCGAGGACGGGACGATGCCTTCTCGCATAGCCGCTGCTCCCCGAGCCAGCGCACAGAACGTGCCCGAGGTCCCGATCAGGAGCTTCGGGCCGCATGCAAGAATGTCCGGGAGCACCTCATCGAGGGACGTCTCGATCTGATCGCGAAGGCGCGCTCGGTCCTTTTTGGTAGGCGGGTCCGTGCGCACGTACCCGGCCGTGAGCCTTCCAACTCCGAGGTGAAGGCTGCTGGCGTAGGCGAGGCCGAACCGGTCACCGACCGAGAGCTCGAGACTTCCGCCACCGAGGTCCGCACACAGAGCCGGGCTCGGATCGATCAGCACGCTCGCCCGCACGGCTTCGAAGATCAGCTGCGCTTCGCGGATCCCGCTGACGACCTTGATCGTGACCCCGGTCGCGGCCTCGATTCGCTCCGCCGCCTCCGGCCCGTTGCTCGCCGAGCGCAACGCCGCGGTGGCCATCGCGACCATCTCGTCGATCCGTTGCAGTTCGGCGATCGTCTTGAATCGACGCACCGTATCGATCGCGGCCTCGATCGCCTCCTCGGTCAGGTGCCCCTCGCGCGCCACGACATCTCCGAGCCGCAGCATCTCCTTCTCTCGCACCAGCGGGATGAAGCTGCCGTCGGGCCGGGTCTCGACGACCAGAAGGTGAAACGAGTTGCTACCGAGGTCGAGCGCGGCGATCCGCACGGCAGGAGCTCAGCTCAGCGTCTCGGGCGAGCGGCGCCTGCGGGCGCGCTCGAGGGCGAGCTCTTGCAAGCGCTTCTGTGCGCTGAGCCCGAGTACCGGCACAACTCGGACCCAGTCGCCATCGGGCCCAAGCTCCCAGGAATTGGTGTCGTCCGCGAGGTTGAGCTCGATGGTCTCCTCGAGTCGGGCCTGCAACTCGGGATCGAGAACGGGCACGAGGACCTCGATGCGCCGGTCCAGGTTGCGCTCCATCAGGTCGCCGGATCCGATCGTGTACCGCACCCGGCGCCCGTCGCTCGGGTCGCCGAAACGGTAGATGCGGGAGTGCTCGAGGAACCGCCCCATGATCGAGCGGACCGTGATCCGCTCCGAGAGTCCGGGCACACCGGGCCTGAGGCAGCAGACACCGCGCACCACGAGGTCGATGCGGACGCCCGCCTGTGAGGCGAGATACAGCGCGTCGACCACCTCCGGGTCGGTCAGGCCGTTCACTTTGATGGTTATCCGGCCGTCGTCGCCTGCGGCCGCCTCTTCGGCGATCTGGGAGAGGATCCACGGCCGCATCCCCTGGGGCGCGACCACGATACGCCGGTAGGTGATGGGCCGGCCGTAACCGGTCAGATGATTGAACAGATCCGTGAGATCCTCGCCGATCGCCGGATCAGACGTCAGAAGGCCGAGATCCTCGTAAACCTTGGCGGTCTCGGAGTTGTAGTTCCCGGTCCCGATGTGGCAGTAGCGGCGAAGCCCGTCCTCCTCACGCCGCACGACGAGGGCGATCTTGGAGTGGGTCTTCAGGCCGACGAGGCCGTAGACCACGTGCACGCCGGCTCGCTCGAGCTGCCGTGCCCAGAGGATGTTCGCCTGCTCGTCGAAACGGGCCTTCACCTCCACGAGGGCCGCGACCTGCTTGCCCTGCTCGGCCGCCCGGACAAGAGCCGAGACGATGGCTGTGTCGTCCGAGGTGCGGTAGAGAGTCTGCTTGATGGCTAGCACGTTCGGATCGTCGGCAGCTTGCGTGACGAAGGCCTCGACCGAGGTTGTGAACGAGTCGTAGGGATGGTGAACGAGCACGTTGCGCTCTCGCAATACCGAGAACAGGTCGACGGGCCCGTCGCCGGCGGTGGCCAGGCGCGGAGGCGTCATCGGCACCCAGGGCGACTCGTGAAGATCGGGTCGGTCGATCGAGTGCAAAGCCCAGAGCTGCCCCAGGCCGAGCGGTGCCGAGCTCTCGTACACGTCGTCGGCCCCGAGCTCGAGCTCGGCGAGAAGAAGCTCGCGCACACCGGCCGGCATCTCCTGGTCAACCTCGAGCCTCACCGCCCGGCCGAAGCGGCGACGGCGGAGCTCCGTCTCGACCGCGGCGAGCAGGTCGTCGGCCTCGCTCTCCTCGAGATCCAAGTCGGCGTTTCGCGTGACCCGGAAGGCGTGGTGCTGGCCGATCTCCATGTGAGGGAAGAGCCGTGGCAGATTGGCGGCGATCAGCTGCTCCAGGGCGACGAAGCGAGTCCCGTTTCCGAGAGGCACGAAACGGGGCAGCAGCGGCGGTACCTTCACCCGCGCAAAGCGCTGCTCGCGAGTGTTGGGATCCTCCACCAGAACTGCGAGGTTTAGCGAAAGGTTGGAGATATACGGAAAGGGATGGCCCGGGTCTACGGCGAGCGGCGTCAGGACCGGGAAGATTTCCTTCTCGAATACGCCCAACAAGCGGGCCTTCTCCTCGTCGTCCAGGGTATCGATGCCCGTGAGAAGGATGCCGGCGTCGGCAAGGCCGGGTACGACCGACGACATGAAGACCTCGTCGCTTCGCGCCTGAAGGCGAATGCACTTGGCGCGGATGTCCTCGAGCTGCTGCGACGCGGTCCGGCCGTCCGCCGACCGGGCACGGAGCCCGGCTGCCACATGGTCCTTCAGCCCGCCGACTCGAACTTGGAAGAACTCGTCGAGTCCCGAGGACAAGATGGCAAGGAACTTCACACGTTCGAGAAGCGGAAGGGAGACATCCGCGGCGAGATCAAGGAGGCGATCCGCGAATTCCAGCCAGGACAATTCACGGTTGAGAAACCGGTCCGGGCTCGCCATGAGGCTCTCCGGCACTGTGACATCGACCTTCACACCCAAGACGCTACCGTGAAGTCGTGCAGTCCCTCGCAGTCGCACCGAGGGTGAGGCAACGCCGCCGGAGCGAGCTCGGCTTGCTGCTCGTGGTTGTCGTCGTGATCACGCTCGCGTACATCCTGGCGTCCCTCGGCACCTACAACACCCTGCCGCCCAATGCATTGGAATTCATTGGAGTGATCGCCGCGTTGGCACTGACAGTGCATGTCGCCAATCGCTTCCTCGCCCCTGAGGCGGACCCGATCATCATGCCTGTTGTGCTGATGCTGAACGGTATCGGTTACGTCATGATCTACCGGCTCGACGCGTCTCCCCAAGTTGCCGTCGACGCCCCGTGGCACTACCAGGCAATCTGGACGGCGCTCGGAGTCGCCGCCTACGTCGTCACCTTGCTCGTCGTCCGCCGCTCGCGTGACCTGGAGCGATATCGGTACATGCTCGTGCTGGGCGCCCTGATACTGCTCGTGCTGCCGCTCGCCCCCTACCTCGGAAACACGCCGGAATACCGGCTGGGCGGAGTGAGGCTGTGGATTCGTGTCGGGCCGATCACATTTCAGCCCGTCGAGGTCGCGAAGCTCATGCTGGTCGTGTTCTTCGCCTCGTATTTCGTGGAGAAAAGAGAGATGCTCTCGCTCTCGACGCGACGCGTGGGCAACCGAATGCTGCCGGACATCCGGCCCCTAGGCCCTATCGCGCTCGCGTGGGTAGTCTCCGTCCTGGTCATCCTCTTCGAGCACGACATCGGCTTCTCGCTTCTGCTGTTCGTCATGTTCATCGCGATGTTGTGGGTGGCGACCGGGAGGTGGACCTACGTCGTCGGTGGGCTTGTCGCCTTCGTCGTGGGTACGTTCCTGGCCGCGCACCTGCCGTTCGCCAAGGCGTTGATCGACCAACGGGTGAACGCATGGCTCAATCCCTGGGCCCACTACCAGACTTACGGATACCAGACCGTTCAAGGAGAGCTTGCGCTCGGCCGGGCCGGACTGGCCGGATCCGGTCTTGGTCTCGGCGCTCCCTACCTCATTCCCGTCGCCTATAGCGACTTCATCTTCGCGGCGATCGGCGAGGAGCTCGGACTCCTCGGTACGACAGCGGTGGTCGTGGGTTTCTTGCTGTTGGTCGGCGCCGGGATGCGAGCAGCCTTCCGCGCCCGCTCCGACTTCTCGCAGCTTGCCGCCGTCGGCCTCACCGCGATCCTCGGCTTCCAGTCGTTCTTCATCATGGCCGGGGTGCTCCGTCTGCTGCCTCTCACCGGCGTGTCGCTGCCCTTCATCGGCTACGGAGGTTCTTCCCTACTGGCGAACTACGTCCTGGTGGCGCTGCTGGTCCGCATTTCCGACGAAGGCGCCACGCCACAGGGCGTGGCAGTCGGAGCAAGCCATCGAGTGGCGCGAATTCGACGCCGCGCGCTCGTCGCCGCCCGGGACGCTCCTGTCCCAGCGGTGGACTAGGCAGTCGTCCGGGCTGTGCCGACGCCCGGCGATTGCGAGCGCGGGCGGTGCCGAAGGCCGGCGGTGCCGAAGGCCGGCGGTCCAAGAGGCCGGCGGTGCGGACGGGCTCCCGCCATGCTGCGGGCCGACTAAGTCGAGCCGGTGGGATCGGTGCCGGCTCGCGCCAGCACGATCGGCGACGCCATGATCGGTACGGGCAACCGATGACGCAGTGCGAGCGCAATTGCATCAGAGGGCCTGCAGTCGACGACCCTCGCCCCCAACCGGCCGGAGATCACCATCTCGGCGGTGAACGCCGTTCCCCTGACCGCGGTGATGCGCACGACGTCGAGAATCATTCCGAACTCTTCGAGAACATGGGCGAAGAGCTCGTGTGTTAGCGGCCGCGGAGTCTCCAGTCCCTTGCCGCGTAGCCGATCGCTATGCCTTCGGCCCCACCCACCGGGATCCGAAGTTCGCGGTAGGGGGGATCCGCCTCTTGGAGCACGACGACAGGATGGGTCGCGGGCAGAAGAAGCACCACGTCGACGAACAGCATCTGCGACATCTCAGGTGGCGTGACGAGAGGGTCCGCTGTCGAGTCCTCGACCGAGATGGTGGCTTCTGAGGAAACGAGGTCTGCGAGATCGAAGTCGATATCGTACGGAGGCTCCAGCTCGGTCGCCTCTTCTCCTGACTCCAGAAGATCGGCCGTCTCTTCAGGCGCCTCGACGAGCTCGGCCGCTTCTTCTCGCGACTCCAGAAGCTCGGCGATCTCTCGCGACTCCAGAAGCCGGTCGCCTCTTCGCGACTCCAGAAGCTCGGTCGCCTCTTCTGGCGACTCCAGAAGCTCGGTCGCCTCTTCTCGCGACTCCAGAAGCTGCGTCTCCTCTTCTCCCGACTCCCTGAGCTCAGCAGTCTCCCCTGGCGCCTCCAGAAGCTGGGTCGTGTCTTCTGACGAGGCTGCCAGCTCGGCAGTCTCCTCCGGCTCTTCCGGCACCTCGAGAAGTTGGGTCGTGTCCTCTGACGAGGCCGGCTCGGCCTCCACCAGTAGGTGCGCCGCGCCGTCCGGATTATCTGCCGCCAATGCCGCTTCCGTCTCAACCAGGTCAAGGTCGGTGATCCCCGGGCCCGCAGGGCGCACGGGACCACCGCCGTTGACAGCAGCCACGGAGATCGGAGCCGAATCCATTTCGACGGCGTCCCCGCCGTTGTCGATCGAGCTCATCGTCTCGCCGACCGGCGCATCTCGACATTGGCCACGAGGCCGACCGTAGCGAAAAACACGATCATCGCCGACCCGCCATAGCTCACGAACGGCAGCGGGATACCCGCTATGGGGATTAGGCCTATGGTCATGCCGACGTTCTGGAACACCGAGAAAGCCACGAACGCAAGCGCCCCCGCGCACAGCATCCGACCCAGCGGATCCCGCGCGATCTGTGCGGCTCGCAACAGCCGGAACGCGATAACGCCGAACAACCCGATGACAACGGCCGCTCCCGCGAACCCCAGCTGCTCGCCGACCGCGGTGAAGATGAAGTCGGTCTGTTGAGCTGGGACGAAGCCACCATTCGTCGCGGCGCCGTGGAAGATGCCGGTACCGAGGACCCCGCCGGAACCGATGGCTGCCTTCGACTGCGCGAGGTTCCAGTTCGCGCCATTCGTCGCCGTGTTCTGATGGAGAAACGACGTCAAGCGACCGAGCTGGTACGCGTGGATGAACCCGAAGTGGAACGCTCCCGCCAAGCCCGCGATCCCCAGAATCGCGAGCACCGCCATGTATCTGAGCCGTGCGCCCGAAGTAACGATCATCACCGTGAGCACGACGCTCATGATCAGCGCCGTACCGAGGTCTGGCTGCTTGTAAACAAGGAGGATCGGTACCGCGGCGAGAGCGAGAACCACGACCAGGTGTCGAGGAAGCATCGTTTCTTGACGGCTGCAGTAGACGGCGACGATGACGATCAGAGCGAGCGCAGCGAATTCTGACGGTTGAAGCTCGAGCGGCCCCAAGGAGAACCATCGTTGAGCTCCCAGGGACGTATGGCCGAAATGAGTGAGCACTGCTGCGAGTGCCAAGACGATGAGGCCGTACAACACATATGCCCATTGTTCGAGCCAGTGGTAGTCGATCAGGGCCACCGCGACCATGACGACGAGGCCGATCGCGAGCCAGACAAGCTGGCGCTTCAGGTAGTACTTCGGGTCACCACCGCGGCGATCAGCTCGACTCGCGTCGCGGAGTAGATCATGACCGCGCCGATGAGCGAGAGCAGCACGGCGCTGGCGACCAGGATGAAGTCGCAGCGGCGCACCAACTCCCAGGCTGGGTTTCGTTCCCTGCGACTACTCCACCGTGCCGGCACGCTCGGGTAATGAACGGCCATGGGGGGCAAGAATACCGGCGATGGCGGCGCAACTCGAAGCAGCTGCCGCCAGCCACGCAAAACTGGGCTCTGTTTCGCCCTCGCCACCTGGTTCTCTCCCGCCCTCGTCGCCCGGCTCTGCCCTCGCGCCGGCCGCGCCGGGGCCGCCCCGGCCCCGCCGGCCCCGCCGGCGTCCCCGCGCCGCCAATACACCCCCCTGGTAGGTTGTCGTTGCGAACATACGTTCTGTGCGAGGAGGTGAGGAGCATGTGCGAGTCAAGGGACTCCCTCGAAGCTGCGCTGTCCACGCTCGTGGGTAACCTCGACTGCTCCTTGCTGCATGGCGCCGACGCGAAGATCCTCGTCGGGTTCTTCTCGCGCCTCGAGCGCCTCGCATCGGCCGGCAAGGCGCTTTGTGCCAACAGGGTCGCGGCGACCGGCGCCTTCGAGAAAGACGGGCACCGCGACGCCGGCCAGTGGCTCGCAGCTGAAACCGGGGACTCTCTCGGGTCTGCGCTCTCTTTGCTCGAGGCGGCGGACGCGGTCACAAGGCTCCCCGAGCTCGAAGAGGCGGTCCGTTCTGGTGAGCTGTCGGCCGCCCAGGTCAAAGAGGTCGCCGGGGCGGCGATCATGGACCCGGCCTCGACAAAAGGACTGCTCGGCGCAGCCCGCTCGGAGGACTTCTCCGAGCTGAAGCGCCGCTGTGGGGAGGTGAGGGCGGCCAGGACCTCGGCCGAGAACGAGGCGGAGCGACTAAGGCGCCTCCACGCGAAAAGAAGGCTCCGGACCTGGACAGAACAAGACGGCACGTTCCGCCTCGACGCACGCCTTGGCCCTGGTGCTGGGGCGAGGCTGCTGGCGGCCGTTCGAGACGAGGCCGGCAGGGTCTTCAAAGAGGCACGGCGGGAGGGACGAAGAGAGCCGCAGGAGGCCTACCTGGCCGACGCCCTCGTCGAGCTCGTCACCCGCAGGGGGAAGGCTCCCCTCCTCACCCGAGGGCCCTGGCGCACATCCGCGTGGACCTGTCGGCCCTGAGGCGTGGCAGCACCGGGCCGGGCGAGGTGTGCGAGATCGCAGGAGTCGGCCCGGTCTCTGTCGCGACCGCAGTCGAGCTGTTAGGAGACTCGATCGCGAAGCTCCTCGTTACGAGCGGGACCGACGTGCACACGATCTGCAACCTGGGCCGGGCCGTGCCCGCCAAGCTCCGCCACGCCTTAGAAGAGCGGGACCGGTGCTGTGTCGTGCCCCACTGCGGCGCCACCCGGCGCCTCGAGATCGACCACCGCGTAGTCCCCTTCGCGAGCGGCGGGCAGACAGAGCTGTCTAATCTCGCCAGGCTCTGCCGGCCACACCACATCATGAAAACCCATGAGGGATACGCCCTCGAGGGAGGACCGGGGGCCTGGGTGTGGGTTCACCCCGACGGCACCCGGCACGGTCCTGGCGCGAAGTCACCACCGGGCGACGCCGCCTGATCAGAGGCGCGGCGGGCGGGAGCCGCGGTCAGCGCGCCGGCGAGCCGGCGGCTGACTCGGCGACGATGGCGGAGAGCTTCCCGGCGGCCGGCGGTAACGCGCCGGCGGCTGACTCGGCGACGACGGTGGCCAGCCCGGCGTCGGCCTGACTGAGCGACGAAGGGTGCACACTCGGCGGGCGACAGAGGCCCGCGACGACGGCGGGCAGCCCGCCGCGGCCGGCGGAGCCTTCAGAACTGATCTCCACCGACGACGGCCCACATGACGCTGAGCGGAGGTTCCGATCCGGTCCAAAGGTGGATCTGACGAGCCGCCTGATGAACCAGCATGCCGAGCCCGTTACGAACGCTCGCACCTTGGCGTCGCGCCTCGAGCAAGAACGGCGTGAGAGCCGGATCGTAGACGAGGTCCACGACTAGCTGACCTGCCCCGAAACGAGAGGGGTCGACGCCGGCGACAACCGCCGGCGGATCACCGGTGCCGGCGGAACGGGAAGATGAGCTGGGATCCGCCGAGCCACCCGCCGAAGCGGCCACCGAGGCGGGCAGGGAGCGCGGGGAATCCTCCGCCTCGCGCCGGCCAGCGGAGCCAGGGCCGGCCAGAACGCTGGGTGTCGCTTGCACGACGAGGTCCACCCCGCTGAGCTCCTCCGCGCGCCCGACCCGCGCCACCTTCGGGGCCAGTGCTGCCGATCGCCAGGCAGCCGTCGCAGTCCGGTTGACGATAACGACCTCCTTCGCGCCGGCGTCCGCCAGTGCCAGAACCGCCGCCCGTCCTGCTCCACCTGCACCGATCACCCCGCATCGCCGGCCGGCCGGGTCGAAGCGGGCGCCGCCTCGAAGGTCATCGAGCAAACCATCCCCGTCGGTGCTATCGGCAAAGACTTTCCCCGCCTCAAAACTCAATGTGTTGGCGGCCCCTAAGCGGCGCACCTTCGAAGAGCGGCGACCCGCGAGTCGCGCGGCGGCGTCCTTGTGGGGCATGGTGACCGACAGCCCTCGGAGACCAAGTGCAGACGCGCCCGCGACCGCGCTCTCGAAGGATCCAGGCGAGACTTCGAAAGCCAGGTACCCCCAGTCGAGACCCATGATGGCGAAGGCCGCGTTGTGCAGCAGCGGCGAGAGCGAATGCCGCACCGGGTAGCCGACGACGCCGGCTAGGGAAGTGGTCGACGTCGGCCAAGCGGCCGTCGGACGGGTATCGGCGGGCATCTCGGCGAACTGGCTCACGGCTTGCCCCGATTCTGGTCGAGCCACGCCTGCAAGAGCACGGTCGCGGCTACGGCGTCGATCCCTACCCGGCGCTCCTTGGACGCGACGCTCGACCGGGCTTGCCGGGCTTGTCGGGCTTGTCCGGATTGCCGGAATTCTCGGGTCTGCCGGGATTGCCCACGGCGTCGCTCGGCCTCAACGGTGGTCAGGCGCTCGTCGTGAAGCACCACGGGTACATCCAACTCCAATGCGAGCGCGGCGGCCTCTGCGATCGCCGCCGATGCGGCAGGACCTCGACCACCCGCCAAGGTGAGCGGAAGCCCGACCACGACTACGCCGGCCCGGAGCTGCGGCACGAGGGCGGCGATCGCGCGACGATCGACGTCCGGATCACCGGTGCGCGTGAGCACGCAATGGGGCGTTGCGAGCAACCGGCCTGAATCGCTGACTGACACCCCGATGCGCCGTTCCCCGAGGTCGATGCCGACGGCACGAGTGTTCACCGGCGGGCCGGCACCTGCGAGATCTGCGTCGGTTCCGCCGTCCCTCGAGCCAGTGCCGCCTCGACCAGCCCCGTCGTCTGTCACGCCGATCCCTCGTCGCTTCTCACGCCGATACCCCGTCGCTTCTCACGCGATGCCACGCCGTTTATCACGCCGAGAGACCTCGTCGCTTATCACGCCGATGCCTCGTCGCCAGGCCCGGTTTCGCCCAGCGCCGGGGCCAGCGCCTCGCGGAGCTTGACCAGCGCCTTCTCGATGCCCGCGACGTCCCGACCGCCGGCTGTTGCCAGCTCGGGCGTGCCACCCCCACCGCCTCCGACCGCGGCGGCGGCCGAGGACGCAGCCGCCCGGGCGTCGATCCCCGAACGCTTGGTCGCCGCAACTACGAGAGCAACCCGTTCCGGGCCTGTGACGCCGGCAAGCCCGACGGCCTCGACGCCTGGGTGGTCCCGAACTGCGATCGCGAGGTCCCGAAGCTCCCCTGCCTCGAGTCCGTCCCGTCGCTCGACGACACGCCCACCCGAAGCCCCGCCGGCGCTCGCAGCCAACATGTCGGCCTCGCGCCGCAGCTGTTCCGAGCGCAAGGTTCGGAGCTGCTCCTCGAGCGACCGCTGGGTTGTGAGCAGCCGGTCGACCGCCGAAGGAAGATCCGCAGCTTGGGCATGCAATCGGCCGGCGGCCTCCTCGACCGTCCGCTCGAACAGACGTAGGCGGGCAAGAGACGCCTCACCGGTCACCGCCTCGATCCGGCGCGTGTTCGAACCGATAGAAGACTCCGACACCACCTGCAGCGGTCCGATCGTTCCCAACGCGTTCACGTGGGTGCCGCCGCACAGCTCGACCGAGTCGTGACCGGCCTCGACGACGCGCACGACGTCACCGTATTTCTCGCCGAAAAAGGCGATAGCGCCCGCAACTTCGGCCTCTTGGCGAGTCGTTTCGAAGACGCGGACCGGTTCGTTGCGAAGGACCTCGGCGTTTACGAGGTCCTCCACCTGAGCGATCTCGTCCTCCGACATCGGCCCGAAATGGCTGAAGTCGAACCGCAAACGGTCCGGCGCGACGAGTGAGCCCTGCTGGCGCACGTGGTCGCCGAGCACCTGTCGCAGCGCCCAGTGAAGAAGGTGCGTCCCGGTGTGATTCCGGCGGATGGACGCCCTCCGCTCGACGTCGATCGCCGCCGCCGCCTCCTGCCCGACTTCGATCGATCCCTCGAGGATGTAGCCGAGGTGCCGAGTCAGGCCCTCGACGACCGAAGTCGTGTCCAGCACGCGAAACCGACCCGTGGCCGTGGTAATCGACCCCGTGTCACCCACCTGGCCGCCGCCCTCGGCGTAAAAGGGAGTCCGGTCGAGGAATACCTCCAGCAGCTCCCCTCCCTCAGGCGCCCGCTCGCCGTCGATGTTCGCGAAGGAGCGGTCGACCGAGCTCGGGAGCACGTCCAGGACCCGGGCCTCCAACGGCGGCCTCGTCGTACCCGAGGAACTCGGTCGGTCCATACGTCGACCTGATTTCGCTCCACGCCGCAGCGACGTCTTCCGCCGCCGAGGCCACTGCCCGGCCCGCCTCGCGGGCGCGCTCGACGCTGGCCCCTCATCGCCGCATCGAAACCGGGCCTGTCCACCACAACTCCCGCGCTCGCGTGCGATCTCCTCGGTTAAATCGATCGGGAAGCCGAACGTGTCGTGAAGACGGAAGGCGACATTCCCGGCGACCTCTGCGCCACCCCTCGCCAGCTCGGCCTCGAGCAGAGTCGTGCCGGACCGTAGAGTGCGGAGGAACGCCTCTTCCTCGTGCACGGCGATGCGCTTGATCAGGTCCCGCTCGCGCTCGGAGCTTCGGGTAGGCGGTGCCCATGACATCGGCCACGACGTCGATGACGCCTGGAGTGACGAGCTGCCTGCGCACCGAGGCGCTGCGCCACGAGCACGGCCCGGCGGATGAGGCGCCTGAGCACGTAGCCCCGGCTCTCGTTCGAGGGGAAGACGCCGTCCGAGATCAGGAACGTCAAGGTGCGGACGTGATCCGCGACGATGCGCAGTCCGACATCGGCCTCTTCAGTGCTGCCGTATACCCGACCGGTCGCGGCGGACGCCGCCTCGAGGATCGGTGCGACAAGTCGGTGTCGAAGATCGACTCGACGCCCTGCAAGCTGCGTCAGGATGCGGTCGAGCCCGGCTCCGGTGTCGATGTTGCGCTGGGGCAGCTCGGTGAGCGAGCCGTCGGCATGGCGGTCGTACTGCATGAACACGAGGTTCCAGATCTCGACGTAGCGCTCCCCGCCTTGAGCCGGTCCGCCGGGCGGGTCCGTACTGCGGCCCCCGGTCGAAGAAGATCTCCGAGCTCGGCCCGCACGGCCCGGTCTCTCCCATCTTCCAGAAGTTGTCCTCGTCGAGTCGCTGCAGCCGGCCGTCGAGAAGGCCGGGCACCTCGTGCCAGATGGCCTCGGCCTCGTCGTCGGAGATGTGGACGGTGACCCAGAGGTCCACCGGGTCGAGGCCGAGCCCGTCGGTGAGCAGCTCCCACGCGTACTCGATCGCCAGCTCCTTGAAGTAGTCGCCGAAGCTGAAATTGCCCATCATCTCGAAGAACGTCACGTGTCGCGACGTCGTACCGATCACGTCGATGTCGACGGTGCGGACGCACGGCTGCACCGTCGTCGCGCGCGGCCCCGGCGGCGGAGACTCGGCGAGCAAGTACGGCTTGAACTGGACCATGCCGGCGATCGTGAACAGCATCGACGGGTCGTTCGGCACGAGGCTCGCGGCCGGGAGCGCGAGGTGACCACGTTCGACGAAGTACGTCGTGAACGTGTTGCGTACCTGGTCTGCGTTCACCTGTAGCCTCGTGTCTCGGTCGGGGCCCTCGAGCTCCGCGCTCGCCTCGTGTCTCAGTCGGGGCCGCTTCTGAGCTTCGCGTCGCCTGTCTCGTCGGGCCTCTCGAGCCCCTCGCTCGCTCGGTTCGGCCCGCCGTGCCCTCCAACGCTCGGCGAGCATCTTCTCGGCACCGTGCTCGGACGGCTCGTAGTAGCGGCGTCCGGCTAGTCCCTCGGGCAGGTACGCGGCTTCGACGAACCCTCGCGGGTCATCGTGAGGATACTCGTAGCCGACGCCGTGCCCGAGAGCCCTGGCGCCGCGGTAGTGAGCGTCGCGGAGCTCCGCCGGCACGGCTCCAAGAGGCCGGTCGCGCGACATCGGTCTGCGCTCCCCACCATCCGAGCGCGACCCGGTTCGACTTCGGTGCGAGGGCGAGGTGGACCACGGCTTGAGCCAGGTTCAGGCCGGCCTCGGGAAGCCCGACGAACTCGACGGCCTGAGCCGCCGCCGTCGCTATCCCGAGCGCGTGAGGGTCGGCCATGCCGACGTCCTCGCTCGCGAGGATCACGAGGCGCCGTGCGACGTACCGCGGGTCCTCGCCGGCCTCGATGAGCCGCGCCATCCAGTAGAGGCCGGCGTCAGGGTCCGAGCCGCGCAGCGCTCTTGATGAGCGCCGAGATGAGGTCGTAATGCTCCTCCCGCCCGTGGCGGAAGGCTCGCGTCGCTCGAGCGCCCTCGACGTCCTCCATCGAGATCACGAGGACTGGTTCGACCCGCGTCCGGCACGGGCCCGGCCCCATTCGGGACGGGCTCCGCGCGACCCCGAGCTCGACCCCGCGCGAGCGCCATAGCCACCTCCAGGGTCGTGAGCACGGCCCGGGCGTCTCCCTCGACGAGGTCGACGAGACGCGACAGCGCCTCAGGCTCGGCCTCGAAGCCCTCGAGCTTCAGGGCACGCTCTGCCGAGCTCGCGAAGCTCGGACGGGGCGAGGGCCTCGAAGCGCCACAGCGTCGACCGGCTGAGCAGACGGCGCGTTCAAGGCGAAGAACGGGTTCTCGGTCGTCGCTCCGACGAGAACGACCACGCCCTCCTCGACGCCGTGCAGGAGAGCGTCCTGCTGCGCCTTGTTGAAACGGTGGACCTCGTCGAGGAACAGGATCGTCCCCCGGCCCTCGTCTCCGAGTCCCCTGCGGGCATCCTCGAGCTCGTTGCGCACGTCCTTCACGCCTGCGTCGACTGCGGAAAGTGCCCGGAACCTGCCGCGCCGTGTGCTCCGCCAGCAGACGGCGCCACGGTCGTCTTGCCCGTGCCGGGGGGCCCGAAGAACACAGCGGAGCTCAGCCGGTCGTCCTCGACAAGAGCCCGGAGCGGGCGCGCCGGGACCGAGCAGATGACGCTGACCGACGACTTCGTCCAGGCGGGTGGGGCGCATCCGCGCTGCCAACGGCGCCCGCGACCTGACCTCGTCTTCGGCGGCGACGTCGAACAGGTCGGGCGGGTGCCGGCCCGCTCGCCCGGACGTGTTCGGGGTCCCGCTGGCTTGGCTCGGACCGGCCCGCTCGCCCGGACGTGTTCGGGGTCACGCTTGGCTCGGTCGTGGATGCTCGGGCAGCACGACACGAATCCCGAGCTCAGCTAGCTGTGTCGGCGCCGAGCGGTCGCGGTCCGCCCGACATGAGGTCGGATCCCGACTGGGTCTTCGGGTAGGCGATGACCTCGCGGATGTTGTCTTCCCCGGCGAGCAGGGCCACGAGCCGATCCAGGCCGACGGCGAATCCGCCGTGAGGCGGCGCGCCGTACCGGAACGCTCCGAGCAGGAACCCGAAACGGAGCTCCGCGTCCTCCTCCGAGATGCCCGAGCGCGGCGAACACACGCCGCTGGATGTCCGCCCGGTGGATACGGATGCTCCCCGACCCGAGCTCCCAGCCGTTCAGGACCAGGTCGTAGCTCTGCGAGCGCACCGTCATCGGATCGGTCTCGAGCAGCTCGAGGTCGTCAGGGTGCGGCATCGTGAACGGGTGATGGGCCGCAAGCGGGCGTCCTTCGTCGTCGATCCCCTCGAATAGTGGGAAACTCGGTGACCCAGACGAAGCGAAACGGCCGCTCGCTCACCGCCGGCTGACCCATATCGACACGCAGCTGACCCAGCACCTTGCACGTGGCTACCCGCTCGCCCGCGACCACCAGTACCAGGTCACCCGGCTCGGATGCTGTCGCAGCCACGATGCGCTCCTGCTCGGAGGCCGACAGGAACTTCGCGACCGGCGATTCCAGCACTCCTCCCGCCCGCACGCGCAGCCACACCAGGCCTGCGGCCCCAAGCTGGCGCGCCCGCTCGACAAGCGCGTCGAGACGGCTGCGAGGCCACTCACCCGCCCCCGGCACGCGGATAGCCCGGACGCAGTCTGCCTTGAACGCCTTCAGCTCCGTACCGGAGACGGCGTCAGACAGGTCGACGAGCTCCATTTGAAAGCGGACGTCAGGCTTGTCGGTCCCGAACCGGTCCAGCGCCTCGTTCCAGGTCATCGAGATGATCTCGGGCGGCCGCTCGCCGGTGACCGCGGACGTCGCTTCGATAACGGCCTCGCTCACGAAGCCGAGCACCTCGTCCTGGCCGACGAAGGATGCCTCGATGTCGAGCTGGGTGAACTCGAATTGGCGATCCGCGCGCAGGTCCTCGTCCCTCATGCACCGCGCAATCTGGTAATAACGGTCGAGCCCGCCGACCATGAGCAACTGCTTGGCGATCTGCGGGCTTTGGGGCAGCACGTAGAACGAACCGCGCTGCAACCGGGACGGGATCGCGAACTCGCGTGCGCCTTCGGGCGTCGGCGTCCAGAGCAACGGCGTCTCCACCTCGACGAAGCCCTGGCGCTCCATCGCCCTCCGCAGCGCACTGTTCACCTGCGAACGCAGCCGCAGGTTGTGCTGCATCCGATCCGTACGCAGATCGAGGTACCGGTAGCGCAGGCGTACGGCCTCGTCGGTCTCGGACCGGGCGTCGAGGGAGAACGGTGGAGGTTCGGCTGTCGAAAGCACCTCGACCTCGCAGTCGCCGAGTTCGACCTCGCCGGTGGCAAGTGCCGCGTTGACCGTGCCCTCGGGCCGGAGGCGAACAGTGCCCGTGACCCGGAGCACTTGCTCGGACCGCAGGTCGTGTGCGCCGTCGACGACGCACTGGATGATGCCCGTGTGGTCGCGGAGATCGACGAAAGCGAGGTGCTCGCCGTGCTCGCGCCGGCGAGCCAGCCAGCCGCAGACACTTACGGTCTTTCCTGAATCTCCGGCCCGCAAAGCTCCGCAGTAGTCCGTCCGGAGCCCGGCCGGCGCGAATGCCTCGTCGGCGCCCGTGCTGACGCCCCGGCTCACGGCGACCTCGTGATCTCGCCGAGGCGGGCGGCGAGCGCGTCGCGCGGGACCCGCTCCTGCGAACTCGCGTCAGAGCCGCGGAGGATCCGGACCGTGACGACGCCGTCGGCGAGCTCCTCGGTCCCGACGATGCACGCCACTCTGGCTCCCGAACGACCCGCCGCCTTCATCTGCGCCTTCATCGAGCGGGCGTCGAATGCCCAGTCGACGGCGAAGCCGGCCGCCCGCAGCTCGTGGCTGAGCTCGAGCGCGACGCCTGTGTCGGTCGTGTCCACCACGAACACGTCCAATGCCGGGCTGAGGCGCAGGTCGCCGGCCGACAGCACACCCTCGGCGTCGCACGCGAGCAGGATCCTCTCGATGCCTGAACCGAATCCCACGCCGGACACGTCCGGGCCGCCCAGAGCGGCGACCAGTCCGTCGTAGCGGCCACCGCCGCCGACGCCTTCGAGATCCTCCGAACCGAACTCGAAGGTCGTGCGCGTGTAGTAGTCCAGGCCCCGGACAAGGAAGTCGTCTTGCTCGTAGGCGATGCCCAACCGGTCGAGGCCGCCAGTCACCTCGGCAAACGCGCCGCGACAGTCGTCGCACCAAAAGTCACGGAGTCTCGGCGCCCGCGCGCGCACCGCCTGGCACTCGGGGCGCTTGCAGTCGAGGATTCTGAGGGGGTTCACGGCCCACTTGTACCGGTGCTCGTCACACAGCTCGTCGGCGTGAGCCGAGAGATAGGCCGCCAGCTGTTCGCGGTAGCCGGGAGCGCAAGTCTTGTCGCCGAGCGAGTTGACGCGGAGCCGCAGCGACGACAGGCCGAGCTCCTTGTAAAGCCCGTCCAGCAACGAGACCACCTCGACGTCGGCCATCGGGTCGGCGGTCCCGAGAATCTCGACCCCGAGCTGATGGTGCTGGCGATAGCGCGCCGCCTGAGGACGTTCGTACCGGAACATCGGCGCCACATACCAAGCCTTGAAAGGAGAAACCGGGCGGTGCTGCACATACGCTCGCACCACAGACGCCGTACCTTCGGGACGAAGCGCGATGTCGCGGCCGCCACGGTCGGTGAACTCGTACATCTCCTTGGTGACCACCTCGGACGCCTCGCCCGAGCTGCGGCGGAAGACTTCCGCGTCCTCGAAGCCGGGGCTGACGACGAGCCCGAACCCGAACCGCCGCGCCCGCCCGGCAAAACGGCCGACAAGCTCACTCCAGCGCGCGCTCTCCGGAGCGAGGATGTCCTGGGTCCCCTTTGGGGACTGGAATTGGGTCACCGGCCGGCCGGCACGGGGGCACCGCCCCTTCCGGGAACGAGCCGGTACGCGTCGTAGACGCTGTCCAGCTGTTTGAGGGACTCGAGCATCGACTCGAGATGCGCAGGGTCGGCAAGTTCGAACTCGAAGCGCATGCGGCTCACCCTATCGGGCGTCGTGTGAGTCGAAGACGAGACGATGCTCACCTGGTGCTCGGAGAGCACCTTTGCGACGTCGGCCAGCAGCCGGGTCCTGTCCAGCGCCTTTACCTCGATCGCGGCGACGAAAACCCCGGTTCGGTCCTCGTCCCACTCCACCTCGATCAGGCGCTCCTTGTCGTCGGCGGCGAGCGCGATCGCGTTGGCACAGTCCTCGCGGTGCACCGACACGCCGCGACCGCGGGTGACGAATCCGATCACGCGGTCGCCCGGGACCGGGGTGCAGCAACGGGACAGGCGAACCATCACGTCGTCCAGGCCCTCGACGTAGATCCCGCCCGAGCCTCGACGGTGGCTGGGCCGCCTCGGCTGCAACGCCGTCGATGGGAGCTGCTCCTCGCCTTCGCCGCCGCGAAGATCTCGCTCGAGTCGCTGGACGAGCGCCTGCCCCGAGATGTGGCCCTCGCCGAGGGCGGCGTGGAGCGAGTCGAGGTCCGCATAACCCATAGAAGCGGCCACGGCGACGCAGTGCCGGCGAGCTCTGCAGTTTCTGGATCGGCAGCCCAGCTCGCCTGAGCGACCGAGCCAGCTCCTCCCGCCCGTTCTCGATCGCGTCCTCGCGACGCTCGCGGGAGAACCATTGACGGATCTTGTTGCGGGCACGTGGCGAAGTGACGATCTGCAGCCAGTCGCGCGACGGGCCGGCCGAGGCGATCTTGGAGGTCACTACCTCGACCGTGTCGCCCGAGTGCAACTTTGAGTCGAGCGGCAGGAGGCGTCCGTTGACCCGAGCGCCGACGCACCGGTGCCCGACTTCGGTGTGAATCGCGTACGCGAAGTCGACCGGCGTCGCGCCCGCCGGCAGAGTGACGATCTCGCCTTTCGGCGTGAACACGTACACCTCGTCCTGCTCGAGGTCGATCTTGAGCGTCTCCAGGAACTCGACGGGATCGGGGGTCTCCCGCTCCCAGTCGACGATCCGTTGCAGCCAGGCGATCTCGTCGGTCGACCGGGCGCCGCGCTGGACGGGTGACTTGGAGCTCGTTCCCTCCTTGTACCCCCAGTGGGCGGCGATCCCGTGCTCGGCTCGGCGGTGCATCTCCTGGGTCCGGATCTGGATCTCGAGCGGCTTCACGCGAGGACCCGCCACGGTCGTGTGCAGTGACTGGTAGAGGTTGAACTTCGGCGAGTTGATGTAGTCCTTGAAACGGCCCTGCACCGGAGGCCACAGGGCGTGCACCGCTCCGAGCGCAGCCCAGCAGTCCTTCTCGGCGGTCACGATGACGCGGATCGCCACGAGGTCGTGGATCTCGTCGAATTCCTTGCCGCGGACCACCATCTTCTCGTAGATGCTCCAGAGATGCTTCGGGCGCCCGGTGACCTCCGCCTCGATCTCAGCATCGGCGAGCCGGGACCGCACGAGTGCCAGGACCTCGGCGAGCTCGATCTCGCGCCGCGGTGCCCGGGTTGCGACCATCTGAGCGATCTCGGCGAACCGCTTCGGGTGAAGCGTCTCGAACGAGAGGTCCTCCAGCTGCCATTTGATCTCCTGGATGCCCAGGCGATGCGCCAAGGGAGCGTAGATGTCCCGTGTCTCCTCGGCCGTCCGGCGCTGCTTCCACTCGGGCATGACCGCCAGGGTCCGCATGTTGTGGAGCCGGTCTGCCAGCTTGATTATGAGCACCCGCCAGTCGCGGGCCATCGCGACGAGCATCTTGCGCATGGTGGCGGCCTGCTGCGCCTCCTTCGAGTCGAAACGGAGCCGGTCCAACTTCGTGACGCCGTCCACGATCGCCGCTACCGCCGGGCCGAACTCCTCCTCGATCTGGGCGAGACTCACCCCGGTGTCCTCCACCGCGTCGTGCAGCAAGGCGGCCGCCGCGCTGACGGTGTCGAGGCCGAGGTCGGCGATGATCGTGGCCACCGCGACCGGGTGCGTGATGTAGGGCTCGCCCGAGAGCCTGCGCTGACCCTCGTGCGCCTTCGCCGCGAAGGCGTGTGCCCGCCGTACCAGATCGAGGTCCTCGCCGGCGCGTCGGACGCTCAGGGTGGAAAGTATCCCTTCGACCTCTGAGGTCGGCGTTGGAATGAGCGCCCGGGCCGGGTTCTCCGGGAGCGCCTCGATCAGCTCGGCAGTCGACGCCCTCGGCACGGGATCGACCAGGGACATGGCTTAAATCTAACCGCTGAGGGCCGTTCGCCCGGCGACTCCCGCGACCCGTCGCGCCGGGGCCGAACTACGCTGCCAAGCAACGCTGTTACGCCCTAATCCCCGCAGACGACCGCACCAGTGGAGAGCCACTCCATGACGACCACGCCGGAGCTCGGAGCTGAACGGGCAGAGTTGCCCGAGGGTCCCCGGGCTCCTCATGGAAGGTCGCCGTCGGTTCGCCCCGCGCTCGTGGTCCTGGCTTGTGCCGCAGTCGTGTCGTTCGGCGGGTTCGCCGTCGCTCTCATCGGCAGCGGGCAAGCGGGGCCACCAACTGTCACCGGCCTGGCGACGCCGGTGCCTGGAGTGAATCTCCTGGCGGTCGGCGGAGCCCAGGTGCTTCAGCGCATCTCGCATGACGGAAGTCCGCCCAAGGACGTTCTGGAGGCACTGGTCGTACCGAAGGGCGCCCGCATCATCAGCACGAGCGCGCAGGACGCCAGCATCGACCTGTACGACCGCAGCATCTACTTCGAGATCGACACCACGTCGAAGGAGCTCCTCACCTTCTACGAGGTGGAGCTGAAGCGAGCGCGCTGGGCGGTCATCGGCAGGTACCGGGCCCCGGGCTCGGGAGAAGAGATCCTCGGCCGTCGGGCCGGGTCGGACGGTTACGAATGGGAGGTCGGTGTGTTGGTTACGCCCGTCAATCCCGCGATCTCACCCTCACTCGCCGGTGGTGACCAGACCTCGCCGACGCTGGGTCTTCGGCTTCGCCTTTTCCAGATCCCCGACGACGGCTCCTGAATCTGAGAGCTCTCGCCGGCCGGTGCAACGCTTGGCTTGAGCAGGACGGCCCACGTCAGCAAGTTGAGCGGGTAGATCAGGTACCCGAAACGGGTCGCGGGTGCGAGAACTGTGGCAAGCAGCATGGCTAGGCCGCTGAAACGCGCCGCGCTCTCCGGGCTCGTCGGCGGCCACCTCCAGAGCCCGTAACCGACCACGACGACACCTACCAGCCCGAGCATCGCTACCAGTTCCGTCTTTGCCGACGGGAACAGCGACACGAGCTCCTGACCGATGAGCGGGCTCGCAGCCGGGGACTTCACCTTCGTGAGGCCGAGCGGGAACCGGATCGCGTTGAGGATGAACGCGTGCGGGGCGAGGCCGATGAAGATCCCGAGGACCGGGACGACGACGGCGATGACGGTGAGCGAGTACCGCAGGATGGCGCGCCGGCCGTGCCGATCGCGTTCGCCCAGAGCGAGCAGCACCAGCAAAGGCCACGCGGTGAACTTGAGGGTGCCGGCGAGGCCCATGGCCAGACCCGACCAGACCGGCTTTCGGCGAGTCGCCAGAGCGAGTGAGAGAAGCAAGAGCGCGATCACGGGGAGGTCGTCGCCCCCGGTCACCATCGGTAGGGCTCCGCTCGGAAGGACGACAGCCACCTGAAAGATGCGCCATCGCCGCCGCGAAGTCGTGTCCGCGATCAGGAGCGCCGCCGCGATCACGATCAAGGTGAAACCCGTGAGCGGGACTCTCGCGTCCTTCAGCTCGGCCGGGCCCGAGGTGGCATTGATGAGGCCGAAGGGGATCATGCCCGGCAGGTACGGGAAGAAGGAGTCCTCTGCCTGGCTCACCCGCGGGCCGCCGGCGGTCTTCGGGTTGGGCAGGTAGCAGCTCTTGTGGTGAGCCACTCGGTCTCCGCATGCTTCGATCGTGCTGACTTCCGGTTGAGCGTGGGCACCCGGCTTTGCCTCCGCCCGCAGGATCACCTCGACGGTGAGGGGTACCAGCACGACGGTGAGCAGAAGCCCGAGGACCAGACCTTGACGCAAGCGGTCCCGCCCCTTGCCCGGTTCGACGCCGGCGGTCGCGCGCCGGGCACGACGTCGAGCGACCGCCCAACAGATAGCCGCGGCGAGCACGTAGGGGCCGAGCGACATCTCGCCCCATTGGCGGTAGTCGCTGCTCGCGGCCAAGGCCAACGTCCCGAGCGCGAAGAGTCCGCCGAGCACGTACAAGAGAGCGTCCTGCTGGAGAACGGGGAGGGCAACGCAACCATCTCGCCAGCGAAACAGCGTGCGTCTTGCCGCGGCCATCGGTCAGAGCGTACCGGCCCGGCACGATCTCGCAGCGGACGCGCTCAGGCCGCCCGCGTATGCGCCGCAGAACCCGCCAGGGCGGGCCCGCGCCGGCGCCGGCGGACGCGACAAGAGCGCTCCGCGCGAACGCCGGCCGGCGTGATAAGGCCCCCGCGCGAACGCCGGCGGCCTTGGGGAAGTTCGGTCCGGTACTCAGCGGTTCGGCTGAGGCGTGTACCGAAGGTAGGGCTTGACCGAGCGAAAGCCCTTCGGGAACTTCTCCTTTGCGTCCTCGTCATTGATGGCCGTCACGATGATGACGTCCTCGCCGTCATGCCAGTTGACGGGCGTCGCGACCGAGTAGTTGGCGGTGAGCTGCAACGAGTCGAGCACACGGAGAATCTCCTCGAAGTTGCGACCCGTGCTCGCCGGGTAGGTGATCGTGAGCTTCAACTTCTTGTCCGGCCCGATGACGAAGACCGAGCGCACCGTCATCGTGTCGCTCGCGTTGGGGTGGATCATGCCGTAGAGATCCGCGACCTTCCTGTCCGGGTCGGCGATGAGGGGATAGTTGAGCGCATATCCGGTCGCGTCCGCAATGTCGCTGACCCAACGCTCGTGGGAGTCGATCGGGTCGACCGAAAGCCCCATGACCTTCGCGTTGCGCTTCTCGAACTCGCCCTTCAGGCGAGAGACTTCTCCGAGCTCGGTCGTGCAGACCGGGGTGAAGTCCTTCGGATGCGAAAAGAGAACTCCCCACCCGTCGCCAAGCCACTCGTAGAAATTGATCGTGCCGTCGGTGGTTTCCGCCGTGAAGTCGGGGACGACGTCGCCGAGCTGAAGTGCCATCTTGTGTCTCCTGTCATTTGGGTCCGGTGCGGTCCCCTGCCGCCCAGCGCCACGGGTCTTTGGCGATGACAATAGTCGGCTTTCCCGCCGGCCGTGTCGGGGCCTGGACGGTTACTTCGGGGCTGCTCAGCGGGTACTTCGGGGCTGCTCAGCGGGCGGGCCGCTGTTGCTCAGGAGGCCGGCGGCTTCTCGAGGCACCGGCCGCCCTGGTCAGCGCACCGGCCGCTGCTGGCCGCCGGGCCGGCGGTTTGTCAGCGCACCGGCCGCTCGCAAGCGGGCCGGCGGTCACTGGGTCCCCTTGTCCGGCCCGGAGTGGGTCGCCTCGCCACCGCCCTCGTTTTCTGCTCTCAACTCGCGGCGCTCGAGAACTGTCCGCCGGATCCAGAGCGCCGCGAGGGCAACTACGACGAGAACGATGATGACGGTCGAAGCCCTGCCGGCGACGGATATCACCCGTGAATAGGACTTGCCAGCGAAGTAGCCCGCGAACGTGAAGGCGGTGCCCCAGCAGAGGCCGCCGGCGGCGTTCCACAGGAGAAACGTGCGGTATCTCAGATGGGACACGCCGGCAACCCCAGGAATGACGGCCCGGAAAACGGCGGTGAACCGGCCCAGGAACACCGCCGGCCCGCCACGGCGCTGCAAGAATCCCCGGCCCTTCTCCGCTGCTCGCCGAGGCCGGGACGGAAGTCGGCGCAGCAGCGCGGGGCCGAAACGGCGACCGACCTCGTAGCCGACCGAGTCCCCCGCGATGGCGCAGATCACGACCAGCACCAGGATCCCAATCAGGCTGACGTGGTGGAACGAGGCCAGCACTCCCCCGAACACGACGGCAGTCTCACCAGGCAGTATGAATCCGAGGAAGAGACTTGCCTCCCCGAAGGTCAGGCCGCCGACGATGAGATAGGCGGGCCACCCTCGAAGACCGAGGAGCCCGTGCAGCAACGAGCTCATGAGAGGTCCTGCCAGCGCACCGCGGAAGTGTAAGAGAGACAAGCCGTCAGAGAGGCGTTCGGGACAGTTCCGGCTGACGGCGATTCGGCGGCGCGCACCCAGGACCTAGCTTCGATCGCGTGTCGAATGCCGCAATCATTCGCTCCGCCATCCCGGTCCCGGTTCCCGGGACCGATGTAGGGCCAGAAGCTGACTTCGGCATCTGTGACGTCTGTCGGGGCGCCACGGCTCGGGGACACCGGATCTGCTGGAGCTGCCACGTGGTTCGCCGGCAGCTCGGTGTCGAGCTCACGCGGGCGGTCCCGATCTCGCTGTTCGCTCACGGATCGATCCTCCACGAGCTCCTCGTCGGTTACAAGGCGGCGCCTTCGCGCAGTGCACGCCTCGAGCGGCACACCCTGCTGTCCTGGCTCCTCGGCGAGTTCTTGCGCCTCCACCTCCGCTGCCTCTTCGACCCGCTCGATCCGCACAGGCGTGCCGCACTCGCTGTCCCAGTGCCGTCGAGCTCCGAACCGCGCCCCTCGTGGGGCGGAGAGCACCCGCTCGTCCGCCTGGTCGCCGCCGCGCTCGCTGGGCAGCCCGGCCTGTGCCTGTCGCCGCTGCTCGCCAGAGGCGACGAGCCCGTCGCTCATCTTCACGCCAGCCACCGGGGCTTCCGCGTGGTCGGACCTGTCGTGGGCCGGCGAGTGCTCGTCGTCGACGATACCTACACCTCGGGTTCCCGCTCCCAGAGCGCGGCCGTTTGCCTGGCGGCTGCAGGCGCCGAAGTTGTCGCAATCGTGCCAATTGGCCGGCTGATTCATCCTGAGCACAACGCTGCGACCTCGGCGCTGTGGGCGCACCAGCGGCGAGAGCCCTTCGAGCTTGACCGGTGCGCGGGCCCGTGCAGGCTCTCGACACGGCCGGCCGGCGAGGATCGACCCGGCCCTTCGCCCGCCCTCCGGCCGGCCGTCTAGAGGAGCAGCGGCCGCGCCGGCCGGCCGTCTAGAGGAGCAGCGGCCGCGCCGGCTCGCGACACGCCGCCACCGAGCCACGCGCAGTGTGAGACGCGCGGGCACGACGGCCTAAGCTCCTTGCTCGCTGTGCAGTACGCACCCGATTGGCGCCGGTTCAGGGCCGGGATCATTGCACTCGTCCTCGGGCTCGCAGTTGCCACAGCAGTCATGCTCCCGTTTCGGAGCCACCTGAGCGTCGCCACCTCAGCGCTCGTGCTCGTGGTTCCCGTTGTGGTGGCGGTCGTGCTCGGTGACGCCCTGGTGGGCCTGCTGGCCGTGGTCTGTGGGTTCCTCGTGCTCGACCTCGTGTTCATCCCGCCGTTCTGGACCCTGTCGGTCGGCAGCGCCCAGAACTGGCTGGCGCTCGTCGTTTACGTCGCGCTAGTTCTCCTCGTCGGGCGGGTCGGCTCCAGGTTGCAGGAGCTTCGAGCCGACTCCGCACGGCACGAAGGCAACGCTCGGCGGCTCCTCGTGCTGTCCGAGCTGCTCGTCGCGGACAAGCCGCTGCAAGAGATGCTCGCTCTCGTCGCCTCGAGCGTGCGGAGCGCTTTCGACATCGAGACCGTTGCGCTCCTGCTTCCTTCCGGCGAGACCGGCTATCTCGAAGTCGTCGCGTCCGACGGCCCCGAGCTTGGCGGCGAGTCGCTCGCTCGAATCTTGCCGGCTCCCGGCACTCCGGCGTCCCTGACCGGCAGCGTCGTCGCCGGCGCGCTGCTACGACAGATCCCTCTCGCAGCCGCGGGACGTCCCGTCGGGCTGCTCGTGTTGCGCGGCAGGGCCCTCGACACCCACGATCGGGGCCTGTTGGCGACTTATGCCAACCATGCTGCGCTTGCCATCGAGCGGTCCCAGCTCCGCGACGGCGCCGTGCGGGCGCACCTCCTCCAGGAGGTCGACAAATGGCATGCGGCGCTAGTCGGCACCGTTGCACATGACCTGCGCACGCCGCTCGCGTCGATCAAGGTGGCCGTGTCCGATCTCCGCAACCCCGGGATCGTGCTTCCCGCTTTGGCACGTTTGGACCTTCTGGAGACTATCGAGGAGCAGACCGACCGGCTTACCCGCCTTGTCAGCACGGTGCTCGACCTGTGGAGGCTCGAGGCGGGCGCACTTCGGCCGAAACAGGAATCCGTCGCCGTCGACGACCTCGTCGACGAAGCCGCGGCTCTCGTCGAACGCTCGGTCGACGCGTCCCGGCTCCGCAGGATGGTGCCGCCGGACCTGGCCCCGCTCAAGGTCGACCCCATCCTCATGGCCCAGGCGCTTGCGAACCTGCTCGAGAACGCTGCCCGGCACAGCCCGCCAGGCACCGAGATCGTGGTGGAAGCCACGCGCGCGCCAGGACCGGCTGACGAGATCGAGATCGCCGTCTCGGATTCGGGCCAAGGCGTCCCCCTCGAACAGCGCGAGCTGATCTTCGAGATGTTCCAGAGCGGGGCCGACGGCGGGCGTGCAGGTCTCGGCCTAGCAATAGCGAAGGCGTTCGTGGAGGTGCACGGAGGGCGCATCGGCGTGAGCGGTGCGAGCGGCGGCGGGGCACGCTTCGTCTTGACACTTCCGGCTTTCGCACAGGTCGTCGAGCTTCCCGACAAGGACGCGGTCCCGACGTGACGAAGGTCCTCGTCGTAGACGACGACCCTGCATTGTTGAAGGCTCTGAGGATCGGCCTCGACGCCAGAGGCTACGAGGTCGTCGTGGCGCACTCGGGAGCCGAAGGGATCTCTCGGGCGGCTCTGGTGATGCCTGATCTCGTGGTGCTCGACCTGGGCCTCCCCGACGTCGACGGTGTGGAGGTCTGCAGGCGGCTGCGGCAGTGGACGGAAGTGCCGGTGATCGTTCTCTCCGCTCTGGACACCGAGGACCGCAAGGTGCTCGCGCTCGACAGCGGCGCCGACGACTATGTGACCAAGCCATTCGGGATGCAGGAACTGGAAGCTCGCCTCCGGGTCGCCCTCCGGCACGCTGCGGCCCGCAATCCGTCCTCGGATCTTGCAGAGCTCACGGTCGGCCCCATCCACTTGGACCTGAGCTCTCGCGTCGTGGAGGTGGCCGGATCCCCGGCCGAGCTCACGGCGCGGGAGTTCGACCTGCTGAGCTACCTGGCCCGCAATGCAGGGAAGGTCTGCACTCATCGGACCATCCTGCGCGAGGTCTGGGGGCCCGGCTACGGGAGCGAGACCCACTATCTGCGGGTCTACGCGAGCCGCTTACGCCGCAAGCTCGGCGAGAAGGGCGGCCCGCTCCTGCGGACCAATCCCGGTGTCGGGTATCAGCTCGTGGACGAGCGCCCTGTCTGAGCAGCAAAACTGGGCTCAGACGAGATCCAGCCCGGCCAAGCACTCGAGTCCGCTCGCGCCGGACCACGCCAAAGCCGGGCTCTGACCGCACCGGGCATCGCCGCTCGGCAATGCTGATCGTGACGAGAGGAGATCGCATGCTCGGGGTCGTCACCCCGGTGCCCTATTTCGCGGCGGTCCTGCTCGCCGTCGCCGCGGGCTCGGCGCTGTGCGTCGGTGCCAGACGTAGCCCTGGACTCTGGACCCTGGTAGCGGCGCGACTGATCGCGGTCGTTCTCGTCTCCGACGCGATCAGCTTCATCGTCGCCAAGATCGTTGCCGGGACATGGTCGGCAGCGACCGACCTTCCCCTCGCACTCTGCGACGTCGCGGTCATCGTCGCTTCCGCGGCCTGCTGGTGGCGTACGCCGCTCCTCGTCGAGCTCACGTACTTCTGGGGCCTGGCAGGCACCTTGCAGGCCGTCGTCACCCCTGACCTCGGCGCCGGATTCCCGCACCTCGTGTTCTTCCAGTATCTCGTCGGTCACCTAGGCATCGTCCTCGCGGCCTTTTACCTTGTCGTCGGGCTGCGGATCGCGCCCCGCCCAGGATCGGTGGTCCGCACGTTCGCCATCACGATCGTGTACACCGCCTTCGTCGGTGTCGTCGACGCGCTCGGCGGAGCCAATTACATGTTCCTGCGGAGCCCTCCGGGGAACTGGACTCTGCTCAGAGTCCTCGGCCCTTGGCCGTGGTACATCGCCACTGCCGCGGTCGTTGCGCTCGCGCTGATCGCGGCGCTCGACCTGCCCTTCTGGATCGCTCGCCGGCACGGTGTCTGAGCCCGCGCCATCGTCATCGGACGCGAGGCCCTCTGCTTCGCGGCTGCGCCTCCACGGATGGCACGAGACGGTGGTGGTGGGCGCGGCGCTGTTGGCCGCGGCGGCGGGTTTCGGACAGTTCGGAGCGGTGGCGGCGCTCGGCGACGTCGCGAAGCATTTCGGCCACATCACTCACGGAGCGACGATCGCGGAGCAGGCCGGCCTGTCGGGAACCCAGCTCGGTATCGGGCTGGCCGTTCTCCGCCTCGCGTCTCTTGGCGGCCTGCCGCTCGCCGGCCTCGCCGACCGGTTCGGGCGCCGGCGAATGATGCTCGCGACGTGCGCCGTCGGGCTCGCGCTGACGGCGCTGTCGGCTGTCAGCCCGACATTCTGGTGGTTCGTGGCGATCTTCGCCCTCGGGCGGCCGATGCTCAGCGCCACGTCGGGACTGGCGCAGGTCACTGCAGCCGAGCAGACGGCTTCATCGCAGCGAGCCAAGGCGGTCGCGCTCATCGCCGCCGGGTACGGGATCGGGTCGGGGCTGATCGCGATCGTTCACAGCCTCGGAGCGACGACCCTCGGCTTTCGAGGTGTGGTGCTCCTTGCTGTCGTCCCCCTGGCGGCGTTGCCGTTCATCGCGCGCTGGGTCGTCGAGCCCGACCGCTTCAAGATCGCCGCCGCCGCAAAGGAGCACCCGATGCCCGTGCTCGGCGCAGTCGGCCCGCGCTTTCGGCGCAGATTGGCCGTGGTAGCCGCACTGACATTCGCCATCTCGATGGTGACCGGGCCGGCCAACAGCTTCTTCTTCCTCTACGCGCAGAACGTGATACGCCTTTCCGGCACCGTCACCGCGTTGCTCGTCGCGTGCGCCGGGATTACGGGTCTCGCCGGGCTCCTGCTCGGTCGCTCCCTCGCCGACCGGGTCGGGCGGCGCGCGACCGCAGCCGGTGCGATGATCGCCATGGCGCTCCTCGGCATGCTGACCTACAGCGGATCGAAACTGGGGGCTACCGCCGGTTACCTGCTTGCGGTGCTGGCGGCGTCGGTATTCGCCCCGGCGGCCGGTGCCCTCGCCAACGAGCTCTTCCCCACCGTGGTGCGGGCTTCGGTCGCCGGTTGGGAGATAGCAGCGGGTGTTTTCGGGGCCACGGCGGGGTTGCTGGCCTTCGGAGCGGTCGCCGATGTCGGCAACCGGTTCGGGCTCGCGGCGGTCGTGGTCTTCGCAGTCACGATCCCCGCGAGCGCTCTGTTCGTGCTGCTGCCCGAGACGCTGCACAAGGAACCTGAGGATCTCTGGTCGACGGGCAGTTGACGCCGACGAGCGAGGCAGGCCCACAGAGCGCCCGTCGCCGGCCGAACGAGGTTGCCCGCTGATGGCGCGGCGCGCAGTCGGCCCAGCAATTACGGGCGTTCAGCGGGCGAACACGTGCCAGCCCAGCCAGAGCCAGCAGACGATCAGGACGACCCGGCCCGCGAGGTGCCCTCGCGCCTCACTGAGGAGCGACGTGGCGGTGGGCCAGCCACGGTTGAGCGCTCTGCCGGCCACCTCGCATGCGCCGAGCAAACCGCCTGCAGCCAGCCACGGCACGAGGTTCACGCCCGCGACCTCGGTGGCGACGCGATGACAAGCCCAATCAGGCCCCAGCAGACGAACGCCACCGCTCGCGCGATTCGATGGCCAGGGCCGAGTACCTCGTTCGCGAGGGAGCTCAGAGTCGGATAGAGGTGCCTCGGACCGTGGGCGTATTCCCAGAGCTCCACCGCCAGAGTGAACAAGGCCGCGATGAGCCAGGCGAGGGTGCCCATCAGCCTCAGCGAGGCGACGCCTTCTGCCCCGGTGGAAGGGGTGGAGGCGGGGCAGGTCTTGGAGCCGGAGGTCCGCCGTCCGAGGAGCGCGGCCGTCCCGAGGAGGGCGGCAGCGACCGAGAATGTGACGACGTTGGCCCCGATGCCGAATGGAGCCATCGCGGCCTCGAACCAACCGCAGACAGCGAGCGCGACGACTACCGCAGCTACGGCTATGGCCGGCGCCCGCCGGCGCAAATCAAAGCACCTCGAGCGGAACCGCCAGGGCGTCGAGCAAACGCGGCACCATCACGTAGGCGCTTGCCGTCAATGCGAGCTCCACCAGCTCGCGCGGCCCGAAACGGGTCGCCACCTCGTTCCACACCTCGTCGGTTACGACGCCTTCACAGATCGCGTCGGTCATGGCGAGGACGGCGCGCTCCGAGTCGTCGAATTCGACGGCGTCGCTCCAGGAGCGGACGGCGTCGACCTTCTCCGGACTGAGGCCGGCCGCAAGGGCCATTGCCTCGTGATGGTGCCACTCGTATGCCGAACCGTGCAGAACGGCGGTGCGCAGGATCATGAGCTCGCGCAGAGGTCTCGGGGTGACACAGTCGTCGCGGAGGGCCCACATGAACCCGAGCCAGGCATGGCACAGCTCGGGAGCATTCGCCAGGCAACGGTAGAGATTGACCTGCGCTGCCCCACGAGACCGCAGGAAATCTTCGACGTCAGCCGGCAGTGTCGCCAGCGGCATGCGCTCCATGAGCACCTCCATTTGAGGATTTACCGGGGCTGCCAGGTGCAGCGGCCAAGGCAGATCGAGCTCCAGAATCGGGCTCTCGACGTCGAGGATGGCGTTGCCAGGCTGCCATGAGCGGCTCGGCTTGGTTGCGTGCGGGCTCAACCCCAGGCGGACCGAGTCAGCGGCATCCTGCTCTCGCCGTTATCGGGCACGACCCCGAGCACCTGGTGGACTGCGATGCCCCCGTCCTCGAAGCCGTTCACGGACCCGGCCATGTAGAGCCGCCAAATCCTGGCACGAGCGGCCCCCACCTCGTCGACAGCTGCATCCCAGTTGGCTTCGAGATTCGCTATCCACGCTCGCAAGGTCCGCGCGTAGTGCTCGCGGAGCGACTCGACGTCGCGACACTCGAACCCGGCGCGCTCCATCGCGAGCACGACGTCGCCGACGTCAAGCAGCTCGCCGTCGGGGAACACGTAACGCCCGAAAAAGCTCCATCGTCCGAGCTTCGATCCTCCTTGCTCGGATATCGCATGGTTCAGCAACCTGCCTCCCGGCTCGAGCAGACCGTGCAGGGTCTCGAAGTATTGCGCCATCCGTGCCTGCCCGACGTGCTCGAACATTCCGACGGACGATATGGCGTCGAAGCGCTCGCCTTTGAGCTCGCGATAGTCCTGCACTCGGATCTCCACCTGGTCCTCCAAACCGGCGGCGACGACCCGCTCGCGAGCGAGATTCGCCTGTTCGTGGCTCAAGGTGATGCCGACTACGGTCGCGCGATACCTCGCTGCGGCGTGCATGGCCATCGAGCCCCATCCACAGCCGACGTCGAGCAGTCTCCTCGGCTTCTCATCGGGCCAGCCCAGTTTGCGGCAGATCAAATCGTGCTTTGAGTCCTGCGCCTGCTCCAGGCTCATCTCCGGGTCTGCGAAACGAGCACACGAGTAGGTCATGCTCGGACCGAGCACCAGCCGATAGAAGTCGTTGCTGACGTCGTAGTGGTGCGTGACGGCACGGACATCTCGCCGTCGGGAGTGCCGGATCCCTACGACGCGGGCTTCTTCGGGCGGAGGGGGCAGCGGAAGCCCGATCGCGCCGGCGCGATAGACGGCGCCGACGGTGACGGGCAACGCCCGCAGACCGAAGCGGAGGTCCCGCGCCGTCTCGGAGCGGAGGCTGGCGAGCACGGCGATCACGTCGCCTTCCAGCTCGATGTCGCCCGCCACATAGGCTCGTGCCAGGCCGAGCTCGCCGGGAGCCCAGAGAATGCGCCGGAGCGCGGCGACGGAGCGGACACGGATTGTCCCGACGCCGTCTGCTGGACCGAGGTGGCTACCGTCCCACAGTTCGAGCCGAACCGACAAGCGACCGTCGAGCAGCTTGTCGACGAACGGGCCGAGCGCCGTCGCCGCGCTGCGGCGCGGGCCGAGCGCCGTCGCCGCGCTGCGGCGCTGGCCCGGGCCGGGGTCGCTGCCGGGCCGGGGTCGCTGCGCGGGCCGGGGTCGCTGCGCGGGCCGGAGCCGCGACCCCGTCGGGAGTCATGGCGCGGACCGGAGTCGACGAGCGCGATTCTGGGTCGCTTCGGCTGGTCCGGTTCGTCTGATGTCGGAATCGACGTCTGCTCAGTGACCATTGCCTACCTCCCAATCCCTCGGTGCCTCGCCGCGCGGGCGGCACTAGTGCTTCGGTCTCCTGTCTCCTCGGCCAACAGGCTGAGCTTTGCCTACATGCTCGTGCGGCACAACTACTTCAGGAGATTGACCTGCTGCTCCGCGGCCGGGGCCCTCGAAAGATGGGACGCACGCCGGCGGTCGAGCCCCAGAATTCGTGACACGTAAGGGGCGATGTAGTCCGCGAGGACGACGCTCCCGGACGTGTTGAGGTGTACGCCGTCGAGGCGTACCTGGGTCCGCTGCCCGTCGATGACGAGGGTTCCGGTGTAGCTCCCCCTCGGACCGTTGAACACGGCGCCGGGGTTCAGGTAGGTGACGCCGGGATGCCTGGCCGCCTCGGCGGCGTAGACCTCGTCCATGTCCTTCATGTCGGTAGACAGCTGGGGGCTCTGCATGGCGGGTTCGCCTATCCAGAGGACTCGGGAGCCCTCTCGCACGAGTGCGGCCATGATCGACCCCACGTTTGCGCCGTAAGCGGCTCTCCAGAGCGGGCTTCCCACGGCTCTATAGGCACCGTCGACCAGGAGGTCCTGCCCGTCGTTGGCACTGCCCATGTAGATCACGAGACGGGGCCGGCGAGCGGCGACGACCGCGAGGAGATGTCGTCGCCAGTTGAAGTACCCGGGTACCACGAGCCCGCTGCCGACCTGGTACTCGGCCAGGGTTCGTAACGCAGGTGTCGTGGCGTGATACACGCCCCAGGCCCATTCGGGACCGGCAGCCGTCGAGTCGCCTGCGAAGTAGATCGGGGGTCCGGAAGGACCGAGAACGGGTGTAGCCACGGGTCCCGCGACCCGAGCGTGATCGAGTACGTCGTGCGCCAGCGCCACGAGCTGGTTGGTGTTCAGCTCTGTGAAGTCGCCTACTTGCTGCCAGAGCAGCCAGTAGGACGCGCCCGAACCGGTGAAGTAGAGGTATCGATTGTTGGCGATGATCGCCTCCCGGCCAAGGCCAGGAACCGTCACCAACGTGTCCACGTACTGGGTGGCAGCCTGGAACGACAGCCCCGGCTCCACGGCGAGAGCAAGGAACGCGTCGGAGCCGACGAGCCACTGACAGTACGGATAGGTCGGAGTTGCCAGGCCGACGGGACCGCCGAACTGGGCTCGGATCTGGCTCCGACTGAGCAGGGTGCAAGCGACACGAGTCGCCCGGTTGCCGAGTGAGCCGTCGTCAAGCCGCGGCCGACGTCTCGGGCGCCGCGGAGGCACGGGCCGAGTTGTCGGCGGCGTCGCAGTGCTTGTCGAGGTAACAGCCGGACTGGTGGTGGTGACGGCCGAGCTGCCGGTCGTCGGCGGTTTCTCCGAAGCCGCCGCCGAGCATCCCCCGATCGCGACAGCCGTCAGGACGGCTACCACTGCCCCGGTCCGACTTCTATGAGCACGCGCCCATAGAAAGTCGAACAACGCCATGTCACAAAGCTAGGACGCTCAACGGCCCCTGCCGCGCGGGCCCAGGGGCCGTTCACTGGACGGCACAGGTTCGGTTCACGGGACGGCACAGGTTCGGGCGACACGGGGCATTGCTCGACGCGCGAACGAGCAGCGGCGCGGTGGACGCGACAAGATCGGGCGGCATCGGGCGACGGAGAGGTGAATGGGCACAGGAGCGCAATCGAGGCGACGGCACGACGCTCGAGCCGAGCCGTGAAGGTCGGCGCCATTGAGCTGCGGCGGGTCTGCCTGCCTCTGGTGTCGCCCTTTCGCAGCTCGTCCGGAACCGAGGCCGTGCGTGAGGCGCTGATCGTCCGTGTGGAAACCGACGTGGGAGAAGGCTGGGGAGAGTGCGTCGCCGGTTCGGGTCCCTTCTACTCCTCGGAGTACGTCGACGCCGCGTGGCTCACGCTCACTCGCTATCTAGGTCCTCGGCTTCTCGGCGCGCCGGATGTGACCGCGGCGGCAGTTCAGACTCTCCTTCACGAGTTCAAGGGACACCGAATGTCCAAGGCCTCTCTCGAGATGGCCGTTATCGACGCCGAACTGCGTGCCACAGGCATATCCCTCAGCACCTTCCTCGGCGGTGTGTCAAGCGCCGTTACCCCGGGCGTGGCGGTCGGCATCATGAGCTCGATCGACGAGCTGCTGGACTCGGTCACCGCGTACCTCGACCTCGGGTACCGCCGGGTCAAGTTGAAGATCGGGCCCGGGTGGGACTTGGCGCCAGTTGAAGCGGTCCGCGACCGGTTCGGCAGCGACCTCATGCTGCAGGTGGACGCGAACTCTGCCTACCGACAAGAGGACACGTCGCACCTCGCTCAGCTCGATCAGTTCGGCCTGCTGATGATCGAGCAACCCCTCGACGAGGACGACCTGCTCGGGCATGCTCACCTGGCCCGCCAGATCGCGACGCCGTTGTGTCTCGACGAGTCGATCGTCTCCGCACGAGGCGCCGTCGTCGCCATCTCGCTGGGGGCCTGCTCAATCGTGAACATCAAGGCCGGACGAGTCGGTGGCTATCTCGAGGCACGCAAGATCCACGACGCCTGCGTCTCCCACGAGGTGCCAGTGTGGTGCGGTGGCATGCTCGAAACCGGCCTCGGCCGCGCGGCAAACCTCGCGCTCGCCTCACTTCCCGGGTTCACGCTGCCGGGCGACATCTCCGCCACGGACCGCTATTTCCACGAGGACATCACTCCTCCATTCGTCCTCCGCGAGGGCAGGATCTCAGTTCCCACCGGCCCGGGCCTCGGCGTCGAGGTTCTCCGGCCTGTGCTGGACGCCCTGACGACACAGTCCGAGATGCTCACGGGATCTGGGCGCTGAACGAAGTTGCGGATCGGTCGACCGGCGGGTACGAAAGCACTGACGCGAGAAGGGAGGCCTCGACATGCGGCGCTTTGGATGTCACTCTGCCGGCGCGCGTTGTGCAGGCGCGATGCTCGTCGTTGCCGCCGTGGCGCTGGCAACGGTGCCAGCAGCGGCCACTCCTCGGTCGAATCGAGCCGGAATCGCCGCCGGGACGAAGCTCCCAACGAGCATCGCCGCCCTCGGCGACTCGATCACCCAGGCGTACAACTCGCTTGGCACGGCAGGCGTTTTCAAGTCGGAGCCCCAGTACTCCTGGGCCACGGGCTACGCCAGCGCGGCCAAGGTTGACAGCCAGTACCTGCGCCTGCTCGCGATCGACCCCGCGATCAAGGGGCACTACCACAACGACTCGGTCGTGGGGGCAAAGGTAGGCGGCATCGCACCACAGGTGGCCGAAGCAGTCGCGCAGCATGCCCAGTACGTCGTGATCCTCATCGGCGCGAACGACGTCTGCACGCACTCGATCTCCGAGATGACGCCCGCGGCGACGTTCGCCGAGACCATCTCGACCGACCTGGCGAGCCTGGTCAAGGGCCTTCCGAGAGCGCACGTCACCGTGTACTCGATCCCGAACCTCTTTCGGCTGTGGTCTCTCTTCCACAACTCCCCGAGGGCCGAGTATGCGTGGACCTACACACCGACCGGGATCTGCCAGTCGATGTTCGCGAAGGCGAACAACGCCGCTGACAGGGGGATAGTTCTCAATCGTGAGAAGGCATTCAACGGTGCTCTCGCAGCCGCCTGCAAAAAATACGCGACCTGCAAATGGGACAACCTCGCCGTTTTCAACTTCCCGTTCACCACGGCGGACGTGAACTCGCTCGACTTCTTCCACCCCTCGGTCGTGGGTCAGAGCCGCCTTGCGGCCGTCACGTGGGCCGCGTCGTGGTGGCCGAAGTCGAGGTAACCCTCGGGTCTGCCGCCGGCCTCCCCCGGCCAAGGCGGGCACGGTCTAAGGCTCAGGCTGAGGCTGAGACCGAGCGCGCCCAACGCTGAGGCTCAGGCTCAGGTTGACGGTTGTGACCGGGAGCATCTCCGGCCGCTCAGATAGGGCCTCCTGAAGGGTCGAGCCGAGGCTCCGCGAGAGCGTTGCTGGCTGTCGCTCGCCAGTCCCGAGGGTCTATGCCAGACCCCATGACGCGGAGCGACCCCCAGACCGGGGGGGTGGTCGGGGGTCGCGCACTTGCGGCTAGCTCGATGAGAAGTATCGGCCGAAAAAGGGAGCACCTTGAGTAATTCATTCTCGGCCCGTGGAATCAGCCCTGGACACAGTCCTGGAATTCAGCCTGGAAACAGCATGCTGACGGCCATGGAAACAGCCTGGTGTCAGCCGTGGAAACGGGGGGTCGTGGCCCCCGATTTCGGCTACAGGGATGAGCCCAAGAGGTCGACAATCATTCTGTGCAGCATCGCGGTCCGAGAACTGATCCGACAAGGGGCGATCGTCGGCCGCCGCGACGCCGCCGCGGGGTGTTCGTCGCCATGGCTCTGTGCGTTCTGGCGTTGGGTGCCAGCGCCTCGGCCGTCGGTGCCCGGTCCTGGTACGCCTCGCGGCAGGACTCGGCACGCAGGGCCTTCGAACAGGCGGTCTCGGACACGACGACCAATCTCGCCATCGGGCTCAATCACAACTCCGATCTGGTGGACACCGTCCGGGCATTCGTCGTTGCACAGCCGCAGCTCACCAACGCGGAGTTCAGGCGCTGGTTCTCGCTCGTCGGCAGGAGCGACTACTCCGACGCCGTCGCCTTCGGCTGACTCACAACTCGTGCCGGCGGCCGATCTCAAGGCCTTCATTGCGCGCGCGCTCGCCGACCCGATCGATCCGAGCTCCTCGCGCTCTTTGACCGTGTTCCCGCCCGGCAATCGGCCGGACTACTGCCTGGGTCGTCTCGGTGTCTGGGAGCTCCCGGTGGCGTTGCCAGCGACCCTGGACATGTGCGCCACGCCACAAGGCGCGATCTTGCGGTTGGCCGGCAGCTCCGGAAAGACGCTCGCCGGAAGCACCGGCGAGACCGCACAGCAACTCGTGAACAAGCTGTGGCTATTGCTTCCCGGTCATGTCCGAGCCCCTGTCCTTCGTGGATCCCTCGCAACCGACACGATGCTGCTGCTCTTCGGCCCCGTCTACAGAAACGGCCCGGAAATCCCCGCAACCACCGCCGCCCGCAACAGGTTGCTCGTCGGCTGGACGGTCTCGGTCTTCGACGCCACCCAGCTCCTCCGGACCTCGCTCGGAAATCGGGGGGGCCTCCAGGTTCAGCTCTCTCACGTCAACCTCGGGGCCAAGCCGTTCGTGGTGGCCCAACTCGGGAACAACAGCACGGGACCGCTGCTTCACGCGGCCGTGACGGTGAACGGAACCTGGAGAGTGCGGTTCTCTGCGTCGGCCCGGGCGGGAGGAATCTCGCCGTTCCGACAGGCAGCTGGGATCCTCGGCGGGGGCCTCGCGCTCGAGCCTCCTCGTCTTCTTCCTCGTCCTCGCACTCACCCGGTCGAGGACCCGGGCGCTCAAGCTCGTCGACGAGCGGACGAAGGACCTTCAGCACCTTGCCCTGCACGACCCCCTTACCGGACTGCCCAACAGATTGCTGATCTACGACCGCACGGAGCTGATGCTCGCGCCGAGCCCGAAGACACGACGGCTGGGCGGCCGCTCTGTTCATCGACCTCGATAACTTCAAGGACGTCAACGACACGCTCGGCCACGAGGTCGGCGACGAGCTTCTCCGCGCGGCGGGAGCCCGCCTGCAAACGGCGGTCCGCGCGAACGACACGCTCGGACGGCTCGGCGGTGACGAGTTCGTCGTGCTCGTCGAATCCGACCAGCCCGGTCCCCGCCCGAAACTGATCGCCGAGCGGATCCTCGACGCGTTCCAAGAGCCTTTTCTCCTCGAGACACAGCACGGGCGCCCCATTCGGATCACGGCAAGCATCGGTATCGCCACCGGCGCCAGGGATTCGGCCCAAGAGCTGCTGAGGGACGCGGACGTGGCCCTGTACCAGGCCAAGGCGCTCGGCAAGCGCCGATATGAGATCTTCCGTCCGGAGATGCGCCGCTCGGTCACCGATGCCGTGGACCTGAAGGCTGAGCTGTACGCCGCGGAGACCGACAACGAGTTCTTCCTCGTGTACCAGCCGATCTTCGATCTGGAAACTCTCGAGGTCATCGGGGTCGAGGCACTGCTGCGGTGGAACCACCCCGAGCGGGGCCTCCTGTCCCCCGCCGAATTCCTGCCGGCGCTCGAGGAATCCGGGATGATCGTCGATGTCGGACGCCTCGTGCTCCAGAGCGCGTGTGAGCAGCTGGCCAAGTGGCACAAACTCGACATGAAACTGTCGATGAGCGTCAACCTGTCGGCGCGTCAGCTCGATTCCGACAGCCTCATCGACGTTGTCCAGGAGGCACTCGCGGCGAATCGCCTGCCGTCGAGCTCCCTCGTTCTCGAGGTCACGGAGTCTGCGGTCATGCTCGACCTGAGCGACGCCGCCAAGCGGCTGCGACGCTCTGAAGGCGCTCGGGCTGCAGCTCGCGATCGACGACTTCGGGACCGGCTATGCGTCGCTCGCCTACGTGCAGCAGCTCCCGGTCGACGTCCTTAAGATCGACCGCAGTTTCATCTCTCGCATCGGCACCTCCCTCCACTCGTCCACGCTGGTGCGCTCAGTCGTCGACCTCGCTCTCGCTCTCGGACTCACCACCATCGCCGAGGGCATCGAGACACAAGTGCAGCTCGACGAGCTCCGTTCGATCCATGCCGGCCGCGGTCAGGGCTACTTCTTCAGCCGTCCGCTCGAAGCCAGCGTCTTCGAGGAGCGGGTGAGAGTCGACCCGTTGACGCACAAGGTCTTCCTCTCCAAGGGGGCCGACGAGCGTCCTGCAGCTGAAGGGCCCGGCGCGAGCACTGGCTCGGTCCTCGAGGAGCCGGTTTCTGGCGAGCACGCCGTCCTCGGCGCGAACTAGGAGCTCGACCCCCGCTGCAGGCCGGTCGGCCTAGGAATCGACCGGACAGCTCGGCGGAGATCCTCGGCTTCGCAAGCCGTACCAGGCGACTCCGGCGGCGAAGCTGGCCTTAGGCGGCCCGAGCAACTTGGTGAGCAACCTGATCCCCTGAGTGCGAATCGGCCCTGGCTTGGTACCAAGCACCAGCGCGTCGACCTCCTCAGCACCGAGGACCGCCTCGAGGGATTGACAAGCGCTCGTCAGCGACACCCGGGGAACGCCCGAAGGTGCGGCCAGGAGAGCTGACAACCTGGCGAGGTCTGGACTTTGGGCGACGTAGTAGCGGCCCCTCCCTGCGGCGCCGGGTACGAGGGCGTAGCCACCGACCAGCCGGAAACTCATCTCATCGGCGGCCTGCCAGAGCATCGGGTCGTCGCTGCGCGCCCTTGGGTACGGAAAGGCCAGAACCACCGCCCCGTGGGGAACCGACCGGGCAAGCGACGCCGTCAAGGCCGGCTCGGTCGCCCGATGCTCCCCCGCGACCGGGAGTTGACCCAGCAGCGGGACGAACGCGGCGATCGCCAGGGCAAGAAGGCAGAGAGTCTGCAGGTTCGGGGCCGATCGGAGTCGGGACGTCACGCGCTCGCGTCGAGGCTCGTCCGAGCGCTTCGAGGACTTCGGCGCCGTCCGAGCGTGCTCGAGTATCGAGGTCCTGGTGCGGTCGAGGCCGACGGCGAGGATGATCGCCAGGAACAGCATCCCGAGGCCGGTGATCCTGATGGGCTCGAGATCGAGGAGCACCGGGACGTGCTCGAAGACGGCCGCGGGGAGCCAGACCGCATAGGTGCGCCCGTCGACGGTGAGACGGGGGCCGAGTGACAGGACGAACGCCGCGCAAGCGCATACGGCCGCGAGCTGGACGGCCCCGAGCTTGCGCCATCGCACGGCAAGCACCACCAAGCCGATGAGCAGCGGAGCTCCGAGGTAGCCCGACGTGTTGGTCACCCGTGCAGCCGAAGGCAAGATCGGCCGGAGAAGGTCGAGATGAAATCCGGCGGTGAGCTGTGGGGCCTGTATGCCTCGCGGGATCCGCCGAGGGCCCGCGAGGAAGTACACGATCGGGTAGCCGGCGATCGCGCCGAAACAGCCGATCGCGCCAATCAGCCCCGGTGCAGCCACGCGAAGGCGGGAGACGACCTCGTGGCGGTGCGTCAGTGCCAGAAAGCTCAGACCCACCGCTGACAAGATGCCGCAGTACACCAGCACCTCGGGGTCGATGAGGAGCTGCGCCGCGCTCAACGCCCCGAGGAGGATGCCCATCTTCAAAGGCGACCTTCCCCGCGTCACGAACAGATCGTCCAGGCACCAGACCAGGACCGGAGGGATCACCATGAAAGCGAGGTCGAGGTGGACGGAGCTCTCGTATGTCATGTACGAGCCGAACCCGTACAGGAGCCCTGCCGCGAATGCCGCCGGCCACCACTTCACCCAGCGTCGCGAGACGAGAAACATCGAAGTGGCCGACCCCGCCGAGCGCGATGCGCATCAGAAGGTTGAACGAGGCAATGGGCCCGAGGGCGAGGGTGACGGGGGTCGCGAGCAGGCCGAGAAGAGGGACCGACGTGTTCGCGGCGAGGTTCACTCCCGAGGGAACATCGATGTAATTGGTGAAGAAGGGGTTGTGCCCGTGCAGGAGCGCGAACGGCGTCCAGGCGAGAAACCAGACCATCTGCACCGGGTCCCCCGCGCCCGCTCCCGGCGGGCTCGGCAGCTTGCTGGCGTCCAAGGCCAGGACCGGCCAGTAAGCGACGACGGCAAGCACCGCGTAACAGGCCACCGCAAGCACGGGAGGAACGACCCGTCCCCGCACCGCCTGCCTGTCGCTCGAAGGCCGCATTGGCACGTCGTTCCCTCTGAGCCGAGCCTTCGGGCTCCGCCGCCAACCGCGCGCTCCATCGATGCGCTGGAGCTAGAGGATAATGGATCGGACGAACCGGACGGGGGGAGGGGCATCTGTAGTTCGAGCCTGTCGGGAGTCGGGGTTCGAACTGGATTGCTCGTCGTGTTCGGACGGCCGCGCTGTGCCCGGATGGTCGTCTTGTGCCTGGATGGCCTATTGAGCCGCTATGGCCGCGTCTAGGGTTCAGCGGGACACATGGCGCGCACCCTCTCAACTGCGAACGTCGGCCGCCACGACCACGCAGGGCTCGAAGCGCCCGAGGCGAGCGGTCGCGCGAGCTTTTTCCGGGGCTGGTCACTCCTCTCGCGCTTTGACCGACTCGCCCTTGTTCTTCTAGTCGCCGTGCCTGTGGTGATCGAGGTCCCGCCCTCCTTGCTGGTGCGCCCGCTGCTGAACGGCGACAACCTCACTCAGAACTACCCACTCCGAGTGCTGTCCGGCGAATTGTTGAGGCACGGGCGGTTGCCGTTGTGGGATCCGTACATCTGGAGCGGGACACCGCTGCTCGCCGGCTGGAACGCGGGCGCACTCTACCCGGGCACATGGCTGTTCGCCGTCCTGCCAGGAGTCGCGGCATGGACGATCGGCCTCGTCGCCGTGTCCGTGGTTTGTGGCATCGGCATGCACGTCTTCTTGCGTCGATTGGGGCATTCCGCGCTCGCGTCATTGCTCGGTGCCTTGACCTTCACCTACACCGGTTACATGCTCGGCCAGGACAACCACTACGGCCTCATTGCCGGGATGAGCTTCGCCCCGTGGATGTTGCTCGCCGTGCACGAGCTCGCCAACTCCCCCGAGCCACACCTGGCAAGGCGCTGGATTGCGCTGCTCGGTGCCTGCGGCGGGCTCGCAGTGCTCGCGGGCGACCCCCGCTCGGTGTCGAATCTCGCCATCGCCGTCGGTATCTACTTCTTGGCCGTGTGCTGGCGAGCGCGGCGCATCGGCCGGCGGTGGCCTCTGCGCGCCACAATCGCCGTGGCGGCGGCGACACTCCTGTCGATCGGGCTCGCCGCGGCCCAGTGGCTCCCCGGTCTCAGCTTCCTGCACGAGTCAGAACGGGCGAGCGACACCTACGCCCATTTCGCCAATGGGTCGTTGTCCTGGCACGACCTGACATTGCTGTTCGTTCCGTTCCTCGTAGGCGGCAGCGGCAACTTCGGACTTCCGAATTACGCCGGCTCTTACAACCTTCCCGAATTGAACTATGCCGTCGGCATAATGCCGCTCGTTGCGGCCTTTGCTCTGGCGACGCGGGCGCTGCGCCGGCGGCGTGGCGACAAGCCTGTCGGGGTCTGGTACGTCCTCATCGTCGTCGGCGTGATTCTCTCGGCCGGCGCGGACACGCCGCTGGGACACTTCCTGGCGTCGCTGCCGTTATACGGGGGCCAGCGACTCCAGAACCGCAACTCTGTCCTCGTCGACCTTGCCCTCTCGGTCCTGCTCGCCGTGTTCGTCGACTACCTCGGGTCCACGGCAGCAACTCGAGCGTCGGCGCGCGATCCCGTGCCGGCCGGCGGCCCCGATCTCACACGCGACGAGCGCCTGGCCGGGCTCGTGCCGGTGGGGGTCGTGGCGTTCCTCGTTGTTCGCGGCCTATGTCGCGGGCCACTGGGTCCAGCACCTGATGGGCGTGGTCACCTATCTGCCACGGCTCGCGGCAGATTTGACCCCGTACTTCGCCGCCACGCTCGTGATCGCCGCGGCAGCCGGCGTCGTGCTCATCGTCCTGCCCCGACTCGAACCTCGGATGCGTCGTCGGATGGTCTCGATCATCGTTGCCGCAGACGTCTTGTTGGCCCTGGCCGATGCGGGGTACGCGCTCCCGGCCAAGACAACGCTCGCGCGCGAAAACCCCACGACCGTCGCCCTCGCGAAGCTGCTCGGGCCGCAGGGCCGGTACGCAGTCTTCAATCCCGCGCAAGCCCTGCCCGCCCGCTACAAGACGGTCATCCACGAGATCGGCACCTATGACCTTCCGATCCTGCACCAGATCGAGAGTGTGCAGGGATACGGATCCGCGGTCGCCGGCCGATACGCGGACGCCACTGGAAGCCACGAGGTGGAAAACCTCCAGCCCGCCGCCCTGACGAGGCCTAACCTCGACATCTTGAACCTGAGGGAGCTCGTCACCCTTCCCGAGTACCTGGTGGCCGCGATCCCAGGCAACCAACCGATCCCTCTTGCGACCGGGACCCCGGTGCCTCCGGGCACCTCGCCCGAGGCCGAGGCGCTGAACGCGATCGCTCCTCTGAAACCGTTGCGGGCCCTTCCTCCGACTCTTCTCCTCCGCGGGCGCTCCTCGACTTGGATGCTGCCCGGCCCGCTGGCGCTCGACTCCGTGACAGTCGTCCTGATCCCCTACCGCCGCCGGCTCCCAGGGTCACTAGCGGTCGGCATCCTCGACGCCCGCGACCAGATCGCGAGCGACCGTCAGGTGCAAGTCGTCGACTCGAGGGCTCAAATGGCCTTGACGGGCCGCGTCGCGTACGGGATCCAGGTCGGGGCTCCGGGAGGCGCTTCGATCGCCATCGCCGCCGTTGCGGTGTCCACCCGGCAGCCGACGGCGGTGAACTCCGGTCCCTCGACGCACCGTCTCGTGCTCAACCAGGTGCTCCAAGGCGTGCTGGAGCCGCCCCGGTGGCGGTATCAGACCGAGATCGGCGGGCTGCCCGTCTTCACCGACACCATTGCGAGGGGAGCCACGTGGCTCGAGCGCGCGAGGGTCCGAGACGCCGCTTGCGCCGCTCGTCCCCTCAGCCCACGCGAGCACGCGTACCGTCCAGCCATGGCAGAACCCGGTGACCGTCTTTTCGACGCCCCGACCGGCCGTGCTCGTCCGGAGCGTCGCCTACGAGTCCGGGTGGCGCGCGAGCCTGGCGCCGATCGGAGGAGGTCCGCCGGTGACCGTGCGGGTCCGGCAGCTCGGGCTCGTCCAAGCGATCTCGGTCCCGGCCGGCAGCTTCACCGTGACGTGGATCTATACCTCCAGGCGCGCAACCCTCGGGCTCCTCGTCTCCGCGGTGAGCACGATCGTTCTGGCTCTGCTTGTAGTCGTCCCGAGGCGACGCCGCAGGTCCAAGGGCGCCAGGACGCCTGCCCCATCCGGGCGCGGAACTGCGGTTGAAGCAGCCGCCGAGCACCGGCGACAGGCTCTGTCCACCCGCTCGCCAGGGGCGCCTGACGCCGCGCTCCCGAGAGCCGAGGGAACTGCGCCAGCTTGAAAACGGTCGACCGTTTCTCGAGAGCTCGGATCCTCAGGTTCGGGCGCCGGAACCCACCCGACGACGGGGCCTTGGAGCACCCGCGGCCGGTGCCGGCCGGCCCCGAGCCGACGACGCCGGGCTCTGGACCGCGAGGAGCCGGACCGCAGCCTACCGAGAGCATGCACTCGGTGACCATGTTCGCGGCGGCGATCGTGATCATCGCGGTCCCGTTCCTTGTCCCGTGCCTCCAACTGCTCGCTCACCGCGGGCCGATGTACCTCGTTGCTGATCCTGCTCTGCTGGATGTCGACGTCCGGGCAGCGCTGCACTGGCACCAGCTGCTCGGGCCCTATGACCGATACGGTTGGCACCACCCCGGTCCTGCACTGGCGTACATTCTCGCGACCATCGAACGGGTCGTCGGCACTGGCCCCGTCGGCGACATCGTCGGCACCGCGACCATCAACGTCGCTGCGGCGCTCGGGACGATCGTCCTCGTTCGCCGTCGCGCCGGAGATCTCGTGGGCCTTTGGGCCGCGGCAGCGATCGCCTACCTGTGCTGGCGGGTCGGCCCGCCGAATCTCCTCGCCCCCTGGGGACCCGACGTACTTGCCCTGCCCGCCGTCTACCTCGGAGTGCTGTGTGCGGACGCGAGCCGCCGCAGGCTGGTCTCGCTCATAGGCGCTCTCCTCGTCGGAACCTTCCTCGTACAGACACAGCTCGCAACATTGCCGATCGCGCTCGGCATGATCATCGCAGCATTGGTCCTTGCTCCCATCCACTGCCCGGGGCGTCTACAGCCGCCGACGTCGCGCAGAACCGCCATCACGATCGGAGCTCTCTCGCTCCTCCTCGTCGCAGCGTGGTTCCCGCCCATCCTCGAGCAGATCCTCCGGATCGGCCAGACCGGCCGCGCGATCGTGGTGTCAGCCCTGCATCCCTCACTTCCCCAGGTCGACCCGTCGCAGGGAAACTTCGTGGCCATCTGGCGCTTCTTCCGCACCCAGCACGCCGGCCACGGCGCGGTTTCGGTCTTCTCGCTACTCGTCCCCGAGCCCGCTGTATTCATCCTGCTGCTGGCCGGCATCGGGGCCGCTATCGCCTGGGGCCGCCGCTCGGCCGAAGGCTTCGGTGCGGATCTCGGGGTCGTCACCTTGGTCGCCGCCGCCGCGACCCTGCTCGCGCTGACCCAAATCGTGGGCCCGATACAGGCGTTCGATCTCACATGGGACAGGGCGGTCGGCGTGCTCGGAACCATCGCCGTCGGGGTGAGCGGCCTGGGCCGGCTCGAAACTTTCGCTCAGGCAAAAGAGCGTTACGGATCACAACCGGTCGTACCGCGATCCACGAGGGTCGCCAGGGGCCTCACTACGGCGGCGTTAGTCGCCGTCGTAGTGAGCGCCACTGTCGCGGGCGCCTCGTTCCTGCTGCGGACGGCGAATTTCCAAGTCAAGGATCTGAGTGCCCCATCTCTCACGGCAGCTTGGCCCTTTGTCGGGCCCGAGCTGCAAGGGAAGAAGAGCGTCTTCGTGATGCCGCTGGACAGCGAGGCTTACGGGGTGACCGCGGGGATCGTCGACCAGCTGGCGGCGCGCGGCGTACGTGCGACGGTTCCGCGTCCGTGGAGCCCGGAGTTCGGCATCGGACGTGTCACAGCGCACAACGAACAGGTCGAGGTGCTGGTCACGGTCGGCCCTTATGGCGGAGGCAGACCGTTGCACGTCGTCCCCGGAGCACCGAGCGTGCGACTTCTGGTGATCGCTCGGCACCCCGCCGGCACGTTCTGATCGCCTCGGGTCCTCAAGCTGCCGGGCCATCGGCGAGCTGCAAGGTCGCGCTGTGCTGGCCACCCGAGGCATCGGCCCAGCTCACCTGGACGCGGGCGCCCGGGTGATAACTCCCCATCGTCGCCGTGAGTGACGTCGCTGAGGCGACGGTGTGGCCGCCGAGGGCCGTGATGACATCGCCGGCGACCAGCCCGGCCGACGCGGCCGGCGAGCCCGGGACGACTCCGGCAAGGACCGCCCCGGACTGGGATGCCCCGCTCGCGGAGGAGGTTACCTCGACGCCGAGAAACGCCGTCGGCCCGATGTGCACCGTGGACGAACCGTCAGATGTGCTGATCTGGCGCGCGATCGCCAATGCCGTGTTGATCGGGATGGCGTAGCCGACCGTACCCGTGGTCTGGAACGAGAAACCCGTCGAGGCCGCAGTGTCAATCCCGACAACCTTGCCTGCCGTATCGACGAGCGGTCCGCCCGAGTCACCTGGCTGGATGTTCGCGTTGACCTCGACGAGATGCGTCAGGTTCTCGGGGTTGCCGCCGTCATCTTCTGTCGCAGTGATCGACTGGTTGACGGCGGTCACTGATCCACCCGCGACGCTGGGAGTGCCGCCGACGCCGCCGGCATTTCCGATGCCGACAACGGCTTCGCCTACATGAAGCGTCGACGAGTTACCGAGCGAGGCAACCTGCAATCCGGAGGCACCGGTCAGCTGAAGCAGGGCAATGTCGCTGGACCGGTCGTAACCGACGACGGTCGCCTTGTAGACCCGACCGTTGCCCACGTCGGTGACGCTGATGCTCGTGGCACCGTCGATGACGTGATTATTGGTGAGCACCTCGCCGTTCGGCGTGAGGACAATTCCTGTGCCCGCCGCTTCCTGACTCTGGTAGCCGAGTGTGGTGTTCACGTCGACAAGACCCGGGTCGACCCCCGACGCGATCGCCGCCGCGTCAGACGGGCCACCCGCGGCGGAGGAGCTCGAGCCCGACGACCCCGAGCCCGACCCACCTGAGCCGAATGGGAAGCCGCCCGACCCGAACGGGGAACCCGACGAGCCGCGGCCGAACGGGAAACCCCCCGAGCCAGACGAGGGCGAGCTGGGGCTGGTCGTCGACGATCCGGGGGTCGAGCTTGCCTTCCAGACAAGGTGACCGACTCCGAAGCCCGCTGCCATGGCGATCACGACCAACAACACGACCGCCAGGATCCTTTGTGCGCGATGACGGCTCCTCGGCGCTGCAGGCGGAGACGGTGCTGTCGGAGGCGTCGCCGATGTGGGCGGGAAAGTAGGGACCGGGCGGGTATGCCCAGCCCGCACCCGGCGCTGCTCCCGACGGAGGCGGCGGAGGTACCGGAGCCCATCGACCGCCGGGCAGATCCTGTCCCGCGCCGGCACCGGTACCCGGCACTACTCCTGAAGGAGGCGGCGGAGGTGCCGGAGCCCATCCACCGCCGGGCAGATCCTGTCCCGCGCCTCCCGCGAACCCAGGCTGTCCCTGTACGGTGACCTCAGGCGAGCTCGGAGGTCCTGGATTCTGTGCTGTCGGCTCCTCTCGCCACGGTGCGGGATCTCCGGGGCTCTCGTCGTTGTGCTCGTTCTGGTCCATCGCCAACTCCTCCTCAGGGACATCGCCCGCGGCAATTAGACCGCGTCCGCCTGAGGATCTCCTGAGTTACACCTACGCAGTTCCTGGGAAGGACCCCAGGCGACACACCCGAGCGGGACGTCGGTTGCCTCGGGGCGCCTCGGCCGGGAGAACAGAAACCGGGCCTGGTGCACAGAATTCGATCGCTCGCGGGTGCAAAGTTGGGAACCCGGTCATGAGATCTACCCGGCTCCGGCTCGAGCTCCGCACCGCCCTATCATTCGAGGTCCGCAAGATTCCCACGTCCAGCCTGTCCGAGAGAGCGCTCAAGGTCGTCCGGGTCGACTGGTCACCTCGTCATCGTCCGCCGTCGCCCGTCGCGCTCGCCCTTGCGACGGTCCTGTCGGTTGCCGGCTCGATCGCCGCGGACGCTCTCCTTGTCGTCATCGGGACGAACCTGTTCCCGTCGACGAGGGGGTACTCGCACTTCCGTTTCTCCGACTACGCCACCTTGACGGCGATCGGCGTGCTGATCGGTTGCGCCGCATGGCCCATCGTGAGCCGCGTCAGCTCGGCTCCCCGATGGCTCTTCGTGCGGCTGGCGATCCTGGTGACGCTCGCCCTGTGGGTCCCTGACCTCTGGTTGCTCGTCCGGCACGAGCCCGTGCGCGCCGTCGCCGTGCTCATGACCATGCACCTCGCGATCGCCGTCGTCACCTACAACCTCCTGGTGCGGGTCGCTCCGGTTCGAGAGCCGTCGGCGCCCGCAGCCGGCCGGCAAGCCGGAGCACCTGACGAGTGGGGCGGGCCTGGCGACGCGGGCCGGCCTGACGAGCGGGGCGGGCCTGGCGACGCGGGCCGGCCTGACGAGCGGGGTCCGGCCAGTACCTCCGCTTCAGCTGGGAAGGGACCGGTGCGCCGGCTCGCGACTACCCTCTCGGTACTTGTGGGGGTCGAGTTCGTGCTGGGGATCGCGGCGCTGTTCTCGGTGGCCGCTGGCCGCCCGAGCGGCTGGCTTCCGACCAAGGGGGCGACCGTCTATCTCGCCCACGCCATCGTCGGCTTTCCACTCACTCTCGGTGCGGTGGCGCTCCTCGTTCTGGTCCGGGGATCTGATCGCGCCGTCCGGATGGCCGCATGGATAGGTTTCATCGGCATTGCGATCGCAGGGGTCGGCGGCATGCTCGCCGCGTCACATCCTCTGAGACTGCTCGGGATGGCGCTCATGTTCGTCGGCCCCATGATCGCGATCTTCGCCTACCTGATTCCCTTGCTAGACCGGACTCCTGCCACGGCTCCTCCTTACAACTGAGTCGACGGCCCGAGTCACAAGAGCCTTGTCAGTCACTCTGGCGGAGTGGCCGCCGGTCCGTAACGCGCCATGTCTGGGACCACATGCTGGCGGCCCGGGGACGGCGGAACTCGTACAGCTCAACAGGAAAAAGCCCTCGTTCCGCTGGCCTGGCGAGCTGGTATGAGTTCGATGACGGCACGCAGCAACGAGCAGCCCGTGTCGTACAGCGACGGCATCGTCCTTCCGTGTGCGGTGATGACGACGCTCCTCGCACACGCGTACCCGTCGGCTTCGAATGATGAGGCAGCGGCGGAGGTCGGATGAAAGCCGACCCTGTAGAGAAGAGAGTCCTCCATGCAGTCGGCAGCCGGGCCGAGCGGCAAGGCATCAAGGACCTCCCTGAGTGCCGTCGTCTGCGTGTGGCTGAGGCGGACCGTGACGGGCCCTGACGAGCCCTGCGCATAAGAGACTCGAGAGAACCAGGTCACCTCGGCGATGCCCCCTGCGGGGGCGAGTTCTCCAGTTGACCGCACGGGCAACCAGACCGTCTTGGAATCGACGCGCAGTTCAGCGGCGTGCGTGCCGACGGGCGCGACGTCGTAAGCCAGCTGAGCGGAGTATTCATTGGGGCCCGAGACCGGCAACGACAGCACGACTCCGCTCGCCGTGCCAGTTGGACCACCGGAAATCTCCGTCGAGGTCACTTTGGCGCCCTTGGGGAGGTGCGTCTCGACATAGCTCTCGACGGCGTCGGACGGGTTGTCGACGAGGTACAGCCGGTGGAGGTCGATCAGACCGCCGATTCCCGGCGTGTCGAGAGGCTGCTCGAGCCAAGTGGACGCAACCGTGCTCGTCGAATGTGCATGGGGCGGGATTCTCGCCTCCCGCAGTATTCGATGCGCGAAGGACTGCGCCGGCGTCTCGCCACTTGCGGAGGACCCGACGCCACTTGGGGAAGACCCGACTGCGATAGCCGCAACGCCTATACCGATCGCGACCAGCACCGAGCAGGCGACCAACACGAACCCCCGCACGACTGAAGTCTCTCACCGAGGTCCGCTGAGCGCCCGGCGCGGCCGCCCGCCCGCACGGAGGAGATCAGGCGAGGCAAGGCTCACGGGATCGGGACCCCATGAGGCGTCCACGCGCCTGCGCCGGCCCCACGGCCCGATCGGCGGAACGGATACCAACGACCGTCCCGGCCGAGGCGGAGCTGTCTCTCCCCGAGCGTCGCCCGGTTACGTCGGATCGTCGCCTGCTCGCCGAGCAGTGCCCTCCCGCCCGCCATCACGTCGCGCGGAGCGCCCCAGTCCTCGAGCAGGACGAAGAGCCCCTCTCTCCCGCCGTCTCGCCAGGCCAGCGCCTGGTCCAGGAGCTCACGGGCGGGTACGCCGGCCGACGAGGCAAGCTCCGCGATCTCCCCTTGCCCGGAGCCCGGGGTCAGCATCGCCGCGGCGCGGCGCGCAAGATCCTCGACGACCGAAAGCTCGAGGCCCGTGCTGCGCTCTCCATGGGCCATCTCCCAGGCGCGTTGGGCTGCGTCGGCCGCCAGGCGCTGAAGCGAAGTTGAAGTCAGCCCCGAACCCGTCGGCGGATCCGCCGCGAGCACGGTCGGTCTCCCGTGCTTGGACGGCAACAGCGGGATAGCGGGCATAGGCGGAGCACCGCCGGCCGACACGGTTGCCCAACGCGCCCACGTCTGTCGGGCGTTCAAACCAGCGTCGCTGCCCCAGGACATCGGTTGGTCCAGAGCAGGGCCGGCCACGCCGCGCGGCGCTTGGTTTCGTGGCACCCCGCCGGTCACGGCGCTCCCAACCTTCGCCGCCCGTCTGGAGCGCAACCCCGCGAGCAAGGTTTCCCGGTCACGTCCGCGCATCAAGAAGAGAAGAAACGGATCCGAGTCCAACGTATCGGCCACCAGGTAGCACACCGCGGCCGAATGCTTGCAGGGCTCCGCCCAGTCAGGGCACGAGCAGCGTGGCTGCACCTCCCCCGCCACCGGCAGCAGATCGATACCGGCGGCGGCCAGGTCGTCGGCGACCACTGGGGGCATCTCCCCGTCGAGCAGGGCCGCGAGATGACCCACTTGGCTGGCAAGCGCCGCCTGCGTCCGGTCCCACTCCTTCTCGGAGTACACGCGCACTCTGACAGTCACCCTGTAGGGCTCGGCCCGCGACCCCTGGACGGCCGCCACGATCTCGCCCGCTCGCACCTCCAGCTCGCCCACGGCGCCTGTCCGCGCGTACGTCCGGCCGCGGGGCAAACGGTTCGGGTCGAGCCGCGCCCGCTGTTCGAGCGCGTCAACCCAGGCCTTCCCCCACCAGGTAGCACCGAATGGCCGCTTCCCGGCAGCGCGCCACGGACCCGAGCCCGGACGGCGCTTGGGCGCAGGCGGGTACCAGCTCACGAGTCACCGCCAGAAGGCCCGAAGCGTACGAGCGCAGCCAACTCGGAGTCGCTCAGGTCGCCTATCCAGGCCTCGCCTCCGCCCACGACCGATTCGGCGAGGGCACGCTTTTTCTCGAGGAGCTCCGCGATGCGGTCCTCGAGCGTGCCTTCGCACACCAGCCGGTGGATCTGCACGGCGCGCTGCTGGCCGATCCGGTGCGCCCGGTCGCTCGCCTGGTCCTCCACAGCCGGGTTCCACCAGCGGTCGTAGTGGATCACGTGGGTGGCTCGAGTGAGATTGAGGCCGACGCCTCCGGCCTTGAGCGAAAGCAGGAACACCGGCGCGGCGCCGGCCTGGAAGCTGGCAACCATCTCCTCCCGCTTGCGGGCAGGCACACCACCGTGGAGGAAGAGGGTGGGGATGTGGAGGGAGCCGAGGTGGCTCTCCATCAAAGAGCACATCTCGACGAACTGGCTGAACACGAGCACGGAGTCGCCAGTGTCGACTATGACCTCGAGCAGCTCCTCGAGCGCCGCGAGCTTCCCCGACCGGTTCGGGAGCGGTCCGGCCTGGTGGAGGTACTGCGCCGGGTGGTTGCAGATTTGCTTCAGCACGGTGAGCAGCCTCAGCACGAGACCTTGCCGCTCGATGCCCGACTTCGTAGCGATGGTGTGCATCGCTTCGCGCACTTCGGCCTCGTAGAGGGACACTTGCTCGGTCGTGAGTGGCAGGGCCAGGTCGGTGACCGTCCGCTCTGGCAGGTCGGGAGAAATGGCAGGGTCCGTCTTCTTCCGACGCAGGAGAAACGGCCGTACAGCAGACGCCAGCCGCTCGGTCGCCTCCTTGTCGCGGTTGCGCTCGACCGCGACGGCGACGGTGCGGTGAAAGCGATTCAGAGGCCCGAGCAGCCCCGGGGTCGTCCAGTCAAGTATCGACCACAGCTCGGTGAGGCGGTTTTCGACGGGCGTTCCGGTGAGGGCGATCCTCGCCTGCGCGGGGACCGAACGGAGAGCCTTGGCCGTGTCCGACAACGGATTCTTGGCGTGCTGGGCTTCGTCGGCCACCACCATCGCAAAACCCGCCTCCCCCAACGCCTCCCTCTCTCTCCGAAGGACGCCGTAGGTGGTGAGCACGACCTCGCCGTCGGCGAGATCACCGAGGTGGCGGTTGCCGCCGTGGAAGCGGCGCACGGGCACCGACGGGGCGAACCTGTGCAGCTCTCGCTCCCAGTTGCCGAGCAGTGACGTCGGGCAGACAACGAGCGTGGGCTCCGGCGCCTCTGGATATGGATCTCGTCCGGTCGGAGCCGCCTGCTTGGGCGCTCGAGTTCTTCGCTTGGCGGGCGTCGGCCCGGCCGCCTCCTGCCGTGCCGCTTGGCGGTACTGCAGGCGGTGCAGGTGGAGGGCGATGACCTGGACCGTCTTGCCGAGGCCCATGTCGTCGGCGAGACAGCCACCGAGCCCCAGCTCGCTCATGCCCGCCAGCCATGCCAGGCCCCGGAGCTGGTACGGCCGCAGCTCGGCGACCAGGGCGTGCGGCGGCGCGACCGAGTCGAGCGCACCGCCAGACAGCCGGCGGAGACGGTCGGCCATATCGGCAACGGCACCGATGGCGACGAAATCGACGAGCTCGCCGTCGACTTCGAGCTTGCCGCCGAGCAGCGCGCCGAGTGCTTCGGCAGCTGTGATCCGCCGCGACCGCCGCTCTTGCGCTTTGGCGATGAGCTCGGCGTCCACAGCGACGAAGCGGCCGCGGATACGTACGAGGCCGCGTTTTGCCTCCGCGAGGAGGTCGATCTCCTCAGGACTGAGAGCCTCGCCACCTACTGTGAGCTCGTAGTGGAAGTCCAGCAGCGACCCGAGATCGAAGCCCCCCTCCGTAACCGAAGCGGGGGCCGGCGTCAGGACCGCCCTCAGGCTCAGCCCGCCGGCGAGGAGGTCACTCGGCCAGAAGACGGCGATGCCGGCACTCTCGAGCCCGCTCGCACCATCGAGGATCAGGTCCGCGATCAAGTCGTCGTCGAGCGGCAACGCGTCTGGGATCTGCTGGCTGAGGAGGGCACCGATCGGATCCCATGCTCGGGCACCGCGCCGTAGCGCCAATAGCAGATCGCGTTCGGCCTCCGCTCCGAATCGGGCGAGCAGCGTCGCCGGCATCGCAAACAGGTCGGCAGCATCGACCACGAGGCTCGGATCGGCAGTGCTCGAGATCTGAAGCACGGCCCTCGGCTCCGGCTCCACGAGGTCGCCGAGTTGGACGCGCAGGGCAAAGCTCGCCCCCCGTCTAGACCGGCGGACGCTTCGGCCAGCCACGGTCGCAACTTGATCGCGGGCGTCGGCCTGGTCGCTGCGAACAATGCGGAACCTGAGGCTGTCGCCGCCGCGGGCGTCCTCGGGAGCGTGTCGGCGAGTGCGTCCCATGCGGCTCCAATGAGAAACTCCGGAGAGTGCACTCGAAGCGGGGTCTTCACGTCTGCGAGCACAAGCGCGTGCCCGAGTGGCGGCATCGCGTTCGCGAGCTGTTCCAAGAGGATCTGGTCGCTCGGGTCTAACGGCCCCGCGCGCCAGGCATCCACGCCGTTCGGGCTGACGGCTGGACGCAGGCGGCCGCGAGCGATCAGGCTGATACCGGCGGTCACCACGCTCGCCCATATGCGCGCCGTGGCCGTGATCATCGGGGAATCTTCGAGGTCAAAGAGCAGCGAGAGCGCGGTGGGGATCGCAAGGAACGCGGCCGGGACCAGCCGACGCTTGACGGACTTGCCGGCGGGGAGTGCGAGCTCGATGGTGGCCCGGTCACCGAGGACTGCAAGCCCGTCATCGGGCAGCTCTTCGCCCTGGCCGGCGTCCAGCCGGAACGCGGCGAAGCGTCCCGACCGCGGCGGATCGCCAGGCACGAATGTGAAGTCGAAACCCGCCAAATCGAAGAGTCCGCTGGTCAGCTCTTCGGCTGAGATCATCGTCCGTGCCGGCGCATTTGGGTCACGGTACCCGGCGTTGAGTGCCCCGACCGCACTGAATTGACCCACCGCCACCTGCCGGCCCTGGCAGTAGGGTCACGAGGAGTGGAAATGACGCCGCCAAAGGGCACGGCTGGCTCGCCGCAGGCGGCTTTGTCGTCCTCAGCCCTCGCTATCACCCGAATCGAGACGGTGCCCGTCATGGCGCCGCTTTGCCGGGATTTCCGTGGCAGCAACTACCACATGACGCAGCGTGCAACTCTTGTCACACGGGTACACACCGCGGATGGGATCGTCGGCGAGGCGTACGCCGGCGATGAGGACTCGACACTGCTCGACATAGAGAGAATCGTCCACCAGGAGATCGCGCCCCGGCTCATCGGTATTGACGCGATGGCGACCGAGCGCTGCTGGGCAGCGGGCTTCCCGGCCACTTTGGACATTCTCCGCGACCGGCGCCTCGGCCTGGTCGCCCTGGCAGGGGTCGACGCCGCGATCTGGGACGCCGTGGGCAAGGCCCTCGGCACCCCACTCTGGCGGCTGTGGGGCGGATTCCGGCGCCGCATCCCCCTGATCGCGATCGGTGGTTACTACGGCGAACCGCTTGGCACCATCCCCGACGAGATCGCCGCCTACAAGGAACTGGGACTCGCCGGCGTCAAGTTCAAGGTTGGCGGACGTTCGCCGGCCGAGGACGCCGAACGTGTCGCCGCGGCAAGGGAGGCGGCAGGCGATCACTTCGTCGTGGCGATCGACGCGAACCAGGGCTATTCCGTCCCGGAGGCCTTGGAGCTCTGTCGCCGTGTCGAGTCGCTTGACATCGAGTGGTTCGAGGAGCCGGTGGGCTGGCAGAACGACGCCCGAGCGATCCGCGACGTTCGCATGCGCGGCGGCGTGCCGATTTGCGCCGGCCAGAGCGAACTTTCGGCGGCTGGATGCCGCGATCTCATGGAGCTCGGAGCAATCGACATCTGCAATTTCGACGCGTCCTGGTCAGGGGGCCCAACTGTCTGGCTGCGAATGGCGGCGGTGGCCCAGACCTACGATGTCCGGGTCGGCCACCACGAGGAGCCACAGGTATCCGCGCACCTGGTCGCGAGCCAACCACACGGCACCTTCGCCGAGTGTTTTCATCCCGACCGCGATCCGTTCTGGTGGAATCTCGTCGCGAACCGACCGGACCTCGATGGCGGCGAGCTCGTGCTCTCGGACGAACCCGGGCTCGGCTGGATCCTCGATCCCGACTACATCGAGCGTTTCCGCGTCCACTCCGATTGACGGCGGCAAAGCGGGCGCAGGCGCCTACGCTCTCAGGACGCGCATGGTCGACATCGAGCTCCTCTACCGTCAGCATCTCAGCGACGCCGACCGGAGGCTGCTGCGCGAGGCCGCCGGGGCCGACGTCCCGGTCAGCGTCGCCTTCGGCTCGCCCGCCCTCGAAGAGGTCGTCTTCGGGCCGGACCAGCGCGCCGACGTGTCGGTCGGGGTGTCGCCCTTCCTCGCCTTCGCGACAGCCGTGCACCGCACCGCCGAAGCGTTGGAGACCGCCACGTTCGTCGAGGAGCGATGGGCGCCGCGGGTGCGTATCCCGGTTTTCGACGTGGCGGCGCTGCGGGCCCTGTTGTCCGAGCCGGAGCGGCGATACTTCCTGGTCGAGCTGCTGGCGTCTTATACGCGGGTGACGAGCGGGGTCACCTGGACGCGCACCGCCAGGGGGTGGCGCCGGCGGCGTTTCAGCGAGCTCGATCCGGCGCGCTTCGCCGAGCTTCTCGACGTCGTGGCGGCCGGCGAGCGTCCGGGGATCTACCGACGGCTGGGCGACCTAGCTCTGTTCCTGCTCGGGGTGTTCCCGGACCATCCGCCGGTGCTCGGCAGCGGGGCGGCCACCGATCGCTTGCTGCGAGTGTCCGGCGTCGGCAGCGATCGGGCCGCGGATCTCGGAGCCCAAGGTCTCCTCGAGCTCCTCGGAGCCCGCTGGTACGGCGCCGCCGTGTCGTCTGCCAAGGCGGCCGGTTACCCGGTGACGACCACGCTGGCCGTCGCCGGCCATATGGCGGCGCATTTCGGTGACGCCCGCCGCGTCCTAAATGCCGTGACCGACCGATACCTGTTCCCCCTCCGCGAGCAGTGGTTCGGCGCTCGCTGACCGGGTCAGGCCGGGCGCCCGGGACGGTCCCCGAGGGGCAATTGGTGGCCCGCCCGGGAAATGGAACGAGGCCTCTAAGCGTTGCAACCAAGGCGAGTTAGGCCACAACAAGTGGCAAGGGAGTTTACGTGGGCAATAGTTACAGGAAGGACCCCGGAGCGGTCTCGAGGTTGACCCCGAGGCAGTACGAGGTCACCCAGACGGGGGCCACCGAGCCGGCGTTCGACAATGAGTTCTGGGACAACAAAGAGGCTGGCATCTACGTGGACGTCGTGTCCGGCGAGCCCTTGTTCGCCTCGACCAAGAAGTACGACAGCGGATGCGGCTGGCCGAGCTTCACGGCGCCGCTCGAGTCGAGCAACGTCGTAGAGAACGAAGATCGGAGCCATGCGATGATCAGGACCGAAGTCCGCTCGCTCCATGGCGACAGCCACCTCGGCCACGTCTTCACCGACGGTCCCGCCGCGGAAGGCGGCCTGCGGTACTGCATCAACTCGGCCGCTCTCCGCTTCGTTCCGTACGAGGACCTTGACGCCGAGGGATACGGCGAGTACCGGAAGCTTTTCAACAGAGCCTTGGAAGAGGAGGAGGCTGCGCGATGAGCGACACGACACAGAAGGCGATCCTGGCCGGCGGCTGTTTTTGGGGTATGCAGGACCTGATCCGGAGACGCCCGGGCGTCCTGTCCACGCGGGTGGGTTACAGCGGAGGCGACGTCGCCAACGCGACCTACCGCCGCCACGGAACTCACGCCGAGGCGATCGAGATCACCTTTGATCCAGAGCGGACCTCATACCGTGAGCTGCTCGAATTCTTCTTCCAGATCCACGACCCGACCACGCTCAACCGACAGGGAAACGACATCGGGGCGAGTTACCGCTCCGCCGTCTTCTACCTCGATGATGAGCAGCGCCGTGTCGCCGAGGACACCATCGCCGATGTCGACGCGTCTGGTCTCTGGCCCGGCAAGGTAATCACCGAGGTCGCGCCGGCAGGTCCCTTCTGGGAGGCCGAGCCCGAGCACCAGGATTATCTGGAGCGGTACCCCTCCGGCTACACCTGCCACTTCCCGCGTGCGGGGTGGGTGCTGCCCTACAGGAGCGACGCCGTCGCTCGATAGGGGCGATGCCCCTCTCTGGGCGCCGGCAACTCGGTCTGACTCAGTAGGGCGCGTGGAGGTCCGTGAACATGGGGAAGTGGCGAACATTGCGCGTTAGCAACCGCGAGCCTGTGCGAATCACGGTGGCGGCAATGGCGAGATCTGCGCCGTCGATTGTGTGATGACTGGGTAGCCACTGACGACCCAGAGCGCCGGCTTCTTCCGCCACCTCGGCGTCGAATGGGTGCCAGATGAAGGTTGACAGAAGCGAACGGGTTCCGTCCTCTTCTTCTGGCCGCATACCGGCGAGAATCTCCAAGCGGGTGATCTCGCTGGCGTGCAGCGGTGCGGCTTCCCGTTCCTCTTCGAGGATTTCCCTGGCGCGTTGGTTGCCTCGCAAGAAGTCGATCAACACCGAGGTGTCGACCAGTGCGGTCACGAGCTGTGCTGCTGCAGGCGGGATCCGGAGCGCAGCTGGTGTGCCCACGCTTGTCCATCCAGGTCGCGGCCCTTCCAGGAGCCGAACGCCTTGCGCATGGCGGCAAGGTCATCGTCAGCGGAGCGCTCGGTGCCGTACACGATCTCGATCGCGTCCCGGATCAGGGCGGAGATGGATCTCCCCGTGCGCGCAGCTACAGCGTCAAGGGCTCGCCGTCCGTCGCCGGTGAGCGAGATTTGAGTTCGCTGCATGATGTAAGACTACATCAGATCCAGCTTCGAACGACTCGGTAACGTTCTCGGAACGGTCCAGGCTTACCATCTGGCCTGTGAGCGATGCGCACACCGCGATCGAGCCGGCACCCGTGACCACCGAGTCCAGACGGCGGCGCCGACTTCGGTTGGCCTCACCGACTACGGCGATCGCTCTGGGGTTGGTCGTGCTTGCACTCGGGATCTCGCTCGTCCCGCTCGGCGTCCTCGTCCACAAGTCGCCGGGGGCGATCTGGGGGCAAGTAGCGGTGATCCTGGTCGTGATGGCGGTGTCCGTGCTGGTGGCGGCTCGCCAGCCCAAGAATCTCATCGGCTGGGGCCTCCTCAGCATCGCGACGTTCCTAGGGCTCTACTTCGTCGGCGGCGACTACTCGGTGCTCGACTACCGGATGCACCATGGGACGCTGCCCTTTGGCCTATTGGCGCTCATCCTGGATCAAAGTTGGGCGCCCGCCCTCGTGCTCGTCGCGGTCGTCCTCTGGCTTTTCCCCGACGGCAAGCTACCCGACGGGCGCCTGCGGTGGGCATTCCTGTTCGTCACTTCCATCGGCGTTGCCTTCACATTGATGAACTTCGCCGTCATCGGAACCGCCGGTGCCGAGTACAAGATCCGCGTCGACTCGAGCGGAAGCCTCCTCACGCCTGACCGCCCTGGACCCTGGGCGTTGTTCGTCGGGATCGAGAATGTCGTCTTCTTCGGTCTCCTCGCGAGCTGGGTGATCTGGTTGATCCTCCAAGTGCCGAAGTACCGGCGGTCGAGCGGGTCGCGGCGCCTGCAGCTCCGGTGGCTGTACAGCGGGGCGGCCATCTTCGTGGTCTCACTCGTCTTTGTCGTCTTGCTCCCGACCAACTCGTCGAGACTCTGGCAGCAGGTGGTGAGCGGCGTTGCCGGCGTTGGCCTGGCCGCTCTCCCGATCAGCCTCGCGATCGCAATCTTGCGATTCCGCCTCTACGAGATCGATCGTGTCGTCAGCCGCACGCTCTCCTACACGCTCGTCACCGGGCTCGTCGTAGGGGCGTACGTGGGCATCATCACCATCACCACCAAGGTGCTGGCCTTCTCCTCATCGGTCAGCGTCGCCGCCTCGACGCTCGCAGCCGTCGCATTGTTCAACCCCGTGCGCAAGCGGATCCAGCGCCTGGTAGATCGTCGATTCAACCGGGCTCGCTACGACGCCGCCGCGATCGTCGCCGAGTTCAGCGCGCGCCTGCGCGATGCCGTCGACCTCAACACGGTCCAGAACGATCTCGTGAACGTCGTGCGCGAGGCTTTCGAGCCTGCACACCTCGGCGTGTGGATCCGGGATAGGAAGTCGGTCTCGTAACCGTCCACCGCCGGCGCGAGACCTTCCTGATGCCTGGTCACCCCCGTGCCACCGACTATTCATGAAAGTTTGCAACCGCCGACAGGCGTCCTGTGGCGTCTGAGGGCTATCAGGGTCGGTCAAGCACCGCATGGGTGCCGATCCGACGCCACACGACGTGCGGCTCGCTTTCCATGACAGGCTCGCCGTACTCGAACGTCGCACGTCCGTCGTCGGCCCACGTCATCTCGAAGATGCCTGACGCTCCCTTCACGCCCTTGACCCGGAGGCCCCTCCGGAACCTGCGGTGAGATCCCAGGTCCTCGACGAATTGCGCCACCGCGACAAGGAAGGCCGCTTGCTGGCTCGGAGCCAGCGAGCCGAAGTCCGCCCGAAAGCGGGCCAGCCAGGCGTAAGTAGGCACCCCGTGCTATCGCGAGGATCGCCTGCGCCGGGCGTTGACTTGGGATTGCAGAGCGCCGAGGAACTCATCGCCCGAGCTGAAGCTCTCGATCCTGCCCGCGCCGCGGTCGACATCCGCCTCACGCTCGCCGGCCTGCCACTCTGGCGTCCAGAACCATGCCTGGGTGGCGTCGATCACCTTCTGAGGACGGAGCAAGATGCCGTCGGCGGTGATCTCCGCCTCGAGGAGGTCGCCTTCCTCGAGGCGCGCTGCCTTACGGATTTCGTCGGGCAGTGTCAGCTGGCCTTTTGCCCGTATGGTGATCCGTGCCATGGGAGAATCATACATTCTGATGATCCTACTTTTCGCCAGTGGTTCCAGCTGGACGCGGCAATTCTGGCCGCCCGCCAAAACTTCACATTCACGACGACACTCGGCCCGCTGGACATTCTTGGCCTGCCCGCCGGCATAAAGAGCTTCGACGAGCTCGCGGCAAACGCGGCGAGGTTCGACCACGGCGGTGGTGTGATCGTCCAAGTGTGCGACCTCGACGATCTCATCCGTATGAAGCGGGCATCCGGGCGACCGAAGGACCGGATCGAGCTTGAGGTGCTGACCGCCGTCCGGGAGGAGCGCGAGCGCGATGACGAGCCCACCTTTCGGCTGCCGAACTCGGCCCACTCAAACCTTGACGCCGACTCCGCAGGGTCGGCTGACTTCTCAGGCAAGTCCAGCGAGTCGGTAGAGGACGAGCGATCCGGCCACGGCCACGTTCAGGCTCTTACCCCTGCCGATCATCGGAATCTGGACTACGCCATCGAGCAGCGGCCACACTTCATCGGGCACGCCAAACCGTTCGTGGCCAAGCAGCACGATCGTTCGAGACCTGGCTGGTTCGAGCAAGGTCAGCGGCATCGCGTCCTCGGCGAGCTCGACGGCGAGAATCGCTGTCCCGGTCGATCTCTGTTGTTCGATCCACGACGATTTCGGGCGGTCCAGCCAATGGATATGTGGACGACTCACGAGAGTGTCACCGCGGTCGAGAGCCTCGCGGTACTGCGACGTGTTCGGTACCGCCATGCACGAGCCAACTGCGTCGCAGGTCCGAAGCAGCGTTCCGAGATTGGCCTCGTAGGCGACCCAGAGCGGGGCAAGGATGAGGTGATCCCAACACGAGTGTTGGCGATTGCGACGTTGCGCACCCAAGTCACGCGGCTTCGACTTCGGCCCGCTCGTCACGCAACGAGCGAAGCGCAACTCCAGTGCTTCATAGTTCGGGGCGACTTGGTGGCGGCGCCTGGCCATCGAGGCGCCCTGGGAACGGGCGACCCACAGGATCTTAAGGCATCGTCGATCGCTCGACAGGCTGTGCCACGAATCCGACACGCCCGTGGTCCAATCTCCCGAACCACAGAGGCTTCGGGTCAGGTTGCTGCTGGAACCATGCGTCGACGGCCTCGGAGTCGTTGACGTCGATCCCATCAGCCATCATCCTCATTGCCAGGGTCTTGGCTGGTCCCCGGTTGTCCTCGTCTCTGAGCGCTGCGTCCCGTCCCCCATTGCGCGTCTGGTTTCGCACGATCGATCGACTCATGCTCCCGATGCCGTAAGCCAGGCGTGACGCTCGACGAGGTCGGAATCCGGGTCTCCTAGGTGACCGAGGTCGCTTACTCTCGCGACCGCTCCCGGCACGGCCCGAGCAATCCACTCGCCATGAGATGGCGGAACGAGAACATCGGATGTCCCGTACCAGACCTGCATCGGGACGGCGATCGTCGCCGGGTCGAAGCCCCAGGGAGCGGTGAGGGCGATGTCGTCATCGACCCAGCCTCCAACGCCGTTGCGGGTCTCCTCGAAGACCGACTCCCGGAAAACCTGGGCGAAATCCTCCCGAGCGAGCACGGCCTTGTCCGAGGGAGGTAGGTCGAACTGGTCAAGGATCCGAGAGGGGTCGACAGAAGCCCTCTGACGAAGATGCTTGGCCTCTCGCTCGAGCTCTTCGGTGAGCCGGTCCTCGCCTTCCAGTGCCCAGCCGAACTCCTTCACGTTCTCCGGGTCCATGCCGGTGAACCACCCGTCTCCCAAGGCTTCGTAGGGCGCCACGCCCACGACACACGCCGCCCGGGTCACGCGGTCTCCCAGAAGAGCGGCGACCGCCAGCGCATGGGGCCCTCCGCCCGAGCCGCCCCAGACCGCGAAATGTTCGAGGCCGAGCACGTCAGCGATCGAGGCCACGTCCCCTGCACAGTCGGCTACGACGCGCCCACGATGGCGATCTGAGCCTCCATAGCCGGGCCGGTCGTAGGTGATGACCCGGACGCCGGTCGAGTGCACGAGCTCCTCGTCCGGGTGGCGACTGAGCCTGCACCCGGGCGTGCCGTGGAGGGCGAAGACGGGCTTGCCACCGAGGTCGCCCCACTCAGCGAACACGAGAGTGCGGCCGTCGGCTGCGGTGGTGACTTGGGCGCTTCGGTTCACGCAGGAAACCTAACGCAGCAACGCGTCTGAAACTCCGAAACCAGCTGCCTCCACCTGTATCTACTCGATGCGCAGCCCATTCACCGTCGCCGCCGCCGCAGCCGGAGCCGGAGCCGGAGCCACAGAGTCTCCGCCAAAGACCTCTATGCGGTCGCGTCCAGCATTCTTGGCCGCGTACAGCGCACGATCGGCCGCCCGTTCGAGAGTTCTTGCGTCGACCGCTTGGTCAGGTAGGACAGCAATGCCGATGCTGAGCGTCACGCCCTGCGCCACCGTTGGAACTCGGATGTCAGCGACGGCAAGCCTGACTCTCCTCGCGATCTCAAGGGCTCCATCGCGTCCGGTCGCCGGAAGCAAAATGAGAAACTCCTCGCCCCCGTAGCGGCCAACGAAGTCACTCGTTCGGAGCACATCGGTGAGAGCCACCCCGACAGCAGCCAGAAGGTCATCGCCCGCGCCGTGTCCGAACTGGTCATTGACGGTCTTGAAATGGTCCAGATCGCACATCAAAGCACTGAGCGGCGAGACCGTCCGGGATGATTGCGCCACCATTCGCTTGAGTGTGTCCTCGATCGCCCGACGGTTCGGTAGCCCCGTGAGGGCGTCGGTTGCGCTCCGCAACTCGGCGATCGCAAGGTTGCGCAGGTTCCCGAGCACCGGGGCAGATTGGACGACAGATTCACTTACACAGCGTCGCTCGTAGTCGGTGAGCGGTGCGTCGTGATTGGCGAGAACCGAACCGATGACCTCCCCTCCGACCAGGAGCGGCGTGCACATCGTTCGCCCTTCACAGCCCGAACAAACTGGACAAACCAGGAGCGGATCCGCGTCACCGGAATCGATGCGGGGTCGCGCCATCCGCACCGCAAGGCAGCCGCGCGGCTTGGCTCCTTCGAGACCGAGCGCCAGGGGTGATCCATGCGGCAGGACCGTGACGGACTCGAGGCGGTCGGCACTGTTGTTGCGATTGAGGATTGTGACCGTGCAGCTCGAGATCGCGCGCTCCAAGTAGCGCTTGAGAAGGTCATGCGCCTCCTGCTCGCTCTCGGTCAGCTGCATGGTGTCTGAGAATTCGAGTTTTGCGGCGTCGTAGAGCTCCTCGGATTGTTGTCGCCTTGCCAGCTGCTCCAGCGCTGTGCCGAGCTGGTCGAGTTCGTCATTGCCCCGCGGGGAAAGTCGCTGGCTGAAGTCTCCTTCCTTCACCGCGTTCGCGAAGGCGGAGAATGAGAGCGTTCGGGTCAAGACGGACCGGATAAGCCAAACAACCATGCCGGTCGCAATCACGAGACCGAGGATCAGCACGAGAAGCATGAGGTGCACGCTGGAGGCGTAGCTTGAGAGCACTCCCGCATAGGAAGTGCCAGCCTGGGTCGCCTCTATGTGAACGATCGACTTAGCGTCGGCAACCATGGGATCAAAGATCGCCTCAACCTTGCGCACTTCGGTTGCCTCCGATGCCGGACTGCCTCCAGACAGCCCCCCGCTGGACCGGACGTCTTGCAGGTACGTCCAACCGGCGGCGATCGCGTTGACGTCCCTTGTTTCTGATCGATCGCCAACGGAACTAGCACGCATCGTTGCGATTCCAACTTCGACGTCGGTGGACGCACTCGACAGGTTGGCAGTGACGCGCGCCGTGTAGGTCGGGCTACCGAGGTCAAGCAGCAACTCGAGGACAGCTGCGTGTGCGTCGCCGAGACGGACAGCCAGGTCTGCGGCGTTCTCCGCGGTATGGACGTGGTCCATGTAAAGCGTCGCTGCTGAGTTGCGTTCGGACTGCAGCCCGTAAACTCCCGCGCCGGCCACCACGAGCAAAGCAGGAACTAGCACGACCAGCACGAGGGCGAATCTTGCCCGAATCTTCAAAGATTGCTTGGCCATAACAGGAGCTGCTCCGTCCGCAAGGCTCTCAGAGTGGTGCCGATCATCAGGCGGATTTGCGATGACCCTCGACGTCTACTCGTGGGGACGTCGGCTGGACTCCGCCCTCTTCGCGACACCAGGATCCCGGGGCCTCGACCTCCCTGATCGGCTCGTCTTGGTGGTGGCTTCGCGCATTCACGGTGCGCTCTCGTTGAGTGTTTCGACACTTTCTCGTATCAGCTGAAGCGGAAGCTCCCATCAACGGGGCGAAGAGGCTGGTCAGGTCGGTGAGGCGGCACAGCTGCGTGGAGGTCGACGGCCGCTTGGTCAACTCTGAAGGCGAGAAGTGACGACCTGGTACGCCAAAGGGATTCGGAGCATTTCGGCGTCGGTCGCAAAGCTCTCCATCTTTGAGGCCACCGCTCTTCGGGCATCGTCCATGGCGTCGGCGCTGACTCCCATGATGGCCAGTTGGGCATCATCGACCACAGCGCTCTCGGGCACATCGACCTCCTGGGCGTGGAGCTCGACCCGGATTGCGGTAAAGCGCGCCTCCCGCAGGATCTGACGCACGCGATCAGGGTCCCCGAGCGAGAAGGGTCCTGGCTGGCTCTTGCCGGGTGCCGGCGGCGGAGGGGCGGCGACAAACGGTGCCAGCACCGGTCCGACGAACCACGGATTGCGGTCGATCGCCTGCCAGCAGGCGAAGCCGAGCCGGCCCCCCGGGCGCAGGTGTTTTGCGACGTTGGTGAATCCGACGACCGGCTCGTCGAAGAACATCATCCCGAACTGGCTCATCGCCACGTCGAACTTGCCACGGCCGACCTGATCGACCTGCATATCCGCCTGCTCGAAAGTGGCCCAGCTGTTCCCTACCGCCCTCTCTCTTGCTAGTGCCAAAAGGGCTTCGGAAATGTCGGCGCCAACTACGCTCCCGCCCGGCTGCACGAGTCGAGAGGCTGCGAGCGTTGCTTTGCCACCGCCGCAGCCGACGTCGAGCACGCGCTCGCCCGGTCGAAGTTCCAGGGCCTCAAGGAGCAAGGGCGTAACGCTGTCGGTGAGAACCTCCCGCTTCGGCCAAGCCTTCGTCCACGCATCGTCGTTCCACCTCGCACGCTCAGCAGCGTTCGGTTCCACGGCGCCCCACAGTAGTTATTCAGCGGCCTGCGGTTCACGCCGCTCGACGGCGGACAAGCAAGACAGTCACGGTGACGAGCAGCGCTGACAGCGCAAGCAGCCAGCCCCCCTCGATCCACTGGAAGGGCCAGAAGCGGCTGACTGGCTGGTAGTTGGCCCATTCCGTGTAGCCGTGCTGGAGGAGACACTGCGTTGGGCTAAGGGAGCCTGAGCCGTTGATGCCGCCGCGGCCGGTTGCGACGAAGGACGCGGGGCAGAGCTGCGGGAGCAGGCCGAGCGGGATTCGGCTTCCGAAGACGGTCCTGCCGCCCTTCGTCCACCACTCGCTGATGACCCATGCCGAGCTAGGTATGTGCAGGTTGCTCGCGACGAGCGGCGCCAGGTAGTGCTGGCGCAGCACGTTCGCCGTCAAAAGAGCGAGTGCGACATAGGCGGCGAGGGTGGCGACGATCGCGGGCACGATCCGACGGATGAGCATGCCGGCGAGGACGCCGATCGCGAACGCGACGAGGGTCCACGCGGCGAAAGCGACCCCGCGAAGGTCGAACAACCCTGCAGAGAGTGGGCTCGCCCCGGAAACGTTGGGGGCGTTCTGCGCGGCGATGTAGGGCTGGTAGTACCAGGACAACAACACGCTGAAGGCTGCGGCGAGGGCGGCCACGGCGACCCCGAGCGCGACAAGCTTGGCGACCGCCCAGCGCCACCGGCCGAAGGCCTGGGTCCAGGCATAGCGAAAGGTGCCGGTTTCAAACTCACGGGCCAGTACCAGTGGTCCGAGGAAAGCCCCGATCAGCGCAGGCACCGGCTGGAGGACGAAGCCTCCCTTCAGAAAGGCGTTCGTACTGTCAAAGATGACGGCCATATTGGTGCAGTTCGCCGAACCGACGGGACGGCAGGCGATCGCAGCGGCGTACTCGTGGTGCACCGAAAGGCCGGTGGTCCAAAGCCACACTGCAAGTGCGCCGAGGAAGGCGACCACACCGGTCAGCGCGACTCGATGGTGCCGCCAGATGATCCAGCCCATCCGGTGCCACGGGACTGCCCGCAGATGGGCGTCCTTGTCAAGACGGGCGGGCAAGGCGAACGTGGTCATTTCGCCAACTCCGATCGATCGCTGCTTCGGCTGCGGCTCGGCCCAGGCAGCGCCGCGGCATCGGGCTCACGCAGATAGGCAATGGTCAGCTCCTCCAAAGTGATGGGCCGCGCCTCCCATCCAGCCGGTACCGGCTCAGAGGTGCCGTCGCAACGGACGCGAAGGTGCACCCGCGACGCATCGCGACTGGCGTGCACGACGTTCCACATCTGGGCATACCGCTCGGCCTCCGAAGCTGGGCCGGTGAGGACACGGTGGTGGTCGAGGAGATCGTCGACATCCCCGACCACCTGGACGCGCCCACGCGACAAAAGCACGAGGTAGTCGCAGACTCGCTCGAGTTCCGAGAGGACGTGGGAGGACAACACGACGGAGACGCCGTCGTCCGCGACGGCCGTCATAACCGTCGCCATGAAATCGATCCGGGCGAGGGGATCAAGCGAGGCCATCGGCTCGTCGAGCACGAGAAGTTGCGGCCTTCGCGCGAGCGCCAGCGTCAGCGCGAGCTGTGCCTGCTGGCCACCTGACATCTCCCCCGCCCTCTGGCGAAGTGAGATTCCGAGTTCGTCGAGGCGCTGCTCGGCGTAGCGCTGGTCGAAGCGTCGGTTCAAATTGCGCGTTTCGTGGATGAGGTCAGCTGCCGACAGGTTCTTGTAGAGCGGCGTGTTCTGCGCCACGAACGCGATCCCATCGAGGGCGGCGGGAGAACCCGCGGGGTGACCGCCGAGCACCATCACCTCTCCGCTCGTCGGCACTGCGAGACCGACCGCGAGGTTCAAGAGCGTCGTCTTTCCGGCACCGTTCGGCCCGACCAGCGCGACGACGTGCCCCTCCGGGATCGCCAGCGTGCAATCGTGCAGTGCTCTCGTCTGGCCGTAGGACTTGCCGAGCGTGTGGGTCTCAATGACGTTCATGCCACGCCCTCCGCGTCGGGCCGCGCCGCGCGCTGGCCGGCAACACTCCCGCGGCGTTCACGAAAATCCCGCATTACGTTCACCATGAGCGCATTGATCCCGTCTTCGTCGAGCCCGGCAGCGTCCGCGGTCGTCACCCACGAGACGAGCGAGCGCCGAAGTTCGGTGAGCACCGGAAGTGCCACCTGATTGAGCGTCGCCTCGATGAACGTTCCCTGACCGGGTCGTCCGATGGCGAGCCCCTTCATTTCCAGCTCTCGGTACGCCTTCATCACCGTGTTCGGATTGATCGCCAACTGGGCAACCACGTCGCGCACCTTCGGAAGCTGATCGCCGGGCGACAGGTAGCCGAGCCGCAACGCGTGTTCGACCTGCTGGACGATCTGCATGAACGTCGGCACGCCCGAGGTGAGATCGAGGTGGAGCTCGATCGACGGGACTCGTTGCTGGGGCACCGCCTTGCTCTCGTCCTTATCGTCTGTCATAGCACAACGATACAGGGACGGGAGGCTCTGTCAACGACGTCGCTCGGCAGCCCATCGAGCAACCGCTCTCAATGTTGACCTTCTTTTCGAGGGGCGGTACCTTTCCACGCTTGGGCAATACGCACCCGTGGCGGTCCGACGAGGATCGCCCCGAGGGGAGAGCGAGGACACATGCGCAGGCCCGGTACACCGCGATTCGTTGAGCTTCTGGCCGCACTGTCGATCGTCGGGGGATCGCTGGCGGGGGTGAGCCTCGCCGCCTCGCCCGCCAACGCCAGCAGTTCCGCCGCCATCACCTACACCACCTCGCAGGAGAGCCTGCAGGTTGTGGGGACGGTTGATTTCGCATCAATCGCAGGCGAGCTGCCGCCGCCGACGTCACCCGTCGGCCGGCCAGCCAACGCCCGCCGAGTCCGGTCGGCTCGGCCGGCCCCACCCCACGGGCAACCGGGGCAAGCCGGTCACCGCTGGGAACAACTACGTCGTCCGGGGCAACGTGGCCGGCGAGAACGGCTTCGAAGGCGTGACCGGCCCGGAGTCGGCGGCGGTCAACATCCCCAACAGCGTCACCCCCACCTTCTCCGACGTCGAGCCTCCGGACCAGGCCACCTGCGCCGGACCCGACGCCAGCGGCACGCCGGTCACATTTGATTTCGTGAACGACGCGGCAGCCGCCTATGGCACGAGTGGCAACGTCGTGTGGCCGGTCACCCCGGCTTGGGCGATGTTCGATCAACCGGACTCGGCGTTTCTCTCCGACCCGCGCTGCTACTACGACGCCGACACCGGGCGGTGGTTCTTCACCATGTTCGCAGTGGGGAGTCCGGCGCCGAGCACTCAGTTCATAGCGGTCTCTCAGACCTCTGACCCCATCGGCGAATACACCGTGTTCGGGCTGGACACGACCGACGCCAGCAATTCGTTGGGGGACTGCCCGTGCTTCGGCGACTTCGACGCGATCGGCGCGGACGCCAACGGGTTCTACATCACCACCAACGAGTTCTCCAACATCTCTGACGCCCCGGCCAATGCGCCGTTCTACAACGGCACCGTCCTCTACGCCGTCTCCAAGCAAGCCTTCGAGGCCGCAGCGGGCGGCGGCTCCATACCTGCCGTCGCCCGGTACGCCATCACCGCCGACCCGTTCGGCTTCAGCGCCGCCGGGCCACCGGGCACGAGCGGGACGGCAGTGAACAACGGGCCGTATCACCTCTCGCCGTCGTTGACACCTCCGGGCGGCACCTACGCCCAGGCCACGGAGTACTTCGTCGAGTCGGACTCGAACCTGTTCAGTGACGATCATCTCGTCGTATACGCACTCACTGGCACCGACGCCCTCGCGACCGGTGGCACCCCTTCACTTTCGGCGACGGAGCTGACGAGCGAGGCCTACGCCTTCCCGCCCAACGCCAACCAGAAGAACGGCCCGCTGCCCCTCGGCGCGACGTTCGGTTACCACCGATCCGCTCCGACGCTGGAGGCAGACTTCAACGCCCTGCAACAGACTGTTTACAGTGCCGGGAATCTCTACAGCGAGCTCGACACAGCCACCGTCACGTCGTCCGACAACGGCCACGACGCCGTCGCCTGGTTCGACTTGGCCCCGTCGGTAAGCGACTCGACGTTGTCGGCCTCGGTGGCCAACCAGGGCTACGTCGCGACGGCTGACAACCTCCTTTATCCCGACCTCGTGCTCGACGGTACCGGGAGCGGCTATCTGGACTTCTCGATGAGCGGCACGTCGGACTACCCCAGCGTGGGTTACGTCGCCGTCATCGGCGGTCAGCCCAGCGGCCCGATCCACCTGGCCGCCGCCGGCGCCGCCCCCGAGGACGGGTTCACCTGCTACGCACCGTTCGCCACGCCTGCCGTGGGGTGCCGGTGGGGTGACTACTCGGGGGGCGCCGTCTGGGACGGGCGGGCCTACCTGATGGCCGAGTACATCCCCTCGACGCCGCGTGACACCGAGTCCAACTGGGGAACCTTCGCCTGGAGCGCCCCGATCCCCTGATTTCGGGGACTTCCCAGGACAGGCCGGCGCCTTCAGTCCGAGCCCTACAGCGAAAAATGGCCGTCGAGTCCGGCGATCTTCCCGCCGACCACTTGAGAGCGAAGGTCGGATGTGAGATCGCGGTAGCTGCCGCCACGCGAGAAGACGCTGGAAGTCCCTGCCACGAAGAGCGTCGCTCCGGAGTCCGCCGCGGCTCGTGCGTGCTCGCCGTGGACGTTCCCGTCGACCCCGACTACGGTGCTCTCGCCCGAGATGGCGCGGGCGCGCGCCACCCTCCCCTCGGTGCCGGGCACCCAACGCTGGCCGGCAAAGCCGGGCCGAACCGACATGACGAGCACGCTCGGCACTTCGAAGCCGGCCAGCACCTCGACCGGCGTATCGGGCGAGATCGCCGCCCCCGGCACCATCCCGGCGTCGCTTATCTCGGCGGCAAGCGCGGACTGCGCAGCCTCTACATGAAAGAAACACCGCCTGATCCCCGCCTTCGCCAGCTCTCCCACATACATCTGTGGTCGCTCGACCATGAGATGAGCGTCGACCGGGAGGGAGGTCCCGGCGCACACAGCGGCAACGAGGTCAAGGCTGAAACCCAGGTTCGGGACGAAATGGCCGTCCATGAGATCGAGATGGATCGAGTCGACGCCGGCCGACTCAAGCTCGGCCAGCTCCGTACCGAGGCTCAGGAGGCGAGCGCAGATGAGCGAGGCCGATATCTCGACGGCGCCTTGCTGCACTCCACGGCTGTTCTCAGGGTCGAACATCGCTCGGCTCGCTCACGGCCGCCCGAGCCGGCGAACAGCCGGCGACTCCGAAGGTGAAGGTCACGGTCTCCCCACCGCCATTGAAGAAGCGGTACGGCGTCTCCGGCGGGACGACAAAGCCGTCTCCGGTGGCCAGCCGGTGATAGCTGCGACTCCCGCCTCTCGGCTCGAGAACCAGGCCGAGGATGCCCTCCGTCACGAAGCCCGCTTGCTCCTCTCTGCGAACAAGGAGGTCGCTGCGCGCGCCAGGCAACAGCTCGGCGGCACAGACAGTCAGCTCCGGAACGCTGACGGCGACTGCGACGATCAACGGGTGGTAGTGACCTTCAGCCAGCCACAGCAGATCGCTCTTTCGCACGACCCTGATCGCGTTGGCTGTCCGGGCCTCGGCGATCGCCTCCGGCCAGCGGCCGAGCCACTCCTCCCGGGCGTAGCGAGCCTCATCCAGGTAGGGCTGGGTCCTGGCGAACGGCTGCGACGAGCCCGTCGCTGGCGGCGGGGCGAAGTACTCGAGCACCCGCAGCCTTTCGACGCTCTGGTTGAACCCGTGGTGCCAGGTGCCGGGCGGGAGGTGGACGTACTGGCCGGCCTCGACCTGCTGAAGGTCGCCGGTGGCAGGATTGGCGAGCACGAAGCGGCCTGTCAGCACCCGGTACACCTGGTGAGCGCCGAAGATCGTCCGGTGCCGGCGTGAATGAGTGAAGCGCGCCATCGGGTCAAGCTCGAAAATGAGCTGCTGGATCTTCTGGTCCGAGACGTAGATGAGGTCGGTCGCGAAACCGCTCTGGTCGTCTCCCCACAGTTTCGTCACGACGTCGGCGGCCGCGATGGCGCCGGCCGCCCGCTCTACCACGGTAGGGCGGTAGCCGTCGGAAAGCGCGGTGTCCATCACAGCTCTCCTTTCAAGATGAGGCTTGCAGCCCCGACGATGCCTGAGTCGGCTCCGGCGCTCGCCAGGCGGAAGGAGCGAAGCCGCGAGAGGAACAAGTCCGAGGCGTACTCATCGAGGGATCGCCTCGCCGGGCCCATCACCACGTCGCCCACCTCGGCGACGCCTCCTCCGACGACAATCTCCTCTGGCGTGTAGATGTGAACGAGCGAGGCGAGCCCGATGCCTATGTACCGCCCCGCCCTGGCAAAGGCTTCGAGGGCGGTTGGCTCCCCCGCCCGGGCTGCTGCGGCGAGCACTTTGAGCGAGGTGTCCTCGCGGGCGCCGTCTGACGTCTGCCCACGCGAGCCAAGAAGCGCGTGGGCCCACCGCTCGATGGCGGGGCCGCTCGCCAGCGACTCGAGGCATCCCCGACCGCCGCATTTGCAGGGCTCTGGAGCCGCCGGGTCGACGATGACGTGCCCGGTGTCGCCGGCGTTCCCGAAGCTGTAGCGAAGGAGGTGACCGTCCACTGCGACAGCGCAGGAGATCCCCGTGCCGATCGACATGAAAAGGAGGCGAGTCGACACGTCCGACGGGCCGAAGCGCAGCTCCGCCGAGGCGGCAGCCTGGGTGTCGAGGTCGCAGGCGATGTTGCCGAAGGCGTCGGCGAGGATCGGGCGCAGGTCGACCCCGAGTAGCGCTGGGATGTTGAGGCAATTGGCGAGCGTCCAGTCGGGTCCCTCTCGCCAGACAGGAATCCCAAAGCCCACACCCGCCACCTCGGCGCCTTCGGCCCGGACGTAGTCGACGACTGCTTGGCCGGTCCCGACGATGACCGACAGCACCTCGGCCGGATCAGTGCTCGCAGCCGGAGTCGGCGCCTCGACCCTGTGGAGGACCTCGCCCTGCTCGTTCACCGCCCCCGCCTTGGTCGTCGTGCCCCCGATGTCGACCCCGACGGCGAGGACAGGTCGACTCATTACGGGAGCTCTACGAGGTCGGGTTCGACCTTGCCCGCTGGGAGGATGAGCTTCAGCATGTAGTCCATGTTCGGCGGCACGTCGGGGTCGATCCCGCTGCGGAGTGCGGCCTCGAGCGTGAGCACGTAGATCGGCGGCAGGAAGACCGCCGGCAAAAGCTCCTCCAGGAGGGCATCCTCTGGGCAGCTGGCCTGCAAGGACCCGATCGGAAGCGCCACCGGGAAGACACCGTCCGGCGCCGGCTCTCCGCTGGCGTCGAGGTAGACGATCGTGCCCGCGCGCCGGTTGGTCAGCTCGGAGGAGACGAGGTCGGCCCAGTAGCGAGACCGTGGGGTCGAAGCGACGACGCCGCCCCAGGTGGCATCGAGTTGACCGAGCGGCCCGTGGTAGAGATTGCTCAGACGGTAGGCAATGGCCGGCACCGTCGTAATCTCGTGGAACTTCACGCTCCCGTCGGCCACCGCACCGTAGCTCGGGCCGGCTGCGAGCATCGCCCAGTGGGCCGGCATCTCCTTCGTGCCGGCCACGAGGTCTGCCAAGGAAGCGCTCGCTTTGAAAGCGCCCCCAACCGCCTCGGCGAGGGAGAGGAGCGAGCGGCGCCTCGTCTGGAGGACGCCGTCCGACGTCTCGTCGAGCGCCGCCGCCAGAGCCAGCAGGGCTGCCGTACCTGCGAGCGTGCTCTTCGACTTGAGGAAGGCCGGCTCGCTCCCCTCCTCGGTGAAGAAGACGTCGTCGGCGAGCTGGCGCATGCTGGCGTCACGATTGCCGATGATCGCCACCATCCGACCGCACCGCTCGCGGAGAGTCGCCATTGCGTCGAGCACGTAGCGGCGCTCGCCCGTGCGCGACAGAACCACGACGCAGGTCTTCTCCGTTACCTGGTCTTCAAGGTATCCGACCTCTGTCGAGAGGCTGACAGAGCACCGGAGCCCCGCCCAGCGGGCGAGGGCCCCTTCGCACATGAGCGCCGCCTCGTACGAGCTCCCTTCCCCGATGACGACGAGGTTCGAGCATCCGTCCTTCCGGAGCCTGACGCCCAGCTCGCGAAGGTGTGGCAACGTCGCCTCGATGGTGTCGCGCATCGAGCGCTGGCAGTCGTCGAAGGCCTGGCGAGCCCAGAATCCGGCGGGTTTCTCCTCCGAGGAGACTTCTCGCGCGCCCATTCAGGCAACAGTCCTTCCCTCGTCGCTGTTCATCCGGCTCGACTTTGCGTGTCGCTTCGCCGTCGACGGGCGCTTCTTGCCGCCCGCCGGCTTGCGGCTGGCGGCTCTCGTGGCCCTTCCGTCCACCGAGGCGCTCTGACTCTCGAACGAGAGGCGTACTCGGTCGGCCCGGTAGAGGACGCGGGCCACCTCGACGGGACTGCCGTGCTGGTCGAAGGTGGTGTGAACGGCTTCGAGGGCGGGCGAGCTGACCGGTATCTCGAGGACACCTGCCTCTTCGAGGCCGCAGTGCACCACCTGGACGACGTTGGTCGCTCGGGTCATCTCGACGCCGTAGCACTCCCGCAGGAAGGTGTAGAGCGAGACCGCTGAGAAGTCGACCGTCAGAAGCTCGCCAAAGCGACGCGCGTCGAGGTACGAGACGAGCAGTGCGAGAGGACTCCCGCTCTCAGAGGCGACGCGACGCAGCTCGACAACCGGGGCGGTGCCGAGGCCTAGGGCGGAGCGCACCTCTTCCGAGGCGTCGACCAGGTCCTGGCGGAGCACCCGCATCTCGACGAGGCGGCCCTTCTCTCGCATGCTCTCGGTGAACCCCGACAGAGTGGTGACGGCCTCGGTCAGCTTGTCCGGCCGCACGAACGTCCCCCGTCCGGCCGACCGCTCGAAATAGCCGTCCTTCACAAGCCCCAAGATCGCCTGGCGAACCGGGGCAAGGCTTACCCCGAGCGCCTCGGCGTACTCCACCTCGGGCGGCAGGCGGTCGCCGGAGGTGAGCTTGCCGGATCCGATCTCGTCTAGAAGCAGCTGGCGAATCTGGTGGTAGAGGGGAGCGGGCCCTGCCCGGTTGATACGCGGCTGAGCGCGCGGCTCGTCGTCGGCGGCTTCTACGAGAGCCACATGTTCTCCCAATCGCAGTTACCCATGGAGATGCCCGTCTCCTCGGTCACAACACCTTGCACCCTCGTGGAGAGGAGATCGAGCTGCTTGTTGAACGCGGGAATGATGTAACCGCCCTCGTCGAAGTCGATCTTCTGCATCTCGTGGACGATCTCGCGCTGCAGCGCGGAGTTGGTGGTCGAGTTGGCCTGCTCGTATAGCTGGTTGAAACGTGGGCTGTGGAAGTGGCACTCGTTGAAGGGGGCACTGGGGATTTCACACTGCGCCATGGTAGCGAGATAAGGAGGGTTTCCCCAGAAGTCCATCGCGAAAGTCCAGTGCAGGTAGTCCGGCCCGTAAAAGGTTCCCACAGGTACCTCGGAGATGTTCACTGTGACGCCTGCGGCCGCCGCTTGCTGTTTGAAGACTTGCGCCTCCTCGACTGCACCCGCTGCGAAGTCAGCCGTCACGAGTTGCACACTCATCTTCTCGTGACCTGCCTTCTTGAGGAGGTACTTCGCCTGTGACAGATCCTGGTGACGGACAGATCCTGGTGACGGACCAGGCTGCGGTCGGAATCAGGATCGTTCGGGCAGAACACGTCGTTGCCGATCGCGGCCAGACCGTCGAACGCCGTGGCGACGAACTGAGGACGGTCGCAAAGGAGGCGAAACGCTTGTCGGACCCTCACGTCGTTGAAGGGCGCCTGGTCTACTCGCATGGTGAACGGGACCCATTGCCCAGGATGCGAGATAACTTGTTTAATTGAACTGTTGCTTGCGAGCTCCCTCGATAGCGGCAGCGGCGCTTGCGCATACGCATCGATTTCGCCGGCGAGCAACGCGTTTTCAGCCGATGCTTCGTCCGAATAATCGAAAATGCTCAGCTCATTGAGATAAGGCCGACCCGATACGAAATATTTGTCGTTTCGGACGAACACGCTTTGCACCCCGGGCGTGAACGACTTCACCTTGAAAGGTCCCGTGCCGACCGGCTTTTTTGGATTATAGCCAACTGGAACCATTCCGAAGTTGTATTGGTCCGCAATCTGGCTGATAAAAGTCGTATACGGCTTGAGCATCTTCAACTCAATGGTGCGCGAGTCGCCGAATTTTAATCCCCGCGGGGTCGAGTGACTGGAGCGAGGAAGCGCCGACCTTCGGGCTCTTTGGATCCATGATGCGACGAAGGGTGAAGACGACGTCCTCAGACGTGAACGGCTTGCCGTTGCTAAAGGTGACGCCTGGTCTGAGACGGATGGTCCAAACGGTTCCGTTCTTGTTAGTGATCAGCTCCTCTGCCAAGACGTTCGCGATGCCGCCACCTGGGGTGAACTGAACGAGACCGTTGTAGAGCGCCATGATTCGGAAGTTGTCCATTTGGTCGGTCTCTTCGTGCGCGTCCAAAGTGTCGGTCGGCGATCCGCCGAGAAGGGCCACCCGCAGATTGCCACCGCGACGTGGTTTGCTCGTGGCGCCGGTGGCCGTGGCAACAGCCGGCGACCCAGCCGCTGCCACTCCAGAGCCGAGAGCCAGCAAACCCCCAGTAGCAGCAGCACCTGCGAGAAACTGACGACGGGTGATGCTACGCCCATCGGTGCCGTCCTCCGGACTGATGTCATGAAGGAGCGCTGCGCCGCTCTCGCGTGACCGGTTCGGTGGTGCGAACCGGCCGCCGATTCCAGTGAGGATCCATGGCCGCGATTTCAGCGAACCACCGGAGTTCCTCCCGTCAGCGGGAACCGGATGTGCAGGGCACACTCGGAGTCTCCAAACAAACCCGAAAACGACGGAAGGAGACTCCAGTGGAACAACAACGAGAGTATGTCGGGATCGACTTGCATCGGCGCCGTTCGGTGATCGTCCGCACCGCCGAGAGCGGCGAAGTCCTCGAGACGGTGCGCGTCGACAACGACCCGCTCAGTTTCGTTCGCACGCGGTGATGGGCAACGACCCGAACCCCGAGGTGGCGCTGGAAGCCACCTATGGCTGGTACTGGGCCGCCGACCTATTGCAGGCCGAAGGGGCGACGGTCCATCTCGTACACCCGCTCGGTCTGCACTGGGACTCAAGGCGGGTGAAAAACGATGCGCGCGATGCCACCGAGCTCGCGAGGCGGCTTCTAAGGGCCGATCTGCCTGAAGCCTGGATCGCGCCCCCAGAGCTTCGTGAGTTGCGTGAGCTCGTGAGATACCGTGCCAAGCTCACCGCACTGCGCACCTCCGCCAAAGCACAGGTCCATGCCGTGATGGCCAAAGAAGGCGTGCTGCCTGCCTATGGCCGCATGTTCGGGCCAGCTGGACAACGGTTCCTGGATGAGATGCCGGTCGAAGGCGTCTACCGCGACCGAGTCGAGTCGCTCCGGGAGCTGCTCCGGATCTACGAGCGCGAGCTCGTGCTCGTCGAGTCCCACCTCTCACGACGGCTGAAACACCACGAGGGTTACTCCGCCATCCAGGCCATTCACGGAGTAGGCCCGATCATCGCGGCGATCTTCGTCGCTGAGATCGGCGATGCCAGCCGTTTTCCCTCGGCCCGCCATCTCTGCTCCTGGGCCGGGATCACGCCCTCTCACCGAGAGTCCGATGTGAAGGTCCATCGCGGCCGCATCACGCGCCAGGGGAACAACCTCGTCCGTTGGGCAGCGATCGAGGCGGTCGCCCGCTATCACGGTGGTGCACCCATCGAGCCGACCTTTGAACGTGTCGCCGAACGACGCGGCACGATGATCGCCCGCGTGGCGGCGGCGCGAAAGCTCCTCAGCCTCGTCTTCTACGGCTTGAGAGATGGCGAGATCCGCTGTCTTTCAAGGCAGGCGAGCTGAACGGTTCGGACACAGCCACGGTGCGAGCTCGGCGAACGACGTGGCCCCCCACCTCCGGCGAGGCCGGCGAACTGAATGAGCCCACTTGGCTGTGGCCGAAACACACCATGCGCCTTAGCGGAACGAAGGAATGTCTGTGCATCCGAATCGGATTGCCCTTGCAGTTGTCTGCAGCAATGGTGAGGTCCGCTGTGTTCGACCACAAAGAGGCGACCAGGACCACCTGTCGGTGGTCCATCCCCATCGTGGTTGACAACAACTGAGCACCGGACACTCAAGGCTTCCCCTGCGGGCGGGCAGAGGCCGGCCTTGACTGCCCTTTCCCGACCCGAGACAAGCGGGACTTGGACACGCACGCCCGCAAACAAACACCAGACTGCATTACCGCAGGAGAAAGCGGTCTTCGGCTTCGCCGAAGGCTCTTGACATCCAACGCTCCTTCAGGACCGTAGTTGTGCGCTTCGAGTTTCGAGCCCATTCCTGACCCCCTCATCCGAGTTCCATCTAACATTATAATATATGTCCTCGGATAGTGAAGGGTCGAACCGATGGTCGGACCGCCAATTGGAGTTCGCCCGTGATCGCGTCGATGGGTCGCTAGACCGCGACGACAACTTTGCCGCCAGGGTGACCCTCGGCCAAGTACCGAATGGCGTCGGGCGCCTCGCTCAGCGGGAGGGTCCGGTCGATGACTGGTGTGACCTTCCCTTCCTCAATCAGCGTCGTCAGGAACTCCAGGTCTTCGGTGCGCTCCTTCGCCACCACCGCTCGCATTCGCTGGTGCGAGAACGCCGACTGAGCGGGCGCTCGGAAAATCTGGCGGCCGAAACCGCCGAACCATCGGCCGCCTCCTTCGCCGCCGACGATCGCCAGGGTTCCGTGCGAAGTGAGGGCCCGGCGGAGCAGGGAAAGGGGACGTCGCCCGGCGGTGTCGAGGATTAGATCAAACCGCCCGCCGCTCTCGTCGACCTCCTTCTGGCTGTAGTCAATCACGTCGTCGGCACCGATGGACCGGACCAGGTCGATCTTGGAGGTACTGCACATGCCTGTTACGTGGGCGCCAAAGACGTGGGCCAGTTGGACGGCGAAGGAGCCAACACCACCGGCCGCGCCGATGACGAGGACGCGCTGGCCTGGCTGCACGCCTCCGACGTTCCGCAGACCCTGCAACGCGGTCATGCCCGACAGAGGCACCGCCGCAGCCTGCTCGAAGGTCAGATTTGCGGGCTTTCGGGCAAGATCGCTCACTCGAGAACGCGCGTATTCGGCGAACGAGCCGGCCTTGGTCACGCCGTATACCTCGTCGCCTGGATGAAACCGGGTCACACGGCTGCCCACACTCTCAACAACGCCCGAGACGTCGCGGCCTTTCACCCGAACCTTCGGGCGACGCAAGCCACTCCCCATGAGCCGTACGAGGTACGGACGACCGGTCATGAGGTGCCATACCCCGGGGTCAACACCGGCCGCCCGCACTCTCACCAGGACCTCGTCGTCTCCGATTACCGGCATGTCGATGTCTAGCAATCGCAAGGTATCGGCCGATCCGTAGACATCCTGCACAATCGCCTTCATCCGACCCTCACGTCCTCCATACCGGACTCCCCAAACGGCTGAGGCGGTACTCGACCGCACACGTCCCGGGGCGCGTTCGCCCATTTCCGAGTTGTCGACTCATCTCGAACCTTTGGTGGGTCGCGCCGCATCCTGCGTGCCCGTGACCAGTACACCACGGTCTCGGCGCCACATGGGCGAACGTGCGCGCCTGTCCGGCGAGCGCCCAACCGCTGCTCGTGCCTACCCGATGACGAACCAGGCGACCTTCACGGCGCTCGACGGAGCCGCCGTCAGGTTGATTGTGAAGGACCCTGCTCCCGGGACGGCGTTGGCCACCGCTATCGCGCCGGCATCGCTCTGCAGCGTGGCGAGGATCATGGAGGAAGCCGTGACACCAGCCAAGGTGACAACGACGCTCGTGTTCTCCGCAGCGACCGTCGAGCGTCCACTCCTCGAAAAGGCCACCTTGCCCACGACCTTGAGGGCGTGTCCTGAGGTGCTCCCCGCGTAGACGCCGGTGCCCGTGTCGCTGTGTCCGTAAGCGCCAGTTCCGTGCGTGGAGCGCCCATAGGTGCCGTGACCGCCGTGCGTGCTGAGGTCGATACCCGAGACGCCGCTCTGGCCTTTGGCATTGGTTTGACCCTCGACGCCGGTGCCGTGGACAGAGTACCCATAGACCCCGTAGCCGCCGCTAGAACTGGAAATGCCGTAGACGCCGTATTCGCCGGTGCCGTAGACGCCGTGGGTGCCGCCAGTACCGACGACGCCGTTATAGCCGGTGCCGGCGACGCCGGCCACCTTGCCCGCAGCGAGGACGCCGGCCGCGTAGTCGCTGGTGTTCACGGTGAGGCCAGGGCCGAGCGTGGTACTGACCGACGTAGTCTCGCTCGCGTAGTTCGCACTCCCGAGCAGCACAGCGTCGCCGTTGGCGGCGCCCGCCGGCCGGGCGGACATTACCGAGTCGGCCACGAGGCCGGCAAGGCCGGCGGCAGCCCCGACGATGACGGCCCTCCGGGTCGTCAAGGCTCCTGGAGGGTCCGCCTCGTCGCGCTCCTCTGTCCCGCCTGCCATCTCGTCGTTGTTGCAGTTGGCTCGTCTCATCTTTCTTCCCCCTCGGTGACGCCGTCTTGGAAGTGCAAGGCTCTCTTGGCTTCGCGTGTCGACCTGAGTCAGCGAACAGAAGCGTAAGCCGTCTGCTGACCGAGATTCTCGGAGAGTCGCGACCTCAGTGCTGCCAGGAGCGGCCATGGCGACCGACAGCGAGCGACCTCAGTGTCAGCCGTGAATGGGCTTTCGCGATCCCGTTCAGCTCGCGCAGGCAAGGAGGGAGCTACAGCGTCGGTAAGTGCTGTCCGACTCACCCACAACGGGTTCGCAATGGCTTAGGTCTTCGCGTAGCCGTGGCCTTGGTGCAGATCCAGCGGCTCGTCGACTTCTCGAATGACGTTGACTTCATCATCGACAATGCGCCCGTGGTAGCGGTTCTGGTCTCGATCCACGGTGCGTTCAACGCTTCGCCACGTTCCGCTGTCGCGGTACCGTTCCTCGGCGAACCGCCGGGTCACTTTCGCAAGTTGTGCCTTGCACGACGCCTTCCAGAACGAAAGCAACATTGAGCGGTAGCGTCGAGACCCGTGGTGCTCTTCAGTCCCGAAGATCGCGAGCGGGTGCGACGTGCGCTGCTCGCACGGGCCGAAGCGGATCTCCGCCTCGTTGCCGCTGCCGTTGTCGGCTCGGAGGCCGAAGGGAGAGTCGACCAGTTTTCCGACATCGACCTTACATTCGGCGTACGGTCCGGCGTGCCCGTCAAGGGAGTCCTCGCCGACTGGACCGAGGCGGTACGCCACGAAATGGACGGCGTCGATCTCTTCGACCTCTCGGTCGGCAGCACCGTCTACCGAGTGTTCCTCCTCCCGGGGAACCTCCAAGTGGACCTCTCCTTCAGCCCCGAGTTCGACTTCGGCGCCACCGGACCTCGCTTTCGACTCCTCTTCGGCGACGCCGTCGAGAAGCCATGGACGGGCCAGCCCGACCCACGTGAGCTCATCGGCCTCGCCGTTCACCACGCACTGCGGGCTCGCTTCGCAATCGAGCGAGAGCGTTTCTGGCTTGGGGAGTACTGGCTTTCCGAGACGCGCCACCACGCCCTCTCTCTCGCATGTGTCGGACAGGGCCTCAGCGCTTGGCACGGCCGGACAGTGGACCTCCTGCCTGCCGATCTCCTCCACCGCTTTGACGAGACGCTCGTGGGACGTGTCGAGCGCGAGGACCTCCTCCGCGCACTCAAGGCGGCGGTGAATCTCCTGCGAGATGCAGCTGAGGGGGCCGGCGTGCTCAGCGAACGTATGGAGCAACGGTTGACGAACTTGACTTCGACATAGCGCCTCGTCGCGTTGAGATCATCCAGTATCAACGCGACGGTCGACGTTCCTGGCGCGCCACCTGCTGCCGGGACGGTGCGACACGTAGCGGGCAAGAAAGGATCGGGCGCTTACTTTCGCGAGCGCACGACAGCGCTGTTTTCCGGAAAGCAGTGAAGGATCAGCACCAGCTGTCCCCATCGACAACCCGCCGAACGTTCACGCGCGATAGATCACTTTGAACGCTACGACCGCCGTGGCTTGGCCGTGCAGTGTCCCTGGTCAGGAAGGGTGTCGGAGGACCGACGTCTCGGATCTGCGACCGTTGTTGACGAGGTGTTCTTGCCACCGCTCCATTCCGCGGTTCGACCGTTCACCTCGACCAACTCTCGCGTCCCGGTCACCGCTCATAGACGTCTCGCCTGTGACCGAGCGTCACGATCACAACAAGAAGCACGTCGTCGGCCACGGTATAGATGATCCGGTAGTCCCCCACCCTCACCCGATAGGCCGGCCGACCCCCCAAGAGCCGCGAGGCCGGGGGGCGCGGGTCCTGCGAGAGCAGAGAGATCGCGCCTTGGATACGCGGCCTGATGTGCGGATCGAGCTTTCTCAGTGCTCTCGCAGCTGCCGGGCGCAGCTCGATGCGGTAGGTGCTCACACCCAGCCGAGATCGATTTTGACCTGCTCCCAAGGAATGTTGTCGCCCTCTTCAGCCATAGCAGCGTCAAATAAGGCGATGTCCTGCGTATCCTCGAAGACCTCCATCAGCTCGTTGTAGCGCTCGGGACTCAAAAGCACTGCCGCTGGCTTGCCGTAGCGCTCGAGGAAGACCGCCTCGCCGCCGGCGAGTTCAATCGCTTCTGCCAACTTTTCTCGAGCTTCGCTGATCGCAATCTTGGCCATGTACTAAATCGTACAAGATATGCCGCGTTTTGTACGGTGCTCCCAAACTGGCTCCTTACCGGAAGCGCCTTCGGCTACCAGCTCCTCGAACGTTGGCGGCTTTACTCCCGTCGCCTGATCCACACTGAAGCGTGAGCTGGCTCGACCGCCCGGTTGACGACGTCTAGAAGCTCGCTCCGCACCGTTTCGAGATCGACGGCATCCCGTAGCCGTGCGGTGAACTTCGCGATGGTCGCCTCAGCGTCATACCGGGCGCGGTTGAAGCGACGATCGACGACGCGCTCGAATTCGCACGCGGAGCGGATTGAACAGGGCAACTGCTGCCAGGGTCGATGCGGCGACGGCGACGGGTGAGGTGAAGCCCAGAACCCTGGTCACGATGGTGATGATGCCCACGTACACGCCGACGACGACACCGGTGACGATGGCATACGACAGCGTGCGGCTGATGAGGCGATCGATCTCGTAGAGGCGGTATTTGAGGATCGCCACGCCGATGCTGACCGGCAGAGCGACGACGCAGAAAAAGAGCACTCGTCCCACCGGAGATGTGCTGAACACGCTCCCCAGCACGCCCCCCACGAGAGCTATCGCAGCGCCGCACAGGACCCATTTCAGTTGTTGGCGGCGCTCGCCCGTGGATCGCCGCCAACTGAGGAACTGGTGCGCAATGAACGACACCCAGATCGCCCCGATTGAGAGGACCACCACCGCGGCCGCAACCGAACCGGCTCCGCTCGTCGCGTGAGTCGTCGCCACGAGGTTGCCCGAGGCGTCGAGGTGGATGTCGTGGCGGACGTAGGCACTGACGGTCGGGCCGAACTGCGACGCCGTCGCAACCGCGACGAGACCGCCATAGGCCCACAGGACCCAGCGCCAACGCCGCGACGTCAGCCGACCATCGGGAAACAGGAGCATGACCAGCGGGAACAAGGCGATCGAAGGGACCCACAACGGCTCCAGCAGCACTGCCTCAGGTGCAAACGGGAGTCCTCGGCCGCCGCGGTAATGGAGCACCGCGTAGGAACTGAGATCGTTGCCGAACAAGAACAACAAGATCGCCGCGATCAACACCCAGCCGACCGCGTTGCGTGGTTGGCGACGCGCAACGATGACACCCACCACCGTGTAGATGCTGACAAGCAAGGCAGGAGGGACGTCGTTGCTGATCGTCAGGTGACGGGCGAGACCATCCAGGATCAGGGCGCCAGCCTCCAGCGTGAGCACGAGGGCACCGAGAGCGGCAGCGATCGTCGGCGACACCAAGGAGAAGCTGGAGGGCGGGACGTCGGCCGTCACCGCCGTTTCGTCGGCGATCGTGCGTCGAACTCCACCCATGGCCGCAACGCTACGCCCGCAGCGTTCCGAGAACGTTACGGCTCGGCGGGCGGGCGACCGCCATCCATCCTCTGAGGAATCCAGATCCTGCGCCCGTCCATAGCGTGCTTCCCCCGCAGGCACCGAGTGCGCTCAGTCGGGAGCGGGCGCTTCGAGATCCTCGGACAGCTCGTTCGGGCATTACGGGAGTTGCGGCGCCGATCAGACCCTTCACCGTCCAGGCGGCCGACGACCTCGGCGAAAAGCATCAGGCTGTACCGGCGACCCGCCGGTGGTTTCCTGAACACGAGGGAATTGGGGACATGTGGCTCTATCCACCCCTCGACCCCGCCGTCCGACTACTCCGCTTCACCGTCAGCACCCCGTGGGAAGCGGCCTGGACGGAACTCGCTCTAACCGCTGGCTGAAAAGCCCGTTGGGCAACGACGCAGAGCCGCACGGATCGCCGAATTATCGGGCGGGTCGGAGTCGTAGCCCATGGATGAGGAAGCCGCTCAGGTCGCCCGCTTTGGAGCCGCTGCGGGGGCAAATGATCGCCCTGCTCCTGCTGACGGCGGCCGACGCCGAGATTCAGGAGATCGTCGATGACTACCTTGAGACGCTGCGACTCTGCGACCTCCGAGCGGAGTCGTCGAAGCGCAACAACGCCGAGCCGGAGCTCGAAGCGATCTGCCAGCGACATGGCACGACAACCGAAGGCGCCTTCCAGCATCACGGCGAGACAGATCGCCGAGGTGGGCGCTGGAGTCGCGAGATGCGCTCTGGTCAAACTCCGCCACGCTGCTGGGCCGCCTAATCTGTGCAAGCGGTGGTCGATCTACCAGTGCGCCGTGTCGACTTCGGCTACTTCGTCCGGCCCGCCGAGGAGAGCCGAACCGGGCTGGCGAAAGTGGAGCCCTGTTTGGGTTACGTCATCCTCCATCCGCAAGGCGTCGTACTGGTCGATACCGGCATGGGCTCGCATCCGGACGTCGATGCTCATTACAGACCGCGCCGCAGACCGATGGGCGAGGCGCTGGCGACCGCAGGAGTGTCGGTCGAGGACGTGCGCCACGTCGTGAACTGTCACCTCCATTTCGATCATTGCGGCGGGAACCCTGAGCTGGTTGGACGACCGATCTTCACCCAGCGAGTCGAGCTCGAGGCAGCGAGATCGCCTGACTACACCCTCCCCGAACTCGTTGATGTGCGTAGGCTCTGTTACGAGCTCTTGGACGGCGAGTCGGAGATTCTGGACGACGTGTTCGTCGTGCCGACACCGGGCCACACGGCTGGCCACCAGTCGGTGGTCGTTCTCCGGGGTGACGGGACGTTGATCATCGCCGGCCAGAGCCATGACACGGCGACTGCTTTCGGCAGCGACCTCCTTGCTGCGCGCGCCATCCAGGATCGTCACTGTGATGATCTCCCGCCAGTCCCCGAATGGATCGAGCGCCTCCAAGCCTTCGACCCGCGAAGAGTTGTCTTCGCCCACGACGGAGCAGTGTGGGAGCCATAGCGCTGCGAGCACAGAACATCTCGTCTGCGCTGCCACCTCGCGCTCGTTGAGTAGGCGCGGCCGATGCAGACGGCTACGAGCGCGGTAAGCCGGAGCGCCGAATCAGTTGCGACGGATCATCCGGGCATCCTCGTTCCCACGCGGAGGACCCTGAGCATTATGGGTCCGGTTCAGTTCGCCCGCCGGTTTGGGATCCGCACCAGGAGGGAGCGCCTACCTGGTGCTGCGCCCCCCACTCGTCCTCCAAGAGGGCGAAGTCGACTTCGTCGCTCCATCGGCCCTTGAACCACTCGTTTGCCACCAAGTGGGCTTCACGTCGCATTCCGACGCGGGCCGCCAAGCGGAGCGAGGCGTCGTTGCGGGCGTCGACCCTGGCCACCACCCGGTGCAACCCGAGCTCGTCGAACGCCAAGTGCAGCACGGCGTGCACAGCTTCGGTGGCATAACCCTGTCCCGAGTGGTCCGGGTTGAACACCCAGCCGACCTCGCCTCCGCGGTGCTCGGCACTCTGGAACCACAGAGTCACGTCGCCGATGACCTGGCCCAGAGACGCCAGTTCGACCCCGAGAAACAACGAATCGCCCTCGGTTGTGATCTGCTGCCTCGCCCACCGCCCCGTGATGTGACGCGCGATGGTCTCCCGGTCCATGGGCTCGAACGGCACGTAGCGGCACACCTCCGAGCGCGAGCGGTAGGCGACCACGGCGTCGGCGTCGGTCGGATCCAGCGGTCGGAGACGCAGGCGGCGCGGCGCAACCGGGTACGAAGGGCGGAGCTGCATCTGTCCAGCATGCCCACCAGCGCTCGGCCTCGCTCACACGCGCGGTCGGAAGTGGCTGCTGCTTCTCGAAAGGGCACGGGAGCTCACGTGAGTCGCGAACGGAGCACCGGCGTGCGCCCGAGCCGTAGCCACCGGCGCAATCCCCTGCACCCGAGCGAGCTCGTCCAGGTGGGCAGCGGTCGTCGCCGGCCTCAGGCTCCCGCAGCTGTGGAAGCCAACGCCTCCCTCTGTTGTCTGCTCCAGCTCGCGATACAGATCGAGGCTGGACTTGAGGATCCTCATCACGTCCCGGTCTGCGCCGAACTGGGTACGGAGACCGGCAGCATGCCAGGTCGAGCCACCTGGTCACGTCGTCCATCTCGAGGAGGACGCAGTCGCGCATGCCCAGCTTCGTCAAGTGGTAGAGGGTGCTCACGCCGATCGCGCCGCCGCCGATCACGACGACGCTCGCCCGCTTGGGCAGCGGCACCTCCCCGTCACCGTGCGGGGCGTCATCTTGTGTGGGCGTCGGAGACATCGTCAGACGCAGTAGACGAGTTCGCCGGCGATGACGGTGCCTTCGACCTTGATGTCCGTCAGGTCGTCCACGTCCGCGCCGAGCGGATCGCGAGAGAGGATCGCCGCATCGCCCAAGAAGCCTGGTGCGAGTTTGCCTTTCACCTGCTCGTCGAAGCCGCCCCACGCGGCCCAAGTGGTAAACATCTTCAGCCCTTCCATCACGCTGATCGCCTGGTCGGGCCGGAAACAGGATCCGTCGTGTCGTCGGCGCGTCACCGCGCAGGCAATGTTGAACAGGGGAGACGCCGACTCGAGCACGGTACCAGTCGTGTCCGTCCCGCCGATCAGGTCAAATCCGGTATCGATGAGGGAACGGAACGGAGCCTGCGGGCTCAGCTCACCGCCGCCCGAGTACATGAAGTGCGGCGTGCCGACGAGGCTCACGCCGCTCGCACGGATGAGGTCGAGATCCTCGAGGTTGACGTGGTCGGCGCCGTGTTCGATCCGATGCCGCAGGTCCCGACGAGCGCCGGCATCGCGAACGGCGGCGGCAGCCCTCGCCGCCATACCGATACCTCGGCGTGTGAACGCGTGCATGAGCACCTGCAAGCCGAGGCGATCTGCGCGGCCGACGATGCCGTCGAGCTCGGCCTGGGTGTATTTGACGTCGTCGACGAAGGTTCCGAGCCCATCGCTGCCGGTGCCGTCGACGAACACCTTCACACCTCCGTAGCGGTAGCGGTCGTCGCCGAGCTCGCTGTCGACGCCGAGCTGTTCGAAGCTGTCTAGATCGGCTCCCCAGGGATAGACGGGGTAATGGCGGACGCGCACCGAGAAGGCCCCCTGCCGTTGCGCGATGCGGACGGCACGCATCTCCGATCCTGCAAAAGGAATGGACGAGATCGACGTGACGCCGTTCGCGAGGAGAAGGTCCCGCTCGTGCCTCGCGACCGCCGCCGCGACGAGCTCCGGCGGCCAAGCGGGCATCAGGTCGAAGATCTCCGTCACTGCTCCAGTCGGAGCACCGGCGGTGTCGCGGTGCACTGTGACGCCTGGCGGTGGAACCTCCCCGAGCAAGCCCATGGCCGACATCGCGGCCGTGTTCAGGGCTGCTACGTGCAGGCCAGCAAAGACCACGAGCGGCCGGTCGGCCACGAGCTGGTCGAGCTCCGCCCGCGTGAAGAGCCGGCCCTCAACGACTCGGTTCTGGAACCCGAACGAAGAGCGGCAGACGATCCACGGATACTCGACGGGACGGTTGAGCTCGCTCCGGATGACCTCGGCGATATCGATGAGGCTCTTGCACGGCGGCGTGTGTGCGTTGACGAACTGGTCGAGGCTCACGCTCGTGAGCTCGTAGTGGGTGTGAGCGTCGACGAAGCCCGGAACCACCGTGGCGCCATCGAGATCGAGCACCGTCGCTTCGCCAGCGAGCTCGCGCAGCTGCTCGCTTGGCCCGACGGAGTGGACGCGGCTGTCGCGAAACAGCACGGCTGCCGCCCGCGGCTGGTCGTCGTCCATCGTGATGACGTTGGCGTTTAGCAAAAGCAACGGAGCCGCTGCGGTCATGGCGATCTCGCGCCTCGGTCAGCGGAAGGGGCGTCACTCGTTCGGCCTGCTCCGGTGGCGAGCCGGTTGAGGTACCGCCCGAGTCGATCGACGCCCTCGGCGAGCGATTCCTCCGACGCGGCGAGCGTGACGCGTACGAAGCCCTCGCCGAAGTCGCCGAACGCGGCGCCAGGCACGACGCCGACCCCCTCTTCGGTCAGCAGTTGGGTTGCGAACGACCACGAATCGAGCCCGCTCGGACGGATGTCGACCATGATGAAAAAGGCGCCGTCGGGCGAGCGGTAGCCACAACCGAATTGCTGGAGCGTCGCCGATACGGCGTCGCGCCTCCTCCGGTAGGCGTTCACCATCTCGCCGACGCAGTCCTGCGGTCCGCGCAGAGCCGCCAACGCGGCGTGCTGGGAGATCGTCGACGCGGACGACACGACCGGTTCCTGGTGGAGCGACAGCTGGCGTATGAAGTCGGGATCGGCCACGACATAGCCAACACGCCAACCAGTCATGGCATAGGTCTTCGAGAAACTGAAGACGCTGATGACCCTGTCTTTGTGTCCGTGGGCGGCGGTCGCGGTCGGCATGGACTCGAAGAGCAGCTCGTCGTAGGCCTCGTCGGAGATCACCCAGAGGTCGTGGCGCTCCGCGACCGCGAGCACCTCTTTCAGACGTTCGGGCGACTCGACGACGCCGCACGGGTTGGACGGTGAGTTGACGATCACGACCTTCGTACGCTCGGTCACCGCTGCCGCAAGCAAGGTCGGGTCGATCGACCAGTCGACGGACGCCCCGACCGGATAGCGCACCAGCCGAGCTCCAAGCACATGAACCATCGCGGCATAGTTGGACCAGCCGGGATCGGGAATGAGCACGTCGTCTCCGGGACCTGCGGTGAGCAGAAGGCTCGTGAAGAGTCCCCCGCAGGCTCCGGTCGTGACGCAGACATTCTCGGCGGAGGCCGCGAGGCCATTGCGCCGTTGGACCTTGTCGGCGATCGCCTCCCGCAAGGCGCCGACGCCTGCCCCCGGGGCGTAGCCGGTGGCGCCCTGTCTCGAGGCTTGAGCTGCCCCTTCGATGATGTGGAGCGGGGTGTGAAAGTTCGGGTCGCCGTTCACGAGCATGACCGGCGACGGAACCGGTTCCGCCAGCTCCAACATCCTCCGGATCCCCGAGTGCGGCGTCCGGAGGAGCTCAGCGCGGAGATCAGGCATCTTCGACCTCGAGGGTCCCGGGGCCGGTCGGCGGCGGGGCGACAACGACCGTCTCGTGCATCAGCCAGAACGTCCCGGTCGTCTTCGCATACCGGGCCACGTCCTCCCAAGCTGCTGCTTGCTCGGGAGCAGCGCCGGCCGCTTCGAGGGTTGCCTGATCCAGGTACCAGAGCTCGAGCAGCGCGTCCGGTGAGATCTCACCGGAGAGCTGTTCAAGGACCTCGGACACGACATAGCCGCCCACGCCCGGCACCTGCCCGGAGATGTGGGCGTGCACGTTCTGCCAGTAGTCGAAGAAGGCTTCCCGCGTGAAGTCGTCGCGCTTGTAGGCGGTGCCGGCGAGCTTGACACCGTTGGGCGAGGCGCCGAGGCTCTGGCGCTCGATCGGCTGGCGGAAGACAAGCTCGCGGACCACCCATGCGTCGACGACGACGTCGCCTCGGTCTGTGCTCGGGAGGACCTGCTCGAGGAGGGCTGTGCCGTCCTGGGTGCCCTCGGCCCAGACCTGCACGAGCGCCTGCGCGGTCCTGGAATCTGTGAGGTGGCCCGTCACCTCCGAGACCACGAGGCCCTTCACCGCCCCATGTTCAATGGCGAGCGAACCAGACGACAGTCTTCGGGCAAGCGCCGATGCGCCAGCCCCCGAGGCATCGGTGCGTGCGCTCAACAGCGCTGCGATCTTCAACATTTTTCCTCCCTCTGCTGCGCTGGGAGTTCCCCGGGCGCGCACTGCGATGGACGGTCTGGCAAGGCGGTTCCTAGGCCGAGGTCAGCAACCGTTCCAGCGCCCGGACCCCGAACTTCAATGCCGTCTCCGGTACTCGTTCGTCTGCGCCATGGAACAGCGACATGAAGTCGAAGTCGTCTGGCAGCAGGAGCGGCGAGAAGCCGAAGCACCGGATGCCCAGCGTCGCGAACGCCTTCGCGTCCGTACCACCACTGAGGAGGTACGGCACGGGGTGCGCCAGGGGGTCCTCCGCCCTCAGCGCCTCGACCATGGCGTCGACGAGTGCACCCTCGAACGCCGTCTCGACGGCGATCGCCTCGAATATCACCTCGCGCTCGACACCGGGTCCGATCAGGCGGTCGATCTCGTCGAGCAGGACCTGATCTTCGCCTGGCAGGAACCTGCCGTCGACGGTGGCCTCAGCCTTCGACGGCACGACATTCGCCTTGTAACCGGCCTCGAGCATCGTGGGATTCGCAGTGTTGCGCAGCGAGGCGCCGACCATGCGGGCGACAGCGCCCAGCTTTCCCAGGCAGACCTCCGGGTCAGACGGGTCCCAGTCGATCTCGCAAAGCTCGGCGACGGTCTCCAGCAGCTTGCGGACCGGATCGGTCAACACGGGAGGGAAGCGGTGCTCACCGATCCTCGAGACCGCGGTCGCGAGTCGGGTCACGGCACTGTCCTCTTGGAGCATCGCCCCGTGGCCAGACTTCGAGCGCGCACGCAAGCGGAGCCAGTTGATGCCCTTCTCGGCGGTCTGGATGAGATAGAGCCGAGCCTTCTCGTTGAGCGTCACGCTGAAGCCGCCGACCTCGCCGATGGCCTCGCTGCAGTCCGCAAACAGATCGGCATGGTGCTCGACGAGATGGCGCGACCCGTACTGACCGCCGCACTCTTCGTCAGAGACGAAGGCCAGGATGAGGCCACGATCCGGCTGCACCGCTCGCCGCGATCAGTCCCGGACGACGGCGAGCACCATCGCGTCCATGTCCTTCATGTCGACGGCACCCCGGCCCCAGACCTCGCCGCCGATGACCTCCCCGGAGAACGGATGCACCGACCAGTCGCTCGCCTCGGCAGCAACGACGTCCAGATGACCCTGGATCAATAGCGGGGAACGCGACGGGTCACGACCCTCGATCCGTGCGACGACGCTCGTGCGACCCGGCGCGGCCTCGATGAGACGGCACTCGATGCCGACTTCGTCGAGCTTGGCGGCGACCCACTCGGCGGCTGGTCGCTCGGGGCGGCCGGGATTCGAGGTGTCGATCCGAATGAGGTCGGAGAGAAGGCTGACGACCTCGCCCTCCGCAGCTGATGCCGGCAGCGAGGATGCCGGAGCCGTCAGCATGGCGCCGCGCTCTGCTGGGTCATTGATTGCCCGTACGACTCGGCCGGCCGTCGACACGTGAACGCATCCGCCTCGTGATACGCGGCCGCCGCCGAGACGACGAGATCGTCATTGTGTTGCGCACCGACGATCTGCAAACCGATCGGTAGCCCGGTTGCGGAAAAGCCGCAGGGACGCTGACGGCCGGGCTAGCGGACAGATTGAACGGATAGGTGAACGGGGTCCAGCTGGTCCAACCTCGGTGGGGCCACGCCTCTGGCACCTCTCGGCCGGCACGAAAGGCAGCGATCGGGAGCGTCGGGATCAACAGCAGGTCGTATCGCGAGAAGAAGGCCTCCATGTGCTCCGACAGCGCGCGCTGGGTCTCGAAAGCTGCCAGATATTCGACCGCCTTCAATCCGGCGCCGCTCACGGCGATCTCGATCAGCGAGGGGTCCATCTCCCGGCGCTCCCTTGCCGTGAACGGTCGCACCGCCGTCGCAGCGCCGACGGACCAGATCATCTCGAAGCAGCTGATCGGGTCGGCGACACCCGGATCGATCTCCGTAACGATCGCTCCCAGCTCCTCGAACTGCCTCGCTGCCAAAGACACGGCCGCGGCAACCTCCTCGTCCACCTCGACGCGGCCGAGATTGGCGCTGAATACGATCTTCAATCTTGACACGCCGGCCTCGCCGAGTGGGCGTACGGGACGCGACCGGGAATCAACCACGGCCGACCCCTCGAGATACCCCGCGCACGCCTCGCTCGGCGAAAGGGCCCCCGCGCGGAAGGCTGCCCCGAGCTCCGCGGCCGAGAGGAAAGCCACTTCCGTCGCGCTGACCATGGCCGGGCGGCCGGGCTCACGCCGTTCTCACTTCGCCATCAGCTCCGCGGGGATCGAGTAGGCCTGGGCGGTGAGACCGCCGTCCACGACCAGGTTGTGACCGGTGATGTAAGCGGCATCGTCCGAAGCCAGGAAAGCGAAGGTTGCGGCGATCTCCTCGGGCCGACCGAGCCGGCCCATGGGAACGAGCGGCCAATGCTCCCGAGCGCTCTGCATGGCTTCCTCGCTCCCCAGCAGCGCAAGCGACATCGGGGTGTCGAGCGGACCCGGACTGACCGCGTTCACGCGAATCCTGTGGCCGACCAGCTCGATCGCCATCGTCTTAGCGAGGTTGACGATTCCGGCCTTGGAAGCGCCGTAGTGCGCATCCTCCGCCGATGCTCCCAGGGCGCAGATCGATGCCGTATAGAGAATGACTCCTCCTCGGGCGTCCGCCACCATCGCACGAGCGGCCAGCTGCCCGAGGACGAAGGACGCCCGAAGGTTGATGCCGATGACGCGTTCCCACTCCTCGACGTTCATCTCGAGAAACGGCACCACGCGATCTGCCCCCACATTGCTGACGAGGATGTCCAATCGCTCGGCGCTCGAGGTGACCAGCTCGACCGCGTCACGACAGCTCTCGTCCGAGGTCACGTCGCCCACGAAGACGAGCGGTCTTGCTCCGGCCGCCTCCACCTCGGCGGCCACCCGGTCGAGGCTGGCCATCTCGCGGTCGAAAAGGCATACGGCCGACGCGCCCTCGGCAGCGAACCGAAGCGACGTCGCGCGGCCAACCCCACTGCCGGCTCCGGTGACGAGCACGCTCTTGCCCTCGAGTCTGCGGCACCCCATGGCTTGTTCCTCCTTCGTCAGCTGCCACTCGCTCGAAGCGACGTGCTTTCGTGATCAACAGCAGGTAAGAGCCGCCTCCGCGTCACGGTACCGTTGGCTCCCACCGTCCGACAATGCGCGGTGTGTCGCGTGTCCGAGCGGTCAAATCCACACAGTGTGCAGGCGGGTCCGGCCCGTTCCCTCGACAAAGGCAGCAGAGCACCACAAGTCATGCACCGTTTTGAAGCCGGAGTCGGGTGGCGGCTTCGGAGTCCGCGAAGGTGGCCGTGTGAGCCCGCATGCGCCGAACCGAGTGCCCGCTCCATGTCGCCAACCGACGCGAACGTGAGCAGCCCGACACTGTCAGCGTCTTCGCATTCGTCGGTCGTCGGCAGGAACGTCACGCTCACCACTCCGGGAAGCCCGGCAACTCCCTTTATGAAGAGCCCTTGCAGGGAGGCCGACGCCTCCCGGATGTCGTCCTCGTCAGCGGCGCGGAGGAATCGGTCATAGGCGCCGTCCAGTTTCAGCAACCCGGCGGACTGCCAGCTCGGCGACCCTCACACGCACACGAAGACCGGGTGAAGCCGATAATCGCCTCGATCGGATCCTGCCAGAGCCACTTGTTCACGAACGACGCCGGACGGCGATCGCAGGCTTCGTAGAACCTTTCGGAGGGCTCGACAAACGCGAAGTCGAGCTTGATGCCGAGTCGTCCCAGCTGGCGCGCCAACCCCTCCGCCAGGCGGCGGAAGGAAGGTACGTCCCTGGGTCACGCACGCGAACGAGAGGGTCGTGTCGAGGCGCTCCCGCACGCCGTCCTCGTTGACGAGCCAGCCCAAGAACGAGATGAGGGCATGCTCGACGGCTGGCCCGATCCCGGCGGTCACAAGTAGAGCGCCGAGTTCGTTGCGATCGAGGCCGGTGACGTGAGACTCGTAGTCGAGGCGCGGCCGGCGGACATGAACTGCTGCCGAGTGATCGAGAAGCTCCTCCTCGACTGCGTAGCGGTAGAAACCGGCGATCGCGCAAAGTCGCCGTCGCGCGGGCCCGGCCGCGCTCCTCGAGGTCGCGGCCAAAGCACTCGATGTCCGCGTGCCTCGCCTCGAAGAGGTGGACTCTGTGCTCCTCGCACCAAGCGGAGAACTGGCGCAGATCGAGGGCGTACGCCTCTCTGGTGAGTCCGCTGTAGCCGGCAAGATAGCCACCGACCGCGACCCGCTCGGCATCGCTGAACATGGGCCCTGAGACGACGATGGCAGTTGACAGCATCGTGGTGGTCATGGCCCACCTCCAGGTCGAGCTGAGACCCGGGGCTGGTTCGACCGCGCCACAGCGATGATGAGAGGCCCACGGTAGATCGACGCACTTCAGCAAACTCGACGACCTGGCAGTTCAAGTGACGCGCGCCCTGCCGATTACAGGCGGTGGTGCTGAGGCTCCACGGTGGGGTGGGGGTTGTGGTTATGTACGACGTGATGCGAGTCGTTGTTCTCGGTCGCGGTAGAGCTGGCAAGAGCCTTCGCCGGACGGCTCGCCGCCCGACGAGGCCCAGTGCCCGAGCGTCGTGGTTGGTCGGGACCTCGACGCTCGAAGTAGTTCCACGGCTAACATCACCGCCACCGACTACACAAGGGAGGACAGTGGGTAACTCGGACACTCTGCGCCGCGCGTATGAGCTCGTCAGTGCCGGTGATCTGGATGGGTTCTTCGACTTACTAGCGGACGACTTTGTTGAGCACGAGACTGGGCCGGGCCTCGAATCAACCAAGGCTGGCACCAAGCAACTGTTCGCCATGATGAAGGCCGGTTTCCCCGATCTGCGATTCGACGCCGAAGACATCCTTGAGAGCGGGGACAAGGTCGTGGCTCGGTCCCGCGTAACGGGGACCAACAAGGGCGAGTTCATGGGCATCCCCGCCAGCGGAAAGAGCATGGACATTCAGGCCATTGACATCGTCCGCTTCGGCGCGGACGGATTGGCGCACGAGCATTGGGGCGTCATGGACATCATGTCGATGATGCAGCAAATAGGCGCCGTACCCCAAGGCCCGCCTGCCTAGTGCTGGAAGGACCCCCGACGTTCGCTCACCGGCATATTCGCTGACAGCCTTCCATCAGGTTCAGTGTCGGAGGGGCGTTCGTTACTGTGAGTACACGGGAAACGTCCAGCTCAGGAACGTGGCGCACCGAATAGGCGGCCTAGTCCGCGTCGCCATCGCCCACCTTTAGCCCGCAGCGTCGGCAGTAGGAAGCGGAAAAGAGTGTAGGGGTTATCTCATAATGTCCGTGAACGGTGAGGAGAGCCTCCACCTGGCGTCCGGCTGTTGCCGCCGCCCGAACAAATATGTGGATCTCGGACAACCAGATGGGACCGAACGCCCTTTGGTTGATCGAGGCCCTTACCGAGGTCATGCCGATCGAGCGCGGCATGCGAATCCTTGACCTCGGCTGTGGCACAGCCTTGACATCGATCTTTCTCGCCAAGGAGTTCGATGCCGAGGTCTGGGCGACTGATCTATGGACCGAGGCATCGGCCAATCAGGAGGGCAGGGAGTGATCTCATTCACGTTGCTGAGTCGCAGCCCGGCGAGCGTCGAGGTCTGACGATTCGCATGACTGTACTGTTTTGTTCAGCTGGCGACCGGAGCGCCATGTTGGCCGCGACTCTCAAGTGGTCGGCGCCGGATGGGAGGTGGCACCGTGCGAGTGGGCCCCTACGCAATCGGCCCGCTCGACGTCATCGTCGAGGGCATCCGTCGCGCGGACGCCGACGGCTTCCCGACTGTGTGGACCCACCAGGCCTTCGGCGCCGACCCGTTCGTCGCCATGGCGCTGGCGGCCCGCGAGGCGCCGCGGATCGAGATGGGAACCGCGCTTGTGCCCGCTGTTCTGCACCATCCGCAAGCGTTGGCCGCCGAGGCACTCACCGCCCAGTCCGCGCTCGGCGGCCGGCTAACGCTTGGCATCGGCATGTCCCACCCGCACGTGGTGGAAGGACGGCTCGGCATGTCCTATGAGCGCCCAGCCCAGTTCATGCGCGAGTACCTCGAGGCGCTACTCCCTCTGCTTCGCGGCGAGCCAGCCGACGTGCGCGGCGAGAGGTGGACGATGGTCGGTGGCCTCGACCTCGGTGATGTCGAGCGTCCTTCGGTTCTGCTCGGCGCTCTTCAGCCGCACATGCTGCGCCTCGCCGGTCGTCTAGCCGACGGCGCAATCACCGCGGCTACGGGCCCTCGCGGCCTCGCCGAATACATCGTGCCTGTGATCACCAGGGCCGCTGCCGACGCGGGACGCCCGCCTCCGCGCATCGTCGCCACCGTCGTAGTCTGCGTCACCGACGACGCTGACGGGGCCCGCCGCCGGATCGCGGCCACGTCCAAGCCGTACGCGACGTTCCCGATCTTCAAGGCGGTGCTCGAACGCGAGGGGGTCAGCAGTCAGATCGACGTCGGCATCGTCGGCGATGAGGAAACCGCCAGGGCGAAGGCCCAGCAGCTCGTCGACGCCGGCGCAACGGAGATCGCGGTCCGAGAATCGACGGGCACACGCGAGGAAGCGGAGCGGACCCGCGCGTTCCTACGGAGCCTGCTGGACGGCTGACGGCGCGGGTCGCAATAGTTGCATCCTCGAGCGCGACCCGGCGAGCCTGTACGCGAGGCTCACGTCCACGAGCTTGGCTAGCTCGACTATCAGTGGAAGGAGACCGTTGATCGCCGCTGACTTTCGCTGCCACGTCGCGTCGTGCAAATACAGGAGCGGAATGAGATTGCCGTAAGTGGTTTTGCGGAGCCGACCGCCACGATGAACTCATCAACCATGTCCGCAGCCTTTGGAGTGCGCGACCGCAAGAGACCGTTTTGCGCTGACAAAGCGTTGACATCTGGGTTCTTTTCAGAGCTTGTGACAACAGTGGGAGCAACAAAACATCCTGCTCAACCGCGGTGTTGGAGGGGGGACTTGGTACAAAACTCCACGCCTTTTGGGAGGAGCTGACCTGTGGCAGATTCCCGAGGGGATTCCTGACACGAATCACTAACGGCGACGGGAGGCCCGATGAGAAACCTGTGTGCGGGTCAAGCCCAATCCGCGGTGCTCCGAGGCAGTGCTCGCTTGCGGGCGGCACGCGACGGTTGAAGAATGGCATCTCTTTCGAGAACTGGGACGCGACGGTGGACAGTTCGACAGTCGAGGCGCCGGCAGGATCGGTCGAACTACTTGAGCGCGAGGCTCAACTGAGCTCGTTCAAGCATTTGCTCGAGGCAGTGCAGAGGACTCGGCGAGGGCGACTCGTGCTCGTTCGAGGCGAGGCCGGTATCGGGAAGACCGCGGTCATACGGCGGTTCTGCGAGGAGCAGCGACCGCCGCTACGTATTCTTTGGGGGGCCTGCGAAGCGCTTTTCGCGCCGCGCGCTCTCGGGCCTGTCATCGACGTTGCGCGGGACACCGGTGGCGAGTTCGGGCAGGTTGTCGCGCGCGGTGCCCATCCCCACGAGGTGGTGTCGGCTCTCATACGCGAGGTGACTGACTCGTGTCCGACGGTGCTCGTGCTCGAGGACCTCCATTGGGCCGATGAGGCAACGCTCGACGTCCTTCGCCTACTCGGCAGGAGGATCGAGGCAGTTCCGGCACTCGTTGTCGCGACCTATCGCGATGACGAACTCGGCAAGGCCTCGCCGCTTCGTGTCGTGCTTGGCGAGTTGGCGAGAACCCCTGGAATCGAGCGAGTTGAGCTGGTTCGGCTCTCACCCGAGGCAGTAGCGACCCTCGCCGCGCCCCATGGGGTGGACGCAGAGGCGCTCTATCGCAGCACGGCCGGCAACCCGTTCTTCGTTACTGAGGTTCTCGCGGGCAGCGCGGAGGAGATCCCATCGACTGTCCGGGATGCGGTGCTGGCGCGGGCCGCTCCTTTGAGTCGCAGGGCGAGGAGTCTCTTAGAGGCGCTCACGGTCGCTCCATCTGCGCCTGAGCTAAGCACACTCGAGGCTATTGCCGGCGGCTACCTGGAGTGCGTTGAGGAGTGCGTAGGTTCGGGGATCGTGGTAGTCGTTGGGGACAGCGTGGCGTTCCGGCACGAGATCGCGCGAGGTGTCCTCGAGGAGTCGATGACGCCGAGCCGCAAGAGGGCGTTGCACACTCGCGCTCTCCGGGCCCTCGCTGGTTCACCCGACCTCGCCCGCCTCGCACATCACGCCCACGCCGCCGGCGACGCCGCCGCCGTCCTGCGATTTGCGCCCGAGGCAGCCAAGCAGGCATCGGATCTCGGCGCGCATCGCGAGAGTGCTGCCCAATATTCACGAGCGCTCCGCTTTGCCGGCTCAAGTGAGCCTATGTTCCGAGCCCAGTTGCTCCAGTCTTGGTCGTATGAGTGCATGATGACCGACCGGATCGACGAAAGCCTCAACGCCCTGCGGGCCGCGATCGCGCTGCACCGTCGACAGGGCGACGTGCGCGCAGAGGGACGAGCGCTTCAAGAGCTGTCGAGCGTGCTGTGGTGCCCCGGTCTGGTGGCAGAGGCGAAGGAGGCTGCTCGGCGAGCAGTCTCATTGCTGGAGGCTGTCAGGCCCGGTCCCGAACTCGCGATGGCCTACAGCGGTCTGGCCGGCTTGTGTGCGTGGGCTGAGGAAGTCGACGATGCAATCGAGTGGGGCACTCGGGCCACGGAACTGTCCGAGGCGCTCGACGAGCCCGAGATTTCCCTTCAGGCCCTGCAAGCCGTGGGCGCGGCCAGATTCATACGCGGTGAGACTGCGGGTAGACAGCAGCTCGAGCAATGCCTAGTGCGCGCCACCGACGCCGGACTTGACGATCGAGCAGGCGGAGCATTGGTGTGCCTTGTAGCGGCGGCACGCCGCTGGCGCTCGTATCCGCTAGCCCAGGAGCACGTCGAGCGCGGGCTTCGCTTCACAAGCGACCGTGGTGTGGAGCTGTTGCGCGGCTATATGTTGGCTTACCAAGCACAGATAGAGAGGGACCTGGGGCATTGGCAGGGGGCAGTCGAGATCGCAGCGATCGTGCTGAGTGAGCCCCGCCGCTCCAGGCTGCCGCGACTCGTCGCCCTCACAGTGGTCGGCTCCGTCCGCGCCCGGCGCGGCGATCCAGACGTCTGGCCACCGCTGGACGAAGCGCTCTCGTTGGCGGAACGCGGGGAGGAGCTTCAGGCGATTGAGCCGGTAGCAGCTACGCGGGCCGAGGCAGCCTGGCTCGAACGTGATCAAGAGGCTGTACGCCGCGCCACTGATTCGGCACTGTCCCTTGCGCGTTTGCGCGCCGCACCCTGGGTCGTGTCCGAACTGGCGGTGTGGCGCCGGCGGGCGGGCATCGTTGATCAAGTGCCGGACGACGAGACGACCGGGCCCTACTCGCTCGAGCTCGCCGGGGAGTACTCGCGTGCCCGAGCACGATGGCTCGAGCTCGGTTGCCCGTACGAAGCCGCCCTTGCACTCGCAGGCTCCGAGGCCGACGGCACGCTTCGGCAAGCTCTGAATGAGTTGCTCGTCCTCGACGCCAAGCCTGCGGCCGACATCGTCGCCCAGAAGTTGCGCGCACGCGGCGCACGTGGCCTGCCTCGCGGACCCCGTCCGCAGACAAGTGCGAATCCAGCCGGGCTTACCGCGCGCGAGCTGGAGGTGCTGGTGCTGCTCTCTGCTGGCTTGCGAAACGCCGAAATAGCATCACGTCTGGTCGTGTCGGAGAAAACGGTCGATCACCATGTTTCGGCAATCCTGCGAAAGCTCGACGTCCACACCCGCAGCCAGGCCGCCGCCGAAGCCGCCCGATTGGGACTAACGAGCGGACGATAATTTGCCGTCCGCCGTCGATTAACTCGTCCATGAGCTGCACCGGCGGTGGCAGTAGACAGCACGTGCGCCCTACGCAAGTCCGCCGCCGCTCGTAGCCAAACGCCCGTCACGCACCTTCGAACTCCTCGCACTGTGAGGCCTGCCCTCCAAACGTTAGGTACTGGCTCTGGCCAATATGGGGAGTTCTCCCGATGTGCGGGACCCTGCACACGCGTACGGTCGAGATCTCAGGAGCAGCCCAATGCCCTTAGGAGGACTGACATGCCGCGATACCTGGTCCAGCGCACCTTCCCTGAGCGGTTACCGATCTCGATCACCAAGGAGGGAGTGGAGCTCTGCCAGGCGATCTCCGAGCGGAATTCAGAAGAAGGCGTGACCTGGGTGAGCTCTTATGTGAGCGAGGACGACAGAACGACATTCTGCGTCTACGACGCACCAAGCCCGGAGGCAATCCGGAAGACGGCAGCTCGTAACGAACTGCCCGTGGACAAGATCACTCGGGTCCGCGTGCTCGACCCCTATTTCTATGTTGGAGAGGAGACAAAATGGTAGTGACACTGTTTCGCCGGTTTGGGAAGGTTGTTGCACGCTCTGCCACAGCCGCCATGCTTACCCTGGGCCTCGTTGGAGTGGCCCTTCTGTTCAGCTCAGCCGGGAGTCCGTTCAGCTCACCTGCGAGCGGCCAAACCAGGCCCTGTTCCGACGACGTGATGAGCGCCCCGACCGGCCCGGCGACCGTGTCGGCCGCATCCACGACGTCGTACGGCAGGGTGCTGGTCGTCGGCTCGGGCGACTACGCCGGTTGCTCGCTGTACCTGCTCACCTCCGACCAGCTCCATGCGCTGTCTGGCGCGGACTTCGCGTGTAGCGACAACGTGAACGTCCTAAATACGCCTTGCGACAGTGACCTCTGGCCGGCGCTCCTCACCGAAGGTGCTCCCATCGCGGGGCCGGGGGTCAACCCCAGGCTTCTCGGGACGGTGACCCGCACCGACTTCGACCTGCCGGGCGTGTCGTCGGTGGAGCAGGTGACCTACGCCGGTTATCCGTTGTACCGGTTCTTCCTGGACCAAGCGGCGGGAGATACGCAAGGCGCCAACTTGGACGATCCTGTGACCAGTCCCCCGGGCATCTGGTACCTGGTCGATCCGAGTCGGGGTGCTCCCGCGACGGGTCAGGCTCAATTGCAGATCGAGACCGCTCCGGTCGGCGGCACTGGGCCCGACGAGACCGTGTTGGCTGCAACGATGAACAATGACTTCACCGTCTTCCCCGACGCGAGCTTCCCCGTCTACACCTTGAGCCGGGACCATCGCCACGAGTGGGGCGACGCCAGAAGCCACGACAGGCATCATGGAAGGGGCCACGAAAGCGCCTGTCAGGGGCTGTGTGCCGTTTACTGGCCACCGCTTCTCACTTCAGAGCTGCCTGAAGCTGGGCCCGGCGTTGACCAGCATGCCCTCGGGATCATCGTGAGACCCGACGGCAGCAAGCAGGTGACCTACAACAGCCGGCCCCTGTACCTGTTCAACAACGATGCCTATATCGGGCCCATCCCGGGAGCCGGGACGAAGAGCATCAACGGAGCGGGTGCGCACACCCCGTGGGGCGTGTTCAACACGATCCCGCCGCTGCCCTAGGCTCCCTACCTGCCCAAGCGCACCGAAAGCCCCGGCCGACTCAATCGACCGGGGCTTTCTCACGTCGTCTCGTCCAACTGACCGACCCCGACGCGAGGGTGCGTGACCCTGTCCTCGCTCGTGCGCCGGCCGTGCCGGGCAACCGGAGCAACGGCGGCGCACGGGACGCTCCAGCTCGTTCTCCGTCATGCGCCCTCCGACCCGCTCGACTTCCTCCGCATTCGGCAGGCGCGCTTCATGACCCGGCTCGGCAGCGACGCAAACTCCGACATGTCTCACCGACACGATTGGCTTTCACATCCTCGCAACTGACGTCGATCCGTCGTGAAGACAAAGCTCTAGACCCAAGGTCCCGTCGTGTTCAAGGAGCGATTCGGCAAGGCTCAAGGCGTGTGTCGTCAGCACGATCTGCGTCCGCTCGGAGGCCGCCGCCACGAGCTCGGCGAGCGCCGACAAGAGATCCACGTGGAGACTGGACTCTGGCTCGTTGAGGACGACGACCACCGGCGGACGCGGAGAGAGCAGGGCAGCCGCCAGAAACAGGTAGCGGAGCTGGCCGTCCGAGAGCTCTCTGGCTGTGAGGGGGCGCATCACCGCCTTCGAGTGAAGGACGAGGTCGAGTCGGTCGGAGTCGTCCTCGATGACGTCCAAGGTCGCGCCATCGAAGGCTTCATCAATGCATCGCCGAAGGCCTTGACGGTCACCTGCTCGTTGAATTGTCGCGAGCGCCGCCGCGAGATCCGATCCGTCGTCTGACACGGCATCTGTGCGAGTGCCCAGGCTTGATTGGCGTGCCGGTGCCTCATCGTCGGTGCGGAGGTTGTGGTGAAAGCGCATCTGGCGAAGTGTTTCGCGAACATCGACGAGCTCCGGGTACTGATGCGCGTCCACAAGTTGGGTCAGCACCGACTCGGAGGAGTGGAACGCCGCGGCGTAGGCGACCCGATTACCTTGCTCGTCGCGCACGAAAGCCGTTGCCCCATGGCGATCCAGTAGCGCAACTCGGCGTTTACGGGTTCCAGGCAGAAGTATCTGCTCTCGCTTGACAACTGGGTCTCGACAGAACGGATGACCCTTGCCGGCGGTTGCCAGGCACACTTCGTAGCTCACGTCGTCAAGATCAACCGCAAGATCCACCTTCGGTTCGCCTCGCCGCTGGCCCGCGTAGAGGATCGACGACATCCCACCTTCTCGCGCCACGGTACGAGCGAGCCTTCCGTCACCACAAGCATGAGCCAGGCGGAGGGCTCGATAGATGTTGGTCTTGCCCGAGCCGCTCGGCCCAACGATCACGGTGATCTGAGCGAAGTCGATCGTCACGTCAAGAAGCGAGCGATACCCTTCGACGTGGAGCCGGCGGATGTTCACTCGCTGACAGTACCGCTGGCGCTTCTATTGCTCGCAATGGCCCGGCCCGGCGGGGAGTGGTCAGTGCTCGTAGACGTCGAGGCGATGGCCCAAGGTCACGACCACGACGAGCAGCACATCGTCGGCCACGGTGTAAATGATTTGATAGTCCCCGACCCGAACCCGGTAGCCAGGTCGACCGCGAAGGGGCCTGGACGCGGGTGGGCGCGGGTCTTGGGCGAGCAGCGCGATGGCGCCTTGAACTCGCGCCCGATCGTTCTGGTCCAGTTTCTTCAGCGCTCTCACAGCCGCAGGGCGCAACTCGATTCGGTAACTGGTCACACCCAGCCGAGATCAGCCTTGACCTGCTCCCAGGGGATGTTGGCGCCCTCTTCGGCCATCGAGGCGTCGAAACCAGCAACGTCCTCCGCCTCCTCAAAGACCTCCATGAGCTCCTCGTACCGCTCGGGGCTAAGCAGCACGGCCGCCGGCTTGCCATACCGCTCGAGGAACACCGCTTCCCCTCCGGCCAGCTCTACGGCCTCAGAAAGGCGCTCTCGGGCTTCGCTGATAGCGAACGTGACCATGGGACTAATCGTACAAGATTCCGATAGTCTTGTACAGGTCAGCTCACCGAGCGGCCGCCCATCCCGGTCAGCCGGGGTCGGGGGACCACCATCGCGCGATCCTCGTGCTGGGAGGCCACCGCCGCTTGAACTCGCGAGGATGAGTACGTTCTCGGCCTGGTCAGGAGCTTCGGAGGGCCGATTTCTAGGATCTGCGACTGGCCGTGACCAGGAGGTCCTCGCTTCGCTCCCGCCCTCCGCCCCCCGTTGCTCGGGGCACTTGGTATGATTGAGCTTCACCAAGTGTGAGGAGCGACCCATGGCAGTGCCCGTCGAGTTTCTGGTATCGACGAGCGGGCAGATGTCAGTTCCTGCGGCTGTGCGCCATCGATGGGGGCTCGATCGGGGCGGGCGCGTGACCGTCGTCGACCTCGGTGAAGCTGTGGTCCTCCTCCCTACCGGCGCCCGGCAGAGGCTCCTCGGGCAGGCATTGAGCGCCGACGCTCACCTCCGGTTCGTCCGCGAGCTCGACGATCCCGACCTCGCGACGACGTAGGTGGCCTCCGTCGTCGTCGACGACCACCTGCTGCGCGACATCTTGACCGGCGAGCGCGCGCAGGATCTCGACGGGATCGCAGCGGACGGCGTTGCCACCACCGGCCTCTGGCTGTTCCGGCTGTGTTCCTCGCTCGCGTACCCAGCCGTCGCCGGAAGGCTCTCCACCCCAGTGGCCGGCCTGCCGGCTGACATCCAAGCTCGATTCCGTGAGCAGCTCGCCGTGCTGCCTGACGAGGTCGAGGTTCTCCCTCTCCGAGAGCTCTCATGGTCCATGGCCGAACTCCAACACCGCCACCGGACTGAAGGTCGCGGCTTGTCCGCCGCGATGGTCGAGGCGCTGGCTGCCGCCCACCGGCTCGACGCCGGAATCGCCGTGTCGAAGCACGATGTCGGGCCCAATCTCCGCTCGGCCGCCAGGGCCGACGGCATCGCGTTCCACGCCTTGTGATCGCGTGCCTGAAAGGCGACCTATAGCAGCAATCGCAGCTCGGGACGTGAACTCTAGGAAACATTCTCCCAGCTAGAACGAGTGTCGGAGGGGGGACTTGAACCCCCACGCCCTTGCGGGCACTAGCCCCTCAAGCTAGCGCGTCTGCCTATTCCGCCACTCCGACGTGGCCACCCAGCGGAACTCGCCTAGCCCCGAAGGCGCCTCGTACTGTACCGCAAACACCTCCGTTGACAGCCATGCAAGAAGGGCCGGCCGGGCGCTCCGACTGCCGCCCTGGCCGACTGCCCCGGACCGACTGCCGCCGGCCCCGCCGGCCCCCGCCGCCCAGCGCCGGCAGTGACCCGTCTGCCGTCCACTCGGCCATTCGCGATCGCGCCCGCCCCTATCCGTTCGAGGAAGGCAGCTCGATCGCCCAGTCTTCTGCGTTCCAGAACGGACCGGCCGAGGTCGGGCTCTCGCTCACGTTCACGATGTCAGCCTGCTGTACGAGGCTGACGGGCACCTGGAAGAGGGGCAGCGTCGGAAGGTCCTGCGCCAGGGAGGCATCCAGCTTCGAGAGCAGCTGATTTTCGGTGTTCGCGTTCAGCTCACCGAGGATCTGCTCGAAACCAGCGCCGACCCTCGGATCGTCTAGTCCCGTGATGTCACGCGTCACGGCCGCCACGGCTGCTGCCCCGGGCTCCGTGCCGGGAGGCGTCGTCACGCTCCACGGGAAGGTGCCGCCGGTCGTCACGCGAGACCCCCCAGTGCCCGAGCCGCCCGAACCAGCCGATCCGCTCGACTCGGCTATCTGGGCACGGAGGTTCGGGGGCTCCGCAGGCGAAGGGAGCACCGGGTCGGTGCAGACGAGCGCGTTCCAGGACGGGAAGGCCGGTATCACGTAAGGAGCGAGCGCGATCTCGTACCTCCCTTGAGGCAGGACCTTGGTGAGGAGGCGCCCCATCGGCACGTTGTGAATGACGAGAGCGACGCCAGAGGAGGCCCATTCGGCTTGAAGTTGCAACTCGAGCGCGTAGATGACGGCGTCACCACTCGGACCCGTCAGGGTGAGGGTCAGGGTCGTGCCAACTCCGTTCGCACGGAGCTTCCCGCGCGCGTCGGGGACGTAACCGAGTGACTGGAACAGCGCCGCGGCGTCGACGGGGCTGTACGAAGCGGCGGAGGCCGGTTCGGAAGCCGATCCCGGCTGGCCCTCGGCGAAGACGCGACTGTAGGCGCCGAGGGTGAGGGGGTCGTCAAGGTTGATCGAATCAGCCACGAGCTGGTTCGGGTCGGTGACGAGCGCGAGCGCTCTGCGCAAGATCACATTGCCGACGACCGGGTTGTTCAGGTCGAAGACGAGCTGCCAGAGCAGCGGCGACGGCGTGGTTGTCATCGAAAGGCCGGTGGCCGGCTCGTCGCTGCTCGCAACCGCGCGATCGACCTGCGGCCCCGGAGTGACCGCGGCCATCGAGACACTCCCCTTCTGCAAGCCGGCGAGGGACGCCCGATCCGACCGCTCGACGAGAAACACGATGCGTTGCAGGTGCGCCGGCGTTCCCCAGTACAGGGTGTTCCGCGTCAGCACCAGCCGCCGGCCCGGCTCGAGCGAGCTCACGATGAATGGGCCACCGGAGATCACCTCCGAACGGTGGAATCCTGCAAATGCGGATACCCAGCCGGTTCGCTCCGCTATGTGCGCGGGAACGAGATTCGCAAAGAGCCCTTCCCAGTCCGTGTACGGTCTCCAGAAGACGACCGTCACCGTCTTGCCGGCGTTGGCCGCCGTGATCGACCTGATGTCGCGATAGCCGGCGAGGCAGCCGGCCGAGGGCAGCAGCGGAGCGAAACGCAGCTGCTGCCTCCAGTTGTACGTGAAGTCCGCCGCGGTGATCGGGTAGCCGTCCGACCACGTCGCCCTCGGGTCGATCTCGTAGCTGACGGTCATCGGGGTCAACCCGACGACTTCGGCGCTCTCGATGAACCCCGTCGTCTGCGGCTGGTACCCAGGGTCGACTACGAAGGCTTGCGGCCAGACCTGCTCCATCACCATCTGTGTGACGCTGTTCGCCCCGGCGGGTGTCGAAGGGTTGAAGTTCGCGGGCAGGTACGGCACGGCCACCGTGACGGTCCCACCGTTGGCGAAAGCCGAATTGACTGGGGGCGCTTGGGTCGTCGGACTGGCGATGGGGGGCGACGTGGTGCTGCAGGAGGACGCCATCACTGCGACGCCCCCGAAGAGGGCGAGTGCGGCCCGCCTCAGCTCCACCGAAGTGACAAGGCGACCGTGACGAACGCGAAGACGAGCACGAACACCACCGTTATCCGGTCCAGATTGCGCTCGGCGACGGTAGATCCCGCCGCCGCCGAGCCAGTCGAAGCACCGAACATGTCCGATAGGCCGCCACCGCGTCCGCTGTGGAGCAGAACGAGCAGTACGAGCCCGAGCGCTACGAGCACATCCACAGCGACGAGAACGTCTGTCAGCAACTCGGGGAAACTCCTCTCGGCCTCCGGCCGGCCAGCAGGTTACCACCGGCAAGTGCCACCGCCGGGGTCGCCAGGCCGGCGCGCCGGTCGCCTGAACAGCGGCGATCACGCCAGGCTCAGGCCCGGGACCCCGCAATCGACACGAACTTGTCGGCATCGAGGCTTGCACCCCCGACGAGGAAGCCGTCCACGTCGGCGCAGGCAAGCAGGTCCCCGGCATTGTCCGGCGTGACCGACCCCCCGTATTGGACGAGCATCGATCGGGAGATTTCGCCGCCGATCCGCCTCAGCTCGCGACGGATCGCCGCCGACATCGCTTGCGCATCGTCCGCGCTCGCCGTCTGGCCTGTCCCGATGGCCCAGATCGGCTCGTACGCGACAACGACCGACCCGAGGGCTTCCGGGCCGCGATCTTCGAGTGCGGCGGTGAGCTGGGCTGACACGGTCGGCTCGGCTTTTCCCTCCTCTCGCTGCTCGAGCGTCTCGCCAACGCAGAGGATCGGAACCATGGCGTGGCGGAGCACTGCGTCCAGCTTGGCCCTCACGACCTCGTCAGTCTCCCCGAACAGTATGCGGCGCTCCGAGTGCCCGACGATCACGTAGCGGACGTTCAGCTTCGCCAGCATCTCGGCGCTCACCTCGCCCGTATAGGCGCCCTGGTCCGCGAAATGGCAATTCTGGGCGCCGAGGGCAACGGGAACGGCGTCGGACTCGAGCGCGGTCTGCACGGATCGCAATGAGGTGAAGGACGGGTGCAGCGAGATGTCAGTCCCGTCCGGGACTGGATCGGCTCGAAGAAGCGCGGCGAGCTTCTGCACGACCTGGATGGCCTCGTAGTGGGTGTGATGCATCTTCCAGTTGCCGCTGACGAGGACCCTGCGGCCGCTGCGCGTCACGCAGATCCGATGATCCGAGCGAGGTCGACGAGCCGATGGGAGTAACCCCACTCGTTGTCGTACCAGCCCATCACCTTCACGAGCGTGGTCGACTCGTCCATGGGGAGGGCCATCGTCAGGGTCGAGTCGAATGTGCACGACGCGGGGCTGCCGACAATGTCGGTCGAGACGATGTCCTCTTCGTTGTACACGACGATTCCCCGGAGGCGCTCGGTCCGAGAGGCGGCGCGGAAGGCCTCGTTCACCTCGGCTACGCCCACGCCTGCGTCCAGCACGGCCGTCAGGTCCGTGATCGAGCCGTCCTGCACCGGCACGCGCAGTGACTGACCGTCCAGTCGACCCTTCATCGCCTCGAGAACGAGGCTCGTCGCGCGTGCGGCACCGGTCGTCGCCGGGATGATGTTGACCGCGGCGGCCCGCGCCCGGCGAAGGTCGTCGCGCCCGAGGTCGAGCACTGTCTGATCGTTCGTATAAGCGTGGACGGTTGTCATGAGCCCCTGGCGCAGCCCGAAGGCGTCGTCGAGCACCTTGATCATGGGCACGAGGCAATTCGTCGTGCAGGAGGCGTTGGAGACCACGACGTGACGATCGGGATCGAAAGTGTCGTCGTTCACGCCGACCACGAAGGTCGCATCGGCGTCCTTGCTCGGCGCGGAGATGATCACACGCCTCGCACCCGCCTCGACGTGGCCGAACGCGCTTTGCCGGGTCGTGAAATGACCCGTTGACTCGACCACGACGTCGACGTCCAAGTCTCCCCAGCCGATCGCTTTCGGGTCCCGTTCCTCGAAGACCACGATCTCGCGGTCGCCGACCTGCAGGCCCTTTTCCGTCTGAGCGACGTCGACGGGGAGCCGGCCGAAGGTCGAGTCGTAACGAAGAAGGTGCGCGTTCACCCTGCGGGACACGAGGTCGTTGATGGCCACGACCTCGACGTCGCGGGCTTGCCCGGCGTCGCTCGCGGATCTTGCCTCGAGGTCGAGGACCGACCGGAGCAGGTTCCTCCCGATCCGTCCGAAGCCGTTGATGCCGATACGAACACCCACCTGGGTCACCTTCCTCGCCGTCGCCTTCTCGCTGCGGCTTCATAGCCCCCTATGGACAGAGACATCTTTCTAACGGCCGAGAGCATCGCATACATCGTCCGCGACCAGAACTGAGAGCTCCACTCCGAGCCGCTCCGGGTCATGCTCGCGGAATCCCGCCTTGGCCAGGTCCGCCGTCACGAGCCGGACGTCAGCCGGGATCTCACCGAGTGGGAGCGCGGCTTTGTCCGCGAGGACGACGTCGATCGGGATGTCGTGCGCCCGCAGCGATCCGACGAGCCTGGCGACGTCGAAGCCCTCGGTCTCGGGAAGCTGCTCACGAAGGTTCGCGACGTAGACCCGCGTGGCGGGCGCGGCGACAAGGGCCTCACGGATCGCAGGGACTATGCAGGCCGCGAGGACGCTGGTGAAAAGCGACCCAGGGCCGAGCACGATCTGGTCTGCCTCGGCAATCGCCTGGAGGGCCGCCTCCGGCGGCGCCGCAACGTGCGGAACGAGCGACACCCTCGCGATCTCCGAGCCCTTGCTGACCCGGACCTGGCCGATGAGCTCGCCGGAGGCCGTTTGCGCCTTCAGCACCACCGGGATGTCTGTGGCCGGCAGGACACGGCCGACGGCTCCGAACACCCGCGCCGCCTCCGCGACGCCGGCGACGAAGTCGCCGGTCGTGGCCGCGAGCGCGGCAATGAGGAGGTTGCCGAAGGCGTGGCCCTCGAGCTCCCCCGATGCGAAACGATGCTCGAGCGCCTCACCGAGCGGGGACGGCTCCGGCAGCAGCGCACCGATGCAGCGCCGGAGGTCACCGGTGGCGGGAATGCCCAGTAGCTCACGGAGCCGGCCGCTCGAACCACCGTCGTCGGCAACCGAGACCACGGCCGTCAGCTCGCCCGCGTACAGCCGAGCCGCCCGGAGAGTCTGCGCAAGCCCGTGGCCGCCGCCGATCGCCACCACCCTCGGAGCGCCAGAGGTGGGCCGCCTGCTCATCGCCCGATATCCCGGTGATGAACGACCAGCTCGTAACCCTGTTGGCGGATCCGGTCGGCGATCTCCTCCGCCAGCACGACCGAGCGGTGGTGTCCACCGGTACAGCCAATGGCGATCGACAGGTATGACTTGCCCTCGCGGACATAGGCGGGGAGCAGGAGGCCGAAGAGATCATCGAGGCGGCTCAGGAGCTCCTTCGTCTCCTCCTGCTCGAGCACGTAGTCGCGCACGGGCGCGTCGAGGCCGGTCAGCGTGCGGAGCTCGGGCACCCAGTGCGGGTTGGGGAGGAAGCGGCAATCGAAGACGAGGTCGACGTCCAGCGGGATCCCGTGTTTGAAACCGAACGAGACGATCGATGTTTGCATGCCCGCTGAGGTATCGGCGCGATCGATGAGCTCGATCAGGCGGTCGTGCAGCTGATGCACATTGAGCTCGCCGGTGTCGATAACGACGTCGGCCTCGTCCCGAAGCGCATCGAGCATCGCCCGTTCTTGCTGGATGGCCGACAGCACCCCGGAGGCCTCCACCGGGTGCCGACGGCGGGTGCCTTCGTACCGGCGAACCAGTACGTCGTCGGCGGAGTCGAGGAAGACGACGCGCACCCGTGCCCCTGTCAGGCGCAACCTCTGGATCTCAGGCGCGAGCTCGGCGATTCCCTCATAGCCACCTCGACCGGCGACGAGACAGACCCGCTCGTACTCGGCGCCGGCCTGGCTCGTGAGCTCCGCGACCTTGCCGATGAGTGCGGGCGGCAGGTTGTCGATGACGAACCAGCCGCGATCCTCGAACGTCGCCGCGGCCGTGGAACGCCCGGCACCGGACATCCCTGCAAGGACCAGATACTCGGACATCGAACCTATCTTCCCATCCGCCCGGTGCTCAGCCGTTCGAAACGGAGCAGCAGCAGCCGCGGGATCGCTGACTCGAGCTCGAGGTCGATCGACCCCTCGAGGAACTCGAGAGGCGGTTCAGGCTCCTCGAGACGCGTCAGAACGCACCCGAGGGCCGTCACGGGATTCACGTAGCGCGAGAGCGGGCGGTGCGAGAAACGAAGCCGCACGCCGGGGTCGACCTCCTCGAAGACGACGTCCTCGCGCAGGTACGGGCCCACCCGCCAGTAGTGCTCGCCCACGATCTGATCGTCGACGAAGCCGCTCCCGGTCCCCTGGAAGATCGGGTGGTTGACGAGCAGGAGAAAGCGACCGCCGACGGCCAGCACGCGGACCGCCTCGGCAAGAAAGGCATCGGGGTCGAACGAGTGCTCGATCACCAGGCAGCAGACGACGCCGTCGAACGACCCGTCCCGAAACGGGAGGGCTTCACCGACCCCCTGCACGTATCTCGGACCGCCGGCCAGCCCGACGGCGTTGGCGAGCTGAGCGGTCGACGGCTCGAGCCCGACGACGATCTGGGGCGTCGGGACTCCCTGGGCGACACGCCGGGCGAGCTGCCCCTCGCCGCTCCCGAGGTCGAGCACGCGTTCGAGGCCGGCGAGGTGCGCGGCCGCGAGCGGAAGGATCTGAAGCTCGTATTCGAGATCCGCGCCGTTCGTGAACGTCTCGCGCCACCAGGTCGCGTGGTGATCCCACGGGTCGGACTCGGCGCTCATCCGGCTTTCGATCCTCGCCGAGCGTGCAGGTGCTGATAAACGGCTCGAGCGACGGCGTCCGGGAGCCACGCGACACCCAGCAGGTCGTCCAGCGAAGCCGCCTGCACGGCCTTCACTCCCCCGAGCTCGGAGATGAGGCGCCTCCGCCGCGCCGGTCCGAGTCCCGCGATGCCGTCCAGCGCGCCCCGGGTCATCCGCCGGCCGCGCAGCTCGCGATGAAAACCGATGGCGAAACGATGCGCTTCGTCACGAGCCTGCTGCAGCAGGTAGATCGCCTCGCTGTCACGGGGGATCTGGACTGGGTCAGGCCGGCCGGGGACGAATACCTCCTCCAGCTGCTTGGCGAGCGAGGCCACCGCGATCTTGCCCGTCAGGCCCAGCTCCTCGAGGACGCGTACGCCGACGTTGAGCTGCCCCTTCCCGCCGTCGAGCAGGAGCAGCTGCGGAGGATAGGCAAAGCGCTGTCCGCGCCTCCGCCGCCCGTCCGGCAGGGCCTCGGCGCCTTCCTCGGCCTCCATGGTGCCGTCGGCCTCGCCGGCCCCGGCGCCATTTGACCCTCCTGCGGCCGGCACGCCCCCGCCGGCCTCGCCGAGCTGATCCGGCGACTCGAAGAGCCGCCGGAGCCGCCGGGTGAGCACCTCGTGCATGGCGCCGTAGTCGTCGTTGCCCTGGACGGCCGACACCTTGAAACGCCGGTAGTCGCTGCGCTTCGGCAAGCCGTCCTCGAGCACGACCATCGATCCCACGTAGTCAGTGCCCTGGATGTGGCTCATGTCGTAGCACTCGATGCGCAACGGCGCCTCGCTCATGGAGAGGGCCGCCTGAAGCTCCTCGAGCGCGGCCGCGCGGCTCGTCAGGTCGCTCGCCCGCCGCAGGCGGTGACGCACCAGCTGATCGGCCGCGTTCTGATGGGCCGTCGCGAGGAGCTCGCGTTTGCGGCCTCGCTGCGGGACCTTGACGGTGACCTTGCCGTCACGCAGGCCGGCGAGCCACGCCTCGTAGGTGGCCACGTCCTCCGGCAGCTCGGGGACGAGCAGCTCACGCGGGATCCCGATCGGCGTCTCGGCGTAGTGCTGCTCGAGCACCCTGCCGATGAGCTGCGGGGTAGTGAGCGGCTCCACCTTCTCGACGACGAAGCCGTGGCGCCCCACCACGCGCCCCCGGCGGACGTGAAGGATCTGGACGGCTGCGACCAGCTCGTCCTCGGCGATCGCAACCGCGTCGAGGTTCTCCGGGGTATCGGTGACCATCTGCTGGCGCTCGATCGCGAGCCTGACGGTCGCCAGGCGGTCGCGCAGGCGTGCGGCCCGCTCGAACTCGAGCTCCCCCGCCGCCTGGCGCATCTCGGCTTCGAGACGCTCGACGACCGGCTTGGTGTCGCCGTCGAGAAACGCCATCAGCTCCTCGACCAGCCTCCCGTACTCCTCCGGCCCGATCTCGCCGACGCAGGGACCCGAGCACCGCTCGATGTGGTAGAGCAGGCAGGGACGCCCGAGGAGCTGGTGGCGCCGGAGCTTGGCGTCCGAGCACGTCCGGATCGGGAACGACCGGAGCAGCTGGTCGAGGGTGTCTCGGATCGCGTACGTGTGCGCGTACGGCCCGAAGTAACGCGTGTCCTTCCGCCTTGCGCCGCGCATGACCGTCGCCCTCGGCCACTCGTCGCCGACGGTGACCGCCAGGTACGGGTAGCTCTTGTCGTCCACCAGACGGATGTTGAAGCGGGGCCGGTGAGCTTTGATCAGGTTGTACTCGAGCATGATCGCCTCGACGTCGCTCGAGACGACGATCCACTCGACCGAAGCCGCCCGTTCCACCATCTGGGCGGTACGCGGGTTCAGGTGCACCGGGTCCTGGAAGTAACTCGAGACCCGGCTGCGCAGCGACCTGGCCTTGCCGACGTAGATGATCCGGCCTGTCGCGTCCTTGAATTGGTACGAGCCGGGGGCGTCGGGGATGGATTGCGGGCGTGCGAGCACTACACTGCAGGTTACGGCCGGCCTGGTGTCCGGCTGACATATCCGCTTCGTGGCCGACATACCCGCGGTTGGGCGACCAGGCTGTCCCCGCCGGCCGATCATCGAGGCGTCCTATAGGGGGTTTGCCAAATGTTTCGCCTCCAGCCACCACTTCCCGACGACTACTCGACGGCACCCACCGACGAGCTGATCAGGCGCGTGACCACCGCGCGCTCGCGCCTCGGCAAACGGCTAGTAATCCTCGGGCACCACTACCAACGTCAAGAGGTGATCCAGTTCGCGGACATGAGGGGGACTCGTTCGGGCTGTCACGTTTTGCAGCGGACCAGCACGAGGCCGAGTTCGTCGTCTTCTGCGGAGTGCACTTCATGGCCGAGTCCGCCGACATTCTCACCGAACCTCACCAGCAGGTGATACTCCCGGACTTGAACGCCGGATGCTCGATGGCCGACATGGCCGACCTTGACGGTGTCGAGCAGATCTGGGACGAGCTCGCCGAGGTGACCGACGTCGACGCCATCGTGCCGATCACGTACATGAACTCGTCCGCGGCGCTGAAGGCGTTCGTGGGTCGCAACCGCGGCGCCGTCTGCACCTCTTCGAACGCCCGTGCCGTGCTGACCTGGGCGCTCGGGCTCGACGAGCCGGGCGCCGCCCGCGCGCCCGGCGGCGGCGGGGACAAGGTGCTGTTCTTCCCGGACCAGCATCTCGGCCGCAACACCGGCTTCCAGCTCGGCTACGGCGCGTCCGACATGCGCGTCGTCGACCCTCGCCACGAGCTGGGCGGGCTGCGCGACGTCGACGTCAAGGAGGCCACCCTCCTGCTCTGGAAGGGTCACTGTTCGGTGCACCAGCGGTTCACGACCCGCCACGTCGAGTGTTTCCGCGCCGAGCATCCGGACGGCATCGTCATAGTGCATCCCGAATGCTCACACGAGGTCGCAGAGATAGCCGATCAGGTCGGCTCGACCGACTTCATAATCGGTGCCGTCGCGGCCGCCCCTCCGGGCTCGACGATCGCGGTCGGCACGGAGATCCATCTCGTCGACCGGCTCGCCCGCGAGCACCCCGACCGGACGGTGCTCTCGCTCGACCCGCTCGTCTGCCCGTGCTCGACCATGTTCCGCATCGACCTGCCCCACCTTGCGTGGGTGCTCGACGGGCTCGTCTCCGGCGACGTCCGCAACCGCATCGTCGTCGACGACGCCACGGCTGCGGACGCCCGCGTGGCGCTGGAGCGGATGCTCGCTATCGCCTGAGAGCCCGGCGGCTTGTCGACGACCTCGAGGCCGAGAATCCCGCTGTAGAACGCGTCAGTTCGCCTTCGAGGCCGGCCGCCGCCGGGCCCCTCAGATCCCGAGCAGCGGGGCGAGGAACCTGCCCGTGTAGCTCTCGAACATCTTGGCCACCTTCTCCGGCGTGCCCTCCGCGATCACGTACCCCCCGCCGTCGCCGCCCTCGGGCCCGAGATCGATCACCCAGTCGGCAGACTTCACGACGTCCAGGTTGTGCTCGATCACGCAGACGGTGTTGCCCTGGTCCACGAGCCGCTGGAGCACGTCCAAGAGCTTGCGAACGTCCTCGAAGTGCAGCCCGGTCGTCGGCTCGTCGAGCACGTACAACGTGTGCCCGGTCGACCGCTTGGCGAGCTCGGAGGCGAGCTTGACGCGCTGGGCCTCGCCGCCCGAGAGTGTGGGCGCCGGCTGGCCGAGCCGGACGTAGCCGAGGCCGACGTCCACAAGCGTCCTCAAGTGCCGGGAGATGACCGGCTGGGCGGCGAAGAACTCGAGCGCCTCCTCGCAGGAGAGATCGAGCACCTCGGCGATGTTCTTGCCCCGCCAGGTGACCTCGAGGGTGTCCCGGTTGTAGCGCGCCCCCTTGCAGACCTCGCAGGGGACGTAGACGTCCGGAAGAAAGTGCATCTCGATCTTGAGGGTCCCGTCGCCCGCGCAGGCCTCGCAGCGGCCGCCCGAGACGTTGAACGAGAAACGGCCGGGCTGGTAGCCCCGCAGCCTCGACTCCGCCGTCTGGCTGAACAGCTTGCGGACGTTGTCGAACATGCCCGTGTAGGTGGCCGGGTTCGACCGCGGCGTCCGGCCGATCGGCGACTGGTCGATGTCGATGACCTTGTCGAGCGCCTCGGCACCCTCGATCGTGTGGTGGCGACCGGGAACCACGCGGGACCTGTAGATCCGCTGCATCAGGGCTCGGAGCAGGATGTCGTTGACCAGGGTCGACTTGCCCGACCCGGAGACTCCGGTGACCGCCACGAAGCAGCCGAGCGGGATCTCCACGTCGATGCCCTTCAGGTTGTGCTCCCGCGCGCCGCGCACGACGAGCCAGTCGCCCCCCGGCTCGCGCCGGATGGCCGGCAGGGGGATCTTGCGTTTCCCCGACAGGTACTGTCCCGTGATCGACTGCCGGCATTTCAAGAGTCCCGCAACCGGGCCGGCGTAGACGATCTCGCCCCCGTGCTCGCCGGCTCCGGGCCCGATGTCGACGACGTAGTCCGCGATCCGGATCGTCTCCTCGTCGTGCTCGACGACAAGGACGGTGTTGCCGATGTCACGCAGCCGCAGCAGCGTCTCGACGAGCTTGCGGTTGTCCCGCTGGTGGAGCCCGACCGAAGGCTCGTCGAGCACGTAGAGCACGCCGACCAGCCCGCTGCCGATCTGTGACGCCAGGCGAATTCGCTGAGCCTCCCCGCCGGCCAGCGTCGCCGCCGAGCGGTCGAGGCTCAGGTAGTCGAGCCCGACGTCGACGAGGAACTGCAGCCGGGCGCGGATCTCCTTCATCACCCGAGCGGCGATCGAGCTCCTCGCTCGAGCTCAGCTCGAGCTTGCCGAGCAGCTCGTGGGCCGCGCGGATCGAGAGCGAGGACAGCTCGGCGATGCTCCTGCCGCCGACCTTGACGGCAAGCGACTCCGGGCGAAGCCGCGTCCCACCACAGGCCGGGCAGGGGACCTCGCGCATGTAGCCCTCGACCTGCTCGCGCACCCAGTCGGAGTCCGCCTCGGAATGGCGGCGCTGGAGCCAGGGGACGACGCCTTCGAACTGGGTGTCGTAGCTGCGCAGCGTCCCGTACCGGTTGCGGTACTGGACGTGCACACGCCGGGTGCCGGCGCCGAACAGGAGGATCTTGCGCTGCTGCTTGGTGAGCTTCGACCAGGGCTTGTCCATGCTGAACCCGTACGCCTCGGCGACGGCCTTCAGCACCCGCACGAAGTACTCCGTCCGTGCGCCCGCCCAAGGCCCGATGGCCCCGTGCGACAGCGAGAGGTCCGGGTTCGGCACGACCAGGTCCGGGTCGACCTCGAAACGGGTCCCGAGGCCGTTGCACGACGGGCACGCCCCGTACGGCGAGTTGAACGAGAAGCTCCGCGGTGCCAGCTCGTCGAGGGAGATCCCGCAGTGCATGCACGCCAGGTGCTGCGAGAACGTGAGCACCTGCTCGCCCTGCCCGTCCTCGTCGCCGGCCATCAGCAGGATCTCGGCGATCCCCTCGCCGAGTCGCAGCGCAGTCTCGATCGAGTCCGTCAGGCGGCGCTCGATGCCGTCGCGCCGGACGAGGCGGTCGACGACGACCTCGATCGTGTGCTGCTCGTAGCGGGCCAGGTCGAGGGCGCCCCGATCGGAGAGCTCCACGATGTCGCCGTCGACACGTGCCCGGGAGAAGCCCTGCTTGGCGAGGTCGTCGAGGAGCGCCGAGTACTCGCCCTTGCGGCCGCGCACGACCGGCGCCAGCACCTGGAACCGGGTGCCCTCGGGCAGCTCCTTCAGGCGGTCGACGATCTGCTGGGGGCTCTGGCGGGTGACGGGCCGCCCGCAGTTGGGGCAGTGAGGCTGCCCGATTCGGGCATAGAGAAGGCGCAGGTAGTCGTAGATCTCCGTGACGGTCCCGACCGTCGAGCGGGGGTTGCGCGACGCGGACTTCTGGTCGATCGAGATGGCGGGCGACAGCCCTTCGATGAAGTCCACGTCCGGCTTGTCCATCTGGCCGAGGAACTGCCTGGCGTACGAGGACAGGGACTCGACGTAGCGACGCTGGCCCTCGGCGTAAATGGTGTCGAACGCGAGCGACGACTTGCCGGAACCAGACAGCCCGGTGAAGACGATGAGGCGGTCGCGTGGCAGCTCGACCGAGATGTTCTTGAGGTTGTGCTCGCGGGCCCCGCGAACAACAAGCGTGTCGGGCACTGCCCGGAGACTACCGACCGGAGGCCGGGCGCAGAGCGGCTTCCGGCGTCCCCGAGATCAGCGCACCGACCGTACCGGCTGTGCTCAACCGACCTCCCTGAGCTCCCGGCGCAGCGACCGGATCTCGTCTCGCAGCCTCGCCGCATACTCGAAACGGAGCTCCGCGGCCGCAGCGTTCATCTCCCCCTCGAGCGTCGCGATCAGCCTCCCGAGCTCGTCGACGGGAAGCTCAGCGCCACCCCGCCCGCTCACGCTCACGTCCAGCAGCTCGGCGGCGCGCTCGACCGCACGCCGGCCCGCCCGACGCGATCTGTCGGACCCGGCACGACTGGGAAGTGGAGCCCCGGCGCCGAACCCGTCGCCGCCCGCGCCCGCTGCGCTCCGGAACTGCGCGACGAGATCGGTCACGGCCTTGCGAATCGTCTGAGGGTCGATGCCGTGCTCGCGGTTGTACGCCACCTGCACGATCCGGCGACGCTCCGTCTCGGCGATTGCCCCTCGCATCGAGTCCGTGATCACGTCCGCGTAGAGGATGACCCGGCCAGAGACGTTCCGAGCGGCTCGGCCCATCGTCTGGATCAGCGAGGTCTTCGAGCGAAGGAACCCCTCCTTGTCGGCGTCGAGGATCGCGACGAGCGCCACCTCGGGCAGGTCGAGACCCTCGCGGAGGAGGTTGATCCCGACGAGCACGTCGAATTCGCCCAGGCGCAGGTCGCGGACGATCTCGATCCGCTCGATGGTGTCGATGTTCGAGTGCAGGTAACGGACCTTCAGCCCCGTCTCGAGAAGGTAGTCGGTCAGGTCCTCGGCCATCTTCTTCGTCAGCGTCGTCACGAGCACGCGCTCGCCCCGACCGATCGTCGTGTTGATCTCCGCGATCAGATCGTCGATCTGGCCCTTGGTCGGCTTGACGACGACCTCGGGGTCGACCAGGCCCGTCGGGCGGACGATCTGCTCGACGACCTGGCTCGAGACCGAGATCTCGTACTCGGACGGCGTCGCCGACAGGAAGATGCACTGGTTGATGCGCGCCTCGAGCTCCTCGAAACGAAGCGGGCGGTTGTCCCTCGCCGAGGGCAGGCGGAACCCGTGCTCGACGAGGACGTCCTTGCGGGACCGGTCGCCGGCGAACTGGCCGTGCAGCTGCGGCACCGTGACGTGGCTCTCGTCGACGACGAGCAGCCAGTCCTTGGGGAAGTAGTCGAGCAGCGTGTACGGCGACTCGCCCGGTGCTCGCCCGTCGAGGTGACGGCTGTAGTTCTCGATGCCACTGCAGCTGCCGACCTCCGCCAGCATCTCGAGGTCGTGCTCGGTCCGCATCCGCAGCCGTTGGGCTTCGAGCAGCTTGCCCGGCCTGGTCCAGCTCGCGAAGGCGCTCGCCCAGCTCGACCTCGATCGACGGCGATGGCACGGCGCATCCGCTCGTCGCCGGCGACGTAGTGGGTGGCGGGAAAGATCGATCAGCTCGTCGAGGTCACCGAGGAGCTCGCCGGTCAGGACGTCGAAACGGCTGATCCGCTCGATCTCGTCGCCGAACAGCTCGATGCGTACCGCGTACTCCTCGTAGGCGGGGTGCACCTCGATCGTGTCGCCCCGCACCCGGAAGCGTGCCCCGGACGAGATTGGCGTCGTTGCGCTCGTAGTGCATCGTCGACCAGGCGCGACAGCATCGACCGCTGGTCGTGTGTCTCGCCGGGCGAGAGCACCAGGATCTGGTCCCGGTACTCCTCGGGAGAGCCGAGGCCGTAGATGCACGAGACCGAGGCGACGACGATGACGTCTCGGCGGGTGAGCAGGCTGGCCGTCGTCGAGTGTCTGCAGCCGGTCGATCTCGTCGTTGATCGACGAGTCCTTCTCGATGTAGGTGTCCGACGAGGGAAGATAGGCCTCGGGCTGGTAGTAGTCGTAGTACGAGACGAAGTACTCGACCCGGTTCTCGGGGAAGAACTCCGCGCAACTCGCCCGCCAGCTGGGCGGCCAGCGACTTGTTCGGAGCGAGCACCAGGGTCGGGCGCTGCACCTTCTCGATCGTCCAGGCGATCGTCGCGCTCTTGCCGCTCCCGGTGATCCCGAGCAGCGTCTGGAAGCGGTCGCCGCGCTCGATGCCGCGCGACAGCGCCTCGATCGCCGCAGGCTGGTCGCCGGCCGGCTGAAAGTCAGAGACGACCCGGAACGGAGGCACATCGGCATGGTACCGAGAGGCTGCGCGCCGGCGAGCCGGTTACGAACGGTCGCCGGCGTCTGTCCCGACGCACGGATCCCGGAGCTTCAAGTACCGCCGTTGCCCCCCTGGGGTCCGGCCGCGGAGTCGGCCGCTGTACGCAGGCCCTCGATCCACGCCCACGCGCGGCGACCATCTCGTCGAGCTCGTCCAGGGTGCCCATGTTCATGATCACGAAGTCCGCCCGGCGGATGCGCTCCTCCCGGCTGGCCTGGCTGGCGATCCGCGCCTCGGCCTCGGATCGGTCCATCTTCCGCATGCTCACGAGCCGTTCCAGCGCGACGTCGACCGGCGTGTCCACTACGAGCACACCTGCGAGGCCGTAGGGATCCGAGGTTCCGCCCTCGACCAGCAAGGGGATGTCGAGCACGACGACTCGATCGCCGCGTGCGTCCGCTGCGAGGCGGGCTGCGATCTCGGCTGCGACTTCCGGATGGACGATCGCGTTGAGGTCGCCGAGCGCTTCGGCGTCCTTGAAGACGATGGCGGCGATCGCTGAGCGGTCGAGGGTCCCGTCCGGTGCGACGACCTCGTCGCCGAAACGCTCCACCACCTTCGCGTACGCCGGCCGCCCGGGCTCGACCACCTCGCGAGCCACCGTATCAGCGTCGATGAGCACCGCTCCCCGCTCGACGAGCCGAGCTCCGACCGTCGACTTCCCCGAACCGATCCCGCCTGTCAGGCCGATGACGATCACGTCACGCCTCGGGCACGGAACCGGCTCCGGCCTGCGCCTCGCACCGCTCGCCGGGCCGCGACATGGGCGCCTACACTAACCGGGCCGTGCCTCCAGCGAGCAGGTCCCGCGTCGCCGTGACCGGAGCCCTCGAGCACGTCCTGCTGGCCGGGTTCGCCTACGTCCCGCTGCTGCTCACCAAGCCCGGGGTCGTCGCCGCCGACACCAAGCAGTATCTCTACCTCGACCCGGGCCGGCTCATCAGCCAGGCGATGTCGATGTGGGACCCGTCGGTGACAGCCGGGACCGTGACCCATCAGAACATCGGCTACCTGTTCCCGCAGGGGCCCTTCTACTGGCTGTTCGCACAGCTCGACGTCCCCGTGTGGATAGCCCAGCGGCTCTGGATGGGCTCGTTGTTGTTCGCGGCCGGCGCCGGTGTCCGCTACCTGGCGAGAACCCTCGACCTGAACGGCCCGGGCGCGGTGGTCGCCGGCTTGGCCTACGAGCTCAGCCCGTATTTCCTCCAGTACATCGAGAGAATCTCGGCGATCCTCCTGCCCTGGTCGGGGCTCGGCTGGCTGGTCGCCTTCGCCGTTCTGGCGGTGCGCCGCGGCGGGTGGCGCTACCCGGCGCTGTTCGGGCTCGTCGTCGCGCTCGTCGGAGCGACGAATGCGACCTCCCTGATCTATGTCGGCCTCGCTCCCCTGGCGTGGCTCTTCTACGGCGTCCTGGTCTTGCGCGAGGCGCCAGCGCGCGCGGCTTTCGGGGCGGCGGTGAAGATGAGCGTGCTCTCCGTAGGGGTGTCGCTGTTCTGGATCGCCGGGCTTCGCGTCGAAGGGGCCTACGGGGTCAACGTCCTTCGGTACACCGAGACGCTCCCGGCGATCGCAGGGACCTCGCTCGCATCCGAGGTGGTACGCGGTCTCGGCTACTGGTACTTCTACGGGAGCGACCGACTGGGGCCCTGGCTGCAGGCGGCCGTCAAGCTCGAGGAGCGCGCCTGGCTCCTCGTCACGAGCTTTGCCGTGCCGGCGCTGGGGGCAGCCGGCGCCATCTTCTCGCGTTGGCGCGCAAAGGGCTTCTTCGTCCTCTTGATTCTCGTCGGGGTGGTGCTCGCGGTTGGGATGCACCCCTACGGTGATCCGTCGCTCGTCGGGCGGGGGCTGAAGGCGTTCATGACCGGCTCGTCGGCTGGCCTGGCACTGCGCTCGAGCGACCGCGCGACGCCGCTCGTCGTGCTCGGTTTCTCCACCCTGCTGGGCGTCGGCGCGACTGCGGTCTGGTCGCGGATCCCCCGCGCCGGCCTGGCCGCCGCCTGCGCGTTGGCGGCGGTCGTCGTGGCCAACAGCGCTCCGTTTCTCGAGGGAGACGCCGTCGCGCAGAGCTTCCAACGGCCCGAGAAGATCCCGTCGTACTACGCCCAGGCTGCCCGCTACCTCGATGCCCAAGGCGACGCCACGCGAGTGCTCATCGAGCCCGGCGACGACTTCGCCGACTACGACTGGGGCAATCTGATCGACCCCATCTGGCCCGGCATCATGACCAGGCCAGAGGTCCTCCGCGAGCAGACGATCCAAGGCTCGTATCCGACAACAGATCTCCTCCAAGCCTTCGACCTGACACTCCAGCAGGGCACGTACGAGCCCTCGACGCTCGCGCCGATCGCCCGTCTCTTGAGCGCCGGCGACGTGGTCCTGCAGTCGGACCTCGCTTACTGGCGCTACAACACGCCGCGGCCGCAGGAGACCTGGGCGCTGTTCGACCCACCTCCGCCTGGAATCGGCGAGCCGGTGACGTTCGGCGAGGCCGTACCGAACATCCCCCCGCCACAGTTCGGACTTCTCGACGAGGAGGCGTTGGCGCTGTCCGCGAACGCTGCCTGGCCGTCGCCGGTCGCGGTATTCCCGGTCTCTGGCCCCCGGCCGATCTACCGGGCGGAGCCGGCGACCGCCCCGCTCGTGATCGACGGCAACGGGGCCGGCGTCGTCGCAGCCGCCGGCGCCGGCCTTCTCGCCGGCAACCCGACGATCTTCTACGCGGGAACGCTGGACGGCGACACGAAGCTGCTCCGCGAGGTAGTCACACCCAACGCACAGCTGTTGATCACCGACACGAACCGCAAGGTTCTCGAGCGCTGGTCGAGCGTCAACGACAACATCGGCGAGACGCTCCCGGCCGTGCCCGAGCCTTCCACGCCGGATCCGACAGCCGTCGCGCTCCCGCTCTTCGCGCACGTCAGCCCCGACGGACAAAGCGTGGCTGCTTACACCAAAGCCCGGTATGTCACCGCTTCGGCCTATGGCAACCCGGTCGGCTTCACGCCCGAGGACCGGGCGGCGGAAGCCTTCGACGCGAACCCGCAGACGGCTTGGAGCGTGGCCGCGTTCTCCGAGGCCGCCGGCAACTGGCTCCAGATCCGCCTCGACGACCCGGTCACGACAGATCACCTCAATCTGGTGCAGGTGCTGGGCACGTCGGTCAACCGGTGGATCACCCGTGTGACAATCACGTTCGACGGTGCCCACGCGATCCACGCCAGCTTGTCCCGCAGCTCCCGGGACACCGGCGGTCAGACGATCCGGTTCCCGCGACGCACCTTCACGACTCTTCGGATCACGATCGACGGCACCACGTGGTCCGGGCGTCAGTCGATGACCGGCGCGTCCGGGGTCGGTTTCTCCGAGGTGCGCATCCCGGGCGTGCAGGTCGCCGAGACGATCGAGCTGCCTTCGGATCTGCTTCGGGCGCTGGGAGCGTCGTCCCTCTCGCACCGTCTCACCCTTGTCATGACGCGCGACCGTGTGTCACCGATCCCCCCCCGCTCGGACCCGGAGCTCGCGATGAACCGGACGTTCTGGTTGCCGGCCGGCCGGTCCTTCTCGCTCGGAGGAACGGCACGTGTCTCGGCGCTCATCCCGGACAACGTGATCGATTCGCTTCTCGGTGGCCCGGACGCATTCGGCGGCGCCGTGATCGGCTCCAACGAGAGGCTGCCGGGCGACCTCGACGCCCGCGCGGTATTCGTGTTCGACGACGATCCGAAGACCTTCTGGAGCCCCGGCTTCGACGGCCCGGCGCAAATCGGCGCCTGGCTGCAGGCATCGCTCACCCACAGCGTCACGTTCGACCACCTGGACCTGAAGGTCATCGCCGACGGGCGTCACTCGGTCCCAACCAGGATCCGGATCACCACCAATACGGGCCAAAGCGATCTCGTCTCCGTGCCGCCGATCCGCGACCGCAAAGCCGTCGACGCGGTGGTGAGCGTCCCGCTCAGCTTCCCGAAGCTCTCGGGAAGCACCATCAGGTTCACGATCAAGGCGGTACGGACGGTCAGCACCATCAACTGGTACTCGCAGCGGCCGATCACCACTCCGGTCGGGATCGCCGAGATCGGTCTCCCCGGTGTCCGCTTCACGCCCGAGCCTGCGGGCGCCAGAATCCCGTCGGTCTGCACTCCCAACCTGTTGCGCATCGACGGCCGACCGGTGTGGCTGCGGGTCTCGGGCACCGTCGGGGCTGCGGAGAAGCTTCAGGGTTTGACAGTTGCAGGATGTGGACCGGACGCGAAGGGAGTTCATCTCGGAGCCGGGACCCACACGATCGTCGCAACGTGGGGCAAGCTCACGGGCTGGAACCTGGACCGGCTCGTGCTCGACTCCGCTCCCGGCGGAGCGGCCCTCCCGCCGCTCGCGAACGGCGATGCCCCGCCGGCGCCGGGGACGATCGGCACCCCGAGGACGTCGCCTCTGGCGGCGCCGTCGGTCCGGGTCCTCGGATCGACGGCGACGTCGGCAAAGCTCGCCGTTTCTGGGGCAGTGCGGCCGTTCTGGCTCGTCCTCGGTGAGAGCTTGGACGCCGGATGGGAGGCCAGCGGACCCGGCGGGCACTCGCTCGGGGCACCTCACCTGATCGACGGGTACGCGAACGGCTGGTACGTCACCCCGCCGCGGGGCGGCACGTTCACCGTGACGCTCCGGTTCGCGCCGCAACAAACGGTCACACCCGCGGTCATCGTCTCCGGCGCAACACTGGCGATCTGCGTTTTGCTCGGTGTCGTGCCGGCCGGCGCAATTCGGCGCCGGCGGCCACGCAGAGCTCACTGGACGGAGCGTCGTGCAAAGGTGTCGGCCGGCGGCGCTGTCGTGATCGTGGGCGTCCACGACCCGGTCGTTCGGGGCGATGGGGGCGACGAGCCGGCCGCCGAGCCGCACCGCCGTCACCGCCGTCACCGATGTCACCGCTGTCACCGATGCGTCGCCGGTCCTGGGATCGCCGTTCAGCGGCGGTGGGTCTCCGCCGGGGCTGCCCAGCTGCCTGCTTTTAGCCGCCGTGTGCGGAGCCGTCGCGGTTGCGGTCCTGCCGCCGGGTTGGGCGCCTTCGATCGCCGCCGCGACCGCGATCGCCGCGTTCGCGGCGCTCCGGTGGTCACGTGCGCGGCCGTTGCTCAGTCTTTCGGCGGTCGGATGCATCGTCGCGGCAGGCGCGGTCACCGTCGTCGATCAGCTTCTGCATCGCTACCCGGCCGGTGGATCGTGGCCGCAGAACTTCGAGACCGCGGGAATCCTGGCGTTCATCGGAGTCGTCGCGCTCGCGACCGACGAGGCTGTACAGGTCGCACGACGGTACCGCCGCCGCCCGGGCGGGCGTCGGCGACAAGCGCCGCCAGGGTCCCACGCGCCGTCGCCTCCCACGTGAGCGGGACGGCGCGCTCCGCCGCCGCGCGCCAAGCCGGCGCCGGAGCATCGGATCACGGAGGACCGTTTCGAGCTGGTGTTCGAGGTCCTCGTCCCGATCGCCCAGCATGCCCGTGATGCCGTGGTCGATCGCGTCGACGTGTCCGGGGATCCGCGTGGCGACCGCCGTCGTCTCGCAGGCCGCAGCCTCGCTCACGGTCAAGCCCCATCCTTCGCGCGTCGACGTCGACGCTACGACCCACGCTCGGCGGTACAAGTCGACGAGCTCGTCCGGGCCCACCCGGCCGGGGAGGCTCACGTAGCCGTCCGCGCCAAGCTCCCGCAGCCTCGCCTCGAGGCTCGACCGCTCCGATCCTTCGCCGACGATGACGGTCTCGAGGGAAGGGATCCGCTCGTGGACACGCGCCAGGATCTCGATCAGCCTTCGAAAGTTCTTGACGGGCACGAGACGACCGACGGCCACCACGAGCGGCCGGTCGGCCCGTGAACCGCCGGGCGAGTAACACCGGCCGATTCCCGGTGGCACGACGCTGACATGGTCCGCTGCGCACTCCCGGAAGCCTCACGATCTCCTCGCGGGACGACTCGGAAAGAGTCACGATCCGCGACCTGCGGTAGAGCGGGGGGGCGAGGCGGGACTCGAGCAGGTTGCCGGCCTCTGCGAGCGGCGAGGGCAGCGTCATCGGCCACATCTCGCCGTGCACGTGGTGAAGGAAGACGACCCTCGGCAGCCGGCACCAGAGCGGGCTCAGGAACGGCATGCCGTTCCAGACCTCGACGAGCCCGTCGAGCGGTCCGAGACGACCTGCTGTGAGCTCCATAGGACCTGTCACGAACACTGCGTAGCGACCGGACCGCCGGACTACCCGGTATCCCTCTCGCTCGACGAGCACCGCCCGGCCCGCCACCGAAGACGTCCTGACGACCACGTCGATCCCCGCGGTCGCCCATCGGGTGGCGACCTCGTGCGCATGCAGCTCGGATCCGCCCGCCTCCGGGTCGTCGATGTCGCGCCAGGCGAGGATGGCCACGCGTCGCAGGCCGGCGCCGCGGGCGAGCTCCGCCAGCTCGGCGACTGAAGCGGGCGCCGGCAAGCTCGCCGCGGGTTCGGCTTTGGCAGGGTCGCTCATGACCGAGCCGGCAGAACGGGCGCGGATCGTCCGGTTCCGACGGCGTCGGGCCCGGGCCCACCGGGCGCCGGCCCGCCGGCGTGCCGGCCCACCTGCTCCTCGTGGTAGTCCGACTCCACGTTCACGCGCCACGTGTCGAACTGCTCCCCGTAGAGGCCCTCGACCGTCAGCATCGCGGTCATCATCGAGTGGTCCTGGTTGTTGTAACGGTGCATGCCGTTGCGACCGACGGGATGGACATTCGGAGCCTCGAGCGCCAGCCAGTCCCGGATCGCCTGCACCCTGAGGTCGTAGCCCTCGTCGTAGACCGGGTAGGCCTTGGGCATCCTGACCACGTAGCCCTTCTCGATCTCGCCGGCCTGTACCAGGCCGAGCGTGGCCAACTCCCGGCTGCCGAGAGCCACGAGGTCGTCGTCGCCCATAGACCACAGGTCATCACCCTCGAAGACGAAGTACTCCAGCCCGAGACAGGTCCGCCCGTCCTTCACGAGCTCGGGGGACCAGGAACCGAAATTCTGTACTCGTCCCACGCGAACCTTGTCCGAGTGCACATAGATCCAGTTGTCCGGGAACCCTCGGTCGGCCGGCAGTACCAGGGCGACGGTGAGAAAGTCCCGATAGCGCAAGCCCCGGGCCGCTTCCCGGACGGTCTCGGGTGCCGGCGGATCCATCGCATGCACGAGCTCGCCGAGCGGCATCGACGAGATCAGGTGGTCGAAGGGCCACTCGGTGGTCGCGGTCGACTCGCCGGCCTCGCTCGCCGCGCTCACCGCGGTCACCGCCCGGCCGCCCGACAGGCGGATCGATTCGAGCCTGGTTCCGAACAGCACCTTGGAGCCTTGAGCCTCGACGAGCTCGCGTGCACGTTCCCACATCATTCCGGGGCCGAGGCGCGGATAGTGGAACTCCTCGATGAGCGAGGTGATGCGCCTCCTGTCGCGTTTCGGCGCGAGGGCGTTCGCGATCGCGTTCCCGAGAGTCAGGCTCTTGATGCGTTGGGCCGCCCAGTCCGCCTTGATGTCGGTCGCCGGCATCCCCCAGACCTTCTCGGTGTAGGTCTTGAAGAATCGCCGGTACAGGCGCCAGCCGAAAGCCCGCGCCGTCCAGCTCTCGAACGTGCCGAGGTCCTTCGGAGGGTGCACACGGACCCAGAGAAACGAAAGGCCGCACCGGATCGACTCCACCAGCCCGAGGCCCGAGAGCGCGTTGTCGAGCCGGATCGGGTAGTCGAAGTAGGTCCCGTCGTAGTAGATCCGGCTCAGCCGGGGCCTGACGAGGAAGTCCTGCGGACCGAGGATCTCGTGCCACAAGTCCTCGACCTCCGGCACCTTCGTGAAGAAGCGGTGCCCCCCGAGGTCGAACCGCCATCCCTCCCGCTCCACGGTGCGGGAGATCCCGCCGACGACAGTGTCCATCTCGAAGACCGTGCACGTAGCGCCCCGCTTCGCGAGCTGGTACGCGGCGGTCAGTCCCGCCGGGCCTGCTCCCACCACGACGACCGAGCCGGGGCCGTCGCCGTGCTCTCCGAGGCCGCCGGTCTCCCGGCCGAGCTCGTCACGGTGCTTACCGGGGCCGCCGCCAGTGTCCCGGCCGAGCCCGTCAGCGCTCGACTCGCCCGCCGGCACCCTCATGGCGCCATCATCCCACGACGGCTGGCCGATCTGGTTGGACGTCGCGTCGCCGCGCGGCGCCTCACGGCACATACACACCGAGGAAGGCGAGAATCGCGAACATGAGGAGGAGCGACCCCGACAACCCGATGACGGCCCGATAGACGTTCCGGTTCTTCGTGAGCATCGCCGCGGCGATTGCGAAGGGAAAGCACCCGAGACCGTATCGCTCGAACGAGGCGAGGTTGGTGGCCGTGAGCGCGACGACGAGGGTGGCCAGCGCGTACCAGCCATAGGCGGCTGGGAGCTTCCAGAGGATGAACGCCGTCAGGACCACGAACAGCACCACCCATGGAGCGTGCTCGCCCGTTCCGAGGTGACTCCCGGTCCAAAGATCGTCCACCGCTCGTGCAAAGGCGACGAACGGGTCCGCGATCGTGCCCCGGCGCGATGCCGAGAGCTGCTCGCGGAGCGGCAGGAGGAACCTCCCGACGGTCACCTGAGCCCAACCGAGGTACGCGGCCGCGCCGGCCGGGGCAGCCAGCACAGTGGCGACCCCTGCCACGCGTTCGCGGCGGCTCACCGAGTGCCAATTGGCGGCGACTTCGATCGCCGCAGGAATCGCGAGCAGCATCCCGATCGGCCGGCTGAGCCCGGCGAGAAAAGCCGCGGAGACACCCAGCCCGTAGCGGCGCTCCCGGAAGCTCAAGAAGGCGACGAGAGAGGTCAACAGCAGTAGGGGCTCGGAGTAACCCATCACGAGCACGAAGGCGGGCGGCGCGAGGGCGAGCAGCCACACGGCCCGGCGCGCGCACGCCTCGTCGCCCAGCTCGAACTTGACGAGTCGGTAGAGCAGGGCGAAGGCCGCCAAGCTGAACAAGTTCGCCTCGATGACGAGCGAGAGCCCAGCTGTCATGCCGGGCAACGTGCGCAGAGACCTCGCCAACACGGGCATCAACGGGAAGAAACGCAACGCCCCGTCACCCAGCCCCGCGTAGCCACGGGCGGTGATCTGCTCGTACCAGCTCGCATCCCAGCCGAGCAACCCGGACTGGCTGGCGGCGCGCGCCGCCGCGCCCAGATGGAAGTCACGGGCGGCAAGCCGGGCGACGCCGAGCGCGAGCAGGACAATGGCCCTCGACACGATGAAGGGCAACGCGGACGCCCGAAGCGCCGGGAACGCTACCCCCCAACGGGCATGGGCACGAGCACGGCCACGGGCACTGGCAGAAGCGGGGCTGATCGTCCCGCCGCTCACGATGGGGCGTAACGGTAGAGGCTCTCGCCCTCGAAGATCTCGAACGGCGTGTCCGAGGCTTTCTCGCCCACGACCGCACTCTGGACCCGGCCCGCCGCAAGCTCGTTCGCGATGACCTGGCAGTCGCTTCCGAAATTGAGGTAGCCGGGCGCCCAGACGTACCAGATCGTGCCCGTCGCTCCGGCTTGCGCCTCGAGAATCCTCACGAAAGCGTCGGTGCTGGCGTGCTCGACGGTCGCGGCGTAGTCGACCCAGTTCACGATCTCGGGCGCGTTCGCCCGCGGAAACGCAATCTCGTCGAAGCGACCGTTCAGCTCACGGCTCACGGCTGGACCGAGCTGGTCCGGACAGTAGGCCACGACGTCGGTGGGGTGGGCCAGCGCCAGGATTGCCGTCGCCACCTGCGCGGCCTGGGACCGTGTGAGAAAGGCGTTCGGGATCGATGCCGCCAGGCCGAACGCGATCGCGACGGCGACGACGCCCTGTCGCACTCGCCGGTCCGCCAGGGCCGTCACGCCGTAGGCGACGACGAGCAAGCAAGGGGTCAGGATCACAGCGGAGTAGCGGTCGGCAAACGTGCTCCCGGCGAGCTTGCCCGCTATGACGGCGATCACGAGCGTCCCGGCCGTCAGCAGCGCCAGCCCTCGAACCCCCGGCCGCGTCCGCAGATCCAGGACGACCCGCCGGCGGTCCAACGCGGCGCCGGCGACCCCGAGGAGGGCGAGGAACGCCAGCACCAAGGCGAGCGCCCGCCCCGGGTCCGAGTTCCCGCCGGCAAATTGCGTGAACGTGTACACGATGGCCGTGAAGTCCGCCGGGCTCGCCCACGGCGTACCGGTGTGCCGCAGCTGGAACAAGAACGTCGGGACCCACGGCCCGAAGGCGCAGATTCCGGCCGCCAACGTCAGCAGCGCGACGCGACAGCTCCGGGCATGGCGGCCGGATCTGGCGTACCGGGCGGTGCCGGCGGCGGCGGCCCCGACGAAGAACAATGCCCAGTAATGGCTGTAGAGGAGGGCGCACGTGACGGCAGCGAGGGCAAGTCCGTTCCAGATCGTGGGCCTGCTCAGGATTGCGGTATAGGCCCAGATGGCGAGCGTCGAAAGCAGGATGACAAGCGAGTACATCCGGGCCTCAGTGTCGTAGTACACGGCGAACGGCGACGTAGCCACGAGAAACATCGTCGTCCACGCCACGACCCGGCCCGCTCTCTCACGTTCCCCGCTCGTCGAGGCGCCCGCCGTAACGCTTGCGCCGCCGTCCGGCCGCGCCTCGGTGACTTCGGGCCTTCGCCAGCTCTGGGAGCCGACCCGGTACCCGGCGACCCACGCAGCCGGGAGAGTGAGAATCCCGATCACCCCTGACAGCGAACGCGCCCCGAGATCGCTCGTGCCGAACACCTTCATCCAGAAGTGGAGCAGCACGTAGTACAAAGGCGGCGCTCCGTCGTCCCTGAGCAAATGTGGAATCAGGTGCAGGGGCGCTCGCGCGATGTCGACCGTGAGCGCCTCGTCGAGCCACATCGGCGACGGGGTCCAGAAACGCAGCACGATCGAGACGACGAGCACGACGCCGCCCGCAAGCACCACGACGCTCTGTCGGGGCGTCCTACCCGGTGGCCGGCTGGGCGACTCCCGCCTCTCGGCGACCGGCGTCGACACCTCGGGTGACCGCACCAGGTTCACCAGGTGCATCGAGGGCATGGTAGCCGAGCGCCCGCGAACCCGGCCGGCGAACCAGGCGGTCTACTCCTCCGCGGATGCCTCGTCCGAGTCCACCGCGGGCGCCGCGGTGACCGCAGGCTCCTCGACGACCGCAGTGGCCGCCGGGACATGGTCAACCTCTGGCGCCGCCTCGATAGCCGCCTCCGTTTGCGCGGCCTCGATCGCCGCTTCGGCCGGCGCGGCCTCTACTGCCGCTTCCACTGGCGCGGCCTCGATTGCCGCTTCGGCCGGCGCGGCCTCGATTGCCGCTTCCACTGGCGCGGCCTCGATCGCCGCCTCGGCCGGCGCGGCCTCGATCGCCGCCTCCGCGCTCGCTGCCTCGATCGCCGCCTCCGCGCTTGCCGCCTCGTTGGCCGCAACGAGGTCGGCCCACGCCGCCTGACTCTCGTTGTCCGGGGTGAACTCGGTCGCCGAGTAGTCGTAACCGATGTAGTTGCCCTGCTCGTCGTACGCGTGCTCGCCGAACGCCTCGCGGTACTCCTCGGCGACCTCGCCACCTTCAGCCGCCTGCTTGATCGAAAGGCTGATCCTTCGCCGCTGGAGGTCGATGTCGATGATCTTCACCCAGAGCTCCTCGCCGGGCGTCACGACCTGCTCGGGCAGATCGACATGGTGAGCCGCCATCTCCGAGATGTGCACGAGACCCTCGATGCCGTCTCCTACCTGGACAAAAGCGCCGAAAGGCACGAGCTTGGTGATCCTGCCGTAGACGAGCTCGCCGATTCGGTGATTCGTGGCGAACTCCTGCCACGGATCGACTTGCGTAGCCTTCAGAGAAAGGCTGATTCGTTCCTTGTCAAGGTCGACGTCCAGCACCTGAACCGTTACCTCGTCCCCGACAGCGACGACCGAGGACGGATGGTCGACGTGCTTCCACGACAGCTCCGACACGTGCACAAGACCGTCCATTCCGCCGAGGTCGACGAACGCCCCGAAGTTCACCACCGAGGACACGACGCCCTTGCGAACCTCGCCCGGCTTCAGGTTGACGAGGAACTCGCCGCGCTGCTCGTGCTGGGTCTCCTCGAGCCAGGCGCGCCGTGACAGCACGACGTTGTTGCGGTTCTTGTCGAGCTCGATGATCTTTGCCTCGAGGGACTTGCCGATGTACGGCTGAAGATCTCGGACTCGCCGAAGCTCGACCAGTGACGCCGGGAGGAACCCCCGCAGGCCTATGTCGACGATGAGCCCACCCTTCACGACTTCGATGACCGGCCCCTTCACGACGCCGCCGGCCTCCTTGATCCTCTCGATCGTTCCCCACGCCCGCTCGTACTGGGCGCGCTTTTTCGACAGGATCAGGCGACCTTCCTTGTCCTCCTTCTGGAGCACCAAGGCCTCGATCTCCTCGCCGACCGAGACAACCTCGTGAGGGTCGAGGTCGTGGCGGATGGAGAGCTCGCGCGCCGGGATGACCCCCTCGGACTTGAAGCCGATGTCGAGGAGCACCTCGTCCTTGTCGACCTTTACGACTTTGCCGGTGACGACGTCGCCGTCCTCGAAGGCGACGATGGTCTGGTCGATCGCGTCCTCGAAGGACATGTCACCGAGATCGTCCTCGACGATCTGGCGGGGAACGTAGACGCCGTTCGCGTCAAAGGTGCCGTGCCGCTCCTCGTCTGCGGGAGAATCGGCGGTGAGGGTGCTCGTCGTGTCGGACATCGGATGCAGGTCGCTCTTTTCGGACAGGTCAGTCCAGCTCCTGGCGCGATCGGCCGGTGCTGGTGATAAGGATCGGACTTGAACTCTGCGCCCCCGCTGCACAGCCGAATGGGATTTGGCTGCTGGGGCGGTGGCCGCCCGGCAATGGTACCGGAGACTCGGGCAACCCCGTCATGCGAGGCGTCAGGCTACGCGATCGGTTCGCCTTCCTCGAGAGCGTCGACGATGTCGAAATCGCCGCTCGAGTCCAAGGCGGGCTCCTTGCCGGCCGCCCAGCTGTCGCCTACAGCCACGTGCACGGCGAGGGGAACCCGCAGCTCGAACGCGTGCTCCATTGCGGCGACCGTCAGCGCGACTGCCTCATCGCGCTCGTGCGCAGGCGCCTCGACGAGGATCTCGTCGTGGACCTGTAGCACGATCCGGCTGGAGAGCCCGCGAGCTTCCAACGCTTCGTCGAGGCGGACGAGCGCGACCTTGAAGATGTCCGCCGCGAGCCCCTGAATGCCGGCGTTCATCGCCTGTCGCTCGGCCGCCTGGCGCACCCGGAAATTGCTCGAGTCGAGCTCCGGCAGGTAGCGGCGCCGGCCGAGGAGGGTCTCGGTATACCCGTGTGCGCGGGCCTCGGCGACGGAACGTTCCATGTACCGCTTCACGTTCGGGAAAGCGGTGAAGTATTGCGCCAGGATCGCCGCCGCCTCTTCGACTGCGACGCCGAGACGCTGAGACAGCCCGTAGGCCTCCATGCCGTAAGCGAGACCGTAGGAGATCATCTTCGCCTTCGAGCGCATCGCGAGCGTTACATCGCCGGGTTCGACGCCGTAGACACTCGCTGCGGTCGTGTTGTGGATGTCGAGCCCGGCGCGAAAGGCCTCCACGAGCCCCGGATCGTCAGCCAGGTGGGCGATCACCCGCAGCTCTATCTGGTCGTAGTCCGCGATCAGCAGCTCGCAGCCCGCGCTCGGGACGAAGGCCTCACGGAAGCGGCGCCCGAGAAGGCTGCGCACCGGGATGTTGTGCAGGTTCGGCTGGTCCGACGAGAGCCGCCCAGTGCGGGCGACGGTCTGGTTGAACGAGGCGTGGATCCGCCCGTCGGGAGCAACTTCAGCGAGCAGGCCTTCTCCGTAGGTAGATCGCAGTTTCTCCACCTCTCGGTAACGCAGCAGGGTGTCCACGACAGGATGTGCGTCGCGGAGCCGCAGCAGGCTCTGGGCATCTGTGGAGTAGCCGGTCTTCGTGCGCTTCTGCGGCACCAGCTCGAGCTTCTCGAACAGGATGCTCCGCAGCTGGGGAGTCGAGTTGACGTTGAACTCCTCGCCGGCCAGCTGATGGACCTCGCCCTCGAGCCTTCGAGCCTCGGACGTCAGCTCGTCGCTTATCGCTTGCAGCCGGTCGAGGTCGACCGCTATCCCGGCCACCTCCATCTTGGCGAGCACACGGATGAGCGGACGCTCGACGTCCTCGTACAGTCGAGTCGCGCCGGTCTCTTCCAACGCACGCCGGATCCCGGGAGCGAGCTGGCCCAGCATGGCCACCTGGGCCGCCGCATGCCTGGCGTCCAGCGGTGCGGCATCGGTGTCATCGGTGAGATCTTCGGCTCCGAGATCGAAACCGAGCTGTTCCTGACCACGTCCAGCCTTCGACTGCCTTCCGCCGGTACCGAGCGTGGACACGAGATCAGCCAGTCCTGCCAACGACGCCTGACCTTCGCGGGCATCGAGCAGGTAGGCGGCGACCGCAGTGTCGAGATCGAGTCCGGTGAAATGAACGCCCTGCGGCTCGAGAGCCCGCATGAGCTCCTTCGCCCGATGCGCCACGATTCGCCGGGCGCCGCCCACCCCGGCGCCGAGGACGCCCCGGAGGACCTCGGTGACCTCCGGCTCGGCGATACTGCTACCTTCCAGCCAGCCGACGACGAGCGGGCCTTCGCTCGCCGCCTCCCCGTCCTCGGCAAGGGCACCTTCGTTCTCAGGAGGGACGCCTTCGTCGCCGACTAGCCCAGGCGGCTCGTCCAGCGCGGCAAACGCGAGCCCCTCTATCGCGGACCGGCCGGCGGCGCCCGCCCACACCGCCTCGACGGCTACGGCGCCACGCGGTGCCACCAACGCCGACAGCCATGCGCGTGCGCCCTCGAGGTCTCCGAGCACCACGATCTCGGTCGGTCTCGGCGACGGCTGGAGCGCGTCGTCAAGGGCGGCACCGGACAGATCCTGGACGTCCCCGCCGCCGAGGGCGGCTCTCCTGGCGAGCGGCTCCAAACGGTCGAGCTGCTTGAAGATACGGTCGCGAGGCCCGCGAATCTCGAGCAAGTCGAGCAAGCTCCGCAGCTCCTCGCGGTTCGACCGGCCGAGAGCGAGGTCCTCGGTCGTGCACTCGATCGGCACGTCGCAGACCAGAGGGCTCATCTGCAGGTTGAGTCGAACCTGTGCCTCGTGCTCTGCCAGGGACGCCCTCAGCTTCGGCGGCTGCTCCTCCAGGTGCGCGTACATCGTGTCGACGTCGCCGTACGCGTTCACGAGCTTGGCGGCGGTCTTCTCACCGACGCCGGGGACGCCCGGGAGGTTGTCGGAGGGATCGCCCCGCAGCGCCGCCAGAAACGGGTACAGCTCCGGCCGAACGCCGGTTCTCTCCTCGATGCCGGCCTCGTCGTAGAGCACGTAGTCGGTCACGCCGCGCCGGTTGTAGAGAACCTTCACGAGTGGGTCGTGCACGAGCTGGTACGCGTCCCGGTCGCCCGTCACGATCACGACCTCGTGCCCTTCGCCCGCCAGCCTGGCGGCAAGCGTCGCGATCACGTCATCTGCCTCGTAGCCAACCGCGTCCACGACCGGAACTCCGAGAGTCTCGACCAGCCTCCGGATCAGCTCGAGCTGCTCGAGAAGAGGCTCCGGCGTCAGCGGCCGGCCCGCCTTGTAGCTGGCTGCGAGGGCGTCACGGAACGTTGGCTCACGCCGATCGAAAGCCACCGCCATGCCGGTCGGCGACTGGTCCTCGAGGAGCCTGGCGAGCATCGAGGCAAAGCCGAAGATTGCCTGCGTTTCTTGCCCGGACGCCGTGGAGAGCTGCGCTTCCTTCAGGGCGAACCACGCCCGGAACGCGAGGGAGTGGCCGTCGAGGAGGAGGTCACGGGCCACTGCCTTTATGGTAAGGCGAGCGCGGCTCTCCGTGACGTGCCGGCCGTGAGGCCGCCGGGCCGGACCCCGCTCGGAGCGTTCGGACGCTGGGCGATACGCTCCTGCAAGTGACCCCAGCAGCGCCCGACGGATTCCACCCGCCGCTCGAGGAGTACCTGGAGGCGATCCACGCCCTGAACGAGGAGGGCGTGCAGGTCATCCAGGCGCGTCTCGTCGACCGCCTGGGGCACAGTGCGCAGTCGGTTTCGGAGATGGTCCAGCGCCTGGCGTCCGAGGGCTACCTGGAGCGCAGCCGTCACGGGCTCGAGCTCACGCCCAAGGGGCGCGAGCGCGCAGAAAGCGTCGTTCGCAAGCATCGCCTCGCCGAGCGGTTTCTCGTGGACGTCGTGGGTCTCCCGTGGCACAGGGCGCACCTCGAGGCGGGCCGGTGGGAGCACGTGATCTCGGACGAGGTAGAGGCACGTTTCGTCGAGATACTGGGCAATCCCGCAACGTGCCCGCACGGTAATCCGATCCCTGGCGCCCCGATCGTGGCCGACGGCCAGGTTTCGCTGTCAGAGTTCGGTGCCGGCGACAGAATCCGTATCGCCCGGATCACCGAGCAGATCGAGATGAACCTCGACTCCCTCCGTTACCTGAGTGAGCACGGCCTCGTGCCGGGGGCAGCCGCCCGCGTTCGCGAGAAGGCGCCGGACGGCACCCTCACCCTCGAGCTCAGCGGCGGCGCGATCGCCCTCGGCCCCGCTATCTGCCGGCAGCTCTTCGGCGTCCCCGTTCCCGCCTGAGCGCCAAGGCGCTGCGGCGCCCTCCTGTACTTATTCCCGCCTGAGCGCCGAGGCGCTGCGGCGCCGTGCGGTACTAAGGGACGATCTCGCCCCCGACGACCTTCTCCGCCACCTCGCGCATCGTCGTGCGCTGGTTCATGGCGGTCTGCTGAATGAACGTGAACGCGTCCGCTTCCCGCATCCCCTTGTCGTCCATGAGCTTTCCCTTGGCTCGGTCGACCCAACGGCGTGTCGCCAGCTGCTCCTCGAGATTCCTCTTGTCGTCGGCCAGTGCGGCGTTTTCCGCCTCGAGCGCCTGCATCTCGTTGAAGCGCGCGAGAGCCACCTCGATCGCCGGCAGCAGCTCGTCCTGCTGGAACGGCTTCACGAGGTAGGCGAGCGCTCCGGCGTCGCGGGCCTGCTCGATCAGGTTGCGCTGGCTGAAGGCCGTCAGGATGAGAACGGCCGAAGCACGGTCGACGTTGATCTCCCTGGCCGCGGACAACCCGTCGAGGCCCGGCATCTTGATGTCGAGGATCACAAGGTCAGGACGGTGCTCCCTCGCGAGCTCGACGGCCTCGTCGCCGCGTCCCGTCTCGCCGACGACGTCGAAGCCCTGCTCCTCGAGGATTTCACGAAGGTCGAGGCGAACGATTGCCTCGTCCTCCGCGATCACGACGGTTCTGGCCAACGGGTCCGCTCCTTTGCTGGGTCAGGCCTCTGGCCGGCGGCCGGTTGCCGTTCAGTTTACGAGTCTGCTCACACTACGAGCTTGCCGAGCAGGTCGTCCTGTGCGCGCTCCAGCTCAGCGACGCGGGCCCGGGCGGAGTCACGGCTGCGAGTCATCGCGTCGGCGTGCCGTTGCGCGTCGTGCCAGTCACGATCTGCGAGCGGCGTCTCGGAAACGAGCGACCGGATGCGCGCCTCGTCCGCGGTCTCGAGAAACATCTCGAGCTGCTCCTCGACCACCGCCAGCTCCTCGCGGGCGCGCACCAACCGCCCGTGCACCTCCAATAGGCGCCTTTCCACGACGTCTCGCTTCATTGGCACAAGTCTACGATCAGGCGCCACAAGTCCACGATCGGGCCGTTGCACGGCGGAACAGTCCGCGGCCGGCGGCGGGGCGGCCCGGCGACCGGAACGCCCCCGCTCCCGGACGCGCGTATAGCGGTGCCATCGGCGCCCCCAAAGCCCCACCGTCAGCGAAGAAGGACCATTGCAGTCACGGCCACCACGCTCACCGCCAGCGCAAGCGTGTCGACGCTCGTGAAGGGGTGGGTCTCGGGAGCAACAGTAGGCACGCCGCCTCTGGCTTCGATCGCCTCGGCCACCTCACGTGCCCGCCGGATCGCATTGGCAAGGGCTCCGAAGACCATCTCGACGGCCTCATCGCCGAGCTCCCGGAACGAGCGAGGGTTGGCCGGCCGTCGGGCCCTCCGAGCCGCCCTCAGCACACGTACCTCCTCGAGGAGCAGGGGAAGGCACCGGATGGAGAGAGCGATCGCACCGACGAGCTCGTCAACCGGCACGCGGAAACGGCGCAGCGGACCGAGGAGGCGCCCGAGAGCCGGCGACAGGTCAGCCAGAGGGGTCGTCCAGGCGAGCAGGGCGGCGCCCGCCAGCACGTCGATGCCGACCATCGAAAAGCGCGCGAAGTTGTCGAGCCCGCCGAGTCCCACCCTCAGCGACCCGAGGTGAGCCTCCGGCCGACCACCGGCGACGAGCGCGAGGACGACGCCGACCAGCAGGACGCCGCCAAGCCACCACGGGAGTCTCGGGCTGATCCCCCGCGGGAGGCGTGCGGAGAGGAACGCGATGAGAACCAAGGCGCCCATGATGCCGACCGACCTCCACGACGGCCAGAGAAGCAGCCCGATCGAGACCAGAACCAGGGTGACGAGCTTGGTGCCCGCCCACATGCGGTGGAGCGGGCTCGAGCCCGGCACGAAGCGAAGGACGTGGATCTCGCCGAGCCTGAGGTTGCGTCCACGCGAGCGGCGGCGGTCCGGGTCTCTCGCCTGGTCGACACCATCCAGGGCTCCATCGGCGCGTCGGCGACCGGTCATCGTCATGTCCTGGTCCCAAGCATCTCTTCGCCCGCCACTCGCCCGGCTTCGAGGATGACGAGCCGGTCGCCGAGCAGCTCGGCGTTGTCGAGATCGTGCGAGACGACGACAGTCGCTATGTCGCGCTCGTCGCGCAACCTCGCCAGGATCACAGCAAGGCCAACTCTCGCCTCGTCGTCCAGTCCGGCGTAGGGCTCGTCGAGCACGAGCAGAAGCGGATCGCGAACAAGCAGCCCCGCCAGCGCGACGCGTCGCTGCTCCCCACCGGACAGCTCGTCGACCCGCCTCGGCCCCATCGTCACGGGATCCAGCCCGACTGACGACAGAGCAGAGGCGGCACGGTCCTCGTCGGCGCCGTAGGCGACGTCGGACAGCACTGTCGGGCGAATCAGCTGGAGGCGGGCATGCTGGAACGAGATGCCCACCGCACCGGTACCGGCGACGATGGTCTCGCCGTCGAGCAGCGCTTCGCCCTCGGTAGGCAAGCTGAGGCCGGCCAGTATCCATGCAAGCGTCGATTTGCCCGATCCGTTGTCCCCGGTGACCACGAGTCCCTCACCCCGGGCGACATCGAGATCGACGCCTTCCAGAGCGCGACGGGCCCATGGGGTGCCGTTGGCGTAGACGTAACCGAGCTCGCGCACTCGAAGAAAAGATCGCGGAGGCACCGATCGCGGAGGCACCGATCGTGAAGGCACCGGGGACCAGGCCCACAGCCCATCTAGCGGGGTGGCCGCGGGGCCGAACGCCGCCCCTGGTGCGCCTGGCAGGTGCCTTGCGGTGAATGAGGTCGTTTCACTCGGTCGTGTCGCTGTGGAAGATCGCGCCGCCAATGAAGACGGGATCACCCGGCCGGCGAGCATGAGTATCGCCGTGTCGGCCTTTGCCGCCTCGGCCGGGCGGTGGGTGACGTGCACGACGGTGATACCCGACGAGGCGAGGGACTCGAGAAGCGCGACGACCTCGGCTCGCCCCGGCCCGTCGATCATCGCCGTCGCCTCGTCGGAGATGAGCAGCCTGGGATTGCGTGCCAAGGAGGCAGCGATCGCCAGCCGCTGCAGCTCCCCGCCCGACAAGCCCGCCGTCTCGCGTTCCTCGAAACCGGCCAGTCCCACCCGGCCGAGCAGGGCCCCGACGTCGGTCCGCGGCAGAGGAGGCAGCCCCCACACCACGTCGTCGCGCGCGCACCCCGAGCACCTGGCTCTCGGGCCTCTGGAAGATCATGGAGGTACCGCCGGGCACACCAAGTCCCGGATCGCCCGCCCGGCGCACCGTCCCGAGCGTCGGCGACAAGCGGCCGGCGAGCAGACGGACAAGCGTCGACTTCCCCGAGCCGTTCGGGCCGACGAGAGCAAGAAACGACCCGGGGGCGACGTTGAGCGAGACCTCCGCCACGGCCCAGGCGTTGGTTCCGGGATACTGGTAGGAGACCCGGTCGAGCTCGACGGGGACCGGCGCCGGATCTGGAAGGCGGCCTCCCTCGGCCGCCGAGCCCGTGCCCGGGGCAGACCTGGAACGACGAAGGCCGATCGCGTCCGGCCGGCCCGGCGGATCAGCAGGGGCGGGCGAGTCGCGCTCGAGACGCACCAAGAGGGGCCAGAGGTAGCGGGCGCAGAGCGCCGCGGCGAGCACGACGGCGAAGAGCTCGAACAGCGGCACCGTCAGCCACCAATGGTCGGTGATCCATCGGAGAGCCTGGTCACCCTTCGATGCCAAAGAGTTGAATCGCAGCAGCCTGAGCACCGCGCGCACGTCCCGCCACAAAATCCCGATCTGGGCGAACGCGAGGCGTCGGAGCCCCGGGGAAAGCGCCTCGGCCCCGACTGAGATCGCTGCCAGGGGGATCCCCGTCGTGACCGTGGCGATCAGTACCGCGGCGCCGGATCTCCAGCGCCGGCGGTAGGCCGTCCCGACAGCGAGACCGAGTGTGCCGGCGATGGCCGTCTGGAGCACGATCCCGACTCCCCCGACCAGAAACGACACCGATCCCGCCGCGAAGATCGCCACCACCGCAGTCCGCGCACGTTGGCGAGCGGCGAGCGCTGCGAAGGGAACGATCGCCAGGCCCTGAAACACCGTGCCGACAAGGGGCACGAACCAGCCGAGCACCTCGAGCACGAGCGCAAGGTCGCCGAGGACGGCGGCTTCCGCCAGCTCAGATGGGCGAAGTGCGCCCCGCATCTCGTGGCGGACGGCCTGGTCTACCGTTTTCGCAAGGGACTGGGCCATCACCTTCAGGTTTGCAGGTCCGGAGGGCGCCCGGTGCGCACCTGGCCAGCTACGCTCGCCTGCAGCGGCCCGGATGGCGGAATGGCAGACGCGGCGGCCTCAAAAGCCGTTGTCTGAGTGCCCCGTGACCTGCTCAAACGATGCCTCCGTGACTGGTCGTGCTAAGTCTCCTGCTAAGATTCTCCCCGCCAGTAGTGCCGGTTGGAAGGGGTAGAAATGGCAAAGGCGGATGGGGCGGCGGGAGCGTGAAGCCCTACAAGGTTAAGGGGAAGGTCGTCCCTGGCAAGTACCGTGTCCAGCTATACGACAAGGCTCTCGGTCGGGCAGTTGGCCGAGTCGTGGCGGCAAAGTCGGAATCTGAAGCTAGGGCGCTCGTACTGCGTCAGGTGGTGCCTGACATTCGTGGTGCCCAGGACCGGCTAGCAGCAGGAGCACCTTTCACGCTCACCTTTGGAGAGCTTGCAATCGAGTGGCTAGCTCGCCGTCGTGCCGATGGTGGCAGCCCGAAGGCTCTCCTTGAAGAAGTGAAGAAGCTAAACACCCGCATTCTTCCGACCTTTGGGCACATCCAGGTCGTGGACCTCACAGTCAGAGACCTAGAAAACGCTTATTACGCCTGGGTTTCACAGGTGTCCGTGACAACTGTTCGCAACTACCACCAGGGTCATTAACACCATCCTCAACTTCGGCGAGCGTCAGTACCCTGGCCGCTTCACTAACCCGGCCCGCAACGTGCGTCAGCCTCGGGCGGTTGAGCGGGACGCCACGACCCCTAATGACTCGGCCCTGTTAGCCATCGTAGAAGCGGCGGACACGGCGGACCTTAAGGGTCGGAACGGTATCCGATCCCATCGGCTGATGGTCCACCTTGCAGCCTCAACTGGTGCCCGCCGTGGCGAGCTAGCCGCCTTGCGGTGGAGTGACGTGGATATGACGGCTGGCACCATTCGCATCACCCGCAGTGTCGCTCAGTCCCCCAATGGCGAGGTTGAGAAGGGCACTAAGACTGCCAAGTCAAAGCGTGTTGTGCCCATTGTCAACGGGCTTTGGGATGACCTTCACGCCCAGCAGCAACGGCAGGGACCGGGTGCGGTCTACGTACTCGGCGATGGGGATGGCCGTCAGAGTTTGAGTCTGAACCGGATGACGACACGATTCCGGGCGCTTGCCACCCATGCCGGTCACCCTCAGGTCCGCTTGCACGATATGCGCCACGCTTATGCATCGCTTCTCCTGCGGTCGGGGATGGACGCTGTACAGGTGGCGGCGCTACTCGGTCACTCGACCCCATACACGACTCTTAAGGTCTATGCCACGGCACTGCCCAAACCGGACCTGGCGGCAGCAATCGAAGCAGCCTTGCCGATCTTTGCAGTTGCAGCGGGTGGCTCTGGCGGTGTCGTTGCCTCGACGGGAGTGGAAGCCGATCCTTATTTGACTGAGCGAGCCCTTGAGGCGAACGAAGGTGCGGCCATAGATGAGTTTGGCAATCTCTATACAGTCGAGTTCGAGGGTGAGGGCATGGACCCGGCAGACTTGCGGGCAATCCTTGACAGTCCCCTTGGTCGGAGCATCACCAATGCGTAAATACACAGCGCCGGTTCCTGGTCATGCCGTTGCGGTTGATGAGATCCCGCCGTGTGAAGTCTGCGGCACCGGCAAGCCTGCGGAGTTCATTGCGTGCCTCAGCAAGGTCGGCGGCCGTTGGGCATACGTATGCTACCGACACTGGGCCATGTACTCGTCGGGCAGGACAGGTGTCGATGAAGGGCAGCAGCTACTACTAAGGGTGCGGGCATCATGAGCGCAGCCGATCATCCAGCGGTCGCTCTCGGGTGTGAGGAAGATCCTTGCTACTGTGAGCATCCTTTTGAACATCATGTCTTCGTACCTGATGCAGATGGCGAGACTTGGCGGGGTGAGTATCACTGCATCGTCGGTAGCTGTGAGTGTGTACTCGACAGCGGCCTGTACGTGATTGGCGGCTTTAGGGATTGACCTTCTCAATCCAGCCGGTCATGAAGCCATAGGTGAAGGCTTCCTCAATGGTGCTGGCGGTGATCGGGTACGGAACACGGCTGTGTTCCTGCCACGGCGAGGCCAGGCCGTCGTCGTCGCCCGGCTCGCTTGCCATGCGGACAAGGTTCGACCACTTTTCCCGGCTCCAGCAACTGGTGTCCGACGGCGTTCTGATCTTGGCGGGACCTACCCTCGGCAAGACGAACACAGGAGTGGTTGTGTTCGAGGTCGGCGACGAGCAGTCGGCCAGGGACGTAATGAACGACGACCCGGCAATCGCCGAAGGATTAGCCCAAGGGGAGCTGAGACCCTTTCGCCCTCGCCCAGTCAATGACGTTGCCCTTGGAGGGACCTCGCTAGGTCAGCACCGCTGTTCGTTTCCGAGGCCGCTCAACCCGACGATCGGGCGGTCGCGGCTTTCGCTTACAACGCGATTCCGTCGGCAGTCAGGTCCCTGTGCATGCTGTGCGCATAGGGAGCGTCCGAATCAGCTGGCGGCTAAGACTTTACACCGACTCTGCGGTCTCGGTCTGAGGAGTGACGCGCTGCGTGGCGGGCAAGTCCAGTGACAAGCGTGGCCATGTCGCTACATCCCTTTACCCTGTGGAAGCTGCGCTCGGCGTTCATCATGCCGGCTGCTGCCCAGCGCTTTACCATCTCGGCGTCTCGCCACCGCTTTACGTTTCGGGTGGTGTCCCTCGCCACCGAGATCATGGATTCGATCGCGTTCGTACAGCCGAGGCTTCGAGCGAGGCGATCGGAGACCTTCAGGCGTCTGATCGTGAACATGTCCTCGAGGCCTTCTCGCACACTCGCGGCGGCATCGGGCCAGCGCGACTCGAGGTCCCGAGCGAGATTCTCTGCCGACCTGAGCCCGGTTGAAGGATTCGGGTCATTGAACGCCTTGACGAGGCGACGGTCCACCCATTTCTGCTCTTCTTTTGGCAGATGGGAAGCCACATTTTTCCTTTTGTGCACGCCGCAACGTTGGATGAGGGCAACTGAGCCGAAGACGGCGCGGACGGCCGTGTCGAGGGCCTTCGCACCGTCGATAACGACGAGCAGGCCGGAATCTGCCCTCAGCCCCCGACGCACGAGATCTCTGAGCAGGTCGGTTACGACCTTCTTGTTCTCAGTCTCTCCGAGTAAGAGCCCTAAGGGGACCTTGGTCCCATCGGCACAGATGCCTAGCGCCACCACACAGCAGTGGTCGGCGAAGCTGACGCCGTCGATCATCAAGGCGACGACTGCGAGCTCAGACAGGTCGCGGGCCATCATCTCGTAGAGTGCACGTCGGGTGCGGGCAGCAAAGCGCCGCGAGACCGCAGAGCGGGACATGGCGCTCGCCTGTGCATCGACTGATTCTCCGACCGGCTCATTGGCCACACGGTGGCGCCGAGTAGCGAGGCCAGCGAGCATTCGCTCCATCACGACCTCGCTGAGCTGGTCGTCATCGGAAAAGTCGCTATAGGTCTCGAGGTGCAACTCTCTACCCTCAGAAGTCCTCGCCCGTGGGCGACGCACCTTTACCCTCCGCCCGCCGAGCACAACCGAACCAGGAGCACTACGCGTGACGAGATCCGCGCCTTCCGGCGAGCTTGGCGTGCTTCGGGCCGACCTTTCTCGTCAGCTCCTCCTCCATCATCTCCACCAGGACCCTCAGTCCGACCGCCACGCTCATGGCCAGGAGGCCCTCCTTGGCAGCTGCCCACGCTTCCCTCATGCCTACGACCATCTCCTCCCGCCCGACAAGGCGCATCTGCGCCGGCTTCTCCCGCACTTTGTCTCCCCTTCCTGTCCTGTGGCCTTTCGCCGGCCCGCCGGCCGGCTCATCACCTGGTCAACTCACTTCAACAAGGCCTGAGACAACCCCAAACAACTGGCTCAGCGAGACTCAGCCGGCGGCGAATGTTATGACAGTTAGGGTGTCACTAGATGCGTGTTTCACCTGGTAAGACGCACACATGAATCGAACACGTACGTACGTAGGGACGCTGGCGGCGGGCGTCGATCGGGAGCGAACGTATGTTCTGTTGTGGGTGCTCGTAGATTTGCGCCTGAGCGTCTGACCAGGGATAACGTGCGTGCGGGCGTGCCTGAAACGTGACAGCTAAATCCTCTCAACCCGTACAAGATGCGTGCTTTCGGCTGGGGGGTGAGGAGATCGCTTCTCCAATGGTTCAACCCGCCCCCCATGTGTCGCAGAAGGCAACGGTTGGTGAATGTCCCGACGTCGAGTGCTCGGCCTCGCTCACCATCTCCTCCGGCCTCAACGAGGTCCACGCCATCGCGAGCGAGGCCCCTCGGGATCGAGCCGAGGTTGGATCGACACCACCCGTGCGGAAGTCAGCATTCGCCAGTCGCCGCGCCCACCTGAACGCGCACCTCCCCCAACACCTGGCCGCCGAAGTCGCCCTCCTCCCGGCCGACAAGGCGCATCATCGCCGGCTTCTCCCGCACTTCGCCTCCTCTTCCTCGTCGCTGTGGCCTTTCGCCGGCCCGCCGGCCGGCTCATCACCTGGTCAACTCACTTCAACAAGGCCTGAGACAACCCCAAACAACTGGCTCAGCGAGACTCAGCCGGCGGCGAATGTTATGACAGTTAGGGTGTCACTAGATGCGTGTTTCACCTGGTAAGACGCACACATGAATCGAACACGTACGTACGTAGGGACGCTGGCGGCGGGCGTCGATCGGGAGCGAACGTATGTTCTGTTGTGGGTGCTCGTAGATTTGCGCCTGAGCGTCTGACCAGGGATAACGTGCGTGCGGGCGTGCCTGAAACGTGACAGCTAAATCCTCTCAACCCGTACAAGATGCGTGCTTTCGGCTGGGGGGTGAGGAGATCGCTTCTCCAATGGTTCAACCCGCCCCCCATGTGTCGCAGAAGGCAACGGTTGGTGAATGTCCCGACGTCGAGTGCTCGGCCTCGCTCACCATCTCCTCCGGCCTCAACGAGGTCCGCGCCATCGCGAGCGAGGCCCCTCGGGATCGAGCCGAGGTTGGATCGACACCACCCGTGCGGAAGTCAGCATTCGCCAGTCGCCGCGCCCACCTGAACGCGCACCTCCCCCAACACCTGGCCGCCGAAGTCGCCCTCCTCCCGGCCGACAAGGCGCATCATCGCCGGCTTCTCCCGCACTTCGCCTCCTCTTCCTCGTCGCTGTGGCCTTTCGCCGGCCCGCCGGCCGGCTCATCACCTGGTCAACTCACTTCAACAAGGCCTGAGACAACCCCAAACAACTGGCTCAGCGAGACTCAGCCGGCGGCGAATGTTATGACAGTTAGGGTGTCACTAGATGCGTGTTTCACCTGGTAAGACGCACACATGAATCGAACACGTACGTACGTAGGGACGCTGGCGGCGGGCGTCGATCGGGAGCGAACGTATGTTCTGTTGTGGGTGCTCGTAGATTTGCGCCTGAGCGTCTGACCAGGGATAACGTGCGTGCGGGCGTGCCTGAAACGTGACAGCTAAATCCTCTCAACCCGTACAAGATGCGTGCTTTCGGCTGGGGGGTGAGGAGATCGCTTCTCCAATGGTTCAACCCGCCCCCCATGTGTCGCAGAAGGCAACGGTTGGTGAATGTCCCGACGTCGAGTGCTCGGCCTCGCTCACCATCTCCTCCGGCCTCAACGAGGTCCACGCCATCGCGAGCGAGGCCCCTCGGGATCGAGCCGAGGTTGGATCGACACCACCCGTGCGGAAGTCAGCATTCGCCAGTCGCCGCGCCCACCTGAACGCGCACCTCCCCCAACACCTGGCCGCCGAAGTCGCCCTCCTCCCGGCCGACAAGGCGCATCATCGCCGGCTTCTCCCGCACTTCGCCTCCTCTTCCTCGTCGCTGTGGCCTTTCGCCGGCCCGCCGGCCGGCTCATCACCTGGTCAACTCACTTCAACAAGGCCTGAGACAACCCCAAACAACTGGCTCAGCGAGACTCAGCCGGCGGCGAATGTTATGACAGTTAGGGTGTCACTAGATGCGTGTTTCACCTGGTAAGACGCACACATGAATCGAACACGTACGTACGTAGGGACGCTGGCGGCGGGCGTCGATCGGGAGCGAACGTATGTTCTGTTGTGGGTGCTCGTAGATTTGCGCCTGAGCGTCTGACCAGGGATAACGTGCGTGCGGGCGTGCCTGAAACGTGACAGCTAAATCCTCTCAACCCGTACAAGATGCGTGCTTTCGGCTGGGGGGTGAGGAGATCGCTTCTCCAATGGTTCAACCCGCCCCCCATGTGTCGCAGAAGGCAACGGTTGGTGAATGTCCCGACGTCGAGTGCTCGGCCTCGCTCACCATCTCCTCCGGCCTCAACGAGGTCCGCGCCATCGCGAGCGAGGCCCCTCGGGATCGAGCCGAGGTTGGATCGACACCACCCGTGCGGAAGTCAGCATTCGCCAGTCGCCACGCCCACCTGAACGCGCACCTCCCCCAACACCTGGCCGCCGAAGTCGCCCTCCTCCCGGCCGACAAGGCGCATCATCGCCGGCTTCTCCCGCACTTCGCCTCCTCTTCCTCGTCGCTGTGGCCTTTCGCCGGCCCGCCGGCCGGCTCATCACCTGGTCAACTCACTTCAACAAGGCCTGAGACAACCCCAA
>CAVPFA010000005.1:0-418471 GCA_963703655.1 uncultured Acidimicrobiaceae bacterium | reverse complement strand
AATTTAATTTGCGTTGCAGGACAGGCCACAGTTCGGGAGCGAGAAACTGTCTTGCGTGGTTTCGGTGGCCACCAGTTAGTCCATACCTTCTCGATGTCCTGACCGTTGCGGCGCTGCACCTCAAGAGCCCTACTCAAGCCAGCTTTGTCAAGTCCGCCGCACTGCCTGCGGATTTTCAGAAGCGCCTCGGCCAGCTCGTCGTTTGAGAAGTGTGCGAACTCGAAGCACGATTCGTTCCACGTCGTGATACTCACCAGAGTGTCGAGGTCGCTGCGCACGGGTTCGACTCAGCTAACAAGTCAGCGTCCTCGAGGGATCTGCCAGCCAACATGGCTCGGACGTCGCCAATCTGCTCCTGGCGGGTCGGGCCGGTGCCGTTCCAGTAATCGGTGGTCGGTAAGCCGAACTGATCGAGGATGAAGTCAATCTCAGACCAGTCTCGGCCTACGGGAAGCCGCTTCGCACACCTTGTGATGACTTCAATACGGTCCGGTGGTTCCACGGTCCTCGCTCCCGTAGTTAGGTTATGAGCGTCGGCAGTCACTCACCAACACATAGTTTAAGCAGTGTCGGCTGCCGGATTTCGAGCAAGCCTCTCCTGACATGCCCCAACGCTTCAGCCCACTGTGGACCTGTCCGACTTGTGGGGGAGCCGTCACGAACCCTCGTCATGTGCGTTGCGACGCCTGCATCGACGCCGATCCGTCCCAGGCGTTCGAGATCAGAGGCCGGCGCGGCACCGCGATCGCGGCGCGCGCGCTTACCCAGCAAGAATCACAGTCGTCCTCGTCGGCAAGGCTACCCTCCTAGGCGTGAGTGATCGCTTGCCTGGAATCGGTCCGTCGTTCGATCCGGCGGACATACCTGGCCAACTGGTCCGCGGGAGTAGCTCGCGGACAATACGATCTTCTCCTAGGGACGGGGGCGAGCCTAGGAGCGACCAATCGAGCCGGCGCGCTGCTCGCGACCTCAGATCTGAAGAATCTTCTGCTCGACCTCGGTGTGCCAGCGCACGCGCCCAGCTCCGATGGCATCTCCCTAGCCTTGGCCTACGAAGCAGCATGTATGAGTGCGGGCGAAGGTGCTGTCCTGGACTTCTTGCGGACCCGCTTTGCGCAATGCACGCCCCTGCCTTGGCACCGACTGATACCTCTAATGCCATGGGGCACAATCTGGACTTTCAACTTAGATGATGTGATCGAGCGAGCCTACCTGTCATCACCGAATCGGATACAGCGAACAGATGTGCGTCTGTGGCAAGACGAACTGGTTCAACGCGGCGGCGATACCGACGTAGTTCCTCTGATTCATCTTCACGGCTACGTGGGAGACGATCCAAAACGAAGTGACCCTCAGTTGGTCTTCAGCCTTGAGCAGTACATGACTGCGCGACTCAATGCAGTATACGCGAACTGGCACACGCGCTTTCGATCTGAGTTTCCCACAGAGCCACTAATTGTCATCGGCAGTCGTCTTGTTGAAGAAGAGGACTTTATCGAGGTCATTCGAGCTGGGAACTCGGCTCATGCCTTCGGCTATCCCTCCGTAATTGTGGCACCAGAGTTCCAGCCCTTTTATCTTCAATTCTACCTACGTTGGGGATTTCTGCCCATACAAGCAACCGGCGAAGAGTTTCTTCAGGCTCTCCATCAGCGCGTAAACCTTCATCTTGACACTCTTCCCGTCAATGCATTTGCATCCCGATTCACCGAGCGTGTGTTCGTTCCACTCGCTCCTGAAGCCGATGCCGAGATCCCTACGTCGGGGCACGACTATTACGGCGGACACGACCCGTACTGGTCCGACATTGTGAATGACCTAGACGCAGTTCCCGATTGGCTGTACGGCGTCGCGGAGGACATTGGAGCTCCGGACTTCGCTGAGACACGCCAATTGATCTACCTCTTGCGCGGGCCGGCTTTCTCCGGAAAATCCACGGCCTTACTGCGACTTGCGAAGGAGCTGCAGAAGCGTGGATGGCAACCAATTTATTTTACTGGTCAAGACGGACTTGATGTAAGCGAAACTCTCGCGTACTTCCGGGATAGGCCAAACGCTATCCTCGTCTTGGAGTCGCTTCACTTTGATGCCGTTGGGATTGCTATCCTCATGGATCGTGCGAAAACCAACAGTCAGCGGATGCTGGTCTTAGCGACTGATCGGGTGAGCGACACCTCACGGCTGCGACTCGTCGTCCCATCCCGTTTTATCGTCGGACTCGAAACCCGAGTATTCATTGATCCCACGGACAGACTTTGGTCGCAAATCGTGCAGAAACGGAAGTCGGTGGCAAGATTGGGGATCCTGGAGCGGGCCTCCCCGCGTCAACAGTCCCTTCATTTCACACAGCATCAACGGAACCTCTACAGTGCTCTCGGCGCTCTTGAGGATGCAACTGGCTTCGTGGATCGGGGCCTTGAGGTGTTCCAGCAACTGCCCTCTAATCTGTGCAGATCGTTCACGGCGATCGCGCTGATCGGCTATTTCGGCCTGCCCACTCCAGCGGGCGCGGCGGCGGGAATAGGACGGATGAGCGTCGACGCGCTCGTGAGGGATAGTCGAGAAGGGGGCGGTTTATTCGAGTGGGTCGAGATGGATCGTTCCGAGTCAGGGCTTATGAGGTTGCGGCACCGATATCTTGGGAACTTGGTAGTCCGTGATCCTGCCCGCACGCTATGTGATACGAGTCTGCTTGAACTGGCCAAGCTGGTTTGTGTGGCACTGGCTCCATCGGTTGATGTTCAAGCTATCATTCGGCGCAAGCTGGAGTATCGTATAGTCGCGGAGCTGATGCGAGCAGATCACTTACGGCGATGGGGATCCGAGAGTGAGATCAATGTTTGGTATGGCGAGATTGAGACTCTCTACTCGTGGAATGCTCGGTACTGGGAGCAGCGTGCGCTCGCACTGACGGATCGACTGGACGCGGCGTTCTCGTACGCCCAGAAGGCCGTGGGACTACATTCAGACGCACTGACGCTTACGACCCTAGGGACGGTCCTAATGCGGCGAAGCGTCGCAACAGCCCGTCAATCAGGATCTGATGAGTGGATCGATTTTTGGAAGCTGGCTTGCGAGGCCCTGAATCAGGCTGCGGAGGCCGGCGAGGGTCGGATTGGCTATCCGTACATGACATTCTTGATGTACACGCGTCAGTTACTGCGAGGAGTTGGACGTTCGAATGATGCATGGCAGGAAGTGGCTGAGCGGGAGTTTCGAACTTGGTACCGCGTTGCGGGCGGCGCGAGCTTGCTGTCTGATCGAGCCTCTGCTTCGCTTCTTGGCTCATTTCCCGGAGATTGGCTACGGTCTGCGGGCGTGCCCGACAACCGCAAGGGTGGCCGGAAGTAGCGTGTGCGGGTGTAGGTCCCTATACACGGCACCGGCAAACTGCATGGCGGTGGAAGCGAGTGTCGAGGCGGCCAAGCTCTTGGGTGTTTCACGTGGCTCCATGTATGAGATGATGCGTGCGGGTGAGATCGGACACGTGCGAGTTGGCCGGCGGGTTCTCCTAGCGCCGTCGGCGCTGATGAGGGTCATCGAAGTCAATACGCGTTCCGGCTGATCACTCGTAGGTCAGGTTTTGCCGCTTCGGCTACGGACGTGGAAGGCGCCCTTATCTGTTAGCCATCCCTTCGAACCACAGGCTGGCGTCGACAACCGAGTGTCTAACGGATCTGCTCCACGTTGACCCGGATCTTCGAACCTTCGGAGATTCTTGTGGCGTAGTCGGTTATCTCCGAGTCTGAGGCCTTCACGTCGATCCGACGGAACGCCTCGCGGACTTGGCGCTTCACCTCCTCCGGTGGCTTGCCCGCGTACATCCGATATAGCCCGTCGAGTTCCAACTGGAACTGGCGGCCAACCTCGTCTGCGCTCTGCTGTAGGACCTCCTTGAGTGATTGCTCATCAATTTTGAATCTTGACATCAGCACTCCTCTCCTCGATTATCGAGGATACACGAACTGGTGTTCGCTCCGTTGGACGTTCGGTGTGGTCCTTACGTGCCCGGCAGGCGGAAGTTGGTGGGGCAGGTTTACGCCACCGATGCGTTGGAGCCTCCTGTCCTCCTGGCGCCGCCCGGAGATGTCGCGCTGTTAGGTGGATAGAGGTCGCTCGTGGCCGAAAAGGGACACCCGAGATGCGGGTGGGTGCGGGTCGGTGGCCACCGTGAACCGTTGCCAAAGCCCGAGCTCGCCCGGCTCGAAGCGATAGCCCTCTACTTCGCGACCATCCGAGCATCGGTGTCGAAGAGAATCAGCTCCTCTGGAGTGCAGATGTGGCGGACAACGAAAGCACGCTCATTCACCCTCCAGAGCCCTTCGCCACGTGCGAGAAGGGAGAGCTGAGCAACCTCAACCGAAGTGAGGCCGAGCACGTCGCCAGCGGCCTTGGCCTCTTCGAACGGTTCGTTGTACAAGATGCGAGTCGCCGTGTCCCCGAGCAGTCCTTGCGCAAGGCCGCGGGCCTCCGAGCCGATGTCGCCCACGGCCTGCAGGTCCGATAGCCGGTGAAGAACCATGAGGTTCGCTAGTCCCCAAGCACGCGACAGCTTCCACTGAGCCTGCATCCGCTCGAGCAAGACCGGCTGCGTTAAGAGGCGCCACGCCTCGTCGTAAACGACAAGGCGCTGTCCCCCGATTGGGTCGGCGAGGGCTGCCTCCATCCACGTCGAGGCGCAGGTCATCACAAGGCCAATCAGGGTGTCCGAGCCAGATATGGCCGACAGGTCCAGCGACAACATCGGCAGGCCGGGGTCGAATTGGACCGTAGACGGGCCGTCGAAGAGCCCGGCCAGGTCCCCACGCACCAGACGGGCAAGCGCGTGGGCAACCTCGCGACCGTCGTTGCGCAGCTCCTCCACTGTCGATCCGGCCAAGGACCACTCGGGTTCGAGCATGGCATCTACGACCATCGGCAGGACCGGCGTCGAGTTCTCGCACCTGGCGGTGTCGAGCGCCGTGTCGAGCGCGGTGCGCTCGGTTGCTCGAAGTACCCGGCCAAGCGTGGCCTCTGCAAGCGCTGCGAGCAGGCCGAGCCGCCTTGATCGCACCTGCGCCTGCCACGAGGCGTCGTCCACTCCAGAGGGCCGTGGCCCGTCGTCGAGCGGGTTGAGACGGGCGGCGGTTCCGACGCCGAGCTCCACCACTTGGCCGCCAAGGGCGCGGGTCACAACGGACCACTCGCCCTTCGGGTCGCCTGGAACGTACACGCGCCGCCCGAACGCAACGCAGCGAGCCGCGATCGACTTCGCCAGAGTGGACTTCCCGCGACCGATCTGGCCGGCGAGACAGACATTTGGATTGGTGAGCGCTCCCTGGCGGTACAGCTCCCACGGGTCGTAGCAGAAGGCCGCCCCGGACCAGGCGTCCTGGCCGATCAACATTCCTGCCGAACCGAGTCCCTCCTCAGCGAGGAACGGGTAGGCACCGGCCAACACCTCGGAAGTCGCCCGGTGCGGGACGAGCTTGAGGCGGCGGTAGGAACGGCCGGCCATCGGGCCGGGCTCACCACCAGCGGGCAGGAACGGCCGTTCGCGCTGCTCCTGGCGGAGCGCTTCCATCTCGGCCCTGCGTTGGTCGAGGAGTCTCTTGCGATACTCGAGTTCCACCCGACGAGCCGACCGTCGTGCTCCTCGGTCCGGAGCGCGGAGGCGACCAGCCCACCGCGCCGTAGACGCGAGTGTCCGACTCGACGCAGGCAGAGAGGCGGGGGCTGTATTTCGGTTGCTCCCCGTCTTGCCGCTCCTCGGTACGATCCCGGCGCCGCCGAGACTCTCGACTCGCTCTGGCGCCCATCAGAACGTTGTCCGTCCGAGAGGCAGGGCCGCCGCGATGAAGCCCTGCATCTGACGTCCGTAGAGCGGCCGGACCTCGCAGCTCGCCTGCGCGGCAGTCCGCGTGATCGTGGCGACCGCCGGCGTCGAGAGCCTCGGCCGTGGTCGTCGTCACGGTAAGAAGACCGGTGAACTCGACGTCGGTGTGACCCGAGATCACCGAGCGCTCTCTCGCCATCAGGTCGTCGTACTCCTGGGAGTCGGAGAGATCGGCGAGCTGGCCGAAGCGTGCCTTCTGGGCAGAATCGGCCACCGCCTCGGTCTTCTCACGGCGGATCTGGCGCAATGCCGCGTCGGTCGGCTGCGGGCGCGATGTGATCGAGAGCGTTCGGCGCACACCGGGCGCGAACACGAGCGGGTGCAGGAAGTCGGGCGGCACTGCGATACGGGGCCATTCCGATACCCAAAGGACGCTGGACCAGGCAGAGTCGTGCCGCAGCCGTTGCCAGGACTCCGAAACTGCGACTGGCCCGGCATGGCTCAAGTTCGCTGCCGGGTCCGAGGTCGGGTCGATCTCCACGGATGGCTCGAAAGCCTGACGGACGATCGCGGCGAGGTCCGCCTCGCCGAGCCACCCGACCGGGCGCAAACCGGCCTGAGTGAGCGCATCAGTGAGAGCGGCCATGTCGGCGCGCAGCACCTCGGCCGCCCCCCGGATCGCCGCGCCCGGCCAGCCTTGATCGCCCGGGCGGCGGCGCGAAGGTCGAGCGAGAGGCTGACGGTGGTGCGATGGGTGGACGAGTCCAGGCGCACCTGGTCCAACAGCGCCTGGTACTGAGTGGCCGCCCACCCGCCCGTCGTTGCTGGCCGTGCGTCTCCCACCAGTCGCTCTGGCTCCGCGCCGGATCGGGGATCGTCGCCTCCAACACCTGCAACGCGGCGCACGTGCCCGACTGCGCGAACTGGGCGATGACCCGGCCCCAACGGCTCACCCTGAGCGAGCGATCGGAGTCGTCGAGCAGCGCGAATGCCGGATGACTGACGGACAAGACAGCGCAAAGCGTCTGGCGGTGCGGGTCGTGGATCATCGCCGCCCCCGAACCTTGGTCGACATGGAGGCGCATCGAAGCCGCGTCGCCTGGCAACGCGAGGGTGCCGACGGGCCGAGGTTTCTCGACCCGAACCCGGAACTCCGTCTGGCCGCCGGCTCTTCGAGCTCCGAAGTGGGCCGCGGTTCCCGCCCACTCGATAGCCGGCCGTCCCGCCGCGGGACCGACGCGGCGCCGCGAGTGGAAGCCAAACCAGACCCGAGGCGACAAATGCGATCGAGGCCTCCGATGAAGAGAGCTGCGACGGCGACGACCGTCGCACACCCGAAGGCGGCCACACGGGGGGTGGAGAATCCGAGCAGAAGCCCGCGAGTCGAACGACGGGCGAACCGCACGCTGAAGGGGGGAGGCGTGGCACCCGGGCTGGCGCTCACGGTGTGCTCCCCGCTGATGAGGATCCGGGCGACGCTCCGGGTAGGGCGCCGTCGGCCGGGCTGGTTGGGCCCCGTTGGCGACCGGTCGGCGAGGCCACGACGATGGCGGTGTCCCGGCACCACCCTGCGCCGACTCCCCCCCGCAGGTCCGGTGCTTCCTTCTGGGCCCGGTATGACCTCCCGACCCTCTGGGCGCTCCGTTACCGCCGGGTATTCCGCCCGGTGGGCCGACAGGTCCGCTCGAGCCGGCCGATGCGCCGACGAGCGCGGACCCCGCCATGGCTCCAGCACCGCTGGCAGCGGCCGGTACGCGCGAAGCGGTGCAGGTACGGTGCCGCCTTCTGCGCCATTCGCCCGCCGGCTGCGACGCCGACGAGGGTGCTCGATCCGAGCGAGTGGAGCTGGTGGGCATGCTCGCCGGTGAAGTGGACGATCCTCAGTGCCGTCCAAGGGGCGAACCCGGCGAGGAAGAGCACGAGGACACCCGAGATGACCTGGGTCACCTTCTGGGTGGCGCCGGAGCCCGATCGGCCGACCCCCTCGATCAAGATGCCGTAGCCGGCGACGAAGATCAGTATCAGGATCAACTTGGAGACGATGAGCGCGACGGTCGTCTCGATCCATCGACGTGTCCACGAGACGGTGATGTCCGCCAGCGACGCCGGCGAAGGCGATCGGGGCGAATATGGCGGTGACGACGATGAGCACCTTGCGGACCACGAGAGCGACGTAGACGATCACCGTTGCAGCTATGCAGGCGAGTGACAACAAGAGGAGCGCCGCGGAGCCCCCCACTGCCGTCGTCAGCGCGCCGGTGCCCAAGATGAGCTTGCCGAGACCGGTGATGTCCGTGCCGGTGGCGGTCTTCACGACGCCGGCGCACAGGGCGTCGGTCGCACCGAGGAGCAGATTGACCACGGCGATCGCGACGCCACCGCCGATGAAGGCGACGACGAGGCCCTTCAGGGCGCGGGCGAGACCACCGGGCTCGCGGCGAAGGACGCTCTGGATGATCTGGATGGCGAACAGGCCGCGACCACACCGGCGATGGCGGCGGTGATGCCGAGCTCCAAGTCGAAGCCCGCTCCGCCGAGATGCACCGCCGTCGCCGCGCTCATCTGACCCCACAGCCAGCTCACGGCGTGGTCCGCCGCCCTGCCGAACGACTGGGCGATGGCGCTGAAGGCGTCGCCCGCGGCGGCTTTCGCGGCGTCGCCGGCGCACTGGCCGTAGGTGATCGGGTTGTACCACTCACAGGACATCGCTACGACACCTTCCAGTCCGAGACGAGCACGGTCCCGTACCCATCACGCCAATGGGCTGAGCCGACCTGGATCACCATGGAGAATCTCCTCGTCGTCGACGTCCTCCCCCGGGTGACCGTCAGCACCCCCGAGACGTCCTCGACCGCGGCGCGGACGTCTGGCGGCTGCCAGCCGGCGTCGATTATCTGTTGCCACTGCGGCTCGAGTTGCACTTCGAGATCGCTCGTCGACCATCGAACGCCCGCGCCCGCGTCGGCGAGCCACTGCCTCGGCGAGGGAAGCGGCGACGGGAGGCCCATAATTCCCGGTTCGAGAAGCGAGACGTACAACGCTCGCTCGGAGAACGCGGCTGGGATGCCGGGCATGAGGTCGGGCGCCTCCTCGGCGACGAGCCACGCCCCGAGCGCATTGCGGCTCTGGCGGGCGAAGTTGACCTTGAGAAGGCCGGAGACGAACTCTGTGGCCCAGCCATCGGGCGTCTCGCTGACGGCGAGATCCGGCCAGCCGCCGGCGATCGCGGGAGCGGGGAGTGCCAGAGCCTCGGCCCGGTGCAGCATCGCCTCGTTGCCCGGCGACGAGAATCCCTCCTCGAAGCCCTTGTCGTACTGCTGCTGTATCGGCGACTGCTGCGGCGTGGTGGTCGCCGGCGGGACGGGGCGCCAGGCACCTGTCGGAATCGAAGACGTGGTCGAGGGAGCCGTCTCGCTCTTGGCACGACCGCTCTCCGAGCGATGACCGCCCGCAACCACCGCGAGGAGGCCTCCTGCGATGATCGCAAGGCCGAGTGTCGACGCGACCACTCCGAGGACCCTGCGTCGCCTCATAGGTGCGAGCCTGCGCCGAACGAAGAAGTTGATGAGCGTGACGGCGCCGCCGGTGAGCGCGGCGGCGACGAAGGCCACGAGCACTCCCGTCTTTCCTCGCCCGGCCAGCACCGGGTTGACCGAGTGATTGCCGATCGCCCAGACGATCGCCGAGATCACGAGCCCCGCGAGGCTGGCGATGAGACCGATGGTGAGCAATGCCCCGACGATGTTCTCCAGCTCGGTGATGCCGGGAAGCCCCGAGGTGTTCGGGCTGACGCTGCATAGACAGTCATGTGACGTCCTTTCGTTTGTTGGTTGCTGTTACTCGTCTGGGGCCGGGTCGCGAAGTGCGATCAGGCCGCCAGAGACGAACGTGTCCCAGCTCTGAACGGCAACCCCGTACTGGGTGTCGATGGCCGACAGGACAAGGCCGTCACCGAGGTAGATGCCGACGTGGCCGGCGAGGCCCGGCCCCGGTGAGTCCGAGCCCGGAACGAGCACCAGGTCTCCCGGCATGAGCTGCGCCGCAGTAACTGCGACGCCTTCGGTCTGTTGGACGCTGGAGGCATGCGCCAAGGCGACTCCGACGGTTGCCCACGCGGCCATCGTCAGCCCCGAGCAGTCATAGGCCGCCGGCCCGGCAGCTCCCCACACGTAGGGCTTCCCAAGCTGCGCGAGGGCGAAGTTGACGACCTTGGCGTGCTTTGGGGGCGTCCCCGCGGGGACGGTGTAGCCCGGCGGCAGTCCGTGCCCCTTCCTTTTGCCGGCGAGCCCGCCGCCGCCTTGCCCGCAGGCTCCTGGGGCATCGCCATTGGCGAGGACGCCCGTCAGGATCCTGGCGGCAGGTACCCAGTTCGGCTCGTAGTTGGACCCGTCGGGGTCGGCGGACTGCTGCACATCCTGAGCAGCCAGCCAGGGCGCGATCTGCTGCCAGTGCGGGACCGAGAGGAGCCGGCCGACGAACGCATCAGTGGCGTAGGTCGGGTCCATGATCTGGGCCGGGGTCCCCCAACCCTGTGAGGGGCGCTGCTGGAACAGCCCGAGCGAGTCCTCGTCCCCGTGATCGAGGTTCAGCAGCCCGCTCTCGGTCATCGCCGTCATGAGGGCGATGCGGGCGGCCCGGGTGCTCTCGTCCGAGGCCGGCATCGCGGCGGAGACGATCGCGTCCGCGTTGGCCGCCTGGGCGCGAGTGAGACCTTTTACTGGCCCGGCGACCGTGCACGTCTCTGCAGCCAACTGGGCGACGGTCACCACTGACGCCGATGTCGAGTCCTGGCCGGCGCCGCCGATCACGGTGAGCCCGAGGATGAGGACAGCGCTCGCTACGAGTGCCGCCCCGGCAGCGATCGACAGACCGGTCGAGGGCCGGTTCACGCGGGCGCTCCGTAAGACTCCTCGAGAGCGCTGGGCTCCGATCTGGTCCACCGGCGGAGGCTCTCGGGTTCGCGCCGGTGGTTCAGCGCCAGTGCCCGGTAGAACTCGTCGAGCTGAGCAGGAGACGCGGACAGCGCGCGTGTTCGCAGTTCGCTTCGAGCCCCAGGCACGAGCACGCTCATGGCGGCCCACCCGGCCGCCTGACGGCTCCTAGTTTGATCGTAGCGTCCCATTGCCGACGACAAATGGGACGCTTCACTCAAGAGGTCACGCTCCGTGTGATGTCCGCGGTGGCCCACGACGATGCTGGACGGCACCCTCGCGGTGGCGCTGTCGACCGCGTTGCAGGAGCACTTTTTGCAAACCTCCGTTGTGGATGGACGCTGTGGTCGCGCAGACGCTGCCGCCGGTAGTTACCGCTCCATCTACCGTTCCCCTCGCATCGTTTGTGAGGCACAGGGCGGCCGGACGGTAGTTATCCACAGACGTCGAGGCGGTCAGCGGTAGGTGCGGCGTGAAGAAACAAGCGAGCCGATGAGGACAGGGTCGGTCCTGAGTCCTGTGCCTGTGAGTGGCATCGGCTACCTGGTCCCGGCCGTCTTCAGGTAGCCATGACCCGACCTCGGGGGCATGCTCGCTGGTCGGAGCGCCAGAGCAGCGAGCTGGGTGCGCCACCAGTCGAGGGCCTCAGGCGGGGGTTGACGAGTCGAGTCGGGTGACGCCAAGCGAACGGCGACCCAGAAAGTGAGCCCCCTCCGCCATGCCACCTGGCAGCTCCGGGCGCGACCAGGATGCGGTCCCGCCACCAAGCCGAGGATTGACGGGTCGCAGAGCTGAGCCGAGAGGCGCTCAGACGATTCAAGCTGTTGCGCCGGGAGAACCCCGGGCAGGCGAGGGCCGTCGAGTGATGTCGGCACCGGTAACACGTGACGCGCCCACCAGTCGCCGGCTTGGACGACTGCGGCTTCGACAAGCGTCAACCAGCTGTAAGCGTCGGCCCCCGCCAAGCACAGCAGATCGGCGACCGTTGAGGCTAGCTGCGGGTTCTCAGCATCACTTGGCTCCTCTTCGACTGCGGCCTGCCGGTCCTGGCGGGCGCCTATGACTCGAGAGCGCTGCGAGGGCGAGGGTGAGAATCGAACCGGCCGCGCCGCATCAGCCGTGGCCGCAACCCGGCGGCTCAGCTCCGATACGTCCAACGATCCGAAACGGTAGCGAAGTTGGACCGACCGCAGTGTCGTCAAGGCCGCCGCAGCACCGGCGACGGGATTATCCCGCCTGCCGCGATCCTGCCCACTCAACCAGCAGCCTCACCGTCGGGTGCGACAGGGCCTCGTCGCGCCGACGGCCCAGCTCTTTCATGGGCGCCTGCGCTTGCGGATTCAACTCCCGGTACTGCAGTGCCAGGCACCAGGTCCGGTAAGTCCAGGCGGGCAGCGATGGAGACCGAGGATCGTCCAGTAGTGCGGTGAGGATTGGCGTGAGGTGATGGATGGCGGGGTCGCCGATGCGAATCGGGATGGCGGCGCAGCGCACCCCCGCTGCCGTGCCGTCGAGGGTCGTCTGGGCCATGTGAAGACACTCCGCCGACACCTACTGACGTCGGAATGTCGCAAGGCGGCCCTTTCGTGGCCATTTCTCGCCGCCCGGCCCTCGGTCGTACGCTCTGGCCCGTGACACGGACCCCCCCTCGGTCGGAAGGGACGCTCCTCCGAGCCCTGGTGAAGGAACGCCGACTCACTGTCCAAGAGACCTTGGATGTGCTCCAGCGGCGCGCCGAACAGATGAACGAGCGCAGTTACGCGTTGTCGGACCGTCAGCTCCGCAGGTGGCTGGCGGGAGCTCTCGCGTCGCTCGACGGAGTTCGCCCAGCCAACATTCGGGTGGCGGAAGCGGAGTTCGGCTGGCCCATCGATGCGCTCTTGGCCGACGACCAACGGCCGACCGACCAAGTGAATGTCACACCCCCGGTCGGGGATCGGGAGCTTCGTACGAAAGAGTTCATCTCATGGGTAGCCGAACACTCCGCTCTCAGCTACGAAGCTGCCTACCGGGCGGTGGCGGAAGGAGCCGACAAATTCGCCACGGTTCCGTTCGTCAGGCGCGCGGCTCGCGAAGATGCCCGGTCCCAGGTCGGAAGGGCCCAGGTCGCCGCTGCGGTAGCTGACTACTACGGCCGCTCGGCTGCGTTCTATCGGGCCCTTGTCGGCGATCGCATCGTGCAGCTCAGCATCCTGACCAGCCAGGACTGGGTGGGGTTGGCAGTTCCGTTAGGAGGTGATGCCGAGTCCTGTCCTCCAGCGGGGCGAGATGAGGGTCCGGCGGTGCACCTCAGCGACCGCGAGGCCCGATCTGCACTCGACCGGTTGGCGATGGTGGAGGTGACCGACACGGTGATGGTGAACAATCTCCTCTACCGCCTCTCGGCTCTCGAGATCGGTGCGTCCCACGTGTCAGCACAGTTCGAATGTGCTGAAATTCGCCGTCTACGCGTTGACGACCGATCTGCTTGAAGCAGAGCTCCGCGACCTGGCAGGAACGAAGGTGCGGCACACAGACGCCGGAGCGGCGCCGCTACGTGACGCTTGGCTCCCGACCGTGGAGTCCGGATTGGCATTTGCGGGGCGGGTATGTGTTGGCGGTCCTGTCTGTCTCGTCGCTATCGCCGACGGCGACCAGTACCAGCTGCTCGTCCAGGAGCGCTCGAGCCAGGTTCTCAACGTGACCGGCGCGCTCGCCGTCATCCCGAAGGCTTTCCACCAGCCGATCGTGGATGCTTACGGCGAGACTCGTATCTCGATGACCGTGGAACGCGAGCTGGAGGAGGAGCTCTTCGGACGCGCGGACCTTGAGCAGCGCTCGGCCGAATCCATGCGCCGAGCCGCTCCGTTGCACCCATTCAACGCGTCCGCGCCGATGAAGTGGCTACGCGATCATCCCGACTCCTGGCAGATGGAGTGCACTGGCTTCGGGATCAACATGGTCACCGGGAACTACGAGTTCTCGTGTCTCGTCGTGATCCAGGACCCAGCCTGGTGGACGAGTTACGGGCACCTTCTCGAGGCCAATTGGGAGGCCAGCAGATTGCACCGCTATTCGACGCTGGACGGTATCGGCATCATGCATCTCATCGGCGACACGCGGTGGAGCAACGAAGGTCTCTTCGCATTCATCGAAGGTCTCCGTAGGCTTGGCGAACTTGACCCCTCTCAGGTGAGGGTGCCGGTCATTGAGAGGATCTCATGAGCGAAGGCGCTTGGTACGTGGGTAACGCAGTCCGTGATGGCGAGGATCACCGCGGTTGGATCATCGGCCACTTCCTACGCGACGAGGATGCTCGCAAATCGGAAGGAGTCGAGATCAAGTGGGGCGTTCACACGAGCGGGGAGGAGCGAGCCAGCTGGCAGGGTGACGAGAGTCGCACCACGGTGGTGTTGCTCGTGAAAGGCAGATTCCGCGTCGACCTTTCGGTGGACACCTTCGTCCTCGAGCAGGAAGGCGACTACGCGATGTGGGGCCCGGGCATCGGTCATTCCTGGCAGGCCGAGGAGGACTCAGTCGTGGTCACGGTGAGATGGCCGTCCGGGCCGCCGCCCCAAGGAGTCTCACGCGGAGCTTAGGAAACCGCGGTGACAGCAGACCAGTTCCGCCGTCATCAGGCCCGATTAAGCAGGTTGCCCTTTTCTCGCTTTTGCCAGATGGCGGACATACGCGGCATCAAGCCTGAGGAGCGTGGCCGTCAGGTCTGCGCCGACCTCGACCGCCATCGCAACAACGGTTCGGTCGACTTCTCCCTGGGCGACGGCCACCAAGTTGTCATGCTCGGCGAGCACCTCGGCTCGCCGCGCGCAGGATCGCTCAAGGTTGGTGACGACACGCGTGTACGCGCCGTCGAGCGCGGCGAGCCTGCGCTGTGCGTCGCGTACGGCGTCACGAACGGCCATGGATGCAGCTCCTTCTCTGGAGCTGTCCCGACGACCGCTCCTACATAGGAAGCACCGGCGCATCCACGCTAAGTCCAAGTGGCCCCGGTAGCGCCTGTGCGGCCTCCCGCCCGAGCTCACCAACTGGTGCAGCAGGACTCTCACGCGGGCGACGAGCCAAACCGTGAAGCTCGGCTGACGTCATGCCGGTGAGCTGCCGACCGAGGAGCCCGTAGCGAAGCACGTGTTTCGTTGCTTCAGACAGCTCCAACCTGGCGGCAAGGACCGCCGCTTCCTCGACCGCTTGCAGCTGCTGGACCTCTTCGACGGCAGCCTGGGCTTCCGCCCGACTGCGACCGGCACGGACAACCCCAATCGCCTGCCGCGATGTCATGATTCGACGCCGGTGCCGCGCTGCCTCCCAGTCGCGCAAGCACAGGCCTCCAGTCGCGGAGACGACCCGGCGTTCGGCTCGCTGGAGCTCCCTGTCGCGATGCCCGACCGCCCGTCGCCACTCCTGATACGAACGTTTCCAGCGGTCACCCGCAGCGATCAACTCGTCTGCCGCAGCCAACAGCTCGTTTTGAAGCACTCCACAGCAATACCACCCGCCGCATGCAACAGCCCTTCATCCCAAACCCCACCCACCAACCCCACCCACCAACCCTGAATCGCCCTGGGTTTCGTAGAGGCTCGGGTTTAGGCCACGGTCCCGGTCGGGGTGGTCGTCTTGACACGGTAGTTGTCTTCGTATTCCATCGGCGGCAGGTACCCGATCGAAGAATGCAGGCGGGCTGCGTTGTACCAGTGCACCCACTCGGCGGTCTCCCGTTCGACCTCGGCGGCGCCGGTGAAGGTGCGGGGGTGCAGGCCGATGAGCTCGGTCTTGTAGAGACCGATCGTCGACTCCATCAGCGCGTTGTCGAGAGCGTCCCCGACGGTGCCGACAGAAGGGGCCATGCCGGCATCGGCGAGCGCCTGGGTGAAGACAATCGCCGTGTATTGCGAGCCGGCGTCAGAGTGGAACACGAGGCCTGTCGAGGTGAAGCGGGCATCGCCACGCCTACGGGTGAACAGCGCCTGCTCGAGGGCCGACATTACGAGCGGGGTGGCCTTCGAGGCCGAGACCCGCCAGCCGAGGATCCGGCGCGAGTAGACGTCGGTGACGAAGCTGACGTAGCAGAACCCGGCAAGGGTCCACACGTATGTGAAGTCCGCAACCCACCACTGATCGGGCCGGGTCGGGGTGCCCCAGGCCCTCTTGATCAGATCCGGGTGGCGCGGAACTTTCCGGTCAGAGCGCGTGGTGACCGTGTGGTGGTTGGCTCCCCGCCGCACACCGCGGATGCCGAGGATCCCCATCAGCCGGACGACCTGGTCGCGGCCGACGTCGTGGCCGGCGCGGCGCATGGCGTGCCAGAGCTTCATCACCCCATAGAGGCTGTGGTCGGCCCGATAGAGGTCGAGGAGGGTGTTGGCCATCTGCGCGTCGTTCCAGTCGCAGTCAGACACCGGCCGCGACCGACGGGCGTAGTAGGTGCTCGGGGCGATCGGCACGTCGTGCTTAGAGAGCACCCGGCAAATCGGCTCGACCCCGAAACGGTCCTTGTAGACGTCGATGTAGGCGACGATCAGCGCAGTTGACGGTCGAGCTCCGCCGCCGCGAAAAATGCCGACGCCGTCCGCAGGATCTCGTTCGCCCGCCGCAGCTCCGCGTTCTCTCGCCGGAGGGCCTGCAGCTCGGCCGCCGCGTCGGTCGTCACGCCCCGGCGCTGCCCGGCGTTGATCTCGGCCTGGACGATCCAGTCGCGCATCGTGTCGGGATGCACACCGAGCAGCTCGCCGATCCGCCGCCGGATCTGTCGCGCCGACTCGTCCGGAGCGTCACGCAACCGATCTTGGAACATTCTCACCGCGCGGTCACGGGTCTCCTTGTCGTACTTCCGATGTGCAGGCACAGCTCAGTCTCCCTTGTGTGAGATCAGAGCCTCCATCAAATCCAGTGAGATTCAACCCCACCCACCAACCCCACCCACCAACCCCACCCACCAACATGAATCGCCCTGGGTTTCGTAGAGGCTCGGGTTTAGGCCACGGTCCCGGTCGGGGTGGTCGTCTTGACACGGTAGTTGTCTTCGTATTCCATCGGCGGCAGGTACCCGATCGAAGAATGCAGGCGGGCTGCGTTGTACCAGTGCACCCACTCGGCGGTCTCCCGTTCGACCTCGGCGGCGCCGGTGAAGGTGCGGGGGTGCAGGCCGATGAGCTCGGTCTTGTAGAGACCGATCGTCGACTCCATCAGCGCGTTGTCGAGAGCGTCCCCGACGGTGCCGACAGAAGGGGCCATGCCGGCATCGGCGAGCGCCTGGGTGAAGACAATCGCCGTGTATTGCGAGCCGGCGTCAGAGTGGAACACGAGGCCTGTCGAGGTGAAGCGGGCATCGCCACGCCTACGGGTGAACAGCGCCTGCTCGAGGGCCGACATTACGAGCGGGGTGGCCTTCGAGGCCGAGACCCGCCAGCCGAGGATCCGGCGCGAGTAGACGTCGGTGACGAAGCTGACGTAGCAGAACCCGGCAAGGGTCCACACGTATGTGAAGTCCGCAACCCACCACTGATCGGGCCGGGTCGGGGTGCCCCAGGCCCTCTTGATCAGATCCGGGTGGCGCGGAACTTTCCGGTCAGAGCGCGTGGTGACCGTGTGGTGGTTGGCTCCCCGCCGCACACCGCGGATGCCGAGGATCCCCATCAGCCGGACGACCTGGTCGCGGCCGACGTCGTGGCCGGCGCGGCGCATGGCGTGCCAGAGCTTCATCACCCCATAGAGGCTGTGGTCGGCCCGATAGAGGTCGAGGAGGGTGTTGGCCATCTGCGCGTCGTTCCAGTCGCAGTCAGACACCGGCCGCGACCGACGGGCGTAGTAGGTGCTCGGGGCGATCGGCACGTCGTGCTTAGAGAGCACCCGGCAAATCGGCTCGACCCCGAAACGGTCCTTGTAGACGTCGATGTAGGCGACGATCAGCGCAGTTGACGGTCGAGCTCCGCCGCCGCGAAAAATGCCGACGCCGTCCGCAGGATCTCGTTCGCCCGCCGCAGCTCCGCGTTCTCTCGCCGGAGGGCCTGCAGCTCGGCCGCCGCGTCGGTCGTCACGCCCCGGCGCTGCCCGGCGTTGATCTCGGCCTGGACGATCCAGTCGCGCATCGTGTCGGGATGCACACCGAGCAGCTCGCCGATCCGCCGCCGGATCTGTCGCGCCGACTCGTCCGGAGCGTCACGCAACCGATCTTGGAACATTCTCACCGCGCGGTCACGGGTCTCCTTGTCGTACTTCCGATGTGCAGGCACAGCTCAGTCTCCCTTGTGTGAGATCAGAGCCTCCATCAAATCCAGTGAGATTCAACAAGTCCCCAGACCACACACCCTCGGCACTTGAGGAGAAAGCAGGCCATCAGCCCAGGTCGCAGCGGTGCTGAACCGCACGGCTCCATTCGCCTGGAGTCGCCGGTGCCTCTCTAGTAGAGGCGCTCATCGCGAACGCCTCCGTGAGGGAGGACGGGCGCGTGATCTCGATCAATCGAACGCAAACGGTCTTCACTGAACACCCGTCGTTGACCCTCCGAAGTGACGTCCGCGCCTCGGCGCCCCGACGACCTGGAGGCGCGGCCGGAACGGGGACGGGTCTTCGTCGTGCCGGTCGCCGGCGGCTGCGCGTCAAGGGGGATCCGCAGCGCGATCTCGACCTGCCAGTCGGTCACTCGGACATTCTCGACGACGATGCGCATCAGCCGTTGACGTCCTGCGAAGTCGAGCTGGTTGATCCCGTTAGCGACCGAATTGGCGAACCCGGCCACTTGCTTGCGGAGCCGGTTGTTCGTGGTCAGCTCGCCTCGTTCGGCCACGAGCCGTTCTCGTTGCGTCTCGAGGCTCTGCCGCCGGGCGGCGAGCTGCTCGTTGCGGCGGGACACCTCGCCGAGCTCGATCAGCCCCGTCTGGTAGATGTCGAGCAGCCGCTGGCGTTCACGCTCCAAGTCGTCCAGCCGGCGTTGCATTCGCGCCAGCTCGGCGGCGAGGATCTCGTCGTCAGGGAGGGGTTCGCGGCTCACGATGCCGGCCTCGCCGGCGGTGAGCAGCTCGGGCCGCAGCATCGCTTCGCGGATCTGGTCGAACACGAAGACGTCGAGTTCGTCGGCACGGATGTTGCGCATGCGGCAGCGCCGCTCCGGCCCTTTCGCCGTGAGCTCGTTCTGGTAGGCGCAGGCGTAATAGTGGTTGTGGCCGCCTGCGGTGCTGACTTTGCGGGTGCATCCGCACTTGATCCCGCAATGCCCGCACACCACCAGGCCTCTCAACAACCAGCGGTCGCTCGGGGCACGCCGGGCGCTGAAAGCTATGTTGCGGGAGACGATGCGCCCCGCCGCCTCGAAGGTGTCCGCCGAGATGATGGCGGGCACGGCCACCTCGATCCATTGCTCGCGCGGGCGTGCCACCTGACGGGTCGGACGGCCGGTCGGCTTGGCCGAGGGCACGCTCTCTCGCCGGTACCAGTAGGCCTTTCCCATGTAGGTGGAGTTGCGCAGCAGCCCTCCGATCGTCGAGATCGACCAGATCGGTCGTCCGGTCGGGCTCGGGATGCCGTCGGCACGGAGCCCCCTGATCAGCTGGCGCATAGACAAGCCGCCGGCCACGTAGTCGTCGAACAAGCGCCGCACGACGACGGCCTCGGGCTCGAAGATCTCGTAGCGGGCAGGGCCTTCCTCTCTGCGGGGCACGCGGCGGTAGCCGTAGGGGACGATGGTGAAGATCGCCTCTCCGGCGCGCACCTTGTAGAGCTTGCCGCGCCGCTGGCGCTCGCACATCTTGGCCCGCTCGTACTCGGCTATCACTCCCTGCACCTGGACCAGAAGGCGCGCCTGGGGGTCGTCGGCGATGGGCGGCGCGTCGGTGAAGGACACCTCGACGCCGAGACGGGCGAGCTCGTCCAGAACGAGCATCTGGTAGGCGAAGTTCCGCGCCAGCCGGTCGGCGGTGAGCACCCAGACCCGCTCGAAGACGCCGGCCTGCGCCCCGTCGCGCAGCGCGTCGAGGCCGGGTCGGTCGAGGCGTGCGCCGGAGTGGCCGTCGTCGACGAATCGGGCGACCAGCTCGTCGCCCACCTCGGCCACCTTCGCCTCGAGCAGCGCCAGCTGTGAGCCGATCGTTCCCCGACTGGCCTGCGTCTCGGATGACACTCGTGCATAGATGGCTGCTCTCACGGGATTGGCCTCCTTGTTGTCGGGTGGTTCACGGCGTTCTCCGTCCCGCCATAGCGCTGCCACGCTCTCTCGTCGCTCAGGTGCGCGGACGTCCATACACCCGCGTGGTGTGCTCGCTCCGGTGGCTGGCTTCACGACGTCGATCCCGAGGCGGCGACGGCGCTCGTGCCCGCACCGGACGCGGCCGCCACCATGGAGAGCACGAGCAAGTAGCCGTCGGTGAGCGCCTCCTGCCGGGGATCGCCATACGGGCTCCACGGTGGCCTGGCCGCGCCGAGAAGGACGGCGCTGAAGGCCGCCGGGGCGCTCGGCTGAAGGATCAGGCCCGCCAGCCCTGTGCGCTCGAAGCGGCCGGCGGCGGCACTGACGAGCGGCGTGCCGGCCAGCACCCCGGCACGCAGCTGCTCGTAGTCGGCCTGGGCGCCTTCTCCGATCGGCCAGAAGCTCCTCACCGCCGGCGCACCCGTTCGACGGTACGACGGTGAAAGGTGACGCCGAAGCGCTCCTCGGCCTGGCTCACCAATTCCGGAGCGCTCGTGGCAGCTTCGGCCGAGCGAAGGAACTCGACGATTTCGGGCGACAGCTTGAGCGGGCCTTTGCGGCCACGCCGTTCGTCGAGCAGCCCTTGCATGCCCAAACGGGAGAAGGAGTCGGCGACCAGATAGAAGGCGCCTCGCGAGTACCCGTGCATCCGCGCCGCCGCAGCTGCAGTCTCGCCAGAGACGTAGTGGGCCCGCAGCATCTCGTACTTGACCTGGACCTTGTCGAGGGCGAAGAAGAACGGCCCGGGCGAGCCGAACAGTTCCGCCGTCACCGCCTCGGGCCTCGGGTGCAGCAGGCCTTTGTCTTCGAGGGACTCGCGTCGGGACTGCTGGCTCATCGCCCAACCTCCGTCTCGATCTACCAAAACGGTAAAGGAGCGACTCTATCCATGTCAAGCATTGTCGGCCGAACCATTTCTCAAGAAGCGCAGCGGCAGCGCCAAGGACGACCGTATCGCACCGTGACACTTGAATACCAGGACAACATTGGGCGAGGTGACAGTCGTCATGACTGGTCATTGCGGCCGTCTTCACTTGACACACTCTCGTTCTCACCTGCGGGCCTGACGCGTTGGCGCGAGTGCTTGACCACCAGGTGGATCCGACTGTCGCTCGCGTCCCTGCTCAGCAGAGCGTGGAACACGAGCTTTGCGTTCGCTTGATCTCGATCCGGCGGGTGAGCCTCGGCGGTGGCTATCGCTACCTCATCGACTCGGTCGCGGCCGGCGACGGGAACCCGGAGCCGTCCAAGGGTCTCGCCCACTACTACGCATCCACAGGCACCCCGCCGGGGGTCTTCCTGGGCGCTGGGCTGGCGGACCTGGACGGCGGGAGGGGGATCGACAAGGGCTCGCAGGTGAGCGAGGAGCACCTCTTCAACATGCTCGTCGCGCTCTGCGACCCCGTCTCTGGAGAGCCACTCTGAGGCCGCCTCTCCGTGCCGGGAAATAGTGCGCCGGTCGCCGGCTTTGACCTCACCTTCAGCCCGAGCAAGTCCGTATCGACGGCCTGGGCGCTCGCCGACGAGGACACCAAGGCCACTATCTCGGACTGCCACCGCCAGGCGATCGACTATGTCCTCGCCCACGCCGAATCGCAGGTCTTTCACTCTCGATCGGGGGCCGCCGGCATCGTCGAAGAGGACGTGACCGGGGTGATCGCGACCTCTTTCACGCACTGGACGAGTAGAGCGGACGACCCCCAGCTGCACGAACATGTCGTCGTTTGGAACCGGGCCCGCTCGGTCTCGGACGGGAGGTGGAGGACCCTTGACTCCAAGGCCATCTTCAAGGCCACGACGACGCTCTCAGAGCTCCACCACGGAGTCCTTTCGGACCTCTTGACCTCGGCGCTCGGCTTCGGCTGGGAGGCGTGCGGACGACGGCATTCGGTCAAGCCCCGTTATGAGATCACCGGCGTCACAGAGTCGCTTATGGCCGAGTTCTCGCGCCGCTCCGAGCAGATCGCGGAGCACTCTGAGCTCCTCCGGGCCGAGTTCAAAGCCGCCCACGGGCGAAGCGCCACCGCCGTCGAGGATATGAAGTTGCATGCGGTCGCGACGATCGCCACCCGGCCGGACAAGACCAAGCACAGCCTCGCCGAGCTCACCGACGAGTGGCGGGAACGGGCCGCGAGTCATATTGAAGAGGTCGAGCAGACAGCCTGGGTCTCGAGCCTCGAAGGACCGGAACGACCTGCCGCTGTTACGCCGCGACGATCTCGGCGAGGCGATCCTTGCCGATGCCGCCGGCGCGGTCGTCACAACGGTCGCCGAGCACCATTCCACCTACGGACGCCAGAACCTTCTCGCCGAGGCCCACCGCATGCTGCACGGGGTTCGCTTCGCGTCACCTGATGACCGGGTGGCCGTCGCCGATCACATCGCCGAGCTCGCGATCGCCCGCTCTGTGATGCTCACACCGCCGTCGTTGCACCACACACCTGAGCGCTACGTACGTCCCGACGGGTCTTCTCGTCTTCATCCTGAGAGCCGGATCGTCTACACCACCGATGCGCTCCTCGGCGCAGAGGCGCGCCTTCTCGAAGCCTCAAGGAAGCTCGGAGGACCGCGGGTGAGCGTCGCGACGGTGGCCGCGGTGACCGAGGCGAACCTGCCCGGGCGGGACTACAAGCTGAGCACCGACCAGGCACTTGCGGTCGAGAAGATCGCCACCTCCGGTCGTGTCCTCGACGTCCTCGTCGGCCCGGCCGGCACCGGGAAGTCGACCGCCATGGCTGGCCTTCGCGCCGTATGGGAAGAGGTCCACGGTCCGGGGTCGGTCATCGGTCTCGCCCCTTCCTCAGCGGCGGCGCAGGTGCTCGGAGACGAGCTCGGGATCGAGACGGAGAACACCGCCAAGTGGCTCACCGAATGGAGGCGCATCCCGGAGCTGACCGCACGCCGGGACCGTCTCGCAACCAACCTCGCCCGGCACGCCTACCCACGCTCTCCGAGCGCGGCCAGGCTCCGTGCCCGGCTCGCAGAAACCGACCAGGCCATCTCGAAGCGACGCCTCAAGGCGGGACAGCTCGTCATGATCGACGAGAGCTCCCTGGCTGGGACCTTTGTCCTCGACGAGCTCGTGAGCGCCGCCACGACGGCCGGTTCCAAGATTCTGCTGCTCGGAGACTTCGCACAGATGTCGTCAGTCGAAGCCGGCGGTGCCTTCTCGCTCCTCGTCAAAGACCGTGGTGATCTCGTTCCCGAGCTCACCGACATCCGTCGTTTCAACTCCGATTGGGAGAAGGCGGCCAGCGCAGAGCTGCGAGCTGGGAACGCCTCGGCCATCGATGCCTACGAGGCGCATGACCGTGTGACCGGCGGCGAACGCGCGGCCCTTCTCGACGCCATCTACGCGGGGTGGAAGGCCGACGTCGAAGCCGGCAAGTCGAGCCTCATGATCGCGTGCGACACCGCCACCGTCGCCGAGCTGAACCGGCGCGCCCGAACAGCTCGCGTGACCGAAGGGACGGTCATCGGCAGTGGCCTTGCGATTGCAGACGGCCAGCGAGCCGGCGTCGGTGACGAGATCGTGACCCGTCAGAACAACCGGCTACTGCTCGCAGGCAGAAGCTGGGTCAAAAACGGCGACCGCTTCGTCGTCACCGCCGCCAACCCCGATGGCACCATGCAACTGCGCCGCAGCTCCGGCGGCGCCGAGGTCGTTCTGCCGGCGGACTACGTGGCCCGGCACGTCGAGCTCGGCTACGCCACGACCGCCTACCGGAGCCAGGGCCGGACGGTCGACACGACGCACTCCATGGTCTCGCCGACAACGACACGCGAGGTGCTCTATGTCGCCGCGACGCGCGGACGCGAGTCCAACATGCTGTACGTCGACACGACCTTCGACCCAGATCCCGCTACAGGACACGACGGCACGATCGCGCCCCAGAGCGCGAGCGAGCTGCTCACCGGGGTGCTCGCCAATGAGGGTGCGGACCTTTCCGCGCACGAGACCCTCGAGAGGGCACAACGCCAGGCCGAGGACTTCGGCGTGCTCGCCGCCGAATACGAAACCCTTGCCCGCGCGGCTCAACAGCAACGCTGGGACGAGCTGCTGTGTCGCTCAGGGCTAGATCCTGACCGCCGCGAGCAGGTTCGCCAAAGCCCCGCCTACGGACCACTGCTCGCCGCCCTCCGAGATGCCGAGGCGCGCGGACTCGACGTGGAGCGGACCCTCCCCGTTCTCGTGGAAGCCCGATCGCTCGATGACGCCGAAGACCCAGCGGCGATCATCCGCGGCCGGGTTGACCGCTGGGGACAGACTTCCGGATTGGCGTGGCGAGCGGGCACGGATCTCATCGCAGGGCTGATCCCACGAGCGATAGGCGTCACGGACCGAGACATGTCCCGGAGTCTCGAGCAACGGGACGAGGCGATGCAGGGTCGGGCGCGGGCACTGGCCGAGCAGGCGATCGAGCGGAATGACATCTGGGTCCGCCGGCTCGGTATCCCGCCTACCGACCCGCGCGCCAGAGAACGTTGGATCGAAGCCGTCACGACGGTTGTCGCCTACCGCGATCGCTGGAACATCGACGATGAACAGCTACCCCTCGGCCCGAAAGGCCCGGCGCGGACCATCGAAGCGATCAACCAGCGCAGTCTCGCCCGAGCTGCCGTCGACAGGGCGTCGAAGCTTTCTTATGTTCCCGGAGCGCGGCGGCCCGAGCCGGGAGCTGTCGATGTCGGTCTCATCCTGACCAGAAGACCGGGCCTGTAAACCACGCGGGTGGGATGGAATGACGGTGTGGCGATGCGGCCGGCGAGGTTGGTGGAGTCCGAGATCAGGCGTGCGCTGTCGTTGGTGGACCTCATGGAACAGCACATCAAGGACTACGAGCGCATCCTGCTCAATAGGCCGAAGAGCCGGCGGCGTAGCTATTGAGCATCGGGGGCCGTCGGGGCCCCCGATGGCTCGCGTCGGTCAGGACGTACCCGGTACCGAGCGACCCCGCCACTCTCGGGTCGTCGGCCCGGGAGCCGGACACACCCCGTGACTAGCCTCGATCGCCATGGTGGCGCGACGAACGACCATGTGTAGGCATGGAATGCCACCGCGTGCACCCTGGCCAGGCACCCGAGCGCGGGCCCGCCAGGAGCATCCACGACCCGCCATTCGGCGGCACGTAGGCTCCTGTTACCGCCCGCAGCGAGGAGATGACGGAAGATGGCGGAAGAGCTGCGGGTGCTGACGACCGAGGAGGCGGCCGGTCTCCTGCGCGTCTCATCGAAGACCATCCTCGCCCTCGCCCGTGACGGCTCGATCCCCGGCGAGAAGGTCGGGCGGGCGTGGCGCTTCCTCCGCTCCGACCTGTTGGAGTACGTCCACGGAGGGCGCCGCCCGGAGACGGTCTCGGCCCCATGACCCTCGTCGTCACGGCCGCGCCCATCGAGGCTGTCGATGCCGAGAAGCGAGGACTCGAACCACGGCGGTTTCGTCCCCGGCTGAGCTTCGGCCATCACCAGGACCTCCAGGCCCTGGTCCGGGATCTGCGCGGCCTCACCGTCGAGGAGCGCATCCAGCGGATCCGGGCCTGCATCGACACCGCCGAGGCAGGGCGCGCACACCTCCGGTACCTCGGTGTCCACTCGGACGACCTCCAGCCGACGATCGTCTATCTCGGCAGTCTCCGGGTGCTCCGTGACCTCGTCCTCCAGGGGTGGTCACCGGGCACGGACGACGACGGCATCTACATCCTCCCGCCGTCGCTGACGGCGGCCGGCGACGATCCTGCCGAGGCGAAGTCGGATCTGCGCAACTCATTCCGCTTTGCGCTCGCGGACCAGCTGCACTCGCCGTCGGTCGCAGCATTCGTCCACCGGATGGAGCAGCACGGGATCGCTGCCGTCTTCGCCGATGGACCCGACCTCGCTCGCCGCCTCGACGAGGCTCGCACCGCGGGGTCGGTCGGGGCAGCGGTCCGGCCGGTGCTGGAACTCGTGAGCCCCGAATCCAAGGATCCCGCGACCGGGATCCGGCTCCAGGACATCTGGCGCTACTCGCGTCTGCAGTGGTCCATCCCGTACCAGTCAACGCCGGGCCGGACCATGCACTACCTCGTTCGCGACGATGCCGCCCCCAACCGGCCCATCATCGGTATCGCCGCTCTTGGCAACGCCATCCTCGGGCTCAACCAGCGCGACGACGCGCTCGGCTGGTCCGTCAAGTCGCTGGCCAAGCGCCTCGACGAATCGTCGCCGGCGGAGCGACGAAAGATCGCCCGGCACCTCCTCGCCTTCTGTCGCGCCGAGGTGGCGCGGATCTACGCCCGCGACTTCGCCCTCTCGAAGCTCGACGCTGCCGCCAAGGTTCGCTTCTTGGAGCAGATCGAGATCGAGGCGGACTCGGCTCGCAAGCAGGCGCTCCACCTCGCCGGTGACGAGCGCACCGCGGAGTACGAGCTGATCCGGGAGACGCACAACACGGTCGCCGACGGCCACCCTGACAAGGTCAACTGGGTCAAGGTCGCCCGCACCCAGTTGTACCGGCGCAAGCGCGCCGCCAACCTTGCCGATTCCCTGCGCGCGCACTCAGCACGTTCGAAAGCGCTGGCCTCGACGAGAACCCGCTTGGGCTGCGGGAGTTGCTCTGGACCGAGGACGGGCGGCGAGCAGCCGAGATCGTTCTGCGCCGCATCAAGCAACAGGCGATCGCCGAGAACGTCATGGAGATCATCACCTGCGGCGCCGTGGCGCCGTACCAGCAGGTTCTCGGCGGCAAGCTCGTGGCCATGCTCATGACAAGCCCGCAGGTCGTGAGCGACGTCCGCAAACGCTACGAGGGCAAGGTCAGCCTCATCGGCTCCGGCATGGCCGGGCGAGCGATGGTCCGCCGGCCGGCGCTGGCGGCGCTCACGACGTCGAGCCTGTACGCCTTCGGCAGCGCCCAGTACAACCGGGTGAGGATCCCCGGGGAGATAGCAGGCAGCGACGGCGACATCCGCTACCGCCGTGTCGGCTCAACCGACAGCTTCGGCACCGTACAGTTCGCCTCCGACACCACGGAGACCCTCGGCGCGGCGGCACGCCTGGCCAACAGCAAGCGGCGCATGGTGAACAACCTGTTCGGCGAGGGGATGAGCCCCAAGCTTCGCTCGCTGCGCATGGGGCTGGACGCCCTCGGCCTCGCCCCGGAGGAGTACCTCCGGCACCACTCGCCGCGCCTCCTCTACGCCGTACCCCTCGCCACCAACGTCGACGACGTTATGCTCGGGCTCACCCGGCGGCCGAAGTACGTCCTGCCGGCGGCCGGCGGGGCGACGACGACCACTGCGATCGCCACTTACTGGGCGACACGCTGGCTCGCACCGAGGATCGATCGCCCGGACCTGCTCGACAAGGTCCGGACCAGCCGCCGGGACCAGCAGATGCTCAGCCGCGTAACGAGCGATCTGCGTGGCTCGCCCTACGCCGACTGGTTCACGGCCTTCGAGCCCATGGCCGATGCTCCGTCGCCGATCGTCAACAGTGTTGGGCCTATCCGCTTCGTCGAGCGCCTGTACCGCAACCGCAACAGCTATGCGGATCGGCTGTCGCTTGAGGAACTCGACTGGATCCATATCGACCTTGGCCTCGACGGCTACATCATCAACTGTGCCCGGGAGAACCGGCAGCTCGTCATCACCGGCAACCCGGGCGATGGCAAGACCTTCCTTATCCAGCGTCTCCGCGAGCGCTTGGAGGGCGAGTTCAATGCCGCCGTCATCACCGACGCCAACGAGCTGAGCGACCCCGAGACGCTGGCGACCTGGCGCTCGTGCGACGCAAACAACCGGCCCTTCATTCTCGCCATCAACGAATGGCCACTCTTCGAGCTGCGCCGCCTCGCCCGCCAGGAGGGCTTCGAGCCTGTCGACGAGGCCGTCCGCCAGGTGCGCGAGGCCGTCTACTACGGCAACCCGCCCGAGCCCCCGAAGGGACGGGTCGCTGTCGTCGACCTCAACCTCCGCAACGTCCTTGCCCCGCGGGTCACGCTCGCCGCAGTCGAGCGCCTCACTGCCGATCGGTTCGTCTCTGAGCTAGACAGTCAGGATCCGGCGACGGCCAATGTCGCCCGGCTGCGCGACCCACGCGTGCAGGAGCGGCTCGCCGCCCTGCTGGAACAGGCGTCGCGGCGTGGCCAGCACACGACGATGCGCCAGTTGATGGGTTTTATTGCCTACCTCATCACCGGCGGCACCGACTCGGCGGGTCGTCTCGTGAGCCAGCGGGACAACCGCTTCTCGTACGCCACGCTCGCCTTCGAGGGCGGCGAGGGACCGCTCTTCGAGCTGGTCCGCCAGGCGTTCGATCCTGCCCGGGTCACCCATCCCGTTTACGACGAGGAGCTGTGGCGCGGCACGACCAACCCCGCCCATTGGATCGACCCCACCGACGTCCCTCTCGGCGCTGCGTACTGCGCCGTGCCGGACCGTGAACGGTGCTTCCGGATCGCCAAGCGTCGCTTCTATTTCGAGCACGTGGCAGGGCATGAGTTGCTTCGCGCCCTGCCTCACGACGAGGGAGCATTCGACACCGCGCTCGCCAACGGGCTCAGTGGCGATCCCCAACAGGTCCGTGATCTCGTCCTCGCCATCAATCGCTTCTACGAGCCGGATTGCACCAAGGAGGACGAGAACAAGCTCACCCTCTGGCAGAGCCACCGCTACGACGTCCAGGCGCCGGCCGCATTCGTCGCCCTCTACGACGAGCCGGCCGACAGGATGACCGTTGCCGGCCCCGAGCTTGCGCCGTGGGTGTCGGTCTGGCTTGCCTCTGACCTACGGCGTGTCAAGCAGTTCGCGCTCAAGACGCCGCTCCACAGCGGACACCAGAGCCAGCTCCTCATCGATCGCGAGGTCTACCTGACCCTGCAGGAGTCGGCCGCCGGCCTCGGCCGCTCGACTTGGTCGCGAAGCGTCGCCCGTACCGTGACCCGCTTCGTCGACGAGTTGCACCGCCTCTTCCACGAGGCCAAGCCACTGTCGAACTTGGAGATCCGCAATGTCGACACCAACCTGCGCACCATGGTGAAGGTGCGCCGCGAGCCCCCTCGGTATCAACTGTGACCGACGTCGACGCACCGGCAAGCGACATCGAGTCGCCTGACGCCCTCCTGAGGCGCATCTACGATGAGGAGTTCGGTTTCCTGCCGACGAACTCCTCGATGAAGCCTGTCCACGTCGCCAACGCCCTCTTTCGGCGGACTCTGGGCGTCACCACGGACTTCCGCCCGCTCGGGAGGGTGATCCGCCAGTACAAGAAGAAGAACAACAAGAACTTCCTCGTCGAGAGCAATCCCAACGCGGCGATCCTCGCCGACTTCGGCCTCCGGTTCGCCGACGAATACGGCAACCCACCCAACGACGAGGTGATGACCGCCTTCCGGTCGCTTGCCAAGGAGACGCTCGGCGCCGACGGTGCCGCCTTCGACACCGGCCAGTCGTCGTTCACGCTCTCACACCGGCGCATGATCACGACCGACGTCTCCGACAACGGTTCCGGCGATCTGCTCGCCGGTCTGCTCAGTGCCGGTGCCGAGGTCCGCGCGCCGAAGGCACGCGACCTCCTGCACAGGCTGCTGGAAGATGACACTGATCCCTGGACGACGATCGGGTGGCCCATGCTCGATGTCGGCGAGGAACGCGACGCGGCTCTTGCCGGTGCGGCGCTGGTGCGGGCATCGCGCACCGCATCGCTGCTGGCCACTGATCGAGCGCGGCCTTCTGCTGTCGCCGACCTTGCGAGAGCTGCGCGACCGCTTCGACCAGCTCGCCGACTTCGAGGACACCTACGGTGCCAAGCTCACTACGCTGCGCCGGATCGTCCTCTTCGGATGCTTCTGCATCCACGTCCACATGATCCGTCGTTGCGGCGACGTCATCGCCGACGGCCCTCGTCCGCCGATCCTGCTCGATCTATTCGACGGCCGGCGCCGCTCGCTCCGCGAGGCGTCGGCGGCGACGCTCCAGGCCGGCTTCCGCGCCATCGAGCAGCTCGTCCTCCATCGCATCGGCGAGCACATCGACACCGCCTGCGTCGATGGCGTCGAGGCGTTCCTCGACAACCTGCCGATCTCCAGCGACAATGACGTGCTGCGGGACGAATACTCGGCCCAGCGCGCCGGAGTCGAGCCGCGGGATGCGCTCGCCGAGGCGTACTGGAAGATGGGCTACTCGTCTGTCGGCCCGCGGCGAGTGGGTGGCGACGGGGCGGACGGGGAGGACCGCCGACGGGCGCAGGGTCTTCCCTGGCATGCGCTGCTCGCTCTCGGTCGGCGCAGCGGGTACCTCCTCCCCTACGACGACCGCGGCCGTGGCGGCAAGGAACACAAACGCTACGGGGCCAATGCCGAGTTCGCTGAAATCCTCGTCGCGGCGACCGTCGAGCCGGGCGATCCCATCGATCTCGACGAGTTCCTCGACCGGCTCCGGGACTCGTTCGGCATCGTTATCGGGAGACGCGTCGACTTCGACATCATCCGGCGCAACGACCTCCGTCTCGGCGCCGAGTTGCAGCGGTCCGTCTCGGTCAACGAGAACGACCTGCGGGCGAACCTCCTCGCCTTCAAGGAGTTGATGATCGAGATCGGTTTCGCCAAGTCGTACGCCGACGGCCGCACCGTCATCACTACGGACGTCGGGCGGATCCGATGACGGCTACGGAGACCACGGCGACGCCGCGTTCCGACGCCACCCTCATGGCCGAGCTGCTCGCCGCTGCCGTTCGCGACGCCCTCGGTCACCCCGGAGTCATGGTCCGCGACGTCCATCTCGATCCCAACGCCGTTCTGGAGCAACTCCACGCGCTTCAGGAGGACGGCATCGACCTGAGAATCGCCTACCTCAATCCCGAGGCACTCGCGGCGGCGCACCGTCTCGGAATCTCCGACGACGTGTTCAGCGTCGAAGTCGAAGCCGCCGAACGGTGGCGCAACGAGATCGATCTCGACGCGCTCGTCGTCGTCATCACCGAGAGCGATGCCGCCAAACTCACCTCCTTGGAGGAGTTCGCGCTCATCGCACCGCCGCAGTTGCGCCGACTGCTGGTCGAACGGGCCGCGCTCCAGTTCGCCGAAGTGAACGATGTCCTGCCGCGCTGGTGGGAGATCATCGGCCAGGACGACCAGATGTCGTTCTTCGACCTCGCCGACTACTACCTCGCGCTAGACCCGCTCGACCACGAGACCGTCAAGACCGAGGCGGCCAACCAGATCAATCGCCTCGGCCTGCTGCCCGACCCCGGTTTCTTCGACAACCCTGGCGAGACGCAGCTCCGGGCTCGGCTCGACGAGAACCGCACGCTGGCCTTGCGCCTCGCCAACTTCAGCGAGGAGGACCGCCAGAAGGTCGACAAGGCCCTCGCTGAGGAGACCGACGCGACACGGCGGGCCGAGCTGCGCACGCACCTTCGTGATCTCCAGGAGTATCGGCGAGGCGGTCAGTTGGGCCTCACCGCCGCCGACGCCCGGCAGTTGCTCAAGGTCCGCGCCCGGACACGTCCGACGCCGCCACCGCCCCCGACGACTGACGGAGGACCGAGTGATGGGCCACCACTTGCGCCACCGCTCCCTCCACCACGGGACTTCACCGAGCTTGCCGTGGATGGCCTCCTTCGGCCCACCGGGGCCGGGGACGACGAGGAGGCCGACGACGCTCCCTCGCCGTCCGTCCTCAACGAGGCGGTGACGGCGCTCCAGAACGAGTTGGACGCTATCGAGGACACCATCCGCCCGCGGGCGGTGAAGATCACGCTGCCCAGTGGGGTGCAGATCGACGAGGAAGTGAAGACCGACGTTCTCACCCTCGTTGATCGCATGGTGGGTGAGGACCGCTACGGCGGGCTCGTACGCACCAGCGGTGACGACATAATCCTCATGGTCCGCAACTTCCAGCAGTCCGCAGAAGTCATCAAGGAGTGGGAGGCCCCGAGGATCCGCCGCTTCCTCGACGCGTTCGCCGACTCCTCCCCTGAGTACGAGCCCATCCGGGCCGCCTTCAACGACTACGACGAGGCACGCAGCGCGCTCCTCCCGCACCTGCGAGAGTTGCTCGTCGCTCCGTTGCTTGTGGCGGCCGCTTCGGCCACGCAAGACCTCATCGCCCCCGTCGTCGCGAGCTATCAACGCCTCCTGGCGGTGACGTCGGCCGCCTACGGCACGCTGGTCAGACCTTTGGCCAGGGCGCCCGTGCCTTCGTGGAGTTGCTGACCGTGCTCGACACGGTATTCCTCGACAACGGCGACGCGCTCGTGGGCATCCTCATGCCGATTCACCCGCTGCTCTTGTGGCACTACCTGGAATACGCGCAGGTCATCGGCGAGCAGCGCGACACTCTCGACCCCCGTGAGTGTGCGCTCGTTCGGTCGGAGTTCGAGTCGGGCGGCGTCCCGCTCTTCCTCTCATCGATCGGCGTGCCCCGATCGGTGAGCGAGACTGCGCCGCTAAGCCTGCCGTACTCCGGCAAGTTCGGCGGCCTGCCCCACTTCAGCGAACGGGCGGCAGCCCGCGATCCCCGCGACGGCGTCCGTCCGATCCGGCGGCTCATCGAGGCGTTTATGGCCATGCACCCCGCTGCCGCCGAGGGGCTGCGCCTCGCCCTGCTGGAGCCGCTGGATGCCGGCGCGTTCCTGTCGCTCGCCTGTGATCTTGCCGACGCTTCCGGGCAGGGGCCGAAGCTGCGCGGTGCCCACGTCACCGTGCTGCGCCGGGGCAGCGCCGTTGGTGCCGAACTCAACCTCTCGACCGACGAGGAACGGCGGGTCCAGCAACGCTTCGGCGATCACGTCGGCCGGCGGTTCACGTTCGAGACGCTCCACGTCGGCCCAACGGTCGTCGCCCCGCCCGACGACCTCATGCCGCACATCTTCGTCGCCTTCGATCAGAGCGCGCGACACTCGGCGACTGCCGGGGGCCAGATGCAGACCATCCAGCCACTCGCCAACCGCAGGCGGCTGTTCTTCAACCTCGACACCGAGAAGCTCGACCTCGAGCCGCAGTTGGGCGGCATCCTCGCCAGCTACATCTCGTTTGCCAACCTCACGGGCGGGGACATCAACTCCTACCCGACAATCCACCAGGAGGAGGAACTGCGAGTCCGCATGCGTCAGGGCGTCGAGCACGTTCCCTGGTACGTCGTCGCCGACGGCCATGTCGACCGCGACCTCGATCTCGGCGGCCTGCGCGTGCTGACCGATCACGAGGGAACCCGTGACGTCGCCGCGTTTACCCAGTCGCCGGACGCGTTCCGGCGGAGCCTCCGCGACGTCGTCCGCCAGTTCAACACGTACGTCGCCGACGAGACCCTCGACGGGCTGCTGGCGACGCTCAGTGAGCTGCTCGATGCCGGGCTGCTCGCACTGCGTCCCGGCAAGTCAGGGGAGATCGTCCACGCCCACGTCAAGGGGATCCTCGGGCTCATGGTCGCCGTCCAGTCGCTCCGCGACACGACGCCACCTGGCCACGACCGTGTCATTCTCAGCCTCGACGACGAGCAGGCACGGCGCTGGCTCCATCTCAGCGAGGACAACGATCACTCCCGTTCCGATCTGCTCGTCATCGACGGTGCCGACGACCGGTTCATCGTCACCGTCGTCGAGGTAAAGACCCGGCAGAACGTCTCCGCCGAATACAGTGTCGTCAACGGCGAGGTCAGCGGGCCGGCGGTCAACCAGTTGCTCTCGACGCATCGAATTCTCCGCCGGGTGTTCGATCCGACAACGCCCGACCTGCTGCTCACCCCGTCGCGGCGAGAGATCATCCGCGAGCACCTCTATCGGGAACTCTCGAAGGCGTCGCACAGCAGGGACATACAGCAGCGGTGGGCATCCCGCTCCGACAAGCTCTTCGACCAGGGCGCAGAGGTCGACATCCGCTGCGCGCTCATTGACGTCCAGCTCGGCGTCGCCACCTCCAGTCTCGAACCGTCCCGCGAGGTCCAGGCCGTCGACGGGGACGTCCTCGTCAAGGTGTCGCTTCGCCATCTCAACGAGAACGGTGTCCCCGGTCTCGAGGAGGCGCTCACCCCGCCTCCGGCGCCGCCCGAGGAACAACCCCCGGATGCCGCGGAGCAGGCGGCGAGCAGCGATGAGCCGCCAAGTGGCAGCGGGGAAGCGGTGGGAGTGGGCCCCGGCGGACGCGAGCCCGAGGGAGCGCCGGCCGGCGATGGCGCGGCAGTCCCGGCCCACGCCGAACCCGTCATCGAGGAGGAGCGCCCTCGCGTGCTGCTGGGGATGGCACCGGGCACGTACGCCGCCCAGCGCGAGGTGTGGTTCGACCCGCAGAACCCGACCCAGCCGTTGAGCAACCCGCACATCTCGATCTCCGGCGAGACGGGAAGCGGCAAGACGCAGGCGGCGAAGGCGATACTGCACGACTTCCTGCCCCAGGGTCTACCGGCTCTCATCCTCGACTTCAAGGACGACTACTCGAAGGCCGACTACGCCGCAGCCGAGGGTTTCACGGTCCATGACGCGAGCATGGGCAGCCTCCCCTTCAACCCGATGGTGCCGCCGATTGATCCGCAGAGCGGCAGAGCCAACCCGACGGCGCACATGCACGAGCTAGCAGGCATGCTCCAGCGCATCTACAGGCTCGGCGACCAGCAGGCGTACCAGCTCCGGGAGGCTATGAAGGAGACGTACGCCCTCAACGGCGTCGGCACCCGCCCGTTTATCCCCGATCCCGACCAGCTTTACCTCCCCTTCGAGGCCATCCGCGACGTGCTCGTTCGCGAGGAGCAGCAGACGCTTCTCGGGCGCCTCTCGCCGATCTTCGATCTTGGACTCTTCAGCGAGGGCGACCCCGCCCAAACCCTCAACGACCTGCTCGCGTCGCCGACGGTGATCCGGCTCAGCCAGCTCCCGGGCGACCAGGTGAAGAACGCCGTCGCCGAGTTCTTCCTCATGGCGCTCTACAGCTTCCTCATCCGCCGAGAGCATCCCCACCGGCTGGAGCGGCTGCTCGTGCTCGACGAGGCATGGCGGTTGGTGAACTCACCATTCCTCGAACCGCTCATGCGCGAGGGCAGGGCTTTCGGCCTCGGCGTCATCATCGCCACGCAGTTCCCGACGCGACCTCCCCGATCAGGTCGCCGGCTCAACCGCGACCCGGCTCTTCTTCAACCAGGCGAAAGCAGAGCAGGTCCGCGAGATCCAGCGCACGCTCGTCGGCAAGACCTCAGGCCAGGAGGCCGATCACCTCGGCAGCCTCATCCGCGGGCTGGCGCCCCTGGAGTGCGTGCTCCAGAACCTCCAGTACAAGCCATGGGTGAAGTTCAAGTCGATCCCGTACTACGCCCGCCTTGCGGAGCGCGAGGCCCAGGAGGAGTAGTTGCCTCGGGCTGAACCGCCCGTCGTCTTGCGTCCTGCTCGGCACGGCGGCGACGTCCTCGACTACCGCCGCATGCGTACGTAACGCGTACTGGGTGAACGAGGAAGCACTGCAAGGAACGGTGCCTGCGGGAGCGGGACCAGTGAGACGCCGACCCAACGGGTCGCCGCGGTACGCAGCTCCTGAGGCACGGGGGCTCCTCGAGAGCAGAAACGACGGTAGTGCGACCTGGCAGGCGGGAGTCACCTCGACCCTCAAACGTGATGGCAGAGATAGATGGACATCGCGTTGACTTAGACTTAGAGCGTGGAAGCTGATTCCTACATTGCTCTCTTTGCTCAAGAGCAGAAGCGGCGCAGCCTGAGTCAAGGAACCATCCGCGTTCGAACTGGGCAACTCGCCGCTGTTGAGCGCGGCCTTCGGTTCCTTTGATGCGATAACACGGAGAAAGCTCGAAACCTGGTTGACGGATCAGCAATATAACGCCCGAACGCGCCGAAGTTATATCAGCACCCTCTCTGCGTTCTTCAAGTGGGGAGTGCGATGCGACTTCTTCGAGCAGGATCCAACGGAGGGGATACTTCGCCCGGCTATAGCCACGAGCCGCCAGGAACTTCGTGACGATGACGTTGCAAGGGCGTTATTGGCTGCGACCGACCCTGCGCTTAGATGCTGGATTGCTCTCATGGCCTATCAGGGCTTGCGTTGCCAAGAAGTCGCTGTGCTATCGAGGAAGACAATCGATCCTGATGGACGGCCGCCCACGCTTAGGTTGGGTGACGGAGCATCCGCCCGGAGTAAGTCAGCCGTATTGCATCCAGCGGTGGTTTTTGCATTGCGTTCGCTTGATTCCCAAGGTCTCGGACCATACTTTCCACGAGAGAGCGCCGCAAGTATTTCCAAGAAGATCGCTCGTCACCTTACGGGATGCGCTGTAGCGGGAAGTTCTAATTCACTTCTTTGGTGGTATCGAACTCAAGTCCAGGATCGCGGCAGGAACTTCGATCGCGAGGCGCCCAGCGATGCGCCAGACGATGCACAGCTGACACCCATCGAGAGAAGCATTGTCTTAGCACTTGACAAGGATGCTCCGGGCGTGTCCCTGTGCTATCGGCAAGCAATTGTCGACTTGAACGACGGAAGTCGGATCTCGTTCCGTGGCGTAGCCACCGAGCTTCGGGAATTGGTACGAGAAGTCTTGAACAAGTTGGCACCTGACGAAGCCGTGATGTCGGCGCCAGGCTTCAAGCTGGAATCGAATCTATTGAGGCCGTCTCAAAAGCAACAGACACGATACATCCTGAAATCCCTTGGTCTTGGCGATTCAGCCCAGAATGTCCCTCAGACGACAGTCATTCTTATCGAAGACCACGTTGCAACCTTCTGTCGAAGCATCTATATACGAAGCTCGAATTCCTTGCATACCGAAGCAGATCGGAAGGATGTCCAGCAAATCAAGCTGTACGTCGACGCACTCCTTGCAGAGATTCTTGGGATACATCGGAACTAGTGGTCTGTCGGTCAATGACTTGCTGGGTCAGAGGCGTCCAAGCAACAGTGTATGATCTCGGGCAGTCCCGGTAGTCGCGCCGGCGGCAACCGGGCCACCACTCTGATCCGGCAGTGCCGATCGGTTAGATCTGAGCGCGGCGCCTGTCGCCGCCCTGTGTGTCCGGACGCGCATGCGGTCAGTCAGCGCGTGGGCGTGCTAGGCGACTCCTTGAGCGATTGGCCGATCAGGCCAACGATCATTGCCAACAAACCCACAAGCAGGATCAACGCGCTAATGATTACCAATGCAGTCGTCGTCTTCATGAACGGACCCTGATCAAGGACCGTTGATCTCGCGAGCACCACATTGAAGCCGTCATATACGGCCGTACCTGCTGGAATGTGTAAACGCCAGCAGGCGGCAATTGCCGTCATGAGGTCAGCTCCACGAGGTTGAGTGAGGTGAGCACGACGGTCCGCGGATAACTGCGGAGCGAGCCCCGGGAGCGATCAAGCACGATCGCCGCTTGGAAGACGGTGAGGTCAACCCAGCGAAAACAGGCGAGTCCGAACGCGAGATCGCCGATGACGCTGATGCGCACCCCAATGAGGGCGGCCGCGAGAACCGCAAGCCATGTGAGTACGTACCACTCCGCCGCGGTCGGCCGCTTGTTCCAGTGCGTCAGAAGCCGGTACGGAGACGCGGCGCGGACGACCTTCGCTATGGTGAGGAATCCGCGGACTAGGAAGCTCGGCTCCTCCGAACGATACGAGTACACCTGGAGGACTTGGGCGAGTCCCTCAGCTACGAGATTGTCGGGGACCCTCGGTTCGCAGGTCAACCGCCACTCGTACGTACCGTAGTCGGTGGGGTCGTGGCCCACGACCCAGTCAATGACGATCCGACCCTGTTGGGGAACTGGCATTTCGGCGCTCACTCCAGAAGCCTGACATCACGGCCGTCTGGCTGTGGCGATACCGATCGGTGCTCGGCGGACCGAGAGCCCTGCCGATTCCGTGTGCTTGAGCTGACGCGCCGTCGCGGTCGTTAGATGTGCGCTCGCGGCGATCCGAAGCATGGAAACATTCTCGCGCCCGGTCGTCACGGGCTCGGCGACTTCGGAAATCGAGCGGCCGAGAGCTCGATGGTGAAGGAAACTTCGCCGAGAGCCCGGAGTTCCGGAGGAATCTCGCTGAGAGCTAGACAGCGATGGCAGTATCGGGCGACCAGACACGACGATTGATTCCTAGGTCCTCGTCTTCGGAGCGCGAGCCGAGCTCAATCGTGATGAGCTCGTCTCCCTGAAACGCTGGGCTCAACTCCAAGGCGAGATACCGGAACAACTCCCGTTCATGCACGGCGATGATCACTTGGCGCCCGTGATGCTTCGAAAGAACGCGAATGAGGCCTGCGAACTGTGCCACATGGACTTCGTCCATCGACTGGACAGGGTCATCGAGAACGAGACACGGCACGAGGGGTTCGACCGCAAGATGTAGCGCGATGAACAACGACAGTGCTGCCGTGTTCAGGTTGCCGGCACTCAGCATCATCTGCGGCGAGCCGCCCGGCTCACCCGACGTATGGACTGTCTCCAATGTCAACTCAAGAGCTGTCTTTGACGAACTCGGTATCCCGAATGCCGGGACGAAGGGCTCTCTCGGAGCGAGTCGCGTGAACACACTGCGCCAGACCTCGTTCAACGACTCGGTGAAGACACGCTGAACGATGGCGGCGCGGGCCTTTGAAGACGCGTCGTGCACCGCCCTCCCAACAGCCTGCCGCCGTCGAGCTTCTTGGACCCTCCCGTCCCAGACGACCTTGCGCTCCGCCGATTCCGCGACCGTGGCCCTGAGCGTGGCGCCGCGCTCCGCGGCCTCGAGAGTCCGCTCTAGTAGTTCGCTCGCCCGCTGGTGCGCCGCTTGCCGCTCGAGTCGTTCACCGGCGAAGTCGGTGAGTCGGCGCCAAGAATCCTCCAAGGTTTCAGCCGCGGCGAGTGGAGGAGCGCCGAGAGCTCGCGTCAGCTCCTCGAGTTCCGATTTCGCGAGGTCCGCGTCGCGGGCAACGGCCACGAGGTCCTCAAGTTCCGCGTTGGCATCATCCCTCTGACGCTGCAGCTCGCGGCCTGTGACGATGGCGGGCTGAAGGTCCTGGAGCCGCTCCCGGAGATCCACCAGGGCGACTCGTTTCGAACTGACCCCTTCCCGCTGAGCAGCTGACCACAACTCTGCGCGCGCCTCGTTGAGCGCTTGGTCATCGCGTTGCGCCTCTACCGCGATCGCATCTCGCTGCTGGCGGAGCTCACGGAGCTGTGCGCCCTTTGTGGTCAGTTCCGCGATCTTGCGATCGATGTGAGTGGTGAGGTGCGTTGACGACACTTCGCTGAAATCGCGGTCACAAACGGGGCAGACATTGTCGGCTCCGTGATCGCGTAGAGCGGCAAGCCCCTCGGCGAGCGAACCAACATGCTCCTTGGCGCCAGAGAGTTGATCTTCGACGACCTGTAGCCGCGCTCGACTATCCCTCAACTGCTGTTCGAGTCGAGTTGCAGCTTCGACCACTTCTGCCTGACGAGCCAGTGTTCGATCGATTCGTTGGAGTTCATCCTCGAGAGCGTCAGCCGCGCGGTCGGACGCGTCCAACCCCAGATCGACTGCGTCAGAACGCCAGGCTTCGATCGTCGTCCCGTGCGTCTCACTCCAGCGCTCGTACTCTGAGTCCACAACGCCAAGCGCCGCCCGAGCGTCTTCCAGTCGCCGGACGGACGGGCGGTTTGACAGAACACCTATTCGTCCGCCCAGCGTGGGGAGTGACCGAATGATCTCGACCGTTCGGATGTCGTCCGTCAGCCCACTTGAGAGCAACAGGTCCGCGACTTGGCGGACAGCCTCTTCCTCGTCTGCCTCGGGCATTGCGAGACCGAGGGCCTCCAGCGCTTCGGTCAGTGCTTCACGAGTTCTCGCCAGGGCTTCTCGGGCCGACACGAGCTCCGTCGTCGCCTGAGACAAGTCGACGGTTGCACGCTGGGCCTCTGCTTCGGCATCGGTAAGCGGTTCGCAGAGTTTCCGAAGCCGCCGAAGGTCCGTGACGTCCGACAGTCCCGTTCGAAGCGCATCAAGTTGCTCCAGACCGAGCAACTCATTCACGAATCGCTCGAGTGCCGACTCCTCCTTTCCTTCTCGGTACTGGTACAGCTCGAGGAGCTGCCCGAGGGAGACCTGATCCAAGTAGCACCGCTCTGTGTAGAATTGTGCGGCTTCACGGCTTAGCGCTGGTGCACCTTCGATTCGGCTGACCGGCGACTGTCATCGTGACTGGCTCACCATTGACCGCTAGCTCTTCTGAGACCCCTACGCGGAGCGTCGCGAACTCCTGTCCGTGAAACGGGAGATGCGCCGTGTACCGAGGATCATGGCGTCGCATGCTTCGGATGTCACCGGTCAACGCAAGCTCGAGCGCTGACAACACGCTCGTCTTCCCAGCGCCGTTTGGACCGTGCACGAGCACGACCGGCGCGTCGAGTGGGAACGTGTGATGCCCCTCGAGTCGGCGGAAGTCGGACACGAAGATGCTGCGAATCGGTGCGTTGGTCATGAGCTCGTTCCTTCATCCGACGCTCCGGTCGCTGCAGCCTCCACATAACGGCGCAGCGTCTCTCGGACCTCTTCCGGGCCTATCTTTGCAGCCCCGAGAAACGCTCGGTGCTCGCTCGAAAACGATGGACCGACGATTTCGGTGACCTCGGTCAGTGGATCTCTCCCGTGACGTGTGGCAGACGGAAGCGTCAGGGGCATCAGCACTGCAACAGCCCGGCGAACTTCGTCCGGTGTCGGGTCGCCGCTCTCGATCGTCAGGACGCGAGCGTGTCGCTCAAGATCCGAAGTCGTTGAAGCGTCCAATCGTTCGCCAAAGAGCACCAGGCTGACAGGCCGCCTCGACTCAACTTGATCGAGCGTGCGATTGAGGCCCGATAGCAGCCGAACGAGCCGCCGCGGCGCCTTCGGAGTCGTAGACACGACAACGAGGTCGTGCGATACTCCCGTGCCGCTCGCTGCGGCGTCGAAGTCGAACGTAGACCCGCCGACGATTAGCGGCTTCCGCAAACGTTCGAACCCCGCGGTTTCGAGTACGGCAAGGACGGTTTCGACTCCCGCTGCCACTAGAGGACCGCCTGGTGCCTGAATGCCTCAAACAACTCGTCGGCGGTGCTCACGGTCGCGCAGAGGCCTTCAAGGTCAATCCAGCGAGCAGCGCCAGCGCCGGTCCGGCCGTAGCGCGCCCGTGGTGAACGAGTGGAGGGGGCCTGTGGTGCCTCCGCTTGGATGACTACGGCCCCGTCATCGTCAAGATCAACGACACCGTCGACTTCGAGCTGCGATAGCGAGCGCGAGTCAGCGACCACGAAGACCCGCGCCGTCTGATGCCTAGTTGTGACACGTACGACGCCATCGCCCGGACAGAGCGGCGTTCCCAAAGCGAGCCTCCACAGCCCCTCGGTCATGCCGCGACCCAGCAGCGATACCACGATGGCAAGTCGTCCCAACGCGGCAGCGGGGAAGTCTGGGTTCCCGAGTGCCTCCCTGATTGGCGCGAGAGATATCTGCTGGTACAGCACGTTCGCTGCGTCTGGGACCCGACCGGTCCTAAAGACCGTGAGCGCGAAAGCGATACCGGACACCATCGCCTCGACGAACCCGCGCGGGTCCGACTCAGTCAACCCACCTACAAGGTCTCGAAGACTTCGCACGTCGGCACGGACACGCTCGAGGTCGCCGTCAGACAGTGAAAGCTCCGAAATGGAGTCGATCAAGACGCACAGCTTGTTCGTGAGCGTGAAGAGCACGAGTGCGACGAGAGCGGGCTTCGCAAAGGCACCGAGGAGCGCTGACTCCCCGATGGCATCGGCATTCGCCGCATAGTTGTCGTAGGTGACCTGCAGTACGTGCTTGTGATGGTAATCGAGCGACTGCTCCGCGAACACCACTGCCGGCGGCGACGTCGGCCAACTCCGGACGAGGTTCTGACTGGCCTGGTGGAGGACGGTGTGGATGTTCGCGGTCCTGCGCCGAGAGACCGACGATGAAGGCTGATCGTGTCGCAAACAGATGCTCGAGACGGTTCTTCATCAGACGATTCTCTGGTTTGGTCGTCCAACCCGAGATCTGGGACCTTCGCGCGATCGAGTCGATTGCGGTATTCGTCCTCGTCGGCCGCAGCGCGCACCGCGCATCCGTGGAACTTCACCAGCTCGGATTGGCGCTCGGCCCCCCGGAAGTCGGCCGCCGCCACCACGACCCGAAGGAAAGGACCCGCATCGCCGACGAGCCTCTGCATCGCCGCCTCGACGAGCCCGTCCCAGTTGGTGGTCGGCGCGGATCGGACGACACCCTCCAACATCAAGATAGCGACGCACAGATGCTCTACATCGGGTTCCAGAGTTGACGCGCCGTAGGTCGTCGGCACGTCGAGCCCAACCCAGAGGAGGAAGTCCTCGGCCTCGCCGCGAACCTGAACGTCCAAAACAGCAGAGTACTGACTCTCGAGACGGTTGACGATGTCGTCGAGCGCTCTCCATGTGTCGACCGGACAGGCGAGGTCCAGATCAGCACGAGTCGCTGCAGGCACGCCTGCGACCTCGAGCACGTCGTCGAAGGCCTTCCTGAAGCGGCAGGTCGGATCCGCTTCATCAATGTTCGCCCGGAGAAACTCGAGCATCCTCTGGAGAAGCATCGGCACTCCTGGAACGACGCCACGTGAGATCCCAGACCCGAGCCACATCAGGTACTCACCGCGGCAGAACCCCTCGGCAAAGTCGGTGAATTCGCCCTCCAGACAGGCGAGCACGTCCATGACGGTGGTGCGGGGCATTGCCGTCACGAAGCCATCTCCTGGCCGTTTTCATCGGAGACGTCAACAGGAAGCGACGCAGCCAGCTCTAGGAACTGTGCGAGCGCCGCTTCGAGTTCCTCGACTATCTCGGCCGCAAGCACGCTCGGCGCCGGGAGTGTGCTGGCATCGTCGAGGGACTCGTCCCGCAACCACTTGATGTTGAGGTTGGCATCGCTGCGCGCGGGACATGCCCGCCCTGGTCGATTGGGTCTGATAGATAGTCGCGGAAGGTGAGGATGACAGTGCGGATCTGATCGACGGCGACGACGCCTAGGTCAAGCTGCTTCGTCTCGTAAACGACGTCATCGTCGAGCTTCTCGAGTCGGACCTTGCGCAACGCTTCGGTGCAGTTTATAGCCTCGACCTGGATGCGGCGGAGCCCTTCGGGTCCGAGGCGGCCTAGCCGGGCGGGCATCGATCCGCCGTCGCCGTCGTCGATCCAGTGGCGGAGCCACCGAGTTTATCGGGCCGATTGACATGACAACCTGGCGTGAGCGCGCGACGATCGGGCGGTCAATCTCGACGCGGGCACGTGCCTCCGCTGCCAGATATGCGTCGTCTGTCATGCGCCCAACGCGCCGAGGAGGGCCGCCACCATCTCAACAAGATACGTGCTGTCGGTTTCGCGGCCGGGTTGGCGTGGGCACCACTCAGGGAACGAGCCGACGCGGTGCTCGCTGGTCGACGGCAAGGCCGACGTAGCGAGCGATCGTCACATCAAGCGCGGCGTTGCGAAGCCTGGCACGTGCCCAGTCGGCGCGGCTGATCGAGAGGCGCCAGACGATGTGATCGGCTGGGGCCTACGAACTGCGACGGTCGCCTGGGGTCGCTACCATCCCGCAGCCATTACAGTTCATGACTCTTCGTCAGCATGTGGAAACTCGATGGCCTGCCACGAGCCTCCGCCCTGGCTCGCCCAATTACGGCAAACTCACGTTGCAACGTGGATGTCGGCTCCCGTACCTCACACCGATGCGTGTCGGGAAATTTCGATTCAACCCAGATTCAACCTCACGATGCGACGACCCGCCGACAGTGACGAACATTGGCCACTGCGCGTTCCCGCTAAGGCCCAGCGTGAGCCTAATATTTGCGACAAGCACCTGCTCACTTGGGCTAGAGGGAAAGCAGCAACGCCTCATTAGCAGTGAGTCCGATTCGGCCGCTCTCGCACCTCTCCACCAGGGATTTTGTGTCTCAAGGACGGGCAAGCTTTTAGACTTCCCGTGCAGGGAAGCATACGTGAGCGCTCACCAGACGTTTGTCAGGTGCAGCTGAGCCCCGTGCGCGCCGGAGAGGAATCGTCAAGAGTTGTGGATAGCCCTTCCCGATGATCACGCGGCGGCTTCCTGATCGGACAGCTTGGCGCGCTCGACCATCACCCCCTTTTCGAACTTGGCGCCGGCGCGCACGAGTGCGACGAGGTGCGGAGCATTCACCGAGCGCCAGCGCTCCTCGGCAGCTTCCATGAGTTTGAAGGCCATGGCGAGACCGGCCGCTTTGGATCCCGGGCCTTTTGTGACCCGCGTCCGGAGCCGGACCGTCGAGAAGGTCGACTCGATCGGGTTCGAGGTCTTCAAGTGGATCCAGTGCTCGAGCGGGAAGTCATAGAACGTGAGGAGCTCGTCGAGATCGTCGGTGATCTTGGCGGTCGCCTTCGGCCATTTGCCGCCCAGCTCGTGGCAGAAGGCCTGAGCGCCAATGCGTGCGTGCTCTTTGTCCTCGGCGTCACGGATCTCAGACAAGAGCTTCTTCGCGAGCGGCTTGATCGATGCAGGCAGCGCTCCGAGAACGTTCGCCGCCTTGTGGAACCAGTCGCGCTCGCTCGTGGGTCTCTGGGAAGACGAGACGTAGCGCCTTCCAGAACCCCAGGGCCCCGTCACCGACGGCCACCATCGGGGCTTTCATGCCGCGGTGGCGCAGGTCGCGAAGCATCGCCTGCCAGGCGTCCGCGGACTCCCGGTGTCCCTCTCCGATCGCGACGAGCTCCTTGTGGCCGTCCTGGCGAACTCCCACCACGACAAGAGCGCACAGGCGGGCCTCTTCGAGACGAACGTTGAAGTGCACGCCGTCGACCCAGACATAGACGAAGTCCCGATCAGCAAGGGACCGCTTCATGAACGCCTCGTGCTCGCCCTGCCAGGCCACACAGAGTCGCCCGATAGCAGAGGCCGAGAGCCCGGCCGCCGAGCCGAAGAACCCCTCGAGAGCCGGGACGAAGTCCTTGGTCGACAACCCGTGCAGGTACAACAACGGCAGCACCTCGCTCACCTTCGGCGAGGTTCGACACCACGGAGGCACGATCGAGGACTTGAACCGCATCTTGTCCCCGCTCTCGGGGTCGACCCGGCGGTCGTCGACCCGCGGTGCCTCGATCTCGATGGCTCCAGCAGAGGTCGTCACCCTTCGGCGCCGAGCGTGTCCGTTGCGCACCACGAGGCGGTGGCCATCGTCGTCGAGCACGCTGGCGTGGCTCTCGACGTAGTCATCCACCTCGGCCTCGAGCGCGACCGCCAGCATCTGGCGCGCTCCGTACCTGCAGATCTCGTCCAGCATCGACGCAACGTCCTCACGCGCGTCGCCGTTGATCACTACGCTCAACATTGGCGTTCCTTCCTCGCCGGAGCTCGAAACTCCGGCGCTCTTCTTCTTTGGTCAAGAAGGAAGGTACGCCGCGCCCTCGAACGGGTGGGCGATCCACAACTTCAGGTCATACCTCCGCGCCGGACCACGAGGTGCTCAGCGGGATACGGCCAAGCTCTCAACCAGGCGACCGGTGGCCACGTCGCCAAGTGAACTCGGGCTGAGGTGTCATGCGGAGCGGTGAAGAGCACGCCGGCACGCCGGCCGTGTGGGGCGAGCCGGTAGCAGCTCGCGTGAACCCTAGCCGGCCAACTCAGCCAGCTCACGGCCGAAGACTCACCCCGAAGGAGGCTCTCCCGGGTCCCTGGGATGCTTCGCAAGGGGAGTGACGCTCACCTCGAGCCACGGGTACAGCGGAAGCGAAGCGATTGCCTCGTGCAGAAGCGTGGCGTCGGGAGCTCGCCAGATCCCGACGTTGGCCCACGACCCCGGGATTCTCCACAACCGGACCAGAGTCCCGGCATCGGCCAGCTCTCTCGCCCGCACCCCCTCCTGAGCGGTCAGCTCAGCCTTACGAGCCTCGTCTCCGTCCGGCGGCCAGCTGACCTTGATGTCCACGAGAAACTCCATCGTCACCTTCGTCAGGTCTCGAGCACGCAGATGGGGGTCCCGACAGCGACCTCGTCTTGGACCGACACGAGCTGTTCGACGAGCCTTCCGGCGACCGGCGCTTCGACGTCGGTCGTGATCTTGTCCGTCTCGACGGTGACCAGAGGCGACCCCACGCTCACCTCGTCGCCAACGCTGGAGAGCCATTCGGTGATCAGCGCTGACTGCATCGCTTCGCCGAGCTTGGGCAGCTTGACCTGATGGCGCATTACCTCAGCCTCCCTGAGTCCTCACGTGAGCGAACATCTGATCCTCGGTTGGCCTCGGACTTGCTAAGACGGTCACGAGCGTGTCGTCCAAGAGTCGGCGCTGGGCCGCACCGATCTCGTCGAGATCGTCCAACGTGAGTTCTCCTTCGTCGACGAGCTTGCGGCCGAACAGGACGATGGGATCGCGTGCCAGCCATTCGTCGAGCTCTCCGGGTGGCCGGTACGTAGCCTTGTCGGACCTGGAGTGGCCGGAATAGCGGTAAGTCTTCGCCTCGATCAGCGTCGGACCACCGCCTTCTCGCGCCCGCTCAACTCCACGGGCCATGGCCGCCTCCGCGCGGTCCACGTCCTGCCCGTCGACGATCTCGTTCGGCATCCCGTACGAGTCGGCGTGTACGGCCAGATCCACCACGGGTGTCGTGCGGTCGACACGGCTGTACTCGCCGTAGCAGTTGTTCTCGCATACAAAGACCACAGGCAGGTTCCAGATGGCAGCGAGGTTCAAGCCCTCGTGAAAGGCTCCGATGTTCGTGGCGCCGTCTCCGAAGACCGACACGGCGATCGCATCGGTCCCCAATACCTGCGCGGTCAGGGCGGCACCGGCGCCGACGGGGACGCCGGCCCCCACGATGGCCATGGTCGGCATGAGCCCGACCGAGAGATCGCTGAGGTGCATTGAGCCACCGAGACCCCCCATACAGCCAATCTGCCTGCCAAGGATCTCGCCGAGCACTGCCTCCCGCGTCGCTCCGACCGCCAAGGCCATCCCATGGCCTCGATAGGTGCAGCAGACGATGTCACCTGGCCGAGTGGCGGCGGCAACAGCGACGCACACAGCCTCTTGACCCTGGGACGTGTGGGTCGTACCAGGGATCAGCCCTTCACCGAACAGCTCGAGCACCCGGTCCTCGAGCAGCCTGATCTCGACCATGCGCTCATATCGGGCCCGGCGACTCGACTGAAGGTCGATACGCCGGGCAAGCGATGTCCCAGATCTCAGATCGTCGACAGTCACAATGTCTCCTCCCACCAGTGCTGAAGCGCCCGACCCGCCAGGAGCTCGGTGATCTGAGCGGCGATGTACTCCTTGGACGGCAAGTAACGCTGCTCGAGGTCGTTGCCGTACGGAACGTGCGTGTCCGGGGCCGTGATTCGAGATGGCGGCGCCTTCAGTGCGTCGAAGCCGGCGCCGGCCACGTACGATACGATCTCGGTTCCCCATCCCCCGGTGAGCTGGTTCTCCTCGACGGTCACCAACCTTCCGGTCTTTGCGACGGACTTCAGAACGGTTGCCTTGTCCCATGGCATGAGGGTCCGGAGATCGATAACCTCGGCCGACCATTCGGATGCGGCCGCTTCTGCAGTCGTCAGTGCGATCCTCACCGTCTGGCCGAGAGCGACGACCGTTACCTCGGAGCCGGCACGGACGATTTCCGCAGCTCCGAGAGGGAGGATAGCGTCGTCGTTCGGCTCAAATTCCTCACGCATTCCGTAAAGGGCTCTTGGCTCCAGGAGCACGACAGGGTCGTCGTCGCGGATGGCTGCTTTCACGAGGCCGTAGGCGGACCGCGCCCCGGAGGCGACCGCCAGCTTTAGGCCCGGCGTCCCGAGCAGCCAGCGCTCGAGCGTCTGGGAATGCTGGCAACCAAAACCCAGACCTGACCCAGCGGAGGCACGCACAACTAGAGGCACCGATACCTTGCCGCCCGAGAGATAGTGCATCATGGCGGCCTCGGTGACGACCTGGTCCAGCGCCACCCCCAGGAATTCGACGAACATGATCTCGACGACCGGACGCAGCCCGGTCGCCGCCGCTCCGACGGCGGCTCCGAGGAAGCCGGCTTCCGAGATCGGGGTGTCGCGCGACTCGGTTGGGCCCGAACCGCTGGAGGAGACCCTCGGACGTCTTGAACGGACCCTCTGCCTGAGCGATGTCCTCTCCGAAGGTCACCACCCGAGGATCGCGCTCCATCTCTTCGGCCAGCGCCAAAGAGATCGCCTGGTTCATCCGAAGCTTCTTCATCCCTTGCCTTGTCCTCTCGAATCTTCCTGACGCTAGTTAGCGTGCGCACATCGACAGGCACTGGTGCCCAGGTCAAAGGTGTCGGCGGCCGCCAGCTCCTCGAGGCTGCACCTCACCGAGACCGAGAAGATCGAGAAGGATCTCGGCCGTATGCTCCCAGAAATGACCTCGCGCTGCATCGCGATGAAGATTGGCAAAGAGGGCGTCGCTCTTGACGCCGTCACCTGTTTCACCTGGTAACTGCCCTCATGCTGCAACAATCGTGACCAGAATTGATTCGACTGTCAAGCCCGCATAGACTCCGCAAAGGCAATGGTCCCGAATCGTACTCCGACCTTGACTAACGCTCATGCTACCAACCGTATTGATGTACAAAGCACCGTTAGCACGGACTGTCGTCTGCGCTCAATAGGATGTTTCCTGCGGATGGGACCACACCATTCTTGACGAACCGGGGGAGGTAGAAGATACATGAGTCAGTCGACTGAAGTGAGCAAGCCATACGCGGCCACTAACCACATGGGCTTCGCTGTGACGGATCTCGACCGCTCGGTCGCTTTCTATACCGGCTTGCTGGGGGAGCCGCCATTCTTCCGTCAGGTCTACGAAGCCGGCTATATAGGCACTCTTCTCGGCTACCCGGGTTGCCGCCTCGATAGCGCCTTCTTCCGACTCCCGGGGACGTCTGCGTTCTTGGAGCTCTTGCAGTACCTCGACCCTGCCCCGAGCACCGTGGACATGGAGACCTACAATGCCGGGAACGCCCATCTCTGCCTTGAGGTCAAGGATCTCGCTACGGACTTCCCACGCGTCGCCTCCCTCGGAGCGACGTTTCGCAGCGATGGGCCGGTCGACGTCGAGTTTGGGCCCTTCAAAGGCGGCAAGGTGGCCTATTGTCGTGACCCTGATGACATCAGCATCGAGTTCATCCAGCTTCCGATTCCGGTTTCGGACGAGGGCGGGCGCGATGGGCATTGAGGCTAACAGGAAGGTACTGGTAACCGGCGGGGCTTCGGGCTTCGGCCTCGCGGTGGCGGTTGCCCTGAGCGAAGGCGGTGCACAAGTTGCGATCGCCGACATCAGCGATTCTGCGCTGGAGATTGCGACCCGGGAATGTGGCCACCCTCTCCTTCCCGTTCCGCTCGACGTCACGAATTCCCAGCAGGTCCGCAATGGGGTCGATTTCGTGGTCGATCACTTCGGTGGTCTGGACACCCTCGTGATCTGTGCCGGCGTCATCCAGGTGAATCGCCTCGACGAGGTGCAGGAGCAGGACTGGGATCAGACACTGGCAGTGAACCTCAAAGGCGCGTTCCTCGCCTCGCAGGCGGCGGCCCCGCTTCTATCGGCGAGCGGGCGTGGCCGGATCGTTGCGATCTCGTCCGACGCCGGGAAGAAGGGGTTTCCCTGGATAACGGCCTACTGTGCCTCGAAGTTCGGGTTGATAGGCCTGTGCGAGTCCATCGCAGCCGAGTTGGCCTCCACCGGCGTGACCGTCAACTGCGTCTGCCCGGCTTCGTGTCCGACCACCGGGATGGGTCAGATGCTGACGGCTTGGAAGGCTGACCAGAGTCGGAGGGATCTGGACCAGACGTTGCAGAGCATTGCCGGCACCTTCCCTCTCGGACGGTACGTGGAGATCGAAGATGTCGTGTCGACGATCATGTTTCTTTTGTCCCGCGAGGCCGCACTGCTTACCGGGCTCGCGATCGACATCGACGGTGGAATGCACCTCGGCGGCACGATCCCCGGGGCGGTCGCTTCATGAGCGTCAGTGAGCCCGACGCCCTCAAGCTTTGCTGGCGGGGAACATCATGAGACGGATGAGCTTCACTGACTCGCACGTCCACTTCTATGACATGGACGTCGCGGACCTGCGCTACGAGTGGCTGGAGACGGGTCCAGAGGACCCTGACCTTGGGGATTATCGTGCGATCAAGGCGCGCCGGTACTGGGCTGACGACTTCATCGCCGAGACGCGATTCCAGAACGTCGGTCGGGTGATCCATGTCCAAGCGGCGGTGGGCACACCCGACCCGGTGGCTGAGACAGCGTGGCTTCAGAGCTTTGCGGAGCGCACTGGCATCCCGCATGGGATCGTCGCTTACGCTGACTTGAGCAACTCCGGCGTCGAGGACGTGCTCGCCCGTCACGCTCAGTATGCGAACCTCCGAGGAATCCGCGACCTCAGGTACGACGACTACCTGACGAGTTCGTCGTGGATCCGGGGCTACGCCCTGCTCGAGCAGTTCGGCCTCGTTTGTTGTGACGATCCCGCTATCGACGAGATGGCCCAGGCGGCGCAGGTCGCGCACCGCATTCCAGGAGTTACGTTCTGCGTGGACCACGCAGGCTTTCCCCGCGAGCGGACTGACGATTATTTCCGGGCGTGGCGCGACGGCATGAAGCTTCTTGCCGGCGAGGAGAACACGGTCGTGAAGATCTCGGGACTCGGACAGTGCGACCACAGCTGGACCCTCGAGTCTCTACGACCTTGGGTCAGCACAGCAATCGACCTCTTCGGCGTCGAGAGAAGCTTCTTCGGGAGCAACTGGCCAGTCGATCGCCTGTTCAGCTCCTACGGTGACCTTCTCGACGCGTATGCGGAGCTCATCAACGAGTTCTCGACCGAAGAACAAGCCGCGCTCTTTCACGGCAATGCCAATCGAATCTTTCGATTGAGCTAGTCGCTGACCCGGCGCGCCCGCCGTTCTCCGTAAGGGCGGCGGTGCTGTGATGGCACGTCGTCAACCGAATGTGTATTGGTCGACGACACTCTGGCGTACTTGGACGCCGAGCCCCGGCTCGCTGCGCACAGCAAGCAGACCAGCTTCCGGCACCCAAGGGTCCTCGACGAGCTCATGCTGCATCGGCGACTCGTGGGGCTTGAAATCCAAAGTGTCGCCGTGCCTTGTTGTCGCCAGGAAGTGCAAGCTGGCGGCCGTATTCAAGGCACTGCTCCAACTGTGAGCGGTACAACGGAGGTTGGCGGCTTCCACGAGCTTCACAACCTCGCGACACCCCGTTATCCCGAGACAGCGGCCGGGATCGAGCTGGAGTACGTCCACTCCGTTCGACTCGATCACGCGTTGGTAGCTCTCCGGGCTCCACTCGTCTTCGCCTGTACCGATCGGAGTCGTCACCATCGAGCGCAGTCGCGTATGGCCACGTAGGTCTCCAGGCGGCAACGGTTGCTCGACCCAGCGCAGGTTGAACTCTTCCAGATCGCGCACTCGCCGGATCGCCGTCGGGACGTCCCACAGTCCGCGGGCGCCCGGCGTATCTACGACCAACTCGAGCTCCTCGCCGATGAGCGCGCGGATCTCGCGTACGAACCTGAGGTCACGCGCTCGATCGATACCGAAGACCGAGTCGGCCCTCATGCCCCATCCGCCCTTCACCCACTTATATCCCGAGTCCTTGAAAGACTGGAACTCGGCGAGCGTCCAGTCGAGATCGTCCATATCGAAGATGATCGAGGCCATAGCAGGAAGCGCCAGCTGGACCAGACCTCCCACCAGACGCGCGACCGGCTGCCCAAGGATCTTTCCCTTGGCATCCCACAGAGCCATGTCGATCGCGCTGATGGCGAATGCCGCGATGCCTTCCACGCCGTACCAGAAGGCGTGGCTGCACATCTCCTGCCAGAGTACCTCGACGTCGAGCGGGTCTCGACCCAGAATGCGCGGAGCAAACCCCTGGTCCACTAGGAGCTTGGTGGCAAGCGCAGCCTCCGGATATTGGGAGATCGCCTCGCCCCAACCGACCACGCCGTCATCGGTCTCTATGCGCACGAGGGTGACGCAGCGTTCCTGGCCGCGATAATGCGGCTCTTTGTAGAGCAAGGGGAACGCATCAATTCGACGAATCATCAGGGATCCTCTATCTCTCGTCCGGCTGTCTGGACACCTTTGACCCGTCGATCACGGGCTTCCGAGTGCCGTCAGCACGACAGGCAACGTTGCGAATACCGGCTCCGTCGTAGGCAGGTAGGTGGGTGGCTGCTCGGGATCGAGTTGCACCCCAGCTTTCAGGAGCGCGCGGAGGATCTTGAGCATGGCTCGTTCGCCCTCGCCTCCTTCGGGCGGCTTGCCAGTGACGGAGGTGACGACCGGCAGCCCGATGCACTGATGACGAGCGGTTCCGAACGCCAAGCCGTACGGTCGCACGGGGGGCTTGACGCGCCGCCAGGGGTTGAATACCGCGGAGTCGGGGCCGAACGCTGTCGGGTCGCGACTAGCGGCCATCAGATCGACCGCCGCGAACTCACCGGCTGGGATCAACCGTCCCGTAGAAAGGGTGACGTCGGTGGCGGCTCTGCGGACCAAGGCGGTCACGTTCTGGCGCAGGCGGAGCGCCTCATTGCACACACCGCGCAGGAATGCGTTGTCATCCAAGTGGCGGTGATCTTCGGGGTGATCATTCAGCCAACGTTCCAACTCGACGACCGAGTGGTTGACGGCGTTTGAGGTGGTCGAGGTCGATCCGGCGAGGAAGAGAAGCGTCTCACGGACCGGGAGATCCTCGTCCCAGTCTTGCGGGTGGTGCACGAGCATGATCGTGAGGAGATCACGCGGCAGAGCGACCTCCTTCTCGTCGCCCGCCGAGCGCTGCCTAATCAACCGCAAGCGGCGTTCGACGGCCGGACGATAGAACTGCTCGATCAGTCGCGTCTTCGCGACAAGCCCCTCGGCGACCACCTCAGCGTGGTCCCGGGTGGAGTACTTGACGTCGATCGCATCGTTGAGCGGGTACATGCACTCCTCGAGTAGCCGCGTCCGATCAGGGTCGTGGACGTCGTCGAAGCCGATCACCGCCGCCGCGATCTGCAAGAACATGCTGTGACTCATGCGGACGAGGTCGCCGCGCACCACGCCGTCAGATCCGCGCCGGCTCTCGGCTTCCGCAAGACAGCGTTCAATGGTGGGCGCAAGGACGTCGCTCTCGTAGCTCTCGAGGGCCTCACGCACAAAGAGCGGCATCTCGAGTCGACGGCGGTCTCGGTGCTCGTCGCCGTTGAGCTCGAGGAGCGTCCGGCCGCGGAATGGGACACTTTCCTGTTCGGTGTTGCCGGCGACAAAGTCGGGATGGCGCAGAACCTCATTCGCCTCGATCCACGAAGTCACCCGCGTCTTTCCTGCTAGATAAGGAGGGATCTCGGCCGCCGACAGCTGCGTGTTCGCGTTCATCGCCGGCCTCCAGTCGCCGGCACCGCCAGGTCGGCCCGGTACTCCACTCGGCCGGAGGCCGCGCTCCGGTAGGCGATGTCCAGTGCCTCGACCGTACGGGCGGCGAGCTCAGCGGGGGACTGGTCGACGAATGATTCCCCGGCGCCCGCCGCCACGAGCGCATCGATTGCGCCGGAGGAGCCGTAAGACACGTCCTCGGACGAGAGTTCGAGGCGTTGCTCACGACCGCGGGAGAAGAGCCACAGCGCGGGACGTTCGACATCGAGCAGAAATTGGCCTTCACTGCCGATCGCTCGGACCTCCAGGGCATCCCGGTCGGAGCCAGCGCCGAGATGAGCCGAGCCTCCGGACACCACACCGACCGCGCCTCCGTCGTAGGTGTAGGCGATCGCGTCGTGCAGCTCAACCGGAGCGCTAAGCGGGCTGGACATCAGTGCGAACCCGGAGGCGGCCCGTGCGCCAGTCATCCAGCACGCGAGACCGAGCGCGTGTGACAGCTGGGCTTGGCCGTACCCACCGCCGGACAGCCGCGGATCGGTCCAAGTACTGCTGTCGGGAGGGACCTCAGGGGCCGACCCCGGGTACGCGCCGGTGTCGGAGAGCAACTCACGAGTCTGAGAGGACATGTGTACCGTCATGTGCTCGAGCTGACCCAAGGCGGCCTGATCGATTAGTTCCTTGGCGCGTGTAACGAAGGGGCTGTAATTCCAGCCGAAATTTGCAATGAAGTGACGTTCTGTGGTCTCCGCCACGCGAACTAGATCCCAGGCGTCCGAAGGTTCGATTGTCACCGGCTTCTCGCACAGGACGTGTGCACCAGCCTCCATGGCCGCCTTGGCATGTTCGTGATGGAAGCCGGCGGGACTAGCGACAACGCAGACGTCGACTCCGGCGGCGAGGACATCCCTGTAGTCTTCGGAGGCGACCCGGAACCCATACTTGGACTTGATCTTGTTCAGCTGGTCCGGTCCACGCCGAGATACACCGACAAGCTCGACCTGCCCGGAGTGCGCTATGAGGCTCGGCAGGTGCGACGCCACCGTCCAGCTGCCAGCACCGATGACCCCGACTCGGACTTTGTCCACTGAACACTCCCTTAGTGACGCTGCAAAATCGTTCCGGTCAGTGCGAGCGGCCTGACTCCTCAACGCCCAGGCGTCAAGCTAATTATCGCCACCTAACCTGTCAAGGAGCTTCGTGCCACGGGAGCGAGTGGCAGCGCGCCTCCTTAACTGCTCCATCGGAAGGGTGGGGCGCCAACTGCTTGACACCCGCGACTCAGCGTGGTTGGATGCTTGGAATGGATTCCAGCGACGGTGGATAGCTGACGTGTAGGCAATGCTGGGCCGACCAGGCAATCCCTGAGGCTCGGCAATCGGCAATGGGTGACTAGCCGACGAGGCGCGCTATGCCGATGAGTTGCCGGCACCGAAGGTCAGTCCGCCGCACTTCGGCTGGACGCAAGAGACTGGACGCAAGAAAGAGGGGGGAATCTCGTGGACTCCAGTGACTCCGTCTTCGATAGGCCAATCACGCGAAGGAGTTGGCTGAAGGGCGCAGGCGCCGGTGCGCTCGCACTGGGTGCCGGCGCAGTACCCTCGGTCCGCGGTTCTTCGCGTGCTCCGACGATCTCGACCACGGGGACCGCCCCGTCGGCAAAGCCCAAGCGAGGGGGCAAGTTGACGGTAGGGCTCATTGGCGGGTCGGCTACGGACACATTGGATGCCCAGAACTTAAACACCAACTTGGACTTCGCCCGGGCCCCCCAGCTCTACGACCAGCTTATCGTTCTGAATGCCGATGATCTCGACGAGAACAGTCTCGCAACCGAGTTCACGTCGAACGCTGACGCGACCGTCTGGACGGCGCGGCTCCGGCACGGAGTCGAATGGCACAACGGGAAGGAGCTGACAGCTGACGACGTCCTCTACACGTTCAAACGACTGTTCAAGACGCAGAGCTTCGTGGCTCAGCAGCTCGCGCTTATCGACGCTGCCGAATGTGAAGAAGCTGGATCGCTACACCGTCCGCATCCCCTGCAAGCAGCGATTTGCCGTCTTGAACCAGTTCATGTCAGCGGCCTATAACAAGATCATTCCCGTCGGCTATAACCCGAAGAATCCCGTCGGGACGGGGCCCTTTAAGTACAAGAGTTTCACTCCTGGAGTGCAAAGCACTTTCGTTCGTAACGAAAACTATTGGCAGAGTGGATTGCCATACGCAGACGAATTGGTCATCGACGACTACCCTGACTCCACCCCGCAGGTCAATGCTCTGCTGTCGGGCGCGGCCAACATGATCGGATTGATCCCGTACTCGGCGATCAAGGCAGTCAAATCAGCGGGTAACCGCGTTGTGATCTCTCCGGGGACAAACGATGAGCCGATCACGATGCGCGTCGACAGGGCTCCATTCAACGATCGGCGAGTCCGGCAGGCGTTACGGCTATCGATTGACCGGCCGCAGATGCTGAAGTTGCTCTACGGAGATACGGGCCTGATCGGCAACGATATCTTCTCGAACTGGGATCCCTCGTACGACCATTCGATTCCCCAGCGTCACCAGGATCTTGATCAAGCCAAGTCCCTGCTTAAAGCCGCGGGGCACCACGGTCTCACCGTGAATCTCACGACTGCTGAGATCGCTCAAGGCACCAACGAGATGTGTGAGATCTTCAAACAGCAGGCGCAACCGGCCGGGATCAATGTCCAACTCCAGGTCGTGACCCCGACCGTATTATATGGACCGAACTATCAGAAGTGGACGTTCGCCGTGGACGAATGGTTCTACTATTGGTACCTCTCCAGGGCAAGTCTGGAGACGCTCAGCACGGGGACCGTCAACGAGACGCATTTCCACGATCCAAACTATGACGCCCTCTACTATGAGGCGATCAAAATGCTCGACTTCGGGAAGAGGACGGAGCTGATTCACGAGATGCAGCAGATCGACTATAACGATGGTGGGCTGATCATCCCCTTCTTCGCGCCGCTCATCGATGTAGTGGCGCCGAGCGTGCGTGGCGCGCTTGCGAGCAAGACCGGCAACTCCTTTGACAACTTCAACTTCAAGGTCGTCTCGGTGTCCTGAGGGCGACCTGTTAGGGGCTGGTTCCTCTGGACAGGGGATGTCGATGAAGGATGCGAGTGGCCGGTCGGAAGAGCTTTTGGCGCGTATTCTGATGAAAGCCGCTGTGGGTCAAGCGCCCGAGGGTGACGCGCCTTTGGCGTTCTCGAGTGTGCTCGGTCGCCGGGTACGAACCGGAGACTGGACGGATCAGCAGGTCTCGACCGTAAGCAAGATCCGATCGGCTCTGGAAGCGGAGTCTTATGTCGATGCTGCCACATTTGCAGACTTCTTCCTCGATGAAGCGGATGTGGTCTACGGGATCTACCGCAACTGGATTCCGGCACTCGTCGACTTCCTGCGAGCCCGTGGGGTGTCCGAGGAAGAGCTGATCTCGGCCAACGAGAGGATTCTGAGCCTTCTCACACTTCCGGGCGGGAATTCATTCAATGCACGTGAGCGCTGGTCAGAGCTGCAACAGCTTCTCCGGGAGTTTGTCCTTGCATGCGGGGCCGGCGACCGCGAGGGGGCAGAGAAGAAGCTCGAGGTGATGGTCGCCTCATGGAGACAGTCTCATGACCGCGACGTCGATCACATCTATGGCCTGATGAACGAGATCGTGAGCCGGTTCGGGGAAGGCACGCTCAGCGAGATGTGGGACTCCATCATCGGTGATCTCTTTACCGGACGGTACGCCAAGTTCGATATTCGCGAGTATGCATGGAGCGAGTCGATCTGGACGAACGTTTACGTGGCGATGGAGGCGATGCGGGGTCACATGGTGGGGCCGGGCCGTATCGGTGAGTACGAGTTCGAAGAAGATGACGAGAGGTACACGCTCAGGTTCGACCCCTGTGGCAGCGGGGGTCATGTTCTCCGCGGCGACGACGAGGTGGAAGGTACTCCGTCAAGGATGGAGGCGCCGTACAACTGGGGAGTCACCGAGGAGGAGCATGATTTCGCCTGGAATCTGAAGGGCGTCTGCTACTACTGCAGCAATTGTCGTGTCGTGATGCAGCAGAAGCCGATCGAGGCGTTCGGGTACCCGGTGCGAGTCGTGGAGCCACCAACGTATCCAGCTCAGACACACGCGAAGTGCACGTGGCACATCTACAAGGATCCCACCAAGGTCCCTGAGCGGTACTACCGGGCGGTCGGACGAGAGAAGCCGGCCGATCTCGAGTCGACGGGGTAGCTTGCTCGAGCGAGAGTCGTGCGGCGGGACGGTTGACCGATGACGGATGCGGCCACGATGCGTCTGGAAGGTATCCGAGAGAGACGTGCGCTCGTGACCGGCGCCGGTCGTGGCATCGGCCGTCGGGTCGCTGAAGTATTGCGAGACCTCGGCGCAGTGGTCGTCGCGGGTGACATTGATCTTCCGTCGATAGAGAATCTTCACAATGTCCAGCTGGACGTCACAAACGAGGAGAGCGTCGAGGCCGCATTCCAGTGGTCGGAGGACAGCCTCGGCGGCGCGATCGAGATCCTGGTTCTCAACGCCGGGGTGTTTCAGGTCCGGAGTCTCGAGGACACGACGCTCGAAGCCTGGAGGCGAACGATGGCGGTGAATCTCGACGGCGCGTTTCTCTGTCTCCGGCGCGCGATCGCCGGCATGAGACGCAACGGGTTCGGACGCGTCGTGGCAATCGGTTCGTCCGCCGGAATCACCGGAGGCAGCGTGCCGTGCGCGGATTACGCCGCGTCCAAGGCGGGATTGATGGCGATGATTAAGTCGGCCGCCTCTCAATTCGCCGCTGACGGAGTCACTGCGAATTCCCTGGCTCCGGCGTTGATCAGGACGGACATGATGAAAGACATCGCGTCGCTGTCGTCGCGGGTGCCGGTCGGACGTGTCGGCGAGCCAGACGACATTGCCGCGCTCGTCGCGTTCCTTGCGTCTTCGCACTCGTCCTACATCACGGGCGAAGTAATCGACATCAACGGAGGCTTCTTCATTGACTGAGTCGCGCTCGATGCTTGCCCAGGTCTTGCCGGGCGTCAATGAGCCGTTGAGGCAAGAGGAAGTGCAAATTCCGCGCCCGGGGTTCGGTGAGGTACGTCTTCGCGTGGCCGCCTGCGGTGTCTGCGGGTCGGACCTGTTTTTGCAAGAGGGAGGTTTCGGGCGCAGCAAGCTACCCGTCGTCCCAGGACACGAAGCAGCAGGGTACGTCGACGAGATCGGCCCTGGTGTCGAAGATGTTCGCATGGGCGAACTGCTGGCCGCGTACTACCTGTCCACCCCCCCTGGCGACCCGTGGGCGCGAGACGGCGTTCCGAATCGCAGCCCGCAGGCAATTCGGATGGGAGTCGATATCGGTGGTGCATTCGCGGAGTACGTGGTTCGACCGGCGGCGGCGTTGGTTCGACCCCCGTCGGCCATCGCCCCGACCGCGCTTGCCGTGCTCACAGATGCGGGGGCGACCCCACTGCATGCCTTGAAGAGAGTGGCCTGCCTCCGCCCAGCCGAATCGGTAGTCGTGATCGGGATCGGCGGTATCGGCTTGATGGCGGTGCAATTCGCCAAGGCATTCGGCGCCGTTCCTGTCATCGCGATGAGCCGCTCAGAGGGCAAGCTCGAACTTGCCGCGCAGCTTGGCGCCACGATCTCGGTCATCGTCGACCAGGATGCCGGGAAGTCTGTCCGAGAAGCCCTCGGCGGGACCGGCGCGGATGTTGTGCTGCAGTGCGCCGGCTCCGTGGCTGCCTACCGGCTCGCCCTCGAAGTCGCCGGGCCTGGCGGCCGGGTCGTCTTCTTAGGGTCCACGTCAGATTCCTTCGCCATCGCTCCGATGCCGGTTATATGGAGCGAGCTGAGCCTGATGGGATCACGAGGCTTCATACCGGCGGACATTGAGGACGCTGTCGCATTGTATTGCAGCGGCCATCTCGATCTGTCCCGACACCTGAGCTCGGTAAGACCTCTCGCTGAAGCGAACGCGGCGCTCGAGGATCTACGAGACGGCAAAGTCCTGCGGAGCGTCCTAGTCCCATGACGGCTGCGCCGGAGAAGCGACCTCGGGTCGCGGTACTCGTACCGTACTGGAGCTTCTGGGAAATGGCATCGGAGATCACCCCAGCCAAAATGCTGGAGGTCGCGGAGCGTTCACTGCAGGTTGGGATCTCGGGCTCGGAGGTCGTCGCGCTCGAGACCTGTGACTCCTTCGACTCGGGAACGAATGCAGGGCAAAGACTGGCGGTGGCTGATCCGGACGTAGTGCTGATCATCCAGGCCATGGCGGTCGCACCGGGATATACATGGGCCGCCCTTGCCCAGATTCCGTCGGTACCCGTGATCGTGTGGGCGCTCTCCACGAGATCCGGAAGGCTAGCGAGCTCGTTCAGTCCGTCCGACGTCACGACGGACGGTTGCACTGTTGGACTCAGTCAGCTCTCGAACGTTCTCCATCGACGTGGCGTGCCGTTTGCGGCGGTCATCGGCAGCGCGACAGATCCTGAGGTGTGCCGCGAGATCAGCTCGGCCATTCTTGCTGGGTACTGCGCTTCGGCGGTTCGTAGAGCCCGAGTAGGTGTCGTCGGCAGTGCTCCAGAGGGGTACGACTGTGTCACCTGTGATCTGGGCCAGCTGTCACAAGCGCTCGGCCTGCAAGTGGTTGAAGTGCCTACGGCGGAGGTCGCGAGGCAGTTCGCCAAGCGCGCCGGTGAGTTCGAAACGTTTCGTTGCGGTCTCGCCGAGCAGTATGACGTCCCGAGTGGGGACGACGCAAGCGTCTATCGATCGCTCGTCGCCGCGATGGCGCTGGAAGGGATCGACAGGGACAACGGGCTCGCTGCCGGAGTGATGAACTGCCACGCCGAGGGGGTGCGGCTCGGCGTTGAGGTCGGCGTCGCGCCGTGCTTCGCCCTGGGACGGGAGACCTCGCGGGGTATTCCCTGGACGTGTGCAGGAGATGTGCTGACCGCCGTCGCCATGCTGATCGCAAAGACGCTTACCGGCGCTGCGCTCTATCATGAGTTGAACGCTGTTGACTTCGTGACGAATGAGATCGCGATCACGAACACGGGTGAGCACGATCTTGCATGGTTCCAAGGCCCGGGTGTGCCGGGCCTGGTGGTTGATCAGTGGTTCGAGCGGGATCCGGTGCCCGGGCTGTGCGCCAACTTCTCCCTGCCACACAGTCCCGCGACATTAATTGCGTTCACGGAACATCCGGACGAAAGCTCCGGCTTCCGATTGATTGCAGCTGAGGGAAAGGTGACGGGACGAACATTCGCACAAGCAGGGACCGTGAACGGCGCGTTCGCGTTTGACGTTGGAAAGGCGGTCGAGGCCTTTCGTGCCTGGAGTGCGACAGGCGCGAATCATCACAGCGCACTGGCCCGCGGGAGGGTGGCCGAACAGGTGCATCTAGTCTCGCAATACCTGCGAATTGGATTCAGTCGGGTGGGTGGATCCGGTGCGTGATGATGGCGAGGATCAGCTCGACTTGGAGGGTCAGCGATCTGCCGCAGCGTCAGCCGCCATGCGGGAACCGGTTTTGTTCGTCACGAGGAACGTACTCGTTAGAACAAAAGAGGAAGTGGCCAGTGCTCCGGATTGTTGATATCCAGACGATCCCGATCCGGGTGACCTTAACTACCGTCTATCGGGGGAGTTACTACAAGATGCCCCGCCGGTGCACGATCGTCACACGATTGTATACCGAGGACGGGATCGTCGGTGAGGCCTACAATGCAGATGCGGATGAGGAACAAGGGGCGATCGTAGAAATAATACGGAAAGAGATCGTCCCTCTCGTTCTCGGCATGGATGCAACCAACACGGAACGGTGTTGGGAGACAATGCGGAAGTTGACGCGTGATCAACTACGTGACCGGCGGCTGGTGATGCAAGCGATAGCCTGCGTCGACTCGGCCATCTGGGATGCTCTGGGAAAGGCGCTTCGACTACCGCTGTTCAAGCTGTGGGGAGGGTTCACGTCGGCGATTCCGATGATCGGGATCGGTGGCTACTACACCGACGACCCCTCGATCATGGAGCGGGAGGTGGCGTTCTTCTCCGACGAAGGGTTCGTCGGCATGAAGTTCAAGGTCGGAGGCGCCTCTCCGGACGAGGACGCGCAGCGCCTGAGCCGGGCGATCTCCGTGGCGCGGCCGGGGTTCATGTTCCTCGTCGACGCGAATCAGGGCTGGACCGTGGATCAGGCAGTCGAGTTTGTCGAGCGCACTCGGGATGTGGTCAAGCTTCGTTGGTTCGAGGAGCCTTGCGAGTGGCCAAATGACAGGCACGGAATGAACGCCGTCCGGGTCAAGACCGGAGTGCCCGTGGCCGCCGGGCAGAGCGAGATCACCCGAGCTGGTATGAGGGATCTGATGACCGATAAGTCGATCGACGTCTCGAACTTCGATGCATCATGGGGCGGGGGTCCGACGGAGTGGCGGCGGGTGGCGAGCATGGCCATGAGTTTCGGCGTGCTCATGGGCCACCATGAGGAAGCTCATATCTCGAGCCACTTGCTCGCCTCGGTGCCGCACGGTACGTACGCCGAGGCGTTCCACCCGGATCGCGATCCGATCTACTGGCAGATGCTTGCGAACCGGCCGGGGTTGGCAGGGGGCGAGCTGACGTTGCCAGAGGGGGGCGGGTTCGGTTGGGAGCTCGACGAGAGCTTTATTGCCCGATATCGGGCGGACCAGTAACGAGATGGCGGGTCGGTCAGCTTCCCCCGCCGTCATCGGGACGGACATGGTCGCGGCTGAGGTTCTGGTCCCAGCAAGGAGAAGCGTTCTTGAGCGCCTCGTTGTTGCCGAGGAGGAGGTGGCAGTTGGAGCCGGATCGGCGTCTTCGAAGTGTCCGACGGCTGAGCACTACGGGATTACTGACGTGAGAGCGACGGCTACTGGGGGGCGGAGCGCCGGTGCTCGCCAGTCCAGAATCGGAGAGGTTGCACGGCTTGCCGGCGTGGCGGCATCCTCGGTCTCGCGCGTGTTCAACGATCATCCCGCCGTGAGCGCCGCAATGCGCGAACGGGTGCTGAGCGCTGCGGAAGAGCTCCGCTACGAGCCGGACTTCGTTGCCCAGAGCCTTCGGCGCGGCGTCACGGCGTCGGTGGGGTTTATCGTCCGAGACATATCCAACCCACTCTTTGCGGACATTGTAAAGGGCGCCGAGCAGGAGCTCGAGACACACGGGTACTCGATCCTCCTGATGAACTCCCTGGGCGATCCGTCGAGGGACGCGAAGCACTTGCGAGTGCTCAGGCAGCGGCGGGTTGACGGTCTGATTCTGTCGCTTCAGTCCGAGACCAACCTCACAACCCTGGAGGCGCTCCATGAGACTACGGCGCCAGTCGTTCTCGTCGACAGGGAAGTTGCCGGATTCGAAGCGAGCGCAGTGCTGTCCGACCACTTCACGGGGGTCCATGCCGCGGCGAAGTCTTTGATCAAGCTCGGGCATCGCCGCTTGGCGTTGATCGGTGGCCCTCCTGACGTCAGGGCTTCACGCGAGCGCGTGCGCGCTTTCGAGACGGCCTGCCGGGAGGGAAGGCTCGGAGCTCGTAGTTATGAGAGCAAGCTCGGGACCTATACCCACGAGTTCGGGTACGAGACGACGTTGACGCTGTTGGACAGGGCGCGTTGGCCGACGGCGCTCATCGCAAACGGAGTCCAGGCGGGTTCTGGAGTTCTGCGTGCTCTCGACGAACGATCCCTGCTGCTGGGGATCGACATGTCGGTAGTCATCTGTGACGAAGTCGAATTCCTCCGCTTGGTCAAACCTGCCGTCAGCGTCGTCGCCCGTGATGGTGAAGCGATGGGGATCGCGGCAGCCAGACTGCTGGTAGAGCGGATGCGAGATCCTGATGCGCCACTAAGGACCGAGGTCCTTTCGACTCATTACGTCGCCCGGGCTTCGTCGGCGCCGCCCCTGGTGCGGTGATGACCAGAGTCGCGCCGGACTGCTTGTGAGGGGTGGGCTCCCCGTGTAGGTTCCCACGTGGAATCGTTACCGGTGACCGGTCGAAGAGGGGGAAACGTGACCGCGAGCAGCGAACGACGGGTGGCGATAGTTACCGGAGCCGCCGGCGGTCTCGGAGGGGCAGTCGCAGGACTGCTTGCCGAAAGCGGACACCACTTGGTGCTCGTTGATCTGCGGCGCGATGCCCTGGACGTCGTCGCAGAGCGACTGGCTCAACATGGAAACGACCTCAGGTCGTGGAAAGGGATCTCAGCACCTGGTCAGATTGCGAGCTGGTCGTGCCGGACGCTCTGCGTCGGTTCGGTCGGGTCGACATCCTCGTCAATGCTGCGGCCGTGCTGGCTCGAAATCCCATGGAGGAGGTCACAGCCGAGAGCTTCGACCGCGTGATCCATACGAACACTCGTCCAGTGTTCTTGCTCAGCCGTGCCGTGATCCCGGACATGGAATCGCGTCACTGGGGTCGTATCATCAACGTCACCTCGACCGGTGTTTACGAGGGCGGCTTCACGATGACGTCGGCTATCTACGAGGCCTCAAAGGGCGCCATCGCGGTGCTGACGAAGATGTTCGCAAAGTACGGCGCGTCGAGAGGGATCCTCGTGAACACGGTGTGCCCCGGAGGGATGCGGACGAGAATGCTGCTGGACGAGACCCCCGAGGAGCTCGTCCGACAAGCGGAGCGAGAGATGATCCCGCTCGGCCGTCTTGCCGACCCGATCGAAGTCGCGCGTATGATCGCATGGCTGGCCGGCGACGAGGCGTCGTACGCGACCGGAGCGGAGTTCGACATCACGGGCGGTTTGGCCGTGCATTGACAGCAGGGGTTCGCGTGTCGCCCGAGGCTCAATCGCCCGAGCCTGGAGCAAGTCTCACAAGCCCGGGATGTATCCGAGTAGCTCACCGCCGCAGACGTCGAGCGTGACCCCGGTGCAAAAGGACGCATCGTCACTGATGAAATGGAGCACCGCGGAGGTTATGTCGGCCTCGTGACAATAGCGGCCGAGAGGAGAGGCCTGGGTGATCGACGCCAGCACCTCATCACGCGTCTTCCCGGTCGATTTCATCTTCAACGAGACGAGCATCTCACCCATACCGGTAGTCGGGCATGCGCCCGGACAAACAACGTTGACCGTTACCTCCGGCGCGAGTTCGACGGCGAGCGATTGGCACAGGCCAATCAAGCCGAACTTCGACGCGGTGTATGCCTGTATCAACGGATAGCCGCGGAGTCCGGCGTCGGAGGAGAGCGCAACGACACGGCCTCGTCCACTTGCCTTAAGCGATGGTGCGGCCGCCTGACATACGAGAAAGGCACCTTTTAGGTTTACCGCCAACGTCGCGTCCCAGTCAGCCTCGCTGACGTCGGAGAGCGGCTTGATGTGAATAATGCCGGCACATATCACAACGGTGTCGAGGCCGCCAAGTGCCGTTGCTGCCTGAGGAATTGTAGTTCGCACCGCTTCGGCATCTGTCACGTCGAGCTCAAAGGCGCGTAACGAGCCATCGCGCGTTACCGCGTGGTTCAGCGCTGTCCGCCGAAACGTCCGCGATCGCCACCAGCGCCCCGCGTTCAGAAAGTTTAGTTGCAATGTCGAAGCCAAAGCCTGACGCGCCTCCCGTTACGAGGGCCTTGCGGTTGTCAAGAGTCATTGCACGCTCGCTCCTGTGTTCGTTACATGCTCTATGAGCTATGAATTACCAACTGGGGTCGCCCGAGTTGCGAGGTAGTCTCGCTCTTTGTGGGTTTTGGTGGTGGTCCCCGCCCGACGCCTGCCAGCTGGTAGTCGTTCGGGCGTCCAACCAAAGACACCGAACCAGGAGGAGACCACCAAGGATGTCCAAGAGAAAGTTACCGTTTGGCGCGGCGACGCGGCGTGACCTGAGGTATGACCTGAAGTTGTGGATCGCCCACCCGTTCGAGGGCGCGGCGTACCTTCCTTCTTGACCAAAGAAGAAGAGCGCCGGAGTTTCGAGCTCCGGCGAGGAAGGAACGCCAATGTTGAGCGTAGTGATCAACGGCGACGCGCGTGAGGACGTTGCGTCGATGCTGGACGAGATCTGCAGGTACGGAGCGCGCCAGATGCTGGCGGTCGTGCTCGAGGCCGAGGTGGATGACTACGTCGAGAGCCACGCCAGCGTGCTCGACGACGATGGCCACCGCCTCGTGGTGCGCAACGGACACGCTCGGCGCCGAAGGGTGACGACCTCTGCTGGAGCCATCGAGATCGAGGCACCGCGGGTCGACGACCGCCGGGTCGACCCCGAGAGCGGGGACAAGATGCGGTTCAAGTCCTCGATCGTGCCTCCGTGGTGTCGAACCTCGCCGAAGGTGAGCGAGGTGCTGCCGTTGTTGTACCTGCACGGGTTGTCGACCAAGGACTTCGTCCCGGCTCTCGAGGGGTTCTTCGGCTCGGCGGCCGGGCTCTCGGCCTCTGCTATCGGGCGACTCTGTGTGGCCTGGCAGGGCGAGCACGAGGCGTTCATGAAGCGGTCCCTTGCTGATCGGGACTTCGTCTATGTCTGGGTCGACGGCGTGCACTTCAACGTTCGTCTCGAAGAGGCCCGCCTGTGCGCTCTTGTCGTGGTGGGAGTTCGCCAGGACGGCCACAAGGAGCTCGTCGCGATCGGAGAGGGACACCGGGAGTCCGCGGACGCCTGGCAGGCGATGCTTCGCGACCTGCGCCACCGCGGCATGAAAGCCCCGATGGTGGCCGTCGGTGACGGGGCCCTGGGGTTCTGGAAGGCGCTACGTCTCGTCTTCCCAGAGACCCGCGAGCAGCGCGACTGGTTCCACAAGGCGGCGAACGTTCTCGGAGCGCTGCCTGCATCGATCAAGCCGCTCGCGAAGAAGCTCTTGTCTGAGATCCGTGACGCCGAGGACAAAGAGCACGCACGCATTGGCGCTCAGGCCTTCTGCCACGAGCTGGGCGGCAAATGGCCGAAGGCGACCGCCAAGATCACCGACGATCTCGACGAGCTCCTCACGTTCTATGACTTCCCGCTCGAGCACTGGATCCACTTGAAGACCTCGAACCCGATCGAGTCGACCTTCTCGACGGTCCGGCTCCGGACGCGGGTCACAAAAGGCCCGGGATCCAAAGCGGCCGGTCTCGCCATGGCCTTCAAACTCATGGAAGCTGCCGAGGAGCGCTGGCGCTCGGTGAATGCTCCGCACCTCGTCGCACTCGTGCGCGCCGGCGCCAAGTTCGAAAAGGGGGTGATGGTCGAGCGCGCCAAGCTGTCCGATCAGGAAGCCGCCGCGTGATCATCGGGAAGGGCTATCCACAACTCTTGACGATTCCTCGTGTGACCTCGAGGCCGCCGTCAGATCCGCTCAAGCCGTGCGACATTAGGAGCCTCGCGTCAGCACATCCGGTCGGACCGAAGACCCGAGAACCATCATGGTCTTGGTACCGGTGATCTTGCCGCTGCTGCGCAACCGGTCGATGACCCGTTTGAGGTCTTGGACATCGCGGACACGGATCCAGGCGAGAGCATCCGGGTCGCCGGCGACGGTGAAGAGGGCATGGATCTCCGGAACATCGGACGCGATCCCCTCGATGTCATCGACGCGTGTGCTTCCTGCGAAGCGGAGCTCGGCGAAGGCCTCGAGCGACTTTCCGAGCTTGGCATGGTCGACGAGCGTCGTGTAACCGCGAATAACACCCAGGCGTTCGAGCCGGTCGATCCGCCGCTTAACTGCAGGGGCTGAGAGATCAACCTTTTCGCCGATGTCGCCGAAAGTGCGGCGGGCATTCGCGGCGAGAAGCTCCAGAATCCGTCGATCGGTGGGGTCTAGCACCGCTAAGCCATCGTCCATTGCAACATTCTATGTCTGAAGGGCCGTCGGGCCATCAAATCATTGCGTTTGTCGATCCTCATGGACATATTTCGTTGTGAGCTCTGGACCATCTTCCTATAGTGCCACCGTGACCGCGCCCTCACCTACCCTCCGAGCGACCCGCCCCACGGCTCAGGAGCTCGCCGTACTGAATCAGCTCCAGCTCCGGGTCTTGTGGCTTGCCACGAGCATGATCCACTACGCCAACAGGGTTCGCGTCACCCGCTCCGGAGTTAAAGTCGGCGGCCACCAGGCCTCGTCAGCCTCGGCGGTGAGCATCATGACCTCCCTCTTTTTTGGGCACCTCAAGGCATCGGACCGAGTGTCGGTAAAGCCGCACGCTGGCCCAGTCCTGCATGCGATCAACTACCTCATGGGCGAACTCGATCCTCGCTACCTGACTGAGTTGCGCGCCTACGGCGGACTCCAGAGTTACCCCAGCCGCACGAAGGATCCGGACCCGGTCGACTTCTCCACGGGCTCGGTCGGGATCGGGGCCACGGCGTCGATATGGAGTGCCCTCGCCCAACGGTATGTCTCCGAGCACTTCGACGCGTCGTCGGGCGGACGGCACATCGCACTCGTTGGCGACGCCGAGCTTGACGAGGGGGCAGTCTGGGAGGCACTTGTCGACCCCATGGTCCCTGGGCTCGGCGAAGTCCTTTGGATCGTCGACCTGAACCGCCAGTCACTCGACCGTGTCGTTCCCAACATCGCGGCGGAACGCATAGGCGCAATGTTCACTGCCGCGGGCTGGAACACGATCAACGTCAAATATGGCTCCCAGCTGCGCAAGCTGATCAGTTCGGACGGCGGCGAGCTTCTGCAGCGCCGAATCGACTCTATGAGCAACGAGGAGTACCAACATCTGCTGCGAATGCCCGCCGGCGATGTACGTGACGCGCTTGCCGGTGGCGGCCGAGACCGTATCAAGATCCTGCGTCTATTGAAAGAGGTCGACGACGAGCAAGCCGTGACGGCCCTCCGGGACCTAGGGGGGCACGATCTTGGCGACCTGCTGGAGGCATTCGACGAGGCCGACCGCGTCACCGATCGTCCGTCGGTGATCTTCGCCTACACCCTCAAGGCCTGGCGCCTTCCGACCCAGGGCCATCCAGGCAACCACTCAGCGCTCCTCTCCACCGAACAGTGGCGCTTGCTCGGCCACCAGTTGGGCGCGGACCCGGACGACGCCTGGGCACGCTTCGCCCCCGACAGCGCTGAAGACCGCGTCTGTGTTGCTGCTGCAGAGCGGCTTCGCCGCATGAAGCGGCCATCGAGCCCGGTAGCCAAGGTGCCGGTCGGGCTCGGACGGACCCACCGCGGCGTCGAATCAACACAGGAGGCGTTCGGGCGGTTTCTCCTCGACGTCTTCCGCGAAGCCCCTGAGGTAGCCGAACGAATCGTGACCGTCAGCCCCGACGTTGCCTCTTCGACCAACCTTGGGGCCTGGATTAACCGGGTCGGAATCTGGAACATGAATGATCGACTCGACTGGTTCGCGGACGACCGGGACACCTTGGTCCACTGGACCGAATCGCGTAAGGGCCAGCACATCGAGCTCGGCATCGCGGAAGTCAATCTCGTCGGACTTCTCTCGGAGCTTGGGCTTACGTGGTCGCGCGACGGGCAGCCGCTCCTCCCGATCGGAACTGTTTACGACCCGTTTGTTGCGCGCGCTCTCGAGCCATGGTCGTTCGGGATCTATGCGGGTGGGCAGTCGATCCTCATGGGGACCCCCTCTGGGATCACGCTGGCTCCGGAGGGAGGCGCACATCAGTCGGTTATCACACCATCAATCGGCGTGGAACAGCCGCGCTGCGTCGCGTGGGAGCCGGCGTTCGGACAGGACCTCGAGTGGACGCTCCTCGCAGCCCTCGCCAACCTTGGTCGAACCGAGGGCAGCTCGGCGTACTTCCGACTGAGCACGCGCCCAATCGACCAGGCCCTTTCACTGTTGCCGAACGACGCCGAGAAGTTGGAGCTACGCCGACAGGCAGTGCTCGCGGGCGGCTACCGGCTGCTCGAGACACAAGCCACTGCCGAGGTCACCCTTGTCGGCAGCGGCGCCGTGATGCCCGAGCTCGTCGCAGCGGCAGCGGAGCTCGAATCGCACGAGGTCGGCTGTGACGTGGTCTGTCTGACCTCGGCCGACCTCGTGTTCCGCGCTCTTCGGGCCCGACAAGGCTTGGGCCCTGGAAAGAGCGCCGTCTTGGACGAGCTTTTCCCGATTAGCCGGGCGTCACCTATCGTGGCTGTGCTCGATGGGCACCCGCACACGCTTGCCTTTCTCGGGGCCGTCAACGCCAGTCCTATCGCGTGCCTCGGAGTCGACGACTTCGGCCAAGCAGGCGATGTGGAGGATCTCTATCAGCATTTCGGGATCGACAAATCGACGATCATCGGAGCGGCATGGGATCTGATCGATCAAAGTTGAAAAGTCCGCGCAAACCCTGCAGGGAAAATTCTTGAGCGCTCAGGCTCCGTTTGGCGGGTGCAAGTGAGCCTTGGCCGCAGCCTCGGCTGACTTTCCCATCGACGCGCCAGACTGACGGCGTGAAACAAGTGCTTGAGCTCCCGTCACCGTGCGTCCTCGTGCTCGTCGGTCCTGGCGCCTCGGGCAAGTCGACCTGGGCAAGCGCTCAGTTCCCGTCCGAGGCGATCGTGTCGAGCGACCGGTTGCGGGCGCTCGTCGGATCAGGCGAGGACGACATCGCCGCCAGCGAGGACGCGTTCGCCCTCCTGGACACGGTCGTGGAGCAGCGGCTCGGCCGGCGCCTGACGACGGTGATCGACACGCTCGGTCTCGACACGCCCAGGCGACGAGCATGGCTCGAGGCTTCCAGACGAGCCGGGGTGTCGTGTGTGGCGGTCGTGTTCGATACGGCGCCCGGCGAGTGCCGGGAACGCAACCGTCAGCGTCCGAGGCCGATTCCTGCCGAGGCGCTGGCGGCTCAGCTGCGGAAATGGCGGAGCGTAAGGGATCTGATCGAGACGGAGGGGTTCGACGCCGTCATCGCCGCCTTACCGGTTCGCATCGTCCCGAAGGTGTTCGAGGCCGCCAGCAAGGCGGCGAGGCGGCAGCTAGAGGATCCGGTGGGGCTACGTTTTGGCCTCCACCTCGGTTCATACGCTTTCGCCGGCGGTCCTCCGGCGACTCGGGCGGCAGTTACTCAGATTGCGACCTCCGCCGAGGCGGCCGGTTTTCACGCGATTTACGCAATGGATCATTTCCGTCAGATCCCCCAGATAGGTCGACCCTGGGAGGACTTTCTCGAGAGCTACACGACGTTGGCCTACCTCGCCGCGTGCACGGACCGTGTCCGCCTGGGCGCGCTCGTCACCGGTGTCACCTACAGGAACCCCGCCCATCTCGCGAAGATCATCGCCACCCTCGACGTCTTGAGCGAGGGGAGAGCCCTTTGCGGACTCGGTCTCGCCTGGCACCGTGACGAGCACGTCGCCTACGGATGGGACTTCCCGTCCACCGCCGAGCGCTACCTGCTATTGGAAGACACTTTGCAGCTCCTGCCGTTGATGTGGGGTGCCGGCAGCCCGTCCTTCGAGGGCAAGCGGATAACCGTGCGGGAGGCACTGTGCTACCCGCGCCCAATCCAAGCCCATGTGCCGATCCTCCTCGGAGGAGGCGGCGAGCGGCGCACGCTGCGACTCGCCGCCCGCTACGCAGACGCCGCCAACGTGATGGGCGACAACGACACGGTGCGCCGCAAGGCGGGCGTCCTGCGAGCGCACCTCGAAGCAGAGGGACGAAGTGCCGGAGGCGTCGCACTCACCCACCTGTCAACGGTTCTCGTCGGAGCTCACGACCGGCATGTCGCCGAGATGGTCGAACGAGTCCGTCCACGGCGCAGCGATACGGCTCGGGTGGCCGCGGCGATGAACGCCGGAACCGTCTCCGACCATGTCGGCCGCTTCAGGGAACTGGCGGAGTCGGGTGTCTGTGAGGTGATGGTCCGCCTGCCCGATCCGCTGGACCCGGACGTAATGGAGCAGATGTCCAAGGTGATCGCGGCGTTCTGCTGACGCCATGCGGGAGTGGTGGAACAATCCCAGCGTGGAATGGCGGTTGCTCGCCGAGCTGTCCGAGGACGATCGCCGTCGGTTGCTCTCCATATCCCGGCGGCGACGTTTCGCAAAGAGCGAGGTCGTCTTCCACACCGGCGATCGAGGAGACTCGCTTCACCTCGTCGCAAAGGGCCGCTTCGCGGTCTGGGCGGGCACTGCCTCGGGTGACGTGACCATGCTGGCGGTACTCGGCACGGGTGGCTTCTTTGGTGAGTTGGCGCTGGTCGACAAGGCGGACCGTCGCGCGGCGACCGTGACGGCGCTCGAGCCAGCCGAGACCCTGTCGATCGGACGAGAGGACTTCGAGAGAATTCGTGCCGTCCACGCCTCGGTCGACCGCGTGCTTGTGGCGGCGCTCGCTGCCGAGGTGCGACGTATGTCCGAGCTCGTCATGGAGATGCTTTACGTGCCCGCAGAGGTACGCGTGTTGCGCCGGCTGCTGGCCGTCGCGGATCTATGGGGCGGAGCGAGCCCGGGGCTGGTCGTGCCCTTCACCCAGGAGGACCTGGCCGGCCTGGCGGGAACGACCCGACCGACCGCCAACCGGACTCTGCGGCAGGCTGAGGTCGCCGGCCTGTTGGTCCTCGGGCGCGGCCGCATCGAGCTCGTCGACCCGGTTGGCCTCGCCGTCCGAGCCCGGGTTCTCTGACCGAGAAGTGTGTCCTCCACTTCGCTGGAAGTGTGCGCGCCGGCACAGACGGCCGTCTCCCGACCCCTCATGCTGAGTTCCAGCTCACAGCAACCAGCTCAGATCAAGTGGGCCAGGACCGAGGAGGAACAAGAGATGCAGAACAATAGGACCGAACCGAGGTCCCCGGGAACCGGGTCCCCTCGCAGGCTCGGCCGTATGGGAACGGCCGTCGTCGGACTGGCTTTGACGATTGGAGGATCTGTTCTCCTCGTGCCGACGATCAGCTCGGCGCACACCGGCAACGCCGCGGCCACCAGGGCTGTTCCGCTCAAGACCCAGGAGGAGAACCTTGCCGCGATCGCCTCGAAGATGCACCTCGGCGCCGGCGCACTCTTGGCGGCACAGAGGAGCCTGGCGGAGGTAGCCCTCGATCGCGGCGTCACTGTTACCAGCACAGCCGCCGAGACCCGCACGCTGGTCGCAATCGCTCACAACCACCGCTTCGGTCTCGGTGAACTGCTCGGTGCAGAGCGCGCCCTGCAGAACGCCGGCATGGTCTCTGGCTGACGACTGGTCCGGTACGCGTACACTCCGCCCGATGCGCCATCAGCAAGCTTCCCTCCAGTGGCCGTCCACGGCCATTGCGTGAGCACCATGGTCGACGCCGCGCAGTACCACGAGATCTCCGAGTCCTCCCACCGGATCATGAACCCCTTTTCGGCGGAGAAGGTGCGATTGCTGGGTGACATCTGCCAGCTGGGGCCGGCGAGTCGGGTGTTGGACCTCGCTTGCGGCAAGGGCGAGATGCTCTGCATGTTCGCCAGCGAACGAGGGGCTGGCGGGCTGGGGATCGACAAGCACCCGCCATTCGTCGCCGCGGCCCGCGCCCGAGCGGAGCAGCTGGGCGTCGCCGGGGCAGTGACCTTTCTGGAGGGCGACGCCGCGAACCCTCCTGACGACGAGCAACCATCCGGGATTGTGAGCTGTCTCGGAGCGACCTGGATAGGCGGCGGCCTTATCGGCACTCTGGAGCTGATGCGGCGGCGAGTCACGCCGGGCGGCTGGCTGTTGGTCGGCGAGGTGTACTGGGCCGAGGCCGCGCCGAGCGCGATCCGCGAGAAGTACGGCGTCGCAGACGAGTTCAAGGACCTTGCCGGAACGCTCGACCGCTTCGAAGCCGCCGGTACAGACCTCGTCGAGATGGTGCTCGCCAGCCACGACGACTGGGACCGCTACACGGCCAGCCAGTGGCTCAACGTCGGCGCCTGGCTCACCGCGAACCCCGGCCATCCTGATGCCGGGGAGATGACCAGGCTGCGAGACGACTCGAGGCGCGACTACCTGGCACATGAACGCCGCTGCCTCGGTTGGGGAGTATTCGTCTTGCGAGCGTGAGGCAAGCCACGCCGTGGAAGGCACAGACAACCCCCAGCCCAATCCCCACTCGCCCGAGTCCTGTATTCTCTGGACAACTCCCGTCGAACGAGGGCTCAGGGACAGATGCTGACGGTTCGGGATCGGTACGCAGCACGAGGGGCCACCCCGGCCGTCACGTCCGACCGGCTTGTCCCACAAGACCTCCGGTCAGACGACGTCGAGACCCCGGCCCCAGTCGTGCCGCGACAGTCCACCTCGAAAAGTCTCTACCTTCCGGCGTTCGCAGTCGCGGCGTGCACAGCCTGGGTCGCGTGGGAGGGCGCCGTCAGGCTCGAGCACCACGGCACGCTCGGTACGGCGATGGCCGCCGGGCGTGAGGAGCTGGCGGCGCCCGCGTTCATTGGGTTGGTGCTCGCTGTCCTGGTGTGTGAGCGGCTGTGGCCAGCCGAGCGTCGCCGTGCACTGGCAAGGGGACATGTGCACGACGCGTGCTTCTTCCTCCTGTACACGGTCGCGGTGGTGCCGCTCATGACGTTGTTGGGAATAGGGTTCGCGGGCCTGATGGGAGATCACGCCCGGTGGATCGAGGCTCCCTGGACCGCCCACTGGCCCCGCTGGGTCGTGGCCGCCGTAACGCTCGTCGCCATGGACGGTTGCAACTGGCTGGCCCACTTTGCCGACCACCGCTTCGCCACGTTGTGGCGTTTCCACGCCGTGCACCACAGTCAAGAGGAGCTCAGCGTGCTCACGTCATTCCGAGCTCACCCGTTCGTGCACACCACCGGGTTCTTGCTTGCGACGGTTGCCGTCGTCGCGCTCACCGGGGACCATCCGATGGCGGCCGTGCTGATCACCGCCTATGTGTGCCTCGGGACGCTCCCCCACGCGAACGTGCGGTGGTCGTTCGGCCCGCTCGGGAAGGTCATGGTCAGTCCGGCCTATCACCGTCTCCATCACTCGATCGAGGCTCCCGCTGGCACCAATCTCGGCATCGTGCTCACCGTGTGGGACGTGCTCGCTCGCCGGGCCGTCTTCCCTCGACCAGGTGATCCAGTCTGCCGGACGGGGCTTGCCGGCCGGCCGCTCGACGTCGAGCAGGCCTCTCCCCGCAGCCGACCGGCGCATCTCTTGCTCGCACAGCTCGTCGGGCCCTTCATCAGCACTAGTCGTTAGAAACTGAATCGGCAGCCCATCGGGCCCGTGACCGGCAATCGGCTGGCCGAGCGGACAGACTGCGTCAGATCGCTACCGATGCCGCGTAAGCAGCCAATCCGGTCAACACGACGGCGGTGACGAAACGAACCGTCGCCACGTTCAGGACCCTCAGCAAGCTCTGGCCTCCGGCTACCGCAAGCCCGGCGACGGCCCAGAGTGCGAGCAGCGACCCGACTGCGACCGAGAGCGGCGAGTGGTAGCGAACCGCAAGGTTGGCGGTGAGGATCTGCGTGAGGTCTCCCCATTCCGCGAGGAAGATGACGATGAATGCCGTCGTGACGGTGCGCCGGGAGTGTGCCACTGACTCCTTGGCGACGAGTGCGGTTTCTCTTTCGGCGCGTTGCCGTTCGCGGAGACCCTCGCGCACGGCAAGGACGGCCCCGCCGAGAAACAGGCCGGCGACGACTCCCTCGACGGCCCGGTGCGGCAGGACGCGGAACAGGACGACGCCGACGCTGATCGCGATGGCCACGTGCACGACGAAGGCCGCCGCGGCACCGAGCCAGACAGCGCCTGGCCTCCCGCGAGTGGACATCACGAGCGAGGCGAACATCGTCTTGTCCGGCAGCTCACCGAGGAAGATGATCGGGAAGACGGCGGCGGCGATTGCGAGGTTCATCGTGGGGCGCTACTCCCCTCGAGCATCACGCAAGTGCCGAAGGGCCGCCGTCGTTCCTGCCGGGGAGGCAGCCGCGCCGGCCTCACTCTCCGGCCATCGTGGCGACCATGAGGGCCTTGATTGTGTGCAGCCGATTCTCTGCCTGGTCGAAGACGATGGAGGCGTCCGATTCGAAGACCTCGTCGGTCACTTCCAAGGCCGAGAGACCTCGACTCTCGAAGATCCGCCGCCCGACCTCGGTCTCGGTGTTGTGAAGAGCGGGGAGGCAGTGCATGAATTTCACCTCGGGTTTGCCCGCCTTTTCCATGACTGATGCGTTGACCTGATAAGCGAGAAGCTGGTCTATGCGCGCGTCCCAACTGGCCTCCGGTTCGCCCATCGACAGCCAGACGTCGGTGTAGACGAAGTCCGCCCCGCGAACCGCGTCGGCGAGCTGCTCGGTGACGGTGAACCGCGCCCCGGAGTGCGCCGCCAGCGAGCGCGCGAGCGCCTGGACTTTCGCGGACGGCCAGAGCGCTTCGGGCGCTGCGATCCGTACGTCCATACCGAGCAGAGTGCCGACGACGAGAAGGGAGTTCGCCGTGTTGTTGCGGCTGTCGCCGAGGTAGCAGTACGCGACCTGGTCGAGCGGCCGGCCGGCATGGTCGTGCATGGTGAGCATGTCCGCCAGCATCTGGGTCGGGTGCCACTCGTCGGTGAGCCCGTTCCAGACCGGCACCCCGGCGTACCGGCCCAAGTTCTCGACGTTGTCCTGTGCCGACCCGCGGTACTCGATGCCGTCGTACATCCGGCCAAGCACGCGAGCCGTGTCCCGGATGGACTCCTTTTTCCCGATCGGAGACTCGCCGGGCCCGAGGTAGGTGACCTGCGCCCCCTGGTCGTACGCGCCGACTTCGAAGGCCGACCGGGTGCGCGTGGACGCCTTTTCGAAGATGAGCGCGATGTTGCGGCCGACGAGGCGCTGACGCTCGTTGCCGCTGCGTTTCTCCTCCCGGAGGCGCCCCGCGAGGCGGACGAGATAGAGAAACTCCTCCTGGGTGAGGTCCGTGTCCTTCAGCAGGTTGCGTCCGCGCAGGTTCGTCATGACACCATCTTGGTATGTCAGCCATAGCGCCCGAGCTCGATCCGTCCGACGTGGGTCTGGACCCTGCCCGACTCGCATCCGTCGGCCGCCACTTCGACCGGTACGTGGAGAATCGGAGGATACCCGGGTTCCTGGCGGTCGTAACCAGGAGCGGCAAGGTCGCCTACGTCATACGCCGCGGCTTTCGCGATCTCGAGAACGACGTGCCCGTCGAGGCCGACACCAGGTTTCGCATCTACTCGATGACCAAGCCCATCACGTCGGTCGCTGCGATGATCTGTTACGAGGAGGGGCTGTTCACACTCGACGATCCGGTGAGCAAGTTCCTCCCGGAGTTCGCTGACGCCAGGGTCTTCGTCGCCGGCTCGTCGTTCAGGCCCGTCACTGTCCCCGCGACCGTGCCGATCGCGATCTGGCACCTGATGACCCACACCTCCGGCCTCACGTATGGATGGATGTACAACCACCCTGTCGACGCGATGTACCGCTCGGCAGGGTTCGAGTGGGGCACACCGCCTGACACGGATCTGGCGGGATGCTGCGAGCGGTGGGCGAGGCTCCCCTTGCGATGTGAGCCTGGCACCGAGTGGAACTACTCGGTTGCGACCGACGTGCTCGGCCGTGTCGTGGAGGTGGTTTCCGGCCTGTCGCTCGACAAGTTCTTTTCAGACCGCGTGCTGCTGCCGCTCGGAATGAAGGAGACGAGCTTTTACGTCGAAGGCGAGGGAGCCGAGAAACTCGCCGTTCTCTATACGCCCGACCTCCTCAGCGGTAGGGCGACGCGCGCCGATCGCATGGGCGAAGCGGCCCTCAGCCGGCCGGCGGCGCTCTCGGGCGGTGGGGGACTGGTGTCGACGGCGGCGGACTATCACAGGTTCACCCAGATGCTGCTGCGGCGCGGGGAGCTCGATGGCGTGAGGCTTCTCGGCACCCGCACGGTGTCGTACATGACTCGCAACCACCTGCCCGGTGGTGCGGACATGGCGGGGTTCGGCAATCCGATCGGGGGCCAGCTGGAGCGTGGGGTCGGCTTCGGGCTCGGAGTGTCGGTCCTCATCGACCCTGCGGCCTACAAGGTCACCTCCAGCGTCGGGGAGTACGGCTGGGGTGGCGCAGCGAGCACGGTGTTCTGGGTCGACCCGGCAGAGGAGCTGACTGTGCTCTTTTTCACTCAGCTGTTGCCGTCCACCACCTATCCGATCCGCCGGGAGCTGAAGCAGCTCGTGTACTCCGCCATCGTGGACTAGGCGGGGTTCGGCGACTTCGCCGCCGACAAGGCATGCCGCCGAGGATTCGCTCGATTTTCCAAGTGATTTCACAGCTTGGACTGGCATGCTGACAGACCGTCAAGAGGTGGGCCGACCAACCTCAGGGTCGGCCCACCTTCACCGCCCGCCACGGGAGAGCAGAAGATGGACGACTTGAACCCAAGGCCCTCGCAGGAAGTTGGCGAACCCGTGGCTGCGGCGCCGGCCGAGCGCCGCAAGCGCGGTTCTGTGGTCACGCGAGCCGCGGTGGCGACCGTCGTGGCGGGTGGCTTGGCTGCGGGAAGCTATGGCGTCGCGTCTGCTGCGTCCAGCGCCGGTGCGGCGCCGGCTCAGCCCGGCGCGCCCGCTCTCACGGCCGGGTCGGCCCCGGTGGCCCCGTCGACCCCCTCGGAACCGCCTTTCGGGCAACCGCCCTTCGGCGGTCCCGGACCTCTCGGGTACTTCGGGCCCGCCCTCGGACCGCTCGGCGGTCCGGGACCTTTCGGGTTCTTCGGCAGTGGTCTCGGGCCCTTCAGCGGTCCCGGGCGCCTCGGGTACCTCGGGCCGGGCGACCTGCTCGGTCCGGGTGGCACGATCTCCGCGGTGACCGCAACGACAATTACGGTCAAGTCGCTCTTCGGTTCCGCCGTCACGATCACGACCAATGCCTCGACGGTCTACAGCGAAGGCGGCAGGAAGGTTGCACGCACCGCGTTGACCGTTGGCGAGCACGTTGCGTTCCGCCCGGCTGTCAGCCCCGGGGCTTCGAGCTCCGGCTCCGGCTCCGGCAGCTCGCACCTCGTCACTGGCGTCGAGATCCTGCAGGCGCACGTCTACGGGAAGGTGGCCGCCGTTAGCGGGTCTCAGATCGTCGTGTCCGAAGCCGGCGGATCGACTGCCGGCTTGAACCTCACCGTCAACACCTCGCAGTCCGCGACGACTTATGACGAGGCTGGGCACGCCGTGTCGGCTTCGGAGCTCAAGGTCGGCACCGTCGTTCTCGTCACCGGGACTTTGTCGGCGAACCATGACGATGTCGACGCAACGACGATCGAAATCGTTCCCGCGTCGGTGGCAGGACGGGTGACGCGACTCTCGGGCACGACGATCAGGATCCAGATTTACAGCGGGACGGTCGAGACCCTTACGACCAACTCGGGCACGCTGTTCCGCACGGGAACTGGCAAGGCCACCCTTGCTTCCGTGGCGAAAGGCGACCTTGTGGAGGCCTTCGGCACGCAGGAGGCCGGCAGGACGTTCGCTGCCCTAACCGTTTTCGTCGGTCCGAGCGCGCCGACCCCTGCTGGCCGGCCGCGCGGATTCGGCGGCGGCTTCATCCCTCGATTCGGCGGCAGGCTCGGCGCTGGGTTCGGTAGCGGATTCGGCGGCGGCTTCCCGGCGCCGCCCTACCCACCGGCGATCTCGAAGCTCGGCACGACGGTGACCTCGGTCCGAAGTGAATTGGCGATGTAGCACTCACGATGAGCCACCTCGACCAGGTGCCGGAGTCGTGCCGGCGTCGTGCCGGGCCGGACAACGATGTGGGGGCGAAGCACGATGCGCTCGATGGACATCGCCCCGCTCCGCTCAGGCATCTCGCCCTCGGCGTTGTCGAGGTAGCTGATCACGTCGACTCTTGCCCGCGCTGCCACCGCCAGAAACGACAACAGTTGACACGAGCTCGCCGCCCCTACCACCAGCTGTTCCGGATTGAGTCGCGAGGCTTCGCCCAAGAAGGCGTGATCCGAGCTCATGTGGAGCACCTCGTCGGCGGGCGGGCACGCGAGGTCATGCGCGCGGTCGTAGTTGTCGTAGCCGATGGCCGTCGTCCCCTCCCAACGACACGTCGCCCGAAACTGGTGGACGCCGTCCTCGCTGCTCATCGGATGCCTCCTCCGGGCCGACGCTACCGGCGCTCGAGGCCCGTAGCCACCGGCGCTGAGAAACGGTCGCCCGCGCCGGGGAACCTCCTCCGCTACGGGCGGCGATGGGAAAAGTCTTTCATTCCCCATCGTTCGGTGAGCGATCGGGTGCAACTCGGTTGCAAGCGACGCCGCACTCTCACCTACCGCTCCGCGCAGGCCGATAGTTGAGCCGTGACTTGCGAGGGACACAGGGAGGCAACGGCTCCCAAGGCGATCGCGGTCGTCGTTGTCGCCTCAGCTCAAGGGCGCAGCCAGTCGCGCATACCCGCTGCCGCTGTGGCAGAGGTGACTGGCTGCGTCTGAGAGACGTCTCGGGTGCCCGGCTGCGGACCCACCACCGCAGCCGGGCCCCGAGCGGTCACACCTCTGTGCCGATTCGAGCCTCGCCTGGCGCGTCGGGAAGCCGGCCAGGCATCGGTGTCGCCCGCTCCAGGGCGCTCCACCCGGCGTCGTGCTCGCGCGAGGCCAGTTCCGCGCGCCCGCCGCCGCGGATCCCGAGGAGCCGATGAGCCCAGAGCAGGTAGGCCACCACGGCGACATTCAACAAGAGGGTGGCGATCTTGAGAGAGCTGATCTTGAGGGTCAGCTCGTAGATCTCCAAGGGCAGCAGCACAGTGACCTCGACAAGGGTCAGGTACTCGGCCCACCGTCTCGCTCTCCAGAGCCCGACCGCCTCGATGGCGTTGACGGCTGCGTACGCCGCGATCGCCGAGCCGTAGAGGTAGAGCTTGCCGCTCGAGAGGGAGACCAGATGGTTGATCTCGCGGAGAAAGCCGTTGCGGCTCGAATCGAAGAACGGCCCCCCCACTCCGGCTTGCAAGGCGTTCAGGACACGGGTGTAGTCGCCGCGTAGATCCTTCTGGTGGGTGGCGAACAGCAGGATCGCGACTGCCAGGGTCCCGAGGATGACGAAGTGGACGACCCGGTCGGCCGCGATGAGGCGCAGCACGTAACGGTCTCTGAGCGGCCTGCCCCGCAACGGCAGCTCGATCTCGTTGCGGTCGGGCGGGAAGTGATTCGGTGCCGAGGTGGGCGGGAAGAGCGGGAGCCACGAGTCGCACCTGAGGCATCGGTACCAGCGCAGGCCGCTCGTCTCGCGAACGACTATGTAATCCTGCGGACGCACCTTCGCGGCGTCCATCCCGACCAGCTCGTGGCCGTGAAGGCCGCAACCGATCAGCTCCCAGCGCAGCTTCGGCCGAAAGCGCCTGGTTCGCTCGGTGCCTGGCAGCCGGACCGGTGGCGGGGCCCCGCTCGGGGGCTGTGCCGCAGGTGGAGGCCGTCCGCTCGCCGGGATGTCGTCGATTGCCACGCGACTCAGTCTCGCAGTGTCGATCGGCCGACGGCTTGCACCGCAGCCAGGGCCTCGGAGGCCGGCTGGAGACAGGGGCTTGGAGGTCCTAACCTGGCGGCGGTGAGCCAATCCGTCATAGCGCCCGGATCAGGATCAGCCAGGCCCGGCCGATCGGCGGCCGATGTCGCCATGCGCCGCCTGCTCCGGATCCCGGAGGGGCCGGCCACCGCCGACGACGCCGCCGCGCACAGGATCTTCGAGCGCGTCGATACTGCTCTCCGCGCTCCGGTGCCTGCTCTTTTACGTCGTGCTGCCGATCATGACCCCGGTGCTCGGCGCCGCCACGCGAGTCGAACCGGCGGTCGGACTGCCGATCGGCATCGTCGCTCTCGTCTTCGACGTGATGGGGATCCGGCGTTTCTGGCTGGCAAACCACCGTTGGCGCTGGGCGATCTCGGCCCTCTACGGCGTCGTGATGGTGCTCGTCGGGACCCTCGTGATCGCCGACATCGTCCACTTCGTGCGCTAGCGCGGCGGGAGCCGGCAGCCGCACCAATCCACGAGCGGGCCGGCTGTCGGTAGCCTGTCGTCGTGTCGAGCTCGAGCAGCCGAGAGGCCAGCCAGACGGTCGAGGTGTCCGGCCGCGTTGTCGAGATCTCGAATCCCGGCAAGATCTTCTTCCCCGGCCTCGGTGCGACCAAGCTCGACGTCGTCGCTTACTACCTCGCCGTCGCCGGACCGATCCTGAGCGCGACGGGCGGGAGGCCGGCGATGTTGCAGCGGTTCCCCGACGGCGCGCTCGGCAAGTCGTTCTACCAGAAGCGAGTTCCTCCGGGAGCTCCGGAGTGGCTTCAGACCGTGGAGGTCTCGACGCCGAACGGGACGACCTCGAGGGCGCTCGTGATCGCCGACGCGGCGCACATCGCGTGGGCGGTCAATCTCGGCTGCCTCGGGTTTCACCTCTGGGCGTTTCGCGTCGACGACCCCGGCCACGCCGACGAGCTGCGAATCGACCTCGACCCTCAGCCCGGGGTGGTGTTCGAACAGGTCCGAGAGGCCGCCTCGTGCGTCAAGGCGCTCCTCGACGAGCTCGGCATCGTGGCGTACCCGAAGACCAGCGGCAACCGCGGCTTGCACGTCTACTCCCGTCTCGAACCCCGCTGGGACGCGACCGAGGTTCGTGCCGCGGCCGTGGCGCTCGCGCGCGAGCTGGAGCGTCGCCGGCCCGATCTCGTCACGGCGAATTGGTGGAAGGAGGAACGAGGCGAGCGGGTCTTCGTCGACTTCAACCAGAATGCGCCGCACAAGACTGTGTTCGGGGCCTGGTCGGCGCGTTCGCGCTCGTACGCCCAAGTCTCGACGCCGCTGGCGTGGGACGACGTCGCCGGCGTCGACCCTGACGAGCTCACGATTGCGACCGTTCCCGACCGGCTCGGGCGCCTGGGCGATCCGTGGGCTGCTATGCCCGATGATCCCCAGTCCCTCGAGCCGCTGCTGGAGCTGGCCGCCCGAGACCGTGCCGCGGGTCTACGTGACGCACCGTGGCCGCCCCAGTACCCGAAGCAGCCCGACGAGCCCAGCCGGGTCGCGCCGAGCCGGGCGAAGAAGGACTGAGGCACCACCGTGGAGCCGGCCGACGCGCTTCGCCGCATCGCCTACCGTCTCGAGCGCGACGGCGCCGACACCCACAAAGTGCGTGCCTTCCGGCGGGCGGCGGAGTCGGTCGACGAACTGGATCCGGGCAAGCTCGAGGCTCTGGTTGCCTCGGGCCGCGTCAAGGACCTCCCCAACGTCGGGGACACGACCTCCCGCGTGATCGCCGAGGCCGTGGCCGGCGGGGTCCCCGGCTACCTGGCAGAGCTCGAACAGGTCGAGCCCGTTCCGCTCAGCCCCGAAGCGGAACGCCTCAGGCAATCCCTCACTGGCGACTGCCACAGCCACTCCGACTGGTCGGACGGCGGAAGCCCGATCCGCGAGATGGCAGAGGCGGCCGCCGCCCTCGGGCACGACTACCTCGTCCTAACCGACCACAGCCCTCGTCTCACGGTGGCTCACGGGCTCACCGCCGAGCGGCTCCGCACACAGCTGGAGGTGATCGGGGAGCTGAACGAGGAAATGGCTCCGTTTAGGATACTGACGGGAATCGAGGTCGACATCCTCGAGGACGGGTCGCTCGACCAGGACGAGGCTTTGCTCGCCCAGCTGGACGTCGTCGTCGCGAGCGTCCACTCCAAGCTCCGGATGGACGCCGCACCGATGACCAGGCGGATGGTCGCGGCTGTGGAGAGCCCTCATACCGACATCCTCGGCCACTGCACGGGCCGGCTCCTCGCCGGCAGGGGGCGCCCGCCGTCGAGCTTCGACGCCGAGGCCGTGTTCGAGGCGTGCTCGAGGACCGGGACTGCGGTCGAGATCAACTCGCGGCCCGAGCGGCGCGACCCGCCCGACGAACTGCTCCGGCTCGCCGTCGGCTTCGGCTGTGTGGTCACCATCGACACCGACGCCCATGCGCCCGGACAGCTCGAATGGCTGGGGCTCGGCTGTGAGCAGGCGGCTCGAGCCGAGGTTCAGGTCGGCTCGATCGTAAACACGCGACCCGTTGACGCGCTGGTCGAATGGGCGGCGAGCCATGAGCGGTCTTGACCGCACACTCGTCTCAAGGCGGGCGGATCGGTAGGCTTTTCCCAATGGATCTGCCGGTGATGCCGCCCGTGGCGCCGATGCTGGCGAAGCTCTCCCGGCAGATGCCAGAAGGCGACGGGATGATCTATGAGCCCAAATGGGACGGGTTTCGCTGCATCGTGTTCCGTGACGGGCCCGAGGTGGAGCTGGGAAGCAGAAACGAGAAGCCCCTCACCCGCTATTTTCCCGAGCTCGTCGAGGCGCTGGAGGCGAATCTGCCCGATCGCTGCGTGGTCGACGGCGAGATAGTGATCGTGGCGCCCGAGGGGCTGGACTTCGATGCGCTGCTCCAGCGGATCCATCCGGCGGCGTCGCGGGTGAAGCTCCTCGCGTCCACGACCCCGGCGTCGTTCGTGGCCTTCGACCTGTTGGCTCTGGGCGGTCGCGATCTGCGCGGCGAGCCCTTCGGTGCGAGGCGCCTGGCCCTCGAACAGGCTCTCGCCGGCTGTGAGCCTCCGGTCTATGTGACCCCGGCCACCTCAGACCTGGCCGTTGCCCGGGACTGGTTCGGGCGATTCGAGGGCGCCGGGCTCGACGGCGTCGTGGCCAAGCCCGTCGAGCTCACCTACCGCGAGGGCGAACGAGTCCTGTTGAAGGTCAAGCACGAGCGAACCGCCGACTGTGTGGTGGGCGGTTTCCGATGGCACAAGGACGGCGGAGGCGTCGGTTCGCTCCTGCTCGGCTTGTTCGACGAGGAGGGGGGGCTGCATCACGTCGGGGTGGCGTCCGGGTTTGCCGTGTCATTGCGCAAGAGCCTCGTCGACGACATCGCTCCTTACCGTACGGACGACGTTTCGGGCCATCCCTGGATGAGGATGATGCCGGACCCCGACGCCGACGAAACTCGAAGACCCGGGGCGCCGAGCCGGTGGAACGCGAACAAGAACCTCTCCTGGGAGGCCCTCCGGCCCGAGCTGGTGTGCGAGGTCGGCTACGACCACCTGCAGGGCGACCGCTTCCGCCACGCCACCTCGTTCCGGCGCTGGCGCCCGGACCGCAAGCCGGGGTCGTGCACCTACTCGCAGCTGGAGGCGGCGGTGCCCGAAGAGCTCGGCCGGGTGTTCGGCGCCTCCGGCTAGGGCCGACCGCCGGCCGGCCCCGAGAGCCGACTGAGCTCGGCGACGCGCCCGGGCAGCCTCTCGTCTCGAAGGTGGCGGCACACGTCGGCGAATCCGGGCATCGGGCCCTGCCAGCGCAGCTCGTCCACACCGCCCAGGAGTGTCCTGTCGACCCGGAGCGTCGCTAGGACACGGAACAGAAGCGCAAGCTCTCGCTCGGCGGCCAATCGGGCGGCGAGCTTCGGTGCGCTGCGCACCGTCCGGCGGACCTCGGGGTCCCAGTCCGCCACGTCGTCGGGTATGGCGTCGAGGTCGGCGTAATGGGCGAGCACGACCGACGCCGACTGGCGCCCCCATCCGGCGAGGCCCGGAAATCCGTCGGCGCTGTCGCCGACCAACGCGAGCCAGTCGGGTATCGACCGGGGAGCGACGCCGAAACGGCCCCAGACCCCTTCTTCGTCGGTGACCGCTCCGGTCCGGCGGTCGAGCTGGACCACACGGGTCCCGACGACGCACTGGGCCAGATCCTTGTCGGGCGTGCAGATGAGCACCTCGTCGACGCGCTGGTCGTCAGCGACGACCGCGGCGGCCGACGCGAGGGCGTCGTCGGCCTCTAGGTCGATCATCGGCCACACCCGTACTCCGAGCGCCGTTAGCGCGTCCTCGAGCAGTGGGAACTGGGACTTGAGCGCGGGGTCCACCCCCGCCCCCGTCTTGTAGCCGGCCCACAGGTCGTTGCGAAACGACTCGATGACGTGATCGGTGGCCACCCCGAGGTGGGTGACGCCTTGTGTGAGGAGCGACACCACCGACCAGACCACGCCCCGAGCCGCCGCCACCTCGCTCCCGTCAGCGGCGGCCGTCGACGGACGGCCGAAGAACTGGCGAAAGAGCTCATAGGTGCCGTCGATGAGGTAGGCCTGCATTGCGCCAGCCTGCCAGGTGCGGGAGCACCGGGCGGCCGCTACGCTCGCTCACGACCGTTTAGGGAAATGGCAGGTCGCGACCATGCAACATCGTCACTTCACGAGCTCTGCCAATTCGGGACCGCCTCGCGACCGACAGCCGGCGCCGGTGCCGCCGGCGCCGCCGCGCGGGCGCTGGTGGCTCCTTCTGGCCGGGTTGGCCTTCACGGCGCTGCTGCTGTTCTCTCCGAGAATGAGCAGCACCAAGACGGTCAGTTACAACTACACCCAGTGGCTGTCCCAGGTCGACGCGGGCAAGGTCACGACTGCTTCCATCAACCCGACCGGCGCCGTCACGGGCAAGTTGAAGGGCGGCGACAACTACACCTCGCAGATCCCTACGGCTGTCACCGACCCAAGCCTGGCTCCGACGCTGAAGTCACACGGCGTCGCGGTGACCGGCGTCGGAACGACCTCCAGCCTCGTGGCCGATCTGCTCTCGTTCCTGCCGCTCCTGTTGTTCATCGGGATCTTCGTGTGGCTGAGTCGCAGCACCCGCAGGCAGCTGGCCGGCGGCATCATGGGCTTCGGAGGCTCGAAGGCCAAGGTCTATGACGAGCAACGGCCCGCGACGCGCTTCGCCGACGTCGCCGGCTACGAGAACGCGAAGCGCGAGGTGAGCGAGGTCGTCGACTTCCTCCAGCACCCCGAGCGCTACGAGCGCGCGGGCGCGATCGGCCCCCGCGGGGTGCTCATGGTCGGGCCGCCCGGAAGCGGGAAGACGCTCATGGCTCGGGCGGTCGCGGGTGAGGCAGATGTACCGTTCTTCGCCTTGACGGGTTCCAGTTTCGTCGAGTTGTTCGTCGGCGTGGGGGCCTCCCGGGTCCGCGACCTGTTCGCCGACGCCCGCAAACGGGCACCCTCGATCATCTTCATCGACGAGATCGACGCCATCGGCCAGAAGCGGGGGGTTCGATCGTCTCCAACGACGAACGCGAGCAGACGCTCAACCAGCTCCTGGCCGAGATGGACGGTTTCGACTCGAAGACCGGCATCGTCGTGATGGCCGCCACGAACCGCCCGGAGGTGCTCGACCCGGCGCTCCTGCGGCCCGGCCGTTTCGACCGCGAGGTCGAGATCCCTCTTCCCAACCAGGCCGAGCGAGCCGCGATCTTGAAAGTGCACTCGAAAGAGAAACATCTCGGTCCGGACGTCGATCTCGACGCCGTCTCGAGGGCAACTCCCGGCTTTTCCGGCGCCGACCTCGCCAACCTCATCAACGAGGCGGCCATCGTCGCCGTGCGGCACAACCGCGACGTCATCAGCTCCCAGGACATCGACGACGCGAGGGACCGCATCATCCTCGGCAGCCGCGACGGGACGAATGTCCTCCTGCCCGAGGAGAAGCACTCGGTTGCAATTCACGAGGCGGGCCACGCCCTCGTCGCGCTGCTCTCCCAGCACGCCGACCCGGTAGCCAAGATCACGATCCTGCCCGCCGGCCGGTCGCTCGGGGTCACCGAACAGCTGCCCGTCGACGAACGGCACCTCTACTCGGAGAGCTACCTGCGAGACTCCCTCGCCATCCGTCTCGGCGGCCGCGCCTCAGAGGTTCTCGTGCTCGGTGAGGCTTCGACGGGTGCCTCGAGCGACCTTTCCGGGGCAACCGAGCTCGCCGTGCACATGGTGAGGGACTGGGGTCTGTCCCCACGTCTCGGCCCGATCGGCTACGGGTCCGAGGGACCTGCCTACCTCGGAGCCCAACAGCTGCAGTCGCGCCCGTTCTCGGAGGGCACCCAGCTCGCGATCGACGAGGAGGTCAGCCGCCTGCTGGGCGAAGCCGAGGAGCGCGGCGAGCAGCCTTTTGTCCGCGAACCGCGTCGCTCTTGACGCAGTTGTCGCCACGCTGCTCGAGAAGGAGACGATGAGCGGCCAGGACCTGATGGACGTCGTCCGTGCGGCGACCTCCAAGCCGCTCGCCTCGACCGACCAGACCTGAGCTCGCAGATCTCGCGCCAGCGCTGACCCGCTCGCTCGAGGTCGGCGCCGGCCCCTTTTTCTTGAAGGTGAGCGCTGTCGCGCGCTCCAGTTTCGAGGTCACGGCGGCGGTGCCGTTGAGCGAACACTCATAGTGGTTCAACAACCGCTCTGCGTGTTATTATCCGGCGTGTATCGAAAAATTTCATTGAAGAGTTCTTATTGGCCTTCTATCGGCCTGAGGAGTGATGGGTCATGCACGCAGTCGAACGGTTACGCAATCGGTGTCTTTCCGCGGGTGTCGGAGACGAGGGCTTTACCCTGATCGAGCTGCTCGTCGTCCTGCTCATCATCGGGATCCTGCTCGCGATCGCCATTCCCACGTTCCTCTCGACGACTCAGAGCGCCAACAACACCGCGGCGCAGCAGAACCTCAAGACGGCGCTGACGGGGTCCGACACCTTCTACGACACGGTCGGCGCTCAGTCGTACTCCGGTCTCGACACCGGTGGAGGGACCTCGACAATCACCTCGATCGGAACCGGCCTGATCTATTCGGCCACCTCCTCGACAGGCCCGCAGGTGGTCAGCGTGTACGTGCCGAGCGGGGGCAACGCCGTCGTGTTGACCGCTCTCGCGCACGGCTCGTTGGATTGCTGGGGCATCGTCGATATCAAGGCGACGCTGGCCTCAGCGATCGACACGGAGTCCGGGGTGGGCACCTACTACTTCGTTAACAGGAACTCGAGTCCGTCTGCGTGTGTCGCTCAGACCGTCGTCCCTACAGTCATCTCATCGTCGGGATTCCCGCACAGCTGACCGAGCTGAAAATGTGAAGATGTCGCGATGAGCTACCGCGCTCACGCGCTCCCGACGAGCGAGCTCTTCGAGCTCCAGCTCGCGTTGCCGGATCCTGGCATCGAGGACAAGGCCGCCCGCCTCGTCGGCTTCCCGGAGAGACTGGTCAGGCTCGAGACGGGCCTGCGGCTGATGATCGACGAGGAAGGCGTCGAGTCCTGGAGCAAGCGGTTTCACCACGCATCGCTCCCTCTTCTGCGGGTTCTTCCGGACCGCTACCCGCTCGTCATCTTCCACGGCGACGTCGGGACCGGAAAGACCGAGACCGCCGAGGCGATCGCGAACGCTCTGGCGAAGTCGACCGGCAAGCCCGGCACCCTGTTCAAGCTGAGCACCCGCGTACGTGGCGAAGGGTTCGTCGGGCAGATGACGGCGCTGATCAGCCAGGCCTTCGCCGCAGTCGCAAAGGAGGCCGGCAAGTCGAGAACCGCCTACCTCATCGTCGACGAGGGCGACTCGCTGACGTCGTCCCGGGCGACGGTCGAGATCCATCACGAGGACAAGGTGGCGGTGAACACCCTCATCCAGAAACTCGACGCATTCCGACGTCTCGGCGGGCGGGCGCTCGTGTTCCTGTGCACGAACCGCTACGAGGTCCTCGACCCCGCCATCCTCCGGCGAAGCCTTGCAGACGAGCGGTTCGACCGTCCCGACGCCGGCGAAAGGCGGGCGCTATTGGAGATGGACCTCGAGGGACTCGATCTTGACGAAGATGTCATCGATCGACTGGTGAGGATGACCGGCGGCGCGGACGGGCACGGTTACACGTTCTCGGACCTGCGCACCAGGCTCTTGCCCGCCGCGGTGGCAGCGGCTTTCCCCAACAGGGCCATGACTGCGGACGACCTCATCGCTGCGGCGTCGCGCATCGCGCCGACCCCGTCGTTCACGAGTCAAACGACGAGGTGAGGATGCGGGGCCCGGCCGCCGGGTCGGCGCCGGTCAGTCGACTCGAAGGCGGACCGGAGTTCTCTCAGTAGACGAACCGTGCCCCGACCGATCGCCTGCTCGAGCCGCCCGGCGTCGTCACCGTCACGTAGACGGTGCCCCTGCCGGCCGGCAAGAGGGCGATGACCTCGGTCGGTGACACGACCGTGAAGCGCCTCGAAGGCCTCGAGCCGAATTTCACCAAGCTCACCCAGAGCAGGCCCGCGCCCCTGATAGTGACCTCGGTGACGCCGCGGGCCGACGGGGCCGTCGGCGAGATCGACGTCACCTTCGGCACCGGCTCGTAGCCGAGATAGAGAGACAGGCCGGTGCCGATGGGTGTTCCGAGGCCGGTGGCCATGTCGTAGCCCTTCGTCGCGGGATAGAGGCCGCCGCCGGTCGTTGTGTAGTCGTTGTTACCAAAGGTCACGTCGTTCACGACGGGTTTGCCCTCGGCGACGAGCCTGTAGAGCGTCGGGTTCACGAAGCCGACCTTGCGCAAGGTCCCCTGCTGCACGTCGAGAAGGCCGATCAGTGCCGCCCACAGCGGTGCCGAAGCGCTCGTGCCTCCCACGGCGACCCAATGGCCCTGCTCGAAGACCATGTAGCCGTGCACCGGATCGGCCGAAGCCGAGACGTCGGGGACCTCCCGGCACAAGCCGTGGCTGTCGCCGCACGGCACGCCGGAGCTGTAGGCGTTGACGACTCCGAGAACCTTCTGGCCCCTCGGCCCAGGAGCCGACTGGTACCTCGGCATGGTCCAGTCGAAGGAGATCCCGCCGCCGCCGGCGCCTTCTGGACGGCCTGCGGCCGCGTTGAGGGCCTCGTTCCACACGCTCTCTGTCGGCCTCGGTCCCGTCCGGGTGAGATCGGTCCCGCCGACACCGGTGACGAACGGCTGCGTGCCCGGGTCCCACGGATCGAGCAGCAGCGGTGAGATGACGAGCGCGTTGTCCTTGAAGTCGGCTGTCACTCCAAAGCCGATGGTGGGATCGGCGGCCACGGCCACCGGTTCCTTGCCTGCAGACAGAAGGGAGGTGACCTTGTCGGTCGTCAGCGAGACGACCGCCACCGCCGCGGTACCGGCCGTCCCGGCCCCGGCGCACGCGATGAGGAGCGAGTTGCCGCCCGGACCGATCGCGAGCCCGAGCGGCTCGGTGACGACAGGGAACAGGTTGATAGTCGTGACGAACGCCCCGGTTGACGCGGTCAGCACCGTCACGGTGTTGCTGTCGAAGTTCGAGACGTACAGAAGGTTGAGCGCGGCGTCGAGAGCGAGGCTCGTGGGTTCGAGACCGACCGCGGCCTGAGCCGGCGGGCTGGCCAGTGTCGGGCACCCTGCGACGTCGGTCGCGTTGCAGGTCGCGCCGTCGAACTCAGAGACGACGTCGCCGCCGAAGTCGGCGGTGTAGACCTCGAAGGTTTGCACGCCCCCGACGACGGCGTCGAGGACGGCGACCCCGTCGGGGTTGAGACCAGCCGCAGCCTCACCGATAAGGGTGAGGCTCGATTCGGAGTAGACGCCGATCGCGTCGAGCGCGGAGGCGGCGACGTACACCGTCCCGCTGGCGGCATCCACCGCCACGCCGGTGGGGAGCGAGCCGGCCCCGACCAGGACCGTCTGCTCATTGCAGGCGGTGGTGGCCACGGCGTTGCACGTCGCGCCGCTTATCTCGGCGAGCTGCCCCGAGCCGTTCAGCGTCACGAACACGTTGTGGGTAACCGGGTCGAGGGCAACGTCCTCAGGCTGGGTGCCGGCGCCGAAGTTGAACGTGGCCACGGTCTGAAGGGTTATCTCGTTCACCACCGACACCTCGCCGTCGCCGTTGTCCGCTACGTAGGCGGTGTGATCGGACGTGTCGACCGCTACACCGCTCGGCTCCGCGGTGCTGCCGAGGACGGTCCCCTGGGGCGAGAAGTCGTTGGGCAGGCAGCCCTCCGAGCCTTCGTCGCCAGGGATGCTCACCATCGACTGTCCCTGCGCTGCGGCTTGCTCGAACACCGAGTTCTCGGCCTTGGCGGCCGACGCTCCGAGGAACGCCTCACAGATCCCCCAGCTCGAGGACATGACCTGTGCCCTGTCCTGGTCGGCGACGGCCGTGAGCTCGTCGATCGTCCCCGTCCCGCCATTGGCCGCCTCGTAGACGAGGAGGCGGGCCTCGGGAGCCAAGCCGAGCACCACCTCGATGTCGAGCTCCGCCTCGCCAGCGCCGGCGTTGCTGTTCGTCCCGCCGCGCACAGCGATGTTCGTGACGGCAGTCTTCGTCCGATAACAGCTCTGGAAACCGGCGATGTCACCGGCCGAGTAGGTAGTCAGCTCGAACAGCGCAATGGTCACGCCCTTGCCGAGGTCGCCTCGTGAGTACAAGCCGGAGAGCGAGTAGGCCCTCGCGAGCTGGTTCTCGGTCCAGGCGCTCTGCTGCTGCGCCGCGCTCTGGGCTGCTTGGCAGGGAATCGGGCCGCTCGTGACGGGCACAGGCGCTTGGGGGTGCGCTGACGCGGCGCCCGTCGGGGCGATGACCGGTCCTCCAGGCTGGGGAAGCGCAAGGGTGTCGAGCCCGATCACCGCCTGTACCGAGCCGGCGATGCTCGCCGGGAGCTTCGGTGCGCCGGTATTGGCGATGGCGATCCGGCCGGAAGCCAGGCGATAACGATCAAGTGAGGTGCGAAGTACGCGTTCGGCGCTCGCAACGGTTGTGGCGACCGGGATGACGAGATGATTCGAGGAGATCGCGCCGGTCACGAGACCTTCGGCGTGCAGAGTGGCCAGCACCCTTGCGATAGTTGCCTGCGTGGGCCCGAACACCGAGGCGAACTGGCCGCGAGCCAGGTAGTGCCTGTACTCGGGCGTTCCAGGCGTGGAGACCGCCGTGGCGAAACGGGAGAGGGCTTGCGGATCCCTTGGGCTCAAGACGACGTCGAACCGGAGCGAAGCCGTGCGCGGCGCGGGTCCGAGCTGCGTCGTGCCGAACGGGACGGTTGCGGGCGCACCGACGGGCAGGTCCGCGGCAGTCAGCACCGCCGACCCGGACGCGCCGACTCCAGAGGCTTGGGACAAACCCATGACGAGCGAGGCCGTGGCGACGCCGGCGAGCGCGTGCCGGCCCCAGTGAAATCGTGAGTCACGCCTACTTCGAACTGGCGACATCGAGCCCCCGTGACGTTTGGCCGAACAGCGTTGCCACTGTCTACGACCCGACCGCCGGGAGCGCAAGCATAAGAGGCCGTATAGACCGGGTTCGGTGCGTCAGTCCTTGCCGATCATGACCTCGGTGGCCTTGATGACGGCCTTGACCGCGTCCCCCTCGGCCAGCCCAAGAGCCTCGGCGGAGTCTTTGGTGATGGCTGACACGACCTCTTGACCGCCGGCCAGACGGATGACGACCGTCGACATGACGGCACCGTGCTCCACGCCGACCACGACACCGTCGAGTTGATTTCTTGCGCTCAGTCTCATGGCACGCAGGCTACGCCTCTCATGGAAGGGGGGCTACGCCTGCCACGAGACTTCCATGCGGGCGCCGCTGAGCCCTTCACTGGCGTCATCGACGCGCCACCGGCCGCCGGTCGAGCGGACGACCGAATCGGCGATCGCGAGCCCGAGCCCGTGACCGCTCGCCTGGTCGGTGCCCCGCCCGAACCGGTCGAACAGCCGTTCACGCTCTGCGCGCGGAATGCCTGGGCCGGTGTCCTCGACCGCGAGAACGACGCGGGGACCGACCCGCCCGACCTCGATACGGACCGAGCCCCCCTCGTGGGCGTACTTGCAGGCATTGTCGACGAGCACACCCGCGAGGCGGTCGATCCACTCGGCAGGAGCGACGATCGTGGCGGGCGCCGTCCCGAGACGTCGGAGACGCAAGTCGAGCGACCTCGCGCCGGCGAGAGCTCTGAAGCGCTCGGCGCAGGCCTCTGCGATCGTCGTCACGTCGATCACGCCCGAGCCCGGGGGCGGTGGAGCGGAGTCGAATCGGGCCAACCACAACAGGTCCTCGACGATTCGCTTCAGCCGCTCGCTCTCTCGCGCTATGCGGTCGAGCGCGGCTGGATCCGAAGCTCTCTCGCCGCCCCGCGCCAGCGACAGCTCCGCATCGATCACGCTGAGCGGTGTTCGCAGCTCGTGCGACGCGTCCGCTGTGAACTCCAGCTGCCGGCGCCGCGCGAGCTCGATGGGCTTTGCCGAGCGCAGACCGATCAGGAACGAGGCCAGGAAGATCGCGATCAGAAGCACCGGGGCAGCAACGAGCTCCGATGCCACGAGGACTGCCTCGACGTGCGTCAGCTCCGTCAGGCTCTCGCCGGCGACGAGGAGGCCGCCCCGATATGCCGTAGACGAAAGCCGGTAGTCCGTCCCCGAGATGAGCCGGGTGACCGATCCCGCACCCGCTTCGGGCCAGGCCCGAGAAGGCAGCGGCGGCGTTGCGGCGTCCGCCCGGGCGATCAAGCTCCGAGGCGGGATCTCCCAGATGTAGATCGGTTCGCCGTAGATCCCAAGCCCGTAGTGGACGCCCCCTCCCGGTGAGTCCGGCTCCTTGGTGGCAAGCGAGGGAGGTCGGACCCGGGCAGCGTCGAGGCGGGTGCTGAGCTGACGGTCGACCTGCGTCACCAGGCGGTGGGCCACGAACAGGTCGAGGGACGCCACCGCTGCCGCGTACACGACGATTACGACCAGGGTAGCCACGAGCGCGACCTTGAGCGAGGGCGCGAAGTGCTTGAGGGCAGACGGTGCGCGCCACCTCATCGGGACAGGAGGCAGTAGCCGACGCCGCGGTGAGTATCTATCCGAACGTGGGACCGGGCCAGTTTTGAACGCAATCGTGCGACGTGTACGTCGAGAGTATTGGAGCCCACGGCGTCCGCCTCGTCCCTCCAGACCTGGAGGGCTATCGATCGCCGCGTGACGACGGCGGGAGAGCGTTGCAAGAGGACCTCGAGAATTCCGAGCTCGATATTCGTGAGGCTGAGCGCGATCCCGCCGGCTCTGACGACACGTGTCGCCGGCTCGTAGACGAGATCACCCACCGACAGGCGAGGTGGGCGCGTCTCGGCGGGCCTTCGCTGCAGCGCACGCAGCCGGGCGAGGAGCTCGGGGAAGTCGAAGGGCTTGACCATGTAGTCGTCGGCGCCTTCGTCGAGGCCGAGCACCCGGTCGGCGGGCATGTCCCGAGCCGTGAGCATCAAGATGGGCACGCGGGCGCCCGAGCTGCGCAGGCGGCGCACGACGTCGAGCCCACTCATGACGGGCATACGCCAGTCGAGAACGGCGACCTCGTATTCGTAGGCCCGCAGGTACGCGAGCGCGTCCGACCCGTCAGAGACACTGTCGACGACGTAGCCGGCTCTGTGCAGCCCACGCTCCAGCACGGACCTGAGAGCGTCGTCGTCCTCGGCCACGAGGACCCTCATCGTCCTCCGTTCTACCAGGATCTACGACGTGCAGACCTTCGCCCGGGCGGTGATCCATCAGCTGGAACCCGGAGATCACCGACGCCATCTGATGAGAGGGCGTCATGGAGGCGAGCCTCTGGTGGCAAGCTTGCGACGATGACGACCTACAGGGTCACCAGCGACGGGACGGCGCATGACCTGGTCGCTTCCTGGCCGGACTTACCGGAGCGGGCGAGTCACCTCGTCGTCAGGTTCGAGACCTCGAAGCTCGCGAAGGCAGCAGGGACCGTGCTCAACGCGGCGTCGCGCTACCGGTGGCGCCGGTGGCTCGAGCTGATCGACGAGGGCATCACCTCAGAAGAACAGGCGGGACCGGACCCGACGGGGATGGAAGGACCGACGACCGCACCGGTACCCGACCGCGCCCGGAGCTCGGACGAGCCGCGGTGGCTTCCGAGGCTGCCGACGAGTGCGATTCTCGGCGATTCACCGATGAGTGACCAGCTCAAGGAGCGAATCGAGCAGCTGCTCCCGGACCGGGGCACGGAGCCCGAATCCACTGATCCCGATTCGCGTGAGCTCGCCCACCGCGTTCCGCTCGGGAACCTGCGTCCTTTGTTATGGAGGGACTGGTTGAGCCACCTCCACGCCGAAGAGCACGACCTCTTGGCTGCCGAGCTCGATGAGGACCTCGCGGCGACGACGGGTTTGCTGGTCGGTCGAGCGCGCCAGATCGCCTGGTATCTCGCTGCCGAGCTGCTCATCGACGAGGACGACCTGAGGATGATGCCTCAGGGCGAGGACGACGACGGCGAGGAGACCACGCGGGCTTTTCAGGCGTCCCTCGTTCAGCTTCTGAGCGACCTGACCGGCCTTCGTGTCGAGTCGACGGCGGTCGACGGCGATCCCTACAACGAGGGGCTTCTCCGGGTTCATTCGCCCAGAACAGTTGTCGGCTTCTGGTTCGAAACGGAATGTTGGTACTACGGCTGGCCTGACCCGGACTCGCCCGACGGTCAGCCCACGAGCTGGCGCCACGCGGGCACGTTGCCGAGCGACACGAGCATCGGGGACCTGGCCAGCTTCGTCACGGAGGGAGTCGCCCACGGGACCTGGCCGCTCGGGGGCGACCCTGCCAACCGGCGACGCAGCTTGTTCGGCGGGCGCCTTGGCCGGCGCTCATGAGCGAGCGGGCGGATCGGTCCGCTGCTACGGCCCCCGGAGCTCGGGGAGTATCCTCCGGGCACGCAATGAAGACGATCCGGTTGGGACTCGGCGGCGTGATCGTCGTTGTGCTGGGACGCATGGCGGCGGCGGGGCGGTTGCCAAGAAACATCGTCGCCGGCATCCGCATCCCGTCGACGATGCGCAGCGATGAGGCCTGGCGCGCCGGGCATCGAGCAGCCGCTTCGGCGCTGACGGCTGCGGGCCTTGGCCCGGTCGTGGTAGCCGTCCTTGTTGCGGCGAAAAGTCCGGGTCGAGATGCCGAGAGTGCTCTTGCACGTATCGGCACGGGATGGCTCCTTGCATGGCTCGGCCTCGCGACGGTGCAGGCGAGCCGCGCCGCGCGGGCGGCGGATCTCGGCTGATCTGGGGATCTCCTTGGCCTCAGGCGGTGAGCGGCCGGAACGTCCGGCGGTAGGCCCCCGGAGACGCCAGCACGACCGACCTGAAGTGCTGGCGCAGGTTAGTAGCAGTGCCAAAGCCCGTGCGGCGAGCGATTTCGTCGATCCCAAGATCTGTCGTCTCCAGCAGTTGTTGCGCCAGTAGGACTCGCTGGCGGATGAGCCACCGGTGGGGCGTCGTGCCCGTGGCGGCACGGAACCGGCGGGCGAATGTCCTCGGGCTCATCGCTGACCGGCGGGCGAGATCCTCGACCGTAACCGGCTCGTCGAGATGTTCCTGGGCCCAGTTGAGCGCGCTGGAGAACAAGTCGGGCGACGTCATGTCGGCGAACGGTTGTTCGACATATTGCGCCTGCCCCCCGTCCCGGTGGGGTGGCACGACCATGTCTCGCGCGATCGTGTTGGCGACGGCTGCGCCGAAGTCCGTCCGCACAACGTGCAGGCACAGGTCGATCCCGGCAGCGGCGCCGGCCGAGGTGAGCACGTTCCCTCCGTCCACGTACAGCACGTTCGGGTCCACGTGCGAGCTGGGTGATTCCGACGCGAGGCGCGCAGCGGAGCGCCAGTGCGTCGTGACGGTCCTGCCGTCGAGAAGTCCCGCGGCAGCAAGGACGAACGCACCGCTGCAGAGCGAGACGATACGCGCCCCCCGGCGATGGGCAGCGACGAGGGCGACCAGAAGCTCCTCGGGCGGGCTCGGGGTGCGGTCCATCGGCGGGACCACGACCGTGTCAGCCGACCTCAGGGCAGACAGGCCGGCGGCGACGTTGAGCGTCAGGCCCTGGGATGACCGGACTGGCGAAGGTGTCGCCGTGCAGACGACGAACCGGTACCACTGAGGAACGAGCTCGGTGTAGTCGCTGCCGAAGACCTCGCACGCAATGGCGAACTCGAAAAGGGCGAAACCGTCGGCGACAACGAGGGCGACGGTCGGACGGCGTTTGGCAGCATTCTTTCGCATTGCGCCGATTATGCCAGTTCTCACCTTGCCCGGCAAGGCGCATGCTCAGAGTCATGAACTCTTACCGAATCCTCGAACAGCTTGCGAGCGCCCGGCGCGCCGAGATCGAACGTTCGCTCAACCGCGCGGCGCAAGCTCTCGCCCTCGCCGCACCGCGTCGCTTCTCGGCGCCGTCGGTGAGCCGCCTGCTGGGGTGGTCGGCTGGTCGTCTCACAGTCGTCGCAGGCCGACTCGCCACAAGGCCGGCGTCCGAGGTATGCGGGACGACCTGCACCTGCTGAAGACCACTCGCCACGCCTGCCCGTGGTGTTGCTCGAGTCGCGGACCTGAGCCCCGGCCCGACAAGCGAGTCTCATGGCCGTTCAATCCTCGCCGGCCTGGCGTCCGTAGAACCCCTCAGATGCATGGGCTACAGATGAGCGAGAATTCATGGACCGCGAACGCGTCGAAGCGGCGGAACCGTCTCGGCTGCGCTGCTCGGGCGTGACGGCGCCTAGCGCGCCTACCTGAACGCCACCGATTGGGCGGCGCTTCGGGCCCCTTCTCGAGCGAGCGGTCGCCACCTACTCGGTCGACTGAATCTGTCCCTCCGCCTGTATCCTCGCCGCTTTCACGATGGTCCTGCGTTCTCTTTGCGCGCCTATTGGGCGCAATGGTATCCAGTGCGGCCTCTCCCGAAAAAGAAACCATTTCGGAATCCAGCACGTATAACTCGTGAGCCGAAGGCTGGTTCACCAACAAACATCGTTCTGGCAGCTAAAAGGAGAGTTACCCAAAATGAAGTTACGTCTCGGCATCGTCGCAGTTGTGTTGGGAGTGGGCATCGCTCTGGCGACGCTGCTCTCGATGGGACACGGAACTGCGTCTCACTCCAGGGTCCCCACGGCGCAATCCGGCAACGTCGCTGCCGGCCGGTACGGCAGCCGTGCGCCATTACCGGCAACTGCAAAGCCAATCCCGTCAACGCCCAAGATGGCCAAGGCACCCGCAATGCGCCAGCCCGCCGCCGTCTCCCCGCCGACGACGCTCAAGGCATCACCCGCGCCCACGAACACGAATCAAATCCCTCAGGGCAACGGTGGCGACCAGGATCCCGATAACAACGGTGCCGCGAGCGACGGCGACGGCAACCTTTGACCAGTACATGAGGCTCTGCTCCTTCCTCCTTCTTGGAAGGGAGGAGTGGAGATTCATGTGTTCGCGACGCGATCATGAAGGGAAAACAATGTACAAACAATCGGCTCATTTACGCCGAGCGCTTACCCAACCAGTAGAGGGATCCTTACGGGTCAAGTCCTCGTTGCTTCGAAGATCCGCTCTTCTGCTCCGCTTGGGGGTAGTCGGCCTTCTAGTAAGTATCGGCCTTATCCATCTGCACCTTTGGCTCGAGGGCTACAGGTTCATCCCGACGAACGGACCGCTGTTCCTGGTCGACGCCATCGCTGGGTTCGTCCTGGCGGCGGCTCTGGCCGCATGGCCTCGGATCCTCGTGGGGCTTGCCGCGGCCGGGTTTGCCGCCTCCACTCTCGGAGCACTGCTGATAAGTCTCAGCGTCGGCCTGTTCGGTTTCAAAGAATCCATCGGGGCCTCCTACGTCGTGCTCTCGATCGTCCTCGAGGCAATCGCGGGCGCGGGCGCCCTGGTGTGGACGGTGCTCGTCCTCGCGGCCTTCACCGGCCGCGCCGAAGGCGCACCCACAAACCCTGTCGGACCCGGCGCAGCGTCACAGTCGACGAGAGGAAAAGTGACCGGTCCAGACTTCTTGAGGTGAACCGACCGGCGAACTCGGCTTCGCTTACCAATCGGCTGGCCCTTGGGACCTCAGTGCGGATGAGCGACGGGAGGCTTGCGAGAGCTGCTCGGCCCTGCGCCCGGCCCCTTTCGCCTTCGAGCAACAAGGCTCGCATGACCTCGGTCCGTGCGAGTGCGCTCGAGACGAGCGGGCGTCTGCGACGAAGGAACCGCCGCAACGCGGCCGACTCTGGTTCGGCGATAACGAGCTTCACGATCGCGGAGGAGTCGAGGTGGGTCGCGACCATCAGCGCCCGTCGCTGCGAAGGCAGGCGAGGAGCGAGGAAGGCAGCTCTGCTGCCCGGGAGGGCAGGGGCGCAGCGACATCCTCGAGATCGCTCGTCGCACGATCAATCTCACCTGCGGCCCGCAATTCTTCCAGTGGACCACCGTCGGACAGGGGTGCGAGCCGCGCCACTGGGACACCGTGATAGGTGATCTCGATCGTCTCGCCGTTCGCGACCCTGCGGAGAAGCTCGCTCGCCCGCTGACGGAGTTCGCGCACTCCGACCGATGTCATGAGCTGCTCATAGCACAACGGACGGCCGGTGCCCGGCAGGCCGGCTAGTCGTCCGGCTCGATGGCTGGCGCGGGCGCCCGCAGCAGACATAGTGCGTACGGGCCAAGCGCGACGACGAGAGGACGGTTGCGCACCTCGCTTGGCTGTGAGAAAAGGGACGCACGGCCGAACGCCCAGGCCCGCTCTGCCGAATCCGAGTCGAGCTTGGAGAGGAGGGCCGGTTCCCTCGGAAGGCCGTCCACGGAGACAGTCAGCTCCGACGCCGTCAGGTTCGCGACGAGCAACTCGAGAACTCCATCGATGACGCAGCCGGCCGCCTCGGCGAATAGCGGGGCGCTCGAGGTGACAGCCAGCGCCGGCCGTGACGTCCACCGGCCGGCGATCGCCAGCACCTCGAAGACCGGATAACGCGCGAGCGCCGGTAGTGCCAGCAGGGGTGTCGCAGCCGATGAATGCGGGTCGGCTGACGCAACGACACCCGAGTCTCCTGTCGTCTCGAAGAAGGTGGCGGAGGACGCCCCTCCGCACGCGAGGCTCTTAAGGGCCATGAGCGTGAATCCGGCGCACAGGAGTGATCCTTGCCGGTGGTCCGGTTCCGGCGGTCCGCCAGGGCCGCTCGTCCCCAATCCCGGTAGGTCGGGGTTGAATCTGCCCCGCAACGTGATCGGCGTCACCGCGACGGGACTATCTCCGAGGAAGAGCCGGGCGCTGGACAAGATGTCCGCGAAGGTCGACGCGTTCTCGATCAGCGTCTGGTCGTCATCCATGTGGACTTGCGGATTGGCGCTGAACGCAAACCCGTCGGCGGATCCGGCGAGCGGACGACTGCGGTTGAGCTCAGCGAAGTTCAGGTTCGTCCCGCCGAAAAGAGGGATGCCGGGGCCGATTGCCGCCCTCGCTGCGTCGAGCGTGCCCGGTGTGGTCACAGGTTCGTCCTCGGTGAAAACGAGTACGCGGCGCAGCCTTCCCGCTGCGGTGTGGACAGCGAAGGTAAACCGGTCGAGCTCGGCTTCGGAAGAGGTGCCAAAGAAAACGGCCAGCTCCAGACCGCAGTTGAAAGTGGCGGCGGCGGCGACGGCGGTCGTGGCGGAGGCCATCGCCCCGCCGTCGCGAAGTCGCAGGTCAGACCGGATGTGACCGATCTCGAGGACGGACAATGCTGCCGCCTCAGCCGGGCTTGGCACGTGTCCGGCGCGTGTCAGGCCGAGCCCTATGGGAGGGAACACGCCGATTGCCTCCGTCTCCCCGAGGCCGACGTCGATTAGCGCAGTGCCGGCCGTAGCCGGCGGACGCCTTCCGGCGGAAAGTGCGAGCGCGCCGACCCCTCCGAGCTTCCGCACGGCGACGCTTTGCACGAACCGGTCCCCGGTGTCGGCCGAGCGGTACATGGGTGAGAGCGCCATGGCGTAGGTCTTGATCGACGAGTCGAGCCAGTTCCGTTGATCCTCGATCTCGAACTCCTCGCCGTGGAGCTCGAGCGATACCGTAAGAGGGCCGGTCGGACCGTCGGTTCTCAGCTCGACGGCCGAGAAGCCGGGGACTAGGGGAAGGTAAACGCCTTCGCTCAGTGGTTGCGGACCGATCTCTGCAGGGAGTTGGCCGTCAACACCTCCATGTCTCGTCTCGGCGCGGTAACGGGCTCCCGACACGGTCGGCGGATGGAGGATGTTCAGCCCGATTCGTCCGTAGTCGAAGCGCTGCCCAGCCTGGCCCGACATCGAGTAGCTGAGTGCACCGTCGGCTCCCAGCTCAACGGCGCCGGTCCAGGAGAAGGTGATCTCGTCAGTCGCCACGTCTCCCCGGTAGACGAAGCGCACCGCGCCGTCGTCGGCTTCCACGTTGACGGCTGAGAACGATCGGGCCGGCGTCGCCCACGACGTGTCGCGCACAGCGACGTAGATGCGCCGGATGACCTCCTGACCGTCGACGCAGTAGTAGCGCACGTCCCCGCCGTCGAGGAACAGCCGGGCCCCACCCGCCTTTACCGCCAGCCAAGGGGACGGTGCGTGCGGTCGACCGCGCACGATCAGCCAGCGGCGGGCGTCTTCGGGCTGGACCCTGCCCGGCCGGTCTTGGGCTTCGGCTCGCGCGTCGATGTTCACCGTTTCGTCGCCGGGCGCTTCGTCACACAACTTCTCGCCCGAGGGCGTCTCACGCGCTCGCGAGCGCCGAGTGCACGCCCCGGACGTACTCGGTCGTCGCCCGCTCGATGATCCCGAGCTCGTCGTCGAAGAAGATGCTGAAACTGCCGAGCCGTACCTGCTCGAGAGCCGCCTCGGCGGTGCCCGCTGTCCCGATAGTGAAGGGCATCTCGTGGGCTCGGCAGGACTCGAGGATCCGTTCGAAGGCGTTTCGGTACGGTTCGGCTTCGAGGTCGCCGGCGACTCCGAGCGCGAGCGAGAGGTCGGCGTGACCGACGGAGACGGCGTCGACACCGGGCGTGGCGCAGATCTCGTCGATGTTCCTGGCACCTTCGACGGTCTCGACGATGACGATCAGCACCGTGTTGAGGTTGATCCCATCGGCCACCGCCCTCGAATCAGGACGCGCTGCGTAGACGGACCCCTTGTCGCCTCGCTCGCCCTCTGGCGGGTACTTCATGTACCTCACCGCCTCGGCGGCCTCGGCCCCGCTCCCGACCCGCTGTACGAAGAGTCCGTCTGCGCCGAGGTCCATCGCCCGGCCGATGTCACTTCGGCTGGGCGCCGGCGGGCGGACGAGAACCGGCAGGCCGACTGCCCGGCCGGCCGACGCGAAGACCGCGACATCTCGGAACGAAAGAGATGTGTGTTCCATGTCGACGAGCACGTAGTCGATGCCGGCCGATGCGAGCAGTGGAACGAGAGACGGCCCCCGCAGCTCGGAGATCCCGACTCCTATGCTCGGCCGGTCCCGGCGGAAGATCCTCCGCCCGATCGGCGCGACCGAGGCCGTCTCAGTCACTTCCGGAAAACTTCCTCCTGCGCTTGCCGCACCGTCAGGGTTCACTTACCTCACCTCCATCTTGCGGTCAGTCTGCGGGGCCTGTGCCACGGCTAGCGAAACGCTGCGAGACGCTGCAGCTTCTCGCGAAAGCCTGGTCGCTCGAGGACAGCCTGGTTCACGACATGGACGAGCTCCCGCTCCTCGTAAAGGCGTCGCACAGTGCGGCACGGCTCTTCGCACGCGCCGGCGAGCGACTCCTCCGTCCAAGCAATCGCGTGGCCGGTCACGATGACGTTCTCGAATCCGACGATGGGATCGTCGGCTGAGGGTGGCTCTGGTTCGGTCACGTCGAGGGCGGCTCCAGCGATCCAGCCCTCCTTCAACGCCCGGACGAGATCGGACTGGACCACGATCCCTCCCCTGGCGGCGTTGACCAGGTAGGCAGACGGCTTCATCTGCCGAAGGAGGCCGGCGTCGACGAGGCCGCGTGTCTCCTTGTTCAGCGAACACATGACTGCGACGAAGTCGGACTCCCGGAAGACGGTCTCGAGACCTACGAGCTCGACCCTGTGCTGCTCGGCAACTGCCGCCTCCACGTAGGGGTCGAAAGCGAGGACTCTGGCGGGGGAGAACGACTCGACCAGCCTCGCCAGAGCTCTTGCGGTCGCGCCGAAGCCCACGGTGCCGATCACACGGTCGTGGAGCAGGGTTCCTCTGATCTCCTGGGCCTGCAGGCCCAGGCCCCGTTTCGTGAGCCGGTCCTTCTCGAGGAGCCGTTTCGAGAGGGACAACATGAACGTCAGCACAGACTCCGCCACGCTCCGCTGGTTACCGGCTGCAGGACTGTTCGCGACCGCGACATCGGCCGCCGTTGCCGCGGACAGGTCGATCCTGTCGACGCCGATCCCCCAAAAGGCCACCAAGACGAGGCGGTCTGCGTCTGAAAAGCTCTCCGCCGTCCAGGCCGGCTCGCCGGTAATGACGGCGTCGAAGTCGCCGCCGAGGCCGGGGGGAATCTTGGAGGTGTCGTGCAGGAAGCTCCACTCGAGACCGGGTACGGTCGCGAGCAGCTCCCCGAGCGGCCGCTCAATGCAGCCGGCCATGTGGCCGCCCGGCGCGAAGTCACCGGTGATTCCGACTTTGAACGTCACGATCGCTCCTTTCCAGGACTTCGCGAGCATCACGCTGTTCGCCCGACACGGCGCCCGTCTTTCGGTCGTCCCGCACCAGGGCAGCAAGCCTTCGGTCGCGATCGACCAGTGCCCTCGCGACCTCGTGGCTCTCCGGCAGCTCGATCTCCCCGAACACGCGCGGATCGACCTCACTCGCGAGCACCGGGAATAGCTGCTTCGCGACGGCTGCGAACGTCTCGGGACCGCCGAGGGCCATCGCCGTGAACGGCCCGATGATGGACCAGCGGCGGGCGAGACCGTGCTCGAGCACCCGGTCGATCGTGCTGGCGGCGACCCCCTGATGTGTGACGAGGTCTGCGGCCTCGCGGAGAAGCGCGAACTGCAGGCGGTTGCAGATGAACCCCGGAATGTCGGGAGCCAGCAGCGGCTCCTTGCCCATGTTGGTTAGCGTCGCAGTCACAGCCTCGACGACAGCACCTTCTGTGCTATCCCCCGGAACAACCTCCACGAGCGGCATCAGCGTTGGCGGGTTGAGGTAGTGAGTGCCGATCAGTTGCGCCGAGGTTCCGCTCGCTCGTCCGAGCTCGGAGACCGAGAGCGCAGAGGTGTTGGTAGTCAGGATTGCGGTCGGACCGGCGGCATAAGCGACTCTTCGGAGGACGCCGACCTTGGTCGCCAGATCCTCGGTCACGGACTCGACGACATAAGAAGCCCCTTCGCAAGACGTCTCGAGATCCCAAGACCCGGACAAACGGGCCAAGGCGGCAGAACGGCGCTCGTCGTCGATGAGGGCGTTGTCCACGAGCGTGGCTGCCGCCCGCTCCGCGGTCAGGAGTGCAGTGGCGGAGGTCTCCGCCGTCCGATTCACAAGCACCGTGGAGTAACCCGACAAGGCGAACTCGAGACCGATCTGTGCTCCCATGCGTCCAGCACCCACGACGACGACTCTTGCCCCATGGCGAAGCGGCACGGTCGTGGTCTGAGGCATCGACGGCAACTTCTCAGCCGAGCTGTGGACGGGATGACCGTCTTGGGCCGCGACTCCGACGTCGGGCACGGCGAGAGATCTCGACCGGTCGCGTCAAGCGCCGTCTCCGTCTCGTGTCAGCCAACCCGTCGTACCTTTCACGTCTTCGATCAGTGAGAACTCAGTCAGCTCGACGCGCACGCCGTGCGGATCGCCGTTGGCGACGAATCCGGAGCGGCGTCCTCTGCCGCGCCCGAGTGGCATGGCCGTGCACCCGGGCCGGCTGAGCGACTCAACCGCCTTCTCTATGTCGTCGACCGAGAAACACACATGATGCACGCCTTCCCCGTGCTGAGCGAGAAACGCGGCGATCGGGGAATCCTCGGAGGTCGGCTCGACCAGTTGCACGTAGGCATTACCGGCGTCGAGGTAGGTGAGCCGGACAGAGAGCTCATCGACTTCCTCGCTATGGGCGACTCGCAGCGCCAGTTCGCCGCCGAAGTACCGCAGGGCCGCGGTCGTGTCTTTCACTGCGGATCGCGACATGGTCGAGACGCCGAATGAGGCTGGGAAACTGACCCTTTGCGTCGTCGTGCGAGCTTCCGGCCACTGGCGTGCAATCTGTCCCTTCAACCACGCCTGGTTCGTTCGTCGAGTCTCCGACGCCACGTGCCAGCTGAAGGCGCTAAACCGGCCCGAGCCTGTTCGGCGGGCCGCCTTCCTGCATTCACGCCAACCACCACGTGCGGAACTGCCAGTTACCGAGCTCGTTGGATGCGTTCGGAATGGCCCCGCGAACTTGCAGACTGAGTCCGTCGAGTTGCGGATAGAAGCCCCAGATCAAATAGCCGCCTCGATCCCACAGAATATTTTCCATCTCATAGTAGAGCTCTAGTCGTTTCGCGGCATCGATCGTAGCCTCAGCTGTCGCGAGCAATCTGTCCCACTCAGGATCGTGCCAGTGAGTCTCGTTGAAGGGAGCAGTCGGCGCGAGGGCCTGGGAAATCCAGTTGTACATCGGCGTTGTGTTCCACTGTGTTTGTGCGAAATTCTGCTTCAGGTACTGTGGCCCGTAGTACGTACTGGGATCACCGTTGTTGATATTGACCTTTACGCCGGCAGCCGTGGCTTGCTGGGCAAAGACAGTCGCGGACTGGAGCATGGCAGGAGCGGCATTAGCCGACCAAAGAGTGATGCTCAGGTCCTCGCGACCTGCCGCCTTGAGTAGTGACTTGGCATGCGGAATGTCTCTCTCACGCTGGGGCAAATGCCGGTCGTAGTTGGGAAGACCGAAGCCGAAGACATCGTTGCCCACGGTGCCAAACCCGTCTTGGGCGATCTCGACCAGTTGAGGCCGACCCGCAATTAGCCGCATGGCTTGTCGAACCCGCACGTCCTTGAATGGTTCCATGTTGACGGCCATATAGATCGGCACCATGCTGGAACCGTTCGCAACCAGCTCCCGTATGGTTCTTCCGTCCTTGTAAACTTTGGCAGTGGGGTAAGGCAACTCGTCCATCGCGTCGATGGCGTCCGTCAGCAAGGCATTAAGCCGTGCCGTAGGGTCGCTTATATCGATGATGAGCAGCTCATCCACGTATGGCTGGTCAGTCCTCCAATAATGGGTGTTCTTCGTGAACACGCTCTGTCGACCCGGCGTGAACGACTTGAACTTGAAAGGTCCGGTGCCGATGGGAATATGAAAGTTGGTCTGGCCATTCTTGGTGATCTGCGCCTGTGGTGTGATGAACAGAGCGGGAAACTCAGAGATCGGCTGTTTGAGCGGGACTTGGAGTGTGAGCCGATCGAGCTTCTTGAGCCCTGGGAGATGAACTAGAGCCATGATGCCCGAGCCGAAGAGGATGCTTTTTGGTGCACCCCACCGCCGGAAGCAGAAGATGACGTCGTCTGCGGTGAACGGTGATCCATCGTGCCAGTGAACATCGGGGCGAAGTCGAATGGTCCAGACCGTGGCTTTGGCGTTCGGCTCCATGCTCAACGCGAGGTCCCACTCGTACTCGAGTTGGGGCGTAAGATTCACCAAGCGGTCGAACAGGTTGGTGGCTCTTGCCGAGTCGATCTCGGCGACCGCGAGACCGGGGTCGAGGGACGCTACGGTCCCGCCTACCATGCCGACACGAAGGCGACCCCCGTAACGGGGTTTTTCGGCTGAGCTGGCGCGGGTGGTCGTGCCAAGAGCGGAGCTTGCACCCGCCAGGAGACGGGGTGTGGCGACCACCGCTCCCCCCGCGGCCACCGAGCCGAGGAAAGTGCGACGCGAGATTTTCTGTGCCGCCGCCTCGCGCGCGCTGCTGTCGGTGACGGGCTTCTCCGGACCGGACTGCTCGATCGACTTGCTCATCGTTCCCCTCCTCGGCGAGCTCACCGGACGATCACGGTGGTGGGCTCGCTCCTCTTTCGCCGCTGCTTCGTGAAGTGCCCCCGCGACCCGTGAACGTCTCCGTCGAGCCGCTCCGACCACCAGGGCCCGGGACCGGCACTCGACGCCGCCAATCTCGTTCGACCGTCTCGAGGTGCCGCTGCATGGCGCGGCGGGCTCCGAGGCCGTCTCCGAGAGCGATGCAGTCGGAGACCTGCTTGTGCTCACGAAGCGTCTTCGTGAGCCGGCCCGGCATGAGCGTTCGCTTGATGTCGAGCAGGGCGCCGCGGATGGAATCGAGAAGGACCAGGTAGAGCTCGTTGTCCGCCGCTTTCGCGATCGCACGGTGGAACTCGAGGTCGGACTGGGCGGCCGCTTCGAGGTCGTCGCCGGCCGCGGCCTGCTCTTCGGCCCAGTAACGGATGGCGGCTATGTCAGCTTCCGAGGCGCGGGCGGAGGCTAGCTCGGCGACGTGCGTCTCGATCATGATCCTGATCTCGTGGACCTTCGAGTAGTCGAGGACGTCGCTCGTGCGCACAAAAAATCGCATCGTCTCAGCGACGGAGTTGGCGTCCACGGCCGCGAGACGGAGTCCGCTCCCTGCCCTCACCTCGAGCACACCTCGAGCCTCGAGCGAACCGACTGCTTCCCTGATGACCGTCCTCGAAACGCCGTACTGCTCACCCAGATCGCGCTGGCTGGGAAGCGGGTCTCCCGGGCGCAGGTCGTGGCTCAAGATGGCCTTCAGGATCGAGGATGCGACCTGGTCGGAAAGCCTTTCCCGGCGCACCGCGGGCCCGAAGGAGATGGCGCGGTCGTTCTCAGCTGCCGGGGAGCCGGGGACTCCAAGGGTCATAAGGTATTCCTATCATATAGGCTGACGTTAATTACAGAACTGGATCGGAGGTTGGCGCCCCAGCGAATGGAGGACGGATGCGAGCTCTAGTCGTTCAGGCAATCGGTGAGCCCGCGACGTTGGCCGACGTCGCCGAGCCCACTTGCGGCGAAGGCGAGAGCCTGCTCTCGGTCGTGAGCGCCCCGCTCAACCCGATAGACGTAGCGGTCGCCGCTGGGCGGTCCTTTGCCGGGCACCCTCGGCTCCCGTACGTCGTCGGGGTCGAGGCGGTGGGGCGCGTCGTATGGTCTTCCGCTTACCAGAAGGACGACCTCGTCTTCACGTGTCTGGACGGGCTCGGTACCACTCGCGACGGCGCTTGTTCGGAGCTCGTAGTCGCCCGCGACGCCACCCTTGTTCCGCTGCCTTCAGGCGTTGACCCGAGCTGCGCTGCCGCTCTCGGAACTGCGGGGCTGGCCGCGTGGATCCCGCTGACCCAGATCGCTCCAGTTCGCGAAGGGGACGTGGTGCTGGTCCTCGGCGCGACCGGCACGGTCGGGCGGCTGGCGGTGTCAATTGCGAGGTCACTCGGTGCGAAAAGGGTCGTCGCCGCCGGCCGGCGTGAGGCAGGTCTTCACGCCGCGGCCGAAGCCGGTGCTGACGCGGTGGTGCGAATCGGCGACCCTGAGCGACTGGCCGACGAGTTGAGAGCCGCGTGTGGGGGCGACGGCCCGACGCTCGTCTTCGACCCGCTCTGGGGTCAGCCCCTGGTCGCGGCCCTCGAGGCAGCTGTGAAGCATGCCCGGGTGATACAGCTCGGCCAGTCAGCGGCACCCGTGGCCGAGGTCGCCTCCGGCCTCGTGCGCGGCAAGAACCTGCAGGTCTACGGGTACACGACGTTGAACCTGCCACTCGAAGCGGTGATGCGCGCGTACCGTGACCTGATCCGCCATCACGTCGAGACGCCCCTTCCCGTCGACGTGGAGAACGTGAGCCTCGAGGACGCAGCCGGCGCGTGGCTGCGTCAAGTCGCCGGTCCCGGCGTGAAACTCGTGATCCGCCCATGAAGCCTCGTAACGCCTTCCCCTGCGCAAAGCGAGCGTGAATGCGGACTCGCGCAGCCCTTTTCTTCGATCCGGATCGAGCGTTCGAGGTGACCGACATCGAGCTCGAGGACCCTCGTCCCGACGAGGTCCTGGTGCGCATGGACGCCGTTGGCATATGCGGGACCGACCTTCACCAGGCCCGCGGCGAGTGGACGCGGCCCACGCCCATGGTGCTCGGCCACGAGGGGTCGGGCGTGATCGAAGCGGTAGGAGACGAAGTCGACACGGCCCGGGTGGGTGAGCACGTGGTACTCACCTGGGCGGCCTCGTGTGGCGCATGCGCTGACTGTGCCCGCGGGCGGCCAGCAGCCTGTGTCCGGCTTCACCGCGCGGTGGCGGCCGGCACGCTCGTGGACGGCAGCACGCGGATGTCACGTGCTGGCCAGACGGTGTACCGAGGGACGGCGACAGGCGCCCTCGCCGAGCACATCGTCGTGAACCAGCGACTGGCGTTGCCCGTGGGTGAAGATATACCTCCGGAACAGGCGGCATTGCTCGGCTGTGCTGCGCTGACCGGCGTCGGGGCCGTCCTCTTCGCCGCCGAAGTCGCACGCGGCTCGGTCGTGCTCGTGATCGGGCTCGGCGGCGTGGGACAGTTCTGCGTCCAGGGGGCTCGGATCGCGGAGGCGCAGGAGATAGTCGGAGTCGACCCGATCGAGGCGCGGCGCGTTCAAGCTCTGCGTTCGGGCGCCACTCGTGCCGTCGCCCCTGAACTCGTCGAGGAGGTCATGAATGCAGTGGCTCCGCGGGGTGCCGACGCCTCTTTCGACGTTGTGGGGACGACTGCCGCGACCAACGTCGCCCTTCGCTTCACCAGGCCGGGCGGGACCGCCGTCATCGTGGGCCTCCCGCCGAAAGGCGAGACGTTGACTCTCGACTTCGGAGAGTTCAATCGGCGCGAGAAGTGGTTGACCGGAACGATGTACGGATCCGAGAACCCGACTACGGCCCTCCCCGCGCTGCTCGATCACCTCCGCAAGGGCCGCTTGGACGTTGCTTCGATGGTCGGTCCCGTCTTCGGCTTGGACTCTGTCAACGAAGCGTTCCGGTCGAGTCTGGCCGGGAGCGCGGGGCGGGTGATCGTGTCCCCTTCGGGGGTCCTCCGACCGACCGCGAGCAACTGACTTCTCGAAAGCTGGAGGCCCGATTGGGAGCTTCGTCAGACATGCCGGCGCCGATCGACTCGTTCCTCCACGCGTGGAAGATCCATGACGTCGACCAGCTCGCCTCCCACTGGAGCGAGTGGTCGCAACTCGTCGATCCCGCCGATCCGCTCACCGGAGGTGCAGCCGTGATCGGGCGCGAGGCGATGCGGGCGTACTACCGGCGGCTGTTCGAGCAGATCCCTGATGCCGCTCTGGAGGGGTTGTCGGCTGTAGGAGACGGCCACGGCATCGCCTGGCTCTGGCGCTTCAGCGGTTCGTCCGAAGGCCGCCCCTGGACCGCCGCAGGAGCCTCTTACTTCCGCTTGGACGAAGAGGGGCTGATCCTCTCCGATCACGCGGTTTGGGACTCGACAATCATGAGCAGCGAGGGCCAAGAGGGTTCAGACCTGAGCGATTAGAGACGTCACGCGCGGGTCGGCGATCACGCTAGCTCTGCGCCGGCAGCGTCGAGGCACCGCCGGAATCCGCGTCGTGGACCACTTCGCCGCTCGCCACCGTGAGTGTGCAGCGCCCCTCGCCGCCGGCGACGAGCGCGCCTTCGACGGCGGTCCCGGTCACCTTCACGTCGAATACCGCAAGGTCGGCCGGCCCTCCCGGGGCGAGCGTCCCATACCCGTCGGCGTAAAGCCCCAGCGCCTTGGCGCCGCCCACCGTCGCCGCTCGCAACAGCCGGGCCGCCAGGTCGTCACCGGCGTATCCCTGCGCCCGGGCGATGTCCGCCAGCGCCGCGACGTCGGCGAGCAGGTCGAGCGAGGGTGACGACGCCAAAGAGTCCGTGCCGACAGCGATCTCGTGGCCCTCGGAGAGGAAGGCGGCGACCGGCGCCGGTCCGACACCGAGAACGGTGTTGGACCTGGGGCACAAAGCGACCTGAGTGCCGCGTTCCAGCAGCAGGTCCCGCCCGGCGCGGTCCAAATAGACCGCATGGGCGAGATGCGTCGCCGGCACGAGGAGGCCGAGCGAGTCGGCGTAGTCAGCGGTGCCCAGGCCGACCCCCCTCCGGCGGACGAGGTCGAGTTGGTCGTGGTCCGCGAAGATCTCTACCACAGAGGGGTCCCCGGTCCGGTACAGCTCGGCCTCCATCGCCGACTCGGCGACGTGCGAGTGCACCCGGAGCCGGCGCTCCTCGGCGATCGCGAGCAGGTCCCGTATCACCGCGGCGTCGAGGCTGTACAGCGCGTGCGGCGAGATGCCGCACGCGACGGCGCTCGGATGCTCGAGGCGACCGAGGAAGCGCCTGCGGGCCTCCGTCCACGTGCCCTCGGTCTGTCCGATTTCCTCCAGGTACTCGACACCCGTCACACCGCAAGAAGCAAGTGCGCCCCGGGCTTCGTCGTTGGTGACGGTGTCGGCGAACACTGTGCTGCCGGCGGCGATCGCCTGCCGCGCTCCCTCCAAGGCCGACTCGGCCCAGAACGGGGGATCTTTAATACCGTCGTAGACGACCTCGAAGGCGTATGCCCACTGCTCGAAGCTCGTGTAGTTGGTCATTCCCAGGTGCGCAAAGCGTGTGTACTGGAGGTGGGTGTGGGCGTTGACAAGTCCCGGGGTCATCACGCCACGCCGCTGGTCGACAGGCGCGCCGGAGAAGCGCCCCGGAAGCTGCGCGAGTGGCCCGACCCAGGCGACCCGTCTCCCTTCGACGACGACCGCTCCCCCGTGAATCGGGGGAGAGACAACCGGCGCCACCCAGTCGGCGGCGAGAACTCTAACGTGAGCCGGCACCGAACCCTCTGGCGAGTGCCTTCTGCGCGGCGAGGAACACCGCGAGGGTGGGAAGCAGGGCGACGAGCCCTGCCGCCGCCTGGCCCTGAAGGTTGAGGTTCTCCCTCGTGGATAGGAACGCCGTCGCCAGGGTGAGCGTGTTCACCGAAGGGCTCTGCAGCAGCGTGGCGGCGATGAGCAGATCGCCGAAGGTCCACACGAAGACCAGAGCGATGACCGAGGCGAGCACCGGACGCGCTATCGGAACGGCGATCCTGGTGAAGGTGCGGAGCACGCCGGCGCCGTCGAGCGTCGACGCCTCGAGTAGGTCGGTGGTGAGTGCCTGCCTAAGGTACGTGTGTACCAGGTAGAAGCCGAACGGCAGGGTCGACACGCCGTCGATCGCCCCGGTGACCACACGGCTGTTGGTGAGCCCCACCTGCGATAGGTTGACGAACACAGGCAGGAGCCAGGCGACCTCGGGGATCGCGTAGCACGCCACCAGCATCCACCTCAGCCAGGCCGCCGCGCGCCCTTGATGAATCCGGAACCAGAAGCCGGCCGCCAGGGCGACCACCGCGCAGAGGGCGCAGGCCACGACGCAGGTGATCAGAGTCGAGAGCACCGCCGAGCCGAGATTTGCCCCAGACCAAGCGCTGGTCAGGTTCCCGAAAGTGAACGACCGTGGTAGCCCTCCGGGATTGTCGATGTAGTCCTTGGGCGTACGGAAGGCCGTGGCGATCAGCATCAGGAACGGCACAAGGAACGGGATGGTGAGGACCAGGGCGATCCCCGTCTTCAGCCGCGACGTCGCGCTGACCGATCTCACGGAGCTACCCCCGCCGCGGCGACAGAGGCCGTCCTCCGCCTGCCTGCCAGCCGCAGGATCGACGACAGCGCGACGAAGACCAGCGTCACGATGACGACCATGATCAGCAGGACCACGCACTCGGCCGCCGCCGCCCCGAAGAAGCCGAAGGTGAAGAAGGTCTGGTAGACGTAGAAGTCCATCGTCGTGCTGTCAAGGCCCGGCCCGCCGTTGGTGAGCACGAAGATCCACGAGAACATGAAGAGGAAGATGGCGAGGACCTGGAACATGGTCCACAGCACCACTGTGGGCCGGATGCTCGGTAGGGCGATGTGCCACAGTTCCCTCCAGAAGCCCGTGCCGTCGAGGCGGCTCGCCTCGAAAATCTCCTGCGGCACGGCGTTGAGGGCGGCGGAGAAGATCAGCACGCCGGTGCCGAAGCCGCCCCACAGCACCAGCACGATGATCACCGGCTTGACCAGCGTGGCGTCCGTGAGCCACGGCTTTGCCAAGAAACCCAGCCCGATCTTTGTGAGCGTGGCGTTCAGCGGTCCGTTGTCGGCGAGGAGCGACCGGAACACCAACCCCACGATGGCTGGGGACATGACCGCCGGGATGAAGTAGATAGTGCGGAAGATCCCGGCGAACCGGACGCGCTCGCGCAGCATGTGGGCCACCAGAAGGGGAGCGATCGCCCACAGTGGAAGGCCGATCAGGTAGAAGATCTGGTTCCGGACGACCTGCCAGAACGCCGACTGGCTGAACAGCGTGCTGTAGTTCCCCCATCCGACGAAGGGAGATGCGGCGCCGGGCTGCCAGTTGTAGAAGGACTTCACGGTGATGTAGATGAGCGGCAGCAGGAAGACCGCCACCTCGAGCACCACGAGCGGCGCCAGCAGCAGCAGGCTGGAGCTGAAGAAACGGTCTCTCGCCGCGGACCGGCCGGCGGAGCGGCTGACGCGCCCGCGCCAATAACCGGACCGGCGCTCCGGCGCCGATCCGGTCAGGCGATCTCGGCTGCCCGCCGTTCCTTCTTTGGCTAGCTGCGCCTGCCTACCCACTCTGCTCGAACGCGGCCTGTGCCTGGCTGGTGAATGTCGACACCGACATCGATCCACCGATCAGGAGAGCCGCGTTCCGCTCATAGACGGACAGCACCGTGAGCGGGAATGCCTCGAATCCGGTGTGGTTGACGGGATTCTGAAGCAACGGCAGGAATGCCTTCTCGGCCGCGTTCTGGCCCTTTTCGGGCGTGTTCTTCAGGTTGGGGGGCACTCCCACGGTGTTGAAGATGATCTGTTGGGCCTTGTCGCCCGCCAGGAAGTTCACGAAGTCGTAGGCGACCTTGGGGTCCTTTGCCCAAGTCGTCACCCCCCAGCCAGTCTCGGCGCCCGAGTCGATCAGGTTCGTGTACTTCGACCCCGGCACCTGCGGGAGCCGCATGATCGTCGAGTTCGGCACGTGCTGGAACGCCGTCTCCGCAGTGCTGACGTCTCCTGTCACCATCATGGCCGTCTTGCCGCCGTAGTACTGGTTGAAGGAGTCGTCGTACATGTTGCGGCCGAGAGATGCGCTGACGTTGCCGAAGCAGCCGGCCTTGTTCATGGCAACGATGTCGTTTGTCGCCGACACGAACAGCGACGCGTTCACGGGGATCTTGCCGAGCACCCACTTGTGGAGGGTCGCCGGATCCATGAGCTGGCTGGACATCATGTACATGAACGTCTCGAACATGTACCCGTCCTTCCAGCCCGACGCGATCGGCTGGATGCCCTTGGCGTTCATCTGCTTGCAGGTATTCAGAAAGCTGTGCCAGCTGCTGAGAGCAGCGGCCGGCTTGATGCCCGCCCTCCTGAAGAGGTTCTTGTTCACCATCAAGGCGTAGCCGTAGGTGCCGGTCGGCAGGATGTAAAGGTTGCCGTTCTTGCTGTAGTTGTCGGAGACGAACTTCAGGCTCGCCTTGACGGCGGGCTGCATGGCGTTCTGCATGGGCTCCAGCCCGGTGCGGTAGCTGTACGCCTGCGCACCGCCGTACATGGTGATCACGTCCGGACCGGTGCGTGCGATCGTCGCGTCACGAACCCTCTGGAAGTACGTGGGATACGGGATATTCACCAGGCTGACGGTCACCTTCGGGTACTTGGCCTCGAAGGCCTTGACCACGTTGTTGTACGCCGTCGTCCCGTTGGCGTACTCCGCCGGCATGAAGGTCCACACCGTGAGCGTCGTCTTGCCGCTCGCCGCTGCCCGGTTGGCCGTCGCCGAGGACGCCCCCGATGCTACGGCGAGGAACAACAGGGCGACGAGCGCGGCCGCGACGTAGACGAACGGCTTGCGTAGCTCGAGCTTTCTCTCCATCGATTGGTCCTTTCCAGCTACCAGTCACGCATGGCGGCAGCCAGGTCTTGGGTGATGCTCTGGAGGCTGGCGCGCTCGTGGTGCAGGCGAGCCAGCGCAACTGATTCTTCCATCTGTGGTGTGGGCGGGTACACGCCGGGTAGCCAATGTCTCGCCTCGGTGGCGATGCACTCGACGGCGAGCGCCTGCAGCGACAGCGACAGATCCATGACCTCGATGGGGTTGCCCTCCCCTGCCGCGCAGTTCAGGCTTTCGCCGGCACTGATCACGAGGACCCGTTTGGCGTTCGGCTGGACGTACTCGGTGACGGCCTCCCGCACCTTCGTGGCGGCGCCCAGCGACTCCAGGTAGCCCATGGGCAGCTCGAACGAGCCTCCCCCGGCGGTGCAGAGGATGACGCCGTCCGGCATCTTCGGCAAGTGCTCCGCGGTTACCGCCCCGGCGAGACCCGTCGCGGCCAGGACGATCTCGGCATCCTCGGCGGCGTCTGCCAGGGTCTGCACCTCATAGCCCTCGTGCAGCGCCTGCAGCGCCTTGACGGGATCGATCTCGGAGACGACGATCCGGGCGCCGAGGGCCGCCGCGTACCGGGCGACGCCCCTTCCCACCCAGCCGTAGCCGACGACGACGAGTCGCCGGCCCGCCAGCTGAAGGTTGGTGACGTCCAGGAGGGTCATCACGCAGGACTGACCGGTGCCGTAGACGTTGTCGAAGAGATACTTGGTCCTGGCGTCGTTCACGGCGATGACCGGCAGCCGAAGCTCGCCGTTCTCGTGCATCACGCGCAGCGGCCGCACGCCGCTCGTCGTCTCCTCCGCGCCGCCGAGGACCGAACCAAGGAGCTGCGGGAAGTCCCTATGCAGCATCCGGATGAGGGTGGCGCTGTCGTCGATCAGGATTTGCGGCGCCGTCGACAGGAGATTGCGTGCCAGCTCGGTGTCACGCTCCGGCGAGGCGCCTTCCTCTGCGAACACCTGCAGGCCGGCGTCAGAGAGCGCCCGTGCCACCACCTCGGAGGTGTTCCTCCCCGCGCAGTACAGGCCGACTTCGGCCCCTGCCTCCCGAAGGGCGAGCGCGAGGTTGGCGGTCTTCGGCTCCAGTACGAGGCACACCCCAACGCGCAGGCCCGATAGGACCTTGTCTCCGGCCAGACGATCGCGGATCGACGCGAGGACAGGCATGTTGCGTGCGGCCCAGGCGATCCGGCCGCGGCCCTCGGCCGCTTCGTCCTGCGCGCCCGGGAGCTCTTGGGTGCCGCGGACCTCGACGGAGGCGCCGCCCAGCCTTGCGGGAGCCTCGCCGACTCGTATTCCCAGGCTGGTCAGTTTGGCGGCGGCGATGGCGTCGTCCAGCTCCCTGGGGATGATGTGCACACCGGGCGCCAGCTCGTTCGTAACCAGGTGATGCGTGCCGAGCGCCTGGACGGCGAAGGAGAGGTCCATGATCTCGACGGGATGGCCCATTCCGCCGGCGATGTTGACAAGGGCGCCGCCGGTCAGCAGATTGATGTCCCTGTCGCCCAGGCGGTAGGTCTCGACGCCGTGGCGCGGCCGGTCGCATCCGGTCGCGGCCTTCGTAAGCGCCTCGACGTCGATCTCGAGGTCCTGGTGCCCGGCGTTGGCGAGCACGACGTCGTGGCGGAGGAACGGCAGCTCGCGCTCACCGACGGCCCGCACGCTGCCCGTAGCGGTAATCACGATCCCGGCTTCGGGCAACACGTCCTCGGCTGCGCCGACTGTGTGCCCGTCCATGTGCGCTTCGAGGGCGCGGACGGGGTCGACCTCGACGACGTAGGTCCGCGCGCCCATCGCCCGCGCGTACCGCGCGATGCCACGGCCGACGAACCCGTAACCGACGACGGCGAGCCGGGCGCCGCCGATCTGTCGGTTGGTCAGCTTCAGCACCGCTTGCAGCGTCGTCTGGCCGGTGCCGTAGACGTTGTCGAACAGGTGCTTGCATCGGGCGTTGTTGGCGCTCAAGGCTGGGAAGTGGAGCTGGCCCTCGGCGGCCAGAGCCTGCAGCCGCACGGTTCCTGTCGTCGTCTGCTCGCTCACGCCCCTGAGGCGCGCGAAGACCTCGGGGCGGTCGCGCGCCATCCGCACGGTGAGCTCTGCTCCGTCGTCGATCACGTAGTCGGGCTCCGTGTCCGCCGCAGCGAACAGCTCCCGTTCCCAGCTCTCGTGGTCACCGCCGGCCCTCGCAACCACCGTGAGCCCCCGCTCGGCGAGGGCATTTACTACGTGGCCCCGCGTTGTCCTCGGATTGCTCCCGGCGACGACCACCCTGGCACCTGCGTCGGCGAGCACGGTGGCAAGGAAGGCCGTTTTCGCCTCGAGCTGGAGGACGACCGCAATCTTGACGTCGCGCAGCGCCCCGTCGCTCAGTCGGCGGCGAACGAAACCGTTGAGCACGGGAGAGCGACGCCGCACCCATTCGATCTCGGCCTCAGCGAGGGCGACGTCGCCGGCGGAGGCCTGATCCGATCCGGGGCCGCTCGCGACAGCAGCCTCAATATCCGATGCGCTCGCGTCGCTCACGTCGAGTCAAGGCGCTCAGTTCAGCCGCAGCAACACGCTTCGGCACGGTCTCCAAATGACATGCGCCATTCTGGCCTCCGGGCCGTGTGTACCTCCGCTTGTCGCGCCTGTCAAGTCGGCGTCTCGCGCCGAAAAACGTGCTATCGCCAGAGGAACTGAAGGTGGTCGTGGCGCACCGTTCGGGCGGGCGGACGCGTCCCAGGGACTTGACTTAGGGCTCGCCGCACGATGGCGAGACGTCGGAAATTCGATGACTGCCGATGCGTGCCGTTTACGTGTCACTGAAGCTTTCCTTGTTGTAGATCGGTTGGACGAGTACCTCAAAGAGCTAGGGCGAGCTATGCCAAGGCGCGTTTGAGGACAGAGGCAAACTCCTTCGGCTCGCTGACGAAACCGGCATGGCCCCCCGGGAAATCCATCAGCGACGTGCCCAGGCGTCCGGCAAGCGCGACAGCTGTGCGCTGGGCGAACTCGCCCGTGGAGGCCGTTCCCCCGGCGACTATGAGCCGGGTCCGCGCTGCCTCTAGGGCCGAGAAGTCGGGCTGGTAAAGAGCGATGGGCAGGAGGCCGTGCTCGAAGAAGCGCTCGCTCGTCGTCACCTCCTCGGCCGAGCGCGGCTGCGGATCGGCGGGGGCGTCCGGGTGCGAGATGGTCATGCCGGTGAAGGAAGAGAACTTCTCCCACGCGGCGCTGATGCCCCTGTCGCGGTAGGTGTCGTAGATCCCCTGTATTCCCACCCGCGCTTCCTCGGCCTCTGGCAATAGCAGGGCGAGTGGCGCCTCGTGGGCGATGAGGGTTTCGACGTGGCCGGGGTGGCGCACGACCAGGGCAAGCCCGGTGACCGCGCCTCCACTGCTGCCGAAGACATCCGCGGGCACCTTGCCGACCGCCGCCTCGAGCACGCGGCGAACGTCGTCTGCCAGCAGTTCCGGCTCACCGTCCTGGTCGGGGTCGTCTATCGTGCTTCTCGCAAAGCCTCGTGGGTCGTAGGTCACGACCGTGTAGACCTCGGCCAGCACTGGAGCGATCGAAGCAAACCCCGAAGCGCCCATGGGGTGGCCGACCAGGATGAGAGCAGGGCCGGAGCCCTGCACCTGGTAGTACAAACGAGCTCCGGGGACATCCAGCGTGTGACTCGTAGGTAGCGACATCTTCGACGAACCTTTCCGACCTCTACGCGCTGCCAACTATCGATTGGAGCGTGATCGAGGACCGTCTCGCCCTAGGGTAGTGATCGGGGAAGGAAACATATTGGGACGTTCTCCGGTGCCGGGAAAGGTGACATCTGATGAACGGCAACCTACCGCCGTCGGCGGCCGCCGTTGCAGGGCTCACCCGCAGCGAGCCGCGCAGTCCGGGGATCAGCCGTGAGGCGACCAGAGAAGGCTTTAGGTACCGCGATCCGTTGGGTCAGCATGTCACGGGCACCCAGACACTGCGGCGTATCGGTGCGCTCGCCATTCCGCCGGGCTGGAAGGACGTTTGGATCTCGCCAGACCCCCTCGGTCATATCCAGGCCACGGGCGTGGACAGCCGGGGTAGGACCCAGTACCTCTACCACGAGTTGTGGCGTGAGCAGCGCGACGCTCAGAAGTTCGCGCACATGCTCAGGTTCGCCGCCGCGCTGCCGGCGCTGCGGACGGCCACCGTGCGAGATCTCAGCGGCCGCCACCTAGACCGTGATCGCGTGGCCGCAGGCGCCGTGCGGCTGATCGACCTCGGGCTGTTTCGCATCGGCGGGGAGAAGTACGCCGAGCTAGACCATCATTACGGGGCGACGACGCTTCAGAAGCGGGACGTGAGGGTAACGCGCGACAGTATCGTGTTCGACTACATCGCCAAGGAGGGCAAGCGCCGCATGATCTCCGTCGCCGACGAGGCGATCCGGCCGACCGTGCGTGCGCTGGTCCGAAGTGGCAACAACCTTGGCTCACTGTTCTGCTTCCAGGACGGCGACACCTGGCGTCCTCTTCGCTCTCACGAAGTGAGCAGCTACATCGCCGCGAACGCAGGCGGCCACTTCACCGCCAAGGAGTTCCGAACCTGGAACGCCACGGTGCTGATGGCGCTCTTCCTGGCGAATGCGGAACCGTCGCCGACCGCGCGCAGCCGCAAGAGCACTATCGCCGCCAGCATCCGTGGTGTAGCGACCTGGCTGGGAGACACTCCGACCGTCGCACGCAAGTCTTACATCGACCCCCGGCTGACTAGCCGGTACGAGTCGGACGGCCATCTACCCGCGATCCCCGCCGTGCCCGCCGCGCTGCCAGCCGCGGCCGAAGCGGAGGTCGCCGTCGCTGCGCTACTCGCCGCCCAAGACTGACCCCCCGCGTGACCGGCAACAAGATGTGACATTTCTCATTGCTGGTTGGCGGAGGTGACGCCTTTGACCAAAGCAGCTAGCAACAGCCGATCGGCTGACACAGAAAGGAGGGTGAAGATGTCGGCAACTCTCAAGCTGACGCATAAAGCGATCGGAGTGGAAGTCCGTCGTGGCACGTTCGATGTCGTGGTCGACGGTGAGCGTGTCGGGTCGCTCGAAATGAACGACACGATCGAGATACCAATCGAACCGGGACATCACACCCTGCAAGTCCGCAACGGGGCGAAACTTGAGCCGCACTCTGTCCTTCGACGCGGCCGAGGGCCAGGTTGTCGCGTTCCGATGCACCGGAAAGAGGTTCTTGCCGATCTTTCTCGCGTCGCTCGTCGTGCCACGCCTGGCCCTCTCGCTTCGTCCGGAGTAGCGGTCCCAGAAATCATCAAGGGCGGTGATCGGCGACCTGGGTTGGGCGACCCACGGATTTCACCTTTTCTTTGTGGCCGTCACGAAGTACCAGCCCGGGCGGTCGTCGACGACATTCAACCTCTCGAAGCCGGTCTCTTCCAGCCGTTCAGTCAGCTCAACTCTCCTGTAAGGGGCAAAGTGAAGTTCGACGAGCCGATGAGCCAACCGCTTACCGTCGTCAAGGAGGAGGACCAACTCGCCCGTGCACGGTTCGCCCCAGCTCTCAGGGATTGTCCAGACGAAGACGGAGAGCCCCCGCACGCCGTCCCGGACCGCGACGTGATCGCGAACCTCGAGTCTCGGACGCTCGGTATACATCTGCTCCCAGTCCCGCGACTCGACGACGAGCACGCCCCCGCGCCGAAGCACCGCAGACATGCCGGCGAAGGCCGCCACCATACCTGCCTCCCCGCCGCTGTGGGCAATTGAGTTGCCCGTACAGAACACGACGTCGTAGCGACCCGGGAACACCTCCGCCAAGCTGTCCCAGCTGCATCGTTCGACAGGCACCTCGAGACCGGAATCGGCAAACAGGCGCCGCGCCTCTGCGACCATGCCCTCACTGGCGTCGCAGGCGGTGACGCGAAGACCTGTTCGGGCGAGCGCCATCGCCTCGAGGCCGGTTCCGCAAGCGCAGTCGAGGACCTCGGCCCGAGGCGGGAGCGTAGCCAGGACATCTCGATAGCGGTGCAGGAAACGATCCCCTGAGATGTGCTCATCGGAGAAGATCCAGTGGTAGTCGGCCGCGAAGGTGTCGTAGGCGCTCCCGGTCACGACTCCAAGTATGCCAAGGCCGGCGATCTTCTTATCAGGGGCTTCTACGGCGGCTAGGCAGGCGGGCGCCCCTGTGAACATCCGGCGGGCGCCGGCGGGCGCCCCCGGCAGGACTCGAACCTGCGACACGCGGTTTAGGAAACCGCTGCTCTGTCCCCTGAGCTACGGGGGCTAGTTTGCGACCACAAACGTTCGCCCTCTTTGGCAAGCGTATGCGGTTCCTCGTCAATGCGCGATGACTTGACGAGCGACTCCCCGGAGCGAGCCGGCAAGGCTGCGCAACATCGATGGCGCGTCGGGCCTCGGCATCGTGCAGGATGGGCGCGTGGATGGATATGACCTCAGCGCCCTCGTCGGGAGCCAGGTGCGCCGGGTGGGATTCGACGATCGGGTCAGCCTCCTTCTGGTCGACAGCGCTCATCGCGAACAGCGAGTGGCCGCGAACCTCGTGATCGAGGCGGCGATCGCGTTCCGGGACTCGGACGGGGTCAAGTACGAGGTCCGCCCAGGGGTGACGGAGTCGCTCGCACCCATGCTGCGGCTGCTCCGGCGCCACGTGACGTCGGTCACCTTCGACGGCCGCGAGCTCGCTGTGGCTTTCGACGACGAATCGCACCTCGCGGTGTTCACCGGCGAGCGGTTCGAGGCCTGGGACCTCCGGGGCGTGGGAGTGCCCAACCTGAGCGCCGGTCCCTGGTGTCTGACCGACGACTCGTCGCCGGCCGATGCGGGCGACCAATTGCTACCGGGCTTGCCGTGGCCGCCGGCGCCAACCCCCGAGGCTCCCTTGTACGGGCTGTCGCCCGCGTTCACCGGCCGGCGGGCAGTCGGGGTCTGGGACCGGAACCTGGGCGAGCAGTTCCTCGGGGTGCTCCTGGACCACGGCGAGGTGGGTGGAGAGGTCCTCGTCACCGTGGGTACGATCGCCAAGAGCTCACCTCTCGTACCCGGACCCGACGACGTCGCGACCGGACCTCAGGTCACGGGCTTCGAGGCGGCGGTCGCGCAGGCTCTGTTCGGGCTCGTCCAACTCGAGATGCCACCGCTGGGTGAGGAGCGCTCCGCCTATCTGCGCAAGCAGATCCCTCAGACCGATCAGCTGGCGCTCGACCTCTCACCGCCTGACTGGGAGCGCACATTTGTCAGGGTAGCTGCCATCAATCGCGAAGCGCACGTCTACCGGTCGGGACGATCGTGGGCCGCCGCCGTCGACCTCGACGCGCCGCGTGGGCCTTGCCCTGTGGGGCCGTGGCGTCGAGCCGAGCGAACTCGAGCTCGTGGTGATCGATGACCTCGATGCGTACCCGGCGCCGGTCATCGGCGACACGTAAGGGCGGATGGCACCGCAGAGCGCAGGGCTGTTGCCGTACCGCTTCGGCGCAGCGCGGGTTCTCGAAGTGCTCGTCGTGCATCCCGGCGGGCCGTTTTGGGCCAACAAGGACGACGGCGCCTGGTCGATCGCAAAGGGCGAGTACGAGCTGGGTGAAGATCCACGGCACGCCGCGGACCGCGAGTTCGCCGAGGAGCTCGGGCTGGAGCCACCCGAGGGGCCCCGGATCGACCTGGGCGAGCTCCGCCAGCCCAGCGGCAAGCGGGTCCGCGTCTGGGCGGTGGAGGGAGACTTCGACGTCGACGCCATCGTGAGCAACGAGTTCGAGCTGGAGTGGCCGCCGCGCTCCGGCGAGACGAGGTCGTTTCCTGAGGTTGATCGCGCGGCATGGACGTCCGCTGCCGCCGCCAGGCGCAAGCTGTCGAAGGGTCAGGCCGGCTTTGTCGACCGGCTCGTCGATTGGCTACGAGAATCGTCGGGGAGCGGTTTCTCGGAGGGGACCTGACGGCTCGGGTGGCAATGCTGCCGGCTGGCGGTGGGCTTATTCGAGTCGCGGCCTCCACTGCGGGCGCAGGACATCGCCCAGCGCGAGCGCCTGCTCGAGAGCGAAACCGATCCGGATGAGCGTCGGCTCGCTCCATGCCGTGCCGACCAGGCACAGCCCGACAGGAAGACCGCTGACCATTCCGACCGGCACGCTGATCGCCGGATAGCCCGCGACGGCAGCAGCCTGGTAGCCGGCGCTCGCTTCCGGGTCGCCGTTCACATGGTCGATGTGCCACGCCGGTCCCATCGTCGCGGACGCGAGCACGTCGACGTGGGCGGCCTGGAGTGCCGCGTCGATCCCCTCCTGGCGGGCCCTTCGCCAGTTGCGGGCTCGAGCCTTGAGGTAGCGCGGACTGTCCAGGCCGGCGGCACTTGCGGCGGAGATCAGGTATTCCTGGCCGAAGAAGGCGAGCTCGTCGGCTGCGTGCGCCTGGTTGAATGCCACGATCTCTGAGATGGTGCGAGGCTGGCCATCCCCGGCCGGCCGCGTCGCAAGGTACGCCTCGAGGCCGGCGCGGTACTCGTGGATCAGCACCGTCATCTCGTCCTTGCTCTGCGAGATCGCCCTGGCCGTCCGCACGTTGGCGGGATCGACGACGACGGCTCCGGCATCTCGGGCGAGATCGAGAGCGGCCTCCACGAGAGCGTCGGCTCCGGCGCTGTAGCCGAAGTAGTGCTCTCGCGGGACACCGATCCGCGCGCCGGAGAGCCCGTCGGGACCGCAGAACGCCGCGTAGTCCGCGGGCAGGCTGGTGGGGCGCGTGACCGTCGCCGGGTCCAGCGGGTCCACGCCCGCCCCGTTGCCGGCGAGAACCCCGAGAAACACCGCTGCGTCGGCCACGCTCCTGGTCATCGGCCCGACGGTGTCCTGGCTGGCCGAGATCGGGACTACTCCGGTGCGGCTCGTGAGGCCGACCGTGGGCTTGAGCCCCACGATTCCGTTCAGGGCCGCCGGGCAGAGGATCGAACCGTCGGTCTCCGTGCCGAGCGCAAGGGGAGCGAATCCCGCCGCGACAGCCGCGCCCGACCCCGAGCTGGAGCCCCCTGGCGAGCGGTCGAGGGCATGGGGGTTGCGGCACTGGCCGCCGGCGGCGCTCCAGCCGCTCGAGGACTGTTTGCCCCTGAAATTGGCCCATTCCGAGAGGTTCGACTTGCCGATCACGATCGCGCCGGCCGCCCGCAGCCGTTGCACGACCACGGCGTCCCTCGACGGCCTGGTCATGGCCAGCGCGAGCGAGCCCGCCGTCGTCCCTTCGCTGCCCGCGGTGTCGATGTTGTCCTTCACGAGCGCGGGAACGCCGTGGAGCGGTCCACGGATCTCGCCTCGGCGGCGTGCCTGGTCCATCTGTTGCGCGGTCTCGAGCGCGTCCGGGCAGGTGGCGAGAACCGAGCGCAGTTCGGGTCCGGCCCGGTCCGCATCGGCGATGCGACGCAGCAGGGTCTCCACGAGCCCTGCCGACGTCGTTGCCCCTCGCTCGAGGAGGCGACGAGTTTCGGACAGGGACAAGAAGGCAATTTCGGCCGTCGAAGGACTCGGATCTCGCATCGCCTCAGTCTCGCCGACGTCGCCTCCGAGTGCGGGGATCTGCGTACGAACCCGGCCGGTTCAGCGCAGGGCGCTCAAAGGTGTAGGGCCCGCTGCGAGCGCCGTGTCCGCCGGCGCTGGGCCGTCGCCGCGAAGGCGGTCCGACCGGGGGAAGTAGGCGACCGCCGCGAGGGCTGCGACGACGGCGACCCCTCCCGCGACCCGCATGCCGAGCGCCATCGCAGTCGTGAAGCTGTTGTGGGCTGCCAGCGCGATCTCGCTCCCGCGCGTGCGGCCGACACCCCTGGCGACGGCGTCCGCAGCGGCGATGGAGCCTGTGGCGACGTGGACAACGGCGCCGCCTGCCTGGTGGGCAACCAGCTGCGCGGCCAGACGGCTGCGATAAGCCGCAGCGGTCAGGCTGCCGACGACGGCCACGCCGAGGGCCCCGCCCACCTCCCGGATCGTGTCGTTGACGGCGCTTCCCGCACCCGCCTGGTGGGCCGGCACGCTGTTCATGATCGTCGTGCTCGCGGGAGCCATCACAAGGCCCATGCCGGCTCCCATGATCGCCACGGCCAGGGCCAGGGCGGGGTAGCCGGTGTCGACGTGCGCGGTCGACAGGTCGAGCAGGCCGAGGCCCATCAGCGCGAGCCCGGCCGGGATGACGGTCCGGTTCCCGAGCCGCTTGGCCAAGATGGGCGAAAGCGGCGAGACCGCTCCCATCGCGAAGGCGAAGGGGAGCGCCCGCACACCGGCGGACAGGGGGCTGTAGCCGTGCACCAGCTGCAGGTACTGAGTGAAGACGAACAGGCTTCCGAACAGGGCGAAGAAGGTCACGGTGACCGAGCCTGAGGCCGCCGAGAAGGATCTCGAGCTGAAGACGCGCAGGTCGATGAGCGGGTGGTCGACGCGAAGCTCCCACCACACGAAGGCTGCGAGTGCCGCCAGCCCCACCGCCGCCTCGGCGAGTGAGGCCGGGGCGGTCCACCCGCGCGCCGGGGCTTCGATGATGGCGTCGACGATCGCCACGAGCGCGCCGGCGATCAACAGCGTCCCGGTGATGTCGAGCCGGCGCCGGCCGGGCTCGGCGGTCTCGGGGACCACTCGGATCACGCCTGCGAGAGCGAGCGCGACGAGCGGGACGTTCACCAGGAACACGCTGCCCCACCAGAACTGCGACAGCAGGAAGCCGCCGAGCGTCGGGCCGATCACGATACCCACACCGGCGACCGCCGACCATGCCGCGATCGCCTGTGGGCGCTCACGGGGTGGGAAGACGGCGTTCAAGATCGAGAGCGTCGCTGGCATGACGAACGCGGCGCCCAACCCCATCACGATCCGAGCGCCGATCAGCATGCCCGTGCCCGCGGAGAAGGACGCCGCCAGGCTGCCGAGAGCGAACACCGTCAGCCCGCCGATGAGCGACAGCCGGCGTCCGTACCGGTCGCCGAGCGCGCCGGCCGGGATCAGCAACGCAGCGAAACACAGCGTGTACGCGTCCACGATCCACTGCAACGAGCTCGTGCCGGCGTGCAGGACCCTGGCGAGCGTCGGAAGCGCCGTGTTGAGCACCGTGTTGTCGATCACGACGACCAGCAAGCTCAGGCAGAGCACGAGCAGGATGAGCCGGCGCCTCGGGTGGCCTTCCGGCCAGCGGTTGTCCGCCTGGCCGCCCGTCGTCGCCGGCGACTCTGGCGCGAGCACGAGGGACACGCTGGTCGTGGCGGGCATCGGGATCCTCCTCTAGCTAGGAGCTAACGTTCGTTGACTTACGGTTGTAAGTATAGACATATGAGCTAACGGATGTAAAGTGAAGTTTGTGGAAAGTTCTCCAGGCGACCAGGCGGCCCACTTCGAAGATCAGGGGCGAGGTGAGCTCGCTGCGAGACGCGAGCGCAACGCGCGGGGACAGGGCGCGCGTCTGAGCTACGAGATCGTCTCCGGAGCGCTCGCGCTCATCGACCGGGAGGGAACCGACGAGGCGGTGACGCTCCGCGCCGTCGCGCGTGAGATCGGGATCGCCGCTCCCTCGATCTACGCGCACTTCCCCGACCGGGACGCAGTCGTGGTGGCCGTTGTCGCGCGCATCTTCGACGAGCTCACCCAGGCGATCAGCCAAGGTGTGGCCGCGGCGGGCGACGACCCGGTCGAGCGGCTCGTCGCCGGCTGCGAGGCCTACGTGGCCTTCGGGCTCGGACGGCCGTCTCGCTACCGGGTGCTGTTCTCCGAAGAGCGCCTCGGCCAACAAGGACTACTGCAAGCCGGTCGCGTTCGGCCCCGACGGCCGTCCGGTGCTCGAGTTCGGAGCCGAGACGTTCGCGCTCCTGGTCGACGGGCTCGAGGAGTGTGTCGAGGCCGGCCGGTCGACGAGCACCGACGTGGTAGCCGACAGCACCGCCGTCTGGGTCGCGATGCACGGGACGGTCAGCCTGCAGGTCGCGTTACCCGGGTTCCCGTGGCCCGAGGCCGGCAGGTTCGTCCGCGAGCTTGTGGTTCGCCTGGCCCGAATCACCTGAGCTCGGCCTTGCTCTTCGCCGCGCTCGATGCCGCGAGGCGATCGACCTCGAGCGCCATCTTCGCTCCGCCGACCCGTACGAAGGTCTCGAAGGCTCCGGGGTCGAGCGGCTTGGCGAACAGGCTGCCCTGCCCGCTCTGGCAGTTGATGGCCTGAAGCTTCTCGCACTGCGACCGGGTCTCGATCCCCTCGGCGATGACGTCCAGATCGAGCTCCTGGCCGAGCTGCACGATTACCTGCACCAGCATCGAGGCGCTGGACAGGTCATCGCCGATCGACACGAACGAACGGTCGATCTTCAGCGCGTCGACAGGGAAGCGGTGCACGTAGGACAGGGACGAGTACCCCGTTCCGAAGTCGTCGATCGCGACGCCGACGCCGACCGCCTTGAACGCGTTGAGGCGCCGAACCGTCGCGGTGACGTCCTTCATGACGGCGCTCTCGGTGATCTCGACGACGAGCGCCGAAGGGTCGAGGCGACTGGACTGAATTGCAGTTTGCAGATCCTGGACGAGGGCGTCCGATTCGAGCTGGCGTGCCGAGATGTTGCAGTTCATAGTCAGCTCGAGACCCTGACGCTGCCAGGTCGCCGCCTGCAGGCATGACTCCGTCAGCACCCGGCGGCCCACTTCGACGATGAGGCCCGTGCTCTCCAGTGATGGGATGAACTCGCCGGGAGCGATGACGCCCCTCGTCGGATGCTGCCAGCGCAAGAGCGCCTCGGCGCCCACGACCTCCAAGGTCTCGAGGTCGACGATCGGCTGGTAGAGGAGGAAGAACTGGCGCTCGGCGAAGGCCGCCTGGAGGTCGGCCTTGAGCTGGACCTGCTCGTGAGCCGAGCTCCCCATGCCGGTTTCGAAGGCGACGTATCGGTCCTTGCCGAGCGCCTTGGCGCGATGCAGCGCCGTGCCGGAGTCCCTCAACAGGTCGCCGGCCGTGCTCTGATCGCCTATGGCGATGCCGATGCTGGCCGTCATCGCGAGCGGTCGGTCCTGCGCCTCGATCTTGAATGGGGCCCTGAACGACTCCATGACCCGAGCCGCCACCAGGCCGCCTCGCGAGGGAAGGTGGTCGTCCTCGAGGAGGACGACGAACTCGTCGCTGCCGATGCGCCCGACGGTGTCGCCCTCGCGTACGGAATCGAGCAGCCGGTCCGCGGTGGCCCGGAGGAGCTCGTCCCCGGCTGCATGGCCCAAGGCATCGTTCACGTCCTTGAAGCCGTCGATGTCGAGGAAGAGCGCGGTCCCGATCGAGCCGTGCCTACGAGCCCGGGCGAGTAGCTGATGGGCGCGGTCCAAGATGAGGGCGCGGTTGGGCAGCCCGGTCAGCTCGTCGTGCATGGCTCGGCGACGGAGCTCTTGTGCCTGCTCGTCGACGCGCTCGAGCGCCCGAGCACGCGACGCTGCCGAGCACGAGGGTGAGGGACGAGACGACAATTGCCAGAGCCAAGCCGACGAGGAAGATGACGAGGTCGCCGGTCCGAGCGGTTTTCGCCGAGGAGTACGCGGCCCGTGCCGCCACCACGGCGCCGATCATGGCGATCACCAGGATCGTAGTGGCGGTAACCGCCCAGTTGCGGCGCGGCCCAACTCTCCGGCCTAGCCGGGTCCGCGGACCCGGCTAGGCCGGGCGACGCCGGCCACGCCCCGGCATCGTCGTTGAGAACCTCGTCGGTCTTGGGTGACACACCGATCACCGATCTTCCTTGAGGTGCCGCTGGCCCGACCTCCGCATCGAGGCCGGTCACCAATCGTAGGGCTCGGCACGCAAGAGACCGCGCATATCCTGGCGCGTAGTGAGGGCCAAGGGGAGGTTGGATGAGCCTACGCATCGTCGGCGACCGCAACAGGTTCGCACAGCGCCTGTTCGCCGACCTTCCGGCCCGCTACGACCGTCTGGCCGAGTGGCTGTCATTCGGCCAGAACGCCAGATGGCGCAAGGCGATGGTGGACCACATCGTGCCGGGGTCGCCCAAGCGCGTGCTCGACGTCGCGTCTGGGACCGCGGGCGTTGCGCTCCAGCTCGCCGACCGTACGAGCGCGCAGATCGCCGGGGTCGACCTCACCGGGAGCATGTTGAAGGTCGCGCAGCGCAACGTGGCACAGGCCCACCAGACACGGCGCGTGCAACTCGTGAACGGCCGAGCCGAGGAGCTTCCCTTCCCCGACGCGGCGTTCGACGCGCTCACGTTCACCTATCTTCTCCGCTACGTGGACGACCCTCAGGCGACACTGAACGAGCTCGCGCGCGTCGTGAAGCCGGGAGGTCCCGTTGCGAGCCTGGAGTTCATGGTGCCCCCGAACCGCTTCTGGCGGGGATTGTGGTGGGGCTATACCCGCCTGGTTCTGCCGGTTGCCGGGCTCGCGACGGGGGGACCGGAGTGGTACCGGGTGGGCCGTTTCCTGGGGCCGAGCATATCGACGCTGTATCAGGAGTTTCCCGTCGACTGGACCATTGACGCCTGGCGCAGCGCGGGATTCGACGACGTCGGCGTACGGGTGATGAGCCTTGGCGGAGGGCTTGTAATGTGGGGCCGGAGGGCCGGTGGCTGACGAGCCGAGCGTCCCGATCGTCGGCGTGGCCCCGGCGCACGACGCCGTCCCCCCGGCCTTTTATGCCGCCGGAACCGGTGGGTGGAGGGACTGGTGGCTCGTCCTCCATCCTCCCTATACGGCATGGCACCTCTCCTACATAGTCATCGGCGCCAGCCTCGCCCCGCAGGTGAACACGACGCGGTTGGTGGCAACGCTGCTCGCCTTCTTCTTCGCCGTCGGGTTGGCTGCGCACGCCCTCGACGAGCTGCACGGGCGGCCGCTGCGAACTCACCTGCCGACCGCCGGTCTCGTCGTTGCGGCGGTGACCGGTCTCGTGGTGGCGATCGGGCTCGGCGTAATCGGAGTGACGAAGACCGGATGGGTGCTCGTGCCGTTCATCGTGGTCGGCCCGCTCATCGTTCTTGCCTACAACGCCGAGCTCTTCGGCGGTGCCCTGCACAACGACGTCGGGTTCGCCGCCGCTTGGGGAGCCTTTCCGGTCCTGACCGCCTACGTGGCCCAGACGAGGACCCTCGCGTTGGCTCCGGTGCTGGCGTCCCTCGCGGCCTTCGCGCTTTCGATCGCCCAGCGGCGCCTGAGCGCTCCGGCTCGAGCGCTAAGGCGCCGCACCGAGCTCGTCGACGGCAGGGTCCAACTGGCCGGCGGTGAGCTCGTCCCGATCGACCGGCGCTACCTGCTCGCCCCGCTCGAGGGAGCGCTCCGGGCGCTGTCCTGGTCGACCGTGCTCTTCGCGACCGCCCTCGCCGTCGCCAGGATTGCTTGAAAAAGCCCGTGCTCGCGGCGACAGGCGCGACGCCGGCGGGGTCAGCGGGAGGTCAGACCGCCCGGGGGAGCCACGGCATCGGCGCAAATCGGGCACCGACGAGATGCTTCGGGTCGACTCCCATGACGTCGGCCAGCAACGTCGCATAGACGCGCCGGATGTCGACTGTGTGCCGGAGGTTCCCGGTGTCGTCGAGTCTCGTCAGGCTCGGCAGTGCGCCGTAGAAGCCGCCCTTGACCGATGGCCCCACGACGATGACGTTGTTCGCCGAGCCGTGGTCGGTGCCTCCGCTGGCGTTCGCCTCCGCCCGGCGCCCGAACTCGCTGTACATCACGATGACAGGGCTCAGCCCTCGCGTGACGGCCGGGAACCCGCCCATGAAGTTCTGGACGGCGGCGTCGAGCTGTGAGAGGAGGTTCCCCTGGAAGTCCAGCTGGCCGGAATGGGTGTCGAAGCTGCTGAACGAGACGCCGTAAGCCCGGGTCGGCAGGCCGGCCGCGATGAGCTCGGCGACGACGTCGAGCTGGTTGCCAATGTCGCCTGAATCATTGGGACTTATCGCTTTCGGAGGCTTTTCGCGCGTGAGCGCCGCAGCGGCCCTGGCGCCGACCTCGAGGAGGTTCCTGCCCGAACGCGCAACGGCCGCCTCGAGTGCCGGCTCGCCCCTGACGACGTGCTCGAGCTCCGAGTACGACGATATGAAGTGCGGATCACCGCTCGGCTGCTGGGAACCCGGGTCGGTCGAGTCCGAGAGCGTCGACGCCTGCTCGCGCGTCCCGGCGAAGACCTGCGGGAGGTTCGGGCCTACCGAGAGGGCACGCAGCGGGTCCGAGCCCGTGACGTCCAGCCAACGGCCGATCCAGCCGCTGGCGCTGTCGCCCGAGGGGTCGGCGGTCTGCATGATCTCCATGGACTGGAAGTGACTGAAGCTCGGGTTCGGGTAGCCGACGCCGAGGATGATGGCGACCTGGCCGGCGTCCCACAGGCTCTTCAGACCTACCAGCGACGGGTGCAGTCCGAGAGCGACTCCGTCGACTCGTGGTTCGAGAGGCTGCACCTGGTCGCGGGGGATGGCGATGCTCCCCCTCAGCTTGCGATAGGCGGAGCTCTCGTAGGGGACGACCGTGTTGAGGCCGTCGTTTCCCCCGTACAGGGTGCAGAGAACGAGCGCCCGCTCGACGGCCGCTGTCCGCCCGGCGGCGGCCGTCGAGGCGTCCGCCACCGAGACCGCACCCGCACCCGGGGCCGCGTCGGTGGCCGCCGCAGCCGCGGAGGCCCTGGCGGCCGGTCTCGTTCGGCTCCGGGGCCCGATGGGGCCGAGGGTCGAATGCAACGCGCCCGCCGTGCCGGCACCGAGGCTGCCGGCGAGAAAGTCGCGCCTGGTGAAGGACCTCGCCATTACAGGCTCCGATCAGTTGAGAAGGTATTCGGGAGAAACGAGCGCCAGCACGAGGAGCTCTTGAGGGCCGCCCTGCTTGGCCATCTTCCAAAGCGCCCGGTAGCTCTCGTTCGACAGGGACTCGAGCCCGAGCATCCTTCGAACCGCGGCCACCTGAGCGCCCGGGTTCCCGTTCAGGTCCGAGACCTCGGTGAGGTCGGCGTACTCGGCGATGCTCCACGCGAGCGAGAGCCGCGAGTTGCTGGCCGAGGTCGACAACCAGTACTGGTTCTGGCCCCAACCGCCGACGTTAAGAGGGAGGAACGGCTGCTGGCCCAACGATGCCAACATCCAGACGAGTGATCCCTGGTCGAATGCCGCAGTCCTCAGGCCGAGCAGGCGAAGCGTGCCGACGAGGTACTCGATGGGCTGCTTGATGAGGCCCCGCATCGCCCTGGTCGACACGAAGTCAGGGTGGTGCAGGATGGCCCCGAGGAGGTTCTCGATGCTGAGGTCCTTGCGGTAGTCGCGCGCCAGCTCTGCGACGACGCGATCCTCGGTGGTCACCGGGTAGGCCAGCCAGCTCCAGAACCTGGAGACCACCCATTTCGACGAGGCGGCGGTGTGCGTGACGATCCTGACGATGTCGTCGCCGTTCCAGCGTCCGGTGCGGCCGAGGAACCGCTTGTCACGGTTGTCGTGGTCGTAGGTGTTGAAGAAGAAACTGCCCGTCGTGTAGTCGAGGGTCCAGCCCGTGAAGGCTCGCGCCGCCGCCCGAACGTCCTTCTCCGAGTAGTGGCCTACGCCCATCGTGAAGCGCTCCATCAGCTCTCGGGCGAAGTTCTCGTTGGGGTGAGCCTTGTGGTCGGTACCGGTGTCGAGCCATATCAACATCGCCGGGTCCCTGGCGACGGCTCGGGTGAGGATCTCGAAGGAGCCGGCTCCGAGGTTGCGGAAGAGCTGGTTCTGGTTGTACATCAGGTCGGCGTAGCCGACCTTTTCGTAGGAGGTCGGGAACTGATCGGCGAGAAGCAGGACGAGCTTTTCCCTCAAGGGGGTGTCGGTCACGACCATCCGGTCGAGCCACCACGTCGAAAGCGCGATGAACTCGCCGTAATCGTCGTACTCGAAGCCCGGGACGTTCGTCTCCGCGAGAGGTGTGAGCGGCGGGACGCCCAGCGAAGAGCCGGCGTGATCAGGCCCGGTGAGCCCCGCCAGCAGCTTGTCGGCGACGGCATCGAATCCAAGCTTTTCGGCCACTTCGATCTCCGCCGGCGTTGCACCGAACCCGGCTCTCCGGTGCAAGTGGGCGAGCGCGCTGGAAGTCGAGCTCCTGGTCATGAACGACTTTATACCACTTTAAGTGGTCTCTCTACCACTCTCAGTGTTCACAAGCTGCGTCGAAGGTCGCGATCCGGCTCAGTCAGGGCCGCGAGGGCGCCCGGCAGGGTGCGCGTCAACATCGCACCGTCGCCGAGCGGCAGAGTTATCGCTTGGAAAAAATGGTGTCCGGCCGTTGCTCGCGGACCCCGTCGACGACGAGGTCCACCCTCTCGTTGTAGAACGCGACCAGGGCGGCGATCTGTGCCGATTCGTGCGCCGGGTTGCGGTACCACCAGGCGACGTCGCGGTGGCTCCTTTCACCGACCGTGACCGAGTAGTACTCGGCGGTCCCTTTGTACGGGCAGCGGGTCGTGGTCGCGGTGGCTGAGAGGAGGTCCATGCGGACATCGGTCTTCGGAAGGTAGTAGCGGATCGGCAGGCCCGTCTCGAACAACAGCACCGGTCGCACCGAGTCCGCCACGGCCACGCCGTCGATCTCGACCACGACGTGGCGCGAGCTGCGCAGCGCGTCTATTCGCTTGTGGGGATCACGCGGGTGGACGAACACCTCCTCGTCCTCCTCGAACCAGGCGTCCATCGCATTCCATTCGAACCGGATCGCGTCGCGCAGCTCCTCGGCCGGCGATGCCGCGTACTGCCGAGCGGCGTCTAGTGCCTCCGCCCGCCCGACCTTGACCGTCCAGTAACTGGCCTCTCCCAGGTGCGGCGACGCCTCGCGCCTGTCGGACTCCACGAGGAGGTCCATCCTGACGTCGGCTCGAGGCACGTAGTAGGTCGGGTAATACGGCGCTTCCCAGACAAGAAGCGGCGCAACCGTGTCGGCGACCAGCTCGCCTCCAAGGTACGTTCGCAGCCTCTTCTGGCCCTGCTCCACCCTGATGTGTCCGTTCTCGCTCATGTGCGCCACCTTAAGGGCGGCTCGGGAGAGTCCTGGCACCCAGGCTCAAGAGGCGCGGCGCTCCGCAGGACCGGTTCGAGGCGTGATCGGAAGGCTCGAAACGGCGGCATTCTCCCAGAGGTCGTCGATCAAGACCGGCGATGCGCCCCATCCCGACAGGAGCGAAGCCGCGACAGCCGCTCGGAATCCTCCGGCGCAATGCACCCAGACCTGCGCCGTCGCCGGCACCTCGGACCGGCGCTCGAGGAGCTCTTGGATCGGCACGTGCCGAGCGCCGGCGATGTGGCCGGCGTGCCACTCGTGCGCGTGCCGAACGTCGATGACCTGAGGCCGGGCCGAGGTGCGGTCCCGCCAGGCCTTGGCCAGGTCCGAGAAACTCGCCACCGGATAGCTGCTGGTGCCGCGGCCAGCGCCAGCGGAGCCGCGGCGAAGCTGAGAGACGACCTCGGGCCAGAGTGCCGAGCCACCCAGCTCGTCGCGACCGATGCGGGCGATGAGACGCCGTGCCTCGGCGAGCGCGGCGGGGTTGTCGGCGAGCAGGACGAGCTCGCCGTCCCAGGGCACGATCCAGCCGAGGTACGTCGTCAAGTTCGTGCCGAGCTCGAGATTCAACGTGCCAGGGCGGTGCTCGGCTGCGAAGGCCCTGCGCTCGCGCAGGTCGACGACCCACTCGTCGCCTGCGACGGCGGAGTCGAGGTCGCCGGCGTCCAGCTCCCGCACGGGCTCGAGGCGCGGTGCACCGAGGCCCCTCCTGTTCAACGCGGACATGTACGGGTAGTAGGCCGGGATGGGCGGCAGGTCGGCGAGCAACGCCGCGACGAAGCTCTCCTCGTCCAAGAGCGCGGCCGGGTTCGACTCGAGCTCGTGACCGATAGTGGGGACCGCGGTGGAGCAGCCGGAGGTGGGCGCCGCGGAGCAGAAGCTGCCGAACCCGTGCGTCGGGAGGACCTGAGCGGCCGCCGGGAGCGTCGTCAGGAGCCGGCGGACCGAGTGCCATTGCGCGCGGGCAAGCGTCTCGGCGCGCTCCAGGCCGAGGAGGTCCGTCCGGCCGGTCGCGTTGGCGAGGAGGGAGCCTCCCGTGCAGACGACGGCGTCCGCGGCCTCCCCGTCTCGTGGGAGCTCGACCAGATAGGCGAGATGGTGGGCCGTGTGACCAGCAGTTGCGATGGCGGTGATCCCGAGCCTTCCGGCCGCGACGGCGTCGCCGTCGTCGAGAGCGCGGCATTCATCCGAGAACGACACGGGCTCACCCGCGGGGATGGCGTAGGTGGCACCCGCCTGCCTCGCGAGCGCAAGGCCACCGCTGACATAGTCGTTGTGAATGTGGGTCTCGAGCACCGCCGTGAGGCTGATCCCGAGGCGCCGCGCCTCTTGCAGATAAGGAAACGGGTCTCTCTGGGGGTCGACCACCACGCCCACCTCGCCGTCGCTGATGAGGTAGCTGCGGTCGCCGAGCCCGTCGGCGTCGAATGTCACGACCGTCATCGAGCCGACCCGGCGCTCGACACCGTCATGGCTCATAGGAATCGATCCTAATACTCGATTCGAGCCGCCGAGGGTCCGGCTATCTGGCGAACAGCGCCAGCCATTCCTCGGCGCTGCGCGGGGCGAGGACAGGGTTGCGCCGTTTCGTCTCGGCGAGCGACGCGGAACCTTCGGCCGAGTACAGGTGCCCCGGGTACACGACGGTGTCGTCGGGAAGCTTCGCGAGGCGGTTGACCAGGCTGTCGTATATCGCGTCGGGGTCGCTCCCGGGCAGGTCGGTCCGACCGCAGCCCTGGAGGAAGAGCGTGTCGCCGGCCACGAGTCGCCCGTCGACGAGGAAGCACTGGCTGCCCGGGGTGTGGCCCGGCGTGTGAAGCAGGCGGATCCCGATCTCGCCGACCCGGAGAACTTCGTCGCTCTCGTGCGCCACGAGGCTCGCACGACCGACGCCGGTCGTGCGCTCGATCCACGGCGCCTCGAACTGCTGCACGTGAACCGGGACCTCGACCAGCTCGAGGAGCTCGGCGATGCCCGCTATGTCGTGGCCGACGAGATCGCCGCCGACGTGATCGGGGTGGTAGTGGGTGGCGAGCACACCGGTGAGGCGCATGCCGTCGGCCTCGAGGATACCGACGATCTCACCTGGCGCGTAGGCGGGGTCGACCGCGACGGCGTCGCCGCTCTCACGGTCGCCGATGAGGTAGACGAAGTTCACCATCTGGCGGGCGAGCGGGTCACCCGATGCGATGTCGAGCCCGGCCAGAAGCTGGCGGAAGTAAAGGCGTTCGTCGGTCACGGCTCGAGCGGCTCGGGCGACCAGTTCGCAAGCTTCGCGAGCCGGGGGTCGTTCGAGAAGACCTCCACGATGGGAAGCCGGAGGCCTATGCGTCGCTGGAGTCGCTCGATGGCGAGCTCCTGGTCCCACAAGACGAGCGTCACGGCAACGCCGCCCTCGCCGGCGCGGGCGGTGCGACCCGACCGGTGAAGGTACGCCTTGTGGTCCTCGGGCGGGTCGTAGTGAACCACGACGTCGACCCCGTCGATGTCGAGGCCGCGCGCCGCGACGTCGGTGGCGACGAGCGTCGGGAGCTTGCCGGCCGCGAAGTCCTCGAGCGCCTTCTCACGCGCGGCCTGGCGGAGGTCGCCGTGGATGGCAGCCGCGCGCACTCCTTCTCGCCGGAGGTCGTCGACGAGGCGGTCGGCGCCTCGCTTGGTGCGGCAGAAGCACAGGGCTTTGGACGCCCCTGCCACGACGGCGGCGCACACCTTCGCCTTGTCGAGCTGATGCACCTTCAAGAAACGGTGCTCCATCTCCTCGACTGTGACCTGCCTCGCTTGCACCTCGTGCAGGACCGGGTCACGAAGGTGCCGGCGCACGACCTGGTCGACCGCCGAGTCCAGCGTCGCCGAGAACAAGAGCGTCTGGCGCTCGACCGGCATCCGCCGCAGCAGCCACTCGACCTGGGGCAGGAAGCCCATGTCCGCCATGCGGTCCGCCTCGTCGACGACGAGAGTCGAGACCTTGTCGAGGCGCACCGCCTTGCGGTCCGCGAGGTCGATGAGCCGGCCGGGCGTCGCGACGACGATGTCGGCCCCGTCCGCGAGCTGACGGGTCTGGCGGTCGAGGTCCGTACCGCCGTAGACCGCGAGGACCCGCCTGTCGACGGGCTTGCCGAGCGCCTCGAGCACCTCGGCGACTTGGACCGCCAGCTCGCGCGTCGGGACGAGGACGAGCGACGTCGGCGACTTGCGACCGGCACGGGGCGTCCGCATGAGCATCGGCAGACCGAACGCCAGCGTCTTGCCGGAGCCGGTCTTGGCCTTGCCGCACACGTCCCGGCCCGCTAGCGCATCTTCGATCGTGAGTGCCTGAACCGCAAAGGGCTGCGTGATGCCCTGGCTTGCCAGCGCCTCGACCAGCTCGGGCGCAACACCGAGACCTGCGAACGTCGTCCCGGTCTCTGTACCTGTCGTCATCTACTCCCTCAATGTCTTCCCGACAGGCTACTGGCGCGCGTCGTACCCCACGGACACGGTCCGGCCGCGCGATCATGGCGGGATGACAAGACTGGCCGAAGGCGATCCGGCCCCCCTCTTCTCGCTGCCCGACCAGGACGGCAAGGTCGTCTCGCTCGGGGACTACGCGGGGCGCCGAGTCGTGGTGTACTTCTACCCCGCTGACGACACGCCCGGTTGCACGAAGGAGGCGTGCCAGTTCAGCGATCTCGTCGACGAGTACGCGGCGCTCGGCGTGGAGGTGCTCGGGATCTCGCCCGACGGAGGCTCCTCGCACCAGAAATTCCGGGCGAAGCACGGGCTTCGCATCGCCTTGTTGAGCGACCCGGCGCACGAGGTGATGGCGCGCTACGGAGCCTGGGGCGAGAAGACGTTGTACGGGCGGAAGAGCGTGGGGGTCATCAGATCTACGTTTCTCGTGGGTCAAGACGGCAGGATCGAGCACGCGTGGTACAACGTGCGCGCCGACGGCCACGCCAACAAGGTGCTAGAGACCCTCGCCGGCTGAGTGACCACCGACCCGATCCGCGAGGTGCTCGGAGAGCACGGGCGCCTGTCGGTCGACGCAGCCTCGCTCGCCGACTCGGACGACCTCTACGAGCTCGGCATGACCTCTCACGCGAGCGTGTCGGTCATGCTCGCGCTCGAGGAGACTTACGGCGTCGAGTTCCCCGAGTACCTGCTCCGCAAGAGCACCTTCTCGTCAATTGCGGCCATTCGACAGGCGCTCGACGACCTGTCGCCGTCGCCGGGCCCGGGCGACGGAGCCTGAGATGGCGGACCTTGTGGTCGCTGCGCCCGGCGAGGGTGCGGCGCCGTGGCCGGCCGGCGCCCATGGCGACCCGGCGGGCTTCGTAGAGGTCTTCGAGGTGGACGGCGGCGCCTGCCCGCCCCGGCTGCTCGAGCTGCTGGACGGGGCGGAGCTGGAGCGTCACGCGCGAGCCGTCCGCCGCGGGCGTCCCGGCTACGGCGCCGGGCGAGCCGCCCTGCGCTTGTACCTCGGGGCGCAGCTGGGTCTTGCGCCCGAGCGCGTCGCATTCGCCCGCCGGTGCGAGTCGTGCGGGCGCGCCGGCCACGGAAAGCCGGCAGCCGTCGGGGCTCCGCCGCGCGAGCTCGACTTCAGCGTCGCCACGACGGGCGACGTGACCCTGATCGCGGTCGCCCACCACGGCCGGGTCGGCGTCGACGTCGAGCGAGTGCCGCTCGGCGAACGGCTCTTCTGGCCCCGGCCGTGTTTCGCCCCCCGGGAGCGACAACAGCTTGGGCGCCTAGGACCTCGGCGGCGGCCCGAGGCCGCTGTGCGGTCCTGGGTCCGCAAGGAGGCGGTCGCCAAATGGGCCGGGATGGGCCTCGGAATGCCGCTCGCCGGCGTGGAGGTCACTGGAGCGCCGGCAGATTGGCGCCTGCCGCACCCCTCCGTCCAGGTGGTCGACCTCGAGCTCGCGCGCGGCCTGGTCGCCGCCATCGCGCTCGACCGACGAGCTGGGCTGTCCGTCGTGTCGGAGTGGCGCTGGAGTCGATAGCGCACGGCGGCGAGCGCTCTGTGGAGTACCTTCGCCGGCGGGGCCCGGTGCGGGCGTGCCGTGGCGGCCCCGGATGGCCGCAGTCAGAGGAGGGGTCAGGTGGCTGACGAGGAGGAGGTGCTGGAGGCACTGGCGGAGGCAACCGGCCTGGAGCCCCCCGAGCTCGGCTCTGCGTGGTCCCTTCTCGATCTCGGCCTCACGTCGTACCGGATCATGCAGGCGGTCATGCAGATCGAGGAGAGGTTCGGCGTCGAGTTCTCCGAGGACGAGGTGGTGAAGTTCCCCGCGGTGCCGGCGAGCGACCTCGGTCGTCTCGTCAGCGAGCGGATCGCGATATCGGGCACCTAGTCGGCCGTGCGAGCGAACGATCTCGAAGTCCTCGGCCTGATCCGCCGTCACGTCGAGACCACCCCTGACCATCCTGCTGCCAAGGACCCGAGTCGCACCCTCTCGTTTCGCGAGCTCGACGGAGAGGTGCGTGCGGTCGCCGGCAGCCTGGCCGGCGCAGGCGTCGGCGAGGGCGACAGGGTGGCACTCGGCTTGGCCAACTCGGTGGACTTCCTCGTCGCTGCTCTCGCCTGTGCCTGGCTCGGGGCGATCTTCGTGCCGCTTTCAGCCGAGGACCCCGCATCGCGGCGCGAGGTGATCCTCAAGAGCTGCGAGCCGGCCGTCGTTCTCGTTCCGGGCCAGGTGGGCTCCGGGTCGTATCGGGAGCTCGACATGGTGACGGCGAGACGGAGCGGTGCCGAGCCCCCGCCGCCGGCCCCGGCCGCAGACCGGCCCGCGTACTGCCTCTACACCTCCGGCACGACCGGGACCCCGAAAGGTGTCCTGACCGGGCACAGGGCCTTGGCCGGCGCCGTGAGCGTCCTGATCGACGCCATGGGCCTGCACGCCGGCACCCGTGGGCTGTGCGTCTCGCCGGTCCACTTCGTCGGGTCGTTCGGCACGGTCTTCCCGGTCCCGGCCGCCGGCGGGACGCTGGTCATACCGCCGCGGGAGTCGCTGGCGCTCCCGCGCATGTTCTTCTCGATCCTCGCCCGCGAGCAGATCACCCACACGAGTTTCTCCCCGACCTATCTGCGGCTCCTGCTCGGGAGCCCCGAGGCCGGCCTGCTCGCATCGAGCTCGCTCGTCACGATGTCGCTCGGGGGCGAAGCTCTCACGATGGCGGACGTGCGGTCGCTCTGGGCAGCGGCACCCGAGCTGCGGGTCTTCAACCGTTACGGCCAGACCGAGACGACGATCGCGGTGACCACCTACAGGCTCGAACGCGAGCGCATGGGAGACGCCACGAGTGTGCCGATCGGCCCTCCGAACCCCGGTGTCGACTTCTTTCTCGTCGGCGGGGACGACAGGCTCGTCGAATCACCGGGGGAGGTCGGCGAGCTCCACGTCGGGGGCCGCCAGCTCATGGTGGGCTACTGGCAGGACCCGGAGCTCACCGCCGCGGTTCTGCGAACCGACGTCGTGGCCGGCGAGACGATCTACCGGACCGGCGATCTAGCTTCCCGCGACGACGAGGGCGTCTACTCGGTCGTCGGCCGCGCCGACCGGATGGTGAAGCGCTCGGGCATCCGCATCTCGCTGCTGGAGGTGGCGGCCGCGCTCTGCGACGTCGGGCCGGTCTCGGCCGCCGTGTGCGTGGCCTACGAGGAGCACGGCGAGCTCGGCATCGCCGCGTTCGTCACGACCTCCGCGCCCTCGAGCGGCCAGGAGATCCGGCGCCTCGCCGGCGTCCTTCTGCCCACGACGATGCTGCCCGATCGCGTAGAGATCGTCGAGCAGATGCCGATGACGCCGGGGAGCAAGGTCGACGAGCGAGCGCTTCTCGCGGCAGCGGGCCTGCGGCCCTCGCAACGCGCGGACACATGAGGCCGGCCCGCTCGGCACCTTGGCGTCCGCGCGCACGCCGTTAGGCTGCGAGGGCCCCTCTGGCTGGAGGTCGTAATGACAACGCTGCGCTGGAGAGACGACGAGGCCGACGCGGCGCCCCAGCGCCGTTTCTTTCGGCCGAACGACGGGATTCGGCTGCACGCGAACGAGAACCCCTACCCGCCTCCCCGCGAGGTGCTCGACGCGATCGCCGAGTGGGCGCTCGTCGCGAACCGCTATCCGTTCGGCAACGAGGGCCCATTGACCGAGGCGATCGCCCAACGCATCGGGGTTCCCACCGATCAGGTGCTGCTCGGCGCCGGCTCGAACGAGATCCTCTACAAGACGATCGCCGCGCTCGGCGGCCCGGGCACCGAGACGGTCTTCCCGCATCCCTCGTACCCAACCTTCGCAGCGGCGCCTTCGACCAGCTCCGGGCGTCCCGTTCCCGTGCCCCTTCTCGCCGGCGGGGCCTGCGACGCCGAAGGGCTGCGAGCAGCCGTCACCGGGAGCACGACCTGTGTCGTGGTCTGCAACCCGAACAACCCCACCGGCGGCGCACTGGGGCCGGGGGCGCTCCTCTGCCTGGCCGAGAGGCTTCCTGACGACGTGCTTCTCCTCGTCGACGAGGCGTACTTCGAGTACACGGAGGAATTCGGCCGGGGCGGGCGTGGCGCGCTCGAGCTCTTCGGGAGCGGGCGGCCGCTGGTCGTCACCCGCAGTTTCTCGAAGTTCTTCGCTCTGGCGGGTGTGCGGCTCGGCTACTGCGCCGCCTCGAGTGCGGAGCTCGCCGCCGAGATGCGCGGGCACCTCGGCCCGACGGCGGTGAGCGGCCTTGCGCTGCACGCGGGGCAAGCCGCCTTGCGCGTCGAGCCGGAGTACCTCGACCGGCTGGACGAGCAGAAAGAGGAGCGCCGGCGGATGTCCAAGGCGCTGGCGGATCTCGGCCTGAACCCTCTAGCGACCGAGACGAACTTCGTCTGCTGCGACGAGCCCGATCCGGGCACCGCGGCCTGGTTGGCCGAGCGCGGCGTGAGCGTTCGCAGTGGCCAGTCGGTCGGCAACCCCGGGCACCTGCGGATCACCGTGGGCCGGCCGGAGGACAACGCACTCGTCCTGGAGTTGTTGACCGAGCACCTGGCGGGGCGGGGCCTGTCGGCAGGGGCCGGAGCCTGAGCGCTCGTCTCGGCGCGCCGGGCCTCCTCAAGAAGCCGATCGAGCTGGTCGATATCATCGGGATGCCAACTGGGCGAGCAGCTGAGAGGCAACGAGGGCTCGGTCTGAGGCAGCCGCCACCGGAGAGAGAAGGTGTCCCCGATCACCGACGAGATACGACGCGTGCGGGGCGGTCACGCGCCGCTGGCCGTGGGATCGGCGGACAGGAAGCTGCGAGTCACGACGACGGGCGCCTGAAGATGGCCTTACGCAGAGCTACGGGGCTCTGGTTCGGCCCCGAGGCGTCGCCGCTGTTCGGTGTTCTCCACCTGCCCCACGGCTCGACGCGGGGGGCGGTCGTGCTGTGCCCGCCGCTCGGCCGGGAGTACGCGGGCTCGCAGGCGACGTTCGTCCGCCTCGGTGCTCGGCTCGCGGAGCTCGGTTTTGCCGCTCTCAGGCTGGACTACCGCTCGACGGGTGACTCCTTCGACCGGACTGCCGACAGCCCTGACGAGGCCGGGTTCCAGCAGGACGTCAGGTGTGCGGTTGATTTCGTGCGCAAGATGGGGCCATTGCCCATCGGGATCGTCGGCATGCGACTCGGGGCCAACTTCGCCGCCGCCGTCTGCAGCGTGGACCCTGTCGATGCCCTGGTCTTGTGGGACCCGTGCCCGACGGGCCGGTCGTTCCTCCGAGAGCAGCGTGCGCTCGGGCTCATCGCCGGCGTGAGCTCCGCCGGCGAAGGAGCGGGCACGTTCGAACTGCCGGCATTCATACTGACAGCCGAGATGGCGGCCGAGATCTCAGGGCTGGACCTCATGGCCGGCCAGCCCGGGCCTGACGAACCACCACAGCTCGCCCGCAAGGTGCTGGTTCTGACGCGATCGAAGCGCGTAGCTGACCGCAGGCTCGTCGCGCGCCTCGGACGACCCGGGGTCGAGCACCGAGAGGTGACGGGCCAGACAGAGCTGTTGGAATTGCCGCCGCCCAGCCAGAAGATTCCGGCCGACGCGCTCGGGACCGTCGCGACGTGGCTCGACGGCGTGATGCCCCGAGACCTCCACCCGATCACGGCGCCCGCCGGCGGCGAGGTCACGGTTCCGATGTCCTCCGAGGGTCCCGCCCAAAGTCCTTCGCGTGGGACCGTCCCCGTGCGAGAGCGCGCGGTCTGGCTGGGCCCGGCGGGACTGTTCGGCATCGAGACCGAGCCCGAGACCGGCGGGCACGGCCCCGTCTGCATGTTCGTGAGCGTCGCGAACGAGCACCGGATCGGGCCCGGTCGAATATGGGTGCAACTGAGCCGCCGCCTGGCGGTGGGGGGATTCCGATGCGTCCGGGTCGACCTCGACGGATTCGGCGACAGCCCGCCGCGTGCCGAGCGAGGTGACCAACCGGTGCTGTCGGTCCTCGAGATCGACGATGTTCTCGACACCGCTCGAGCGGTGTCGCCGGACGATCCGGGCGACGTCGTGCTGATCGGACTCTCCTCGAGCGGCTACCAGGTATTGGAGGCGGCACTGATCCTCTCGCCGCGGGGCGTCTGTGCGGTGAACCCGTGGTTGGTGTTCCAACCTCCGGAGATGGCCGCAGGAGCGGAGATGGACGGTCGTCGCCGCTTTTGCCTGCGACGGACGGCGTTCGTGACTGCGGCTCGGGAGCAGGCGCCCCTGAAGTGGGTCGGCCGGCGATTCCCCACGCTCAGTTGGAGGCTTCGAAAGCCTCTCAGGAAGGTTACCTGGCGCTTGCGACTGGTCGAGACGTCGCTCGGGAACAGGCCGGGGGAGCGGCTCGGGGATCTTGCCGGTGCCGGCACGGACGTGCTGTTGATCTGCGGCTCCGAGGAGATTCAGCCGTTCACCGAGACCGGGCTCGGCGCGGCTCGAGGAGCGGACACGGAGGGACGACTCCGGGTCGAGGTAATTCCCTCACTCGAGCACTCGCTGCTGTCCTCGAAGGACCGGGACGAAGTTGCCGCGCTCATCGTCGATCACGTCTTCGCTCGTTTTCGCCGCGCACCGACGACGTGAAGCCGCTCTGACCGGCGGCGAGGACGACGGCAGCGGCGAGGTTCCCCTCGTGGCTGAGGCTGACGGCGAATTCGGTCAGATGAGCCCGTCGGGCGAGCTCGGCTGCATGGCCGCTGAGCGCCAGCGTGCAACGCCCGCCGTCGTGCTGGCGGACTTCGATCGAGCGCCACGCCGGCAGCCGGTCGCTCGGCCCGAGGGCCTTCATCGCCGCCTCCTTGGCCGCAAAACGGGCCGCGAGGTGACGGGCCCTCACCTTCCCCGCACCCGTCGAGCAGGCGATCTCGTGGTCCGTGAACACGCGTCGGAGATAGCGGTCGCCGAAGTGCGACAACGCGTCCTCCACCTCGTCCACGGCCACGAGATCGATGCCGACGGCCATTGGCGGGTGATGTGGGCGTGCGCCGTGATCGGCGTCCATGGCATCACGTCGCAGAGCTGAGCGCCTGATCGATGTCCTCGATGAGATCGTCGACGTGCTCGATGCCGATCGACAGTCGTATCGTCTCGGGAGCAACGCCCACCAAGGCGAGCGCCTCGGGAGACAGCTGGCGGTGGGTGGTGGACGCGGGGTGAGCGACGAGCGACTTGGCATCGCCCATGTTCACGAGCCGTTTGAAGAGCTTGACCCCGTCGAAGAAGCGGATCCCTGCTTCGTACCCGCCGGCGACGCCGAAGGTGACGATCGAGGGGCAGTGACCGTTGAGGTAACGCTGGGCGAGGTCGTAGTAGGCGAAGCCGGGGTCGCCCAGATAGCTCAGCCAGGCGACACGGGGATCGCCCGCCAGGTATCGCGACACGGCCAGGGTGTTCGACTCGTGGCGCTCCAGCCGGACAGCCAGGGTCTCGAGGCCTTGCAGAAGTAGGAAGGCGCCGAGCGGGGAGAGGGTCGAGCCGCTGTTGCGCAGGCTGACGGTGCGGCACCGCACGGCGTAGGGTGCCTCCGGGAAGTCGCGGGCGTAGACCACTCCGTGGAAGGCCGGTTCGGGCCGGTTGAACATCGGGAACTTGTCGGGATGCTCAGCCCAGTCAAAGCGGCCGGCGTCGACGATGGCGCCCCCGAGCGTCGTGCCGTGCCCGCCCACGAACTTCGTCAGGGAATGCACGACGACGTCGGCTCCGTGGGCGATGGGCTTCAGGTACATCGGCGTCGCGATCGTGTTGTCGACGATCAGCGGGATGCCGTGGCGGTGTGCGAGCTCGCTTACGGCTTCGAGGTCCACGACGTTGAGGGCCGGGTTGCCCACCGACTCGCAGAAGATGGCCTTGGTGTTGCGGTCGATCAGCGGCTCGATGCACTCGGGGCGGTCGTCGGCCGCAAATCGCACCTCGATGCCCTGGCCCGGCAGGACGTACGCGAAGAGCGTGTAGGTGGACCCGTACAGCTGCGGGGCAGTGACGATGTTGTCGTTCGCCGACGCCAGGTTCAGTATCGAGTAGTTGACAGCCGCGGCCCCCGAGCTGAGCACCAGGGCTCCGGTTCCGCCTTCCAAAGACGCGAGACGCTGTTCCAGCACGTCGTTTGTCGGGTTGTTGAGGCGGTTGTAGTGAAAGCCGGGAAGCTCGAGGTCGAAGACCGCTCCCGCGTGGGCCGCGGTGTCGAACTCGTGCGCGATCGTTTGATAGATGGGCACGGCGACCGCCCGCGTGGTGTCGGGCTCGTAGCCACCGTGGATGGCCACGGTCTCGTCACGCATCACGCTGCCTCCTGTCCCGGATCTGCCTGAGCCAGTTGGCGTACAACCGGGAACCCGGAGCTTGCCAGGTGTTGACGAGGCGCTGAGCCACCGGCTCGAACGGAAAGTCCTTCATGGGCTCGGCGCAGGTGGCGCGGGCGAGAGCGTGTTCCTCGAAGGTCTCGAGAAGCCGCCGGCTCACGTCGTCCACATAGCCGGCCGGGATCGCCGGTGCGGAGTTGCGCTCGCCGCGGAGAAATCGCCCGAGGTCCCTCCTGTATTCACGCAGCAGGCTGGTGGTCGAGTACTCCGGGTGGCCCTGCACGAGGGCGAACATGCAGTGACCGCGCTCTTTGACAGCCAGGGTCCACGACATCTCCGGGGACTCGATCAGGTTGGCGTACCCGCTGGCCTGGAGCTGGGCCGACGGCAAGTCGTTGAGGCGCGAGTGGGGCATGTGGACGAGCCCCCCGAGACCCTCGGTGAGCGGATGGTCGGTCCTGATCTCGTGCAGGAAGACACCCGAGCACTTCTCGGGCAGCGACCGGCGCTCGATGCCGTCGAAGAGAAACGCGGCCGCGTGCGCCGCCAGGCACGACAGCAGAGCCGATGCCGTGGACTCCTCGGCCCAGCAGATGAGTTCGGCCAGCGGTTCCCAGTACGGCTCGCTCCTCAGATCCTCGCTGAGCGGCTCTGTGCCGGTGACGATCAGGCCGTCCGGCCGGCCGCCGAAGATGGCGCTCAGTGGAAGGTAGTCACCGGCAAGGCGCTCTTCGATGGCCGGGGAGCGCGCGAGACCCGGAAGCCCGTACCTGCTGAGACGGACCGTCGTGCCGGCGAGCTCATCTGATGCGCTCTGCAGCAGACCGACGAACTGCCGCTCGGTCTCCTCGAAGGCCGAGTCCGGCATGTTGTTTACGAAGGCGATCTCGAGCTCTGAGCCATCGGTGTCCCGCACAGAGACATCGGCCACCCGTCAGCCCATGATCCTCTCGACGCATTGCTGGGCGTCGAGGAACGCCCGCAGCCGGCTCTTGGGAGACGGGACGTAATGGGTGAAGTACCTCACTCCCTCGGTGAGCGATCCGAACAGCCACATTCTCTCGGTCGGCCGTCCCCACATGTTGATCGGGTGGAACTCCTCGTTCAGATCGACGCTCGCAACCTCGGTCTCGCCGTAGGTGAGGGGCTGGAGCCTGCCGCCCTGCCAGAGGTTCGTGAGCAGGACCGACGCCGACCTGCACAGGAGCGGGGTCTCGAGGTGCCCGTGGATGAGCCAGTCGACCCGCTCGGTGTGCGGCCGCTCGAGGTGCGTCGACTGCAGCACGAATCCCGTCGCTTCGGCCAGCTTGATCGCCGGCAACGGGCCGAAGGGCAACGTGGCGACTCCCGCCTCGATGAGCGCGAGGAGCTGCTTGGAACGCACCACCGGCGGCCCGGCCACCAGGCCGTTGACCCTCGTCTTGACGTGGTCGCGGAAGTCCCGGTACGACTCCAGCGTGAGGCCGCGGAACTCGATCACGGTGCGCATGAGATCCCTCACGTGACGCAGCACCTCGTACGCGGATTTCACCGGAGCGGAGCCGCCGCGGAGCGACTCGCGGAGATCGGCCTCGACCATGGCGTAGATCTGCGACTCGTAGTCCTTGGACGAGACGTAGTCGCTCTCGGGCCCGAAGAGGTGCAACGCCGGGTCGAACGTCCCGTACTGGCCGGCGAGCGCGGACACGACGACGTCGTAACTCTTCTCGTGCCAAGCCCGGCCCAGCCGCTCGCGCACCTCGGCTGCGGCAGCGTGACCATTCGCGAGGAAGGCTGACTGGGAGTAGTACCGGATCTGCATCTCCGCGAGGATGAGGGGCAAGACCGTGGACCGGAAGTCGATCTGGCGCCGGGGTTGCCCGGTCCCCGACCCGCCCTGTACGGCGCCTATCGCCCCCCTCGTGCAGACGACGGCCTCGAACTCGTCGCTCTCGTCGACGGTCGCCACCGCTTTTGCGCAGTAGGGGAACCCGCTCCGGGAGAAGAGCCGAACCGTAGGCTCGGTTCCCGAGGCCACATAACGCAGCCGGTCGCCCCTTTCGACGAACGAGCCGCCCCTGCCGACGGTGAGGGCCATTAGGACGTCGAGCGCGACGAGGCCCATGCCCTCGATCGCGACCGCGGACCCGCTCGGGATCGATTCCGCGTAACGGGTGACGGGGTAGGGCTTCGGGAAGTGAGCCGGGTTGGCGTCGGGCTGGAGGTTGTCGGTGTGCCCCGAGGTCAAGATGACCGCGTCGACGTCCAGGGACTCGCCGTTCGCCATCACGACGCGCTCGCGACCGCCGCGCTGAGCGAGGATGTCGATCGCTTCGGTCCGATGCTGGACTATCTCCATCTTGGCGGGAGCCGAGGCTACGAGCGTCGCATAGAACCACTGCAGGTACTCGCCCATGATCCGGCGCGGGAGGTAGTCGTCAGAGGTGATCTCCCGGCCGCCGCGGCCGATCTGGCAGGTGTCGCCGACCCAGCGGTAACCCTTGTCGGTGACCCACTCGAACAGGCCGGCGGCGTACCTCGGCGACGGCCCTTCGTCCTGCCACGGGTACAGCGAGATCTGACCGCAGGGGGTGTTAAGGATCAGGTAGTCGGGCTGGTCCACTGCGTAGACGCCCGAGCCCGGCGTGCCCGGCTCGACGATGTGGACCCGAACCGCGCCCCACTGCGACCGCGAGCCGGTGACCAGCCGTTCGAGGAAGCTCAGTCCCCATGAGCCCAGGCCAATGATCGCGAGCTCCATCAGAGAAAAAAAGCTACTACGACCTCCGGTGCGTGCGAGCCATGCAGGCCAGGAGGAGCTGGCGCGGCTTCGGTTACGATGAGTGCCGATGGCTCCTGAGAGGCTGCACTGGCTGCACCTTTACAAGGAGGTCGTGACTTCGGGCCTGTGCACGGGCTGCTCGGCTTGCATCGTCGTCTGTCCCTATGACGTCCTCGGCTACGACGACAAGAACGGCGTCTACCGCCCGTTCCACGTCGCTGAGATGGGCGGCGCGGAGAACTGCACCCATGGCGAGAAGGGCTGCACCCTCTGCACGAGAGCCTGCCCACGCTTCCGGGCTTGGGAGCCGGAGATCGACAACTTCCTGTTCGGTCGCGACCGTGAGCCGAGCGAGGTCTACGGCATCGCTCAGGACGTGATCCTGGCCCGGGCCACCGACCCTGAGCTCGTCGAGCTCGGACAGGACGGCGGCTTGGTGTCGGCCATCTTGATCTGGGCGCTCGACCATGACCTCATCGACTCGGCGCTCGTGTCGAACCTCGAGGGAGACGGGAGCACCTGGAAGGCGGTGCCCGGCGTCGCCCGCAATCGCGCCGAAGTGCTCGCAGCAGCGGGATCCCGGTACACCTACTCCGCCAACCCGCTCGGGTACGGCGCGGCGACCGAGGATGGCGCCGAGCGGATCGCGTTGGTCGGCATGGGCTGCCAGGCGTCCGCGCCGGCGGTCATGTCGGCGCGCAAGGCCGGCAAGGTGGCGAGGCGTTTCGTGCTGACCATTGGTCTCTTGTGCTCGAAGACCTTCGACGACGCCATCTTTCCCGAACTGTTCGAAGCCCGTTACGGGCTGCGCCGTGAGGACATCGTGAAGATGAACATCAAGGGCGTCTTCCAGGTGTGGACCCGTGACGGCACCTTCCACGAGATCCCGCTCAAAGAGGCGCAGCAGTGGACACGTGAAGGCTGCAGGCGCTGCCCCGACTTCGCAGCCGAGCACGCCGACATCTCGACCGGCGGGATCGGCGCGTTCTCCGACTGGACACTGACCATGGTTCGCACCGAAAAGGGTCGCGAGCTGATCTCGGCGATGCTCGCCGCGGGCGCGATCGAGGTGCGTTCCGCGGTCGACGACGACCCGGACGCGGTCGCCCTTTTGCGCAAGTTGTCTCGCGTGAGTCGCCGCCGCTGGCCCGAAGACGCCGACCAGGGCCCGAGGAGGATCCCCGTCGTCAGCGCCTGAGGCGGCTCACGCCCCGAGCTCGCGTGCCCGGGCGAGCACGTCGTCGAACATGGGCGCGGTGAGCAATCCGGTGAAGACGTTGCGCTGACTCGGGTGGTAGGAGCACAACAGCGTCCGCGGAGCGCCGGCTCCGGCGTGGCCGCGCGGGTGAGCAGGTGCTTGTAGCGGAGGCAGCGGCAGCTCGAGCCCATGGGCAAAACGTTCCCGCCGCCGCGCAGCTCCCCCTCCCCCCTCCTCCAGGCGCCACAACGCCTCGTACGCGAAGGCGCCGAGGGCGAGGAGCACCCGAGCGCCCCCCAGGAGCTGCAGCTCGGACGAGAGGTAGCCGGCGCACGTCGCCCTCTCGAGGGGAGTCGGCTTGTTCGCCGGCGGAGCGCAACGCACAGCCGCCGTCACCCAGGCCCCGGACAGTTGCAGGCCGTCGTCGACCGAACGGCTGAGCGGCTGGTTTGCGTAGCCGGCACGGTGCAGCGCGGCGAATAGGAAGTCGCCGGAGCGGTCCCCGGTGAACATCCGCCCCGTTCGGTTCCCGCCGTGGGCGGCGGGGGCGAGGCCGACGACGACGAGCCGGGCGTCGGGGTCCCCCCAGCCCGGCAGGGGACGCGCCCAGTAGCGCTCGCCGGCGTGCGAGGCGGGCGGGTCGGCTGCCGCCTGTTCGCGCCAGGCCACGAGCCTCGGACACAGTGAGCAGCACGCCACGTCGCGGCCGATCTGTTCGAGGCGCCAGCCGGCCGATCGCACGAAGCGAAAGGCTACGGTGTCCGTCGTGCCGACATCTCGCCACAAGCCGCCGCGCCCGACGGTGGTGTGCTTCGTGCGACACGGGACGACCGCGACGACAGGAAAGGTGCTGCCGGGTCGCGCACGTGGGCTGCACCTGTCCGATCAGGGTCGCGACGAGGCGACCCGGGCCGGCGAGAGCCTCGCCGGCCTGTCGGTGGCTGCCATTTACTCCTCGCCGCTCGAGCGGACCCGCGAGACTGCCTCCGCGATCTCCGAGCGCGTGGGCAAGCCCGTCGTCGTCGCCCGCGACCTGATCGAGTGCGACGTCGGGCGCTGGACCGGTGAGCCGCTCTCGCGCCTCAGCAAGCTCCCCGAATGGCGGACCGTCCAACGCTGGCCGTCGGGATTCCGCTTTCCGGGAGGCGAGTCCTTCCTCGAGGTCGAGGCGCGCCTCGCCGGTGCCGTGTCGAGGATCTGCCAGGCTCACCCCGGAGAAGTGGTCGTGGCGGTCTCCCACGCCGACTGCATCAAGACCGTGCTCGCGAGCGCGCTGGGCGTCCCGCTCGACCTGTTCCAGCGGATCGTGGTGGCGCCATGTTCCATCAGCACGGTCGTGTACGGCTCCGACGGGCCGGCGGTGCTCTCCATGGGCTCGACCGGCCGGCCGGCGGGGCTGCCTCTTCTTCGAAGAGCACACCGTGACAGAGGACTTCGAGCTTGCAAATCCTGAGCGGGTGACCGTCGGTACGGTCGGCCCGGTGGGCGAGCGCATGTTCGTGCTCCAGGTGCGCGAGGGACTGACGCTCGTGACGCTCAAACTCGAAAAGACGCAGGTGTCTGCCCTGGCCCGGTTTCTCGGCCGCATGCTCGGCGAGCTCGAGCGTCCAGGCGAGCTGCCGCCGGGCGCCGAGCTCGAGCTCGAGTCCTTCGACGAGCCCGACTTCGTGGTCCGCTCGCTCGGCGTCAGCTATGACGACGATGCGGACCGTATCATCCTCGTTGCGGACGAGATCGACCGCACCGAAGCAGAAGGGGAGGGTGAGGAACTGTTCGCCCTTGCCGACGACCTGGAAGTCGAACCCGACACGGGGGGGAGCGTCCGGCTGACGATGACCCGGGAGCAGGCGGCCGCCCTTGCCATTCGCGGGACTGAGCTCGTCGAGGCGGGCCGGCCCCCCTGCCCGCTCTGCGGATACCCGCTCGACGCGAGAGGCCACGTGTGCCCGAGGACGAACGGCCACCGGCCCCCGCTCACCTGAGCGGACCCGCCTGGCTCGAGCTGCTCGCCACCGGAGAGCTCGAGGTCGAGGGCAGATTGCCATGGAGCTCGAACTACTCGTTTCTCGTGACGGTGCGCGGCCTCGAGGGGAGCGGCCAACAGCGCGGCGTCTACAAGCCCGGGCGGGGTGAGCGTCCGCTGTGGGACTACCCGGGCGGTCTGTTCCGCCGAGAGGTCGCCGCCTTCGAGCTGTCCGCGGCGCTCGGGCTCGACATCGTGCCTGAGACCGTGCTGCGCCCGGCCGGACCGCACGGTGTGGGGTCGGTGCAGCGCTTCATCGACGCGGACTTCGCCGAGCACTACTTCACGTTGTTGAACGAGTCACGCCACCACGACCAGCTGCGACGGGTGGCGGCGTTCGACCTGCTCTTGAACAACGGCGACCGCAAGGGCGGCCACCTTCTCCGGGACTGGGAGGGCCGCATATGGGCGATCGACCACGGCCTGTGCTTTCACGTCGAGAGCAAGCTCCGAACGGTGATGTGGGACTTCGCCGGCGAGGAGCTGCCGCCCGAGGTGCTATCGGGCTGCGAGCTGATCGTCAGGGAGGTCCCGGAACGAGTCGGGGCAGTGCTCGAGCTCGACGAAAGCGACGCTCTCCGGCGCAGGGCGGTGGCGCTTTTACGTAAGCCCCGGTTCCCCTCGCCGCGCGACGACTACCGAGCCTATCCATGGCCGCTCGTGTGAGGGCCTGGCGGCTCCTGCGACGGCCCTTTAACAGGACGGTCCCCCCTGACGGGACAGTCCCTTAACGGGACGGCCCCCGAGCGGTAGGTCCGGCAGGAACGCCTTTGCGCAAGGTCCGAAGGTGGTCGACTGGGGCTCTCCTCCCGATTCGCTTGCCGAGGGTGATCACAGCCGCATGCCAGCGGTGTTCGAAGAAGTGGGGTTCGCAGAAGTGGCGTGGCTCCCGCGGGCGGAGGCAGCCGAGATGGTCGGGGCGATCCGGCAGCTGGGCCAGGAGGTTGCCGGGCGGGTGAGCGCGCCCTGCCTCGAGGGCTTCGCGGACTTGCTCGCCGCCGCGCTTGCAAGCGTGCCCGGCGACGAGCGAGTCGGCGTCGGCAAGCACTTCGCACTTGATGTCGTCGCCGAGGTCCTGGAGATCGCCGAGCGTCTCCACGCCGCGGGCCGTTACGCGGCCGCCTTCGGGTTCGAAGGCGTCGGCGGACGCCTGATCGAGGCGCTCATCGCGGCTGAAAGGCCACGACGTCCGTGCCATCGCCGGCGCCGGTTCGATTAGCTGGCAAAGTTGGTGGGCAGGAAGGAGGCCGGCGATGTCGGTCGAGTCACCGGTCCCGATCGAGCCCGAGGCGGACGTCGCCGCCATGGCTCTTCCGACGGTCTCGATCATCCTCCCGGTACGCAACGAGGAGGCGCAGCTCGACCGCTGCCTTCGCTCTGTGGCCGATCAGACTTATCCGGCCGTCCTCGAGATAGTCGTGGCCGACGGCGGCTCCACGGACGGGACGCGCTCGGTTGCGGGCGCGTTCGACAAGGTCCGGGTCGTCGACAACCCGAGGCACATCCGGCCCGCCGGGTTGAACGCCGCCATCGCGGCTGCTGCCGGCGACATCATCGTGCGAGTCGACGCTCGTACCGCGTTGTCCCCCAACTATGTCGAGCGCTGTGTCGAGGCCCTGCGGCGCTCGGGAGCCGCCATCGTGGGCGGGCAGATGCGTTACGAAGCACACGACGCACGCCAGCGAGGCATCGTGGCCGCGATGACCTCCCGTCTCGGCGCCGGGCCGGCCGCCTTCCGTCGCGAGGGTGGAGAGCCGCGATATGTCGACACCGTCTACCTCGGCGCGTTTCGTGCAGAGACGATTCGCGACATCGGCGGCTACGACGAGTGGTCAGGCGGCAACGAGGATGCCGAGCTCGCCTGGCGAGCTCAACAGCACGGCGGGGTGTACCTCGACCCGTCGATCAAGTCCTTCTACCTGGGCCGTGACGGGCTGGGTCCGCTGGCGCGCCAGTACTACCGCTACGGCCACAACCGCGCACGCACCATCCGCAAGCACCCCGCATCGCTCTCGCCCCGCCAGCTTGCCGTGCCGGCTTTGTGCCTCGGGCTCGCCAGCCCGTGGCGCCGCCCCGTGCTGGCGGCCTATTCGGCGCTCGTGCTCGGGCGAGGCGCCCTCGAGCTCACCCGTGACCCCCCGGCGGTGCCGACGCTGCTGGCCGCCTTGCCGGCCATGCACGCGGCGTGGGGACTGGGGTTCCTGCGGGGGATCGTCGGGCCGGTCGGGGCTCAGCCTTGAGGCGCAGGCTCCTTGTGTCGCCTCATCGACATGTAGCGCGCAGCCTGGGAAATCACCCAAAGCAGTGCCAGATAGGCCGCGACAAGTGCGACCGCTCTTGGAAGTATGCCGATGCCGGTCCCTGGGCCGAGCCCGAGGTAGACGTGCGCAATCCAAGAGCAGCCGGCTAGTCCGGCCGAAGCTACGAGGACCGACAATGGGTACCGTCGACCCAGTGGGCTCGGCATGTGTGCCCGGTAGAGCCGCCAGTACATGACCAGGCCGGTCGCTTCGCTCAGGACCATTACCGAGGCGGCTCCTGTGGCGCCCCAAAGACTGACCGCGACCGCGTTGGCTACCAGATTCACGGCCGTTACCGTCGCGATCGCGCGCCAAAGACCCGTTCCTGCTCCTGCGAAGACTGCCATTTGGAACAGGTATCCGTTCAAGAGCGCGATCGCAGCCGCGCCCGTCAAGATGGCTAGAAGCGGACCTGCGCCCGCATAGTTGCCTCTGGCGATCAAGATGATGACGGGCCGCGCGAACAGCGCTCCGAACAAGGGCAGGGGGAAGGCGACGGTCAGGATCACGTCGAAAGCGCGCCTCGCTAGGAAATGACGTCGATCCGGGCTAGCACTCATGAACTCGGGCAGCAGGGCATTGGACAGGAGCGTCGGGAGCGAGAAGAGGAAGGTGGCGACCTGGAACGCGACCCCGTACAGTCCAACGGCGCGGCTACCGCTGATGAAGTAGAGCATGACGCTGTCGGCGCGTGCGTAGACGATAGCGAAAATGTCGATTTGGCCCAGAGGCAATGACGCTCGAAGCATCTGGACGACACCAGTCCGACGGCGTCGGAACCGAGGCCGGAGGAAGAGCGTCGCCATTGCTACCGCTCCGACGCCTGCTGCGGCGAGGTACCCGAGATAGGCGACGGCGTAGCCGCGCTCTCGAAGGTGGCCGTCGACGACGATGAAGGTTGCCGTCAGCAACAAGATGCTCGAGGTCACGTCGAGAACCGCGCGCAAGTCGCTGCGCCCCCGTCCTGCCAGAATTGAGCCACTTATCAGAAACAAACCCGTGAACGGTATGCCAAGGACGAGAATCAAGACCATGGCGAGCACCGTGCTCCTACCGTGATAAACGAGTAGCCCGATAGCCGCGGCGGCGAGAATCGAGCCCAAAGAAACGAGGACGGTCGCCGTGATTGCCCGACCGAAGACCGAACCGGCATCAGCGTCAGGTCTCGCGACTTCTCGCATGGCGAGGGTCGCCACTCCTGGACTCCCGAGATAAGAGAAGATCCCGAACCAAGACAGAGCTGCCGTAATCTCCCCCCACTGGAGTGGATCGAAGTAGCGCGTCGCTTCGCGCAGCGCGACGAGCGTGACCAGAGCACCGAGCGTTCTACCTATGAGGCGGGCAGAGGTGCCGTATGCGATTCGGAGCGTCTGATTACGAGAATCGGTCAAATCGTGATCTCGCTCACGACCGATTCTGTAGCGTGATCGGATTCGAGGCCGAGGCCGATATTGAATTCCACCCGTTCACCACGACACATCGTGGCACTCCTGGGGAACATTCCGGCGGGATCCCGGCCATCCAGGGGTATCGTCAGCGGCGCCTTGGCTTCCTGGCAAGCTTGAGGCCAAAAGGAGGTTGCCGATGTGTCGGGTGACGGAACTCGCGTGACACCAGTCCTGAGCGTGGTCGCGACATCGCGCAATGACGACCACGGCGGCAACCTGAACGAGCGGATGCAGTGGTTTGTGGACGGGCTCGCCTGGCATGCGGAGCGTCACGAGGTCGACGTCGAGCTTGTGATGGTGGAGTGGAATCCTCCCGAGGACCGGGCGCCTCTCTCCGATGTACTCAAGTGGCCGCTTGTCGGAAGCCGCCTCGTTGCAAGAGTCCTCACCGTGCCAGCCCAGGTTCACCGGCGCCTCGTCGGCGAGTCGACCATGCCGATGTTGCAGATGCTGGCCAAGAACGTCGGTATTCGGCGCTCGACAGCGGACGCGGTGCTCGCGACCAACATCGACGTGTTGTTGACCGACGAGCTTTTCGCCGCTGCCTCCGGCGGTATCGGGTCGGGCGCGGTTTGGCGGGCTGACCGGTATGACGTCGAGTTCCCGTTTCCACCCCTTGCCGACGTCGCTGAGGCATTGAAGTTCTGCCGTGATCATCCGATCCGCTACGCGCGTCGCGACGGGCTCTACTATCCGGGATCCGGGCGAGCGCTTCCGATCTACCAGTCGCTCAACGATTTGGGATCGTACGAATTCCATCGCGGACTGCGGGCTGTCAGGACTCGAATGGGTGGGCGCAAAGCGCCGGCACGTCCAGCACGTCCGACCTCCCAGAACGGCCAGCGGCCTCGGACACCATCCGAGCTCGCGAGCTGGACGACGGACCGCCTCGACGCCTTGTACGCCGTCGCGAGCCTCCCCAAGCTCCACGTCAACGCGAGCGGTGATTTCACCTTGTTGGCGAGGAGCGACTGGGAGCTTCTCCGTGGTTACCCCGAGTGGGTCGTGCACTCGTGGCACCTTGACACTGTCTTCTTGCATCAGGCGCACGGTTCTGGTTTTCGCTTCGTGGAGCTGGAGCCGCCATGTGTCGTCTTTCATATGGAGCACGGCAAGGGATCGGGCTGGACTCCCGAGGGGCACGGTGAGCACATGGCGAAGGTCGCATCAAAGGGTTTGAAGACTCTCTCGGCGGCGGATCTGAGGCGCGAGAAGCGTCGATTTGCCCGTCACCGTTCGACTGGCACAGCGATCGTGCTAAACAGCGCGGGATGGGGGCTCATCGACGACGAGGTCGTCGAATCGCGTCCGAGGTGAGTCGCTCACGCGACCTATCGACTCGTTCGCTCGCCGACACTGCGGACGAGCTCAAAGTGCTCCGATGAGTCCGACAAGTAGCCTCGTCTGATGAAGCTATCGGACCTCCGACCATCAAATATCCGACAGCGAGTTGCCATTCACCGAAATCCCTTTCAAGTCTTTCTCACACCGGAGGCGAAGGCTATAAATGCTGCTCGCCTCGAGCATCTCGGGAGTTTGGGGTTGGCGCTCGACGAAAGGCGGGTTCTGGAAGTCGGTGCGGGGATCGGACTTCTGTCGGGGTTCTTTCTTGGCCGAGGGTGCTCTGTGCTATCGACCGACTCGCGTCATGAAAACGTTGCTGAGATACGGCGCCGCCATCCAACCCGAGAGGCTGCCTGTCTCGACCTGGAGAGGACGGACGAGATCACGGCGGCAGGGATGTTCGACGTCGTCTTTTGCTACGGGACTCTTTATCACCTGTCGAACCCGGAGGCGGCGCTTAGTGGGCTCGCACAGGTCTCCTCAGTGATACTCCTCGAGACGTGTTGCACTCCGGGAGAGACCGAGGACGTCAATATCGCGCAGGAACAGCTGGCTGTCAGGAATCAATCGAGCTCGGGACGTGGCTGCCGCCCGACTCGACCGTGGGTTCTTCGGCGGGTCCGAGAATTGTGGGGACACGGATACCTCCCAATTACCCAGCCGGACCACGGAGAATTCCCTTTACTCTGGAGCGAGCTTCACCGGGACGTTCGACCGACGGAGAATACCCGGGCGATCTTTGTCGGGTCACGGACCCCGCTCGAGAACCCCCTTCTCACGACGGACATTCCCGATGTGCAATCGAGATATCTGTCGGAGCTGGGCTGAAGCGCTTACTCGAGCTTGTTGAGACGCTCGATGGGACAGGCTACGACATTCGGGCTGCTCGCCTTGGGGTTGTCGACGACGACTCGGGCGTCAGCAAGCAGCGGCTTCCCGGTTGTCTCGGAGTATTCGACGACCCTGTAGTCGAGGGTCTCGAGTAGCGAAACTACCTTCGCAGCGCTCGAGCCGAGCCGACGGAGCGACGGATCCTGGAGCTCCAGCATTACCAGCGGCCGGAAGCGGCGAAGCGAGGCTTCCGCTCCCTCGAGCACGAGCTGCTCGGCCCCCTCGACGTCGATCTTCACAACGTCCAGGCGTTCGAGACCCTCCTCTTCGACGAGACGGTCGAAGGTTGTGACGCGTACCTCGATCTCGTCGATGACTCTCGTGGACGGGTATACGGGCGCTCCGAGCGTGTTCTGACCGGCGTGACTTGAATCGGTCACTTTGAGAGTCGCTGTGCCGCCGGCACCCGCGAGGGCCTCGGTGCGGACGCGGACGCCGAGACGCCCATTATCGACGAGGTTGCGACGCAGTGACCCCAATTCGCGCGGACTGGGCTCAATGGCTACCAGGGTCCCCTTTGCAGTGATCAGAGGTGCGGCGAGGAGGGTGTACAGGCCGATATTGGCTCCGACGTCGACGAAGGTCATTCCGGGCCGAAGCACCGAGGCCAGGAACGCGGTCTCGTTGGGCTCGAAGCACCCCGCGACCCACAGGCACCGGCCGAAGTCTGACGGCAGGATCACCTCCACTGAGGTGTCGTCGCGCCAGCGTGCTCGAACAGTCACTTGAAGCCCAGCACGACGGAGTGCCTGGAAGATTCCGAGTCGTACCCCCATCGACACCGTGCGGTGCTCCGGATCGCCAAAGTGCCACCCGGGCACTGGATCGAGCCCGACGGGAGGCGCGATCCTGGAAAGCGCATTGGTGAGTGCCCGTGAGGCGATGGTTCGCATCGCGCTCACGCCGCCGCGCTCATCAAGGCCCAATTCAGACCGTTACCCGCATGCTGGCGTCGTGACGGCCGCTGGCGAGCTCATCGTAGATCCACCGGTAGGTGCGTTCGAGACCGTCCTCGAGAGAGATGCCCGGTACCCAGCCGATTGCGGCCTCGAGGCGGGTATTGTCGCTGTTCCGGCCGCGCACGCCCTGGGGCGCCGCCAGGTTGTAGGTACGACGCAGCTTGACTTCAGCGATGTCCTCGACGAGGTCGACGAGCTGATTTATCGTTACGAGGCGGTCGCTTCCGAGATTCAGCGGTTCGGGCGTGTCGCCGGACATGATCCGAAGCGACCCCTCAACGCAATCGTCGACGTACATGAAGCTCCGTGTCTGGTTGCCGTCGCCCCAGATCTCGATCTCCTTCCCACCCGACAAGACAGCTTGCGCCACCTTCCGGCACACTGCCGCTGGGGCCTTCTCGCGCCCGCCATCCCAGGTGCCCTGCGGCCCATAGACGTTGTGGTACCGGGCCACGCGGGTCGTCAGACCGAACTCGTCGTTGAAGTGGCGGCACATCCGCTCGGAGAACAGCTTCTCCCAGCCGTAGCCGTCCTCGGCGAGCGTGGGATAGGCATCTTCTTCGCGGAGCGCCCGCACGTCGGTGTCGCGCTCGGCGATCGGCGTTGTAGACGCAGGCGGAGGACGAGAAGAAGAAACGATCCGCTCCCGCGTCACGTGCCGCCAGCAGCAGGTGAGTGCTGATGAGAACCGACAGCATGCAGTCGGCCTTGTGATACTCGATAAACCCCATGCCGCCCATGTCGGCCGCGAGACAGAATACGTACTTCGCCCCGCTTGCCACGCGGTGGCACTCGGAGGCGATTCGCAGATCCGTTTGGACGTAGTCCACGCCCGCCGGACGCTGGTACCACTGACCGATCGGCTTCAGGTCGACCGCGCGTACATCCGAGAAGCCGCGCTCGAGCAGCCCAGCGACGAGATGACCCCCGATGAAGCCTCCCGCGCCTGCTACGACGGCAAGCCCGTTTGTGTCCAGTGGTTCGCCCATGTGAGCCCTCCGTTCGCCGGCGCCATAATACGGGCGCCTGCGGGTCGAAGCTTAGGTGCCAGACGCCGGAACACTGGGATATGACCCGACACCCGCGTGCCATATCCGGGCGCCCTCTCCAGCCGATGTCTTCAGCTGCCGCCAGCAGTCGAAGACATCGTGGATCTGGTCGTGGGCCCCAAGCTCGGCGCCCACGGCGGCGAACTCGGGCCAGGGCGTCGTGAGGACGAGCACGTGACTCTGCTCGAGCACGCTCTCAGCCGATTGGGCGACCCGGACGGTCTCGCCGAGCTGCTTGGTCGCCCCGGGACCTCCGGCCGGGTCGTACGCGATGACGTCGAGGCCGCGTTTGGCTAACCATGCGCCGAGGTGGACACCGAACGACTCGTCCGTGACGTTCGTACCGGGCTTGTAGGACAGGCCGAGGATCCCGACCGTTTCGCCGCGTCGGACCCGCCCCGCTACCTTCTCGCCGAGGCCTTCCACCTGCCGGCGGTTCACTGCGTCGGTCGCTTCGGCGATGTCGGCTCTAGTGCCCACCTGGCGTGCCAGAGCGGCGAGAGCGGCATTGTCTCTAGGGAAGCAGGGACCGCCGTACGCGGTAGCCGGTCTCAGGTAGGCGCGGCCGATACGCGAGTCCAGTCCCACCGTGGCCGCGACCACTGCCGCGTCTGCTCCGGGCAGTCGCTCGCAGATCTCGGCCAGCATGTTGGCGTACGAGATCTTCGTTGTGACGAAGGTGTTCACTGCGATCTTCGTCACTTCGGCGTCCACGATGCTCATGCGGCGGACCTCGGCCTTGTTGTCGGTCATGTCCTGGAGGACAGCACCGACCAGTTCTCCTGCCCATTGGGAGGACTCTCCGACGAGGATCAGGTCCGGATCGCGCGAAATCCGCGATCACGTTTCCGAGCGCGATGAATTTCAGGGCTGTAGCACACTCCCACGCGGTCGCCCACGGGCTCCCCATAGGCATTTTCAAGCGCCGCCCGTATTGGGCCCTCGGTGGCACCGGGGAGCACCGTGCTGGTAAGGACGGCCACCCGTCGCCGATCAGGGTCACGGCGAAAGCCGGTCCCGACCGCCGTGAACGCCGAAACGGCATAAGAGGTGTCGAACGAAGCATCGGGCAGACTTGGAGTCGGCACGACGACGAAGACGACGTCGGCTTGCGCCGCCGCGGCCTCGACGTCGGTAGTTGCGCTCAGCCGGGTCGCCGCCTCGAGCATCAAAGAGCGAAGGCCAGTCTCTTCTATCGACGGCTCGCCTCGATTGACGAGCTCCACGAAGCGAGCGTTCAGGTCGGCGCCGACGACATCGTGACCCTTTGCCGCAAGCAGCGCCGCAAAGGGGCAGCCGAGCTTGCCAAGTCCTACGACAGCGAGTCGCATCAGGCCTCCCGGCGATGAGATCGGTCCGCGCTCAGATGCCCGATGCCGTCACGCACAAATGCCAGCCGAGCTTGTGCTCGAGCGCCCTGTTTGCCGGTTCGGGGAGCACATTGAAAGGGAATCGCTTGACGTATCGATACTCGACATAGTCCGTCACTCGATAGGGGAAGATGTGATCGATCTCGATCTTGTCGACCCGGAAACCTGTGCTCTTGAACAGCTGTTCGACTGTTTTCTTGGTATATGTGAACGTGACGGGGCAGCCAGTCTGCGCCTCGGAATGGCGCGCCACAAGGGCGTCGAGATCCCAGAAACGTCCCTTACCGTAGCCGAGGACGATCTCACCGACCTTCCATGAATTGCGGTAATAAACCATGACCTTGACGACACCTCCCGGGCCTATCCGCCTCCGGGCCTGCTCGAGCACCCGCTTTGGATGCGGCGTGTGGTGGATCACGCCGAAGCTGTAGATGAGGTCGTAACCTTGCTCGACCGGCACTCCATCGAGAGTCTCGGCGTTCGAGAGGAGGAAGGTGATGCGGTCGGAGAGACCGAACACCTCTGCCCGGCATCTCGCCACGTCGAGGGAAGCTTGCGAAAGATCGACCGCCGTCACTTGCGCGCCAGCGCGAGCGAAGTTGATCGTGTCGGTACCGATTCCACAACCGATCTCGAGTACCCGCTTGCCCTTCCAGCGTCCGAAATCAGCGAACGCTGGGATATGGGCCTCGACAAAGTACTTGCGCTCCTCGACCTCGTCGAAATATTCCTGGGTGCCGACTGGCCGAGGCGAGTGTCGTATGTTGCAAGGCCGGCGGTTCCAGTAGTTCTGAACCGCTTCGATCGGAGCATGTTCGAAGTCACCAGCGACCCTGGGCATGTCCGAAGTCTAGGACGGTTGTGGAAGACCGCCGCCCCTTGTGGTCAGATGCTCACGCGAAGCCATCAGCTGCTGCGCCGGGAGCTGAGGCGGCGGCGAAGTGGCCGAGTGAAGCGGAGGTAGTGGCTGACCGTGCGTTTGGGACGAGCGAGGCGGTGGCGAATCGAGTTGGCAGGAACGAGGTCACCGCTTGCAGTGAGCGCGACCTTTGCATGTGCGATCGAGTGTGCGTGGCGCCAGTGCCCGATGAGCTCACCGGCACGTCGAGCCTCGGGGCCCTCCCACGCCCCGATGCTCCCGCCCACGTGCCCGTAGTCGTGATTCTGATGAAGCACTTTGACGAACGCGGAGGCGTCGACGACTGTCGCCCCCTCCTGGGCAGCTTGCCAGACGAGCCAGGTGTCGTAGCGCGTCCGTCCGATCGCGAACGGCGGAAGGTCACGGAACAGTGACGGCGAGAACGCGAACCAATCGATGCACAGATCACCCCGCTCGTGACCGTTCTCGAGCGCCCTCGAGCTGAGCTGACTCGACCAGCAGGCGTCGGTGAAGTCAATGGGTTGGGTCACGTCCACGTCGAGGCGGCGCCCGACGACAAGGAAGCGGTCGAATTGTTGAGCGACACGCTCGACCGCCTCAGTCCAATACGCGGGAAGGAGGATGTCGGCATTCAAGAACACCAGCACGAGACCATGGCCCAGTTCGTGTGCGCGCTCGAAAAGATCCGAGACCAGAGGGGTACCGAACTCGTTCGTGAGTGGCGAGCCGACGTGGGTGACCCCGAGCTCCGCCGCTGCATCCGCTGTCCCCTCGTCGTCGCCGATCAGGAGAACCTCGGGGCTCGGATCGAGGGCGAGCCAGCTCGTGACCGCGTTGCGTTGGATCACCGAATGGAGGCCTGTGAAGGGCTTACACGTGGTGAACAAGGTGAGCGACACGGGTACGCGCGTCATAGACCGCCTCGCAGAGCGACGGTCGTATTGGGCAAGACCCGGCGACGCCAGAAGCGGAGGAGAACCGTCAGCGTCCCTGGTCCTCGAACACCGTGCGCAAGGTCCGGCCGATGATGCGCAAGTCCAGGCCGACGCTCTGGTGGCGGAGGTAGAAGAACTCGTACTGCAGCTTCTCCAGGGCGTCCACATCGCTCGACCCGTAGTCGTAGTTGATCTGTGCCCAGCCTGTGATTCCGGGACGGACGAGGTGGCGTATCTCGTAAAACGGGATCGTCTTGGTGAGCATCTCGACGTAATGAGGTTGCTCCGGCCGCGGCCCGACGATCGACAGCTCGCGGCGAAGCACGTTCCACATCTGTGGGAGCTCGTCGACGTGAAGCCTACGGAGCATCCGGCCCACCTTGCCCAGCCGCGGGTCGTCTGCCTCCGTCCATGTCGAGGGAACCTCGTCCGGTCGCATCGTTCGGAACTTGTGAATGGTGAACACCACGCCATCTTTTCCGACCCGAGGCTGGCGATAAAAGAGCGGTCCGCGATTGCCGAACAGGTCGACGATCGCCACGACGGGCACTGCGATCGCGAGTGCCAGAATCCCGACGAGTGCAACCACGAGGTCCAAGAACCGCTTGCTACGGGCGTAGGTGGGTCTGTGGATCTCGTTGATGTCGAACAGGAGCGAGATGCGCTCGAGCTCAGAGATCGGCAACTTGCCCAGCCAGCTGTCGTAGAAGAGGGAGAGCGTCCGGATTCGCACCCCTTTTGAGTGGAGCTCTGCAGCCTGGGCGACGATCTCCTCGCGTTCTTGAGCCTCCCGATCGAGCACGAGGAGGTTGGCGTTGTTGGCCTCCATGAGCTGCGCCAGCGGGCGTGGCCGGTCGGGCGTGGGCATCACCTCTTCGGGACGCAGCACCTCGATCAGCTGGGCTGGCCGTTCGGTGCGCCCGTCCGTCTCCCGGCGCAGGCGGTCGGACTCGTCACCCGAGACGACCGCGATCACTCGATCCTGACCTGCGCGCCTCCGTTCGGTCGCCCCGGACAGCTCAGAGACGAGCACGAAGACCGGGACCAAGATCGCGGAGCTGACGAAGACGACGAAGCGGGGAAGCAGCTGCGCGCCCGTGAACAGCTGGAGCACGGAGATGATGAGATCGGCGGCGACGAGGGAGGCAAGCGCCCTGGCGAGGCGACGAGTCCGGCTCCCGACCAGGTCCGGCAGGCCGACCGTGTAGCTGGTCACCCAGATCAGAGCGATGAAAATCAGGATCCACCGGAAACGTGGCTCTTCAGTTAGGGGGTAAACATGCCGAGCTACGTAGTGTGAGTGAAAGGCTTCGATCGCGAGGACGACGGCTATCGTCAACATGGGAAGGAGCCACTTGATCGGGCGAGCCATCACCGACCATTCAAGCCCAGCGGACGCCCTAGTCGGTGCCAACGGTGCGGTCGCAATGCTCGGGCCCGCGATGGCGACCTCGATGGAGGTTCCACCGCCGGTCGGCGCCGGCGGGGTGAGCGGGGTGGGAGTGTTCGCGGCCGTCGGCGCGGCAGCTCTCTGCATTGCGTTCTCGCCAAAGGTTGGATCGGCGACGTTCACACCGAAATTTGCCGTGATGCTTCTCTTTGCCGCGGTTGGCATCGTGCCCTTGGCACGCCTCGTAACGGCACGTTCAGCACTGCGTTGGCCAGCAAGAGCGATCGTCGCGTTCCTCGCAGTCGCACTTGTCTCGGCACTGGCCTCGCCCTCGCCGAACATTGGAATCTTCGGTCTCTACCTGTGGGGCACGGGCTGGTTGTTGTGGCTCGGAGCGGCCGGCGCGTTCGCGATCGGGGCCTCACTGAGCCGAGTTGACCGGCAGTGGTTGTTCGCAGGACTGCTCATTGGCGCGCTCGGCAACGCCCTCGTGGCCGTGGTTCAGATCATCGGGAACATCTCCACGCCTGGTTTGGCGCTGTTCGACGGTAGCCAGGCGGACGGCTTCCTCGGCAACCCGATCCACCTCGAGGCTCTCCTGCTCGGCGCGCTGGCACTTGTGCTGGGACGGACCTGCAGATCACCCTTGCGCTGGGGAGTCGTGGTCCTGGCACTCGCAGTCGGGCTCGAATTCACCTCCGAGCGCTTCGCAATCGTGATCCTCGTCCTGCTGGTGTTGTACGCGCTGTACTCGTATGGCGTTCGACGCGGCGGGACGTTCACGCTGCTCATCGCGGCCGGTTACGGCATCGCATATCTGGGCGGTGGCTCAGGCCTCGGATCGCGGGTGACATCCGGAACCGGGGAGACCACCTTCGGTCTCAGGCTTCGCGTCTGGCTCGAGGGCGCCCATTACGTCTTGCACCACCCATTGCTGGGTGCCGGGCCCGGCCAGCTCCGAACAGCGATGGACTCGACCGCAACGCTTTCATTCTTCCAGAATGTTTTGGCCGGCAAGATCCTGACCGACGGTCACGACATCTTCGTAGAGGTTGGAGTGACGACTGGTCTTCTTGGCCTGGGTTGCTTCCTCATTTGGCTCTTCGGAGCAGCTCGGAAAGCCGCACCTTGCAGCTTCCTAGGGTTCGCGGTGGCGATGCTTGCAGTCGAGCTCGTAGAACCACTCAACGTCGCCATCCTCCCGCTCGCGTTCTTGGCCCTCGGTGCTGCAACGGCCGTACGCTTGCGGCCTGGGTCGTCAAGGGCCGACGCCGGCGACCAATCAGGGGACGAACGCGTCGCGCAGGTGGACGTCTCGTCACCAAGCGAGCCTGCCCGCGCTCGTTATGCCGGCATCATGACCCTCGTCGCGGTGGGATTGGCGCTCCTCCTCGGGGTCACGATGGTGACCGGGGACTTCTACATGCAGCGAGGGACGGACTTCCGTGTGGGTCAGCCCTTCAACGTCGCCGCCGCCAAGGACGCGAATACCCTCCTTCCCTACTGGCCGGATTCGGCCCTCGAGGTCGCCCAGATCAGGGCCTACGACAGTTTGAACTCGGGATCCGCCAATCCGGTCATCTTGGCAGAATCGCGCCGCTGGACCGCCGTCGCGGTGAGTCGAGATTCCAGGAACCCTCAGCTTTGGACGCTCCTGGCGGGTGCGGACCTCGAGCTGCACGCGTACGGGCTCGCTCGCGCTCATTACTACAGGGCTCTCCTGTGCGACAAGTGGTACACGCAAGCGCTGCAAGGTCTCGGCCGTTTGGCTGGGATCAATGGCAGCTGGGACGTTGCTGTCCATTGGTATCGGCTCGCTCTCGAGACGGTAGTGAAAGATGCGCCGGCGGCAGCATCCTTGCGCTTGCTACTCGCTCATGCGGAGAAGAGTGCAGGATCCGGAGGCGGCTGAGGCTGCCGGGAAGGTGAGAGAGGACATGACACACCAAGACGATAAGGATCGGGTCCATGCATCCGACCCGGTCGACTCTTTGGCGAGCCCGCCGGCTGAGCCGATGACGAGCGACCGTGCATCGGGGCTGGTGAATCGCATAGCGGTGCTCGAAGGCCGCGAACACGCCTTGAATGCCGAGCTGGCCGCCCTGCGCGCCGACCTCGGCCAGTTGAGGCACGAGCTTCATGCGGTTCGGGGCGAATTGTATACAGCCGAGGCAGTCCAGGCTCCGGTCCATACCCTCGTCTCGTGGGCTTCCGACACAACTGAATCTGCGTCCGCCCCTGGCCCGAGCCCTGCCTCGATTGACATTGATGACTTGATCCGCGAGGCGGTCGCGCCGAGAGAGAACGAGACGGGCTATCCAGCGCAGCCGTCGGGGCTGGCGGCCGGCGGTGAGGCTGGCGTCAGGGCAAGCGAGCCTGAGCAATCGCCTGCACCCGAGCAGGGTGTCAAGCGGATCCAGGACAAAGCGAAGGCTCCCGGTTCGGGTGGCGCCGACGACTTCTTCATCGGACCGAACTCCTCACGCAGGGGCCGAAACTGACGACGCGCAAATAATATGGTCAAACTGCCAAGAAACAGATAAAGTCCACGCAGCTGCTGCCGATAATTGCAAGTGGCTGCAGTTTCCATTGACCCGAGGAAGGATAGCTATATGACAAATCTCCCGACAAGGCTCCGCCGTGCGCGGCGCCTCAGGATCGAGCAAGGAGGAGACGAGGGCTTCACGCTTATCGAGCTTCTCGTTGTTCTGCTCATCATCGGCATCCTGCTCGCGATCGCGATCCCGACGTTCCTGTCGGTGACCAAGAGCGCGAACAACACCGCATCGCAGGCCAACCTGCAGACAGGGTTCACCGGAGCGAAGACATACTACGAGGCCGCGAACCAGACCTACAGCGGGATCTTCAGCCCGAACGGCACCGCGTCCGACATTCAGCAAGTCGATACGGGGCTTTCGTTCGTGACCGCGGCCACCACCTCCACCTCGCCGAACCAGGTGTCGATCAACATTGGCGGCGCCGGTAGCTGGGTGGAGTTGACGTCGTTCGCGAAGGGCACCAAGGACTGCTGGTTCCTCCTCGACGTCACCACCGCTGGGAGCTCACCCTGGACCCAGACCGCGGTAGGCACCTACTACGGGGTGACCAAAGCCGAGGCTACGAATACCTGCAAGGCCACTGCGACCCCCACCACGTCGCAGTCTGGTGGCTTCCCGCCTGGATAGTCACCTAGCCCAACCGTCCGCCGACTGCCGCTTGTAGGGCAGGTCGGCTCTGCCTAGAGACACGAGAGCCCTCCCGACCGTTGGTCGCGGAGGGCTCTCCTCGTCTTGGGAGATCATATTTGGGGGCCACTCGTTGCCAGGGACGACCACGTGGGAGAGCGCCAGAAATGCAAGGCAGCCAAAAACGGGTAAAGTTGCCAGGCTGCCGCCGAAAGTTTCCCTTGGTTGCAGCTTCATTGACCCGAGGAAGGAATAAGTGACATGGCAAATCTCCCAACAAGGCTTCGCCGCGCGCGGGGCCTTAGAATCGAGCAGGGAGGAGACGAGGGCTTCACGCTCATCGAGCTTCTCGTTGTTCTGCTCATCATCGGCATCCTGCTCGCAATCGCGATCCCGACGTTCCTGTCGGTGACCAAGAGCGCGAACAACACCGCAGCGCAGGCCAACCTGCAGACAGGGTTCACCGGAGCGAAGACCTACTACGAGGCCGCGAACCAGACCTACAGCGGGATCTTCAGCCCGAACGGCACCGCGTCCGACATTCAGCAAGTCGATACAGGCCTTTCGTTCGTCACCGCCGCCACCACCTCCGCAACAGCGAACCAGGTGTCGATCAACATTGGCGGCGCCGGCAGCTGGGTGGAACTGGCGACCTTCGCTAAGGGCACCAAGGACTGCTGGTTCCTCCTCGACGTCACCACCGCCGGGACCTCACCCTGGACCCAGACCGCGGTAGGCACCTACTACGGGGTGACCAAAGCCGAGGTGACGAATACCTGCAAGGCCACCGCGACGCCCACCACGGCCCAGTCTGGGAGCTTCCCGCCCGGATAGTCACTCAGGTCAAGCGTCCGCCGACTGCCGCTAGCCGGGCAGGTCGGCAGTGCGTCGAGCCACGAGAGCCCTCCCGACCCCTGGTCGCGGAGGGCTCTCCTGTTTGGGGGCCACTCGTTGCAAGGGACGACGAGTTGGGACCGCCGAAATGGCAATGCAGCCAAACAGGGATAAAGTTACCGGGCTGCCGCCGAATGTTTCCTTGGCTGCAGTTTTCCATTGACCCGAGGAAGGAATAAGTGAAATGGCAAATCTCCCAACAAGGCTCCGCCGCGCGCGGCGCCTCAGGATCGAGCAGGGAGGGGACGAGGGCTTCACGCTCATCGAGCTTCTCGTTGTTCTGCTCATCATCGGCATCCTGCTCGCAATCGCGATCCCGACGTTCCTGTCGGTGACCAAGAGCGCGAACAACACCGCAGCGCAGGCCAACTTGCAGACGGGGTTCACGGGAGCGAAGACCTACTACGAGGCAGCGAACCAGACCTACAGCGGGATCTTCTTTCCTAATGGCACCGCGTCGGACATTCAGCAAGTCGATACCGGCCTTTCGTTTGTCACCGCCGCCACAAACTCCACAACAGCGAACCAGGTGTCGTTGCAGATCGGCGGCGGCGGCAGCTGGCTGGAACTGGCGACCTTCTCGAAGGGCACCAAGGACTGCTGGTTCCTCGTCGACATCACGACCGCCAACAGCGCGCCCCCAGGGTGGACCGTGACCGCAGTGGGTACTTACTACGGCGTGACCAAAGCCGAGGTGACGAACACGTGCAATGCAACTGCCGTTGCTGCGACCGCGCAGTCAGGGGCATTCCCGCCGGGATAGTCACCTAGGCCCAAGCGCCCGCCGTCTGCCGCTTGTCGGGCAGGGTCGCTGCGCGCCCGAGGCAACGAGAGCCCTCCCCGACCGTTGGTCGGGGAGGGCTCTCCTCGTTGAAGCGACGGCGGGCGCCAAGGTGACTCCTGGCGGACGGCCGCGGTGCAGACTGCTTCCTACGACGCAGCAACCGGTGCTGTATTGGTCGTGTACGCATCTGCGCTCACGTTCAGCGTGTATTTCTGTCCATCCCGTACGGCGAGGATGTCTGGGGTACTTGAGGCGCTCGAAAGGGAAACCGTATTGATGGTCATCAGCCGGGTGAGGGTGTAGAAGCCGCTCAAGAACGTGAAGACGGCCGCATGTGATCCTGAGACCGAGAAAGAGACGGAAATGGCGGAGAGGCCGGCGCTCCCGCCGGCACTTGGGGTGTCTGCCGGGACTACAGACAAGAGATCGCAGTGCGTCTTGTTCGCGAGGCTGTTGAGCTGGTCGACGATGTTCGGCGGGTTCTCGGTCGGCGGGATCGCCGTCGTCACCTTCTTGAGGTAGGGGAGTTCGGTCAGCACGAGCTTCTTCTCCGCCTTGAGCGACGTGAGCTCCGCGTTCAGCTGGGACACCGTTGACTGGTCGGAGCTCAGCTGCTGCTGAACACTGGTGAGCTTGTGCCCCTCGGGCGTCATCCAAGCAAACCACCACACGATGAGAAGGACGATGACTACGCCGGTCACGATGAGCACTACCTTCGACTTGAGTAAGTCGAAGTTCAAACTCTGGAGACGGTTCATGATGGCACCTTGAATTCGTTGGCTCGTACGGAGGTGACTTCACCCGTGACACCTACAGTGGCGCTGAAGGTGACTTGCTTGGCCGCTGCCTCCGTAATTCCACTGAATCCGTTCACGGTCAGCTTGCCGGAACCGTTGATGGCGAAATACCAGTTGTGAAAATACGTGTACCCGGTCGGCGATTGCAGCGAGAGGCTTAATGAAGCGATCTGGGTCGCGGCGGGCGTCGTCGGCGCGGTCACCGGGGACCCATTCGTCGTCGCGGTCGTGCGGGGAACAAGCCCACCACTAAATGTTGTGATCGTGCCGCCCGCCGGAGTGGATTTGTTCAGGGCGCCGAGCACTCCGGGCCAGTAGACCTCGTCGGCGACAATGGGATTGCTGATGGCGGCGAGACCGAGGATCTCTTTACGTTCCTGCTCAACCTTGCTATACTTGGGAATCTGGATCTGGAGACTCGTGATCTGCGCCTGGGCACTTGCCACCTGATTCTCGGTGTCGTGAACCTTGAGGAAGCGAAGCACGCCGAGACCGATCATTGCAGCGACAAGGACGAGGCCTACGAGTACGACCATGCGCTCCACCCGCTTGCGCTTTCGCCCGAGCACAACCTCGGGTGGGAGAAGATCCAGCTGTTTGACACCCTTCACCCCTGGGAGGGCGAGGCCGACGACGACGGCGACAGCCGAGTCGAGGCGCCCGAGCTCCTCGGGGGGCAGCTTCAGGCGCGAGCAGTCGATCCGGCTTAGGACGCTGCCCGGCACAACGGGCAGTCGCAGCTGCTGCTGCAGCTGATCGGCGAAGCCGGCAAGACGAGACCCACCGCCGGTGATGACGACCCGGCGAACCGGGCTCCGGCCGGTCAGGGTCGCGTAATAATCGATCGAGCTTCGCAGCTCGCCGATCAGAGACACCGACGAGTCTCGGGCTGCGGCAACTGATACGCGGATGTGAGGTGCAGGCTCGCCGAGACTCCGCTTGGTGATCTCGGCATCGGCCAGTGGCAAGTCGAGCGCTCCGCTGATCGCCGCGGTGACGGCGTCGCCACCCTCGGCGATCGTGCGCACGAAATGGGGGACCCCGCCCTCATGCACTGCCACGGTGGTCAGGCCCGCGCCGACCGAGATGATCGCCTCGGGACCGTCGCCGGCGGTGGAAGGGTCGTAGAGCGCGCGGATGATCGCAGACGAGGTGGGCTCGACGCTGACCGGCGTCAGCCCGGCAGCGGTCACGACCTCGATCAGGGGATCGACGAGATCACGATGCGCCGCGGCAATGAGGACCCGTCGTTCGGGCATTCCGTTGGGGCCGACGGTCTCTTCGAGGGCGCTCGCGGAGATGAGCGCCTTGTCGATGGCGAAGGGGATGACGTCGAGTGCTTGCAGTCGCACGGCGGCATCGATCTCCGAGTCAGGCACAAGGGGCATCTCGAGCTCGCGCGTAATCGCGCGAAGCCCGGCGATGCCGAGGTGCACCTCTCCGGCCGAGAAGCCACCCTCCTTGACGCAGCGCTCGAGCGCGACACGCACGGCGGCCGAGTCGAGGATGACTCCATCGACAACGGCTCGTGGCGGAAGTCCGACTTGCCCGAGGCTCACGAGCTCCGGCCGTCCGGCGCCGACAACTACCTCGGCCATGCGGACAGCGCTGTTGCTGATCTCGACACTCACGCGTCGCGTAGCCATCAACGTGCTCCTGACGGTGGGAATGACCGCAAAGTGTTGCAAGCTTCAGCAAACATGCTACCGGTTGGCCTTCCTAGGAACTGGGATTCGCCCATGCTCAAGATCTTGTATATCGGCTCGGACAGGACACTTCTTGAGCTTGGACGGCCCCACCGAGCGAGGACTGCGATCACCTCGTGTCCTGCCAGAGGACTGCGATCGTCAAACGGTAGCTATTGGATCTTCTGCACCAGCTTGACGTAGTCGAACATCGGAAGGTACAGGCTGATGACGATGGCGCCTATGACCGCACCCATGAACAAGATGATCAAGGGCTCGAGGATCGAGGTCAGGCTGTCGACGGTGGCGTTCACCTCGTTGTCGTAGAAGGTCGCGACCTTGTCGAGCATCTCGTCGAGCGCACCCGACTCCTCACCGGTCTCGATCATCTGAGTCACCATGGTCGGCATGACCGGGATACTGCGAGAGCGTCGCGGAGAGGCTCTTTCCCTCACGGACGCCCGCCTCGGCGCCGATGAGGGCGTTGGCGACGATCTGGTTGCCCGAGTTCGCGGCAACGATGTCGAGCGCTTCGATGACCGGTACCCCGGCCGACAGCAGCGACGAGAACGTCGTGGAGAACCGGGCGAGAGCGACCTTGTGCGTCAAAGGCCCGAAGATCGGCGGCCGGAGCTTGAACGTGTCCCACTTCTCCCTGCCGCTCGGTGTCGCGATCCACCGGCGCATCAGGATCACGATCGCGATGATGGCCCCGATAACGGCGAGCAGCCAGACGCTGGCCACCACGTTGGAGATCGCGATGACGATCTGGGTTGGAACGGGAAGGGACCCGTTTAGCGTCGAGAACAGATGCTTGAAGATAGGCACGATGAAGATCATCATCGCGGTGACGATGAGGATGACGGCACACAGGACGATGGCCGGATATGCCATGGCCGAACGCACCTTCTGGCGGAGCTCGACCTGCTTTTCGAGCGTGGTGGACAGCTTGAGGAGCACGGAGTCCAGCTGACCGCCGACCTCCCCGGCCCGGACCATCGCGATGTAGAGGGGAGGGAACACTTTGGGGAGCTTCTCGAGTGAGGTCGAGAGAGACGACCCTTCCTCGACGTCCTGGCGCACCTGCAGCATCGCTTCGCGAAGCGGCTTGGACTCGATCTGGTCCGCGAGCACGCTCAGCGCCCGCACGAGGGTAAGGCCCGCCGAGACCATCGTCGCGAGCTGGCGGCTCATGAGCGCGACATCCTTGAGAGCCACGCGGTCGGTGACCCCAGGGATGTTGATCTCGCGCTTCAGGCTGATCGTGACGGGCTTGATCTCGACGGGCGCATAGCCCATATCCCGGAGGCGGGCAGCGACGATCGGGACGCTGTCCGCCTCGAGCTGGCCCTTGACCAACTTGCCGTCGGCGTCGCGGACCTTGTAGTCGAAGGTGGTCGTTGGCATCGGTCAGTCCTCCAAGCGAGAGGCGACGGGAGTCATCGCGCCCTCAGGTAGTCGCGGAGCTCGTTCGGGTCGTGGCAGCGGTCGAAGGCCATCGCCTCGGTGATGGTGCCGGCCTGGACCGCTCTCGAGAGGCCCTGGTCCATGGTCTGCATTCCCGTCGCGGCACCTGTCTGGATGAGCGAGTAGATCTGGTGGGTCTTGGCGCTCCGGATCAGGTTGCGGATGGCGGGATTGCAGAGCATGACCTCGGCGACTGGCGTGCGACCGTAGCCACTGGCGCTCAGCACCAGCTGTTGGGTGATGACCGCCTCCAGGGATCCGGCGAGCTGAATGCGGATCTGGTCCTGTTGGGCGCTCGGGAAGACGTCGATGATCCGGTCGATCGTCTGGGGAGCGTCCTGGGTGTGCAAGGTCGCGAACACGAGGTGCCCGGTCTCTGCCGCGGTCAGCGCGGTGGCGATCGTCTCGGTGTCGCGCATCTCGCCCACGAGGATCACGTCTGGGTCCTGGCGCAGCACGTGTCGGAGGGCCTCGGAGAACGACTTCGTGTCGGAGCCCACTTCGCGCTGGTTGACGATCGACCGATTGTGGGTGTGTAGGAATTCGATCGGGTCCTCGATGGTCATGATGTGGAGCGGCTTCGACTGGTTGATGATGTTGACGAGCGACGCGAGCGTTGTCGACTTGCCCGACCCCGTCGGTCCGGTCACGAGGACGAGCCCGCGGCGCAGCTCCGCTAGCGAGGGAATGATGTCGGGCAGACCGAGGGTGTCGAACGGCGGGATCTCGTGGGGGATCGCCCGCATGACCGTGCCGATCGAGCCTCGCTGCTGGAAGACGTTGACCCGGAACCTGCCGACGCCCATGATCGTGTGGGCGGTGTCGAGCTCCTTGTCCGCTTCGAAACGCTCACGTAGGCTCTGGGTGAGGATCCGGAAGACCATCTCGCGGATTTGCTCGTTGTCGACGCGTCCGAGGCCCTCGATCGGCCGCAGCGACCCGTCGATCCTGATCGCCGGCGGCAGCTGATTGGCCAAGTGAAGGTCCGACGCTCCGCTGCGGACCGCGTAGGTGAGCAGCTCGTCGATGTCCAGGGTGCCGTCAGCGTTCTGCGTCGGCGTGAACGTCTCGAGATCCGGCATGCCACCTGAAGCCGCCGGCAAACCCATACGCTTGATGTCGACCCCGTAGTCGGCCTGCCAGTCGTCAGAGTCGTAGCCGGCCTCGGGCGAACCGTTCGAGGATATGTCGTATGAGAGCTGGGCTGTGGCCATGACCGGCTCGGCAAACTGCGCCGGAGCGCTCATCGCCGAGCTCGCCATGTTCGTCGCACCGACCTCGGCCGCCGCGGGCCCAGTAGTTGCGGGCTCGGTTTCGGACGACAGACGCGGGTAGATGGCGTTCATGAGATGCTCGATGGCGACCGGGTCGGCCAGGACGCACGCGGCCACCTCGATCTCGAGAAACGCCGAGATCTCGCGTTGCTGGCCGACGTCGATCGGCTCGGCGCACGCGAGCGTGATGCGCTCTCCTTCGAGCTTGTACCCGATCGCGGTGAGTTCCCGAGCCAGAAGCTCCGGCACAAGGCGGAACGCCTCGCCCATCGGCCGCGTCTCGGAGATGTCGACCGACGGAATTCCCGAGATCCGAGACAGCTCGGCGAGCGAGGACGCCGGCTCGACCAGGCCCCGGTCGGCCAGTATCGCGGCGACGGGCCGGCCGCTCGAGGCAGCTTCCGACAGCACCGCGACTGCGGTGTCGCCGGGAATTCGCCCGGAGCCGACGAGGGCCTCTGCGAGCCGCCTCGACCAGTCGGTCGGAGATCGGCGAGCGGCGGTCACAGGACCACCCGAAGTACTTCTTCGACGCTCGTGATCCCGAGCGCCGCCTTGCGCAGTCCGTCGTGACGCAATGGAACCATCCCCTGTGCGAGTGCTAGGCGTTGTATGTCGTCGTTCGAGCTGTGGGCGATCACCGCACGTTCGATCTCTTCGTCAACGAGCAGGATCTCCTGGAGCGCGATTCGGCCGCGGTAGCCGGTGCGGCTGCAGGCCTGGCAGCCGACGGCCCTCCGGAAGCGCACCTTCCCGTTCGGCGGTTCGTCCTCCTCGGTGAAGCCGATCAGCTCGAGGTCCTCGACGGTCGGCGAGTACTCCTCGGCGCAGTTCTCGCAGATCTGGCGGGTCAGGCGCTGAGCGAGGACGCAGTCGAGGGCGGAGCCCACGAGGAACTCCTCCACCCCCATCTCCACGAGCCTCATGGGCGTTCCGGCGGCGTCGTTGGTGTGGAGGCTGGACAGCACGAGGTGGCCCGTGAGCGCGGCCTCGATCGCGATGACGGCGGTCTCGCGGTCGCGGATCTCGCCGACAAGGACGATGTCTGGGTCCGAGCGAAGAATGGAGCGCAAGGCGTTCGCGAAGTGGAGGCCCGCCTTCGGGTTGACCTGCACCTGGTTGACGCCCCGGAGCTGGTACTCGACCGGGTCCTCAACCGTGATGAGGTTGCGCTCGGGCGAGTTCAGCGCGTTCAAAGTTGCGTACAGCGTCGTGGACTTGCCTGACCCGGTAGGGCCCGTGACGAGAATGGTCCCGTACGCCTTGCGATATGCAACCTCGTAACGCTTCTCGACAGACGGCAGGAAGCCCAGCTCTGGCAGGTTGAGCGAGGCGCTCGACTTGTCGAGCACGCGAAGGACGATCTTCTCGCCGTGCACCGTCGGCAGGGTTGCCACGCGGAGGTCGATCTCGCGCCGGCCCGCGCTGAGGGTGATACGGCCGTCTTGAGGAACGCGATGCTCCGCGATGTCGAGGCTGGCCATGACCTTCAGGCGCGTCGTCACTCCACCTTGAATCGCCTTTGGAGATCGGGTGACCTCGTGGAGAACACCGTCGATCCGGAACCGGATGCGCAGGTCGTCGGCGCTCGGCTCGATGTGGATGTCCGAGGCGCGCTCTTGGAGCGCCTGGCGAAGGATCAAGTTGACGTACTTGACGATCGGCGCGTCGTCGACCACTGCATGGAGGTCGGTGAGCTCGGTGATCTTGGTCTCGTCGCCCGCCGAGGTCTGCGATGCCGCCGTCTGGGCGGCGAGTGTCGTCTCCCGGTCGTGGCGGTAGACGCGCGAGAGGTATTCCTGAATCTGCCCGGGGCTGCAGACGACGATGTGCAGGTCGCTCCCGAGCAGCGTGCGGAGGTCGTCGACCGCGAAGACGTCCGAAGGGTTGACCATTCCGATGACCGGTGTGTCGCCCCTGTATCCGATCGCGAGCACCCTGTGACGACGGGCAAGCGACTCGGGGATCAGCTTGGTCGCCTCGGGGTCGAGTGGCCACTCGTTGAGGTCGACGAACTCCATCCCCGTCTGAGCGGCCGTGGCCCGGATGAGGTCCTCCTCGGAGACGAGCCCGAGCTCGCTCAGGATCTCGCCGAGCGTCCTTCCGGTAGCGGTCTGCTCCCGCAGCGCGGCTTCCATCTCCTCGTGGGTGACCTTGCCTGAGCCCACCAGCCATTCGGCCAGCCCGGGCGCTGCACGCTCCTCGAGCTCGACGTACCCGACGGGTGAGGTGTCCTCCTTGGCCAGGTCGGACGTGCCGATGAACTGAGCCACAGAGAGCAGCGCTTCGACCGCTTCGGCCTCCGCGGGGTCCGTGTCGCCGGTGCCGTCCGCCATCACGGCTTCCCGCGCGTGCTTTCCAGTCGCGGATGCGGGCGGACCCTGTCCGTTGCGCCCTTCCTCGGCCTCCTCACCCGCCTTACGACGGCCTTTGCCGGCGGTCTTGGCCCCCTCGCCTTCCCCGAGGATCTCGTCCAGCGGTGAAGGCGAAGTCGAGGTCTCGGCGGTTGATCCCAAAGGAGTCAACAGTTCCATCGCCTCGGCGTCGGGGGGCAACGGGTCGTCTTCCGCGGGCGGCGGAGGCGCGGCTGGTGCCGTGACCACCTTGGGCGCCGGCGCTTCGGCGGATGCAGGACTCGCGGCCGGCGCAGCTGGAGGAGCGGAGGGACCCCGCATCGCAGCTTCGGCCAGCGTAGGAGGATCAGGAATGCGAGCGGTGGCGGGGGCTTCGGCCCTGACGTACATGCGATCGATGTAGGCGTCGATCTGCGACTCGCATGCGACGACGGCGTGGATGTCCCTGCCGATGATCGTTCGGACGTCGTCCATGGCCATGACGTTGTCGGGTCGCGCCACGGCCACGACGGGAGTGCCGTACTTCCAGCCGACGGCGAGGGCGTGATGACGCCGGGAGGCTTGCTCGGGCAACAACGACGCAGCCGCAGCGTTGAGGGGGTACCGGTCGAGGTCGACGTACTCGAGGCCGACCTCCTTGGATAGGGCACGCGCCTCGGAGACCTCCGCCTTGGAGGGAACCTGCCGTCGTGCGGCGGTCGGCGTTGTCTGCTCGGTCGTGCTCATCCCTCAATTACATCGGGTGCGCGCGGTACTTTTCTTTATCCGTTCCTTTTGACGTCCGACCGGCATTCGCGTTCTTACCTCCCGGCGCAACGGTCAGCAGACCCGCGACACACCGCCTCGGATTGGGCGCTGGGCGTTCGTACCGCTTTGGATCGGGTTCGTACTACCTTCGATAGGGTACGCGAGGCATCGCCCCAGGACAAGCGGGGCAGGAGGAGCGCCATGCATCTGACCGCCGTGCCGCCACCTGCGCGAGCCCGCGCCGAGGGGGAGACCGTCGGGACCAGATGTCCGCAGCTATAGAGGCTGTGGCGGGCGTGGTGGGCCTGGCCGTCGGCTCGTTCGTCGGCGTGGTCGCCGACCGGCTTCCGCGCCAGGAGTCGGTCGTGTCGCCTCCATCGCACTGCGTCGCCTGTTCGGCTCCGGTCCGGGGCTATGACAACATCCCCGTCGTCTCGTATCTGGTGCTCCGGGGTCGATGCCGCGCCTGCGGCGCGCGCATCCCGGCGCGTGATGCTCTGCTCGAGCTCGGCACCGCGGCCTTGTTCGTGCTTCTCGCGTGGCGGTTGTCCTCGGCCTGGGCCTTGCCTGCGTATTGCCTGCTGGCGGCGTTCCTGATCGCGATGTCGGCGATCGACTTCGAACATATGCGCATCCCGACGCCGCTGGTGTACGCAACCGCCGGGCTCGGGGCTCCCCTTCTCGTTCTCGCCTCTGCAGGCTCGCACCGCTGGCCGGCGTTGTTGACCGCGCTCGTTTGCGGCGCCGTGGCATTCGCGGCGTTCTTCACGCTCTGGTTCGCCGTGCCGAAGGGAATCGGCTTCGGTGACGTGCGGCTTGCGGGCCTTTGCGGCGGGTTTCTCGGCTGGATCGGCTATCGCGAGGCGATCGCCGGCTTCGTATTCAGCTTCGTGCTGGCGGGCGTGCCGGCGGCCGTGCTGCTCGCGATGCGCAAGGTGCAGCGGCGTACGCAGATCGCCTTCGGCCCGTTTCTCGCAGCCGGGACAATGATCGTCGTTCTCTTCGGGGGCCCGATCGTCCGGGCCTGGGCGAGCACCTAGACCTCCAGGGTCTCGCGCCAAGCTGGACGTCATGAGGGCTGCCGGTTCCTCGCGCGGGCCGGAACGTCCCTTAGGTGCGGGCAGCTACCGGACGGCAGAACCGACGAGGCCGCGCTGTTGGAGTGCGACGCGTAGGTCGTGGGGGTTCGAGGCCGCTTGCGTCGCGGCGCGCAGGTCGATCGTGCCCTGCTCGAGCAGCGAAACGAGCGCCTGGTCGAAGGTCTGCATGCCGTAGTACTCGCCTTCGCGGATGATCGTGGTGATGTCGCCGCCCTGGCCGGGCTCGGTGATGCACTGCTGGATCCGTCCGTTCGTGATCATGATCTCGAGCGCGGGCACCCGTCCCGAGCCGTCGGCCGTGGGCACGAGCCGCTGGCAGATCGTGCCCTTCAGCGCTCCGGCGACGCTGAGGCGCGCCTGGCGCTGCTGGGCGGCCGGGAAGAAGTCGACGATGCGGTTGATGGTCTCGACGCAGTCGATGGTGTGAAGCGTGGCGAAGACGAGGTGCCCGGTCTCGGCGGCGCTCAGGGCCGTCTCGACGGTCTCCATGTCGCGCATCTCGCCGACGAGGATCACGTCCGGGTCCTCCCGAAGCGCCGAGCGCAGCGCGACGATGAAGCTCGAGGTGTCGAAGCCGACCTCGCGCTGGCTGACAGCGGAGAGCTCGTCGTGGTGCAGGACCTCGATCGGGTCCTCGATCGTGACGATGTGGCACTCGCGTGTTCGGTTGATGTGGTCGACCATGGCGGCCAGCGTGGTCGTCTTGCCGCAACCGGTCGGTCCGGTCACAAGGACGAGACCGCGCGACTCGTCGGCCAGGCGCCGGACGGCTTCCGGCAGGTTCAGCTCTCCGAAGGACCGGGCGTGAGACCTGACGAGCCGGAAGACCATCCCGATGGTGCTTCGTTGCCGGTAGGCGTTGACCCGGAAGCGCCCGAGGTTCGGTATGGAGTATGCGAAGTCACCCTCGTTGGTGTCCTCGAAACGCTTCCACGTCCGATCCTGCATGATTTCCTTGGCGATCACGGCCATGTCTTCCGGCTTGATCGCCGGGACATCGGTGATCCGGGTCAGCTCGCCGTTGATCCGCATGCGCGGTGGCGACCCGACTTTGAGGTGGAGATCGGAGCCTTCCGCGGCGGACAGGCGGCGGAGCAATGCATCAAGGTCGGCACGGTCCATGCCTACAGCGTCGCGCAACTCACGCAAAGTGGCAATTCAATTTTCCTGGAGCCGGCCGGTGACCGCTCAAAGCCGCGCCGGCGAGCCCTCAATTTTCCGATTTGGGGCTGGTGGGTTCGATCGTCACGTGATCGAAACCTAACCGCGTCCGGAAGGTTCGGCCGAGCGGGCATGATCATGTCATGAACGAGAATCCTGACCTGAGTGATCACACATCGGGCGGCCTCGGCGGCGGAGTGCTGTCGCTCGCCGTCGACTTGGAAGGCCTCGATCGTCTCGATCATTCAGTCGACGGGGGTCTCCTCGTGCTCGACTCGTGTCACAGCACATGGGTCTTCGACGTGGTCGCGCGCCGATTCCGTAGAGTTCTCAAGGGACTCGACGTCGATCCTGCCATCGCGGCAACCGATTGGCGCTCCTACGAGCGCCTGGAGCTCGCCGAAGGGTCCGAGGCGTTCGTGGTCGTGCTGAACAGCTCTGGTACCCGCAGGATCCGCTCGTGGAGGCACGTCGACGGCTGCGGGCAGTGCGAAGGCGAGCGCACCGTAGAGCTGTCGCTCGAGGATCTGCGCCGTCTTACAACCGCCTGAGCTTCTCCCCCCTCGAACACGCACCCGGCGCGCTATCGTTCGCTAGGGCAAATGACAGGTGTGTAGTTCGTCCACAGGCTGTGGATCCAGTCTGTGGACAGAGGGTGGGTAAGGGTTGGCCGACGCGTCCATGAGCACTGAAGGCGGCGACCCGTCCTTCGTCCACCTGCACACCCACACCGAATATTCGATGCTGGACGGGGCCGCGCGTATCGGCGAAGTGGTGGCCGCGGCGGTTGCGGACGGCCAGCCCGCCCTGGCCATCACCGATCACGGCAACATGTACGGCGTCCTCGACTTCTACAAGGAGTGCCGCGATCGTGGCATCACGCCCATCATCGGCACCGAGGCCTACATGGCGGCGCAGTCCCGCTACGACCGCCCCGTTCGGAGGGGCCGCATCGACGACACTGGCGGTGAGGGCGATCGCGGGGAGAAGCTCTACTACCACCTGACCCTTCTCGCCGAGACCACCGCCGGCTATCGGAACCTCGTCAAGCTGTCGTCTGCGGCGTTTCTCGAGGGCTACTACTACAAGCCTCGGGTGGATTGGGAGCTGCTCGAACGTCATCACAACGGTCTCATCGCGACCACGGGGTGTCTGGGAGGCGTCGTCCTCCAAGCCCTGCTGTCGGAGGACTTCGAGGGTGCTCGAGCCCTCGCGGCCCGCCTTCAGGACATCTTCGGAAAGGAGCACCTCTTCGTCGAGCTGCAGGACCACGGCCTCGACGCACAGCGGCGGACCAACCCTGGCCTCGCCCAGATTGCCCGGTCGATCGGCGCCCCCCTCGTGGCGACGAACGACAGCCATTACTGCAGGCGGGAAGACGCCGTCGCCCACGACGCTCTGCTGTGCGTGCAGACGGGCGCCACGATCCACGACCCCAAGCGCTTCAAGTTCGAGGGTCAAGAGCACTACCTGAAGACCGCGCACGAGATGCGCCACCTCTTTCGCGACGTGCCCGAGGCGTGCGACAACACGCTCTGGGTCGCCGAAAGGGCGAACGTCGTCCTCGAGCTCGGCAAGCCGGCGCTTCCCCAGTTCCCGATCCCGGAGAACTTCCGAGCGGACACCTACGAGCAGTCGGCCGCCGGCTACCTCGCCCATCTGACGTACGAGGGTGCTCGCCTGCGTTACGGCGAGGAGGTCCCACCTGAGGTGGCGGAGCGGCTCGATTTCGAGCTGCGACTGATCTCCCAGATGGGTTTCTCGGCCTACTTCCTGGTGGTCTGGGACATCATCCGCTACGCGCGCGAATCCGGGATCCGGGTCGGTCCCGGTCGCGGCTCGGCGGCGGGCTGTTGCGTCGCCTACTGCCTGCGCATAGTGGATCTGGACCCGATCCGCTACGACCTGCTTTTCGAGCGTTTCTTGAACCCTGGCCGCAAGCAGATGCCCGACATCGACATGGACTTCGACGAGCGCCGCAGGGGCGAGATGATCCGGTACGTGGCTGAGCGCTACGGAGCAGATCACGTCGCTCAAATCGTCACCTTCTCGACGATCAAGGCGCGGGCGGCGGTTCGCGACGGTGCCCGGGTCCTCGGCTTTCCCTATGCGCTCGGCGACCGGATCGCGAAGGCGATGCCCCCGCTCGTCATGGGCCGGGACACTCCATTGAGCGCCTGCCTCGAGCGCGTCGAGGGTCACGAGGACGGCTACATGGCCGCAGCCGACCTTCGCGAGATGTACGAGAAGGATCCGGACGCAAGGCTGGTGATCGACGTCGCAAAAGGCCTCGAGGGCCTAAGGCGCCAGGACGGCATCCACGCCGCGGCCGTCGTCATCACGCACGAGCCGCTCACCGAGTACCTCCCCGTTCAGCGTAAGCCCGAGCCCGGTACCGAACCGGGCGACGCCCCGATCGTCACGCAGTACGAGATGCACGCCGTCGAGGACCTTGGCCTTTTGAAGATGGACTTTCTCGGACTGCGCAACCTGTCTGTCATCGAGATGGCCCTCGATCTGATCGAGCAGGCGACCGGCTCCCGCCCCGACATCGACGGCGTGCCGCTCGACGACGAGGCGACCTTCGAGATGCTGCGAAAGGGCGACTCGATCGGCGTCTTCCAGCTCGAGGGCGCAGCGATGCGCTCGACTCTGCGCTCGCTGGCGCCGACGAGCTTCGACGACGTGGCGGCGCTCGTAGCGCTGTACCGGCCGGGGCCGATGGCGGCCAACATGCACCGCGACTACCCGGACCTGAAGAACGGCAGGAAGGCCGTCACGTACCTGCACCCCGACGTCGAAGCGATCCTCGGGGACACCTACGGCCTCATGCTCTACCAGGAGTCGGTGATGCGCGTCGCGCAGCGCTTCTCCGGCTATTCGCTCGAGGAAGCCGACAATCTCCGCAAGGCATGCGGCAAGAAGAACCGCGAGCTCATCGCGGCGGAGCGGAAGAAGTTCATCGCGGGCTGCGTCCAGCAGGGTTACGACGAGGTGCTCGGCAAGCAGCTGTTCGACATCATCGAGCCCTTTGCCGACTACGCCTTCAACAAGTCTCATGCGTACGGCTACGGCCTCGTCGCCTATCAGACTGCCTGGTTGAAGGCGAACTACGCGGTCGAGTACCTGGCAGCGCTGCTTTCCTCGGTGAAGGGCGACAAGGACAGGACCGCCGTCTACCTCGCCGAGTGCCGCACCCGCGGCATCGAGGTCCGCGTGCCGGACGTGAACGCCTCGTCGTCGAATTTCACGACGATTCGCGGCGGGCACCCCGACCCCGCCCAACGTCGCGCCGGAACGTCGGAGGCTGGCGGGCACCCCGACCAACGTCGCGCCGGAACGTCGGAGGCTGGCGGTAGCCGCCCTGACGTGATCGTCTTCGGCCTTTCCGCGGTCCGCAACGTCGGCGAAGCCATCGTCGAGCACATCGTCGCCGCACGCGAGCGCGGCGGCCCTTTCGCCGACTTCTACGACTTCTGCCGACGGGTCGACCCGAGCGCGCTCAACAAGCGGGCCGTCGAGTCGCTCGTCAAAGCGGGGGCGTTCGACTCGCTCGGCCACCCACGAAAGGGGCTCTGCCTGGCTTTCGAAGGGATCATCGAGCGGGCGCTCGTCAGGCGACGCGAGTCCGAGCAGGGGATCGCGACCCTTTTCTCGGTCCTCGACGACGAGGCGGAGAACGCGACGGCCGGCGGTGGCTCGCCGGCGAGCTACGACGGCACCTGGGTGCCGATCCCGGACCTCGAGTTCGACAAGGCCGAGCGTCTCGCCTTCGAGAAGGAGATGCTCGGCCTGTACGTCAGCGACCATCCCCTGATGGGGCTCGAGCAGGCGCTGCGCAGTGTCACGGACCTAACGATCCGTGATCTGCTCGACTCGGTCGCCGCCCCGGAAGGGGCCGGCGTCATCGTCGGCGTCATCGGCCCGGCGAGCGGCGCCGACATGACCCCCGTGACGACGGGAGGCGTCGTGACGGCCCTCGCGCGTCGCTACACCCGTCGCGGCGAGCTCATGGCGACGTTCGTGCTCGAGGATCTCCAAGCCGCGATCGAGGTAATGGTCTTTCCGAAGACGATGCTCGAGTACGGGGGCCTGCTCGAGCAGGATGCGATCGTGGCCGTGCGAGGCAGGCTCGATCTGCGCGAGGACCAGCCGAAGCTCATCTGTCGGGACCTCCGGCGCTTGGCGCTCACCGCCCCCGGCACCGATCCTCCCGTCGAGGTCGTGCTGCCGTTGCACGCGCTGACCGACACGCTCGTCCGCCAGATCCGGGATCTGGTGAGCGAGCATCCCGGCAGCTGCGCCGTTCACCTTCGCGTCGGTGAGACGGTGCTGAGGCTGCCTCCTCAGTTCAACGTCGACCCCCGGGGGGGCCTCGTCGGTGCGCTGAAGGAGCTCCTCGGCACGTCCGCGATCGCACGCTGAGGGGGCGCTCGGGGGCCACCTGGCAGGTCATCGGTCCGATCCCGTAGACTGTTGGTAGTCCGAGCTCGAGAGGCGCGCGCAGGCCGCGCACGTCGGGAGCTCGGAGTCGGAGTCGCCACGAGCGGCCCATCTGGGCGGGGTCACAAGCCGCGTCTCAGGCAGGCCCAGGCGGCAGGGGTGAGAGCGACGCACAGGAGCAAAAGACGGTAATGGCCATCGAGATCGAGGTCGCCACTAAGGATTGCACGGCGCTGACGGACGCGGAGCTCGCTGAGATGGCCGATCTCTTCGCAGGGGAGAGAATCGGCTGGGAAGTGGGCTTCTTGTCCAAGCAGCGCGAGGAGTGGGTGCTCGTCACGCAGGTACGCGAGCAGGGGAAGCTGCGCGGCTACGCGCTCGCGACTCTCGAGCGGATCGGCGGCACGCCGAGCCTGCTGATCGGGGTTGCGGCCTTCAGCCGGGGCCGCAGCGCGACTGCGGCACTCAACGGCGCGATGCACGACCTCTACCGTCGCGCCGTGCTCGCGTTTCCCGACGAGGACGTCCTCGTCGGGACGAGGCTCGCCCAGCCCTCCGGTTATCGCGCCTTTGCAGGTCTCGAGGACGTCGTGCCGCGCACCGACCACCGAGCGACGGGCGAGGAGCGCGCCTGGGGCCGCCGGCTCGCCAAGCGTTTCGGTGCGGACGGCCAGCTCGACGACCGAACTTTCGTCCTCAGAGGCGACGGCGACGCGGCCGGCCTCCTCGATTACGACCCTCAGAAGCCGTCGCGCGAACTCGACGCTCTTACCGACCTGTTCAGCGCTGTCGACACCGAGCGTCGCGACAGTCTTGTGGCCTTCGGCTGGGCCATGGCCGAGGCGCTCGCGGCGAGCGCCCTGCCTCACTGAGGTCGTCCGCCTCCTCGTCTTCTGGTCGGACCTGGGCCTTCGGTCGGGGCCGGTCCACTCATATGGCAGGTGGACGGGCAATACTTGTCGGCCATGAAAGTCGCGCTCGTGCTCGGAGCCGGAGGGCTCGTAGGAACTGCCCACCATGTCGGCGTCCTCTGCGCGCTCGAGCGCGAAGCCGGGTTTACGCACGCGGATGCCGAGGTCGTCATAGGCACCTCCGCCGGGAGCGCCCTCGGCGCCTACCTACGGACGGGATGGACGACCGAGCGCCTCATGGGGCGGGCGGGCGACTTAAAGGAGGCGGCGCCGAGCCCAGTCGCTAGCGACCCGGTTCGGGTAGCGCGTCACGCGGTCGGGTCGGCTTACATCCTCGCCCGGACCTTGGTGCGTGTGCCGTCGGTGCTTTCGGTGCCTCCGGCCGGTCTGCTCCGGCGAGCCTTCCCCGCAGGGCTCGTCACGATCGGAGAGGGGCTTTCGATCCTGGATCGTGAGCTTCCTCGCCACTGGCCGGACGCCGGGCTGTGGCTGACGGCCTACGACCTCGTGAAGCGCCGAAGGGTCGTCCTGAGCGCACGTCCTGCTCCCTACCTGGCTCTGCCCGACGCCGTGCGCGCCTCGTGCGCGATCCCGGGTGTCTACGCGCCGGTGCACGTAGGCGACACCGTCCTCGTCGACGGCGGCGTGTGGTCACTCACGAACCTGGACCTTGCCCTCGCCGCAGGCTGTGACGTGGCGATCTGCGTCGCACCGCTCGCGTACGACCCCGAGCAGCCGCCGTCGCTGGCAAGACGCACGGCACGCCACCTCATCACGCGACAGCTGGCGGGGGAGGTGGCCAGCGCCCGTCGGGACGGGCTTCGGGTCGTCGTGCTCGCGCCGGGTCCCGAGTCGATCCGGGTTCATGGCGTCAACTTGATGCGTGGGCGCGGGCTCGAACAGGTAGCCGAGGTCGCCTACCACGAGACCTGCCGCTGGCTCCGACGGCCGGAGGTAGCTTCGGGGCTGCTGGCCGCAGCCGCCTGAGGTCACCCTAGCCTGAGAGGCTTCGTCAGGGTCGCGGCAGGACTGCGAGCACAAGCTTGGGCGCTTGACCTCGGCGGGGAGCACCGAGGCCCACGACGAGGTACCTGGGCGAGCCCCCGATCGCCGAGGCGACTGTGGCGCCTTCGAGTGCCCCGCCGCGGGCTCTCGTTTCGGCTTCGACAAGGCGCAGGTCGACCACGGGCAGGTGGTGCCTGCGGCCGCCGAAACTGAACTGGCACCACGTTCCCTGCTCGCCATAGGTGAAGATCGGCGCTCTGTCGGGAGCGACGACCGCGACCGATGGGCGCGAGCCGTCAAGATCCTCGTAGGAGATCGAGGGGCCGAGGGAACCGAGAAGCGGTCGTTTGGAGTCGACCGGGAGCAGATCCGCAAGCAAACGGCGCACGGGCCGCCGGCGGGGGGTGCCCACTCTCACAGGGGGGTGCCGGATCATGACGGCTTCCGGCCGTGCAGGGTCGGGCGGTTCGTCGTCGTTCGCGAGCTCGATGTCGACAACCTCGAGCGCGCGGGCGTTGTCGCGCTGTGGCCGCACGCTGTCGCCCGAGGACGAACGGTCGCCGGTCGCGGTGTCCTGGCCGAAGACGGGCCAACCGGAGGCTCGGCTGCGAACCAGTGCACCCGTGGCGCTGTCGACCACCACCCACTCCGGGCCTCCCGCGAGCAACACGCATCGGAGCAGGTCGCCGGGCTGATCTGGCCGAATCGCGCCCGTCCCCCGTCGCCGGCGCGGCGGGAGCCTCACGCCCCGCCGGCTCACCGTCGTCGCTCGGCGCCGTCGAGGGCGGCCAACAGGTCCTCGACGTTGTCGACCGGGGCGAGGCAGGTCCCGCGATGGCAGACGTACCCGAAGCCGTCCTCCCGGCCCTCGAGCAGTGAGCCTTGGAGCTCGGGAGCCGCCCCGCTGGAGACGGTCGTTTTGGACTCGGGTGAGCGCCAGACCAGCACGACTCCGGGCGAGAAACGCACTCGCGCGGCGCGCAGCAGGTCGGGCCGGTCGCCGGTGACGACGATCTCGACCGGCCCGTCCTCGAGCAAGGACGCGGCGAGCAGCAACTCGGGGAACGCGGACGGAGCAGCCGCGAGCGCCCCGCGGACGGCCTCCACGATCCGCGCCGCAGCTTCCGCCAGCGAGTCGTCGCCGACCAGAGCTCCAAGGCGCGCCAGGGCTACCGCCGCAACCGAGCCCGCCGCCGGCGTCACCCCGTCGTAGAGGTCACGAGGTCTCACCACGAGCGGCGCCGCATCGTCTCCGGTTGTGTACAGGCCGCCCCGCTCGTCGTCTGCGAAGAGCGACAAGAGTTGGCGGGCGATCGTCACGGCTTCTGCCAGCCAGAGGGGATCGCCCGTGAGCTCGCCGAGACGAGTGCAACAGTCGACCAGCCACGCGTAGTCGGCCGCGTAGCCGGGGAGGTCCGCCTGCCCCCTGCACCAGGATCGCAGCACCCTGCCGTCGTCGCGGCGGAGATGCTCGAGCACGAACCGCACCGTCTGCTCGGCGGCGTCGGACCACTCGCTCCTGCCCGTGGCGGCGGCGGCCTGGACCAGCGTCGAGCACATCATCGCGTTCCATTCGGTGATGACCTTGTCGTCGAGGCCCGGTCGTGTGCGGTGGGCGCGTGCGGCGAGGAGCTTCAACCTCGCCGTCTCGATCGACGGTGGCCGCAGAAGGTCTCCGCGCCGAGCGCGGTGCAGCACCGTTCGGCCCTCGAAGTTCCCCTCGGGGGTGACTCCGTACCACTCCGCCGCCTCCGAGGCGAGGCCGGGGCCGAGGACCGCGGTCATCTCCTCGAGCGACCAGAGGTAGTAAGTGCCCTCCTCGCCGTCGGAGTCGGCATCCTCGGCCGAGTACAACCCGCCCGCCGGGTCGCGAAGCTCGCCCAGAACGTACGAGAGTGTCTCGTCGACCACCTGGAGCCAGCGCGGGTCGCCGCTCAATTGCCAGGCGTGCAGGTACGCCCTGGAGATCAGCGCCTGGTCGTAGAGCATCTTCTCGAAATGGGGAACGTCCCAGTGCTCGTCGACCGAGTACCTCGCGAATCCGCCCCCGAGTTGGTCGTAGATGCCGCCAGAGGCCATCGCCTCGAGCGTGAGCTCGACCATCTCGAGGCCAGCCACTGCCCGCGTACGGACATGAGTCCGCAGCAGGAGATCGAGCAGCAGCGGTTGTGGGAACTTCGGAGCAGAGCCGAACCCGCCGTCGCGAGGGTCGAATATGGACGCGAGCCGATCCGAGGCCTGGTCGTTCAGCTCCTCCGATGCCGGACGGGCTCGCCCCGGGACGACCGGCTGTGCAGGGGGCTCGAGGCGGTTGGCGACGGCGTCCGAGAGCGCCCGTGCCTGTTCGGCGAGCTCGTCGCGACGTGAGCCCCAGGCTTCGACGACGGCGTCGAGCACCTGGCGGAACGACGGCATGCCATGGCGGGGGCGATCGGGGAAGTACGTGCCGGCGAGGAACGGAAGCCCCTCCGGCGTAGCGAAGACGCTCATCGGCCAGCCGCCCCGACCGGTGGCCGCCTGAACGGCTTCCATGTAGACCGAGTCGACGTCCGGCCGCTCCTCCCGATCGACCTTGACGCTCACGAAATTGCGGTTCATCACCTCTGCGATGGCGGGGTCCGCGAAGGACTCGTGACCCATCACGTGGCACCAGTGGCACGACGAGTACCCGATCGAGAGAAACAGCGGCCTGTCCAGCTCCTTCGCTGCCGCGAGCGCCTCCTCCCCCCACGGGTACCAGTCGACGGGGTCGCCGGCGTGCTGGCGAAGGTACGGGCTTGTCTGAGTGCCGAGCAGATTCACCAACGTCTGCCCGCGAGGAGAGATCGGGTCGGTTCCACGCTCGGGAATCTATGGTCTTTCACCATGGAGCTGGGTCTCACAGGCAAAGTGGTGCTCGTCACGGGCGGATCGCGGGGTATCGGCAAGGCGATCGCGGCCGGTTTTGCAGAGGCTGGGGCGAGGGTGATGATCTCCTCGCGCAAGGCCGAGGCGCTCGCCGAGGCAGCGGGATCGATCGAGGGGGACGTCTCATGGTTCGCTGCCAACGTAGGTGACACTGACGCGGCCGCGGCCTGCGTCCAAGCAACCCTCGAGCGCCTCGGCGGCCTCGACGTTCTCGTCAACAACGCCGGGACCAGCCCGCACTTCGGTGGTCTCATGGATCTCGACGCGCCGCGTGCCGCCAAGACGGTGCAGGTCAACCAGGACGCCGTCCTCGTCTGGACGCAGCTTGCGTGGAGGGCGGCGATGGCCGAAGCCGGAGGCAGCGTCATCAATATCGCGTCGATCGGCGGATTCTCGGTCGAACCCGGCATCGGTTGGTACAACGTCACCAAGGCCGCCGTGATCCACCTCACCCGCCAGCTCGCCTTCGAGCTCGGTCCGGGGGTGAGGGTCAACGCCATCGCTCCCGGCCTGGTGAAGACGCATCTGGCTCGAGCGCTGTGGGAGGGCGCCGAAGCTGCGATCGCGGCCCGCCTGCCGCTCGGACGACTCGGAGAGCCCGACGACATCGCGACCGCGGCGCTGTTCCTCGCGTCGGACGCCGCGAGCTGGATCACCGGCCACACTCTCGTCGTCGACGGAGGCGCCATGGTCACCCCGAGCGGTGGCCTCGCAGCTTCAACCAGGTCACAGCCTCGGTGACATCAGTGGTCTGACCCGGGACTGTTCTGGCGCCGGGCGGCCTGGTGGGGCGGGCCGAAAATGCTCCGGTGCTACCGTCGGAACGAGGCTCGTTTCGTGATCGGAGTGACGTGAAGACCCATGCAGCTGTCCTGCACGAGACGCATGCGCCCTGGCGGATCGAGGAGGTCGAGCTCAGGGATCCGGGTCCTGACGAGGTCCTGGTACGGATGGCGGCTGCCGGGCTCTGCCACTCCGACGAGCACGCCGTCACCGGTGATCTGCCGGTTCAGCTGCCGCTCGTGGGCGGCCACGAAGGGGCGGGCGTCGTCGAGCAGGCCGGCGAACGGGTGACGAGCGTCGCACCGGGTGACCACGTCGTTATGAGCTTCATCCCGAGCTGCGGCAAGTGCCGGTGGTGCGCGACCGGGCATCAGAACCTGTGCGACCTCGGCGCATACCTGATGAGGGGAACGCCGATCGGCGGCGGTGAGGCGTACATGCGCCTCGATGGCGTGCCGCTCTCACCGTTCTCGCTCATCGGGGCCTTCGCCGAGCACCAGGTGATGCACGAGGCCTCCGTGATCAAGATCGACTCGGAGCTCCCGCTCGACAAGGCCGCACTCGTCAGTTGCGGTGTCACGACGGGGTGGGGCTCGGCGGTGTACGTGGCGCGGGTCGGGCCCGGTGACGTCGTCGTGGTCGTGGGCGCCGGCGGCATCGGAGTCAACGCCATCCAGGGCGCTCGAATCGCGGGAGCGAAATGGATCGTCGCCGTTGACCCCCTCGAGTGGAAGCGCGACCAGGCCAAGACCTTCGGCGCCACTCACGTGGCTCCGGACGTCTACTCCGCCTTTGCACTCCTGAACGACCTCACGATGGGCCAGCTCGCCGATTCGGCGATCATCACGACCGACGTCGCTCGTGGAGATCTCATCGCGCCGACGATGAGCCTCGTCCACAAGGGAGGCGCCGTGATCGTGACGGCCCTAGCGCCCTTCACGCAGTCGGACGTGAAGCTGAGCCTGTCCGAGCTCACGCTCTTCCAAAAGGAGCTCCGCGGTGCTCTTTTCGGAGGCGCCAACCCCCGCGCGGACATCCCGAAGCTGCTCTCGCTCTACAAGGGTGGCCAGCTTCTGCTCGACGAGGTCATCACGCGGACCTACCCGCTCGAGGGGATCAACGACGGCTACACGGACATGCGAGAGGGGCGCAACATCCGGGGAGTCCTCGTCTTCGAGTAACCCCAGGCCTGTCTTCGAGCGAGCCCCAGCGGCGTACGGCCCGGTCTCAGGCGATGCGGGCCGAAAGGCCGACAAGGCTTGCGAGCTCGGCCCGGCGGACCTTGCCGATCTCGGTTCGTGGGAGCTCCGCCACGACGACGAGCTCGCGCGGCGCCGCGAAGGGGGACAGGCGTTCCTTCACCAGCTCGCGCAGATCGCCGAGGATCGCGGCCGGCTCCGTACCTTGCACGACCGGTGACAGCACGACGTAGGCGACGACGCGGGAACCCCACTGTGCGTCCGGGCGGCCGCCGACCGCTACGTCGAGGACCGACCGATGGCGCCCGAGCACCGCTTCGACCTGCGCCGGCCAGATGTTCTCGCCGCCCGAGATCACGACGTCGTCCAACCTGCCGTGAACCCGGAGCCGGCCCGTCGAGTCGAGGTCGCCGGCGTCGCCCGTCGCGAACCAGCCGTCGGGGGTCTTCGGGTCGGTCCCGTCCCGGTACGCGCGGAGCAGCATCGGGCAGCGGATCCAGACCTCGCCCGCCTCGATCCTCACCTCCACGCCCTCGAGCGCGACGCCTTCGTAGACGACCCCCGAGCCCGTCTCGGTCATGCCGTAGGTGGCGACGGTATTCGACGGCCGGCCGGCAGGCGGCTGCTGGCCGCCCAGGACGATCGCCCGGAACAGGGTCGCACCTTCCAACCCGAGCCGGGCAAGGGAGACTGGCACGAGCGAAACGAGCGTCGCGCCCCGGTCCCGTGCGGCGCTCCTCACGTCCTCCTCGGCAAAACGGTGATGGATCTCCACAGGCGTCCCGGTCACCAGCGCCCTCGTGACAACCGAGAGTCCTCCGACGTGGGCGAGCGGCAGGCACGCGAGCCAGCGGTCCCGCGCCGGATCGACGGCGAGATAAGTGCTCGTCGCCCGAGCCGAGGCCTCGACGGCCGCATGCGTGAGGATCACGCCCTTCGGCTCGCCGGTCGTCCCGCTCGTCGCGACTACCAGAGCGTCGCCGTCCTCGACCGGCTCGCCATCGGGTCGTGCAGCCGACCGGCCCGAAGCATCGAGGACGATCGAGGGACGAAGAGCTTCGAGGACCTGCTGTCTCGCAGGCCGGGCCAGCCGGAGGTCTAGTGGGAGCACGGCGTCGCCGTCGTCCCAGCAGCGTCTGAGCGCGTCGGCGAACGCCGCCCCGCCGGGCATAGCGAGGGCCACGAGCCGGCGCACGTCCCCAAGCGTACGGGGGTGCCGTGCCGGCCGGCATTAGCCTTCGTCAAATGGCCGTCACGACCTGGACGAGACACGGCGATTTCGAGGACATCCGTTACGAGACGACCGAGGGGATCGCGAAGCTCACCATCTGCCGGCCGGAGGTGCGAAATGCCTTCCGCCCCCAGACGCTCTTCGAGCTCTCCCGCGCGTTCGACATCGCGCGCGACAACCCGGAGGTTGGTGTCGTCATCCTGACAGGCGAGGGACCTGACGCCTTCTGCTCGGGAGGGGACCAGCGGATACGGGGTGACGACGGCTATCTGGGCGACGACGAGGTGGCGAAGCGCGGCATCGGCCGCCTGAACGTCCTCGATCTGCAGATACAGATCCGTCGTCTGCCCAAGCCGGTCGTGGCGATGGTCGCGGGTTACGCCATCGGTGGCGGCCAGGTGCTGCATCTCGTATGTGACCTCACGATCGCTGCCGACAACGCACGTTTTGGCCAGACGGGCCCCAAAGTCGGCAGCTTCGACGGGGGCTACGGTGCAGGGCTCCTCGCGAGGACGATCGGTCTGAGACGCGCCAAGGAGGTCTGGTTCCTCTGCCGGCAGTACGACGCCGCTCAAGCTCTCGACTGGGGGCTCGTGAACGCGGTCGTGCCGCTCGATCTGTTGGAGGCGGAGACGCTGCAGTGGTGCCGCGAGATGCTGGCGCTGTCGCCGATCGCACTTCGCATGTTGAAGGCGAGCTTCAACGCCGCCGACGACGGCCTGGCGGGGATCCAGCAGCTCGCCGGGGACGCGACGATGCTCTTCTACATGACCGAGGAAGGCCAGGAGGGACGTGACGCGTATGTCGAGAAACGCCGCCCCGATTACTCACGGTTCCCGCGGCGCCCCTGAGCGCGACCGTGCCCGGTCCTTGACCACCGCACGCGACTGGGTGGCCGGCGCCCGGCCACGCACGCTCCCGGCTGCGGTGGTACCGGTCGTCGTCGGGACGGCGGTCGCGTCGGCGGACGGCTCGGTGATCTGGTGGCGGTCGCTGTACGCGCTCATCGTCGCCCTCGCCATCCAGATCGGTACGAACTATGCGAACGACTACTCCGACGGCATTCGCGGCACCGATTCCGAACGGGTCGGACCGGTTCGACTCGTTGCGAGCGGCCTCGCCCATCCCCGCGAGGTACGGGCGGCGTCCTTCTGCGCATTCGGCATCGCCTGCGTGGCCGGTCTCGTGCTCGCGCTCGCCACGACGCCATGGCTGCTCGTCGTCGGCGGCGGGTGCGTAGCCGCCGGTTGGTTCTACACCGGTGGGCCCCGGCCCTACGGGTACGCGGGCTTCGGCGAGGTCTTCGTCTTCGTCTTCTTCGGCCTGGTCGCGGTCATCGGGACGGCCTATCTCAGCCTTGGGCGCGTCACGGCCCTCGCCGTTGTCGCGGCCGTGCCGGTCGGTCTCCTCGCGACCGCCCTGCTGGTGGTCAACAATCTCCGCGACATTGGGAGCGACCGGCGCTCGGGAAAGAACACCTTGGCGGTGCGTCTCGGGGAGCCGGCGACACGCAAGTTCTACGCCTTTTGTGTCGTAGGTGCGCTCGCGTTTGCAATCGTCGTCGCCTTCTGGCGGCCGGCTGCGCTGCTGGCGTTACTGGCCGTGATCCCGGCGCTGCCGCCTCTTCGCCGCGTGCTGATGGGGGCGCAGGGTCGTGACCTCGTCACGGCACTGATCAGGACCGGAACCCTTCAACTGGCGTTCGGGGCGCTGCTCGCCCTGGGAATCGTGCTTTGACCTCGATCGCGCGACCGCGCTTGGTCGCCGGCCCCGAGGAACTCCCGCACGACTCCGGCCCCGAAGAACTCCCGCACCAGCGCCACGAACGCACCGGGCTGCTCGAAGGGAACCGCGTGGCCGGCATCGGCGACGAGGACCAGCCGCGCGTTGTCCCCGATCGCGTCCACTGTCTCAATCGCGACCGCCCTGAACTTGTCGTCGAGAGCCCCGGCCACGACGACCACCGGCATCTCGAGCTCGGCGAGACGCTCCCACAACGGAGACTGCGTGCCGGTCCCGGCCGTTCGCAGCGAGGCGCTCAGCCCGGCGGCGGAGTTCTCGAGGCGCGAGGGCCGGTCGGCCTGGTCCGCGGTCAGGTGCGCGAAGAGCGGTCCTGCAAGCCACGTGTCGACGAATTCCGGCACCATAGCGTCGCCGCCGCGTGCGAGATGAGCGGCGAGCTCGTCGTCGGCTTGCCGGCGGAGCCGGCGACCCGGCTCGTCGGGGATGCCCGGGTGCGCCCCGACGACGACGAGGCGCTCGACCAGATGCGGTGCCAGCAGCGCCAGATGCAGGCAACACCGGCCGCCGAGCGAGTAGCCGACATAGGAAGCCCTCCCGCCGGCGTCGCCGAGGGCCTGAGCTGCCTCAGCGAGCCCGTCGCCGGCGTCGGGGTCCGGAAGCGGCGAGCAGCCGTGACCGGGAAGGTCCGGCACGACGACTTCGAAATCGCCTTCGAGCTCACGAGAGACGCGGTGCCACGACCTCCCCGTCTGGGTGAACCCGTGAACGAGGACGATCCTCGGTCCGTCGCCGCGCCTCGTCGTGTGGAGCGCTGGCGGCCGGCCGGCGCGGGGGCCGGCCGGACCGGTTCGGGCGTCCGCCGGCCCCTTCTGCTCGCCGGCCAGCCCGGGCGGGGTCTGCTCGCCGGCCGGCCCGGTGTGTCCCGAGGTCATCGGACGTGACGGTAGCGGCTGACTTCTCGGCCACGCTCGTCGACGAGTGGGTACGCGGCGGGCTGACCGACGCCGTTGTGGCTCCCGGATCGCGCTCGACGCCGCTCGCGGTCGCGCTCGCGCGCGACGGCCGCATCGCTCTACACGTCCATCTGGACGAGCGGTCAGCCGCCTTCTTCGCCGTTGGCATAGGGCTCGCAACCGGTAGGCCGGCGGTGCTCGTGACCACTAGTGGAACAGCGGCGGTGGAAGTGCATGCGGCAATCGTGGAGGCCCATTTGTCCCGTGTCCCGCTCATCGTGTGCACTGCAGACCGCCCGCCGGAGCTCCATCACGTCGGGGCGGCGCAGACCGTCGAGCAGGTAGGCCTGTTCGCCGGCGCGCTTCGATGGGCAGTTGACCCCGGCGTCCCCGACGACGCGGCCCGACCGAGTTGGCGATCGATCGCGAGCCGTCTCGTCGCCGAGGCGACGGCCGGCCCGATGGGCCCGGGTCCGGTGCACGCAAACCTTGCGTTTCGAGAGCCTCTGAGCGCACTTCCCGGTGAGCCGCAGCCGGGGCGCAGCAACGGCAGGCCGTGGCACCGGGTCGAGCGCGTTCGCCGGGCTCTCGAGCCAGGATCGCTCGACGCTCTGGTCGGGATCGCGCGGCCCACGGCCAAGGGTGTGATCATTGCCGGCGCCGGTGCCGGGCGCCCCGAAACGGTCCGCCTCCTCGCCGCCATCCTCGGCTGGCCGGTGCTGGCCGACCCAAGGTCCGGAGCTCGCGTCCCCGGCGAGCCGGGTGCGCCGACCGTCGCCGCCGCCGATGCCCTGTTGCGAGTCGAGAGCTTCGCAAAGGAGCACCTTCCCGAGGTGGTACTGCGCATCGGGGCCCCGTGGGCGTCGAAGGTAATGGCGAACTGGCTGGCGGCCAGCGCCGCGGCCGGCGGCGTCCATGTGCTCGTCGACCCTCATTGGGCCTGGAGGGATCCCGGTCGCGAGGCAGACCTCGTGATCCCTGCTGACCCGGATCTGCTCATGGAGGCAGTGATCCTGCGCGTGCCTGACGGTGGCGCGCCGGGGCGGGTGGTGGGGGCGGCGCGGGCGGCTCCGCCGGCCTGGTCGTCGGAATGGGCGCAGGCTGAGGCGGCTGCTCAACGTGCGATCGACGGAGTCCTGGCTTGTCGGTCGGATCCGACCGAGCCCGGCGTGGCGCGGTCATTGTTCGCCTGGTCGCCCCCTGGGTCGACCGTGGTCGCGTCGTCCTCGATGCCGGTGCGCGATCTCGAATGGTTCGCTGCGCCGCGCTCGGACCCACCGCGCGTGCTGGCGAACCGGGGCGCCAACGGGATCGACGGTGTCGCGTCCACGACGCTCGGCGTCGCCGCGGCTGCGGCCGGCACTGGTGGCCCTGTCGTCGGCCTCCTCGGCGACCTGGCGTTCTTGCACGACATGACGGCACTGGTGCGCGGGCGGCGCGAGCCCGTCGTGCCAGCGGTGCTGGTAGTCCTGGATAACGGCGGCGGTGGCATCTTCTCGTTTCTTCCGCAGGTCGCCGAGCTCGACGAGGCGACGTTCGAAAGGCTGTTCGGCACGCCTCAGAGGATCGACGTCGCTGACCTCGCCCGCGCGGCCGGTTGCAACACGATCCAAGTCGGATCCTCGTTCGAGGTCCCGGCACAACTCGACCTGGCGCTGTCGCACGCTGTGCGGCGGGGTACAGCCGTCGTCGTCGTGCGCACTGACCGAAAGGCGAACGTGGCGCTCCACACCGAGCTCGAGGCCGAAGTAGCCCTCGCCCTGGGTTGACGGCGCCGGCCTGAGCCGGCCGGCCCGCGACGTGCTAATGGTTGTGTGGGCAGAGTCCACAAAAGTCCTAACACGTCGGGTCCCAGCGCCCGCCGGCCCCGCCGGCCCCGCCGCGCCGGCCCCAGCCGGTCCCCGCTGGCCCCGCCGCCCAGCCCCGCCAGCGGCTCCGCCGGCCCCGCCGGCCCCGCCCGCCGGCCCCGCCGGCCGCCGCGCCCGCCGGCCCCGCCCGCTGCCGGCGCTCGCTCCCGGCACCGCGGTCGTGGCACGCTTGGAACATGCCGGCGCTCTCGGAGGATCTCGCTTTTCGCGGCCTCGTGCACCAGGTGAGCGACGACGCCCTCTGGCCGCTGCTCGACTCCGGAACGACGACGGCCTATGCCGGGTTCGACCCGAGCTCTGACAGCCTGCACGTCGGCAATCTCCTCGGGATCCTCACGCTGCGCCGGCTGCAAAACGCCGGCCATCGTCCCATCCTCCTAGCGGGCGGCGGCACCGGCCTGATCGGAGACCCCGGTGGCAAATCGGACGAGCGACCTCTGCTCTCGGCTGAGCAGCTCGCGGCGAACGTCGAGGGAATCCGGGCCCAGCTCGGGCGGTTCCTCGATCTTTCGGCCGAGGCCGGCGAAGCCCGGGGCCTCCTGCTCGACAACTCCGAGTGGCTCCGCCCGTACGGCTACGTCGATTTCCTCCGCGACGTGGGCAAGCACTTCACGGTGAACCAGATGATCGCGAAGGAGTCGGTCAGGTCCAGGCTCGAAAGGCCCGACCAGGGAATCTCCTACACCGAGTTCAGCTACATGCTGCTCCAGGCCTACGACTACCTCCACCTGCACGACTCCTACGGGTGTCGCCTCCAGCTCGGCGGGAGCGACCAGTGGGGCAACATCACGATGGGCCTCGAGCTCATCCGGAAGGTGCGAGGAGCCGAGGCGTTCGCCTTGACCTGGCCGCTGCTGCTCCGTGAGGACGGGACCAAGTACGGCAAGAGCGAGTCCGGGGCGATCTGGCTGGATGCGAAGAGGTCGTCGCCCTACGAGCTGTACCAGTTCTTCCTGCGCACCCCCGACGGCGAGGTGGCGGGCCTGCTGCGCTCGTTCACGTTCCTCTCCCACGAGGAGATCCTCGACCTTGACCGCGAGCTTGCCGAGCGGCCGCAGCGCAGGAGCGCGCAGCACGCGCTCGCTGAGGCGGTCTGCACCCTCGTTCACGGCGTGACGGAGACCGAACGAGCAAAGGCGGCCTCCCAGGCGCTGTTCTCCGAGGACATCGCCGCGCTCGATGAGAAGACCCTTCTCGAGGTCTTCGCGGACGCTCCGTCATCGACACTTCCACGTTCGTCGCTCGACGGTGAAGGCCTCGAGCTCGCCGGCGTGCTCGTTTCGGCCGGCCTTTTTCGCTCGAAGACCGAGGCGCGTACGGCACTGGCCCAAGGCGGCTTGTACGTCAACAATCGCCGCCGAAACGAGGCCGAAGCGCGCCTCGGGCGCGGCGACCTGCTCCAGGACCGTTACGTCGTGCTGCGGAGGGGGCGGCAAAGCCATCACCTAGTGCGGTTCGAGTGAGCGCCGGCTCGCGGCGCCCGGCCGTCGAGGTGACCCTTTTGCTCATGGCGCTCACGGCCGGCGGGGCTCTCGCAGGGTGCACCTCCTACACCGGGTCGAAGGCACACCAGGTATCCGAGTGGGCCTCGATCGCCATGGTCAGCTCCAACGACGAGCTCGTGGTCCAGGACATCTCGGCCATACGGCGTTCCATCAAGGCGAGCTTGATCAAAGATGTCACGAGCAACTGCTCGGGGCTCGTCATCGACTCGGGCACCGCGTACGGAAACCTCCCGACCCCGGACAACACCTTGACGAACGAGCTCAATGTCGCCTACGAGGACTTCGCCAGCGCCGGCAGCACGTGCTCCGCAGCTCACAGCGTCCACTCGCATCAGGTCGCGGCCGCGCTGCGGAGGATCGACATGGGCGTCGTCTCGCTCGAGCGCGCGACCCGGGTCCTCGCCGGCGACGGCGTCCACTGACACGCGGGCGACCACCCGGCCGAGCCGGCCGCACGCGCGTCGGGCGCGCGTGCGCCGGCGACCTCCCAGTCACGGCTACCGTTCGAGCGTGAGCACCCGCGGTGTCCCGGTCGGCCCCTTCCCAGCTGGGGTCGAACCGGCAGAGTACGACCGGCTGCGCCGGCGGGTGCTCTGGAAGCTGACGATGGGCCTTTACGTGCTCGGAAGCCGTGCGGGTCAGCGCCGGAATCTCATGACACTGAACTGGGCGATGCAGGTGTCCATCAGCCCGAAACTGGTCGCTGTCTCCGTCGAGCGCACCGCCGTCACCCACGAGCTCATCGCCGAAGGCGCCTGTTACTCGGTAGCTCTGGTCGCGCGCGAGGACCGGGCCGAGGTGCGCAAGTTCGTGAAGCCGGCCCAGCATGATCCGGACGCCCACACCCTCGCCGGGGTGCCGTATCGAGACGGGGTCAGCGGGGCACCGATCCCGCAGCTCGCGATCGGCTATCTGGACTGTGCGCTTCGTCATACGCTCGACGTGGGCTCCCACTCGCTTTTCGTGGGGGAGGTCCTCGACGCCGGGTTCTCGGCGGACGGCGAGGACGTCGCGGTTCTTCGCATGGAGGACACCCGAATGAGCTACGGGGGCTAGGGCCTTGGGCGGCGGAGGCGGAGGCGGCTCGGGGGGCCGGGCCGGCCGGTCGCGGACCGGCTTCCGCCGCTCGGCAGGAAGCGACGGTTCGAGCGGGGCGGGCCAGCACCTCGATTGGAACGAGGATCCGGCCGGCGGTCCGGGGGCCCTCGTGAATCGTCCGGCCGTGGTGGGCGACCACCGGTGGATCGGTGATGCGCCAGCCTTCGAGGCCCTCGTGGGCGAGCTTGTGGCCTGCGACACGTACGGCGTGGACACGGAGTTCCATCGGGAGAAGACGTACTTCCCGCACCTCGCCCTGCTGCAGCTCTCCTGGGAGGGCGGGATCGCACTCGTCGATCCCCTCGTCGTGGACATCTCGCCTCTCGCCAGGGTCCTCGACGGTCCGGGCCTGGCGGTGATCCACGCGGCCGAACAGGACCTCGAGGTCCTCGAGCGGGCGTGCGGGACGGTACCGAGCAGGCTGTTCGATACTCAGGTCGCGGCCGGTTTCTTGGGCCAGGTGTCCCCCTCGCTGGTCAACCTGGTCGAGCGGGTCCTCGACATCCGGCTTCTCAAGGGCGATCAGCTGACCGACTGGACCCGAAGGCCGCTGTCGGCCGGGCAGCTGGCGTACGCCGCCGCCGACGTCGCCTACCTTCTCGAGCTGTGCCGGGTCGTCGGCGCACGCCTCGAGGACATGGGCAGGGCAGCGTGGGCCGACGAGGAGTGCGCCATCATGGTGGCGAAGGACCGCTCGCCAAACGATCCGGAGGAGGCGTGGTGGCGACTCCCGCGTTCCCGCCAGCTTCGCGGCGCAGCCCGCGATGTTGCCCAGTGCGTCGCGGCTTGGCGCGAGAAACGGGCTCGGCGGATGGACCTCCCGGTCCGTTTCGTCCTGCCGGACCTGTCGCTGGTGTCGATCGCCCAGCACCCGCCCCGTAGCCGGGAGGACCTCCGGCGGACGCGAAGCCTCGACGGACGCCACCTCGGTGGCGGCGCCGCCGAAGAGCTGCTCGCCGCGGTCGCCGCCGGCCTCGAGCTTCCGCCGTCGGGCCTGCGGCTCCCCCCCGCCAACGAGCTCGACCAGCCGAACCGGGCCGTCACGACGCTCGCCACCGCGTACGTGACTCAAAGGGCAGGCGACCTCGAGCTCGACCCCGCCATCCTCGCGACGCGGTCCGACCTGGTCGACTTCCTGCAGACGCCTGCGCAGGGCCGGCTCGCCAGCGGTTGGCGCAGCGACCTCGTCGGCGAAGGGCTCAGGCGTCTCACCGAGGGCAGGGCGTCGCTGTCGTTCGACGGGCGCGGCGCGCTCGTGCTCGAAGAACGGTCGTTTCGCCCGCTAGACCGGGAGACCGGGCCTAGTAGCCAGGCTTGAGGACGAGCGCCTCCTCGGGACCGATCCGCCCGAGGTACGCGTCGGCTTCGGATGCGAGGCCGCCCTCGCCCCCGGAGGCCACCTCGACCACCCACCTGCCCTCCGGCGGCGGGTCCAGCTCCAGCGCGCACTCCCCATCCCCGAAACCGACAACCACGACCCTCACGTCCCCCTCCCGCTCACGCCTGAACGCGACGACCGAGTCGGGCCCCGCAAGGAGCTCGAGATCGCCGAGTGCCAACGCGGGGGATGCTCTGCGCACGGCCAGCAGCTGGCGGTACAGCTGAAGGATCGAGGCAGGGTCGTGCGACAAGGTCTCGGCGTTGCGGTGATCGGCTTGTGGCGGCCAGGGGAGCCAGGCGGGACGGCCGGCGAGGTCCCACCCGTGGTCCGTGCCCGGATCCCAGGGAATAGGGGCGCGACATCCGTCCCGCCCGCCAGGGTCGACCGCCTGGTCGGGCCGGATCTCGGCGTCCTCGAGACCGAGCTCCTCGCCCGCGTACATGAACGGCGTGCCGCGCCAGCACAGCAGCAGGACCGCGGCGGCGCGGGCGCGCCGTTCCGAACCTCCATAGCGCGTCCGCTGGCGGGGCCGGTCGTGATTGGAGAGCACCCAGGCCGGCCACGCGTTCATTTCACCGAACACCCGGGACGCCTCGTCGGTGCGGCTTCGGATGCAGGCGGGATCGAACGCGCAGGCCATCGCCGGGAAATTGAACGCCAGGTGGAGCTCGTCGCCGTTCCCGTAGTAGCTCGCTATCTGCTCCGCCGTGGGGAGAAACACCTCGCCGACGGCGACGGGGTGCTGGGGATAGCCGTCGATGACCGCTCGGAGGCCTCGCAAGATGCCATGGGTCGACGCGTGGTCGTTCTGTGCGCTGTAAGGCAGGGCCGAGCGCTCCTCTGGCACGTCAGGAAGCGCTGGGTCCTTGCCGATGCCGTGGACGACGTCAATGCGAAAGCCGTCCACGCCCCGGTCCAGCCAGACACGGACCACGGCCGTCATCGCCTTCACCACGGCCGGGTTGGACCAGTCGAGATCGGGTTGCTCGGGCAGGAACAGGTGCAGGTACCACTGCCCTGTGGCCTCGTCGAAGGTCCATGCCGGTCCTTCGCCGAAAGCCCGCGACCAGTTGTTAGGCGGGGTGGCCTGGTCGGTCCCCCGGCCGTCTCGCCAGAAATACCAGTCTCGATGCGGGGCTCCTCGAGACGACCGGGCGTCGACGAACCACGGGTGCTGGTCGCTCGTGTGGTTCGGCACCAAGTCGACGATCACGCGCAAGTCTCGTGCGTGGGCCTCAGCGAGGAGCAGGTCGAAGTCCTCGATCGTCCCGAAGAGCGGGTCGACGCCGCAGAAGTCGGCGACGTCATAGCCGAAGTCGACCATCGGTGACGGTTGAAACGGAGAGATCCAGATGGCGTCGATCCCGAGCCACGCGAGATAGTCCAGCCTCTGGCGGATCCCTGCCAGGTCGCCGGCGCCGTCCCGAAGGGCATCGTATGTCGCAGACGCGTCCGTGCCGAGCCGTGCCCGGCGGCCGGCCGGGTCGCCAAGAGCGAACGACCGGGGATAGATCTGGTAGAAGACGGCTGACTGCCACCATGCGGGTGTGTCGCCCGTCGGCAGCACCTCTAGCCCTGTTCGGAGGTCTCTAGCCGTGTTCGGAGGTCGGGTCACCCGCGCCCTCCGGCGCCGGCCGCAGGTCGACTCGGAGAGTCAAGATCCCGTCCTCGAGCGATCCGACCGCGTCGCCAAGCATGGCGAAGTCCTGGAAGTCGAGCTGCATCTGGCGCAGGATCATCTGGCGTTCGGCGCCCTCGACCGGCGGCAGTCCGCGGCGGCGGACGGCGGCGGCCCGCTCACGGAAGCGTGCGATCATCTCGTCGGCGGCGAACTCCTCCGGCATGGCCGCCACCATAACGGTCGCGATCCTGCCGGGGCCGCAGGCCGCCAGCGACGGCCCGCCCCTCCGGCGCAGGGCCGCCGGGGCCGCAGCTCGCCGGGCGCATCGACCAGCCCGGCCGCCGGGCACGTTTGCAAGCCGGTGACCGGCCAAGCCGCGACCTGGGTGGATATGCTGTAGCCCAAGTCGGTGGGGCGATTTGAGGGGCGCCTGGCGCGGGCCGGTCCGCCAACGGCGCCGCCGTCACACATCATCGCTGCGGAGCTGAGGCGGCATCCGCGAAATCTGGGAGCGGCTCGTGAAAAAGGGACGTCATCGGCGTTTCGAAGAGGCGCGCAGCTTGAAGCGCGCCATCGAGGTAACTGTGGAGCCGTGCCCGGAGTGTGGCGCCGACCCCGATGAGGAACATGCCTCCTGGTGCCTCTACGAATCTGAGGAGCTGGACGAGCTCGAGGAAACGGGAGGGGAGGTGGCGAGCTCACCGCTTGCGACTCCCGAGGCGGAACGCAACGCCGCGACAGACCTCGGCTGAACAGAGCTGGCCCGTAGCCCTCTCGTTTGGTTGTCGCCTCTCCCGGCGCCGGAGCTCGCTTTGCGCCACAGCTCGCTTGGCGCCGGCGCTCACCTGGCGCCGGAGCTCGGTTGGCGGTCCTGACGCCGGAGCTCACTTGGCGCTGCGGACCGTCGGATGCGGCAGAGGCGTAGTTCCTCGCCTAGCGGACCGGCTCTCCAGGTACGAGGCGAGCGACTCGTAAACCTCCTGCCCGGTCATCGCGACGATCTCGTCCCGGAGAGACCGATATACCGCGTCGCGCCCGGAAAAGGCCTCGGGGGCCTCGGTGCACCACCAGCCGAACTCAGCGCCACCCTCGCCCCAGTCCCCGCGTCCCCACTCACGCAGCGAGCTCGTCACGTGCCCGTTGGGTGCCACGGTGTCCTCCCGGCGAAGCGGGAGCTGCCAGCAAACGTCGGGCTTCAGCTCGAGCGGGGGTACGCCCCGTTCGAGGGCTGCCCGATGCAGAGCACAGCCGGCACCACCGGGGTGACCAGGGCGGTTCAAGAAGATGCAGGCGCCCTCGACCAGACGAGTCGTCATCGCTCCGCTCGGGTCGCGCTTGAACACTCCGGTCTTACGGCGGCCCTTGGCACGAAACTGCCACTGCTCGCCCGAGAGCGTGTCAGCCGCGGCGGCGACACGCGAGGCGTCAGCCTCGTCGGTGAGGTGCGCTCCGTACGAGCAGCATCCCTCCATCCGCTCGGGTGTCGGCCCGGTCAGAACGCCCTGGCATCCTGCGCCGTAAATGCACCGCCATGAGCTGGCGAGAAACGTAACGTCGACTACCCACGTCCGCTCCTCACTAGGGTCCTCGAAACTCACCCATTCGTGAGCGTCGTGGGGTGCCTCGGGCGCAGCCGTCACCCGGCCACGGTAGCCCGCTGCGCGTCGCCGGCAGACGGCCCCAACTACGGTGGTGGAGTGGCGCACATCCTCGATGACCGGATCGTGAGATGAATGACCACATCCTGCTCGTGGGGATGATGGGGGCGGGAAAGTCGACGGTCGGCCGCATCGTGGCGTGCCGGATGCGCCGGCCGTTTCGAGACAGCGACGCCGACATCGAGCGGCGGACGGGGCAAGGCGTGGCGGCGATCTTCGATCAGCGAGGCGAAGCCGCCTTTCGAGCCGAGGAGCGGACCGCTCTGGGCGCCGCGCTCGCGTCCGGGGTGCCGTCGGTCATCGCGGTCGCAGGCGGTGCGGTGCTCGACCCGGAATCACGGCGCCGCCTCCGGTCCGCGGGAATCGTGGTCTGGCTCGAGGTGCCGCCCTACATCCTGGCCGACAGGGTCGGCTCCGGGCTAGGAAGGCCGCTGCTCAACGAGGACCCGGGTGGCACCCTCTCGCACCTCGACGCAGTCCGCCGGCCCGTCTACCGCAAGCTTGCAGATGTCGTCGTGCACGCCGGACGCAGGCGCCCCGAGGAGGTCGCCGAAAAGGTGGTTCGCGCGAGCCGGGAGCTGCTCGAGGCCGGCGCACGCCAACACGTCGGGGACTCGTCTGTGCTGAGCTTCGAGTCGCCCGGCACCGAACGCCAACAGGTCGGGGACTCGTCGTGCTGAGCTCCGAGTCGTCCGGCGCCGAACGCCGACCGGTCGGGGAGTTTTCGTGCTGAGCTCCGAGTCGTCTGGCGCGGCACGCCAACAGGACCACGCGGGCACCCTCGAGCCGATCCGTGTCAGGGTCGATCTCGGAGAGCGCGGCTACGACGTGCTGGTGGGCGCGGGGGTCCGGGAGGAGGTGTCGGGTTTTGTGCCGTCCGGTGCGCGGCGCGCCACGGTGGTGACGCAGAGCGGCATCGGGGTCGAGGTCGACCCGGGTGTGCCTTACGGAGTCGTGACGATCCCGGACGGCGAGAGGGCCAAGTCGCTGGCCACGGTCGAGGAGATCTGCCGGTTCATGGCCCGCGGCGACATGCATCGTGGGGACGTGGTCGTGGCCGTCGGTGGTGGGGTGGTGACCGACGTGGCCGGTTACGCGGCTTCGAGCTATCACCGTGGCATCGCGGTGGTCAACGTCCCGACCACCCTGCTCGGCCAGGTCGACGCGGCGATCGGCGGCAAGACGGGCGTCAATCTCCCCGAAGGAAAGAACCTTGTGGGATCGTTCTGGCAGCCGGCGGGGGTCCTCTGCGATACCGAGACCCTGCGGAGCCTCCCTGTTCGCGAATGGCGATCCGGTCACGGTGAGATGGCCAAGTATGCCTTCTTGGGAGTGGAGGATCTGGACGAGCTGGGTCTTAACGAGCAGGTCGCGCGCTGTGTCGCTTGCAAGGCCGGGATCGTCGCCGCCGACGAGCGGGAAGGAGGCCGACGGGTGATCTTGAACTACGGTCACACCCTGGCCCATGCCCTGGAGGCAGCTGGTCTTGCGAGCGGGGACGCGGGCGACTCGGTGAGCGAGCTGCGCCATGGCGAGGCGGTGGGGATCGGCCTGGTGTTCGCAGCGGAGGTCGCCTGCGCCCTGGGCAGGATCGACGCGTCCCGGGTCGAGCGTCACCGTCAGGTGGTTGCCGGCTACGACCTGCCGGTCAGCCTTCCCGCCGGCGTGGACCCCGTCGTGCTCGTCGAGTACATGACCCGGGACAAGAAGTCGGCCGGCGGCCTCACGATGGTCCTCGACGGGCCCGCTGGCGTCGAGCCGGTCCACGGAGTGCCGCCCGAGCTCGTGCACCGGGCGTTGGGGGACCTCGGAGGCGACCGATGAGCGCGCAGGGCGACGAGCGCTCCGACCGTCGCCCTATCCTGCTCCTCTCCGGCCCGAACCTCGGCCTGCTGGGCGAGCGCCAACCGGAGATCTACGGCGCCGCGACCCTCGCCGACCACGTCCGGCGGGCTCAGCGAGCGGCGTCACGCTCGGGCTTCGAGATGAAGCACCTGCAAAGTGAGCACGAGGCCGACCTGGTCGAAGCGGTTCACCAAGCGCGCGGCAGCGTCGACGCCATCGTGGTAAACGCCGGCGCTCTGTCGCATTACAGCTGGGCACTGCACGACGCGCTCGCGGCTTTCGACGGCGTCGTCGTGGAGCTTCACCTGTCCAACCCCGATGCCCGCGAGCCATGGCGCCGCCGGTCGGTGCTTGCGCCTGTGGCCGACGGATCGGTCGCCGGTTTCGGCGGCCTCGGTTACGAGCTCGCCGTCGAGGCCGCCGCCCGTCTTGTCGAAGGGCGCGCCGTCGCGCCGCCCGGCACGTAGTGTCTCAGCCGATGCCGACCTCACGCGATCCCGCGCACCTCGTTCCAATGGACGTTGCTGACCGTCTGCCGCGCCTGGCGGCGCGACTCGACGAGCTCGGCTGCGAGGGCTTGCTCGTCACCAACCTGACGAACATCCAGTACCTCACCGGCTTCGCGGGATCGGCAGGGCTACTCCTGGTCCTGGCCGACGACGCCCTCCTCGTGACCGACGGCCGTTACAGGGATCAGTCGGCCGAGCAAGTCAAGGAGGCCGGCGCTTCGGTGCGCATCGAGGTCGGCCGGCCGGCTGCCCAGCTAGCGGCTGTCAAGGCTCGGTCCGCGGGCTTACGCCGTCTCGGTCTCGAGGCCGATGACGTCACTTGGGGGGCGCAGCAGCGTTTGCGAGCGGCGCTCGAGGCGAGCACGGAGCTCATCCCGGTTCGCAACGCCGTTGAGGCGTTGCGTGCAGTCAAGGACGAGGGCGAACTGGCTCGCATCGAGCGAGCGGCGGACATCGCCGACGTGGCCCTCGCTCAGGTGAAAGAGCTTCTCTGCGAGGGGCCGACCGAGGAGGAGTTCGCGATCGCCCTCGACTTCGAAATGCGCCGGCGCGGAGCCGAAGCGGTCGCTTTCGAGACGATCGTCGCGAGCGGTCCGAACAGCGCGCTGCCGCACGCGCGGCCGTCGGGCCGCCGCGTCGAGCCCGGCGAGCTCGTCGTCATCGATTTCGGAGCGATGGTCGGCGGGTACCGCTCTGACATGACGCGCACCGTGAGCGTCGGCGCGCCTCGTTCTAGCGAGCTGCGGGAGCTGCTCGAGGCGGTCATCACCGCACAGCGCGCGGGTGTGCGAGCGGTGCGAGCGGGAGTGACCGGGGGGCAGGTCGACGCGGCCTGCCGTGAAGCGCTCTCGTCCTCGGGTCTCGGCGATGCGTTCCTGCACGGGACCGGTCACGGCGTCGGACTCGAGATCCATGAGGCCCCCTCGGTCGGACAGGACTCCACTGATGTCCTCGAGGTGGGCGCCGTCGTGACGGTCGAGCCCGGCGCCTATTTGCACTCGATCGGCGGCGCACGCATCGAGGACACGTTGGCCGTCACCGCCTCCGGCGCTCGTGTGCTGACCAAGTCCAGCAAGGACTACGCCCTCTGATGGCCTTTTCGACCAACGACCTCCGCAACGGCATGACCCTCGACCTCTCCGACGGGCTCTTCACGGTCGTCGAGTTTCAGCATGTAAAGCCCGGCAAAGGCGGCGCTTTCGTCCGCACCAAGCTGCGCAACGTCCGCACTAAGGCGGTCGTCGAACGCACCTTCAGGGCGGCAGAGCAGGTCGAGCAGGCGGTGATCGACAAACGTGAGATGCAGTACCTGTACCGGGATGGCCAGGAGTACGTCTTCATGGACAACGTTTCGTACGACCAGCTTCACGTGCCCGAATCGTCACTCAGCGACGCTGCGCCGTACCTGAAGGAGGGCGACTCCGCCGTGATGCAGATGTACGACAACGAGATCGTCGGCGTCGACCTCCCGGCCGCAGTCGAGCTCACGGTGACCGAGACGGAGCCAGGCTTGCAGGGCGATCGAGTCTCGGGTGCCCGCAAGGCGGCGACGCTGGAGACGGGCCTCGTTGTCCAGGTGCCGCTGTTCGTCAACACCGGCGAGCGCATCAAGGTCGACACCCGGACCGGTGAGTACCTCACCAGGGCCTGAGGCCTCGTCGCGCCGCGCTGGTTCTGGCGCCAGGCGACGTTCACGTGAGCGGGCGCTCGAGCTGCTCTACGAAGCCGAGGCGAAGGATCTGAGCCCGACCCAGCTCCTGGCTCTGCTGCCTGTGGCTCCCGAGGCATACGCGGCCCAACTCGTCGCCGGCGCCGAACGACGGGCCGACGAGACGAACCGCCTGCTGGGACGCCACGCTGCGGGCTGGTCCGTAGGGCGGATGCCGGCGGTCGACCGCTGTGTGCTCCGGATCGCGGTGTACGAGCTCATGGACGAGGCCGGCGTGCCGGTAGCAGTGGTGCTGGACGAGGCGGTCGAGCTTGCGAAGAGGTACTCGACGGAGGACTCGGGCCGCTACGTCAACGGCGTTCTCTCGGGAGTCGCCAAGGAGGTGCGCCCTGAGGAGATGGAGGCGAACGCCACGGCGAGCGTGTCCCGTGGCTCGCCCCCGCCGGCGCCGTCTGGCGACAGCGGCCGCGGCTCGCCCCCGCCGGCGCCGTCTGCTCGGGCATCTGACAGCAGGGCTTGATGACAGGCGACAGCTACGAGGCGACCGGGGTCGACTACGGGGTGCTCGACGCCGCCAAGCGGCGAGCCCTGGCGGCCGCCGCGACGACCGCGGGGTTGGCCGTGCCCCGTGGCGCTGTGCTCCTCGAAGCCTCCCTCGGAGAGCCGGCGACGGTATTCGAGATCGGGGGCGTCACGCTCGCGTTCGTCCTCGAGTGCCTCGGCACGAAGTCGATGATCGCCCGGGCCTACGAGGACGCGACCGGCGTCGACCGCTTCCACGCGATCGGTTACGACACCGTGGCCGCGATCGTGAACGACCTCTGTTGCGTGGGTGCTCTGCCACTGGTCATCAACGCCTATGTCGCCACCGGGTCGCCGACGTGGTACTCGGGGTCCCGGCATGCGTCGCTCCTCGCCGGTTGGCTCCTGGCATGCCGCGAGGCCGGGGCGGCGTGGGGGGGCGGCGAGTCCCCGACTCTGCCGGGTCTGGTCGAACCGGACCAGGTCGACCTCGCCGGCAGTGCGATCGGGCGGGTGCCTGAGGCGAGCGCGCCCTGGCTCGGCACCGACCTCTCGCCCGGCGACGAGATCGTCCTCGTAGCCGCCAGCGGGTTGCACGCCAACGGCGCCTCGCTCGCCCGGCTCCTCGCGGCCGAGCTGCCGGACGGGTGGACGACCACCCTGCCGAGCGGCCGGCAGTACGGCGACGCCGTGCTCGATCCGAGCGCGCTCTACGCCGGGCTCGTCGGGAGGCTCCGGGGCCTCGGCGTCGAGGTCCGGTACGCGAGCCACATCACTGGTCACGGTCTGCGCAAGGTCATGCGAGCCGACCGCGAGCTGACTTACCGTGTCGAGCGGCTTCCCGAGGTGCCCGAAGTGCTCGCCTTCGTCGTCGCAAACAGGGGCCTCGCTCCGAGAGAGGCCTACGCGACCTTCAACATGGGAGCGGGGTTCGCGCTCGTTCACCGCCCCTGGCGCCGGCGGCGAAGCCGTAGCTGCCGCCCGTGCAGCGGGCCACGAGGCGCTGTTGGCCGGCCACGTCGAGACCGGTCCCCGCCAGGTCATTCTCGAGCCGATCGGGGTGACCTACTCCAGCGAGGACTTACAGGTGCGCTGACGGCGCCGGCGGCGGTTGCGGCGGCTGCCGGCGCGCCACGTGTTGATACTTGTGTGGCCATACAGGCTGTTGCAGTTTGAACCGTGCGACCGACAGGGCGTTCCCAGGCGGTCAGCCATTGTCTTCGAGGCGGCGAGGGGAATCTTCGTCGGCCGGGCACTCGTTTCCAGGGTTGGGTCCAGGCACCCATCGTTTCCTCAGCCGAGATCAGGCAGTACCGCTCCGGCTCGGAACATCTTGGTGATGTTCTTGGTGGCGCAGATGAGCTTCCATTCGGCGTCGCAGGCGGCGAGCCCTCGCCGCATGAAGCGCCGATATCCCCGGTTCTCCTTGATGTCGCCGAACGCCGGCTCGACGGTGCACTGGCGCAGCCCGTAGAGAGCCGCGCCGTCCTCGGTACGCAGGCGATGCTCCATGGCCTCGATCGGCGAGGCTTCGGCCGGGGCATCGCCTTCGGCGAAGCCGAGCTCACGGGCCTCCCGGCGCAGCTTCCAGCTCTTGGTGGTGGCGATGAGACGGTCCGGCCCGTCGGTTCGCAGGTTGTCCTCGGAGAGATATCCGGCGTCAAACAGGATGGTGCCGATGGGTCCTTGGATGCCGGCGGCATCGAGGTCGGCCCGGGTGGCGGCCATCATCGGCACGCATTGGCCGACGTCGTTGTGGTCGTTCGTGAGCTTGGCGCTCAGCACGATGCCCTGGTCGTTGACGGCTGCCTGGGCGTTGTAGCCCTGCACCCAGCCGTTGTGGGTCTTCATGACCCGGGAATCAGGGTCTGTCATATTCAGACGTACCGGGGGCGGCGGCGCTGGCGGTGCCGGAGGCGAGGCCTTCATAGCTTCGAGGCGCCGGCGTGCCCTCGTGGGGCGACCACGCTCAGGCCGGGGAGGGTCTGGCGCTCCTGCTGCCCGAGCGGCATCACGCTGGTGGCGCCATTCGGCGTTGCGGGCGGCCTGATCGGCCACCGCTCGGAGGAGCTCGGCCTCGGCTCGGGCGAGAGGGTCGGCGCACTTGGGCGGCCTGCCGGTAACACCCTGGTGCTTGGCGACGGCCTCAGCCTCGGCTGCCGCCCGCTTGGCCCGGGCGGCCTCCTCGGCCGCTTGGCTCGATCGCTCCTGTTCCTCGATGGCTTGCAGGGCGGCGTCGAGGCGTACTCGGCGCGTGTCCGGGTCGACGAGATCGGGCGGGAGCTCGTCGCCACGCTTGGGGCCGAAGCGCTCGTCTTCTGTTGCGTCGGCGGCCACGGCCTCGGCCATCATCGTGTCCACCTCTGCCTCGATGTCGGCCCGGGTGCGGTTGGTCTTTCTCGACGTGTTGGCTGCCATCTTGGTGCCGTCGACCGCCACTACGCCGACGCTCGCCAGGCCGGTGGCGGCGCAGAGGGCGAGCACGTCAGTGAAGAGCTTGGCGACCAGCTCGTCGTTGTCGGATCGGAAGCGGGCGATGGTGGTGTGGTCCGGGGGGTGGTTGGCGGAGATCACCCGGTAGGCGACGTCGACCTCGCAAAGCTGCTCGATCTTGCGGCTCGAACGCTGCCCGGTGCAGTAGGCGTACACCAACAGCGCCAGCAGCATGTCGGGGTCGAAGGCCCGTCGCCCGACGCCGTCGTTCGGGTGGCGAGCGTGCAGGGAGGAGGTGTCGATCCTCTCCACCACGTCGAGCACGAACCATAGGAGGTGCCCAGCAGGGAGCCAGTCGCGCATGTCCGGGGGGACCAAGAACAACTGATCTCGGTCCGTTGGCAGATAGCTCAGCGCCATGAGAAATTCTCGGCGGTCAACAGAGCCAGGTGGTGGATCCCTGCCATTGAACGGGCTTCATTTTGCAACAGCCTGCATAGTCCACAAAAGTCTTGACACGTGGGTCCAGTCCTGCCCAGCCCGGCCGCCGCCGGCCCGCCGCCGGCCGCCGCCGACCGATCGCTGGGGGCCTGCGGAAGGGTGCGCTCACGGCGCCGGCCCGGCTGCGGCGGTCTACGGGGAGGAGCATCACGTCCAGAGCCCCGGATGCCTCGCGCCGCGGTTCGCTATAGTGGGAGCTCGGACGTGAAGCGGGTCCAGCGAGGCCCGTACGGACGAGGAGGAGCCCGAGTGGCCGACCGAGAGAGAAAGTTGACGCGCCCGGGAGGGCGCGTTTTTGTTGCCCGCGCACAGGTCATGGATGCCGACGAGGTCCGAAGAGCCCTGGTGCGCATCGCACACGAGATCGTCGAGCGCAATCGGGGCCTCGAGCAGGTGGCGGTCGTCGGTCTCCAGACCGGCGGGGTGCCGCTCGCCGAACGGCTCGTCACGGTGCTGCGCGAGATTGAGGGAACAGCGGTGCCTTTCGGGACCATAGACGTCGCGTTCTACCGCGACGACATCGGACTGCGACCGGTGCTGACCGAGGAGGTCACTGATCTTCCGTTCGACCTCACCGGCCGCACGGTGGTCCTCGTGGACGACGTCCTGTTCACCGGGAGAACCGTCCGGGCTGCGCTCGAGGCTCTGGCAGCCCACGGTCGGGCGAGATCGGTGCAGCTCGCCGTCATGGTCGACCGTGGACACCGGGAGCTGCCGATCCGTCCGGACTACGTCGGCAAGAACCTGCCGACACGCAGGGACGAGCTCGTGGACGTAGGCCAAGGCGGAGTAACAATCGGTGAGCTCCTCGCGACCGACAGGGGGATCCGTTGAGCGCGCCCGGCGTGACGACAAGCAAGGGGACCACCCGGAACGACCTGGGTGCGACCGGAGCGAGCCGGCCGGGCGAGCCGAGCGACTGGAGCGAGGAGGGGTCGGCCGAGCCCGCGGAGGTGGAGCACTTCTTCGGCGGCCACCGCGCCTCGGCGGTGCGACACCTACTCTCCATCGCCGATCTGGACCGTGACGGCATCCTCGAGATCATGCGCCTCTCCGACGTGTTCGCCGAGGTGGCTCAGCGGCCGATCCCGAAGGTCCCCGCACTGAGAGGCCGCACCGTGGCCACGGTCTTCATGGAACCGTCGACCCGCACACGACTTTCTTTCGAGACTGCGGCCAAGCGCCTGTCTGCAGACGTGATGACCTTCACCGCTGCGACGTCGGCGGCCGTGAAGGGCGAGTCTCTTCGTGACACCGTCGAGACGATTGATGCCATGGGCATCGACGCGATGATCGTGCGTCACCAGGCGTCGGGAGCGCCATTGCGGGTCACCGAGTGGGTCGGCTCGAGCGTGATCAACGCGGGGGACGGAACCCACGAGCACCCGACTCAGGCGCTCTTGGACTGCTACACCATCCGTGAAGCCCTGACGGCCCGGCGCGACGGGGAGGTTCCTGCGGATCTGACCGGCGTGCGCATCGGGATCGTAGGTGACATCAAGCACTCGCGAGTCGCCCGGTCGAACGTCCTTGCGTTCAGCGCGCTGGGCGCCGAGGTCGTGCTCGTGGCACCGCCGACGCTGATGCCCGTGTCGCTCGAGGGCTGGCCGGTCACTGCGACTGGCGACCTCGACGGCGTCCTCGGAGATCTCGACGTCGTCTACCTCCTTCGCATCCAGTCCGAGCGCCTCGGCGAGGTGCTGCTGCCCTCGCTCGACGAGTACCACTGGCGCTACGGCCTCACCGGGGCGCGGGCCGATGCGCTCAAGAAGGACGCTGTCGTCCTGCATCCTGGGCCGATGATCCGCGGCGTCGAGATCGCTCCGGAGGTCGCCGACCTGCCCGCCACCCTCGTGACTCGCCAGGTCCGCAACGGCGTTCTCGTTCGCATGGCCGTCCTGTTCCACCTGCTGGGCTCGGGGGCGATGTGATGGCGCGTCGCAACGCACGCGCCGGTGTGGGCGAGATCGTCGTCCGCGGGGGGACGCTCGTCGACGAGACGGGCGAGCGGCGAAGTGACGTCCTCGTCCGCGACGGCATGATCGTCGCCGTCGAGGAGGCGATCGACGTCCCAGGTGGTGCCAGCGCCCTCGACGCGGGGGGCTGCGTCGTCGCGCCCGGGCTGGTGGACCTCCACACGCACTTGCGGGAACCCGGCGGCGAGGTTGCCGAAACGGTCGAGTCCGGGTCGAGGGCTGCCGCGCTCGGCGGCTACACCGCAGTGCTCGCCATGCCGAACACCGAACCGGCCGTCGACTCGGCGGCCGTCGTGCGCGACGTGCTCGCGCTCGGCGAGACGGCGCTGGCCGAGATCGCCGTCGCAGGTGCGATCACCCTCGGCCGGCGAGGCGAGCGGCTTGTGCCGATGGCCGAGCTGGCGGCGCTCGGGGTGCGGTTGTTCACCGACGACGGCCGCGGGGTTCAAAACGGCGGGCTCATGCGCCGCGCGCTCGAATACGCCTCGGGGCTCGGCGTCGTGCTCGCCCAGCATTGCGAGGACGAGCAGCTCGCGGCCGGCGGCCACATGAACGAGGGCGCGTGGTCGAGTCGCCTCGGCATCGCCGGCCAGCCCGCTTTGGCCGAGGAGGCGATGCTGGCGCGGGACCTCGCTCTCGTGCGGCTCACCGGCGCACCGATGCACTTCCTGCACCTGTCCACGGCCGGCGCCATCGAGTTGATCCGTCGAGCCAAGGCCGACGGGCTCCCGGTCACCGCAGAGGTCACTCCTCATCACCTCGCGCTCTCCGACGCTGCTGTTGCGAGTTACGACCCGGTTTACAAGGTCAACCCGCCGCTTCGGACCGCGGCGGACGTCGCCGCCGTTCGCGCCGGTCTCGCGAGCGGGGTGGTCGACGCGATCGCGACGGACCATGCGCCGCATGCCCCCGAGCGAAAGGACGATCCCTTCGACGAGGCTCCGTCCGGGATGCTCGGCCTCGAGACCGCCCTCGCGGTCGCCTACAGCGCGCTCTGCTTGCGCGCCGAAGACGGCACGGAAGAGTCCGGCAGCGTGGCCGGTGCCGGCTGGGTGCCGCCTGGCGAAGGGACCGCTGGAGCGGTGATGTCGCTTCGGGAGCTTCTCGGCTTCTTCTCGTGGCGGCCGGCGCGCATCGCCGGGCTCGAGCCCGCACAGGGCGGCCCGATCATCGCCGGCGGCGCGGCGAACCTCACCGTGTTCGATCCCACGTTCCAATGGGTGGTCGACCCCAGCCACCAGGCGAGCCGGAGCCGCAACACGCCGTTTGCCGGACGCCGGCTCACCGGCAAGGTCCGCCACACGGTCTTTGCCGGCGAGCCGGTGGTCCTCGACGGAGAGGCGCAGCGATGAACGACAGGGGGCGGCGGACCCGACCCGCGCCTCGAAGAGCGCGCGTCCCGGCCAGGCTGGTGCTCGCGGACGGCGCCGTGTTCGAGGGCGAGGCGATGGGGGCGCTCGACGACGGCTCGATCGCGAGCGGGGAGCTCGTCTTCAACACCTGCCTGTCCGGCTACCAGGAGGTGATCACAGATCCGTCCTACGCGGGGCAGGTGCTCGCTTTCACCTACCCCCACATCGGCAACTACGGGGTGTCCCCCGAGGACGACGAGAGCCGGAGGCCGTTCTGCCGGGGCGTGATCGTCCGCGATCTGACCGACCGGCCGAGCAGCTGGCGCTCCGCGGAGAGCCTCGAGGCGTTCCTCCGGCGCTTCGGCGTGCCGGGCCTGACCGGCGTCGACACTCGCCGGCTAACCCGCCACGTCCGTGAGGCAGGCGCGATGCCGTGCGCGTTCGGTACCGCGCCCGAGCTCGAGCTGCTCGCTGCGGCGAAGGCGGAGCCGGGGACGCTCGGGAAAGATCTCGTCGCCGAAGTCACCACCCGCAAGCCGTACCGAGTCGGCGTGCCGGCCAATGGGGGCCGTTTCTCGGTGGTCGCCTACGACTTCGGGATCAAGACGGCCATCTTGCGCAACCTCACCCGCATCGTCGACGTCGAGGTCGTGCCGGCGACTACCCCGGCCGCAGACGTGCTCGCCCGGCGCCCGGACGGGGTGTTCCTGTCCAACGGCCCGGGAGACCCGGCCGCCCTCGACCATCTGGTGCGCGAGATCGGAGCCCTCCTCGGCGCGGTGCCCGTGTTCGGGATCTGTCTCGGTCACCAACTGCTCGCGAGGGCTCTCGGTGGCGAGACCTACAAGTTGCGCTTCGGGCACCACGGCGGCAACCACCCGGTGAGGCGGATCGCGACGGGCGGCGTCGAGATCACGAGCCAGAACCACGGCTACGCCGTAGCTGACGGCACCGTCGCCGGCGCAGCCGTCAGCCACGTCAACTTGAACGACGGTGTCATCGAGGGACTGCGTTGCCACGACGCTCCTGCATTCGGCGTGCAGTACCACCCCGAGGCGGGCCCAGGGCCGCACGACGCCAGGTACCTCTTCGAGGAATTCCGGGCCCTTATGGCTGCGAGCCGGTGAGCTCTCCGACGGGCTACGCCGCCGGCCGGCTCGGGGAGAGCTGATGGGCCGGCGCAACGACATCTCGTCGATCCTCGTCATCGGCTCCGGCCCGATCGTCATAGGCCAGGCGTGCGAGTTCGACTACTCGGGCACACAGGCCTGCCGGGTGCTCAAGGAGGAGGGCTACCGGGTCGTTCTGGCGAACTCGAATCCCGCCACGATCATGACCGATCCGGACCTCGCCGACCGTACCTACGTCGAGCCGCTCGAGCTGGACGTGCTGGCCGCGATCATCGAGCGGGAGCGACCCGACGCCCTCCTCCCGACGATGGGCGGCCAGACGGCGCTCAACCTCGCCGTAGGGCTCGCCGAGCACGGGGTCCTGGAGCGCTACGGCGTCGAGCTCATCGGAGCCAAGATCGACGCGATCCGAACCGCTGAGAACCGGGACCGGTTCAAGCAGGCGATGACCGAGATCGGCCTTTCGGTGCCCGAGTCCGGTCTTGCCCACGACATGGACGAGGCGCTCGATGTGGCGGCGGCCGTGGGCTTCCCGCTCATCGTCCGGCCTTCTTTCATCCTCGGCGGCGCCGGCACGGGCATCGCTACGGACCTGGAGGGGTTCGGGCGCCTCGCCGCAGCGGGTCTCGCCGCCAGCCCGGTGCGCGAGATCCTCGTGGAACGGTCGATCGCAGGCTGGAAGGAATTCGAGCTCGAGGTGATGCGCGACCACGCGGACAACTGCGTCGTCGTCTGCTCGATCGAGAACTTCGACCCGATGGGCGTCCACACGGGCGACTCGATCACCGTCGCCCCGGCCCAGACCCTCTCGGACGTCGAGTATCAGCAGATGCGCGACGCCGCCTTCGCGTGCATCCGCCGAGTGGGCGTCGAGACGGGCGGCTCCAACATCCAGTTCGCCGTGGACCCGCGCACCGGCGGCATGCTCGTCATCGAGATGAACCCGAGGGTGTCGCGCTCCTCCGCGCTGGCGTCGAAGGCGACCGGCTTCCCGATCGCGAAGATCGCCGCCCGTCTCGCCGTCGGCTACCGCCTGGACGAGATCGCGAACGACATCACGAAGGCCACCCCTGCGTGTTTCGAGCCGACGATCGACTACGTGGTCACGAAGGTGCCCCGTTGGGCCTTCGAGAAACTTCCCGGCGCGCCCGACGCCCTCGGCACCCGCATGCAGTCGGTCGGCGAAGCGATGGCGATCGGTCGGACGTTTCCCGAGTCGCTGCAGAAGGCGCTGCGCGGTCTCGAGCTGAACCGGGCGGGCCTCAACGCGGATCGCTCCGAGGCGCGTTACGACCTTCTCGACGACGACGAGCTCTTGGCGCGGGCCGCAGTCGCGACCCCCGATCGGCCGTTCCAGGTCGAGGCGGCGCTCCGGCGTGGCTTCAGCGTCGAGCGCGTCGCCGAGGCTACGGCGATCGATCCGTGGTTTCTCGACCAGATCGCGGCGATCGTCGATGAGAGGCTCGCCCTGGAGGAGCTCGCCGCGGCCGGAGCGAAGCCCTCGGACCTCGAGCCGGTCCAGTGGCGGAGGGCGAAACGGCTCGGCTATGCCGACGCCCAGATCGCCTACCTGTTCGGCGTGACCGAAGACGACGTGCGCGCAGCCAGGCTCCTCGCGGGCGTGCGGCCGACGTTCAAGACCGTCGACACGTGCGCGGCGGAGTTCGCGGCGGAGACGCCGTATTACTACGCCACATACGAGGACGAGGACGAGGTCCGGCCGGCGGATTCGCCGCGGGTCGTCATCTTGGGATCGGGCCCGAACCGGATCGGCCAGGGGATCGAATTCGACTACTGCTGCGTGCACGCCTCGATGGCGCTTCGGGAGGCCGGCTACGAGACCGTGATGGTCAACTGCAACCCCGAGACCGTCTCGACCGACTACGACACGTCCGACCGGCTGTACTTCGAGCCGATCACCGAGGAGGCGGTTCTCGACATCGTCGCGGCGGAGGTGGGCGGAGGCGCCGGAGGCGTTGCGGGCGTGATCGTTGGCCTCGGCGGCCAGACGCCCCTAAAGCTCGCGAACCGGCTCCCGCCCGAGCTCGTGCTCGGCACGAGCCCGCGGGCGATCGACACGGCCGAGGACCGCGAGCGATGGTCGGCGCTCTGCGCGAGCCTCGAGATCCCCCAACCGGCCGGCGGGACCGCCGCGTCGGTCGCCGAGGCGGTCGAGATCGTGCGGCGGATCGGCTACCCCGCGCTCGTGCGTCCGAGCTACGTGCTCGGGGGGCGGGCGATGGAGATCGTCTACGACGCCGAGGGTCTCGGCCGGGCCGTCGCGGCTTCCCTCGGACACGAGGGCCCGCACGCACCCGTGCGACCCGTTCTGATCGACCGGTTCCTCGAGGACGCCGTCGAGGTCGACGTCGACGCGATCCGCGACCATGCCGGCGAGGTTCTGATCGGGGCGGTGATGGAGCACGTCGAGGAGGCCGGAGTGCACTCTGGCGACTCGGCGTGCGTGATCCCTCCGCCGACGCTCGACCACGAGACCGTCCTGCTCATCGAGGAGTACACCCGCCGCATCGCGGACGCGCTCGGAGTCCGCGGCCCGCTGAACGTCCAGTACGCCGTCAAGCAACGCCAGGTGTTCGTGATCGAGGCGAACCCGTGGGCCAGCCGGACGGTGCCCTTCGTCGCCAAGGCGACGGGGGTCCCGCTCGCCAAGATCGCGGCGCGCGCAATGCTCGGGGCCACGTTGGCCGAGCTGCGCAACGAGGGCATGCTTGCCTCCCCGGGCGCTCGGCTCCCGACGCACGTGAGCGTGAAGGAGGCGGTCCTGCCCTTCGACCGTTTCCCCGAGGTCGACTCGCTGCTCGGGCCCGAGATGCGCTCGACCGGCGAGGTGATGGGAATCGACCGGACCTTCGGCCTCGCCTTCGCCAAGAGCCAGATCGCCGCCGGAAACCGCCTACCTTCTGGTGGTGCGGTCTTCTTGTCGCTGGCCGATCGCGACAAGGAGGCGGGGGTGGGCGCTGCGCGTGGGTTCGCGGAACTCGGTTTTGCTCTGGTGGCAACCGAGGGAACGGCGGACTTCCTCGAGCGCCACGGGGTGGCGGTGGAGACCCGGGTCGCCAAGGTGGGCCAACCCGGCCCGGGCACCCTCGATGCCGTCGAGCTCATCGCTTCGGGAAAGGTGCATCTCGTGGTCAACACTCCTCGTGGCCGTGGACCGCGGGCAGATGGCGCTCACATCCGCCGGGCCGCCTCTGCACACCGTGTGCCGTGCCTCACCACCGTTGCGGCCGCCCGGGCCGCCGCCGCGGGGATCGCCGACTGGGGGCGCCATCGCCTCGAGGTGAGGAGCCTCCAGGAGCACCACGCCCAGCCCGTGGGGCCGGCGAGGCTGTTCGAGGACCTCGAGCCGTGAGGAGCCGCGGGCGGGGCGGCGGCGACGTCGACCTCGCGACATCCGTCGGCACCGTCGGACTCGTTTCTCCGGTGATGACCGCCTCGGGCACCTCCGGGCACGGCGCGGAGCTCGGGGCCTACTTCGACCTCTCCACCATCGGCGCCGTGGTCGTCAAGTCGCTGTCGTTCGATCCGTGGCCCGGCAATCCGAGCCCTCGCGTGTGTGCCGTTCCGGGCGGCATGCTGAATGGTGTCGGTCTGCAAGGGCCCGGAGTCGAGGCATGGCTCAGCCGTGACCTGCCTGCCCTCGAGTCGTCGGGAGCCAAGGTGGTGGCAAGCATCTGGGGGCGCACTGTCGACGACTACGCGCGCGCCGCGTCACTGCTCTCGGAGGCCCCGGGGTGCGTGGTCGCCGTTGAGGTGAACGTCAGCTGCCCGAACCTCGAGGATCGAAGCCGGATGTTCGCCCATTCGCCGCAAGCGACCGGCGCGGCGCTGGCGGCGGCGGCCGCCTGCGGGCGGCCCCTTTGGGCCAAGCTCTCGCCGAACACCTCCGAGCTCCTCGCCGTCGCCGAGGCTGCGCTTGTGGCCGGCGCCGAGGCGCTCACGCTCACCAACACACTGCTCGGCCTCGCGATCGACACCGAACAGTGGGCTCCGGCGCTCGGCTCGGGCGGTGGCGGGCTCTCGGGCGATGCCCTCCACAGCGTCGCCCTGCGGGCGGTCTACGACTGCCGGGCGGCCTTTCCCGACGCCGGGATCGTTGGGGTCGGCGGCGTCGGTGACGGCCTCGGCGCCGTTCGCATGCTGCTCGCCGGGGCGGACGCGGTGCAGGTCGGGACGGCGACCCTGGAGAACCCGAGAGCGGCGCTGCGGGTGCAGGCCGAGCTGGCGTCGTGGTGCTCCCGGCACGGGCTCGGCGGAGTTCGCGAGCTTGTGGGGGCCGCGAACGAGAACCCGAAGCGACCCGGGGCGCGATGACGGCAGGCGAGCCTCCGGCGACCCCCCCGGCTGTTACGGCCAGCGAGCCTCCGCCGATGACGGCCGGCGAATCTCCGGCGAACGTGCGCGATCGCTTGGCTCTGGCGCTCGACGTGGCGAGCCTCGACGAGGCGGTCGAGCTGGCCGCAAGACTACGGCCGGTTTTCTCGGTCGCGAAGGTCGGCTTGGAGCTCTTCTCGGCCGAGGGGCCGCTCGCTGTCGACGCGCTGATAGACGAGGGATTTCGGGTGTTCCTGGACGTCAAGCTTCACGACATCCCGACGACGGTCCGTCGCGCCGCCCGCCGGATCGGATCGCTCGGCGTGTCGTACGTGACGGTGCACGCTGCCGGGGGCGAAGAGATGCTGAGGGCCGCGGTGGAGGGTTTTGAAGAGGGCTGGATCGAGGGCGTCGCAGGCGGCCACCCCGCTCCGGCGGGTGGATCCGCCGGCGTCCTGGCGGTGACCGTCCTCACGAGCGACCCGGACGCCACGCCCGAAGTTGTCCGCGCTCGTGCATCGCTCGCGGCGGAGGCCGGCTGCCTTGGCGTGGTCTGTGCGGGGGCGGACCTCCCGGTCGTCCGATCTCGGGCGCCAGGATTGCTGACCGTCGTCGCCGGGATCCGCCTGGCGGAGTCGCCGCGCGACGACCAGGCTCGGGCCGCGACGCCCTTTGACGCGATCCGCGGCGGTGCCGGCCTGCTCGTCATTGGACGAACCGTGACCTCTGCCGCGTCTCCCGAATTGGCTGCAGAAGCCCTGGTCAACGAGGTGCGCCGCGCCATCGGGGAGCAGGCCGGAGCTGTGAGCGCGAGCCCCCGGCAAAAATAAATAGCACGCAACGTTACAAATTTGCTACGATGTGAGCGACGGGCTGTCTTTGTGCGGAGCCGGGAGGTGTTCGCCGAGGTCAGTTAGCGCAACCAGATGCAGGAGGTATGAGAGCGATCATGCAACCCAAACGTAGGCTGCGTACAGTCGTGAAAGTGGGGGCCGGCCTAAGTGTTGGTGCCTTGCTCATGGCTGCACTCGGATTCAGCAGCGCGACCGGCGCGACTTCGGCGAAGCCGGCCATTCACAAGGGCGGAACCGCTGCGTGGGCGCAAGCTCCTGCCGCGACCCCGAACTACATTTTCCCGTTCGCGAGCTTCGCGTACTTCTCGGTCGCCAACCTCACGCAGTTCCAGTACCTCATGTACCGGCCGCTGTACTGGTTCGGTCAGATCTCGTCCTCCAACCCCACCTTCGACCAGTCGCTGTCGCTCGCCGATGGCCCCACCTACTCGAACGGCGGGAAGACGGTCACCATCCACCTCAAGGGCTGGAAGTACTCCAACGGCCAGGTCGTCGACGCCCAGAGCGTCATCTTCTGGCTGAACATGATGAAAGCCGAGGGGCCCTCCGAATGGGCCGGCTACGCGCCGACATACTGGCCTGACAACCTCGTGGCCTGGTCGGCGAAGAGCCCGACCTCGCTGAACGTCACGATTCACATGAACTCCGCGTACGCAACCAACTGGCTGCTCTACAACGAGCTGTCGCAGATCACCCCTATGCCACAGGCGTGGGACATCACATCGCTGCACGGCAAGCCCGGCAGCGGAGGCTGCAGCAAGATCGTCTACACCAAGGCGGTCGCAGCGGCGTGCACGAACGTGTGGACCTTCGACACCGACAACAACGGCAAGGCCAGCAACCCGCAGATGGCCGGTGACCTCAAGACGTACGGCACCAACCCGGTGTGGCAGGTCGTCGACGGCCCTTGGAGGCTGTCGTCCTTCCACGTCAGCCCGGGCGGGAACGAGCCTACGTTCGTGCCGAACCCGAAGTACTCCGGACCGCAAAAGCCGTACCTGTCCAAGTTCATCGAGGTTCCCTTCACCAGCGACACGGCGGAGTTCGCCGCGATCCGCGGCCGGCGGCTCGAGCGCACCCGTGGTGGGCTACGCGCCCTTCCAGAACCTTCCGGTGAACAACGGGCCACTCGGCAGCGTCGGCCGTAACGCGGCGCAGGTGTCGGGGAGCTACAACCTTGTGCCCGTCTACGACTGGGGCATCAACTACTTCCCGGAGAACTTCAACTCGTCGGGCGACAACGGCAATGCCGGATTCATCTTCCGGCAGCTCTACGTCCGCCAGGCTCTCCAGGAGGGTGTCGACCAGACCGGGATCATCCGGGCGGCGTACAAGGGCTACGGCGTGCCGACCTACGGGCCGGTGCCGGTGTACCCGAAGAACTCCTTCGTCTCGTCGCAGGAGGCCAAGAATCTGTACGCCTTCAGCATCTCGTCGGCGACCAAGCTGTTGTCGAGTCACGGTTGGACGATCCACAAGGGGGGTATCGACACTTGCGCCAAGGCCGGAACGGGCCCGAACGACTGCGGTGCCAACATCCCTGTGGGCGCTCAGATGTCCTTCAGCGAGGTCTACGCAAGCGGCAGCGCGGCTCTGACCCAGGCGGTCAACGCCGAGACCTCGTCGTGGTCGGAGGTCGGGATCAAGGTCACGACGTCGCAAGAGCCCTTCGACCAGGTCATCGGCTCCGCGGTGCCGTGCCCGTCAGCGACGGTCACGAAGGCGCAGTGCGGTTGGGAGATGGCCAACTGGGGTGGCGGCTGGGTGTACTCGCCCGACTACCTGCCGACCGGTGAAGAGATCTTCGCCACCGGCGCCGGGTCGAACCAGGGCAGCTACAACGACGCCACGAACAACCACCTGATCGAGCTCACCAACAAGTCGAGCAACCAGCTGTACTTCAACGAGTTCGAGAACTACCTGCAGAAGAACCTTCCCGTCATCTGGCAGCCGAACCCCGCATCGCTGATATACGAGGTTTCGAAGTCGATTCACGGGGTCACCCCCGTCAACGCGCTGCTGAACGTGAACCCGGAGTACTGGCACTACTGAGCCTTCGGGAAAGCTAGCGACAGCCGGCCCGGTCACCTATGTGACCGGGCCGGCGCCGTTCGTTCACGAAGGGGTCTGGTCCCGCAACCTCGCGCAGCTCCTCGAGCCTTGCACGGAGCACTGCAGCAACGGATCGGAGTACCATCGGACGACGCCCCGCTCGTACCGGGGCAGATGGGGACGGCGCATGCTCAAGGTCGGATCCGAGTCAGGAGGCACGGCTTAGGTGATCAGCTACATCATCCGCCGCTTCTTCCAGTCGATCGTCGTGATCTTCGGCGTGATCCTGATCGTCTTCGGCCTGTTCCACCTCGAGTCGACCTACGTCATCGCGAAGGCGATCGTCGGGCCTCGAGCGTCGGCGCAGCAAGTCCAGCAGGTCATCGTGTCGCTGGGCCTGAACAAGCCGGTCTACTATCAGGTCTGGCGGCTCATCGACAACTACGTCCACCTCAATTTCGGCAACTCCTACCAGTTCAATTCGCCCGTACGGTCACTGATCTTGCAGGCGCTGCCGAAGACTCTCCTGCTCGTCGGCACCTCCACCTTCTTCGCGCTGCTGGTTGCGATCCCGCTCGGCGTCTTCCAGACGGTCCGGCGCAACAAGCCGTCCGACTACGTGCTCACGAGCGTGACCTTCGTCCTGTACGCGACGCCGGCCTTCGTCCTCGGTCCGTTGCTCGTCTTGCTCCTGGCCGTCGACAACCACATCTTCACGCCGTATGTTCCGCCCAGCGCCTCGATCGGCCAGCTGGCCACGGACTGGCGTGCAATGGTCCTGCCGGTCTTCACGCTTTCAGCCGTGACGATCGCGGCGTTCAGCCGGTACATGCGATCTTCCATGATGGACGCCCTGACCGAGGACTACGTGCGCACTGCCCGGGCGAAGGGCGCCAGCCGAGGCCGTGTCCTGTTCCGGCACGCGTTCCGCAACGCGCTCATCCCGATCATCACCCTGCTCGGCTTGTCGATCCCAGCGATCGTGTCAGGAGCAGTCATCACCGAGACGGTCTTCAACTACCCGGGCATGGGTTTCCTCACCACAAGAGCCGCCGAGCAATTCGATCTCGCGACGGTGGTGGGAACGACGGTCGTGGCGTCGGTCGCCACCGTCGTCGGATCGTTGCTCGCTGATATCCTTTACGCAGTCGCCGACCCGAGGATCCGCTATGCCCGCCGGTGACCTGCCCGGCCGGGACACCCGTGACCTGTTGTCCGGGACGTCGAGATCGGTTTCCCAGAGCCTCGGCGAGCTCGTACCTGTCGTCCAGGAGGGCATACTCGAAGACGCCGGCGGCGGGGGAATCATCGCACCTGCCGGCGGTGAGGCGTCACAGACCGGGAGCGTTGCACGGCTGATCTTCCGGGTCTTCATCGAGAACAAGCTCGCCCTCGTCGGCGTCGTGATCCTCGTTCTCATGACCGGTTTCTGTTTTCTGGGCCCGCTCTTCTACCACACGAACCAGACGTTCGTGAACCTGGACACCTTCACGCTGCCGCCCAGTCCCCATTACCCGCTCGGCACCGACGGGAACGGCTTCGACGTCCTGGGCCGACTCATGAAGGCGGGGCAGGCATCGCTCGAAGTCGGCCTCGCGGCCGCCGTCGTGGCGACCATGATCGGAGTCGTCTGGGGCGCCGTTGCGGGGTTCTTCGGAGGAGTCCTCGACGCCGTCATGATGCGGATCGTCGACATCGTCCTCTCGATCCCGACCTTGCTGCTCCTCATCGTGCTGTCTGTTCTGTTCAGCCCCTCGAAGTACATCCTGATCTTCGTGATCGGCTCGGTAGCCTGGCTGACGCCGGCACGGCTGGTCCGAGGCGAGACGTTGACGCTGCGGACCCGTGAGTACGTGCAAGCCGTGCGGGTCATGGGCGGGAACGGCCGGCGGATCGTGTACCGGCACATCATCCCGAATGCGATCGGGACGATCATCGTGAACGCGACCTTCCAGGTGGCCGATGCCATCTTGTTCCTGGCCGCTCTCGGGTTCCTCGGTCTCGGAATCCACTTCCCCGACACGGACTGGGGGAGCATGCTCTCCGACGGGGCGACGTACCTGACGGACGGCTATTGGTGGTTGATCGTCCCCGCCGGCGCTGCGATCGTGCTCGTCGTCGTGGCCATCAACTTCATCGGCGATGCACTGAGAGATGCGCTCGAGGTGCGCCTCCAGCGCCGCTGAGGCGACCCACCCGCGCCGAGCCGCCCGCGCTGGGCCTAGCCGACAGAGCCGTTCATGCCGACCGCCCGGACGGCTCCGGATGCCGTCAGGCGGTGTTTAAACGAGCACGCCCTCGGTGGACGCGTTCGCGAGTGGCGTCCGTAGCGGAAAGTGACAAGCGGCCAGGTGGCCCTCGCCGAAGGGGCGCAGTGGGGGTTCTTCCTGCGCGCAGATCTCCTGCGCGTAGGGGCACCGGGTGCGGAAGCGACACCCTGATGGCGGGACGATCGCTGAGGGGAGCTCTCCGCGGATCACGTTGCGCGACTTGGCGCGAGAAGCGACCGGGTCCGGTACCGGGATGGTGTCGATGAGGCCCTGGGTGTAGGGATGAGCGGCGTTCTCGTAGAGATCCTGGGCCGGTGCGATCTCCATCAGCTTGCCGAGATACATGACCCCGATCCGGTCGGCCAGATACTTGACCACGGCGAGGTCGTGCGAGATGACGATGTACGACAGGTTGTGGCTCTGCTGAAGGCCCTTCATCAGATTGAGGAGCTGCGCCTGGATCGACACGTCGAGCGCCGACACGGGCTCGTCGCACACGATGAGCCTCGGGTTCAGCGTCAGCGCACGGGCGAACCCGATCCGCTGGCGCTGCCCGCCGGAGAACTCGTGAGGGTAGAGCGCGGCGGCCTTTCGGGCGAGACCGACTTCCTCGAGCAGTTCCTGGATGCGCGCCGTCTGCTCCGACCGAGTTCCGATGCTCTGGACTGCGAGCGGCTCTCGCAGGATGGTGCCGACCCGCATGCGCGGATCGAGCGACGAGTAGGGGTCCTGGAACATGAGCTGGAGGTTCCGGCGCTTCTTGCGGAGCGCCCGTCCTCGCATCTTCGAGAGGTCCTCGCCCTCGAATTGAATGGCCCCGGAGTTCGGTCGCTCGAGCGCCACGACGAGCCGGCCGATCGTCGTCTTGCCGCAGCCCGACTCCCCGACGAGGCCGAAGGTCTCACCCTCTCGGACGCTGAAGGTGACGTCCGAGACGGCCTTGACCGTCCCGATCTTGCGCTGGGTGATGGCGCCGGCCGTGACGGAGAACTCCTTCACCAGATGCTCGATCTGGAGAATCGCCGGCCGGTTCTTGAGATCGGCGACACGCTGGCGGGAACGCTCGTGGCCTGCGGTGCGCTCCTCGGTCGTGATGACGGTGAGCGGCGGCGCTCCGGGTGTCCCCGCCTCGCCGACCGGGTTGAAGCACGCATAGCTGTGGTCCGCCATGCCCGCGACCGGGTCCAGCGGCGGCTCCTCGCGCCGGCAGCGGTCGGTGGCGTTCGGGCAGCGCGGCTCGAAACGGCACCCCACCAGCTCACGGCTCAGGTCGGGCGGAACGCCCGGGATGTTGTAGAGGCGCCGAGTGGAGTCCTGCTCCAGTTTCGGGATCGACTGGAGCAGGGCCGACGCGTACGGGTGGCGCATCCGGGCGAACAGCTCGGTGGTAGGAGCCCCCTCGACGATCTTGCCGGCGTACATGACCATGACCCGATCGCTCCGGCCGGCGATGACGCCGAGGTCGTGCGTGATGAGGATCACCGCCATGTTGAGCCGAGCGCGCAGGTCGTCGATCAAGTTGAGGATCTGAGCCTGGATGGTCACGTCGAGGGCCGTCGTCGGCTCGTCGGCAATGAGCAGCTTGGGGTCGCAGGCGAGCGCGATGGCGATCATGACCCTTTGGCGGAGACCACCCGACAGTTGGTGCGGGTAGTCCTTGAGCCGCTCGGCCGGCCGAGGCATGCCGACGAGAGTGAGCACCTCGAGCGCTCGCTGCATCGCCTCCTTGCGCGAGACCTTGCGGTGCAGGCGGACGGGCTCGGCGATCTGGCGGCCGATGGTCATCGTGGGGTTGAGCGAGGTCATCGGGTCCTGGAAGATCATCGCGACTTCGTTCGCCCGGACGTTCTGCATTTCGCGTTCCGACATCGGGACAATGTCCTTGCCGCCGACCTTGATGGTTCCACGGGTGATGTGGCCGACGTTCGGCAGAAGCTTCATGATGGAGAGTCCGGTCGTGCTCTTGCCGCACCCTGACTCTCCCACCAGGCCGACGCACTCACCTTCGCCGACGTTGAACGAGACGCCGTCGACGGCTCGCACGGTCGAGGTGCGAAGGTGAAATTCGGTGCGGAGATCCGCGATTTCGAGAACGTTCGCCATGTGTGGCCCACCTTGTGCTCCACCGACCCGGCACGGTCAAGCCTCGGCCTGGGACGAGTCGTGCGCCGGGTCCCTGGTCGCCCGGTCTGTGCTGCGCTATCGTAACCGCCCATGCCCCAACCTCCTAGCCTCACGCCCGAGCAGCGCCATGCGGCGCTCGAGAAGGCGGCTCGAGCACGCCGCGAGCGCGCCGAGATCAAGGACCATCTGAAGAGTGGTCGAGTCACCCTGCCGCGAGTTGCTCGTCAAGGCGGAGTCGGACGAGATCGTCGGCAAGATGAAGGTGCTGGCGGTTCTCGAGGCGCTGCCGGGCACGGGCAAGGTCAAGGCTCGCCGTCTCATGGAGCACGTCGGCATCAGCGAGACCCGCCGGCTTCAGGGCCTCGGGGCCAAGCAGCGCGAGTCGTTGCTCGAGGCCGCAGCCCGGCCCTGATCCTCGTCGTTTGCGGACCCGGCGGGGTCGGCAAGGGAACGATCATTCGCCGCCTCGTGGCCGCGGACGGGCGCCTCTGGCTGAGTCGCTCGTGGACCACGCGGGCCCGGCGTCCCGGCGAACCGGAGGACGCCTACTGCTTCGTGGACCGGGAGACTTTCCTGGCTCGTTTGGCCGAAGGCGGCTTCCTCGAATGGGCCACCATCCTCGGCGAGCTGTACGGGACGCCGACGCCCGAGCCTCCAGAAGGCCATGACGTCGTGCTCGAGATCGACGTCCAGGGCGCTCGCCAGGTGCTCGAGCGCCGGCCCGATGCCTACTGCGTCCTGATCCGTGCGCCGTCACCCGGCGTTCAGGAACAACGTCTCCGATCCAGGGGCGACTCCGAGGAGCACATCGCGCGTCGCGTAGCGCTCGGCAGGGCAGAGGAGGCCGAGGGGCTCGAGCTGGCGTCCTATGTCGTGGTCAACGACGACCTTGACGGAGCCGTGAGCGACCTCTCGGGTATAGTGGAGGACATCCGCCGCCGGGAGTCGTCACGCTCCTAGAGCGGTCTGTCGCCTCGATGGAGGCGCCACCCGAACCGACAAGGAGTCCCATGGCCGAACCGCGCAGCACGATGATCGATCCACCGATCGAGGTACTGCTCGACAAGGTCGACTCGAAGTTCACGCTCGTGACCCTTGCGGCGAAGCGGGGCCGTCAGGTCAACTCGTATTTCAGCCAGCTCGGCGAGGGCCTCGGCGCCATCGTGCCTCCGCAGGTCGCCTCCATCGCGCGCAAGCCGCTGTCGATCGCGCTCGAGGAGATCGCCGCCGGGAAGGTCGTCGCTGTCTGGCCGGAGGACGAGGAAGCCGTCGAACAGGCCGAAGCCGCAGCCCGTGACATCAGCGACCCAGCCGAAGGCGGCGAGGCCAGCTAGCCCCCCAAGCGCGCGAAGGCCGCGGCCGTGAGCGACGCCCTGCCTGGATTGAACGGATCGGTTGTCCCGCCGGCCGACGGATCGGTGGCCCAGCCGGCCGAGAGCGGGCACCTGTCGGGTACCACGGTCGTGCTCGGCGTCAGTGGCGGGATCGCCGCCTACAAGGCGGTCGAGGTCTGCCGGCGACTGATGGATGCCGGAGCCCACGTCGTTCCGGTGCTCACCGAAGGTGCGACGCGGTTCGTCGGCGAAGCGACCTTCAGCTCGCTCGCGTCCGAACCTGCCCACGTGTCGCTGTTCGGCGATGACCACCCGATCCCTCACACCGACCTCGGCCGGCGTGCCGACCTCGTCGTGGTCGCACCGGCGACGGCACGGCTGATCGGCGCCTACGCCGCTGGCATCTCCTCGGACCTGCTCGTGGCGACGCTTCTTGCCACCCGCGCACCGGTACTCGTCTGCCCCGCGATGCACACCGAGATGTGGGAGCACGCCGCCGTCCAGGAGAATCTCGGGACACTTCGACGTCGCGGCGTGCACGTCCTCGAGCCGGCGACCGGCCGCTTGGCGGGCGGCGACGTGGGAGCTGGCCGCCTGCCCGAGCCCGAAGTGATCGTCGAAGCCGCCTCTCGGGTCCTGGCGGCGAATCGGCCCGCGCCCGGAGGCGCCCGTCCGCTCGCAGGTCGGCGTGTCCTGGTCACTGCTGGTGGAACCCGGGAGCCCATCGACCCGGTGCGCTTTGTCTCCAACCGCTCTTCTGGAAGGCAGGGCCACGCTCTGGCCGAGGTTGCCCTCGAGCTCGGCGCTCAGGTCACCCTGGTGACGACCTCTTCCCTGCCGGCGGCGCCCGGTGTCGAGGTGATCCCTGTCGAGACCGCGGCCGAGATGGCCGATGCCGTGCTCTCGCGCTCTGAAGCGTCCGACATCGTGATCATGGCCGCGGCCGTCGCCGACTACCGCCCGGCTGCGGTGGCGACAACGAAGCTCCGCAGGCAAGACGGGCCGCCTGAGCTCCAGCTGGTGCCGACGGTCGACATCCTCGGCGAGCTCGGCCGTCGCCGGCGACCCGGGCAGGTGCTGGTGGGCTTCGCCGCGGAGACCGGGGACCTGGCGGAGCGCGCGCCCGCAAAGCTCGCAGCCAAGGACGTCGATCTTCTGGTAGGTAACGACGTTGCCGCGGAGGGGGTCGGTTTCGGGTACGAGACCAATGCCGTGACGATCTTCCATCGCGGGGGGGCCCGGACAGAGGTACCGCTCCAGCTCAAGCGAGCGGTCGCGCAAGCCATACTCGGTGCCACGGTCCCGCTGGTCTCAGGCGCGGCGGCGGCGGCCGGCGAGACCTCCCGTGGGAAAGTGGCAAGCGCAAGAGCGGCGGCGGCTCCGACATCGAAGCCGCCGCTCGCCCGCAATCATCGAGAACGAGGAGCCTGAGGGTTGAGCATTTTCCATTTCACCTCTGAGTCGGTCACCGAAGGCCACCCCGACAAGGTCGCCGACCAGATCTCGGACGCGGTCCTCGACGCGATCCTCGAGCAGGATCCCCAAGGCCGCGTCGCCTGCGAGACGCTTCTCACGACCGGGCTGGTGGTGGTGGCCGGAGAGATCTCGACCACCGCGTACGTCGACATCGCCAGTATCGTGCGCCGGACCATCTGTGAGATCGGCTATGACCGCGAGGAGCTCTGTTTCGACGGAAACACCTGCGGCGTCCTTGTCTCCATCGACGAACAGTCACCCGACATCAGCCAGGGCGTGTCGGCTGCCCTCGAGGTTCGCACCGGCACCGCCGGTGAGGACGTGCTCAACTCACAGGGAGCCGGCGACCAGGGGATGATGTTCGGGTACGCGTGCGACGAGACGCCCGATCTCATGCCCCTTCCGATCTGGCTGGCCCACCGCCTCGCTCGCCAGCTGGCCGAGGTCCGGAAGAATTGGACGGTCCCTTACCTCGGGCCCGATGGCAAGACTCAGGTGAGCGTACGCTACGACGACGGGCGGCCAGTCGAGCTCACGACGGTGCTCATCTCCACCCAGCACACCAAAGACGCCGACATCGGAAAGCTGCCCGACGACCTGGCGCAGCACGTCATCGCGCCGCTGCTCCAGATCGGGATTCAGACCGAGGGGTACCGGTTGCTCGCGAACCCGACGGGTCGCTTCGAGCTCGGCGGCCCACGGGCGGACACGGGCCTCACCGGGCGCAAGATCATCGTTGACACCTACGGCGGTTGGGCCCGCCACGGCGGCGGCGCCTTCTCCGGCAAGGACCCGTCGAAGGTAGACCGCTCGGGAGCGTACGCGGCCCGATGGGTGGCCAAGCACATCGTCGCTTCCGGCGCCGCCGCGCGTTGTGAGATCCAGGTCGCCTACGCGATCGGCGTTGCCCGTCCGCTCTCGGTCATGGTGGACACTTTCGGCACCGAGACGGTCGCTCCCGACCGTATCGAGAGCGCGGTGGACGAGCTCTTCGACCTTCGCCCCGCCGCGATCGTGCGCGACCTCGACCTGCGCCGGCCCATCTATCGCCAGGTCGCGGCCTACGGTCACTTCGGGCGCTCGCCTGCTGAAGCCCCGTGGGAGGCGACGCCGCGCGTCGATGACCTACGCGCCGCCCTCGGTCTCTGACGAAGGGCACGAGCTCCCGGCACGGTGCTCCGGCCGGCACGCCGCCCCTGGACGGCGCTCAGGCCGGCCCTCCGCCCAGGCACGACGCTCAGGCGGCCGGCCGGGCCCGCACCCGCACCGGGGCGCCGATCGCCAGCGCGCCGACCGCAGGGAGCCCATGAGCACGATCGTTGAAGTCCTGCCGGACGTGAGCGGGATCGACCGCCGGTTTGCATACGAAGTCCCGGCAGAGCTCGCCGGCGAGGTCAGCGTCGGCTCGATCGTCCGGGTGATGTTGCACGGGCGCCGAGTGCGAGGATGGGTGATCGCCGTGGCGAGCGACCCCCCGCCGGAGATCGAGCTCCGGTCCGTCGACGAGATCGCCTCGTACGGGCCGCCGCCGGCGGTGGTCGACCTCAGCCGTTGGGCGGCGTGGCGCTATTCGGGTCGCCTGCGACCTCTCCTGGTCGCCGCGTCGCCTCCCCGCCTCGTTCGTGCGCTTCCGCCCGGGCCGCCGCCCCGGACCGTCCCGCCGGCGACGACCGCAGGCTCGCCGGCGACGACCGCAGGCCCAGAGCAGGGCGCCGTGCGCCTCGGGACCCTCGAGGGCGAGATCGCAGCCGCCACGGTGCAGGCGCTGTCGTCGGGTTCCGCTCTCCTGCGACTGCCGCCGGCGGCGCCGCGCCTGGCGGTCGTGGAGGCAGTCGTGGCAGCGACGGCGGGAGAGTCCGGCGACCTGCTCGTCCTCGCCGCCTCGAGAAACGATGCCGCGACGCTGGCGCATCGCCTCGAGCGCTCTGGTCACTCGGTGGCCCTCCAGCCCGAGGCGTGGGCGCTTGCGGCGTCGGGAGGGCGAATCGTCGTCGGCACGCGCAGTGCCGTGCTCTCGCCGGTGGCTCGCCTTCGCGCGGTCATCGTCCTCGATGCACACGCGGATTCCTACCGGGAAGAGCGCGTCCCCACCTGGGAAGCCGCCGTGCTCGCAGACGAGCGCGCTCGACGCGCCGGGGTCCCGTGCCTGCTGGTGAGCCCCTGCCCGACCCTCGAGCTGCTGGCCGCCGGACGGCTGGTCACGTTGTCACGCCATGTCGAGCGCGCCGGCTGGGCGCCGGTCGAGCTGATCGATGCCCGGCAGGAGGATCCGAGGGCGGGTGGCTACCCCTCCCGGTTGGCGTCGGTGATCAGGGCGGCAGCTGTCAGGGAGCCGGGGCGCCCGGTCGTGGCCGTGGTGAATCGGAAGGGACGAGCCCGGCTGCTCGCCTGTAGCCGCTGCCGTAACCTGTTGCGCTGCGAAATCTGCGGGGCAGCTCTCGCCCAGCTCGAACGGCCTGCGCCCGGCGAGCTGACCGTGCTCAGTTGCCCGAGGTGCTCGTCCTCGGGCCCGGCGACCTGTGCTTCTTGCGGTCCGACCCGGCCACGGATCGTCCGGCCCGGTGTCTCGCGGGTACGTGACGATCTGGCGGCCCTGACCGGTCTTGAGGTGGCCGAGGTCCCGCGTGCGGCGGCGGGCGTGGCCCTTCCGGACGCTCCGGTGCTGATCGGGACCGAGGCGGTGCTGCACCGTGCGGCTTCGGCTTCGGTGGTCCTGTTCCCCGACTTCGACCATGAGCTGCTCGCACCCCGCTTCCGGGCGAGCGAGCAGGCTCTCGCGCTGCTGGCTCTCGCCTCCCGCCTCGTCGGGGGCAGGCGGCGGGAGGGACGCGTGGTCGTCAGGACGCGGTTGCCCGATCACGAGGTCCTGGCCGCAGCCCTGCATGCCGACCCGGGCCGGCTCGCCGCGGCCGAGCAACCGCGCCGGGAACTCCTCCGGTTGCCGCCCACGACCGCGCTCGCGCTCGTGAGCGGGGAGGGCGCCGACGACTTCGCGACGCGGCTGCGGTCCTCGCACCCGCCCGTGGAGATCGGCAGCACCGGCTCCGGCCGGTTCCTGATCAGGGCAGCGGGACCCGCAGAGCTCGCAGATGCACTCGCTTCTGCGGGCCAGCCTGCCCCGGGGACACGCATCGAGGTCGATCCCCGCCAGGTGTAGGCCGGCGTCCCCGCTGGGTACTGGGTAGATGATGGAAGTCGTCCCCTTGGCGTGATCTCGCCGGCGCGGATTTTCAAACGAGCCCATAACCACCGCCGCCTCGAGGTGTTCGACCTGCTATCCTGGTCGATGCCGGCGCAGGTCGGCGAGGCATGGCGAATCCGCCAGAGCCGAGATTGTTCAACCCTTTTCTTCCCCCCGCCGGCCGGCGTGGCCGGGCGGTACAGCAAGAAAGCACGCCTCTCACGCATGCCTGACAAGACGGCCACGATTACCGAGCACCGGCTTCACGAGACCGATACCGGCTCGCCAGAAGTGCAAGTGGCGCTCCTCACCGGACGCATCAATCACCTCACCGAGCATTTGAAGATCCACCGCGGGGACCATCACACCCGGCGGGGACTCATGAAGCTCATCGGTCGCCGGCGCCGCCTTCTCGATTATGTGAAGGACAACGACGTCGAGCGGTACAGGTCGCTGATCTCCCGGCTCGGAATCCGGCGGTAAGAAGTCAGGGCCCCGGGTGGCGGTTTGCCGCCTGGGCAAGACATAGGGCGGCGGCCGGAGCGGTTGTGCCGGCGCAAGCCGCCCGTCAGAAGACAAGCGGCGCCACACGGCGCCAGCTGCCAGTCGCCGAATACTGGGACCGGTTCTGTGAGGGATCGCTCCGGTGCACGCCGACTGGGAACTGGCAAGCGTGGCGCCCCAATCACCTAGGAGTGTCATGGCTGATGCCATCACCGTGTCGGGCCCCATTTCCGGGACCGAGCGGACCCTGTCCTTCGAGACCGGCAAGCTCGCCGGCCAGGCGGACGGTGCCGTCGTCGCCAGAATCGGCGACACGATCGTGCTCGCTACCGCGACGGCTGCTCGAAAGGTGCGTGAGGGCACCGACTTCTTCCCTCTCACCGTCGACATCGAAGAGCGCATGTACGCCGCCGGCAAGATCCCGGGCTCGTTCTTCCGCCGTGAAGGCAGGGCGACCGACCAGGCGATCCTGACCGCCCGCCTCATCGACCGGCCCTTGAGGCCGTCGTTCCCCGAGGGCTTTCGCAACGAGGTCCACGTCGTCGGGACGATCCTCGGCGCCGACCAGGTGAACCCGCATGACGTGCTGGCGATCAACGCTGCGTCGGCCGCCCTGATGATATCGGGCGTGCCCTTCGACGGGCCGATCGGTGCCGTCCGCATCGCGTACTCGGCGGAGGGGACGTGGCTCCCCCAGGCCACCTACCAAGAGGGCGATGCCTCCACCTTCGAGCTCGTCGTGGCCGGGCGGGCGCTCGGCGACGCGCCGGGCGCCGACGTGGCGATCGTCATGGTCGAGGCCGGCGGGACGGAGAAGGCCTTCGAGTACTTCGAACAGGGGGCGCCCCGCGTAACCGAGGACGTGATCGCGAACGGCCTCGAGGTCGCGAAGACCTGGATCCGCGAGTCGATCGAGCTTCAGCGCGAACTCGTCCGCAAGGCGGGATCGAAAGAAACGATCCCCTTCACGCTGTTCGTCGACTACGGCGAGGACGTTTACGAAGCCGTCGCCGCCGCGGGGGCAGATCGCCTGCAGGCCGCGAACTCGATCACGACCAAGGCAGAGCGCGGTGCGGCCCTCGACGAGGCGACCGACGCCATCGCCGCCGAGCTTGCCCCGGATTATCCAGAACGCGAGCGGGAGATCCGCTCGGCGGTGCGCGCGTACACGAAGAAGATCGTGCGCAAGCGGATCGTCGAAGAAGGCGTCCGCATCGACGGGCGGGGCCCGACCGACATCCGGCCGCTCTCAGCCGAGGTCGGTCTGCTTCCGACCGCTCACGGATCGGCCCTCTTCCAGCGTGGCGACACCCAGGTGCTCAACGTCTGCACCCTAGGCATGCCCCGTATGAACCAGTTGCTCGACACGATCGGCGTCCACGAGTCGAAGCGGTACATGCACCACTACAACTTCCCGCCTTACTCGACCGGGGAGACGGGCTTCATGCGCGGCCCCAAGCGCCGCGAGATCGGGCACGGCCTGCTGGCCGAGCGGGCGCTGCTGCCGGTCATCCCACCGGCGAGCGAGTTCCCCTACGTGCTGCGGCTCGTCTCGGACGTCCTCTCGTCGAACGGGTCGACGTCGATGGCCTCTGTGTGCGGATCCTCCCTGTCACTCATGGACGCGGGGGTGCCGATCAAGGCGCCCGTCGGTGGCATCGCCATGGGTCTCGTATTCGCCGAGGGCAAGTACACGACACTGACCGACATCCTCGGTGCCGAGGACGCCTTCGGCGACATGGACTTCAAAGTGGCGGGCACAGCGGACGTCGTCACTGCGCTCCAGCTCGACACGAAGATTGCCGGGCTTCCGGCCGAGGTCCTGGCACAGGCCCTCAGCCAGGCCCGCGACGCCAGGCTCAAGATCCTCGAGGTCATGAACTCCGCGATCCCTGCGCCTCGGACCGAGGTAGGAGAGAACGCCCCGAAGATCGTGAGCTTCGAGATCCCCGTCGACAAGATCGGCGAGGTCATCGGCCCGAAGGGCAAGGTCATCAACGCGATCCAGCAGGAGACGGGCGCCGACGTGAACGTCGACGACGACGGCACGGTCGGCATCGTGACCATCGGCGCCAAACAGCGCTCGGTCGTCGACGAGGCCCGCCGCCGCATCGAGCTGATCCTCGACCCGCCGACTCCAGAGGTTGGCACCGTCTACGAGGGCAGGGTCGTCAACATCACGAAGTTCGGGGCTTTCGTCAACATCCTCCCGGGCCGGGACGGCTTGGTCCACATCTCGAGGCTCGGCCAGGGCAGGCGGGTGGAGCGGGTCGAGGACGTCCTCACGCTCGGCCAGGAGGTCGAGGTTCGGGTCGACGAGATCGATCCACAGGGCAAGGTGTCGCTCTCTCTCGCAGGTGAGGCGCCCTCGGGAGACGCCGGCGGCCGACCACCGTCAAGCGCTGCGCGCCCGGAGTCCGACAACGGGGCCGCCGCGAGCGCCGGCGGTGGCAACCTCGGTGCGGACGAGACGAGCGGGGTGCGTCGCCGGGCCTCGTTCGAGGACGCGTTCGAGAGCGAGCTCGAGTCCACGTTCGGCAATCTCGGCCCCGCAGAGATCGCCGGTGGCCCGCCGGCGGGCGGGCGCCGGCCGGAGGGCGGAGGCGGAGGGCGCCGTGGCGGTCCAGGGGGCGGCGCGGGCGCAGCTCGCCGGCGCCCGAGGAGCGGGGGGCGCTGAGCCTGAGCCTCGAGGGCCAGTTCGTGCAGGGGACCGTCGCCCCGTGATCACGACGACCACGCTCGAGAGCGGCATCAGGCTCGTCACCGAGTCGATGCCTGACGTCGCCTCTTTGTGCGTCGGGGTCTGGGTCGGGACAGGCTCGCGCGACGAGACGCCCGAGCAGTCTGGGACCTCGCATTTTCTCGAGCACCTGCTGTTCAAGGGAACGCCGGAGCGGACTGCACGCGAGATCGCCGAGGAGGTCGACGCGGTCGGGGGCGACATGAACGCCTACACCACCAAGGAGTACACGACGTTCTACGTGCGGGCGCTGGCTGAGCACTTCGAGCTCGGCTTGGACATACTCGGCGACATTCTCTGCCGGCCGGCGCTACGGCCCGAAGAGGTCGATGCGGAGCGCCAGGTGATCCTCGAAGAGGTCCTCATGCACCGCGACGAGCCCGCCGACGTGGTGCAGGAGCAATTCGCCGCCGCCATGTTCCCGAACCACCCGCTCGGACGTGAGGTGCTCGGCGAGCCGGACATCGTGGCCAAGGTCACGGTGCCTGAGATCCGGTCGTTCTTCGACACCCATTACCTGCCCGGCAACATGGTCATCGCCGCGGCGGGAGACCTCGATCACGATCGCCTCTCGCGAGGCATCGAGGCCCGCTTCGCCAGCCGTCACGGCGGCGTGCCGCCCGTTCGGGAGGCTCCTTCGGCGGCCACGGTTCCGCTCGTCGTCGAGTCGCGTGACACCGAGCAGGCTCAGCTCGTGCTCGGGGTGCGTGCCCCTGATCGCCGTTCGCCGGACCGATTCGCGTTGGCCGTTCTCAACCACGTCCTCGGCGGAGGGTTGTCAAGCAGGCTCTTCCAGGAGATCCGCGAGGCTCGGGGCCTCGCTTACTCGATCGGGTCCGACCGCAGCGCCTATGACGACGCAGGGACGCTCGCGATCTCGGTCGGCACCGGGCCAGAGCACGCCCACGAGGTGCTCGCCCTGTTGCACGCCGAGCTCGACCGACTCGGTGCCGAAGGGATCACGGCGCGCGAGCTCGAGGTGGCAAAGGGCCACCTGCGTGCCGATCTGCTCCTCTCCCTCGAGGACTCGGGGGCGCGCATGTCGCGCATTGGCGCCGGCCTGCTGCTGTTCGACACGGTGATGACCGTCGAGGAGCTCCTGGCGCGGATCGCGGCAGTCACCGCGGAGGATGTTCGGGCGGCTGGCGAGCGGGTGCTGACCGGGCCGAGGACTCTGTCGGTGGTCGGGCCGTTCGCGGCCTCGGATTTCGCGGTGACACGATGACGCGAGTGGCGGTGTTCGGTGCGGCGGGACGCATGGGAGCTACCGTCTGCGCGGCCGTGCTCGACGCCAAGGACCTCGAGCTTGTCGCTGCCGTCGACCCTTCGGCGGCCGGCCGGCCGCTCGAGGCGGTCTCGGCTTGCCGAGGGAGTGGGATCGAGATCGCCGATTCGCCCGAAGCCGCGACCGAGGCGGGGGCGGAGGTCGTCGTGGACTTCACGGTCGCGGCGGCGGCGCTCGAGAATCTTCGCTGGTGCGCCGGTCACGGCGTCCATGCGGTGTGCGGCACGACCGGCCTCGACCAGGCCGACCTCGAGCTGATCCGGACTTGGTTCTCCGGGAAGGCCCATGCCGTCGTGGCCCCGAACTTCTCGGTCGGCGCGGCGCTGATGATGCGGTGCGCTGAGCTGTGTGCTCCCTTCGTCGCCGGCGCAGAGGTCATCGAACTCCACCACGACCAGAAACGAGACGCGCCCTCGGGTACCTCCCTCGAGACCGTCCGCCGGATCCAGGCAGCGCGTGACCTGGCCGGTGCTGGGGATTGGGCAGCCGATCCGACGCAGAGCGAGCTCCTCGAGGGGGCGCGGGGCGCTCGGGGCGAGGGTGGCGTGCACGTGCACTCGGTCCGGCTGCCCGGGCTCGTGGCACACCAGGAGGTGATCTTCGGTCTCTCGGGAGAGACGCTGTCATTGAGGCACGACTCTGTCGACCGGGCCAGCTTCATGCCCGGAGTGCTTCTCGCCGTGCGCCGGGTGGCCGGCCTCCCGGGACTGACCCTCGGACTCGGGAACCTGCTCGAGATCTGACGAGCTCGTCCCGGTGGAGCGCGACGTCCGTACCCGTATCCTCGAAGGCGCCTACGCCTGCGTCGCCGCGCAGGGGATCGCCCGCACCTCGCTTGTGGATGCGGCACGGGCCGCAGGGGTCTCGAGGGCAACCCTGTACCGCTATTTCCCGGGAGGCCGTGACGAGCTGATCGGGGCGGTGATCGGGTTCGAGGCGGTGCGTTTCTTCATGCGGTTGGCAGAGGCCGTGCAGGATGCGGACGACCTCGAGCAGCTTCTCGTCGACGGGATCGTCTTTGCCCATCGCGCGATCGGAGAGCACGAGGTGCTGCAAAGGGTGCTCGCAACCGAGCCCGAGCTCGTGGTCCCACGCCTCACCCTCGAGAGCCGTAACCTCATCGAGCTCATCTCTGGCTTCCTCGGGCCGCGGATCGCCGCCACCCGCCTGCGCGACGGGATGGGGGCGCTGGAGGCCGCCGACTACGTGGCCCGTATGGTGCTGTCGTTCATCGTCTCGCCTGGCCGTTGGGACCTCTCGGACCCCAGGCAGGTTCGTACTCTCGTCGACAGCGAGCTCCTCGCAGGGCTCCGTCCGGGGTAAGTCAGGGTATGGTACCGCTCTGTAATACCGCTCTAAGTAGTCAATAAACGCGCAGAGAGTGGTCATCCTGCTTGACGCTGAAACGAAACCAGGCGTATTGTCTCGTTATGGTGATGGCCGCCGGCGTGGTCGAGTGGGCTCCGGAAGCTGCCGGGCTACTGCGGGCCCCGTCCGAGACCGGAATCAGGGCGCGAGCCGTCCAAGCGACCCTTCGCTGCTTGGCCAGGTACGGGGCCTCGAAAACGACCATCGACGATGTGGCGCGAGAGGCCGGGTACAGCCGGGCGACCTTGTACCGCGCCTTCCCCGGCGGCAAAGACGAGCTCTTGGACACGGTCGTGCGCAGCGAGGTGAGCAGGTTCTTCGCCACGATCGAGCGTCAGATGCAAGAGGCCGACGACCTGGAGGAGCTTCTCGTCGCCGCCATCTCGGTGGCGGTGGCGGAGATCGAGGGGCACGAAGCGCTCAGTTTCCTGCTGCGCCACGAGCCGGAGCTCGTCTGGCCGCGCGTCGCATTTTCCGAGCTCGACCGGGTGCTGGGTTTGGCTGCCACCTTCATGGAGCCCCACCTTGCGCGCCGGCTCGACCTCGAGGACGCCCGGCGTGTCGGCGAATGGGTGGCACGCGTCGTCGTCTCCAACGTCGTATGCCCGCCCGCGCGGGGATCGCTCGATGCGGCGAGCGCCGGCCGGCTCGTCCGCAGTTTCCTGCTGCCCGGAATTGCCGAGCTCGAGTCGAGAGGCTCTGACAGGCGCGCCTGAGAACGTCGCCGTATCAGCGCAACAGCGAAAGGGACCACATGGCATCGAGCCTCGAGGACAGGATCGGGCGGAGCGAGGTGGACGACATCGAGGCGATCCTGTCGGTGTCGAACACGGACCTCGGCGAGGCGCTCCACGCTGTCGAATCGAACCACGACACGATCTTCGCCTGGGACTACGACAAGGGCTCCAAGCCGAAGCTCGGACGGCTGTACGAGAAGGCCAAGCATTCGATGTGGAACGCGGAGACCGACCTCGACTGGACGATCGAGGTCGACCAGCACAAGCTCGTGACCGACCAGCAGTTGCTGCAGGGCCCGCCGCTGCACACCTACCTCGACCTGTCCGGCACGGCGCTCTCCAAATGGGGGGCGGAGGAGTGGATCCAGCTCGGCGTAGAAGGTCAGAACTGGACGCTTTCCCAGTTCATGCACGGCGAGCAGGGCGCGCTCGTGTGCACGGCCAAGCTCGTCGAGTCGGTGCCGTGGATGGACGCCAAGTACTACGCCGCGACCCAGGTGATGGACGAGGCTCGCCACGTCGAGGTCTTCGCCAAGTATCTCGACACGAAGCTCTCCGGGCACTACCCCATCAACGCCCACCTGCGCCTGCTGCTCGACGACATCATCACCGACAGTCGCTGGGACATGACATTCCTCGGCATGCAGATAATGGTCGAGGGGCTTGCGCTGGCGGCGTTCGGTTTTATGAGCGCAACGACCACCGAGCCGCTGCTCAAGCAGATGCTGCGGTACATCATGTCCGACGAGGCCCGCCACGTAGCCTTCGGGGTACTCGCGCTTTCGGACTACTACACCGAGCTGTCCGGGCCCGAGATCCGTGAGCGGCAGGAGTTCGCGTTCGAGGCGGCCGTTCGCATGCGCGACCGGTTCTTGCAGCAGGAGGTCTGGGAGCGCCTGGGCGTATCGCCGAGGGACGTCATCCCCCTCGTGCTCGCCGCGCCCGACCGGGCGGCGTTCCAGACGATGCTCTTTTCGAAGATCGTCCCGAATCTGAAGAAGCTCGGGCTGCTCGACGCGGGCGACGGCTGGCTCCGCAGGAAGTTCACCGAGCTCGGCGCGATCCAGTTCGAGGACTGGGCAGATACCGAGGAGGAGATGGCGATGTTCCAGCTCGCGGAGGGTGAGGTCACGACTGCCTGATATGGTCCCCCACGCCCGTCGCTCCGGTTGTGGCCGCGGCTTCGGCTGCACCCCGCGGCTTGGCCCCGGCGTCCCCGGCCGCCGCCCGGCCGCCCGCCCGGCGAAGCCGCATGCTGCTAGTTTTCGGTCCGTGCCAAGGCCGCGACCATCGTGACAACTGCCCGGCGCCCTGGCCGGTTCGGCCAGGTCGTGACGGCGATGGCGACGCCGTTCGACGCCGACGGGCGAGTCGATCTGGACGGCGCCGTTGCGCTCGCGCACCATCTCGCCGGGCACGGAAGTGACGGGCTCGTCGTCACCGGTACGACCGGCGAGGGGCCGACGTTGTCCGACGCGGAGCGGATCGACCTGTGGGCGGCGGTCGCGCGCTCCGTCACCGTGCCGGTGATCGCCGGCTCGGGGACCAACGACACGGCCCACTCCGTCGAGCTCACGCGGGCGGCGACCGATGTCGGCGCAGCAGGGATACTCGCCGTCACCCCCTATTACAACCGCCCGTCCCAGGCCGGCATCGCCGCCCACTTCGCCGCCATCGCGGAGGCGACGACGCTCCCGGTCATCATCTACGACATCCCGGTCCGCACAGGGCGCAAGGTCGCCATGGAGACGATGCTGCACCTCGCCGGCGCGTTTCCCAACGTCGTGGGCGTCAAGGACGCCTCGGGTGACCCAGCCGGCACGGCCCGGCTCGTGGCCGCGGCCGGATCGGGATTCGACTGCTACAGCGGCGACGACGCTCTGACGCTTCCGCTGCTTGCCGTGGGTGCCGTCGGCGTCGTGAGCGTGGCGTCGCACTGGATCGGCGAGGAGCTGCGCGAGATGGTGAGGCGCTTTCTAGAGGGCGACGTCGAAGGAGCAAGGGAGCTGAATGCCGGCCTGATCGACGCAGTCGCATTCCAGTCCGGCGACGATGCCCCCAACCCTTTGCCGACCAAGGCGGTCCTCCGCGCTCTGGGCCTGCCGGCGGGTGAGTGCCGCCTTCCGATGGGACCTGCCCCGGACTGGCTGGAGCCGAAGGCGCGATCCATGCTGACCATGCTCGACTCATGGCGATCGGCCCGCTTGGCCAGCAGCGGAACTGCGAGCCCGCATGCCTGAAGCGGTTCGGATCTCCTTCCTCGGTGGCCTCGGGGAGATCGGCCGCAACTGCGCGGTACTCGAGCAATCCGGGCGTCTCGTCGTCCTCGACTGCGGAGTGATGTTCCCGAACCCGGAGATGCCCGGTGTCGACCTGGTGCTGCCGGACTTCACGTTTCTGCGCGAGCGCTCGGGAGACGTGGACGGGATCGTGCTCACCCATGGGCACGAGGACCACGTCGGAGCGCTGGCGTACCTCCTGCGCGACGTCGACGCGCCGGTCTACGGCTCGGCTCTGACGCTCGGTTTCGCCGCGCAGCCGGCTCGACGAGGCAGGCCTCGGCCAGAAGGCGGGGCTCGTGACGGTGCGCGACGGCGAGCGGCGCAAGATCGGCCCCTTCGACGTGGAGTTCATCCCGGTGACGCACTCGGTGCCGAGCGGCTTCGCTCTCGCCTTCCACACCGCCCAGGGCGTGGTGATCCACAGCGGCGACTTCAAGCTGGACCTGCATCCCGTCGACGGACGACGGACTGACCTCGCCCGAATCGGCCACATCTCGGACACCGAGGGCGTGCGTCTCCTGCTGGCCGACTCGACGAACGCAGAGCTGCCCGGCTACACCGGCAGCGAGAGCGCGGTCGGCGAGTCGCTCCGCGGGATCTTCCTCGCACAACGAGGGCGCCGCATCGTGGTGGCCTGCTTCGCGAGCCATGTGCACCGCATCCAACAACTCGCGGACGCCGCGATCGCGAGCGGCCGCAAAGTGGCGCTGCTCGGCCGGTCGATGCTGAAGAACGTCGGCATCGCCCGCGAGCTCGGCATGCTCACGATCCCGGACCGGTACTTCGCCGACATCGAGACGATCGCCGACCACAACCCAGGCGAGATCTGCGTCATCTCGACCGGATCCCAGGGCGAGCCCATGTCCGCGCTCGCGCAGATGGCCTCGGGCGAGAGCCGGTGGCTGCGCATCGAGGAGGGCGACGTCGTCGTGTTGAGCTCGCACGCGATCCCCGGCAACGAGTGGGCGGTGGCCAAGGTGATGGACGGCTTGGCGCGCCGAGGGGCGGAGGTGATCCACGCCGGCGTCGCACACGTGCACGAGAGCGGCCATGCCCGACAGGGCGAGCTGGCGACCTTGCTGTCGATCGCAAGACCGCGCAGCTTCGTGCCCGTGCACGGCGAGTACCGCATGCTCGTGCGGCACTCTCGCCTGGCGATCGAGATGGGCGTCGCGCCCGACGAGGTCCTCATCTGCGAGGACGGCGACGTCGTGCAGCTAGGCGACGAAGGGATCGACTTCGCGGGCGAGGTGTCGGCCGCGCACGTCTTCGTCGACGGCATAGTCGGCGACGTGGGCCTCGGAGTCCTGCGCGACCGGCGTGTCCTGGCCGAAGAAGGCGTCGTCGTCGCGGTCATCACGATCGACGGCCGCTCCGGCGAGCTCGTGGGCGCTCCGGAGATCGTGAGCAGGGGCTTCCTCGACGAACCCGGAGCGGAGCCCGTGGTGGAGGAGCTGCGCGCGGCGCTTGTGAAGGCAGTCGAGGTGGCCGTCGGCGAGGGCTCGCAGGATCCCGATGCACTCCGGCGCGTCATGCGCCGCACGATCGGGCGGGTCGTCAGCGACCGTACCCGGCGCCGGCCGATGATCGTCCCGCTCGTCCTCGAGGCCTGAGCAGGAATCTCTGCTGCGCGGCCCTTCTGGGTCGCAGTCGGCTGGAGTGGCTGGTGTTAGCGTTGTGCTTACTGTGGCAGTCCCCCGACGGGTCATCTCCAGCCGGACCGCGCCCGCCCGCCCCGCTCCGACCGGGCGGAAGCCCGCCTCCTCGCGGACCCTCGGGTCGTCCGCCGCGACCGTCAAGGGGCGATCAGCTCCGGCTCCCGCCGCGGGCGGGCGCGCCGCCCGGACGGCGCCGGCGAAGCCGCCCCGCCGCACGAAGCCGCTCAGCCGCGCGAAGCCGTCCGGACACGCCGAAGCCGCCCCGCCGCGGGAAGGCGTCCTCACGCCGGAGGACCGCCGTGCTCTCCCGCGTGGCCGGCAGGCTGGTCGACGCCCTCGCCGCGCCCTCGGAGGACACCTGGGGCTGGGCTCTGCTCCTGGCGGGCGTGCTCACGGGACTGGGCATATATTTCAACCTCCTCGGGCCGGCGGGGCGCTACCTCCGGGTGGGGGCGCGCGGGCGCTCGGGTGGGGAACCGACGTGGCGCCGGCCGCATTGGCGGTGGGCGGCGTCATCCTCCTCGCGGGCCGTGCCAGGCGCGGCTTCGGAGGAGTACTGGCCGCCTTCTTGCTCCTTCTCACCGCCTCCGCGGGCCTCGGGGACCTGGCCGGCGGGTCACCTGCGGCGTCGGCGGGCTGGCATCGCCTCGGGGGCGCCGGCGGCATCGTCGGTGCCGGCGTCGGCGGGCTCTCCAAGCTGATCGGCGTATCCGGCGCATCCGTCGTGCTCGTGGCTATCGCCGGCGCCGCGCTCTGCGGCCTCCTCGGCATGCCGCTCCTTTCTGTCCTGCGCGTGGCGGGCCGGGGCCTCGGGGTCGCCTTTGCCTGGTCGGGCAACCTGTTCCGGGACTGGATCGCCGCCATGCGCATTCAGCCGCTCGAGCGCCCTCCCGTGGCGACCGGAACGACGGCTGACCTCGACGGGTTCGGCCTCTGGCCGGGCGCGACGAGCGCTCCCGTGCCAGGGGCAGGTCACGTCTCAGTCATGCCCGCCGGACCGGAAGAAGCTCGAGGCGACGACGACGCCGAGGCGCCGCAGATCACCGATCTGCTCGCCCGCGGCGGAGCGCCAGAGGTGGCCGCCGCCGGCGCCGCCCCCGAAGGTGACGCGCTAGGCGCCGCGCCACTTGCCGGGAGGGCCGAGCAGCTCAGCTTGCCGGTGAGCCCGGCCTCGGGTTCGTGGAAGCTCCCGCCTCTGAAGCTCCTCAAGCGGAGCAAGGAGCTCGATCTCGACCGGAAGGTGATCGAGGAGCGCGGTCGCGTGCTCGAGCGCGCCCTTGCCGCCCATGGTGTCGAGACGCACCTGGTGGGCTACACGGTGGGGCCGACGGTGACCCGTTTCGAGCTGGAGCTCGGCGCGGGGGTGAAGGTGGCTCGGGTGACCAACCTCGCGAAGGACATCGCGTATGCGATGGCCTCGCCCGACGTGCGCATCCTGGCCCCGATCCCGGGCCGCTCGGCGATCGGCGTCGAGGTGCCCAACCGCGACCGCCAGCTCGTCACGCTAGGCAGCGTGCTGCAGTCGATCGAGGCGCAGAGATCCACGCATCCGCTCGAGGTGGCGCTCGGGCGGGACATCGCCGGGCGGGCGGTAATGGTGAACCTCGCCGAGATGCCGCACCTGCTCATCGCCGGGGCCACCGGAGCCGGAAAGTCGTCCTGCATCAATTCTGTCGTCACTTCTATCCTGATGCGCGCGACGCCCGACGATGTCCGTCTCATCCTCGTCGACCCGAAGCGAGTCGAGCTCGGCCACTACAACGGCCTTCCCCACCTGCTCACCCAGGTCGTCATCAACCCGAAGCGGGCAGCGAACGCGCTCGCCTGGGCCGTGACCGAGATGGAGAGCCGCTACGACCTGCTCGCCGAGTGCGGGATGCGCGACATCACCGGCTACAACGCCGCGGTCGACCGCGGTGAGCTCGACGGCGGGCCGTTCGGCGCCTATGGGACCGCGCAGCGAGGCGACGACGTGGAGCCTCATGCCGAGGCGGCACCCGCCGTCTCAGATCTGGCGGGGGTGGCGCCCGCAACCTACGAGCTCGGGGCGCCGAATGACGAGCTCGAGGCCCGATGGGACGGCGAACCCGAAGATGAGGGCTGGCCGGCCAGCCCGGAGATGGCCGGGGCCGAGCTGGGCGCTTCCGAGCTCAGCGATTCCGGGCCGGCCGGGGCCGGGGCCGAGCTGGCCGGCTCCGAGCTGGGCGCTTCTGAGCTGGATCGGGCGGAGCCCATTAACGGCACGCGTCCCGGGCCGGAACGTGATCCGGCCTCGCCAGCGCGTCGTGCACGGCTGCCGTACATCCTCATCGTGGTCGACGAGCTCAACGACCTCATGATGGTTGCCGCCCGGGACGTGGAGGAGTCGATCTGCAGGATCGCCCAGATGGCTCGGGCGGTCGGGATCCATCTCGTCATCGCGACCCAGCGTCCGTCGGTCGACGTGATCACCGGCGTGATCAAGGCGAACATCCCATCGCGGCTCGCCTTCTCGGTGTCGTCCCTGGCCGACAGCCGCGTCATCCTCGACCAGCCGGGAGCCGAGCGGCTCGTCGGCCGCGGCGACCTCCTCTTGCTGACGGCCTCGTCCAGCATCGCGCGCCGGATCCAGGGCCCATGGGTCGGCGAGGATGAGGTCCGAGCGGTGGTCGCCCAATGGCGCCGTCAGAGCGGGCCGCGATACGTCGACGGCGTGGAGGGGGCAGAGTCGGCCGCGGGCCGAGCCGGCAGGGGTGCCGAGGACGACGACGACGAGTTGCTCGCGCACGCAATGGAGTTGGTCGTGATGTCGCAGCTAGGCTCGACCTCGATGCTCCAGCGCAAGCTCCGGGTCGGCTTCGCTCGGGCCGGCCGGCTCATGGACCTTCTCGAGAGGCGTGGCGTTGTCGGCCCGTCCGAAGGCTCAAAGCCCCGCGCCGTCCTGATGACCGCCGAGGAGCTGGACGAGCCCTAGGTCCGGCAGCCGAGCCAGTGACGCGGTCAGCGTATGCGGCACCTCTCTTCTCATAGGGCACGCCGGCGCCGGTACTGGCGCCGGCGCCTGGCGGCGCTCGTGGTGTTCGCGGTCGTCCTGTCGGGAGTCGGCTGGTTCGCCGTCGAGTCGGGGTCCGGGTCGCCCAAGCAGGCCGGCGGCCCTGACTCCCCGACAACGCCGCAACCCTTGCCCGCCCTGGCGCCCTCGCTCGTCCCGGTCGTCTCGAGGTGGACCTCGTTCCCGGGGACCCTCGCGCAACTGCCGATTCCCTCCACGGGACAGTCCGCCGTGCTCGTCCAAGGAGTCGGCCTCCTCGGGGCCTCTGCGGACGAAGTGCCGGTGCCGATGGCAAGCGTGACCAAGGTCATGACCGCGATCATCGTGCTTCGCGACCACCCCCTCGGCGACGGGCCCGGGCCGACGTTCAAGATGACCGCAGCGGACAACTCGGCGTACTACTTCTCCGCGACCCACGACGATTCGAACCTCGAGGTCGTGACGGGTGAGCGCCTGACCGAGCGCCAATTGCTCGAGGCGCTCATGATCCCTTCGGCCGACAACATCGCCGACTACCTCGCGCGATGGGACGCTGGGAGCATTCCGGCATTCGTCCGGAAGATGAACGCGACGGCAAGAAGGCTCGGACTCCGGCACACGCATTATGCCGATGCGAGCGGCGTTAGCCCCGGCTCGCGGAGCACGGCGGTGGACCAGGCCGTCCTCGGTGCCTACGCGATGGACGTCCCAGGCATGATCTCGGTCGAGGACCACCCGACGATGGCCTTCCCCGTAGAGGGAACGGTCGCCAACTACAACCCGGTCGTCGGCGAGGACGGCGTTATCGGTCTCAAGTCCGGCTTCACCTCCGCGGCACAAGGTTGCCTCGTGACCGCAGCAAGGCGCATAGTCGGGGGGCACAGCGTTCTCGTCGTCAGCTCCACGCTCGGTCAGCCCTTCAACCTGCCCGAGGAGGGACAGATCGATCTGCAACTCCTCGATGCGGCGACCTCCGTGCTCGAGGCACGACGGGTCCTGGCCCCGGGCCAGACCGTCGCGAAGGTCATCGCCGGCTGGGCAAAGGACCCGAGGACGGCCGTCCTCGTCGGCGATCCGGCGACGGTCGTCGGCTGGCCTGGCCTCGTGATGAAGACGGTGGTCCGGGCGGCGATTCCCGCCGTACCGAGCACACAGGACGGTTGGAGGAAGGGCACGGCGATGGCTGCCGTGGAGGTGTCGACGCCAGGCGGTCTGCAGTGCTTGGCCTTCGCCACACTGGACGGATACCTGTCCTCGGCGCCTCGCGGATGGTCTCGTTTGGTCGCGGCCGGCTCGACCTCGGCCAAGGCGACCTCGACCTCGGTCTCGACCTCGACATCGCACAGGTCGACATCGCGCAGTTCGACATCGACGAACCAAGGCTGACCGGGCGATGCTCGCGCGGGCTCCGGCATCCTCGGCCAATCTCGGCCCGGGCTTCGACGTTCTCGGGCTCGCGCTGGCGCTTTACGTCGAGGTCGAGATGGTCCCGGCGGACCGTCTCAGCTTGCACACCGAGGGCGAGGGGGCGGACCTCCCGTGCGACGGTCGGCACCTTGCGGCCCGGGTGGCGATGGCCGTCTGCGGCCACGACCACTTCTCGATAAGCGTTCGGTCCGAGATCCCGCTCGGACGCGGACTGGGCTCCTCTGCCGCCGTCGCGGTCGCGTCCGCGGCAGCAGCCGGGGCGGCCGATCCCTTCGCTGTGGCCGTAGGCTTCGAGGGCCACGCCGAGAACGCGGCGGCGTCGGCTCACGGCGGCCTCGTCACCGCGGCGATGCTCGACAGCGGGCCGGTCTGCCGGCCCCTCGCGCTCGACCCGGCGTTGGTCTTCGTCGTCCTCGTGCCCGACCGGCAGCTGCCGACCGAGCAAGCCAGGGTCGCTCTCGGCGTGGAGGTGTCGCGTGGCGATGCGGTGTTCAACCTGGCGCGGATGGGCCTGCTCCTTGCCGGGCTGGCCGACCACAGACTTCTCGTGCCGGCAGCCGGCGAGGACCGCCTCCACCAGTCACAGCGGGCCCGTCTGTTCCCGGAGGCGCCGGAATTGCTGGCCCGACTGCTGAAAGCCGGCGCGCTCGTGTCGTGCTGGTCCGGCGCCGGCTCGAGCCTCCTCGCGGTCTGCGACGGGCCCGATGGGGCCTCGCAGGTCCGGGCCACGGGCGAGGCAGCGCTCGAGGCGGTCGGAGTGCCCGGCCGGGTGCTCGTGCTCTCGGCGGACCTCGACGGCCTCGTCGTCGAGCGCTGACCGCCACAACCTGGACAGCTCGCGCAGCTCGTTAAGGTCGGGGCGGTTGCTTACCGAGAGGCCCGGAGAGGAATCGCGTCCTCCCGACGACCGACACCACGAGCGCGGCGACCGCTACAAGTGGATAGCGCTCTCGAACACGACGCTCGGGGTGCTGATGGCAACGCTCGACGCGTCGATCATGTTGATCGCGATGCCCGACATCTTCCGGGGCATCCGCCTCGACCCGTTGCAATCCGGCAACAGCTTCTACCTGCTCTGGATGATCCTGAGCTTCCTAATCGTCAGCAGCGTGCTCGTGGTGAGCCTCGGCAGGCTCGGCGACATCTTCGGCCGGGTGCGGATGTACAACCTCGGCTTTGCCATCTACACGGTGGCGTCGCTCATCCTCACCGTCGACTGGCTGTCGGGGCGCGGCGGCGCTCTTTACCTGGTCGGCTTCCGCGTGCTGCAAGGCGTGGGCGCCGCCTTCCTCGTCGCGAACTCCGCCGCGATCCTCACCGACGCCTTCCCTGAGAACCAACGCGGCCTCGCTCTCGGGATCAACAACGTCGCCGGGATCAGCGGAGCGTTCATCGGCCTAATCCTCGGCGGGCTGCTGGCGCCGATCGACTGGAGGCTGATCTTCCTCGTTTCTGTGCCGTTCGGGGCCTTCGGCACGGTCTGGGCGTATCTCAAGCTCGAGGAGAGAGGCATCAGGCGCCGCGCGCCTGTCGACTGGCTCGGCAACCTGACGTTCGGGTCCGGCCTCACCCTTGTGATGATCGCCATCACGTATGGGATCGAGCCCTACGGGCACGACGCCATGGGATGGACGAACCCGGTGGTGCAGGCCGAGCTGTCCGCAGGAGTCCTGCTGCTTGTCGCATTCGCCTTCGTCGAGACCAAAGTGGCGAACCCGATGTTCCGCCTGCCGCTGTTCAAGATCCGCGCTTTTGCCGCCGGCACGCTGTCGAGCTTCCTCTCGGCGCTCGGCCGGGGCGGGCTCATGTTCGTGCTGATCATCTGGCTGCAGGGAATCTGGCTGCCCCTGCACGGCTACTCGTTCAGCAACACGCCTCTTTGGGCGGGCATCTACATGCTCCCGCTGACCGTCGGTTTCCTCCTCGCGGGGCCCCTATCGGGGATCCTGTCCGACCGCTTCGGCGCCCGGCCCTTCGCGACGGGCGGCATGATCGGCGCGGCGGCGTCCTTCCTCCTGCTCGAGCGGCTTCCCGTGAACTTCGGCTATCCCGCCTTCGCCCTGATCCTGCTGATGAACGGTCTTTCGATGGGTGCATTCGCGGCGCCGAACCGAGCCGGCGTCATGAACAGCCTGCCTGCCCAAGATCGCGGTGCGGGCGGCGGCATGAACGCGACCTTCCAAAGCTCGGCCCAGGTGCTGTCCATCGGGATCTTCTTCACGCTCATGATTCTCGGGCTGTCCTCGGCGCTCTCTACGAGCCTGTACCGGGGCCTGACCGCGCACGGCGTCCCGGCCGCGATCGCTTCACACGCCTCGAGCCTTCCTCCCGTCTCTACGCTGTTCGCCGCCTTCCTCGGCTACAACCCCGTACAGCACCTGATCGGCGCTAACGGGCTGGCGGCAGTGACGGCGGCACAAAGACGAGTGCTGCTCGGTCACGGCTTCTTCCCGAGCCTGATCGAGGCTCCGTTCCATTCGGGCCTGCGCGAGGCATTTGCCTTCTCCATCCTGGCGTGCCTCATCGCCGCAGCAGCCTCCTGGTCGCGGGGAAAGCAGTACGTCGACTACGGGAGACCCGATCGCGGCGCCGGCGGTGTCGCTTCCGGCCAGGACGCTCCCCTGGTCATCGAGGGCTAGTGAGGGCCGTCGTGCTGGCGATACTTGGCGACCAGTACGTAGCCGGTGGCTCCTGGCCCGAGTAGGACTAGGCGCGGAGTAGCGTCAGTCACGTAGCCAAAAGACCGCGCGACCTGCGGCAAGTTGAGAACGGTGCCAGCAGACGTAAGGAGCCGCACGTGGGGGTAGCCGTCGAGAACACACGCGGCGGTTCGTCGGTTGGTGAACGTGACCGTGAACGAGCGTTCTCCCAAAGCTCCTCCGATCCGAGGTCCGTTGCCCGCCTTGATCTGGCTCGGCAGACACATCAAGCCGTAGTCGTGGTGGTGACGTAGGTCCCGGCGCAGACGTTCTCGTACTGGTTCGAATTGAAGCTCTGGCCGTGCTGGGAGAAGTACCACTCGACGGCCTGGTACATGACCTTCCCGTCGCAGGTGCCGAGCTTGAACGCCACGACGGTGACGCGTTCCTGGGTGCCCTGGGCCACGTCCTGGTGCGGGCCCACGTAATCGCTTTCTCCTGTCCCGACGGCCTTGGGTCCGCCCCAGGACTTCCAGACGATGCGTTGCACGAGCCCGGTTGGGTCGCCGCCGTTGTACAACTCGGAGGGCTTGACCTGGCCGAAGCCCTTGCCGTGGGCGAAGATGCCCGCCAGTTGACCGAGTGTGGGGACCGGAGCAGCCGTCGTGGTCGTGGGTGTCATCGTCGTGCTGGTCGTGGTGACGATGGCGGTCGTGCCGCTCGATGTAGTCGGCGGACTGGTCTGTCCAGCCGAACAGCCTGCGAGGACGAGCGCGCTGCTGAGGGCAAGCCACAGCCACGATGCGCGCCTAATCGCCACCAAGCCCAAGAATGCCAGGACGCCGACGCGATAACCGGACGCGGGCCGGGTACTGCGACCAACGACGGCGAGGGGGTTGCGAGCGGAGGTCCGCATGAAGGGCCATGATCTCCTGATCCGTCGCGTGGCCCTGCCCGTGGTGCTCGCCACCATCGGCGCCGGGTGCAGTGGGGCGGCTTCCGTCTTGCCCGCGACTGCGGCTCCGCGCCGGCCGGATGGCTGGCTACTCGCACCCTTCAGCGAGCTCCGGCGGACAACCAACGGAGTAGCTGGCGACCCGTGTAGGTAGAACCGAACCAGGCTCACAAGGTGCCACCCTCCGGGCAGAGCCTCGTGGGATGATGAAGCTGTGCGAACGTGGCGGATGACCGCCTGCGCGGTAGTAGCTCTGCTCGCCGCTGCGTGCACCAGCGCCCAGACGACGCCCCCGGGACGTTGCAAGGGCTTGCGTCCTCGGTCGGACTGTTGCCTGCTAATCCACAGCTGCGGTCGCGTATCGAGCTGGACTCGACGCGGGTGAAAGCTGGGACGCCCATCCATGGCACGCTCGTCGTCACGAATGACTCGTCGTCGGCGATCAACCTGACGAGGAGGATCGTGGCATTCCCATGCCGACTGTCGTTTGCCACGGTGACGCTGGTGGGCGGGGGTTAGCGTCGCTTGACACCTGTGGGAGCGTTGCATCCAAGCGGCAGCCTCGATCCGGTGGTAGCCGAAGGATCGAGCTACGACGACCATCGCCAGCGCCATCTGGACGAGGTCCGGGCCCGCTTCTTCTCACGGCGCGCTCTTTGCGCTGGAGCGCCGAGCGCCTTCAAGACGAGCGCAACCGGCGGCTTCGCTGGCTCCTGGCCGAAGCGTCGACTAAATCGAAGTTCTTCAGGGAACGCCTCCGCGGCCTCGACGTTGCTCAATTCACCGAGGACGACCTTTCGACGCTGCCCGTCATGACCAGGAACGACCTCATGGACAACTTCGACGCGATCGTCACAGATCCCCGATTGAGCTTGGGAGTCGTCAACGCTCACGTCGAGCATCTGACTTCGGACTCGTACCTCCTCGAGGAATATCATGTCGCCTGCTCCTCGGGGTCAAGCGGCCGGCGTGGCCTTTTCGTCTACAACTGGGACGAGTGGTCGACGTTCGTCGCCCTCGAGAGCCGCTTGGAGTTGGTCCGCCAGGCGTCACACGATGGACCCGAAGGGACCCCGACAGTGACGGCCTTCCTGTTCGGCGACTCCGCGGCTCACGTGTCGGGCGCCCTCCAGGACTTCACCGACACCTCGCGGCGTCCGGTGTACCGGTTCCCCATGACCCTTCCCAGAGACGAGATGATCGACGGGCTCAACCGGACCCAGCCCACGGTGGTAATGGGGTATCCCTCCGCCGTGGACGTCCTCGTGGCCGAAAGCCGGACAGGCCGCCTGCGCATCTCGCCGATAGAGGTTCGGACGTGCGGCGAGTACCTGGAGGAGGCCACCCGATCGGCAGTCCGTGACGTCTGGGGAACCGAGATCGACGACTATTGGGGGGTGGCCGAGGGCGTGTACGCCTTCGCCTGCGGTGTCGACCACCGGATGCACCTGCCCGACGACGTCGTCATCATCGAGCCGGTGGATTCCGATGGCCGGTGCGTCCCCTACGGCGCTCCCGCGGAGAAGATCCTGCTGACCCGCCTGTACAACTCGACGCAGCCTTTGATCCGCTACGAGATCCCCGACGCGATGACGATGTACGGCCCTGGCTGCCCGTGCGGTTGCAGCCACCGCCAGATCGGCGAAATCACCGGATGGTCCGCGGGATTGTTCGCGTATCGAGGCGGGCCGACGGTGCACTGGTTGGCCCTGATGAACCCGCTCGGCCACGACCAGCACGTGCTGGAGTACCAAGTGCTCCAGACCGAGACGGGAGTCGATGTGAGGGTTCTCACCGATGGTGCGCTCGACATCGACGCCATCAGACGGAAGCTCAAGGAGGCCTTGGCCCTGGCCGGCCTCCGAGACCCGGAAGTTGCGCTCACCGAGGTTCCCACCATCGCGCGACTTCCCTCGGGCAAGCTGCGCCAGTTCATCTCCCTCGCGAAGGTTTGAGGCGTCGCGCGCCGCGTCAGCCCACCGAGGGCACGCCGGCGGCGATCTCGTCGAGCCCTTGCGCGAGCGCGTTCCACGACAAGGTCGCACACTTGATACGAACGGGGAATTTGACCACGCCCTGAAGCGCCGCGAGCTCGCCGAGGTCCTCGGGTGGCACGGTCTCGGTCGCGCCGGGGCGGTCCGCGTCGTCGGCACCCTCGGCCGCTTCGGCGTCCTCCTCCCCGCCGAGCGCGTGCTCGTGGATCGACATCATCGCCTTGAACGAGCGGATGAGCCTGCGTGCCTCCTCGACCGAGCGGCCCCTCACCGCCGCCGACATCATCGACGCCGACGACTGGCTGATAGAGCAGCCCTGGCCGGCGATGCGAAGGTCGGCGACGATCCCGTCCTCAACCTCGAGGTAGACGACGACCTCGTCGCCGCAGAGAGGATTGAACCCCTCCACGCGGTGCGCGGGCGGCACGACCAGCTCGCCGCGGTTTCGCGGCGAGCGGTAGTGGTCGAGGATGATCTCCCGGTACAGGTCTTCGAGGCCGGCCATGGCGGTGTCGGGGCTCCTATCGTCAGTTCGCGTGTCTCAGCCGAAGAAGGCTGCGGCCGCATCGAGCGCGTGCGAGAGCGCCTCGATGTCGTCGTCGCTGTTGTACAGGTAGAACGAGGCGCGCGCGGTCGCCTGGACCCCGAGGCGGCGCATGAGCGGCTTCGCGCAATGGTGCCCGGCGCGAACGCACACGCCCTCGGCGTCGAGGACCTGGGCGAGGTCGTGGGCGTGAAGGTCGCGGAAGGCGAGCGAGAGCACGCCCCCACGGACGGCCGGGTCGGCTGGCGGGCCGAAGATGCGGAGGTCGTCGCCGTGCCGCTCGGTTAGCAGCTCTATCGCGCAGCGCGGTGAGCCCGGTCTCGTGTGCCGCGATCGCCTCGATCCCCACCGACTCGAGGTACGAGATGGCCGCGTGCAGACCGATCGCCTCGGCGATCGGCGGCGTGCCGGCCTCGAACTTCCAAGGCAGGTCGTTCGGGACGAACCCGTCCAGGCGCACGTCGCGGATCATCTCGCCACCGCCGAGAAACGGGGGCATCGCCTCGAGCAGCTCCTCGCGCCCCCACAGGACCCCGATGCCCGTCGGGCCGACCATCTTGTGGCTCGTGTAGGCCAGGAAGTCGACCCCCAGGGCCCGCACGTCGACGGTCCGGTGGGGCACGAGCTGTGAGCCGTCCGCGACAACGACGGCGCCGGCGGCGTGAGCCGCCTCGACCACAGGCCCGAGGTCGTTGATCGTCCCGAGCACGTTCGACATGCACGAGATGCCGACGAGCCCGACGCCGTCGATTAGGCGGTCGAGCTCGCTGTAGTCGAGCAGGTAGTCCTCGCCGACGGGGAGGTAGCGCAGCTCCACGCCGCGCTCCTCGGCGAGCATCAGCCACGGCACCAGGTTGGCGTGATGCTCGAGCTCGGTGAGCAAGATCGCCTTCCCCGCCGGAAGCAGGTGCCGGCCGTAGGCGTGGGCGACGAGGTTGAGCGCCTCGGTGGCGTTCTTGGTGAAGACGATCTCGGTCGCCGGCCGCGGCGCGTTGACGAAGCTGCCTGCGGCCCATCGGGCCGCCTCGAACTGGCGGGTGGCCTCTTCGGCGATGGCGTAGACGCCCCGGTGCACGTTCGCGTGCGTGGTCTCGTAGTAGTGATCCATCGCGTCGAGGACGGCGCGGGGGCGCTGGGACGACGATGCCGAGTCGAGGTAGACGAGCCGCTTCCCGTGCGACTCCTGCTGGAGGAGCGGGAAGTCCTTGCGGAGCGCGTTCACCTCGAGCGGTCCGAGGCCGACGGTCGAGGTCATGAGCGCAGGGCCTCGTAACCCTCGCTGTCGAGGCGCTCTGCGAGCTCGGGACCGCCGCTCTCGACGATGCGACCGTCCAGCATCACGTGGACGTGGTCGGGGAGGAGCTCCTCGAGGATCCGGCGGTAGTGCGTCACGAGAAGGATGCCGAGAGCCGGCCGCACGCGGCGAACTTCCTCGATTCCCCGCGCGACGATCCGCAGCGCGTCGACGTCGAGGCCAGAGTCGGTCTCGTCGAGGACGGCAACGTCGGGATCGAGCATGGCCATCTGGAGAATCTCGTTCCGTTTCTTCTCGCCTCCGGAGAATCCCTCGTTGAGGTACCGGCTTGCGAACGCCGGGTCCATGTCGAGGCGCTTCATCCACTCCGAGAGCACCACCCTGACTTCGAGCACCGACATCTCCATGCCGCGGCGGGCCGAGACGGCCTGGCGAAGGAATTGCGAGACCGGGACTCCCGAGATCTCCTCCGGATACTGAAACGCAAGAAACATTCCCGCCCTCGCCCGAGCATCGGCCGCCCACGTCGAGATGTCCTCGCCGCGCAGGAGAATCCGTCCACTCGTGACCACATAGCTGGGGTTGCCGGCGAGGGCGTTCGCGAGGGTCGACTTCCCCGAGCCGTTTGGGCCCATGAGTGCGTGCAGCTCGCCCTGCCTGATCAGCAGATCGACGCCACGGAGGATCTCGTGACCCTCGACTGCTACGTGCAGGTCCTCGATGACCAGCACGTCGCCGCCTGCGGGGTCGGTCTCGAGGCCGGCAGGGGTCCCGGAGCGCTCGAGGGGAGAAGGCGCCTCGGCGGTCAAGGTTCGGTCGGGCACACCAGACATGTTAGACGCCCCGCCGGATTACTACTACGCCCGTAGGGGAAATACCGCCGGAGACCCGACAGGCGCGCTCACCAGCCGCGGGCAACCCATTCGTCGAGGTGGGGGCGCTCCGCGCCGATCGTGGTGTCGAGGCCATGACCCGGCATCACGATCGTCTCGGGCGCCAGAGTGGCGAACACGCGCCGCTCGATCGAGTCGATGATCGTGGCGAAGTCCCCGAGGTCGGTGGCCGTGTTGCCCGGGCCGCCCGGGAAGAGCGTGTCGCCTGAGAGGAGCACGGGCGAGCCTTCGATGAGAAAGCACATCGACCCGGGCGTGTGGCCGGGGGTATGCACCGTCCGCAGCCTGAGCCGGCCCACCTCGAGCAGGTCGTCGTCCTCGAGCAGGAGGTCGTACGACGGCAGCATGGCGGCATCCTCGGCTCGCACCGCCACCTCGTAGCCGGCGTCCCGGAGCTGGGGGACGGCCTGGATGTGGTCCCAGTGGCCATGGGTCTCGATCACCTTGCGCACCCCGAGGTTCCGGCACAGCTCGAGAAGCTGCTCGTGCTCGTTCGCCGCGTCGACCAGCAACGCGTCACCGGTCTGGCGGCAGCGCACGACAAAGACGTTGTTGTCGAACGGCCCGACCACCACCTTGTGAATCTCGACCTGTTCGTCCTCGTAGTGCATGGCGGTGACCTCCCTCAGAGAACCCCTCCGCCGGGCCCTTGGCGGCCGACCAGCGCGGTGGGGATCGATCCAAGCACAGAGTAAGGTGCGCCCAGGGCTGCGCCGGTCGTTCCGGCCGGCCCGGGCTGTCACCTTCCGCCTGCCGCACCGATCAGGAAGGGGAGAAGTGAACTTCGCCTTCACAGACGAGCAGGAGGAGCTGCGGCGCGCGGTGCGCCGATACCTGGAGGACAAGTCGCCGATCAGCGAGGTCCGCCGACTCATGGAGACCGACACGGGCTACGACCCCGCAGTGTGGTCGCAGATGGCCAACCAGCTCGGGCTGCAGGCGCTCATCATCCCCGAGGAGTACGGGGGAGCGGGATTCGGGTACGTGGAGCTCGTGGTCGTCCTCGAGGAGATGGGCCGGTCGTTGCTGTGCGCACCGTTCTTCTCCACCGTTGCCCTCGCCACGAACGCGCTCGTCTCTTCCGGAGACGAGGCTGCCATGTCCGAGTACCTGCCTGCCATCGCCACCGGCGAGGTCACCGCCACGGTCGCGTTGACCGAGGACTCGGGTCGTTGGGACCTCGACGGCGTCGCTTTGACCGCGGCCGGCGAAGGCGCAGACTGGCGCCTCGACGGCCACAAGAGCTTCGTGGTCGACGGTCACACCGCCGGGCTGATCCTCGTGGCGGCGCGGACAACCTCCGGCCTCAGCCTGTTCGCGGTCGACGCCGCAGCGGACGGGCTCACGCGCCAGTCGCTCGCGACGATGGACCAGACGCGAAAGCAGGCGCGCCTGCAGTTCTCGGGCACTCCGGCCCGGCTGGTCGGTTCGGACGGCCAAGCGGGTCCGGTCCTGCGCAAGACCCTCGACCTTGCCGCCGTGGCGCTCGCCGCCGAGCAGGTGGGCGGCGCGCAGCGGGTGCTCGACATGAGCGTCGAATATGCCAAGTCACGAATCCAGTTCGGGCGCCCGATCGGAAGCTTCCAGGCGATCAAGCACAAGTGCGCGGACATGCTGCTCGAGGTGGAGTCGGCCAAATCGGCCGCGTACTACGCCGGATGGGCGGCCGCCGAGGACAACGAGGAGCTTGCGGTCACTGCTTGCCTGGCCAAGGCGTACTGCTCGGAGGCGTACTTCCACTCCGCGGCCGAGAACATCCAGATCCACGGCGGCATCGGCTTCACCTGGGAGCACGACGCGCACCTGTACTTCAAACGAGCGAAGTCGTCCGAGCTGATCCTGGGAGACCCCGCCTACCACCGCGAGCTTCTGGCCCAGCGCATCGGGATCTGACCGGTGCACGCTCCGCTCAGCTCGGGCAGGTGAGGCAGGGTGACGCCCGACCATCCCGGAGCCGACTCCGGCGCAGGCTCAGACAGCGGCCAGCCCAGGGGACCGCGGGCGTCTGACGCGGACCGGGAACGTTTTGCGGAGCAGCTCCACGAGCACTTCGCCGAGGGCCGGCTCAGCCTGGAGGAGCTTCAGCGCCGCCTCGACCTCGTGTTCGCGGCGCAGACGCTGATCGACCTGTACGAACTGACGAGTGACCTGCCCCACCCTGGGCCGCAGCTGCCACGAGGGTTCGACTCGCATCGCCCGGCGGTGCCCCGCAAGCGCGGCTGGTGGCCGTTCTGAGCCGGTGCCACACATTGGTGCTCCGGGGTCGATACATTGGGGCTACCAGAGAGAGGAGGTGGTCCAATTCATGGATAGTCAACGTCTTGGGACCCTGGAGGTGGCTGGCCGCTAGGCGGCACGCTGGACCACCTGGTGATATCCATCCAGACACCCTCGGTACCTCCGGTCGGGAGCCGGTCCCACCCGATGAGCCCGGAAGCCGAGCCCTTTTTCAGCAAACAGCCAGGTTGCAGGTATGTCCTGTGGCCGCCTTGAGGGGCGCTTCGGCGCCCCTCAAGCGCGCTAGCTGGGGCGGGCGGCCGCGATCGCGTCCATCTCGACGAGTACCGGCGGCTCGAACCCGCCGACCTGCACGGTCGTGCGAGCCGGCAGGGGACCCGGCCCGAGAACCTCGCGGTAGATGCGGTGGTACTCAGGGAAGTCGCCGACGTCAGCGATGTAGCCGTTCACTTTCAAGAGCGTTTCCCTTGTTCCGCCGAGGGACTCCACCGCGGCGAGGACGCTGGCCAGCGCGGCACGCAGCTGCTCTTCGAAGGAGATGGCGGGGCCGCCCGGCGTCGCCCCCAGGTGACCGGACACGAAGATCAAGTCGTTGCTCCGCACCGCTGTCGAGTAGTTCCGCCCTTCATTGGGCGGTAGGACGGAACGTTCGATCATGCCGGTTTCTCCTCTTGCTCGATGCGCCCTTGCTTGCTCGATGCGGCCCTGTTCGTTGGTTGCGCCTTGCGCTGTTCTACGCGCACTTGCGCCCGACCTAGCCGCGCCGGGCCCGTCTAGAGATGCGGGATAGTCCGGATCACGCCGGCCTTCGCCGCAGCATATGAGACGGCCTGACCCTCACGCTCGAAGGCGTCACTGAACCGCCGGACCTTGTCGGGATCGAGCTCGAGACCCAGCCCTGGACGGTCGCCGACCAGAATTTTCCCGCCGCTGTAGTCCATCGGCGTCGTCACGTAATCATCGGCGAAGTAATCGGGGTGGCCCTGCAAAGCCAGTATGCAAGCGGCGGAGGTGCTGAGCACCTGCACATGACTCGAAAGGGTTATGGAGGTCGCGTTGAACGCATGATTGACGAAGCCGAGCCCAGCGATCTCACACAAGGCGAGGATCTTCTTGAACGCCAGCAGCCCGCCCTCTTGGTGCGGGTCCGTCATGAGGACATCGGCGGCGTTCTTCCGGATGATCTCGAGGATCGCGTGGCGGCCCCATGACGACTGGTTCGCTGCGACTGGCACTCCACTGTGGCGGCGCAGATGCGCGAGCCCGTCGATGTCGTGCATGAGCAGCGGCTGCTCCACGAATTCGAGATGGGCGTCGCGCATGCGGCCTAGAATCCGCATCGCGCTCGAGGGGCTCCAGCTCTCGTTGGCATCGACCCGAAGCCGTGGAGCAGGACCGATCGCCTCTCGGGTCCGGCGCACGAGCTCGACGTCGCGTTCCTCTCCCAGTCCCACCTTGAAGTAGATCGTTGAGAAGCCCTCGTGGACAGCCTCATTTGCACGCTCGACCATCGCGTCGACGTCGTCGTCAGCGGGAACGAAGTACATCGAGTCGAAGACCGTGCGGATCTGGCCACCCATGAGGCGGCTCACGGGTTGTTTCAGGTACTTGCCGGCGGCGTCCCAGCAGGCCATGTCGAGGCCCCCGAGGACCAGGCCGGCGGTGCGCTCGAAGGAGTACCAGCCGTCGGCCATCACCTTGGCGACCAGCCGTTCGGTGTCGAGAGGAGACTCCCCGACGTAGTGGGCGGCCATCTGGTCGAACATGGCACGGATCACGCCTGCGTCGGGCCCCATGGCGACGACGACCTCACCCAAGCCCGTCAGGTTCGCGTCGGTATGGAGCTCGACCAGCCCGACGGTGTAACCGCTCCGGAGCCCCCACGCCCACAGCTCCGGCTGGCGCATAGGGACGTTCAGGAACGTGAGCTCCGCGCCCTCAATTCTCATGCTCGCCTTTCATCCTTCGGCGCCCGTTCAGCTGCCGGACGGGAGCGGCCGGCCGCATGCCAAGCTCGGCCCGCGGCACCGTACTGCGGGACCGACATCTCGTCAAAGCCTCCGGCTGCCGGCGCTTTCGGAGGCCGTAGAGTCGGGCTGATCTACTTCGGCTCTACTTCGGCGTGGGCGGAGACTCATTTGCGTACACCAGTGGCCCTCGGCATAGACGTCGGCCTGAGCGGCACCAGGGCAGCGATCGTCGCCGAGGACGGCACCGTGGTCTCGCGCGGCGGGGCCACTCGCGGTGGCGGGGCGGCGCGTGACGCCGGCGCAGCGCGTGACGCCGGGGCAGGGCGGGTCAGGTCTCGACGACGGGCTCATCTGACTTGGCGACAAGAGGCGGTCGAAGCTACCCGCCAAGCACTTTCCGGGATGGACGGCACGCGAGTCTCGGTCATCGGCGTCGGAGGCCTCGGTCCGAACACGGTTCTCGTCGACTCGAACTTCGAGGTGTTGGCGGGCCCGCTGTTGTTCAGTGATGACGCGGGCGAGGAGACGGCTCGTGACCCGGCATCCGGAGCGGTCTCGACGGACAACGTGGTTCCGAAGCTGCTCGCGATGCACCAACGGGATCCCGAGATGGTCGAGTCGGCCACCTGGGCGCTCGATACGACGGGGTGTCTTGTCGGTTGGCTGACCGGGACGGCCGTGATGGACGTCATCACCGCGACCGACTACAAGATGGTCGGTGTCGACGTGCCCGTGCCGCGTGCCCGACGCGTCGGCTCCCGACGAGGTGGCGGGGTCGCTGCGTCCGCCGGCGGCCGACGAGCTCGGCATCGCGGCCGGCACGCCCGTCGCGGTCGGGACCTACGACTCGTACGTCGACATGCTTGCGATGGGCCTTAGCTCAGCACTGGTCGGAGCGCTCCTCCTCGGTTCCACCATTGTCGCGGCTGCTTTGGTCGATGAGGCGAGCGGCCGCGACGAACTCGGCCTATGCGCGCTTGAATGGCCCTTCGCGGACGGGGTTCTCCTCGGGGGCTGGACCTCATCGGCCGGGGCAGCCATCGACTGGTCCGATCGGTCCTTCGGGCCAGATGCCGAGGAGGCGGTCACCGGGTTGGCGCCCGGATCCGGAGGACTGCTCTGTCTTCCGTACCTCGCGGGCGAGAGGACGCCTGTCTGGGACCCGGCGGCGTCGGGTGTGATCGCCGGCCTCACGCTCGAGACCACTCCGGCACAGCTCCGCCGGGCCGTGCTAGACGGCGTTGCGCTCTCGTCGAAGGACGCGCTCGGCCGGATCGCAGCGGCCGGCGGGCGGCCGGCTCAGTGGCGGGTCGGTGGGGGCGGTACCCGGCACCCGGCCTGGTTGCAGGCGACGGCGGACGCCACGGGGAAGACGCTCGAGGTCCTGGACGCGAGCGGGGGTGTCGGAGCCGCGGTGCTCGGCTTCCGCGCTCTCGGCATCGAGGTGGCGCTCCAGCCGACGGGGGTGCTCGGGCCTGAGCCCCGTGCCGCCGAGCGGTTCGATCGACTTTTCCCGATCTACCAGACTCTCCATCCCGTACTGGCCGACGCGATGCATTCCCTTCAGGTTCTTCGATCGGAGCCCTCATGAGCCTTCCCCGGATGCGGACGGCCCGCCTGCACGGACTGGGGGACCTGCGCGTCGAGCACATCGCTCGACCCACGCCAGGGCCCGGCGAGCTGCTCGCGGCGGTCGAAGTATGTGGCGTCTGCTCGACCGATGCCCGCAAGTTCCACATCGGCGTGAACGACGGCGCTTACCCGTTCAACCCGGGTCACGAGTGGGTGGGCCGGGTCGTTGAGACCGGGCCCGACGTGGTGGGATGGGCGGTGGGGGACGCAGTCTTCGGCGACACCTACGGCGGCTATGCGGACTTCGCGCTCGTCACGGTCGAGGCGACGAAGTGGTCGTGCGGTGCGGTTCGGCTCCCGGCCGGCCTTCCTGCGGAACGGGGCGTGTTCGTGGAACCGCTCGCGGACTGCCTGCACGCTGTCGAGGACCAGGCACGTCTGCGAGCGGGCGAGCGGGTCGTCGTCGTCGGAGCCGGGGTCATGGGTCTTCAGCTCGTCGCCGTCGCGGCCAGGGCCGGCGGCCGCGTGCTCGTCGTAGAGCCGCTCGCGCACCGCCAGCTCCTGGCCCGCGACCTCGGAGCAGAGGCTTCGGCCAGACCTGAGCACTGGCCGTCAGAGGTGCTGGAGTGGTCGGGCGGCTCCGGGGCAGACGTCGTCATCGTCGCCCTCGGCAGCACAGCGGCCGTCCGGGACGCGATGGAGGCAGCCGCGCCAGGAGCGCGCATCGTGGCCTTCGCAGGCTTCGGAGGCGAGCCGGAAGCGATACTCGACCTCAACTTGCTCCACTACCGTGAGCTGTCGATCGTTGGGAGCGAGTGGATAGGCACGCCCCCCAACCAACGGCGTGAGCGCTACGAGGAGTCGCTCGAGCTACTCCGCTCAGGCGAGTTGCCGCTCGAGCGGCTGGTCGACCGGCGATGCTCTCTCGACGAGGCCGCTGAGGTCCTCTCGCAGTTCGGCAGGCACGGCGCAGTGAAGACCGTCATTGAGATAGGAGGATACGAGGGTGCATCCGCAGCGTCTCGGTAGCGACGGCCGATGGCTGGTCGTGGCCGTCGACCACCCGCTCTACTCGTGGCCTTGCCGTGGCCTGGAGGATCGCAACCGGCTGCTGGAATCCGTCACGGCCGCAGGTGCGGACGCCGTGATCGCGTCCTACGGGACGATCCGGGACTGCCGGAACTCCTTCGGGAACGCCGCACCCATCCTGAAGCTCGATCTGAGCAACGTCTATCTCGGCAACGCCTATCCGGTGAGCGAGTTCCGCGTCTCGTGGCGTATCGACGACGCCCGCCGGCTCGGAGTTCGCCACGTGCTGACCTACGTGCAGCTCGGATCGCCGTTCGAGCTCGAGGCCCTGCAAGCCGCGGCGCGCATCGCCTCGGACGCCGATGCAGCCGAGATGACGTACATCTGCGAGCTGATCCCGGTCGAGAGCGAGCGCTTCGGTGACCCGTACGCTCCGGTAGCCGTAGCCGCAGCCGCCCGTACCGGAGCAGAGATCGGCGCCCACGTCGTGAAGACGTCGTTGCCCGAGCCGATAGCCGGTCTCGCCGAGGCGACCGCGTTCGAGGTGCCCGTCATCGTCGCGGGAGGGGACCCGTTGAACGATGCCGAGCTGATCGTGACACGAGTTGCCGCGGCGCTCGACGCCGGGGCAGCCGGGGCCGCTGTCGGCCGCAACGTCTGGGGAGCGGCCGACCCCGCCGGTGTCGTCGAGCGGCTGCGCCAGGTGGTCCACCCGGTCGCCCGCAGCCGCGCCGTCGGAGACGCGGTCAGATGACCCCGGCGGCGCCGCCGCAGCCGGCGAGAACGCCTCCTGAGAAAGCCCCTCTGGTCGCCCTGGTCACAGGTGCCGGCACCGGGATCGGGAGGGCGAGCTGCATCCTGTTGGCTCGTGCAGGAGTGCGCGTCATGGCAGTTGGGCGTCGCGCGGCGCTTCTCGAGAGCCTTTCCGCCGAGCAGGCCGGAGTGAGCTGTCTCGCCCTGTCGCTCGACTCGCCGGAGGGCTGCGCCCGCGCGGTCCAAGGAACCACCGAAACGCTGGGGCAACCCTCGATCCTCGTGCACGCCGCCGGTGTGGGCGGACACCTCGACCGTCCTGTCTGGGAGGAGACGAGCGAGGCTTGGAGGGCGACGATGTGGATCAACCTCGACGCTGCCTTCGAATTGGTCCGCCTCAGTGTCCCGGCCATGCGTGAGGCCGGCTTCGGACGGATCGTCCTCGTCGGGTCGACGGCCGGGTCGGTCGGTGCGCCCGCGATGTCGGCCTACTCCGCGTCGAAGGCGGGCCTCGTCGGGCTGGCTCGGTCCGTCGCTTGTGACGTCGCGTCATCGGGCGTGACTTGCAACGTCGTCGTACCGACGTGGGTACGCGGCACCGATATGGCCGAGCGCGATGCCGCAGAAGAGGCGCGTTCCCGATCGATCGCCGTCGACGAGGTATGGCGCGAACGGGCGGAAGCTTCGGCCGCGGGACGCGTGCTCGAGGCTGCCGAGGTTGCCTCCGTGATTGCGTTTCTCGCCAGCCCGGCCTCGAGCGGCGTATCCGGAGCGGCGATAGATGTCACTCTCGCCAGCACCTGGTGACCCTGCAGTGCCTCTCGTGTCTCTTGCCGGGGGTGGTGGGACGCCCGCCGCAATATTGGCGGACATCGCGTCCGAATATTGAGAAGGCGCGTTGACCGCGACTTCTCGCAGTGCTAGCGTGACCTGGGCTAATAGTCAGGAGGGGGAATTGATGTCCAACACGTACAGTCGGCGCGACTTCTTGCAGATCGCTGGCTCGAGTGCTCTTGTGGCCGGCTCGGCTGTGGCACTCGGCGCCTGCGGATCGTCCAGCTCGCCCACGACCACGACGACTGCAGCGCCAACGAACAAACCAAAGCGGGGCGGCACCCTCAATGCGGCTCTAATCGGGGGGACGAGCTCCGACACCCTGGACGGGAATTCGCCCGTAGAGACCCTCGATCTCTGCCGAGTCACTCAGCTGTACAACACGATGGTCGCCCTCGACGCGAATGCTCAGATTCAAAATGTGCTCGTCGAGGAATTCACGCCCAATTCGGACGCGACCGTCTGGACGATGCGGCTCCGCTCGGACGTCACGTTCCACAACGGCAAGCCCATGACCGCCGACGACCTCATCTACACGCTCCAGAGGATCGCCAACCAGAAGAAGCCTGGAGCCTCGACGATCGCGCCATGCAACGTCAACGACATGAAGAAGCTGGACAAACTGACTGTCTCCCTCCCCTGCAAGACTGCCTACGCGACGTTCGTAGAGTCGCTGGCCGGGTACTTCCTCTATTTCAACATCGTCCCGGTCGGCTACGACCCGCGACACCCCGTGGGCACAGGGCCCTTCAAGTACAAGAGCTTCGTGCCCGGCACGTCCAGCACCTTCGTGAGGAACGAGAACTACTTCCTGAGTCCCTATCCGTATTTCGACGAGCTGGTCATCAACGACTTCTCGGACGAGACAACCCAGGTGAACGCATTGATCAGTGGAAGCGCTGACGTCGTCAATGCGCTCTCGGCGGCGTCGATCCCGACCGTCAACAAATCTGGGAGCGCCAAGACGCTGATATCGCGCGGCGGGGGCATCACCCCGTTCACCATGCGCGTCGACGTGAAGCCCTTCAACGACGTACGCGTCCGGCAGGCGCTCCGGCTCGTCATCAACCGCCCCGAGATGCTGAATCTCGTTTTCGGCGGGTACGGGCTGATCGGCAACGACATCTCCAGCATCTATGACCCCGAGTACGACCACGCCATTCCTCAGCGGGTAGTCGACGTCGAGCAGGCCAAGTTCCTCCTCAAGGCTGCTGGCCATGAGGGACTCACCGTCGAGCTCGTCACGGCCGATATCGCGCAAGGGACGCTTTCCTCCGCGACTGTCATGGCCCAGCAGGCAAAGGCCGCCGGCATCACCATCAACCTGCGCACGACGACCGCGACGGAGTTCTACGGCAAGGAATACCTGAGCTGGCCGTTTGCTCAGGACTTCTGGTACTACACCCCCTACCTCCCTCAGGTCGTGCAGGCCTTCCTTCCCACGTCGCCGTACAACGAACCCCACTTCAACGACCCGCACTACACCGCGCTCTACAACCAAGCATCGGCCACATTGGACCCGGTCAAGCGCGCCGACATCGCTCACGAGATGCAGCTGATCGATTACAACGACGGCGGCTGGATAATTCCCTATTACCCGCCGATCATCGACGGCTTTGCGAACGACATCCACGGCGTCGTCCCGTCTCTTTACGGTGAGTCGTTGGGGAACTTCGGATTCGATCAGATGTGGAGGAGCTGAGCGACGCGGTGACGACGAGACCAAGGACGATACGTATCGAAGACGGCCTTCTCTTCTCCGGACTCGGGGCCGAGGTGCGCCGGCTGGTCCACCCGAGCACCGTCGGCTCGGAGAACGTCGGCGTGTCGATCTGCCTGATGAACCCGGGCGATGAGATCGCGACACACCGGCACGACTACGAGGAGGCTTACTACGTCGTGCAGGGGACGGGCGTCATGTACCTCGAGGGGCAGCCCGCGATTCGTCTCGAACCGGGGCTCTCGGTCTACATCGCGCCGGGCGAAGTTCACGGCCAGGTGAACGACGGGACCGAGCCGCTTCACATCTTGTGCTCGCTGTCCCCACCGCCGATCGAGGGCGCGGCGCCGGAACTGGTGTCGGTAGCCGAGGACGGGGCGTGAGCCCCGCCGAACCTGAGGAGCTTTCCCAGCTGCGCGAACGCGCTCGGTTCATCCGAGAGGAGACCGTGCGCCTGATCTCGGTGGCAAAGACGGGACACTACGCGTCGGCGTTCTCGTGCGCCGAGATCTTGGCCTCGCTCTATTACGGAGTCATGCGACTCCACAGGGGAGAGCCGGCTTGGCCTGAGCGGGATCGCTTCGTGCTCGGCAAGGGGCACGCCGCAGTGGGGCTCTATCCCGTCCTCGCGGACTGGGGTTTCTTAGATCCCGAGTTGCTCGATTCGTACGCGCGGCTGGGGAACCCGCTCGGGGACCACCCCGACATGAGGCGCGTTCCGGGTATCGACTTCAGCTCGGGCTCGCTCGGTCACGCGCTCTCGGCGGGTCTCGGGATGGCCCTTGGAGGCAGGATCTCGGGCAGAGACTTCAATGTGTTCGCATTGTTGGGCGACGGCGAGATGCACGAGGGCCAGGTCTGGGAAGCAGCGATGGCGGCCGCGCATCACCGCACCTCGAAACTGACCGCGATTGTGGACCGGAACCGGTACTCCCTCGACGGCGTCGTCGACGAGGTCATTCGGATCGAACCTCTGCAGGACAAATGGCGGGCGTTCGGCTGGCAGGTAGTCGAGGTCGACGGGCACGACGTCTCCGAGTTGCTGCCGGTCCTTCGCAGCGCTGCAGCCCGGCCCGATGGGGCCGAGCCATTGGTTGTGATCGCTAGAACCGTGAAGGGCAAGGGCGTCTCGTTCATGGAGACCGAAATCGGCTGGCATCTCGGCTACCTCGACGCCGACGACGAACGCAGGGCTCTCGAGGAGCTGCGAGCATCGTGACCACGACGAGCGCGAAGTGCGACAGGCGCCGGGGGAGAGCCCGTGCGGGGCGGATCCTGGCACCTTCGTCAGATGCCGGACCGGGCGCCGGGATTCGACGTCTTCTCGGACACTCTGTCCGACCTCGTCGAGCGAGGTGTGCCGATCGTGGCCTGTACAGCCGACCTCAAGTACTCGAACGGCCTCGTGCGCTTTCAAGAACGCCATCCCGACCGGTTCCTGCAGTTCGGCATCTCGGAGCAGAACATGGTCACGGCGGCCGCCGGCCTCGCCACCACCGGACAGGAGGTGTACGTCGCGACCTTCGCATCTTTTCTGGCGCTGCTGTGCTGCGAGCAGATACGGACCGACGTCGCCTATACGAACCAGAAAGTGCGGCTGGTGGGGCACCACTCCGGCATCACGCTCGGCTTCTACGGGACGTCGCACCACGCCACCGAAGACATCGCCGTCATGAGGTCGATCGCGGGGCTGACGGTGGTGGCACCTGCCGACGCGGCGTCGTTCGCCGCTCTCATGACCGCAGCAGCCTCGGTGGACGGTCCCATCTACTTCCGGATCGGCCGCGGTCGCGAACCGGACGTCTACGAACGAGGCGTGCAATTGCGCCTCGGTGAGGCCATCGAGCTCGAGCAGGGCGACGACCTCACGATCATCGCCACGGGCACCATGGTCCACCCGGCCCGCACGGCCGTGGAGCGACTCCGAGAATCAGGCCATTCCGTAGGTCTTCTGGACATGCACACGATCAAGCCGCTCGACGAGGCAGCGGTCCTCGAGGCGGCGACCCGCTCGGGCCGCCTCATGACCGTCGAGGAGCACAACGTCCTCGGCGGGCTTGGCGGAGCGGTCGCCGAGGTCGTCACGAGCTCGCGTCTTCCCGTGCCCGTCCATCGCCACGGGATCCGCGACGCCTACAGCTTGATCGGGCCGCCCACCCATTTGTACCGTCACTACCGGCTAGACACGGACGGGATCGAGGCCGAAGCGGCCGCGTTTCTCCTCGAGTGGTGAGCATGCGACGCGCGCGAAGAGCGGCCTCGAGATGAGCCCGACGAGATCGACGGGCCAACGTGACAACCCGGTCCAAACTGTCTCCAAAGCGGCGGAGGCGCTCGATCACATCGCGGCGAACGGCGAGCTGACCGCTGCCGAGCTGGCCGAACTTCTGGGCGAGCCCCGTTCGAGCGTTTACCGCCTGCTCGCCAGCCTCTCGACCACCGAGCTCGTCGAGCCGGGTAGTCGCCGTGGAACTCACCGGCTCGGTCTGAAGCTGTTCCAGCTGGGAAGCCGTGTCGCGCAGCGCTTCGACGAACGCCAGCTCGCACTTCCCGTCATGGAGCGCATCCACGAGAAGACCGAGGAGACGGTCTTCCTCTGCGTGAGGCGGGACGACGTCGCCGTCTGCATCGAGCGACTGAACGGCAAGCACGTTCAGGCGCTGGCGCTCGGGCTCGGCGGATCGTTGCCCTTGCACGTAGGCGCCGCTCCAAGGGTTCTCCTCGCGTACCAGCCCAAGGAAGTGCAGATGGACTACGTCCGGCGCGTCGATCTCGTCTCGCTCACGCCGAGAACTCCGTCGTCTCCGACCGCCGTCAATCGCGCCCTCGCCGAGGTGCGAGCGAAGGGCTACGCCGTGAGCGACGAGGACGTGACGGTGGGCATCGCCGCCCTCGGCACCCCGATCTTCGACCACACCGGCGGGATTCGCGCCGCGCTGTCGATAAGCGGTGTCCGGCCGGCGATTCTCGGCCGCGAGTCCGACGAGCTGCGCAAGCTCATGGTGGCTGCGGCCGCTGAGGTATCGGGCTTGCTCGGCTACGGCTTGGACATCCCGGGCAATTCGGCCGGCTCCGCCGCCCGCTGACCCATCGGTGCCTTGGCCGGCGGTGCCTCAGAGCACCTCTTGGCCAAGCTCCGCGTAGAGGCCTGCGGTCACGAGACGGACCGGCGGACGGTCAGCTCCCTCGAATTCGCGAGCGAGCGTCCCCAGCGTGCCGTAGTCGGGCAGCACCCAAAACGCGAGCCCCCGTGGCTCGGGACCGAGGTGACCGATCCGGTCCACGAGCACCGGCAACAACAGACCGTTGTCCTGCCGGCGCTTGTCGTAGAAGGCGGACACGTCCTTGCGCGACGCACCTGGCTCGAGGTCGAAATACTCCACGTAATAGCGACCGCCGCGATGCGGCTCCGGGTCCAGGAGCGGCTCGTAGCATCCGGCGGCGTCGAGGCGGGCAGCGATCTCCATCGGTTTCTCGAAGGCATCCGCCTCACCGGTCGCAAAGGCCCGTTCCCAGTCGTCGAGCCGATCAGTCCCGCTGTCGGGCGTGAACCACACCGCCACGTACTCCGGCTCCGGGCCGATCCTCCACGTCCGGCCCAGGTGCAGCAGCAGCCGATCAGCTCCGTACTGACCTGCCCAGCCATCCTGGCCGAGCTGTGCGATGGCGTGGAAATGCGAAAGTGAGATATTGGGCCTGCGGCTGATGTATTCGATGTAGATCAGCATCCTTGTGACCTGGCCTCCTTGGTTCGCAGCAATTCCGGACAGCCTTGCGATGATCGGGAGTCGCCCCCGCTGGCCTCAAGATTCTTCGATCCCCGTCCCGAGCCTCGCGCCGGCGGAGAAATCGACCACGGAGGTCGAGAACCCCCCGAAGTCGGCGCCCTCGCCATGGGTACCGAAGCCGCCGTCAACGAGGAGGCTGACGCCGGTGATCCACGCCGCCCTCTCGTTGTCGGCGAGAAACGCGACCGCCTCGGCGATGTCGTCGGCCGCACCGATCCGGCCGAGAGGACACGCCGCGGCCTGACCCGCCTCGACTCCCGGAAGGTCGAGCTCCTCAGCGTTGGCCGGTGTCCTCACCGTGCCGGGGCAGACAGCGTTGACCCGGATCCCGTGCGGACCGAGCTCGAGTGCCATTCCCTTCACCAGCCCCACCAGGCCCGCCTTTGAGGCCGAGTAATGGGCACCGCCTTGCCACGCCATGAAAGCGGCGTTGGACGCCACGCAGACAATCGACCCGGCGCGACGAACCACCATGCGCTCGGCCACCGCCCGCGCGACGCAGAACGAGCCCGTCAGGTTGACGTCGACGACGCGGCGCCAGGCTGCGAGATCGAGCTCAAGGAAACCGACGCTCTCCCAGACCCCAGCCACCGAGGCCAGCACCGATATCGGGCCTTGGCGCTGCTCGACCTCCTCGACAACGCGCCCGACGCCGTCCCAGTCGCGCAGGTCGCAACGGTACTCGGCCGCGCCGGCCCCGGCTGCGGTGACCGTTTCCACCGTCGATCGGCTCGAGTTGACGTCGAGAGCGGCTATGTCAAAGCCGTCACGACTCAGTCGACCGGCAACCGACGCGCCCATCCCGCGGGCGGCACCGGTCACGAGGGCGACGCCTCTGTTCACGGAGCCGCCCGTCTGTCGCGATCGGCTCGTGCTCTTTAGGGCCACGATCCGGTTAAGAGCGCCGCTGGCGCGCTCGTCCAGGAGAAGCTGCTTTCTTGGCGGCGATCTTCATCGAGCGCTTGTGCTCGCGAACGGCGAGCAGGGTGTCGGGGCTGTCGATGTCTGCGACAGACGCCAGCGATCCTGGCTGGCCGAACGGGCCGGCCGCTTTCTCCCAGCCGGGGGGCCGCACCCCGAGCTGCTTGCCGAGCAGCGCGACGAAGATCCGGGCCTTGTGCTCGCCGAAGCCGGGAAGCGCCTTGACCCGCTCGAACAATTCCTCGCCGGTCGACGCGGTGGTCCAGACCGTAGCCGCACTCCCGTGATAGTCCCGGACTAGCACTCGACACAGGTCCTGTACGCGGGCGGCCATCGATCCCGGGAAGCGATGGAGGGCCGGTCTCTCGATGAACAAGGCGGCGAACTCCTCCGGCGGCATGGCGGCGATCTTGGCGGCGTCGAGCTCGGAGCCGAGGCGCTGGCTCAGCAACCAGGGACCGGAGAAGGCCTTCTCGAGCGGGACCTGCTGATCGAGGACCATGCCGATCAGCAGGGCGAGGGGGTCTTTGGAGATCAGCCGGTCCGCCTCTGGTTCCCCACTCAGGTAGAGCGCCACTGGCCCAGCTTAGGAGAGGGCGTAGCCGGCGAGCCAGCTAGTCACATCCGGGGGATCTGGTGGCTCAGGCGGAGGCGCCGGTGTCGCCGAAGGCCGATCGAGCAACCTCCACGAGAAGAGCGAGCTTGCTGCGCTCGTCGTCGATGGACAGGGCGTTGCCCATCACCGAGGTCGAGAAACCGCACTGGGTGCAGACTGCGAGCCGCTCACGATCGATCAGCGAGGCGGCATCGTCCACACGCGCGAGGAGATCTGAGACCTGCTCGAGCGCAGGTGTCTTAGTTGTGACCAGTCCCAGCGCGACCACCTTGTCATCTGGCACGAGGCGCAGGGGATCGAAGTCTCCCGAGCGTTCGTCGTCGTACTCGAGGAGCAGCCGGTCGGCTCGGACCTTGCCGAAGACCGGCCGAGCGATCGCGTCGTAGCCGCCGGAGACCAGCCAGCGACTGCCCTGGTTGCCGCGGCAGAGATGGAAGCCGACGGTCATCCCGCTCGCCGCGCTGATGACGGCGTTGTCCAGCTCGATGCCGTAGGAGAGCCAGCGATCAAGGCTCCACCCGCGTGCCTCGTAGAAGGCGCGCCAGGTCGGGTCGACGAGAAGCGGGTAATGCGGGGCGTCGATCTGCACGTAGGTACATCCGAGGCGCCGCAGCTCGCGCACCTCGTCGCTCAGGATCGCGACGACATCTTCCATGAAATCGTCCAGCGTCGGATAGGCGTCGCGCGACAGCTCGGCTGACCACAGGTTGGACAACAGGGTGGGGCTCGGGAGCGTCACCTTGCCGACCCGACTCGTGACCGCGCGCAAGTAGGTGAACTCTTCAGCCGCGAGGTTCCTGTGCCGACGCATCGGCTCGACCACGGCCAACCCGGCAGGCCGCTCGATCGTGAGATCGCCGACGACGTCCGAATACCACGTCCCCCACAGCCACGCGTCGATCTCCACGCCCTGGAAGCCAAACGTCGCAGCCGTGAGCTCGCTCTGGAACGACTCTCGGCGTTGCTCGCCGTCGGTCACGACCGGACAGCCCACTTCCTCCTGCAGCGCCACGACCTCGCGAACGGCACTGTCCTCTATCTGCTTGAACGCCGACTCGTCGAGCTTGCCGGCCGAGTGGGCTCGACGAGCTTGGAGGAGCTCGGGAGGGCGCAGAAGCGAGCCCACGTGCTCGACGCGGGCGGTCACCGTCACGAGGGCATGATAGGCGGGCTCGTCCTGTGGAAGCGCCGCAATCGCAGCGCGTTCGTCACCACGCTCACCGAGCTCGTCGCCATGGCAAGGGCGGCGAAAACTGGGGGAAGGACGTTGGCGACGGCGAGCGGGACGAGGGCGAGGTTGTAGCCGAACGCCCAGGCGAGATTCTGGCGAATGTTTCGGAGCGTGGCTCTCGAGAGGGCGATGCCGTCGGCGACCGCCCCGACGTCGCCTTGGACGAGGGTGATCGCCGAGGCAGCCATTGCGACTCCGCTCCCGGACCCGATGGCGATGCCGATGTCGGCGGTGGCGAGAGCCGGGGCGTCGTTCACACCGTCGCCGACCATGGCCACCGGGCCGTCGCCCTGCAGCCGCCGGACGAGCGCCGCCTTGTCGGCCGGGCGGAGCTCGCCCTCCCAGTCGGTGATGCCGACCTCTCGCGCCACCAGCGCTGCAGTCTGGCGGTTGTCGCCGGTGGCGAGCACGACCCTCAGGCCGAGCGCCGACAGTCGCGCAACCCCCGCGGCGGCGTCAGGACGAAGCGGGTCGGCGAGGCCGAGAAGAAGCCGCACGTCCCCGCTGACCGCGACGGCGACCACGGTACGCCCTTTCGACGAGAGCGACTCGATGACGGGCTCGACCGCGCTCAGATCAGCGCCCTGCTCCGCGATCCAGGCCGGCGAACCCACCAGCACGTGCTGGCCGTCGACCCAGCCGCGTACCCCCCCGCCCGGTATTGCCTCGACTTCCTCGGCGACAAAGGCCGGACCTCCGACTTCGTCCGACGCCACGACAATGGCCCGGCCCAGGGGATGCTCGCTCACCCGCTCGACCGACGCCGCCATTGCGAGCACCTCGGCCAGCGGCCAGGCACCGACCGCCTCCAAGTCGACGACGCGTGGCGCGCCGGCGGTCAGCGTGCCGGTCTTGTCGAGCACCACCGTTCGGAGGGCGTGCACCCTTTCCAAGGTGTCCCCGCCACGGATCAAAAGACCCAGCTGCGCGCCTCGACCCGAGGCGACCATCGTCGCGACCGGTGTGGCAAGTCCGAGCGCGCACGGGCAGGCCACCACGAGCACCGCCACAGCGGGAATGATCGCCCGTGCGACGTCGTGGCCGGCGAGAAGCCAGCCGAGAAAGGTGAGGATCGAGATGGCGATGATCGCCGGCACGAAGATGGAGGAGATCCGGTCCGCGAGACGTTGGACGGGGGGCTTGTCGGTCTGCGCCTCGTCGACGAGAACCATGATCTGGGCTAGCAGCGTCTCGGAACCGGTGCGTCGTACCCGTACTCGAAGCGGAGTCGGTCCGTTCACCGTCCCGCCTATCACCTCGTCGCCGATCGACTTCGACGCCGGCATCGACTCGCCGGTGAGCATCGACTCGTCGAGGGTGCCCGAGCCGGCGACGATCTCTGCGTCGATAGGGACGCGCTCGCCCGGAAGGACGAGAAGAAGGTCGCCAACCACGGCATCCGCGACGTCGATGTCGACGTACCGGTCGCTCTCGGACGACTCGAGCTTGTGCGCGACCCGGGGCTGGAGGCCGGCGAGCGCCTCGATGGCCTCGCTCGCCTTGCCGCGGGCGATCATCTCTAGGAGCTTGCCGGCGGCGATGAGCGTGACGATGAGGGCGGCGGTGTCGTAGTAGGTCGGTAGGCGGGAGAAGGACGCCGTTACGATCACCGAATATGCAAACGCCACCGTGGAGCCGAGGGAAACGAGGGTGTCCATGTTGGCTTTCCCGTGTCGGGCGGCATTGAGGGCGCCCCGGTGGAACATCCAACCCACCCACGCCCAGACGGGCGCGGTCATGGCGAGCTGGGCCCAGTTTGACCAGCCGGTCGTACCGAAGCCGTAGGCGACGACGACGACACCAGCCGAGAGCCCACCGGCGACGGCGAGCTGTCTGGTCCGGCCTCTCACTTCGGCGCGGGCCCGCGCCCGGCGCTCGCCGCCTGGCCCGGCCGCGTCCGGTTCCCGTCCGTCGAGCGAGCTCGCCCCGTAGCCGGCGCGCTGAGCGGCAGCGACCAGGTCTTCGAGGTCGATCTCCGCCTCGGATGTGACCTCCGCCCGGCCGGTGGCGAAGTTGACTGCCACCTCTTCGACGCCAGGCACGGCTGCAAGCGCTCGCTCGACGCTCCGAACGCATGACGCACATGTCATGCCTTCAATGCTGAGAGCGCGACGTGTCCGGAGAGCCTCCTCGGTATTGGTCATCTCGTCGAGGTCCCGGCACGCGCCCGTCCCCCTTGGCGACGAGGCGTGACGCTGCCTGCCTTGGGCTTACCGGCCCGAGCCGTCCTCGCCGGCTTGTCGCCTGCTGCGCCGTCCGGACGCCGCTCCGGCTCCGCACCCCGGAAGTCCGTCAGCCCGCCGTTGAAGCGCAGTGCCTCGATCAGCTCTTTGATCTTCTCCTGTCCCTTTCCGGACTGGATCGCCTCGGTGACGCAGGTCTCGAGGTGGTTCTGCAAAAGAACGCGGTTCACCCGCTCGAGGGATGCCTGCAAGGCGGCGACCTGCTTCATGAGGTCAGGGCAGTAGACCTCGTTCTCGACCATGCCGATGACTCCCTCGAGGTGGCCGCGGACGGTTTTCAGGCGGAGCAACGCGTTCTGCTTGTGCTCGGGGTACATCGCTTACCTCCTGGTCTTGTGTTCTGCACCCCAGTATAGCCACCCCACCCCGGGTGGGGTACGTCTACGAGCCTGGAAGAGACGAGTAGCCTTGCGGGCGTCGGAGGTGAGCCGTGGCCGAGGCAGTAAATCTGCGCCCCATTGAACGAGTGGTGCGGAGACTGGTCGAACGCGGAGTGGATCCCGCTGAGGTGGCTTGGCGACTGCGTCGTAGTCCACGAAGCGTGAAGCAGATCCTGGAGCTGAGCACGCGCGTTCGCACTGTCGGACGCCCCCCGGCTCCACCACCACAGATCCTTCGCCCGATCGAACGGCGGATCCTGGCATTGCGGACCCAGGGAGTAAGTTATGCCGAGATCGGGCGCGCTTTCGGCGCAGCCCCGGCTTCATCCGCCGAGTGGAAGAGATTGCTAGGGCGAAGGTCCTCTGAACCCGGGCATCGCGGACGGGTGAGAGTCGCCCTCATCGACCTAGGGGCTGACAGCATCCCTGCACGAAGGGTCGGCGCCATCTGAGAGCATCACCACATGGGAGCGCTGCGGGAGCGGAACTTCCGCCTATTCTTCGTCGGGCAAACGATCTCCGAGGTCGGAAACGCGATGGTTCCCGTAGCGCTTGCGTTTGCGATTCTGCGCCTCACCCATTCGGCGGCTGACCTGGGCCTCGTGCTCACCGCGTATGCCGTCTCCCAGCTGATGTTCCTGTTGGCGGGCGGGGTCGTCGCCGACCGGATTTCCCGACGTTTGGCGCTACTCGGTTCGGACGTCGTACGGTTCGCAGCCGAGGCGGCGCTGGCCGCGGTTCTCCTCGTCGGACGGCCGCCTCTTGTCGTCGTCGTGCTCCTTGTCTTCGTCCAAGGGTCGGCGAGCGCCCTGTTCATGCCGGCTTCAGCCGCCATCGTGCCAGCTCTCGTCGAGGATGCCCACCTCCAGGCAGCCAACTCGCTGTCGCAAGTAGCTTCGTCGACGGCGAACATCATCGGCCCTGCGCTCGCCGGCGTGCTCGTGGTCGCCGACGGCCCAGGGTGGGCGATCGCCGCCGACGCCGCCTCCTACGGGGTGAGCGTGGCGACCCTCGCGATGTTGAGATTCGTGCCGCTCGCTAGAGGCGAAAGGAAGCGTTTCTTTGCGGATCTGCGTGAAGGATGGGAGGAATTCCGGTCACGGGACTGGTACTGGAAGCTCGTGGGGGGTTTCTCGATCTTCAACATGCTGTTTGCCTTGTACGTCGTGCTGGGACCCGTTGCGAGTCTCCGCTTTTACTCGGGTGCCAAGTCCTGGGCAGCGATCGCAACCGCCATGGGCATCGGCTCGGTGGTCGGAGGGTTCGTAAGTGGGCGAATCCACTCTGAGCGCCCGCTGCGCCTCGGCCTTCCGCTGGCGGCCTGCCTGGCCCTCCCAGCTGTTGCTTTGGGTGCACGCCTGCCGGTGCCCGTTGTTGCCGTGGCGGCCTTTCTCGGAGGAATCGGCCTTTCGAGTTTCAGCGCAATCTGGCAGACCCTGATTCAACGCCACATCCCCGAGGCTGTTCTCGCGCGTGTGACGGCCTACGACTGGTTCGGTTCGCTGCTGGCATTCCCGATAGGCCTGGCTCTGGCTGCTCCGCTGGCTGCCGCCCTCGGGCTACGTCCTGTACTGCTTGTCTCAGGTTGCCTCGGAGTAGTCGGGGTCGCCGCCCTGCTCGCAATGCGCAACGTGCGTAACCTGCCGGCGACGCCCGTGCCGGGCGGGGTGCTGAAAGGGGCCACCCGGCCATCTGGCTGATAACAGTGGGTTTTACCCTTCCTCCACCCCCCAGGAGTGCCAGCTGTCCACCTCGATCCATGCGCTCACTCGCGGGCGGTGCCGCTCCTCGAACGGCAGCCCGACGTAGCGCACGGAGAGCCGGTCGATTTCTTCCAGATCCTCGTCGTCACAAAGCGACACCACCCGACCGCGCACGCTCACATGAGACCCGGTCTTCGGATCGAGCACGGTCAGGGACACTCGAGGGTCGGCGCGCAGGTGCCGCAGCCGGCGCCGCGACGAGTCCATGCTGACGAGGATCCTTCCTTCCTCCCAGTCGTACCAAGTGGCGACCGAAGACGGCCCGCCGTCGTGTCGTACCGTCGCAATCACCGCTGGATTCGGCCTCCGAAGGAACTCTTCGATCTTTTGCGGAAGGGGCGGGCGATCGGCCATGGTCACTTGTCCTTCAGTGTTACGCAGCAACGATCCGCGCCCGGATCGAGCTTCGCGTCGAATCTGGCCCCTGGCACACGAGCGAGGAGCCCGGTCATCAGGTCGAGGTTCATGCCGCAGGCGAGCTCGGTGTAATCGTGGGCGAGAGAATGAAACGGGCAGTTGGCCAGGACCACCCCACCGGATTCGCATCGAGGCTCGTAGCCACTGGACTCCAATACCCCGATGACGGCGTCCCGCAGCGCCGACTGCGCGGGCGTGGAGCCGGCGCTGTCGAGAATCGTCTCCCCGAGTGAGCGGCCCGCCTCCCCTGCGGCCCGCCGTAGCGCTTCGGCGACCGGAACGTCGTCGCGTTCGGAGACGCTGACCGCCTGAGCGAGAAGCTGCGCCGCGAGCTCGTAGCGCCGTTCGGGCAGGCTCACCGCAAACTCGCGCGGCGACCGACGGTACAGCTTCGACGGGCGGCCGGCTCCGGGCCCGCGACGGTGGGGCGGACGCCGATATTCGAAGTCGAGGAGCCCGTCGTCGACCAGCTTCTCCAGGTGGAACTTCGCCACGTGCAGGGCGACTCCGGCACCTTCGGCAGCCTCCTCGCGGCTCACGGGCTGAGGCTGCGTCACGACGAAGCGGTAGAGGGCACGTCTCTGCGGTTCGGCCAAGGCGGCGATGCCGGTCACCCGCGTGTCGAAGTCGTTCGAGAGCACCAGCGAACCCGCGCCGATGAGGTCATCGCGTGCCAAGGGGGTCTACTTTCTAACGGAGACGTTTGTTGACGGAATTGTCTCTTAGGTCTATAGTGAACTTTAGTATCCTTTAGACGGAGAGGCAACCATGGCCAGCACCCTTGCTACGGAGCCAGTCGGTGCCAGTCGGGTTGCCGGCCACCGCGATCACGGCGGCCTTCGGGTCATCGCCGAGGACGACTCCATCGACATCGACGCGGCCGAACGCGCGGTGCGCAGCCTGCTCCTGGCGCTCGGTCGCGACCCCGACTCCGGGCCGATGGCGGGGACACCCCGAAGAGTGGCCCGCGCGTTCGCCGAGCTGCTGACGCCCGAGCCGTTCGACCTCACGACGTTCCCCAACGACGAGCACTACGACGAGCTGGTGCTGCTACGGGACATTTCCTTCACCTCGCTGTGCGAACACCACCTCCTGCCGTTCCACGGCGTGGCGCACGTTGGCTACCTGCCCGCGGAGCGAATCCTCGGCCTGTCCAAGCTGGCCCGCGTCGTGAGGCGCTTTGCCGCTGACCTTCAGACTCAGGAACGTCTGACCGTGCAGGTAGCCGGTTGGCTCGACGAGCAGCTCCAACCGAAGGGCGTGGGCGTGGTCATCGAGGCCGATCACCAGTGCATCTCGTTGCGGGGGGTGCGAGCCGAGGGTGCACGCACGTTCACCTCGGCTGTCCATGGCCTGCTGCGCGACGATGATCGCTACCGCCAGGAGTTCTTCGCCCTGGCCGGCGGGCATCGGTAGGGGTGGGCGTGGGCATGAGAGTTCCTGCCAAGGACCGTGCCACCGACCGTCGCCGGCGAGAGCGGCTCAGATCACTCGCTCGAGAAGCGAGTCCCGAAACGAGACAACGAGGAGACGAGAGATGACCTCCCAGCAGACGTTCGTGATCGCAGGGGCCAGTCTGGCGGGAGCCAAGGCGGCGGAGTCGCTTCGGGCCGAGGGATTCGACGGACGCGTGGTGCTCATCGGCGACGAGCCCGTTCGACCGTACGAACGTCCACCGCTCTCGAAGACTTACTTGCGCGGCGAGGTTGGTTTCGAGGCGGCGGCGGTGCATCCGGAGGCGTTCTACCAAGAGCACGAGATCGAGCTTCTTACCTCGACGATCGTGACGTCGGTCGACCCCGCATCCAAGCAGGTCAACCTGGATCCGGGTGGACGGCTCGCATACGACCAGCTCCTCCTCACCACCGGTGCCATCCCGAGGCACGTGATGATCCCCGGAGCCGACCTCGACGGGATCCACTACCTGCGGAGCCTTTCGAGCTGCGATGCGTTGCGTGAGGCGCTCTCGAGAGCGACACGTGTCGTGGTGGTCGGGGCCGGTTGGATCGGCTCTGAGGTGGCGGCGTCCGCCCGCCAGCTCGGCAAGGAGGTGGCCCTCATCGAAGCAGCGCAGGTCCCCCTCGAACGCGTGCTGGGCGCTGAGGTCGGGACAATTTTTCGTGACCTGCACGCCGAGCACGGCGTTGAGCTCCACATGGGCGCCGGCGTAGAGGCCTTCCGGGGCTCGAACACGGTCGAGGAAGTCGTCCTGGCCGACGGCGGCGTCGTCGCGGGCGATCTCGTCGTTGTGGGAGTTGGCGTCAGTCCGAGGACGGAGCTGGCCGCGGCCGCGGGGCTGCAGGTCGACAACGGCGTAGTTGTGGATGAGCACTTGGCCACGAGCGTGCCGGGGATCTGGGCCGCCGGCGACGTCGCCAACGCTTACCACCCAGTCTTCGACACCCGGATCCGCCTCGAACACTGGTCGGCTGCGCTCAATCAGGGTCCGGTGGCGGCCAAGAACATGCTCGGCCAGGGCGTCGCGTACGAGAAGATCCCCTATTTCTTCTCCGACCAGTACGACCTCGGGATGGAGTACAACGGCTTCGCTGCGAGCTGGGACCAGGTTGTCTACCGAGGGGACCGCGAGGGGCGCGAGTTGATCGTCTTTTGGCTCGACCATGGCCGCGTCGTCGCGGCCATGAACGTCAACGTCTGGGATGCCGGCGATCAGATCGGCGCAATCCTGATGTCCAAGGCCTTGGTCGACCTTGAGCAACTCGCCGACGCGAACGTCGATCTGTCGGCGATCCTCGACGCATAGAAAGCACACCTGCAGACCGGTGCGAAGGTCGACTTTCAGCTCGTCTTGGCAGCGGGCTGGACGAAGGCGCCCGCGTCAGAGGCAGCCTGGCTGGGCGCCGGCGTGTCCTCGGCGGAGTCAGGCGATCCGAGGGTCGAGCGCCTCGGGGTCAAGACCGTACTTTTCGATGGCCGCCATGACCTCGCTCGGCTTCGCGTCGCCGGATGCGGCCAATGCCGCCAGTACCGCGACGACGACGTGCGCGGCGTCGACCTCGAAGTGCCTGCGAAGTGCGGCCCGGGTATCGGAGCGCCCGAACCCGTCGGTTCCGAGCGCCGTGAAGGGCGCCGCGACGAAGCGGGCGATCTGGTCCGGCACCGCCTTCAAGAAGTCAGTGACCGCAACGATCGGACCCCGTGCCTCCTCGAGAGCCCGCGTGACATAAGCCACTCGTGGTTCGCTGGTCGGATGGAGCCGGTTCCAGCGCTCGACGTCGAGGCCGTCCTCCCGGAGTGCCTTGTAGCTCGTGACGGACCACGTCTCGGCCGCCACGTCCCAGTCCGACAGTAGAAGCTCCCGCGCTTGCTCGGCGGCCTGCCAGGCCGGCCCCGAGAACAGGATCGTCGCCGAGCGGCCGGCGCCCCGGCCGTCGCCGGCCCCGCCGGCTCCAGCCCCGGCGGGCCCGGAGAAACGGTAGATGCCGCGCAGAATCCCGTCTTTGATCGTCGCAGCAGCCGCGGACCGCGAAGCCTCGTCGCCTTCTGGCAGGCGCAGCGCAGGCATCGGATAGTTCTCGTTGTAGAGCGTCAGGTAGTACGTGCAGTCTTCGGCCTCGGGGCCGAACATGCGCCCAATACCGTGCTCGACGATGGTCGCCATCTCGTAGGCGAACGCCGGGTCGTAGGCGTGCACGGTCGGCACGACCGAGGCGAGCAGCTGCGAATGCCCGTCCTCGTGCTGAAGGCCCTCACCGCTCAGGGTCGTCCGTCCCGCAGTGCAGCCGATCAGGAAGCCGCGAGCCCGCACGTCGGCCGCCTGCCATATCAAGTCGCCCACCCGCTGGAACCCGAACATCGAATAGAACAGGTAGATCGGCACCATCGGCGTGGACCAGGTCGCGTACGAGGTCCCTGCTGCCTGGAAGCTCCCCATGCCGCCGGCCTCCGTGATGCCCTCTTCCAGGATCTGACCGGAGCGGTCCTCGGCGTAGGAGAGCAGCAGGCCGGCATCGACCGGCGTGTAGAGCTGCCCCTCGGGGGCGTAGATCTTGACCTCCGTGAAAAGCCCGTCGAGCCCGAAGGTCCTGCCTTCGTCGGGCACGATCGGCACGACGTGCTTGCCGATGCCGGGGTCACGGAGCAAGTTGCGAAGCAGCCTTGCGAACGCCATGGTCGTGGAGACCGCCTGGCCTCGGGATCCGAGCTCGAATTCGGCAAATGCTGCCGGCAGCGGCGCGGGGAGGCCGGCGAGTCCTCGACCGCGCACCACGCGGTTGGGCAGGTGGCCGCCGAGCGCGCGGCTGCGTGCCGTGAGGTACTCGTGCGCCGGCGATCCTTCCGGCGGCCGGTAGTAAGGGGGCTCCTCGGCGTCGAGCGCCTCGTCGGGAATCTCCTCTTGAAGGTAGAGCCGGTCGCGAAGCGTTCGGAGCTGCACCTTCGTCATCTTCTTGATCTGGTGTGTGGCGTTGCGGGCTTCGATCTCGGGTCCGAGAGTCCAACCTTTGATGGTCTTCGCGAGGATGGCCGTCGGCGCTCCTACTTGTTCGGTTGCCGCCTTGTACGCCGCGTAGAGCTTCCTGTAGTCGTGCCCGCCGCGGGGCAGGGTCTGCAGCTCCGCGTCCGAGAGGTGCTCCACCAGCTTGCGAAGGCGGGGGTCCGGGCCGAAGAAGTTCTCGCGGATGTAGGCGCCCGATTCGGTGGCGAAGGTCTGGAAGTCGCCGTCGAGCGTCGTGTTCATCTTGTTGAGGAGCACGCCGTCGACGTCACGCAGGAGCAGCTCGTCCCAGCGACTTCCCCAGATGACCTTGATGACGTTCCAGCCGCAACCGCGGAGCAATGCCTCGAGCTCCTGGATTATCTTCCCGTTGCCCCTCACCGGTCCGTCGAGACGCTGGAGGTTGCAGCTGACGACGAACGTGAGATTGTCCAGGCGTTCACGTGCCGCGAGGCTGAGGGCGGCCCGTGTCTCCGGCTCGTCGAATTCCCCGTCGCCGACAAAGCACCACACCCGCGACTCGGAGGTGTCCGCGATCTCCCGGTGAAGCAGGTAACGGTTGAAGCGCGCCTGGTATATGGCCGTCAACGGGCCGAGACCCATCGAGACCGTGGGGAACTCCCACCAGTCGGGCATGAGGCGGGGGTGAGGGTAGCTGGACAACCCGTTGCCGCCGACCTCGAAACGGAAGTTGTCGAGCTGATCGTCTCCCAGCCGACCCTCGACGTACGCGCGGGCGTAGATTCCTGGCGAGGCGTGCCCCTGGAAGTACACCTGGTCGCCCGCTGTCCCGTTGTCCTTGCCGCGGAAGAAGTGGTTGAAGCCGACCTCGTACAACGACGCCGAGCTCGCATAGGTCGACAAGTGACCTCCGATGCCGGCGTCACGCATGTTCGCCCGCGTGACCATGACCGCCGCGTTCCACCGGATGTAGGCGCGGATCCGGCGCTCCAGGTACTCGTCGCCGGGGAACCAGGGCTCCTGGTCGGGTGGGATCGTGTTGATGTAGGGGCTCGACACGGTCGCCGGGAAGCCGACGCGGCTGGCTCTCGCCCGCTCCAGGAGCTTCATCAGCAGGAACCTGGCGCGGGGTCGTCCGCCGGTCTCGACGACAGCATCGAAGGAGTCCAGCCACTCGGCGGTCTCCTCGGGATCGATGTCGGGTACCTGGTGCGAGAAACCATCGATGATCACACCACCAGTCTCGCGCCACCGAGCCGGCGAACGGGCAGACTGATCGCATGACGCTTTTCGACGAGCCGAGCGCGGCCACGGTCGTGTTCACCGACGGTGCGTGCATCGGGAACCCCGGCCCGGGGGGCTGGGCGTGGGCCGTCTCGGCCGACGAGTACGAGAGCGGCTCGGAGTCGCGGACGACCAATCAGCGCATGGAGATCACGGCCGTGCTGCAGGCCCTTGCGGCCATCGGCGGTCAGGTGCACGTCGTGAGCGACTCCACCTACGTCGTCAACTGCTTCAAGCAACGGTGGTGGGTGGCATGGCGCGCACGAGGCTGGAGGAACTCGCGGGGCGTGCCCGTCGCCAATCAGGACCTCTGGCGGCCCCTCATCGACGAGGTCATCGACCGCCGCCGCGGCGAGGTCGAGCTGAGCTGGATCAAGGGACACTCGGGGGACCCCATGAACGACCTCGTCGACCAGCTTGCGGTAGAGGCCGCCCGCCTGCAGCGGGGAGCGCGAGCCGGCTGATCGACCTCCGCCGCCGGCCCGAGCCCGGCCGGCGACTGGTGACACGATTGGGCCGCGGACGCCCGGCACCCATAGATTGCGCCCATGCAGATCAGAGGGGCATCCGCACTCGTCTCTGGCGGCGCGTCGGGGCTCGGCGAGGCGACCGTACGCGCGCTGACGGCCAAGGGTGCCACCGTGACCGTCTTCGACCGGGACGAGGCGAAGGCGAGCAGCCTCGCCGCCGAGCTCGGTGGCGGGACGTCGTTCGTGTCGGGCGATGTCGGCGATCCAGCAGCGGTGGGCCGCGCTGTGGAGCACGCAGCTTCGGGCGGCGTGCTTCGGATCAACGTCAACTGCGCGGGCATCGGCTGGGCGCAGCGAACGATCGGCAGGCAGGGAGAGCCGCACGATTTCGAGGCGTTCAAGACTGTGGTCACGATCAACCTCATCGGGACCTTCAACGTCCTGCGGCTGGCGGCATCGGCAATCTCCAAGACCGAGCCGCTCGACGACGGTGAGCGCGGCGTCGTGGTCAACACGGCCTCGGTGGCAGCCTTCGAGGGTCAGATCGGCCAGATCTCCTACTCCGCCTCCAAGGGCGGCATCGTGGGCATGACGCTGCCGGCGGCTCGCGACCTCTCGGCGGTCGGCATCCGCGTCAACACGATCGCGCCGGGGATCATGGACACGCCCCTGCTCGGACTGCTTCCAGAGGAGAATCGCGTGGCGCTCGGCCAGGGCGTCCTCTTCCCGAAGCGGCTGGGCAGAGCGGCCGAGTTCGCCGAGCTCGTCATCGCGATCGTCGAGAACGGATATCTGAACGGCGAGATCATCCGGCTCGACGGTGGGCTGAGGATGCCGCCCCGGTAGGGTCGATGCGATGCGATATGTCGAGGCGGGGGGAGAGCGGGTCTCGGTCATCGGCTTGGGCGCCTGGCAGTTCGGGTCAAGGGAATGGGGCTACGGGTCCCACTACGCCGAGCACGACGCGATCGACATCGTCCGACGCGGGCTGGACCTCGGGGTCAACCTGGTCGATACCGCCGAGCTGTACGGCTTCGGGCGCTCCGAGCGAATCGTCGGCCGGGCGATCGAGGATCGCAGGGCGGACGTGTTCTTGGCGTCCAAGATCCTGCCGGTCCTTCCGATGAGGCCGATAGTCGCTCGCCGGGCGGCCGGAAGCGCGCGCCGGCTCGGAGTCACCCAGATGGATCTCTACCAACTGCACGGGCCGAACCCGGTGGTTCCTCTCACCGAGCAGATGAAGGCCATGCGGGAACTGCAACAACACGGTGTGATCCGCGAGATAGGAGTGAGCAACTACTCCCTCGATCTGTGGAAGGCCGCCGAAGGCGCGCTCGGCGGTCCGGTCTTCTCCAACCAGGTGCGTTTCAACCTTGTCGACCGCCGTCCTTTGGACGGCATGACCGAATGGGCGGCCGCAAACGACCGGGTCGTGATCGCGTACAGCCCCCTCGCGCAAGGACTGTTGTCGGCACGCTATGACGCAGAGCACCGACCGACGGCGATGCGGGCGAGGTCGCCTGCGTTCCTGCCGGAAAATCTCGAGCGCGCCGGACCGCTGCTCGACGCGTTGCGCGAGATCGCCGGGCACCACGACGCGACCCCGGCCCAGGTGGCGCTGGCCTGGATCATCGGCCATCCCAACGTTGTCGCGATCCCTGGGGCGAGCACGGTTGCGCAGCTCCAGAAGAACGCCGAGGCTGCGGATCTCGAGCTCACCACCGACGACGGGCAGCGGTTGCTGGAAGCCGCTCAGGCGTACCGTCCCGTCGAGGGGCTCGCCGCCGTGCCCTCGCTCATCCGGGCCCGGATCGAAGGACTCGGGCACAGGCGGTAGGACCGCGGTGGAGCACCAGCTGACCTGGAAAGATGCGACAGCTCAAGCTGATCTGGTCAGGATCGGCGAGGTGTCCCCGCTCGAGCTCGTCGACGCGGCCATCGAGCGGATCGAGCGGTGCAACCCCGCGCTGCACTCTGTCATCCACCCCCGGTTCGAAGCGGCGCGTGAGGAGGCGGCCGGGGAGCTGCCCGACGGCCCGTTTCGCGGTGTGCCGATTCTGCTCAAGGACCTCGGCGCAACCCAGGCGGGCGAGCCTTACTGCGAAGGCACCGCCTTCGCGAGGGCCGCCGGCTATCGCGCCGAGGAGGACAGCTACCTCGTCCAGCGGTTCGAGAAGGCGGGCTTCGTGATACTCGGGCGTACCAACACGCCCGAGCTCGGGACGGCGATCACGACCGAGCCGCGAGCCTTCGGAGCAACCCGCAACCCTTGGAACACGGAGTACTCGAGCGGAGGTTCCTCGGGTGGCGCTGCGGCTGCCGTCGCGTCCGGCATGGTCTCCGTCGCCCACGCCAGCGACGGCGGCGGCTCGATCCGTATCCCTGCCAGCTGCTGTGCCCTGTTCGGGCTCAAGCCGAGCCGCGGCCGAGTGAGCCGGGGGCCGGCACCGGCGGAGTCTTGGAACGGCCTTTCCATCGACCACGTCGAGACGCGGACCGTCCGCGACTCGGCTGGCGTCTTGGACCAGATCGCGGGCTACTTTCCCGGTGACACGTTCGTCGCGCCGTTGCCCGCCCGGCCCTTCGCACAAGAGGTCGGGGCCAACCCCGGCACGCTCAGGATCGGACTTCTCGACCACCCGGCTCTGGTCGGCTACAAGGCCGACCCGGAGTGCGCGCGTGCGGTTCGCCTCGCCGGCCGGCTGCTCGAGTCGCTCGGCCACCGGGTCGAGATCGCCCATCCCGCGTCGCTCGAGGAGCCCGACTTCCAGCGACATTTCCTCGTCGTCGTGGCGACCGCCGTCGCAGCGGCACTCACCCGGTGGTCGGCGCTCCTCGGCAGAGAGATCCCAGCCGAGGAATACGAGCCTGTCAACGCGCTCTTCACCGCCCTCGGCCGCTCCATCTCCGCCCCTGACTATCTCGAGTCCCTGCTGTGGCTGGAGGGCTATCGCCGGCGCACCGTCGCATTCTGGTCGGAGGAGGGTTTCGATCTTCTCTGCACGCCGGTCCTGGCGCAGCCCCCAGCGCGCCTGGGCGAGCTCTCCGACCCGGTCGACGGCCAGCGGCGGGTGCTCGAGACGCTCCAGTTCACCGGCCAATTCAACGTGAGCGGCCAGCCGGCAGCCTCGCTGCCGCTCCACTGGGCTCCGGGCGGGCTGCCGATCGGGGTGCAGCTCGTCGCCGACTACGGGCGCGAGGATGTCCTGTTTCGCATCTCCGGCCAGATCGAGGAGGCGAGACCCTGGGTCGACCGCCGGCCGCCGGTGCACGCCTGACCGCCTCGGGGCAGGCCACCGCAGGGCGGAATCTCTTGAGAACGTGGGATTGGTGGCTAGTCTGTCCCCGGTTCCATGAACTACCGGCTTTCCCACCTCGATTCGCTCGCGTCCGAGGCGATCCACATCATCCGCGAGGTGGTCGCTGAGTTCGAGCGCCCTGCGCTCTTGTTCTCGGGAGGCAAGGACTCGGCGGTCCTTCTCCATCTGGCCGCCAAGGCCTGCTGGCCGCAGCGCATCCCGTTCCCCGTCGTGCACGTCGACACAGGCCACAACTTCCCCGAGGTCATCGACTACCGCGACTCGCAGGTGGCCAAGCTCGACGTCCGGCTCGTCGTCGGCTCGGTACAAGAGGACATCGACCGCGGGTCGATCGTCGAGCAGCCCGTACCTGGAGCGACGCGCAACCGGCTTCAGACCTTCACCCTGCTCAGGGTCCTCGAGGAGAACCGCTACGACGCGGTGTTCGGCGGCGGCCGGCGCGACGAGGAGAAGTCGAGGGCCAAGGAGAGGATGTTCTCGCTGCGCGACGAGTTCGGCCAGTGGGACCCTCGTGTGCAGCGGCCAGAGCTGTGGAACCTCTTCAACACGCGCCACTGGCCGGGGGAGCACTTCCGGGTCTTCCCGCTCTCGAATTGGACCGAGCTCGACATCTGGCAATACGTCGAGGCGCAGGGTCTAGCGCTGCCTTCGATCTATTTCGCGCACCGCCGCAGCGTCTTCCGCCGCACCGGCATGCTGCTGGCCGTCGGGCCGTATACCTCACCTCGCGACGGCGTCGCGGGCGAGCGTGTCTTCGAGACGACGGTCCGCTATCGGACGGTCGGCGACATGACCTGCACGGCGGCGCTCGAGTCGCTGGCGGCAACCCCTGCCGAAGTCATCGCGGAGACGGCGATGACGAGAGTGAGCGAAAGGGGTGCGAGTCGCGCGGATGACCGTTTCTCGGACGCGGCGATGGAGGACCGCAAGCGGGAGGGCTACTTCTAGTGGAGCTGTTGCGGTTTGCCACCGCCGGCTCTGTCGACGACGGAAAGTCCACACTTATCGGCCGATTGCTCTACGACTCGAAACAGATATTCGTGGACCAGCTCGAGGCCGTCGAGCGCACGAGCCTCGCCCGGGGCGACGACTACGTCAACCTGGCGCTGCTCACAGACGGGCTCCGGGCCGAGCGGGAACAAGGCATCACCATCGACGTCGCTTACCGCTACTTCTCGACCCCGAAACGCAAGTTCATCATCGCGGACACCCCCGGCCACACCCAGCACACGCGCAACATGGTCACGGGCTGCTCGACGGCCGATCTCGTCTTGTTGCTGGTCGACGCCCGAGCCGGGGCGACCGAGCAGACGCGGCGGCACGCCACGATCGCGTCGCTGCTCGGAATCCACCATCTCGTGGTGTGCGTGAACAAGATGGACCTGGTCGGCTACAGCCAGGACCGCTTCGAGGAGATCCGAGACGACTTCTCGGGGTTCGCCGAGCGCCTCGAGGTTCACGACCTCACTTGCATCCCCCTCTCCGCGCTGGTGGGTGACAACGTCGTGGACCACTCCGTCGAGATGCGCTGGTACGACGGCTCGTCGCTTCTGCACCACCTCGAGGAGGTCTACATCGCCTCGGATCGCAACCTGATCGACCTCAGGTTCCCCGTGCAGCTCGTGATCCGGCCGATCTCGAACGAGCACCGCGACTTCCGAGGTTATGCCGGCCTCGTCGCGAGCGGAGTGCTCGAGGTGGGCGACGAGGTGATGGTGCTGCCTTCGGGTTTCTCGAGCCGTGTCGCGGGCATCGACACCTCGGACGGCCCGCTCGAGGAGGCCTTCCCGCCCCAGTCGGTCGTGGTCCGGCTCGAGGACGACCTCGACATCTCCCGGGGCGACATGCTGTGCAGGCCCCACAACCGGCCGAACGTCGGCCAGGACATCTCGGCGATGGTCTGCTGGATGGCCGAGTCACCGCTGCGGCCCGGGTCGACGTTCGCGATCAAGCACACGACACGGTGGGCGCGTGGGCTCGTGCGATCGCTCCAGTACCGCCTGGACGTGAACAGCCTCCACCGCGACGTGAGCGCCGGCGAGCTCAGTTTGAACGACATAGGCCGGGTCCACCTCCGCACCACCGCGCCCCTGTTCTACGACGAGTACCGGCACAACCGTGCGACGGGAAGCTTCGTGATGGTCGACGAGCAGACCAACGCCACGGTCGCTGCGGGCATGGCTCTCCGGCCGAGCAGCTGAGGGCCCGGAGGGCAGCGCAGACATGGGCGCGCTGACCACCCGCGGTGGGACCGTGTGGTTCACGGGGCTGTCGGGGGCCGGCAAGTCGACGATTGCCCAGTCGTTGCAAGACCTGCTCGGAGAACGCGGCCTGGTCGCCTACCTGCTGGACGGCAACGACCTCCGTGAGGGCCTGAACTCGGATCTCGGCTACAACGAGGGCGGCCGGACGGAGAACGTCCGTCGCCTGTGCGAGGTCGCGCTCTTGCTGGCGCGCCTCGGGCACCTGTCGATCGTGAGCGCGATCAGCCCCTATGCGGCTGCTCGGTCCGCCGTCAGGCAACGGCACCTCGCGGGGGGCGTGCCCTTCCTCGAGGTGTACGTCGCGACGCCGCTCGAGGTGTGCGAGGTCCGGGATCCGAAGGGGCTGTACGCCGCGGGCGCGCCGCGGCGAGTTGACCATGTTCACGGGGATCTCCCACCCTTACGAGGCGCCCGAGTCCCCCGAGCTCGAGCTGACGACCGCGGGCAGCCCCGAGCAAGCGGCGCTAGCGGTGCTTGCCGGCTTGGAAGCGGCCGCACTTGTCAGCTGATCCCGCCGGCGCCGCCCACGCCCAGGAGCTTCTTCGCCGACCGGTGCGCCTGTCTTCACCCGACCGGTGCGACGCCGGAAGCCGTAGGCTGAACGCGACGGTCCAGCCAGCCGTCGTGCAGAAAGCGCCGTTTCGACCGGCGGCCAGGCGGTCGGGCGGGTGAATGTGGGAGGTGGTCCGTTTTGGCAGCGAACGAAGCCGAGCCGGCGCAGTACGACATCGTCGTCATCGGCGGCGGCCCGGGTGGGTATGCCACCGGGCTCTACGCGGGGGCGGCGGGGCTGTCGGTCGCCATCGTGGAGAAGGACAAGGTGGGAGGGACCTGTCTTCACCGCGGCTGCATTCCCGCAAAGGAATTCCTCGAGACCGCTTCGGTGTTCCGCGGCGTCGAGGGGGCGAAGGAGTTCGGCATCCACGCCAGCCAGCCCGTCGTGGAGTTCGCAATCAGCCAGGATCGTAAGAACCACGTCGTCGACCAGCTTTTCAAAGGGCTTTCGGGCCTGCTGAAGCGGCGCAAGGTGGAGATCTTCGCCGGCGTGGGACGCCTTCTCGCCGGCAAGGTGGTGGAGGTCACCGCACCCGACGGGACGGTGACCCGCCTCGTCGGGACCCACATCGTCCTCGCGTCCGGCTCGGTGCCGAGGACGCTTCCCGGCTTCGAGGTCGACGGCCGCTACGTTCAGACCTCAGACGAGGTGCTGTCGCTCAGCGAGCTCCCCAAGTCGGCGGCCGTGATCGGGGGCGGCGCCATCGGCTGTGAATTCGCGTCGCTTCTGGTCGATCTCGGGGTGCAGGTCACCGTTCTCGAGGCGTTGCCGAAGATTCTTCCGGGCTGCGATCCGGAGGTGGCCAACGTGATCGTCCGGTCCTTCACCAAGCGCGGGATCACCCTGCGCACCGGTGTCGAGGTCACCGGCCACGAGCCCGACGGCGACCACACCACGGTGAACTTCGGCGATGGGGAGAGGCTCGAGGTCGAGACGATCGTGATGTCGATCGGCAGGCGCCCGCTGTCAGCCGGCCTGCTGGCCGAGGGAACGGGCGTCGATATCGACGAGCGAGGCCACGTATGGGTGGACGAGTGGATGAGGACCAGCGCGGAAGGGGTCTACGCCGTCGGAGATCTCGTGGCGACTCCACAGCTGGCGCATGTCGGCTTTGCCGAGGCGATTCTCGTGGTGAAGCAGATCCTCGGTGAGCGCGCCTTCCCCGTCGACTACGGCAAGGTCCCTTGGGCCATCTACTGCCATCCGGAGGTGGCGTTCGTGGGCATGACCGAACAGGACGCTCTCGACGCCGGCATCGAGATCGTCACGAAACGTGACCCGTTCGGCGGCAACAGCCGCGCCCGCATCCTGGGCGATGTCGACGGCCTCGTGAAGGTGATCTGCGAGAAGGGGCCGGACGGCCGAGCGGGACGCCTTCTCGGCGTGCACATGGCCGGCCCATGGGTGACCGAGCAACTCGGACAGGCCTATCTTTCGGTCAACTGGGAAGCAACGCCCGATGAGATCTCCCAGTTCGTCCAGCCGCATCCAACCCTCTCGGAGAACTTCGGAGAAACGGTTATGGCTCTTACAGGAAGGGGTCTCCACGTTGGCTGAGATCACCATGCCGCAGCTCGGCGAGACGGTCACCGAGGGGACGATCATCCGGTGGCTCAAGAAGGTCGGCGACGAGGTCGCCCACGACGAGCCGCTGTTCGAGGTGTCGACCGACAAGGTCGACTCCGACGTTCCGTCGCCCATTTCCGGCTATCTCGCCGAGATCCTCGTGCCCGAGGGTGCGACGGTGGACGTCGGGACCAAGCTGGCCGTCGTCACCGAGGAGGCACCTTCGGGTGCTGGTGCGCCGCCGCCTGCCGCACCTCCAGCCGCGGCCACCCCGCCGGCGCCTGCCGCAGTGGCACCGCCGCCGGCCTCCCCGCCGGCGCCGGCAGCGGCCGCACCCCCGGCCCCTCCGCCTGCGGCAGCCCCGCCGGCGCCCCCGGCCGCCACGCCCACGGTGCCGGCGCCCGTAGGGGCGTCCCTGGCGTCCCCGCCGGCCGCCCCGCCCGCCGGCGGGACGCAGGCGCCGGCCCAGGCGCCCGTCGCAACGGCGACCGAGGCCGACGGGGCCGAGTCGAACGGGGAGGGCCTCGTTCTGTCACCCGTCGTCCGGCGTCTGGTCGTCGAGCATGGGATCGACCCCTCCTCGATTCCCGGGAGCGGCAAAGGCGGCCGGATCACGCGGGGGGACGTGCTCTCCTTCATCGACCAGAACGCGGCTGGCGGCGCTCCGGCCTCGACGGCGGCCCCCGCCCCGGCATCGCCGGCGGCGCCGGAGCTCGCCCGAGTCGCGCCGGCGAGCCGGCCGCAGGGCCGGCCGGCGCGGCCGGAGGGCCGGCGAGCGCCGTCGGAGGCCCTGCAGGTGCCGCCGCAGGGCCGGCGAGCGCGGCGATCGCCGCCACGCACTCGTACCCACCTGGCGCCGGAGCGCGCGACGAGGTCGTGCCTTTTACGAACATCCGACGGCTCACCGCCGAGCACATGGTCCGGTCGAAGGCGACTTCCGCTCACACCCTTGCTGTGATCGAGGCCGACTACGAGGGGATCGAACGGGTTCGCGAGGCGCACAAGGATCGCTTCCGCGCCGAGGAGGGGATCGGTCTCACGTACCTCCCCTTCATCGCTCGCGCCGTCGTCGAGACGCTTCGCAACTACCCGCAGCTGAACTCGTCTGTCGGCGACGATGCGCTCATCATTCACCGCGACGTCCACCTCGGGATCGCGGTCGACCTCGAGCAGCGGGGACTGATCGTCCCCGTCGTCCGGAACGCCGACGGCCAGTCGCTGCGGGGACTTGCCCGCGCCATGGCCGACCTTGCCAACCGGGCCCGCACGCGCAAGCTGTCGGCCGACGACGTCGTGGGTGGGACGTTTACGATCACGAATCCGGGCCCGTTTGGCACCTTCATGACCGCGCCGATCATCAACCAGCCGCAGGTCGCGATCCTCTCGACCGACGGGATCAAGCGCCGGCCCGTGGTGATCACCGCCCCCGACGGGACCGAGGCGGTCGGGATCCATTCGGTCGGCCTGTTGGCCCTGTCCTTCGACCACCGCGCCGTAGACGGCGCGTACGCCTCGGCCTTCCTGCACGACCTGACTCGAGCCATCGAGACCCGCGACTGGGCGGCCGAGCTCTGATCGCGACACGCCCCGAGCTGCGCGTCCGCTGGCTCGGCCGCGTCCGTTACCGCGACGCGCACGTCTTGCAGCGCGCCTTGAACCGGGCGGACACGGGGGAGTACCTGCTGCTGTTGGAGCACCCACACGTCTACACGCTCGGCGTCCGCGCGAGGGCCGACCACGTCCTCGTGGACCCGGAGTCCGTCGGTGCCGAGCTCGTCCACGCCGACCGTGGCGGCGACGTCACCTACCACGGGCCCGGCCAGCTCGTCGGCTACCCGATCCTCGACGTCCAGATAGGGCCCGGTGCGGTTCCTGCGCATGTGCACGCGCTCGAGCAGCTCGTGATCAGTTCGCTCAGGGACCTCGGACTCGGCAACGCCGGACGTCTCGAGGGCTACCCCGGAGTATGGATCGACCCCGGCGGACCTGATCCGAGGAAGATCTGCGCGATCGGCGTGAGGATCAGCCGGGGACGATCCATGCACGGGTTTGCTTTGAACGTTCACCCGGACCTCGCCATGTTCGGCCATATCGTCCCGTGCGGCCTCACCGATCTGGGTGTGACCTCGCTCGCGGCGGAGGGCGTGGACGTCACGATGCGCGACGTGGTGGACGCGGTCGTCCACCATGCGCCCGAACACCTCGCCGCAGCGGCGATCGAACGTCAGGACGCCTCGTGGTGGCCGCGCCCTCGCCGGGCCGGCGTGCCGGTCGCAGTCGCGGACGGGAGGTCGCGCCCGGCCCGGGCTCTCGACCGCCGGCTGGTCGATGCCGGGGTGGACCCTTCCCACGGCGTGGCGCTCGCGAGCCGCAAGCCGGAGTGGGTGCGCGCCCACCTCCGGATCGGCCCAGAGCTGGTTCGACTGCGTTCGACGATGCGCGAGCTCGACCTCGTGACCGTGTGCGAGGAAGCTGGGTGCCCGAACATCTTCGAGTGCTGGGCCGACGGCACCGCGACATTCATGATCAACGGTGAGCGCTGCACGAGAGCGTGCGGCTTCTGCATGGTCGACACGAGCCACCCGCAGCCGCTCGATCCCGGTGAGCCCGGCCGCGTCGCCGAGGCAGTCGCCCGGATGGGGCTGTCGCACGCCGTCGTCACCGCAGTCGCGCGGGACGATCTCGCCGACGGCGGGGCGGTTGCCTTCGCCGAGACGATCGCGGCCGTACACCGGCGCAGCCCCGGCGTGACCATCGAGGTCCTCATTCCCGACTGCAAGGGCGACGAAACGGCCCTCGACGTCATCGTCAGCGCCCATCCCGACGTCCTCAACCACAACCTCGAGACCGTCAATCGGCTCCAGCGTGCAGTGCGACCCTCGGCGTCGTACGCACGTAGCCTCTCGGTGCTCGCGCGTTCGGCCGCCGCGGGCTTGACGACGAAGTCAGGGATCATCCTCGGCATGGGCGAGACCGCGACCGAGGTCGTCGGCGCTCTCGCCGATCTCCGTGCGGTGGGCGTCGAGATCGTGACCCTCGGCCAGTACCTGCGCCCGTCGGCGGCGCACCTGCCGGTCGCCCGCTGGTGGACCCCGACCGAATTCGACGAGCTGGCCGAGACGGCGCGGGCGATGGGATTCGCGCACGTCGAGGCGTCACCCCTGACACGATCGAGCTACCACGCGAGACGGGCGGTGGCGGCTACGCGGCTGCCGGTGGCGCCGTGAGGATCGGCGACGCAATGGACCGTTTCGCCGACGCCTCGCTCGCGAGGGCCGCACGGATGGCGCAGGTCCGGGATCGAATGAGGGAGATGGAGGTCGACGCGCTGCTCCTCTCGCTCGGCGCCGACCTGCCATGGCTCACCGGCTACGAGGCGATGGCGCTCGAGCGTCTGACGATGCTGGTGCTGCCGGTCGACGACCACGCGACGCTCGTCGTTCCCGAGCTCGAGGCGCCGAGGGTCGACCACGACCCCCGCCTGTTCGAGATGCGCCCGTGGGCCGAGAGCGAGCGACCCGCCGAGGTCGTGGCGGCGCTAGTCGGGCGGAGGGCGCGCCTGGCAGTGTCGGACCGATGCTGGGCGTCGCATCTGCTCGACCTGGAGAGGTCGATCCCGCACGCGCATTGGCTCACGGCACGAGACGTCGTCGGCCCGCTGCGGGCGGTCAAGGACGCGCACGAGATCGCGGCGCTGCGGGCCGCTGGAGCGGCCGCGGACCGCGTCGCGGACGCGTTGCTGGACGGCGAGATCGCCCTGATCGGGAGAACCGAGGCCGAGGTCGCCGGCGTGATCTCGACGCGCCTTCTCGCCGAGGGCCACGACCGCGTTAATTTCGCGATCGTCGGGAGTGGTCCGAATTCGGCCAGCCCGCACCACGAGCCCGGCCCGCGGGTGATCGGCCCGAGGGAGGCGGTCGTGTGCGATTTCGGCGGTTCTCTCGCCCTTGGCGACCGGGTCGGGTACTGCTCGGACATCACGCGCACCGTGTTCACCGGGGAGCCCGACAACGAGTTCCGCGAGCTCTTCGAGGTGCTGCGCCTCGCCCAAGCCGCAGCGGTGGCGGCGGCGACGGTCGGCAGGCCGTGTGAGGACGTCGACCGTGCCGGTCGCGACCCCATCGCAGCCGCCGGCTTCGGCGAAGCGTTCATCCACCGCATCGGCCACGGGATCGGGATCGAGGAGCACGAGGACCCCTACCTGGTCTCGGGGAACCGGTCGCCGCTCGCCGCGGGCCACGCGTTCTCGGTCGAGCCCGGCATCTACCTCAGGGGCCGTTTCGGGGCACGCATCGAGGACATCGTGATAGCGACCGACGACGGCCCGCTCGCCTGCAACCAGGCCAGGCACGACCTCGCGGTCGTCGAGGCCTGAGGTAGCGCGTTTCATGGATCTCGGTCTCGAGGGGCGGGTTGCGGTCGTGGCGGCCTCGTCCAAGGGTCTCGGCCGCGCGGCCGCCGACGCCCTCGCCGGCGAGGGCGTCCGCCTCGTCATCTGCGGCCGGCGTGAGGAGCCGCTCGCGAGCGCCGAGGAGACGCTCCGGGCGCGTGGCGCGGAGGTCGTGGCCATCCGGGCGGACGTGACCGATCCAGAGACGCCCGAGCGCCTCGTGTCTGCGGCCGTCGAGCATTTCGGGCGTCTTGACATCGTGGTGCCGAACGCGGGCGGGCCCCCTCCGGCCGGCGCGCTCGAGCTCGACGACGACGCGATCCTCGAAAGCGATACAGGCCAACCTGCTGACGAGCGTCCGGTTCGTGCGGGCTGCGCTCCCTCACCTGAGGGCGGCGGGCTGGGGTCGGATCTGCTGCATCGCCTCTTCCACCATCGTCGAGGCGTCGCCGACGCTGGCGCTCTCCAACACGGCGCGGACCGGGCTGTGGGCCTGGGCGAAGACCGCCGCCGCAGACTTGGGCGGCACCGGCATCACGCTCAACCTCGCCTGCCCGGGCCTGCACGCCACGGATCGGATGATCGAGCTGGGCGCCGGCGGCAGCGGACGGCCGATGGGCGATCCCGCCGACTTCGGGAAGGTGGTGGCGTTCCTGTGCTCGCAGGCGGCCGCCAACGTCAACGGCGCCCGGATCGTCGTCGACGGCGGAGAGTCGCTCGCGCTCTGACGGCGAGGCTGCGGTCATCCGATCTCGCACCACGGGCCGGTAGCCTGCTGCGGCAGTGGAAGGCATCGACGAGGCGCTGGTGAGCGCATGGCTGGAGGCGAACGTCGACTCGCTCGTCGCGCCTTTCAGTTTCGAGCTCATCGCCGGAGGGCGCTCGAACCTGACCTACAAGGTCAGCGACGCCGCCGGGCGCGAGGTCGTGCTCCGGCGGCCGCCGGCGGGCTACGTGCTGCCTACCGCGCACGACATGGGCCGCGAGTACCGCGTGGTGACGGCGCTCGGCCCGACGCCGGTACCTGTGCCCAGAACGCTCGGGTACTGCGGTGACGCGGCGGTGACGGGCGCCGCGTTCTACGTGATGGAGCTCGTGCGCGGCCACATCGTCCGCGACGCCGAGACGGCCCAAGCCGTTCTCGACGAGCGCGGCCGGCGCCGTGCCGGAGAGTCGCTCGTCGAGGTTCTCGCCGAGCTGCACGCTGTCGAGGTCGATGCCGTCGGCCTCGGCGACCTAGGCCGGAGGGAGGGCTACATCGCCCGGCAACTCGAGCGCTGGCACGGGCAGTTCGACCGGTCCCAGATCGAAGGCGTCGACCGTCCGGCCGACGTCGACCGGGTGTACGAGGTGCTCGCGTCGGCGATCCCAGCCCAAGGCCGATCGGCCATTGTGCACGGCGACTACCGGCTAGACAACGCGATGCTGAACGACGACGGCTCGGTTGTCGCGGTGCTCGACTGGGAGATCTGCACGCTCGGCGACCAGCTCGCGGACCTCGGCCTCCTGATGGTCTACTGGACCGACCCGGGCGACGAGTTCTCCGCGCTCGGGCTTGCACCGACGACGCTGCCTGGTTTCTTGACGCGCGCCGAGCTGGCAGAGCGCTACCACGAACAAACGGGCCGGGATCTCTCGGGCCTCGACTTCTACATCGCGTTCGGCTACTGGAAGCTGGCGTGCATCCTCCAGGGTGTGCGGGCGCGCTACGCGGCGGGATTCGCGGCGGGCGACCGCTCGGGCACCGAGGCGTTCGGAGCCCAGGTGAGCCAGCTCGCGGAGCAGGCGCGGATGACGGTCGAGCGATTGGCCTTGCCAACTGGAAGGAAACATAGATGAGCGTCCCGTCGCCCCTCTACCGGCTCACGGGCGAGGAGGCGCCCTCCTCCCCCGTGCTCGTCGTCGCGCTCGAAGGGTGGGTCGATGCGGGACTTGCCGGCACGACCGCGATGACGAGCCTGCTCGAGTCCGTCGAGACGCGACCGTACGCGGTGTTCGACTCCGAGGAGCTGCTCGACCAGCGCGCCCGCCGGCCTCAGCTGAGGATCGTCGACGGGATCAACGACGAGCTCGACTGGCCGGAGGTGACGCTTCGAGTCGGAGCCGACCGCCTCGGCTCGGGCATCGCCATGCTGGCCGGTCCGGAGCCCGACATGCGCTGGCGTTCCTTCTCAGAGGACGTGGCCGAGCTCGCCACCGCTCTCGGGGTTCGGCTCATGGTCGGCTTCGGCGGGTTCCCGGCCGGGGCTCCGCACACACGGCCGATCAAGCTCGCGGCGACGGCCTCCGAGAGCCAGCTGGCCCAGCAGATCGGCTTCGTATCGGGCACCCTCGAGGTCCCCGCAGGGATCCAGGCGGCGATCGAGCGGGCCTGCTCGACAGCGGGGATACCCTCGATCGGACTGTGGGCACGGGTTCCGCACTACGTGGCGGCGATGCCGTTTCCTGCGGCGTCGCTCGCATTGCTGGACGGTCTCGCGAGCCTTTCCGGTCTCGTAATCGACTCCGACGTCCTCACTGAGGCTGCCGAGGCGGCGCGCCACAAGGTCGACGAGCTCATCGCCCAGAGCGCCGAACACCAGGCGATGGTCAACCAGCTCGAGCAGCAGATCGACGCGCTCGAGGGTGTGCCGGTGGACTTCGACGACCGGATGGTACCCACGGGAGACGAGATCGCGGCCGAGCTGGAGCGGTATCTGCGGGGCGAGTCCGGCGAAGGGTGAGCGCACGGCGGTCCGGGACGTCGGGCTAAGTTACTAAAGCTGATGGGATAAGTCAGGATTGGGACTTGCCCGGTGAGGAGGGTTTGCGATGAGCGTGACTGACGAACTGCTGCGCAACAACGAGGCCTACGCCGCCTCGTTTCACAAGGGAGACCTGCCGCTGCCTCCGGGCAAGAAGGTGGCGGTGCTCGCGTGCATGGACGCGAGGCTCAACCCCTACGGCGCCCTCGGTCTGCAGGAGGGCGACGCCCACGTCATCCGGAACGCCGGCGGCGTCGTGACCGACGACGAGATTCGCTCGCTCGCGATCTCGCAGCGGCTGCTCGGAACCGAGGAGATCGTGCTCGTCCACCACACCGATTGCGGCATGCTCACCTTCACCGACGACCAGTTCAAACTGCAGATCCAGGACGAGGTCGGAATCAAGCCGGAGTGGGCGGCCGAGGCCTTCCCGGACCTCGACGAGGATGTTCGCCAGTCGATCGCACGCATCAAGGCGAGCCCGTTCATCCCCAAGAAGGACTCGGTGCGGGGATTCGTCTACGACGTCAGAACGGGACGGCTGCGAGAAGTCCTCTGAGGCCGGCCGCCGCGGGTCCTACGACGAACGGGTGCCGTCGAACTCGGCGACGACTCGACGAGGCGCCTTCGCCCGCCACGAATCGGTGAGCAGCTGCCGGACCGGATTGGCACGAGCCGCGCGGAGGTTGACTCGAACACCCCGCAGGCGCTTGCCCCACCACAGCTCCTCGAACACCGACGGCTCCTCCGCGACCGAGGCCCGCACCTCGTCCTCGTCGACGAAGACGTGAAGGTGCTGTCCGTCGGGCGCGACGGTGGCGAAGATCTTTCCTCGCACCCGGAACGAGGACATGTCGAAATGCGGCTCCTCGGTCGCCTCGGGCAACGAGAGCGCGAGCTTCCGCACGTCCCGGAGGTTCACGAGGGCGATGCTCGCCGACGACTCGGCGCCGCGTCAGACGCGCCGCGACCGCCGCCGGGGCCGGCTGCCGGCGTGGGTGCGCTCAAGGGACGATATTGACGAGCCGGGGCGGCCGGGCGATAACGCGCGTCGGCGGCGAGTCGCGAAGAATCTCCCGCACCTTCGGGGACGAGAGGGCGGCGTCTGCGGCGGCGTTCTCGGAGATGTCCCGGTCGACCTCGATCCGGTCCTTGACCTTGCCCCCTACCTGCACGACCATCGTCACCTTTTGCTCGGTGAGCAGTCGCACGTCAGCGACGGGCCACGGGCGGGTGTGGACGTTGTCGCCACGCCGGCGTTCGTAGGCCTCGGCCGCGAGGTGAGGCACGAGCGGGGCTAGCAGCTGGAGCAGCGTGTCGATCGACTCGTCGACCACGGCCCGCCCGGTTCCGGATCGGGCGTGGCGGGCGATGGTGTTCGTCAGCTCCATACACGCCGCGACCGCGGTGTTGAACGCGTAGCGCTCGATGTCGTGGGTGACACGGGCGATCGTGTGGTGAACGGCGCGGCGAAGCTCGCCGGCCTCGGCGCTTGCGGTGTCCCCGGCAGTCTCTTCGGATCTCTCCGGAACCTCGGTCGCCAGGCGCCAGACCCGGCCGAGGTAGCGGGCGCAGCCTTCGAGGATCTCCTCGGTCTGCTCGGTCCAGTCGACGTCGTCCACCGGGGGGCCGATGAACAGGTGAAGCAACCGCAACGAATCGGCTCCAACCGTCGCGAAGTACTCGTCGGGCGACACGACGTTGCCTCTGGACTTCGACATCGCCCGACCCCCGAGGCGGATCATGCCCTGGCAGAAGAGCTGCGCGAAAGGCTCCCTCACCTCCTTCGGACCGAGCCCGGTGTCGGCCAGGGCCCGGGTAAAGAAACGGGCATAGAGCAGGTGCAAGATCGCGTGCGTGATCCCGCCGATGTACTGGTCGACAGGCATGTAGTGGCGGGCCGCGCCGATGTCGACCGGGGCCGTCTCGTCGTGAGGATTGCAGAACCGCAGGAAATACCACGCCGAGTCAACGAAGGTGTCCATGGTGTCGGTCTCGCGGGTGGCCGGGCCGCCATCGATCGGGCACGTCGTCTTCAAGAAGCCCTCGTCATAGCGCAGCGGCGACTCGCCCGTCGGTCTGAACTCGACGTCGTCGGGGAGAAGGATCGGGAGCTCGTCGACGGGAACGGGCACGATCCCGTGGTCGGGGCAGTGCACAACCGGGATCGGGCATCCCCAGTAGCGCTGGCGGCTGATCAGCCAGTCGCGCAGGCGGAAGTTGACCTTGCGAGAGCCGACGCCGAGCTCCTCGAGGAACTCGGTGGCAAGTCCCTTCGCCGTCGGCACGTCGAGCCCGTCGAGGAAGCCGCTGTTGATCTTGAGCCCGTCGCCTGTATAGGCGCCCCCGGAGAAGCCCTCCGGCGGCTCGACGGTTCGTAGTATCGGCAGGCCGTAGGCCTCGGCAAACGCGAAGTCACGCTCGTCTTCTGCCGGTACCCCCATGATCGCCCCGGTGCCGTAGCCCATGAGGACGTAGTCCGCCACGTAGACGGGCACGCGCTCGCCGTTGAAAGGGTTGATGCAGTAGCTGCCGGTGAAGGCGCCGCGCTTTTCGAGCGTGCCCTCGGAGGACTGGCGCTCGATGTCGGTCGCTCGCATGGCCCGGGCGCGAAGATCGGCGACCTCCTCGAAGTGAGCCTCGGTCACGAGCTCAGCGACGAGCGGGTGCTCGGGCGCCAGCACCACGTAGGTCATGCCGTAGGTCGTGTCCGGGCGTGTCGTGAAGACCTCGACCTCGATATCAGGCCGCCCGTCGACGACCATGCGGAACTGTGCTCCGTCGGACCGGCCGATCCAGTTGCGCTGCATCGTCTTCACGCGCTCGGGCCAGTCGAGGCCGTCCAGAGCGTCCAGCAGCTCGTCGGCGTAGTCGGTGATCCGCAGGAACCACTGCTCGAGGTTGCGCCGTTCGACAACGTCGCCGGATCGCTCGCACGTCCCGTCCGGAAGGACCTGTTCGTTGGCAAGCACGGTGTGGCATCCGGGGCACCAGTTGACAGGGGCCTCCGCCCGGTAGGCGAGGCCGGCTCGGAGCAACTCGAGGAAGATGACCTGGTTCCACCGCATGTAGTCCGGGTCGTGGCTGCGCATCTCGCGTCGCCAGTCGTAGACCGCGCCCAGGCGCTTCACGGACGCCTTCAGCTCGGCGATGCGCGCCTCTGTGTAGACGCGCGGATGCGCGCCTCCCCTGATCGCCGCGTTCTCGGCGGGCAGGCCGAACGAGTCAAAGCCGAAAGGGCTCAGCACCGCATGGCCCTGCATCGTGCGCTGGCGCACGAGGACGTCGCCGAAAGTGTAATTGCGGATGTGGCCCTGATGGGCGGGCCCGCTCGGGTACGGATACATGCTCAGCACGTAGTAGGGCGGCCGGAGATCGTCGAGATCGACCCGGTAGGTGCCGTCCTTCTCCCAGCGCCTCTGCCAGCGCTCCTCGACCTCGCGAAAGTCGTATTCCTCCACGGGAAACAGGATACTGGGCTGGTGTGGGCGACCCTCAGGGGCCCGGCGAACGCGGTGAGGTGTGGACGGCGGGTATGCCACGACCCGATTGGCCATGCCCAAACCTGCACCAGTAGACGAGCTCCGGCAACGGTCTGTCAGGGACCATCACCGTGCACCGCCCTCATGAGCGACATACTCGAGGGCGGTGCACGGCCCTGTGCTTCCCTCGCAAGGCAACCGGGTCGTGCACCATACATCGGCAGTAACTGCGTCGTCCTTGAGCACTCTCTTGGCGCTCGCAAGGATTCGTGCCCGTTTCGAGCCCGAGCCTCAAGAGGACCGGCTTTGCGACCGCGACCTCTGGGACACCGCGAGCAATACCCGCCAGCCGGCCATCGCGGCGCCGAGGAAGCCGAGTGCCACCAGAACGAAGGCGAACGCGATCCCCTGACGTGCCACGACGCGTAGGGCCATCCCTATCGCCACGGTCGAGATCAACACCACCAGGCCGCCCGAGAGAGAGGTCCGGGAGAGTCCGGAGCCGCGGGCCAGCGCGAGCCAGCCGACCGCCAGTCCCACGAGGAATGGCCACGCGGTCGAGGCCAGGCCGGCGACGCTCAGGCCATGAGCGTGGACGGTACGGCCAATGGCCACGAACACAAGAACTGCGGCAAGGTCCGCCGCCGCCCCTGCCCGTTCAACCACCGCCCCTGCCCGTCGCATGATCACCGCCACGACCTTTCCAGCCGGTGCTCGGACGATAGCTGCCCTTTTCCCGTCCTGAACAAGGCTGGTCTAAAATGCGAAGGACCTACGGGGGCGTAGCTCAGTTGGTAGAGCGCCTGACTGGCAGTCAGGAGGTCCGAGGGTTCGAGTCCCTTCGCCTCCACCACTAAATTCTTCACGAAAGGTCGCACGTCAGGTTCACCGAAGCCGGCGATCGCTTGCTGCATCAGAGCACGGAGCTGTGACAGTCGTGCTTGGCTGTTCTGCAAGGCCGTTTTGCGGCCGAGAGTTCTCCATAGGGCGCGTCGAAGAAAGAGCGAACCGGCTTTTCTGATGGCGGCGCCCTCGGGCGCGAAGAGGCGGTCGTCTAGCCGGGTGCGGTCGGAACCTCGACAAAAGGTGGCTCGTCGGGCACCGGCTCGTCGCGCTGGTGCCGCCGACGGCGCCGCCGTGTGCCACCTCCCAAGGCCTCACGCCGGGCCTTCTCGGCTCTGGAGCGCTCGAATGACTCGGTGACCCTGACGTTGCGCACCGCGACGGCGAGGGCGTAGAGGAGCGTGTTCTTCGCCAAGCCGAACAGTCGGCTCCAGCCCCGGCGGATGCCACCCGCCGAGGGGTCCGCGAGCGAGGCGTAGGTGCGCTCGGCGGCCGTGCGCCGCGCATAGCTGCGGGCGTGAGCCGCGCTCGGGTAGGCGTGCTTTTGGCGGGTCTTCTCGTTCACCTGTGGTGGCACGGTGATCGTCTGCTGAGCACAGCAACGCGAGAGTGGGCGGGCGGGCGGCTCGAGCACGCTCGGGCGCTCTGCGGAGAGCTTCATCGAGGCGGGCTTTAACAGACAGCGGATCTTGTTTGCCACCGCCGGGCAACAAAGACGCTGGTAGCCGTCCTCGTCGGGGGCCGCGACCGGAGAGAGCCGGTATCGGGCAAGCTCGGCGCATCGGTGCTCGTGCTCGGCGATCTCCTCGCTCGAGGCTCCCCGGCGCAGCGGGCCGAGGCCAACCAGCATGGCGGGCGTCTTCGGGCAGTAGAGCTGGCCGTTGGCCGAGATCGCCCCCTCGAAGTCACCTCGTATGCCCCGGTCGTTCGGGTGCAGGTCCATCACGAGGCTTGCCCCGATCGACCGCAAGGGCCGCGCCCAACTTCGCGGTTCGCGGTTGGAATAGCCGCAGTCGGCGATCACATCCCCGAGGCTGATCGCCTCGCCCATGCGCGAAAGCGTCTCGGCCATGAGTCCTGGCGGGTCGACCCGGGGGGCCGCAAAGGCGATGCGGCGGACGAGCTCGGGGACCGGTGCGCCGCCCTCGTCGGCGACCATCGTGGCCACCTGGGCGTAGTAGCCGAAGAACAGGCAGTCCTTGGCCCCCGGGGCGTTGCGCTTGGCATGTCCCCAGGAGGCATCGGGGTCGTTCGCCGGCTGGAGGTCGTCTCTTGACCTCGGCCGGCTCCAGGTCTCATGGTCCGTCCAGTCGACGGCGAGCGATCTCGAGGCGCTCTTGTAGGCCTCCGGCACGCTCGCCTCCACGAGGGCGTCGACGAGGCGGTCGAGCTGGTCGGTGGCCGCCTTCTCGTCGACGCCTGCCCGCCAAGAGCCCAAGTGGGCTCGTCGCGCCGGCTCCGCGACGCCCCGGAACGACGGCACGGGTGAGGGGTCGACCAGCCGGCACATCACCGAGAAGGTGTCCTCGAACTGCCGGTAGGTGGCGATGTGGCGCCGGCCGCCGTCGATGACCGCCACCTTCAAGGCGAGCTGGTCGGGAACGCTCAGCCACGACAGCGCCCGGTGGGCGGCCTCGAGGTGGGCCGGGCGTCCCGAGTCGAGCGCGAGCATCACGCCCAAAAGCACCGTGCGCGAGCACAGCTGGCGGGGGCGGCCGCCTTTCGGCATCGCCTCGTCCAGCACTCCTGGCACACCGGATGCGTCGAGGATCGCCTCGAATGCGAAACGGCGCTGTTGGCGGCTCAGCGTCTTGCCCCGAGCAACGCGACCGCATCCTCCTCGCTCGCGCCCTTCAGCCCGGCGACGATGTCACCGAGGCGCTGCGAACAGTTGATCCCGGCCGCGGCCATGAAGGTGGCGAGCCCGATCTGGCTGGCAACATCACGAAGCCAGCTCGATCTCAACCGGGAGGTCTCGAGGCGCACCTGGTGCAGCCCGCCGGAGGTGGCCGAGAGGAGCGGGGTGGTCACGTTCTGGCGGAATGGGTCCTCCCCGCCGATGACATAGCCCTCGCCGGCGAAGGCTGCCGACTCGATTAACAGCTCGTGGTAGCGGGAAAGAACGGGGACCACTCGGGGCCTGCGGCCTGCGACCGAGACGACGAGCCCGCCAGATCTGGAGATGACGTCACGGCCGCGGACGGCGCGGAGATCGCCTCCGATCAACCCTGCCCCCGCCCCGAGGCAGATGAGCCCGGCCAGGCGCATGCGCCGCGACTCGGTCGGCTGGGTCCTCGCCGTGGCGAGATAGGAGGCGATCTCTGCCTGCGAGTAGGCGGGCTTGGCCCGCCCGCGTGGAAGTGGTAACGGCCCCGGGGCGAGGTCGCGGACGCGCCGGGCGACAAAGCGCAGGTTCGTGCGAAGCGTGCGCCTCGTCGCCAAGGTGAGCCCGGCGGTGCCGCAGAGGATGAAACGCTCGATCACCGAGGGGTCAAGTACCTTCTCGGGATCAAGCTCGAGGCCGACCGAGACCGAGAAACCGGCCAGCCTCGAGGTCGCGAACAACAGCGCCTTGGCTCGGGCGGGACTCTCCGGTCGAGCGGCTCTGACGACGGCCCGGGCGAAGCTCGCCGCCTCCCCGTCGACCGAGACCGGCCGGAACGAGGCGACCATGGCCAAGGCGGCGGCGCTGGCCGGATCCACACAGGTGTCGGGCTCAGAGGTCGTCCTCACGACTGTAGATATACAGTAGGACATGGCAAAAGTGGTGGATTCCGGGTGGGAAGCTCATCGCGTGCGCCTGGGTGCTGGCCACCGGGCCGAGGCCCGCGAGATCGCAACCGAGCTGGCAGCCATCGCCCGCAGCGGCCTCGTGCTGCCCGGAACGATCCTCGAGCGACGCACCCGATGCGGGCGGCCCAACTGCACGTGCCACCTGGAGCCTTCCCGGCGCCACGGCCCTTACTTCCAGTGGACCCGTAAGGTCGCCAACAAGACGGTGGGCAGATGGCTCTCGGCCGAACAACGCGACGACTACCAAACCTGGGTGGACAACGACCGCCGGGCACACGAGCTGCTGGCACGCCTCGAGGCGCTCGGCGCCGCTGCCCTCGAAGCCGACCCGCGGTTCGAGCGGCGGAGATAGCAGCCGACCGCGCCTGTGGACGAGGTGTGGCGACTCGCCTGCTACAGCGTGGGCAAGGTTCTCATCACCTCGCGCAGATCCAGCTCACACCCTTTCGTGAACACCTAACCACTTGACCTTCGCCTCCACCACCTGGGTGCGGTGGCCGGGGTCCACCGGGCAAGCTGATCGTCCATGTAGGTCTCTATCGACTTCCGGCTGAGCCCCGCCACGTCGGTCGTCATCCCGCCCTCACGAGGAAGTGACGGGAGGACGCACGCAAGGAGTTGGGCGCGGACATCGCGTCCCGGCATGCGAGGACAGGGCGATTGGCTACGTAAGGTGTACCCCGCCGTCATCGGTCAGGCGCCATCCCGGATTGTGCGCGATCTCCCATGGGTGTCCGTCGGGATCGATAACGACGGAGTCATAACCACCCCAGAAAGTTTCCGCAGGCTCCCTTGCAATCGTCGCGCCTGCGGCTTGCGCGGCTTTGGTGATGGTGTCGACGGCTTCGCGCGACTCAACGCAGTGAGCGAGCGTGATCCCTCCCCATCCGCCGTTGTCCTCAACGCAGGAGTCCGTTGCAAGACTGGCTCGATCCCACAGCGCCACGATCATGTCACCGGCTTGGAAGAAGACCGGCTCGTCATCTGACCCGCCGAGGCCGTGCCATCCGAGCGCCTCGTAGAACGTGCGAGCTCGCTCTTTGTTGCTCACGCCGAGCGTGACCAAGCTCAGTCGCTGTCTCATCGCCAAAGTATGACGGAGTCATCAAGGTCTCGAAAGAAGGGTTCAGCTACCTCGTGGACCGGCTTGCCGCGCACCTCGTCGGTGTGCCACGCGCTGTGCTCGAAAGTCTCATTTACCATCCAGATCGGTCGATCCAGCGCCGCGCCACGACGGTTTCGCATCTCGAAGCCAAATGCGGAACGCTCCCGCTCGACGGGGACTGTCCCATTATGAACTTGTCGAACGAGCCGACGAGCGGGAGCTACTCCTGGAATTCTGACTTTGTTCAGTCGGTGCTCTTATCGAGCCTCTCGGTAAGTCGCACGGTGACAGTGTCACCAGCGGATTTGCCGAGAGCCTTTTGCAGGTCTGCCTTGATCGGCAGCTTGTGCGTGCCATCACCGAGGGCCATGAAGGAACTGCGGAACGGGTGCCCGTCAACGGTGCCGCGGACTTTCACCAATCCTCGGGTGCCGAAGAACGTGGCGGAGCCGGTCATCTTGACGTAAACCCAGCCGCCCTTGCCGGGTTCCTTGCGGAGCCGAGCCGTGAACTCTTTGTTGAGCCGACCCGGCCGGGTTGCAGTTGCAGTTGCCATGGTTATTCTCCTTCCACGAGCTCGTAGCCGTTGCCGTCGGGGTCTCGGAAGGCGAACATGGCGGGCACACCAGGCCAGCGCAGAATCTCGTCGACTTCGACACCATGAGCTGCCAAGTCGGCGTGATCGGCCGCGGCGTCGGGCGTGACGAAGCGGATGCCGGTCTCAATACCGGTGGGCAGTTTGACGTGGGCAGTGAGCGCGATCGTGACCGTTGATGCCGGAGGCGCGACTTCGATCCAACGCACGGACATTCCGGGCATCGGGACGTCGACACGCTTTTCGAAGCCGAGCGTGTTGACGAAGAAATCGAGGCTTCGGTCTTGATCGGTCACGGGGACACCAACGACACGAAGGTTGGTAATCCGGATGGGGCTCTTGGTCTTGGTCATGACGTTTCTCCTTTGCTTTAGTTGGTTTACCCTGCGGTCCTTGCTGCTATCCGTAGCTGAGTGATCCCGGTGTGGTCAGGACTTCGCCCGTCTCGATCCAGGTCTTGAGACCGGACAGGATCATCGGCCAGCCGCCATAGATCGCCTCCTCGGCGCCGTCGCGGAGCTGGTCGTGGGTCACGGTGAGCCGACACGAATCGCCGACCGGCTCGATCTCCCAAGTCACCCGTGAGGTTCCCTCGGCCTTTGCGTTGTCGTCCCACAACGCCACAAATGACTGGACCAGGCGCTTGGGAGGCTCAACGATGAGGTTCTCGCCCTCACTGATGAGGTGATCCGCTTTCGGGCTGCTCAGCTCGTAGCGAGAACCTGGGGCCCAGTCCGAAGTGATCTGACACCCGAACTGGAACTTCGCCCGAGTATCGCGATCAGTGATCGCCTGCCAAAGATGCTCTGGCGTGGTGCGAATGTAGATCTCAAAGATTTTTTCCACCGGGTTCTCCAATCGTTGTTTCATCTCACTGAGCGCGCCCGCCCAGGGCTCGGCGTACTTACTGACCCACCGGTCGTGCACCAGGCGGATGGGGACCGGGTTAAGGAAATGCAGCTTCTCCCGGCCGCGGCGGCGGGTAACCACCAGGCCGGCCTCTTCCAGCACCTGTAAGTGCTTCATCACGCCGAATCGGCTCATCGAATAGGAGGCTGTGAGCTCCAGCAGCGTCTGGCCGTCCTGAATGAACAACCGATCGAGCAGGTCCCGACGAGTCGGGTCCGCCAACGCACGGAACACTTCATCCATGCACCCACTATACGTGACCCTTTGGTCACGTGTCAAGAGTGACCCAACGCTCACCTATAGAGAAGGGGGGGCTCCGGGTCGTACACAAATTCAGCGTTCTGCAGGGCTATCCGCGCACCCTCTGAAGAGAGCGAGGTGTGCTCGGAAGAGAGCGAGTCCGGGCTCTCGCCCGTTTGGCTACATGCTCCGGGCGGGCAAGGGTGTGCCGGCCGTGTCGGTCTGCGCGTCATGGTGTAGCTCAGCCAGTTCCAGGGCCTGCTCTAGGACCGTTGACAGCAGGCACCTCTGCCCTCGCGGCCAGAGTCGGTGATATGAAGCAGACGCAGGCCGGGGCCGGGCGCGGCGGAGGTGGTCGGCGTGCGGGGAACGAAACGACGTCGCCAGCACGGGCAGCGTGCCGTCGAAGTTGATCTGGCTCTCCCGTGCAAGCGAAGGAGATCTCGACCGGCTACTCGGCGAGGCGTCGCGCCATCAGGTGACGTACGCCGAGGTGGGCGTGACGCGGGAGCTACAACTGCCCACGGGCTACCGACACGATCGTTGTTCAGTCGTCACCGGTCACGGAGACTCCGCCTGGACTCGTTCAGGCAAGACAACGCCGACGGCCCGCATCCACGAATTGCACTCTTGACACGGCGCTGGACTCCGAGCGCGCCCCTACGGGCCATCGTGTGTGGCAGATTTCCCGACGACTGGCGCGGGCCACCGCCAACTCGCCGGGTTCCTGGCGAGCTTTGGCAACTTGACGCGCGTCGGCGTGGAGGGGACCGGCTCCTATGCGGCTGGTCTCGCCAGGTTCCTGCGCAGCTCGGGCGTGCAACCCATCGCCGCCGATCGCCAAATCTTGGCGAGCGTTTCACTCGATAGGTGGGACATGCCTGACGGCTGTCGGCCGGCTAGCAACCTGCAGCCGTCGTGGGCGCGTCCACCAAAAGACCTCCCTCCGCCATGCTGCCCGGCGACCTGACTTGACTCCCCCTGCCGCCAGCCGCGCCCCGTAGGGCAAGCTGAGTGCATGGACACCGATGGCGGCGGCGACGCCGCGGCAGTGAAGCTGGACGAGCAGGGGCGGCCGGAGCCACCGCTGGCGGCCGACGAGACGACCTCCGTCCTCGCCTACCTCGACTACCACCGTGCGACGTTCGCCTGGAAGTGCCGTGGCCTCGACGCCGACGGCCTGAACACCAGGACCGCCGCCTCCACCATGACGCTCGGCGGGATGATGAAGCACCTCGCCTTGGTCGAGGACGGGTGGTTCTCCCGGTCGCTCTTCGGCCGGGACTACTCGCCACCCTGGGACGCCGTCGACTGGAAGGCCGACCCGGACTGGGAGTGGCGCACTGCCGCCGACGACAGCCCGGACCAGCTGCGGACGCTGTGGGAGGAAGCCGTTGCGCGCTCGCGCGAAAGGGTTGCCGAGGCGCTCGCCGACGGCGGCCTCGACCATCTCGCGGTTCGGAGCTGGCCGGACGGTCGGAGACCGAGCCTGCGGTGGATCGTCCTGCACATGATCGAGGAGTACGCCCGTCACAACGGCCATGCCGACATCCTCCGGGAAGCCGTCGACGGCGAGACCGGCGAGTAGCGCTCGACCGCGGCTCAGGACACGGTCCGCGTGCGGCTCGCGCCGCAGCGACACCGCGCACCAGTGCAGCTATTTTCGCATCAGACGGCGGCGTTGCCCGGGGTCAGCTCGCCGGCTGATTGGACAGGTACCCTGTCAGGCCGTCGAGCATCTCGGTGGTGCCTTCCTTGCGCAGCGCCGGTGCCTGCAGTCCGTCGATGCCGTCCAGGTAGGCGCCCTGCTCGGTCCAGGTCAGCGCTGTGTCGTCGCCACTCTTGGCGAACTCGATGGTGGCGACCGACACCGAGATCCTGGAGTCGTCTGCGTACATCTCGTAGCTGTACACGATCCGCTGCTCCGGCACGATGTCGTAGTACAGCGCGTCGTACCGGTAGCTCGTGCCCTGCCATTTGTGGCCGAACCGCTCCCGGCCGCCCGGCCGGAAGTCGAACTCCTCGATGTCTGCCTCGTCCTCCGCGGGCTCGAGCCCACCGGTGTCGCCCCAGGCGGCTTTGGCCTCCGCAGACGCAAAGGCGGCGAACACCCTCGATGGCGCGGCCGGGTAGGTCCGCTCGATCGAGAACGTGTCGTGGATGACGGAACGATCGGTCATTGGTGTTCCTCGGTTTCGCTGGTTTCCTCGCTGGGCTTTGCGTCCCAGCCTGTATCTGGTTGATCGGCGGTCTCCGCCAGGTACTCGCCAAGCCGGTCGAGGCGGCGCTCGACCATGGTGCGCCGGTCGGCGATCCAGCTCTCTGCGGAGCGGAGAGCCGCCGGGTTGATGCTGCACGTGCGGGTGCGGCCGAGCTTGCTGGACCGGATCAGGCCGCATGCCTCCAGCACCTGCACGTGCTGCAGGACGGCGGCCAGCGACATGTCCAGCGGCTTGCCGAGCTCGCTCACCGACGCCGGGCCCCGGCTGAGCCGCTCGACCATGAGCCGCCTGCCTGGGTCGGCCAGCGCCTGGAACACCCTGTCCAGGTCCGGCGCATAGTTAAGCATGCACTTGAGTATGATGCACGCCAGCCAAATAGTCAAGTAGACGCTTCACTGTCGGCGGATCCGGCAGGATATAGCCATGCCAGCCTCAGTGGACTCCGCGCGCCGGCGGTCGGGGACATGGCGGCCCGGTCGGTGCACGCGCGGCGGTTCGCCGCCCAGTTGCGAGCGGAGCGCAGGCCGCACGGGCATCACCGGGCAGCAGCCCAGCAGCGGTTCGGCACCCCGGCAGGCGACATCCCACCGATGACACCGCACCCGTGCCCGGAGCCGGTACGCTCAGCCACAGCCGACCGGCAACGGCACGCTATTCGCACAAAACGAGGCGTGCACGAAACTCGGGTCGCTTCACTTGAAGTTCGACATCGTGTTTGCCGACGGCTCGCAGCTCGCGCTCGACGTGCCAGGCGCATACCTCAAGAGCGCCAGGCAGCTCGCTGAAGCGCTTGCCAGTCGGACAGCGCGGCTGGCGGAATATGACTGACTGACTGACGACGGCGACCCAGCGACGCTGGTTGACACGGGCCCGAGCTGGTTCTGAGTGCGCGCACCTATTTGGATCTTCTGGTTCGGTTCGTGAACAACCGAGGCGTGCCGAATCGGCAGGGCTATCCGCTCACCCTCTGAAGAGAGCGTGGTGTGCTCGGAAGGGAGCATGGTGTGCTCGGAAGGGAGCGAGTCCGGGCTCTCGCCCGTTTGGCTCCATGCTCCGAGCGGGTAAGGGTGTGCCGGCCGTGTCGGTCTGCGCGTCATGGTGTAGCTCAGCCAGCTCCAGGGCCTGCTCTGAGGTCCGCAGGCACCTCTGCCCTCGCGGCAGAGTCGGTGACATTAAGCCGCCGCAGGCCGGGGCCGGGCGCGGCGGCGGTGGTGGTGGTCGGCGTGCTGGGAACGAGACGACTTCACCGGCACGGGCAGCGTGCCGTCGATGTTGATCTGTGGGATCTCGACCGGCTACTCGGCGAGGCGTCGCGCCATCAGGTGACGTACGCCGAGGTGGGCGCGACGCGGGAGCTCAGCTGCCCACGGGCTACCGACACGATCGTTGTTCAGTCGTCACCGGTCACGGAGACTCCGCCTGGACTCGTTCAGGCAAGACAACGCTGACGGCCCGCATCCACGAATTGCACTCGTGACACGGCGCTGGACTCCGAGCGCCCCTACGGGCCATCGTGTGTCGCGCGCGCGTGATGAGTGACGCTCGAAATGGCTGGGGGAGCTAGGAAGACGATAGCGGCGCGAACAGGTCCACTGGCGTGCCGTCGGGGTCGTGGACGACCGCGTGGCGCATGCCCCATAAGGCATCCCACGGCGCCAGGTGGCCCTCGTAGCCGGCCGCGGTGAGCTCGGCCCAGGCAGCGTCAACCTCGGCCAGGCTATCGCAGACAAGGCGAGGGCGACCCGATGGCCCACCCCGGTGGGAGCGGACCAGCGTGGGTCGAAGGAGCGGATGGTGTCCTCAGTATCCCAAGCGCACGCCGCCGCCGAGGTCGGCCTCCACGTGCGGCTGGTCGTCCGCCCCCGGCGGCACGTCCAGACCCAAACGGCGGTAGAACCCAAGCGTGGTCGCCATGTCGGAGACGACCAGTTCGACGACAGCTGGGCGCAGCTTCATGGCGGTGACGCTAGCCAGTCGTGACCGGCGGCGTCTTGGACGTTTCGGACACGCTCTCGAACAGAACAACCCTGGCCCGGTCGGTGCGCCACACCTCCGCGGACAGACCCACGCCGCATGACGCGCTTTGATTTGCCCAGTATTTCCACCGCTTGTCCACTAACGCGGAGGGTGCCAGGGCCCCTAGGATGTGCGACGCAGTGTCTATGGACCACGGATCCGAATAGAGCCGTACAGGGGGCTCTGGGAGTTGCGGCTGTAGGGCTGAGAACGCGCCACTACCGCCCGAGCGTGCTCAGGCGGTAGTGGGCTCGCGGGACTGTTGCTAGTCCGCCGCCGCGCCAAGTGTCAATGGGCAGTCTTCGGGCGCCCTTGAACTCCGATTGCGCCAGGCCAGGGGCTGCCAACCAGCTCAACGAGCAGGAGGTCAGCAATGGGCGAAGTTGGGCGCCTTCAGCCCGCGAACCGCGGATCCTTCTTCTCACAACTCGACGCCGAACCGCAAGTCCTCGCCGTATCATGCGATGACGAAGGCCTCCGGGCCGGAGGAGGAGCCCGCGGCCAAGTCGAAGGGGGTCCCCGATGCCCAAAGAAATAGCCCTGGCCAGGACGATGGTGGAACTGGCCGATAACCTCGTCGACGATTTCGACGTCGTGGGGTTCTTCACGCTGCTGACAAGCCGATGCGTCGACCTGCTCGACGTGTCCGCGGCTGGACTCATGCTCGTCGCCCCCGAGGGGGACCTGCGGGTGATGGCGTCGTCGTCAGAGGCGATGCACCTCTTGGAACTGTTCGAGCTGCAAGCCGAGGAGGGCCCCTGCCTGGACTGCTACCACACCGGCGATCTGGTCGTGAACGAGGACCTCGCCACGATGGACGGACGTTGGCCCCGGTTTGCCGCCCGGGCGCTCGAACTCGGCTTCCGGTCAGCCCACGCCGTTCCCATGCGCCTGCGCGGGACAATCATCGGCGCCATCAATCTGTTCGGGACCGAGCCGGGCGCAATGCGAGAGGGTGACATCGCCGCGGCCCACACGTTCGCCGATGTCGCCACGATCGCCATTCTCCAGCACCGCGCCTCTGTCGACGCCCAGGACTTGAACGAACAGCTGAACAACGCGCTGAACAGTCGCATCCTCATCGAGCAAGCCAAAGGGATGCTTGCCGAACGCGCAAACCTCGACATGGCTGTGGCATTCGCCCGGCTGCGTGAGTACGCCCGCGGCCACAACGTGCTGCTCGCTTCTGTCGCGCACGACTTCATCTCGGGAACGCTCACGACCGACTCGCTCCACGCCGTCTCTACTCCGGGCCCCCGATTGAGTCAGGCTTGGCCGGTTCGAGTCAAGCATTGAGCGGCCGCGTCTTGCGAGAGTCCATATTCGCAGCTCACGTCGCCAGTCGTATCCGCCGAATTGACGAATGTCCTCAGAAATCTGCAGGACGCTATTTTGCGCCGGCCATCCGCCCTTTCTTGTTCGGCAACATGCTCATAGATGATGGAGTCTGAGGAGAACGCAGAGGTGCCTGAGTACACCATGGTCGCGGAGGTGACGACCGTCAAATCGTCTCCTCGTGGTCTTACCTCTCAGCAAGGCCGGAAGGCCACGGTCTGGCATCTCGCTGCGATTCTTCCGACCCGCGAGCTCAGCGCCGTCACGATTTGCGGCGAGGCGATCTCGATGTGTTTACCGCCGCGGCCATTGGAGGGCTGGGACACGGTGCACCGATGTTCGAAGTGTGGCGCGCAGTTCGCAAGCGAGGGCCAGGACCAGTCCTGACACGACAAACGTCCCGACCAAGACGATGGCCGGGGAACCCAACCGAGATGACTGCCGGCAGCAAGAGAGCGCGTGGGTAGGGATGGCATCCACCGAAGTCGAGATCATTGGGGTGGCAAGCAGCGCTGGTACTCACCACGCTGGGCAGGAGCGGGCGCCGGCAGCGCTGCGGGCCGCCGGCCTGGTCGCTCGCCTGCGCTCGGCCGGCATCGCCGTCGTGGACCGGGGTGACATCGTGGAGTCCACCTTCGTCCCCGATGAAATCATGTGCAAGGCCCGGAACCTGAATCGGGTTGTCGAGGTGGCTGCCACCACGGCCGATGCGGTAGTGGAAGCCATAAAACAAGGGCGGCTTCCCATCGTGCTTGGGGGTGACTGCACCATCACCCTCGGAGTGATAGCCGGCCTGCAGCGCCAGCATTCGGACGTCGGCGTCCTTTACTTCGACGGCGACGCCGATCTGGCCACTCCTGAAATGACCAGCAGCGGCGTCCTCGATGCCATGGGGGTCGCCCACCTGCTCGGTCTAACCGACAACGCTCTCGGCCGTCTGGGCCCTCGCTGGCCAATGCTCGAAGACGAGCGGCTCGTCCTTTTTGGCTACGACCAAGGGGACCCAGAGACGCACCGCGAAGTCGTCCTGGCGACGAGACCAGCGCTGACCCGCTTTCCCGATGTCGAGGTTCGGGCCGATCCGTCCGGGACAGCACATAGAGCGTTGTCCTCCCTTCAAGAGGCCACCGGGCACATCATGGTCCATTTCGATGTCGACGCAGTCGATTCCGGCGACCTGCCCTTGGCCAACTTCCCCCACTACGGCACCGGAGTCCCGCTCGCCGCGGCCGGCAAGGTACTTGAAGTGTTCCTGGGTGCGCCACAATTGGTCGCTGTCTCCCTCACAGAGATCAATCCGAGCTACGAGCCGTCCGGCCACGCCTTGGCCCGCTACGTCGAGACTGTCGGCGGGGCGCTTGCCGCCTGCTTGTCTGGCTGATGAGCGGAAACTCTTGGTGCCGTGCCCGACCTTGAGCCCCCGGGCCCTGGGCGAGGTAGTCGGTCTCGGCCTGAAAGACTCATTCGCAAGCAAGGCCGGAATGCCAGACAGCGCCTGGACATCTTCGCGAGCCGTTCATGGTCCACGACCCGCGTGGCCCCGATTCCTCCCAAGTCATCGGGCGAGTACCACCGAGGCTGCCGGTGAGTACAGCCAAGACCTGTCCAGGTATCGCAATCGTGCAGAGCGATCCCGGCACCAACCATGAACTCGTACTCGATAGCACGCACGATCGCGGCCGTCTCGTGGTCGACGTCGACATGTTCGGTCACCCAGGCGGGCGCCGGCATTTTCGACATTCACCGCGCTTCGCATCCTTTCAGGGAGCGCCCGATCGACGGCTGCATGCTCGATCAGGAGGTGGACACGACGCGCCGTCGAGGCTGACGGCGAGCTTTGGTGTCGACGAACACAGCGAGCAACTCACCGATCGTCTGCTCTCGCCCGACGTCTCTTCGCAGGGGCACATGAGCCTGAATGCGGTAACGATTGCGGCGGCCATCCTTGTCCTTGATGACGTAACCGGCTGCGGTCAGGTCCGTGACGATGCCAAACGCGCTGCGCTCGGTGATGCCCAGGCTGGTGGCGATGTCGCGAAGGCGCACTTGGGGGTCGTGAGCGATGCAGACGAGCGCTCGGGCATGGTTGGTAAGAAAACTCCATTCTGCCATGGCTTGAGCCTACACGTTTCTAGATATATATTGCCAGTGTAAGAAAACTAGAGTACAATCACAAACATCGAAGCGAGATCCTCGCCCGGCTGCACTTGGCCGAGGCTAGGGCAACCACGCGGAGGTACAAGAACATGGGACGGGCAGGAATGTTCTTCAGCACAGTCGCAATCGCGGCAGGTGCAATCATGCACTGGGCGGTGACGACCACTGGTCATGGGTTCAACGTTTCAACGGTGGGGATCATCCTCATGATCGTCGGAGCCGTCGGCCTTGTCGTCTCGATGATCGTCTTTGGCACGTCCCGTCGTCCGGCGGGCAGCGGTCAACGCACCTTCGACCGTCAAGCGACCGACTCCGAGGGTCGCTCCACGGCGGTGCACGAAGAAGTGCGCAGCTAACTTCCCGACCCTCACGGAGCGGAGGATCCGAATGGACACGCCTCCGCCCGCTCGGTGTTGAGCATGGCGCTGTTTGCGTCAGCGCCGACGCGCTCGACGCCTTAAAGAGTTCTTGACTACTGAAGGGGGGTTCCCAATGATTCGCAGGTTGACCGGACTGGCTGTGCTCTGCCTTGTCGTAGTCGTGATCCTTGTACTACTGAAGGTCGTCTAGTTACGACTCCGAACGCCGAGGATGGCTCGAATGCACGCCGCTTAGGGTTTGCCGCGTGCACGCGTGAGCATCGAAACAGCTGCTAGCGCGCTGGAGGAGCCTCCCCGTGGCGCTGGCGCCGAAAGAGAGGGTGTCGACATGACCGACGATCAAGACCAAGCCAAGTGGAATGTCGCCGATTGGCACGGCAAGATGCTCGTCGACCGCAACGGCGAAAAGATCGGCAAGCTGCAAGATGTCTACGTCGATGTCGAGACCGACGAGCCGCAGTTCGCCACGGTCAAGGAAGGCTTCATCGGTCGTCACCTGACCTTCGTACCGCTGGGCGGACTTCAGATCGGTCCGGACGACCTGAAAGTCACAGTGACGAAAGACCAGGTCAGGTCTGCGCCCGACATCGAGATGTACGGCGGGGAACTATCTCAGGCCGACGAGTCAACCCTCTACCACCACTTCGAGATGAACTACACGCCTATCAGCACCGAGAGCGGACGCCGCCTCGCCCGTCGCTGACCGGGGTGCCATGGCGGTCTCCGTTGGGTGGTGGGCACCACGCTCCAGGTAGTCACCACAGCGTGAAGCACCCGCAGCGACGACCGCACCTGCGGCCACGAGCGCCGGCCACCTTCTCACAAGGGGCGAATGTACTGGTCCTGCCGCACCGAGATGATGCCACCTCCAGGTCGACAGGAGCTGCCCGCTTGAAAGACGTCGTCGAGGCGATAGGCACGCGCACACAGCGTCAAGAAAAGGCCCGTTCGCTAGCCACCTCGTCCGGCGCGCCCGTTTGCAATCGTTGATTCGGAGCCCTTTTCGCGCGACCATTGACGAAAGCGGCCGGCGACCAGCCTCGCAAGTGCGACTGGCACGAGGTCTCTGAAAGCACAGGGGGTGAGGCGGGCTACCGTCCCGAGTCTCAGCGCACAAGGTGCCTACCTTCACTTTGGCTTGTTTCCTGCGCAGTCGCGCGGTAAAAGGTTGCAGAGTGAGCGGGACGTGTGACCTGTTTTCACCTCCGCAAAGAAGAACAGCATGGCTGTTTCAATACAGTGTTTCCGACGGTCGCCTGTCAGCAGGCTGGATTCTGCGACTGTTCGAGGGATGGATCCTGGGAGAATCTCGTGACCTCGGTGATCCGACGGCGCCGTCAGTTGGCAGCCGCGACTGTGGTCGGCGTAACGGTGATCCTAGGTGGGGCCGTTGGGATGCTGGCGGCCTCGGCGGCCCAGCCCCCGGTGGGTTTGGGGACGGCCGCGTCGTTCGCGGTGTTGGCGGGCACGACGGTCACCAACACCGGCCCCTCGACCATCTCTGGGGACCTAGGCGTGAGCCCAGGCACCGCGATCACCGGCTTCCCACCCGGAAAGGTGATCAATGGAACGCAGCACGCCGCCGATGCTGTCGCGCTGCAGGCCCAATCCGATCTGACGACCGCATACACAGATGCGGCGGGGCGAACCCCGGCCACCAGGGTGTCCAAAGACCTCGGCGGGCAAACCCTCGCCCCGGGGGTGTACAAGGCGACCTCCGGGCTGGGTCTTACCGGCACGGTCACACTCAACGCGCAGAACAATCCCAGTGCGGTGTTCGTCTTTCAGGCGGGATCCACCCTGATCACCGCTTCGAGCAGCACGGTCAAGCTGACCGGCGGGGCTGAAGCCTGCAACGTGTTCTGGCAAGTGGGTAGCTCGGCGACCCTGGGCACCAACTCCACCTTCGTCGGAAGCATTTTGGCCTTGACCTCGGCGTCAGTGCAGACCGGGACCACCGTGGAGGGGCGGGTGTTGGCCCGAAACGGCCAAGTCAGCCTGGACGACAACACCATCACCACACCGACATGCACTGCGGCGACCACCACGACGTCGCCGACCACCACCACGACGTCGCCGACCACCACCACGACGTCGCCGACCACCACCACGACGTCGCCGACCACCACCACGACGTCGGCGTCCACCACCACGACGTCGGCGTCCACCACAACGACGTCGGCGTCCACCACAACGACGTCGGCGTCCACCACCACGACGTCGCCGGCCACCACCACGACGTCGCCGGCCACCAGCACGACGACGCCCGGCGTTCCGCCGACGACAGTTCCTTCGTCGCACACCGGCGAGCCTTGGGCTGGCTGGCCCTACTGGACGCTCGTTGGCATAGCCGGCTTCCTCGGTCTCGCGTTCGTGGGACGTGCGGTGGCTATCCGGCGCAGGCGGGCATAGCTCACGACTAGGCATCATCGGACGACTAGGCATCATCGGCGTCGCCGGTCCTGGCCGCTAGTAACGGTCGGGTGCGTGCTTCTCGTCGCATGCGCGGTCGGGATCGGCTACCCGCTTTGGTGGACGCACCGGTCCGACTCGGGCGGGGAAGCGCTCCTAAATCAGGTACATCATCGTCTCAATCAACTACATCATCGCGAGCAGTTGGCCGATCGGTCCCGATCGGGACGGACGAGCCCCTCCGTCAAGGCTGCCTGCAATCTCAGTCAGACACGGTTTCGCGATCCGGCACCGAAGTTGCCGGCGATTCTCGCCGTCCCCGCCATCGGGCTCGAAGCTCCCGTCCTGCAGGGCCTCGGCGACCCGGTACTCAACGAAGCCGTGGGCCACGACTCCGCCGCTGTCTGGCCGGGCGGCAAGGGCATCAGCATCCTGGAGGCACACGACGCGAGCTACTTCTCGGGCCTAGGGGCGGTCCACGCCGGTGAGCGGATCTTGTGGATCGACGGCTGCCGAAACCTGGTGTTCAGGGTCGACCGGGTTGAGGTTACTCAGCCCGGCGCTTCTCTCCCGGCCCCACCGAACGGGATCGGAGTGGCGCTGATTACCTGCTGGCCCACCGACGCGCTCTTTTGGACGCCGGATCGCCTTGTTGTTCTTGCCAGGTTCGTGGGCATGGGAACGACACGGTCGCGAATGAGCCCCCAATCCCCTCCACTCGATATCGCCCTTCCCGTGGCTTCGGCAGTCGCGTCCGAGGGACTCGGACTGTCACAGAACGGCATTCTCGTCGGGCACCTCCGCCTGACGGGCAAGCCCGATCGATCGTGGGCGCAGAGTGCGGACCCGCTGCGTGTCGCCCGCCTTGCGTTCGCCGAGCTCGCCGCTGCGAGGTTTACGATCGACGCCGGGAACAAGAGCTGGTGGTCATCCATCGCCCTCCCCGGAGTACCGATGCCATATTCGCTCTCGGTCACGGGGGACTTCGACGCCATTCTCACCGTGAACGGGACGCGCGTGGGTGCCGTAGTCCTTACCTCGCCAACGGCCTCAGTCAGCTTCGTCGTGCGATCAGGCAAGCTCTATGTCTCGAGCGTGGGCTAAATCGCCCTACGGATGAGTTCGGCGTTACCGGCAATGATCGGTCAGGAGGTGCTCTGCCCGCGCTCACGGTGCGTGACCGAAGAGGTCGGTGGCCGCGTCTCAGTCGTCGAGACGTCGGAGCTAAGGGCCTCGCGGCTCTCCAGGCCGCCGCGAGGCCCGCTTCAACCTCGACGATTGGGTCGCTCGGTTCGACCAACTGGACATCGCGCACTCCGGCATCAAGGAACCGGATCACACCGCGAACGCGATGATAAGTTTCGGCGATCCAGACAATAGCCAACTCGAGTTCCGGGCTAGCGGAATACCTGTTCGGCTGTCTAGCGGTCGAGGATCGGGGGGCCCTTGTCACGTCGGGGCTCGGCGCTTGGAAGCCTCGCGGACTGGCAAGTCCTCACAAGAACAGTGGGGATCGTCCCACACAACAACGCGCACTCCACGATCAATCACGCAGTTGCACCCGGCGGATCGCATCTCCATCGGAAGGCTAGTCAGGACTCGAGGTGGGGCAGGGCTAGCTAGCCCAGCGTTTCGGCGCCTCCTTGGGCGCTTTGGCGGCCGGTGAATCAGCGCCAGAGCTTGAGCTTGCGAAGAGCCCTTTGAACGCCTCCGTTCGAGGCCCGCAGCACCTTGCGTCGCACGACGCGGCGGCCGTAGCTGGCCGGGCCTTTCCCGGCGCCCTCCACGTTGCCGAGATCACGCGCAGCGCGGTAGAGAAGGTTCTTACGGCGCATGCTGTCTCCCCCTTGGAGTCAGGACAAGGCTACGGCTCTTGCAACCCTACAGAGATTCAGTTCGCTCTCTCATCTCGAGTGTCTTGTCGATAAGCCGTTCAAGGTCATCGTCCCCAGAGGTCCGGGGGCTGCGCAGATCGCCGCCGTAGAGGAAGACAAATATGAATATCCCGAGTATCCAGGCGAATCCGAAGGCCCCGAGGCCGAGCACCCAGTCGCTCATGTGTCCTGTTGTCGGCCGCCGGCTGGTAAGGGTTGAGCCGGGCGCTTTCGGCGATCGTCGGGGACCGCTAATCCATCCCGCGAGGGTGCGCGTTGGCCATCGGACAAGCGCCCTTGTGACCGACGGGTGATGTGGGGGCTGGCCGATGGACTGTGCGTTCTGTTGCGTCCATGAGCATTGCGCCAGGCCCGGTGTACGATCTGCTCGCGGCCTGCGCACACCCGCACTTGCGGTTCGACGAGCTTAGTTGGCGCTCGCGGCCGCCGTGGAGGACGACCGCAGACGATCGCACGGGAAGTGAGGAGGTGCGGAGATGGCCGATGCCGTGAACGAGCCACCTCAGGCAGCGGGTGTCGTGCCGCCCCCTGGGCTCGATGCTCCGGTCCCGCCAGGAGGGCTGTCGTCCGGCGGTTCGTACGGGATGCAGGTGCAGAGCGGGCTGCCGCCGGCGGGCCTGAGCATCATCGGGCTCCTGACGGCGTTGCTCGGTGCCTGGGCGGGCGTCTCGGTGTTCGTGGGGCCCTCGTTCGGATGGAGCCCGGACGGTTCGCCGTCATGGCAGTGGAGCCTGATTCACGCCGCGCTGCACGCGGCGCCCGGAGGGGTCGCGCTGATCGCGGGGATGGTGATGGTCGCGATGGTGCCGAAGGCCGCTCGGGGTGCGGGGCGATCGGGCTCGGCACTGGCCGGGCTGCTGGCGATTCTCGCGGGGGCGTGGCTCGTCGTCGGTCCGAGCGAGTGGCCGGTGCTCGAGTCCACGCACCAGATCGTGTTCGCGCCCGCCGCACCGGTGCGCAGCTTCACCTACGTCGTCGGCGCCAATCTGGGACCGGGCTTTCTACTCGCGGTTACTGGTACATTCGCCCTCGCCTGGGGGGTCCGCGTCGCTAAGGTCCGCGGCTCTGCGTGAGGGCGAACGAGATGTCAAGCTGACCAGCGCCGTGCCGAAGGACCCGGGTCTCGGGGTGTTGGGGGAGGTCGGTCATGACCTCACCTTCCACCTCGGCTGACGTTTCTGCTCGGCGCCGTTGATGGCTCCGGTGATCACCGGCCCCAGAAGGCGAGATGGGTCGCGACCGTCCAGGCTTCGATCGCCGAGACGTCGCAACTGCTCAGGAATGGACTCGTCGCTGAGCTTGGCTTTGAGCATCGCGCCCAGATGGAGAACGCGCTCCCACGACTCGTACAGCGGACACTGTGACGTAGACGGTGCCCGTCCCGGTCGGTGCTGTCCTCGGCGACCAGGTCGGCAGCGAGCGTGACGAGCTCGGTCGTCGTTACCTGTGGGTGTAGGTAAGCACCACGATGCCAGTGCTGAAGGTCGTCGTATCGACAAGCCTCAGGTGGGTTGTGCTGACGATCACGGAATTACCCACTGATTTGGTCAGAACGATCAAGTAGTTCCCCACCCCCTCGATCAGCGCTTCACCTGCTTGCGGACTGGACGTGCCCAGCGCCGGCTCCGCAGCCGCCTCGAGAACCGGGGCCACATCCCCGCCACGGTCAACATCAGTGAACGGCCGGCCGAGTCGAGGACCGCGCCGTGCCTGGCCACTGGGAAGGCGACCTCATCATCGGAAAGAACAACAGGTCCGCCGTAGGAACGCTCGTGGAGCGTACCACTCGCTACGTGATGTTGCTCCACCTTCCCGAGGGCCGCGAGGCCGAGAGGGTCAACGACGCGATGACGCGGGCGATAGCAGAATTGCCCGACGAGCTGTTTCGCAGCCTGACTTGGGATCAAGGAAGGGAGATGTCCAGTCACGCCCAGCTGACCATCGATACGGGGATCCAGGTGTACTTCTGCGATCCGCACAGCCCGTGGCAGCGGGGGTCCAACGAGAACACCAATGGACTTCTGCGTCAGTACATGCCCAAAGGGACGGACCTCTCGGTGCACAGCCCCGACGACCTGGCCCGCTTTGCCCGCAGCCTGGACAACCGTCCACGCAAGACTCTCGGTTCTATGAAAACCATCGGAGAAACTCGCCGAGCTTTTTGCGCTGACTGCTTGAATCCGCCAGGGGCTCAGGTGGTCCCATGCTCATGGCAAACGACACAGTGAGAACACGTCACCTCATTGAGCTGTCCTTGGTGAGTGGGGATCACCGAGGTTTCCTCAGCCCGCCTTCGCTCGTACCCAGAGCGCAGCCTGTCGCAGAGGTACCCGGACCCGTCCGCGATGTGAACCTCATTCTCAACGCTGTCGAACCTGGCTCCATGTTGTGCGATCGTAGACCCGCTGCTCGGCGGCGGCTCAGGTCTTAGGCGCAGTCCTGTCGCGCCCGGCCCATCGATTCCAACACCCTGGAGGCCCTGCTTGCCGGCAACACGCAGGCCGAAGCCGCGGACGTAGCTGGCGTTGATGCGCTCCTGGCGAAACAGCACGGGACCGGGAGAGGTCACCTTGATCGCGATCGAGGCGGCTGCGAGCACCGGCAGCGCGAACAAGAGCGACAGGCCCCCTATGACGAGGTCCGAAGTCCGTTTGACAGCGCGTGCCGCCAGGCTCAGCCGTGCCGGGGCAACGTCGATGACAACGAGCCCTGCGATCTCCTGCACCGCCGAAACGCCATGCGGAGCAATTCGAAGTATCGGGGCACTGAGTTTGTCAACTTGGATTGGCCCCACCGCGGAGACATGGTCTAGCCACCTTTCCAGCCTTCCCCGATCAGGCCGGGACTTTACAAACTCATTGCGGTATGGTTATATAGTTGTTACCTTGGTTTGGGTTCTCCGCCTATGAAGGTGGTCGCAATGACACTTTCGGGTCGGCAGTTTTTGGTGCGTTCCGGGCAGACTGCCGCGGTCTTCGCGGCTTCCGGCAGCCTCGGGACGTTCCTCGAGGTGCCGTAGGTGTAGCTGGCGTTGGAAGACGACGGGCTGCGGGGGTTGTAGGTGGCGAACACGTCACAGCAGCAGCCTCGACATGTGCGGCAAAGGGGACACAGAAGTCGGTCGGGCAGGCACGTTCTTCAACATCGTCGCAAACAAGGAGGAAGAGCCACATGTTTAGGACATCGCGTGAAGGGCCGCTGGAGGAGAAGGCACCCGCGGGGCAGCCAGCCCATCGAGTACATGGAGGTAAGGCAATGACGTCTCTGACCAAAAAGATGCGTCTGGTGTCTGTCGGCGTGGCCGCTGTTTTGACCCTCGGCCTTGTCGGCACCGCAGCCGCCGTAACAAGTAGCAGGTCAACAAGTAGCAGTTCTCCACAGGCGCCGTTCCATATATGCGCAAACCCGTATAGCGTGCTAAAGATCATGCCAAAGTGGACGTGCCCGGCTGGCACCGTCGCGGTGAGACTCGGCTCAACTGGCGCGAGGGGCGCAACTGGTGCGACCGGTCCTACCGGCGCGGGGGCGAACGTCTACACCGCGAGCACGACGAACTTCGCGGGTTCCGCCCCGAGCACGGCTTGGGGCACGACCAGTGAGTACGTCTCGCTTTCTACCTCCTCTGTGAGCACGACTAACGAGGGCGACGGTACGGCCCCCAACAACACAAACGTCACCTCGTCGGGCACACTGACGTCCGCAACCTTCACCTTCGGCACCACCATCGGGACGGGCAACTCCGCCTCGTACAAAGTGACGCTCTACGTGAACGGTGCGACATCGGGGGACGCCTGCACTATTAGTGGAGTCGGCAGCGATACCTGCACCATCACCCCTAACCTCGCGGTCACCGCTGGTCAGTACATAGAGCTCACGGTGGTCAGGGGGTCGTCCGGAACCAGCCTGGATACCACGGCGACCACTGCTGCGGCCGAGAGCTTTGGCTTCACCCAGGTTGCCACCCCGCACACTGTCATTGGCAGCGCGACGGAGGGCGGCGGCGGCACCGCCACCGTAATCTTGTCCGGGTCAGGCGTCTTCACCAGTGCAAGCACTTACGTGTGCACTGCTAGCAGCTCCACGAACACCGAGAAGGACCCTGTCGACGTGGTCCGAAATAGCGGCACGTCCTTCACAATGCACCTTGCCGACGGCAACAGCGGGGAGGTGTTGTCTTACATATGCACCGGTGACTGAGACGAACGCAGACAGGTCGTGACCAACACGAAGGGGAGGCCTCCGGGGCTTCCCCTTCGAGGTTCTCGACTCGGTTGCGCCCTCAGTTGTTACCCGGGTGTTCCCATAGACTCCAGGTGCTCAAGCAGGAAGCACTCGCCGTTCACTACCACGCTCACTTGGATGCGATCGTGACTGGCTCGGCGGGTCCAGGTTCCCGCTGGTGTCGGCTTCGTCATCACCAATGGGCAAGCAACCGGCATCACCGTTCGGGGGACGCCGAGGCCGTCGGCGATCGGAGGCTCGGCGGCCCACGAAGCACCTCGTCCGGCGAAACCGGGCAATTGTGTGCAAAAACTCTGGCAAGCCTCGCTACGTCTGGGCCCGTTTTCCGCACCCTCTGACTGAGGGACGGCCGCCGCACCTTCTCGGCGTTGTCGATCCCCAATCTCCGAGAGTGACGCACGGCAGTTCCTCGCTGACCTTCGTACGGTCGTTTTTGAACGCAATGCATGATGTCCCGCATCGGGCACCTCTGCGGGAATCATCACCGGGCGGGTCTTATGGGACGGTCCCGCTCCGCTGGGTTGTGACCTGCGCCGCTCCCCGAGCGGTTCCTCAACTGACACAGCTCGAGATCCGCTTGCGCACGGCGGCGGAGGGGACCTGAGACGTCGACAGCCCTTTTGAATATGTCCTAATGACACTGGATCAGCTCGTCGACGAGGCAGGCTGATCTCCGAGCCACCTGCCGGTGAGCACTCATTGGTCCCGAGCCTTCAGCTCTAAAAATAGATCGTGCCCCGGCAGGCCAGTGAGGAGGATGACGGCTGTTGGGGTGTCGTGCCGAGAGCACTGATTCATTAGGTCGCCGCGCTTCTCCTCTGGCTCGTAAGGACACTCGAGAAGGAGGAGCGATGATCTTTGTTGGCGTGGACTGGGCAGAGGACCATCACGATGTCTGCGTGATGGACCTCGAAGGAACCGTGCTCGGCAAACGCCCCGTCGACAACCGACAGCTTGTCGTCGAATTCGGTACCGTCACCCATGGCGGGGGCCTTCCTCTCTCGAAGCGCCGGACTTCGCCGCGACCGTCACGAGACCTGCTTTGGACAGCCACGAGAATGGCGAGGCCCCTTGCCGCGCCGGTGGATCCCCTATCAGAGCGCGGTCAGATGTTCACGCGCCCCAGTTCTCTCTATGAAGAGGGGCCGTTTGTCAAGGATGGGGGTGGGTGCTCATTTCTCTATCGCCTCCTCGACTGGGAGGACTGGGTCTTCTGGGAACACCTCCGACTGGTCCATTTCATTGAAGGGTCGTCAGGCGACCAGAACTAGGGGTGGGACCTTGCCGGAGAGAATGTGGAGCCGGTCTGGCACATGTGCCAGATAGCTTCTGCGAGCTTGCGAGCAACCTCGACCCGGGCGACCTTCTTGCCCCGCTGGCGGCCGAGCCGTTGCGCCGTCTTCTCGTAGTGATCGCGATAGGCGGGGTGCCGCGCAGCGTGAACCGCAGCCTCGATGAGTGCCCACCGAAGGTACTTGGGCCCGTTCTTCGCGAGCGGCCCGCGAAAGTCCCGCTCGCCGGACTGGTGAACGCGCGGGCAGAGCCCGGTATAGCCACAGAGCTTCTTCGGCGAGGAGAAGCGGTGGATGTCGCCGATCTCCGAAGCGATCGTGTAGCCGAGGATGTACCCGATCCCCGGTGCGGTCGTGAGGAGCGAGACGTAAGGGTGATTGGCACCGAGCGAACGGAGCTCCTTCTCAGCAGAGTCGATCTGGGCGTCGAGATCGTCGATGAGCCCGAGCGCGGTCGCGATGTTCTGCGCCCAGGGCTCCGGAAGGGCGAGCCGGTGCAGCAGTGCGCGACCGGAGACGCCGAAGAGATCCGACACCGGGCACGGCTTTCCGAACGACATGAGGCTTGCGTGGATGCGGTTCTTCAGCATCACCCGGTGACGAACAAGATGGAGGCGGAACCGAGCCCGCTCGCGTTCGCCGCGCACGTCGGGGTCCGGAAGCCAGATCGCAGGCACGAGCTCACGCCGGCTCAGCTCCGCAAGCACGCAGGCATCGATGCGGTCGGTCTTGCAAGCGAGTGGAGCCAGCCCCTTCGTGCGTTGGGCATCCGCGATCTCGACGTCCCAGCCCAAGAGCTCGAGACTGTAGTGGACGAACCGAGCGCCAGTCGTCGACTCGATCGTCGCCATGACCGGCCCGCCGAGGCGCCCGATCTCGCAGACGAGGTGCCGAAGTCCGTCGGCGTCTGGCGGCGCAGCGGTCACCATGACCCTCTCTCCGCGTTCGTCAAGGACACAGACATCGAGACGCTTCCTGCTCAGATCGAGACCAGCGTGCAACATGGTGTCGGGACCTCCTTCGGTCTGGTTCCAGCGAGAACCCAAGTTCTCACCGGAGGAGGTCCCTCTTCATGACATTCATTGAGAAGAGCCGCTTTTGCAGTGAGGTCGAGGACCTCGCAGCCGTCTGAGCCGAGGCCTTGCGTGCCTTCACGACCGCCTGCGCCGCACGGGTGCGACTCCTCGTAGTCGGGTGGCCGCCGAGTACGTGCCCGCCATTGCCTTCCCGAATACGTGGGCGACGTGCTCGGCGATCGGGCCGAGCGACTGTGCCCACTGCGGCACTAGCTCTCGGAAGTTACCCCAGACGTGGATGCTGAGTATCCGTTGTCATCGCTTGGGCACACTTGAATCGTCACCACGGGTCGAGTCCGACAGGGGGGAGGTTCGGGCGCCGGCCCATCAGCCACACCAGCACGTCCCTGCGTGCCCCCGGATTGGGAAGTCGCCGGGAAACGGTAGCGAGGAGTATGGGCAGTTCCCACTCGACGTACTCGTCCGGCCAATCGGCAGGCTCATAGCCGAGCCCGAGGTCGGCGTGGTGCACCTCCACCTCCCGCAAGCGACGGGACGGGCTGGCCCTGGTCGGCCAGCTGTCGTGGCCGCGCAGCTCGGCATGAGGCCATCCCGCGGCGGCGCTGCCGGCCCACACTTCCTCCAGCCGTCGGGCCGTCCCCGCCAGGTCTGCGGCCAGCTCGGTGGCGCTCCGGCCGGCACCGGCGACGATGTCGGCGTCGCGCTGCGACGACCCACCGGGGTAGCGGGGTAGGTCCTCCCCCACGAGCGCTGCCTCGAGACGGCGGGCGTGGCCCTCTGCGTTGCGGGCAAGGTGGGTGAGCACGTGCCCGACCGACCAACCCGGCAATCGGCTCGACGCCCGGACCTGGTCGTCGGTGAGCACGTCGGCACTGGCCAGGATGCTGGCATGCGCCGCCTGACAGAGGGCGATGGCTGCAGCGGCATCCCGCTCCAGGTCGGTCGTCATGTCCGTATCCTCTCAGACTCCGATGGTCATCCTGGTTCTCCACACTGCGGCGGGCTCAGGATCGACTTCCTGCGAGGCCCAATGGGCTTTCGGTCCCGTGGACCGCCATGGTCACATCGCCGAAACATGTCTCTGCGGCCAGGCGGTGGCGCTCGTGCTGAAGCGCCACGCCGCTCGTGCCGGGCTCGACCCCGGCGAGGTGGCCGGTCACTCGCTGCGGGCCGGCCTTGCGACCTCGGCTGCTGCTGCGGGCGTCCCCGAGCGCGTCATCGCCGAGCAGACGGGCCACAAGGGCACGGCGGCCCTTCGCCGATACATCCGGGAAGGCTCCCTGTTCCGTGAGAACGCCGCCGGCGCCGTTGGGCTGTAGGAGACCACGCGGATGGGTTCACTCAGCAGCGGACTGGTTCAGGCACGACAACGCCGACGGCCGCACACAGGATTTGCAGTCGTCACACAGCGCTGGACTCCGAGCGCCCGTACGGGCCATCGTGTCTCGCGCGCGATGAGTGAGGCTCGAAATATCGCTCTCCTCGTTTCCCTGGCCGCGAGGTCAACCGACGTCAGCCCTTCTACCGTCGGCGCGCGCTGCCCGGGTCCGCAGGGACGATGCCCCCCGGCCTCTCGCCAGGGGACGTCGCTACTACCTCGAGTCTTCGCCGCGATGGTTGCCTACGGCTCAGGAGCCCCTGCGGCGCCAACGCCCTCCGGGAGGAGGGCCCGGGGGAAGGGGGGTCCCCAGGGGACGGCTCCCAGGTGACGCTGCGCCGCTCAGGGTCAACCTACGCGCGCACCCTGTGAAGAACCTCAAAGCTTGGTTCCATTCTCGCGACACATCCGACCCGACAACGCCCCACGGGGGACCGTGGACCTGCGGGGGGCGTTGTGCGCCGCCTTGCGAGTCGTCGTCGCCGCTAGGCACGCGATGGATCAACTTCGCCGCTTCGTTGCTCGCGAAGGGCACGCTCATGTGCCGGTCAAACACGTTGAGGGTGACTTCCCACTCGACGCTCGGGCCTCTGAACGTCGAAGGACCTACCGCCCGGGAGAGCTGAGCGCGCCTGTCGTCAGAGAGCTGGAGAGTTTCTCCGGGTGGCGCTGGTGACCGCCCCGTCGCGACACGACCGAAAGGTGACAAGAACTCGACCGGGTTGGCTACTGCTCGTCGGAGGGACGCGTGTGATCGTGCAAATGGTGACGATCGTGGCGGACTGCCAGCGCCTCGGGCATGAGATCGAGCGGACCAAAACGCGAGGCGACTGGGACCGTGGCGCGTTCTTTGACCGCTCGCCGGACGGCCTCGATGACGTCGATCAGATGGAGGTCGTGCAAAGGATCTGTGAGCGGCGGACGGCCGTCGCGCAGTGCCATGACTACCTCACGCAAACCGTCGGCCCAGAGCCAAGTGCTCTCGACCGGCTCGTACTCCTCCCACCGCCCGACCTCGTTCCGCCAGACATCGAAGCCGCGCGGATCCCAGTCGTCGCCAAGGAGGTTCGCCGTGCCATCTGTGCCGTAGAGCTCTAGCGCAGGGCGCCTATACCGCTGGATTGCCATGCTCGAGATGATCGATGAAAGCGCGCCCGAGGCGTGGCGAAGCACGACGTGCGAAACGTCCGGGTCGGGATCGACGATCTCGACACCGGCGGCGAAGCGCGGCACGATGACGGTCGCCTCGGCGGCCAGAACATCCGAAACCGGGCCCAGGAGGGCTGTAAGGCTCTTCAGGTTGTAGATTCCGCAGTCCGCGAAAGGGCCGATGCCGCTCTCGTGGTAAAAGCGCGCCCAGTGGGGCCCTGCATTGCCATACAGGCCGCGAGCTGAGTGGACGTGTCCAATGGCTCCGTCACGGATCTGGCCCCACAGGACCCGGAACGTCGGAGAGAGCTGAACGAAGGGCGCTATGAGCAACATGAGACCGCGATCTGCAGCGAGTCCGCCAATCGCCTCGCCTTCTGCCCGGCTGCCCGCGAATGGCTTCTCCACGACCACGTGCTTGTCGTGCTCAAGCGCGAGGCGCGATATCTCGACAAAGCTGTTCGGAGCTGTGATGACGACGACTACATCGACGTCGGACTCGACCACTTCGAGTGGTGTCATCACGAGCTGTGTGCCGGGCCGTCGGGCGAGAATAGCGGCCCATGTCTCGGCGCGGCGGGCACAGATCCGCCCCTCGACCGCAAACCCGCGCGGCACGAGCCGATCGAGCTGTTGGAGGTAGGCCCAAAGCACGTTGCCAGCGCCCACGAAACCGACCTTCACAGGCTTGGCGTGTGCCTTCGGAGTGACTTGTTGCTCGGACTCCGGACTGGTTGTCGGCATTGTGCGCAACGGTAGCTGTACGCGCTCGATACCGACAGCCTCGGCCTTGTGAGGTCCAACTGCCCTCAGCTTTGGAAGCCGCCGAGCATACGTCGCTGCCAGGCATCTTACAAACTCCCTGGTAAACTAGTCCAGCGTTTCCGGAGTTTTTGCACACAATCGCTTCGCAGCGCGAGGTGCTTCGCGGGCTTCCCACAGCCAGCGTAGGGGGCGGACCGACTGTCGCCTTGCCGTGTTGACGTCGCGTTCTTGACCCTCACTCTCCATCCTGGACCTCTTGTGCTGGCTCGAGACCGGGTGCTTTGACGCTCGGCCCGAGCGGCCAAACGGAGGCGGCGGTCGTTGACGAGGATGTCGCCTGGCTCTACCCGCAGAACTGGGCCGATCCGTCGCGGGCGCGGGTAAGGTGAACAAATGGTAAATGACAGATGAACTCAAGGTGTCTTCAACGTGAAGCATTTCGAGTATGACGACGGCAGCGACTGGTTGCGATCCACCTGCGATCGGTCGGGGCGTTGACCAGCGCACTGACCGTCGTCCTGCTCGCACTCGCGGTCGTGTTCGCCACTGTCAAGGGCTTGAACGATGGTGCCTCGCTCATCGCCGTCACGTCGACAGGGATTTCGCTGATGCCACTTGTGGCAGTGGTCGCTCTTGGCGGTGCCCTTGTCGCCGGCCCGTTCCTCGTGGGAACACGGGTCGCGACGACCTTCGCCGCTGGGCTCGTGCCCGCGCACGGCGCCTCCGGTCAGCTTTCGTTCCTGATCGGGATCAGCGCCGCCATGGCAGTGGCGGCGTTCTTCGTGATAAGGGGGTTTCCGACCAGCTTGACATCTTGGCTCGCGGCGATCCGCTCGCTCGCGTACATCTGGAACTCACCGATCTCTCCGGCCGGCCGGGATGCGGCCGTCTCACCTGCCGAATCACCGCTCTCTTCGTGCGAAATCTCGAAGAGAGATTGTCCTCGTCGCCGCCCGTGACGGCCATGACGATGTCCATCTCGTCGAAATGCGCCGCCTGCAAGGAGGACACCTCGCAAGGAACGCGGTCGCCGGCCTCCCCGCCTTGCTGTTCGAGGCGGCCGGAGTCCTCCCCTCGAGCCGGGAGGGGGTGACATGACAGACGCGCGCTGGGTCACCGACCCGCCAGAGTTCCCGGCGGTTTGTGGATGCCTGCGAAGATGCAGTTTTCCACATTTCCGCTTTTCGAGTTTCGCGGGGCGGGGCGAGCTGGCCGGCACGCTTCTTGGAGCGGGGTCAGGCTGAGATCGAGCACCGGTGTCGCATTCTGCTGCATGTCGCCGTCCCGGCCCGGAGGCGCCCGACATCATCGATGCCCTCGGCCCGGCCGTGGCGCACCCGGTCGTGAAGGAGGATGGCTTGATCGCCGAGCTCCCGTGCAAGGTGGGCCGCGAGACGGCGTTCCTCTTCCGAGCCCTTTGCGTAGACCCCTCGCGGACAGGGGGTCATCGGAGATGAACTTGACCACGCCCGCGAAAGGCCCCATCGCTGATCGATCTTCTCGTCTCGAACGCCGGTGTCTCTCGGGAGGGTCCCGCGGCCGTCGCCCGCGAACGCCCGCTGCATCGGATGAAGCTCACCACTGGCGGTCGATGCGGATCCAGGTTGCGTGTGCCACCTCGTCTCGAGCCGGCTGTGAACCCCCATGTCGGCACTACATCGTCTTCGCCGTTACGTAAAACACTCCCGTGACAGGTGCTGCTCAGTAGCGTCGGGGCCGTGGAGCTCACGGTGATGAGAGAACGAGCGGCGCAGGCCAAGGTGGCCCACTTCGCCACCGTGCGTCCCGACGGAACTCCCCACGTCGTGCCGTGCTGCTTCGTTCTCGACCGGGACACGATCTATTCGGCCATCGACGCCAAGTCGAAGTCGACGCTGGAGCTCCAGCGGCTAGAGAACCTGCGTTGGCACCCGGCGGCTGCGGTGCTCGTCGACCACTATGACGACGACTGGACGGAGCTGTGGTGGGTCCGCGCCGATGGCCGCGGCCGGGTTATCGGCCACGGGGAGGAACATGAGCGAGCCAAGTCGTTGCTCGAGGGCAAGTACCCTCAGTACCGACACGTCGCTATCCCAGGTGCCGTGATCGCCATCGCCGTCGAGCGCTGGCGCGGGTGGCCTTGACGTAGCGTCCAAGACCCACGTCAGCGTGTCACGGAGGCGACCGAGGGTGGGGGCGGGGCTATAGGATCAAAATGGAGCGTTCGCCCGGAGTCGTTTACACCGGATCTGAGACGCCACCATCCCGCCACCCAGGCCAGCTCTTCGGCACAATCCGGCTTGGTCAGAAGCTGTGCCGATCCGCAATTTGTCGGTGCAGCTTGGCAGTCCTAAGTTCGGACGGGCCCGCCAGCGGCTCGGGCTGGCCCGGCTCGGAGCGAGCGCCGGCAGAGTCGCCAGCATGTATGGCGCCAGACGGATCCGGTTCGACCCGGTGAAGAGCTTGGCGACGCAGTACGGCTCGTGGCTATCAGAGGCTGGCTTCACCGTTTCCACGGCGCAGCATCCACGGATCTGGCTGCGACTCCGGGTGCCGCTCGAAATGCGATGCGTAGTCGAAGACGGGCTCGCTGGGCCGATTCACCACGATGGTGTTCTTGATCGCGACGGAAGACTACGACAGCAACGCTGCCACCTCGAGTCCTCACACGTTGGGGGTAGCTCCCACCGGGGGTGATGTTGACTAGGGTCGCAGGGTGCATCGAGCAGTGACAGGTCCGTTCCATTTCGCGGATGGGCAGCGTCGTCATGTGTTCGTCTTTATCGCGATCGCGTCGATTGAGATCAGGAGACCTCGTGGCAGGGCGACGTTGGCTGGTGCGGAACGGGCTGGTGGGGGATCGGGCATGTGGCGGCTATAGACCGTGTTGATGGTGGGAAAGTCGTTGACCTCCGCATAGAAGATGGTGGTCTTCACCAGGTTGTCCATGGAGGCCCCAGCGGCGTCCAAGATGGGGCCAGGTTGATCAGTGTCTGCTCTGTCTGTGCTTCTACGCCGTCGCGTGCCTCCCCCGTTTCGGGGTCGATGCCTACGGTGCCTGAACAGAACACGAAACCGTCCGTGACGATGGCTTGGCTGTAGGGTCCCAGTGCGGCCGGTGCTTTCTTCGTCGATAATCGCAGCTCGGTCCATTGATCCTCCCTTGTTATGCGGTGTCCTCGAGGAGCTCTCCAATAGGGAGCGCGCCGCCGATGACTCCGAAGATCCGGCTGATGACCTCGGGTTGGTTGGCGGCAGCGCGGTAGAACGCTTCGAGTCTTGGTGTGAGTGGCGCGAGCCGGGCCGTGCTCAGGGTGAGCGCGAGTCCGTTCGCGGTGAGGGCGTCTCGCTTGCTCTGGTAGGCAGACAGAGCATCGTCGATGGGTCGCTGCCTGACCAGCCCCTCGTCGATGGCTTCGGCCAGCAGCTCGGCTGACGCGAAAGCGTCGGACATGCCCATGCCCGTCGAGGGGTCCTTGTGGTGGCCAGCGTCGCCCGCTAAGGCCCAGCCCGGCCCCGCCGAAGTCCGGTAGAGATTGGGTAGGTCGTCGGTGCCGACGAAGCGTTGTTCGCGCTGGCCGGATGCCACTGCGTCGGCCAGGCCCGGGACGAGCCCGAGTGCGGCATGGAACTCGTGTTCGACGTCCTTGCGCACCTGAGGGAAACCTTGGTGCGGCCAGGCGACGTAGATGCAGGTCAGGTCGTCGTTGGTGGGCCAGACCAGGATCAGCCGGTCGGGGCGGGCGTGAAAGGACGCCCCGAGACTGCTGAGCCCGCTCCAGTAGGAGTAGAGAACGCCAGTGAGGGCAGGGTGCTCCTGGTAGCCGCGTGCGCCGGTCGCTCGGGCGATGGTCGAGTGCAGACCGTCGGCACCCACGACGACCCGGGCCCGCAATGTCGTCTTCGCCGAACCGCGGGGGTGGCCCTCCACACCCACCACGCACCCGTCGGACCACACCAGTCCATCGACCACGAAGCCGTCGACCAGCTCTGCTCCGGAGTCAGTGGCCGCTTCGACCAGCAGCGCGTCGAGCACGGTCCGACGCGGACAGTAGGTGTCGGATACGCCTCCAACGGGGGGACCGGTGCCGCATAGCTGCACCGGGCCGACATCGAATGTGATCGTTCGGATTGGCGCGCACCCCCGCTCCCGCAGCTGATCGAGCAGCCCCCACGCTTGCAATCGAGCCGCTCCCCGTTGCCAGAGGAAATGGGTCGACATCGTGTCGCTCGGGAACGAAGCCCGATCGACCAGAGCGACACGGTGCCCGGCGCGCGCCAGCAGCATGGCCAGCGGCGCCCCCGCGCAGCGGGCGCCGACCACGATCACGTCGTACACAGCGCCCCAACGCGGAGAGCGGGTCAGCCGACTGGTTGGCCGGCCGCGAGCGCCTTCACGTCGGACGTGCTAAGCGGGTTGCCGGCGATGCCCCAGTCGCCGCTCTTTACTTCCTCGACGACGACCCAGGTGACCGGGCGCATGTTCTCACCCTCGATCTCCACCATCGTGTCGGTCAGCCGGCGCACCATGTCCTGCTTCTGGTCGGCTGAGAAAACCCCTTCGATGACCTTGACGTTGACGAACGGCACAGCAAGTACCTCCTCTGACGAAGACCGGCTCAGGTGCCAGCCCTGGCAGAATAGCACGGACGTTCGTGCTATACAATGGGCGAATGGCGACTCGCAACACCACCAAGGGAGCTCGCACCCGAGGGGACATCCTTCGGGTCGCCGCCGACATCGCCTCGATCGACGGGCTTGACGGCCTCACCATCGGGCGGTTGGCAACCGAGCTGGGCATGAGCAAGAGCGGCCTATTCGCCCACTTCGGCTCCAAAGAATCCCTCCAGCTGGCGACGATTGAAGACGCCCGCCAACGCTACGTCAAAGAGGTGATCGAACCTGCCGTCTCGTCGCGTTCGGGCATTACCCGGCTCTACGCGCTGTGCCAGGCGTTTCTCTCCTACATCGAACGAGCCGTGTTTCCCGGGGGGTGTTTCTTCGCATCCGCCATGGCCGAGTTCGACGCCAAAGGGCCGAGCCCCGCCCGCGACCTCATTGCCGAATGCCAAAAACAGTGGATGACGACCCTCGAGCGCGCCGCTGAGGGCGCCCGGGCCATGGGACAGCTGCGAGCCGACAGCGATTCGCGCCAGCTCGCCTTCGAGCTCGAAGGGGCGCTGTTGTCGGCCAACTGGTACTTCCATCTCTTCCACGACGCCACCAAGATCGAGCGCGCCCGGCACGCCGTTCGAACTCGGCTGTCGCGGGAAGCCACACCTGCCGGCCTCCACCTACTGCCGGCTGGGCCGCAAGAAACTTGAAGCCCCAAACGACTGGCTGGTCGACGATGCTTGGCAGGGGGCGAGCAGCGCCGTGACAGATGAAAAGAAGGCAGAGCGTCGGGCATCAAACCCGAGGGTGGAAGTCGTAGTCATCAGCACCAATTCGAACCGATGGCCACCCAGAACGGGCACGCTCGTCTGCCGTCTGCCAAGGACTATCGGCCTTCCACCCGGGCGTAATCGGAAAGCGGCCCGAATCCTGTAGATGCCAGGCTCTAAGGGCAGCCCTCGCCCATGGCAGCAGGTCGCCCACCTCGTCTGGCAGCAGCCATGCCTCTCCTTCGCCCGGACCGCGTCGGTAAGTGGCGGCGAGGAACATTCCGCTGTCTGCCCGCAGAAGGGGGCGCAAGATCTGATTTGCGGTGTGACGAGCGCCCCGGTGGACCCGAAGGGTGGCGTCGCCCTCGCCTCGAAGTATCGATGGGTCTCACGCTGTCTCACGACGGGAACCAGGCGGTCCAGGATCAGGCGGTTCGTTTCATCGCCCAGACCGAGCGCGGTTGGACTCTCGAAGACCGTGCAGATGTGACCTTGGCCCGACGAGGTCGTGACCCAAGGCGTCGAGGCGTCGCCCGTCTCACTCGTCGGGCTTCATCTTGGAGATCATGTGCTGCAAGAACAAGAACGAGCCGTCGTTGATCCTCGGCAGCCCGGCGCCGAAGCGCCGCGGAAACCGAGCTTGTCATGGGAGCTCGGTTTCTCGAACTGGGCGTTGGACGAGCTAGTCGAGGCGGCTGCACACATGGCTGCGGCCGAGACCGCGGGCGAGGCTTACGGCCGGCTCGCGGAGATGACGCAGGCGAGCGGCACGGACTGGGCGCTCGGCACAGGCGCGGTCGCATGCGCTGCTGACGGCGAGCACCGAGGCCGAGGCCCTCCACCGCGAGGCAATCGAGCGCCTCGGTCGCACCCGCGTCCGTCCCGAGCTCGCCCGAGCGCACCTGGTCTACGGGGAGTAGCTGCGCAGTGAAAACCGCCGCGTGGACGCCCGGGGACAACATCGGTTGCAGGCGTTCATCAGTGCTCCTAGGGCGGCCCGCGAGGGTTGTGGCTAGGGTTCGTGCCGGGGCACAACTGTCAGTTCTCCGATCAGAATCCGAAAGGACATCCCATGTTTCTTGGCCGTCCCATCCGTCCCATCCATCGAGTAAGGGCCGTCCTCGTCGGGGTCGCCCTCGCCGCAACCGCTGTACTGGTAGCCGCCTCCGGTGTCTCGGCGGGATCGACGGCCTCGAAGCCCGCGGCCGGGATCATTCACATCTATGCGGTGGACACCAGTCTTAGCTCGACAGCCCCGAGCATCGTCCTCATCACTGGGGCCTTCTCGGATCACGGCACCGGCAGGATGGCGACGTGGCATCTGAAGAACGGCACTGTCACCCTCAATCCGTCCAAGCTCAAAGCCATCCTCAACTCCTCGAGTTTCGGGACCTTCTACGCGGCGAGCTGCTCTTTCAGCGGTGTCGGCACGGCCCCCGTCCCTGTCGTCAGCGGGACCGGAGCCTATGCGGGAATCAAGGGAAGCATCACTGTCACCGCAACTGGGGCGGAACAGGGTTCGCTGCTGAAGGACGGGAAGTGCAACGAGGCCAGCAACGCTCCAGTGGTTGCGGAGGAGACGATCCTCACCGGCTCAGGAAAGGTGTCGTTCTAGGCGGAGCGGCCTCTCGACTGCCGATAGATTCCCCATGACCGGTATGCCGACATCGCGGGCCACGCGAGCGCTACGAGACCTCCTCTGCGCGTGCGCGAGCACGATGGGCAGAACGGTCGACGGATGCCACCGCGCCCGCGCCGTGGCGACGCATTCCTCGTTGAACTGCCGGGCGATTGCACTCCAACTCGCTCCCGCCTTATGAGCCGTCACAATGGGAGTGGCGACATCGGCGCCGAGCACCGTCGAACGACCAAGACGAACGCCCTGCGCCCGCTCCACGGCGAGAGCCTCCCGCGTACGGGCACGATGGCCCGAACCGCTGGCTATCTCAAGACCGTCTAACTTTGGCCGTAGCGCTCGTTGACGAGCAGGGGATGCCCAGGCTTGGTATGGCGCTCAAGCCGATCTACCTGGCAGTCAGGAGGTCCGAGGGTTCGAGTCCCTTCGCCTCAGACACCTTCGCCTCCACCTTCGCCTCCACCTTCGCCTCCACGTGGCCAGACACCTTCGCCTCCACCAACAATATCCTGATCACAAGCAGTGCGTTCCTCTGGCTAACGTGCCGGCCCATTGCGAATGTAGCCAAAAATGTAGCCACACAAGCGAGGACGGGGGTTCGCAAGCGCCTTAGGGTGCTGGTCATCGGCGCGAGACCCCCTCACCGTTCGAACGCGTCGCGGCGGCGGCGGGTTTCGGCAATGGCGTCAGCTCACCGCTCAGTTGGCGACTGGTTGTTCATCAACCCGGACCTGACGATCCATGTCAGCCGCCTTCCGGTGGGGGAGTGGGTTGGCCTCGAGTCGCGCACCTCAGCTGAGTCGCAGGGGATCGGGATCACCGAGAGCCGGCTCTGGGACGAGGAGGGCCCGATCGGACGCTCGATCCAGTCGCTCTTGATCGACCGCCTCATTCTCGGCTGAGGGAGGGCACTCAGGCGCGTTCGAGAGCTCGAAGCCATGCGCGCTCAAAGCCCCGCCGCGAGGCAGCCAGGTCTGATGGACTAATAGTTTCCGTCGGGGGAGAGGGGACCGGAGTGCAGATCGTGTTGGGGCTCGAGGAGATCGACGACCCCGGTCACCTCGCCGCGTGCCAGGTCGCCGGTCGACCCGGGAGCACGCGTGCAGAGGCAGCCAGGTGATCCCGCGCCCGGCGTTCCAGCGCCGGAGGGGTGACGAGCCGGCCCGGCTCTCCGACGGGATGGTGATCGCCTGTGACTCAGCTTGCGAACAAGTCGGCACGCTGCTGCGCTCCGAGCTCGAAGCTGCGACGGGCTGGCGGATCGAGCTCGCACCGCTGGGGTCGCAGGGCGCGAACGGGACGGTCCGGCTCGAGGTCGTGCGCGAGCCGGGACAGACCTCGCCAGCAACGGTGCGGTCAGAGGAGAGGTACCGCTTGCGAGCCGGTCCGGACGGCGTCGCCATCACCGGATCAGGGACCGCAGGCGTCTTCTACGGCTCCCGCTCGCTTCTCCAGCTGCTGCCCGTGGCCGTGCTTCGACGGGCCCCGGTCCGTACCGTCGCCACTTTGGAGGTGGAGGCGATCGAGATCGAGGACTGGCCCCGCTTCTCCTGGCGGGGCGTCCTTCTGGACGTCTCGCGGCACTTCATGCCCAAGGAGTTCCTGCTCAGGCTCGTCGATCTGATCTCGTTCCACAAGCTGAACGTCCTCCATCTCCACCTCACCGACGACCAGGGTTGGCGGTTTCCCGTCGACAGATGGCCTCGGCTCACCGAGGTCGGGGCGTGGCGCCGCGAGTCGAGCGCCGGGCATGCTTCCGAGCATCGCTTTGACGGCGTCCCGCACGGCGGCTTCTACTCCAAGGACGACTTGGCGGAGCTCGTGGCGTACGCGGCCCGGCGCCACGTCACGGTCGTACCGGAGATCGACCTGCCCGGACACGTTCAGGCCGCGATCGCCGCCTATCCCGAGCTTGGCAATTCCGATGAGCGCCTCGAGGTGCGGACCGCTTGGGGCATCTCTGAGCACGTCCTCAACGTCGAGGAGTCGACAGTGCAGTTCTGTCGCGACGTGCTCGAGGAGGTGATGGAGGTCTTCCCCTCGAGATACGTCCACGTCGGCGGGGACGAGTGCCCGATCGGAGAGTGGGAGGCGAGCGCCCGGGCGCGCATGCTGATGCGCGAGCTCGGCCTGGAGAACGCCGGCTTTTTGCAGGCGTGGTTTACGGGTCATTTGGCGGAGTTTCTCGACAGCAAGGGACGCGCGCTCATCGGATGGGACGAGATCCTCGAGCTCGGAGCTCCGAAGGGCTCGGCGATCATCGCCTGGCAAGGACCCGACCGCGGCATGCGGGCGCTCGAGGCCGGTCACGACGTGATCGTGGCGCCCCAGCAACGGCTCTACCTGGATGTCGCCTACGCCGACGACCCGCGCGAGCCGCTAGCGATCCGCGCGGCCACGAGCACTGAGAACGTCTACGAGTTCGAGCCTGCGCCGGGGGCGCTCTCGGCCGGGCAACAGGGCCGCCTGCTCGGCGCCCAGTGCCAGCTCTGGACCGAGTACGTGCCCGATCCCGCACATGCGGAGTACATGTACTTCCCCCGAGCGTGCGCTTTCGCCGAGGTTGTCTGGTCGCCGGCCGGGCGCGAGTGGAGCGAATTCGAGCCGCGCCTCGCCGCGCACCTGGCTCGACTGCAGGCGCTCGGGGTGAACTACAGACCGCTCGAGGGCCCCAACCCGGGCCAGGCGGCCACCTGGTCACCCTGACCGGAGGTTTTAAAGGCTCGGGTTCGAGCAGTCGTTCACACCGTTCAGCGCGCCATCGGCGCACATCAGCGACGCCACGTGCGCCTGGGTGACGACAGCCTCGAACGGACGGTCGTACAGCTCCTGCAGTGCGCGCCCGGGGACGACCTCGCGGAGGTTCAGCCGGAACGTCTCCTGGGTGTAGGCGGTGAAATGCTTCGCGTCGGACATCACGTCGCGTGACTGGATCCCGTCCACATCGGCCACGCCCATCACCGCGCTGAGGAGCGGGTCCTCGCCAAAGGCCTCGTATGTGCGACCGCTTTGCGACACCCTGGCCAGGTTGAGCTCGGGCGCCCGGATGGCGTCGAATCCCTTGGCGCGCGCTTCGTTGCCGAGGATCTGACCGTAGTAGTAGGCGAGTCGCGGGGTCGGAGGTCGCGGCGAGCGCGATCGAGGCCGGGAGCTGGGTGACGCGATGGTATCCGTTCGCTATGCCATCAGGTCCGTCGACGAGGGTGATCGGGGGGATGCACAGCCCGGGGGCCCGTCGTCTCTGCTCTGGATCTTGCCCAAGGTGGAGAGCTCGACCATGCCGAGCTTCTCAGCGAGAGTCATGCGTTTTACGATTTGGTCGGCCAGCTGCTGTGGAGTCGCCTTGTGCCGGAGTGATTCGCCCACCCACGGACACCTTGCCAGGGAACTGCGCCACTGAAGGTGCCGCGCGCGAAGGCGTCGAGCCCGGTCGAGTTGCGGCACTCGCCGCAAATGGCTGGGCCGTCAGGGTCGCGACGATGCCCGTGACGAGAAACAAGCGCCAGCGCGTCGCCAGCCCCGCGTGACTGTCTGCATTGCTGCTGTCACCTCGCTCATCGAGCTACCGGAGGCAGTGTTGCACCGCCAGCTCGAGCCGGACGCGCCCTCGGGTACGGATTCCCCGGGAACTCGGTCGCGTTGCCGGCGGGCGAAGCGATTCGCGCGGGTAGCGCGCACAGGGGATAAGAAAGGCTTGCTAAGAGCTGTCCCGGCACCAACGGAGGGAAAGCGAGCTTGAAAGTGCGGCTTCTCCCGGTGGGAGACGACGACGCGATCGCCGTGCTCCTTGTGCAAGGTCTCGAGCGCGAGGGCTTCCAAGTCGATCGCGTCGCGACAAGATGATGGATGTTCACGTCGCCTCGCTCCGCAAGAAGCTCGGTCAGCCCGATCTGATCGAGACGCTGCGGGGCGTCGGGTTCAAGATGGTGGTGGGGGAGTGAGAGCCCGCTGCTGGCCGGCTTCCTCATATTCGCGGTGGTCTTCGTTCAGGCCGGGACGAGGCTCGTCCGACGGGCCTCGGCGAGGGCCACGTGGCAGGCGGCAAGCTGGCTCGGCGCCACCTCGCCGAGCTGAGGCGTGACGGTCTTGCACTCCTCGATGGCGTAAGGGCAGCGGGGCTGGAATCGGCACCCTGGCAGCGGGTCCACGACCCTCGGGGGCTCGCCGGCGTCGGGCGTGGCGGATTCGTCGAGGGGGTTGCGGGGATCGGGCACCGCCGATAAGAGGAGCTCGGTGTAGGGATGGCGGGGCGCGGCCAAGAGCTGGTCGGTCGGGCCGACCTCGACGACGTGGCCGGCATACATGACGATGATCCGGTCGGCGATGTATCGGGCCGAGGCGAGGTCGTGGGTGATGTAGAGGATGGAGACGCCCTCCCGTTTCCGCAGCTCAGCCATGAGGTTGAGGACGCCGACCCGGATAGAGACGTCGAGCATCGAGACCGGCTCGTCGGCGAGGATGAGCTTCGGACGGAGCACGAGCGCCTGGGCGAAACCGATACGCTGCCGCTGGCCACCGCTCAGCTCGTAGGGGTACTTGTTGAGCATCGCCTCGGCCGGCTCGAGGCCTACGGCCTCCATCACCCGGGTCGCCTCGGAACGCTGGGCGGATGCATCGAGGTCCGGTCGGTGCAGCTTGATCGCCCGTCTGATCCCGTGCGACACCCGGTAGGAAGGGTTGATGGCGCTGTACGGGTCCTGGAAGACCATCGGGACCTCGCCGCGGTACGCCAACTTCGCCCTCCGCCCCTTGATGGCACCGACCGGCTTGCCGTCGAAGCGAACATCCCCCGAGCTCGGCCGGTAGACCATCGCGAGCAGCTGGGCGATCGTGGTCTTGCCGCTCCCGCTCTCGCCCACCAACGCGACGATCTCGCGCCGGCCGATCGTGAAGCTGACATCGTCGACGGCGTGGAGGAGCTTCTTGGACCGGAAGCCCCGCAGCCCGAAGTTCCGGCTCAGGCCGGACACCTCGAGGAGCGGGAGCTCGGCTTCGCCGTCGCCGACCGGCTGAGGCGCAAGCGGTGGAGCGCCGCTCGTCTGCGGTAGCGGCTCGGGCGGTGACACGATCTGCGATCCAGCGCCGACGAGCGCTGCGCCGTCGCCCCTCTCTCGGACGGTAGGGCTGGCGAGACTTCCCGTCCCAGCCTCGGCCTGTCGGTAGAGCAGGCACCGGACCTCAGACCCGCCCACCTGGTAGATCGGCGGCTCGACAACGGTGCACTCGGGCAGCGCGTCTGCACAGCGAGGCTCGAAGCGGCACCCGGGTGGGGGCGAGAGGAGATTCGGTGGGGAGCCGGCAATGCCCGTGAGGGCAACCTTCTCGCCCCGGATCGAGGGGTACGCCTCGAGCAGGGCGCGAGCGTAGGGGTGGCGCGGGGTTTCGAAGAGCGTCAACGTGGCGCCAAGCTCCGCCACCTGCCCGGCGTACATGACCATGAGGCGGTCCGAGAAGTGGCTCACGAGCGCGATGTCGTGGGTGACGAAGATCACGGCGAAGCCCAGTCGGTCCTGCAGCTCCTTGACCTGGCGCATGAGGGAGCGCTGGCCGACGACATCGAGGGCAGAGGTTGGCTCGTCCATGACCACGAGGTCGGGTGTGAACAGGAGTGACATGGCGATCATGGCGCGCTGGCGCATGCCGCCTGAGAGCTGGTGCGGATAGCTACCGAGGTGGAGTGGGTCGATCGAGACGAGGCGCAGCACTTCGGCCGACCGCTTGGCGATCTCCTCGTTCGTCATCGCCGAATGCGCCTTGCAGGCGTCGCGCATCTGCTGGCCCACCGTCATCACCGGGTTGAGGGCGTTCATGGCGCTCTGCATTACGACCGAGAAGTCCCGCCAGCGGATGTGGCGGAGCTGCTTGTTGCTCATTTGGGCCATCTCTTGACCGCGGAAGGCGACGCTCCCGCTAATGATGCCGGCGGGTGGGGTGAGCAGCTGGCTGATGGCGAACACGAGCGTCGACTTGCCACAACCGGATTCACCGACGACGGCGAGGAACTCTCCACGGTCGAGGTCGAGGTCGACATTGTCGACGGCCACGACCGGTCCGTTGTCGGTGGCGTAGGCGACCGAGAGGTTGCGGACCTCCAGCAGCTGGCCCGACGACGAAGAGGTGCCCCCACCGTCGGTCTCCCGCGCGACGTCGGTCTCACGAGCGCTCCAGGAGACCCCGGGTGACGGACGAGCCGTAGTAGGTCTCTCTCCACACTCGGGGGCGACCGCGTCCCGGTCTTGGGCGGGACCGGCGAGAGCCACGCGTCGGCGCGACATGCGGCGGACGGGCCGCAGCGCCGGGTTGGAGATCTCGTCGAAGGCGAAGTTGATCAGGGCGAGCGACCCTCCGAAGAGGGCGATGCAAACGCCCGGCATGATCGCCCATAGGGCCAGCCCCGACTGGAGCGCCGCCTGCTGATAGGCCCAGTAGAGCATGGTACCCCAGCTCTGGGCATTTGGGTTGCCGAGCCCGATGAACTGGAGCCCGGCGGCGGTCAGCACGGCGAAGACGGCGTTGAGACAGAATGCCGCCACGATGAGGGAGCTCATCGACGGCAGCATCTCGGCCGCGATGATGTACCCGGCGCGCTCGCCCCGGACCCCGGCCGCCTTGAGGAAGTCCCGGTTCCGCATCGAAAGCGCTTGCACGCGCAGCTGGCGGGCGCTGTAGGACCAGTTGAGGGCGCCGAGGATGATGATGATGTCGAGGAGACCGGCGCTGCGCAGGTAGGCGGCGATGACGATGAACAGCGGAAAGATGGGGACGACGAGCAGGACGTCGGTGAGGGTCGAGAGGAGGCCGTCGGTGAAGCCCCCGATGTAGGCGGCCGCCACTCCCACGAGCACGGCGACGAAGGTTGCGATGCCGCCGGCCGCGAAGGCAATGATGAGGGTCTGGCGCGCCCCCCAGATGATCTGCGAGAAGATGTCCTGGCCGAAGGATGTCGTGCCAAGCCAGTGGGCCGCCGAGGGCGGGAGGTTCTGCGCGAAGGTCTCCGCGCTGGGACTGTAGGGAGCGATCTGACCGGGGAAGACCGCGAGCACGAGAAAGAACAGCACCATGACCGCGCCGACCCTCGCCTTGCGATTGTGGAGGAGGCCTTGCCAGATGTTGCCGCGCCGCCGGCGTTCGGCGGGCCCGTCCGGGACCTTGACGCCATCCCCGTTCTGGGCGGCGACGGCAGTGTCGTATCTCGTCACATCGTGTGGCAGTGGGTGGTCCGTGTCGGCTGGCTTCGACATCGCGGCTGTTAGACGGACTCTCTCGTCCGTGGGTCGAGGATGGCCGTGAGTACGTCGCAGAAGAGCAGGCTGATCAGCACGGCGAGCGTGATGAGGAGGAAGAGGGCCTGCATGAGCGGGTAGTCGAGGCCCTCCACCGCCCGCAGCAGGAGGTTTCCGAGTCCGGGGTAGTTGAAGACGTACTCGACGAGGATGGCCCCCGACACCACGAAGCCGAGAGCCATGGCGAAGCCCGTCAGATTGGGGAGGATGGCGTTCCGTCCCGCGTAGGCCCACATGACCCTCCAGCTTTTGAGCCCTTTCGCCCGGGCCATGCGGACATAGTCCTCGGCGAGCACCGTGATCGTGTTGTTCCTCATGAAGAGGATCCACAAGCCGATTTGCGTGATGATGATCGTCATGCCCGGGAGGATCGCGTGCTGCAGCACGTCGCCGATGAAGCTCAGGTTCCAGGCCGGGGTGGTGGTGAGGACGTTGTAGGCGTCTTCATATGGCAGCCACCCGAGGGTCACGCTGAAGATGTAGACGAGCAACAGGCCGACCCAGAAGTACGGGAGTGCGAACCCGATCACGGCGATGGGCGGCAGGACAGCGTCGAGCCAGGTGCCCCGCCGCCAGGCGCTCACGAGCCCGATGAGGGTTCCGAGGACGAAGGCGAGGACCGTCGTCACGCCCACCAGTCCGAGGGTCCAGGGCAAGGCGTCCAGCACCATGGTCCGTACCGGAGTGCCGAAGCTCGTCGTGATCGAGATGCCGAAGTTGAATGTCACGACCCCCTTCCAGTAGTCGGCGTACTGCGTGGCCAGGCCCTGGTGGCCAACGCCTCCGAGGAGGGTCGTGAGGGCATGGAGCGCCTGCGGCTGGAGGTGGGGGTACTGAGCCAGGAGGGCCTCGGCCGGGTTGCCTGGCATGAGACGCGGCAACAGGAAGTTGAGGGTGACCGCGGCCCAGAGCGTGAAGACGAAGAATGCCAGCCTCCGTCCGATGAATCTCACCCGGGCGTCGTTGCAGCTCGGGCCTGAGCCGGCACGCTACTTTTCGTACAGGTGCAAAAGTACGACGCCCCAGTCGGGCACAGCGTACTGGTTGGGCTGCGCGTACGGGTTGCTCGGGGTTACCCACCCCCCGATGTTCTGGGTGTCGTACTGGTACCAGTCGACGGCCTCAGTGACCGGGATCACCGGCACGTCGTCGAGCATGACCTTCTGGAGCTCGTCGATGACCGTGTGCTGGACAGCGGCGCTCGTCGTCGAGGCGTACGCTGCGAAGAGGGCATCGGTCGAGGGGTTGATGTACCGCTCCCAGTCATCGGCGGCCGACGTGCCGATCGGCGCCGTGTTGCCCGAGTAGAGCAGTGCCCGCAGCTCGTAGTAGGGCGTCGGCCCACCCGAGTCCCAGTTGTAGGCGAGCTCGTAGCGACCCGTGTAGAGGTCGGACAGCCAGGTCGTGTCCGAGAGGTTGTCCGGGGTGATCGAGATGCCGACAGCTTTGAGGTCGGTCTCTGATGACGTTCACGGCTGCCACCCAGTCGGAGTAGCCGCCGTTGTTGATAATCGTGAAGGAAAGCTGCTTGCCGTCCTTGGCGAAGATGCCGTTGCTGCCCTTCTTGTAGCCGGCGGCCTTCAGGATCGAGATCGCCTTGGCGGGGTCGTAGGCGTAGGCGTTGCCGTGCTGGGCTGCCTGGGCCGTGTCGTACCAACTCGAGAAGGTCGGCTTCACGATGCTCGTCTGGTTCGACGGCGGCTCGTAACCGGACTCACCGATCTTCGAGACCGCCGGGCGGTCGATGGCGTAGGCCATCGCCTGCCTCACTGGCAGATTGGAGAGGATCGAGTTCTTGAGGTTGATGTAGATGTTGACGTTGTAGATGGGCTCGAACCAGTAGTGGTAGTTCGGGTTCTTCGACAGGTAGTACGCCTTGATGTTCGGGATGAACTGCGAACCCCACTGGTCGACGCCGCTCGTCAGGTCGGCATTGGCCGCGTTGTTCGACAGGTAGGAGGGGAAGTTCACCGTTTCGATGTGGGGAAGCCCGTGCTGCCAGTAGTTGGGGTTCTTCTTGTACTGGATGTTGGCGCCGTCGCACGTATGACAAGAGATACGGCCCGGTGCCGATCGGGTCCGGGTCGAGATAGGTGACCGGGTCCTTGATGGTCGACCAAATGTGCTTGGGCACGATGGGCGTCTCGTCGGCGATGTAGTAGAAGTACGGCACCGCAGGCTTCTTGAACTTGAACACGACCTGGTTTGATCCCTTGGCGGACACGCTGCTCAGCACCGTCCAGTCCCCAGTTGAGGTCGAGCGCGGGGTTCTTCTTCAGCAGGTTGAAGGAGAAGAGCACGTCCTTGGCGCTGAAGGCGACACCGTCGGACCACTTAACGCCACTCCTGATCGTGAAGGTGAGCGTCTTGTCGCTGTTGGACCAGGCCCAGGCTGTCGCCAGCCACGGGGTCGTCGCCCCGTTCTTGAGCGAGTCCACGTAGACGAGCTCTTCGTAGATCGGCCCGTACGAGTCGAACTGGTCGGAGCCGCTGTACGGGTTGAACTGGCAGTTCCAGGCGACCCCGTACTCGTCCGAGATGTTGATCGTGCTCGAGGACGAGCCTTTGCTCGAGAACGAGCCATTGCTCGAGGACGAGCCATAGGCGGTGGTTGCGACGCCGATGCCCATGGCGATCACCGTACCGATCACCAACAGCCGTCGTCCCCATGTCATGCTGGTCACGCGTCTCCCCCTTTTTGTTGCAGCCCGGGTGGCCCCGCCACTTGGATGCGAATGTACGAAAACTCAGAAACAAATGCCATCGTCCGGCGGCGGGCCTATTCGGGCAACTTCACGAACGACTTCTAGTCGGTAGGTAGGACGCAGTCTACCAGCCTGCTTCTCCCACCACCGGGCGAGCTGAGTTGCTTCGATCGTGCCCCGCTCGCCCTGCGAAGCCGAGCTCCCGACGGTCGCGTCGGCGGTGGCCCCTTCGCAGCTGGCGGCTCGCCACGTGGCTCTCGCAGAGGCGAGGCGCCTCTCTGTCGCGCCCGTGGACCCGCCTCCCTCGGCCACGGCCGCCGTGCCCACCTGATCGCAGCTTGAGAAGGGCACCGGTCGCTTCAAGCGTACGAGTACGGGTCTGAGGCGCGGACCTCAGTGATGCGATCGACAGGCAGGCTGTTGCTTTGTGCGGTCTGACCGATGGCCTCCGGGTTGGGGGCGTCATAGAGTTGTCGAAATCACAACGCTTTACCTGTTAGCAGGCCCCTTCTCGTGTCCGATCGCTCGAAGGAGGTTCATTGCGTTGTTCAAACCCAGCAGCGATCGGGACGCGGACCGCGGTGAGGGCGACGGCATCCCCCATCGGCGCTATTGCGGGTGCACGTTAGGGACGACTCCGTTGAGATGCCTGCCGAGTATGGGGGGCACCATTCAGCACCAGAGCGAGCGTCCGGCGGATGATCTGTGCGGCAAACTCTCTGGCGTGGTCAGCCTGTGGCGCCGAGGAGGGCGACGACTCGCACTGCCTCCGTGAACGGCGTGTCGGTTGGGAGTGCCCGAGCGATGTGGGCGGCGAAAGCGTCGCGGCGATCGCCGGGCAGGTCCTCGGGCGACAGCGCCGAGTACAAGCCGCCTAAGACCTGTTCGAGCTCGAGCTCCTCGGTGCACTCGTCGACGACCTCATGGACTCGGTACCCAGCAGCATCGAGCGCCTCTGCGTATTGGGACTGGGTGTCCCGGTCGGTACCACAACTCGCCGTCAGCGTGGTCTGGAACCACTCCTCCAGTGCAGTGCGCAGGGCGCGCGACGCCTCGGTGTCCTGTTGCCAGAGGGGGGTGCCATTGGCGACGATGGCGATGCCTCCTCCCGCTCGCAGTAGCGGACGTGCCTCCCGGAAGAGACGCTTGTGATCCATGAAGTGCAGCGCCTGGCCAATCGTGATCGCCCCCACCGAGCCGTCGCCGAGCAAGCGGCGAAACGTGTTGATGTCGGCGTCGGAGCCCAGCATCCAGGCGACTCTGGACCTGAGATCGTGCCCGGTACCACGCTGAGCCGCGGCCAGCATCGCCGGCTCGAGGTCCACGCCAACCACCATCCGAACGCGCTGAGCGAAAGGGCGAGTCAGGAGGCCGGTGCCACACCCCAGGTCGATCACCGTGTCGGCCGTGCCGAGGACGAGACGATTCACAACCTCGTCGATGATGGCTTCGGGGTAGCCCCTGCGGAACTTGGCGTAGTACTCGGCGGTGTCGCCACCGAAGGCCCCTGGCATCATCCCAGCATGACGCGGGGCTCGACAGTCCGTGCGCAGAGTGACTGATCTGGGTGGATAGCGAGCGTCTCGCGGCGGGCAGCGTGCCGCGGCAGAACGGGATTGTGCGCTCGACGGGACGGCTCCGAAGACGGATGACGCGGTACGCCTGCGCACCCCGGGCAAGATGTGGTCCGATGGAAACGAGTCCTCCGCTACGCGAATCATCGATCGACGTGTTCACGGCCGAGGAGCGCCCGGAACTCTGGGAGCGGGCACGCTGCCTCTTCGAGGGCGTGTGTCCCGATTACAACAACCACGGGAACTACGCCGGAAGGTATTTCGGCCCCGAGAAATCGCCGTTTTCCCCACGTTTTGCCTCTAGAAAGCCACAATCCCGGCCGCGTATCCTACCCGCGCGAGACATCGTGGGGCGGCCCCAGAGGTGCACCGCTGGAAAACGCCTCCACAACGCGCAGCTCAGCGGGGGCCGTCTGGACCTTGCGTGCCCTCCAGCTGGGGCTCTGATGAGACCGTCAAGCCCTAGCGGAGTCCACTGGTGGAGGCCTGAGTTGCGGCCGGTGCGGCGTCGGCTGAATTGCGGTCGGAGCGGCCGGCCTGAGTGGCGGCCGGAGCGGCCGGCTCAATGTGCGGCCGCCCGAGCCTGACTGGAGCGGGCCAAGCCTTCGTCAAGCGCTGTTCGGAGCAGGAACGGCGTGGAGCGAGTCGGTCGTGAGCCTTCCCGAGATGAAGTCGTGTGCGACCGAAGCGAGCAGCACGTTGTGGCTGCGGGCGTACTCACGCAGGCGGGCGAATGCCACCGCCATGTCGAGGTTTGCGCGCTCGGAGAGCATCCCCTTGGCTTGCTCGATGAGGATGCGGCTGTTCAGGGCGTTATTCAACTGTTCGTTCAAGTCCAGGGCGTCGACAGCGGCGCGGTGCTGGAGGATGGCGATCGTGGCGACGTCGGCGAACGCGTGGGCCGCGGCGAGGTCGCCGTCCCGTATCGCGCCCGGTTCGGTGCCGAACAGGTTGATGGCGCCGACGATCGTCTTTCGGAGGCGCATGGGAACGGCGTGGGCTGACCGGAAGCCTGATTCGAGCGCCCGGGCGGCAAATCGGGGCCAACGGCCGTTCGTCGTAGCGAGGTCCTCGCTCACGACCAACTCGCCGGTGTGGTAGCAGTCCAGGCAGGGGCCTTCCTCGGCTTGCAGCTCGAACAGTTCCAGGAGATGCATCGCTTCTGACGACGACGCCATCACCCTCAGGTCCCCCTCGGGGGCGACGAGCATGAGTCCAGCCGCGGAGACGTCGAGCAGGTCGACGCATCTGCTGGTAAGCAGCGTGAAGAACTCTACGACGTCGAAGTCGTCGACGAGGGTATCGGCCAGTTCCACCATCGTCCTGGCCAGGGCTATTTCTTTTGGCATCGGAGACTCCCTTCGACTTGGCCGCGGGCTCCTCCGGTCCGGAGGCCTTCGTCGTTGAATGGTACGGGCGAGGACTTGCAGTTCGGCGTCGAGTTGTGGGAAGAAGGATCCGCGGTTCGCGGGCTGAAGGCGCCCAACTTCGCCCATTGCTGACCTCCTGCTCGTTGAGGTGGTTGGCAGCCCCTGGCCTGGCGCAATCGGAGTCCAAGGGCGCCCGAAGACTGCCCATTGACACTTGGCGCGGCGCCGCACTAGCAACAGTCCCGCGAGCCCACTACCGCCTGATCACACTCGGGGGGCAGTGGCGCGTTCTCAGCTTACCTACAGCCGTAACTTGTAAAGCCCCCTGGTACGGCTCTATTCGGATCAGTGGTCTATAGACCCTGCGTCGCACATCCTAGGGGCCCTGGCACCCTCCGCGTTAGTGGACAAGCGGTGGAAATACTGGGCAAATCAAAGCGCGTCATGCGGCGCCGGTCTATCCGCGGAGGTGTGCCGCACCGACGGGGCCAGCGTTGTTCTGTTCGAGACGTGTGCGGGGCAATCCACTGAAATCGGCGTTATCCCCACGTTTTGCCCCTGGAAAGCCACAATTTCACAGGTTTATGATCAAGCCGCGAGACAGTGTGGGGGCGGTCCCAGGGGTGACCCGACGGAAAACGCTTCCACCAAGCGCAGCTAGGCGGGGGCCGTCCAGATCGGCGTGCCCCCGGCTGGCTTCGGTGTCGTCGCTTGCTGCGGACCACCAACGGCGCTCTACAGCGGGGACTTCCAGGCGCGCCCTGCCCGCCGGCAAGCTCGGATGGCAGCGACGGCGGGCCTGGATGCTGGTCTTCTCGTCCGCGCAGATCACGAACTCGCGAGGGCTCACCCTCGAACACCCGGGCATACAGGTCAACGGCCACTGCGGCTTTGGTGGCGAAATGTGGGTCACGGGGAAAAATCCACGACCGGTGCAACTACTACGGGCGAATGCATCACGGTGAAGCATCCGCCACACCGTTGCTGATGAGATCGCCGTCACCACGGCGCGGATCACCAGCTCACGAGCGAGCTCCGCGCAACTCCAGCGAGACAAGGGAACCCCGGTGGTGGCGGGCAGCTCGCAGGCCAGCTGCTTGACCTCGGCGATCACCAGAGGGGGAAAAGGTCCGTGGTCGACCCGAGCGCTTGCGATCGGTCAGGCCCGCCATCCCCTCCTCGAAGAATCGCTTGCGCCACTTGATCACCGTGTTCAGCGCCACCCCGAGCCGCTCGGCGATCAGCGCGTTCTCCGTCTCCTCGGCTGCAGCCAACACGATCCGGGCCCGAATCACCATCCGCTGCTCAGCTCGGCGCCGGCGAACGAGGGCTCCAAGTTCCTGGCGATCATGGACGGTCAAGTCGATCACGAACGGGCTTCGCCTCGACATCGCACCTCCCCGCGATGCAGCCCGCCCAGCAATCTGCCCAACCCGCCGACTACAGATTACACGCGTGTAGTTCCGCGGACGACTACTAAGGCTCAGACCTGGTGGGCGTCACTATCGCCGGGGCGATATCGCATCTGAGTGTAGACAGCCTCCCACAAAGGGCGAATCGCCTCCTTCCGCGCATTTGGTTTCGCCCTAGCCGCTATCGCAGCGACCGCGTCGTCGTGCGCGTTGGACACGGACCGACCGCCCTTCGCTCCGAATGTCACTCGTCCTGAATCGCAGAGCGCGTGGTCGAGTTCGCCCGCCGATCCTGCCTTGACGAGCGCGGCGATCGTGCTCTCGGCACTCGTCAACGCCTCGCCCCACTCCGTCTCATTAGAAATCGGCTCCAAGTGACCGGCGAGTTCGAGCGCAACGATCTCAGCCGCGTTCCGATCGCTCACCACGTCCGGAATCTCATACACCCGTCGGACGGCTCTCCACCAAGGAAGCTTTTTCCAATCTGTCGTGTCGATAGTCACCCGCCACGTCCTCTCGACGTTTCGTGCCCTGCGGCCAACCCTACGCCTTGGTCCGCGAAGCGCACGCAAGGACGGCCGTACCCGGCGCCAACGTTTGGATGATGCGCCGGCGTACCGGTCACCGTCTGGGCGGTTCCTACCGGCCGCCTGCTCCCGCCCAGCGTGGACGAGCCGGCCCTGACATCGAGGCCGGTCCTCGTGCCTGCGGTGTTTCGGATGCCGGGTCGCCTAGGCCGCTCGGTGCCCTGAGGTGTACGGTGCAGGCATTGTCCTTAGGAGGGACGCCCCGTTTGGCTAGGACGACCGCTTAGGTTGCCGCCCGGGTGCAGGCTCGACGCCTCTTCTGGCCAGCTCGAGGACGAGAGGCGCGTCCGAGACCGCCTCTCACCTGGAATGTCGCGCGGCCCCTGAGCAGTCAGGGACGACCATCGAGGAGTGGGATGAAGATCGCGATCGTGGCACCGCCCTGGGTGGCGGTGCCTCCCGTGGGCTACGGCGGCACCGAAGCCGTCCTCGACGGGCTGGCCCGGGGTCTGTCGGCTGCAGGTCACGACGTGCTCTTGTACACCACCGGCGACAGCGCCTGCCCGGTCCCGAAGGCCTGGGTGTTGGAGAACGCCGTTGGCGTGGGCATCGGTGGCGCAGTGACCGAGTTGCCCCACGTCATCCACGCCTACGAGGCGGTGCGCGGCTACGACATCGTGCACGACCACACCCTGGTCGGGCCGGTCTACGCCGACCGCTTCCCGGGATTGCCCGTCGTGACCACCAATCACGGGCCGTTCGACGGCGCCCTCCGTGACTACTACCGGGCGATCGCCGACCGCGTACCGATCATCGCCATCTCGCACCACCAAGCCTCGACGGCAAGGGACATCCCCGTCGCTGCCGTGATTCACCACGGCATCGACATGAGCAAGTTCACCCTTGGCGCAGGCCGTGGCGGCTACGCGCTCTTCCTCGGGCGCATGAGCCCGGACAAGGGCGTGCACACGGCGGCTCGCGTCGCTCGCGAGGCGGGCGTGCCGCTCAAGATCGCGGCGAAGCTCCGCGAGCAGCCCGAACACGAGTACTTCTCCGAGCGTGTGCGGCCCTTGCTCGGCGGTGACATCGAGTTCATCGGCGAGGTCGCCGGTGCTGCGAAACACGAACTGCTCGGCGACGCCCTCTGTCTCCTCAACCCGATGGCATGGCCCGAGCCGTTCGGGATGGTGATGATCGAGGCGCTTGCATCGGGCACTCCGGTCGTCGCCACGCCGCGGGGCGCCGCGCCAGAGATCGTCGACGACGGCGTCACGGGCCACCTCCGGATCGGCGAGCAAGCCCTCGCTGTCGCGCTGCAGCACGTCGGTGCCCTCGACCGGGCGGCGTGCCGGAAGGCCGCGGAGGCACGTTTCTCGCTGCAACACATGGTGGCCGGCCATGTCGCCCTGTTCGAGCGCCTTGTCGGCGGCGAGGTCCCGCACAGTTCGTTCGAGGTCCTGGCCGAGGCGTCCGCAGCGTGAGGGTCGCTCCGCGAACGAGCTCCGGCGTGCTTAGTGCCTTGAGCCTGCCGCTCGCCAACGGATACTCGTAGTTAGGAAGGGGCCGTGAAGGTCGCATCGGGATCATTTATGAACTCTGGAGCGAAAATGTCTGAGTCAGCCCTGAAAACATGGGCGCGCCGACAAGAACGAGCGCTATGACTCGTGTGGGGTTGGGCGTGGTCACCTACAACAGACCGCACTTCTTCGCCCGCACGGCAGAGGCGATCATCAAGTCGGGTGTCGCTGGGTCGTTGACGTACTCGTCGTCTCGAACGACGACTCCCGATCCCGCTCATGGGCACGCCTACGGTGAGGCGTACCACTAGCTCCGGCCGTTCCAGACGGTGTTTCTTGCGACACGCTCGAACCAGGGCGTCGCCCATGCGAAGAACCACGCCATGCAGTACCTCCTTGACAACGACTGCGACTGGATCATCATCGGCGAGGACGACGTCATGCCGCAGACGCACGAAGCGGTCACCGGCTATCACAACGCCGCGCAGAACGGGCCGTGGAGTCATCTGTGCTTTCACGCTCACGGCGACCACAACACAGCACCGTTATACGAGAGCACGCGCGGCGTCACGATCTGGCCGAGCATCGTCGGCACTTGGTGGATCTACTCGGCAGCGTCGCTGCGCGACGTCGGACTCATGGACGAGGAGATGGTCAACGCCTTCGAGCACGCTGAGCACACACTCCGGCTCGCTACAGCGGGGTACGCCGCACCCTGGCCAGGCTGCGCAGACGCGACGGGCAGTGAGCACTGGCTGCAGGAGATTCCTGAGTCGCTCGAGCTGACGTCGATCCCGTTCACCGGGCGAGCCGAGCGTATGCGTCACGCGAGGGAGGTTTGGAAGAAGAAGAGGCCCGACACGTACCGACTACTTTGGCCGCACGACCTCTGAGTTTACAAGCGACCAATGAAGCGCCCGTAGAATGTTTGCAACGTGAGTGTCCCCGGCGCCGCGCTTGGCGCGGGGAATGGCACCAGGGCGGCAGTTCGGTCAGCCATCACCTTCAGCCTCGCTCATGCCGGCCCTCGGCCTCCTCCGGCGCTGGCCTCCTCTACGAGACCGGCTCCCGCCGCTGCTGGCGCAACCGATCCTCAACCTCCAATCGGTCTTCATCAGCTGCGCCGGCAGCCGCAAGGTGCTCAGACGTCGCCGGGGGTCGCTTGGACCGTCCAATGTCTCGCGTCGGCCGTGGTTTCCGTCACGGCGCCGCCAGCGGAGGGCCCGTTTCCGACGAGCATGCAGTGTGTAGCATCCGACCGGACGTAGGCGTGGCGTGGTCGCTTCGCGCCGGCTGCGACGAGCACGACCGGGCTATACCACCGGGTGCCAACGTTCTTTCCTCTGCTATTCCGGGCGGTGCTGCGCCAACGCGGTTCTTGCGGTGAGCGACCCGCACGTCTCGCGTGTGAAGGTGACGACTTCCCCACGGGTCGTCCGAGAGCCTTATCTTTGCCCCGTTGGTGATGGCGATTCCGCGGTGCGCGGACCGCCAGTCCATGATCGCGGCGCATTCGGGGCAACGCGGGTCGGGCTGGATCAGGAAGTACGCGCACTCGTCGGCCTTCTCGTCGTTGCTATTGGCGCGCGTCACCGGCTCAGTCGCCCCCCGCCGTCGCTGGCGACTCGCGCGCATGTTGGCTCCGGTTCGTTCGACCAGTAATCAGACGGCAGCGCCCGGGCGAGGGCCACAACAAAGCTGTCTTCGACAGGAGGAGTCTTCCGGTGGCCACGTTGAAGACGCGAACAAACCGGGCGGGCATAGCAACGTGGCAGGGCAAGGCGTATTTGCGAAGTCGGCATTGCTGCACAAGTAGGGCCGGAACACCAACAAGAGCGGCTCCGGAGGGGAGCCGCTCTTGTTGGCCTAGGGCCGCTTCCTCAAACGACGGCCAAGACTGGCTCGACGGCCTGCGCCACGCCTTCTCGGTAAGCGATCTCGACCTTGCGGGGCTTGGCCTGCTCGATCACGGGGATAGTGACGATTAGCACGCCGTCTTCGTAGGAGGCCGTGATCTTGTCACGATCGAGGCCCTCGCCGAGGAACAGCTGGCGGCTGAAGTCACCTTGGCCCCGCTCTGCCATCTGGATCTGATCGTCCTCAACTTGAGTCCAGGTGCGCTTTGCCCGCACGGTGAGGACATCTTTCTGGACGGTCAGCTCGATGGAGCCCGGATCCGTGCCCGGTAGGTCGAGCAGCACCTTGAACTCGTTGCCCCGACGGTACGCGTCCACCGGGATCTGCCAAGCACGGCGTTCGCTGAGCAGTTGCTCAGTGATCTGGTCGAGGGGCCGGAAAGGCTCGAATCGCGCCAACATGGCTGCATCCTCTCGCTGACTCTCGAGTAGCTCGGTGTCGGCGACATGCGAGCCTCGATGTCTGCGGGTCACCGTACTCTAGCTATCCGAAACTAGCAAATTGCTTCTGGAAAAGATGGGCTAGGCTTGCCGCTGATGGCGAAGTGGAGCTTTTTGACCAAGCATGCCCGGGTCCTGGTATGCATCGCGCACGACCCCGGCGTGCGGTTGCGCGACATCGCCACGATGGTGGGCATCACCGAGCGCAGTGCCTACAGCATCGTCGACGACCTGGCCTCGGCCGGCTACGTGGTCAAGGATAAGGACGGCCGTCGCAACCGCTACCAGATCCAAGCGCACTTGCCGCTGGGAGAAGCCATCGGCCGAGAACGGACGATCGGTGAGGTGCTGGAGATCTTGGTCGACACAAACCTCCGCAAGCGGGCTTGAGGAGGTCACCGGTGACGAAATACATGCAGAAGCCCGCTGGCTGGTGGCAGGACTCCAAGGGCCGAATGCAGCCGCCGGGCTGCTGCGCTGCCGTCCGCTCGAACCGAGTTCATCGGCTTCGGCTGCGAGCCGGAACTGAAGGCCGCGATCGAGGAGGCGACGCGCAACGCGAGCGTGAAGCCGTCGGAGTGGATTCGGGCTTCATCAGTGAGGGTATCGAGGTGTCCTTGATGGTTGCGAGCGCCCGCTTTGGCCCTGGAGCTGGTGCCGGAAATCGACTTGAGGAGGGCCGCCGGAGCGGCGCCGGTCGTGAAGCTCAAGTCGCGCCGCCCCGACCCGAAGGCCTGCTGCCGCTCGCTCGGCAACCGGATCCGGATCCGCAAGATATGGAGTGTGTGCGGGAAGGACCTGGTATGAGGAGGCTGACTTTGCGACCCCGACTTTCAGCTCTCCATCGTGCTGTACTCGGATAAATCCAAGACGAACAAGACGAACAAGAGCGTGCTCAGCCATGCCGAGCAGCTCGCCATCGTGCAGTACTCGGATGAGCACGGCGTGAAAGCAGCAGCCGACCACTTCGCGGTGTCCCAGCACCGCATATACGACTGGCGATCGGATCGGCACAAGCTGGAAGCCGCAACGTGACGCCTGAGCGCCCTGGAGGAGCTCTGGGAGCGGCACAAGCGGCTGCTGGAGGAGGAGGCGCTGCGCCAGGCAGCGCTCGTCCGCCGATGACTGTGGGAGGTGATGCGGCTCCGCCTTTCCAGGTCGCCGATTTCGCCGCGCGCAGCGCTGAGACGCTCTCGGCAGGCCCGGAGATCCGCGTCCGGCCCGCAGCGGAGGCGATCGCCTTGACGCACTGGGCGGCCCGTGCCCCCGAGGCAAACAGGGGAGCCGCGGCCCGGACCGATACTGTTGGGAACAGGGCACCCGCTTTGGCGACCGCTACAAACTGAGCAGCGTCGGCGTGGGTGGGGCTCGCGACAGTGCAACCTGACTTCAGCCAGACTGGACGAGGGGAGAACGTGGTATCACCTGAAGCTCTGCAATTGGGTTCTCGGCTCGACGAGCACCATGCCCCGGAGACCAACGGACGGATGTCCGTCTGCCGGCGCTGCGGTGCTCAGACTGATGGTCCGGAGGGGCCTCACAGCCCGAACGAACGACAACTGGAACGCGCGCTGCAATGGCTTGATGCGCAGTCGCTAGGCAATGGAATCGACCGCGCGAGGGGTCGGCGTAACACCTGATCCTCGTGACTTGCGGTGCCCCGGCTCGATGTAGTTTTTCTTGGTCCACCGGCCTCTGGACTTTGTGAGAAGTTTCAAGCGGCAGCTAGTCTCCGGACGCTCTCGTACGCCCGTAGTGCCTCGAATACGTGGTGGCTGGTGACGAGCTGCAGGGCGTGTGGGGCGGCACGAGCGGGCGGGACCGGCGGAGGCTGCGGAAGGTGAGCGCGTGAGTCAAAGGCTCAGCGAGTCCTGGGATTGCTCCTTTTGAACTCTTCATACCGGGCCCTGGCGGCAGCCTTGATCTGCCCCATTTCGCTTGTCTCCCTCCAGCGTTCACGATCCGCCAGACGCAGCAGCTCGACCGCCTTTGACAAGATCGGTGCGACATCTTCCACGCCTTCGCTCATTGCTTCGACGGCGCTGAGCAGCGAGCCGAGCAGGTCGACGGTACTGGCGTGCAACTCGAGGCGAAGTAGCCGGTCGTCCATCCTTGAGCTAGGTGAGCATGAGGAGGGAGGGAAGGGGCGAAGGAGCAACACCGGACAGCACCACGTGAAGTAGGCAAGTCGTTCGCTTGCTGAGTCGTTAGCCCTCCCGCGTTCGGCCAAGGCACGTGACGATCCGCGGCGGCGACTGCGGTCGGAACGCCGTTGTCGTCCGCGAAGTTGGGATCGCGGCGACAACGTTGCTACAGGGGGACCCAGTTGGAACACCGGATCAGGTTGTCGAGATTGTTGTCCTTCCTGTCGTCTGGCTCCGTTTTGATTCGTTCCACGCCACACAAGCACTTACAAGGCTCAACATCGGTCTTCTTCTCGGAGTGCGTTCCGATCGTGTAGAACTCGTTGCCGTGCTTGGCCATCCGGTCAAGCGCCCACTCAACGGTGTACGTGTTAATCCCGCCGCCGAGACTCAGCAGGCCAACGTCGCTGATGTGCGTGTGTCCATCGGCTCCTATCACGTGCTCTACGCAGTGAACCTGATAACTCTGGTCATCTTCGATGTCTTCACTCATGACAACCCCCGGTCGATCTGAGCTAAGCGTACGACTGTCCACCGGCGACGGGTCGGGACGGGTCCCGAACGGAGCCGCCTACGATCGCTGCATGGCTGGCGGCCTCAACCGGCCGTTCGCCAGTGGTTATAGACCTCCACTGACGCGTGCGCGAACAGGGCGGCCGAACGGTCAACGGGTGAGGCGGGATCGCGACGTCGGCATCTAGCACAGTCGGACGACCGAGTCGGACGCCCTTGTGCCCCATATCACGGAAAGTGGCTCTGTCCGCCGTAGACGGGCAGCCGTGCCAGAAACAACCGTCGACGAACACGGCGACCTTGCGCCGGGTGAAGACGATGTCGACCCTGCGCCGTCGGGTTCCTGGGACGATGGGGAGGTCGACACGTTACCGAAGCCCTCTACGGTGAAGGTCCCTTCGGGCAGCTAGCTCGAGCGCGGTGTTCCTGCTCGGCTAATCGGCGCCATCTGAACTACCTCCGGGCAGGGCCTTCTCGATGGCGTCCCGCACCCGCTCAAAATCAGGTTGCTGGGCCTGGCTGAACAGGACAGAGTTCTCGTCTCGGAGTGCGCGCCCCGTCCGATTGCCGATCCTGGCCGTATGCTCGATCCCGCCGGGCAGCGTGAACCGGATGAACCCTCGTCCCCCGAGGTCCCCGAACCACCCGGGCCATGTCGACTTCCACTCCACGGCGGCAAGCGATGAGAGCGGCACGCGTTTTTCGCCCCCACCAGTGAAAAGGCGCCTCCGCACGTTCATGTGGCTGATCGTGATCATCCGGCCGTCGAAGCTGACCGTGCCGTTCACGCCCCTTGCCGAGATCATGGTTCCGGTCATGGTCGTGGCATTGTGTTGCGGTATCGGGACATGGCTCTCCTCGCTGAGTTTGATCAGGAGAGGCGTCGAGCCTGCACCCGGGCGGCAACCTGAGCGGTCGTCCTTGCCAAACGGGGCGTCCCTGCTGATGGCAGTGAAGTGAACTCTACACCCGAGGCCGAAGGGCTTCCCTGGAGCCTTGGCGGGGAGCGCCAGGGGCGGTCCCTTTCGCTCACTCTGCGACGTAGCCGTTCGACCACCCGGTGAGGAAGTCCATCGGGTCGCGAAGTGGGCGGCGATGGCGGTGTGATCGTACGTGGCGTGGCCGACTGCTTCGCCGCTACATCCGGGCGGGCTCCCTGTTCCGAGAGAACGCTGCCGGCGCCGTTGGGCTGTAAAAGGCTGCGCGGATGGGCTCACTCGGTAGCGGACTGGTTCAGGCAAGACAACGCCGACGGCCCGCATCCACGAATTGCACTCGTGACACAGCGCTGGACTCCGAGCGCCCGTACGCGCCATCGTGTCTCGCGCGCGCGATGAGTGAGGCTGCGGATTAGGGCAACATCGCGAGCTCAGTTGCCTCGGAGCACCGCCAGGTCCGGGGCGGCCAGTAACACCGTCTAACTTTGGCTGTAGCGCTTGTCGACGAGCAGGGGATTCCCAGCTTGGTATGGCGCTCAAGCCGATCTACCTGGCAGTCAGGAGGTTCGAGGGTTCGAGTCCCTTCGCCTACACCTTAAATTCTTCACGAAAGGTCGCACGTCAGGTTCACCGAAGCCGGCGATCGCTTGCTGCATCAGAGCACGGAGCTGTGACAGTCGTGCTTGGCTGTTCTGCAAGGCCGTTTTGCGGCCGAGAGTTCTCCATAGGGCGCGTCGAAGAAAGAGCGAACCGGCTTTTCTGATGGCGGCGCCCTCGGGCGCGAAGAGGCGGTCGTCTAGCCGGGTGCGGTCGGAACCTCGACAAAAGGTGGCTCGTCGGGCACCGGCTCGTCGCGCTGGTGCCGCCGACGGCGCCGCCGTGTGCCACCTCCCAAGGCCTCACGCCGGGCCTTCTCGGCTCTGGAGCGCTCGAATGACTCGGTGACCCTGACGTTGCGCACCGCGACGGCGAGGGCGTAGAGGAGCGTGTTCTTCGCCAAGCCGAACAGTCGGCTCCAGCCCCGGCGGATGCCACCCGCCGAGGGGTCCGCGAGCGAGGCGTAGGTGCGCTCGGCGGCCGTGCGCCGCGCATAGCTGCGGGCGTGAGCCACGCTCGGGTAGGCGTGCTTTTGGCGGGTCTTCTCGTTCACCTGTGGTGGCACGGTGATCGTCTGCTGAGCACAGCAACGCGAGAGTGGGCGGGCGGGCGGCTCGAGCACGCTCGGGCGCTCTGCGGAGAGCTTCATCGAGGCGGGCTTTAACAGACAGCGGATCTTGTTTGCCACCGCCGGGCAACAAAGACGCTGGTAGCCGTCCTCGTCGGGGGCCGCGACCGGAGAGAGCCGGTATCGGGCAAGCTCGGCGCATCGGTGCTCGTGCTCGGCGATCTCCTCGCTCGAGGCTCCCCGGCGCAGCGGGCCGAGGCCAACCAGCATGGCGGGCGTCTTCGGGCAGTAGAGCTGGCCGTTGGCCGAGATCGCCCCCTCGAAGTCACCTCGTATGCCCCGGTCGTTCGGGTGCAGGTCCATCACGAGGCTTGCCCCGATCGACCGCAAGGGCCGCGCCCAACTTCGCGGTTCGCGGTTGGAATAGCCGCAGTCGGCGATCACATCCCCGAGGCTGATCGCCTCGCCCATGCGCGAAAGCGTCTCGGCCATGAGTCCTGGCGGGTCGACCCGGGGGGCCGCAAAGGCGATGCGGCGGACGAGCTCGGGGACCGGTGCGCCGCCCTCGTCGGCGACCATCGTGGCCACCTGGGCGTAGTAGCCGAAGAACAGGCAGTCCTTGGCCCCCGGGGCGTTGCGCTTGGCATGTCCCCAGGAGGCATCGGGGTCGTTCGCCGGCTGGAGGTCGTCTCTTGACCTCGGCCGGCTCCAGGTCTCATGGTCCGTCCAGTCGACGGCGAGCGATCTCGAGGCGCTCTTGTAGGCCTCCGGCACGCTCGCCTCCACGAGGGCGTCGACGAGGCGGTCGAGCTGGTCGGTGGCCGCCTTCTCGTCGACGCCTGCCCGCCAAGAGCCCAAGTGGGCTCGTCGCGCCGGCTCCGCGACGCCCCGGAACGACGGCACGGGTGAGGGGTCGACCAGCCGGCACATCACCGAGAAGGTGTCCTCGAACTGCCGGTAGGTGGCGATGTGGCGCCGGCCGCCGTCGATGACCGCCACCTTCAAGGCGAGCTGGTCGGGAACGCTCAGCCACGACAGCGCCCGGTGGGCGGCCTCGAGGTGGGCCGGGCGTCCCGAGTCGAGCGCGAGCATCACGCCCAAAAGCACCGTGCGCGAGCACAGCTGGCGGGGGCGGCCGCCTTTCGGCATCGCCTCGTCCAGCACTCCTGGCACACCGGATGCGTCGAGGATCGCCTCGAATGCGAAACGGCGCTGTTGGCGGCTCAGCGTCTTGCCCCGAGCAACGCGACCGCATCCTCCTCGCTCGCGCCCTTCAGCCCGGCGACGATGTCACCGAGGCGCTGCGAACAGTTGATCCCGGCCGCGGCCATGAAGGTGGCGAGCCCGATCTGGCTGGCAACATCACGAAGCCAGCTCGATCTCAACCGGGAGGTCTCGAGGCGCACCTGGTGCAGCCCGCCGGAGGTGGCCGAGAGGAGCGGGGTGGTCACGTTCTGGCGGAATGGGTCCTCCCCGCCGATGACATAGCCCTCGCCGGCGAAGGCTGCCGACTCGATTAACAGCTCGTGGTAGCGGGAAAGAACGGGGACCACTCGGGGCCTGCGGCCTGCGACCGAGACGACGAGCCCGCCAGATCTGGAGATGACGTCACGGCCGCGGACGGCGCGGAGATCGCCTCCGATCAACCCTGCCCCCGCCCCGAGGCAGATGAGCCCGGCCAGGCGCATGCGCCGCGACTCGGTCGGCTGGGTCCTCGCCGTGGCGAGATAGGAGGCGATCTCTGCCTGCGAGTAGGCGGGCTTGGCCCGCCCGCGTGGAAGTGGTAACGGCCCCGGGGCGAGGTCGCGGACGCGCCGGGCGACAAAGCGCAGGTTCGTGCGAAGCGTGCGCCTCGTCGCCAAGGTGAGCCCGGCGGTGCCGCAGAGGATGAAACGCTCGATCACCGAGGGGTCAAGTACCTTCTCGGGATCAAGCTCGAGGCCGACCGAGACCGAGAAACCGGCCAGCCTCGAGGTCGCGAACAACAGCGCCTTGGCTCGGGCGGGACTCTCCGGTCGAGCGGCTCTGACGACGGCCCGGGCGAAGCTCGCCGCCTCCCCGTCGACCGAGACCGGCCGGAACGAGGCGACCATGGCCAAGGCGGCGGCGCTGGCCGGATCCACACAGGTGTCGGGCTCAGAGGTCGTCCTCACGACTGTAGATATACAGTAGGACATGGCAAAAGTGGTGGATTCCGGGTGGGAAGCTCATCGCGTGCGCCTGGGTGCTGGCCACCGGGCCGAGGCCCGCGAGATCGCAACCGAGCTGGCAGCCATCGCCCGCAGCGGCCTCGTGCTGCCCGGAACGATCCTCGAGCGACGCACCCGATGCGGGCGGCCCAACTGCACGTGCCACCTGGAGCCTTCCCGGCGCCACGGCCCTTACTTCCAGTGGACCCGTAAGGTCGCCAACAAGACGGTGGGCAGATGGCTCTCGGCCGAACAACGCGACGACTACCAAACCTGGGTGGACAACGACCGCCGGGCACACGAGCTGCTGGCACGCCTCGAGGCGCTCGGCGCCGCTGCCCTCGAAGCCGACCCGCGGTTCGAGCGGCGGAGATAGCAGCCGACCGCGCCTGTGGACGAGGTGTGGCGACTCGCCTGCTACAGCGTGGGCAAGGTTCTCATCACCTCGCGCAGATCCAGCTCACACCCTTTCGTGAACACCTAACCTTCGCCTACACCTTCGCCTCCACCGACTGGTCAGCGCCTCTTTTAGTCTAGAGGCGATTCCTCAAGAGCCAACAAGAAAGCCAACAAACAGTTGTTGACGAGGCCGGTTGACAAGAGACGAGTTGGCAGGAGCTCCTTGCCGCGGCCGGCGAGGAGAGCGTGCCTTCGTGTTCTCCGCCTCTCCCGACGGCGAGCTCCCGCCGCATCCCGATGCCACGAGCCACGCTCTCACCAGCATCCGGGATCGGGCGGAACTTCCCGCCGACATCCATCTGCACTGGCTCTGCCACTTCCACGCCCACCGCATTGGATCAGCGAGGCCCAGAAGCAGGCGCCTGGGCTGTTCGACCGTGCACATGGCGCACCACTACACCGACGGGTTCGGTGGCGGAGCAGCCGATTTGAGCGCGGCACTGGTCCTTGGCCGAGCACGACGCGGGGTGCGGTCGTCGACGCGGGGGAGCCACGAAACGCCCTGCGGCCCACGTGCAAGGGTTCTTGCCGCGAGACGGCATGGTTCCAGCAGACCTGCTGGCAGCAGGTCGGGCTGAGGTCGCCGGGTACGGCGTAGAGCTCATCGACGACCGCGCCGAGTTGATCGCGACAGTGTCGGACGCGACGCCGGGGGGTGGCGGCCGGATTGGTACGTAGCGCCGTGCCGTAGAGACCCAACCGTAGCGATGCGGCCGGATCGACAGTTCGTGGAAGACTGGCGACCTGGTCCTGCTGATGGACGAGCCGGGCCGTGTCCTGCGTGCGACGGCGCAAAGTGACGGCGAATCGGGGCTAACCTGCCCTCCGCAATCGACGAGAGGGGCTCCGGTGCTCAGAAACTGCCGACGAACATGGTCTGTTGCAGTACTCACGGCAATCGCGCTCAGCGCCGCCTTCGTCCCCATCGGAATCACCGCTTCGACGGCCCAAGCCTCAGCTGGGGCGGGACCGGTCAAGGGCACCGTCGGTCTCAATGGCGTCGCCTGCACTTCGGCGACGAACTGCTACGCCGTCGGAGACCTTCAGCAACCAGGCACCATCCGTGGCGCGATCGTGGACGTTACCTCGGGCCGGCCGGGCACGCCGAAGCTCGCGAGCGGAGCCAACGAGCTCAACGCGATATCTTGCACATCGGCGACCAATTGCTACGCCGTCGGGTTCAACGCTGCCGCCGACGGCGTGATCGTCCACATCGCGGGCTCCTCTCAGTCCGCCGTTGCCTTCCCAGTGGTGAACTCGTTCACCGGTGTCAGCTGCGTCAGCCCGACCCTTTGCTACGCGGTCGGGACCGTGCACAGCAAGCCGGGAACCCTCGTGGTCACCCTCTCCAGTGGCAGGGTAACCGGCCGGGCCTCCGCTCCGAATCTGGGAACTCCGTTCGGGATCGCCTGCGTCTCGGCGAGCTCCTGCGTCGCCGTCGGCACCGGCGTCGGCAATGTCGGCCGCCTCCGCGGGGCCGTCATGACCGTGTCTAATGGCAAGCCCGGCAAGACCAGGACAACCACGACCAGCTACTTCTTGGGGGTCGCCTGTGTGAACACTGCGACCTGCTACGCCGGAACCAGCTCTGGAAGGGATGGGGTCGTGGTCACCTTTACCCGGGGCGTTCCCGGCGCCATTCACAATGTCCCAAGCAGCAGTCAGCTCGGGGCGGTGGCATGTGCGAGCGCGAAGTCCTGTCTGGCTGTCGGGGCGTTCTACAACGCCTCAGGGGTCGCCTCGGGCGCCCTGGTGAAACTGACCAGCGGCACCCCTGGCAAGGCCAACCTAAGTGGACCCGCCAGTTTCAAAGCTGTGTCGTGCAACCCCCGCGGTGCATGCGTCGCGGTCGGTACCAACAACGACTTGACCGAGGGCTACCTCGCCACCATGAAGATCTGAGCGCGCTCTCACTGAGGGCACTGAGGTGGCTGTTTGAGTCCACGGGCACAGTTCGTGCCGACGCCGAGGGAAATCGGATTCAGCATCCACATGGCGGGCTGACCGGAACGACGTTGTTCAGTCAGTGGTTGACCCGAACTCCCTCTGAGGGTCAAGTCCAACACGCGCCACGTTGACGAAGGCTTCGCCGACCCCATGCCGGTTAACGGGCGCCGAGCATTACCGTCGGCAGAAAGCCAACAAACCCGTCTCGGAGTGTCGCAGGGCGTCGCACGTCGTCTCGGACGACCCGTTGGACGGCCACATTGACCGGCCGGAACGTGACGACCTGCGATGATGCGACACGAGCTGCAACGGCATCGAGCCGACTGGCATGACAGGAGGTCCGAGGGGTTCGAGTCCCTTCGCCTCCACGCGCCCGCGACGCGCACGGACCTTCGCCTCCACCCACGCAAAGTCCACCACGAAGAACAGGACGGCCGAGGCGAGCGCAACCCAGACAAAGCCCAGGTGAGAGGAGATTACCGATCACGGCGGGGGTGCCCAACGGGGCGACCGACCGGCGACGGGGTATCAGGGGGGTCTTCCTAAGCTAAGCCGGAAGTATTCATAACGATGCGTTCAGCGGAGCGCATTGGCGAAGACTGCGGTTCGCCGCGAGCAGGAGGTCGATCATCTGCGACGCCGTAGTGCCTTCGGGTCGACGAGACTCTGATGATCGGCGACTAGGGGTGAAGCAGGGCTCCGGCGGTTTGCGTAAACCGGAATCTCTCATCGACCATGAGCATGTGATCGACGCCCTTCACGGTCAGCTGCGAGGGGCTCAAGTCTGCGAGGCGCTTGTAGAGGGCTGCAAACCGAAGAACGAATTCGTAGTAGCCGGAGTAGGCGTCATTCGGCCGCGGGGCCTCCTTTCGCGCTTCACGGTGAGACTGACCATTCCAGCGGTAGAAGCTGGCGATTTTCCCGCTCGTGACGGAGTCGATGATCGGGACGATCTCGGCGTGAAAATGCAGGTACTTCGAGGCGAACGACCGTGTCCGTTTGCCTCGGTCGCGTTCTGAAGAGCATCAATGACGGTGGCATGAGCGCTCACTATCGTGCCAACGGCGAGTGTGTCGAAGCATGGCAACGATCGTACAGAAGCCACCGCTTGAGTGATCTCCGCCTTGGCCTCATGGAGGGCGTCCGCTGCCCGAGTCGTCGAGTATTCGCCACCGAGTACACGCGCAAGACCGGCACGGTAGACCCCGTCGATGATCACGACCTTGGTGAAGGTGTCGGACCAGTCCCCCCCGGAGTGGGATTCGACGACCGTCCGCAGCACCTGGTCTATGTGCGCCCAGCCATTGTTGTAGTTCTGCCACGACCACTCGTACTGGGCCACAAGTTCGTTGTCGGTTCCGCTGCCAGGCGGAGGTAGTCCGAGAGCACCCTGAAGGCCCAGATCTCGCGGTCTTCGGCGATGTCGGCCAGTTCCTTCTCGTTGACATGTCGCGTCGGAGCGCCATGAATCAGAGCGTTGCGCCAGAGGTAGGCCTGCACGGTCTCAAAGGGATTGAAGAAGCTCTGTTCGAGCGCTACATGCACGGCGACACTCCGCACTGTTACGGCTCCCGCCTTCCTCCCCGCGTTCTCGGGGACGAGTAGGGCTTCCATGGCGCTGAAAATGGCGGGCAGCTTGATTCGCCAGTTGTCCGTCAGGGCCGACACATCCAACCAGTAAGCGCAGTGTCTGTCTGCTCTCTCAGTTTGGGCGAGAGAGCATCACGGCCAGCCGAGAGCTCCGCGAGACCGGCAGCCCAATCGACCTCGTCAGTGAGATCCATGTCCATCGGTTGAGGTTGCCTTCGTCGACCCAAGCGCTCCAACTCGCCGGCGAGTCTCCACGCGATGGTCCCGTCGAGACCGAACGAGACCTGCTCTAAGGTTAGAAAAAGATTGCAAGTTAGTCCCTTCAGGCGTACCCTCCTGAGCAGCGGATTCCTTGCGGGGACTCTTGGCAGACGACCATGTGTCGTTACCGCCCTAGCTTGACGCCTCCCGCCAGAGAGTGGAACGGCACACAAAACCAAGTTGGGGGACGTAGGGACGATGCGACAGCCGAATGTCGATGAACGACGCGCTCACCGCAGGTCTGATGTGGCGGCGGTTCGGCACCAGGTGGGCAGCGCTCGTCTGCTAGCAACCACCGCAGTCGTTGCACTGCTCGCCGTGGTCGTGGTGATGGCAGCCGCGGGCATCCGGCTTGCCTCTGGTCAGGACTCTGACGGGACGGTCTCTGGTGTCGTGACCATACTCACGAGCGGTGGTCAGAGGCTCCCAGGAGGGTTCGCGTCTTCGGCCTTGGCAGTCAGGTTTGGCCAAGGCGGGGCCTCACCCTCCCAGTTCACGCCGCCGCGGGTCTTGCTAGGTGCTTTCACGATTCAGCAGCCGTCTAAAGCTCCGCACATCACGGTGGAGCCAAAGAGCCAGCGCGGCGCTCAGGGAAACTTTGTGATGTTCACGGCTGCGGCCTCAGGGGTTCCTACCCCGAGCGGTGTCTGGCAGGTCTCGACCAACCGCGGCGCCAGCTGGTCAGACATCCCCCAGGCCGACGAGAGTCACAGGAACAATACGGTCAAGCTCGAGGTCGGAGTCGATGACTTCGGGGTAGCCGGTGCCGGCTTCGTCGTCGGGGACGCAGGAACCTTCGCAGGGTATGAGTATCGCGCGGTGTTCACGAACATCGCTGGCTCGGCCACAACCAGGCCCGCCACGTTGAGAGCGTCGACCTCGGAGACCTCCCATTTCGCCGGCTACTGGGATTTTGCGCCGTCCGGCAAGAGCTTCACCTCAGCAAGCGCCGACTGGGTCGTGCCCGCAATCAAATGCCCGGCCGCCGGATACACCTGGGCGGCGCAGTGGCCGGGCGTGGGTGAAGGTACCAGCGTAGTGCAGGACGGCACGATCGAGGCTTGCAGCGGGACGGCAGTCCTCTCTGACGCAGCGTGGTACGAGCTGGTCGGTGATCCAGCAGTCAATGGCGGACATCAAGTGGAGTTGCCGATCGCGAAGTATCCCGTTGCGGCGGGCGACCACATCGTCGCCTCGGTCAAACTCGCCCATTTTGCCTGGACGCTCGCGATCAAGGACTCGACGCAGGGCTGGGTGTTCAGCATCAAGAAACACGACACGACGCCCCCACTCAACCGGTCCCTGGCACAGGTCGTGACGGAGAGCTCGATCGGTGAGGTCGCGAACTATGGCGCGACGCACTTCACCGCCGCAACCGCCGCCCTTAACGGTCAGTCCGGTCCATTCGGGGCCTTCTTTCCTGTGGCGGTAGCGATGTACGCGCGCTCGAAACCGCTGGACGTCCCCGGGCCGTTCGATTCTAGCGGCGAGAGGTTCGACACTAAGGTAGTGCTCAAGAACATAGCAAGAACCCCTACGAGTCCGATTGCTGGTCTCCGTTGTAAGAGCATCTGTGCATTCGCGCTTCGTGGTGAAAATGTGGTCGTATCGTGGAAGCCCTCTAGTGGCCTCGTTAAGTACTACGACTTCCAGTTCTACTTCGATGGCATTGTTGGAAAGTTCGACCCGCTCCTTATGCCCACTACCGCCATGACTCAAAAGGGTCAAGATTATTACGAGTTCAATGTCAAAAGTAACAATCTCTGTTACAACGAAACCTTCAAGTGCGGCGTGGGCACTACGGTGTCTTTTGAATACGCCACCATCGTCGGATCCAGAGAAGGGCCGCTCTCGGCTGTCTCAAATACCGTCGTCGTCAAAGGCCCTGGTTCGAGAGTCCCTGCTAGTCCGATTGCTGGCCTCACTTGTAAGAGCTTCTGTGCATTCGCAGTTCGTGGCGAAAATCTCGTTGTATCGTGGAAGCCTACTATCGGCGTTTCAAACTACATATTTGACTACTACATCAATGGTGGCACTCCCGACGCATTCTCAGAGGAAGTCCTGCCCTTTGAGATCATGACGACGCGACAGGGTCAAGATTATTACGCGTTCAATCTCAATAGAGCCGATATCTGCATCAATGTACACTTCAAGTGCGGCGTGGGTACTAGGTTCTCTTTTGAATACGCCGCCGTCGCTGCGAACGGCACGCACGGGGCGTTTTCAGCTATGTCAAATACCGTCGTCGTCAAAGGCCCTGGTTCGCGTGGTACTACAGCCCCTGCACCCCCTGCGAGTCCGATTGCTGGTCTCCGTTGCACGAGCATCTGTGCGTTCGCAGTCGGTAGTGAAAATGTGGTTGTGTCGTGGAAGCCTACTAGTGGCGTTTCAACCTACTTCTTCGCCTACTACTTCAATGGTGCTTTCGCTGGATTCTACGACGAGGTTGCGGCCTCTGAAGCTACGACGCAAAAGGGTCAAGATTATTACGAGTTCAATATAAGTGGGCAATGTAGCAATGAAACCTGCGGCGTGGTGCTAGGTTCTCTTTTGAATACTCCACTTCTGCTGACGGGCCGTATTCAGCGATGTCAAATATCATCACCGTCAAATGAGCCGCCTTCTCGGGATCAAGCTCGAGGCCGACCGAGACCGCGAAACCGGCCAGCCTCGAGGTCGCGAACAACAGCGCCTTGGCTCGGGCGGGACTCTCCGGTCGAGCGGCTCTGACGACGGCCCGGGCGAAGCTCGCCGCCTCCCCGTCGACCGAGACCGGCCGGAACGAGGCGACCATGGCCAAGGCGGCGGCGCTGGCCGGATCCACACAGGTGTCGGGCTCAGTGGTCGTTCTCACGACTGTAGATATACAGTAGGACATGGCAAAAGTGGTGGATTCCGGGTGGGAAGCTCATCGCGTGCGCCTGGGTGCTGGCCACCGGGCCGAGGCCCGCGAGATCGCAACCGAGCTGGCAGCCATCGCCCGCAGCGGCCTCGTGCTGCCCGGAACGATCCTCGAGCGACGCACCCGATGCGGGCGGCCCAACTGCGCGTGCCACCTGGAGCCTTCCCGGCGCCACGGCCCTTACTTCCAGTGGACCCGCAAGGTCGCCAACAAGACGGTGGGCAGATGGCTCTCGGCCGAACAACGCGACGACTACCAAACCTGGGTGGACAACGACCGCCGGGCACACGAGCTGCTGGCACGCCTCGAGGCGCTCGGCGCCGCCGCCCTCGAAGCCGACCCGCGGTCCGAGCGGCGGAGATAGCAGCCGACCGCGCCTGTGGACGAGGTGTGGCGACTCGCCTGCTACAGCGTGGGCAAAGTTCTCATCACCTCGCGCAGATCCAGCTCACACCCTTTCGTGAACACCCAGACCTTCGCCTCCACCTTCGCCTCCACCACCTGGGATTATCTCGCCTAAGCTGATAGGCTGCTGCTAGTTCAACAGCGCTCGTAAACCCGATAACTTTTGGGTTGTGCGAACCGTTGTCCTGGCATTTGAGGCATCGGACATCGGCACCTTGCTTGCCTCTTGGGAGCTGTCTCTTCGAGCTCGGAACCGGGCACCACGCAGTGCCGGTGGTGAGCGACGCCAGACGATGACTTCAAGCGAACCCGATCTGAGGGTGCCGTTCTGGGCGCAGAAACTGTCGCGAGCACCAGCGAAAGCAGCCTGACCGGGCGCCGCCGAGGTCCGGCGAGCTGCCGCCTCTCGCGCCCAGCCCAGGCTCGCCGAAGCCGGCGTCAGCAAGTCAAGCGGCGACCACCACTTCGGGGACAACGCTGCTCGTGGTGGACCCGTTGCCGAGTTGGCCGACAATGTTTTCCCCCCAGCAGTAGACATCACCGGAGGTTTGAACGGTGCAACTCGCACTGCTGTCGTCGCTGGCGAGGCTATGCACGGCGCCGAGTATCCCTGTCCCGCCGACACCGAGGACAGGTTTCGGCGAAGTGCTGTACCCCGAAGAAGCGTATCCCCAGCAATCCAGCGAGGAAGAAGTCAGCACGGCACAGATGCCCGCACCGTTGCCCCCACCGCCGTTGGCGACGAGAGTCCTCACTTTGCCCAGAGTTCCTTTTCCGCTTACGCCTACGACAATCGTGGGAACGTCGCTCGTCCCACCGTCCGCCGGATTGCCGAGCACGCTACCTCCGTTGTACCCCCAGCAATCGACCCGGCCGGACGTGAAGATCGCACAATTACTCAGGCCCGGCACGCCGATCACATTTGAGACACCACTCAGGGTCCCGTGCCCACCGGCACCCTTCACCGCCACTGGAACCGAGCTGTCGTTGAATATTCCAATGGTCCCGTTGCCGATCTCGCCCCAGGTGTTGTCCCCCCAGCAGTCCACATGACCAGACGCGAGCCGCGCGCAGATGTTCGTGCCGTTGCCGTTGCCGGTCAGACTGGTCACTCCGGTAAGGGTCCCGCTCCCACCAAGGCCCTTCACGGCAGTCGGGACGGCACTGTCGGACGCTGTCCCATTACCGAGTTGGCCGTTCGGGCCGTATCCCCAGCAGACCAAGCCAGCGGAGGTTAGGACAGCGCACATACTGGCGTTCTCGCTCACCAATCTGGCCACACCGCTGAGGGTTCCGCTTCCACCAATTCCAACGACCTCCACTGGAGACGTGCTGCCGGTGAAAGTTCCGTTGCCGAGCTCGCCGTACTCGTTGAGGCCCCAACACACCACCCCGTGAGACCTCAGGAGGGCACAGAAGCCGTAAATCTCGGCACTTACTTGGGTCACGCCGCTCAGGGTGGCTGCCCCGCCGACGCTCTTCACCGCGGCGGGGCTGTCGCTCTGCTTGGTTGCGGTCCCGTTGCCAAGTTCGCCATCGTGGTTATAGCCCCAGCAGTCGACCCCGCCAGAAACGAGAACGGCACAGTAACTGTCGCCGTAACCCAATGGACCGCTCACGACGCTGGCCACCCCGGTCAGCGTCCCTTTTCCGCCGAGGCCCTTCACCGCCGTCGGCCTATTGCTGTTCCTGGTCGTGCCGTTTCCGAGCTGGCCGAATCCGTTGAACCCCCAACAGTCGACCCCGCCCGAAACGAGGACTGCGCAAAAGCTGTCGCTCCGGCCGACCACACTTTTGACACGGCTCAGGGGCTTCGCTGCCTGCGAGATCCTCTTCGTCGCCGTTGCGGTGCCGCCTGAGCCCTTGACGGTCAATTTGACGGTGTAGGCCCTGCTCGTGCCCAAGCCGTTGGCCGGGATGTTGAACGTCGTCGTGGCGCCTCCCGAACTGCACGTGCGCGTAATCGGGAGACCACCGACGTGGGGGGTAATGCTAAACGCGCATGTCTTGGCATGCGTCACCTTCGCGGTCAAGGTCACTCTTCCTCCGGCGCTGCTCACAGACATGGGCGAGACCTTGAACAACTTCACGGCGGGCGCGGCGGTCGCGCCTGCTGTCATCGGGGTGGCAATAATCACGAGGACGGTGCCGAGACCGAGAGCCAGTGTCCGGACCACGCGTGACACCTTAAGTCCGCCCACGATTGATCCCCGATCTGCGTATCACCAAATTGCCGGCCGATGCAGACGGCATCGCGGGCGCGCTGCTGGGAACGCTGTCAATGCACCCTAGACCCTCCTCGCCGGTGCTGGCCACCCTGCTCTTATCCGCGACAGTCCCTCCACACACGCATCGGATCGGGCGGGATCGGTGTCAGAAGGCAGGAGGAGGGAGGAGGGGCGTCCTCCACCGGCGGTGCTCGACGATGGTGAACCTCGCTCACTCGGGCTGCACAAGGCGATCGTGCTGCCGAGCCTCCACGGCGGCCAGCGCGCCCCCAGGCTGCGATTCGGCGAACCCCGCGTCATGGCCCTGCTCGCCTCCATCGCGTCTTTCGAGCACGTCAGTGGGCTCACCAACGCCGCTTCACAGAGCACATGGCGGACCTCTACCGCCCGACTACAACACCCGACAGGCCTCCTACGACGTCCGCCGTCTTCGACTCAAAGGCCTAATTGAACGGACCCCCGGTACAAAGAGCGGCGATCTACTTGGTGCAGGCTGTTGAGCCCGTCCGCAACTCCAGCATCCGTCGTGTGAGGACGGTCCGGGAGTCGACCTTGACGGAGTGCGCTTGCCTCGCTCTGACCCGCGAGTTGCCTCGACGCGTTCACGGCGCGCTTTGTCTTCTCGTCACAAAGCGCCGGTCTTCACGGCCCCGCCGCATTGGTAGGGAGCTCGCGGCGGGAGTGTTGAGCTTGCTGTCGATGGTTCCGAGGTGGTGCTCGATGGTCTTGATGGACACGACGAGGGCGATTGCAATCTCGGCGTGCGTGGCACGCCGCCGCGCCCCTCAAATGCCGGTAGAGCAAATCGTGCAGGAGAGCCTGACAGCCCTTGTCCGGTGACGCTTGCGGGGTCTCGGGCTCAATTGGCGTCGCCCTTGAATCCCGGCGTCAACCTCAAGTCCCACGCGCATTGCCCTCTTTGCGAGCCGGCGCGATGCTTGCTACCCGCGACACGCATCGCGGACAGGGCGTCAGCCCATGGATCGGAGGCGTCACGTGCGCAAGTCCCGGATCGGCAGCCTGTCCGCACTCCTCGCGGTAGGAGCCATCTCCATGCCACTGCTGGCGAGCACGACCGCAGCCGTGGCCGCGAGTCCTAGGACTACGCCGCCGATCGGGAAGCAACTTGCCGAGCTTAAGGGATCCGACACCGTCGCCGGCGACTACTTCGGCTACTCGGTGGCGATCTCGGGCACGACCGCCATAGTCGGTGCCTACGGCCACACCAAAGATGCCGGCCTGGCGTACGTGTTCACCAAGAGGGCGGGCGTCTGGAAGCAGACCGCCGAGTTGAAGGGCTACGACACCGTCGCCGGCGACTACTTCGGCTACTCGGTGGCGATCTCGGGCGCGACCGCCATAGTCGGTGCCTACGGCCACGCCAGCTCTGCTGGCCGCGCGTACGTGTTCTCCAGGACGGCAACGCGCTGGAAGCAGACCGCCGAGCTGAAGGGCTCTGACACCGTCGCCGAGGACGAGTTCGGCGTAGCCGTCGCCGTCTCAGGCACGACCGCCGTCGTGGGCGCGGAAGAGCACGCGAATGGCGGCCGGGCGTACGTGTTCACCAAGGCGGCGGGTGTCTGGAAACAGGCCGCCGAGTTGAAGGGCTCCGACACCGTCGGAGGCGATGAGTTCGGCATCTCGGTGGCCATCTCGGGCACGACCGCCATAGTCGGTTCAAACGTCCATGCCAACTTTGCCGGCCGTGCGTATGTGTTCTCCAAGACGAAAACGCGCTGGAAGAAGGTCGCCGAGCTGAAGGGGTCCGACACCGCCTTCGGCGACCAGTTCGGCTTATCCGTAGCCGTTTCAGCCACTACCGCGGTCGTCGGTGCACCGCTCGTCAACCATGCCTACGTGTTCACCGAGACCGCCGGCGTCTGGAAGCAGACCGCAGAGCTGCTGGTCACCTACGTTGCCCACGACATCTACGCCGGCTTCGGCAGCTCGGTCGCCATCTCGGGCACCACCGCAGTCGTGGGTGCACCAGGTGCCCCCAAGGTTCTCCCCTGTGCGTTCGTGTTCTCCAAGACCTCAACCGGCTGGAAGGAGGTCGCCGAGCTGAAGGGCTCCGACACCGTCGTCGGCGACGCGTTGGGCTACTCGGTGGCCATCTCGGGCAGGAACGCCATCGTCGGTGCATACGGCCACGCCAAGGATGCCGGTAGGGCGTACGTGTTCGAGGGCTAAAGCAACAGGCGCCTCGACCTCTCGTTCCTGTCTTGTCGGAACAAAGGATGCCAAGGCCTTCGTTCGAGGCTCCCTTCCGTTGTCGAGCTTGTGGGCTGGCTGGACTCGCAAGATGACGGCTGGCGCATCAGGTGACATTCCGTATCGCTGGCAGTGGCCGGGCTCTTCTCCCTGCGGCGTCGGTGGGACCGCCGGTCGGGCCCTATGTGTTCACGAAGGCGGCGACGCCTGGAGCAAACCACCGGGTTGACGGGCTCGACATCGTCGCTGGCGACTCCTTCGCCTGTTCGGTAGCCATCTCGGGCACCACCGCCGTCGTGGGCGCGGTTGGCACGCCATCTTCCCAGGCCGTGCGTACGTGTTCGAGACTTCAGGCCCGAGCGGTCTCAAACGGCAGCGGGGCTGGCGATCCTCGGTCAGCTGGTGCGGGCGCGGAGGGAACTGCGGCGGCAATTAGGCAGACAAGTGAACGCGTCCCGGTTTCCGACTTGAGAGCGCACGAAACCGGGACGCAGACACGCTCGCCGAGAAACCTGAAGTTAGATCTGCGAACTCCTCCGGACTATTTGTGAGAAAGACCGTCGCGCTGATTGTCGTCGCCAAGGGTTTCCGTTGAGTAGGAACGGGCGGCCGCGGGGCGATTGGACCCTCGCTGCTGGGACAGAGCCTGCCAACGCCCTGCCACGAATTGCCGTCGTCACATAGCCCTGGCTCCGAGCGCCCGTGCGGGCCATCGTGTCTCGTGGCTCCCTTAGAGTCGTCGTCCTTGCGGACGCGTGTCTCGCGCGCGCGTGATGAGTGAGGCTCGAAATGTGACCTACCAGACAAAAGTCGGCAGGCGCGGCCTTGGTACGACGGGGCGGGGATGGCCCGGTCGGCTGAGCTGGCTGTCCCTCGCAGGTGAACCTTCCGGCGTGCGCACAGGCGGCCGGATCGGAGCGCGCAGAAATTCAAGAGCCGCCTGCTGGCGTGGCGTTCGCTGCGACGACACGAAATACTTCGGCGGCCAGCCGTTGCAGAACGGCGTATTCCCACCAGTGAGCTCAGTTGTAACGTTTCAGCCATGGGCGGCCCCGACTCCCCAACGTCAGATGGACCTCGCCTCGTCCCACGCAATGGGGGTCGTGAGGTCACCACCATGGGAGCTCGCGTGCGCTATTTGCTGCCCGCGGACGCCCCCGCTCCCGGTCGGTTCTCGGTCATCGAGTACACGGTGCCCGCCTTCTATGCGGCGCCCCTGACGCTGCATCATCACCTCGTAGACGACTGGGCCGCGGTGGTGCTTGAGGGGAGCATCACATTCGAATTCAAGACAGGCTCAAAGGTTGCCGATACTGGGTCGTTGGTCTGGTGTCCGCACGGGAGTCCATTCGCGTGGCGGAATGACAGTGATCAGCCAGCTCGGGTCTTGTACATGTATGCCCCAGGGGGTTTTGAGGAATTCTTCGCGGAACTCGCCAGCTCTCTTGCAGCGGTTGGCGCGACGACGGTGACTCCGACGGTCGCGACCGAGGTGATCCAACCGCTGTGGACGAAGTATGGAATTGCCGTCAGCGAGGACTGACATTCGGGGCCGACTCCCAGGGGGATACGGCATCGACGCCGAGACGAAGCGCTCGCTGGTCGCTACCACGAGTTCAAACGTAGCGAGACTCAGGTCGAGGGTTTTCCTCGAGTAGGAACGGGTGGCCGCGGGCGATTCGCTCATCGCAGTTGGGACAGAGCCAGCCGCCGACGGCCCGCACCCACGAGTCGCACTCGTGACACACCGCTTGAAGGACTTGTCGCTGTCGAGGCGGTGCCCTCTGGTAGTGCGTCGGTCGGCTAGGCAGGACCGCATTTGCGCGCCTCAGCGAGCTCCGGGACACTCGCGGCCACGAGCCACCGGAGCGAACGGCCGACCGTCCAACGGCCGACTGTCGATCCGCAGCAGAGAGCTGGCCGCGTCCTAATCCGGGTCGAAGATGTCGCAAATCGTTCCGATACGGATCGCAGACGCGCCTAGCTCAGAATCCGACAAGTGGCGTGAGGCTGTGAACCTGCTCGGAGTCCCCGGCCATTTCGAGGTAGCCGAGATTGAGGATGTCTTCCACGGTGCGCAGCAAGGAGTAGTGGTTGGAGGGGGTGGAATCAACCAGGTGCCCGAGCACGTGACCTGATATGACGATCATGGGTACTGGGCCCCCACCGTACGGAGTTCCACCGGCCAGGTCGCCACCGGTCACGCCGACTGGGTCGAAAGTCGTCGGAAGGATGGGGCTGTCGCAGCAGCCAGTGGTGCTCTCGGGCGCGTAGGGCGACACGTTGGAGTAGCCACCCTCGTCCCAGGTGATGAAGATGACCGAGTGGCGGTTCCAGGCACTGCTGTTCATGATCGCGGTGACCCAGTACTGGAGGAACGCGTTCCCCTCCTGGAAGTTCTGGACGGAGGGACCCGACCCGGTTGACGGGTATGTGCACGCGGGGCCGCTCATTCCGTGCATGTCATCGCAGATGTTCGGGGTGATCCAGGCGAATTGGGGAACATCGTTGTTCGCCAGGTCCGTGGACAGCTGGGTCAACGGAACCACCTTGTCAGCGCGAGCTGGGTTGTTGTACACATCGGGATAGAGCAAGAACGGGTCGTGCTTGAGCAGATACAGAGCATTGCCCGCGCTGGGTGGACTGGCGGTGTAGTCGGCCGAGTCGCCAAGGAATCCCGGGTACGGCAAATCCTCCATGTAGGCCTTCCACGAGATGTGCGCGGCCTCGAGCTGATCGACGATGTTCTCGTGGTCGAGCAGCGTCTTCTGGGCGGTGTCGTCGCTGTTGGTGCCCCAGGTGGACCCGCTGGTCGCTCCAAGGTAGTTCGGCAGGCTGGAGTGGGTGACACCGAAATAGTTCGTGGCCAAGCCGTAGGTCGCCACCAGGTTTTGGATGTACGGATCGTTCGTGTTGCTCGGGCTCAGCACCTCGTTGTAGCTGGCGTTCTCCATCATGATGATGAACACGTGAGTGGTGTGGCCATGGGGGTGCCGTTTCCCGCGGGCGGTGCCGCCTGACGCGCTCGCCAACGACGACAGACCGAGAACCAAGGCAAGCCCTACGGCGACCGCTGCGGCGATGTATTTGCTCTTCATGTGTTGACCACCCTTCCTCGCTTTAGGTAGAAGCGCGGAGCCGGTCGCCAATGTGGGCGAGAGGCCGTGTCTCGCGCATCCGCCCGGATGCTAAGTGTGCACCGGGACCCGGTCAAGGCGCGACCTAGCGAAATTTGGACGCCCTATGAATCCGATCATGTGGACCTCGAACCGGTGCCTGGCGATGTTCGGCCGCTCCGACTGCCACGACCGTGCCGGCGACATCGAGACCCGGAACCGGGTTCTTGGGCTTGCGCAGCCTGGATCCCATCAGACGGAACTCTCTAATCGTCGGAGCACGATCGTCGCGTTCGTCTCCTTCTTCCCATGGTCTCCATGATGGGACATCCTTTCGGGCGGTGTCGCCCGATCGTGGATGTCCCTCAAAGCAGGTCAAGCCCAGCCTGCGAAGAGTTCCCAGTAAGTTGGGAGTAGGCATTCGTCGGTGATCCGTCCGGACACAAGAAGGAGCCTGAAGGTGTCAAGGCTGCACGCCACACCGAGCCGCACCTACTCCCTCGAGGGAGCAGTTGGAGCCGTTTGGATCGTCCTTGTCGCTCTTGTTGGCACTAATGGCGTTGCGGCCCCAGCGTCGGGGACGGGACGGGGCGCGGCTGTCGGGTACTCGTCAGCTCCGATGTGTGCATCTTCGGCGGTTAGGGAAGTGGCCTCGACGAACAGGAAGAGTTACGGACCTGGTTCCATCGTGAAGATGACTTCCTCGATTCGTAACAAATCCAAGACCACGTGCAGCGTGCTGGTCGGTCCGACATCCCCTTCGTTCAGCGTGACCAACTCGAGGGGCGTGGACGTGTGGAACAACTGCTACGCCGACGACCAGCCGGGAGCGTGCCCCGAGTACCTCATCGCGCGAAATCTCAAGCCGGGGGCCACGTACTCCGGGACCGTCGCGTGGGACCACCGCTCCGGCAAACCACCGGACGGCTTGCCGGTGGGTGGCTACGAACTGACCACGCACTTTGTAGGCATCGCTGGCAACCACTCATCCAGGTTCCAGCTCACCTCGTCCCGCACGATCACCGTGACACAGGCAGATAGCGGTCGCAGCTACACAGTCCGCGTGGGTGATCGCCTGGTCGTCCAACTCTCGGGTCCTTCGATCTACACCTGGACCGAGCCAGTCTCCTCCGATCAAGCCGTACTCCGAAGAACGTGGGGTACATCTGGCAGCGAGGCAACCGCCACCTTCGTCGCCGAAGCGAAGGGCGAGGTGAAGGTGACAGCGACCGACAACCCGAACTGCTATCCGCAGTGCCTTGCGCCGAGCCTCCTGTTCGTGGTGAGCGTATCGGTGCTCTCGGTCGGCGCTTGCCGTCACCGGCCATCGCGCGCTTGGAGAAGGGCGAATGATCAGCCGCCGTGGGCGGCCGCAGGGAGCCTCCGCGAGGGGCTGTCGGAGACGCTCATCATCACCCGACTACCCGCTCTGGCGGCATCTTGCGGTCGACGAACGCGGCGGAGTTGACGATCGAGATCTGCCGGCCGCCGGGAATGTTCTCGATGAGGTCATGGTTGCAGGGTACACTCGCGATATATCGCGATACAACTACAACAGGAGAATACTTTGAGGAATCAACACGATCATCATCGCCACCGGTTGGATCCGCTGCACGGTAACGAACTTCGCGCTTCCGAAAAAGGAAGAGGTCAATACCCGCGCATCGCTGGAGGAGCTTTCATGACCAACGAGGAGGACAGGCCGGCGAGGGGACGGCGAGGAGGAGGACGCTTTCCGCGAGGTGGGTCCGGAGGCGGCCAGCGCAGGAAGGGTCACGACCACGGACATGTCGGTCCATCATTCTTCGGACATGGCGCCCGGGCTGGACGCGGCAACGTACGTGCCGCGATCCTCGCTCTGACCGCCGAAGCGCCGATGCACGGCTACCAGATCATCCGCGAGCTCTCAGAGCGAAGCGGTGGCCGGTGGTCCCCGAGTCCAGGGTCGGTCTATCCAACATTGCAGATGCTTGAGGACGAGGGCCTCGTGTCGGGCGACCAGCGAGACGGCAAGCGAGTGTTCAGCATCACCGATGCCGGGCGTGCTGTCCTTGCAGAGCGCGAGGCTGACCGTCCCGCACCATGGCTCGAAGTGGGCCGCGGCGTGGACGAATCCCTCCTCGGTCTCCGCGATCTCGTCGGTCAGTTGGGCGCAGCGGTCCGGCAAGTTGCGGGCAGCGGCACACCCGCTCAGGTGGAGAGGACGAAAGCGCTCCTTACTGAGACGCGGCGCTCTCTGTACCGCATCCTCGCCGATGACGACGAGAGTGGAGCTACCGACTCGAGTGGTTCATAGTGCACGTAATTCCCAGTACCGGCAACGACTCCTCGGTACTGGGAACTACGGTAACCGCGAGACCGTGCTCGCCGAGCTCGGCGTGCAAGCCGAGGCTCTCGAGCCCAATCCTGTAAGTGTCATCGTGTTCGGCTCGTTCGCCCGAGGCGAGGCTGATTCGGACAGCGACCTCGACGTGCTCTTTGTACAGCCCCAAGGTGTGAACGACGACGATCACCGCTGGGTCGCAGCAGTCGAGGGCTGGCGCCAGTTCGCGCGTCGACTGACCGGCAACCGAGTAGCGATCCTCGAGACGGACGAGAGCAGCGTTGGCCGTCTGTTGCGAAGCCGCAAAACGTTGTGGAGCGAAGTCGCTCGAAACGGAATTGTCGTGTACGGCAAGTCGATCGATGGCCTGCGAGGTCGGCGGAGTGCCTAGGCAGGCGCGCAGCCGCGCCGTGGGTAGGGACCAGACCGTCGCCTACGTCCGCAAGGCCGAAGAGTTCCTTGCTGCTGCTTCCGCCGAACTGAACGCAGGTCGGTCGATCGCCATCCTACCATTCTCCTGGTAGTGTCTTGGTATGAGAGCAACCATCGACAAGGCAGGGAGGCTGGTCATTCCGAAGGCGCTGCGAGACCGTTTGGGTCTCGCACCTGGCGAAGTCGAGATCACCGCCGACGGCGCCGCCCTCCGCGTCGAACCAGTCTCGGAGGAATCTCTCGCGGAGCGAGATGGTCGCCTGGTCATCCCGTCGTCTGGCTTCCCTCTCACAGACGACCTCGTGCGCGAGCTGAGAGATGCCGACCAGAGGTAGGAGTGTCGACGTTCTTGCAGACACCAGCGTTGCTGTCGCCATAGTTGTCGAAGATCACGAGCACCACGCGTCTACGCTGCGCGCAGTTGGCCGCCGCGGCGTTGGGCTGGCGGGGCACGCCGCATTCGAGACATTTTCAGTGCTAACGCGCCTGCCACCTCCGGCTCGACGATCACCAGATGCGGTCGTCAGGTTGATGAGAGTCAATTTCGCGGAGAACAGCTACTTGTCAGCATCCGCAGCCGAAGCGCTCCTGCCGAGACTTGCTGCTCTCGGGATCGCCGGTGGGTACGTGTACGACGCGCTCGTTGGCGCAGCGGCCGCTGAGAGCGGTCTAACCCTGCTCACACGTGATCGCCGAGCGCTGCTCGTATACCGAGCACTCGACGCCAAGGTTGAGATGATCGGCGGATAGGCGAGAGGCTTCCAGCGAGCGTTTGATTCGCGTGCGTGTTCGTGAACCCACCACGCCGGGCCGGCCAGCCGGCCGGTAGTGCCTGCCTGCCTGACGGTGCACGCACGGCGGCGGAATGTCCCCGAATAGACTCCGCGTCTAGACCATGCAGATCGATCCCCCGAAGGCCTTTCGCGACCGGATCATCGCCGCCCGGCACGGCGATGGGGCGAGGTGGCTGGAGAGCCTGCCCGAGGTCGTCGCCGCACTCGCCGAGCAGTGGGACCTGAGCCTCGGCGAGCCGTTCGAGCCGTCGTGGAGCTACGTCGTATCGGCCCAGCGGGCGACGGGGGAAGCCTGCGTCCTCAAGATCCAGCTACCCGCAGACGGAGAGGACCCGTGGGCGGAGGGACCGGCGCGTGAGGCCAGGACGTTGCGACTCGCCGGACCGAGCGCCGTGCGCCTCCTCGAGGAGGACTCCGAGGCCGGCGCCTTGCTTCTCGAACGGGCGAGCGGTGGTCCCCTCGCGCCCATGGCCGGATCCGACGACGATCGGGCGACGGAGATCCTCGCCACGGCGATGGCGGGATTCTGGGCGCCGGCCGGCGAGGAGAGCGGACTGCCGCCGGTGAGCAGACTCGAGGAGAGCTTCGAAGAGTTCGACAGAGGGCCGCACGGCTCGGCCACCGCCAGAGTCAAGGACCTCGTGACGACATTGGCCGACATCGACGCGGGTCTGCGTGACTTGCGCGCAGCCACCGTGACGGCGAGGCGGGTTTTCGAGGAGCTGCTGGCCGACAAGCGCCCGTCGGTAGTCATCCACGGAGATCTCCATCATGACAATGTCCTCGAGGACGAGGCGCGGGGCTGGGTTGTCGTGGATCCGAAGGGTTACTTCGGGGATGCAGGCTTCGACACCGGAGCGATGCTTTACAACCCGATGTTCGACGAGCGCGGTCCGGATGACGTCGGGCCTCGCCTTCGTAGGCGAATGATCGTGATGTCCGGCATCGTCGGTATCGATGTGGATCTGCTCGCCCCCTGGGGATACCTCAGGACCGTGATATCGCTCGTCCACACACTCGAGGACGGCGGGGAACTGCACCGTGACGACGTCCGCATGCGCACGATCGAGTCGCTCCGCCAGATGATCTAAAGCCGCAGGCGACTGCGAATTATCCTGGCCATCGGCGCCAACACACCAACAGGCGTGACCGTGGGCCACACGGGAGCCGATCACGGCCTCGTGGATGTACCGTCAGCTCTCTGCCATCAGCAGGGACGCCCCGTTTGGCTAGGTCGACCGCTTGCGACCACACGCTGGGCAGCGAGCGCCGCTCGGACACGAAAGAGAATCGCGGGAGGGGGTGTCGCACGCGTCCAGTCATGTCGGTCACTCACCCGTCGCGTGGCGTTGATGCCGAGTTTGGGCACCGTCCCGTCGGAGGCGAGCGGGTCCGAGCGCGAAGTGCGCATCCGGTCGAAAACGATCAGGTCACGATCGGCGCGCATCCTGGTTGCGATCGCCCACTCGACCGCGTCGGCATCATGCACGTCGATGTCGTCGTCGACGACGGTGACTCGCTTCACGAGCCTTACGCACGTCAACGCTTCCTCGATCACCTTCTGCGCGTCACCTTGTGCCGCATCCCGGAGGGCGACGACGGCGTGCAGCCGCCCGCACCCACCCGGTGTCATCGCCACCTCGGAGACCGACGGCAGGATCTTACGAAGCCGATGCTCCAGGACAGCCCCGATCGCGAGACCCCCGATCAGGACGTGCTCGGCGGCCAGCCCGGGTTCGATCACCTGAAACAGCGCATCCCGGCGCATCGTGATGTGTCGCAACGTGACAACCTGGCCGGGACCGTAGCGTTCGTACAACCCTGAGAACTCTGACACGGGTCCTTCCTCGATCGTCTCGCGCGGATCGAGAGTGGCTTCGATGACCAGCTCGCAATGTGCTGGGACCTCGAGATCCACGGTCTGGCAACGGACGACTTCGACCGGGTCTTGGAAGAGCGCGCCCGCGACCTCGAATTCGTCGTCTCCCAGCCCGAGGTAGTAGGCGCCCGCGAGCAGGACTGCGGGGTGATTGCCGATCGTTACGGCGATCTCGAGTGCGCGCCCTCGCCCGGCGGCGGCGCGAGCAAGTTGAGCTAGGTGATGGTTCGGGGCGATCCCGATGAACGCCTTCGTCGCGTCGAGAGGTTTCAACCGCGCGAACGAGACGTTTCGTCGGCCGTCTTCGCCTTTGGCGACGATGACGCCTGCAGTGATGTAAGGGCCAGTTTCGCCATCGAAGAAGGTAGGTATCGGCAGTTCACCGAGATCCGGGCGCGTGATCTGGACGTCCTGGCAGGGTGCCGAGGAAACGACGACTGGTGCCGGTCCACCACTGGTCGCGTTGGAGAGCACTTTGTGAAGATTGCCGACCGAGGTGTGAAGGGCACTCGCAGCGCGGCTCCGGCTGTTGAGCACATTGCCGACCACGGCAAGTTCGCAACCCTTGACCGACTCGAAGACCAATGCCGGGCCCGGACCGGTCGCCGGCCCAAAGCCGGTCGTGGGTCCCGAGTCGGAGAGCCCTTCAGCACCCGAAGCCATCTCCCAGAGGTACGCGCCGAGCTCGTGCACGAGGTCGACTTCCTGGCGGATCCGAACGACCTCTGCATGCTCGTCGAGGTGTTGGAGAAAGCTGCGGAGCGACTGGGGGTGCCCCGGCGGGCCGCCCGTTAAAACGTTCATGAGTCGGTCGCTTCCTCTGGGACAGAGGCGGGTTTCGAGCCGTTCTGGAGCGGTGGTACTGGCTCAACCCGCCTGCGGCTGCCGTCGCCGGGCCATCGCGACGCGTCGGGCAACGGGATGCCGAAGAGGCTGAGTAGCCTCGCTGCCATCTGATCGACTAGCTGTTCGACGGTGGCCGGCTGGTCGTAGAACGCAGGCATGGGCGGGGCGACAATCGCTCCGGCCTCTGTTACTGCGACCATCGAGCGAAGGTGACCGAGGTGCAGTGGTGTCTCCCGAACGCTGAGCACGAGCCGACGACGCTCCTTTAGCGTCACGTCGGCCGCGCGAGTGATGAGCGTGTCGGTGATGCCATAAGCGATGCTCGAGAGCGTGCGGATGCTACAGGGGACGACAAGCATCCCGTCGGCGGGATACGAACCCGACGCGAGCGGCGCTCCGATGTCGCGCCAGTTGTAGACGACCTCGGCAAGTGCTGCTAGGTGTTCTCCCGGCAGTTCCGAAGCTGCCGTTCGGTGACCCGCCGCGCTGATGACGAGGTGACGTTCGATGCCGGCTTCGCCCAGGGCCAGGAGCACGCTGCGAGCGAGAACCGAACCGCTCGCGCCGGTCACCGCCACTACGATTCGCCCGCTCATCTTGGCATGCGGAATCTCCCCCGCAAACGGCCAGTAGCCCGCACAGGTCGCATCCTAAGGGCTCGCCGCACGATAGTTCGCGTTCGCGCGAGCTATCGGATTACCGGCTCGACGTTGACGAGGTGACCCTCGATCCCGTCTTGGGCCAGCCCGGCCCTGAACTACCAGTTGCATGACCACGAAAGGTAGTTCGAGGTTGTATCACTCATGAGGCGTGGTCGGTTGGGAAACCGCGCTATCTGAAATTTTCCGCGAGCCCTAACTATGTCTGAACGTCGAATTCTGCAGTCCGCGTCCGCCACCCTCGAGCTGTGTCAACGGTCATTGAGTTCCGCGCGGTGACGGCCATGAGAACTGCGCGGTGACGGCCACGAGAGTCGCGCGCTGGCGGCCACCAGTTCTGCCGTTCAGCATCAGGTCAGTGGCTTCACCCCCCTGCCGGTCGTTGGCTGTTGGAGCCGCACGCTGTCGCCCGCGGGTGACACAGACATCGGCGTGGTGCATGAGGCGATCTACCGTGGCGCTGGCGAGCGTCTTCGGCATGAGCTCGTCGAAGCCGGAGCCGCCTCGACTTGCGTTTCGCCCGATAGCAACTCTCAGGCCGCGCACCTCTTGTATCACCAACCGAGCGCGTAGCTGACCGCCGAGCAGACCTTGCGCATGACGTCGTCGTCGACTCGTCCGACCGGACTGGTGAGCGACGCCTGAGCGATCGTGTGAAGACAGTCGCAGTTGATGACCGACGGCCGGTCCAAGCCGACCTCGACGTGGTCGATGTCAACTTCTGCGGCGAGACCTCGGATCGAAGTGGTGATCTCGGCCACGGTAACGAGGTCGCGAGCGTCGAGCACCTCGGATCGGGTGAGCAGCAGAACGGGTCGCCGCTTGCTACCAACTTCGGCCAACCAGAGCTCGCCGCGTGTCATGGCGCGCCCCACGCTTCAGCGCCGGTCCAGAAAGTGTCCGCACGTTCGGGGTGTCTCAGGTACGCCTCTCGGTCTGATCGCGCCAACGCGGCGCGTACGGCATCAGCGACTCCCTGACGCGCTGCTGCCGAGATGTTGACGCCGAACTGACGAGCACGCTCAGCCAACTCCTCGTCCAGAGTAAAGGTGGTTCTCGATGAAGCCATAACGCAATGCTATCAAATAGTGATAGCGTCGAAACAACGATGTCTGATCCATATATGGGAGTCGCCCTCGCGGATCCCCGCGGCACTGCTCGGTCGGCTTGTCGTCCACCAGCGGTTCCGGCGTCGCGGGTACCAACCCGATCCAGCACCATGGTGAGGTTGGCGTGCGAAGGCCGGTCTACATGATGCGCAGTGTTGGCGCCTTGTCGACCGTCGTCGACTTCTCACCCGCCGACAGCGCGCATTAACCTCTGTGCGTGACACGCGGCATGGACGTTGACGACCAAGGCGGCGCGTTGCCACAAGTCCGTCTGGACTTTGAACATCACGCCAGCGGTTTCGTTCAAGTAATGGCCCATCTCGAAAAGGCCGCGACCAGGGAGCTAGATGCCGCCGATATCGACGTGCGGCTCCGCGAGCTCATTCGTATCCGCGCTTCGCAGATCAATGGATGCGCCTATTGCGTCGATATGCACACTAAGGATGCCCGCGCCATTGGGGAGTCAGAACAGCGCCTATACGCACTTCCGGTTTGGCGTGAGGCGCCGTTCTTCGACGACAGGGAGAGGGCCGCGCTGGCGTACACGGAGGCAGTCACGCTGCTCGCCAGGAACCCCGAGCCGACGGACGTCTACAGGGAAGTGGCCGCTCAGTTCGGTCCCGAGGAGATTGCCGCCTTGCTCTCGCTGATCGTCACTATCAATGCCTGGAATGCACTGAGCGTTACCACGCGGGCCTGGGTCCCCGAGTCCTCGGAACATTGAGCTTGGGCTGCGCGGCCGTGGTCGCAGTAACTAGCCTACTGGCGGCCTAGATTCTGTGGGTCACGCGCCCACGTCCGGTATCAGTTCCCCGTCGGTCAATCGAACCAGAATCTCTTGAAACCGAAGTTGCTGAGATAGAGCTCCTTCCCCGGGACCACGCCTTGAAGCTTCCGCGAGTGGCCGTCGATCGCCGGAGTGAAATAGGGAATGATGTAGCCGCCCTCGTTCCAGTAGATGCCCTGCATCTCGTTCACGAGCTCGCGTTGGCGGGCGGGCTCGACCGTGGCGAGCGCCTCGTTGTACAGCTGGTTGAACCTCCGGTTGTTGAAGTGCGACTCGTTGTATGGCGCGCCAGGGACCTGACCCTCTCCGACGTTGGTGAGGAAGTAGATCGCCGGCCAGGTGTCGAATGCGAAGCCCCACTTCAGGTAATTCGATCCGAACAGTTCCGTCGGAGTCACAACCTGGAGGCCGATCGTGATTCCCGCCCCTTTGGCTTGCTCCTGGAGAACCTGTGCGCACTCAGACACTCCAGCTGCGATTGCGGACGTCACGAGCTGTACGTGAAGCCCTGAATGGCCCGCCGCTTTCAGGAGCGACTTTGCTTTGTCGAGGTCCTGTGTTCGCTGCGGGAGGCCATGGTCATAGTCGGGGTCGTAGAGCGAGAAGAGGTCGTTACCGATGAGACCCTTACCACCGAACACCACCTTAAGCATCTCTTCCCGATCGATCACATATCGGAGCGCCTGCCTCACGCGTACGTCGTTGAACGGCGGGACGTCGACCCGCATCGTGATCGGCGTGTAGCTGCCGGTGTTCGAGATCACCACGGTCTGGCCCTGGGTCTTGAGGGCACCGATCGACGCGGCAGAGAGCGCCTCGATCGCGTCGAGCTGCCCGGAGACGAGACCGTCGATTTGGCTGGTCTCGTCGGAGAAGTCGGATATGACGACCTCGTCGACGTAGGGGAGCCCGTGCTCCCAGTAATGCTCGTTGCGAACGAAGACGCTCTGCTCGCCGGGCGTGAAGCTCTTGTACTTGAACGGCCCAGTTCCGACCGGCTTCTTCGGGTTGTAACCGACCGGGACGACGAAGTAGTAGTAGTCGGCGAGGAGCTGCACGAACGGCGAGAACGGCGAGCTGAATGGGAAACGGACTGTCCGCCCGTCGAGTTTCTTCAGGTTCTTGTAGTCGAGCAGCGACAGCTGTGCAGCGCCCGGTTTCGGGCTCTTCGGATTCATGATCCGCTGAAAGCTGAAGATGACGTCGTCGGCGCCAAGCGTCTTTCCGTTGTGGAACTCGACCCCGGGCCGCATGCGCATCGTCCACTCCGTCGCCTTGGCATTCGAAGTGATCTCCTCGGCGAGGGACATCTGCAGCTTGGCGTCGAGGTCGAACTCCACGGGCGAGTTGTAGAGCTGGATGATTCTCGCCTGGTCCAGGAAGTTGACCAGCGCCTGAGCGTCCAGGGTGTCGCTCGAGGCCCCACCCGTCATGCCGACACGTAGCCGACCGCCATACTTCGGCTTGCTGCCCGAAGCCACGGTCGCTCCGGGCCTGGCAGGAAATGAGCCGCGCCCGGTGAGCACCCCGCCGCCGAGCACCGCCGCTCCGGCAGCGCCGGTCCTCAGGAACTCCCGCCGGGAGATCGTCTTGTCGTCGTTCGTCATGGCTCCTAACCTGCCTCTCTCTTGCTTTCGTACCTACTAGGTGGGATCGCCGACCACTCGTTCGAGGGCACCGGGATCGAGTGTCACGCCGAGCCCTGGCCGCTCGGGGATCGGCAGCATCCCGTCGGCGTCGAGCCGGAACGCCTCGTTGCAGATCTGTTCGAGATAGGGCGAGTCCACTTCGAACTCGACGAGGGTCGCACCCGGCAGGGCGCTCGCGAGCTGCAGGTCGGCGGCCACTCCGACTGCCGTATAAGAGCCATGCCCGACGTAGCGAAGTCCATGGTCCTCCGCCGACTCCACGATCCTTCGCTGCTCGCTAAGACCGCCCACTTTGCTGACATCGGGCTGGACGACGTCGACGGCACCGGTCTCGATGAACGGGCGGAAAGACTGCCGGCCGACCAGCGCCTCGCCGCAGGCGATCGGCGTACTAGAGCGTGCCCGGAGGCGACTGTAGTCTTCGAGCGAATCCGGACGGAGCGGCTCCTCGAGCCAGGCCACCCCGTAAGCGGCCGCGAGGTCTGCCATGCGCACCGCCCAGTTGTAGCCGTGCGGCCAGAAGGCGCCGCTCCCGCCCGCGTCCACCATCAGCTCCGCCTCGTCCCCGACCGCGGCACGCGCGCTCTTGACGATGGACTCGTCCACCGCCTCATTCGTACGGCCGATGGCGCCCCACCCTATCTTGAAGGCCCGAAACCCGTCCGCGGCGAGCTTCTGGAGCCGTTCTCTCAGGAGCCCTACATCGCCCGCGATGATCGAAGCGTACGGGCGGACGACCTCTCGGTAGCGACCGCCGAGCAGCCGGCCTACGGGTTGGCCCGTCATCTGCCCGAGGAGGTCCCAAAGTGCGATGTCGATCCCCGAGATCGTGTGGTCGATCGCCCCGCCTCGGCCCATCCACGAGGCATTAGCCCTCAGCTTGGCCGAAAGGCGTCCCGGCTCGAAGGCGACCTCTCCGCGGTAGAGCGGCTCGAGAACCGCGAGCGCGGCGCGGACGAGCCGAACGTCCGAGTAGACGCTTCCGATTCCGGTGAGCCCGACGTCGGTCTCGACAGAGAGAATCGAAATGGGCCACGGCGACCACGCCGCGGGCACCCCTCCGCCGACTTGACCACCGTCCAGCGGCGAGTGAGGTACCGGCGCCAGTCCGGCGGCGCCGATCTGGCGAATCCTCACGGCCTCATCCCGAGCTCGGATCGAGAACCCATTGGCAGCGCTTCAGAGGAAACGACGATCTCCCCACCTCCAGCTCCGGTTGGCGATTGGCAGCGGTCCGTTGGCGCTACCCGGCTGTAACGCACTCCCAAGCCCCTGAGAGCCTCAGGATACCTCCCGAGTTCAGCTTGACCACGGCGTCGACACGATCCTGTTGTGCTCTCGAGCTGGCGGGACTCGTTCGCGCCTAGACAATCGGATGCAAAGGGCGCGACGATCGAATCACGCGAGCGGGACGTCGCTGTGTGAGGTGACAGTCGTCCACCGAGCCACAAACCGTAAGGAGGCCGAGTTGCACGCAATCACGGTCACTGAATATGGAGCTACTCCTGCCGTAGCGGAGATGCCAACTCCGGCGCCGGGGCAGCGACAGGTCCTGCTCAAGCTAAGGGCCGCCGGGATGAACCCCATGGATCGCACGCTCGCCTCAGGCGACTGGAGGCCAATACCAGCGACGTTCCCGATGGTGCTCGGCGCTGATGGCGCGGGCGTGATCGAGAAGCTTGGCGAAGGGACGTCGAGGTTTTCAGTCGGCGACGATGTGTTCGGTCAGTTGCTGATCGCCCCGCTTGGCTCCGCAGGAACGTACGCCGAGTACGTGGCCGTTACCGAGGATGCGCCCCTAGCGAGAGTTCCCACTGGACTCGATGACGTTGTCGCGGCGTCGCTGCCGACGGCGGGTGGCGCAGGGCTCGCTTGGTGGACTTGCTCCAGCCGCTCACCGACAAGACGGTGCTGATCGTCGGTGCGGGCGGCGGCGTTGGTTCGTTCGCTACTCAGTTCGCTGTGAACGCCGGGGGAAATGTGATCGCAAACGTCCGCTTCCAGGATGCCGAGCGTATGCGCGCTTACGGTGCTATCGAGACGATCGATCACACGGCGGTCCCGCTGCCGAACGCTGTACGACAGACACACCCCGATGGCATCGATGCCCTCATCGACCTGGTAAGCGATGCCACCGGCTTTGCCTCGCTCGCCTCGCTGGTGAGATCAGGCGGTAGCGCGGTGACGACTCAATACGTCGCTGATGAAGAGTCCCTCGCCGCGACCGGAATCACAGGCATCAACTTCGCCTTGCAGTCGTCGAGCGAGCTCTTCGAGCGTGTGGCAGAAGCCGTCGCTGACGGACGCATAGTCGCCCCGCCAATCACTCGTATATCCCTGGAAGAAGCGCCCGCTGCCCTGAGCTCGGAGCAGGCCCGACCAGCTAGCGGCAAGACCGTGATCACGTTATGACGACGAGTAGGGGCCAGCGTGCTGCGCAACGGAGCCCCGCGGCTCCCGGTGTCATGTCCACAAGTTCAGCCCGGGTAGGTACTCAGGTGATCAGGTCTGGGTGAACACCTGTCCGAAGGAACTGCCACCTTAGACGGAGCATCCGATGACCACATTGATGACGATGGAGCACGCGGGCGAGGACGGGATCCACGGTCGATGCGGCCAACTACGACCGGCGGTGGTGGATCCTCGCCGTGCTGGGGATCGCTCAGTTGATGGTCATTCTCGACAGCACCATCGTCAACATCGCCCTCCCCACGGCTCAACACGATCTGCATTTCTCCAACGCCGACCGTCAGTGGATCGTCACCGCGTACTCCCTTGCCTTCGGCAGCTTGCTCCTCCTCGGCGGCCGGATCGGGGACATGGTCGGACGCAAGCGGGCCCTCATCATCGGACTGGTCGGCTTCGCTGCGGCCTCGGCCATCGGTGGGGCCTCGGTCAACTTCGCGATGCTCGTCATCGCCCGGACCGTCCAGGGCGCGTTCGGGGCGCTGCTCGCCCCCTCGGTGCTGGCCCTCTTGACCACCACCTTCACTGATCCGGGAGAGCGTGGGCAGGCCTTCGGGATCTACGGCGCCATCGCCGGCGCAGGCGGCGCGCTGGGACTCCTCCTCGGCGGCATCCTCACCTCCTACGCCTCGTGGCGCTGGACGCTCTTCGTCAACCTCGTGTTTGCGGCCAGCGCCACCATCGGCGCCGTGCTCTGGTTGAAGAACGACGAGGGCGCTGACCACGATCCGTTGGACCTGCCCGGCCTCTTCCTGGTGGCCGGCGGGCTGTTCTCGCTCGTCTTCGGTTTCTCGCACGCCGAGACCACGTCGTGGAGCAATCCCTTCACGATCGGGTTCCTCGTGGCGGGGGTGGTCCTGCTTGCCGTATTCGCCTATTTCGAGACCAGGGCGAAGTACCCGCTGCTCCCGCCCCGGGTCGTGCTCAACCGAACGCGGGGCGGATCCATGTTGGCGATGCTGTTCGCCAGCGTCGGGATCTTCGGTGTGTTCTTGTTCCTGACCTACTACCTGCAGGGCACGTTGGGGTTCAGCCCGGTGAAGACCGGCGTCGCGTTCCTCCCCCTGGTGGCCGCATTGGCCGCGACGGCCCAGGTGTCCAATCGCATCCTCTTGCCGCGGTTCGGACCCAAGCCGATCGTCCCAATCGGCTTGCTCGTGGCTGCGGCGGCGCTGTTCGGGCTCCACCTGGTCGGGTTGCATTCTTCGTACGTCAGCCACGTGCTTCCGTATCTCCTCGTGTTGGGTATCGGATTCGGACTGAGCGTCGCCCCCGCCTTCAGCACCGGCACCCTCGGATTGGCGCCCCAAGACGCCGGCGTGGGATCGGCCACCCTCAACACGGCCCAACAGGTTGGGGGATCCATCGGCACGTCGCTGCTCAACACGCTGGCCGCCAGTGCTGCCACGTCCTACCTGGTCGGTCGGGCGCTGACCCCGGCCAATCGTCCAGGCAGCCCTGCTCCATAGCTACACGACGGCGTTCCTGTGGTCCTCCTTGATCTTCGTGGCCGGGGCCGTCGTTGCCGGCTTGGTGCTCCAGCGCGGCGGCCTGACGGCGCTGGCGTCCGAAAACCGGACCGCGAACGTCAAACCTGAATTCGAGGAACCACCTCGACATCCACATCTGCCGCGTACGGGTAGCTTGCCGGTGAACTCTCCTGCCGTGATTCGAGCCGGGCCAAGACCCGGCTGCGTCATTCGGCGGCTCGCGGCTCGAAGTAAGAATCTCCATTTCGAAAGGGAGGGCGGTTGACCCAGCGTGCGCGCCGCTGGCGCGGCGCAATCAGCTCGCGCCATTTCGTAGTGGGCGCCGTTGTAGCACTCGGCCTTGCGGGAGCCGGCGTGGCAGCGGGTGTAGTCGTTGGCCGAAGTCGAGTGCCCTCCCACCCCGTCGCCGTGTCGACCAGCACCACGAGCACCACGTCCAAGAGCGGAGTGACTACCTCCACGTCCGCTCGACCACGGCCTGCCCCGATCCGGGTCACGTCACTGTCTCCCGCCAACGGTGACGCGTCGGTGAACGGAACCGCTCACTTCGAGGTCACCTTCTCGACCAGGCTCTCAGCCGGCTCGCCCATGCCTACGTTGGCACCGCCCGAGCCGGGAACCTGGAGGGCCAGCGGGAATCGCGTGGTCTTCGTCCCCGCAGTCCCCTACCTGCCGCTTACTGAAGTCAAGCTCGTGGTCCCAGCGGGCGTTTCGGGAATCCGCAGTGCGGCCGGCGCTCACCTTGCGCGTCGGGTGGTCGACAGTTTCAGAATCGGCGATGGCTCGATGAGGCGGCTGCAACAGCTGCTCTCGTTGCTCGACTACTCACCGCTCTCGTTCCGCGCCTCGGGGTTCTCGATTCCCTCGACCGATTCTGTCGCTCAGCGTGCGGCATTGTTTCTCCCGCCGGCAGGCACCTTCACCTGGCGGAACCGTGGCTGGCCTCGCCAACTAACCGCGCTGTGGCGGCCCAACTTCTATGGGACCATGACCAAAGGCCTCGTGATGGAGTTCGAGGCGGATCACGAACTCGTCACCGACGGGAGAACAAGCACCGCACTCTGGCAATCGCTCCTCTTCGCTCTCGCCGCAGGCCAGGTGAACACCGGTGGTTACGACTACGCACTGGCCGACCAGGCCCAGCCGGAATCGCTCACCGTCTGGCACGACGGCGTCGTGGTCCTTCACGCATCGGCGAACACCGGAATCGCGCAAGCTCCCACCGCCGACGGCAACTTCAACGTGTTCGCGCGATACAGATCGCAGGTCATGCGCGGCGCCAACCCGAACGGGAGCAAGTATGCCGACCCGGTGCAGTACGTCGCATACTTCCACGGTGGCGACGCTGTGCACTACATACCGCGAGCCAATTATGGCATCCCTCAGAGCCTCGGTTGCATAGAGCTAGATCTCGCAGATGCCGCCACGGCCTGGCCATACCTCGCCTACGGGACGATCGTCACGGTTATCAGCTGACCTCTGGGACGAGCGGGCTCGGCTCGTAGGGAATTCTTCGACTCCGGCTCCGCATCGCTCGACGAATGGCTGACGCAGCTGGCCAAGACGACTGACGAGACGCGAAGCGCTTGGCGCGAATGGCATCATCGTCGCGATGTCATCGAAGTTGTTGTCGAACATCGAACCTGGCTTGAAGCGGGGCTGGCACCCAGTGGCGATGTCGGGTGAGGTCACCGATTCCCCAGTCCAGGTTTGGCTATTAGGAGAGCCCTGGGTTCTCGCTCGGCTCGGATCACAGATCGTGGCCTTCGAAGACCGCTGTCCGCACCGATGGGCACCATTATCAGCAGGCACAATCGAGGGAACTCGGCTGCGGTGCGGGTACCACGGATGGTGCTTCGGAGCGGACGGCGGAGCCGTGGAGATTCCCGCGCTGGGCCCAGGGGCGAAGCTCCCTCCGAGGGCGAAGGCAACCCCGGCCGCTGGCGTGGACGAACGCCATGGCATGGTGTGGCTAGCGCCGGAGCGGCCCGCCGCACCAATTATCGAGCTGCCGGAGGCCTCCGATCCCGACTTCTCTGAGGGGGTTCTGCAACCCACGCGGGCTGCGGTCGGCGCCGGGCTCATGATCGACAATTTTCCCGATTTCGCTCACTTCCCCTTCGTCCATAAGGCCACCTTCGGGGGCGACTCGCCGGCGTTCATCCGCGACTATTCAGCCGAGCGGGTCCCTGGCGGCTTCCAGGTTGAATACGAGGACTTGTTCAGCAATCACGAGGACCCCGCGGTGGCCGAGGGTCTGCGACCGCTGATCCAGACTTGGAAGATGACCTATCACTACCGGGTCCCCTTCTCGGTCCGCCTCCGGCTCGATTTTCTCGACTCGGGCGGCGTGAACGTCGTTGCCTTCTTCGTACAGCCCGAGAAGATCGATCAATGTCGCTTGTACACCGTCCTTCTCCGAAACGACCTGGGGGGCGATGAGTCGGCCATGGCCGGTGCCATCGAATACCAGGAGCAGGTCATGGCCGAGGACCTTGTCGTCCAAGAGCGGTATCTACCGAAAGAGATGCCGCTCGAGCTCTCCACACAGGTTCACACCAGGGCCGATCGCATCACCGTCGAGCTACGCCGGGCGCTAGCCGAGCTCTTGGCGGGGGAGTCCTGAACGGCCCGGATTGGGACCAAGAGATCCTTGCCCGCCTGCCGCGAGCCTTGTATAAATGTAACTACTGACACATAACCTTGGTCGTGGCACGGGGCGGCCGAGGCCTTTGATAGGTGGCGCCCTGAGAGGGGGGGGGGTAATGGCTCTCGGTCTGCCGACGGAAACGACCTTTGCTTCCTCGGACTGGGACGTTCTTGCAAGCTTCTGGCACCCGGTTGCTTACAGCAAGGACGTTCGAGACGATGCGCCCTTCTCCGCCCGCTTGCTCGACCACGACTTGGTCGCGTATCGCACTGATGGCGGCCTCGTCGTCGCGAGAGACCTCTGTGTCCATCGGGGTACTCCCCTTTCGCTTGGCCGCCTCGAGTGCGGCGAGCTCGTGTGCGGGTACCACGGTTGGCACTACGGTGCCGACGGCCGATGCACGCTGATACCCTCCTTCGGACCAGCGCACCCAATCCCTCCCAAGGCCCGTCTCATGACTTGTCGTGCGTTGGAGCGTTACGGAATTGTCTGGGCACTTCTGGCTGACGAGGCATTGGTACCGGTCCCGGACTGGCCTGAGGTCGAGGACCCGAGCTACCGAACTGTGCGTCCCGACGCGCAGGATTGGGCGATCTCGGCCGGCCGACAGGTCGAGAATTTTCTCGATGTCAGCCACTTCTCCTTCGTCCACGCGGGAACCTTCGGCAATCGGGACTGGGCCAACGTCCCCGAGGTGGAAGTAGAACGCACACCCTATGGCTTCAAGTACGACTTCATCTACATGGCGTCGAATCCCGGTGTGTCGCCGCTGAGCGGAGGCGAGACAATCCACCGGACCATGCACTACGAGCTGACCCTGCCTTTTAGTGCTCGGCTCGTCATCGAGTATCCCGGTGAGCAGCGCGACGTGGTCTTCATCACTGCGGCGCCGGTCTCGGCGAAGTCAGACCGTGTCTTCTTGTTCGTATCGCGGAACTACGACCATCACAAGAGCGACGAGGAGCTCTTGGCCTGGGATCTAGCCATCCTGGCCGAGGACCGGGTGATCGTTGAACGCCAGCGACCGGAGGAATTGCCTCTCGACCTGTCAGCGGAACTGCACGTGCGCGCGGACCGGATGACGCTTGCCTACCGGAAAGCGCTCACCGACCTCGGACTTGGCAGGCGCTACACGACCTGACGATCGGGCGGAGATCGCGGGTCTCGCGGAGGAGTTGTGTTCTCGGCTCGGCAACAATTAGTAAAGGTGAAAGGGGAGCTCCAGTGGACGAGATCAGCCTGACCACCGGTGACGTGGAGGCGTATGCGCCACTTGTGGTGGAGCAGCGGGGAATAGACCACATCCCCGACGCGGACCGGCACGGGAAACCCGTGAGGCTCTTTTGGATGTGGTCCGGTGCACTTTGGAGTGTGAACAACCTCCTCTTCGGCGCGATCTTGTTTTTCTTCGGAGTGTCGTTCGGGCAGGCGGTCGTGGTCATCATTGTCGGCAATGTGATCTCGTGGGTCGTCCTCGGCTTGGCGAGCCTGCAAGGGCCAGAGACGGGCACGTCCTCGTTCGTCATATCTAGGGCGGCGTTCGGTCCGAACGGTGCTCGCGGCGTGAGCGTGTTCAACTGGATCACTCTCGTCGGTTACGAGGCGCTCAACCTTGCCATCATCGTGCTGGCTGCGCTCGCTCTGCTCTCCAAGGCCGGACTTGGGAGTTCGACATGGTTGAAAGTGGTCTTGATCATCGCCGTTTGCATCATTGACCTCCCGTTGCCCCTCTATGGCCACGCCATGGTGATGACGAGCATGCGCTGGCTCAGCTATGCCTTCGTCGTACTGTCGGTAATACTTACGATCGTCGTTCTGCCGAAGGTGCACCTGAGCACAATCCACGCCCACGCGTCGTGGATCGGGCTCTCTAGTGCGTTCTCCTTCATCCTGATAGCAGGAGGCCTCGGCTACATAAACGAGGCAAGCGACTATTCGCGCTATCTCCCCAAGAGCACGAGCAAGCCTGCCATCGTCCTTTGGGTCACCGCCGGGGCACTCGTTCCCGTCGTCTTGCTCGAGATCGTGGGCTATCTGGTGTCGTCGATCGTACCGACGGCGAGCAACGTTGTCAGCGGGTTCCCTACGGCGCTGCCCGGTTGGCTGGTGACTCCTTACCTGCTCTTTGTAATCGTGCAGCTCTTTGCCCTCAACACCCTGAACCTGTACTCCTCAGGCCTTACCTTGCAAGCCATTGGAGTTCCCCTTCAGAGGTGGAAGTGCACGCTGATCGATCTCACGATCTGTCTCGTCCTTTTGTTCATCATCATCTTCTCCAATTCGTTCAATACCTTCCTGTCGGAGTTTCTGCTCTGCACGATCATCTGGGTAGCGCCCTGGACGGCGGTTTTCCTTGTCGACTGGGCGATGCGGCGTGGCCGTTACGACATACGCTCGCTTTTCAGCCATGAGCACAGCATCTACTGGGGCACGCGAGGGATGTCCATACCTGGATTTGCCGCCCTCATCGGAGGCATGGCCGCAGCGGGCTTGTTCATCAACACGACCCTATTCGTCGGTCCGCTGTCGAAGGCCGCCGATGACGCTGACTTCAGCGCTCTTGCGGGCTTGGTCGTCAGCGGTGTTCTCTATTACGTGCTTGCTCGGCGAACGCTCGCGAAGGAGCTCCACACGACGCCCGTTGCAACGCCGGCCCCGAACTCGCCGGCGGTCGCTGACAGCGGCTCGGTTGTCATCGGATGACTCGGGGCGTCGCGCGCCCACGGCGTGAAGGTCTCGCCACTAGCCGTGCCGAACCGGGGCGATCGAATGGCGCGGCCCGTCATCTCGAAAGAACGCCCGCGAGCAGATCAGACCGGCGACCGGCTCCGAACGACGGCATCGCGTCAGAGGAGCTGGCGATGGCGGTCGGCTTGGCCGTGCGCGCCGCCCGCAAGCGAGCCGGGCTAACGCTGGTCGAGCTGGGCGTTCGTTCCGGTGTCACTCAGGCCTTCTTGAGTCAGCTCGAGAAGGGTCGGTCGATGCCGAGCCTGCTGACCCTTCACCGCATAGCCGAGGCGCTCGGGGTGAGCGCACAGACCTTGCTGCCCGGCGATGAGCCAGACCTTGTGAGCTTGGTCCGCGTGGGGGAAGGCCGTCTTTACGACCGATCCGAAGTCCCCGGGGACATGCTGGAGCGGTTCCTCGTCCGTGGTCGCCGGCAGATGGAGCCGTGCGAGGTGCGAGCCGCGCCCGGTTCGGTGTCAGGTGATTTCGTCGAACACCATGGGGAGGAGATGCTCTTCATCCTCGCCGGTCAGCTCCTAGTCGACCTGCAGGGCTTGCGGACCGAGGTACTAGGCCCGGGCGACTGCCTGTACTACCCGGCGTCGCTTCCGCACCGATGGGAGGTTCTCGGCGAGGTCGAGGCCGGCTTCCTCGTCATCGCGACGCCGCCCTCGTTCTGAAGGGCTCAAACGTGACTAACGCGCCCATGGTGGACACCAGGATCAAGGCGGCGCTGGTCTACACGGCGGCAGGGGCCGAGCTTGTGAACGGGTGGGTCGAGGTGGCTGGTGGCCGAATCACCCACGTTGGCATCGAACCCACCAGCGCCGGCACTCGTGAGTCAGTGGACGCGTCGGGAATGCTCTTAATTCCGGGACTGGTGAACACCCACTGCCACACGAGCCAGCAACTCGCGAGGGGGCTCGGCGACGACGTCGACCTGCTGACTTGGCTGAGGGACCGGATCTGGCCCTACGAGGCGGCACTGTCGCCTCTCGACGTGGAGATCAGCACCTTTGCCTGTGCGCTGGAACAGATTCGGAGCGGGGTAACCACCCTCGCTGAGCCCGCCGGCCAGCACGTCGATGCCATGGCATCCGCGCTCGAGGCATCCGGGATGCGGGCGCTGCTCGGACGGAGCTCAATGGACGAGGGGGATGGGCTTCCTCAAGGTCTGCGAGAGTCGACCGGAACCTGCCTGGAGGCACAGGACGAGTTGGTCGAGCGATGGCACGGCTCAGCGGGCGGGCGATTGCGGGTCTCCTACACCCTTCGAACGATTTTCAATTGCTCTGACGAGCTGATCATGGAAAGCGCGGAGCGGGCTCGACGCCACGGCACACTGGTCCAGATGCATGTCGCCGAGGTCCCCGAGGAAATCGAGCACGCGGTAGCCACCCGCGGCACGACTGTCCTTCGCCACCTGCACAAGTTAGGCGTGCTAGGGCCGGGGTTCCTGGCGATCCACTCGGTCTTCCTGGAAGACGAGGAGCTCGACCTGTTGGCAACCACCGAGACACCGGTGTCGCACAACGCGGCATCGGCCATGAGGATTCTCGGGATCCCGAGAATTGCTGACATGCTGGAAAGAGGTGTGATCGTAGGCCTCGGTACAGACGGCGCGCCGACGAACAATCGGATGAGCCTTGTTGACGAGATGTATCTCGCCCCTCTGCTCCAAAAAGCTGTGCGCCGGGATCCCACGGTGCTTCCTGCCCGTCAGGTGCTCCAGATGGCGACGCTCGACGGGGCTCGAGCGCTTGGATGGGATCAGGAGATTGGGTCGATTGAGGTGGGAAAGTCTGCCGACCTCGTGCTCGTCGATCCGCGGACGGCGAACATGACACCCCTGCACGATGCCGTATCCGCCCTCGTGACGTCCATGAAGAGCGAGAACATCCACTCAGTCATGTGCGCTGGTCGCTGGTTGATGCGGGCGCGGAAAGTGACCGTGCTCGACGAGGAACGGATCCTTGCCACGGCACAGGAGCTGGCAGGTGCGCTCGCCCCCAAGTCGCACCTCTGGCCGAACTGGGGCATATGACGAGCCCCGTTCAGCCGGTCGACCTCTTGGTGCGTGACGCCGAGCTCGTTGTCACAATGACGGGTGACGAGATCCCCGGCGGCTGGGTCGCGATTCGCAGCGGCGTGGTGGCGGGCACGGGGAGCGCGGGTAGCGAGCCCATGGCTTCGGAGGTGCTTTCCGCACGCGGCGGGGTCGTGACTCCGGGGCTTATCAATACGCACCACCACATCTTCCAGAACCTCACCCGCTCATACGCACCGGCACTCGGCGGGGGCCTATTCCAGTGGCTCACGACTCTGTATCCATTGTGGAGCCGGCTTGATGAGGAGGCGTCTTACGTATCCGCCTGGATAGGTTTGGCCGAGCTCGCCTTCGGAGGCTGCACGACTACGAGCGATCATCTCTATTTGCACCCCAACCCGGGTCTCATCGATGCGGAGATTTCGGCCGCTGCCGAGGTCGGCATGCGCTTTCACCCCACCCGAGGTTCAATGAGCCTCTCGGAGGAAGAGGGGGGCTTCCTCCCGAAGTGCGCTGTGCAGGACGACGACGAGATCCTCGCCGATTCCGAGCGGCTCATCGCTCGCTACCATGATCGGAGCCCCGGGGCAATGTGTCGGGTGGCGCTAGGTCCCTGCTCGCCGTTCAGCGTCACGCCGCGCCTCATGCACGAAAGCGCGATTCTCGCGGACCGCCATGACGTCAGATTGCACACGCACCTCGCCGAGGACCGTGACGAGACCGAGTTCTGTCTTCGCACCTTCGGGTGCCGTCCAGTTCAGCATTTCGAGAACCTCGGATGGAACAGCGGGCGAGCCTGGGTGGCGCACTGCATCTTCGCGGACGACGACGAGATGGAAACCCTCGGCCGGGGAGCAACGGCGGTGGCTCATTGCCCCAGCTCGAACATGCTGATCGCGGGCGCGGCGGCACCCGTGCGGGAGCTGCAAGACCACGGAGTAACCGTCGGGCTCGGCTGCGACGGATCAGCATCTACCGATCACGCTTCACTCTGGCTCGAAGCGCGCACCGCGCTGCTCCTCGGTCGGCTGCGGTCCGGGCCCTCCGCCATGGGCGCGCGCGACGTACTTCGGATGGCGACGGTGGGCTCGGCGGCCTGCTTGGGCAGGACCGGGGAGATCGGACAGCTGGTGGAGGGCACTGCGGCCGACCTCGTCGTGTGGCCGATCGACGGCGTTGCATTCGCTGGAGCCCATACTGATCTCGTGGAGGCGTGGCTCAGATGCGGGCCGGTCCGCGCCCGACACACAGTGGTGGGTGGCAAGGTCATCGTCCGCGGCGGTGAGCTTGTGGCTCCCGGGTTGGAGGAGATGCTGAGCCGGCACGCCAAAATCTCGAGGGAGTGGCAGCTGGCCTAACGATCCGCTACCACCGGTTGCCGGAGGTGAGCGTCACGCCAAGGCATCGTTATTCCGCTCAGAATAGTTGGACATGGCGCGGGCGTGCACCGAGGTACGCAGCGGCTCGGCTTGAGCTCGCGTAGGGATGTAGCCGCGCGCGCCGAACGCGGTGGTCGACAGCGAAGCTGCCGCCACGGCCTGGGTCGCAGCCTCCACCAGCGTCATTCCTTCGGTGAGAGCGACGACGAGCGTCGCGCAGAAGATGTCGCCCGCCCCCGTCGTGTCAACGGTGTCGACAGGCGGCGGCCAAAGATGAGTGACTCGATGACCTCTCCGGTCGACGACGAGGGCACCATCGGCTCCCAGCGTCACGACGACGTTCAGGTCGGAGGGCAGCTTCTCGACGAGGGCCAGCGTCTCGTCAGGATCGCGCGGTGGCGGCGCGCCGGTGAGCAAGGCCAGTTCGTTGCAGTTGGGCACCAAGACATCGGTCTCTGCGAACACTTCATCGGGGAGTGCGGTTGCGGGGGCGGGATTCAGAACGGCAAGACCCGATGTGCTGCGCAGGGCAGCGAGTGCCGTCGCCATCGGGATTTCGAGCTGCACAAGGACCGCGGCCGCCGCGGCGACGAGCGGACTCCCTATGTCAGCGGGTCTGAGCAGCGCGTTGGCGCCAATGTCGACGAGAATGATGTTGTCGCCATTGCGATCCACAGCGATCGTGGCACTACCCGTCCGAGCGCCGGGTGTCGAGAGGACGCACGAGACGTCGATTCCTTGGCGGAGGAGGTCGTCGCGCAACGTGCTCCCCGCGTCATCGTCGCCCACTCTGCCGATCATGCAGACTTGCGCCCCGAGCGAGGCCGCAGCGCTTGCCTGGTTCCCTCCCTTGCCGCCGAAGCCGATGGACGTCGGGCCGATCGTGACGACGGTCTCGCCGCGCCCGGGAAGGTGGTCGACCGCGATAGCGACGTCGGTGTTGAGGCTGCCGACCACGACAATGTTGCTCACTCCGTATCGTCCCTTCGCGAGGAGCGTCGCACGACGAGCGTCGGGGCGATCTCGCTCCTTTGCGGTGGGGAGGCGTCGCCGCGCATGCGCGCGTCGAGGAGACGCGCCGCCTCGGCCGCCATCGCTTCCAAAGGTTGTAGGAGGGTCGTGAGCGGTGGTTCGCACAGCTCCGTGAACAGGATCCCGTCGAAACCAGTCACCATTACCTGCTGTGGCACGGCGACCTTGCGCCGGCGCAATTCCAGGATCACCCCCAATGCGATCAGGTCGTCGCCGCACACGATCGCATCGGGCTGTGGTCTTCGCCGGGCGAGCTGCCGAACGGCTTGGCGACCGAAATCCATCGAAAACGTGCCGAGCAGCGGCGTCCTGGCCGACAGACCCTGCACCTTCTGCACGCCCGCCTGGAAGGCCCCGAGCCGGCTGCGACCGGTCGAGCTCGTGGCAGCGTCGGAGACAAACGCTACGTCGTGACAGCCCTGTGCGGCCAAGTGTTCCAGGGCGGCGCGGATACCGACGGCGTTGTCAACGCCGACAAAGTCACCGGCCAAGCCGTCGACGTGGCGATCGATCTGCACCATAGGAACAGCGCGCGCGATCCTCCGGAGGGCTGCAGTGCTGGCATGGTGGTCGATGGGAATGACGATGAGGCCATCGACTTTGCGATCCACAACCGTGTCCAAGCGATGTGCTTCCTCCTGGACCGATCCACACGAATCGGCGAGAATCAGCTCGAGGCTGAAGGAGCGCAGAGCGTTCTCCAGCGCCTCCACGAGCTCTGCGAAGAAGGGGTTGGCAACGCCCGGGACGACGATGGCGGCGAGGCCCGTGGAATTGGTGCGCATCGCTCGCGCTACGGGATCTGGTCGGTACCCGAGGCGCTTGCTGGCAGCCAGAACGGCCGCCACGGTCTCCGTCGCTCCTCCGGAGCCAGTCAAGGCCCGCGACGCAGTCGCCAATGAGACGCCTGCCAGAGCAGCGACGTCACTCAGACGCGGTCGAATCGTCGACATCGATTCCGAAGAATACCTCGTCGTCGTCAACACGTCTCGCCCAGTCACCGGTCCCATATTCCGCGCTTGACAGCTCCAGCGCAAGTGGTACGCTGACCCGCGCCGTGAAAACGTTTACGGTCTGGCGATGGCGGTGGAGGGGTTGCCGGGGTGGCGAACTCTGTCGGCGACAGCCTGCGCGGTCAGCACAAGATCCGACGGCTCGGCTCTTCTGCCGATAACCTCCCGAGCCGACCAAGGGGGAGCATGGGAAGACTAGAAGGGCAAGTCGCACTCATCAGCGGAGGAGCTCGAGGTCAGGGGAGATCGCATGCCCTGATGCTTGCCGATGAGGGTGCCGACATCATTGTCTTTGACGTCTGCAAACAGCTCCCAACCATCAAGGTACCCATGAGCACGCCCGCGGACCTGGAGGAGACCGCGGCGCTAGTCGAGAAGACTGGGCGGGGGGTGGTCGCGTTGGAGGCGGACGTCCGCGACACCGATGCGCTGGATCGCGTCGTCAAGGAGGGACTCAAGAAGTTCGGGCACATCGACATTGTCCTCGGAAACGCGGGCGTGCTGTCGTTCGCGCCGGGACATCTCATGGATGACGCCACATGGGAGGAGCTCATCGCTGTAAACCTCACGGGCGTGTGGAAGACCTGTCGTGCGGCGTTGCCCTCGATGATCGAGCGTGGTCAAGGAGGGACGATCGTTCTCACGGCTTCCTCAGCGGCCCTGAAGCCCTACACGAACCAAATCCACTACGTCGCCTCGAAGCATGGCGTCGTAGGTATCACTCAAGCCCTTGCGGCGGAATTGATTCCACACAAAATTCGGGTCAACGCGGTTGCACCGGCAACGGTCGACTCGCCTCTCGTTCGCAACTCGGTAGTTTACGAAGCCTTCACGGGCAACCCAGACGCCTCTGAGGACGAGTACATTCCCGCCTTCACGAGTCTGAACGCAATGCCTAAACCATGGAATGACGTGACCGATGTCAGCAAGGCCGTGCTGTTCCTTGTCACTGACGATTCTCGTCATATCACGGGGCAAGTGCTCCCGATCGACCTCGGTCTGATGATTAAGAACGTATAGCAGGAAAGGCGTTCGCGTCGCTAGAGCGTGCCGCTCCCAGTAGCTCAAAGTCCCATCCACAACTTACAAAAGGGTACAACTTACACAAAAGGGGGGTTCAGATGGACAAGCGGAGAAGTCTTGTGTCGTCGACCGAGGTGGAATCGGAACAAGGGGACGGTGTGACCAGGCGTTCCTTCTTGAAGGGCGTGGGAGCACTTGCTGTCGCAGGTGTGTCTGCTCAGCGTCTTGGTGGTTTCGACCGACTTCAGTCCCCAGCCGCGAGGCCAGCGGCGGGTCCTGGCACATCAAAACTCGTGCAGGTTGCTGGTCTTTACCGTGACTTGGATGAGCAGAACTTCTTCCGAATCAACGATGGGGTTCAGTACGGAGCGCAGTTGTTCGGACACCAGAAGGCGGAGCCGCTGATCTACAGCAACAGCTCGACGACTGAGGAGAGCGTTATCGCCGGAGCAGTCAGCAGCCTGCTGCCGAAGCAGCTCCTGGCGCTCAACGCATGGGACAACACAGAGGAATCCGCCCTCACGATCTCGCACCTATTGGCCAAGAAGGGATATTTCGTTACACAGTGGAACAAGCCGCCTAAGGTCTTTCCCTGGCAGATCGGTCCGCAGTGGGTCGCCCATATTCAGTTCGATAGTTACGGCGCCGAGGTGAAGCTCATCTCCGAGGTGGCAAAGGCGCTCGGAGGCAAGGGTGGCATCTGTTACGTCCAAGGGCTGATGACGACCACCAACGCCCAACAGCACTGGGCGGGTGTGCAGGCAGCCTTGAAGGCGCACCCTGGGCTGAAGCTCCTTGCAGTCGATGCAGGCAACTGGGACGAGCAGACGGCATTCGACCTTGCCCAGACCTGGCTCAGCCGCTACGGAACCTCGGTGAAGGCCATCTGCTCTGCAAACGACGAGATGGCGCTCGGTATTCAGGAGGCTGTCTCCGCCGTCGGCAGATTGGGCCCGCGCGCTGGCAGCAAGCAGGTGCACATCACCGGTGCGGACGGTACTCCCGCGGGGGTGCAGAACGTTGCACAAGGCAACTGGGTCGCCACTGCTCTCTTCGACAGCTTCTGGCAAGGCGTGGTAGGTGCTGGCCTCGCCTACAAGGCGGCCACCGGACAGATTAATCCGAGCAGGCTGTCCCATTTCCACCGGGCCTTTAATGGGCCTTTCTACATCATCACGAAGGCGAACACGGCGAAGTACCTTCACAATTTCCCCAACCCGAAGAGTTATAACTTCAACAACCTCTGGTCGCTGGCTCAGAGCCCCGTCACGACCTAGGAAGTCGCTCTGGCTCAGAAGGAACAACTTCCCGGGCGGGTCGCCTGGTAGTCGCCGCCGTGAAGGGGCTTGGCGCCCTGAGGCGAAGACGACCGCAGCAGGACCCGAGGCGCAGTCGCCTAATTTCGGCGGCATGACTACCAAACGGGACGGTGTGACAGGCTGGTGAGCAGAAAAGAATTGCTTGCAGGAGAGCAGGGGAAGTGGCCAGGGCCCATGGGCGACGCTAAGAGCGAGACCGTGACGCGGCCAGATCCGCGCCTCGAGATCGACTCGCGCCACACCTCGGCGAGGCGGAAGTTGCGCAGTGCTGCGCTGTGGACAGTGAACCTGCCGCGGCCCGTTGTCCTGGTCCTTCCCCTGCTGGTTCTGTGTGTCATCTTCACCGCGCTGAACTCAGCTTTTTTGCGCACAAACAACCTCGAGGGCATTGTCAATCAGAACGCCGTGCTGGCAGTGGCCGCGGTGGGGGAGACGTTTGTAGTTCTGGCCGGAGGCATAGACCTCTCCCTCGAAGGTGTCATGGCCATCAGTTCGCTCCTGGTTGCGCTGCTGGTGCAAAACACCGCCAATTCGCTCAACCTCGGAGTTCTCGGGATTGTCATCGGCTGTCTTGCTGGAACCCTGTTCGGAATCGTCAACGGCGTGCTCAACACAGCGGGGCGAGTGCCGTCGTTTGCCAGCTCGCTCGGGCTCTGGTATGTGGGCCTAGGTCTCGAGGCCTTCATCGCGATCCATTTTGCGCAGGCGGGGGTGAACATCACCTCTCCGGGAATCAACGCGCTGGTGGTGGAGAACAAGGCTGGCCTCTCCTCGCTCGCGCTTATCGCTATCGCCGTCGTCCTCCTCGGCTACTTGGTCCAACGGTTCACGACCTTCGGTCGACGCGCGGTGGCGATCGGTATCAACGACACTCTGTCCCGTGCGGCCGGAATTCGCGTGAGCCGGATCAAGATCGCCGTATTCGGCCTGGCGGGGACGTTGTTCGGATTCGCGGGCTTCATGTCCGTCACTCAATACGGAGGTGTTTCCTCAAATACCGCCTCGACTTCGGGTAACACGTTATTCAGTGTGATCACCGCCCTTGTGATCGGCGGTACCTCCCTTGCTGGGGGCAAGGGAGGGGTCCTCTACAGTGGACTGGGAGTGCTGACGCTGGGGGTCTTGGCAGACGGGATGGTTCTGTCCGGCGTTCCCTCATTCGATCAAGAACTCGTCTCGGGGGGGCTGATCATCGTCGCCTTGGCGGCAGGCGCATGGCAGACCACGAGGCGCAACCGGGAGATCGTGAAGTGACGCTCCGCCATTCAGCAGCGGATCGTACAATGCGAGGTGCCCAGCACCCCCGAGCGCGATATTTCAACGCCTGATGTGACGGACGCGGCTCCATTGTTAGAGGTACGGGGCCTGACGAAGCGCTACCCCGGAGTGCTCGCGCTCGATGACGTGGATCTATCTTTGAGACGCCATGAGGTGTTGGGCCTCGTAGGCCAGAACGGGTCGGGGAAGACGACGCTATTGAAGATCATCGCCGGCCTCGTCCGGCCCGACAGTGGAACTGTCGTGCTCCGTGGCCGTTCGTTGGTGGCTGGAGATCTCAGGGCAGCTCGGGCGGCTGGGATCGCGATGGTGTATCAGGAGCAGTCCTTGCTGCCAGGCTTGACAGTGGCGGAGAACATTGCTCTTGGTGCGGAGGGCTCCTGTTCCAGGCTTCGAGGCCTCTACCCGTGGGGCGCGATCCGCAGGACGGCTGCGGCACAGCTCGAGCGGCTGGATGCCGACATCTCTGTCAGGACCCCGGTCGAGAGACTCAGTCAAGGCGAACGGCAAACCGTCGAGCTGGCTAAGGCGCTGATGTGCGAGGTCACGGCGCGCGACTCCGACGTCATCTTGTTGCTCGACGAGCCGACGTCGACTCTGAGCCAGCGCGAGATCAAACGACTCTTCCGGGAGGTCGAGCGGCTCAGGGAGCGTTCGTCCGTGATATTTGTCTCGCATCGGCTGGAGGAGGTACTTGCGATCGCGGACCGTGTTTACGTGCTGCGGGACGGGCGGAGTGTGGCCGAACGGACTCGGGGTGACTGGGAAGTAGGCGAGTTCTTCTCGCTCATGACGGGTCAGGAACAAAGTGCGGACTACTACGACGTCAACTCTCAGGTCGCATTGAAGAACCCCGTTGCCAGGCTCGAGGCAAACTCGCTGACTTCCGCAGGCTCTTTCTCCGCCGTGTCGTTCACGCTTCACGCGGGCGAAGTGCTCGGGATCTGCGGGGTCGAGGGTTCGGGCCGGGAGAAACTCATGCGAGCGCTGTTCGGTGCCGAGCGCATCGATGACGGGTGGGTCCTGCTCGAGGGTAGTCGCGTCCGCCTTCGCTCACCCGCGAGGCGGTCCAGCAAGGGCTGGGATACGTGCCGGCCGAGAGGACAGCAGACGCTGCCTTGATGGAGATGGACGTTCGAGAGAACATGACCATTGCTCATCTCCGGGAGATATGTCGCGGACCCGTCATCAACCGCGAGACAGAGAAGCGGCTGGCGCTCCGATGGGTTCAGCGCTTGAAGATCAAGGCGGCCTCTCTCAGCTCGCTCATGGCAACCCTCAGCGGGGGCAACCAGCAGAAGGTGGTGTTTGCTCGCTGGATGCTCGGTCCAGGATTACGCGTGCTGCTGCTCGACCAGCCAACCCGAGGACTCGATGTCGGTGCCAAGCAGGAGGTGTACCGAGTCATCCGCGAGAGTGCTGCCGCAGGTATGGCGATCCTCCTCATATCGGACTCAATAGACGAGACAGTCGCACTTTGTCATAACGTCGTGGTTATGAAGGATGGCAGGATAACCGCGACCTTTGCGGCTCCGTCCGGCGACAAGCCGGACCAAGCCTCGATCTTGGCAAAGATGGTGTAGGAGGCGTTCGGTTGACGATCGCTCATCAAGCAGAACCCCACCTTGACGCGGAAGGCACGCGTAGAGACCGACGAATGATCGCCAGGCTCTCGCGTCGCATCCTGCTCGGTCCGATAGGCATCCTGGCCGTCATGGTGATCGTTCTGCAGATCACCAAGCCGTCGTTCCTCTCAATCAGTTCCCTGCAGAATGTCAGTTCTCAGGCGGCGACCTTCTTTGTGTTCGCGGCTGGGGAAACCTATCTGATCCTCATGGGCAGGATCGACCTGTCGGTTGGCGGCGCCGCCTCTCTCGCCTCCGTCCTGCTCCCAATGTGGCTGCCTCACGTAGGACCCACGGCGATCCCATTGGTGCTCCTCGTGTTCTTGGCCTTCGGGGCGCTCCAGGGCTGTATCCACCTGTTCTTTCGGCTGCCATCTTTCGTTGTGACCATCGCCGGGCTCTTCGTCACCGACGGACTGGCGCTATCGCTCTCGAGTGGCAATGAGCTGAGCGTGCCTTTCAATGCCAGTGCGGTCACGGTTCTCGGCGGGAATCGTTCGGTTTTCGGCATTCCCAATTCGGTGCTGCTGAGCGTCATCCTTCTCGCGCTAACCGCAGCTTCGCTGCGCTGGCTTCCTTTTGGGAGACGGGTGTTCGCGCTCGGCGTCTCCGAACGAGCCGCGATCCTGGCGGGTATTCCATCGCGACGCACGATCGTCACGGCTTTCGCGCTCTCCGGCGGTTGCGCTGGGCTCGGGGGCGTGCTCTTGGTGGCGAACTTCAATTCGGGTAGCGCCGGCTTCGGAGATCCTCTTCTACTTCCTGCCCTGACCGCCGTGGTGGTTGGCGGGACGGCCATCTCTGGCGGTGTCGGCGGCATGGGCCGAACCTTTGTCGGGGCGTATATCTTGTCCGTACTGGTCGTGGGGGTCACGCTCCTGGGCCTGCCTTCGCCTTTCGAACAGGTCGTCTACGGGGTGGTCTTGATCCTGGCGGTGGTGGTGACGACGGACCGGAGCAAGATCCGGACAGTGCGATAGGAGGGCGACAAGGGCCTTACGGGAGCTAGTTGCATAGAGGGTGTTGTAGTCAAGGGAAACTACGATAGGAGAGATGAGAGATGGCATCCGCAGAGAGCATCGCACGGAGCTACTGGAAGGCCGAGCTCGCTCGCGACCTTGATGGGGTGATGTCCCACTACAGAGACGATGCGGTCTTTGAGGCGCCCGGCATCCGCCTGGAGGGACCGGAGATTCGTCACTTCTACGAGGAATCGTTCAAGACCTTCGCCACACACGAGCACGAGATCTTGCGGGTGATCGGTGACGACAGGCTCGCGTGTCTCGAGTGGCACGGCGCCATGACCGATCACTTTGGACGGCGCAAGGAGTTCTCCGGTGTCAACCTTGTTGAGGTCGACGGCGAGAGGTTCATCTCGTTGCGTGCCTACTTCGACCGGTTGGAGCTCGATATCGTCGCCGAATCAGACCTTTGAGATCCGGCGAAGGAGAGGGATGGCAACGGCAGAGAGCATCTCCAGAAGCTATTGGAACGCCGAGATGGCGCGAGACCTCGAGGACGTCATGTCTCACTACCGCGACGACGCCGTCTTCGAGGCTCCGGGCGTCCGATTGGAGGGACCGGAGATTCGGCGCTTCTACGAGGAATCTTTCAAGGCATTCGCGAAGCTCGAGCACGAGGTCCGTCGCGTCATGGGTGATGATCGGCTCGCCTGCCTCGAATGGCGTGCCGCGCTCACCGACTACTCGGGCCGCCGCCGAGAGTTCTCGGGTGTCAACATCGCCGAGGTCGATGGAGAGAGGTTTATCTCTGTGCGTGCGTACTTCGACCGGATGGACCTCGACATCGCCGGCGAGTCGTCTCTGTAGTGCGAGCACGTTCTTCTCCGCATGTTGATCCTTGTCGACTGTGATCCCGGAGCAGGCGTACAGGGCGCGGACCCCGACGATGGGCTCGCGCTCGCTTGGCTGAGAAGGTCCCCCGAAGCCGAGATCGTGGCCGTCACCGTGGTGGCGGGCAATGTCGCGGTTGAAACTGGCGTCCAGGTGGCGCTCGGATTTCTCGAGGCCGACGGCGACGAAACCATCCCAGTCCATCGTGGAGCTGAACGCCCCTTGGTGGAAGACCCCGGACCTTGGCGCCGCACGCTGGACCGCCGGGGAGGAGAGCTCGGAAAATGGCCCGCGTCGCTCCTGACGGCTGCGACCGGGGCGATGTCGCCTGTTCCGGGTGCCAGCGCCATCGTCGACGCCGTTCTTGCGCATCCCGAGCAGCTCACCCTGTTGGCCCTGGGGCCGTTGACGAACATCGCGCTAGCACTGCGAATCGAGCCGAGGATCGTCAGGCTGGTCCGCGGGATCGTCGTGATGGGCGGCGCTTTGGGACTGGCAGAGCCCTGGAGTGAGCTCAATTTCTGTTATGACCCGGAGGCCGCCCAGATCGTCCTAACGTCAGGAGCTCCCGTCCTCGTCGTGCCAGTCGACATCACTAGGCTGACCTGCTTCGACGAAGCCGACAACGAGGTGCTTCTGGCCGCCGATCCAGCCGTCCAACTCCTAGGACAGGCGGCAGCGCCGTGGATCCGATGGGTGGAGACGACGCGGCACCAGAAGGGCTGCTCCCTCCACGACCCACTCGCTGCTGCCGTGGCCGTCGCTCCTTCGCTGGCGCGAACAGAAACAAAGAGCGTGCACGTCGAGCTTGCCGGGGAGTTGACCAGAGGCAGGCTCGTTGCGTGGGATCCTAAGCAGGCGTTCCACCGCGAGCCCCCTCGAATGGAGAGTGGCACGGTCGAGGTCGTCGTCGAGGTCGACCTGGCCCGCTTCCGCGAGCTTTTCCTGTCGAGAATGTCGCGATCGATCCATTCCGAAGGACGGTGACCTAAGTGGGAGTTGGCCGCGGCGACGAGATAACGACCAATCGGGACCCCTTGAGAATCGGTGTGATCGGGTTGGGCATCGGCCGGTACCACGTGAGGACGTTCTCCGAATGCCCCGGGGTGAGAGTCACCGCTATCGCAGACCACTCGGGGAGGAGGGTCGGTGGAGACCTGGATGGCTTCGCCGCTCATTACGGCGCGACGCCGTACCGCGAGGGCCTCGACCTGCTCGAGCACGAGGCGGTCGACGCTGTCTCAATCTGCACAACGCCTAGCTCACACCGCCGCCTCGTCGAGGCGGCAGCCTCGCGCGGCGTCGCAGTGCTCGTCGAGAAACCCATGGCCTCCACGCTCGCGGATTGCGACGCCATGATGTTGGCGTGCGAGCGCGCCGGTGTCACCCTTCAAGTCGACTTTCCGATGCGTGAGCTCGAGCCGGTGCGAAAGCTGGCTTCACTGCTCGTGTCCGGCTCGCTCGGCGACCCACTAATCGCGAGCGCAGACTATGTCATGGGCCCTCGCCCGGACGAGCACTGGGTATGGAAGCGGAACGAGGGTGTTGGGCCGATCGAAGAGAACAGCTGTCACACCATTGACCTGCTACGCGCCCTGCTTGGCGAGGTCGACCGCGTCTATGCCGAATGCGGGCGTTCACACCGAGGGGGAGCAGACAATATGGCCGAGTCAGCGGCTTTCACGCTGAGATTCGCCAGTGGCGCGGTCGCCTCTGTGGTGGGCGGAGCAGTGGCCACCGAGGAGCAAGGCATCTCTCCTTGGCTCGACCTCTATTGCACCGGGGGGCAAGCCTCGTTGAGTGGGACCGCGCACACGTATTCCCGGCTGCGCTGGAGTCAAAGGGGGAAGGACTCGAACGAGCTGGCTGCAACAGAGGAGCCACGCGCTCCCTCCACTCTCGGGGTCTACGACTCTTACCCGCTCCTCGAACCTGCCCTGCGAAAGTTCGTTGCCAGCCTGCGAGGGGAGGGCGACCCATTGGCCTCCGCCCAGGACGGGAAGGAGGCATTGCGGATAGCTCTTGCGATCGACGAGTCGTGTCGCGAGGCACATCCGGTCGTGTTCTCGGGAGCTCGGGAACTTACGACAGATCCGACCGAACAGGAGCACAAGTTCGCGTTGTTGGGACCGAAGAGCAAAGAAGGGACACGATGAGGATTGAACGGGTAGACCATGTCGGCGTAACCGTGCGGAGCATCGAGAAGTCGCTCGCCTTCTACCAGGGGGTCTTGGGCCTGGAATTGCTGAGGCGAGGGAACGACCTTCAGAGTGACTTCATCAGGACGCTGGTCGGGTTGCCAGATGCACGCCTGAGCAATGCCTGGCTCGCCGCTCCTGGTGGCGGGATGGTCGAGCTCGTGGAGTATCACAACCCGGTCGGAGAACCTCGGTACGTGCGGCCGTGTGACCCCGCGAGCACACACTTCTGCCTCACGGTGGACAATATCGGCGCGGTCTACGACCAGCTCATAGGCAACGGAATCACGTTCATGGCGGAGCCGCAGCGCTGTCCGGGCGGGGCTCTGGAAGGTTGCACGATGGCGTACAGCCGCGATCCTGATGGAGCCATCATCGAGTTCATCCAGCCACCCGATCAATGAGACGACACCACCACGGAAAGGAGCGGCTCGATGCCTGAGGTGACGAGCGATCTGGTATTCGACCCGACAGCCCTGGCGACCCATGAGGATCCCTACCCACTTTACGATCGCCTACGGCAGGAGTCGCCGGTCTTCTACAGCGAGAAGAACGACTTCTATGCGCTCAGCCGGTTCGAAGATGTCATGGCTGCTGAGGACGACTGGCAGGGTTTGACGGGGAGATACGGTGTCGATATCGACGACACGAGCAACCTGTTCGGCGATGGCGTACCGGTTCTCGGGTTCTTCCTCGGCTATGACCCTCCGCGCCATTCCCACATCCGAAAGGCGCTGCAGCCGGCATTCATGCCGAGCGGGCTGAAGCAGTTCGAGCCGATGATTCGTGAGAAATGCGAGACCCTCGTTGCAAACTTTATCGAGCGAGGCAACGCCGACATCGCAGAAGAGTTCGCGATCCCCTTCCCCGATCTCGTCTTTGCAGAGATCATTGGCTTCCCGCGCGACAAGCATCCGATGCTGTCCCGGCTCCTCCGAACGGCGCTCATCCGGGACATCATCAACTTGCCGCAGCCGTTCATCCCGGAAGCCGGTCTACGAGCGAGTACCGAGCTGCGCAAAGAGCTGAAGGACATCGTTGAGGAGCGACGCCGCCACGAGCCCGTGGACGATCTACTGGGTCACTTGATCAACGCCGAGGTCGAAGGCAAACCGATGCCTGCCGAGGAAATCGTCGGGACCGTCTTCTTCGTGTTCACGGCTGGTACCGAAGAGGTGAGCGGCGTGATCACCAACGCGCTGCGGCTGCTCGGCCAGCATCCCGATCAGCGGACGACGCTCCTGGAGAATCCTGGGGCAATTCCCGCGGCCCTCGAAGAGATCTTGCGCTACGAGACAGTGGTTCAGCATCTGATCAAGACATCACGTCGCGAGATGGAGCTGCACGGCCAGAAGATCGCGGAGGGGTCCCGCGTGATGCTGATCTATGGCGCGGCGAACCGCGACGAGGCGGAGTTTCCGGATGGAAACCGTTTCGACGTCACCCGGTCTATCAAGCGTCTCGCCTCCTTCGGAGGGGGCATACACACCTGCTTGGGCCGTCCTCTGGCTCGCTTGGAAGCGAAGATCGCCCTGGAGACGCTGCTGCCGCGCATGGCGGACTACGACTTCGCGGCGCCTTACGAATGGGCTCAGAGGGTCAACTTCCGCGGCTTGAGGAGGTTGCCGCTTGCTTGGACGCCACAGGGATGAGGCGCGGAGGATACGGCTGACAGACCGGGAACGGGACGACCGGATTGACTCTAGATGCCCAGAGTGATCTATGTGCATCACGACGGCTCACGCGAGGAGCTCGAGGTCGCCGAGGGTACGAGCGTGATGCAAGCGGCGAGAGCGGAAGGCCTCGATGGAATCGTCGCGGAGTGCGGAGGCTCTTTGATGTGCGCCACTTGTCACGTCTACGTCGAAGAGCGTTTCTTGGAGCTGACCCCACCGATGAAACCGGACGAGGACGAGATGCTGGAGTTCACCGCCTCCGAACGGAGGTTCAACAGCCGGCTGAGCTGTCAGCTTGTGATGTCCGAGGCAATGGACAGCATGGTGGTCCAGCTGCCGGAGGATCAGACCCCGTGAGCGCAGGTGAGCGCGGCGTGGTCATCGTCGGGGCCGGTCACGGAGGCTTCCAAACAGCCAGCGCGCTGCGTCACGCGGGTTTCGAAGGCAGGATCGTACTTGTCGACACCCAGGCCGGTCTGCCGTACCAGCGTCCGCCCCTTTCGAAGGGATTTCTATCCGGCTCCGTCAAAGCCGAGTCATTGTGGTTCGGCTCCGAGGACTTCTACAGGAGGCAGCGAGTCGATCTCCTGGATGGTGAGAGGGTGATCGCTGTCGATCGCCCGAGCGCGAGGGTCGAGCTGGCATCGGGCAACTCCATTCCATACGACCACCTGGTCCTGGCGATGGGCGCGTCGGCGAGAAGGCTGCCCGGCCTTGACGCTGATGGCGTCGTGTCGTTGCGGACGCTGGCGGACGCCGAGGATCTGCGGGCCCGCTTGACGAGCGTCAAGGCCGTGGTGGTTGTCGGAGGCGGCTTCATCGGCCTCGAGTTCAGTGCCGTCGCAGCATCGCTGGGCGTCGAGGTGACCGTGGTGGAGGCGTTGCCTGATCTCATGTCCCGAGTACTGACCGCCGAGTCCTCCGCATTCTGTGCTGGCGAACATATGCGGAAGGGAGTGAGAGTCTGCACCCGCAGCAGGATCTCGCGGCTCCACAAGAGTCAAGGCGGGAGTGTCACGGCGGTCGAGATCGACGACGGACGCCGGTTTCCCTCGGATTTGGTGGTGTTCGCGATCGGAATCGTGCCGAACGTTGACCTCGCCTCGGAGTCCGGGCTTGCTCTCGACGACGGCATCGTCGTCGATGAGTATCTCCGCACCGAGGATCCTCGCGTCTCCGCGATAGGAGACTGTTCGCGCTACCCCAGCCCTTTCGCCAAGGGGACCTTGCGGTTGGAATCGGTGCAGAATGCGGCCGACCATGCCCGCTGCGTGGCAGCTCGGCTGGTAGGCAAGGCGAGTCCTTACGTCGATGTTCCTTGGTTCTGGAGCGATCAGTATGACATCAAGCTCCAGATCGCAGGTCTGACAGGCGATCACGACCAATGCGTGGTGGTCGGTGACCGCGATGCCGGGAGCTTCTCTGTCCTTTGCTTCGCCGGCAGGCGGTTCCTCGGAGCCGAGTCCTTCAACAGGCCAGCCGATCATCTGTCAGCACGCCGGCTGCTTTCGCCGACCGTCCCCTACCGCGCTCGGCTCACACCGGAGCTGCTGGCGAACCCCGAGTTCGACCTGAAGGCCTACACGAAGGCAGCGACCGGAGATCGCGGGCCGACGCCGTGAACAGGAACTGGTCGCGGGATGCCCACTGTGATGCGGCCACCGGAGATAGGCCGACCCCGCAAGGCTGAAGCTGAGCCGGGGTTGGCCTCTAATTGCCCTTGCCGCCAGCGCGGCCGAGCGGTTGTTCCTGGTGAAGCATCGAGGCACCCTCTGACGTCGCGTTGGGCGGGACTACTCCGCGCCCCGATGCCGAGTCGCCGGCGGCGCCTCGGAAACCCTGATCTCTCCGTCGTCGTGAGCAGCCGGGACCCCACCCGTCTCAGGTCTTGAGAACATGGCCTTCAGCCTGGCAATTCCGCGGCCTTGCATTTCCCGCAGCGCCACGATGTCCTCGACCAAGTCCGCGACCTGCCGTCTGGTAAGGGGTCGACCATGGCCCATCGCGCAATTGTGTCGCGTTTTGGACCGACAGGCATCGCGGCTCGTGGCTCCGGGCACAGGCGGCACGTGATGCTCACCTCGGCGCGGCCCGGGCGGTCGCGGACACGATGCAGTCGAAGCCGGCCAGTTAGGGCTCGCGAAAATTGCCTAATCAACCGGCCGGTGACTCGTCGCACCATTGCGCGTTCCAGGCCTCCCTGCACAGGCGGCACCGCTGTTCTGCTGCTTCTGTCCACGACGACAGAACTCTTTGTACTCCATCTGATCCCGCAACATGATCCACAGCCGAATCCCGAGCTTGCGAGCTACAGCCACTCTCGCTTTCCCCAGACCCTTCTGCACCAATTTCCGGCGATAAAAACGCTGCAACGCCGGATCTCGGCGTACCGCGTGTGCTCCCGCTTCACCCCAGAGAAAGCGCAGCAGCGGATTGCCTTGTTTACTCAAGCCACCGAGCCGCTGCCTTCCTCCGCTGGAGTATTCTCTGGGGATCATCCCTACGTAACTAGCCAGGGCCTTGCTGTCAGCGAATCGTGCTGGATCACCCAGGAACACCTCGGTCGCCAAGGCCGTGACCGGCCCCACTCCGGGATGGGTCATCAGCAGACGGGCGCCGGCTCGTTCGCACGCTTGCTCCTCCACTCGCTGGTTTAGTTTCTCGATCTCCGCTTCGAACTTCTCGTACATCGCCTGCAACTCGCTCCGCCGATAAGCGGCATGAGGCGCCAAGGGCAACGATGCGATCATGTGTTGGCCTGCTTGGCTCCACAGGGCCGGGCCTCGTCTCAAACCATTCGCCAAGGCGATCGACTGCAGCGCATTTTGTATCCGCGTCCGCATGCGCACCCACTGATGACGGTGTCGCACCAAGGCCCGCAGATCCTGCAGCTCTTTCGAAGGCAGCCAGATCGCCGGAAAGCGGTCTTCCATCAGCAGTTTCAGAATCAAGTCTGCATCTCGCCGATCATGTTTCTGCTTCCGCGGCTCGGCTGCCCGAATCACTGCCGGGTTACCAACCTGGCATTCAATTCCCAACTCTTCCATCAGGTTCACAAACCATTGCATCGATCCCGTGGCTT
>CAVPFA010000004.1:0-846631 GCA_963703655.1 uncultured Acidimicrobiaceae bacterium | reverse complement strand
AATTTAGATCGCGCAGTTTCCCAACCGACCACGCCCCATGAGTGATACAACCTCGAACTACCTTTCGTGGTCATGCAACTGGTAGTTCAGGGCCGGGCTGGCCCAAGACGGGATCGAGGGTCACCTCGTCAACGTCGAGCCGGTAATCCGATAGCTCGTGCGAACGCGCGGATTATCGTGCGGCGAGCCCCTAATGTGGAGAGCTCCGCTGCCTAGGAGGATAGAGGGTGAAGATCAGGTCTGTTACGGCAAAGGTACTCGCTGCGAGTCCAGAGAACCCTGTCGTCTTTGGTATCGGTCGCTTCGATAGCTTCAGTATGGTCCTGGTCGAGGTCCGAGGTGATGATGGCCTTGTCGGTTACGGCGAGGCCATAAGTCGGCGGGGTGCTGCCATGACGGCGGCCGCAGTCGAGGACCTATTGGCTAATGTCATCGTTGGTGAGGATGCCCGGAACATCGAGGGCTTGTGGGTTCGAATGGTCGATCAACTACGGCGCTGGGGCCACACTGCAGGCGTCGTGATGGAGGCCATCAGCGGTATCGACATAGCTCTCTGGGATCTCCTCGGCAAGGCGGAGGACCGCCCAGTGTGGCAATTGCTTGCAGGGGCGGGTCGCCTTGCTGTTCCATGTTACGCGTCGTCTATCTACATTTCAGATATCAGTACCATGTGCGCGCAAGCCGCAGAACAGCAGGAGCAAGGATTTGGGTGCATCAAGGTCAAGATCGGCCGCCCAGCCGCTGATGGCGGCAGCGCCGCTGACCTCCGAGCTCTGGCGGGTATTCGCGAGACCGTCGGGTCCGATTTGGTGCTCGTCGTCGATGCCAATGGGAGCTATCAAGCATCGGAGGCCCTTTGGATAGCAAGGGCGATGGAGGGTCTGGATATCCGTTGGTTTGAGGAGCCTGTGCCGCCTGACGATGTTGCTGGTTACCGGCGACTTCATGGAATGACGAGTGTGCCCCTTGCGCGCGGCGAAACTGATTTCGGGATCTTTACCCTTGCCCCATTGATTACGGAACGGCTGATCGACGTCGTACAGCCAGACGTCGCTCGGTGCGGAGGGATAACGGGCGCACGGCAAATTTGGACACTGACGTACGCAGCCAACCTTGCTTATGCTCCTCATACGGGGTTCTCGGGCGGTCTTTCGCAGCTAGCTGCTCTGCATGTTGCCGCCGCCGCACCGACGCTTCTAGCGCTGGAGTACATGTTTATTGATAATCCCCTGCGCGAAATATTTCTCGAAGGCTACCCCCAAGCCGAGAAAGGGCTCTTAAGGGCACCGAGCGGCCCCGGGCTGGGTCTGGAACTGGACTCAGCGAAGGTCGCTCGGTACACGGTTCAATAAAGGCCGAGACAGCGAAAACGGTCGAACGGCCGCTAATGAGCTTTCAATGAACTCGCGTGCCGCAACTACCTCCGCAACTGGATCGTCGGCTCTGTCGAGCTCCAAGACGATCCACCCCTCGTACCTTACGTCCCGAAGCCGTCGGGCTAACCCAAACCAGTCGACCGCACCAGCTCCTACTCGACGGAAGTACGAAGCGAACTTCGGGTCGTGCCCCGAAACGCTCCTACCCAACGGCCCGACCGCATCCTTCCAATGAGTGATGATCAGCCTCTCGAAGTGAGAATCGACCACGTCGATCGGACTGCTGCCAGCCAGCACGATCTGGCCAGTGTCCACGCAGAGCCACACGTACTCTGGGTCTGTAAGCAGCATAATTAGGTCGATATCTCTCCGCGCGCAGAAAATTGACCCAATCTCGGTGTGAAGAGCCAGTTGAATACCCTCATGCGACACAGCCGCTCCCAGCCGGTTCAAGAAGTCGGCGAGGGTCTTACCGTATTCCAGGTCGACAAACCTCGTATTTCCACAGGAGCCACGACTCAACGCCGGCATCCCCGCGACTAGTGTTTGTCCGCCCGTCGCCTGGAGGAAGCGTGCGTAGTCGACCGCTGACTCGGTGATAGCCGCCTCATCGGAGGGACTTAGCGGACCTTCGTACTCGTCAAAAGCAGCAAAGAAGCCGCTAATCAGTTGAAGGTCATGGCTCCTCAGCGCGGCGGCAAATCGATCGGCACTGCCGTACGCCGCCACGGCGCTCCGCCAGTCCCCCGGGGGAAAGCACAGCTCGAGGGCCTCAACGCCTGTCGATGCCGCCGAGTCCAGCATCCTCTCCCAGACAATCTTTGGCTCCCTCTTGGCCATTTCGAGGAGTTCCCTGTCGTCGCCGACCTCCCAGAAGCTGGGAGCGTAGAACGTCACCAGCTCGACTCCGAGCGCTGGGCTTCCTGAACCCTCAGGCATGTCGGTTCCTTCTCGCTGTAGCTGCGATCACCCTTCGTTCGCACAGGGGACCGGCTATCCGTAACTGTCCCGATCTTTTAAGCGTGACTCTTCCCCGCTGAACGTTCCGCGCCGTACGGCAGCGCGGGCCAGCTCCGCGATGACTTCGACATCCTCCGCCGCACCTTCGAGCGAGGACCGCGGAGGGGCCCCAGTCCGTATGCAATCCGCAAAGTGTCGCCATTCCCGACGGAAAGGGGGCTCGTTCGACACCACAACCTCGGTATCGATCGAGCACTCCGCAGCCGCAGATCGCTGAGTGATCGTGGTGGGCACGTATGGTATGTAGGGATTTGCAAACGTGAGTGCGAGAGTGCCTTCAGCACCATAGACAGTCAGGTGCTGATCCCACCACTCATAAGAGGCGAGCGTGTCGACGGTCAGCAGAGCCCGAAGTTTTCGTCCGTATTCGAGGCACGCTATAAGGCGGTTAGGGGCGTCGGACTCGGCGAAGAGGATCTGTGTGGGCGGACCGAAGGCGCCGCGCAAGAGGGACACGTCATGACTGGCGCCCATCAACATATTCCAATAAAGGTCCTGGGCGCACGCATCTTCGCCGACGGACCTTTGGAGTACAGCACGAGTTCCCTCGTAGACAAGGTTCGCTGACGCCTCCTTGTCTCCCTCCGAACGTTGCGCCGCCACGAGCGGAAAGAGGGGAGCATGCTTGTCGTAGCGTGCCATGAAATCGTGAGCTTCGATCAGCCTGGGGACTCCGAGAGAGCCAAGAAGGCTTTGCGCATATTCATACGCGGGGTCGAACAGTCGCATGTAGCCAACCATGGCAACGAGTGATGAGCGGTTCCCGATCTCCACGATTCGTCGAGCATCTGTCGGGTCGAACGCAAGCGGCTTCTCGGAAAATACGTGCTTTCCCGCAGCCAGAGCTGCCTCGACCGGTCCGACGTGGTCAGGAGTACAGACTGCCACGGCATCGAGATCCTGGAGCTCAACGAGCCGCGAATAATCTGTGAATAGGTGGCTCACCCGGTATCTGTTCCCCAAGGTCGCCAAGACCGTTTCCGACACGTCGCATAGAGCTATTATCTCGAATTCAGGTAACTCCTCGAGGAACCTCAGGTGCATGATCTGTGCGATCTCTCCGCAACCGACCACGCCTACTCGTATCGGTGCTGTCATGCCCTACTCCATAACGACGCGGAGAGCCAGAGGTTTGCGGGCGTGCTGGGGAGATCGACTCTCAGTTCAAGGCTTGCTCTGCCCAAGAACGGCGAAGGCCCCCTCGAGAAGCTCCGCCGGTTCTGGGAAGCGGCCTTCAACCTCCTTGGAAAACAGGACCTGATCGCCGAGGGTGACACGGTACCGTCCCTTGTCAGCGGGAACGAGCTCTACGCTGGCTATGTCGTTGGCAAGCACGGTCAGCAGTTCTTCGACCTGCCAGACAGTCCGAGCCAGATAGCTGCAGGGATGGCAATATTCAATTTTGAGTTTGGGTTTGGTCATCAGTGTTCTTCGCCCCTCTTCGACGCCGCAGAAGTTGACACCGTAACAGGCTAGTTTCAGTCGGTCAACAAACCCGGGCTGCCTGAATACGCCATCATCCTCTCGGAACGAGCCAGTGTGGAGTTTCGAAGCTCCCGGTCGCGAGCACTTCGGGAGCAAAGCGCACCTTCTCTCCTGAGTGATATTGAAACCACTGCATCGGGACCGCATCGTCGCCTGTACGAGCCAGGTGAGTGTCTGGATCGAAGCTCACCACGCCCTGAGCCATTTCACGTCGCAACAGCCCAATGTGCCGCCCGACGGCCTCAGTATCCCGTGCAGACCCCAGCGCCGATACTGCATCAGCATATAGGTGCACCGCCTGATAGACATCTATGCCGTAACGGTCGGGGTACAAACCATGCGCAGCGAGAAAACGGCTGCGTATAGCTTGGGTGAGAGGGAGATCATCAATCGGACCACCAAGCACGTTGAAGAAGACTCCATCAGCAGCAGGACCAGCCAAGCCTAAATAGGCCGGATATTTCGGACCGTACTGAATAAAGAGCAGAGCCTGGATCTCGCTTCCGGAGAACGCCCTTGATAGAGCTGCAGCGTTGGCGGGCGAGTGGTCAGTGCTCACGATGAGATCCGCTCCGCCTTCTTTTGCCTTCTGCATGGCTCGCTTCCAGTCTGGAACCTGTCCCGACTCGACTGTCGCGCCGCCGACAAGAGACCAGCCCTTGCTCACTAGCCCTAAGGCGAGACCCTCAGCGCAGTGATTCGAGTAGTCGTTGTCGGAGCTGATCACGAACGCTCTACGTTGACATCTCGAAAGTAAGGTCTGGCTGAGTTGTGTGAGCTTCTTCGCGGTCTCCCCACCGTATGGATCGTAGGAAGGAAGCAATCCCCATACCGTTGCGTATCGCTCAGGGTCCGCTGCGATCTGGCGCTGTAGCTGGATGGAGTGTTCGGCCAGCAGGTAAGGAATGCGAGCATCCGCAAAAGCCTGCGCCTCGAAGGCGCTCCTGCTCGCGTATCCCGTCACCGCAGCGTGAGTCCGACCTTCAAGCAGCAACCGTGACACAGCGTTGGCGACACTTGCCGGACTCATATCGCCTGTGTCGTATCTGGCTAGGCAAATTTGCTGACCTGCCACGCCCCCAGCCCCGTTGATCTCTCGAACCGCAAGTTCAGCACCGAGGACCATATTGCGCGCCTGCTCAGCGGCGGAGCTTGTCTCACCAGGCGTGAGCACGGCGACCTGAATTGCTGTATCGCTGGTCACAGGACGGTACGCCGTTGCCGCGAGTGTCCGCAGAACTGAGAAAGGAGAAGCCGAGGCATCAGTGAATCTCCTGATCGGTCAGCTGAAGGCTCGTGTACCGACGAATACGCTCGGTCATACTGGTTTCCGTTGGCAGTCGCTCCATCGAGGACGCTCCGAAGAAGCCGACGACGTCGCTCGTATTTGCGACGATGTATCGGACATCGTCGGGCTCTGCGATCGGCCCACCGTGGCAGAGCACGAGAATGCGCGGGTCAACTGCGTGAGCCGCGTCGCTTATCGCTTGAACTCGACCGGCACACTCTTCCAGGGAGAGTGACGTCAAGGCTCCAATCGCCCCACCAACCGTCAGACCCATGTGCGCGACGACTATGTCTGCTCCCGCCTCGGCCATCGCCACGGCCTCCTCCGCGCTGAAGGCGTAAGGGGCAGTCACCAGATCCAGACGGTGAGCGAGCCGTACCATCTCGACCTCGTGAGCGTACCCCAGCCCGGTCTCCTCTAGATGCTGCCGAAATGTCCCATCAAATAGCCCGACGGTAGGGAAGTTCTGGACGCCACTGAATCCCAATCGCTTGATCTCCTCGAGGAAGACGCTCATTTGCCTGAAGGGATCGGTGCCGCACACGCCGGCTAGCACAGGCGTGTGCACGACAACGGGAAGGACTTCCCGAGCCATTTCGACGACGATCGCGTTGGCGTCACCGTATGGGAGCAGACCCGCAAGCGAACCCCTTCCCGCCATTCGATAGCGCCCGCTGTTGTACAGAATTATCAGGTCGACTCCGGCCGCCTCTGCGCACTTGGCCGACAGCCCTATGCCGCTGCCGGCGCCCACGATCATCTGATCGGAGGCAACCTTTGCCCGGAGCCTGCTGAGAAACTCGTCACGCTTCATGACGTTCCTCCGATTCACCGCGTGCAACCGTTCCGCCATCTCAACGGCCAAGAGTTCATCGTTGATGTGAGTGTCCGAGTAATGACATTCGACCGTGCGCTCGAGTGTCTCGCGAAGCCCGTCCACGAGAGCCTGGTCGGCCTCGAGATCATGAAAGGGCTGGCCGGCAACGCTTATCATCGAAGTGCCTCTCATCGGCACATAAAGAGCTGTCGGTCCGGTCGCGGCTGAAAGCTTTCGGCCTATTTGACGGCCGAGCTCTCTGCACTCCTCCGGCGTGGTTCTCATGAGGGTCACCATGGGGTTATGCCGGTACAGATTCCGGTCCTTGAACTGCGGAGGCACGGAGTCCCAGGAACCGAAATTGACCATGTCGAGCGCGCCAAGGGAAACGACCTGGGGAACGCCGTACTCGCACGCTGCCTGCAGCCTGTCCGGACCAGCAGAGAACACGCCACCCACGAGCTCATCTGCAAGTTCGGTGGTCGTAATGTCGAGGACTCCGACGATCATCCCAGCTTTGACCAGCGTCTCCATGGCCTGGCCTCCGATACCGGTGGCGTGGAAGACGAGGACCTCGTATCCAAGCTCCTCGAGTCGCTCCCGGGAACGGGTGACACATGGCGTAGTGACCCCGAACATTGTTGTCGCGATGAGTGGCTTGCTTTGCAGTGCCGGGACCTTGACCTTGGCCATACCGGCGATAGCTCCCGCAGCGTTGGCCATTATTTTCGCGGAGATGGAGTTGACACCAGCGATGTCGACGACGGAGAACATCAAGGTGAGATCGACCGACCCGACGTAAGGACGCGTATCACCCGAAGCCACGGTGGACACCATTAGTTTCGGTACACCGACAGGCAGCGCTCGCATGGCCCGAGTGGCTATGGCCGATCCGCCTGAACCGCCAAGAGCGAGAACAGCGTCGAGACGCCCGCCGCGGTGCAACTCCAGAACGACCTTCTCCGCTCCCTCTGCCATCGCCGCGACCGCTTCACCTCGGTCTCCCGCCTGGGCGAGCCGATCACTCGTGGTACCGGCCGCAGCGGCGACGGTTTCCCGCGATATCTCGGGTTGTAAGCCGACAGGTGGATGAACGCCGACGTCGACCACGACAACAGCCACGCCGTGCTGCGCTAGACACTGGCAGAGGAACGCGTACTCTAATCCCTTAGTGTCGAGCGTGCCGAGGAGCACAACGGTGGCGCGTTCCCCGCTCGTGTTCATACCAGTTCCCCAGTCACCAACACAGCGATCCCCTAGCGTTGCCGGATGTCGTTACCAATTACGACCCGATCTCCGTGAGAGAGCAGCGCCGCTTCATACAGCCTCATCAGATCGAGGGCGAACTCCAACGAACCCCTCGTTGCCGCCCTCCTATCCAGCACACAATCGCAGAAGTAACGCAGCTCCGCGTAGATTCCCTGTGTGAAGAGGGCCATATTCTCCAGCGTGCTCAGTACGTTCTGCGGTTGCCACACCAGGGCCCCGCCATCAAGTCCTGGCTGAATGAAGCTCGTCGTGCGGCCGTATTCAAAGCCAGCTGCGCCTCGTTGCAGTATGACCGTCGTGCAGTTCTCCACTTTCAAATAAGCGGTCGGACCGAAAACCGTATATGCCTCGAGGGGGTGCGCCGGAGGGTCTTGCGCCAGGTGCAGAGTGCCGATAGCTCCGTTCTCAAACTCCAGTACGCATACTCCGCGCTCCTGCCTGTCCCGGTGCACGGTGAGCGCGGAGACCACACCGCCGACAGTGGTGAGAAAAGAAAGTGGATGGCAGCCGTCCGCTAGCCAATCTGTGCTGGTTCCCTCTCGCAACACTTGCTCGCCGTCCAGGGGGATCGTCACAGGGTAGATCCCGGCGATGCTTTGGACTGGGCCATAAGCACCACCGTCGCAGAACAACTCAACTGCCTTCTCGGTAGCAGGCATGAAAGCCTTCTTGAAGCCAACCACAGCAACCCGGTCGCCTCGGCGATTCAGCATCTCCTCGACGCCCGAGGCGCGCATAGCGGGCGGTTTCTCCATGAAGACGTGTACGCCTGCCTCGAATGCTTCGCAGGCCAGGTCGGGATGAAGGCGCGGGGAAACGCTGAGGAAGACTGCATCCAAGCTTTCATTGCTGTAGAGATCCTGAGTGGTCGTATACGGAAGAGCCCCGTATTGTTCCGCCGTGCTTACCGCCAGCGACCGATCGATGTCGCAAATGGCGGCGACGCGAACGGGCAGGAAACTCATGGCCGGCAGCAGGTTGCGGTAAGCGTGTGAGCCCGCGCCGACCAGAGCCACGTTGAGACGAATTGGGAACTCGCGCTGGTATGTCACTCGTTCCTTCGAAGTTGCGGACTCGACCGGCGTGGCGAGCGAAAGAAGGTATCCGACACTCTGCTACTCACCGACCGTTTGTCGGTCAGCCGACGAGAATGCGATAAAAAGGACGGCCTGCTCTTCGCCCACGTTACGAGCGTTGTGGATAGTGCCCGTGGGGATGCTCACCGTGTCTCCGGCAGACATCCTGAAGGTATCGTCGTTCAGGCTGTGCTCGATTTCACCATGAAGTACATGCAGCACCTCGTCGCAGTTGGGATGATAGTGACGGGGGTTGGCATTGCCAACTTCGATGTAACATTGGCCGACGGTCATGGTCGCCGAGTTTCCCAGGCGGCCGGCGACCATCCAGACCAAGCGCCCCCAGGGCGTCTCTTCGATGTCATAAGAGTCGGCGCGGGCGACCGTAGGTGGTTGTTTCCGCAGATCTTCGTCAGCTGGCCCGGGGCTCATCTCGTTACCGCTCCTTTGTCAGAGTTCTTCATGGAACCGGTTACTCAGCTGTCCGTGCGAGGGAGCTCGTGCGGCTGCGCGTCGCGAGCCACGGGAAATGGGTTTGCAACGAAGTCGCGGCTCCGTCTGAGGTCTCTGCTTCTCGAATGAGATACGTCGTCAGCTTCGTGAGCGTTTCTGGTGTCGGAAACTCAGAGTGAAAGGCGCCGAATCCCTTGATGACGTGGGCCGCCGAGACAGTCCCGCATAGGGCTCCGAGCAACAGAGAGCCGGTTCTGAGATAGCCGGCCAAGAAGCCTCCGCAGAACGCATCTCCCGCACCGGTCGAGTCGACGACCAGGGTCGGCAACGAAGGCAGCGCGGCCTGGTAACTCGAGCTGGCGACAAAAGAGCCACTGGTGCCGAGCTTGATGGCCACGGCCCGCGCGCCGATGGCAAGGAGCCTGCTCGCGGCCTTTTGGGCCACGACGCGAGGGGGCTGACCATCCGCAAGATCCGGGAACAGAAGGGCTAGCTCGAGTTCGCTGGGCGTGAAGATGCTGTCTTTGATCAGGTCGCCCAATTGCTTCTCGTACCCGATGATGTACTCCTCGTGCGGGTCGAGCGAGTACGGAACCTGTTCGGCCCGGCACCTTGTAATCAAGGCGCGTTGCAGGTCGATGGGCATCGCGGCCACGTGGACCCAGCCGGCGCAGCGGACCCCATCGAGGTCGGGACCTTGGGGGGAGAGCTCGTGCAGACGTTGCACAGGTGTCAGATGCTCATACAGCCGTTCACCGGACTTGGCGTTGGTGATGCGGTAATGAACGGTTGGTCCTGGGAGCGTCCGGATCATGTCGATGCCGATCCCTACGCCGGCGCTTCGGTTCATGAGCTCGACCGGATAGTCGGAGCCGACCCGACTGAGGACTGCGACTGGGTATCTCCAGATCGCCGCGCCGATAGCGGAGTAGAGTGCGTCCCCTCCGGGCGCTGCGCAAAACGTGCCATCCGGGTTAAGCGTGTCGTCGAGAGAGAAATTCCCTGCGGTGACTAGGAGTTCCTTACTTGAGTGGGCTTGTGGCATGCGCTGTGCTTGCGGTTGGAGGCTGGCTGGCACTCCCGAGCCCGTACTTTGTACGGGCGACATCGCCGACAGCAGAAGGCTCGAGCTGGCCGAACTCTGTAAGGTAACTAGTGAGATACTTCCCGGGGACGACGTCCACCAGTGGATTCAGGAACCCGTAGCCCTGTTCCGTCCAGCTCAGGGCCTCCGGGACACCGTCCGGGTCGGGTTCCTCGTTAATTTGCTGAATCTCAGGTCCGATCGCGTCGAGGAGCTTCCACAGATCCGTCACAGCGTGGACTGGTACCCCGCTTGCCTTTCCGACCATGGCGATGACCAAGGCGCCCGGGGTCGTCAGCAGAGTTCCGTCGCTCATCACAGCGTCAGCGCCGACCAACGCTGCCTTCACCCCGTAATGACCCATGACCCATCCCACACCCGCGTCGGTCACGACAGTCGCCTGGTGCCCAACCCTCGCCGCTTCCTTCGCAACGCGAAGCCCGTCGGCCCGCCGGCTGCGGCAGGCCGTGGCAATCACGTGGAGCCTCTTGCCCTGCTCTGCCGCCGCGGTCACCACGGCCTGGGTAGAACGGTCCGCAAAGTCGTGGACCAGCAGCCGATCACCGTCGTGGAGCAAAGCCGCCCCGGCCTCAGACATGGCCGTGGACCCCGTCGTGGCTGACCGGTTCGCCTCTTCGAGCCGGGACAGGAGTCGCGCGGCTACTTCGTCACTGGGCCCGGTACAATCCGCGGCCAGCGTGAACGTGATCATGTTCCTCACGCCTGGCTGGTGCGCGGTTCCCTGTCCGATCGTGAGCAGCCGATCGGCGAGCTCGTGTAGCGCTCCTTCCAAACCCGCCTGATTCGTCGGCCAGGCTCGGGCCACCTCGTAAAGAGCGGTCGCGGCGTAGAGTGCCCGTGCCCTGGAACCCGGTGGGTGAGGATCGGAGAAAGCGACGACCGCCCGTTGGGCTTCTGCCGGAAGCGAGTCCAGCCACGTTTCCATGATTTCCCCGTTTCCTTATTTGGGCGGAACTTCCAGGGTCAGCCGATGAGCCATCCTCTTGCCTCAGGAGACGAAGTAGTAGTCCTCGAAGTTGAAGTTGCCCATTGCCTCACCGACGACCCCCTTTACGTGTCCCCTCAGCGTCGTCTTGTAAGCGTCGATGGAGTCTACGAAACACGGAACGATGTAGCCACCCTGGTTGAAGTCGATCTTCTGCATCTCGTACACGAGCTCTCGCCGTAAGGCAGCACTTTGTGTCTTGTTCGCCTGGTAGTAGAGGCTGGTGTACGTCGGGTCGTTGAAGTGGGTCTCTCTGTAAGGTGAGTTAGGCAGGAATGTCTGACTCACCTGGGAAAGGTACGGCGAGTAGTCGTAGTAGATCTGCGCGAAGGGCACCACGGTGTAATAGTTGGGTCCAAAGAAGTTGGACGCGCTCACCTGGTCGATGTTGACGGTCACCCCGGCTGCAAGGGCCTGCTGCTTGAATACGGTTGCCATCAGCGGCGCGCTCTGCTGTATCGCGAGCGAGGTGTAGAGCGTGACCGTCAAATCATTGTTGTAACCAGCCTTCTTGAGGAGGTGCCTGGCCAGGCCAATGTCTTGCTCCCGATGGAGCCCGTGGTCGTAGTCGGGGTCATATGGTGACGTGACGTCGTGGGCCAGCCAGCCGTAGCCGTCCAGGCTCGTCGATATCAGCTCCGGACGGTTGATGATGTACTTGAAGGCCTGCCGGACGTTGACGTTGTTGAACGGCGCCTTGTCCACTCGCATCGTGAACGGCTGGATGGATCCGGCCTGCGAGACAACCGTCTCGATTCCCGGAGCGTTTCGCAGCTCCGCCCGCTGGGTGCCGGTGAGGAAGCCCGTGGCATCGATGACGTTGCTGGTGAGGGCATTCTCGAGGGAGGCGGGGTCCGCGAAGTCCACGATCGTCACCTGGCTCAGGTACGGGACTCCTGACTTCCAGTAGTTCTTGTTGCGCACGAAGACGCTCTGTTGACCGGGTGTGAAGCTCTTGTGAACGAACGGACCCGTACCGATCGGCTTGTCGCCTTGCTTCCACCCAGCCGGCGGGACGTACAGAACCCACCAGAGCGCCGCCAACTGCTCGACGAAGCTCCCGAACGGGATACTCATGGGGACTTCGACGGTCAGGTTGTCGACCTTCTTCAAGTGCTTGGCTTCGACGGGGGCGAGGACTAGCCCACCAGTCAGCGGTGACTTCGGATTGAGCTGAGCCTGGAGGAAGGAGATCACGTCGTCGGCGCCGAATGGCTTCCCGTTGTGGAAGGTGACGCCTTTCCTCAGCCGAATTATCCACTTCGAGGTCGAACCCTTGGGGATGATCTCCTCTGCCAGCACGTACTGAAGCTGTGCATTGCTAGCCAACTGGACCAGCGGCTGGTATATCTGCTGATTGCGGGCCGTGCCTATCGCGGTGAGACCGCCCAAATACGGGTTAAGCGTGTCGGTGCTGCCGCCTCCGGTGAGTCCGACCCTCAGATTGCCGCCTCTTCGCGGCTTCGGTGAGCTGCTTGTTCGTGCGGGTGACGACGCCCCCGCGGCCCCACCAGCGTAAACATCGAGGAGGCCACCGGCCGCCACGGCTGCCCCAGAAACCAATGCGGAGCGAAGGAAGGTTCGGCGGTCTAGCTGTCGACCGCCTGCCTCAGGTGTCGGCTCTCCTTCAGCGTCAAATGGGTTGTTCACGATTATCCCCCGTTTCTCGTTGCTGTGATTATGTGGAATTCCGGGTGCGGCGGCGGCGCCTGGCTTCTGGCTTTTCAGCCCTCTGATTGTCCTTCCGGGTACCCGGCCCTGGCACGCCGTCTCCCTGCCGGGACGGCTCGTGGTGCCCGCGCAGGATGGCCCTCTCTACCGCGTCCAGATGGTCGCTCATGGCGGAGCCAGCCGCCTCGCCTTCCCCCTCGACGATTGCGTCAAGGATCCGCCGGTGCTCCCTGGCGGCGTGCTCGCCGCGGGCGCGCAACGTCGACACCGCCAGCGACTGCTCCTGGAGGATCTCGCGCAGGTCCTCCACCAGCCGTACGAAGAGCTTGTTGCCCGTCGCCAGGGCAATCGTGCAGTGGAACCTGGCGTCTGTGGCGACTGTCTCCTCCACGCCGGCGGCATTCTCCTGCGCCTCGAGGATCGACCCGAGGAGTTGAAGATCCTCGGGCGTCCGGCGTTGTGCGGCCAGTCTGGCAGCCGGCACTTCCAGACAACGACGAACCTCGTTGAGGTCCGAGGCCGAATACTGACCGAACGTGACCGTGAGCTTGGTCACGTTGGACGCCACGAAGGTACCGCGGCCCGCCTGGGCCTCGGTGAGGCCCAGCGCTTGCAGGCGGCCCAGGGCCTCACGGACGATAGGCCGGCTCACACCGAAGCGGCGTGACAGCTCCGCCTCAGATGGCAGTCGGTCGTTGACCTGCACCTGCTCCGACTCGATGAGTGCGACGAGTTGAGCTTGCACCTCGTCGGCGGCGCTGCGCCGAACGACGCGTGACAGGGGCAGCGAGGCGGGGAGATTGGGCTCCCAGGTGGTCAACCTGTCAGACTGCAACACCGACGCAGTATCGCGCCCGGGCTCCGCTCGCGCAACAGGGGAGGGGGCAAGCCATGACCTCACGAGAGGGCATAGTCGTAGCGGTCGTCGGTTCGGCGCGCCTCGGGCGCGATGCGCCGGAGTGGCAAGAGGCTTACGAGGTCGGGGCCTTGATCGCAGACTCAGGCTGGCGCATCGTCACGGGCGGGTACGGCGGGCTGATGGGAGCCGCGACGGAAGGCGCGAAGTCTCGAGGAGGGAGGGCGACAGGGTTGCCGATGACGGCTTGGGCGCACCTGACTCCGGATCCCGCCCACGACGATCTCGCGTGGTGCGCGTCCTACGGAGAACGGCTCGATCACGTCGCCCGAGCCGACGTGCTCGTCGCACTGCCGGGCGGCGTGGGAACCTTGTCGGAGTGGGCAGTGGGCTGGGCGAGTGCTCAAACAGAGCCGCGCCCGCACGGAGTCGTCCTCGTAGGCAGCCGCTGGGCGCGCCTCGTAGAGCAGCTCCGCCGGTTGCTGATTGCGGGTGACGACGACTTCGCCCTCCTCGTAGGGGCCGAGAGTCCGCAACAGGTCCCAGCGAAGGTGCGTGAAGTCCTTGCCGCACCGCGCGCGACCGCCGCCCGGGGGTGACCGCCGGTCTGCCCGACCGCACCTCAGGCAGGTTCGCCGATCGTGACGCGATGGATGGTGTCGTAGTGCTCCCGCGCCGCCTCCTCGTCAGGGAAGTTGTAGCTACGCCTGTCGTTCAGTCGCATGAGGTGGAGGCCGATCTGGCTGAGCGGGATCGACGCCAACGCCGGCGTGAGCTCCTCGGAAACCCCTACTGCTAGAGGTAAGTGCATGGCCGGCCCGGGTGGCGTCCGGTCGCTGACGAAGATGGGGGCGGCTCCGATGTAGTTGAGCTCCGACAGAATCTCCGTGGCCCGGTCGAACGCCGCTCCGCCTGGTGCCACCAGGATCACCGGCTCACCGGCTCTGGTGATGAAGTACTGCTCGTGCGCCCACTCCTCCACGTTGGTCGAGAGGGCGATCTGCTGGGCCCCCTCAAAGAGCTTGGCCGATCCAAACTTGGCGCTTGCCTCGTTCGGTCCCGCGCCGAGGAACGTGATCATGCGGGCCCCGACCAGCCGTTCGGCTGCGACCCGCGACGGGCTCTCGCACAGACGCAGGGTCTCATCGGCCAGCTCTGGCAGGCGTCGCAGCTCTTCGGCGTAGCGGTTGAGGGCCTCAGCATCGCCATCCGAGTCGGCTCCCAGCTCGGCCGCCAGGGTCAGGAGGGTCACCAGCATGGCTGTGTAGGTGCTCGTGCCCGGCGAGAAGCCGAATGTAGGGATCTCAGCCGACAGCACGACGTCCGCCGCTTGCGCCAGCGGGCCGTCAGGAGCGCCCGTGAGAGCAACCACTAGATGCCCGAAAGCGCTCGCCTGCCGTGCGGCTTCGATGGTCCGGCCCGTCTTCCCGGAAAACGACAGGGCGACGACCGCAGTCTGCTTCGCCTGGTAGCGGACTCTGTATCGAGCGAAGTCGAGGGCGTGCTCCCACCGGGCCTCGAGGCCGGAGTGGCGGTTGAGAGCCAAGGCCGCAGCCTCGCAGGCGAAGCCCGAATCCCCGCATCCGACCAGTACGAGTCGGCGAATCCCTGCGTCTCGCAGCCGCTCCACCGTCGAGGCCGCCTGGGTTGCCAGTCCCAGACGGTCCCGGATCACGGCGGGGATCGTGGTGATCTCCCGCTCCATGACCTCGCTGTCGTCCCCCGCCGGGTTGGGCGTCTCGATTCCGGGCGTCCGGCCCTCCTCGTAACAGCGGAACAGCCGCCCGGCGATCGCCGCCCGGCGCAGCAGCCGGAGTGAGCCGCTGGCCCCGAGGGCGGCTCCGGCCGTGGCCGCGCCTCGCCGGGCCGCAGTCAGCAGCGGCTCGCCGAGGGCGAGGCCGGCCGCCAGCCCGCCGCAGAACGTGTCGCCCGCTCCCGTGGCGTCGATCACGACGACCTCGGGCGGCCTCACGGTCGTGACGCCCTCCGGGAGGGCCACGACCGCTCCCTTCGAGCCGCACTTCACCACGACTGCCGGGACGCCCTCGGCCAAGAGCTCGGCGCACGCCCTCCCGGGGTCGTCGTAACCGAGGAGGGCGGCGAGCTCCCCGTCACTGGGCAGGAACACGTCGACTTGCCGGGCGAGGGCGAGGACCTCGTCTCGCGCGTCCCATGATTCGTGGGTGTCAAGGGTGACGATCGCTCCATCGCCCGCGGCCCGGACGTGCTCGAGGATGGCGCCGGCCGCGGCGATCGGCATCGCCGCCACGTGGACGACCGTTGCCCCGCCCGCCCGTGCGAGCCACCCCACCGGCACGTCCTCCGGGCGGGGCGCCACCTCCACGGCTCGTCCGGGCTCCGTGCGGTAGACCCAGGTCCGGCGCCCATCCGCCTCGTAGATGACCCAGTTGCGGACGGTCGGACCCTCAACCGGACGGAGCCCGCCGGTGTCGAGCCCGGCATTTGTGAGCCGGTCGAGCGCCGCAGTCGGAAAGTCGGCGCCCACTCTCGCCACCAGCCCAACGCGCAGGCCCCAGAGCTGCGCGGCCGTCCCTGCATAGATTGTGTTGCCGCCTGGCGACGACATGGTCGTCTCGCCGTTGGGACGAACCACGTCGTCGATCGTGAGGTTGCCGATGACGACGACGTCGAGGTCGCCTGGTGCCGCACGTGAGGTCATCATGCGGCCGCTCTATCACTCAATCCCAGGAACGGAGCGGAGAAAGTTGATATCTCTCAAGACGATTCCCTCATAGTCATACCCGCTCTTCTGAGCGCCGTGCTGGGCAGGATTCAGACAAATTACCGGAGATACCCCGTCCGCGACGACCGCGGTCGTTATCTCCACCACTGGCCACGAGGCGTCCTGCAGCGCGACATTCCAAGCCAGTCTGTCCGATCCTTCCTCCGTCTGTCCTCCCTTCACGTGGTAGTACTTCATGAAGGGTCTCAGCTGCCGATAAACGTCAACCGAGGGAAATACGCCCGACGACCACTGATTCTGGACATCCCAAGTCAGTCCCGCCGCACCTGGACGGTCGAGCCACTGAAAGAATTCCACAAACTCTTGAGGCTTTGACAAGCAACAGTTGAAGGCCTCGTTCTCGATCGTCGCGGCGAGCCCACGATCATGGAGCAGGTCAACGGCTTCCCTATAGACGTCAATAAACCAGGGATAGTTCTCCTTGATGATCGCGATCGAGCTAACGTCGGCGGACCTCTCCGAAAAGTCTGCGGCGTTCAATCTCACCAGCTTCGGTCGGAAGACGTCGTCGCACAACTCTACAACTCTCTTCAGACTGTCCAAATGAGCTCGAAATGCCTTTTCACCGTTGGCGACATCTTCGACGAAGACGTTGGTTGACAAGCAATATAATTGCAGTCCTAGCTTGACGATCAGTGTGTTTGCTCGCTTGGCAGTCTTCAAATCGAGCTCTTCGACCCACTTACCATAAATCTCATCACGAAGATCTACCCATCTGAGGCCCCAATCCCGGTGGAGCTGCAGGCTTTCCTCGAAATCAGTTGACGCCATGGAGTTTAGAATTGTCAGCTGTGCCCTCCCCAAAGCCGCTCTCCTCTCGCCGTACGTGCTCTGATCTTCCTCGGAGCTCCTTCGCCGCCGGCTCGGCAGATGATAGATGGTCGCTTGGCCACGAGACGAGGCCCGCCTGCACCGGCCAGGTTCGGTCCGGACTACGATGCGGAGGTCCGTTTTGCGCAGATCTACTACGAGTAGTGCAGATGATCGACTTCGATGCCGAGATCACGTGAGGTCGGTCTGTCGTGTCTGAACCCTTCGACCTCGTCGTCGCCGCTCCCCGGACGATACTCAGCGGGGAGGGCGAGCAGCCCTGCGCGGTGGCCGTCGCCGGCGGCCGCATTGTCGCCCTCGAGTCGCTCCAACGGCGGCCACCCGCCGTTCGGACCCTGGAGCTCGGCGACGACGTCGTGCTCCTGCCGGGCCTCGTCGACAGCCACGTCCACATTTGCGAGCCGGGCAACGCGGACTGGGAGGGCTTCGCCACTGCTACGAGGGCGGCCGCGGCCGGCGGCATCACCACACTGGTGGACATGCCGGTCGACAGCATCCCGGCGACCGTCGACGTGGCGGCGCTGGAGGTCAAACGCAAGGCGGCCGACGGCCAGTGCCACGTGGACGTCGGTTTCTGGGGCGGAGTCGTGCCCGGCAACCTCGGCGAGTTGGCCGCCCTGTCCGACGCGGGTGTGCTCGGGTTCAAGTGCTTCCTCGTCGACTCGGGCTCGGAGAGCTTTCCCCCTGTCACCCTCCTGGAGATGGAGCGGGCCCTTGCCGTGCTGGCCGAGCTCGGGTCACCCTTGCTGGTCCACGCCGAGAGCGAAGACGTTGCTGCAGTCCTCCCGGCCATGCGGAGCGCCCGGTACGCCGATTACCTGCGATCCCGGCCGCGGGGCCTCGAGAACCTAGCCGTGGCGCAGGTCATCGAGGCAGCCAGGCGCACGGGCGGTCATGCTCACGTCTGTCACGTCTCCAGCTCCGATGCCGTGCCGATGATCCGATCTGCTCGGCACGAGGGCGTGCCGGTCACCGCCGAGACGTGCCCGCACTACCTTGCTCTGTGCGCCGAGGAGATCACCGATGGCGCAACCATTATGAAGTGCTCGCCCCCGATCCGCGAGCACGAGAACCGGGAGGTCCTCTGGGCCGGCCTGCGGGAGGGGGTCATCGGTGTCGTGGTCTCCGATCACTCGCCGTGCTCTCGCGAGATGAAGCAGGTCGAGGGCGGCGACTTCGGCGCCGCCTGGGGCGGCATCGCCTCCCTCCAGATCACACTGCCCGTCGTGTGGACCGAGGCCCGCACTAGGGGGCTCACGCTCGCCGACTTGGCTTCGTGGATGTCGGTAGGGCCGGCCCGCCTCGCCGGCCTCACGTCGAAGGGCGGGATCGAGGTCGGAAAAGACGCCGACTTGTGCATCCTCGCGCCGGACGAGCCGTTCACGGTCGAGCCTCACCGTCTCCACCACCGCAACCCGGGCACCCCCTATGACGGGCGCACCCTGACGGGTGTCGTCCGGCAGACGCTGCTGCGGGGCGAGTCGGTCGATCTGACTCGGCCGCGAGGGAGGCTGCTGGAACGGGGAGCGGCGGAATGAGGCTCCTCGTGGTCAACGTCAACACGAGCGCCTCGATGACGGCGACGATCGCGGACTCGGCCCGCCGCCACGCGTCACCCGGAACCGAGATCGTCCCGCTCCAGCCGGCTTTCGGCGCCGACGGGGTCGACTGCAACTTCGAGAGCTACCTCGCAGCCGTCGGTGTGATGGACCGGGTCGTGACCTACGACCAACCCTACGACGCCGTCGTGATGGCCGGCTTCGGCGAACACGGCCGCGACGGCCTCCAAGAGCTGATCGAGCAGCCCGTGGTCGAGATCTGCGAGGCCGCCGCCCACGCGGCGATGATGATCGGGCGGACCTACTCGGTTGTGACGACCCTGAGGCGCTCGGTGGCCGCCGTCGAGGACCGGCTGCGCCTGGCCGGCCTCGACCAGAGGTGTGCGTCCGTTCGCGCCAACGACATGACCACCGCCGAGGTCGATCGAAACCCCCATGCAGCGCTCGTTTCGATCGTCGAGGAAGCCCGCAAGGCAGTCGACCTCGACCACGCCGAGGTGATCTGCCTCGGCTGCGCGGGCATGGCGGGGCTCGAGGAGGCGATCACCAAAGAGCTCGGCGTGCCCGTGATCGACGGGGTCGGTGCAGCCGTGCGCTTTGCCGAGGCCCTCGTCAGCCTGGGCCTTCGGACCAGCAAGGTCTCCACCTACGCCCCGCCCGAGCCCAGGGAGATCATCGGTTGGCCCCTTTCCCTGGCCCTTCGCCTCGACGGTGCGGTACGTGAGCCCTGATCCCGGCGCGATCGTGGAGGCGGAGGAGCAGGCGGCTCCTGGCGGGACCCACTTTTCCGAGATCGACCTCGCCAGCCGGTTGCTCGGGGCGACTGTTGTCGCCGCGTCCGACGAAGCCTTCGGCGAGAAGGAGAACCTCCTCAACGCCGCTTCAGCCTCGTTCGAGCACGGACGCTATGGACCCCGTGGCGAGATCGTCGACGGATGGGAGACCCGGCGGCGGCGACAACCCGGTCACGACTGGGTCATGGTCAGGCTCGCCGGCCCGGGCCGAATCTCGTCGGTAGACGTGGACACCACCTCTTTCACGGGCAACTTCCCGTCCGCCTGCACAGTCGAGGCTTGCGGCCTCGAGGGCTACCCGGGTCCAGCCGAGCTCTCCGACCCTTCGGTGCAGTGGTGCGAGCTGGTCTCCCGGTCGCCGCTGCTGGGTGACCATCACAACGTCTTCCCGGTGGGCGACAACGGATGCTTCACCCACGTTCGGCTCTCGGTGTTCCCCGACGGCGGGGTCGCCCGGCTCCGGGTGCTCGGGGAGATGATCCCGGACCCCCGCGAGGTCGACGGCCTGACGGTCGACCTCGCCAGCCAGCAGCACGGTGGCGCCGTATTCGCCTGCAGCGACGGCTTCTACACCTCGGCGTCGATGCTCAACCGACCCGACGAGGCTCGCACCATGGGTGAGGGCTGGGAGACCCGCCGCCGGCGGGAGGGCGGCCATGACTTCGTGGTGCTCCGGCTTGGCTACGCCGGCAGTCCGCGTCAGGTGATCGTCGACACCCGCCACTTCCGCTACAACGCGTCGACGGCGGTCAGTTTGTCGGGCTACGGTCCATCCGCGCGACCACCGCACGAAGACGACTGGGTTTCGCTGCTCGCCATGACGCCCATCCAGCCGGACACCCGTCATGTGTTGAGGGTTCGGAGCGAGACCGCGGTCGAGTGGGTCCGGCTAGACGCCTTCCCCGACGGCGGGTTGTCGCGGTTGCGGGTGCTAGGCCCCGTCGATCCCGTAGCCCGACGACGCGCCGGTTACCGGTGGTTCAACGCCATCCCAACGGCCCAGGCGCTCCAGTGCATGACCACGGTGGGGCTCTCACCGGCAGCGGCGAGCGCGATCGTCTCACAGCGGCCGCTCCCGGAGGACTGGCTGCGCTCGGGCCTCGATGGCCTCTCGACGACAGAGGCTGCCGCGACCGCCGAGGTACTGGAGGGTCACCGGTGACGGCCGCTCGCGACGTGGCCGGCGCCGTGGACGGCGAACGGCTCGAGAAGTTCGTGACCGAGCTCTCCGCCTACGGAGGGTTGTCCGGGGGTGGACTCGACCGCCAGTCGCTCACGCCCGAAGACCTCGCCGCCCGGCGGTTGGTGGTCCAGCGGTGCCGTTCTCTCGGTGCTGCCCCGTGGCGTGACGCCGCCGGCAACTTCTTCCTCCGCTGGCCCGGCACCGACGAGGGCGAGGCGCCCGTGGTCACCGGCAGCCACATCGACAGCCAGCCCTCAGGCGGCAACCTCGACGGCTCGTACGGAGTCTGCGCCGCCGTCGAACTGCTCGCCGCGCTGGCCGACACCGGCTACCACGCCCGCCGGCCGATCGAGGCCGTGATCTGGACCAACGAGGAAGGGTGCCGCTTCAGCCCCGGGACGATGGGCTCGTCGGCCTTCGCGAGCCCCTCGCTCCTCGACGAGTTCCTCAGGACGACCGACGCCGGCGGGACCTCCTTCGCCGACGCGCTCGCGACCCTCGCCGAGCAGTTCCCGGATGTCCCCCTGCGCCCTTTGGCGATGCCCTTGCACGCCTTCGTCGAGGCCCACATCGAGCAGGGCACCATGCTTGAAGACACATCGAGCGTCATTGGTGTCGTCGAACAGATCCAGGGCTCGCGGTGGTTCGAGTTCCGGGTGCGCGGCACCAGCTCGCACGCCGGCACCACGCCCCGATCCCGAAAGCGCGATGGGCTGGCAGCGGCGGTCGAGATCGCCTCGGGCATCTACGCGATGCTCGCGGACGGCGACCAGGCCCTGCGCTTGACCATCGGTCGGCTCGACGTGGTTCCCGGCTCCATCAACGTCGTCCCGGCCGAAGTCGTCTTCACCGTCGACCTGCGGCACCCTGACGCGGACGTCCTCGACGACGTGGAGACGCGGCTTCGAGCGCTGGCGCGCCCCACCGCCGGCTGTGAGGTCGACATGGTGCGGACGATGGCGATGGACCCCTCGCTGTTCGACGCGGAGATCACCGAAACGGTCGCTCGGAGCGCCGAGCGGCTCGGTCTCACGGCGCTTCGGATGGCTTCGGGCGCCTTCCACGACGCCCTCCGGCTCATCGAGCACTGCCCGACGGGCATGGTCTTCGTTCCGAGCAAGGACGGCGTGAGCCACAACACCGCCGAATACACCGACCCCGACGACCTCACGAGCGGGACAAGGGTCCTCGCCCACGCCGTCGTCGAACTCGCAGACAGATGACTAGTTTCACCGAAATGGAAAGAGGCACGACCGTGCTCAACCAGGTCTACAGAGACGAAGACGCCGATCTGGCGCACCTGAGCGGTCAGCTGGTCGCCGTCCTGGGCTACGGCATCCAAGGGCGCGTGCAGGCGCTGTGTCTGCGCGACAGCGGCGTTGACGTGATCGTCGGGACTGGGTCCTCCCCGGGTCGGGACTCTTGGGCGAGGGCCGAGGAGGACGGTTTCAAGGTGATGTCGATCGCCGACGCGACCAAGGAGGCGGACGTACTCGACTTCCTCGTGGCCGACCCGGCGCAGCCGAAGGTGTACGAGGAGTCGATGAAGGCTCACCTGACCGGCGGCAAGACGCTGGTGTTCGGGCACGGCTTCAACGTCCTGTACGGCCTCATCCAGCCGCCCGACGACGTCAACGTGACCCTCTTCGTCCCCAACGGGCCGGGGCACCTCGTCCGGGAGAAGTACCTGGCCGGCTCCGGCATCTACGGCGCCGTCGCGGTCGAGCGGGACGTCACCGGCGACGCGATGGACCTGGTCCTCGCCGTCGCGAAAGGAGTGGGCAGCACGCGGGTCGGGGTGGTCGAGGTCGACTTCTGTTCGGAGACCGAGGGAGACAACTTCGAGGAGCAGGTGCTCTACGGGGGCACCATCGCCCTGATGCGCGCCACCTTCGAGGTCATGGTCGACCACGGCTACCCGCCGTACTTCGCCTACGCCAAGGCCATCCGTTCCCTGCGCTCGGTCATCGACGTGATGGACGAGCTTGGCATCGAGGAGTACATCTCGAAGCGATCGAGCCGCACGTGCGAGTTCGCGGTCCGCACGAGCGGCCCAAGGGTCGTCGACCGAGAGGAGATCGAGAAGATCTTCGACGAGACGTCGCGCGGCGACTTCGCCTCCAATTGGATGACCGAGTGGCAGCGGGGGATGATGCACCTCCACCGTATGCGCCGTACGGGAGCGGCGTCGCAGATGGAGAAGGTCGGGCGGGAATGGCGGGCCAGCTTCGAGCGGGAGGGCGACAGCTGAGCCGGCGGGTCCTCACTCCCCGAGGCAGAGCTCGACAGTTGATTGAAGCTCAGCACAGGTAAAAGGGCGCTTGAGAAAACCGTCGACTCCGCGCTCGAGGGCTTCGCGGCGGCGACTGTCGTGATTGGAGAACGCCACGATGCGAACGCCCGACAACCTCGGCTCCTCGCGCAGCTGCGGCAGCATCTCGAGACCGTCCTCCGCACCGAGGGCGAGGTCCAAGAGCACGAGACCTACCTCGTTCGCGCGGGCGATCTCGATCGCACCGGGGAGTCCGGAGGCTTGAGCGACGTCGACCTCGTGATGATCGAGGCAGAGGGTCACGAGAGAGATGATGTCAGGCTCATCGTCGACAATTAGGACGGTCTTCATTCAGCCGGTCCGAGAATCGACTCGACCTTTCGCATGAGAGCGATCGGCGAGAAGGGCTTTGTGAAGTAACCGTCAGCGCCGGCACCTTCGGCCTCGTCGACGTCGCTCCGCTGTGCCTTGGCGGTCAGCATCACGATCGACGTCGAACCCATCGCCGGATCGCCCTTCAGCTCGCGGCAAATCTCGATGCCGGAGAGATCAGGAAGCATCACGTCGAGCAACATGAGGTCGGGATGAGACTCACGAGCGACGGTCAGCGCCTCGCTGCCGTCGCATGCCTCGAGGATCCGATAGTTGTCGCTGTCGAGGGTCATACGGACGAGCGAGCGCACTCCGTCCTCGTCGTCGACGATCAAGAGCGTTCTCACACGTGCTCCTCGGCGCGGCGATCCGACGCCTCTGCGGCTGTGGCCAGAGGCAAGGAGAAGGCGAACGTGCTCCCTTTACCAGGCACGCTTCGCACCCATAACTGGCCGTGCTGGAGCTCGACGAGGCTCTTGGTGATGTAGAGCCCAAGGCCAGTGCCGCCGACCTTTCTCACTTGGGGGTGATCGAGACGGGAGAACTTCTCGAAGACCCCGGCCCCCTCCTCGGCGGTCATTCCGATCCCCTCGTCGACAACGGAGAGCTCGGCGTGGTCACCGGCTGACCGGATGAAGATCTGTATACGCGAGCTTTCCGGTGAGTACTTGACCGCGTTCGAGATGAGGTTTGTCAGCGCCTGCACGGTCTTGTCCCGGTCGGCATACACCGGTCCGAGGTCCGGGTCGAACTGCGTGACGAAGTTCCGGCCGTTCTGCGCCTCGAACGGAGCCAAGACCTCGGTGACCACGCCGGCCAGGTGGACCGGAGCCAAATCGACCGTGAGCTTGCCCGATTCGATGCGAGAGACCGAGAGCAGATCGTCGATGAGGCGCCCGAGACGCTGGGAGGAGGCGTGAATCTGTTGCAGAGACTCCCGCGATCGGGCAGCTCCGAGGTCATCGCGGGTGAGGAGGAGCTCCGAGAAACCCTGGATCATCGTGAGCGGGGTTCGCAGCTCGTGAGAGACCGTGGAGACCAGCGACGACTTGAGCTGGTCGACCTCCCGCTCGTGCGAGACGTCGCGTACCACGACGACGGCCCCATCGAGCTCGTCGCCGGCTACAAGCGGAGCGGCTGTCAGAGCGATCGGCACCCGCCGGCCATCGGACCTGGCGAGGTGGAGGGAGAAGCCGGTGCTCGCGACGACGCGACGCTCACGGATCGCCTCGGCGACGATCGACTCCTCCCAGACGAGCGGGGTACCGCGCTGGTCGAAGAGGGGGAATGCTTCGGACCACGGCCGTCCCTCGATCTCCCTCGCGCGATGGCCCGTCAGCTGCTCGAGCGCCGGGTTGATCCTGAGGACCTGACCGGACGGGCCGAGCGCGGCGACGCCTTCGCCGACACTCGTGAGCACAGCACCCGCCTGTTGGTGCTCCCGCGTGAGCCGCCTCAATAAAAGCCCGACAAGGATGGCCGTTCCGACCACCATCGCAAGCACGATCAGGCCGATGGCGACCAGTCGCTCGGTGAGCGCCGTGACGGGACCATCGAGAGTCGACGAGGGAGCCTCTGCGATCACGGCCCAGCCCGTCGATGGGATCGGCGCGTAGCCGACGAGCCTCGGGCCACTGAAACCTGGAACCGTTCCGCTACCGGCTCCGGTCCGCCCTCTCAGCGCGTTCGCCACGAACGGCATCGATGAGAACGTGTGCACGGCTCCGGCAGCCGGTCCCGACAGCGTGTGTCCTTGTTGGTCGATGATGACCAGGGTGCCTCCACCGCGAAGCGAGGTGCCGCCGACGATCGCGCCGAGAGTGGATGCGGCCAGCGTGCCCTGGATGATGCCGACAATCTGTCCACTGGGATTTCGAACTGGTGTGGCAAGGGCGACCACAAGCTCGCGAGGAAAGGCGGTCTGCTCGAGCGCCCCGGAGACGTACGGTGCCCTTGTTCGCATGACCCCGGTGAAGAAGGCCTGGCGGGAAACGTTCTTTCCGATCGTCGAAGCGGCGGGCGGCCACCGGGCCTCGAGCGTCCCGGCCGCGCTGATGATTTCGAAGCTGGCGAAGCCCGGATAAAGGAGGTGCAACGCAGCGGCAATCTGGGGAAGCTGGCTCCGACCCTTTGCGGTGAAGAGCTTCGACACTCCCGGCTGGTCGGCAAGGTTGCTGACGAGGTCGAGCCGACTCGACAACGCGCTCGCAAGGGCGCTGCCTGCAAGGTGAGCGGCCGTGACCTCGCCGTTCTCGATCTCGCTGCGCTGCGAGTCGCGTGCGGCCACGACTTGCCAGGTGCCGAGGGCGGCGACGAAACCGACGAGGAGGACGAGCGCGGCGAGCGCAAGCCGAATATGAATCGGGTGTCGGGCGGGCACTACGGCGCTCCGGCCTGGCTCGCAGCCAATATGTTCGCCAGCTCGTCGACAGGAAGACTCAAGAAGGCGTCGACCGCTTCCGGCCAGAACTGGGTCCCACTGCAACGGCGCACCTCGGACCGAGCCGCCTCGAGCGACAGCGCGCTTCGGTATGGCCGCTCGCTCGTCATCGCGTCGAAGGCGTCACAAAGAGGAAAAATCATCGCGCCGAGGGGGATCTCGGTGCCCTTGAGGCCGAGTGGATAGCCTGAGCCGTCCCAATGCTCGTGGTGGGAGTGAATGATCTCTCGCGCCGGCGAGGAAGGGTATGCCGTCGAGAATCCTGCGCCCGGACTCTGGGTGTTGTCGAATGATCTCCCACTCAGACTCGGTCAACGAGCCCGGCTTTGTGAGCACCGAGTCAGGCACGGTGAGCTTCCCGATGTCGTGGAGGAGGAAGCCGTACTCGAACTGCGGATCGGCCGCGTGATCCGGCGCGACGAGGGCAGTGAGCATCATTCCGTAGCGGTGCACCCGCTGAAGATGGCCCCCGGTGCACTCGTCCTTGGCCTCGACGGCGACAGCCAGGCCCCGCACCGTCGCCTTGTACGTCTCCTCGAGCTGGGCAAGCGCAGCCGCCAGTTGTTGGGAGCGGTCTCGCTCGGCGAGATAGGTCGAGCGGAAGTCGGCCGCGTAAGCGTCGAGCTGTTCGCGGAGCGCCGACATCTCTTCGCCACGTTGCTCGAGCGCGCCGTGCATGCGCAGTCGCTCGACGCTGAGCGCGATCGGGAAAAGAATCGATTCGAGTCGCTGAGCGCACTCCTCGAGCGACAGCTCAGGCCGCCCGGTTCCCGACAGGACGACGACTGCAACGGCGGCGCCGTCGAGGAGGGCAGGTGCAACGAGGAGTCTGGCCGGCTCCGAGTCCGACCGGCCCGACCTCCGCGCGGAAACAACCTCGATAAGCGATGCTCGGCGATCTCCGAGCCCGGAGAGTGCAGCCTTCTCGAGCTTCTTGATCTCGTTGTCCCGGCGACAGTTGTGACTCACTAAGAGTCCGACCCGGTTCGGTCCGTCGACCAGGAAGACCGCTCCTGCCCGACCCTGCGCGTGTCCGATAGCTCGTTCGAGAAGTTCGCTGCAAAAGGTCTTCGTGCGATCGGTGACGGAGGGCGCCTCGCTCGGCGGTTCGGTCGCCTTGATTGCTGGATCATCCCGACCCTGCAGCCGCCGTATCGTGGCGCCGGTGCTCATGAGTCAGTCACGCGCCTGGACACCCCTCAGGGCACGCAATGTTTCGTGACATGTCCGTTCTTATCGGCAGGTATGGCTGCAGGCTTGATAGGACCCCGAGTGCAACCGTGGTGCCTGCGGGGCACGCCGTCGTCGGTTGAGGGACCTACCTTCGGCCGAGCAGGCCGAGAAGCCGTGTTTGAGCGTCCGCGTCGATGGGAACATCGACTGGGCTCGCGAAGGCGCCGCTCGCCTGCAACAAGTCGACTTGAGGTTCGATCACTTCAAGACACGCGGCCACCAGGTCGGGGGCGAGGAGGGTGCTCTGCCCGGTGGCCGCGGCGAGGTCCCATCCGTGGATGAGCACGTCGACGAAGCGGTGGCCCGCGTAGACCGAGCCAGGCACCGGTCCGTAGGACACGGCGCACGGCGCGTCTAGGGCACCGGGGACCTCGAACGTGGCAGCAGCCGCCTCGGCCGAGCGGTCATAGGCCCCGAGCGGGTCGCCGCCTACGAGGTCGCCGTCGAGGCGGTCGCCGACGTCGTCGATTGTGTGGCCGGCCGTTAGCTCGGCCGCCCAGAGGTTGCCGGAGACAACGTGATTGAGCAGGGCTCGGACATCCCACTCATCATCGGGCGTGGGCAACCCCATCTGGTCGGTTGCGATCCCGGCGACCACTACCCGAGTGGAGTCCAGGGCTCTGCGGTGCAGTTGCGCGATGTCGGTCACGAAGTTCCTTTCGTGTTGCAAGCTTCGGCAGCGGGCACGAGAGCGACCATACCCGCCGGCGGCGGTGACCGTCGCTTTGTTCGGCAATATCCCGAGACTCTCCCAATCCAAATGAATCAGTCATGTGGATTGACCATATCGGCTTGTGGGGAACACCGATTGACCGGCGTGAGTGCATACGGCTCGTCGGATCTGACGAGAGTGGTCAGGTCGACTTGGCGTTGACTCCTGACTGCGGTATCGAGCCAGCATGGCGCGCTCTGCTTGAGGCGGGCGTTCGCTCGAAGGAACCCGAGTAATCGTGCACCAAGTGGACCAAGATCCAGAGGCCCGTAGACCAAGAAATTTTAGCCAGAGGGCCGCATGCCACAATCCACGGAGGCAGGGCTCCGTGGTCACGGGTCGGCTCGGAGGAGCTCGTTCACGCCATAGCGGAAGGTAGCTGCCTTGCCGCGGTTGGCGGGCGCGAAGGATACGGTCTCACCGCGATGACCGTAGTCCTCGTGGTCGACGATGCGAAAGCGAGCCCGCTGGTCGATCGGGACGAGGCGGGCCGCGTGGCGCATCGGGCGCTCGTCATCAGGGTCGAGGAGATAAAGGGCGTTGTTGACCCGGGCGACGAGGATCTCTCCGAAGCTGCCCCGGTACTGGCCCTCGAAGCGAGCAAGCGACGCCCTTGTGTACCCGTGTGCGGTCTCATAGGCGTCGTCCCAGACTTCACGGACTCGAGCAATGACGTGGAAGATGGCGTCAATGGCAACGAAGGCAAGTGGGCCGATCGTGTTCGTGAGGACAGCGGCCACAAGGCCCAGGTCTCGGGAAAATGCGATTCTCGTGTTGAAGCCCACGTACCCCCCGTTGTGACCGCACAGCCCGATCCCGTCGACGGTCCAGATCATCCACCCATAGCCGTGGTGAGGTTCCTCGCTCCGCTGCCACTGCACCCGCTGCATCTCGCGCTTGGTGAGCTCCGTCACGAGCCGGTTGTCGCCAGGAAGGTGGGCTCGTTGGTAACTGAGCAGGTCCACGATGTTCGAGATCAGCCCTCCTGCCGGCTCGAAGGCTCGAGACTCAGATCGTCTCGCAGGCACGTACGGCTCGTCAGGTCGCCGCCAGTAGTAACCTGTCGCGAGGCGGGCCGACGTCTTCGGGGTGATCCTCGTGCCCGTGGCGTCGAGTCCTAGGGGACGCACGACCCGGCGGTCGAGCGCGGTAGCAAATTGCCTGCCATCGGCCTGCTCGATGATCTCGCCGAGGAGCGCGTAGGCGACGCTTGAGTACAAGAAGCCTACAGACGGATCGGTCACGACGATTTGTTCGAGTACGTCGCGATGAAGGGCGTCGCGGTCGGGGAAGTCGTCGTCCTCCCACGCGCACGATCCGTCGCTGATCATCCCCGCACTGTGGGTGAGCAGGTGGCGAACCGTGACCTCCGAGCGACCGAGGGCTGGCTGAAGCCACGGGAGGTATGTCACGACCCGCTCGTCGAGGCGGATTCTGCCCTGCTCGACCAGCTGCATGACGACCGTGGCGGTGAACGTCTTGGTGATGGAGGCGACTCGGTATCCGGTCTTTGTTGAGGCCGCCTCGCCCGAGGCGAGATCGGCGAGACCTCGTGCACCGGCGAGCACGATGTCACCGTCGTCGGCAAGCCCATAGGAGACGGCTGGTGTCGAAGTCTTAAGAGCCTGGTAGCGGACGAAGCGCTCGGCGATGGCGAACGCATCCCGCAGCTGCCTTCTCGTCAGCGCCACGTGACTCCTTCGCTCGTACCGTCGCTCTCGGCGCCGACCCAGGCGCCAATGCGTCGCCCATCCCGGACCTGCGTGCTTTCTGAGATTTCCTGCTCACAGGCCATTTCGAGCAGCACCGAGCGGCAAGAAAAAAGCCCGCTTTCCCGAACCGTTATTTGCACGTTATTGCACAGCCGGGCAGCTTGCTCGCCCTGATTCGCTCCCTCACCCTTGTTGCCGTGCCGCCCCAGAGGCCGACGAGCCTGAGGTCGCTGACGGCGTAGCCGCGGCACTCGGCGGACACCGGGCAGCTCAGGCAGAGGGCCTTCGCCTCGTCGGCGATCTGTCCGCGCTCGGGGAAGAACGCTGCGGTGCCCACGCCCGCGACTTGCATAGCGATGCCAATGTGGGATCGCCGCTGCACGCACATCCGATTCGATATGGACCGGCGCGATCGAGGCGAGTGCGGCTTTCCAATTCCCGTCCCGCCAATCCTGGCCCGCGGCGCTCTGGATCTGGCCGTCCAATGACACCAACTCGGGCACGCCGATGCCGATCGCATCGACCGTCCGGGTGCCCACCGCCTGTTTCGCACGATCGACTCAATCGCTCAGGACCGCCGCACTTCCGCGGTGACGATCGGTCGCCATTTCATGACGTTCGAGGATTCGACCGTCGCTCGGGTCGACCACGGCCGCGAGAAGCTTGGTACCTCCCGCGTCTATCCCGACAACGAGGCTCACTCGAGATAGGTCGGTGCGACACCGAAGATGGCTCGCGCCGTAGAGCTCCCGAAATTCCGGTACTCGTGGCGGGAGCCGACGGGAAGATAACAAGCATCGTGAGGACCCACCTCGAATACGCCGACTTCCTCCGACTGCCAGGCGCGAATGATCAGTTGGCCTTCGGTCATGTAGAGGATCTCGTCGCCGCCGTGCGCATGTACGTCGGCTGCCTGCCCGGGGTCGACCTCGACGAGTCCAACTGTGAAGTGCTCGGTGCTCGCATACAGCCCGACGAGCACGCCCAAGTCACGGCGCCAAACGATGTCGCGGCGGTCGAGGCGCCGAAGCGTTTGCGGGTCAGGGCTGGCGGGCGCGAGCTGTCCGAGAAGTTCGTCCTCGGCGTACCGGCTGCCATCAAGATACGGCCGCGTCTGTGCGTAAGCGCCGGAGGATCCCGTCGAGGGCGGTGGGGCGAACAGCTCGAGAACGCGCAGGGGTCCTTCACCGTGGGCGAATGCGTGATGCCAGGTGTCGCGCCGGAAGAAGACACTTTCGCCGGTCTCGACCCGGCAGACCTCACCGGTCTCCGGATTTGTAATCGCCATGACACCTTCCAGCACATGGAGAAGCTCGTCGGCACCGAAAACCGTCCGATGATGCGGGGAATGGCGGAAGGAGCCATGCGGCTCGAGCCCGAAAACGAGAGCGTGGATGTACTCGCTCGATACGTAGATCCAATCCGCCACCTCCCCAGACTCCGGGTCGCCCCAAAGGTGCCGTACGGCCGACTGGCGTGTGATTAGTGTCGGCTTGTGAAATGTCGGTCTCGGCGATGCCCGATACGAACGTTCCATGGCGCTCTTAATGGGAGCGTCCAAGGACACGGGTTCGCCTTGACGGGACAAAGTCATAACGTCATAATACCTATCTAGTGTCTGGACTTCAATCGTTCCGTGAGGGACAACAAGAGACGATGCAGCGCTGGACCGCACTCATGAGCGACGTGTCATTGGCGCGGAACTCGAGCGTTCCGCTCCACGCTCGGATAAGCCAGTTACTGGTCGACCTGATCGAAAGCGGCCAAGTCTCCGATGGTGAGAAACTCCCGCCGGAGCGGTACCTGGCGGAACTGTTCAGGGTGTCACTGGCTCCGGTCCGACAGGCGATCCTCGACACGGTGAGCAAAGGGCTGCTCGTCCGCAACCGCGGTCAGGGCACCTTCGTTCGCACCCCCGGCCTGGACGAGAAGATCTCGATCCTGCCCTCGTTGACCGAAAGCCTCCGGGACCAGCAAGTAGAGGTCGCCACGCGGGTCCTGCGTCAGGAGCGCGTCCCGACGCCACCTGCTATCGCCAGGGCGCTCGGAATGCGCACGGGTGACTCGACCTTCCTCGAACGCTTGGCAATCCTCGCCAGGGAGCCTGTCGCACTGCTGGAGACGTACCTGTCGGCTCGCGCCTACCCTGGCCTCCTGGACTTGTCATTCGCGGATCAGTCCCTCTATGGATTGTTGCAGGAACGCTACGGTACGGTCGTCACTTGGGCAGAAAGCGTCATCGACGTCACGCGGTGTACCTCTTCTGAAGCCGAGAAGCTCGACGTTCCCGTCGGGGAACCTCTGCTGCGGCTTGAGGGAACTGCCTTCGCGGAACCGAAGCGGCCTGTCGAGTATTTTCGTGTGCTCTACCGAGCGAATAGGGTTCGGTTTCACCTCGAGTCTCGACGGAGGACCGATGGCGTCGTACGGTTGCTGACGCCCGAGGAGGGGGACTCGCACGACTCTCAACGCAAGACCCGGAGTGACGGCCTCGGGGTAGCATGACCCCTGTTCGACTGGGCTTGATTGGAGTGGGAGACGTTGCCGAGCGCGACTACCTTCCCGAGTGGCATCGCCTGGCCGGAAAGGCGGAGATCTCGATCGTCTGTGGCCGCAATCCCGAGCGGGTTCGACGTGTCGCCGACGAGTACCACGTTCCCAGGTGGTCGACGGACTATCTCGAGGTTGTTCGCAGCGACATCGACGCCGTCGTCAACCTGACCCCGATCAACACTCATTACTCGGTCACCCTTGCGGCTCTCGAGGCCGGCCGGCATGTCTACACCGAGAAACCGCTGGCCCGAACTTCCAATGAGGCAAGAAGACTCCGGGACGAGGCGGCAGCCAGAGACCTCGTGCTCGTCTGCGCCCCGAGCGTCATGTTGTTTCCCCAGGTACTCGAGGTTCGTGAGATCCTCAGGTCCGGCCAACTCGGAGTCATACGTGCCGCACGCGCTCAGGCGCTCGCGGGCGTGCCACCCTGGCCCGGATATCTGTCGGACCCGTCTCCCTACTTCGAGGCAGGAGCCGGGCCGCTCGTCGACATGGGCGTCTACCCGCTGCATGTGCTGACCGGGCTCCTCGGGCCCGTATCGAGCGTAACGGCGATCGCGTCGCAGGCTCGAGAAAGCTTCGTTGTGATCGAGGGTCCCTTTGAGGGCAAGGTCATAGCAGTCGAGGCTGAGGACGAGTGGCAGCTTCTTGCGAGGCTTGGCAGCTGCACCGCATCGGTCGAAGCCAGCTTCTCGACGGTCGGCAGTGCTGCCGCGGACTGTGAGCTTCGAGGTGACCACGGCGCTGTCGCCTTCAGCCTGTTCGACGTCGCCGCCCCGATTTCGCTCGTGCATGCAGGACTGCACGACTGGACGAACCTGCCGGTGGCACACGAGCGGGAGGGGGGTCCTGACCATGTGCTGGGGATTCAGCATCTCCTGCAGTGCATCGCGTCTGGACGCGCTCCCATTCTCAGTGCCGACCACGCCATTCACGTGCTCGAGGTAATCGAGGCCACTCGTGAAGCGGCGCGGAGCGGTCGCACCGTGACGCTCGGTGCGCCGCAAGCTTTCACCGTCGCGATGCAAGCGAGAGAAGGAGACACGCGATGACTGTCCGATTCTCGTCCGACCCTGTCCGCTTGGGCATCGTCGGTGTGGGCACTCTTACGCTCCGAGCGCTGCTGCCACACTTGTGCGCAGCCGATCTCGATGGTGTCGTGTCGGTGGTTGCCCTGTGCGATCCCGTGCGTGGACGCGGCAGAGGATGCAGCAGCCACCTTCGGCGTCGCGAGACATTACGAGGCGATCGAAGATCTGCTATCCGATCAGGAGATCGAAGCGGTAACCATCGCTTCTCCGATCGCGCTCCACGCCGAACACGGCCGAAGCGCACTACTTGCAGGTAAGCACGTGCATTTCAACAAGACGATGAGCACGACAGTTGCGGAAGCCGACGAGCTCATCGAGCTCGCCGAACGCGCTGATCTCCGCATCGTCGCCTCACCGGGCGAGGTGCTTCGACCGCAACTGAGGCGAACCCGGGAGCTGATCGAACAAGGCGTGATCGGAAAGCTCAGCTGGGCGATCTGCGGTTGCGCGTTCGGCCGCTATCACGAGCAGGAGGAGCCGGAGCGGCTGGAGGCATCGAAGTCTCCGATCGACCCGAGCTGGTACTTCAAAAGGCCCGGAGGCGGGCCTTTTTATGACATGACGGCGTACGCGTTGCACGGGCTCACCAGCGTCCTCGGACCAGCCAAGCGGGTGACGGCTCTTTCGGGACTGGTGATCTCCGAGCGGGAGTTCGCCGGCCGCAAGATCCCGGCGGAGATGGACGACAACACCATCGCGCTCCTTGACTTCGGGAACGGTGCATTCGCCGTCGTGACCGGGACCGCAGGTGGGACGATAATCGACGACTTCGCAGCTGGGTGTTTCTTCGGTACCGAAGGAGAAATCAGGGGTCTGTCACTCAACGGAGAGCCGTTCGAATTTGCCGGCAGGGAGCTGACGACCGGAGCTCCTTCCTCCGACTGGGACACCCAGATGCGGGTGCTTCCTCACGTGGTCGGCCGGCATGCCGAGATCCCCGAGTCCCACGTCTTCGAGGACGTCATGCAACTTGTCGACTGGATCCGCGACGGCACGCCCTCGCCGGTGACTGCCAGCCACGCTCGCCACGTGATCAACATCATTGAAAGGGCCTACCGCTCTGCTGAAAGCGGTTCCACCGAGCAGCTCACCACGTCGTTCGACTGGGCGTCACTTCCCGCCCCGATATCCACCGACCGTAATCCGGAGATTCCGCCTCCGGGCACGCGGTGATGAGGCGCCTCACGACTGAGGAAGCCCTCACGCTCGCGGTAGCGCATTGCTGGCTTCGGGTGTAATTACTGCTCTGGCCGATGCTGTCTCGCGCCACGCCGGCGGCGTTCTCGTTGTGCGACGGTGACAGCATCGTCATCTCGATCGAGGGCATCGGCAAGCTCGTCAACACGGTTCGTCTCCTCGACTGCGGCGATCCACCGTCCGACGAAGGGTTTTCGGTTGGGCTAGTCGTTCGGAGACCTTGACAGCCCTGGTGACTCCGTACTCGACGGTCGGGAACTTACTCGTGATCTCGACAGCCCGGCCTTCGCGCGACGCCTGCTTGGCGGCCAGCATCACCTCGAGCGCGTGGTAGGCGTGCTCGGGACGCGTGACCGTGGGGAGTCCAGATTCGATGCAGTCGACTAGGTGCCGTAGTCCGTCAGTCCAGGGCCAGTTGGGGTCCTTCTCCGGAAAGATCTCCCACGTCCCCTTGGCATTAAGCCATTGCTCGAACCCCTCGGGGAGCCCAGTCGTCGCCGAGCAGCTGGAGCACTCCTTCGGTTCCGTATAGCTCGATCGCGGGCCAGCGATAGCGCTGTATGGTGAATCCCGTCATGATTGAGGCGAACCGGCTGTCGCCGAAGTCCAGGAGGAGGTGGCCGTTATCCTCGCTCTCCACGGTGATCCGTTCGTCGTCGACTACCCGCTCGGGAATGGCCGTACCCTCGCAAGCAGTCACGTGCCGGACCGAGCCGACGAAGCCGCACAAGCTGACAAGGTTATAGACACCAAGGTCGAACAGCGCCCCCCCGCCGGACTTATAGAACCACTCGCCCCACGTTGGCCCCGACCACCCGTAACGGGCCCGGGCAAGGACCAGTCGGCCGATTTCCTGTTCGCTGACACGCCGATGGAGCTCGCGATAAGTTGGCGAGAGGAGAATGTGTGGCGCGCAGACCAAATTGCCGTCCCGACTGTTTCCACGTCTCGATCAGACGTTGAGCCTGGTCGAGATCGGTCGCCATCGGCTTCTCAACGAGTGTGTGCTTCCCTGCTCTTAGTGCTTTCTCAGCGAGCGCGGCGTGCTCGTTCATACTCGTCAGCACCAGCACGATATCGACGTCATCGCGTGCGACGAGAGTGTCTGCACTGTCCATGCTCACGTCAGCCTTGCTGGTTGAAGCGAGTTCGTCGCGTCGACGGGGATCTGGGTCATATCCCGCTACGAACGTCACTCGCTCGTCGCGTTCTAGAGCGTCTATGAGCCGCCTGTATGGGGCTTGAAAGACCCTCCCAAGTCCCAGAACGCCGATCCCTTGCACCATGGTACTTCTTATCTTCGAAGACATTAGGATCCGACCCTGCCGCCGACCTCATCGCCGCGTCGCGTTTTAGCGTCCTGAGCCCGCCACCATGCCCTTGGTGATTGTCTTCTGGAAAAGGCAGAAGAGCAAGAGGACTGGACCCATTGCGATGAGGGCGGCTGCGGCTTGTTCCTGGAGGTTCACACCTTCACCGCGTGACGAAGTCGGTTGTCGCTAGGGGAACGGTCCAGAGCGAGCTCGACTGAAGCAGCACCAAGGCGAATAAGAGGTCGCCCCAGGCGAATAGGAAGGCCAGCACAGCCACCGCGGCAATGACTGGACGACAGAGAGGCAGCGAGATGCGCAGGAACACCTGGCGCGGACGAGCGCCGTCGACCGCTGCCGCCTCGCGGATCTGTGGGTCGAAGGAGTCCCCAAGGTAGGCGTAGATCAGAAAGACTCCAAGGGGCGTATTGCTTACGCCGTAGACGACGCCGAGCACTACGAGATTGTTTATTAGATGAAGGCTGGTGAACTCGACAAATAGCGGGATGATGATAATGATCGTCGGGACCATCCATACGACACCGACGCAGGCGAGCACGATCGTCTTCGCCCGTGATCGCGTCCTGGAACACCATTCGGCGGTCGGCGCCGATAAGACGACGACTATCACAGAGCCAATTCCGGCCGCGAGGAGGGAGTTGAGCAGCGCTTGGCCGAGATTCGCGGCATTCCACGCTCCTGTCACCTGGCTAAAGCTTATGGGATTCGGGAGCCCAAGCGGATCCCGCACGTAGGACAACGGAGTCTTAAGGGCCGATGTCGCGAGGTAATAGAAGGGGTAGAGAAAGGGCACGCACATCAAAAAGGCGATGGCAGTCCTGACGACTCGCGACTGCTGACGGAGCAAGTGACGGCGACTCCTTGCTCGACCCGGGTGAACTGCCAGAGTGTGTCCGAGTTCGTCGCTCATCGAGATCTGTCTGGCGCTCATATCGATTTCTTCACCATTAGTCGTTGGACCAGAGCTTGGTTAGCCGCCAGCCGACTACGGCGATCACAATCACGATAATCAGCAAATACACCGCTTCGGCCGCCGCGTAGCCGTAAAGGTTGTTGCTGATTGCGTTGGTGTAAACGTCGTAGTCGATCGAAGAACTTGCGTCTCCCGGACCTCCGGCCGTCAGGGCGTAGATAAGCCCAAAGAGCCAAAGAAAGACGGTCAAGGCGTTGTACGTAGCCCACAGCGCCACCGTCTTTCGCATTCCGGGCAAGATCACGTGCACCATGCGCTGCCAGCTCGACGCCCCGGCGACGAGGGCGGCGTCGAGCTGCTCGGGCGGAATGCCAGTGAACGCTGCGGTGAACACCGCCACGCCGAGACCAACACCCGCCCAGGCCAGCACGATGATGATCGTCGGCTTCACGAGCTGGGGATCGGAAAGCCACGCGCGGGACAAGAAGCCGAGCCCGAGCTTGTCCAAGGTCGTGTTGACGAGACCAGAGGGGCTGAGCAACGGAGCAAACATTACGCCGAGAAGCACCGGAGAGACCACCGCAGGCATAAACATGATGGCACGTACCACCGAAGCGCCCCACACTCGGGTCGATAGGAAGACAGCGATGGCAATCGGCAGGATGGTCCACAACGGTATTCCCAACAAATAGATCCCCTCGTTCACGAGGATCTGATGGAACGTGAAGGAGTCGGTGACTTCTCGATAATTGGACAGCCCCACGAAGGGGCTCGTCCCGCCAGGCTGCCAATCGTAAAACGAGCGGGACAGCCCGTATAGCGCCGGACCAATTATGACGAGCACGATGCCGACTATAAGCGGTCCTACGTAGCCGATCGCTGCCAGCCAACTCCACAAAGGTCGGGGCCACTTGCTCCGCGAGCCATAGACAGCGCCCTTGTTAGGTGTGCTGTGGCCATCGCTGCCATCCTCCGTCGACGCAAGTGATCGGCCGTGGCCTGGCGCTGGTATCGCCTGTGCCCCGCCGCGTGCCTGCATCAATCTTTATTTGAGGGTTGGTGCGAGGCTCTCTCGGAGCTGCTCCATCATCTGCAGCACCTGCGTGGTCGAGATCTGACCTTGGATCATCTCGCTCGCATATCGCTCGTTGATCCCAAGAACGGAAAGAGGGAATCCTGTATAGATCGTGTGGTCAAGCGGGTTCTTGAGCGCAGCGAGGATCGACTTGACCGCCGAGTCGTTCGTCGGGGTCGCGACCTGTGAGTTGTTCGGGATGGCGCCGGCCGTCTTCCAAGCGAGCGACTCGGAGCTCGGGCTCTCAAGGTACGAGATGTAGTCCCACGCTCCCTTTCGATCAGTGGTCCACTTCGTGATCCCCCATCCCGCGGACGGCCCGGCATCTACGAAGGGAGCCCACTTCGATCCTGGGAGCCTGGGGAACGGGAAAACTCCGACATTGCTGGAGCCGAGTTCTTTCTGAGCCGATGTTAGGTCAGAGATGGTCGGGGCGTCGAGCACCATCGCGTCCTTCCCGTTTCCAAAGTTGGTGTATGAGTCGTTGTACAGATTGAGCGCGTAGGCGTCAGAGGCGAAATAGCCGTCCGTCCCGAGACTCTTTATCATCGTCCAGACCTGAGGGAAGGGCGCACTAGTGATGGACACCTTGTAATCGAGCCACTGCGTGGTCTCGGTCCGACTCATCAGTTGGTCGAGCATGGGGAACGCGTACCACTCCCAATCGAAACCGTCCTTGAAACCGACCGACATCGGCACGATCTTGTGCGCCTTCAAGACGCTGCAGTCGTGAAGGAACTGCTGCCACGTGCTTGGTGTCTTATTCGGGTTCAATCCGGCCTTTTTAAAGAGCTTTTTATTGTAGTAAAAGAAGTACCCGTACTCTGTCCACGGGACAGAATAAAGGTTGCCATCTGGGCTATTCGCCGAACTGAGTAGCAACCAGGTCTGCCGATTCTGAGCCGTGAGCATGCTCTGCAGGGGAACCAAGCCGTTCCGGAACGCTGCCGCGACGACTCCCGGATACACGTTCACGACATTCGGCCCGCTGTGCGCGGCAATGGCTGCATCCATCTTGGCGCTAAAATCGGCGAACGGGACGTTGACAAAGTCGATCTTGTACTGTGGGTATTTCTTTTCGAAACCGGTATTGAGCTGGCGCTGGGCCTGCAGACCAGGGCCGGTGTTCGCCCAGTCCCCCCAGACCGTGATCGTCTGCTTACTGTTGGAGCCAGCGGCGTGCTTGCTATTAGCAGATGCCGGCACGCCAACTCCGACGATAATCGCGGCCACGAGTGCGCCGACCGCAAGTAGGCACTGACGCGTTCGCCAGGTGCCGCTCGATGCCAAGGTGCAGTTGCTGCGGTGACCCGTTGCGGACTGAGGTCGGGGCAGGAAATGCCGTCTCATCAAGTGTTCCCCCTTTACCCAAGACGTTGCCTGGCGCATCCCGGGTGGAGGTGGCGATAATGCAGCATCCCTGATGCCGGCACTGTCCCGCCCGACACGCTGGGGAGATTGTAAGGTTATTATTTTTTCAAGTCAAGGCGCGCGACCGCGAGTGGACACGGCTCGGTGAGCTGTGCCCCGTCCAACTGGAGAACCGATGTGGCATGAGACCTCGGGATGGCGGATCTTCATTCTCGATGCCGGGAGCTGAGGCTGTCGCTCCTTGTATTTGATGGTTTGCGAGGAGCACAACCCCCTTCGAAATCTGCCGCATCAAGTGCTCGCATCCGAACGGCTCGCAGCGCCTAGGCCAATCACGATCGCCACTGGCTCGAAGACAACCCGTCCAGAGGCCAGCCGTGTGGCGTTGCCCGACTTGCCTCGGCGCGCGGAGACAAGGCTCCGGCTACATGATGGTGGATGGGTGATTCCCACATGAAAGGCGGCGGCCGAATCGTTCTTTGGAGGCTGACAGGGACAGGTCCCTGCAGCAGTCTGGTTGCTGGAGCAGGCCGCAGAACATCGGATTGGCTGGGCGAGTCGCAAGACGGGGTTCCCGTGAGAAGCCGTTCATCACGCCGGCGCGAAGGTCTCGTCGCCGAGCTCGCGCAGGCGGTGATGCACCCACCGTGCGATCTTGCGAGCAACAGAGAGCGTCGCCCGCTGGGCGCCAAGGCGCTCACGAACGCCGAGGTAGTACTGGCGGTCTGGAGCGGCGGGCTTGGCGGCTGACTTGGCCGCCTCGTAGAACCATCGCAGCACCGACGGGCCCTGGCGAGCGAGATGACCCTTGGCGCGCTTGGTGTCTGAGGAGTAGAGGGTGATATCGAGACCGGTGTGCCGCGCTGCGTCCGAGGACGCGGAGAACCGGCGTGGTCCCCCGTCTCAGCGCAGATGGCGACCGAGAGAGGTACTGGCGGCCACGATCGAGGCGGTCATGGCGAGGGACCTCGTGAACGCAGAGGTGATGGACCCCGACCTGCCGTTCCAGTCGATGACGCCACGTCGGGCACTCTCGGCCTTGACTCGAGAGACGTCCGTCTCGAGCTCGTCGGCGCCGGCGACCGCACCGTCAGGATCGTGAGCCGCAGGAACGCGTTCCAGTCGAAGGTCTTGGCCCTCAGCGTGAGCGCTGCCAACTGGGACAAGGCCACCATCGCCTGACCCGGCCGTTTGTCTCACGCGTAGTGGAGACACTTCCTCGCCGCGACCACATCTCCTGGGATGACGCAAAAGTCGCGCCAAAGTCGGGCCTGACGTGAGCCGAACTGCAGGCGCTGCCCTCCTGTTTCCTTCGTTCGACGCGTCTCGGCGGTTTCGCCGTGCAGTGCCTGCAATACACCTCTTATTTCGCTGGTCTGCCTTGGTCCTCCGCCGCCGGGCCGAGTGGTTGCCGCTTACCAGAGCTCTTTGACGCCGGTCACAACAACATTATGATCATGTGTCCATGTTTCCAGTCGAGGCGCCGAGCAGCGCCCATGTGAAGAGAGCCGGCCCGTTGCGCTTCGGTATTGTCGGCGTAGGGACGTTGACGTTGCGGGGGATACTTCCGCACCTGTGTGCAAACGACGTGCGTGAGCGTGTCGTCGTCACGGCATTGTGCGATCCAGTCGTCGACCGGGCTCAGGAGGCCGCTGATCGGTACGGTATCGGCAAGGTCTATGCGAGCATCGAGGACCTTGTCAATGACGACACGATCGACGCCGTCACGATCGTGTCCCCCATCGGTCTGCACGCGACGCAGGGACGGATCGCGCTCAGTGCTGGTAAGCACGTTCACCTCAACAAGACTATGAGCACCACAGTGGAAGAGGCGACTGAGCTCATCGAGGTTGCAGACCGTGCCGGCTGCCGAATCGTCGCATCTCCCGGTGAAGTGCTGCGTCCTCAGCTGACCAAAGTACGACAGCTCATTTCGGAGGGTGCCATCGGTCGCCTCAGCTGGGCGATCTGCGGCAGCTCTTTCGGCAGCTACCACGAGAACGAGGCCGAGCGCTTCTCCGCTTCACGCACGCTCATTGACCCGGGCTGGTACTTCAAGCGTCCCGGCGGTGGTCCATTGTACGACACAACGGTCTACGCACTGCACGGTCTGACCAGCGTGCTAGGCCCCGCCGGACGGGTGACTGCGATGTCGGGAATTACTGTACCGGCTCACGAGTTCGCGGGCCGAGAGATCGACACCGAGGTAGACGACAACACTTTGATCCTCCTCGATTTCGGCGATAGCGTGTTCGCAGCCGTTCATGGAACCGCGGCTGGGGGGGTTGTCGACGATTTCGGAGCAGCTCATTACTTTGGCACAAAAGGCGAAATCCGCGGCCTTCTTCTGAACGGTGAGCCTTTCCAGTTCGCGCACAGAGAACTTACGACCGACTTCCCGACTTGGGACTGGGATGCGCAGATGCGAGTGCTCCCTCACGTCGCGGGACCTCACTGGCAGATCCCGGAGTCACACGTGTTCGAGGACATCATGCAGCTGACCGATTTGGTCCTCGATGACAAGCCCACGCCGGTCACGGCGGACCATGCCCGGCACGTCATCGACATCATCGAGAGTGCCTACCGTTCTGCAGAGTCGCGGACCACGCAGGAACTGAACACCAGCTTCGACTGGCCTCCCGATCTACCCGGGTCCGAGGCGTCTGCCTGACGTCGATCGCTGAGAGGCTTGGTTAAGCCGTCCGAGACGTATTATTCAAACTCTGCGCGATGCCGATCGCTGCCATGTCGGGATGTGAGCGCTTAGCTTGCATGGCCTTAGGCGGCACCACACTCGCCCTAAGGTCTGGTCTGTCGATACACCCTGTCAGCGAGGCCGTTGACTAGGTCCAGGGAGGTTGCGAGCGTGTTAACCGTAACGTGAGATGGGTCGGAGCCACCCGAATGTGAAGGCCGGGGGCAATCTCCGCTGTTTGTTCGCCTGAGTCAGTGGCGATCAGCATCGTCTCGACGCGTGTTGTGAAGCACGTCAGCACGACTTTAAGCAACATGCGCGGAAGGGGCGCGCCGACACAGGTGTGTGGGCCATGGCCGAATGCGACGTGACGGTTCGGCCGACGGCTAAGGTTACATTCATGTGGGCGTTCGAACGCCTCAGGGTCTCGGTTCCCGGCGGCGAAGCCGAGCCCGATGAGGTCTCCTGGAACGAGGTCGTACCCATAGAGGGTTTTCGGGGTTGTAACGGTACGACCCAGTACGTGAACGGGCGAGAAATACCTGAGCAACTCTTCGATAGCGGATGGCACCATGTCTGGGCTGTTTCTAAGCGCCTCGAACACACTAGGGTTCGTGGCGAGGTAGTGGAGCCCGTCGGCAATGACGTCGACTGCGGGGTCGCGTCCGGCGGCGAGTGCGATGTTCGCAAGGCCGAGCATCTCTTCCCGGGTAAGGGGCCGGCCGTGGAACTGGGCTCCCGCTATCCGGCCGAAAAAGTCTTCGCCCGGATCCGCTTGAGCTTCGTCGATACACTTCTCGAGGTACGCATCCATTCGCTCATTCGGGAGGTATTGGTGGATGGTGTCTGACCATTGCCAGACTGTTCGTCCCCAGGCCAACCACTCGGTTGCATCGGCCTGTGGTCGGCCAAGTGTCAGCGCCAAGGCACGCAAGAAAAGCGGAAGTGCGAACGAATCGGTGACCTCGAGTTCGCCGCGCTGCAGAGCCGAGTCCATGAGCACGTCAGCCATGACGGCGACCGTGGGCTCGATTTTTGCTGCCGTATCCCGATTGAATACTTCTTCGATGATACGTCGATACTCGGTCGCGTCCGGTGGATCGGATTCGAGCGGCAGCTGGGCGACGTTCCGTCCCCCTATGTCCGGAGGAATAGGGACACGCAAGGGTACGGCTGATGTAAATGCGTTCCAGTCTCGCGCGATGGCCCGCAAGTCGCGGTAGTTAAACACGAGTAAGAAGTCGCAGTCAGCCTTCGACCACGGAACCACATGAGAGTTCTCATGTAGGACACAGGATGGTTCAGTCGCCTTGTTCACATTGACAGGTTCAGCGCGACCGAGAGAAGAGTGCTGAGGCGCATCGGTCGGGAGCTTCAGTCGTGACAACGGGACTGGACCGGAAGTATGGCAGGGCTGCTATCGACATTACAAGGACGAGTCCTAATGAAAGCCGCACGTAGAGTAGTCCATCTTCAGCCGTTCTGGGCTTACGCGTTTCCACCCGTGCGATGATTATTGACCAGATTATGAACTTATGACCTTAGGGTTGTCAAGCCTGCTGCCCGGATGGCCAAACGGCGTCGTGTCCCTCACCTTACTTCAGGCAGCGAGTACTTGACCCCAGCCGCCCTAGCTTGCGAGCCACTAGCGGAGTCTGTCTTTGTGATCGAAAGCTGCCGGGCATCCGCCACCTCATAGCTTTCGTCCCAGCTGCTTGACGCCGCAAGATCATGAGCGGAGGCTTCGGCGTCGTGCACGAAGCGATCCTGTTCGCCCTCCCGCTTGCCCTCGAGGCAGCGATCGACCTTGGCGATTTCGAGGAAGCCGATCGGCTCGCTGGCCTGTTATCCGCGCGCCCAGCTGGCGAGGTCCCCCCGTTCCTCCGGGCGCAGGTCACCCGGACCAAGGCAGTCGTCGCCAGCGCACGAGGTGAGGACGAGCTCGTGGAGGAGAACCTCGCTGATGTCGAGGTTACGTTTAGCGACCTCGGCTGATGCCTACTGGACCGCACGCGCGCAGCTCGACCGGGCGGAATGGCTGGTCGGCCAACAAAGGCTCGACGAGGCAGCGCAGCTCGCTGTGGCTGCAGCTGCAACCATCGAGATCGTCGGGGCGGCGCCAATGCTTGCTCGTTCACGAGCCCTCCTCGACGCTGAGATGGTTCGCAATTCCGGCGCCGGCGGCGACTATCCGGGCGGTGCGAAGAACTCCAGGGCGATGTTGTCCGGGTCTCTGAACGACAAGCCCGAACCATAGGGCGCGTCGACCACACCGCCGTGCGCGATCCCAAGTGAGTTCAGCTGAGCTTCCCACTGCTCGAGCTCGGCCCGATTCGCACAACCAAAGGCGACGTGGTCAAGCCCTGGCCGCAGCTCATCGAACGGCTCCGCACTCGACGGATGGGCGTGCTTATGAATGCCGAAGAGCGTCCCGCCCATGAGCCAAACGACGTGGTAGTACGCGCCGGTGTCCTCGTCGAGCACCGGAGTGGTGCCGAACAATCCCTGATACCAGGCTCGGCTCCGGTCAAGATCGGTGACCGTCACAGCTACGTGCGCCAGCGCGGGGAACTCGGCCATCACACCACCCAATTCTCTGGAAATAAGTTCTGCTAGGTCCGGTCGTCACCCTACTGGGACACTTCCAGCTCCGCCAACGCCGGAACGCACCCATGCCAGGCTCAGCAGAAGCTCGCCATCAGGAACGGCTCGAGGTCTTCCAGTACCAGTACTCGGGCGTAAGCGTGATCAAAGCGTTGATCGGCGAAACGCCGCCCAAGTTCTTCGAGACTTCGAAGACTGTCAGCGAGTTGTCAGGCTGCCAGATGACGGGTACCTGTGTGGCCAGGTAGTTCTCGTAATCGAACAGGTAGCCGAGGCGCTTCGAGACCAGGGTCTCGGTGATCAGGCGGTTGGCGTTCGTATTCTCGTACCCACCGACGTTGGTAGCCGAGCCCCCGGCGAAGATGTTCTCACCGGTCGGAAGGTAATCGGGATAAAAAGCCCAGCCTCCCCAAGAGGCCATTTCCCAGGAACCGACGGGTTTGCATACGAGACCGACGGCACACTCGACAGAGCCTAATAATTCCCCTTCGGGCGCAGCTTGGATGCCGGCCTTTGCCCACGCCGAGCTCTCGGCGAGCGCAAGCTGGATGTGCCACACCAGGTCGTTGGCATAGAGAACCGTGAACCTCAGTCTGGTGCCTCTTTTGATGCCCTTGCCGCAATCGCTTGGGGCGGTTCCGGGCCTCGTGCAGCGGTCAGCTCCCTCCGGGTAGATCTTCCAACCGTGGTCTCTCAAGAGCAGCACGGCTTTGGCCGGGTCGAAGGGATACGGGTTGGCCGTCTCCTGTTCGGTGAGGAACGGATTCTTCGGGAAAGCGGGGACCGGTCCATAATCTGGCACCCCGTACCCGCGGGCGGCCGTCCTGATGAGCTCCGGCTGGTTGACGAGCAACTGCAGGGCCTGGCGGATGTACGGCTGGCGAAAGAGCGCACCCGTCGTTCCGTGGTCTCCGGTCGAGTTGAAGTTCATCGGGTCGTAGAAGATGCCCCATCCGTCGCTGAGGTCGAGGTTGTACCTCCCGGCCAGCTGGGCCAGGTTGGCGCCGGCGACTCCGGGCGGTCCGTTGTTCATGGGAAGGTCCTGGGTGGAGACGCCCGCCACGTCGGGCGCACCCGAGCCACCCCGGGCGAGGGCGGCGAGCATGGCCGCGTCCGACGTGTAGGGCACCTCGACGAACCTCGAGATGATCGGCCTTTGCGGTCCCGAGTAGTCCCGATTCGGGACGAAGGTGACCTCACCGTTCGATGCGTCGTAGCTCGACATCCTCCACGGGCCGTCGACGACCTGCCACAGAGGGTTTGAGCCGTAGGTATCGGGGTTACCGCTCATCTGGGGGATTGTCAAGGTTCCGCCGTCGTCGGTGTCGAAGTCCCACACACGATCGCAGGCCGCCGTGGTCACCGAGCCGTTCATCTGGCCCCGGCCGACGACGCCACATCTCCCGGATCCGGGACTGCCCCGGAGCGAAGTGACATCCCAGGCCTCGGGCATGGGCGTGATCTGCGACAACTCGTTGTAGAGCAGCCACGACGTGGAGTAACGCCTGTCGAAGGAGATCGTCACGAGGTCACCAAGGGGACCCTCTGGTGCCGAGTAGCTCGTGACGTTGTAGGGGAACTCCGGTTTCAAGCTGGCACCCCAGTTGCTCGGCTCAGCCTTCAGCATGTTCATCCAGAAGATGACGCTCTGGGCGTTGACGCGCTGGCCGTTCGAGAATCTCCAACCCTTGAGCCGGATCACTACGGTCTTGTCCCCGTTCGAGGAGGTGGGTGCGAGGGCCAGCGACAGCTGCTCGTCAAAGGATGGGGACGGGGTCTTGATCTGACCGAACCAGTAGAGCGGGCGGTACATGAGCTGCTGGGTCTCAACGTTCTCGTAAGTCTCGTAGTTGCCGCTGATGAACGGGAAGATCCAGTTCGGCGTTGAAGAGGCTGCTCCGAACCGCGTGAAGTACACCGTGCCGCCCCTTAAGACCTCGAGCCGCGGATGCCCGACGGCCACACTCGATTGGCATCCGGATAGGACGAGGGCGGCCGCCGCCAAGATCGGGAAGAAGCCCGATCGCCCCCTGCGTCCTAACAGCCCGCACGACAACCTCATGGTCGATCCACCACCCCCGGCCCATCACCACCGCGCAGTCTTCCAGCGCGACGGAGAGATTACCGGGCCGGGGCGCGGCGACCATTATGGCGCCGCCGACGAAGATTCCGATTACTCTCCCCACGAGCGCCGGCTCTACAATCACGACGCCTGCCGCTGGGTTGGGTGGAGACGCGGCCCGGATCGGGGGGAACATGGCGGACGTTTTTGTCTCGTACTCTCGGCAGGACTCGCCCTTTGTCACCCGCCTCACGGATGCGATCGAGTCCAGCGGCAAGAACGTCTGGATCGACACCTCGGGAATAGAGGACACCGAGGTGTTCCCGCTGAAGATCCGATCTGCGATCGAGTCCTCGGACGCGTTCTTGTTCGTCATCTCCCCCGCGTCTGTCGCGTCGCGCTTTTGCGAACAGGAGGTCGACTACGCGGTGTCGCTGAACAAGCGACTCGTTCCCGTCTTGCGAACGCGCGTGGCCGATGATGAGCTCCCCGAACCGATCCGCGACCGCAGTTGGATCCCGTTCGAGGCAGAGACCGAATTCGAGGGCTCCCTCAGCCGGGTGCTCAGCGCGCTCGACACCGACCTCGATCACCGCCGGAGCCACACACGCTGGCTCACGAAGGCGATCGAGTGGGACAAAGAGAGCAGGGACCGGAGCCTTCTTCTCCGCGGCAGTGAGATGCGTGCCGCCGAGGGGTGGTTGGCCGGCACGACAGACGCGTCCGACCCGGCACCGACCACGGTGCAACGCGAGTACCTGCTCGCGAGCCGGCAGGCCGCCGGGCGAAGGAGCCGCATCCTCGTGACCGGAAGCCTGGCGGTCACGCTGCTAGCGGTCGGCCTGCTCGTGTTCGCTCTCATCTCGCGAGGCCAGGCTGTTCACGACCAGGTGGAAGCGAGCGCACAGGCGCTGGCCGTAGAGAGCCAGAACGACCTGACCGTCGACCCGGAAGCCTCCGTGATCCTCGCGATGCGGGCCGTCCACGAGCAGGCCACATCCCAGAGCATGCTTGCGCTTCGCGAGGCGCTGGACGCATCGCCGATCCTCGCGTCTTTGCCGACTGTCGCTTCACCGTCTTTTTGCAACGGCTCAGTGCCCGCGGTCGCCTTCAGGCCCGGGACCGACGAGATAGCCGAGAATGCCTGCAGCAGCGGCGGGATCCTCATCGCCAAGGCGAGCACCGGCAAAACGGTCCGCAAGTTGTCAGCGATTTACAACGGGACCGACCTTGCCTACAACCCGACCGGCTCCGTCCTCGCTCTCGGGACCGTGTTCGGGGTCACCCTCCTCGACGCGAACACCGGCAAAGTGAGGCGGGAGCTGCTCTTGGGGAATACTCCCGGCGTGGTCTCCTTCAACCCGAGCGGGACGATCCTCGCCGCGGCGGCCAACGGCTTCGGCGAGCAGAGCGCGCTGTTCGACGTCGCGAACGGGCACGAGACCGTTCTCGACCCGCAGTCGCCACTCGCGACCAACAACAGCTCACTGTCCTTCACCCCCGACGGCCATTTTGTGGTGGGGGCGCCTGGGACCGGGGGGGTGACTCCCGTGTTCGACACGGCCACAGGCAACCTCGCCCGGACCCTGAACACCGGTCCGCCCAGCCTGAACGGTTTCCCAAGCTTTGCCGCCACGAGTCCCAACCCGGACATTCCCCTGCTGGCGGTGGCATTCAATACCGACTCGGGCGATGGCAGGGTCGAGATCTGGAGCACTCGGACGTGGAAGGAGCAGTTCGTCCTCACGACGACCTCCGACGTGCAGTACACCAGCATCGCCTTCAGCCCCGGGGGCACCCGGCTTGCCCTGGGGGAGGCAAACGGCTCGGCCGCGGTCTGGTCGATCCCCACGAGGCGCGAGATTGCCCCGCTGCTGGGACAGACCGCCGCGATCGCGTCCATAGTGTTCAGCCCCGACGGTCGCGAAGTCGCCACCGCATCGGCCGACGGTACGGTACGAGTCTGGCGGGCGGGCGGCCCGGAGCTCGATGATCTCTACCTGAGCGGGAGCATCAAGAGCGTCGGGCTCTCTGCAGCCCGCATCGTGGTCGCGTCGCTCGACGGCCACAGGATTTCGGTCTCGGTGTGGAGGCGCCCTTCGGGTCCGGAGATCGGCCACTTCCTGATACCCGACAGCTCTCCTTACGACGTGGTGAGCGTCAGCCCCGATGGCCGCTACGTAGCAGACTTCGCGAACACGCCGAGCCCCGGGGCCTCTGGGGGCTCGTGCGGCTCCGCGCTCTGTCCGTCGGGTCTCGTCGACGTCTACGCCGTGAAGACTGGACGCGTCCGCTCCTATCCCGTGGCCGGCGCCGAGGCCATCGCCTGGAGCCGTGACGACCGTGAGATCTCCGTCGCGTCGCAAGCCCTCGAGATCGTGTCCCTCAAGACCGGTCTTGCGGTCGCCCTCGCGGTCCAAGGAGCCGAGCAGTGCGGTGTGGACGGACCGCCCGCCTTCTCGTGGGACGGCACCCTCGTCGCGTGGGCCACCGATTGTGGCGACGTGGCGGTCTTCCGTCTGACAGGGGAGTCTGCGGGAGAGCCGGCGGGAGATCCTGTCTCTCAAATTCTTCGCTCAAGGACAGCCGTCGGGGGTCGCGTTCAACCCGGCCGGCTCGCAGCTAGCCGTGGCGAGCGAGAGCGGTGCCGTCGTCGTGTTCAATCCTCGCACGGGGAAACGAGAGTTCTCCCTTCCCACTGCCCCGAGTGGCGTCACCTCGGTCGCCTACAGCCCCGACGGCCGCTTCCTCGTTACGACCCTTCTTGACGAGTCCGTCCAAGTCTGGGGCGCGGAGGGCCCGCTACGGGGCCAACTTCAAAGGGTCGACCAGAACGCCGCGCCCCTCCTGATCGCCCCGGCGTTCGAAACAGGTGGGGGAGAATTTGCCACCGGCGACGCCGTGGGCACGGTCAAGATCTGGACCGAGTGCCCCGCGTGCGGAGATCCCGGTCTGCTGTTGGGTCTTGGACGGGCTCAGGTCGTGTCGGAGCTCACGCCACTTGAACGCCTTGCAAAGCAGTAGGACCCGGCCCGTGGCTGGTCCAAATCATCGGTTTCTCTCGTGGGCCGCTCGGGCGTCGTCATGATCCATGAGCCGCCCACAGCGACCGAGTGGCTGGAAGCCGTACGCCGTGAAGAGCGCCGCGGGGAGTTCCTGGCAGAGTTCGATCTTGCCAGTCGCGGACTCGAGCTGTACCCGGACGATGTCTGGCTCAAGCACCGCGCTGTACTCGCCCTCGCCCGTGCCGGATCGACCAACGAGGCAGCGCGACGCTTCTCCGAGCTAGGGCTCGACGCGGTCGACAACGAGGAGATCGCCGCCCTCCGAGCGTGGATCGAGAAGGACGTCGCGCTCTCGGCCGACGGCGATGCCCAGCGTCGCCACGCCGAGCGTGCGGCGGAGGCTTATGCCGCGATCTATGCGCGCACCGGCGGCTACTACCCGGCGGTGAACGCCGCAACGCTGGCACTCCTTGCGGGGGACGCCGGGCGTTCCCGGATGCTCGCAACCGAGGTCCTCTCGGTACTCGAACGCGGGGACGACCGTTCGTACTACGCGGCGGCCACGGCTGCGGAGGCGAACCTGTTGCTCGGCAACGAGGACCTTGCGCGCGAGGCGCTCGCGGCGGCCGTGTCGGCCGATGCGGCCGACTACGGTGCCCACTTCAGCACCCGCCGGCAGCTCCGGACGATCTGTCGCTTGACCGGGACGAGTGAGGACCTCCTCGACCTGCTGGCTGGCCCCGAGGTCGCGCACTTTTGCGGGCATCGCATCGACCCCGGCCAGGCGGAGGCGGGCCTCTCGACGGCACAACTCCCTTACGTCGCCCAGCAGATCTCCGCCGAGCTCGAGCGTCGGCCCGTCGGCGTCGCCTACGGAGCGCTCGCGAGCGGGGCCGACATCCTCTGGGCCGAGGCGCTGCTGGCGACCGGGTGCGAACTGCACGTCGTGCTCCCCGTGGCTCTCGAGCAGTTCGCCAGAAGTTCGGTAGCTCCCGCCGGCGAGGAGTGGGTGCGACGCTTCCACCGCTGCCTCGCGGCTGCGAGCGCTGTCCAGTACGCAACCGAGGACGCCTGCCCGGCGGACGATGTCCTCTACCGGTACGGCGCGGAGCTCGCAATGGGCCTCGCTCTCCTGCGGGCTCGCTACCTCGACGCCGGCGTCCGCCTGTTGGCCGTGTGGGACGGTCGACCGGCCAGGGGTGAGGCCGGCACGGCAGTCGAGGTCGCGACCTGGCGACGCGCCGGCGGCGCAGCAACGATCGTGGCGCCCTCGCCGGGCGGTCCGGCCGAGGTACCCAGACCTGGTTTCTCGACCGACGCCGCTTCACCAGGCTCGCCGGCCGAGTCGGCGGGTTCCAGGGTCCTGCGCGCGCTGCTATTCGCGGATATTCGCGGTTTCTCGAGGCTCACGGACGAGGACCTCCCGCACTTTGCCACCCATGTGCTCGGCGCCATCGCCGGCGTGCTGGACCGCCACGAGGCCAGCATCTTGTACCGAAATACCTGGGGCGACGCGCTCTACACCGTAATGACCGGTGTCGACGAGGCTGCAGCTTGCGCCCTCGAGCTCCAGGAGGCGATCGACCGGATCGACCTTGCGGCTGTCGGACTCCCCGCTCACCTCGCGCTCCGCCTCGGGGCGCACTTCGGCCCCGTGCTCCGGCTGTGGGACCCGGTTCTCGGCTCGATGAGCTTCATGGGCTCGCATGTCAGCCGCACCGCTCGCGTCGAGCCGGTGACGCCTCCCGGCGCCGTCTACGTGACCGAGCACTTCGCCGCTGCCCTCCGGCTCGCACGCGCCGACGATCTTGTTTGCGACTACGTGGGTCACATGCCGGCCGCCAAGGACTTCGGTCGCTTGCGGATGTACCGCCTGCGCCGCTCGACCGGCAGGTGACGCTAGTAGATCAGCCGAGAGTCCACGTAGTGCTTGAACTCGATCAGGTTGTTCGAGGGATCTCGTAGCACGAGCGTTAGGTGCTCCTCAGCGAGGCCTTCGAACCGGTGCGTGAGCGGTCGGAACACCGGGAGCTTTCTCAGCTTTACTAGTCGCCCGACGGCATCGAAGTCTTCACGGCGGGCAAAGGTGACACCGAAGTGGCGCGGATACAGCTCGGGCTCGAGCTCATAGCTGTCCGAGAGGTGGCACACGACCTGGTCGCCGAAAAAGTCGAGCGTGATGCGATCCTCGTAACGCCGGGCGAGCTTGCACCCGAGCCCGGCCACGTAGAACTGCTCGGCCTCGTCGAGGTTCCGGGCGGGAATCGCCAAGTGGAAGGCATCTCGCTGTTCACGCACGGGCAGCGACCTCGTCCTGATGGCGGCGTTCCAGCTCGAAGTGCAAGAAGGTGTCCGAGCGCAGCCCGAGCCGAAGCGTCTCGAGCGCGATCACGTCGGTCAAGGCGATATTGCCGAGGTTCACGTCGGTGCCCAGGCGGGTCACGAAAAAGGTCTGGAGCGCCTTTGTTGGAGCTTCGAATACCAGGCGCCGGCAGTCGACGCCGCTTGCGATGATCTCCTCGACGATGTCGCATCGCAGCTCCCCGGCGGCGTCGCATAGGCCGCCGCGGCCACTTTCGCGAGCCTCGGTGACAACGAAGGTTGCCCCAGCAGCGAGGTCCCGCTGGATGAACGACGCCCATTGGGCTCCGGTGAGGGCCTCGCACCGTTCGGGGTCCTTGTAACCGACCTCGCTCAAGACGACGAACTGTTCAGCGGCTCGGGCGATGAGCGATGCTTTTGCCTTCGTCGGAATGTGGATCGTTCCGTCGGAGACCTCGAGGTACCGACAGCCGAACCCGCGGCAAAGGTCGAAATACTCCTCGAGCCGGTCCTGTGAGACGAACTTCTCGAACAACGTGCCACCGAGGAGGTAGCCGATACCGAGCTGGTCGAGACAAGCCGTTTTCTCTCGGAGGCGGGGCGTGACCAGTGCCGTGCCCCAGCCGAACTTCACGAGGTCGACGTATTGGCTCGCGCTCGTGATCGCGTCCTCGAAGGCAGCTACCGGAGCACCGTTGTCAATCACGACAGTGAGCCCTCGCTCGTGGGGCTTCTCGGTGCGACTCGGGAGGTCGAGCGGGATGGGCGTCACCCGCCGCTCCTTCCTTCGAACGGAGTGGCGCTGCCGGCGCCCTGCAGGAGGCGGCGGACCACCTTGCCGGTCGGTCCGGTCGGTAGCGAGTCGACGACGAACAGGCTCGCCGGTCGCTTGTGGCGACTGAGCGACCGTTCGCAATCGGCAGCGAGCTCCTCCGACAACGTCGAGGCGCCGACGTCGTCGAGGTGCCGCCAGGCCTGCACGAAGGCGACGACCTCGGCGCCGAGGAGCGGGTGTGGACGGCCGATGACCGCTGCGTTCGCGACACGGGGATTTCGTCGGAGCACGTCCTCGATCTCGCGCGGGTAGGTCTTCTCGCCGCCTCGGTTGATCACATCGTCGCAGCGGCCTGCAAGGTAGAGGTAGCCGTCAGGATCACGCCGCCCAAGGTCGCCGGTGCTCAGCCATCCCGCCGAGTTGCGGGCCGCCAGCCTGGACCGGCCCGGGCCGAGATACGAGTCGATGACATCCGGGCCGCAGATTTCAAGGTTCCCGACCTCGTCGGTCCCGATCTCGTGTCCGGCGTCGTCGACGATCCGCACCGTGACTCCGACCGGCCTCCCGACTGAATCGGGCCGCCGCTCGGCCCCGCACAAGGGGTTCGCAGCGATCTGGCTCGCTGCCTCGGTCATGCCGTAGGTCTCGAGCACGCCGATTCCGGCAGTCGCCTCGAAACGCTCGCACACCGCGCGGGGGAGCGGCGCCGAAGCCGATCTGGCGAAGCGGACGCGTTCGGTGACCTCTTGGCCGGGCGGAGGTTCGCTGCCGAGCAAGCCGAGGATGGCCGGCACAAGGTTGAGCCACGTCACGGCGAGCTCTTCGGCTGCCGCCCAGAACTCCGAGGGGTGGAAACGGTCTTCTACGACGAGGCTGCCGCCGACGACGAGCGTGGAGAGCACGCCGACAACCTGGGCGTTCACGTGAAACAACGGCAGGGGAGAGTAACCGCGGTCGCCCGGTGCGAGCTCGTGGTGCCGGGCGATGCGAGCGGCCGCTCGAAGCAGCTGACCTTCGGTGAGGCCGACGATCTTTGCTCGCCCGGTCGTTCCTGACGTGGGTAACAGCACGGCCACTTGAGTCGTGCCAGCTCGTCGTCGACCTGGTTGGCGGCCTTGGCGGAGACCGTCGGCGGAGGTGACCCAGACGTTCAGACGGGAGTCGGCCTCCTCGGCGTCCGTCTCTGTGTCCACCACGAGGTCGACGATCTCGAGGACGTCCAAGACCGTGGCGAGCTCGTCGTCGGTGGCCCGAAGATCGAGCGGGACGACGCAGACGCCGGAGGCCAGGGCGGCGAGGTAGGCGCGGCAGAACGCGGCAGGGCTGCGGGTGCGAAGACCCACCGCCGTGCCGGCCGGAAGTTGATCGGCCCAGTCGCCTGCCTGCCTTTCGATGTCTGACCAGGCGACCCTGTCGCCACTTGTCACGTCGATGTAGCCGGCCTCGCCGCCACGTTCGCGGGCGATCGTATGCAGGAGTGCTCGCACCGAGAGCGCTCTTGCCGAGGGATTCGCCTCCTCGGCGGGTGTAGACACCCGCCGCAATGCCGGCCGGTCACGGCGAAGGAGCTTGATCTTGGCCGGCGCGTCGACGACGCCCAAGTGAGACAGGTAAGTAGTCATACGTCGCCGACGACCTGGAGGACCGATCCGTTGGCTACCAGGGGCCAGCGCATCTTCTGGGGAATGACGTCCTCGAAGTAGGCGCACGCTACGCGAATCGCTCCTCCGTGTGTGACGAGCACGACCGGCCGGTCCGACGATCGGGCGCACAGCTCGACGAGAAGCTCTGACACGCGGGCGTACAACTCCCGCAGGGTCTCGCCCCCGTCTGGGCGGGCGTCGACGTCCGTCACGACCTCACCGGAGTACCCGGTCTCGGCAGGATCGAGAGCGGCGCTCGATCGTCCCTCGGCGGTTCCGAGCGCCCTTTCGCGAAGGCGCGGCTCGAGCTGCAACCGCGCACCCAACCTTGTGGCGATGAGCTCGGCCGTTTCCGTGGCTCGCCGCAAGTCGCTCGACAGAACGAGCTCCGCGCCGGTGCAGGCGAGCGCCTCTGCCGCGGCCGACGCCTGTTCCACCCCCGTCCTCGTCAGCCCTGGGGCCGCCGATGACTGGCCCTGCACCACCCCTTCCAGATTCCAGTCGCTCTCCCCGTGCCGCACGAGAAAGAGCCTGCGGGGTGTTCCCATCCCTACCCGCCACCCTGCGCCGCACCAGCGGAGACGAGCGCCTGGCTTGGCCCCACCAGCACTCCCTGATCCAGGTGAGCGACGGGCGACGCGCTGCCCGCCGCGTCGACCGGGCGTCGCTCGAGCCACGAGGGTCGAAGGCTCGCCCAGCTGACCCGGTGACGGCCGGCGAGTGGCATCGCCAGTGGCGTCCGAGCGAGCACGCCCCCGAGCACGCAGGCCGCGAGGAAGACGATGATGATCGCGCCGGCGACGTCGAGGGGCCAGGGAACGACGTGATCGAGCCGCTGCCAGCCGAGGGCGAGGAGGATCTGGAAGAACACCACCTGACTCAGGTAGATGGTGTACGAGTTGTCCGACCCGACTCGGGTCGCTCGGCGCACGGTCGTCGAACGCCTAGGCGACACGAGGCTGACGCCGACGAGGTAGATCAACGCGATTGCGGCAAGGTTGAAGGGAATGTCGATCGGGTGGAACGTGTCGGCAGGCGAGCCCAGGAAGCTGAAGCTCGGGTCCCTCTGCAACCAGTACCAGCCCTCGGCGAGCGTGGCGGTGCCGATTGTCGCCGCCACCACGAGGAGGGCGTGGTCAATCAGCCACCGGTGGACCGGTTGGTAGTGGACGGCCGTCAGACAGCCGGCAACCAGGTACAGCTGGTAGGACACGACGTCGCGGGTACCGATCGTGCCTTCGGGCAGGAGTTGCCAGTGGAGGGCGGCGGTGTAGCCCGCCTGCACCACCAGGCTGACGATGAAGAGTGCGAGGTGGTGGCCTTCGGTCTTCTTCATGAGCCACAGGAACCCCGGGAACAGGACATAGAATTCGAGCAGGACGACTAGGAAGTAGAGCTGGTAGTACCCGGTGAGCAGGAGGTAGCCGAAGTGCCCGGCGGCGGAGAGCGGAGATCCCTTGAAGCTCGGCAGGCCCATGGAAAAATAGATCAGCGTCCAGCACAGGTAGGGGAGGCCGACGTTGACGAGTCGTCGGCGCCAGAAGCGGCCGAGGTCGTGGCGGGTGATGTCCTGATAGGCATACGTCGCCATGCAGGCGGAGATGAAGAAGAAGCCTTCTTTGGATGCGTGGGTCAACGTGACGCAGGCGTTGATCGAGACGGCGGTCGGGGCGAGATACCCCAACGAGTGCGTTGAGAGCACGCCGAGCTGCTTGAGCGGTCGCATCGCGTCGACATGGTCGAGGCGCCTGCGCCCCGCCGGGCCAGGACGAGACGTTCCGTCCGCAGCCACAGGTGCCGAAGGCCCCGCCCATTCGGCGGCTGCAGACACCGGCCGCAACGCCAGCGCGTTTCCACCTTGGAGCTCGATCTCGGCCGGCGCGTCGACGACGTCCAGGTGACACGGAGCAGTAGTCACATTGACATAATAGTAGTCATATCGTAATAGTTTCGCAAAGCGTGTGATCGGACCCGAGAACGAGACTGCGGTCGCGGCGTGCGTCCATAGGAACGGGTCATACAGAGCTCAACTGGGCCTTCGCCGAGAATGAGCTGAGAGAAAACCGAGCGTCGGCGGAGACGCAGGTCCAAACTGGTGCGCGCGCTGCAGCTAGTGGCCGGCGAGCACGGAGAGGCGGCTTTCCGCTTTGCTTCCAAGCAGGCGCCGCCTTCCGAGCGTCTTGCATTTCACCTTCGCAGCGCGTGGTCGTCGCGCAACGGTGGGGACCGCGCCTGTCTTCAAGAGGGCGTGAGCGACGTGTTCGGCGACGATGAGATCTCCTGCGGCCGTGGGGTGCAATCCATCGCCGGCTCGCGGGAATCGCCAATGCAAGGGGTCGATGATGATGGCGGTGGGATCGCTTGCCCGGATCGTCCGCACGATGGTCGAGTTCGCGTTGCCGACCCGAGGCGCCCAGGCCCGGTGGGCCCGGCTCGAGAACGCAGTGAGGAAGACGAGGCTGGTTCTCGGAGCGGCCCTCTCGAGCTGCCGGACCAGTCTGGCGACGTTCCTGGCCTCTGCCGCCGGCGACACTCGCCAGTCGTCGTATCCCGCTTGGATGATGACGAGCCTGGGATGAAGCGAGCCAAGGTGAACGACGTCGACCTCTCGAGCCAGCGGGCCGAGGTGGTCGAGTCCCGCGTTCGTATAGCCGGCGCCGGGGACGCCGAGCGTGACCGCCCGCCAATCCAGCAGCTCGCCAAGGCGGACCCCCCAGCTGAGGGACGCTCTGTCCGGTCCGACGCCTGCGGTGAACGAGGCCCCGACCACGACGAGAAGCGGATGACCCGTTGATGACCCCTCCGGAGTGACCCGGCAGGTGGCGGCCCGTTCGGCGACGCGGCCCGCCGGTGTAGACCCCCGAAACCCCACGCCGGCCAGTCTTGAATGTTCGTAGGCGACGCCCGCGGCAGCTAACGGCTCATCGGTGCTGGCGACGACGGCGACCGTCAGCAGAGCTGCGGTCCCGATTCCGACGAGCCTTGCTGCCAACGATCTCATCGCTGCATTCTCATGGCATTCCCATCGGTGGTGTGTGGCAGCTCTTCGTCAGCGACATCAGGTCACAGGCTGGAAGAGCGCAGGTCGAGAAAGTCGGACTCGCGACGTCAGCCATCCAATCGGGCGATCGGGTCGCCGACCTGTGCCACCTCACCCGCGGGAACCAGCAGCTCCGTGATCTTTCCGGCGCTTGGCGACTCGACGTCGGTATCGACTTTGTCGGACTCGACTCGAGCAAGCGGCTGACCCTCGGTGACCTCGTCGCCTACCGACACGTACCACTCGGCGATCGTCGCCTCCTGCATGGTCATTCCCCACTTCGGCAGGGTCACGTCCACCTAGGTGCCCACCCGAGTGTCTGCGAGCACCGTGAGCACGGCGTCGCGGATGCGTTCCTCACCCACAAGAACCCGACCTTCCAACACAGGTGAGAACGGCACAGGGACGTTCTCCCAGGCCACCCTTCGAGGTGGTGCCTTCAGCGCCCAAAAAGCGGACTCGGTCACCGCGGCGACGATCTCGCTCGCCGCGCTACAGGTCAGCCGGGCGTTGTCGCAGACAACCAGTCGCCCGGTCTTTTGCACCGAGGCGAGAATCGTCTCGAGGTCCAGGGGTACCAGCGTGCGCGGGTCCACGACCTCCACCGAGACGCCGTCGGCGGCGAAAGCATCAGCGACGTGCAGCGCTTTCATCACGAGCGCGCCGGTCGCGACCACAGTGACGTCGTTGCCTTTGCGTTTGAGGTCGGCGACACCGAGCGGGACCACGTACGGGGACTCTGGCACGGGGCCGCGCACGCCGCTCAGCACTGCGTCCTGGAAATAGACGACTGGATTTGGTTCGCGGACGGCCGCCAGCATCAGACCCTTCGCGTCGAAAGGGGTCGACGGCATGACGATCTTGAGGCCAGCCAGATTCATGAGCATCGGATGGGGGTTCTCTGAGTGCTGCGCGGCCGCGGAGCCGGACGGCCCCGACGCTGCGAAGTACACGATCGGAAGGTCGATTTGGCCTCCCGACATGTAACGCAGCTTGGCCGCCTGGTTCGCCACCTGGTCCATGGCAACATAGAAAAAGGAGCCGACCATCAGGTCGACGACGGGTCGGAGTCCCACGGCAGCAGCGCCAACACAGGCTCCGACGAAAGTCGCCTCGGAGATCGGAGTGTTGCGCACCCGCTCCTCACCAAAGTCTGCGATCAGCCCGCGTGTCGCACCGATGATCGAGCGGTCAACGTCTTCGCCAATGACGACAACTCGGGAATCCTCGCGCATGGCGTCCCGCAAACCTTCTGCCATCGCTCGTACGAAGTACTCCATCCGTTCTGCCATGGTGTCTTCAGCCTGGAACACTGCTCGGAGCGAACAGGTCGTCAAGCGCATCGTCCGGCTCGGGGAACCGGCTCTGCTCGGCAAACTCGACAGCGTGTTCCACGCGCGCGCGTTCTTCTGCGTCGATTTGCTCGATGATCTCCTCGTTGAAGCCGTCGATCTCCAAAAGCTGGCGGACCAGGTGCTCTATCGGATCCCGCGCACGCCAGTACTCCTGCTCCTCAGTCGGGCGGTAGTTCCCAGCGAAGGCTTCCTCACCCTCGTTATGGCCATGCCAGCGATAGGTCTGGCACTCGATCAGCGTCGGTCCGCCGCCTTCGCGGCCCCGACGAACCGCTTCGGACGCGGCTAGGTGGACCGCTCGGACGTCGTTGCCATCGACCTTCACACCAGGGATTCCAAAGGGCTTGCTGCGGTCACTGATCTGGCCAGCGGTCAATCGCTCGGTCGCGGTCCACTCTGTGTAGCCGTTGTTCTCACACGCGAAGATAATCGGTAGACGCCATATCGCGGCGAGGTTCATAGACTCGAAGAACACCCCCTGGTTGGACGCGCCATCTCCGAAGAACGCGACCGTTACGTTATCGTGGCCAAGCTGCTTGTCGCCCCACGCGGCCCCGAGCCCTATGGGGATGCCTCCGCCCACGATGCCATTCGTCCCGATAATTCCGATGCTGAAGTCAACGATATGCATCGACCCGCCTTTGCCCTTGCAGTATCCGCTGGCCCTGCCGAACAGCTCGGCCATCATGCGATCGACTTGGGCGCCCTTGGCGATGAGATGGCCATGTCCGCGGTGGGTCGATGTGATCCGGTCGTCGTCGCGAAGCGCGCTGCAGACGCCAACCGCCACCGCCTCCTCACCGATATAAAGGTGTACGAAGCCCGGCAGCTTTCCGCGCTTGAACAACACTGCGAGCCGCTCCTCGAAACGGCGGATCCGGATCATGCGACGTAGCATCTCGAGCAGTGCGGCGCTCTCAGCCTGCACCGTCCTGTCTTTGCCGGCGATCGCGGCAGTAGCCGGGGTCGGGATATCAGTCGTTTCGCTCAAGCGCGCCTCCGCTCGTGGTCAGATGTAAGACGAGCACGGCTTGCGCCGCGTCGGCCAAAAGACGGGATCATGGCCGGGCCAGACGCTGATTCCGTCGTGGGCATCCATCTCATGCAGCAACTCGATCGAGCGCTGCGCGGCGTCCTCGAGCGCCGGGCCCGTCGTCGTCCCACAGGGAATGACAAGATCGATGTTCTCGCGGAGGTCGGCCGCGTCGCAGGCGAGCACGACGGTACCGGTGACGCGCAGGTCGATGGCGAACGACATATGCCCTGGGGTATGACCGAATGTCGGCACGACGCGGAGTCCGTCGGCAAGCTCGTGCTCGCCGTCGATCAATTTCCAGTCAAGACCCTCCCTCGCGTAGTCGGCACGAAGGAAAGCGTCGTGGACGGTCGCGTCGTTCATGCCGAAATCGAGTTCCCGCTCCTGGATGACCACCGGCGGCCCGTCGACCAGCAGCCGGAGTCCTCCTGAGTGGTCGCAGTGCAGGTGGGAGATAGCGCAAAAAGCCAGATCCGAGAGGCTTAACCCTGCCGCGGCCACCTGGTCCACGAGTGGATCGCCCGGAGGGATGATCGCGGCATAGGAAGGCTTCACATAATTCTCTGCTCGCAAGACGGGATCGCGGATCAGGTCGGGATTGAACCCGGTGTCGAGCAGCACCCACCCTTCGTCGAAGACCACGGCCGCCCCCGTAACCGGTTCGAGCAGGAACCGATCGTCCGCGCCCCCCTTGAGCGAGGTCGACTCGGGAATCGGCTCCCAGCCGAAGGTAAAGCAGTACAGCCGCCGTGGACGGCCCTTCAACTCCATATGGCGATCTCCTACCTGCGCGCGCCGACTGACTTGTGACGTCCCGACCTAAACTGCTCGAGCAGTCAACCTGCCCGGACGGTACCGAGGTCGATGTTCCATGGGACAGCGGGCACCGGGTTGAAATCGGTGAACTTGCCCCGGTACACGATCACGTCTTTGATGTTGGCGAACGGCAGGAAGCCGCCGTCGTCGAACAGGATCTTGGTCCCCGCGAAGTAGAGCGAGTCGGCCGCCGCGCCGTTCGCCAGCGTGAATGCCTTGTTGAACTTGGAGGTCGCCGCGGGATCGGTGAAGTTGAAGACGTTGAGCGGCGAGCCCGCGACGTAGAAGTCGCCGACCATGCTGTAGGCGCTCGCATCGTCCGGGTTCTCCTGGGGAACGACCACGTCCGCTGGTGCAGCGGCAGGCTTCGTGTACCAGCTCGTGACCTCAGCCTGTGGCACAGCGCGAGAGATCGCCGGGATCCCCGCCGCTTCGAGCCGCGCGACGAGAAGGTCCGTCACGCGTTGCTGGACTCCTGCCTCCTCTTGGGTGTAGATCACCCGGATCGTCGGTATCCCCTTCGCACATCCCTTGGGCGCAGTCGACCACACAAGTGGCGAGGGCGGCTGGGGCATGAGCTTTGGGAACAGGGAGTGAGCAGGCGTCGCCCACTTCCCGAAGGCTTCAGAGATCCAGGCTGACGGATTGAGCGCAGCCACGACGCACTTGCGCCAGACCGGGTTCTTCAACGGGCCGGCGCCGTTGATGTAGCCCATCTCCAACCCGAGGTCGTTATAGGAGAAGGCGTGCTCTCCAGCCGGGAGATTGTTCAGCTGCTCGAAGGGGTATCCGTGCAGGATCATGTCCAGGTTGCCGCTCTCCAGTAGCAGGATTTGCTCTGAGATGCTTGGTATCACGCTGATCTTGATCGAGGCGAAGTACGGCTTCGCCCCCCAGTAATGAGAGAAGCGGGTCAGGGTGTAGCTCTGGCCCTGGCTGAAGTTGGTCAACTTGTAGGGGCCGGTGCCATCGGCGTGGGTGTTCAGGTAGCTCTCCGAGTGGTCCTTGCCCGCGTGCGCCACCAGCGCGTTCGGCCCGACCACCTTCGGACCCCAAGCGCTCGCCAGAGAGTCGAGGAAGTACGGTTCGGGCGACGTGAGGTTGACGACGAAAGTCAGCGAGTTCGGGGTGGCCATCGACCGCACCCCGAAGAGGAAGTAGGAGAGGATCAGCTTTGGGTTCATCCTGCGAGTGAAGGCGGCCTTGACGCTTTTCGAGGTCATCGTCGTGCCGTCGTCGAACTTGACGCCGCTGCGAAGGTGGAATGTGTAGGTCTTGCCGCTCGGTGAGATCGTCCAGCTTTTCGCCAGCAGGCCCGTCAGCTTGGTGGTGTTCGGAGCGTAGGTCACGAGGCCTTGATAGACGGCCTCGATCGCGCCGAGGCCAGCCACCTCGAAGCTGTTGTCGGGGTCGAAGCTGGCGATGTCGGCTTGATAGGCAAGCCGGAGCGTGGCCGATGAGGTTGTCGATGGGGTCGAGCCGTGGCTCGGCGATGAGCTGCAGAGGGCGATCACCACAGACAGCACAGCACCTGCGACGATCAAAGTGCGGATCCTCATTTGGATATTCCTTTCTGCCCTGGCGAGCCCCCGGCTCGTGCCCGCCTGAGGAAGTTGGCGCCCGTCACTCTAGGCTGATGCGCGGATCGAGCCACGCTTGGCCGAGGTCGACAAGGGCGTTGACAATTACGTAAGCGGCGCCGAACACGATCGCGACGCCGAGTACTGCCGTCAGATCGCCTTGACCGAGCGCCTGCACCGTGTACAGCCCGACCCCCGGCCAGGCGAAAATCGGCTCGACGATCAGGATCGTCGAGAACATGAGGCCGATCTGTAGGCCGGTCATCGAGAGTGCGGCGGAGGCGGCGTTCCTCAGAGCGTGTCGCCGCATGACCTGAAATTCGGTCAGTCCCTTCGACCGGGCTGTTCTTGCATAGTCCTCGCGCAACACGTTGTGGAGCGAAGACCGCAGCGAACGCCCGATCGCCACCGTGGGCTGGATCGCCAAGCAGAGACCGGGTAGGAAGAGGTGCCAGAGGGCGTCCAGGGTGACCGCCGGCCGGCCGGCGACCAGCCCGTCGATGGTGAGGAAACCGGTCGGCCCGGTTGGCGCATTCTGGACGCTGGTCCGACCGCCGCTCGGAAACCAGTGCAGCTTGAACCAGAGGAAGAAGACGAAAAGCAGGCCGGTAAGGAAGACCGGCGCGGATGCTCCACCGATGAGCAACAGCCGAACCCAACCAGAATGGGGCGCAAGCGTCTGTACGAACGCGAGCAGCGCTCCAAGCGCGAGCGCCAGCACGAGTGCGAAGCAGATGAGCTCCGCCGACGCTGGTAGGAACTGCCCGATGTCGTCGCGAACGGGATTGTGGGTGACTGGGGAGACACCAAGGTTCCCGTGAAAAATAAGCTGGTCGAGGTAGCGCCCGTATTGGACCACCAGCGGTTGGTTCAGGCCGAGTTGGATCCTCATGGCCTGAACCTCCTGGAGCGGGGCCATGGGCCCAGCGGCTACGCGGGCGGGATCAATCGGGATGACGCTGCGCAGCAGAAAGACGATGAACGTCATCGTGATCAAGACGACGACCAGGCCCGCGGTGCGCCAGAGCGTGAACCGAAGCATTCGCTTTCCTTACGTCGACCGCAGCAGGTCGCGAAGGCCGTCACCGGCCAAGTTGGCTGTCAGGGCGAGCAGGAAGATCGCAATGGCCGGGAAGATCGGCATCCACCACGCGAACGTCAGGCTGCTCAACGACTGAGCGGTCATCGCGCCCAGCTCGGGGGCGGGCGCCGGCGTGCCAAGGCCAAGGAACGAGAACAGAGCGAACACGAGGACCACGTTCGCGACATCGACCGTCGCCGTGACGAGCACCGCTGGAATGGTGGCTGGAAGGACGTAGCGGAGCAGGACTCGCCGCCGGGACGCGCCGGCTAGCCGCGCAGCTTCCACATGCGGGCGCGCAACTGTGGCACGCGCTTCATTGCGGACGATCCGCGAATACCAGGGCCACCAGAAGATCGAGATCGCCATCACGGTGTGCAGCAGTCCAGGACCGAGCGCTGCGACGACCGCGATTGCGATCAGGGTCGACGGCAGGACCAGGAACAAGTCGGTCAGCCGCTGGAGGCCGTGGTCGGTCCAGCCCCCGAAGGCTCCTGAGATGAGCCCGATCGAACCGCCGAGTGTGACGGCGATGGCTATGACGACGAGCGTGGGAAGCCAGGTGAGGCGGACGCCGACGATGACCCGCGAGAAGAGGTCGCGGCCTATGTCGTCGGTTCCGAAGAAATGGTGGATCGAGGGAGGCGAGAAGGGCACTCCCGAGGGCAGGTACACGCTGTGAGGGGTCAGCAGCGGCGCGAAGATGGCGATGACCGTGAAAACGGCGATACCCACGAAAGCGGCACGCTCCAGCGCGCCGGCTCGGCGGATGGCGTACAGCCGGTCCCGGACCTCGCTCTGCCGGTAGCCGGGTCCCGCCGAGCTCACGGTCGCGGCGTTCACTGCCCGCTCACCTCTACACGTGCCGGCATCGACGCAAGCAGCTCGCGCGTGTACGGATGCTGGGCCGCGCCGATCAAAGACTCAGCCGGCCCCGATTCGACGACCTCACCACTTCGTAGCACGACGATCCGGTCGGCGACGAACCGCGCCGCGGCGAGGTCGTGAGTCACGAAGAGCATCGCCATGCCGAGCCGCAGCCGCAGCGTCGACAGGAGGTTGAGGATGGCGGCCGCCAACGAGACGTCCATGGCGCTGACCGGCTCGTCGCAGAGCAGGAGCCGCGGCGGAACGATGATGGCGCGGGCGATCGCCACACGCTGGCGTTGCCCACCGGAGAGCTCTCGCGGCCGTACCCGGGCAATGGCGGGAGAAAGCCCCACATCCTGGAGCACCTCTGCCGTCCTTGCTCGCCGTTCGGACCGGTCTGCCCCTTCTGCGCGGAGCCGCTCGCTGACCAGCTCCTCAACCGTGAGCCATGGCGTAAGCGATGCTGCCGCGTCCTGATAGACCATCTGCGGGCGGTCGCGCTGGTGGTGGTGTACCGACCCAGAGTCGGGCGCCAGCAGGCCAGCGACGATGCGCAGGAGAGTGGATTTGCCTGATCCGCTCTCGCCTACAAGAGCAACCGACTCTCCCTCGTCGATGCGCAGGCTGACGCCGCGGAGGGCCACAACGACGTGCTTGGCGCCTCGAAGCCCACGCCGGCTGACGAAGCGCTTTTCCACCGCATCAACCTCGAGCAAGGGAAGCGGGGTCGGTTTGGCCGCTTTCGGCCAGTCGTCCGCGGTGCGATCCCAGAGCCCGGGAGTCACGAGCTCGGTGCGGATGCAGGCCGCCAGCCCGCCATGCTGAGCTACCGGAGCGAGCCGTGGCACCTGCCCGAGGCAGTCAGGAACCTGCAGGAGGCAACGAGGTGCGAACGGGCAGCCCGCCTCGTCCGCCGCCGGCTGTGCCGACTCGCCCCGGAGCGTCGGGAGCTGGCGCGACTTGTCGACGTCCAACCCGAACCGGGCGCTCAATAGGGCGGCGGTGTAGGGATGGGCTGGACGCTCGTGCACGTCGTCGACTTCTCCGATCTCGACCATCCGGCCCGCGTAAAGCACAACGATGCGATCCGCGATTGCGGCCGCTACCGCGAGGTCGTGAGTGATGAAGAGAAACGCGCTGCCCTGTTCGTCGCGCAAGCGCCGGAACAGCTCGAGTATCTGCGCCTGCACAGTGACGTCGAGGGCGGTGGTCGGCTCGTCCGCAACCACTAGTCTCGGCTGGGCCGTCATGGCCATCGCGATCATGGCGCGCTCGACGCTGCCCGCCCGAGAGTTGATGAGGAAAAGCGCGGACGCGCGCGTGCGTGTCCGGCACCCCTACTCGCTCCAGCCACTGTTCGGCGGACGCGCCGTCGCGGGAGACCTCGGTGACCTGTTTGCCGACCCGCATAGTCGGATTGAGGGACGTCATCGGGTCCTGGAAGATCGACCGGACGTCAAAGCGCCGCGCCTGCTGGGCGGCCTTCGCCGCGACGCCAACCATCTGCTGTCCGTTCAGAACGATCGAACCCGTCACCAGCGGCTCGCTGTCAGGCGGCAAGAGCCCCTGTATCGCAAGTCCCAGCGTTGACTTCCCCGAACCGCTCTCGCCCACGAGCGCGACGATTTCATGGGGCGCGATGTCAAGGCTGATCCCACGCAAGGCATGGATCGGGCGACCGACCCGGTGCAGCGTCACGTCGAGATCGCGAACTTGAAGAACCGGCGTCTCGCGCGCACCGCAGACCCGGGTACCGCCGTCGAGGGAGGTCTCCGACATCACGCGCGCGCCTTGGATATGGATACTGTATACAACCAGCGGTGTACCAAACCGTCAAGTGCAGACCATCCAGGATGATCGATCACCCGACCCGACCCGAGCGTGCTGGATGGGGTCGTGGGTAGTTGAGCCGAACGGCAACGAGCACCAAAGGAGCAGTCACAATGCAGGGCGTCTGGGACATTCTCCAACAGGGTGCGTCCGAGGATGCGGCGCTCGTCGTCCCCGACGGACCGCGATTCAGCTACCGCCAACTGCGCGACGAGGTACAGCGAGCCGCCGACGCGCTCTGTGCCCTCGGTGTCGGACACGGCGACCCTGTCGCCTCGGTCTTCCCGAACGGCGCCGAGGCGGTGCTGGCGTTCCTTGCCTCTAGCCTCTCCGGCTGCTCGGCACCGCTCAACCCCGGCTACACTGAGCACGAGTTCTCCTTTTACCTGAATGACGTCAACGCGCGAGTGCTGCTGGTACCTGCCGGCAAGGCAGCGGCTGCGCGGGACGCCCGGCCCACGGGCACCACCGTCGTCGAGGCATTCCTTGATCCGGGAGGCAGGCTACGGCTGGAGGCTGAGGGACCGGTCGCGTCGCCGCGGTCGAGGACTCAGGTGACTGCCGACGACGTCGCACTCACGTTGCACACCTCCGGAACCACCGGCCAGCCGAAGCGCGTTCCTCTGCAGCACCGGCACCTTGCCGCGTCCGTCTCGAACATCATGGAGACCTACCAGCTCGGCCCCACGGACGTCTCCTTCTGTGTGATGCCGCTGTTCCACGTGCACGGGCTAGTGGCATCGGCCCTCGCAACGTTCGGCTCGGGGGGCACGGTCGTCGTCCCGGCTCCGTTCAACCCGCTCCGGTTCTGGAGCGTCGCAGCGGAGCACGGCTCCACCTGGTTCTCGGCCGTCCCGACGATCCAGCGCATGCTGCTCGCCCGGGCGAGGTCGCAGTCTCTGATTCCCACGCTGCGATTCGTACGGACGTGCAGCGCCGCGCTCTCCCCCGAGCTGATGGCAGACTTCGAGGAGCGCATCGGCGTGCCCGTGGTCGAAGCCTACGGAATGACAGAGGCCTGCCATCAGATGGCGTCCAATCCGCTTCCACCGGGGGAACGGCGGGCCGGATCAGTAGGACTGCCCACCGGCGTCGAGGTCGCCGTCGTCGACGACGGCTGGCGCCCGGTCAATACGGGCCGATCGGGAGAAGTGGTCGTCCGCGGACCTAACGTCATCAGCGCATACGCCGACGCTCCCGAGGCGAATGCCATCTCCTTTCGCGACGGCTGGTTTCGGACCGGCGACGAAGGCGTGCTCGACGGCGACGGGTATCTGAGGCTGATCGGGCGCATAAAGGAACTGATCAATCGCGGCGGCGAGAAGATCGCGCCACGGGAGATCGACGAAGTCCTCCTCAGCCACCCGGAGGTTGCCGAGGCTGTCGCGTTCGCTACCCCTCACCCGGCCCTCGGCCAGGACGTCGCAGCGGCTGTCGTATTACGTGCCCAGGTGACCGAGCAGGAGCTCATCGCTTACTGCCGGACACGCCTCGCCGCGTTCAAGGTGCCGCGCACGATCCGGATCGTCGACCAGCTGGCAAGCACCGCGACTGGCAAGCCGCAGCGCCGAAAAGTGGCGGAGTCGCTCGGTCTAGGCGAATGAGGGTCGCGATAGTGGGAGCCGGAGCGATCGGCGGATGGCTTGCGGGTCAGCTGATCTCAGGTGGCGAGGAGCCCATCCTCGTCGCCCGTGGCGCGGCCCTCGCCGCGATCGCAGAACGAGGGCTGGCAATCAGGTCCCCAGACAACTCGTCCGTCGTCCACCCGTGTCTTGCAGACGATATTGCCGCCGTCGGCGAGTCTGACGTCGTATTCCTTGCTGTGAAAGCCCATTCCTTGGGTGACCTCGCGCCGTCGCTCGGGCGCGCGCTCGGCGCTGATGCGTGCGTCGTGTCGCTGCAAAACGGCATCCCTTGGTGGTACTTCCACGGTGTGCGAGGGGCATTATCCGACATCCGGCTCGAAAGCGTTGATCCGCTCGGGTGCATCGCGCAACACCTGCCGGTGGCCCGAGTGGTCGGCTCGGTCGTCTACCCGGCGACTCGAGCGGTCGCCCCTGGGGTTATCGAGCACCTCGAGGGTCATCGCATCTCGATCGGCGAGCCAGACGGCTCGATAAGCGAACGGTGCCAACAGATTGCCGAAGTGCTAGCCCGTGCAGGAGTTCGCTGCCCGGTACGCGCGGACCTCCGCACGGAGCTTTGGCTCAAGCTGGCCGGCAATGCCGTGTTGAATCCGCTGAGCGCGCTGAACGCGCGCGACTCTCGCGACGTTGGCCTCGGACCCACTTGCTCGGCCGGTTGCTCTCGGCGCCATGGAAGAGGTTCGAGCGGTGGCTGCCTCAGTGGGAATACACGTTCAGCTCTCTATGGTGCAGCGACTCGAGGCGGCAGCGAGGGTTGGTGAGCACAAGACCTCGATGCTCCAGGACCTCGAGGCGGGTCGCCCGCTGGAGCTCGAACCGATCCTGGGAGCCGTCGTTGAAATCGCCAGGCTGACAGGCATCAGCACCCCGGGTCTTGACGTCTTGTTGGCTTGTACTCGCCTGCTCGCTCAGTCTGTTGCCGTCAAAGGGCGCTAGACACCTTCGTTGGCTCGCCTGCGACGGCAGTCGGGCGGGATCTCGATTTGGAGGAGGATCCGTTTGCGGACACTGGTGATCAACGCCACGGTGGTGGACGGCACGGGCACGGCTCTGAAGCCGGACTCCTGTGTGGTGATCGTCGACCATCTGATCGAGGCGGTTCTCGACCGACCTTCCGTCTACTACGACCGCGCTGACCACGTGATAGATGCGCGCGGCGGGTACCTGCTGCCCGGGCTGGTAAATCATCACGCTCACGGCTTGACACGCGGTCCGTTGATGATCGCTGCCCAGCCGCCGCTGTCGGACGCGCGCGTTCAGGCGAACCTCGATCGTCTGCTCCGCCAAGGCGTCACGACCGCGCTCAACGTCGACGGGTTCCCGACGGTCGAGGAAGCTGCCGCCTCGGCCCGGTTCCATCCGGTGGCAGTCAAGGCATCGACCCTCCACACGCCGACGCATCTCGCCTGGGCAAGCGGCGAGCCGTTCAATTTTGGTGGCCTCACCGCCGAGCACCTTGGCTGGACAGTCGAGAAGATGCTGGCCCGCGGCGCGCTGGTGATCGGAGAGGCCGGCCCGGGGATAGACGCACACTGGGTTGACTACGCGCTGGTGCCGGAAGCGGTCCGGCGCTTTGGCGGCGAGGTCGACACTGCGGCGGCCCGCGCCTTGCTCGGCGCGACCGAGCGGGGAGAAGCGGAGAAGGTTGCCGCGCTGCTTCGCCAGGCCGGGGTGCCCGAACCCGACCCGGCCGCGTTCCTCGGGGTCGTCGAGTCCATCCACGAATGGAGCCGGCTGGCGGGGGAGTCGTTGGCGGAGGCCGTAACGAGTGCCGAACGGTGCGGCGTCCCGCTGGTCTTTCATCACACGCCGGGTACCTACGAGCTGCTGGTGGAGGCCACGGAGAGGCTTGGTCCGAACCTCATCGCCGCGCACTCCAACTTTCAAGCAACCGGACCTGACGAGGCCGTACGCCGGGCGCGAGCCATCAAGAACCTAGGTGGAGTGGTGGACATCATGTCGGGCGACTGCTTTGGGTCTCGCGAGTTCTTCGACACTCCCGATGTCAGTTTCGCCATGCTCGCCGCCGGCGTGGTGGACCTTATCTCGACCGATTATGGCGGAGGCTTCTGGGACTCGATGCTCGTGCTGATCGAGGAGGCCGCGCGAGCCGGCGCCACTACGCTGGCAGAAGGGGTGCGCTTGGTCACATCCGCGCCGGCTCGAGCGATTGCCGGCTTGGCGCCAGATCGCGGAGTTGTTGCGCCGGGAATGGTCGCCGACCTCGCGATCACCGAGCCGGGTGCGCTCTCGCGCATCCGAGCGGTGCTCATCGCGGGGCGCCCCGTCGAACTCCCACGCGACGAGTGGGCGTAGCTCAGTCGAGCCGGTAGCGCCGCAGTTTTTCGTCGTCCAATTCCACTCCAAGCCCCGGACCGCCTAGGGGCTGCACGGCGCCGTCTCGAACCTGGAACGGTTGTCGAACAATGTCATCCACAAAATATGCGCCCCCCACGACGGTGCTCTGGCGACCCGCGGGCGCCGTGATCGGGATCACGCAGGGAAGGCTGACCGCCGGCGACGCCAGCGCGAAATGAACATTCGCCGCATTCCCTATGCCCGACTCGATGGATCCGTTGACGTCGCAGGCAAGCCCAGCGGCTCGCGCGATCCCGGCGACGTCTCGTGCGCGAGCAATGCCTCCGGCCTTGGCGAGGTAGATCGAGATGGCGTCGGCGGCGCCCACGCTGACCACCTCGAGAGCATCGGGTGGATCCCAACAGCTTTCGTCCGCGATCACCGTCATTGGCACCGCACGCGTCACGGCCGCCATCTGCTCGAGCCCGACAACGGGCTGTTCGATGTCGTCGAGCTCACCCGGCACGAACTCGGACAGGATCGCGATCGCCCGCTTTGCGCGGCCGTATCCCTGGTTCGCATCGAGGCGAAGACGCACCGACGGGCCGAGTCGCGAGCGCAGCTCCTTGACGAGCCGGATGTCACGCTCGGCGTCTTCGCCGCCTTTGACCTGAAGCGCATGCAAGCCGTCACGTATCGCCTGGTCGGCTTCATCGAGCGCGTCGGCCATGGGCATCAGCCCGAGCATATGGGCCACCGGCACGGCGTCCCGAGCGGCACCCCCGAGCAGCTGGTGCAGGGGCACGTCCGCCACCTTGCCGGCGATGTCGTGAAGCGCGATGTCGACCGCGGCTTTCGCGTAGTTGTTACCGCGCAACACCTGGTCCATCGTGGTGAGTGCTCGCTCGAGGCGCAACGGATCGGTGCCGACCAGCGTGGGCGCGAGAACCAGTTTGACCATGCTGACAACGGATTCCTGGGTCTCACCGCCTCGCCGTCCGAGGTCGCCGCCCCAGTCCGGCAACGGAGTGGCTTCGCCCAGCCCCGTGACCCCCACGTCGGTGTGGACCCTTACCAGGACGAACGATCCGAGATTGACCCTTAGCCCGGCCCAGCGGAACTCACGTCGGACCGGCAGAGCGAACGGCACGGCCTCGATCTCTGTGATCCTCACGGCCCTTCTTCTTTCTTGCGATTCACTAGCCGGTGCTACTCGTGGTCTCGTTCACCATCGCGGCGCGCAGCGCGCCATGAGTGGCGTCGACGTGCCGCAGGATGAGCTCGGTCGCTGAGTCCGCGTCCTGGCGCCGCAACGCATCCACCAACCGCGCGTGTTCCTTCCAGGAGGACTCCTGGCGGTGCTCCGCGACCGCCGCGAAATACCAACGGACTCGCTTGCTCATCCCCACGAGCGCCTCGGCAAGGAGATCGTTCCTACTTGCCGCCACGACGATGGCGTGGAACTCGGCGTTCAACGAGGTGAGCTGGTCGATGCTGGCGGGCCGTGCCCGGCCCTTCCTGACGACCTCGTCGAGACGGAACAGGTCCTGTTCTGTTCGTCGTGCAGCGGCCCACCGGACCGATTGCGCCTCGAGAACGGCACGAAGCTCGAAGAGCTGTTCCATCTCGGCGACCGTTCGTTGCCGAACGAAAGCTCCCTGCCTCGGGCGTATCTCGACCCATCCCCGAGCGCTGAGCTCGCGCAGCGCCTCGCGCACCGGGATCCTGCTGACCCCGAAGTGTTGCGCAAGGTCGTCACCTTGAAGATGCTGTCCCGGCTGAAGCTGCTCACTGATGATCGCTGCTTCGATGGCCTCATAGAGACGCTCGCTCAGTGGCGCGAGGCCATCGAGTGTCGGCATCTCTGAGTAGCTTGAGGCGGACAGGTCACTTGCCTTGTCCCAGCGTCCGGTCAACGGGTCGGGGTTCCCAACTGGCGGTTGTCCTCGCTCGTGGATGGCCTTATCAGCGCCGTAGCGACCAGCGGCTGGCCGTGCGACAGATTTTGAATAAAGTATACCAAAGTCGCCTGGCCGCAGGGGACCTTTCGGCCGATCGGACGAGGGTGGGATGACGACGGAGGTGACCGTGCCCGAACGCAGCGATTGGTCGAGCTTGCAGGCCAAGTGTGTCGAAGTGCGCCTCCAAGTGCTCGACGGGATCGAGGTGGCGGGCAGTGGCCACTATGGGTCCAGCCTCTCTGTGGTCGAGATTCTCGTTTCCATCTACTACGGACTGTTCGCCGTGCGCGCGAGCGAGCCCGATCAGCTCGACCGTGATCGGCTCGTGCTGAGCAAGGGACATGCTTGCTCTGCTCTCTATCCGATCCTGGCTGACCTCGGGTTCTTCGACCGGGCAGAGCTCGCGACCTTTACGCGCTTGGGAAGCATCCTCGGCGACCATCCCGACCGTAACAAGGTCCCGGGCGTCGATTTCTCCTCCGGTTCGCTGGGGCACGGGCTGTCTGTGGGTGTCGGTATGGCGCTGGCGCAACGATTGCGCGGCGTTGCCGGCAGAGTCGTGGTCGTTATCGGCGACGGAGAGCAGAACGAGGGCCAGCTTTGGGAGGCGGCCGCTTATGCAGGTGCCCACCGGCTCGGCGGCCTCATGGCGGTGATGGACCGCAACGGCGTGCAGGTTGACGGAACGACCGAAGAAGTGCTTGACATGGAGCCAGTGGCCGACAAATGGCGAGCATTCGGTTGGAGCGTCACCGAGGTCGACGGTCACGATCTCGATGCGTTGCTGGAGGCTTACGCTGCCTACGACCTTCGCAGGACCGAGCCGGGAAGCCCTCCGACGCTCGTCGTCGCCCGGACCACCGCCGGAAAGGGAATCGGGTTCATCGAGGGGGACGCTGCTTGGCACGTCGGCTATCTGCACGGCGACGATCGGGACGAGGCGATCCGCCAGATCCGCGCGATGTTGCCCACTGGAGCGGTGTCATGACGACGGTGCTGCGAAATGAAAAGTCCTTCGATTCGATCAACACCCGAAGGCTGGCAAAGCAACTGGTCATCGTCGGCCGGGCGCTGGCCGATCTGGCCGACCACGACGAGCGGATCGTGGCGGGCAGCGCTGATCTGAAATTCTCGACCTTGCTGTCAGAGTTCGAAGACCGGCATCCGGACCGCTTCTTCCAGTTCGGGATAAGCGAACGCAACATGGTGTCGGCGGCAGCGGGGATGGCAGCCTGCGGGCTTATCCCCTACGTAGGCACATTCGCGTCCTTCGCAGGACTGCTCTGTTACGAGGCCATCCGGACCGACCTCGCTTACCCCTACGTCCCGGTCCGAGTGCTGGCCACGCACGCTGGGATTTCCATGGGTTATTTCGGCACGTCACATCACGCGACCGAAGACCTGTCGGCGCTGCGGTCGATCGCCCGTCTGATGGTCCTGTCACCGGCTGACGGCGTGAGCGCCGCCGACCTGCTGGGAGCCACGGTGGATCACCCCGGCCCGATCTACTTCCGGCTCAGCCGTGGGCGGGAGGATCGCCTGCCGTCTTCCGTGCCGGCCGTAGGTGGCCCAGGCCCCGCGCGAGTCCTGCGCGACGGGTCCGACCTCGCGATCGTCGCCACCGGTCTAATGGTGAAGAACGCGCTGGACGCCGCCGAGGTGCTCGCTGGGACTGGAACCGATGCGACGGTCCTGGACGTCCACACGCTGAAGCCGTTCGACGGCGACGCTCTCGCCGCACTCGTCGTTCGGCACCCGGCAGTCCTCGTCGTCGAGGAGCACAACACCGAAGGCGGGCTCGGGTCGCTCGTGCAGGAGGAGCTCGCGGCTCGTGACGTGCGGAGCCCGGTTTACAAACACGGTCTCCACGACGAGTACTGCATCATCGGGCCGCCGCATCACTGCTATCAGTACTACGGGCTTGACGCCGACGGCATCGCGACGGTCGCGTCCCGACTGCTGAACGCCGTCGGAGCGCAGCGCTTCTTCAACCGCGACCGTGCGGCGCCGCTCTGGGGGAGCGCCGATCGCGACGGCGTCCTTGACCGCGTACGCCGAGCCCCCGACTCAGCGGGATGACCCGCTCTACTGGCATCGACGAGCCGGTCTCGGACGGCGCTCGGGTGGGTGAGCCGCGGCGCCTCCTCGCCGGGAAGGTCGCGGTCGTCACTGGAGCTGCCCGCGGCATCGGCCGCGCTGTTGCCGAGCGCTTCTGTGAAGAAGGAGCCACGGTCGTGATCGGAGATGTGGACGCTGCCGCCGGGGAACAAACGGCGGCCGCTCTCGCCGACTCAGGCGGCCCTGGCAAGGCTGCATTCGTCGCGATGGACGTCACGAGCGAGGAATCGGTGCAGTTGGCGGCCGAGGTGACGCTGCGTCGCCACGGACGTATCGATTGCGTGGTCGCGAATGCAGGCGTGCTCCTGCTGTCGCACGTCGTAGACATGGACCCGACCGTGTGGCATCGGGTGCTCGACGTGAATCTCACCGGAGTGTTTCAAACGTGTCGGATCTTCGCGAGAACCATGATTGACGGTGGCGAGGGCGGACGCATCATCGTGACGTCCTCTCTGATGGGTGTCCGAGGCCACGTCGAGAACGGGGCTTACGCCGCCTCCAAGTTCGGCGTCATCGGGCTGGTCGAGTCAATGGCGGCGGAGCTTGCACCTCAGGGGATCTTGGTCAACGCGGTATGCCCCGGGCAGGTTCGTTCGGACATGATGGAGCAGCTCTTCAGAGATCGGGCGGCGCTGACCGGCTTGTCGGTCGACGATGTGCGCGCCGCACTCTTGGCACGAATCCCGCTCGGGCGGCTCGCAGAGCCGGCCGAGATTGCCGGCGCCTTCGTCTTCCTCGCGTCAGATCTGGCTGCGTACGTTACGGGCCAGCATCTCGTCATCGACGGCGGCTGGCTGTTGGGGTGAGTGGCCGGACGTTACACGGTGTGCGTGGGGCGATCTCAGCCGGGCACCCGCTGGCCGTCGGAGCAGGGCTCCACCTCCTCGCCGTCGGCGGAAACGCGGTCGACGCGGCCATCGCCGCACAAAGCGTGCTCTGCGTCGTCATGCCGAATGCCTGCGGGCTCGGCGGCGACACGCTTTTGATGGTCAGAACTCCCGACGGCAACGTGACAGCGCTCAACGGCTGCGGCGCCTCGGCGCGGAACGCCCGCACTGCGGCAGAGGACGGCGGCAACAGCGTCACCGTGCCCGGGATCGTGCGCGCTTGGGAAGATATGCACCGCCGGTGGGGTGGCGTGCCCTGGCGCCTGGTTCTGCAACAAGCCATCGAGCTCGCGGAGCGGGGCATTCGGGTCGGCCCGCAGCTCGCGCTCGGCGACGCGAGCGCAGCAGGAAAGGCTCCGACGTGGCGGGGCCGAAAGCTGGCTCCGTCAGCTCGTGAACCCGGCGAATCGGGTTTGTCAGCCGGCGCTCGCCGCAGTCCTGCGCTCAATCGCAAACGATGGAGCGGACGCGTTCTATCAGGGTCCGACCGCCCGGGCCATCGTTGCCGCCGTTGAGCGTCAGGGCGGATCGATTGAGGAATCTGACCTCGCGGGACATCGATCTCTGCTCGGCGAACCAGTCGCTGTCGTTTGGAACGGGGAGAAGGTCTGGGTTCAACCACCCCCGAGCCAAGCGGTGTTGTTGGCGATGGCGCTGCGGTGGCTCGACGAGGCGCCCCGGTTGGAAAGGGCGTCGCTTGACCACCTTGGTGTCGAGCTAATGGAGGCGGTGTTCCAGCTGCGCGATCGTGTCGGTGAGGGTGCCGCGTTACTTGAGCTACCGCTCCACGTTGATCGTGAACGCGCCTCCCGCCGAGGCGGTCCGCGGAGCTATCTGCACACGACGGGCGTCACGGCGAGCGACGCCGGCGGTATGACAGTCTCGTCGCTGCTCAGTCTGTTCGACGATTTCGGGTCGTCCGTCTTCGTCCCCGAGACTGGATTCGCCCTGAACAATCGCGCCGCGGGGTTCACTTCGGCGCCCAACGAGTTCGAGCCGGGAAAGCGCCCCGTCCACACGCTGGCGCCGATCCTGCTCGACCGGGAGGACGGGCCCCTGGGCCTTGCGACACCCGGCGCGGACGGCCAGGTGCAGATTTTGCTGCAAGTGCTAATGGGTATCCGATATCGCGCCGAGGGTCTCGATGCGGCTATCGCGGCGCCGCGATGGCGGAGCGACGACGGCCGGCTGCTGGTGGAACGAAGCCACAGCTTCCGCGAACCGCTGAAGCGTCTCGGCCACGATGTGGTCGCGGTCGACGACGGCGACGAACGGATGGGGGCGGTGGTAGCGGCTGGACTGAATGAAAGGTGGCCTGTCGCGGCTGGAGATTGGCGTCGTGAGGTTGCAAGCGGTGTCATCTGAGACCCCGGCCCAACGAGCTGAAAGAGCTGCGAAACGGTGATGCTCGACAGGATTAATGCTGGTGGGGACTCTGCACGCGACGAGCTGGTGGCCCTCTGCCGCGGGCTCGTCGCTGCGCCGAGCGCCAACCCGCCCGGCGACACCACTGCGGTGGCCGGCGTCGTGCTCGAGTTTCTGGCTCGACACGGAATTCCGGCGTGCACGCTTTCCCGGGTGGAGACGATGCCGAACGTGGTGGCCACCGTGCATGGGTACGGACCGGGTCGTCACCTGATTCTCAACGTCCATATGGACACCATGCCGCCCGGGGACGAAGCGAGCTGGACGGTCCCGCGCTTCGAGCTGACCGCTCGCGAGGGGCGGCTCTACGGACTGGGAATGGGCAACATGAAAGGCGCCGTCGCAGCGATGTGCCTGGCGGTTGTCGTGCTCGACCGGGCTCGCGACGCTTGGCCTGGCAGCGTCACCTTCACGGCCGTGTCTGACGAGTGCGTCTTCGGTGACAACGGCGCCGCGTTCTTGCTCGCGACCATGCCGGAACTTGTTGGCGACGCCCTCATCTGTGGCGAAGGGCCCGGGTGGATGCGGCTCGCCATTGCCGAAAAGGGGGTGGCGTGGTTCGAGCTCACGGCGTCCGGTCCGGGCGGGCATGCCTCGAACGCCTCAGCTGGAGGCTCCGCTGTAAGCCGACTGGCAAAAGTGGTTCTGGAGCTCGAGCGGCTCAACGACCTTGAGGTGGCCTTGCCTCGCGCGCTCGAGCACATGACGTCGGATGGCGGTGCCGAGGGTAGCCGTCTGTCGGTCAACGTCGGCACCTTCCGTGGCGGCACCTTCGTGAGCCAGATCCCGACAGCTGCGGTCGCGGAAGTCGACTTTCGCATCCCGCCCGGTCTGACGGTTTCCGAAGTCGAACAGATGGTGGCGTCCCGAGCGTGCGTCGTGCCCGGCGTGTCGTGGCGACGAACACGATCGTGGGAGCCGAACTGGACGGCGCTTGACACACCCATCGGGCGCGCCACCTCAGCGGCAGTGGCAGCAACCCGCGGCGAACCAGCTGTCCCGACGGTCCGATTGCCCGCAAGCGACGCCAGCCGGTGGCGAGCGCTCGGCGTTCCCGCGATCTGCTTTGGTCCCCAGCCAACTCTGTCGGCCGGGGTGGACGACTACGCCCTGGAATCCGACGTCGCCGACTGCGCTCGGATCTACGCGAGCGCGGCCCTCGACTACCTCCGATCGACGGCACCTGGTTCTCGGTGAAACGTCGGGCGACAACAGAGCCTTTCTCGCTCAGCGACGAGATACGTGTCGATTTCGCCGCCGTTCGTCCGTCACTTCGGTGTCAGAATCGAAACGCGATCTGGAAGGACGAAAGTCATGCGATACACGCTCCTGTTGCACTACCCCGAGCCGACCGCCGACGAGCTCGGCCCCGAGGCCCTCGCTGAAGGAATGCGCGCGTTCCAGGCGTACGCGAAGGCGCTCGACGACGCAGGCGTGCTCGCCAGCGCCGAGGTGCTCCAGCAGTCGAACGCGACCACCACTGTCACGCTCGCTTGCGGTGAGCTGGTCGTGCAGGACGGCCCGTTCGCCGACACGAAGGAGCAGCTCGGCGGCACGTTCGTGATCGACGTCCCGGACCTCGACGCGGCGATCGAATGGGCGAGGCGGGCACCATCGGTGTCGTGGGGCCATGTCGAGATCCGACCGACCGCGACCCGCTTACGTGGACGGCTCGTGGCAGGGCGCTACAGCCGGTCAAGTGACCGGCCACGACTCCCGCACGGCCGCGGCGCGTGCCGCGCGGGAGTCGTACGGCCGGCTCGTGGCGTTGCTCGCGGCTTCGACACGGGACATCGCGCTCGCCGAGGACGCCCTTGCCGACGCCTTCGAGCGGGCGCTGCGCACCTGGCCGACGACCGGCAGTCCCCGACAACCCGCAGGGATGGCTCATGACCGTGGCCCGCAACCGCATCCGCGACCTGCTCGCCTCCGCGGCCGTGCGCACCGCGGCGCCACTGGACGACCACTTCGCGGCCGAGCTCGTCGATCCCGACCCGGACGCGATCCCGGACAAGCGGCTGGAGCTGCTGTTCGCGTGCGCGCACCCGGCCATCGACCCCGCGGTGCGTACTCCGCTCATGCTCCAGGTCGTGCTCGGCTTCGACGCGGATCGCATCGCCCGCGTGTTCGCGGTGCAGCCCGCGCGATGGCGCAGCGCCTGGTCCGGGCCAAGCGCCGCATCCGCGACGCCGGCATCCCGTTCCGGTGCCGACGCGCGCGGACCTGCCGCGCGGCTGCCCGCCGTGCTCGAAGCCATCTACGGCGCCTATGCGATCGACTGGCTCGACCAGCACGAGCGCATACGCGAATCGATCGCCGACGAGGCCCGGTGGCTCGCCGTGCTCACCGCGAGCCTGCTCGACACCGAGCCCGAGGCATGGGGCCTCGCCGCACTGCTCACGCTCGCACAGTCACGGGCACCAGCACGAACCGGTACCCCGTGGCCGCCGCTCGACGAACAGGACACCGCCCTGTGGGACCGCTCGCTCATCGCCGAAGGCGAGGCGCTCCTGCGGCGCGCGCACGCACTCGGCGCGCCCCTCGGGCGGTTCCAGATCGAGGCCGCGATCCAGTCCGCCCACTGCGACCGGGTCCGGACCGGGACCCTCGATCGCGCCACCGTCGTCCAGCTCTACCGCGGGCTGGTCGCGATCGCACCCACCACCGGAGCTTTAGAAGCCCTGGCAGCACTCACGGCGCGAGATTGACGACGCGCTCCGCGGAAATGTGACACCTGGCAAGCTGAAATCTCGATGATCGCGACGCGCCCGACGGCCGACGTCAAGAGGAGGGCTCCGTGAAGATCCTCGCGGTGGCTACGCCAGGAGCCGGGCATGTAAACCCCATGCTGCCCCTGATCGAGGCATTCCTGGCGCAAGGGGACGAAGTGACAGTGGCGGCCGGCGAGGATCCCGGTGGCGCGGTGGCCGGCACTGGTGCGGCCTTTCGCGCGGCGGGCCGCGGCGAGATGGAGTGGTTCCACGACCTCCAAGCCCGCGTCCTCCACGGGAAACCCGGCGACGGGGTCGCGCCCGAGCGCATCAACCACTATTTCTTCCCCCGGGTGTTCGCCGAAGTGGCGGCGCCGGACATGATCGACGACGTCGTCGGCCTCGGCAGGGAGTTGCGGCCAGATTTGCTGGTGTTCGAGACATACGCGCTCGCCGGGCCGCTAGCCGCCGAGGTGCTCGGCGTGCCCGGTGTCCACCACCTGATCAGTCCGATGCTGCCCCACGACGTGAGTGAGCTCGGCGACGACGCCGTGTCGCCGATGTGGCGTTCGTTCGACTGCTCCACACCGGGTTACGCCGGGCTCTATCGCGGGATAACAATCGAGCTCAGCCCGCACTCTCTCGAGGGGCAGACGGTGCCGACGGGCGAGTCCCTGGCTATGCGCCCCGCGCCTGTGCCGACCAGCGAGCCGGTGCGTGCCGACCCGCCCTGTGTGTACCTGACGCTCGGAACGCTCTTCGGAACCAACACCGAGGTTTTCCGAACCGCCCTGGCCGGTCTGGCCAAGGAGGAGATCGAGGTGGTCGTCACGGTCGGAGCCAACAACGACCCCGCCGCAATCGACCCAGTTCCGGCAAACTCCAGGGTGGAACGCTACGTCCCGCAGGCCGACCTGCTCCCTCGGTGCTCAGCGGTGATCCACCACGGCGGTGCGGGCACCATGTACGGGTCGTTGGTCCACGGCCTGCCGCAGGTGGTGCTGCCCCAGGGCGCCGACAACTTCGTCAACGGCGGGCTCCTGGCCCGCTGTGGTGCGGGGTTGAGCATAGGGCCCGAGCAGCTCACCCCGGAGGCGGTACGCGACGCGGTGCACTCGGTGCTGACTGATCCCTCCTATCGCGACACTGCACGGCGACTCGCTGAGGAGCTCGCAGCGCTACCTGCACCGAGAGACGTGGCGCGGGAACTGCACGACCGCTTTGGAGGCCGTTGATCACCCGGCGCCCGGCGTCAGTCGCGGAGCATCCTGGCTAGCTCACGTGTGCACCACCGACGTTCTCGCTGGCCGGGACCGGGTCTCCGCAGACCCGCCGATTGTCAGGTTCCGGCGCAGGTCGGGCAAAGACCCCGGAACACGATGTCGACGCCGACGACTTGAAACCCGTGTCGCTGGTTCGCGGGTAACGCCAAGCCGTCCTCCCCCTCGGGATTGACGTCTCGCATGGTGCCACAGACGGCGCACGTCAGGTGTTGGTGCGCGACCGTGGTATTGGGGTCGTACCGTTTGGGGCCGTTGCCGGCGGAGATCTCGAGGAGCTCGCCCATGCTCACCAGCTCGTTGAGCGTGTTGTAGACGGTGGCGATGCTGATCTCGGGGAGGACGGCCTGGGCTGCCGCATGGACGGCCTCAGCACTCAGGTGGACGTGCTTGCCCACCAGCGTTTCGGCTATGACACGTCGTTGCGCCGTCAGTCGCCAGCCTCGTTGGCGCAACCGTTCGGCGAGTTCGCTGATCGACCTCTCCTCCTACGCGGGTGGTGCCAGTGGCAACGCATCCGGGCTCCACGACAACAAAACGAGGCCTTCTCTGAGTCTTGACTTGTTCTAAATCTAGCATTAAACCAACACAGGTGACGGATCACGCCCAAGCTCCGGTTCGGTCGCCGAGCACGTGGTGCACGCCAAGAGCCACGAAACATCAGAATGAAGCCGCCGAATATCGGAACGAAAAATTGAGACAGTGGGAGGACCGACGTGTCTGACAGCGATAGCGAAACCAAGTGCCCAGCGCTCCACACGGCCATCGGGAGCGGGTCGAACCTGGACTGGTGGCCGAATCAGCTGAATCTGAGGGTTCTCCACCAGCACTCGCCCCTGTCCAATCCGATGGGCAAGGACTTCAGCTACGCGGAAGAGTTCAAGACCCTCGACCTCGATGCGTTGAAGCTGGACGTCATAGGGGTGATGACGACGTCGCAGGACTGGTGGCCGGCCGACTACGGCCACTATGGGCCGCTCTTCATCCGCATGGCGTGGCACAGCGCAGGCACGTACCGCATCGCCGACGGCCGGGGCGGTGGCGGCACCGGCGCCCAGCGGCTCGCCCCCCTCAACAGTTGGCCCGACAACGCAAGCCTCGACAAGGCGCGCCGGTTGCTCTGGTCGATCAAGCAGAAGTACGGCCGGAAACTCTCCTGGGCCGACCTGATGATCTTCGCCGGCAACTGTGCCCTGGAATCGATGGGGTTCAAGACGTTCGGCTTCGGCGGCGGGCGAGAGGATGTCTGGGAGCCCGAGGAGGACGTCAACTGGGGGCCTGAGCACACGTGGCTCGGGGATGAGCGCTACAGCGGCGACCGCGAGCTCGCCAATCCTCTCGGCGCCGTGCAGATGGGCCTTATCTACGTCAATCCTGAGGGGCCGAACGGCAACCCCGATCCGCTTGCTGCAGCCAAGGACATTCGAGAGACCTTTCGTCGTATGGCGATGAACGACGAGGAGACGGTTGCGCTCATCGCCGGCGGCCACACATTCGGCAAGACTCACGGCGCTGTCAGTGGGGACTACATCGGTCGCGAACCCGAGGGTGCCAGCCTCGAGGAGCAAGGCCTTGGCTGGAGGAACACCTTTGGCAGCGGCAAGGGAGCCGATGCGTACACAAGCGGGTTGGAGGGCGCATGGACCAGCGACCCCGTGAAGTGGGACAACGGTTTCTTCGACAACCTCTTCAAGTACGAGTGGGAACTGACGACGAGCCCCGCCGGTGCGAATCAGTGGATTCCCAAGGACCAAGCCGCGCAAGGCACCGTGCCGGATGCGCACGATCCGTCGAAGAGCCATGCCCCCGTGATGCTGACGACGGACCTCGCGCTGAAGCTGGATCCGATCTATTCGCCGATTTCTAAGCGCTTCTACGAGAACCCGGACCAGTGCGCAGAGGCGTTCGCCAAGGCGTGGTACAAGCTGATCCACCGCGACATGGGACCCGTCTCGCGGTACCTCGGCGCGTTGGTTCCTTCGGAGCCGCAGCTGTGGCAGGACCCGGTCCCCGCGGTCGATCATGAACTGATCGGAGCGGAGGACATCGCTGCCCTGAAAGGCAAGATCCTTTCCTCAGGACTGTCGATTTCCCAGCTCGTCTCAACCGCATGGGCGTCGGCCGCAACCTTCCGCGGCACCGACAAACGAGGCGGGGCGAACGGGGCGCGGATCCGCCTTGCGCCGCAAAAGGACTGGGAGGTCAACAGGCCGGCCGAGCTGGCCAGTGTGCTGCAGACCCTCGACGCGATCCAGCAGGACTTCAACAGCTCGCAGTCTGGCGGAAAGAAGGTCTCGCTCGCTGACGTAATCGTTCTGGGCGGGTGCGCTGCCGTCGAGCAAGCGTCGAAGAACGCCGGCCACGACGTGACGGTTCCTTTCGCGCCCGGGCGCACGGACGCTTTGCAGGAGCAAACCGACGTGGAGTCGTTCGCCGTGCTGGAACCGACCGCAGATGGGTTCCGCAACTACGTCAAAGGCGGACAGCCGCTTCCAGACGAGCACCTGCTGTTCGGCGTCCCTGAACCGAGCGCGAAGGTGCCGCCGGAGCACCTGCTGGTGGAGCGCGCGAACCTGTTGACGTTGACAGCTCCCGAGATGACGGTTCTCATCGGCGGCATGCGTGCCCTCAACGCAAACTTCGGACAGTCCAAAAACGGCGTCTTCACGAAACGGCCCGAGACATTGACCAACGACTTCTTCGTGAACCTGCTTGACATGGGCACGGAGTGGAAGGCATCGGCCGGGTCTGAGAACGTGTACGAGGGTCACGATCGCGCTACGGGCGAGGTCAAGTGGACCGGCACCGCCGTCGACCTCGTCTTCGGTTCGAACTCGCAGCTCCGGGCGGTCTCGGAGGTCTACGCGTGCGACGACTCAAAGGAGACCTTCGTGCGTGACTTCGTGGCTGCGTGGGACAAGGTCATGAACCTCGATCGGTTCGACCTCGTCTGATCGCCGACCTCGGGCTCGTGACCGGAGCCCGTCGACGGACTCGAGGACGGCCCGCGCGCGTGCGAGCATCGGCACGGCCCCGATCGTCTCGAAGGTTGCGGCCGCTCCGGCGGCGAGCCCCGCTGACTCGTCGAGCCTTTCTTGACGGGCGAGCCACTCGGCGCGGTCGAGGCGCGCGCGAGCCCCCCAATACGGGTATCCGAGCTCTCGAAACGTGGTCTCCGAAGCCTCGAGCCCTTCTTCCACGTCCTCGTCGTTGCCCTTCGCCGCCGCTATAAGCGCCCGGTAACGCGTCACCTGGGCGCCGAGATACGGCGGAACCACGCCCAGTGGGCGTGCGGCAAGCAGCTCCACGAGCCGCTCGGCCCGATCCAGATCTGGAATCGCGAGTGCGGCATCAAGGGCGTCGGGGAACGCCTGGCGAACCGCCTCGTGCGCCACGTGCACACCTCCGCCGAGAGCTTCGTGGACCGCCCGGCTTGCCTCATCGAGCGCGGCCTGATGCGCGTGACGAGAGAGCGCGACCGCTGCGTTTGTCGCCAAGGTCATTGCGCGCGCTTGCATGTCGTCGCTCGCCTCGGACAGGGAGGAGGCGAGGTGCTCCTCGGCGCTTTCGACGCGGCCGGCGAGCGCTTCCAGGACAGCGAGCCGTCCCTCGAGGTTGCGCGCCATAGAAAGCTCGTCGCCTCCGGCCTGCAGGAGCTCGGTCCCGAGCCGGAACGCGTCGTCGAAGCGCCCGGTCATGGTGAGCACGTACATGAGGTTGCCGCCCGTGAATGCCTCGAGGTCCCGGGCTCCCCACCGGCGAGCCAGCGTCAGCGCGGCCTCGCAATGCGCCTCGGCCCCAGGAAGGTCGTGTGTCATGCAGAGGTCGGCGAGATTCGTCTCCGCCAGCATCTCCGTTCGAGTGTCTCCGTGACGCCGGGCCGCAGCAGCGGCCCCTTCGTAATGCAGGCGGCCTTCCTCGGTGCGGCCGCTGAAGGTGAGCAAGATGCCCTTGTGGTTGAGCGCCGGCGCGAGCGTCTCGGTGAGGTGATGATGCTGACTGATCGTCAGAGCGACGTCGAGCGCCGCGGTCGCCTCTTCGGCATGCGCGGCGCCGCTGAAGACCAGCGTACGGCCCAGGGCCGCCTGCAGCGCCGCGACGACGTCCGGCGGGCTGCTCACCTCCAGCCAGGAGAGCGCCTCGCGAAGGCGCGCGCTCGCCTGCTCGCCGCGACCAAGCATGTCGATCGAGCGGCCGAGACGAGCGGTCACCCGTGCCGCCTCCACGATCCTCCCAGTCGCGCGGTGTGCTGCGATCGCCGTCTCGTAGTGGCCGGCCGCCCGCTCGTGCCAGCCGGCGCCCTGTGCCATGTTCCCCGCCCGCTCGATGAACTCAGCTTGCTCGGCTTCATCTGGGCTGAGCTCTGCGGCGACGAGGTAGGCAGCCTCGGCGGCCTCGGGAGCACCCACGGTCACGGCGCGCTCCGCGGCGCGGACATACGCGTCTCGGGCAGTCGAGCGAAGCTCGTCTGCGTCAGGATCATCGCCCGCCGCCTTGTAGGCGTCGTAGAGGTGGGCGCCGATCACCTCTGATACCTCGGCACCTTCGTCGGGGAAGGCTGATCTCAAGTGTTCGGCGGTCTTTAGGTGCCGCGCCTTGCGCTCGGCTCTGGTCAACATGTCATAGGCGACGGATCTGATGAGCGACTGGGTGAAGGCGTACTGGCCGCGTTCAGGCGAGTGCTTGTCGGCGCGGACCGTGAGCACCTCTTTTCGAACGAGCGAACTCAAGAGCTCGTCGAGGGAGGCGGGGTCGGCGTCGGAAACGGCCTCGATCGCCTGGCGGGGAAAGCTTCCCCCAAGTACCGAGCACTCCTTCACGAGCCGGCGCTCGTCGGGGGCGAGGGCATCGAGGCGAGAGGCGATGAGAGCGGTCAGCCCCGGCGTGATCTCGAGCTCTCCGACCTCGCCGACAAGGCGGAGCACCCCGTCGTCACTTTTCTCCAAGACGCCCTTGTCGAGCAGTCCCCGCACCGTCTCGATCGCGTACAGCGGGATCCCCTCGGCACGCTCGACGATGCGCTGTCGGGCGCTCTTTGGAAGGCCCGCAACAAGGCTGTCCAACAGCTCGCCGATGACATCGTCAGGGAGCGGGTCGAGGGGGAGGGCTGTGACGGACCGGCGAGAGACGACGAGCCCCCGGCGCTCGGTCCCCTCCGGGCGTGACAGCACGAGGAGGAAGATGGCGTGGTCGCCCGACCATTCGAGCAGGTGGTCCAGGAAGTCGACCATGCCCGCGTCGGCCCACTGGAGGTCCTCGATGACCATGACGACAGGTAGGTACTCCGCCAAGCGCTCGAAGAACAGGCGCCAGCCCGAGAACAGCTCTTCGCGCGCCAGCACTTGAGAGGTTGGCAGCCCCAGCAGCTGGCTGAGGCGGGGAGCGATGAACTCGCGGTCTGCGGCGTCTCCGATCCAGCGCTCCAAGCCGGTCCGAAGGCGCTCGGCGACAACGTCTTGGGGGTCCTCCTCGCCGATCTGGAGCCTTGCCCGGACCATCTCCGAGAGCGCCCAGTAGCTCACTCCCTCGCCATAGGAAAGGCACCGTCCAGCGTGCCAGAGGGTGTCGGCCGCGAGACCGTCGATGTACTTGAAGAACTCCCAGGAGAGCCGCGACTTCCCGACGCCGGCCACGCCTGAGACGAGCACGAGTCGCGCCGACTGGCGCTCAGACGAAGCGTGAAAGAGCTCCTTGACGAGGCGGAGCTCATGGTCGCGGCCGATGAACGGTGCCTCTAGGACTCCCGAGCGCTGTGAGCCGGCGATAGCCGCCACGACCCGAGTCGCCTGGAACAGACGTATGGGCGAGGACTTTCCTTTGAGCTCGTAATCGCCGGCATCGAGGTAGGCGATCGCGGCTGCGGTGGCGGCCCTGGTCATGTCGTCGACGTAGCAGCACCCCGGCGGTGCTGCCGACTGGATGCGAGCGGCAGTGTTGACGCGGTCGCCAATGATCAGGCCCTCCTCGGCGGTCTCGGTCGTGGCGGCGCCGCCCGTCACGATCCCGACCCGGGCCTGCAGATCGGTCTGGTGCTCGGATCCGTAGGCGGCGACGGCCGAGACGAGCTCGAGGCCGGCTCTGACGGCCCGTTCGGCGTCGTCCTCCTTCGCGATCGGGACGCCCCAGACCGCCATAACGGCGTCTCCGATGAACTTCTCGACGACGCCCCCGTAGCGCCCGACGATCGCCCGGGCGAGCTCGAAGTAACCAGAGAGGAGCTCTCGCACGTCCTCGGGGTCCCGTTTCTCCGCCAGGGGCGTGAAACCGACGAGGTCACAGAACAGCACCGAGACGTGGCGGAGCTCGGTGGAAGGCGCGGCGACTTTTTGCGATAGATGCGCTGTTTCGGCTGCGGTGGCCGCCGAAGCGATCGGTCCTCCTACCTGTGTCCCGCAGTCACCGCAGAACTGCTTGCCCGGTCGGAGCTGCGCCCCACATGTCGGACAGGCGGCAGCCAACGGCCGGCCGCACTCGTCACAGAACCGTTTGCCTTCCGGGTTCTCGGCTCCACACGCTGGGCAGCGCATTCGTCCCCTCCTCTGCTTGCCCGAAGGCTACGACGCCACAGGTGGACGCGCACCGTCGAGGACGGAAGAGCGGGGAGAGCACTAATCCGAGTGACCCGGCACGGACGGCCGGCACAGCTCAAGCGTCTCGTCGGGCGAGCAGAATGCCGCCGATGACGAGCGAGGCCGCCGCGTAACAACACAGCACAAGAAGACCTTCCCAGGGGGCCAAATTCAGCGGACCGCGATAGAGCGACGTGACGGACTGTCCGATGCGACTGGGGAGGTAGGGCAGGATCTTGTTGGCGATTGACGACGGAAGTGCCTGAACGATGATGGGGAGGACGAGCAGCACACCGATGAATGCGGTGATGGCTCCCGCTGTGTGCCTGATGATCGTGGCGAGCCCGAGTGCGAACAACCCCAGCAGGAAGATGTAAAGACCGCTTCCCGCCACGGCGCGGAGGGCCCCGGGACTTCCGATCGTCGTATGGACGGCCGGTGCGGTGAGCAGTGATTGGCCGAGGAAATAGGCGCTGAAGGCCAGGAACTCCGAGACGAGGAGCGTGACAACCCCGAAGACGATCGCCTTCGCCGCGAGTACAAGCTGTCGCCGAGGTGCGGCGGAAAGCGTCGCTCGGATCGTGCCGGTGCCGTACTCGGCGCTCATGATCAGCACACCGAGAATTCCGATCGCGAACTGCCCGATGAACACGCCGATGAGACTCAGGCTGGTTGCGTCGAAGCCCACTGCGTCCCCGCGCCTCCAGTGGATCCGCGTCTCGATGCAGGCGATGGCGCTGAGCCCAATTGCGAGCACGACGGTGGCGCCAAGCGCCCACATCGTCGATCGGACCGTCCGCATCTTCGTCCACTCCGATCGGAGCAGCCCGGACATGCGGTACCGGCCTGCCGGCAACACCTTGTCGACCGTTCCGGGGGCGTTGACAACCGAGACACTCATGATCCTGCTCCTTTCGAGCCGACAGATGACGTTGCGCCGTGGTATTCAATGCTGTCCTCGGTGAGCTCCATGAATGCCTCCTCGAGCGATGCGGATTGTGGAGACAGCTCGTGGAGGACGACCCGAACCCGTCCGGCGAGCTCCCCGATCTCGATCTCGTCCGCGCCCCGAACCGACAACGAGCCGTCGTCCTCGAGGACGGTGGTGGCACCCTCGTGGTCCAGTTCTGACCGGAGCTTGGCGATCTCGGGCGAGCGGACGCGAACGAAGCGTTGAGAGCTCTGGGCGATGAGCTGCTCCGTTGGGATCTGCGTGATCAAACGGCCCTTGCCGATGATGATGACGTCGTCGGCGGTGAGCGCCATTTCGCTCATGAGATGGCTCGACACGAAGACGGTGCGACCTTCGCGGGCGAGGCCTTTGAGGAGGTTCCGGACCCAACGGATCCCGTCGGGGTCGAGCCCGTTCACCGGCTCATCGAAGAGGAGCACCCCCGGGTCACCGAGGAGCGCAGCCGCGATGCCGAGGCGCTGGCCCATGCCGAGTGAGTACTTTCCGGCCCGCTGACCGGCAACCGAGGAGAGCCCGACCGCGTCGAGGACCTCGTCGATTCGGCTCAGCGGGATATCGTTCGTCTCGGCCAGCATCCGAAGGTGGGCGCGCGCACTCCGGCCCGGATGGATCGCCTTTGCTTCCAAGAGGGCGCCGACCTCATGCAGCGGCCACGGAAGGTCGTGATAGTGCCGTCCGTTGACCGTGACGTCGCCGGCGTTCGGCGCGTCAAGACCCATGATCATCCGCATCGTCGTCGACTTGCCCGATCCGTTCGGGCCGAGAAACCCCGTCACGACGCCGGGCCTCACCTCGAAGCTGAGCTGGTCGACGGCGACCTTCATCCCGTAGCGCTTGGTCAGGCCCTTGGCCTCAATCATCTAAGTCTCCGCTCATCTGAAGCGCCCTTTGTGGGCAAAATCTGCCGGACAGAAGTCTGACTAGGACGATCGTCGCACGAACGATGCCCCGGGTCGTCACCCCAGAATCGATTTGTCGCGTACCGCTGGGGTTGTACCCAGCCGCTGATTACGGGCAGATCGCCTACATCCGTGGGTGTACGAGGAGACTGACCCGGGGTTGATGACGAAGGGGCCGCCGCTCGGTAGCGTCCATTGGATGGGAGCATCGGATCAAATGGCGGCAACGCCACGTCCTCCCCTGATGCTGCGCGTCACTCCGAGGCGACTGCAGGCAATCGACATCGGACTCGCAGTGGTCATCGTGCTGACGACTGCCCACTACGCCTTCGTCTTCGGGCCAGCAAATCACTCCCCGGAGGTATTCGTACTCGCCGCCATTGCGGCGCTGTCGATCGTGATCAGACGCCGGCACCCGATGACTGCCCTCGTTCTCGTGACCATCTCTGTCTCGCTGGCCACAGCCCTTGGCGAAAGCTGGGCGATCGACCCGCTCGTCGCAATCCCGATCTACCAGGTGGCGTCGGTGCACGAACGCCGGCGGTCGCTCCCGGCGTTGGTCGTCTCGAGCATTGCGCTGTTGATCGGGTCGGCCCTTGCCGCGCTCGCGCATCGGCCGGGCGGCGCGTATTTCGTGGTCGTGGTGGGCGTGGCGGCGTGGTTCGTCGGAGACAGCGTTCGAGTGCGCCGCACCTACATCGCCGGGCTTGCCGAGCAGGCGGCCCAGCGCCAGCGCGAGGTCGTCGAGCGCGCCCAGCGCTCAGTGGCCGAGGAGCGACTGCAGATTGCCCGCGAGTTGCACGACGTCGTGGCCCACAGCCTGAGCGTGATCGCGGTGCAGTCCGGGGTCGGCCGTCATGTCATCGACAACCAGCCCGCCGAGGCGAAGAAGGCGCTCGCCGCAGTCGAGACCACGAGCAGGTCCGCGTTGGACGAGTTACGCCGCATGCTCGGTGTTCTTCGTCGAGACGATCAACAGGCCGCTTCCCTCGCACCAGCGCCTGGTGTGAGGGATCTCGAACCTCTCGTGGAGCAGGTACGGGCCGCCGGATTCGACGTCAACCTTGACATCCAGGGCGTGACGGTGGGGAGCCTCTCGCAGGCGGCCGAGCTCTCCATCTACCGGATCGTCCAAGAGGCACTGACCAATGTCGTCAAGCACGCCGGCCCGGCCACCGTGCACGTCGAGATCCGCGACGAAGCTGACGCGCTCGTGCTGGAGGTGAACGACGATGGCCGCGGGACACCGCCGACCGCTACGGGCCAACGTGGAGGCCTGGATCAGGAGACCCACCATGGGATAGTAGGTATGCGCGAGCGTGTCGCTCTCTTCGGAGGCTCGTTCTCAGCCGAGATGCGACCTGAGGGCGGCTTCCGCGTTCTCGCCCGCTTTCCCTTCGAAGGGCTCCTGTCATCGTGATCAGCGTCGTCGTCGTGGACGACCAGGCACTCGTCCGCGCCGGTTTCAGGGTCCTCGTGGACTCCTCGTCCGATCTCGAGGTGCTCGGCGAGGCCGCGGACGGGATCGAAGCAGTGCACATGGTGCGCCAACTGCGACCCGAGGTCGTTCTCATGGATATTCGGATGCCGGGGATGGACGGGATCGAGGCGACACGACAGATAGTGGGAGCTCCTGAAGGAGCGAACACGCGAGTGCTGATCCTCACGACTTTCGAGCTCGACGAGTACGTTTATGACGCACTCCGGGCGGGGGCGAGCGGGTTTCTGCTGAAGGACACACCGCCCGAGGAGCTGCTCGATGCGATCCGAGTGATTGCGGCGGGCAACGCGCTACTGGCTCCGAGCGTTACCAGGACGCTCATCGCGGACTTCGCCGGCCGCGCACCGCCCTTGTTGAAGAATGCGGATGCTCTCGGGATGATCACGCCTCGCGAGCGAGAAGTGCTCCTGTTGATCGCAAGGGGGAGATCGAACGGGGAGATCGCTGAGGAGCTGAAAATGAGCAGCGCGACAGCCAAGACGCACGTGAGCCGGCTCTTGTCCAAGCTCGGCGCCCGAGATCGGGCCCAGCTCGTGGTGATCGCCTACGAGTCGGGCCTGGCGACAGGCCGTTGAAGACACCGCGGCGACCGAGGAGGTCAGGTGATCCTGTCGTCGGGCACAGCAGAGAACGCGACCAGGCCATAGCCCAAGGCGATGCATACAGGCATCTCACCAGCCAAGCGCGGACCATGGGACTGTTCGAGCACACGTGCCGGCGGAGGCGGTCGCGATCAGGCGGTTACCTTGCGTATCGCTCGAAAGCCTAAGTAGGGTCACAGCCGCCGAGGGAAGGGGAAAACGTGCGACGACTTGCGATCGCTGCGGCGGTTGTCACCGCCATCATCACGGTCTCAGTCGCAGGTGGGGGCGTTGCGCTTGCCAACAACCGCCCGGCCATAGTGCTGACGGGTCCTACAGGCACCGTGACCCAGGCGAGTGTGACCCTTGGTTTCACGATCAACCGAGGAGGCAAGCAGATCCCTCCCGGTGGATTGACCTGCTCGTTGTCCGGGCCTGGGGTGAGTTCCACGGACTGCGGGAGCGTGAGATCGACCGCGTCCACGACCTCCTCGACAGTTACCTTCACCGGACTGAACGACGGCACCTTTACCTATACGGTCACTGTCGCCCTCGAGGACGGGGGACAAGCGAGCGCCTCGAGGACGTTCACCGTGGAGCTTGGCAACACGAGCTTCACCACCGAGCCGGACGCCGCCACCACCGGAGCGACGCTGCAGAGCGGGCCGTTCCCCGGCAGCGCGCCGATCGTCGTCACGGTGGCCGACGCTTCGCAGAACCCGGTCGCTGGCGTGCAGGTCGAACTCTCGCTCACCGGCGGCACGCCAGGCGCCGCACTCTCGGGCACGACATCGGAGCCGACAGGGGCGAACGGGGAGGCGGTCTTCTCCAACCTCTCGGTCTCGCTCTCCGGCACCGCGTACAGCCTGGACGCGACCACGCCGAATGGGGCGTACACACCGAGCAGCTCCGGCTACTTCGACGTCTACGACCGGCTCGTCAACTGCGGCGCCACGCCGGCGGGCTGTTCGGGGAGCGTCATCAGCCCCGACGGCACGACGACGCTCTCGTCGCAGATCGTCTCGCTCCCGAACGGGACGCCGTCGTCCGACTACTACCTGGCTTTGAGCGCCGGGACGGCACCGGCCTACGACAACTGCCCGGGATGGCCGGTCCCCGGCGACACCGCGACGGAGTCCACCTACGACCCGAACTCGGCGACCGTCGCGGTGCTCGACGCGACCGGCACCTTGCAACTCGCCGAGACGGAAAACGAGTACAGCCACACCAGTTCGAGCGCGACCGCGTCGCCGGTACCGGACGACCCGGAGGTCTGCACCGTGCAGAGCCCCGATGGATACCCGGGCAACCCGAACTACAACGGAGGCAACTCGACTCCAGTCGTCGTCGGCAACACGACCGAGTACCTCTGGGTGCTGCCGACGAGCTGCCTGACGGGCACGCTCCCGAACGGCGACTGCGGGGAGCCCGTGGTGCAGAGCCGCTTCAACTCCTGCACCGACCCGCCGAGTCTCTTCACGTGCACCGAGCACGTCACGTTCGAGGGTCTCGGGACTGACCCGACCGCGAGGGACGCCTGACGGGGACGCCGCTGCGGGCATCGGTCGACACCGTCAGCCCTGCGGATCCTCCCCCGTGAGCCCGTCCACCGACTCGCGGATGAGGTCGGCGTGCCCGACATGCCGGGCGTACTCCTCGACGATGTCGATCATGATTCGGCGCAGGCTCGGCGCCCGACCGTCGGGCCAGGTCCACCGGGTCACTTGCTCCAGGCCGCCAGCCGCTAGCGCCTCACTGAGCATGGAGCGGGAGCGGTCGACGGCATCCTGCCAGAGCGTCATCAGCTGTTCTGGGGTGTCCTCAGCGGCCGAGTGCCACTCCCAGTCGGCGTCGGCGTCCCAGTCCACCGTGTCCCACGGGGTCCCCAGCTCTCGCCCGGCCAATCGCCTGGAGAAGTAGTCGTCCTCGACCAACGCCAGGTGCTTGAGCAGCCCGCCCAGGGTCATCGACGAGGCACCTACCGTCGCCCTCAGGCCGGTCGCGTCCAGTCCCCCGCACTTCCAGGCGAAGATGGCGCGCTGGCGGTCCAAGGAGCCCAGCAGGGTGGAAGTCTCGTCGCCGGCTATGGGAGGTTCGGCGCGGCCGTCCTCGTTCAGGTAGGACATGGGCGGCGAATCTGCCGGTTCGTCCGACGTCGGTTCGCCGCTCGCCCGGACCCCTATTGGGCTTGGACGACCAACAGCTGGTTCTTGTTGTTGTCCCGAAGGAAGAACATCAGCGGGACGGTGCCATCGCCGCCCATCAGGTCGGCGTCGACGTCCACTCCCATCTCCTGGAGCTCCGCATGGTCGGTCCTGGGATCGGGCGACTCGAGCGCGATTCCCGTCGTCCGTCCCGGCTGGTAGTCGCCTTGGGGCGGTACCAGGGCGAGGGCGGCGCCGCCTCCGGGCGGGGCTACTTCGACCCAGCGGTTGTTGTCGCCGAAGGCGACGTCGGCGACGACCGAGAAGCCAAGCTTCGTCGTGTAGAAGCCGATCGCCTCGTCCTGGTCGGCAACAGGGACCATGACCCTTCCCAGTTTTGTGATCTTCGGCATCATCGCGTCCTTTCTCGACTGCTCACGATCGTAGGACGAGAGTCGCGGACATGACAACCCATTGAAACCAAAGGCGTCCGCACTGTCTCACCCGGCCGATCGTTTACAGTCTCAACCCGTGACCGGCACCCCATCGCGACCACGCGGGAGCTCGTACGCCTCCTTGTGGCGCCTTCGCAGCTTCGTCCGGCCCTACTCCCGGCAGATGCTGGTCATGCTCATCTGTGCCACCTGCGCGGTGGCTGCGAGCACGCTCATCCCGCTCGTCATCGAGGCCGTCGTGAACGGGCCCATTCGGCGAGGTGACCGGCACGCTCTCGCGCCGATGTTCCTCGCTGCGCTCGGCCTCGGTGTGCTCGAGGCCGCCCTCATCGTGGCACGACGCCGTGTCCAGTCGGTGGCCGTTCAGAAGGTCGAACGTGAGATCCGCGACGGGTTGTACGGCCGCCTCCAGCGGCTGTCAGTCGAGTTCCACGACCGCTGGCAAACCGGTCAGCTCCTCTCCCGCACGACGACCGACCTCGGGACCATCCGTCGGTTCCTCGGGTTCGGGGCCATCTTCTTCATTGTCGACGCGCTGCAGTATCTCGCCGTGATGGGGCTCCTGATCGGGACCTACCTGCCGCTCGGAGCTGTTGCCGTGGTCACCACCTTGCCGGTGATCTGGCTCGCCCAGCGTTTCGGCGCCAACTACTCACAGATCTCGCGTCGTGTGCAGGACCAGCAGGGCGACCTGGCCACGCTCACCGAGGAAGCTGCTACGGGTATGAGGGTCGTGAAGGCCTTCGGCCGCGGTCCCCTGATGCAGGAGCGCTTCGGCGTGTCGGCCCGAGATCTGCGCGGCTCCGCGCTCGAGATGGCGCGCCTGCGCGCCCGATTCTGGGGATGGCTCACCCTCGTTCCCAACGTCTCGATGGCCGCTGCGGTCCTGATCGGCGGCATCGCGGTTGCTCGCGGCTCGCTCTCACTTGGCGCCCTGATCGCGTTCACGACCCTGCTCGTCTTGTTGCAGTTCCCCATTATCGATCTCGGCTGGATCCTGTCGATGGCTCAGGAGGCAGCGACGGCGGCCGACCGCGTCTGCGAGGTCTTCGACGCTGCCATGGTCGTAAGCGATCGGCCCAACGCGACGCCGGTCGCGGTTTCGAGGGGTCGTCTCGCCTTCGAACACGTGAGCTTCTCGTACCCGGGCGTCCCGGCTCCGGTGTTGCGCGACGTGAACCTCACGATCGAGCCCGGCGAGACGGTGGCGATCGTCGGTCTGACGGGATCGGGCAAGAGCACGCTGGCAGCGCTCCCATCACGGCTCTACGACGTGACAACCGGGCGGATCACCCTTGACGGGGTCGACGTGCGGGATATCACGATCGAGTCGCTGCGTCGCCACGTGGCCGTAGTCTTCGAGGACCCGGTCCTGTTCTCGATGAGCGCCCGCGAGAACCTCGTCATCGGGCGGCCGGAGGCATCGGAGGACGAGATCGCCGATGCACTGGAACTGGCTCAGGCCAGTTTCGTTTACGACCTTCCCTGGGGGTTGGACACGCGCATCGGCGAGCAGGGGATGTCGCTCTCGGGAGGACAACGCCAACGTCTGGCGCTGGCGCGGGCCGTGCTGGCCCGCCCTTCGGTGCTCGTGCTCGACGACCCCCTCTCTGCGCTCGACGTCAAGACCGAGGCGCTGGTCGAACGTAGCCTTGCACGGGTCCTGCGCAACATGACCGGGCTTCTCGTCGTCCACCGACCCTCCACAGTGGCACTCGCGAATCGGGTGGCCTTGCTCCGAGACGGCGTGCTCGTCGCCGTCGGCACCCACCACGAGCTGATGCAGCGGTGGGACTACGCCTCCGTGCTGTCGGTGAACCACGACGGATCGAGAGCGGCGTCATGAGCTCGTTCGAAGACTGGCGTGGCATCGCAGCCGAGGAGGTGGAAGAGGTACCTGCAGCGTGGACCGGGCTGCTCAGACGACGGACGCGCCATCTCCTCCGGTCCCTCGCCGCGCCGCATCGCCGGGCGGTCGTACTGCTGGCGTTGGCCATCCTCGTCTCCAACCTTGCCGGCACGGCGGTGCCGTACCTCGTCGGGCTCGGCATCGACCGTGGCATCGCCGCTGCGCGCCACGGCGACTACGCGCCGATCGTCTTCATCACGGCCCTCATCATTGTCTGCGCGATCGTCCAGGCGCTCTTGTATCGGGTGTTCGTCGCCGGCTCGGGGCGGATCGGCCAGGAGATTCTGCTCGAACTGAGAGAGCGGGTCTTCGCCCACTTCCAGCGCCTCAGCCTTGCGTTTCACGAGCGGTACACGACAGGCAGGATGATCTCGCGGCTCACCTCGGATCTCGAGGCGCTCAACGACATGTTCACTCTCGGGCTCGACACGCTCATAAACGCGGTCCTGTCGGTGGTGAGCGTGGGCATCATCCTCCTTGTTCTCGACCTCCCGCTCGGCCTGGTCTGCCTGTCCGGCTTCATCCCGCTCTGGTTCCTCACCCGCTGGTACCAGCGCGAGTCGACGGCCGCGTACCGGAACACGAGAAACGCCATGGCTCTCGTGATCGTCCACTTCACCGAGTCGCTCCGGGGCATCCGGGCTGTGCACGCCTTTCGACGCCAGCCCCGAAACGACGAGATCTTCGGCCACCTGTCGGAGCGCTATCGCGCGGCAATGAGCCGGTCGTTCCAGCTGCTCGGCATCTACTGGCCGGGGATCGTGCTCGTCGGCAACCTCACGACGGCGGCGGTCCTTCTCTATGGGGGCCTGAGGGTCATCGACCACCAGATGGAGGTCGGGGTGCTGGCCGCCTTTGTCCTTTACCTGCGCCGGTTCTTCGAGCCACTCGCCGAGGTCAGTCAGTTCTACGACTCCTTCCAGGCCGCAGGAGCCGGACTCGAGAAGCTGGCCGGAGTGCTCGACGAGGAGCCCGGCGTCCCCATGCCCGAACGCGGTGCGCCCCCTCCGGAGGGAGGTTTCCGGGGCGCGGTCGACTTCTCAGGGGTCCGCTTCGGGTACCGGGACGGATCCGATATCCTCTCGGGCTTCGACCTGCACATTCCAGCCGGCCAGACGGTCGCTTTGCTTGGTGCAACCGGTGCGGGCAAGAGCACGATCGCCCGGTTGCTGTCCCGTTTCTACGACCCTCTCGAGGGCGAAGTGTCGGTCGACGCCATCCCGCTGCCAGCCCTCGCCGAGTCGGACCTCCACCGAGCGGTCGCTCTGGTGACCCAGGAGAGTTTCCTGTTCTCGGGCACCGTCGCCGAGAACATCGCCTTCGGCTCTCCGGACGCGACCGAAGCCGAGGTGGTCGCGGCCGCCCGCGCCGTCGGTGTCGACTCGTTCGTCGAAGCGCTTGGAAACGGCTACGAAAGCGACGTCGGAAAGCAGGGAACCCGCCTCTCGGCAGGCCAGCGCCAGCTCATCGCGCTCGCCCGGGCCTTCCTTGCAGATCCGGCCATCCTCGTCCTCGACGAGGCGAGCTCGTCGCTCGACGCTCCGATGGAGCGGCTCGTCCAGTCTGCCCTCAAGACCGTCCTCGCGGGCCGGACGGCGGTCATCATCGCGCACCGACTCTCCACCGTGGAGATTGCCGATCGCGTCCTCGTGCTCGGGTCAGGACGGATCATCGAGGACGGGCCTCCGCACCTGTTGCTCGCTGAGGGCTCGGGCCATTACGCGGCTCTCCACCAGTCCTGGCGCGAAAGCCTCGTATGACGGCCCCGTCCCGAGAACGTTACGGCTCGTCGGGCCCAGAGCCGACGTTGTCCTGAACCAAGCCGACCGTGTCGGAGCTCGGCAAGCCCGACCGTCATCCTCTACGATCGGTTCGCACCGAAGAGGAGGTTGACCCATGGCGTTCGTTCAGATCATCGAGTTTCGCACCTCCAAGATCGCAGAAATGCAAGAAGTTGGTGAGGAGTGGGAGAAGGCCACGGAGGGCAAGCGCAAAGCGCGCCGGGTTCTTCTCTGCCAGGACAGAGACGACCCGGGTCGCTACCTGAACGTGGTGTTCTTCGACTCCTATGAAGACGCGATGGAGAACTCGGCGCTGCCCGAGACCGATGCGCTTTCGGCGAAGATGATGAGCTTCGCCGATGGACCGCCGACCTTTCACAACCTCGAGGTCGTCGACGACCGGAGTTAGGGCGGCGACTCGTGACCCGGTTCAGCTCGAGCTCTTAGACGCCACCGGCGGAACAGGTTGAACGTGTCCGAGCCGGGTGAAGACGCCTGCCGCGTCGGCTGCGCACGTCGGCCGGGCGAAGAGATATCCCTGGACGCTGTCGCAGTCGAGCTCGTCGAGGACGGCGAGCTGGTTGTCTCCCTCGACACCTTCGGCGGTGCACGTTAGGCCGAGGGCCCGGCTGAGGTCGATGACCCCTCGGACCATGGCTGCTCCTTCTGCGTCCCGGGTGATTCGGTCGATGAAGGACTTGTCGATCTTGACGACGCTGACGGGCAGGTCAGCGAGGTAGCTGAGCGAGGAGTACCCGGTGCCGAAGTCGTCGACAGCCAGGCGCAGGCCGAGGCTTTTGAGGGCGTGCAGGCGGGGCAGGGTGACGTCGAGATTCTCGACGAGGGTGCTCTCGGTGACTTCCAGGACGAGCGCGCCCGGCGCGAGGCCCGAGTCGAGAAGAGCGCGGGAGACGTCCGCGAGGAGCTCGGGGTCCTGCAGCTGGCGGGCCGAAAGGTTGACGCTGACGTAGAAGTGCTCGTCAACAAGCCCACTTTGCCGCCAAGCCTGGGTCTGAAGTGTGGCGTCACGGAGGACTTGTCTGCCGAGCGGGACGATCAGTCCGGTGACCTCGGCGATCGGGATGAATTCCATCGGCGCGACTAGCCCCCGGCTCGGGTGGCGCCAGCGCACGAGGGCCTCGGCACCGGTGAGCCGGCGGGTATGGGTGTTGACGATCGCCTGGTAGAAGACTTCGAATTGGCCCGCTTCGAGGCCACCGCGAAGATCGGCAGCCGTCTCGAGGCGATTGATGGCGTCGGTGTGCATGTCCGGCCGGTACATCTCGAAGCGTCCCTTGCCGTTGCGCTTGGCAAGGTACATGGCCAGATCGGCGTCGCGAAGCAGGTCGTCGGGGCTCTCCTGGGGGCGGCGGCCAAGTGCGATACCGATGCTGGCGCGCACAGAGAGGTCGTTGTCCTGGATGCGGAAGGTCGGAACAAGGGCGTCGGCGATGCGCGTGGCGACCACTTCCGCTGCTTCGGGCATGGTTCCGGTCTCGACCAGCACCGCGAACTCGTCGCCGCCGAAGCGGGCGACCGTGTCGCCGGGCCGAGTGGCGCCCTTGAGCCGCCCGGCGACGGCAACAAGCAGGTGGTCACCGGCCGGGTGTCCGAGGCTGTCGTTGATCGTCTTGAAGTCATCGATGTCCAAGAAGAGCACCGCGACCGGCTCGGTCCCGCGGTCGCCCCTGTCCATGGCGTGCGAGAGCCGGTCGAGAAACAGGGCGCGGTTGGCCAGGCCCGTCAGCGTGTCATGGAAGGCCTGCCGGTTCAGCTCTTGCTCGAGGGCGCGGCGGTCGGTCACGTCGCGGCTGTTGAGCACGATCGCTCCGACATCGGGCTCATCGAGCAGATTGGTCACGACCACGTCGACGGTCAGCCATTGGCCCTCGGCGTTGGCGACTCGGCATTCGAAGCTCGCGGTCGCGCCGAGACCTCTGCCGAGGACCTTGGTGAACTGGGCTTGAGCGGTGCTCACATCGTCCGGATGGGTGAAGTCGCTCAGCAGATGCCCGACGAGCGAATCGGGTGAGCGCCCGAGGACGGCGGTGACCGCGGGGCTCTGGTACACGACGCGCCGGTCGGCGCCGAGGAGGGTGATGAGATCCGAGGAATGCTGCACCATCGACTGGAACTTGCGTTCGGTCCTGGCGTCGTGGACTGCGCGCCGCGGACTCGACCCGCGCGAGCGCCAAGGTCAACTGGGCCGAGATGGCATCGAGAATCGCACGGAGATCAATGGGGAGCGGCCGGTCGTGAGCGAGGAGCATCCGCTCACGAGCGCCGTCGCGCCCAGGGAGCTCGAGCTGGGTCCAGTTCGTGGACTGCGGCACCGACCCCGACCTACCGTCACCGCCGAGCCAGATCGTTCGCCGGTCGCCCTCCCCGTCGAGCGCGGCCACCTCGACAGCAGCGCCGACCAGCTCGGGCCAGGTGGCTGCCACGATCTCCTCGCCGAGCGTGGCTTGGTTCGTCACGACGCAGCCTATGACGCCGACGGCGCCTATAGCTACGACCGCGTCGACGGCCGCGTTCCACACATCCCAGCGGTCAGTGGCCGTGACGAGCCGCTCGGAGAACCCTCTCAGCGCCTGCTCTCGGCGAGCGTAGACCGCCTCAGCGCGCGCCAGGCCCGTCAGTCGGAGCATGACCAGAACGAACACAACCGCGGAGGCGCCGGCGAGGACCCCGGCGTCGCTGGGTTTGCCGTCCATGTCTCGCCACACGAGGAGAAGCGGGGCTACGAGCGACGTCGCGCCCAGAAGAGCGAGAGTGACCGGCTTCAGGTGCCGGGGCCGCCAGGGCTGCTCCACCGTCAGCTCGCGCATGGCTGGGTGCAGCGCCGCCGCCCCCCAGAACACGTAGAAAACGACCCAGCCCATATCGGTTGGACCGCCCACCTTCCACGATCCGTGCAGCTGGATCCAGCCGTAGACGCAGTCGGCGACCAACAGGCCCAACGCCCCCGCCGTCAAGAGGCGCACGGACATGTTTCTGGTCCCGCCGCCGAACACCAGGCGCACGAGGACGCACAAGATCAGGATGTCGCCGATCGGGTACGCGATCGAGGTCAACTTGGCAAGCAAGGTGATGTCGGCCGCGCGCAAGTACGGCTGGATCAGGTAGATCCACGACAAGACCCCGCACCCCGACGTGATGATGAGCGCGTCCAGCATCGCGCCGGTGTCGCCGTCGCGCCGCCGCCGGGCCCGGACCATCGCTGCCAGGCCGGCGACCAACAGCGGAACGGTGGCGAGGTAGAAGACGTCGGCGACCGACGGGAACGGGTTCGACTGGTGAAGAAACTCGGTCAGCACGTCGTAGGTGATGTCGCCCGCGGCAAACGTCGTGACCGCCAAGGCGATGCAGAGCCACGCGACGCGGTGGGCGGGACGGTTGCGGACCACCCCGACCACGATTGCCGCCGCGGAACCCAGGCCGAGCAGGCCCCACAGGTACACGTGGTAACGGGGGAGCAAGAAGATGACAGCCACGAGCGGCACGTTGAGGGCCAGGTAGACCCATGGCGCAATCGACGCCTCGTCCGCGGAACCTGAATGTAGTCGCGAGGCGGTCACACTACGTGATGTCGACCGTTCGACGCTGCGGCATGAGCTTTTCCTCGGCTCGTCGTTTCTTGACCTCGAGCTCGTCGAGGGCGACGCAGTGGGCGGTGTAACCCGCCGCATACCTACTAACGAGATGATTGCTGCCCGCCACCGTCCCCCAGACCGGACAAGCCGGTCGGAAACACTCTCGTCAGGCTGCTCAGAAGGTTCCCCCCCTCCTTCTGGCCGAGGAGAGTGGGCGCAAGCGTGGCGGGCAGCGTCACTCGCTCGGAGAGCCCGTCCGTAGGTCTCGGGGTAACACTCTCCACACGACGACTTCGAGCAGGCCGAGAGCTTCGGTCGAGCTCAAAAAGCGAAAGGAACCGGCAGGTGACAGCCTTCAACTCCTCAAATGGCAACGGCGCGGGCCACTCGAGCCACTTGCCCTCATCAGCGGCCAGAGACGCCGTGATGCGAGCGACCGGGATCCTGGCCCTCATGGGCATCGCCCTCATCCACTTGGTTCAGCTGGTGCCGACCTTTCAAGCGACACCACTGCTCGGCGGGGCGTTCGTGGTTCTCATCGCCGGGACCATCGCCGTGGGAGTCCGGCTGGTCAGCTCGAGCAGGTCCGGTGCTCACCTGTGGCTTCCGGTGGCGGCCCTCAGCGTCGCCGCCATCGGTGGATACCTGTTCACCCGCGTCCTGAACACACCACTCGACAACCAGGACGTTGGCAACTGGGCCTGCATGTTGGGGATGGCCGCGCTCTTCGTGGAGGGCATGTTGCTCGCACTGAGCGCCTATGCCATGTCGCCTGTCCCGACGCGCCGCCCGAGCGCGAGTGGTGCGCCGACGCCCATCCTTGTTCCACAACGCACGAACGACCTCGTGCGGGTGGAGCACACGAACGGCTCGAGGAAGCCAAGCCCCCAGTGATGGGACAGCGTCGTCCCACCTTGCTCCTGATAGCCGGGATCGCGGCCACGTTCTTCCTGCTCGGCCCGCTGCTTCAGGCCCGGCACACTGCGACCGCCACGCCGCTCAGTTTCTCGTCGTTCGTCCAGGATGTGCGCGGCGATCGGATCGTGTCGGCCGCCATCGGCCCCGACGGCAACGTCACGGGCAGACTCAGGCGAGGAGGGACGTACAACTCCCAGATCCCGCTGGCACTTCAAGACAATCAGTTGACTGGCCTGCTCCAACAGCACCGGGTCACGATCACCGGCGTGGGCCCTCGAGCCAGCCTCTTGGCGACGTTGCTCGCCTTCTTGCCGTTGGCTCTCATCGTCGGGATCTTCCTCTTCATCAGGCGGGCGACCAAACGCCAGATCGGCAAGGTCGCCGCTATCGGGTCCTCGAAGGCGAAGCTGTACGACCTCGACAAGCCGCTCACGCGTTTCAGCGACGTCGCCGGCTACGCGGGCGCCAAGCGCGAGGTGAGCGAGGTGGTGACGTTCCTCAAGTATCCGGGTCGTTTCGAGCGGGCCGGCGCCGTCGGCCCACGCGGTGTGCTGTTGGCGGGACCACCCGGCACCGGAAAGACGCTGCTCGCCCGGGCCGTGGCCGGAGAGGCCGGCGTCCCGTTCTTCGCCGTCACGGCGTCGAGCTTCGTGGAGCTGTTCGTGGGGGTCGGTGCCTCACGCGTACGCGACCTGTTCGCAGCGGCCCGCAAGCGGGCGCCGTCGATCATCTTCATCGACGAGATCGACGCCGTCGGGCACCGCGGCCGAATCGGGCTCGCCGGCAACGACGAGAAGGAGCAGACGCTGAACCAGTTGCTCTCGGAGATGGACGGCTTCGACACAGGGTCCGGTGTGGTGGTGATCGCAGCCACCAACCGTCCAGAAGCCCTTGACCCTGCGCTGCTGCGGCCGGGGCGCTTCGACCGTCACGTGGAGATTCCACTTCCCAACCGCGCCGAGCGGACCGCCATCCTGGGCGTCCACATGGCCGGCCGGCGACTCGCCGCCGATGTGGACCTGGACGCGGTGTCGCGCGCCACCCCCGGTTTCTCAGGAGCCGATCTGGCCAACCTGGAGAACGAGGCAGCCATCGTCGCGGTACGCGACGACCGGGATGTCATCACCGCCGCCGATCTCGGGGAAGCGCGAGACAGAATTCTGCTGGGAAGGCGGGAGGCCCCGAACGCATTGCTGCCCGAAGAGAAGCGGGCGGTGGCGGTCCACGAGGCAGGCCACGCGTTGGTGGCGGCACTGTCGCCCCACGCCGACCACGTCGCCAAGGTCACAATCCTGCCGGCGGGGTCGTCGCTCGGCGTTACCGAGCTGTTGCCGACCGACGAGCGACGACTCTACCCGGAGAGCTACCTCCAGGACTCTCTGGCCGTGCGACTGGGCGGACGAGCGGCCGAGTCTCTCGTGCTGGGGGAGGTCTCCAGCGGGGCGTCGAACGACCTGGCCGGCGCCACCGACTTGGCTACCAGGATGGTGACAGAGTTCGGGATGAGCTCGGTGGTGGGCCCCGTGGGCTATGCGACGGACGGTCCTGGCTACCTCGGTCGCGAAGAGATCCACAGTCGCTCCTACGCGGAGGCCACCCAGCGGGTCATCGACGAGGAGGTCACGACGATGCTGCGCCGGGCCGAGGAGCGGGCCATCGATCTGCTCCGGTCGCACAGCCAGCCCCTGGCCGATCTCACTCAACGGCTCATCGAACACGAGACCGTTGACGGGGACGTGGTGTACGAACTTCTTCTCGAGCGCCCGCAGGGCGTGTCGAGCAGCGGGACCGGAAACGTCGATCCCGATGACGCCGACGAGCTGCTCAGCCCGAGCGACACGACGACGGGCACGAGGGTGAGCACGCCGGCCACCGTGCTGATGTCGCGGCCAGACGGGGCGTGATGCCCGAGGTCTGCCGTCGAGTCAGCTGCCCCGGCGCCATCCGCGCTCGAATGGAAGCCGCCACGCGTGCGGCGCGATGAGCTCGCGGATCGAGCTCGGGCCCCAGGAACCTTGGCGATAGAGCTCCACTTCCTGGGGCGCTTCCAGCAGCGGTCTCGACACCTCCCAGAGTCGCTCGATGCCTTCGGCGGTTGTGAACAGGGTGTGGTCACCGCTCATGGCGTCGTAGATCAGGCGTTCGTACGCCTCGAGGACATCGTCTTCATGTCCGGTGTCGTGGAGAGCGAACTGCAGGCTCAACTTGTCGAGGCGCATTCCCGGCCCGGGGCGCTTGCCGTAAAAGGACAGCGACAGCTTTGACGCGTCGGCAAGATCGAACGTGAGGTGGTCAGGACCCTTGGTGCCGACACCCGAATCTGCGGGAAACATGCTCTTGGGAGGCTCCCGGAACGCGATGGAGATGATCCGCGCGCTCTCGGCCATGCGTTTGCCGGTGCGCAGATAGAAGGGCACTCCGGCCCAACGCCAGTTGTCGATCTCACAGCGAAGTGCGATGAAGGTCTCGGTGTCCGAGTCGGGCGCCACGCCGGGCGTCGAGCGATATCCCTCGTATTGTCCTCTCACCACGTGGCGGACGTCGATGTCCTGTAGGGATCGGAACACCTTGTTCTTCTCTTCGCTGATTGCACGGGGTTCGAGGGCAGTCGGAGGTTCCATCGCCATGAACGCCAGGATCTGGAAGAGATGGGTGACGACCATGTCTCGGTATGCCCCGGTCGTGTCGTAGAACGAGCCCCGTTCATCCACCGAGAGGGTCTCCGGGACGTCGATCTGAACGTGCTCGATGTGCTCACGGTTCCAGATCGGCTCGAACAGGCCGTTGGCAAAACGAAACGCCAGGATGTTCTGCGCCGCCTCCTTGCCCAAGAAGTGATCGATTCGAAAGATCTGATCCTCGGAGAAGACCTTGTGCACGGTCGCGTTGAGCAATCTTGCGCTCGCCAGGTCAGTGCCGAAGGGCTTTTCCATGATGATCCGGGCGTGCTCAGCAAGTCCGGCCTCCGCGAGCATGTCGACCACCGCCGGCGCCGCGCTCGGAGGAATGCTCAAGTAGTGAAGCCGGCGAGGAGCGCCGGGCAATTCCGCCTCTATCCTCTCGACCAGGTCGGACAGCCCGCTCGGCCCGGCACCTTGGGGGATGTAGGTCAGGCTCTTCGAAAAATCGGCCCACTCCGCGTCGGTGATCTTGTGGCGGGCAAACTGCTCACAGGCCTCCCAGGCAAAGGTCCGGAACTCCTGTTCGTCGATGTCGTCCAACGAGGTGCCGACGATGCGACACTCGGGAAGCAGACCCGCGCGGGCCAGATGGAGCACCCCAGGAAGCAGCTTTCGCCGGGCAAGGTTGCCCGTCGCCCCGAAGATCACCATCACCTGCGGGGGCAGCGCCGGAACTGCGAGCGGGCTGGCGTCGGTCGGCGAGTACGAGGTTGTCATGACTAAGACACCGATCCGGGCCAGGACGAGCTCAGTTGTATCCGGCCCAACTCACCGATCTTCGCGCAACCGAGCGTGGACTGACGTCCCAGCAGACCCGCAGCTCCATGCGCTGGCCGATCGAGGCCTACCGACTACCCGTGGTGGCCGTGGTGGCCATGGTGACCGCCGTGGCCGTGGCCGTGGTGGTCGCCGTGGCCGGGGTCCATCACCGAGACCGAGACCGAGATCGCAGTCAGTGTGGGCGACGAGAACGTGCCGTGGGCCTTCAGGTTTCCGCCGACGCAGACATCCGCGAACGACGGCGTCGGGTCAGCGGGGTCCTTGAAGGTCGTCGTCGTCGTGACGTCGACTGTCAAGATGCTGAGGTGCTTGCCGACCAGCGTGAAGGTGCCCATCGCGCCCGAGACTCCGCAGGTGCCCGCGGTTGAGACCCCATTGACGGAGGTGACGACGCCCTGGACCTTGGTCGCCGGCACCGAGACCGACGCCGCGGTCAGTGTGCCGGACGAGAACATGCCGAAGGCCTTCACGTGGCCGCCGACGCAGACATCCGCGAACGACGGCGTCGGGTCAGCGGGGTCCTTGAAAGTCGTCGTCGTCGTGACGTCAACGGTCACGATGCTGAGGCGCTTGCCGACCAGCGTGAAGGTGCCTATTGCGCCCGAGACACCGCAGGTGCCATCGGTTGAGACGCCATTGACGGAGGTGACGACCCCGAGGGGCCCGTCGTGGTGGCCTTTGGAGGCCCTTGCCGCAGTTGTCGCGCCGGCGGCGACTGCGGATCCACCGAGAACGACGGTGACCGTCACGAGGACGATCTTTCCTAGGTGCAATCTTTTAAGCGTATTGAACATCTGCTGCTCCCTCGCTCGAGACTGTCTGTGAGATGTTCCACGACCGCGGCGAACCTTGCGAGTTCCCTCCGCGTTGGGATCATCGGCAGGTTTGGCTCCAAAGTTGAGGGGAACTTGAGGCGCCGATGCCCACCCCGGCTGACGTGGGGAGTCGGGAGGCGGCTCAGCCTCGAAACGCCGGCTCGAGCGCCTTCCACACGAGGGAGTAGAAGTGGCGCATGTTGCGCTCGCTCTCGGCCAACGTGTAGCCCCACGAGTACATGCCGGACCTGAAGCCTATCTGCACCCGCGCGGCCGCCTCGTTGTCCTCTTCTGCGGTCATCTCGTTCCACTTGTTGAGCTGAGCGGCGATCTCGGGGTCGACGTCCGGTTCAGCGGGGAGGATGTAGCGCACGGTCTCTCCCGCCCAGGCGTTGACGCCGTCGGGCCACAGCCGAGTGAAGTTGGCCCCGTTGGCGCGCTGGCTGAGACCGTCCTCGACGTACATGTTCGGCCAGAGGTAATAGAACTGGTAGTGCGGGCGGCCCGTCCGGTCGGTGATCCCGAGCGCGTCGGCGACCGAGTCCTGGAAGTAGCTCGTGTGATAGACGCCGCGGTCGAACTCGCGGTGCAGATAGTGCGCCGTGTCGACCTTGAACATCTCCGAGAAACTGTGCTTGTGCGTCGTCGGGCAGTGGTAGCACTCGATGTTGTTCTCGTTCATCGCCTTCCAGTTGGCGGGGCCGCCGTAGCGGTACACGATCCGCGTGTACTCGAATTCCGGCTCGACGTTCTCGTCCGCGAAGGGGAAGTCGAAGCTCTGGCCCTCGAGAACCGCGGGAAACTCCCCGAGCGTCTTGCCAGGGTCTCGGTCGGCTTCAGCGACACGAAGACATATCCCTTCCAGCTGTCGACCGCAAGGGGCACGAGCCCTAGCTGCTCGAACGGGGGGAGCCCGCCTTCGTTCGAGCGCGGGACGGCCCGCAGGCAGCCGTCCAGCCCGTATACCCAGCCGTGATAGCTGCATTGAAGCGTCTTGCGGTTGCCGCAGCCGACGACAACCGAGTGGGCTCGGTGCCGGCAGACGTTGGCGAAGGCTCGCAAAGCCATCTCCTTGTCGCGGAGCACGACTATCGGCACTGTGAACCCGTAACCGGATATGTCGGTCGTGAAGTAGTCGCCGACGTTGCGCACCTCGGGCTCGACTCCGACGATCTGCCAGGAGGGCCGGAACACGAGCTCGTCCTCGAGCTCGGCGATTCCAGGCTCGGTATAGAAGAAAGCCGGCAGTGTCGCGCCCGTGGCGAGATTCCTGTTTATCTCGTCGGGGTCGATCGGAGACTGGGCACGAAGCCCGAGGCCTCTCAGAGCAGAATTGATCACCGCCGTCCCCCTTCTCGGGCGTCAAGCAGGCGCCGCCCTGCGACGCTACTACTGAGCGACTCTAGGGGCGTTCGGAAGCTCCGGCGCGAGCGACGAAACGACCTCCCGCGGCGGTGTCACGCACGCGGCTGGAAAGGGGGAATCAGACCGTACAATTGATGGCGGCACCGGCGGCCGACGACCTGTCGCTGATGTCGACCAGCTGCCCGTAGGTCGTGGAGAAGCGTCCGAATTTGAAGTGCCGTCATTGTGGAGACCCGGTCTCCGAAGAAAGAGCCGAGGCGGGCTACGACTACTGCATGAAGCCAGCGTGCGTCGAGGCCTGTATCCGTCCTTTGAACGTCGTTGCCGTCGGCGTCAACAAGTCGAACGATCAGTTGGCGCTCCGCGAACAGCTCGACATCCCTCGATTCGCCGGCCGCACCCGAGCAGACGGCGGCCAGTACGGTGCTGCCGATCGTCCGGCGCGACGCGAACCTGAGGTGCTCACCGACGGGCAGCGGATCACGCGCATGCGTCAGGACCTCGAGGCACAGCTCGAGGAATGCGGGGACGAGGTCGAGCAAGCCAAGCTCATCGACGAGTACAACGCCCGCGTCCGGCGGATGAACATCCGCTATCGGCGAATCGGGCTGTATCGCGGGGCGATCCGGCGAGCGTGAGGTCCTGAGTCGAGGACCAGTTGCCGGCCGAAGCTCGGAATCCCTGCTCGACGCCCTTGGCGGACGCGGTGCTGATCGTCGGCCGACCTGGGTGCAGACATCCGACAACTGCGTCAGGCTAGGGCGTCGACCAGCGGATTTTCCGCAGATAGAAGCTGCTCGGCGTGTTGTTGACGCGCCGATACATCCGATCTATTCTCCTCCGAGCGGAGAGGCGGCCAGCCGATCCGTCTTGGCTGTCTCGGGGCCGGCCCGCGTGGACCGACCAGGGTAAAGGGGGAGGAAGATCACATGATCACATCCAAGCGATGGGCAGCGCTCGCGTGCGCCGCGGCGGTGGCGCTCGCGTTGAGCGTGACCGCAACGAGCGTAGGAGCGACCGGCAACAGGAGCGCATCTGCTCCGAAGTACAACGTTGGGGTCGTGTTGACCTATAGCAACACCGACTTTTGGAGCGCCTACGACGCCTACCAGACCCAGTTCGCTTCGTCCTTGGGCGTCCACCTCGTCACGACCACACCGACCAACGGCAGCATCGAGGCGCAGAACTCGGCAATCGAGTCGCTCATCACGGTGGACAAGGTCAAGGCGATCATCGTCAACCCCGAGTCCGCCGACAGTCTCGGAGGATCTGTCGGGTCCTTCATCAAGGCGCACAACGCCAACATCGTCAGCGTCGACACGACGCTGTCGGCCGGCCACGCCTACGCCGTCGTACGCGCGAGCAACCTCATCTACGGCGAGGACGCGTGCGCGCTCGATGAGCGCCAAGTTCCGCTCTGGCTACGTGGCCGACCTCGAGGGGGACCTCGCCTCCTCGAACGGCGCCGACCGCACGAACGGTTTCGACGCCTGCATGAAGGTCAACGACCCCGGCGTGCACCTCATCAAGTACCCCACCGTCTGGGACGACACGACCGCGGTCTCCGACGCACACACCGCGTACAACGAGTTCGGAAACTCGCTGCACGGCATCTACAGCCAGTGGAGCAGCCCGGAGACGGGGATCGTCGGCATCCACGGCTTGAGCACTGGATTCCTGCCGAACTTCAACACCGGTTCGAATCACGTCAGGTTCGTCGCCGACGACGGTGTCCCGTTCGAGATGTGCAATATCGAGCACGGAGCGATCGACGCGGCCCAGTCGCAGCCTGCGAACCTGTACGCCGAATGGTCGCTCAAGTTCGCCATCGACGCGTTGAAGGGCGTCAAGCTCCACCCCGGCGAGACGTTCGGTGGCCTCGCCCTCGTCAAGCAGACCTACTCGGGGGACTCCAATCTCGGATATCCCATCGTGGCGCCGTTCATCACGAAGACCGCGATGACTCTTCACCTCAAGACGTACAAAGTGGCGGGTCAGAGCTTCGGCGGATCGATCGTCACGACCCCGGTCTCAAACCACACGACGTGGGGCTGGGTGTACACGAAGGCGCACGGCGGCAACCCGTGCACGGTGTCCTAGCGGGCTCGAACCTTTACGCTCGCTGCGGGCGCGGGTTCTTTACGCCTGCGCCCGCAGCGAGCAGGCCGGTGATCGCACCGGCACCGACGACGCTGGCGCCGAGGGCGAGGTGACGATGGACGGAGACAGAGACGTTCTCCGACAGCAGGGTGCGACCGCTGGGCCGATCACCGACACGGCCACGCTGACCGCCGACCGCCGGCAAGGTCCCGGCGGTCGAGGCCCGCGACATCTGGAAGCGCTTCGCCAGCACCCAGGCTCTGCGAGCAGTCGACCTGCGTCTCGAGTACGGCCTGTGCATGGGGCTCGTCGGGCGAAACGGCGCCGGGAAGTCGACGCTCGTGTCTGTCCTGAGCGGCCTCGTGGTCCCCGACAGGGGCAGCGTGTCGTTCGAGGGTGAGCCCGCCCCCTCGCACTCCGACGCCGCGGGTCGGCACCGCCGCATCGCCACCGTTTACCAGCACTCGATGGTCGTGCCCTCGTTGACGGTGGCGGAGAACGTCTTCCTCGGACGGTATCCAACCCGCTGGCACGGCGGCATCGACTGGCCCACGATGCGCTCGGAGACGCGGCGGGTCATGAGCGAGTGGGGATTCGACATTGACGAGCATCAGCTGTGCGCTGGGATCTCGGTGGAACAGCGCCAGGTGGTGGAGATCGCGCGTGCCCTGGCGCTCGGGACTCGCTGCCTGGTGCTCGACGAGCCGACCTCCGCCCTCGAGCGCTCCGGAGTGGCCCGCCTGTTCGAGCGGGTCCGCTCCCTGGTGTCTGTCGGTGTCGCCGTGCTCTACATCTCGCACCACCTCGAGGAGGTGTTCGAGATCTGCGACTCCGTCGCGGTGATGCGCGACGGCGAGTTGGTGCTCTCGGGCCCGACGGCCGCGCTCGACGAGAGCGCGATCGTCTCGGCCATGGTGGGCACCTCAGATTCGATTGCCATGCCGTCGGCGGACCCGAGGCGGCGCGGTTCGGCGTCGTCGTACGGGGCGCCGCGCCTCGTAGTCGACGACGTGTCGGCCGAGGACCCGATCGGGGGCCCGTTGTCGGGCGTGTCCCTCGAGGTCGCAGGCGGCGAGGTGCTCGGAGTGACCGGCCTTCGCGGGTCCGGCGCCACGACGCTCGGCAGGGTGGTCGCCGGCGCGGCCCCGTATCACTCCGGGCTGGTCAGCGCGGATGGACGGGTGCTCAAGTCCGGCCGACCGGACCGTGCGCTCGGGCTCGGCATCGGCTATGTGCCCGAGGACCGCCGGGCGCACGGCTTCGTTCCCCAGCTCGGCGTGACCGAGAACGTGACGCTGACCCTTGTTCGGCGGCTAGCGATCTGGTTCGGGATCGTTACGCGGGCACGACAGAACGCGGCTGCGCGACCCGTTCTCGAGTCGCTCCAGGTCGTGGCGTCGGGACCCGACCAGCCCGTCGCCGAGCTCTCCGGTGGCAACCAGCAAAAGGTCACCGTGGCCCGCGCGCTGATCATCTCCCCGGGCGTGCTCGCGGCAATCTCGCCGACGAGAGGCGTCGACGTGGCGTCGAAGGCCCTCCTCCTCGAGGCGCTCGCCTCCTTCGTCGAGAACACCGGCGCAGCGCTGCTCCTCGCGACCGAGGAGCTCGACGACCTCGTCATCTGCGACCGGGTCCTCGTGATGCTCCGCGGCAAGGTATTCCGGGAGATGGATTCCCCTCCGTTCGACAGGAGCGAGCTGATCTCTCTGCGTCAGAGGGCTTCGGTGCCGGATCGGGGACGACGCCGTGACCAAGGCGATTGTCCTGGCGCCCGATCGGGACACGCGGCGACCCGGAATGGTGCGTGGAGCCGCTCGTCGGCTCCTCGGCGGCACGCGACAGGTCGCGCTGTTACCCGTCATAGGCGTGCTCATCGTCATCGGCACCGTCATCAACCCGAACTTCCTCGCACTGAACAACTTCACCGAGATCGGCCAGTTCAGCTCCTCGCTCGGGGTGACGGTGGTGGGCGAGAGCCTCGTGCTCCTGACGGGCGGTCTGGACCTGTCGCTCGAATCGACCTACGGGCTCGCTCCGATGGTCGCGGCGTGGACGATCTTGTCGAGCAACCTGTTCGGCGCCGGCATCAACTTGAACCCGTACCTGGCGCTGCTCGTGCTGCTCGCCGTCGGCGCAGTCGTCGGGATGACGAACGGCCTGCTCATCGTGAAGGGGCGCTTGAACGGTTTCATCGTCACGCTCGGCATGACCATCTTGCTGTACGGGTTGCAGGACGGAATCGTCTCCGACCAGTCGCTGTTCGGGCTGCCGGCTCCGTTCACTTACCTCGGGTCGGCCTACCTGTTCCGCGCACCGAACAGCGGGACGGGGGGCATCCCCGTTTCCCTCGTCGTCGCGGTGGCGATCTTCGTCATCGTCGGGCTCTTTCTGCGTTACCACCGAATCGGTCGGGCGATCTACGCGGTCGGCGGCAACCGCGAGGCGGCGCGGGCGGCGGGCATCAAGGTCGACCGCATCCGTATCGGCGTGTACGTCGCAGCCGCGATGCTTGCCTCGATCGGCGGGTTGATGGAGGCCGGCCAGACCTCGCAGGTCTCGACCCTGCAGGGCTACTCCGAGGGGATAATCTTCCCCGTCTTCGCAGCCGCCGTCATCGGCGGAGTGAGCCTGCAGGGCGGCCGAGGCAACATGGTCGGCGCCGCGTCCGGCGTGATCTTGCTCGGCATCGTCACCAACATCCTCAACATCTCCCAAGTCTCGAATTACTGGATCTTCGCCGTCGAAGGCGGCGTGATCCTCGCCGCGCTCGTGCTCGCTCGCATCATCGGTGGCAAAGCGGTGGCCGAGTGAACATAGCCGCCGTCAGGACCGTGCCGTGACGCGGCTCGCGGCACTCGACACCCACGACATCAGGTTCCCGACCTCGCGCTCGCTCGCCGGCTCGGACGCGATGAACCCGACTCCCGACTATGCGCTGGCCTACGTCGTCGTGCGCACCGATGCCAGCGACGAGCTCGGGGGGCACGGCTTCACGTTCACGATCGGGCGCGGCAACGACGTCCAGCTCGCAGCGATCCGCTCCCTGGAGCCGCTCATCGTCGGGCTCGACGTCGACGAGGCGCTCGCCGATCTCGGCGACTTCTCCCGGCGGCTGGTCTGGGACAGCCCGCTGCGCTGGCTTGGCCCGGAGAAGGGCGTCATGCACATGGCCATCGGCGCGGTGATAAATGCGATGTGGGATCTCCGCGCGAAGCGCGAGGGAGCGCCGCTCTGGCGGGTCCTCGCCGGCCTGACCCCCGAAGAGATCGTTTCTCTCGTCGACTTTCGCTACCTGAGCGACGCGCTGAACCGTGACGAGGCGCTCGAGCTTCTCCGGCGCGGGGCGGCCGGAGCGGACCGACGTGTCCGAGGCCTCGAGCTGGACGGGTACCCCGCGTACACGACGTCGGCAGGCTGGCTTGGTTACGACGACGAGCGGCTCGTGACGCTGTGTGCCGACGCGGTGGCCTCGGGCTTCGGTCTTGTGAAGCTGAAGGTAGGCGCCAGCGCCGAGGACGACCGCCGCCGCTGCGATCTCGCGCGCGAAGCGATCGGCGATGACGTCGGCCTTGCTCTCGACGCCAACCAGGTCTCGGACGTCGACGAGTCGGTCGACCGCATCGGGCTTCTCGCGCAGTTCGACATCGCCTGGATCGAGGAGCCGACCAACCCCGACGACATCTTGGGATTGGCGCGCATACGCCAGGGGGTAGCCCCGGTACGGGTGGCATCGGGGGAGCACGTGCCGAACCGGATCGTCTTCAAACAGCTGCTTCAAGACGGCGCGATCGACATCATGCAGATCGACGCCTGCCGGGTCGCGGGCGTGAACGAGAACATCGCCAATTTGTTGCTCGCCGCCAAGTTCGGCGTGGTCGTCTACCCGCATGCCGGAGGCGTCGGGCTGTGCGAGCTCGTCCAGCACCTGGCGATGTTCGACCATGTCGCCCTCGGCGGCCTTCCGGCTCGTGCAAGCACCGAACCGCTACTCGAGTGGATCGACCACCTGCACGAGCACTTCGTCGAACCGGCGACAGTGAGCGGGGGCCGCTATCAGATACCCAAGCTGCCCGGGGCCTCCACCGAGATGCGGGAGGAGTCGATCGACGCGTTCAGCTTTCCCGGGGGCTCTGCGTGGAACGATCAGGTCGCGTCGGGCACACAGTCATCCGGACCGCGAAGTCTCGGGCGGTCGCGCGGCGGCCTTGGTCGATGACGAGCACTACTTTCGGCGGTCTGAAGGCGCTCGTCACGGGCGGCGCGTCGGGCATCGGTCTCGCTACGGCTCGCTGCCTACAAGACCTCGGCGCGGCGGTGGCGGTGCTCGACCTCGGGCCGGCCCCCCCCGAGCTCGGCCTCGCCACGGTGCTCGGCGATGTCGCCGACTCCAAAAGCGTCGATCACGCGCTGGGCGAGGCGGTCGGGGTTCTCGGCGGCCTCGACATCCTCGTCAACAACGCCGGCATCGGGGCTCAAGGTACGGTCGAGGACAACGACGACGAGGAATGGCGGAGAGTCCTCGACGTCAACGTCGTCGGCATGGCCCGCGTGACTCGCACCGCCCTGCCGCAGCTTCGCCGATCGGCGAACGCGGCAATCGTCAACGTCTGCTCGATCGCGGCCACCGCGGGACTTCCCCGGCGGGCGCTCTACAGCGCCAGCAAGGGAGCGGTGCTTTCCCTCACCCTCGCCATGGCCGCGGACCACCTGCGCGAGGGAATCCGCGTCAACTGCGTGAACCCGGGGACGGCGGACACGCCCTGGATCGGGCGTCTGCTCGCGGCGGCGACCGACCCCGAGGCCGAGCGTGCCGACCTCGAGCGGCGCCAGCCGCACGGTCGACTCGTCACGGCCGAGGAGGTCGCGGCGGCGATCGCCTACCTCGCGAGCCCGAACGCCGGATCGACTACCGGCGCGGTCCTCGCCGTCGACGGCGGCATGTCGGGTCTCCGCCTGCCACCGCTGCCCACAGGCGCCGAGGGCCAGCGTGCCGGCGCTAGAGACGAGGCGAAGAAGACGGGCGCGTCGCCCTCGTCGGCTGGTCACTCCGGACCTGAGGCGGCCGGTGAAAGCGACGCCGGAGCGCCAGATGTTCGCATCGCCGTCCACACCAGGCTCAAGCCGGGCATGGCGGGCGAGTACGAGGCGGCGCATCGAGAAGTTCCCGCTGAGCTGCGGGCGGCGATCGTTCGCTCCGGCGCCCGCCGGTGGACGATCTGGCGCAGTGGCGTGGACCTGTTCCACGTGATCGAGTGCGAGAACTACAGCACGCTGCTCGCCGAGCTGGACCAGCTCCCCGTCAACCGGGCCTGGCAGTCACGCATGGCTGACTACCTCGAGGTCGTGCACGACTACTCGCCTGGCGGCTCCTCCATGGGCCTGCCTGTCGTCTGGGAACTGTGAGCGGCGGCGGCCCGAGATGTCACGCCGCTCTTGCGCGAGCAGCACGGCTCAGCCGGACCCGATCGGTGACCGCGCCGGCTGGCGCCGCCTCGGTACATCGGCGGTGTCGGTGCCCCGCCTGGTGCTCGGCGGAGCGCCGCTCGGCGGGCTGTTCGGTCCGGTGAGCGACGAGGCGGCACGGGCGACGCTCGAGGCGGCATGGAACGCCGGCATCCGCGCGTTCGACACGGCGCCTCACTACGGCGTCGGGCTCTCGGAGACGCGGCTCGGGTCCTTCCTTTCGACCCGCCCCAGGGCCCAGGTGGTACTCGCGACCAAGGTCGGCCGCCTACTCGTCCCGACCGAGGACGACGTCGAGGGAGCGGAGGGCTTCTACGGGACACCTCGGCTGCGCCGCGTGCGCGACTACAGCCGCGCGGGGGTGCGGCACTCGATCGAGGAGAGCTGCTCGCGTCTTGGCGTCGACCGGCTCGACATCGCGCTCGTGCACGACCCCGACGACCACTTTGCCGAGGCGATCGAGGGGGCGCTTCCCGCCCTCTGCGACCTGCGCTCTGCGGGCGTCGTCGGGGCGATCGGCGTCGGCATGAACCAGGCAGGCATGCTCGCTCGGTTCGTCCGTGAGGCCGACCTCGACTGCGTGCTCGTAGCCGGTCGTTGGAGCCTGCTCGACCGGAGCGCCGGCGACGAGTTGTTACCTCTGTGCCAGCAGCGCCGAGTCGGCGTCCTCGTCGGCGGGGTGTTCAACTCGGGCATCCTCGCCGATCCCAGCCCCGGCGCGCGTTACGACTACCTGCCGGCCGGACCCGAGCTGCGGGCCGCCGCCCGGCACCTGCAGGAGGTCTGCGCCCGCCACGGCGTCCCGCTCCGCGCGGCGGCCCTGCTGTTCCCGCTGCGTCACCCGGCGGTGAGCGCGATAGTCGTGGGCGCCCGTTCTCCCGACGAGGTGACCGCCGACCTCGCCGACCTCGACACGGCGGCACCCGACGAGCTGTGGGCCGAGCTCGCCGCCGGATGAAGGGCACGGACACGGAGATCGCCGGCTCGGTCGTGGATGCCCACTGCCACGTCTGGGATCCGGCGCGACGGCGCCACGCGTGGCTGCAAGCCGCGCCGACCGAGCTGTGCCGTCGCTTCGACCTCGAGGACTTCGCGGAAGCGACCGCTGGTAGTGGCGTCACGGCGTCGGTGGTCGTGCAGGCTCTCGCCGCGCCCGAGGAGACCGAGGATCTGCTGGAGCTGTCCTCGAGGAACGCGCTCGTGGTCGGCGTGGTTGGCTGGGTCGACCTCACCGCCCGAGATGTCGCCGGTGCGCTCCGCGCGCTGCGGGAGCGACCCGACGGGGCGGCGCTCGTCGGCGTCCGCCATCTCGTCCAGGACGAGCTTGACCCCCGCTGGCTCGAGCGGGGCGAGGTGGTCCGTGGCCTCCGAGCCGTCGCCGACGCCGGACTCGCCTGCGACCTGCTGGTGCGGCCGCGAGAGCTCCCCTCCGCCCTCGCGGCGGTCGACGCCGTGGAGAACGGCCGGTTCGTCCTGGACCACGGAGGCAAGCCCGAGATCTCCAAGGGCGCGATCGAGCCGTGGTCCTGCCTCGTCGGTGAGCTTGCCTCCCGTCGCAACGTCGTTTGCAAGCTTTCCGGGCTCGTCACAGAGGCGGGTCGCTCCTGGACGGCCGAGGCCATCGCGCCGTACGTCGACAAGCTGCTCGAGTCCTTCGGCCCCCGCCGGCTGCTGTTCGGATCGGACTGGCCCGTCTGCACGGCGGTCGCAAGCTACGCAGAGGTCTTCGGGCTCGCGCGCGGGCTTCTCGGCGAGAGACTCGCACCCGACGAGATGAAGATGGTGATGACAACGAACGCCCTCGAGACCTACCGTCTCCAGGTGGAGCAACGATGACAACCACGGACCGGGCTTCTCAGGGCGAGCGCTCAGGGCGCACTCGCCAGGCGCGGGGGCAGGGCGGCGTCGCGGTCACCGACGAGGCGATCAGCGGAATCAAGAAGATGATCCTTTCCGGCGAGCTCCAGCCGGGGGACCGGCTCGACAAGGAGGACGTGCTGGCTGCGCGCCTCGGCCTTTCTCGGAGCTCTCTCCGCGAGGCGGTCCGCGCCCTTACCCTCGTCGGAATCCTGGACGCGCGCCAAGGAGACGGGACGTACGTGACGAGCCTTCGTCCCGAGATTCTCCTCGATGCCATGAGCTTTGTTGTGGACTTCCATCGCGACGAAGCCGTGCTCGAGTTCCTCGAGGTGCGAAGGTTCCTGGAGTCGGCGGCGACGGCGATGGCGGCGCGGCGGATCACCGCACCGCAAGTGGCCGACCTGCGGGCGTTGCTGGCGGAGGTGCCGCCGGAGGCCGACGTCGAGACATTCGTCGCGAACGACCTCGAGTTCCACCGCAGAGTCGTCGCCCACTGCGGGAACTCAGTCCTCGTCTCGCTGCTCGAGTCGATCTCGGGCCCGACTCATCGAGCCCGGATCTGGCGTGGCGTGACGCACGCCGAGGCGCACGCGCGGACCTTCCGCGAGCACCTCGCCATCGTCGACGCGCTCGAGCATCACGAGCCCGAGGTTGCCGCGGCTCAGACCACGGTCCACATCGCGGGGGTGGAGGACTTCCTCCGTGACCATCTGAGCCTCGGCGGGACGAGCGACAACTCGAACGACGAGTAGACGGGGAGGTAGCAATGGCAAAGGTCCTGTGCGTTCTCTACGAAGACCCGGTAGACGGGTACCCCGAGAGCTATCCGCGAGACGGCGTGCCGACGATCACGTCGTACCCCGGCGGCCAGACGACACCGTCGCCGACGGCGATCGACTTCACGCCGGGACAGCTCCTGGGCAGCGTCTCTGGTGAGCTCGGTCTTAGGCGGTACCTCGAAGGGGGAGGGCACAGCTTCGTCGTGACATCCGACAAGGACGGTGCCGACTCGGTGTTCGAGCGCGAGCTCGTGGACGCGGACGTCGTGATCTCCCAGCCATTCTGGCCCGCCTACCTCACCGCCGAGCGGATCGCCAAGGCGAGGAACCTCAAGATCGCCATCACCGCGGGCATCGGGTCCGACCACGTGGACCTGCAAGCGGCGATCGACCGCGGCATCACCGTCGCCGAGGTCACGTACTCGAACTCGATCAGCGTCTCGGAGCACGTCGTGATGATGATCCTGGCGCTCGTGCGCAACTACATCCCGTCCTACGGCTGGGTCGTGCGAGGCGGGTGGAACATCGCCGACTGCGCCGAGCGCTCGTACGACCTCGAGGGCATGAAGGTGGGAACCGTCGCCGCCGGCCGGATCGGCCTGGCGGTGCTGCGCCGCCTGAAGCCCTTCGACGTCGAGCTTCACTACACCGATCGTCACCGGCTGTCCGAAGACATCGAGCGGGAGCTCGGGCTGACCTTTCACGAGAGCACACCGGCCATGGTGCCAGAGCTCGACGTCGTGACGATCAACACGCCCCTTTACCCCGAGACCGAGGGCCTGTTCAACGACGAGCTTCTGTCGACCATGAAGCGCGGCGCCTACGTCGTCAACACCGCCCGCGGCAAGATCTGCGACCGGGACGCCATCGTCCGCGCCCTCGAGAGCGGGCAGCTGGCCGGCTACGCCGGCGACGTCTGGTTTCCTCAGCCGGCACCCTCGGACCACCCATGGCGCACCATGCCGCACCACGGGATGACCCCCCACATCTCGGGGACGTCCCTGTCGGCCCAGGCCCGCTACGCAGCCGGCACGCGGGAGATCCTCGAGTGCTTCTTCGAGGGCCGGCCGATCCGTGACGAGTACCTCATCGTGGAGGGCGGTCGCCTCGCCGGTACCGGTGCCCACTCCTACGGCGCCGGCGACGCCACCAGCGGTTCGGAGGAGGCGGCGCGCTTCAAGGCATGATCGGCGGCCGCAGGTGGCCAGGCGGCCGACTAGAGGTCGTAGGCGATCGCGTGCTTCGGTTCGTAAAGACCGATCTGCCCGGCCCCAGGAACCCGTAGCCTGGCGAGAAACCCGAAGCCCTGCTCTTCGATCGGAGCGGTGAACTCGACGCCCCTTTCCGTCAGGTCCGCAACCGTGGCCCCGATGTCGTCGCACATCAGATAGAGCTCGTGGTGACCGCTCGGCGCTCCGCTGGCCGGATCACTCGGCTCTCCCTCGGGGTGGATGCCAAGTTCGGCGGGCGGCAACTTGAAGATGAGCCAGCCGCCGTGTGCATCGACGTTGGGAAGATTGAGCACGTCCCGGAAGAAGGCCCGGGCCGCTTCTGCGTCGTCGGCGAAGATGATGACGTGAGTGCTGGTGATCATCACCACACCCTCCCACCTGCGCGGTAGAACCGTCCATCGCCCCGACTCACGTGTGGTTCGGCACGACCAGATACAGAAGCTGAAACGCCGTACGCCTTGACAATCTGCCGCATCGGTAGGACCATCGACGTGGGCGAGGGAAGCGCGCTGCGGTGCGCCCTCCGAACAGGCTGTCTTCAGCGAGGGGGGCGCATGCAGCGAGCTCAGCACCTGTCACGCGGTGGGCGCCTCGCGTCGTCGAGTTTCGCAGTCGTGCTGGCTGCCTCGGTCACGCTCGTGGGCCTGGCCGCGGGCGTTTCGACAGCAAGCCCTGCGCAACTGGCCCCGGCGCGCGTCGGCGCCGCGCCGGCGGTACCCGCGGGGGCGACGGCGCTCGGCGCCATGCCGAGGACCACATTGCTGCATGTCGACGTCGTGCTGCAGCCGCGCGATCCGGCCGCACTGGCGAGATTCGCGTCCGAGGTGTCGACGCCAGGCTCTCGGTTCTTTCGCCACTACCTGCCGCGGGGTGCCTTCCCCGGCAGGTTCGGGCCAACCGCCTCGGCCATCGCCGCGGTGGAAAGGTCGCTGCGGGCCGCCGGGCTCCGGCCAGGAGCAATCAGCGGCGACCACCTGAGCATCCCCCTCACCGCAACGGTCGGACAGCTGGCCGAGGCGTTCTCGACCAGCTTCGTGCGCTACCGGCTCGGGGGCCGGGTCGCCTTTGCGAGCACCTCGGCACCGCTGGTCTCGGGCGCCGTGAAGGGCTTCGTGCAGGGTGTCATCGGCCTCGACGACCTGTACCTCCCGCATCGCCTCGATGTGGTCGGGCGGACACGCTCGGTGCCTCAGGTATGGCCGCACGTCGTGACAGGTGGCCCGCAGCCCTGCGCTGCCGCCGTGGCCGCTGCCCCGACCAACGACGCCTACACGGCCGACGAGCTGGCCTCGGCATACGACTTCTCGAGCTTGTACGGGGCGGGCGACGAGGGATCTGGGGTGACGGTCGGCATCTTCGAGCTCGAGCCGAACCTCGCCGGCGACATCTCGGCGTACCAGTCGTGCTATGGGACGAGCGCCTCGGTGGTCTACACGACCGTCGACGGTGGAGCCGGCTCAGGAGCCGGCAGCAGTGAGGCCGCCCTCGACATCGAGGACGTGATCGGCCTCGCGCCGAAGGCGGCAATCGACGTCTACCAGGGACTCAACGGCGGCACGGGAGCCTATGACACCTACAGTGCGATGATCACCGCCGACAAGGCCCAGGTGATCTCGACTTCCTGGGGTGTGTGCGAGCCAGAGCAGGGATCGACGCAGGCCTCCGTGGAGAACACGCTCTTCCAAGATGCCGCCACCCAGGGTCAGTCGATCTTCTCAGCGGCCGGCGACTCGGGTTCCGAGGATTGCGGTTCGGGCGCGCTCGCCGTCGACGACCCCGCCAGCCAGTCTTACGTGACAAGCGTCGGTGGCACCACGACCTCGACGCTCGGCCTTCCGCCGGGCCAGACGGTCTGGAACAGCGGGGTCAAAGACACAGGGGCCGGCGGCGGAGGAATCTCCAGCTTCTGGACGATGCCGTCTTATCAGTCGGGCGCGCCTTCGTCGCTCAACGTCATCAACTCCAATTCCTCGGGGACACCGTGCGCCGCGCCGAGCGGGACGTACTGCCGTGAGGTGCCCGATGTCTCGGCCGATGCGGATCCGACCACCGGCTACCTCATCTACTTCGACGGGAGCTGGATCGGGATCGGCGGGACGAGCGCGGCTGCGCCGTTGTGGGCCGCGTTCGCCGCCCTCGTGGATGGATCGACAGCGTGTGCCGGCACGGCGATAGGTTTCGCCAACCCGGAGCTCTACAAGGTGGCCTCCACGTCGTACTCGAGCTCGTTCTTCGACGTCACCTCCGGGAACAACGACTACATAGGAAGCAACGGCGGTCTGTACCCTGCGGGCACCGGCTATGACATGGCTTCAGGGCTCGGGACCCCGGACGGTGCCGGGCTACCCGCCCAGCTCTGCACGGCGGCGGCAGCCCCGGTCTTCACCAGCGAGGCAAGCGACACCGTCGGCGCGGGTACCGCGTTTACCTACAGCGTGACCACCAGGGACGCACCCGCGCCTGCGATCACGCTGGCCCCGGGCTCGACACTGCCCTCAGGAGTCACCCTCACCGACAACGGCAACGGTACGGCGACGCTTGCCGGCACCTCGTCTGTGACAGCCGGCGTCTACACCTTCACTATCGAGGCAACCAACAGCGGCGGCAGCATCCCCCAGACCTTCACACTGACGGTGAAGGCGCCCGCCGTCTTCACCGGCACCCCCGCGCTCCAGCTGTCGAGCTCCAGGGTGACCTACGGACATGAGCAGAGCGACCAACTGTCGGTCACCGTCTCGTCGCTGCACTCCGGCTCGACGCCGGCCGGGAGTGTCACGATAAAGGAGTCCGCGACCGCGTTGTGCGTGATCAGGCTGAAGTCTGCCGGGGGCTCTTGCAGGCTGACCCCCAGGCAGCTAAAGGCGCGGACCTACCGCCTTGTGGCCACCTACGGTCATTCGAACTCGGCCAAGACCCTCACCATCGAGAGGGCAACGTCCAAGACCGTTCTCAAGCTGTCTGCCAGGAGGGTCACTTACGGGCTCGAGCGCGTCGAGCACCTGTCGATCATGGTCTTTCCCCAGTATTCCGGGGGCACACCGACAGGGACAGTCACGATCAAGGAGTCCACGGCGAGGTTGTGCGTGATCAGACTCTCGTCGGCGAAAGGATCGTGCGTCCTGTCCGCTGACAGGCTCGCACCAGGCAGCTACCGCCTGGTCGCCGTTTACGGCGGCAGCGTCGATTTCGATGGTTCTTCCGTCTACAAGGTGGCGCTCACTGTCGGGAAATGACAGCGGGCCGCGAGGCGGGTGGACGACAATGCCTGCGGGGACGGCCGCAGCCGAGTACCCGCGTCGAAATTCTCGGTAAGAAGATCGGGATCACCCCAGGGAACACCCCGGGATCGTAGTGGGGGTCAAGTTAATGTAAGTGCCGGCCGTGATGCCTTGTATTTGTGTCGGAGTGCTGCTTTGGCTCCGCTCCCAGAAACGACCGTCCTGTTCTTTGTACTGAACCTGCACGTTGCTGAAAGACGTGGAAAACGTGCGGACAATTTCCTCGTTGCAAGGATTTAGCGGTATGGGCAGGCTCTCGCTTACGTTGGTTGGGTGTCCGAGCAGAGTTGTGCTGTACAACAGCTCAATTTGGTCGATTGGTTGCTGGCCATTGTTCTCGATGACAATTTGCCAATCCTGGCTTTGAAAGCTCCAGCTCGAGGGTATGTTCTGTACGAAATTGAGCGATTCCGCATTTTGTATCTGCTGCTGCGCGGCCTGAGCCTTAGCGGTCTCGTGATTCTCCCATGTGTTCCAGCCACCCAATACGAGAGCGACTGCTGCGACATACACCCCGTGTTCGCTCTTCACCTTCATGTCGAGGATCTCCTCTCTGCATCCGAAAGCTGGGACCTCCAAGCCTCAAGGTTGTCCTGAATATTTTGTCACCCGCGGTGTTGGCCTAGCTTGGGTGACTCAGCGACGCGACGCCCAGCGGCGGCGAGCTCGGCGGCAAGGGATCGGCGTAGGCGCTGTCGCTTGCGACGGCCAAACCGATAAACCGCTCAAGTTCGTTCACTCGTGCGCCGATGACCAGCTGGAGCGACTGGTGACTGGCGTCTCAAGCCGCAAAGGAGACAACAGTGAACAGAACCAAAGGTGCGATCGCTGCACTCGGAGTAACAGCACTCCTGGTTGGCTCCGCCCTTGTCGCTCCGGCTGCCTATTCGGCCACCGTCACCGTGCCTTCTGCCCCGGCTGGCCTCACTGCCATCCCGGGCAGCGCCACCGTCGTGCTCAAGTGGACCGCGCCTGCAAATGGAGGCTCGGTCATAACCGGCTACAACCTCTACCAGGGGAGCAAATCGGGCCACGAGAACTACGCTGCGCCGGTCAATGGAGCCATTGTCATCACTGGTGTGACCACGACTGTTACCGGCCTCACCAGCGGGCGCACCTACTACTTCACGGTAAAGGCTGTTAACGCCGTGGGATCCTCCGCCGCATCAAACGAGGCGTGGGCGATCCCTGGTGCCACTGTCGCCAGTGCGCCGCAGAACGTCGCCGCCACAGCGGGATTCGAGTCGGCAACTGTCACCTGGTCGGCACCTTCGAGCCCCGGCGGTTCGGCCGTCAGCAGCTACAGGGCCATCGCGGCCGACTCGACCGTCTCGGGCAGGGGCGGTCAGACCTGCAGTTGGACCACTGGGGCTCTCTCCTGCGTGGTGACCGGACTAACCAACGGTGACTCGTACACGTTCACCGTCACCGCGACGAACTCCGTCGGCAGCAGTGTTGCCTCCGGTGCCTCGAACGCGGTCGTCCCGGGCCTGAGCGTGCCTTTTGCCCCGACGGGCCTCAGCGCCGCCCCGGGCAGCATCAGCGTCGCGCTCAAGTGGACTGCGCCTGCCGACGGAGGTTTGGTCATCACGGGCTACAACCTCTACCAGGGGACCAGATCGGGCCACGAGAACTACGGTGCGCCCGTCAACGGAGCCACGCTCATCACTGGCGCGACCACGACCGTGACCGGCCTCACCACCGGGCGCACTTACTACTTCACGGTCGAAGCTGTGAACGCCAAGGGATCATCGGCCATATCCAATGAGACGTGGGCCATCCCGGGTGCCACCACGGCCAGCGCGCCGCAGAGCGTCACCGCCACTGCCGGCAGCGACGGAACCGCAGTGCTTACCTGGAACCCGCCGTTGAGCAGTGGCGGCTCGTCAATCACGGGCTACGAGGTGACGCTGTACATCGGCACGGCCGCCAAGGCAACCAGGGTCTTCGGCTCCACGGCGACCACCGAGACGCTCACGGGCCTGAGCCCGGGTAACGCCTACACCTTCACGGTGGCTGCGATCAATGCCTCGGGCACAGGAGCGCCGTCTGCGGCTTCAAACGCTGTCACCGTGCCAAGGGCAGGTACGAGGCTCGCGCTCGTGCTGTCTGCGACGAAGGTCACCTTCGGGCACGAGCAAGCCGAGCACTTCTCGGTGACCGTGTCGCCCAATTACTCAGGCCCGACGCCGGCCGGGCGTGTGTCGGTCAGGAGGTCCACGACCACGCTGTGTGTGGTCACGCTGTCCTCGGCCAAGGGGTCGTGCACGTTGGCGAGAGCGAGACTCCTTGCGAGTGCCTACGTGATTTACGCCACCTACAGCAGCAATTCGAGCTTTGTGGGCTCGACGTCGGCGAAGAAGTCCCTGACCGTTGCCAAGGCGACAACCAAGACCGTCCTCAAGCTGTCTGCGGCGAAGGTCACCTTCGGACGCGAGCAGCTCGAGCGCCTTTCGGTCACCGTCTGGCCGCAGTACGCCGGCGCGATGCCGACCGGGTCGGTCACCGTCAACGGGTCGGCCTGTCGTATAAGGCTGGTTTCGGGCAAAGGCTCTTGCACGCTGTCGAGCAAGAAATTCAATTCGGGAACTCGCCTTCTCGTGGCCACCTACTGGGGTAGCGGGAACTTCAAGGGCTCGGCATCGGCGAGGAGCAGCCTCACCATCCTCAAGTAGCTCCCGGGGCTTCGACCTCGAGCCGGTAGCCGATGCCCGGGACCGAAACGAGCAGGCGGCTCTCCTCGTCCCCCAGCTTCCGGCGCAACCGGTACGCGTAAGCGTGCAAGTAGCCCGCCTCGTTGCTGTAGCGCGGTCCCCAAACGTGCCCGAGGATCATCCGGTGCGTGCAGATCTTGCCGGCGTTGCGGGCGAGGTAGCACAGGAACGAGAACTCGGTCGAGGTCAGCCCCAGCGAGCGACCGTCCATCCGGGCCTCGTTGTGGATGAGGTCGAACTCGAGCGGTCCCACCGCGATCTTCGTCGGCTCGCCGCCGGGCTTGGGCTCGTGATGGCGCTGAGCGACCCGCAGGCGGGCGTCGAGCTCGCGCATCCCGAACGGTTTGGTCATGTAGTCGTCGGCGCCGCTGTCGAGCGCGGCGATCTTGCGGTCCTCCGAGCCATCGGCCGAGAGAACGACGATGGGAACCGAGCTCCACTGGCGGAGCCGCCGGCAGACCTCGACACCGTCGATATCGGGCAGACCCAGATCGAGGACGATGGCATCGGGTGACTTGACGGCTGCGTCCGCCAGGCCCTGCATGCCACTGGCCGACGTCAACACTACGTGGCCGAGTGCTTCGAAGCCGACTCGGGCGCCGCGCAGGAGCGCGACGTCGTCGTCAATGACGAGGATCCGCGCCATTTGCCGTCATCGCGAACTCGCGATGGATCGGGGTCGAGAGCGTCATGCAGAACTTCGCACCTCCGCCGTGAGCGTCCTCGACCCAGATCATCTGGTCGTGTGCCTCGACGAACACCTTGGCAATGGCAAGCCCAAGTCCGGCTCCGCCGTCTGCCTCCCGCCGGTTGTACATGCCGAATACCGCCGCTCGCTCCGAGCGCGGGACACCCGGCCCCGAGTCGGAGACCGAGACCTCGATCGTTGCGTCGTCTCGATATCTCGCGCCGACCACGATCGGCGACTCGGCAGGGGAGTGCCTTGCCGCATTCTCGAGCATGTTGAACAGGGCCTCGCCGATCAGGAGCTTGTCAATGTCCACGAGCGGCAGGTCTGCGGGCAACGAGATCTCGACTCGGTCAGGGTCAACGCTCGCGGCGAGACCGCGGATGGCTTCTGTGATCAGGTCGGGTAGGGGCACAAGCTCGCAGCGCGGTTCCAGCACCCCGGCTTGGATCCTGCCCATGTCGAGCAGATTCGCCGCGAGGCGTGCGAGACGGTCCGCCTGGTAGTCGATGAGCTGCGCCAGCTCTCGGCGGCGCTCGGTACCGAGGTGCAGGTCGGGATCGGACAGCGTCGACGCCGACATCTTGATCGAGGCGAGCGGGGAGCGCAGGTCGTGGGACACCGCGGCGACGAGTGACTTGGCAAGCCGCTCGACCTCCTCCAGCAGCTTGGCGCGGAGTGCCTCCTCTCGTAGCTGAGCTTGCTCGACGGCGAGAGCGGTCTGGTTCGCAAAGGTGAGAAACGGCTCTCGGTCACCCAGCGCGATAGCGTCTCCTTGAAGCACGAGGTACCCGACGAGGTGCCCGTTCGCGGTGAGGGCCATCGACAGCACCGTCTCTTCTTCAAGCCGGGAGGCCTCGTTCGTCGGGACCGCGGGGACCGTCAAATCCAACACGCTTTGCCCGAGCGGCTCACCGGCGGAGGCCGCAACGTCGAGCTTTCCCGCAACGGGAAGGAGCACGGCGACGGTTCGCAGCTCGAAGGCGTCCCGAAGCGTCGAGACGATGAGCCCGAGCAACTCGGCGAGCGGCTTGTCCCCGACGAGAAGATCCGACAGCTCGAACAGTTTCCTTATCGCGTCCTTCTGCCGAGCTGTCTCGAGTTTCGCGGCAGCCACGTTCGAGACGAGGCGAGCGACCAGCAGCATGACCACGAGGTAGACAAAGGGCGTCACCCAATTCTCCGCCCTGCCGACGAAGGGCGTGTAGTAGGGAGGTGTGAACACGAAGTCGTAGACCAGGAATCCGGCGATGACGCTTACGACACCGGCTCCGAACCCTCCCGTCACCACTCCCGCGACGACGGGGATGATCAGGATCAGACCATCGGTGGCAACGCTGAGGTGGCCCCGAAACGGGATCATCGTGGCGGTTAGCGCCGCCATGACGACGAGCGCCACGGTCACGCCCCTCACGCTTGCTCGTGCCGAATTCATCGGGCTCTCCTCGAGCGCAACGTTAGCGTTCTAATGGGCCGGCTGACCCAGGGCGCGATCGAGCGTCACCCCGTGAACGCCAGCCGGACGAGCCGGTGGCTCGCGTTTGCGAGGTGTAGCACGGCAAGCGCCTTCAGATTTTATTGAGATCAATCCGAACGCGGTTCAGAGTTTGTTCAGCAGACGCCACCCATAATTGAAGGAGTGCTGCGCAGGATCGTCGTCGGTGTCAAAGGGCTGGAGAAGGATCGCGCGGTCCTGGAGTTCGTGACAGCGCTCGCGTCCGAGTCGGGCAGCGGTGTGCTCGTGGTGCACGTGCGGGAACGGAGGTGTTCCAAGGCGGGGCCCTGCTACGCCGAGACGATGGACGAGGCATCGTGTCTGGTCGAGGAGGCCGTGTTCGGGCTGCGAATGGCGGGCATCGGCGCGAGCGGCACGGTGACGCGCTCTTTGGACGGACGGGCAGCCGAGTCCATTCTGGAACAAGCCCAAGCGTGTGCGGCCGATGCGATCGTCCTCGGCTGGCATGAGAGGCGCGGGCTGCGGCGACTGTTGCGAACTGGAGATCGGGAGCGTCTCCTGCGGCACTCGAAACTACCGGTGATCCTGGCTCCGGTGAGGCCGTCACAACGACAATCGAGCGGCGCCGAAGTTCTCACGGCCCGGTCGGACACGCGGCACTAGGCCCGAGCCCGCCCCCGCCGAGACCTCGGAAACGTGACGCGGTGAGCATCGGGCAGGTTGACGCCGTACCCGAATGGGTCAAGGCGCCGTCGCAGCCAAACTTCGGGCCGAGCTCGAAACTGCCCGAGACTCGGGCGTACCGCGTCAAGCGGCGACTGCTCGGACCGCCGCTGTCGAGTGACCAGCTGCACGCCGAGCGCCTGGGCAAGCCGACCGCTCTCGCAGTCCTGTCTTCGGACGTCATGTCCTCGTGCGCGTACGCGACCGAGTCGATCTTGCGGATTCTCGTCCCGGCCGCCGGAATCGCCGCCTTCAGCCTCGTCACGCCCGCGACGCTTCTGCTTCTCGTCGTGCTCGCCCTCGTCTGCCTGTGCTACCGGCAGGTGGTGCGGGCCTATCCCGTCAGCGGCGGCTCGTACGTGGTCAGCCGCGAGAACTTCGGGTACGCGGTCGCCCAGATCCCTGCGGCGGCGCTCGTGTGCAGTTACATCCTCACCGTGGCGGTGTCGGTCGCAGCCGGCGTGGACGCGGTGATTTCCGCCTTCCCGGTGTTCACGCCGTACCCCATCGAGCTTTCAGTTGCCTTCGTCCTGCTGCTTACGTTCGGGAACCTGCGGGGCATCCGAGACGCGGGCCGGGTCTTCGCCGTTCCGACCTACTGGTTCCTCGCCAGCATGGCGGGGCTCCTCGTGGCCGCCATGGTCCGGTTCGCGGTCAACGGTCACCTCCCGCGCTACGGGTTGCACGCGAGCGGGCATGTGCCGGTCGGCACCGCTGGCGGCGGTCTTCTGCTCGGCGCGTCGGTGTTCATCTTCCTGCGTGCGTTTGCGAACGGCGGCTCGGCGATGACCGGGATGGAGGCGATCTCGAACTCCGTCTCCATCTTTCGCGATCCCCAGGTCCGCAACGCGCGTACCACCCTCGCGCTCATGGCTTCGATCCTCGGGGTGATGTTCGTCGGCGTGTCGGTGCTGGCGGCGATGACTCATACCGTGCCCTTCAGCACCGGAACGCCGACTGTGCTCTCCGAGATCGGCCGGGCGGTCTTCGGCCACAGCGCGATCGGCGACGTTCCCTTCCTCTCCCTCCAGTTCAGCACTGCGCTCATCCTGATACTCGGAGCGAACACGAGCTTCAACGGGTTCCCGCTGCTGGTGAGCTTCATCGCAACCGACGCCTACTTGCCCCGCCCACTCACGACCCGAGGGCACCGCCTCGTGTACTCGAACGGGATCCTCGCCCTCTCGTTCGCGTCACTGCTCTTGCTCGTTGTCACCCGAGCGCAGGTGGCAAGCCTGATCCCGCTCTACGCGTCCACGGTCTTCACCGGCTTCACGATGGCGGGCGCCGGCATGACCAAGTACCACCTGACCCATCGAGCGCCCCACCGCCGGCGGAACCTCGCCATCAACGGCACGGCCTTCGTCGCCAGCGCGACGGTCACAGGCATATTCGTGGTCACCGAGTTCACACGGGGAGCATGGCTCGTCGTGGTCGCCATCCCGCTGATCGTGCTCGGTCTGACGCGCACGCACCACCGTTACGAGATGGAAAAGCAGGTGCTCGCCGAAGACCTTGCGGCGCCGCCCGCTGCCGAGCCCACGCTCCGGCGACATGTCGTGATCGTCCTCGTCGACCGTTTGGACATGGCCACCGCCCGCGCCCTTCAGCTTGCTCGGTCCCTCACCTCGACCGGTGACGTTCGTGCCGTCCACTTCGCCGTCGACCCGGCGCGGGCCGCTCGAATCTCCAACTACTGGCGCAAGCCGGGGCTCGCGAACATCCCGCTCGAGATCGTCGAATGCCCCGACCGACGGATCGTACGCGGAGCGACGGAGCTCGCCGCCGAGCTCGCCGCAAATGGAGAAACCGAGGTCACTCTCGTGTTGCCCCGTCGGGTCCATCGGGGCGTCGCGAGCCGTCTCCTCCACGACCGCACCTCCGACCGCATCGTGTCGGCTGTCAATCACCTGCCGCACGTCAGCGCCACGATCGCACCATTCGACGTCGCAGGCCTCTTGAGACAGCGGGCGCGGGAGCCGAGGGACGGCGCCCTGTTGGACCCGCGCCAGCGATCGGCGAAATCCAGGATGAACAGAAGACCAATCGCAGAACCGAGGAGGTTGATTACTTTGGAGGGAACGACGCCGCTGGGCGAGCTCACCTACAGGCAACGGGCGTTCGTCGCCGGCCGGGTCCATACCTTGCTGCTGCAACCGGGTCTCGGAGTGCCGACGCTCGAATGCACGATCGTGGACGACTCCGGCGCGATCATCATCGTGTTCCTCGGGCGGCGATCGGTCCCGGGGCTCGAGGCGGGTGCCTGGGTCAGCGCCGAAGGCATGGTCGGCAAGCACCGCGGGCAGCTCGCGATGATCAACCCTCGTTTCGACCTGCTGGCAGAGCCCGGCGTGGGCAAGGCCGTGTCCTGAACGGGGTTGGCGGGGGGCGTGTGCAGCGTCCTATCGCACGATCCGCAGCGCCCCCGGCGGTTGACCTTCGTCTTCCGGAACGAGCGGCCCGGTCGGTGAGTAGGCCGTGAGAGCAGCCCCGACCTGATCCGCAAGCGTCACGGCCACGCGGAGCTGATCGCGATTGACCGGGACGTCGGGCCTGCATTGCAGGACGAAGTGGCCCAGAATCTGACCCTGGCCCCACACGGGCAGCTCGACCCGATCCCCCGGCCCGCCCACGAGCGCGACCATTGGCATCGCCGATGAGCCCTTGCGAAGGGTCCCGTCGCGTTCGACCTCCGGCACATCGACGTGCGACGGCACCGCCTCGAAACTGCAGCTTTGCAGCTGAAGGAGCCGTTCGAGCTCCTGCGCAACCTGTTGGACGATGAGGACCGCCTCCTGGCCGGATGCCACGAGATCCGAGGCGGTCCGCACGCGTCGCATGTCGGCTGCGCGGGCCTCGATCGAGACTCGCTGCCGGGCGAGGCCGACCACGCACAAGCCTGCGAGAAGTCCGACCGTCGCCAGCACGACCGTCGTCCACACGTCAGGGCTCCGGGCGATGGCGAGCTGTTCGAAGGGCTTGGTCTCGAAGAACTCGAAGGCCAATGCTGCTGTGCCGGCCGCGACGATCACGACATTGCGGCGGCCGCTGGCGCCGAGCGCCATCACGACGACGACGAGGGCAAGTGCCACGTCGATGTTGGGGAAGCGGTTACGCACCGGCACCCAGGCCAGGGTGACCGCCACGGGCACCGCGGCGGCTGTAGCGAGCCACAACAGGCTCCGTAGCCTTGGGGTGCTCATGCGCGTGTCGCCTACGACCGAGGGGTCGGGTCCGGGGGTCGCGTCAGCACCATCACACCGATGATAGGACCCGGCAGGGTGGGCCAGAACACCCATGCCGTGTCGCTCAGGGTGCCCTGGGCGTCGATCGCCAGTCGATGGTGAGCCCGCCCCACGCCTCCGGGTGGTGCCGTAGCCACTGGCGTGCGAAGGGGCACGACGGGACGACCGAGAGACCCTCGACGGCCGCACGCTTTATTGCCGCTCGGACGAGATGGGCGCCGATGCCCCGTCCTGCGATCGCGTCCGGGACTTCGACATGGACGAGCGTGAGTCGGTCTTCGTCCTGGCGGTACACCAGCTCGGCCACGGAGCCGTCCGCTCGGACGACGAGGCGATGCGCGTCCGGCTCGTCGACAACCGCGGGATCCTCTTCCGCGAACTTCTCCGAGAGGTCCTCTCGATCTGGGCGACTCGCCACAGCTGGCTACGCGTCGACGCGGTCGACGGCGGGGTCGGGTCGCTCGCCGAGGAACTCCACCCAGGCACGCTTGATGCAGGGGTAGTGCTTGCTGGCTTCAACGAGGTCCATGAAAGCGACGACGGTCTGGTCAAGGCGCGCGTGCAGCTCGCGGCTGACGAGGTTGCCGTCCTCGTCGAATGCCTGGTGCGCCTGCGCGAGCGAGAACATGTCCGGGTAGACGCGGCTGCCGAGGTGCTCGAGTGGGACCCGGAGCGACCACAAGCCCCGATTCCCGCCGGCCATCGAGGGTGAAGCGGACAGGAGCATGCACTGGCGCTCGTTGAAGGGCTGCGGCCGAAAGCGCGACAGCCAGTCGATCGCGTTCTTGACCGTGCCCGGCATCGAGGCGTTGTACTCGGGCGACGCGATCACGAACGCGTCATTGGCCTCCAAGGCCTGTCGCATTGCGTCGGCGCCCGCCGGGAACCCCTCGTCATCGTGGACGTCCTGGTCATAGGGCGGCATGTCGAAGTCCGCCATGCATTTCTCCGTCACGGTGCCGCCGTTCGCCGCGACGCAACGACCGGCGAGGTGAGCGAGCCTGGCGTTCAAAGACTTTCGCCGCAACGACGCGGACAGGACCAGTACCCGGACGACTTGCCGCGCAGCCGGCTGGGCGGCGACATCAGGTGCGAGGCGGCGATCTCCAGCAATCACGTCGAGAAGAACCGTTCGACAGCACGTGGATCTTCGGGGAGGACCACGATCTCGTCAATCTTGTCATCCATGTCGAATCTCAGGAGGAACAGGATGCGTCCTGCGAATCGCCGTGCTTCTATCCGCACCTGGACATCGGCCAAAGCCGCGATGTGATACTCGCCGACCATCCAGTCCTCCCACTTGACGGCCTCGAACGTCCCCAGTGTCCGCGCGACGAGATCGCAGAGGTGGGTCGCGACTGCTTCGCTCCCGGAGAACAGTCCGGCCAGGGCAAAGCCTCCTGGAACCCGGTAGGTCACCGCGGGCGAGAGGAGCTCCATGGCGTTATCGCGGTCACGGTGCCCGATGTGCATCGCAAACTTTTGGGCGGCCTCGAGACGGGTCAGCTTTGTGGGTTCAGGCGTGGGTTCAGGCATTCCTTCTTCATTCTGCCCGATGCGGGCTGCGAGCGTCACCGGCACCGAGGCGAGCGTCACAGGAGCCGCCGGGCAACTGGGGCCGAGCGGGCTCCCGCGGCCCGGCGAGCTGCCGCCCGCCCTCGAGCTCCCGGCGCGTAGACGACCTGCGAGGGTCATACTTGCCGCGTTGGACTCGCCCCACTCACCAGGAGGACCCATGCCCGAGGCTCAGGAAGCGTTGTCTGCCGACACGACCGAGCAGATCGCGAGGGCCAACGAGAGCGGCCGCACGCCGGTCGTGTTCATCCACGGCCTCTGGCTTCTGCCCAGCAGCTGGGACCGCTGGGCGACGGTCTTCGAGGAGGCTGGCTACGCACCGCTGACGCCCGGGTGGCCTGACGACCCGGAAACGGTCGAGGAGGCGAAGGCCCACCCCGAGGTCTTCGCCCACAAGACGATAGGTCAGGTGGCCGACCACTATGGCACCGTTATCGGCAACCTGGACAAGAAGCCCGCCGTGGTCGGTCACTCCTTCGGAGGTCTGATGGTCCACATCATCGCCGGCCGAGGTCTGTCCGCCGCCTCGGTGGCGATCGACGCAGCACCCTTCAGGGGCGTCCTGCCCCTGCCGATCTCTTCGCTGAAGTCGTCAAAGCCGGTACTGGGCAATCCCCGGAATCGCAATCGGGCCGTCCCACTCACCTATGACCAGTTCCGCTACGCCTTCGCCAACGCCGTGAGCGAGGACGAGGCCAAAGAGCTGTACGACACGTACACGGTGCCGGCAGCCGGTGCCCCCCTGTTCCAGGCGGCTACCGCGAACCTGAACCCCTGGACCGAAGCCAAGGTGGACCACAAGAACCCCGACCGCGGACCGTTGCTGATCATCTCTGGGCAGAAGGATCACACCGTCCCGCGCGCCATCTCAGAGGCCGCCTACAAGATCCAGGAGGAAAACGTCGGCGTGACGGAGTTCTTTGAGGTCCCCGGCCGAGGGCACGCTCTCACGATCGACCACGGCTGGCGGGAGGTCGCCGACATCTGTCTCGGCTTTGTGCAGAGGTTCGCCTCGCGCTGATTGCCGTCTTGACGCACGGAACCCATATGCCGCACCGAGGCTTGTGAAAGGGACCGAGCCGTCTATAGTTAACTATTATGTTAAGTATGACGCCGGAACGGACGGGCGAGGACCTCGACCTGCTCTTCGGTGCGCTCGCCGACCCCACGCGCCGGGGCATCATCGAGCGACTCGTCGTTGGTGAGGCGACGGTCACGGAGCTCGCGGCCCCCTTCTCCATCAGCCTCCCGGCGATCTCCCGGCACCTCAAGGTGCTCGAGCGCGCGTCGCTCATCACCCGAAGCAAGCGAGGCCGGTGGCGCAGCGCGCGACTCTCCCCGACGTCGCTAGCCAGCGCCGCGACGTGGCTCTCGCGCTACGAGCGGCTCTGGGGCGAGAGCCTCGAACGGCTCGACGACCACCTCGCTCGACTCACCTCAGAGCAGCCGACGATGCTGACCGAAACCGAATCCAAGACCGAGACCAACAGAGGTAGGCCATGACCGCGACGACGAGCCCACAGCTCTCTCTGACGCGCATCATCAACGCGCCGCGCGCGCTCGTCTACCAGGCGTTCACGGACCCTGACCACTTCGCGGCGTGGTGGGGCCCGATCGGCAATTCACTGCCCCGCGACGAGATCGAGTTCGACGTGCGGCCTGGCGGCTATCAGCGGTGGACGGAGGTCTTTCCAGCGGAACCCGGCATTCGGGTCCACATCCGCATCGACCTCACGGACGTAGCCGACGGCGAGCTGCTCGATGGCATCATGCACGTCACTGGCCAGCTGCAGGAGGGCATCGAGCCGTTCGAGACGAGAGTCCGAGTCGAGTTCCACGACGAGGCCGGCGGACGGACCCGACTCGAGATCCGCCAGTGGCTCCCCGAGCACCTGGCGTCCCCCAGCGAGGAGGGTTGGCGCCAGGCCTTCACCAAGCTGGACGCGACGCTCGCCGCCTCCGAGCTCGGCCCTGCGTACGAGGACGCGTGGGACGACTTGTCGAGAGGTGACGACGCCGGCGCTTGGGAGTCCACGGCCAGCGACGGCCTGAGCTGACGCGTCGAGCCAAGATCCACAGGCCTTATTTGAGGTTGCGTACTAACCTGAGATAAGTTGAATCTATGTCCAAGGTTCTGAAGCGCCGCTGGCGCAGCACCCTCGGTGGGTCCGGCCTTCCTCGGAAGGACATTCGCCCGTGCGACTACGAGGCCTACGTCCCCGATCCGCTCGTTGGACGCCGCATTACCTTGGACGGCGAGGTCGCTGCCGACGTGGCCGACGCCGAGGCCGCCATCGCACGGTTGAACTCCCAAGCGAGCGCGCTCGTCGATACCGAGGCGCTCGCTCGCATCCTGCTCCGGGCCGAGGCTGTCGCCTCCTCGCGGATAGAGGGACTGGTGATCGGGGCGAGACGCTTGCTTCACGCGGAGGTCGTCCGTACGCAGCCTGAAACGCCATCCGACGTCACCGCCTATGAGGTGCTCAACAACATCGACGCCATGGTCTTTGCCGTCGAGCGAGTTCGACCGGGCGTCGCGATCACCAAGGACTTGCTGCTGGAGCTGCACGCTCGTCTTTCAACAGGGACTCGTTTGGACGAGTACGGCGGACGCTTTCGGGAAGAGCAAAACTGGATCGGCGGAAGCGACTACAACCCGTGTTCAGCGGCGTTCGTCCCGCCGCCTCCCGAGCTGGTCCCGGACCTCGTTGCGGACCTGTGTGAGTTCTGCAATGACGATTCGCTTCCAGTCGTTGCCCAGGCTGGCATTGCGCACGCGCAGTTCGAGACAATCCACCCCTTCGTCGATGGCAACGGGCGCACTGGCCGCGCACTCATCCACATGGTTCTCCGCCGTCGAGGGTTGGCCGAGCGTGTCCTGCCGCCAGTCTCCCTGGTGCTCGCCACGCTTGCACGCAGCTACATCGACGGGCTCACCGAGTTCCGTCACATTGGCTCTGCTACGTCTTCCCGAGCCATGGAGGGGCTCAACACGTGGGTCGGCAGGTTTGCCGGAGCATGCGCACGGTCCGTGCATGACGCCGCAGCCTACGAGACACGAGCGGCAGAGCTCGAGGCGTCGTGGCGCGATCGGCTCGGTTCCGTGCGGGCGCATTCGGCAACCGACCGGATCCTGCGCATCCTTCCAGGAGCCCCGATACTGACTGTTGACGGTGCCGCCAAGCTGCTCGGTCGCACATTCAATCCGGCGAACGAGGCGATCCAGCGACTGGTCGAGGCAGGCATTCTGAGGCAAGTCAATATCGGTCGGCGCAACCGGGCCTACGAGGCGCCGGAGATCATCGAGGCGTTCACGGCCCTGGAGCGCCAGCTCGCAAGTCCCGAGTAGCGGCTCGGGCGTGTGCGTCCACCGCAACGCGTCGTTAGCCTTCGGGGAAACCAGAGGAGGGGACCGATGCGCTGCTCGGCGTGTGGAGGCGAGAACCCGGACGGCAAACGGTTCTGTCAGCACTGCGGCGGATCGCTTGCCACTGTCTGCCCCGCGTGCGGAGCCCAGCTCGGGCCGGTCAGCCAGTTCTGCGGCGACTGCGGGACGCCGGTCGGGGCAGCCCTAGCTTCGGTAGCCGCCCCGCCGGCCGCTCTCGACACCGAGCAGCCTTCGCAGGCAGTAGCCGCGCCTTCGGCTGAGCTGCGCCACGTATCGGTCCTGTTCTGCGACCTCGTCGGCTTCACGCCGCTCTCCGAGAAACGTGACGCTGAGGAGGTACGAGATCTCCTCTCCGGTTACTTCGAGCTTGCCCGGGCCATAGTCGCCCGCTACGGGGGCGTCGTCGAGAAATTCATCGGCGACGCCGTCATGGCGGTCTGGGGCGCTCCGGTGGCGAAGGAGGACGACGCCGAGCGGGCGGTGCGCGCCGGTCTCGAGCTGGTCTCTGCCGTCGCCTCCTACGGATCCGAGCAGGCGAGCGACCTCCAGGCCCGCGTCGGGATAGTCACCGGCGAGGCGGCTGATGACCGAGAGCGCCGAGGAAGGCCTCGTCATCGGCGACCGCGTCAACACAGCTGCCCGTATCCAGTCAGCTGCGCCGCCCGGGTGCTGCTACGTCGACGAGACGACGAGGACCGCCACCGCGGCGGCGATCGCGTACACAGACGCTGGCGAGCACGAGCTCAAGGGCAAGGCCGAGGCGGTCCGGCTCTTCCAGGCGATCCGGGTCGTCGCGGCGGTCGCCGGCTCACAGCGCTCGGGCGTGCTCGAGGCTCCTTTCATCGGAAGAGACCGCGAGCTTCACCTCGTCAAGGAGCTCTTCCACGCCTCAGGTGAGCGGCACTCGGCGCGCATGGTGCTCGTCTCGGGGGTGGCAGGCGTCGGCAAGTCCCGCCTTTCCTGGGAATTCTTCAAGTACATCGACGGCCTGGCCGGAACCGTTCTCTGGCACGCGGGACGATGCCTGTCCTATGGCGAGGGGGTGAGCTACTGGGCACTGTCAGAGATGATCCGCTCGAGGCTCCAGATCGGAGAGGAGGACCCTCCAGAGGTCGCGGCCGAGCGGGTTCGCGCCGGGCTCGAGCGCTGGATCTCCGATCCTTCCGACCGTGAGTTCATCGCACCGCGGATCGGCCAGCTGCTCGGCCTGCCGACTCCGAAGGTGCTCGCGCGAGAGGAGCTCTTCTCGGGCTGGCGCCTGTTCTTCGAACGGCTGTCCGAGCACCTTCCCGTCGTGCTGGTAATCGAGGACCTGCAGTGGGCCGACGCGGGCATGGTCGACTTCCTCGACCACCTCCTCGAGTGGTCGGGCGATCACGCCATCTTCCTCCTCGTGCTGTCACGACCGGAGGGGACCGGCCGCAAGGGTCTCGTGCTCTCGCGCCGTAGTGTCACGACGCTCCCACTCGACCCGCTTTCTGACCAGCTGATCGGCGAGATGTTGGACGGGCTCGTCTCCGGCCTCCCGTCGCCTGCACGGGCGCGGATCGTCGAACGCGCCGAGGGGATCCCGCTTTACGCGATCGAGACGGTGCGGGCGTTGCTCGACAAGGGCGTGCTGTCGCGTGACGACGAGGGCCAGCTCCACCTCGTCGGCGAGCTCGGCGAGCTCGAGATCCCTCCGGGTCTCACGGCGTTGATCTCCTCACGCCTCGACGCCCTGGGCGCCGACGAGCGACGGCTCGTCAAGGAATGCTCGGTGCTCGGCACGAGCTTTCCCCGCCAAGCGATCGAGGCGGTCTCCGACATCGACCCGCCCGATCTCGACGGTCTCTTGAGCTCGCTCGTGCGCAAGGAGGTACTCACGGTCCGGGCCGACAAACTCTCCCCAGAGCGCGGGCAGTACGCCTTCACCCAGTCGCTCATCCGGTCCGTCGCCTACGACATGTTGACCAGAGCTGAGCGCAAGGCGCGGCACCTCAGGACCGCCGAGCACCTGCGAACGGCGTTCCCGGACGAGGGCGCCGAGGTCGCCGAGGTTATCGGTGCTCATCTTTACGATGCCTACCTCGCCTCCAAGGGAGACCCCGATGCAGGTGACCTCCAAGCCCGAGCCGGCCGGGCCTATGTTCTCGCCGCCGAGCGGGCAGAGGAGGTCGGGGCCCCCGAGGCCGCCGAGTCCGCCTACCTCAGGGCGGCCGAGCTGACATCAGACGACGCCGAGCAGGCGGCTCTGACCGAGCGGGCGGGACGGATGGCACAGGTGACCGGCTGGTACGAGCGCGCCGCCGGTCACTTTGAGAGGGCGGTCGCCGCCCATCGCGAGAGCGGGCGGGTTGTCGACGCCGCAAGCGCCACCGGCCAGCTGGGTCAGGTGCTTCACGAGCTCGGCCGCGGTGAGCAGGCCGTCACGCGGGTCCGTGAAGCGCTGGCCTCATTAGAGGCGACCGCGGCCCCACCAGAGGTCGTGGCGCTGCTTCAGCTGCGGCTCGGAGGCGCCCTCTTGTTCTCGGGCCACGCCGACGAGGCAGCGGGGGCGATCGAGGAGGCGCTCACCTTGGCCCAACATCACGAGCTCGCCGAGCCGCTCGCCTCCGGGGCCAATGCGAAGGCGAACCTTCTCCTGATCTTCGGGCGTGCCGAGGAGGCGCGCTCGGCCTACGAGCTGGCGATCTCTGTGGCGCGGCACCACGGGCTCACGGATCGGGAGATGGTCGCGGAAGGCAACCTTGCTGAGCTCTTGATGATCCGCGACCTGAAAGGCGCCGAGGAGCACGGCAAGACCGCCCTCGCCCTCGCCCGGCGCTGGGGCCTCCGAGAGCTCGAAGGATGGGCCGGGGGACGCCTCATGTACATGTTCACCATGGCGGGGCGCTTTCACGAGACGGAGCGCTTCGGCGCTGAGCTGCTTCACGCCGGCGGCGACGAGCGCCCCGGGGCGGAGGAGGTCCACTACCCGCTCGCCTGCCTGGAGGCGCTTCGCGGGAACCTCGACGACGCCCGTGAGCATTTGGCAGCGTGCCTTGCTTGGGCAGACGGCGACGACTTGCAGGACCAAGCCGTCTACGCCGCCGCTTCGGCGGCTGTGTCGCTCGCCGAATCGGACAGCCGCGGCGCGCTCGAGTCGGCTCGTCGCGCAATCGACGAGGCCATGAGCGGCGTCGTGCCCGTGTTCCACGAGGCGGTCCGGATCGCGTTCCCTATCGCGGTTGAGGCGGCTCTCGAAGCCGGCGATGTCGACGAAGCCGACCGGCTCGCCGAGCTGCTGGCGAGCCGGCCCCGCGGCGAGCTGCCCCTGTTCCTCCGGGCGCAGGTCTCCCGCGCGGTGGCGTTGATCGCCGGCGCACGCGGAGAGGACGAGGTTGTGGAGGAGAAGCTCGTCGCCGCGCAGGTCATGTTTCGTGACCTCGGCTATTTGTACTGGACGGCGCGCGCACAGCTCGATCTGGCGGAGTGGCTCGCCCGCCAGGACAGGCTGGACGAGTCGGCGGAGCTCGCGACGCAAGCGGCGGCCACCTTCGGGACGATCGGGGCTCTCCCGATGCTCGCTCGGGCACGAGCCCTGCTGGAGCCTGAGATGGCCCCCGAGCCGGGCGCCGACGGCGGGCGCGCTCTCGTCTAGAACCGCGGGTCGCTCTCCATACAGCCGGCGCCCGGGAACCGTGGGTCGCTCCATTCCGCCCGAGCCCGGGCGTTCGCGCTCAAGTAAAGGACGGCAAGAGCCGATGCACAACGGAACGAAAGTGCGTGGTCAGGGGAACTCTTGTCACTGCTTGCTGCACACGACCGGAAGGAGCGGGCCGATGGTGGCCATCTGCCGTCGGGAGTGCGAACAACGCCCTCGAGGATGTGGCTCTGGTTTCTCGGTCTCGAGGCACTCTTCGCCCTGATCTACTTCCCGTTCGGGTTTCCATCGGGAGGATCTCCCATCGTGGGCTTCCTCCCCTGGATGGAGTGGCCGGGGCAGGTGTTCGCGTGGGCGCTTCTGGGATCGTCGGCGGTGGCCGCGTTCGCGTACGGAATCAAACGGAATCGTCCGAACGCCCCGGTCGCATGGTGGTTCCTCGGGGTCGGCGTGCTCTTGTTCATCACGGGCGACACGACCTACAAGTTCTGGCACCAGATCATGGGCCAAAATCAAATCCCGTTTCCGTCGTTCATCGACGCGATCTACGTCACGATGTACCCCGTTCTCGCAGTCGGTCTGCTGCTCCTCGCCCGTGCGCGCGTTCCCGCGGCGACAGAGCGAGCCTTCTCGACGCGCTGACGATCACCCTCGGGGTGGGCCTGTTGTCGTGGATCTTCCTCATCGGCCCGAACGTCCGCGCTCCGGGAGGAATGCTCGTACGCCTGACCGCCGCCGCCTACCCGCTCGGCGACATTCTCGTGCTGGCGATGCTGGCGCACCTGTGGAGCTCGGGCGGCCTGCGCCACACGGCGGGGCGGCTCCTTGCGATCGGGGCACTTGGGACGCTCGTCGCCGATTCGATCTACGGCCTGGCGAACTTGCATCCCGGCTGGAATTGGCACGACGGGAACCCCATCGACCTTGGCTGGATCGTCTTCTATGCGTGCTGGGGCGCTGCGGCTCTGCACCCGTCCATGCGGGCGCTTTCGGAGCCGAGAACGGCCGGCCCGCCGAGGACGAGCCGTGCCCGCCTCATGCTGCTGGCGACGGTCTCGCTCATCGCGCCGGCCGTGCTCCTCATCGAGACTGCGCTCGGCAAGCCGATCGACGCCCAAGTCATCGCAGTTGTCGCAGGCGTCATGTTCCTTCTCGTGCTCGCGCGCATGGCCGGTCTCGTGCGGGCGCACCAGCAGGCCATGAGTCGAGAGCAGGTCTTGCGCACGGCGGCCGGAGAATTGGTGGCGGCTTCGGGCCGCGACGGTATCTATCTGGCCACGATCTCGGCTGTTGGCGCGCTCGTGTCGGGACGCGGCGAGGTCACAGGGGTGACGTTCGCCGTGTCGAGCCCGGCTGACGGTCTCGCCATCGTCGCCGAATCCGGCCACGCCGCAGACAAGCTGCTGAGCGTGATGGCTCTTCGGGCTGACGTTCGTAAGATGCTGAGCAGCGGAAAGGTGGCGCGCTGTTTGTTCGAGGGAACACAGCCCGCAGGCGCATCGGAGCCGGAAATCCGCGAGCAAGTTCTCATCTGCCCGCTCGTCGCGAAGGACCAGCTGCAGGGGGTGATCGCGGTCACCAGCACCAACGCGCTGCCGGTCGAAGTCACGAACACGATCGAGACGCTCGCTGCTCAGGCCGGACTGGCTCTCGACCGCGAGGCGCTGACGGACATCTTCCACGCCCGTCGGAGCGAGGCCCGCTTCCAGACGCTTGTCCAGAACGCCTCCGACGTCATCCTCATCGCGCGGCCCGACGCGACCATCACCTACCAGACGCCTTCGGCCACGAGGATCCTCGGCTACGAGCCGGGCTCGCTCGAAGGCCAGCGGATCACGACGCTCGTTCACCCCGACGACGTCGAGCAAGCACTTGCGATGTACACCGGGGTGGCGTTCCGGGCGGGCCAGTCGACGACGACACAGTGGCGCGTCCGGCATCACGACGACTCCTGGCGGCACCTCGAAGTCGTGGCGAACAACCTGCTCAGCGATCCGACCGTCGAGGGGATCGTCCTCACGATGCGAGACGTGAGCGAGAGCAAGGGCCTGGAGGAGGAGCTGAAGCACCAGGCATTCCACGACGCGCTGAGCGGACTGGCCAACCGAGCCCTGTTCCGGGACCGACTCGAGCACGCGCTGGTGCGAGCCGCCCGGTCGCGGAGCTCGCTGGCCGTTCTGTTCCTGGACCTCGACGACTTCAAGCTCGTCAATGACAGCCTCGGGCACGCAGCAGGCGACCGCCTCCTCGTCGCGGTCGCAGGCCGGCTCAGCAGATCGCTGCGAGTCGGCGACACGGCGGCCCGACTCGGCGGTGACGAGTTCGCCGTTCTGCTCGAGGAGATCTCAGGCATCGGCGAGGCCTGCGAGGTGGCAGAACGAGTCATCGCCGAGCTGCGCGTCCCGTTGGCGCTCGAGGACCGCGAGGTGCAGGTGCACGCCAGCATCGGGATCGCGCTCAGCCCGGCAGGACTCGAAGATCCGGCCGAGCTGCTGCAGGCCGCGGACGTGGCGATGTACGCCGCCAAGGGCCGAGGCAAGGGGGGTTACGAGGTATACCAGCCGGCCCTGCAGGCGGCCATGTTGGAACGCCTCGAGCGGACTGCCGATCTGCAGCGAGCCGTTGACGAACAGGAATTCGTCGTGCACTACCAGCCGATCGTGAGCCTCGACGGCGGCCAGACCATCGGGGTCGAGGCGCTTGTCCGCTGGTCTCACCCCGTACGGGGACTGCTCCAGCCGAAGGACTTCATCGCGCTTGCCGAAGAGACCGGCCTCATCATCCCCCTCGGGCGATGGGTGCTCCAGGAGGCATGTCAACAAGCGCGCCGTTGGCAACTGGACCACGACCTTGTCGGCCGGCTTCGCATGAGTGTGAACATCTCCGCCCGGCACTTCCAGCACGACGGCCTGGTGCAGGACGTCTCGAAGGCCCTCAGGTTCGCGGACCTCGATCCGAGAAGCCTCGTGCTGGAGATCACCGAGAGCGTGCTCGTCCAAGACGCCGAGGCCGTCATCGCACGGATGCTGGAGCTGAAAGATCTCGGGGTGGCATTCGCGATCGACGACTTCGGCACCGGCTACTCCTCACTCAGCTACCTGAAGCGCTTCCCGATCGACATCTTGAAAGTGGACAAGTCCTTCGTCGACGACGTTGGCGACTCGGTCAAGAGCGGCGTCCTCGCCGAAGCCATCGTCCAGCTCGGGAACACGCTGCATCTTCAGACGGTCGCCGAGGGCATCGAGCGCGAGCATCAGGTGGACGGCCTTCGTGCCCTCGGGTGCCAGTTCGGGCAGGGCTTCTACTTCGCGAAGCCGCTCCGCGTCGAGCAGGTCGACGAGCTGTTGTCCAAGATGTCGGCGGGCGACCTCTCTCCCGAGGTCGTCGCGATGATCGCGGAGCCCGTGCCGTGAGCGCCGGCCCGACCTCTGCGCCGGCCGCGGCTTCCACCAACGGCCACGGCGTCCACGCCCAAGACGTCCACGCCCAAGGCGTCCACACGAAGTCAGAACCTGCTCGCCGCGACGAGCGGTGGGCCGACCTCGAGCGACTCCGGGTGTCGCACCCGATGATGGACGCGGTCATCGACGAGGTGCGGGGCCGCAGGATCCGCATCGGAGATCACTGGCTGTGTGACTTCGCGTCCTGCAACTATCTGGGCTTCGACCTTCACCCCGAGATCATCCAGTCGGTCGAGCGCGAGCTGTGGCGATGGGGCACCCACCCGAGCTGGTCCCGCCTGTTGGGCAACCCCCGGCTCTACATCGACATCGAGGAGCAGCTGACGGACCTGCTCGGGGCGCCCGACTCCCTCGTGCTCCCGACCATCACGATCATTCACGCCTCGGTGATCCCGGTCCTTGCAGGCCAGGGTGCCGTGCTCGTCGACTCCCAGGCGCACAAGACGATGTACGAAGGGGCGGCCATCGCGCGCGGCGCCGGCGCCACCTTGCACCGCGTCCGGTCGAACGACCCCGATCATCTCGAGCAGACCCTCCGCTCGCTGCCGGCCGGGCTCGCCCGCGTGTTTTGCATCGACGGCGTGAACTCGATGACCGGCAACGTGCCGGACCTGCCCACGTATGCCCGCATCTGCCGGGAGTACGACACGATCTTGTACGTCGACGACGCGCATGGCTTCGGCGTGATCGGGGAGTCTCCCACCCCGGCCCTGCCCTACGGTCTACGAGGCAACAGCATCGTCCGGTACTTCGGGGAGACCTACGACCACATCGTGCTCGTCGCCGGCTTTTCCAAGTCGTATTCGTCGCTCCTCGCGTTCTTGGCTCTGCCTACGTCCCTGAAGAACCACTTGAAGGTCGCCGCCGCGCCCTACCTCTACTCGGGGCCGTCGCCGACAGCATCGCTGGCGACGGTGCTCGCCGGCTTTCGGGTCAACGACGCCGAAGGGGACGACTTCCGGGAGGCCCTTTACCGAAAGACCGCTCGCGTGCTCGACCGGATCGCCGAGCTCGGCTTGCGCACGCTCAACTCTTCGGGTCTCCCGATCATCGAGCTTCCCATCGGCGAGAGCGAGGACATCGACGCGGTCGGACGGTTCTTGTTCGACCGCGGCATCTACGTGACGCTGGCGGCGTACCCGCTCGTTCCGAAATCGCAGGTCGGCTTCCGTGTGCAGGTGACAGCGGCCAACGGCGACGACGAGATCGACCAGCTGAACGAGGTTCTGGGCGAGCTCGCGACGACCTTCGACATGCAGCCGGCGCCGATCTCCAGCTGACCCGAAGTTCGGCGACGGCGGTCCCCTGATGACCACGAGGCTGGTCAACCGGGTGGGGATCGTCGCGCCCCTGCGCCACAGGGACTTCCGCCTGCTCTGGACCGGTCTGGTCGTATCTCTCCTCGGCGACGGCATCTTCCTCGTGGCCGTCGCGTGGGAGGCGTACAAGATCGACGACCGGCCCTCGGCTCTGGCCGGCGTGGGCCTGGCGACTTCGGCCCCCCAGGTCGTTTTACTTCTCCTCGGCGGCGCCATCTCGGACCGCCTTCCGCGCCGGACGGTGCTGCTCGCCGCCGACGGGGCGCGGGCGGTCGCGGTCGCCTGCCTGGCGGTGCTCGGGTCCTTCGGACACCTCCGGCTGTGGGAGCTGTGGGCCGTGGCCTTTGTCATCGGCGCCGCGACCGTGTTCGCCGCTCCGGCCTTCGACGCCATCGTGCCCGCATTGGTGCCCAAGGAGCGGCTGATGGAGGCGAACGGGCTCGACCAGTTCCTGCGGCCAGCCATGCTCCAGTTGCTCGGCCCTGCGCTCGGCGGGGCGCTTCTCGCCGTCGTCGGGAGCGCGGGCGCGTTCGGCGCCGACGCGCTCTCGTTCGTGTTCTCGGCGTGCTGCCTTACTCGGCTCTCGCCCGTCGCGCCCGTGGCCGCGCCCGGCGAGAGCGGCTCGCTGTGGGTCGACATACGCGAGGGGCTGGGTTTCGTCCGCAGCCAGGCGTGGCTGTGGGGGACCTTCGTAGCCGCCACCTTCACCTACCTGCTCTTCCTGGGGCCCACGTATGTGCTCGTTCCTTACCTCGTAAAGAACCGCCTTCATGGCAGCGCTGCCACCCTCGGGATCGTGCTCGGCCTCGGAGGCCTCGGGGCACTGCTGGCGGCGGCCGTCACCGCACAGCGCGGTGACCGGGGCCGCCGGCCGATCACCTTCATGTACGCGGCGTGGACCGGGGCGACTCTCCTCGTGGCCGGCTACGGGCTCGTCACCCGCCAATGGCAGCTGGGCGTTCTCGTGTTCGCCGTGAGCGCTCTCGAAGCCGCCGGCGCCGTTGTGTGGGCGACGCTCAAGCAACGCCTGGTGCCGAGCCACTTGCTGGGCCGGGTGTCGAGCATCGACTGGTTCGTGTCGACAGCGCTCATGCCGCTCTCGTACGTGTTGACTCCCGTCGTCGTGCGGTTCGTCGGTGTGAGCAGGACGTTGGAGCTGGCGGGCACGATTGGAGCGGCGGTGACGTTCGGTTTCTTGTTCCTTCCGGGCATGCGGGCCAACGACCGCCCGAGCGCGCAGGCGCAGGTGTTGGGCCGGTGAGCCCTGCGCCGGCTGCCCTCGATGCTTGCCGCGCGCACCGTGGCGGTAACGGGTCGCGAGCAGGCACCTCACAGGTAGTTCCACTACGGTGAGCGTCACCTTATTGGAGTCTTTTTCAAGGAGAGCCCGATGCTGTGCGCGAACTGTGGGCTCGAGAACCCGGCGGGAACCAAGTTCTGCTTCGAGTGCGGCAATCCCTTGGCTCGCGTCTGTCCGAGCTGCGGGACGTCGGTACCGGCCCAGGCGAGGTTCTGCGGCGAGTGCGGCACGACGCTCGCGACAGCCGGGGCGCCGCAACCCGCCGCAGCGCCCGGGGCCCGTGCTCTGGTGCCTCCACCGATCGCCCCAGTTCCCCAGCCAGGTGGCGGCGCCGAGCTACGCCACGTCTCGGTGCTGTTCTGCGACCTGGTCGGCTTCACCCCTCTGGCGGAGAAACGGGACCCCGAGGAGGTAAGAGAGCTTCTCTCCGGCTACTTCGAGCTCGCCCGGGCCATTGTCGCCCGCTACGGGGGCACCGTCGAGAAGTTCATCGGCGACGCAGTCATGGCCGTCTGGGGCGCCCCGGTCGCAAAGGAGGACGACGCCGAACGAGCGGTGCGGGCCGGCCTCGAGCTCGTCTCTACCGTTGCCGACTACGGGTCCGAGCACCAGACCGAGCTCCAGGCCCGCGTCGGGGTGGTGACCGGTGGCGTCGCCACGACCGAGACACCCGAAGAGGGCCTCGTGATAGGCGACCGCGTCAACACCGCCGCCCGCATCCAGTCTGCCGCCCCGCCGGGCTGCTGCTACGTGGACGAGATGACCCGGGCCGCCACCGCGGCCGCCATCGCGTACGCAGATGCCGGCGAGCACGAGCTCAAGGGCAAGTCCGAGCCGGTCCGGCTCTTCCGGGCAACCCGGGTCGTCGCGGCCATCGCCGGCTCGCAACGCTCCGGGGTCCTCGAAGCCCCGTTCATCGGCCGGGACCACGAGCTGCGGCTCGTCAAGGAGCTCTTCCACGCTTCATCCGAACGCCAGTCGGCGCGACTCGTGCTCGTCTCGGGAGTGGCCGGCGTCGGCAAGTCGCGCCTCGCCTGGGAGTTCTTCAAGTACATCGACGGTCTTGTTGCCGACACTCTCTGGCATGCCGGACGGTGCCTGTCATATGGCGAGGGCGTCTCGTACTGGGCACTCTCGGAGATGGTCCGGGCAAGACTCCAGATCAGCGAGGAAGACCCCCAGGAGCTCGTCGCCGAGCGGCTGCGCACCGGGCTCGAGCGGTGGATCGGTGACGCCGCAGACCGCGAGTTCATCGCCCCTCGCCTCGGCCAGCTGCTCGGGCTGCCGACCTCGCAGGTGCTGGCGCGCGAGGAGCTGTTCTCGGGCTGGCGCCTGTTCTTCGAGCGTCTGGCGGAGTACCTGCCCGTCGTCATGGTCATCGAGGATCTGCAGTGGGCCGACGCCGGAATGGTGGACTTCCTGGACCACCTGCTCGAGTGGTCGGGCGACCACGCCCTTTTCATCCTCGTCCTGTCGCGACCGGAAGGGACCGAGCGGAAAGGCCTCGGGCTATCGCGTCGGTCGGTCACGTCGCTCCCGCTCGACCCGCTGCCCGACGAGGTCATCGGTCAGATGTTGGACGGGCTCGTCACCGAGCTGCCGCAGTCTGCCCGAGCACGCATCGTCGAGCGTGCCGAGGGGATCCCGCTGTATGCCGTGGAAACGGTGCGGTCACTGCTCGACAAAGGCGTCCTCGAAAGAGGTGACGACGGACTCTTGCACCTCGTCGGCAAGCTCGGCGAGCTCGAGATCCCGCCCGGGCTGACCGCCCTCATCGCCTCACGCCTCGACGCGCTCGGTCCCGACGAGCGCAGGCTCGTGAAGGAGTGCTCGGTGCTGGGATCGAGCTTTCCTCGCCAGGCGATCGAGGCGGTCTCCGACATCAACCCGGCCGACCTCGACGAGCTCTTGAGCTCCCTCGTGCGAAAAGAAGTCCTCACCGTCCGAGCGGACAAGCTGTCTCCAGAGCGCGGCCAGTACGCGTTCACCCAGTCGCTCATCCGGTCGGTCGCGTACGACATGTTGACGAGGGCCGAGCGCAAGGCCCGGCATCTGAAGACCGCCGAGCACCTTCGCTCGGCCTTCCCCGACGAGGGCGCCGAGGTGGCCGAGGTCATCGGTGCCCACCTCTACGACGCCTACAAGGCCGCCGGCGACGACCCGGACGCGGAGGAGCTCAGGGTCCGGGCGTGCCTGGCCCATGTGCTGGCGGCCGAGCGGGCCCAGGCCGTTGGCGCCCCCGAGGCGGCCGAGTCCGCCTACCTGCGAGCCGCCGAGCTGAGCTCGGACGAGGCCCAACAGGCGGAGTTCACGGACCTCGCTGGCAGGATGGCACAGTTCGCGGGGTGGGCCGAGCGTGCCCTGGCCCATTTCGAGACGGCGCTCGCCGCCCACGCCACGGCCGGACGCGTCGTCGACGCCGCGCGGGTCACCGCCTCGATCGGCACTGCACTCGGCAACCTCGGGCGGAACGAGCAGGCGACAGCGAGGATGCGTGAGGCGCTGGCGTCACTGGAGGGGACCACAGCGCCTCCAGAGGTTCTTGCAGATCTCGAGGCGAGGCTTGGAGGTTCCCTGTTCTTCTCGGGTCATATCGACGAGGCGATCGCGACGATCGAGGTGGCGCTCACCTTGGCCCAGCACCACGAGCTCAACGAGGTGTTCGCTTACAGCCTGAATATGAAGGCGGTGAGCCTGCAGGTGGCGGGGCGTGCCGGAGAAGCCCGCATGCTCTTCGAGGGGCTGGTCTCGGTTGCCAGGATTCACGGGTTCACGAGAAGCGAGATGCTGGCGGAGTCCAACCTGTCCGATCTCTGCATGACGCGGGACCTCCCTGGGGCTGAGGAGCATGCCAGGGCGGCGAGTGCCCTCGCCCGGCGGTGGGGACTCCGGCGCAGCGAGGCCTCGGCGGCAGGCAACCTCATGTACATCCTCACGATGGCGGGCCGCCTCGAGGAGGCCGAGCGGCTCGGGAACGAGCTCCTTCAGGCCGGTGGCGACGAGCGTCCCGGGGCCGATTGGGCAAACTACAGGCTCGCGTGCCTGGAGGCGCTCCGTGGCAACGTGAACGCGTCCCGCGAGTACTTTGCCGGCTGCAGTGCCTGGGCCGAGAGCGACGACGTGCAGAACAGAGCCGTCTATGCGGCCGCGGAGGCGGCGGTCCTTCTCGCCGCAGGGGACAGTCGCCACGCCCTCGAAACTGCGCGCGGCGCGATCGGCGAGGCCATGAGCGGAGGACTCGGCGTCGCGCACGAATCGGTCAGGCTCGCTTTCCCGCTCGCCTTCGAGGCTGCGATCATCCTCGGCGATGAGGAGGAAGCCGATCGGCTCGCCGGGTTGCTCGCGACGCACCCCCAAGGCGAGGTCCCGCCGTTCCTGCAGGCGCAGGTCACCCGCGCCAACGCGCTCGTCGCCGCCGCGCGAGGCGAGAACGAGACCGTCCAGGAGGACCTCGTCTCGGCCGAGGCGACCTTTCGCGACCTCGGCTACCCGTACTGGGCAGCACGTGCGCAGCTGGACCGGGCGGAGTGGCTCGCCCGCCAGGAAAGGCTCGACGAGTCGGCGAGGCTCGCCGGCGAGGCTGCCACCACCTTCGTCTCGGTCGGGGCGGCGTCGATGCTCGTCCGGGCACGAGCTCTTCTCGAGTCCGAGTTGTCGCACAGCACGGGCGCGGAGGTTGGGCGCGTCATCGCTCAGAGCAGCGCCTCGCGCTCCGCATAGGCGCGGTGATGAGCGACATAAGGCTGCGAAGGTTCGCTGTTACGGCCGCCGCCGGCTTGCTCGTAGTGGCCACCTTCCAGGTCGCGCTTGCTTTCGGCGCCCCACTCGGCCGCGCCTCATGGGGCGGCAAGCACCGTAGGTTGCCACGAAGTCTGCGGGTTGGCAGTGCCATGTCAGCGGCGGCTCTGATGCTCGGAGCGCTCGTCGTGCTGCGTACAGCCGGTTACCCGGTTCCCCACATCTCTCTTCGCGTGAGTCGCTCGGGCACTCGGCTGCTCAGCGCGGCGATGGCTCTGAGTGCTCTCGGGAACTTCGCTTCCTCGAGCAGATGGGAGCGCTTCGTAATGGGTCCGGTTGCCCTCCTGCTGTCATTTCTCTGCATGTCGGTCACGCGAACTGCTGGCAGATTGCACGACCCCGCCTTCGGATGACCGAACGGAACGCTTCGCTGTGCCTGTCATGTCGGGAGGAGCTTGCTTGCTCCGGATTCCCTCGACCGTCCCGATAGAGACCCGCCGGCAGATGTTGTCACGAAGAAGCGCCTGCAGAGCTGCCTCGTCCGCGCCCAGGCCACGCAGGCGCGACTGAACGACGGTGAGGAGGCCGGGCATACCATGAGCTCCGCCGGCGAAGAGCCACAGGGCAGGATCCGCCAGGTCGAGCCCACATGTAATCGAACCCGCCAGACCGGACTCGAGCGCGCGGTCAAGCAGCGGCCAGACGTTCTCCTCGGGCCGGTACTTCTCTCGCAGGAAGGTGTCGTACTCGAGCAGGTAGCCGCGGGCACCGAGCTCGAGGTGAAGCCCGAGATCCGGTCGCTTGTCCATGTGGCTCAGGATCACCCTGTGGGGATCGGTTCCCTCGCCCTCGAGGACATCGGCCAACGCCACGACACCCTCGCCCCGCTCGGTGTGGACCTGAATCGCTGCGCCGGTCGCATGGGCGGCCCTGCAGGTCGCAGCAATCAGGCGCCGGAAGCCGACATCGTCGACCGTGCCGGGATGGGCCGCCTTCAAGATCCCCGCCCGGATGCCTGATTCGCCGGCGCCGTTCGATTCGCCGGCGCCGGTCAAGTCGCGCTCGAACAGGCTTGCGGCCTCGGACTCCGGCAGTTGCCACGTCGCCTGGTCCGACCCGTAGTACTGACGGAGATGAAAGCCGGTCGAAGCGACGATCGCCACCCCCGACGTCCGTGAGATCGCCGCCAGACGGCCGAGATTGCGCCCTGCATTGGGTGGTTGGCAGTCGATGACCGCAGCCCCACCAGCAGACGAGAAGGCCTCGAGCTCGCTCGAGATCCTCCTTTCGTTGTCGAGGACGAAGGTCCGGGTCGGGTCGGAACCCTCGACCGGGTCGATCCAGACGTGCCCGTGAGCGTCGACGGCGCCCGGCGGCAGGTCCGCAACGAGTCCGAGGACGGTTGCGATCACCGAAGACCGGTGGTCCAGGCCACAGACGCTGGCCGGAGGGGTTCGGCGAGGCCGACCAGGCGCGCGAACTGCTGGGGGCTGATCGTGAGGCGGAAGACCTCCTCGATCACGGCCTTCCATGCGAAGAGGAAGTACTCCCATCCGTCGTGCACGACGAGCTGGCCGGAACCGGCCTGTCGGGCCGCCTGCTGCAAGAACTCCAACGTGCCCCGGTAGTTGAGCTCCCAGACGACTGCGCCGGCGGGGAAGAGGGCCCGGTCGCTCACCGGTGAGCCGGCAAGGTCCTTACCAAGCCCGGTGGCGTTCACGACGAGCGAATCGCCCGAGAACGACTCCAAGAGCGCGTCCGAGTCCGCGACCGAGGAAACGGACCTGTACTCCACCCCGCCGGTGATCTCCATCGCCTCGTGCACCGATCGCAGGTGCTCGAGGCGAGTGGGATCGGTGTCGGTCACCACGATGCGAGAGGGTCGGGCGCGAGCCTTGTTCAGTGCGACCGTGATCGCGGTTCCGGCTCCTCCTGCTCCAAAGCACAGCACCTCGCGAGTGGCTCCCCGCCAGTAGTCAGCGCCCAGCATCGCGTCGAGCGCCTGGCGGGAGACGAAGGGATCCTTGGCGAAAGCGATGAGCCGTGAGCCCCGCTTCGCGACGCACGAGACCTCCCTCGTGCTTCTCGCGTCGGGATCGATCTCGTCGAACAGATCGGAGGCAGCCTCGTACATGTCCACCTTGTGGGAGGTGACTAGCGCACCTCGGACCTGCGGGGCGGAGCGGATAGCGATGACCGCCCGCCTGTACGCGCCTTGACCGGCGTGCAGGGGAAGATCGACCCCCTGGATCTCGGCATCGATCCCGAGCGCTTCGGCCCAGCGGGGGAAGATGGACATGATGCCCGATCCCGAGGTGGTAGTCCCGATGAACTGCAGCCGCTCCGACATAGGCAATTACCTCGGTTCTGGCGGTGAGGTCGTGTGCTCTCTCATGGCGACGGGCGAGATCGGGGCCGCATTCAGTAGAAGAGCATCGCGGTGAACTGGGCGCGGACTCGGCTCGCGAAGCGGCGCTTCAGCTCGTTGTTGTGCTCGAATTCTCCCGGAAGACGTTCGCTCAAAAGGACGGGGACCTCCCGGCCCAATTCGCTCAGGCGCTCGATCGTCGCCGTGATCACCGCGTTGAGCAAAGCCATCGAGGCAATGGACGATCCCGGACCGACCCTGGCCCGCACACCGGGCACCTCCACGAGCGCGTCGCCGGCGGGACAATGGTTGTCCAGCACGACGTCTGCGATCTCGAACAGCCGGGATCCGCTCGAATGGCGCGGCGTGAGGCTGCGCGAGAACTCGAGGGAAGTGATGGCGACGACGGGAAGGCCTCGTTGCTTGGCGAGCAGGGCCATCTCGACGGGCAAAGGGTTGACGCCGGAGTTCGAGGAGATCAACATCGCCTCGCCCGGCCGGAGCTCGTGACCCTCGATGATCGCCGCCGCATAGCCTTCGACGAGCTCGGCGCGCCCTCCGGTGCGATCGACGATGGGATTGATGCAGGCCAGCCCGCCTGTGCGGTTGAAGGCCTCTTCGGCGATGACGTGAGAGTGGCCGGGACCGAAGACGTGGATGAGGCCGTCGTTCTCGACGGCCGCCGTCAGCAGCTCGGCCGCGGCCGCGATGCCGGCTCCTTGAGTGCCGATCAGCTCGACGATGAGCTGGGCGACGCGCTCGAGATAGCTAAGAGCGGCACCTGCGACGGCCTTCGACGAGTCCGAAGTCACGCTAGGTCCCGGCCCGGTCGAGCTCGAGGTGGAATCTGTGGGCATAACCGGAGGGCAGGAGGATCTTGCCCAGGACGGCGTTGCCCGACGCCCCGGTCACCCTGGGAAGCGTGCCCGGGTTGCCGTGGACGGTCTCATCGGCGAGGACGGCCCACGCCGTCGCCTCCCGCGCGTCGCCCGGCACGCCGAACTCGTCATGCAGCCGGAGTTCGCACGCAGGCAGCCTCTCGCGCAGACGCCGGCGGATCTCGAGGTTGTGCGCTCCGCCGCCGGCGAGCACGATCTCGTCGGGCAACTGCGGAAGGTAACGCTCGTACTGGTCGGCGACGCACTCGACGGTGAATTGCGTCGCGGTGGAGATCATCGAGTCCTCGCTCAGCCCGAGGGCCGCGGCCGAGTTGATCAGCTGCCCGACGAAGTCCTCTCCGAAGTCCTCCGGCCCGCGTGAGGTCTTCGGCGGAACCCGCTTCAGGTACGGATGAGTGAGGAGGTCCGCCAGGAGCTCGGCGCTGACCTCACCACGGGCGGCGCGCTCGCCGTCCGCGTCGAAGGTCTGGCGACCTTGCGTGAGGCGGGCGACGAGCCTGTCGATGACCATGTTGCCCGGTCCGCAGTCGAATGAGATCACGTCCTCGGGGGCGCAGTCACGAGGCAGGAACGTCACGTTCGCGATGGCGCCGAGGTTCTGGATGGCGCGCGAGCGATCGTCGAGCCGCGCGAACAAGATGAAGTCCAGAAACGAGGCGAGCGGCGCTCCTTCGCCGCCGAGCGCGATGTCGCTCGGGCGCAGGTCACCGACGACCACGCAACCGGTCCGCTCCGCGACGACCGCCAGCTCGCCGACCTCCATGTGGCCATTGGTCGGCTCGCCTTGGCTCCCCGCTATGGCGTGGATGAGGTTCGCGGCCTGCACGCCGATCACAGACACCTCGTCGGCCTGAACGCCGCCGACCTCGATGACCGCCTTGGCCGCGAGCGCGAGCTGCTCACCGAACTCGGTGTGCGCGGCCATCAGCTCGTCGGCGCGGAACCTGTTCGGGAGGTGGAGGCCGAAGAGCCTCTCGCGCATCTCCCGAGCGACGGGGTAGTTGAGGTGGGCGGGCACCGTCACCGTCCGGTCGAGCCCCACGCCGCGCGTCGCCACCAGCGCAGCGCTGATCCCGTCGAGCGAGTTACCTGCCATCAGGCCCACGAGGAGGCGGTCGTGACCGCGACCACGCCCAGAAGCGGGTTCGGTTGTCATGACCGACTCCTGACAGTTATGGATATCCTGACGTCCGGACAGCCGACGATATGAGCGGCGGCCCGGAGGTGTCAAGCACCTAACGGCGGCCTAGATCATCGATCGGCCTTCGAGAAGCACCTCGTCGACCTCGAGGTCGTCGGTTAGCACGACCAGGTCCGCGCGGGCGCCGAGGCCGATTCGCCCGACGTCGTCGCGCCCGAGGAGGCGCGCCGGACGCTCGCACGCTGCGGAGAGAACCTCGCCGAGCGGCGCACCGAGGGCGGCGACGTGGCGGACGCCGTCGAGAAGCGTCGCGGCCGAGCCGGCGATCGTTCCGTCCCGCCGCCTGACCACTCCACCGAGCGAGACTGCGCTCACCTCCCCCACGACAAGTTCCCCGTCGCCCGCACCCGAGGCGGCCGTGGCGTCACTGACGAGACTCCAGCGGCTCGGCGCGGCGGCGAGCACCAGTCGGAGAACCTCGTCCGAGACGTGGACCCCGTCGGCGATTACCTGGACGGTCACCCGCGGGTCCGCGAGAGCGGCCGCTGCCAAGCCGGGCGCGCGGGCCGACACCGGAGACATGGCGTTGAAGACGTGGGTCACCGCTTGACCACCTGCCTCGAAGCCGCGACGTGCCTCCTCCGCATCGGCGTCGCTGTGTCCGAACGAGACGACGACCCCGTGCCGGCGGCACTCCGCGACGAGCTCGAGCGCTCGAGGCAGCTCAGGGGCGAGGGTCACCATCGTGACCGGGCCGGCGTTGAGCAGTGAGATCAAGAGGGCGAGGTCCGGTTGGGCGAGGCGCTCCGGCGGGTGCGTCCCGGCCCGAAGGAGCGAGAGAAACGGGCCCTCGAGGTGGATGCCGAGGATGCGGGCGCCGTCGGGCTCTCGCGCGGCGAGCTCGGCGATTCGCTCTTCGGCGGCTCTCGTGCGGCCGGCCTCACTGCTGATGAGCGTCGGTTGGTAGGCGAGCACCCCGTCGCGGGCGAGCGCCTTGCCGAGTGTCGCAAGGTCCTCGACCGATGAGCCGAGCACATCGAGTCCTCCGTAGCCGTTCACCTGCAGGTCCACTAGCCCAGGAACAGCTATCCGGCGGCTGGCCGGCTCGAGACCGAGCGCGACCACCCTGCCGTCGGCGACCGCCACGTCGCCGGGCACGAGCCGGCCGTGGTAGAGGAACGCGGCGACGCCGAGCCGGCGCTGATTCCCCGAGCGCGAGCCGGCCCGGCCGGCAGTTGTAGCCCGGCCAACGTGGGCCGCCTCGAGCGCGGCACGCAGCCGGCCGCCGCCGGCTTCCGGGAGCTCGGCCGTCTCGACGAGCTTGGCCGCCTCGAGGGCGGCACGCAGCCGGCCGCCGCTGGCCTCGAGGAGCTCAGCCGCCTCCTCGGCGCTGAGAGACGACGCGGCCACGATGCAAGCGGGCTTGGTTCGCCACCCGCACATCTCGAGGGCCTCCCTGGCGCGCTCAGGCGAAACTTTCGCCACCGCGGCCACGATCCGGGTGGCCCGATCTCGCAGCTTTTCGTTGGTTGGGCGGACGTCGACCATCAGGTTCCCGTAGGTCTTGCCGAGCTGGATCATGACGGCGGTCGAGACGATGTTCAGCGTGATCTTCTGCGCGGTGCCGGCGTTCATCCGCGTCGAACCTGCGATCACCTCTCCGCCGACCAGCAGCTCGATCGCGAGCTCAGCGGCAGCCGCGATCGCAGAAGCGCGGTTGCTGACGATCCCGACGGTGAGCGCGCCGGCGGCTCTCGCGAAGCCCATTGCGCCGAGGACGAACGGCGTCTGGCCGCTCGCCGAGATCCCGACGACGCAGTCTCGAGGCGAGCAGTGAAGCGCCCGGAGCTCGGCGACGGCGCCCTCAGCGTCGTCCTCGGCTCCTTCCGCCGGCCGCACGACCGCTTCACGGCCCCCTGCGAGAACGGCGACGATCAGGCCGTCGGGGGCGTCGAAAGTCGGTCCCGCCTCTGCCGCGTCGAGCACGCCGAGCCGGCCGGCGGTCCCCGCCCCGACGTAGATGAGCCGCCCTCCCTCGGCGAGCCGAGATGTGATCGCGGCGACGGCCTCGGAGATCTGGGCAGTGGCCGCCACGACAGCATCGGAGGCACGCGTCGATTCAATCGTCATGAGCGCGACGAGATCGGGGACCGCCAGCACGTCGAGCTCGGCCAGCTCTGGCCGCACTGCCTCGGTGTCGAGTGCGCCCAGATCTGGGAGCGGTGCATCGTGAGGCATGGGTACCCCTTGCCTATCCCCGAGTCGAGGGTCTCCGGGGCCCCGCCCGCCACTCGAGCTCACGTGAACACCTCGCTCACGCGGTGGTGGATCGCGGCTCGCATCTCGGCCTGATCCTCCATGCGCCGGCGCGGATGGATGGCGTTGGTCAAAAGGACGACGCCGAGACCGAGCGGCCGTGACACGAGCAACGAGGTTCCCGTGAAGCCCGTATGCCACAAGGTGTCCTCGGGCCAGGCGCCCCAGCCCTCCGGCGCGAGCCGCCACCCGAGGCCGCGGATGTCGCCGCTGCGCACGGTTCGCCGCGTGGCCATCGCCTCGAGCGCGCCGGCGGCGAGCACTGGGGAGTCGCCTGCGAGCAGGTGGCGAGTGAAGCAGACGAGATCGTCGAGCGGTGCGAAGAGCCCGGCGTGACCTGCCACCCCGCCGAGCGCGTAAGCGTTGCCGTCGTGCACCTCTCCCCACACCAGTCCCGGGGTGAGCCGCTGATCCCCGTCGAGCTCGGTTGCGGCGGTCTCCTCTTTCCGCGTGGGTCGAAAGCCCGTCCGCTTCATCGCGAGCGGGGTCGCGACCTCGCTGGCGAACAGCTCGTCGAGAGGAGCCCCGCCGCAGGCCTCGAGCACCCAGCCGAGGAGCATGAAGTTGAGGTCCGAGTAGAGGACCTGTCCCGTCGGTTCGGAGCTCGCCGCCTCCTCGAGGACCGCCGCCTCGATGGCGCGCCGGCCGCGCAGGTGCTCGAAGAACGGCCTGTGGGCGACGAGCCCCGACGTGTGGGTGAGCAGGTGCAGGAGAGTCGTGTTCGAGCGTGGGAACGCCGGGAGCCAGCGTTCGACCGGGTCCTCCAAAAAGAGCATTCCGCGATCGGCGAAGACGAGCGTCAGCGTCAAGCTGCAGACGACCTTGGTGAGGGAGGCGAGATCGTACAAGGTCTCTGCGGTGATCGGTCGCTCCGTCCCGACCCGGCAGGCCTGTCCGCCGTAGGCGGAGAAGAGGGGGCCCTCGGAGTCGAGGACCGCCAGGGAGAGCCCGGAAGGAAACGAGCCGGAGAGGAGATCCGTGAGCGTCCCCCTGAGCGCGGTGAGCCCTCTTCGCGCCGCGGCGCCGTGCGGAGGGCGCTCGGCGGTCACGTGGAGAGGTTCGGTCTCGGCGAGTCGGTTCACGGCGAGCCCTCGGCGGATCGGCGTAACCGGATCTCGTCGGCACCGTACTCGGGCTCGACAAGCCGCCCCCCGTCGGGGGAGAAGCCGAAGGTGTCATATAGCCGGCGGGCCGGTTCGTTCCGTTCGAATACCCAGATGGAGACCGGGTCGAGACGACGCCCGGCGAGATCCTCGAGCGCGGTGGCAAGAAGGCGCCGCCCGAGCCCCCGGCCCGATGCCGAGGGCGCGACGTAGAGCGAGAAGACGTGGCCCCTCCTGGGGTCACCGGGGTCCTCGCCGTATCGGCAGAAGCCGAGCACCTCGCCGTCAGGAGACTCCGCCACGGTCGTGGTCGAGCATGCCGAGGCGAGCAATGCCCGGAGCCACGCGGCGATGTCGCCCTCGTCGAGACCGCGCAGTCTCGCTTCGGAGACCACCCCGCCATAAGAGCCACGCCAGGCGGACACGAACACCGCCGCCAGTGCCGCCGCGTCCTCCGGCCGGCCGGCCCGGAGGCGGGGACCTTCTGCCTGCGTCACGATCTTCGGCCTTCTTTTCTGGCCAGGTTTGGGCTGTCTGGCGAGGTTCGGGCTCGATGGTGCCCCATATGACCGTTAGACCGGACGTCTATACGCATGCTACCGTCGGACCGCAAGAAACGACTGGGAGGTGGGCCCATGAGTCACAGAAACTTTCTTCGTAGTGCCATCGCGCTCGCATTGAGCGTGGGTCTGGTAGGAGCGCTCAGCTCCACCGTAGGCGCCGCGCCACGTGTTCAGCCTCGGCACGCGTCCGTCTCGGGGACCTTCGTCGTGGCGGGTACGGCGGGCCCCGCGAAGCTCGACCCCGACGTGGTAACGAACTTCGTCGACTTCCAGGCGCTCGGCCTCGTGTACGACCAGCTCGTCCGCTACGACAAGAACCTGAACTTCGTCCCGGACCTGGCGACGAGCTGGGCGTTCAGCAACGGCAGCCGGGCGATCACCTTCCAGCTCCGCAGGGGCGTCAAGTTCGACGACGGCTCCACGTTCACCTCGGCGAACGTCGTCGCCTCCTTGAAGCGGGTGCTGAACCCCAAGACCGGCGACGCCTCGGCGTCGTACCTGTCGGCGGTGAAGCGCTTCGTCACCAAGGGCCCGTACGCCGTGGAGTTCGTGCTCAGCAGGCCGGACACCTCGATCCTCGACGGGCTCACCTCTGTGAACCTGTCCATGCTCTCGACGAAGGCCACGAGCGCCGGCACGGTCGCCACGCAGCCGGACGGCACGGGGCCGTTCGTCTTCTCTAGCTGGAGCCCTGACAACTTCATCTTGTTGAAGGCGAACCCGCACTACTGGGGCGGAAAGGTCACGCTGCCGGCGGTGAAGATCGAGGCGATCCCCTCCGAGCAGTCGATCGCCTCGGCGCTCGAGGCGAACACGGTCCAACTGGGCCTGCTCACAGAGCCGCAGGTCGCCGAACACCTGCCGTCATCCGACACGGTGCAGAAGGTTCTCGACCTCTCCTACCGGACGCTCATGCTTCAGGACCACAAGGGGCCGCTCGCCAACGTCGACAACCGGCGTGCGCTCGCGTGTGCCCTCAACCGCAAGCAGATCGTCCAGGACGCGCTCTTCGGACAGGGCGACCTCATCGGTCCGGTCCCGGTCGGGCCGTTCGCGCCTCGGCCGATCTCCGCGCTGTGCCCCACCCAGAACCTCGCGAAGGCCCGGAGTGAGCTCAAGGCTGCGGGCAACCCGTCCGGTTTCTCCTTCACCGCCATCACTTCGACCGCCATCGACCCGACAGACTCCGCTCAGGCGATCGCGGCCCAGTCCGAGCTTGCCCAGGTCGGGATCACGATGCACATCTCGAACCTGGCGAGCGACGCCTACATCCAGGACTGGCTGAAGGGCGACTTCCAGGCGGCGTTCGCCTGGAACGGCGCCGACCCGGACCCCTACACGATGTACGACCGGTACTTCGGTCCCGGCGCCAACCTGGGGGTGCCGGCTGGCTACAGCTCGAAGGCGCTCCAGAGCCTGATCGTGGCGGGTGACGAGTCGTCCTCGGAAGCGGTGCGGAAGGCAGACTACGCCGCGTTCCAGGCGAACCTCACCTCGAACGCCGTCTGGGTGTGGCTGTTCACCAGCTTCGACTACGCGGCGCTCCCCAAGGCGGTCCATGGGTTCACCTTCCTGCCGTCGCTGACCGATTCGCTGCATTGGCTGTCGACGACGACGGGTTCCTGACCACAGCGGTTTTGACAGACGAGACACCCGCCGGCGCGCCCACGCCGGCGGGTCGTCGCGATCGGACCGGCGGCGGGGCGCCGGGCCTGCTGGCGGAGATCGGCCGCCGCCTGGCGAGCATGCTGCTCACCTTGTTCGGGGTGTCGGTCATCATCTTCCTCATCCTGCGGCTCCTGCCGGGAAACGCCCTCACCAGCGCCCTCGGGGTGAGCGCCGGCCTCCTCAGCCACGCGCAGATCGTCGCCCTCGACCACTACTACGGGGTCGGCGAGCGGGTCGTTCAGCAGTACGGCTCGTGGTTTCACGCCGTCGTCACCGGCAACCTCGGCGTCTCACTGTCCTCGCGGACCTCCGTCACCTCGCTCGTCGCGACGGCCCTGCCGGTCACCTTCGAGCTCGCCTTCGCGGCGATGGTGCTCGGGCTCCTCATAGGAGTGCTGTTCGGGGTCTTCGGAGCGCTCCGCCCGGGCCGGGCAGTCGACATATCGGGCCAAGGCGTCTCGGTGATCGGGCTCGGCATCCCCAGCTTCGTGATCGGTACGGGCCTCGTGATCTTCCTCGCCTCGGTCTTCAAGTACTTCCCGTCCTCGGAGACCTTCGCGTCGCTGACGAGCAATCCGTGGCTGAACTTCCAGCAGATCTTCTTCCCAGCGCTCACCTTGAGCCTCGGGATCGGGGCCGCGATCATGCGAACGACGCGCGCCTCGGTGCTGGAGGTGATCGGGCAGAACTACGTGCGGACGGCCCGAGGCAAGGGACTTTCCCGGCGCACGGTGACCTGGAAGCACATCTTCCTCAACGCCTTTATCCCTGTGCTCACGATGTCGGGCATCCAGCTCGGCTACCTGCTCGGGGGGACGGTGATCGTGGAGCAGATCTTCGTGCTGCCGGGGCTCGGGCGCCTCCTCGTGGACTCGATCAACAACCGGGACTTTCCCGTCGTGCAGAGCGTCACGCTGATCTTCGCGGCAGGTTTCGTCGTGGTGAACATGGTCGTGGACGTCCTCTACGCGGTCATCGACCCGAGGATCCGGTTCCGATGAGCAGCGCCGGCGCCGGGTCCGCCTTGGCAGACGTCGGTGAGCTCGACGACGGCCAAGCACCGGCCGCCGGCCGCGCAGGACTCCTGCGGGCGCTGTGGCGCAGCCGCAACGGCCGCGTCGGTCTCGTGCTCGTCGGCATCGTCGTGGCCGCCGCGATCTCTGCGGCCTTGGGCGGTACCCCGTACAACCCCCAGTACCAGAACCCCGCAGCCTTCCTCCAACACCCGACCTGGAGCCACCCGTTCGGGACGGACCAGTTCGGGCGCGACATCCTGTCGCTCGTGATCGACGGGATCGAGGTCTCTCTCGAGATTGCCGGCCTGGCAGTGCTCATCGCCGGCGTGGTCGGCACGATAGGCGGGGTCGTCGCCGGGTTTCTCGGCCGGTGGACCTCGGCGGTGATCATGCGGACGACCGACATGCTGTTCGCGATCCCGGCGATCCTGCTCGCCCTGATCGTCGTCGCGGCGCTCGGCGCGGGCTGGCTGAACAGTGCGCTCGCGATCGGGGTCGGCTACATCCCGATCTTCGTGCGGGTCGTCCGGGGGCCCGTCCTCGTGCTGCGCGAGTCCGGCTACGTGCTGGCGGGTCGCGTGCTCGGTTTCTCCCGCCGCAGGCTGTTGTTCCGACACATCCTCCCGAACGTGGCCGGGATCCTGGCCGTCCAGACGAGCCTCGCCCTGGCGTGGTCGGTCCTCGCCGAGGCGAGCCTGAGCTTCCTAGGCCTCGGCCCGCCGCCCCCGACCGCCTCCCTCGGGGAGATGGTCAGCCAGGCCGGCAGCTTGGCCTCGATCGCCTGGTGGACGCTGGCCGGCCCGTCGGTGGCGATCATCCTGGCGGTGATCGGCTTCAACCTGCTCGGCGACGGGCTGCGCGACGCCATCGACCCGCGAACGAGGAACCGGTGAGGCCCGCCGTCCGCGCGCCGGGGTCTGGGAGCCTGCGGTGCGGGTGATCGGGATGATCTCGGGGACCTCCTTCGACGCCGTCGAGGCGGTGCTGGCCGACTTCGAGCAGACGCGCCGAGTGCTCGAGTGCGACCTCGTCGCCCACCGATCGGTCCCTTACCCCCGCGATCTCCAGCACCGGATTGCGGCGATGTTGCCGCCCGCCCCGACTCATATCGGTGAGGTCTGCCAGCTTGACGTCGCCATAGGCCAGTTCTTCGCAGAAGTGGCGAGTGAACTCGCCGAGAAGGTGGGCGGGGCGCCGGTGCAGCTGGTGTGCTCGCACGGTCAGACCGTCTTCCACTGGGTCTCGGGCGACCGGGCGCTCGGCACGCTCCAGCTCGGCCAGCCCGCTTGGATCGCCGAGCGGACAGGCGCGAGCGTCGTGAGCGACGTGCGCAGCCGCGACATCGCGGCAGGCGGCCAAGGAGCGCCTCTCGCGAGCGTGCTCGACGTCCTCCTGCTCGAGCCGCCCGCCGGGACCGTGCGCGGCGCGCTCAACCTCGGGGGGATCGCGAACGTGACCGTGCTCGCGCGCGGGCGTGAGCCCGTCGCCTTCGACATCGGCCCGGCGAACGCTCTCATGGACGCCGTCGTCACGTCGCTCAGCAAGGGCGGGGCCCGCTTTGACGAGGGCGGGCGGCGTGCGGGGCGGGGGAGGGTCGACACCGCCCTGCTGGCGGCGATGCTCGACGAGCCCTACTACGTGTTGCCGCCGCCGAAGTCCACCGGAAAGGAGCTGTTCAACCTCGACTACGTCAAGGCTGCCCTCGCCGGCCGGGAGCTCGACGCCGACGATCTCGTCGCCACCTTGACCTCGCTAAGCGCCGAGACCGTGGCGCGGGCGCTCGAGGGCTGGGGCGTCACCGAGGTGGTGGCCGCCGGCGGGGGCACCCGCAACCCGGTGCTCATGGCACGCCTCCGCGAACGGCTGCCGGGCGTGGCCCTCCGTCGACTGGAGGAGTTCGGCGTGCCCGAGGCGTCCAAGGAGGCGCTCGTGTTCGCGCTGATCGGCTACCTAACCGCCTCGGGCCTCCCAGCTTCGGTGCCGTCCTGCACCGGTGCACGCCATGCGAGCGTTCTCGGGTCCATCACCCCGGGTGCGCAACCGCTCCCGGTCCGCACCACGCTGAAGGCGCCCTCCCGCCTGGTCGTGCACGGTCCCGCCTCCTCGGTAATCAAAACATGACCTCCGCGCCCCCCATGCCAGTGCTCTCCATGCGCGACGTGCGCGTCGGCACGCGGCGCCACCACCATCAGGATCGGGAGATCGTCCGGGGCGTCGACATCGACGTCCTGCCGGGCGAGAAGGTCGGCCTCGTCGGAGAGAGCGGGTCGGGCAAGACGCTCACGATGCTGTCGGTGCTGCGCCTCCTCCCCAGACCTCTCGAGGTGCTCGGCGGAGAGATCCGCTTCGAGGACAGGAACCTGACGCGTCTCGACGAGCGGGCGATGGAGTCGATCCGCGGCGCCGGGGTGGCGATGGTCTATCAAGACCCGATGACCTCGCTGAACCCCCTCCTGCGGGTTCGCACCCAGGTTGTCGAGACGCTCCGGGCGCACGGGGCGAGCCATGCGGCCGCCCACGAACGCGGCTCGCGAGGTGCTCGGGCAGGTGGGCTTCCCCGATCCCGTGCGCGTCGAGGCGGCCTTCCCCCACGAGCTGTCAGGCGGGATGGTGCAGCGGGTGATGATCGCGATGGCGATCGCCACCTCCCCACGGCTGCTCGTTGCCGACGAGCCGACCACCGCCCTCGACGTCACCATCCAGCAGCAGATCCTCGACCTCGTCGACTCGCTCCAGTCCCGGACCGGCATGTCGGTGGTGTGGGTCTCGCACGACCTCGGCGTGATCGCCCGCCTCGTCGACCGGGTGTTCGTCATGTACGCCGGTCGCGTCGTCGAGCACGCAACGACGGTGCGGCTGTTCGCTCGGCCGACGCACCCCTACTCCGAGGCGTTGCTCGGTTCGCTGCCCGGGCCGGAGGTGGCGCACCGTGCGCCTCTCACCCAGATCGGCGGCTTTCCGCCTGACCCGACTCTGCTCCCGCCGGGCTGCCCGTTCCGGGCGCGGTGTCGGTACGCGTTCGACCGCTGCGCCGAGGAGGAGCCCCCGCTGCTCGAGCGCGGGGACGGCAGCTTCGCCGCCTGCTGGAAGGACCCGAGCCAATGGCGCTAGCGCTGCGCAGCTTCGATCTCGTGAAGGTTTACCGAGCGGGGCGGGGACCCGCGGTGCACGCGCTGCGCGGGGTCTCTGTGAGCCTCGAGATGGGCCGGACGCTCGGGATCGTCGGCGAGAGCGGGTGCGGCAAGTCGACGCTGGCCCGCCTGCTCGTCGGGCTGGAACGGCCGACGTCGGGGAGGATCGAGCTGTTCGGCGAGGTCATCTCGCCCGGTCGCCGCCTCGAGCTCGCCCGCGAGATACAGCTCGTCTTCCAGGACCCCTACTCGTCGCTCGACCCGCGCCTCACCGTCGCGGCGGCCATCGGCGAGGTGCTGGGGGTGCATCATCTCGCCGCCCGAGGGCGAGAGCGCGAGTCACGCGTCGGCGAGCTGCTCGCCATGGTGGCGCTCGGGCGGCGTTTCGCCAACTCCTATCCCCACGAGCTCTCGGGCGGCCAAGCCCAACGCGTGGCGATCGCGAGGGCGCTCGCCGTGGAGCCGAGGGCGCTCGTCCTGGACGAGCCGACTTCGGCGCTGGACGTCTCGGTCCGCGCGGAGGTGATCAATCTGCTCGTCCGGCTGCAGGACGATTTGTCCCTCTCCTATGTCTTCATCAGCCACGACCTCGCCACGGTCCGCCACGTGGCGGACGTGATCGACGTCATGTACCTGGGCCACGTCGTCGAGTCGGGCCCCTACGGCGAGGTCCTCGGGGGGGCGCTGCACCCGTATACCCGGGCGCTCGCCGAAGCGGTGCCGCTCCCGGACCCGACCCGTGAGGCCGCCCGCCGCGTGCGCCTCGCGAGCGAGGCGGTCGCCATCCCGGGCGCCGGCGTCGCCGCGGTGGGCTGTCCCTACGAGCCACGCTGTCCGCTCGCCGAGGAGATTTGCCGGGTCGTTCGCCCCGAGCTGGAGGAGCTCGCGCCCGAGCACTTCGTCGCTTGTCACGTCGCGGCGAGAGACGCACGCGTCACTGTCGCAAAGGGGGTCTGAATGTCCGTCGATCTTGACGAGCTCCGCTCGGTCCTCGACCGCCCGGGGCCGATTCCGCTCTACTACCAGATCAAACAGTGGCTGACGAGCCGGATCGTATTGGGCGAGCTTGCCGCGGGCGCCCAGCTGCCCGACGAGTTCGAGATCGGCGAGCGGCTCGGCGTCAGCCGCGGAGTCGTCCGCCAGGCGCTGACCGAGCTCTGCTACGAGGGCGTCCTCTACCGCCGGCGCGGCCGGGGCACCTTCGTCTCGACCCCCAAGACCGCCGAGGGCCTAATGGGCGAGCTGCGCGGGCTGGCCGACGAAGCCCTCCTACGCGGCCAGCACATCGAGAGCCGGGTGCTGGAGCTGCGCGAGGCGCCCGCCACCGACGTCGTGGCGCGCAGCCTCAACCTCGCCCCTGACGAGCCCGTGGTCGAGCTCGAAAGGTTGCGCTTCCTCGACGGCGAGCCCCACGTGCTCGTGACGACCTACCTGCCGCGGTCGTTGGTGCCCGGGCTCGTGGACAGGGACCTGAACGGCTCGGCGTCGCTCTACAAGATCCTCAGAGAGGAGTACCACCTTCAGATAGTGGCCGGCCTGAGGCGCGTGGAGGCAGCCGTCGCCGGGGCGCGCCAGGCGCGACTTCTCGAGGTCAAGCGAGGGGCCCCTCTGCTCGTGCTGCGCAACGTCGGCTACGCCAGCGGGCGGCGGCCGGTCGACTACTTCGTCGCGTTCCACCGCGGCGACCGCAGCGCCTTCGAGGTGGAGCTCTCGAGCCCGATGGGCGGCGCCTCGCGCTTTCCACAGGCGGCGATGAGCCCCGACGCGCCGGTGTGATCACCGAGCGCTGCGCTACTAGGGCCCGATCCCGAGCAGGTTGACCGGGACGGTGCCCGCCTCGTAACCCCAGCATTCGCCCGCGCCGTTCTTGAGGACGGCGCAGGCGCTGCCGGTGCCGACCTCCAGGCTCGCGACGCCAGCGAGCCCTTTCACGGCGACGGGGACGTCCGACGCGCTCTCGCTGCCGTTGTTCCCGAGCTCCCCGTAGCCGTTCTGCCCCCAGCACTCGGCCGTCCCGTTTCTCAGCACCGCGCAGTAGGTGTAGCCGCTGCCCGTGGAACCGTTGTCGTCGCCGCCGACCAGGCTCGCCGCGCCCGCGAGGCCCCTGACTGCAACCGGGACGTCCGAGAACGCCTGAGCTGTGGAGCTGCGCCCGTCCCCCAGCTCGTCTTGGGTGTTGTATCCCCAGCATTTCGCCCCGCCGCTCCGCAGCAGTGCGCAGTAGCCGTAGTCGGTACTAACGAGGCTCACCGCGCCGGCAAGCGACTTGACTGTGACCGGGACGTCCGAGCCGAAGTTGGTCTTGGTGCTGGCCTTGGTTCCGTTTCCCAGCTCGCCGAAGGAGTTGTTTCCCCAGCACTTGGCCGCGCCGCTCCTCAACAGCGCGCAGTAGCCGATGCCGTCGCTCGCCAGGCTCACGGCGCCCTTGAGCCCCTTCACCGGCACCGGCACGTTCGAGGACATCTGGCCCGAGGAGCCGGCGAGATCACCGAGCTTGCCGTCGCCCAGTTCGTTGTAATCGTTGTCGCCCCAGCACTTGGCCCCTCCGCTCCTCAAAAGTGCGCAGTAGCCGGCCTGGTCGCTCGCCAAGCTCCTGACGCCCGCGAGCCCCTTCACCGCGACCGGGACGTCCGAGGACGCCTCGTTGCTACCGCTGCCCAACAGCCCACTGCTCGTCAGGCCGCCGCTGATGACAGCATCGTTGCTCCCCCAGCACTTGACCCCCCCGCTCCCCCAGACGGCGCAGAAGCCGAACGCGGAGCCGTACCCGTTCCGGTCGCTCACCAGGCTCCTCACGCCGGTGAGGCCTTTCACCGTGACCGGAACATCCGAGAACACCTCGCCGCTCCCGTTGCCCAGCAGCCCCGCCGCCTCACCTGGAGCGCCGGGGAACCCGCCGTGGTTGTAACCCCAGCACCTGGCCAGTCCATTCTTCAACGCGGCGCAGTAGCCGTCGCCGTCGCTCACGAGGCGCGTTGCGCCCGTGAGCCGCTTCGCCGCGACCGGGGCGCTCGTGTACCACAAAGAGAGGACGGTGCCGTCGCCCAGCGCACCGTAGGTGTTGTTGCCCCAGCACTCGACCCCGCCGCTCCTCAACAACGCGCACGTGCCTTCGTCGTCGCCGACCAAGCTCGCGGCCGGTTCGACGCGCGTCGCCGCCGTCCGGGTCTCTGGCGTCGTCCGTGTCGTGGTTGCGCGGCTCGGTGTCTTGGTCGCTGACGCGACGCCCGACGCCACACCCGTCAGGGCCACAGCCGCGACAACCGCGGAAAATACTCTGAGACGCATGACCTTCCCCCCTCCGGAGACTCGCGCTCGACGAGAAGAATCGAGGCTGAACCCCCGGGCTCTCGCCCTGGTCGCAGGGAGCCTACAGGTGTGACTGCTCCGGTGCCCGGTCGAGCATCTGATGGGAAGAACTCACGGCTCCAGCCAGGTATGACGAGACACGGGCGAATCGGTCATCTGTACCTGCGGGCCATCGGGCTGTGGGCGGTTCAGCTTGGCAAATTGCCCGTTGACCAGGTATGGTTTCCTTCGCTGTCCGCGGACAGGTAGGGGGGCGCAAATCCGTGCTCTCTATGTGCATACCCAAATAGGAGGAGTCCTCATGAGGCAGTTGCTCATGAAGGCCGGCGTGCCTCTAGTGGCCGGAGCACTCGTGCTCGCCGGCCTCAGTGGAACGGCATTTGCCAATGCCAAGCACCCGGCCGTCGCTAAGCCCAGTTTCTATATCGCTTACCAAGGTCCGCTGTCGGGTGGGAACGCGCAGCTCGGCCTGAACATGAAGTTCGCAGTCGAGTACGCCATCAACCAGGCGAACTCCGGGAAGTCGGCGTTCGGCAAGCTTCCGTTCACGCTCAAGTTCATCGAAAAGGACGACCAGGGTTCGGCGACCTTCTCGCCGACCGACGCCCAGGAGCTCGTCGCGAAGACCTCGGTCATGGGCGTTATCGGCCCCGCCTTCTCCGCCGCCGTCCAGGCTGCCGGACCAATCTTCGCCGCGGCCAACCTTGCGACGGTCAGTCCGTCCGCGACCCGGACGACGCTCGCCGAGCACAGATGGGAGAACTTCTTCCGAGTCGTTGCGAGCGACGCGGTCCAGGGGCCGGCTGACGCCAACTACGTGGTCCAAAAGCTCAAGGCCAAGAAGCTGTATGTCGTCAACGACGCCAGCCTTTACGGCCAGGGCCTCGCCCAGGCCTTTGCCGTCCAGGCGAAGAGGGACGGCGCGACCGTGACCAACAACACGTTCCCCGGTACCACCCAATGCAGCGCCGGGACCGGGAGCCCGACGCAGTACCCCGACGACGCGGCGGCCATCAAGACCGCCAACCCGAAGCTTGTGTTCTACGGGGGCTACTACTGCGACTTGGGCCTGCTGCTCGGCGCCCTGCACAACGTCGGCTTCACAGGGAAGGTGTTCAGCGGCGACGGAAGTGACTCCTCGGCGCTCGTCACCAGCACCAACCCGCACAGCGCGGCCAACGGAACGTATGCAAGCTGCCGCGTGCTCAGTGCTGGGCAGCACCGCCGTTGACAAGACGTTCGCCTCAGGGTTCCACAAGCTGGCGCATTTCGCCCCGGCCATCTACTCGGCCGAGGCGTTCGACGCAGCGAACGCGATAATCGCCGTGATGAAGAAACTCTCATCCGGCAAGGAAGGGACCATGGCCATCACCCGCAAAGGGGTGGTCGCCGGCCTGCACAAGATCAGTTACGTCGGCATTACCAAGACGATCTCCTTCATGGCGGACGGGAACATCGCGGGCACCGCGATCTACGTCAACCAGGTGGAGCACGGCGCACTGGTCCAACTCGGACTCGAGTAACACACTGAGCGCTTCATGAACGAGCCGGGCGTTCCGCGATCTCGCGGTGCGCCCGGCTTGTTTCATCACCGGGTTCCTCCGCTGCTGCGGGGTAATCTTCTGCAGCAGCTCGAGGGGGCGTGATCTGACCGCATGCACTGCCCGGCGTTCATCGCGAACAACAACATCTGGGTCTCGCTCGTCGTCGGCGGCCTTGCGAACGGCTTCCTCTACGCTCTCATAGCGCTCGGTTACACCCTCGTCTACGGGGTGCTCAGGCTCATCAACTTCGCCCACTCCGAGGTCGTGATGGCCGGAGGATTCGGTGCCCTGTTCACCATGCGGGCGATCCTCGGCACGTCGTCGCCGGCGGGGTTCTGGGCGATCGGGTTCGTCGTCGTCGGAATCCTCGCCGGCGCCCTCGCCGGCGGCGCGACCGCCTTCGCACTCGAGCGAGTGGCGTACAGACCCTTGCGGAAGCGCAACGCGCCCAGGCTCACGTACCTCATCAGCGCCATAGGCGCCTCGTACTTCCTCTTCAACATCGCGGGCAAGGAGTTCGGGCGCTACTCGGAGTTCATCCAGACGCCGACGGTGATCCAGGGCAACGCCTTCTACCTCTGCGGCGTCGGCGTCCAGTCCGTCTGGATACTCACCATGGTCACCGCCGTCGTCCTGCTGTTCCTCCTCGACATGGTCGTGAACCGGACCAAGCTCGGTAAGGGCATCCGCGCCGTCGCCCAGGACGCCGAGACTGCAAGCCTCATGGGCGTGCACATCGACAGGACGATCGCGCTCACGTTCGTGCTCGGCGGGCTCATGGGCGGCGCCGCCGGGTTCCTCTTCGGTCTCCAGTTCGGCGTCATCTATACGATGGGCTTCGTCCCAGGATTGAAGGCCTTCACCGCCGCGGTGCTAGGGGGCATCGGCAACATACGGGGCGCCATGATCGGCGGTCTCGTGCTCGGGCTGTTCGAGAGCATCCCGTTGCGCTGGATCTCCGCAGACTGGCAGGACGTAGTCGCCTTCGGCGTGCTGGTCATGCTCCTGCTCTTCCGCCCGACGGGCATCCTGGGCGAGCAGCTAGGGAGGGAGGCATGACCTCGACCCAGCCGGCCCTGCGCGAGCCAGCGGGTGCGAACGCCATAAGCAGGCCGGCGCGGGCTCCGCTCTCGACGCGCCTCGCCGGCCTCGCCGGGGGACCGGTTGCGCGGCGGCTCGGTGCGTGTGTGGCGGGCGCCCTGGTCCTTGCGATCATGACCGGACCCGCGGGAACGACCGACGCGCCGACGTCCGGGTTCACCGGGTCGCTGCGGTTCCCCAGGTTGCTCTGGTTCCTCGGGTTCGCCGCCGTGCTGTTCGCCGGCATCACGATCTGGCAGGCCGCTCGCGGCTCGACTACCTCGAAGGCCAACAGCCTTCGCTCGTCGGTCCTCCGGGTGACCGGGAAGCGATGGGTACGCCGCGCCGTCGATATGGCGATCATAGGTTTCGGCTTCATCTGGGTTTCCTGGATCGCACCGACGGACACCTGGAAAGGCGGCGTCTGCATCGAGATCGGCTGTGCGCTGGCTGCGATGGAGCTGCTCGTCTACCTCTTCGAGTCACGGTCGCTGCGGGTGGCGAGGCCCGCCGGCTACGGGCTCGTCGCCCTGTACGGGGTGCTGGCGTGGATGCACAACCCTGTCTCGAAGTACCTGAACACGATCGGCGCGGTGCCCCACGACCGCACGCTCGGCTTCATCCTCCTGTGGATAGCGCTCGGCCTGACCGCGCTCGAGGGCGTGCTCTTCGTCCTTGCCGCCGTCCGCAAGCTGACGGCTCCCCGGCGCGGCCGGAGCGTCGCCGCGCTCGGTGGCGTCCTGCTCCTCGTCTACGGGTGGCTGATGTGGACCTCATGGGCTTCCTGGCGGGCCTCGAACAAGCACTCGGCCAAGCACTCGGTCGCTCACTGGCTCGCCTCCATCCACGTCCTGCCGCACAACCACACGGCGGGGCTCGTAGTGATGGCGGCCGGTGCGATCGTGCTCGTTCTCGCCGTCGTCTGGGTAGCGGCGGACCTCGTCGCCGGCGTCGGGCGGTCACGTCCCGCGCACGCCCACAGGTACGAATTCACCGGGATCACAAGGCAGGCCAAGTTCGCGTACGGGAAGACCGCCATCACGATCGCCGCACTCCTGGTGGCGGTCCAGTGGCCCTTGCACATGGACCCGGGCATCCAGTCGATCCTCACCACCCAGGTCGCGATCTACGTGCTGCTCGCCATCGGGCTCAACGTCGTGGTCGGCTTCGCCGGCCTCCTCGACCTCGGCTACGTCGCGTTCTGGGCGATCGGGGCCTACACAACGGCGTACTTCACCGGCGCGTTGCCCATCGCGCCGCCGTTCCTGCTCAACCCGTTCTGGATCATCCCGTTCGCCATTCTCGCAGCCATGCTCACCGGAGTCCTGCTCGGGACTCCGACACTTCGGCTCCGAGGCGACTACCTCGCGATCGTGACGTTGGGATTCGGGGAGATCATCGAGATCATCGCCAACAACCTGCCGGGGGTGACGGGCGGGCCGGCAGGGACCACGAGCTTCATCCCGCAATTCTCCGTGCACTTTTCCACCAGGGTCGTGTCGGTCCACTACAACTGGGGCGGGACGTTGCTGCCCTACTACTACCTGATCCTCGGGGTCGCGGTCGTGTTCATGGTGGCGTTCAGTTTCCTCGAGCAGTCCCGGGTGGGGCGGTCCTGGACGGCGATCCGCGAAGACGAGGTCGCGGCTGACTCCATGGGCATCAACGTGCTCAAGTACAAGGTCATGGCGTTCGCTATCGGCGCCTCGACGTCCGGGTTTGCCGGCGTCTTCTTCGCGAGCCAGGTTCAGAGCCTCGTGCCGAACGACTTCATCGTTCAGACGTCGATCCTGATCCTCGTCTTCGTGATCTTCGGGGGCATGGGCTCTATCGCGGGCGCGGTGGCAGGTGCCTTCGTCATCCAGTGGCTCCCCCAGTACCTCCAGGTCCACTCCTTCCAGGACTACCAGTACCAGGACGAGTTCATCTACCTCGGCGCTCTGCTGATCGTGATGATGATCTTCCGCCCGCAGGGGATCATTCCCTCGCGCCGCCGGCGGCGGGAGATCCTCCTCACCGAGGAGGGAGCCGGCGCTCCGCCACCGCCTGGTGGTCCTGTCCAGATCGTGTCCGAGGGAGAGAAACTGCCGTCCACCTACGGCAAGTTGTCCCTCGACGAGCCCGGGTACATCGGCTCGGAGACGGAATGACCGACGCGCCGCCCGCCGAGGTGTCACAGGACGCGGCGTCCGCCGGCACGTCTGCCCACTCGGGCGACGTCCTGTTCTCGGTCCGGAACGTGACCCTGCGCTTCGGGGGCGTCACGAGCCTGAACGACGTGTCGCTCACGCTTTACCGGGGCGAGATCCTGTCGATCATCGGTCCGAACGGCGCCGGCAAGACCTCCCTGTTCAACTGCCTGACGGGCGTGTACACGCCCCAGGAGGGGACGATCCTGCTGACTGCCAAGAACGGGCACGAACTCAGCGTCGTCGGGCGCAAGCCTTACAAGGTGAGCCGGCTCGGGGTGGCGAGAACCTTCCAGACCTCCCGCATGTTCAGTGCGCTGACGACGTTCGAGAACGTGAAGATCGGGGTCGAGTCCAAGCAGCACACCGGCCCAATTGGCGCCATACTCAGGCTGCCTCGGACGCGGCGCGAGGAGCACGAGAGCGACCTCAAGACCCTCGAGCTCTTGAAGTTCGTCGGGCTGAGCAAACGGGCGAACGAGATCTCGAGCTCGCTTCCCTACGGAGACCGCCGGCGCCTGGAGATCGCGCGTGGCCCTCGGCACGAGCCCCGAGGTGCTGCTGTTGGACGAGCCTGCCGCAGGCACCAATCCCGCCGAGAAGGCCCAGCTCGCTGAGCTGATTCGCAGGGTCAACGGCGAGCTGGGCGTCACGGTGCTCCTGATCGAGCACGACATGAAGCTCGTCATGTCCGTAGCCGAGCGGATCGTCGTGCTCAACTTCGGCCAGGTGATCGCGCGAGGCTCACCGGCTGAGATCCAGAGGGACCCCGTCGTCATCAACGCCTACCTCGGTTCGGCCGGCGGCGAGGACGACACCGGGGCGACGGAGGTCTGATGGCGTTGCTCGAGGTCACCGGCGCCGAGGTCCGCTACGGCATCGTCCCGGCCCTGCACGACTTCACGATCTCGGTCGAGCGCGGTGAGATCGTCACGCTGCTCGGCGCCAACGGCGCCGGCAAGACCACGACGCTGCGGATGATCTCGGGGCTTCACCACGCAGCCGTCGGCACGGTCCGCTTCGACGGCACGGACATCTCGCGCCTCGCGGCGCACAACATCGTCGAGCTCGGGATCAGTCACGTCCCCGAGGGTCGCCGCATCTTCCCGCAGATGTCCGTGCTCGAGAACCTCGAGATCGGTGCCTTCCACAAGCCTCGCGGCCAGGCCGCGAAGATCGACCACGTCTTCGAGCTCTTCCCGATCCTCACCGAGCGTCGCAAGCAGCCGGGCGGAACCCTGTCGGGCGGCGAGCAGCAGATGCTCGCCATCGGCCGGGCGCTCATGGCCGAGCCCCGGCTGCTGCTGTTGGACGAGCCCTCGATGGGCCTCGCGCCGCTGATCGTCCAGACGATCTTCGAGATCATCAAGACGATCCGCGACCAGGGCGTCACGGTCCTTCTGGTCGAGCAGAACGCCGCCAAGGCGCTGCAGCTGGCCGACCGGGGGTACGTGCTCGAGACAGGGGTGATCGTGCTGCAGGACGCCGCCGAGGTCCTGCTGCGCGACGACCGCGTCCGGATGGCCTACCTCGGGGAGGACATAGGGGCCTGAGGGCTCGCCATTGTCCGCTCCTGGCGCGGTCAGGTAGGCGAGACCACTTCGATGCCCGCTTCGGAAGCGGCCGAGCAGAGTCGAACGTCATATGCAACGAGAGCGGTCAGATTCGCCTTCACCGACAATGCACTTGCCAGGTGAATTGCATCAAGGCTCGTCAGCTCGGTCGGGACGAGGGTCGCAGCCTTCTCGACAATGGCACGATCCATGGGGAGGAGGTCGATACCTCCGAGCAATAAGTTGGCGCCATCAACGGCGTCCTCGTCGACCCGCCGACATGTACGGAGCAGTTCAATTGTCGACAGGTCGCTGCTGACTTTGGGGACGTCGGCCCTGACGGTCAGCCACTCGGCCAAGGCCGCGCTCTCTTCTTCATCGAAGACCAGCTTTACGAGCGCGGACGAGTCGAAGTAGATCATATGAGTCGTTCACGGCGCTGTTCAGCGAGAATCTCAGTCCCCGTCGCCTCTCCGCGGACTACCTTTCGGCGCTCCGGCAGGTGGAACGCGGTCTTTGCCGGCACAAGCCGACCAGAAGCGATGAGTTGATCCCTAACGGCAACGGCCGGGGTGGGGGACACCAAAAGGGCAACGAGCTTGCCTCTTTCGGTGACCTCGACGACTTCCCCAGCCTTCACTTGCTCGAGGTACCGGCTCGCGTGTTGACGAAGTTCTCTCACTCCAATCCGGGTCATTCTGCCATTGTAGCACAGTGAGTGCTACAATGGCGAGCCGGCACCCTGCCGGGGCCGGCGCGCGGAGGGCCCGTTTGCGGATGCTGACAGTCTCATGACGCTACCGCGAGAAAAATCGAGGCTAATTGGGAGAGTGTCCCTCAGTGCTCGGTCCCACCTTGCGCCGCAGTCCCGGCCTCGGTAGAGGGCGAGGAGCCCCTCGAACGAGAAACCGGGCGATTGGCAAAAGCCGATGATCTCCCGCTCGGCCAGCTCGATCGCCCTCACGGCGGCCGGAAGCTCGGCGGCGATCGAGAGCGGGATGTTCACGACGCCGTGGCGATCACCGTGCAGCAGATCGCCCGGGCGGACCTCCAGGCCGCCGACCGTGACCGGCTGGCCGACCTCCACGACCCGCACGTACGCGTGCGAGACACAGACGCTCGAGGAGAAGGCCTGAAAGCCGAGCGCCTCCATCTCCTGCAGGTCGCGAACCCCGCCGTTGGTCACGACCGCCGTGCACCCGAAGGCCCGGAACACGTTGCCGTTTACCTCGCCCCAGAAGCTGCCGACCCCGCTCGGATCGTCGAGGTCCTCCACGACGACGATGCGAGGTTCGGGCACGGACATGACATGGGCCGACAGCTCCGACGAATCGAGGCCGTCGCCATCATCTCCTGCTGTGGCCCGGATCCTGGCGGTAGCGGCGTAGCCGACGACAGGGCCGAGCCGAGGGAACTGGCACCGGACCGAGCCGTTCATGAAGCCCTCGTCCCGCGGACGCACCGCGAAGGTCTCGATCCCATTCGAGATCGAAGGCGTGGTGAATCCCGCGAGCTCTCGGAGCAGGCCCTCGCCGGCGAGGGTCATGAGGCGCCCTTTCCCGGTGCCGGAACGGGCGATCGCGGCGCGACGACGGCGTGCGGGCCGGGCTCGCCCCGCAGGCAGCCGAGGAGGTTGTCGATCGCGAGCTCGGCCATGGCCGTGCGGGTCTCGACGGTGGCCGAGCCGACGTGGGGCACGACGATCGCCTTCGGCTCGCTGAGGAGCGGCTCACCCGGCCGAGGCGGCTCTTCCTCCAGGACGTCGAGCGCCGCGCCGGCGATCCGGCCCTCCGCCAGGGCCCGGCGCAGCGCGTCCTGGTCGACGACTGCGCCCCGGGCGGTGTTGACAAGGAAGGCGGTCGTCTTCATCAATCCCAGCTCCTCGCTGCCGATGAGGTGCAACGTGGCGGCGTTGAGGTCGACGTGCAGAGAAACGAAGTCGGCTTCCCGCAGGCCTGTCGCCAAGTCGAGCTCTCGCTCGACGCCTTCGATCCGCGCCAGCCCGTCGCGGCGGTCGAAGTAGCGGACGCGCATCTTGCACGCAAGGCCGCGCCTGGCGACCTCCTGGCCGATCCGGCCGAAGCCGACGAGAAGGAGGACCTTTCCCGCCAGTCCATTGCCGAGCCGTGCCTCGTCCCACATGCCGGAGGTCGCCGCCCGAGCAGCTTCGGGCAGTCGCCGAGCGAGCATGATCATGAGGGCCAGGACGAGCTCGGCCACCGCGTCGGCGAGAACCGGCGCCGTGGTGACTGCGATCCCGCGCTCGCTCGCCACCTCGAGGTCGATGTGGTCGAGGCCGACGCTGACGGTGCTCACGGCGCGCAGGCTGACCGCTCGCCTCAGAAGATCCCCTGAAAGTTGCGTGCGGCTGTTCACCAAGAGTCCGTCGGCGCCCATAACCGCCGACTCGAACCCCTCGAGGTCGTCCTTGGGTGACAGGCAGGTGACCTCGCACTGCTCTTTGAGTCGGGCGAGGCTGGCTTCGGGTAACTCGAGCGTGACGACGACCGCGGGAAGGCTCACAGATAGGCCGGCTTTGCTGCCGGCTCCGAGCCGGGGCGGACCGCAGCGAGCGCGCCCGCGGCGCCGGTGGCCAAGAGCCCGGAGTCGGACGCGACTTCCACCATCAAGAAACCCTGCTCCACTCGCTTGGGGGCGATGGTGGCGTTGCCGGCGATCCCCGGCACGACTCCGTGGCGACGGCAGGCGTCCAGGATGCGAGCGAGCGCGCCAGAGAAGATCTCGTCGGCGTGGTCGGAGCCCGGTTGCAGGCCGAGGGTGATGCTCAAGTCAGCCGGGCCGACGTAGACGGCGTCGACGCCGGGAACAGAGACGATGTCGTCCACGCCGTCGACCGCCTGAGCTGTCTCGATCATGACGATGCACAAGACGTCCTCGTTGGCGTTGGCGAAGTAGTCAGAGCCCACTGCGTAGCGGGCTCGGAGCGGGCCGTAGCTGCGTGCACCGGCGGGCGCGTAACGGCAAGCCCGGACGGCGGCCTCGGCCTCCGCGGCGCCGTTGACCATCGGCACGATCACTCCGGACGCGCCGGCGTCGAGGCACTTCCCTATGATCCCCGGCTCGTTCCACGGCACGCGGACGAGCGGCTGCGCATCGTTGGAGGACATTCCCTGCAGCATCCCGACCATCTGGGCGTAGTCGATCACGCCGTGCTGAAGGTCCACACACAACCAGTCGAATCCTGCGTGCGCAAGGATCTCGGCCGAGAAACTGCTCGCAATCGTGAGCCAACACCCGAGCGCAGGCTCGCCGCGGCGCCATTTGTCCCGCATCCGGTTCTCCCTCAATTGCGCTCCACCTTTCGTCTCCTCGAGCCCGTTGGTCTCCTAGAGCCCGTTCATCTGCAGTGGGCTCGCTGGGCTCTTGACCAGCGGGCAACTTACTTGACTTAACGGCTACTACGCCCCTCAAACGGCGATGATGTGCACGAGCTGTTGGATGCTCTCGAAGTCCTCCGGATTGCGCGTGTAAAACGGGAGGTCTGCGGCCAAGGCCGTCGCTGCGATCAAGAGATCCAAGGCGCGAGGCCCCCGCGCTTTGCGCCCGCTCGCGAACTCGGCGGCGTAGATTCGCCCGTAGGCGCGAGCCGCCTCGCCGTCGAAGCGAAGGGGATCGAATGCCGCCTCGGCCCGTTGCAGTCGGTCCTGCCGACGCGCCCGCTCGCCGACGTCGTCGGCGGCGTGAGGCCCTGCAGCGAGCTCGGCCAGCGTGATCGCGCTGACGGCCAGCTCGGCCGGTAGCTGTCTGATTTCGATCCGATCGAGGTCGATGACGACGGAGGTGTCGATGACACCCCGCTCGGCGCGTTGGGGATCAGGCACGTGGGCTGGGGTCCTGGGACGCCACGCGGTCGAGGTCGTCGCGAAGCTGGGCAAGGTTGACGCTCGGCGCACCGCGGAACATGGCGAGGGCGGTTTCCGCCCGTACGAACCGGTGCCGGCGCAGAGGGGTCAACTCTCCGACGGGTACGCCGTTGCGAGTGACGACGAAGGTCTCGCCCCGGTCCAACCCCCTCATGATCTCGCCGCTGTCATTCCGGAGCTGCCGCTGGGTGATGTCTCGAGCCATGCAGCTAGTGTAGCACGAGGTGCTACACTAGCTGACCAGCGATTCAGCGAATCCAAGCTGCCACACCCCGAGATCGATGATCGGGCCGGCGACGACCGGGGCGCGGTTCGTATTGTTGGAACTACTCGCGTTGTTGGAATTACCGACCACCACGAAATTCGATGCGAACCGGGTCCTGTTCAGGTGCCGAGCTGGGGGGTCGTCGCGTCGCACGGTAGACGAGCGAGTCCCCGCGACACCAGGTCTCGTAGGTCACAACTCACAAGTTCGCCGCCTGCTACCCGAGCTGCCAGGACGTAGGCAGCGTCATACACGGAGATGCCATGCTCATCGGCAATAGCTGCCGCGTCGGCCATGAGCGCAGCGTCAGTTCGTATGAGCCCTCCGTCGTCGGCCAGCGCTGCTACTCGCTCCCGTAGACGGTGTGCTGCCGAGAGATCTCGCCAAGCACGAACGGCCACGTTGGTTATCTCATAGAAGGCGAGATCCAAAGTCGCGAGTCGATCGCTGCTTCCGAGTAGTCGGCGAGCATCTCTGTGGTTCTCGTCGTCGGGATCCTCGCTGGCCAGCAGGACGCTGGAATCGAGGAACCAGAGACTCAAGGTTCGGGCCGATTCGCCTTGACCAGCTCAGCGACCCCTCCGCGGTGTCCGGTTATCGGTCCGTCCAGAACGTCGATCTGGGCCATTCGCTCGACACGTTGGGTGGTCCGGCGGCGCAACGATTCTTCCGCCAACTCACGCAACAGCCCGCTGCGGGTGGTGCCTCGGCGTTCCGCTTCGATGTCGACCGCCTTGAGCAGATCGTCGGGCAGCGAGACCATCACCTTTGCCATGAGTTTCAGTATACCCGGTAATGCTGGGCACCCGAAAGGTCCCGGACTACGGCCCTGATCTCGGCTCATCCAAGGTCGATGTTCTGGCCTGCCATGCCATAGCGTCTGGACAGTAGGTTCCGCATTTTGTGTGTTACACGTGATTCACGTGATATGCTGTCTTCATGAGTCGGAACCTCACCGTCCGCCTCGACGACGCAACCGTCCACAAGGCAAAGGTGCTCGCAGCCCGCCGCGCGACCTCTCTCAGCCGTCTCGTCGCTAGCGAGATCGAGCGGTTGGTCGACGAAGACGACCTCTACCAACACGCGCAGCAGAGCGCACTCGACCAGTTGAAGCAGGGTTACCGCCTTGGCGGTGGGTCACCGCCAGATCGGGAATCACTCCATGACCGATGACCGGGTTTTCGTCGACACCAACGTTCTGGTGTATTCGTACGACGCCGACGCAGGCCAGAAGCACGATTCGGCTCGGTCGGTCCTCGTAGACCTGTGGGGATCGCGGACTGGGGCAGTGAGCACGCAGGTTCTACAGGAGTTCTATGTGACCGTCACTCAAAAACTGCCCAAGCCGCTTGCCAAACAAGCCGCCCGCGAAGTCATCGACACCTACCGTGCCTGGCCTGTCCATCGCCCCGAGGTCTACGACGTGATCGTCGCTTCCGAGCTGGAGGAACGCCACCAGCTGTCGTTCTGGGATGCCCTGGTGATCGTCTCGGCACAGCGGTTGGATGCTCGCACACTTCTCTCCGAGGACTTACAAGATGGCCGGCGCATCGGCGAACTCGTCATCGTCAATCCGTTCGCGGAATCGCCGCCGAGGGGCTGACATCTATCCCGAGTTGCATTTCTCGAACACGACAATCGGAACACGCTCGGGGCACCCACAATCTGGTTGGCGCGAACGAGTGCGCAATGCTCATCGAAACGCGCCACATTTCCCGGATGGCACCCGGTCGACCCCTCACAAGGCGGCAGGTCGCAGACTTTGCCGAGGACCTCGCGGCATTGCGAGATAAGAAAAGTCGTGCAGTTGCCCGGCTAAAGGCCTTGTTCTCAAGGCGTGAGCCGGGTCGGATCCACCACGATCACCTCGAGGCCGGGGATCTGTTGCGAAGCTCCCCAACTGACACCGTCCCGCGCACATTCAGTGCTGTAGCACACAATGCTACAAGTAGCCCAGTGGAGAAGACGACTGCTGCGGATTGCCAACCTGGAAGTCACTTGTGGCATTACTCCCAGCTATACTCACGGTATGTCCAAAGTCATGGTTTCGCTTCCCGACGATCTGCTCCGAGAAGTCGATGAGGAAGCACGCCGCCGGTCCATGAGCCGAAGCGCGCTTCTGGCAACTGCCGCCCGGAGAGAGCTGTCCCGACGTGACCCCGCAGCCGTCTCCGAGGCAATAGCCCGCTCCGAACAACGATTCCGCGCTGCGGGGTCCTTCGAGGCAGCGGAGCTGGTCCGGCAGGATCGAGACAGCCGACGGTGACGACACTCCTCGTCGACACCTCCGTACTCGTCAAGTGGTTTCACAGCGAATGCGAGTCCGAGCTCGCTGAGGCCCGCTCCATCCGCGACGCGGCGAAGGACGGCGAGGTCCAGGCTCGCGTCATCGACTTGGCGCTCTACGAGATGGGCAATGTCCTTCTCCGTTCCCTTGGTTGGAACGGATCCAAGGTCGCCGACCAACTCGATGACCTCGTCATCATCTGTGGCCCTCCCTTGGCGATGGCCACCGAATGGCTTCGCCAGGCAGCCGCCATCGGCGAAACGCACCGGCTCACCTTCTATGACGCGGCATGGGCGGCCGCGGCCGAAGGACTTGGTGTGTCCCTCGTCACTGCCGACACCCATTTGCTCGCTGCCGGGCTCGCAGAGTCCCCAGCAGCGGTCGCAGAACGCCTCCGACTATCTCTCGGGCGCTGAACGATCCCGCTTCCCCGCAATCCCACCTGGCGGTCACCTGGTTCGAGTCGACCACAGGCTTGTCAACTGGCGCGGACCAGTGCGGCCAACGCGCACCCGATAGATAGCGTCCAGCCCGGTGAAGTTCCGAGAACTCATCCAGGTGCTCGAACGTGACGGCTGGCACCAGGTTGCCCAGCGAGGTAGCCACCGCCAGTACCGGCATCCCATCAAGCCTGGCCGAGTGACCGTCGCCGGCAAGCCAAACCAGGACATTGCGCCCGGTACGCTGGGGAGCATCCTGAGACAAGCCGGGTTGACGAAGGAGGGCCGTTGAGCACTTGGACCGTCGTCTACGAACGAACGGCCACGGGGTGGAGCGCCTACGTCCCTGCTCTTCCCGGCGTGGGCGTAGCCAGCACAACTCATGAGGATGCCGAGCGACTCGTGAGCGAAGCCATCGTGCTACATCTCGAGGGGTTGCTCGCCGACGGGCTGCCAATTCCTGAGCCCGGCGGCGTCGACGTCGGGCAGGTGGAACTGCCGCTTCGAGCGTAGGAGGAGGGCTCGATCTCGGGTTGCAGACGCCCTCACCTGGAGGAAGACGTGGTCACGCGTGTCACGGTCTGACGTGAGGAAACGGTTCCTCAACATGTGTGCGCTCGTGATCAGGGAGATTGGGCACAGAATATAACATTTCTGTACTATAGTCAGGGTTATGCTAAGCGCTGACCTGATCCGAGAAGCTCGACTTCGCGCTGACCTCACCCAAGCCGAGCTCGGAAGCCGCCTTGGCAAGCCACAATCCGCGATCGCGCGCTGGGAACGTGGCGAAGTGCAACCAAGTTTCGAAACCTTGCGGGAGATCATCAGAGCATGTGACCTCGACCTGACATTTCACTTATCGAAATTCGACGATTCGAACGTGACGATCATCGACCAACATCTCAGAATGTCCCCAGCTCAGCGCTTTGCCGATCTGCTAGCACGAGTTCAGTTCCACGATCAGCTAGGGCTACGACGGAGCAACGATGCCCGGTGAACCGGTTCCGTACCGCCCAGACGAAATCCTTGAAGTCCTTGAGCGCCATCAGGTTCGCTACGTGGTAATCGGAGGGCTCGCAGCCGAGATCCGTGGATCTCCCTATATCACTCGTGACGTCGACGTGACTCCGGCTCGAGACCGTGCCAACTTTGCAAACCTCGCCGTCGCGCTCAGAGAACTCGAAGCAAAACTGCGAGTTCCAGATCTAGATGAGCCGCTCGAGGTACCTCTAGACGCGCGGTCGTTCGAGCAAGGCACTACGTGGACCTACGTAACCAAGCACGGGAACGTCGATATAGCTCTTCTTCCAGATGGCACTCGGGGTTATGAGGATCTTCGCCGCGGCGCAACGTGGGAACGACTGACCGATTCGCTGGAGGTTTCCGTGGCGGCTCTCGCTGACGTGATCCGATCCAAGGAGGCAGCCGGTCGTGAAAAGGACCGCGCCGTACTCCCAGCGCTCCGTCAAGTTCTCGAGCGCTCTCGCAATCGGCCGTCCCCGCCTTCCGAGAGGCGATAAACCTTTCGCGTGATGGAAAGCGGGGGACCGACATGGGATTGACGGTCCGGTTTCTCCCGGTCGGCGACGAGGCGGGCCCGGCGTCTGCTCCCCACGCGCTGTTCGGCATCGATCTATCGGAGAACGACGCCGCGCTGGCCCCTCGGGTGGGAGGAGAACCTCGCCTTCGGTGACACGTCCGAGGGCAGGGCTTCGGTCGCCGCTGACGATCTGGCTGATCGAGGGCGGCGACCTCAAGATCGTCGTCGACACGGGCTGCTCGCGGGACCGCCCGAGACCGACGCCGTCCTGACTCGCAACTCGATCTGGACCAGGCACCCTGCCGAGTGGACCGTGGAGGCTCAGCTTGCGTGGGCAGGGCTGAAGCCGGGCGACGTCGACATCGTGGTGAACACGTGCTGTCACTTCGACCACATCGGCAACAACGTGGCGTTCACGGACACGACGTTCTTCATCCAGCGATCCGAGTTCCCGCTCGCCATCCACGCGCCGCGGCGGGCGCCGTACTAGTACCCGGAGTTCGCCTCCAACGTGCTCGACGTACGTGACCGGCTGGAGCTGCCCGACGGCGACGTGAAGCTAGCCAACGGGGTCACGGTGCATCACCTCGGCGGCCACAGTCCCGGTACCCAGATCGTCGTGGTCGAGACCGACGCCGGACGGGTGTGCCTGCCGGGCGACCGTGTGCCGTTCTACATGAACCTGGAGCTCAACTGGCCGAGCGGCATCTTCTTCGACGTCAACGCGGTCATGGCGGGCTTCGACTGGATGGCTGCCAACGCAGACATCGTCCTGCTCCATCACGATTGGCAGCTGCTCGAGCGCTACCCGACGGGTGTGGTCGGCTGAGGACTGTCCTCCTGTGCAGCCACAAAAAAGTGTATGGCCGTCGGTTACTACAGTGACGCCAGTGCAAACGGAGACCCTAGCCTCTCGCAGGAGTGGAACCTGACCAAGTGGTCGTCCGATCCTGCGAAGCCCGACCTGAAACGACTACGTGGGTTGAATGGAGCCACCTGTGCGCGAGGTGACAGCCGTAGCGTCCCCTGGACGCAGTCTCTCATTTCAAGCCAGCCACTCGGCGCACAGGACTTGCCGCAATACGTGCCTTCAAGCGCGTCGGATTGAGTCATCAAGCTGAGGGCTGGCTAGATTCAAGACTCGAGAGATTTGTCGCCGCTGGTCGATAGCCCGGATAGATCGCAAGAACCTCCTGGTAGAGGGCTATGGCGGCGTCCGTGTTGCCGCGCGTTTGGTTGACGGTTCCCAGGTCGAACATCGGTGCCGCAGCGCATGGCTCAAGTGCAAGTGACATCTCGTAGTCCGCCGCCGCCGTCGACAGGTCTTGCCGGTTCTCCTCGGCAATCCCCGCCGTCAATGCCGCTCGGGCGTCTGCCGCTGACGAGCTTCGACGTCCTAGATCACAGTAGGTGTACGTCCCCGGTGCAGCGTAGACGAGCCGATAATTGCGAGCGAACAAAGCCGATATTTCTGGAGTACGTGGATATGCGTCGCTCTCGGGTGAGAACAAAACGACGTAATCCGCTCGAGCGAGCCACGCTGCCCAGGTCGCAACGAGTGAACCGCTATAGACACTTGTTGGGGGTAGGTTGCCAGGATCGTCCACCAACCACGTGCCATACCAATCAACCATCGACGGACAGTTCGATTCCGACGGTGTAAACCGATTCGAATCAATGAGGTAGCTGACCTGATCGGAGATCACACAAGAGCCAGGAGGTATGACCGCCGCCAGTGTCGATCCATTGTCCGATGACGACGCGAGATACGAGTCGGCGTATTGTGTGTTGGAGTGTACAACGAGCGAGAGCAAGCACAGTCCGATGCCCACCGCTACAATCCGTGGGCCAAACCCGATCGTCTGCCAACTTGAGCGCGATGTACGTCGAAATCTCTCGCCAACCTTAATCACAGCCTGGTCGAGACAGATGCCGACCAGAAGCGCAATGAATGCAGCAGGGAAGCATGCGTAGTGTCGAGAAAAGAGCGAGCTCGAGAGCATCCCTATTAAGACGACCGGGGTCGCCAAGAGGACGAACCTGTCAAAGCGCGATGTCTGAGGCCAGCTCACTCGAAAGAGGTATGCCGCACCGACCGTTCCAGCGACGGTGACAAGCACACCGACGTATTGGGGCGGCGTCAGGGAACCAAAGCCGGCGAGTCCTGTGATATCGAGGAGCTTTCCGCCGATACCGGCTCCGAGGTTGAGCAGGGAGATGCGTCCCTGCTGTGCGAGGAACACGTCGCCAACGAGTGAACCGGGTGAGGCGATCAAAAATGGCGCGACGAGAACCAGGAATCCCACTGCAAGACCTTGCAGAAAGCGCTTCAGGGCCTGCTTGGCGCTCACGATGAGTAGGACCATGAACACCGCTGCCGGGAAGATCGCCCAGATCTTCACCGTGCTTCCAATGCCGAAGCATAAACCGGCAAAGAAGAGACGATTTGCAGGAGCGATCTCACCCCCGTCGAACCCTATCAATAGGCCCAACAGACAGAAAAAGATGAGATACGGCTCAAGCATGAGAGTGTGGTCGGCGGTCACCGAGAGCGGGAAGATCGCGAACGCAACAGCCCCGAAGAGCATCGCGAGCTTTCCGCGATGCCGAAGGATCATCGCGATGAGTCCGGCGTTAATCGCCGCGACGAAAGCAGTCGCGCACCGCGCGAGCACAAGAGCTCCCCGATCGCCGATCAGGTGGCCGAGGAGCGCCAAAGGCGACATGATCAAGACGATTCCGGGTGGTTGTACGAGCACAAAGTCACGATAGGGCAGAGATCCGTGGACAAAATTGATGGCTGCACCGAGGTAGACGCCGTCGTCATAACCAGGGCCGTTGAATCCGTGCACACCAGTGAGAACATTCGGCAGCGAAAGGGCGTAACACGAAAGGCCCAGACTTATCAAGGCCGCCAGTAGTGCCGGCCAATGAGTACGAAGTTGCCGCACGAGGTAGCTCATGGATGCGTCATCCCTTTGGAGAAGGTACATGACAGCAGGACATGACCCCGACACTATTCCGGCGCGCCAGCCGGGCCTGTTTCGAGTAGGCCAAAGTGAGCCACCGCCCGACAGCCGCGCACGTCCGTGGTTCGGTGGGAGGACCCGTCCGTAGCCGCCACAGACGGTATCCTGCGGCAGGAATCATCGCGGTAGGTCTCCCGGCCGTCACCGCACGAAGCGAGAGCGGCCGTTCTGCACAGCTGTTCCCGTCTCCCGTTGTGAGGGCGCCTCTCGTTTCGCAGTCGAAGGTCACTGTCAACGGTTATTGAGTTCCGCGCGCTGATGGCTCCGAACCCTACTCTCGTCTCAGATCACCACGGCGGGACGATCCACTCGGCCGAGTGTCGAATTCACGGGTCTCCGGTTTGACAAGACATGCCCCGATCATTTCGGGACATGCTCGTATACGTATGCGGCCGCAGGTGCCTCGGATCAGAGGGATCAGAGTTCGTCGTGTACGTGACTTAGGTCGCCGCGAAGCTTACGATCATCGACTTGGTCCAAGGAATGTAGTCGCTGTAGGGCAGAGACATAAGCACATAGTCAGCCTGAGCTAGAACGGACCGCCACACCGCGACGAAAGGGCTGGGAAATGGTTGAGTATCTGGCGGTGACCTGCCTTCCTCGACGATGAACTTCCTACAGCGTCGATGAGTCCGGGACACAGAGGATTGGACGCGAAGAGCCAATAATTCACCACGATCCACAAGATCGGCGTCTCAGAGCCCATGCAAGATCCGGCCGGGATTGCCGCCGAGGTATTGCTGACGCGAGATCATCGTCAAGTTGGAGCGAAACTAAGCAGGGAGCGAGAGAGCTCACGACGACCTCCTGCTCGCCTTGGCGCTCGCGGTGTTCCCCGATGAGCGTGGGGGGTCGGGGGCGAACGTCAAGGAGTTCATGGCGCGGGACGCGGCCAGGCGCCAGGGCTACCTCGACGAGGCCGCTGGTGGCGGGTCCGACTAAGAGTGTTGCCCGAAACACCATCTCAAGTCCGCGGTCACTTTGCCAGGAAGACGAAGAGGAGGATCAGCCACGCATGCAGCACCGCCGGACCCTGGCGCATCACGGTCGTGCGTACGAGGACCGGGCGGTAGGGAGCGAGGGCAGCGAAAGCGGTCCCGAACTGATCGCCCGTGGTGCTGAGAAGCAGCAGCTCTGCTGGACGCCTGTTCGCGAGGATCGTTGCGTCCGCGCCGGTAAGAACCGGGAAACCCGTCGAAAGTGAATCGAAGGCAGCGTGGTACATGCCGTACGGCTCGACGAGCGACCCGAGCTGGTCCCAGGGGAACCACATCAACAATTGCTCGCCTCGGTAGGTGGCGTTGCCGACGAACGACGGGACGTCGGCGGTGATCTGGTACCAGTCAATCAAGAGGCTGGCGTCACCTCCGAGGGCGCTGGCGTACTCGGGGGGCGGGTTCTCGTTTGTGAGCCCCGGAAGGGGTGGGACCGGAGGGCTTGGCGCGACCGTGAGGACGAGCAGCGACCCCGCCATCGCGACCACAGTCGTCGCCACTGCGAAGCCCAGCCAGGCTCGAGGAGCCCAGGGCGCCGGACGTCCTCGGCTGTCGAGCCGCATCATCCCGGTCATGACGACCGGGATTGCCGCCAAGGCCACGCCAGCCGGCAACCATCCGAACGCGGGTACGTGTGGGTATGTCTCGTACGCGAGCGGGACTGTAAAGAGGACGGCGCCCGGAAGCCAACGCGCCCGGGGCCGAACCAACAGCGGTCGACTGAGTTCCGCGAGTGTCACGGCGAGGGTGAGGTAGATCACTCCCCAGAGAGTGGAGGAGAAATAGTGGATCTCAAGGGTCTGGACGTGGTTGAAGAACTGTAGGTAGGTGCAGAGGACGAGTTGGGCACTGCACGCGAGGCCGACGAACAGCTGGGGCGTCGGGATCGAGCGCAGCTTCCGTGCGAAGGTCACTCCGAACGCGGCGATCACCGAAGGGGGGACCCACAGATACGACAAATACAGAACCCATCGCCAGTTGGAGGAGTGATTCAGCACTATCTGTGACGGCTGATTCAGATAGGCCGCGCCGGCAAGCGTCGGTCGAATGAAGTCGAATTGTCCGAGCACGAGCGCGGAAGCGACCATGAGGAGGAAGGTCGACGACACGGCGACACCGAGCAAGAGCGCGCCGTCTCGAACGAGATGCTCCCGGGCCCTCCCAAGCCGAACCGCACCGTAAGCGGCGATCGTGGCCACGCCAAGCACTATCCCCATGCCATGGGACCAAGCGGCCAGCGTCAACAGGAGGCCTGCGAGCGCGAGCCAGGCCGGACGCCAACGGTCCCGACACGGCATCGCGAGGCAGGCCACGGCTCCGACGACGTAGGAGACGACCGCCGAGTCCGGATAGTCGGTACCCCACGCGGTGATGATGACCGGGGAGCTGAGCAAGACGATGACCGCCAGGGCGCCGGCGGGGATTCCGTAGAGGCGCCGTAGCAGCAGGTAGGCGGGCACGACGGCAACGAGAGCGAGGAGGTATCGCGTCACGAAGAAGCCGGGCACGGCGCCGAACGCGAGGTAGACGAGACGGGCGAGCACGAGGAAGCCTGCCGAGCCGCTCTCGCGCAGTCGCGCCGTCGAGGCAAACGCGGCCGTGTAGCGCGTGAACATCTCGCGGGGATCGACAATGTAGATCGTGTGCATGCTGGGGTCGGGCGCGAAAATCGGCGCCATAAGCCGGATCCTCAACACAAAGATGGCGGCGAGCGGCGAAAGCGCGATAGCGCCACCCTCGGCCACGAGGGGCCAACGCCGCCGCCCTAGCGGCCACGTGACCGAGGTCGACTCGTCAGCCGGGCCGTGGACCGCGAGCACAGCGCTAGATTACTAAAGGGATCTGGAGCCACCGATGGGCACCGCGACGCGAAGGTCCGGCTCGAGGGGTGCCGATGTCGCCTGCGCCTGTCGCCGGATAAGACTCCGTCGACTTAAATTGGGATGCCGCCCGGAGCGGTAGCCACCGTGCAGGTCACAGGCGACGGTCACGATGCCGGCTAAGAAGGCCTCATCCTTGCTCGAGAGCCACCGTGAGACGTCAATCGCCCGGTTTCCCTCGATCATCTCGATGAGCACCCGTCGCCCGAGAACGACAGGCCCGTGACGTACATCGCCGGGTGCTCGGCGTTGGCTCTCAAGAACGCCGTGTTGTCGAACATGACTGTCGCCCAGGAAGCGCCGAGCCACCGTGCGAGCGACGCGACCGAGTGCGCCTCTTGGCCGACGGCGAGCGTTCACTCGCGTCCGGCACGCGCAGACAGCAAGCGGCGATCTGGGAGCTCGTCCGAGCCTTCGGTGAAGGTGCGCTGCGGGCAAACCGGATCAGGGCACGAGAAGCGGCGCTTGGACTAGACAAGACTAACGAGTCGGACGCGTGGGTTGAACGCCGGCAGATCTCTGATGACTACCCGCATCCTGTCCTTGTCCTCGCGATTACCCCACAGGCGGGATGCGCGGCTGCTCGTCGGATCTTCTACATGCCAACGAGCAACTCATCGCCGTTGACCAGGAATTGTCAATAGTTGTGGATCAGGGGCGCGCGTCATTCTTTATGTGATCTGGGCAATCGCCTCCTCGACGGTCGTTGTCCGCGGAATGAAGAATGGCTCTCGGTCCTCCACGGGCACAGGGCCGAGCGGAGGCGTCCCAGCGAGTTCTCGGAACCAGATCGTGAACGCCGCGACGCTCGCAGGATCCCCGAAGAGGCTTGATCTCTGGCTCCGCTCGTTCAGGACGCCGTCCATCTACGGGTCGCCCTTGTTGTCCTCCGCCGTGCGCATGCTCCCACGACGCGCGGTGGTCTCGCTGGTGCCTCCTTGCCGGCGTTGAAGACTGCACCGGCGCGCGCGAGGGCAACGAGGTGCGCACCGTTGATGGAGCGCCACCGTGCTTGTGCGGCCTCGACGAGCTTGAGGGCCATGGCGAGACCAGCAGCCCTTGAGCCCGGGCCCCTCGTCACGTTGGTTCTCAGGCGCACAGTCGAGAACGTCGACTCGATCGTCGGGTTCGAGGTCTTCAGGTGCACCCAGTGCTCCGCGGGGAAGTCGTAGAAGGTGAGCGGTGTCTCGAGGTCGTCGGCAAGCTTGGCGGCAGCCATTGGCCACTTGGCGCGAAACTCGGCATCGACGCGCTTGCCGCCTTGCGGCCACGGTCCCGGTCGTCGGCGTCTCGTACCTCGGCCAGCATCTTCTTCGGCAGCGGCTGGACGGACTTGGGGAGAGGGGCTAGCCGGCGCCGGCTGCTTCTCGTGGCTCGTCTCCGGAGATGGCCGGCTCCTCGCGCGTGATGAACTCGAGCAACGCCGGGCGTCCCTCACGTGCGCTCTCGATGGCGCCGGCGAACGCCGCGTCGAGCTCGCCCGGGTGCGTCACACGTGCCCCGAAGGCTCCGAGGGAGCGAGCCAGGTCTGCGTAGTCGCCGCCCAACCGGTCCGACCGAAATCGCTCGATCGCAAGGGGCATGTACTTGTTGTAGTTGCCCATCGCCGAATTGTTGAGCAGGACCGTGACGATCCCGATCTCGTTGCGGACGGCGGTCTCGAGATCGAGGCCTGTCATGCCAAAGGCGGCATCGCCCATCACGTTGAAGACGTCGCGTTCCGGCTGGGCCAACTTGAGGCCCATGGCCAGTCCGAGTGAGTAGCCGAGCTGGGTGGAGTTACCCCAGCCCACATAGGAGCGGGGCCGGGACTCGATGAAAGCGGTGGCCTGCTCGCGGGGGTTGCCGGAATCGTGGGTCGCGAGCGTTGTCGCCGGGTCCAGGCGACGACCCAGCTCCGCGATGACGCGGTAGGGATTGAGGGGAACCTCGTCGGAAGTGAGCTTGGGCTCCCACCGGGCCAGCCATGCAAGCTTGGAACGGCGGATCGACTCGCGGCGGGGCTTGAAACCCGGCGAGGTCGAGCCGAGCCGCTCCCTAAGCGCCGTCGCCATCGAGGAGAGCACGAGCTTCGAGTCCCCGAACACGGCATGATGCGCCGGGTAGTCCTTGTTCAAGTCACGCTCGTCGAGCGTGGCATGGATCAGCGTGGCGTCCCGCGGCACTCGAGGCGACATCCACCAGTCGCGAAGGCTCGTCCCGACGGCGAAGACGAGGTCGGCATCGTCAAGGTGGTCGACCACCATCCCCGTCCTCGACAGGCCGGCGGTCCCGAGCGCGAGCTCGTGGTCCTCCGGAAAGGCGCTCTTTCCGTTCACCGTCGTCACCACCGGCACGTCGAGCAGCTCGGCGAGCTCAAGCAGCTCCTCCCACGCCTGTGACCAGTGGATCCCCTGGCTGGCGAGAATGACGGGGCGACGCGAACCGAGCAGCACGTCGACTGCCTGCTCGATGTCTGCTGGATCGGGGGCCGTCCGATGCGTGCTCGGGGAGACGTAGGCGGACCGGGACGCGTCGACCTCCGCGTGGCCGATCTCAGCGGGCACCTCGACGAGGACGGGACCTCCCCGTCCGTTGCGCAGCGCGCTGATCGCCTTTCTCATCACGGCCGGCACCTGCTCGGGGAGCACAAGCTCCGCCGCCCATTTCGTGACGCCTCGGAGGTTGGCGACGGCGTCAAAGTCAGTCGAAGCGGTGGAATGAAGCCGGCTGCGCCTGCCCGGAAGGACAAGGACGGGGACAGAATCCGCGTGAGCCTGCGCCACGCCGGCATAGGCATTCTCGATCCCCGGCCCGTACTGCATGACCGCAACACCGAAGCGGCCGGGGCCGGCGACGCGGGCGAAGCCGTCGGCCAAGTTCAGCACCACGCGCTCAGACCGGCACACGACCGGGCGGATGCCGGCCGCCACGAAGGCGTCGATCAACATGTTCTCGGGGAAGCAGCTCACAAAGCTGACGCCCTCGTCGCGAAGCGTCTCGGCGATCGCGGTCTTGACGTCCATCAGCCCCCCATTCTAAGGCGGGTCAGCTTCGTGTTCAGACTCGGATGACCTCGAGCCCAGGGATGTCGTCATAGTCCCCGTCCTGGGATGCCATCGGTATGCCGTGAGCGATCGCGGTGGCGGCGATCCACGAGTCGTTGAGCGGCATCCGCTTGCCCGCGTCTCGCAGCGCGAGGCGCAAGGTGGCCCAAGCGTGGACGACCTGCGCGTCGACAGGCAAAGGATCGAGTGCCTCTGCCGCGGACAGGGTCTCCAGGCGTCGCGCTCGTGTTGGCCCATTCTCGGCTGCCAAGACCCCGAGGCGGAGCTCACCGATCGTGATCACCGACACGGAGACGCGCTCGGGTGGCTGGGCGGATAGCGGACGTTCCTGCTCGACCGCGATGAAAACCGAAGTGTCGGCAAGCGCCAGCTCGGCGCGGCCACCTTCGCTAGGGGCAGTCATGGGAGCGGGAGCTCGTCGGTTGTGCCGGGCAGCAGATCCCCGAGATCCCTGACGAGCCCGGGGTCAGCCCGCCACCGATCGCTTCCCTGGAGCAGGGCGTCCCACGATATCGACCCGGGCCGCGACGGCAAAGGCACGAGCTCGGCAACGGGACGGCCGCTCACTGTCACCCGCAGACGCTCGCCGGCCTCGACTCGGCGGAGTACGGCACTGACGTCGTTGCGCAGCTCGCGAGCGGGAATATCGGACATGGAGTTCATCGTAGCATCTCTGCTACGGATGTTGAGCACTCAAGCTACGTCCACCTAACGAAGAAGCGCATCGCACGGCTGGCGCTGCAGCCCTGCCTAACTCTAAGTGAGGCTCAACTAGAGGTTGAGGGTGGCGCGGGACCTCATCCACCGGGGTGTGCAGAAATCCCCACCAGTTGCTGTCCCGGACGGCGCAGTCACTTCGATCCGTTCGCGACGAGGAATTTCCCTTCCAGGTGAATCCTGCACCGATGTCGTGTCGGAGGGAATGCGCGGCGCCGCAAAAGGTGGGTTGGTGGACCGCGGGGCAAGGATGAGGCCGTTATCACAAGAAGTAGTCGGTGAACTGCGTGGAGTGATGGCCATAGGACCCTGAAATGTTCGGCTGCGCGATCGGATGCGATCGATACGACGAGCCTCGCACCGCTGTCTGGCACGTCAGAATTGTGTATGTGAGCACCCAGCCCACCGATGGCGAAGTCGGGCGGAGTGGCCAGGGGCTGCGAGTTCCGAGCGGGAAGAAAGGCCCTTATATGTGGCCTTTTCGCAATAGATTGTGAGTGGCTCCTGATCGCTTGCAGCCCTCTGCTCCAAATCGAAGGCGTCGTAGCGGCGGCGCGGTCGGTCATCGGATGGCAACGTTGAGTGCTTGGTCGGAATCGAAACAATTGTCCCAACTGACACGTATGTCCCAACTGACACAGCACGACGCGTGAACTACGAATGAGGTGCAACGAACTCATTCGGCCTGCCACTTGACATCTTCCGGCACCTTTGCCAACGTTCGTGTTGCGAGAGAAGATGAGCGGACAATTGAGATCGAACCTTCCTCTTGGGGCAAGAGGTGTTGGCCAACCAGACTCCCTGTCCGCTGCGGCAAGCGGAGCTCGCCGGTAAAGCGGGCAGGGGGAGATGCGAGGGTGCGCCTAAGACGCGAAACAACGCGATCAACGTCAGTGTGGAGAGCCATCGGGGTCCGACTGCTCTCCACTATTTTCGCGTCCACGCTCGTACTCGGTACGAGCGCCGCAATAATTGGCGTGACGACGAACGCCTCATATGCAGGTAATAACAACGAGGGAGATCACCACCACCACCATCACCATGGACATGGGGCCACTGGGCCAACCGGTCCCACCGGTCCCACCGGCGCAACCGGATCTACGGGTAGCACCGGGATCACTGGCCCGACCGGCGCCACCGGCGCACCCGGATCTACGGGTGCCACCGGGATCACCGGCCCGACCGGTTCAACCGGCGCAACAGGATCTACCGGCGCGAGCGGCCCGACTGGGGCCTCGGGCCCGACCGGAGCCACAGGTTCCACAGGCGCAACGGGCCCAACTGGCAACAGCGGTGCCACCGGCGCAACAGGATCTACGGGCGCAACAGGATCTACCGGCGCGAGCGGCCCGACTGGGGCCACGGGCCCGACCGGAGCCACAGGTTCCACCGGCGCAACCGGTGCAACTGGTAACAGCGGTGCCACCGGCGCAACAGGATCTACGGGCGTAACCGGGGCCACCGGCGCGAGCGGCCCGACTGGGGCCACAGGCCCGACCGGCCCGACTGGGGCCACAGGCCCGACGGGCCCGACTGGGGCCACGGGCCCGACCGGAGCCACAGGTTCCACCGGCGCAACCGGTGCAACGGGTAACAGCGGGGCCACCGGCGCAACAGGATCTACGGGTGCCACAGGGGCCACTGGCCCGACCGGCCCGACCGGGGCCACAGGTTCCACCGGCTCAACGGGTGCCACCGGCGCCACCGGATCTACGGGTGTCACCGGGACCACAGGCCCGACAGGAGCCACCGGCCCGACCGGAGCCACTGGGGCTACCGGCGCCACAGGTGCGACGGGTAACAGCGGGGCCACAGGTTCCACCGGCCCAACGGGTAACACCGGGGCCACCGGCACAACCGGATCTACGGGTGCCACCGGGGCCACAGGCCCGACCGGCCCGACGGGAGCCACAGGCCCGACCGGAGCAACCGGGGTCACCGGCGTGGGCACCACGGGTGCTACCGGCCCGACGGGTCCCAGCGGTCCGAGCGGCGGGAGCGGTCCTACTGGTCCTACCGGCCCGAGCGGTGGGAGCGGTGCTACTGGTCCGACTGGTCCGAGCGGTGGGAGCGGTGCTACTGGTCCGACTGGTCCGAGCGGCGGGAGCGGTCCTACTGGTCCTACCGGCCCGAGCGGTGGGAGCGGTGCTACTGGTCCGACTGGTCCCAGCGGTCCGAGCGGCGGGAGCGGTCCTACTGGCCCGACCGGTCCCAGCGGTACTGGTCCGACCGGACCTAGTGGCCCGACCGGTGCTACTGGCCCGGGGACTTCTGTGATCGTGACTGGAACCCCCGTTGCGATTGCCACCACCTCAGGCACCACGACAACTGCGAGTGAGTCGTGCGGGTCGGGCGAGGTTCTGCTCAGCGGCGGCTACACGATCAGCGATTCGGACAGTGAGGATGTTTCTGACACTTCGGTCATTGAGAATAGGGCCACCGTGGCCGGCTTGGCCGGTACCTGGACGGTGGAACTCCTAACAACGGACACAATTAGCTCCGGCGGGACCATCACGCCCTACGCGGTCTGCACGTAGGCGGGGAACAGAGCGATAGAAGCAAGACGAGACGGCACGTGATCTGCTCGCAGTAGGAGGTCACGACAGCAACTACAGGTTGTGAGCAACACGAAGGGGAGGTCCTCGGAGACCTCCCCTTCGAGGTTTCTTGACCCCGGTTTCTAAGGCTGCTTGCATGCCTTCTACGATTTCGGCAGCTACTCCCGCGCCGCGATGAACGCGTCGCAGTTGGCTTTGAGTGCCGCCTCGGCTGGTCGGCTTGGGCGAAGGACCGGCGTAGGTGCCGAGAGTGGTGCGTTGCCTGGGTGCGGCCGAGCTGGTTGGACACGAACACTAGGTTCAGCTCCTTGGCGAAACTGCGAAATGCCGTCGCGTAGCGAGCGCAGCCTGAACCGACCGTGGCCATGGCGTCGCGCGTGTCTGACGGCGTACCAAAGTCTTCGCCGACGTCGGGTAGTCGAGCGCGCGACCGCTCGAATCACGGAACACGAAATCGTCGCTGGCCTTGTAGAGCGAGACAAGACTGCCCCGGCGGAGCAGGCTCGTAATTGGTGCCGCCATGACGACGTCGCGCTTTTGGGGCGTCGGTCTTGAGCCTCTTCAGCTCCGGCCACGCGAGAGCTGTTTGGCGGACGCGGATGACGCCGGCCTCGAAGTCGATGTCGCACCCGCGCAAACCCGAGCGCCTCGTTGATTCGAAGCCCGGTGAAGGCGAGCAGCTCCAGCTCCATTCCGTAGTCTCGGGGTGATGCAGCACCCGGCCGGGGTCGTCGGCTTTTAGCACGCGCAACGGCGTGGGTCGCCAACGAGGGCTTCTCGCCGGACCCCAGGCGGGCGACCGGTTCTCGGCCAGCCAGCCTGGGCGCACCGCGAACTTGCACACCTGGTTGGCGGTGATCGACGCCAGGCTGGCGGTAGTGGCGGCCAGAGTCTTTTCGTTGAGCCGCGACCGGGCGGCAGTGGCTCGGTCCTCTCTACTCTCGTGAGGGCGGTCGGCCGTCGTGGCCCGTTTGTTGGCGATCATCGAATCTCGCGATCGATGATCACGCGAACGCGCGTTCTGTGATCACCGAAACTCGCGGTTGAGCTGAGCTCCCGCGGTCGGCAACACCGGGCATCCACCCGGTGAGCGAGTGGCCCCTCCAGGGTTTCGGGCGACCAAGCACCGAACCCGGGAGGGACCATCACCATGCTGACCCAGGAGGAGTACATGGACGTGCTGAAGCTGCAGCGTCAGGGCTTCACCATTGCCGAGATCGCTGACGAGCTCGGCTATCACCCCGCCACCATCTCGCGCTGGATAAAAGACGGCGGTCCGCCGCCTGCCCGTGAGACCGATCGGAGCGAGCTTGTGATTGACCACTTCTGGTCGGATCGCGTCAAAGCCCTGCTCGAGGCAAACCCGCGCCTGTTGGCCACGAGCGTCTTCGCGATCATCTCCGCCGAGGGCTTCGAAGGGAGTTATCCGACCGTCTCGCGCTACATCCGGGCACTACGAGGTCCACGCTTCCGGCGCGCCAACAAGGCCTCGGTGCCGATCGAGACCGCACCCGGTGAGGAATGTATATGTGGAATTCCACATAGACATTCTTATGCGGCGTCCGGAAATATGCGGCGTGGAGTGCTGAAAGGCAGTGTTGTGGCTGGCCGAGGGGCTCCTCCACGCCGCATATTCACAGGGCTTCTAGGAACGCGAGAAGCGCGTCGGGTGGGCGGTATCGGCCCGACCGCGTACGCGGTGGTGCGGTCTTAGCGAGGGCATTTTCCTTGAGGCCGAGGTCGGCGTGGAGGTAAACGCCGTAGGTTGTGCGGATGTCCTCGTGTCCGAGCCAGAGAGCGATGGTGGCCGTGTCGACTCCGTGACGCAGAAGGTTCATCGCGCAGCTGTGTCTCAGCACGTGTGGAGAAACATCCTTGCCTGAGAGGGACGGGCAGACGGCAGCGGCAGCGGCGACGTGTCGCTCGACGAGACGACGGATAGCGTCGCGGCTCAGCGGTCCACCCCTCGGCCCCGGAAATAGCGGATCCGAAGGTGCGGCCCCGCGTTCGTCGAGCCAGGCGCGGAGGAGCGCCCCGGGTCTCTTTGCGCAGTGGGGTTATCCGCTCCTTGCGCCCCTTGCCGTGGCAGCGCACGTGGGCCCCGGTGCCGAGAACTACGGCCGCGCAGGTGAGTCCGCTGAGCTCGCTGACGCGCAGTCCCGTCTCTAGCGCGAGCACCAAGAGGGCATGGTCCCGCCGTCCGATCCAGCTCGAGCAGTCCGGCGCGTCCAGCAGTGCCTTCATCTCGTCTTCGGTGAGATAGGTGACGAGGGCCCTGTCGGTCCGTTTTGGCGGGATGGCGAGCACCCGTTGGATCAACGCGGCGTGCTCAGGATGACGGTAGGCGGCGAAATGGAACAGCGAGCGGATGGCAGTCAATCTGGCGTTGCGTGTCCGGACACTCACGGCTCGTTCTGTCTCCAGGTGGTTGAGGAACGCCCCGATGAGCTGGGCGTCGAGGTCCTCGAGCGTGAGCTCGTGTGGTGCCCTGCCGGTGTGGCGCTGGGCAAAGCGCAGCAGGAGGCAAAACGCATCCCGGTAGGCGGCCACTGTGTGATGGCTCGCCTCACGCTGGCCGATCAACCGCTCGGTGAAGAAGGCCTCGAGCAGCGGTGCCAGCGCGCTCATCGCTTCGCCTCCGCGAGCGTTTCGACTCGATCGACGACGAGTTCGAGCAGTTCCGGAACGCCGGTCAGATACCAGTAGGTCGTGGCCGGCATGACGTGGCCCAAGAAGGTGGACAGCAGCGGCAGGCGACGTTCGACATCGAGGCCGTCGCGATACCAGCTGATCACGCACCGAACCGCAAAAGCGTGTCTCAGGTCGTGAAGCCTTGGCCTTCGGCCTCGACCCGAATCAATGAGCCCGGCGTCGCGCACGAGGCAGGAACCGACGGTGCTCACGTTGTCGCGCAGCAACCGCGTTCCCGTTGTCGAAGTGAAGAAGCTCGGTGACTTCGGACTGAGCCGTCGCTGGTCTCTCCGGCGTGCGTAGGCGGCGAGCGCTCCCACCGTCGTCGGGTGTAGCGGCAACTGCCGTGATTTCCCGAACTTCGAATTGCGGATGGTGAGCAGCCCTTGGTCGAGGTCGACATCGTTCCGATCGAGACGGACGGCCTCGCCCACCCTCATGCCGGTGACCGAGAGGAGCCCGATCACGGTCCGGTAGGTGTCGGCTCGGTGCTCTGTGGGAAGGCGTCCGGCCGCCGCCATCAGCCGGTCGATGTCCTCGTCGGAGTAGATGTAGGGCACGATCCGGTGGCTTGGCTCGCGGATGAGCCCGACCGGTGGGACTTCGGTCGCAGGGTCGAGAGCGACGAGGTAGCGGGCGAAGCCGCGAGCCACCCGCAGCTTGGCCGTCCACCACAGGGGGAAGCGTCTGGAGGCTGCTTGGCCCACGCCAGAGCGTCCGCAATCGTCAGGTGCTTCGCGTCAGATGCCTCGAGGTGGGCGACGAAGTGTCTGAGCAGACGGCCGTCCTCGGTGAGCTTGTAGCCCATGGCCCGTCGAGTGGCCAGATAGTCGGCAGCGATGGAAGAGAAGTCGTTCATCGCTCGGCCCCCGGCCACGGCATCGCGAGTTCGCGCAATGCGAGATGGTCGACCTTGGCGTAGATGACCGTGCTGGCAACGCTGCGGTGACGCAGGACCTGAGCCACCTCCGAAAGCGACGCTCCGGCGCGCAGCATCTCGGTCCCCGCGGTGTGGCGCAGACGATGGGCCCCGAAGCTTCCGAGCCCAGCCCGCTCGCTCGCAGCGCGCACCACCTCGCTCACCCCTTGCGGGGCGAGCCCGCGCATCGGGGCGATCGCGCGTAAGAACACCTCCCGCTCGGGACGCCGGGGTCGGCCTCGGCGCAGGTATGCGGCGACCGCTGCGCCCACGTCGGACGGCAGGGGCAGCTGCTCCTCGGTGCGTCCCTTGCCGCGCACCACGATCACCCCTGTCCTCCAGTCGATGTCGTCGAGGCGGAGGGCGGAGACCTCGGCGGCTCGTAGTCCGAGGCGGGCGAGCAGCACCAAGATTGCGTAATCACGCCTGCCGATCGCACGGCGTCGATCACAGCTCGCCAACAGCGCCGCAACCTGCGCGCTCCCAAGGCCTCGCGGCAGGCTGGTGCCGCTCCATCGCGCCACGGACGGCACCACGCTCGCCAAGGGCGCGGTGATCAGCCCTTCGACCAATGCGAATCGCAGGAACGATCGCAGTCCGTTGACCAGACGCTCAGCTGACCGTGGGCTCAAATGACGGCATTGGCGGGTCACGAACCTGCTGACGTCGCTCGCATCGAGATCGCGGAGCTCACGGCCTGAGTGCTCCGCCAACAACAACTGCGCGGTCTGCTCGCGAGCGATCACCGTCTTCGCGCAAGACCCCGCTCGTCCAGTAGATACTGCCGATATCGGTCGACCAGCAACCCCTCCGAGGACTGCGGCAAAGGCGGAGTTGGCTCGGGCGTCACGCCAACTTCCCTCAGGTACTCGACCAGCCACACGAACGCCTTGGAGGTCGGCCAGGACGATCCGTGGTGTGCATGAAGGTCCGAGAAGAACTCCTCCACCACCTCGGCGCTGAGCTCGCTGGCCGCCAGCCCCCGCTGGTGCAGGAACCTGCTCAGTCTCCCGACAAGCTTCATGTGCTTCGACGCCGTCGATTGTGAATACCCCAATGTCTTCAACTGACCGGCAATGCCGGTCGCCCACGGCGCCAGCGGTCCCTCGATCACCATTGCTTCCTCCTCTCGGGAACTCCAGAAGGAAGAAGCTTGGGCCTCCGCAGACGTCCGCGATTATGCGGACTCCGTCAGAAGATCACACTGGCCCGGCCAGCCACAACACTGCCTTTCAGCACTCCACGCCGCATATTTCCGGACGCCGCATAAGAATGTCAGTTCGACTGGTCGGACTGCCGCGACTTCGGTGAGCTCTTCGGCCTCGGCGAGCTCCACTGCTTCGGGGCGATCCTCTCGTGGTCGCGCTGGCGCAAGTGGTGGTTCGCCCCCTCGATCGACCAGAACCACACCTTGGAGGGCCTCGCCTCGTTCTACGAGGCCGCCGGTGGCGTGCCCTACTTCTCGCGCACCGACAGGATGGGCGCCCTCGGAAGCTCTCGCGGGAGGCGCTTTGTGCTGCACTCGCCCGTGCTCGACTTCGCCCGCCTGCACGGCACGGCAATGGTGTTCTGTGCCCCGAGGGACGCCAAGCGCAAGGGCAAGATCGAGCGCCCCTTCCGGGACCTGAAGGAGAGCTTCTTGGAAGAGCTCGTCTTGGACCCACCGAGCAGCATCGCCGAGGTGAACTCCCGCGGCGAGAGCTTCCTTGCGACCCGGGTACACAATCGGCCCCATCGCACGACCGGCGTGCCTCCGATCGAACGGCTGCCGCTCGAGGGCCCGATGATGGCCGTGCTCCCGCGGGTGCGCTTTGACGCCGCCTATGTCGAGCCACGACGGGTGCATCCTGTGCTTCCCCTCGTCGAATGGCGAGGCGTCTCCTACTCGGTCCCGCCGGACGCTTTGGGCCAGCTCGTCGAGTGCCGTTCGCCGCTCGGCGAAGACGTGCTCGAGATCCGCCTTGCCGGACGGCGCGTGGCGCTGCACCGGGTTGGCCTTCCCGGCACGGGCACGATCTGGGACCCGGTCCACCGCAGAGCTGCCGAGGCCGAAGCTCTCGGCCGCCATCTCCCGGTGCGGCGGCGCGTTCGGGTCCTCGAGCGCAGTGTGACCAAAGCCACCGACTACGCGGTGGCAGCGGTCGACCTCTCCCGTTACGACCTCGACGGGGGTTACCGATGACGAGCGCCTCGCCCTATGAGCGACTGAAGGACGACCTCGGCTATCTCGGCCTCGACGCCGCGGCCGAATGCTTCGCCACCCTGGCCGAGGAGGCCCTGGCAAGCGACTGGCCGCCGGTGGTCTACCTCGAGCGGGTCATCTCCGAACAAGCCCGGGCGACGCGTAACCGGCGCCTGGCGGCGCGCCTTCGCTTCGCCCGCTTCCCGGGACGCAAGACGATCGAGGAGTTCGACTTCTCCTTCCAGCCGTCGGTCGACAAAAAGCTCGTCATGGACCTCGTGACGCTGCGCTTTGTGACCGAGGGAAGGCCGATCCTGTTCCTCGGCCAGCCCGGGTGCGGCAAATCGCACCTGGCGACGGCGCTCGCCATCTTGGCCGTCGAGGCCGGCTATCGCGGCTACTTCAGCTCCGCGGACGAGATGGTGCGCAACCTCGGCCACGCGTTGTTGGAAGGGACCTTCAACCACAAGCTCCGGACCTACGTCGCACCCTCGGTCCTCGTCATCGACGACGTGGGCCTGATCCCGATGGGACGAGCCGAGGCGACCGCCTTGTTCCAGGTCGTGAACCGCCGTTACGAGGTCGGTCACTCGACGATCGTCACGACCAATCGCGGGCTGCCCGAATGGGGGGAGATCCTCGGAGATCCTGTCGTCGCAGCGGCGATCCTCGACCGTCTAATGCACCGGGCGATCGTCTTCAACATCAAAGGGCAGTCCTGGCGCATGCGAGAGCACCAGGCGCTCGCAACGGCAACCTCGAAGACACCTTCGAAGGACGGAGAGAGGAGGGACCGCTAACCTTAAATCGCCGGCCCGGGACTCAGCCGACCGCGAATTTCGATGATCGCCGATCGCGAAAGCGCGTGATCACAGAACGCGACTTTCAGTGATCGCCAACACGCTCGAGGTCGACCGGGCGCGTGTCGTCGACAAGCCGGTCACGGTCCCGCACGAGCTCATCCGGTCGCCCTGGGTTTCGGAGACACCCATCATCAAGTTGATCTTCGGGCCAGAGCGTTAAGGCTCGGGGCACAAATAGTGGTCATCCAACCACATAGAGTGACAACATGTCGGACCCAGAAAGTCCCGGGTCGGCAGTCGCATGGACATCGACGCGAGGGACCTCGGACCAAGGTATTGCACCTCAGATCGCGTTTCTTACGCACCCAGCCACCGATGCAGGTCGAGGCGGCAAGCCAACCGGAGCGGCCAGAGGTCGCCTGGCTCAGAGGGGAAGAAAGGCCTTGATAGTGGCCTTTTCGCAGTAGAGCACGACGGGTCCGGATGGGTTGTCGCCTTCGGAGCCAAAAATCCAAAGCGTCGCGGGCGCTGCGCGGTCGGTCGTCGAATGGCTGCATTGACTGTTGGAGGAGGAGTCGACCGATTGCCCCAACTGACACGTCAGGACGCAGGAACAACAGATGAGGCACAAGGAGCCCATTCGACCCGCCACTTGACATCCTTCTTCGCCCATGGCAATGTTCCTTCTTGCGAGGGAAGCGTTGATCCCCAGTCCGTATGTGGTCGCTTTGGGCTGGGAGGAGCGAATAGCGAACCCGTCCTTGCTCGGCAGACAGATATTTATTCCGTAACTGCGAGCGATAGGGGCAGGGTATGACGCAGATTGCACTCGGGACACGAGAGGTAGCTGAGCCGTTAGGTCGTGTCCAACTTGAAAGCACCGGGGTCGTGCGTACTCGCGCGCCCGGTGAAGGTATCGCCGAAATCCCAATTCAGATTGATCCATCGATTTCTGCGGCCCAGGGGCCGTTTGTTTCCGCGTTCGGAGGAGATCAGTGATGGCAAAGCGCAGCGACACCTACACCGCGTGTCGAAAGGGCGGTCGGATGACTTTCAAGGGGCGCACTGCGGCGGCGTTCGGAGCCGTCATGCTCGCAGCGTCGGCCGTCGGCTTTCTCGCGGTAACTGCAACTGTCGCAGGGGCGGCAACACAGCCCTCGACGACCACCACGAAAACTTTCACCATCCCGGATGTCGGAACCGATGTGAACATCTACGTCGCCAGCAGCACCCACATGGCGGTTGGCATGATCCTCGCTATCGGCCCGGACGACCCCAACGTCGGTTTGTACGAAGTCGAGTCCGTTATCAGTAGCACCGAGATCTCGGCTGAGAATCTGGACCAAACCAACGACGGCCACGTCTCCTCGGGCACGCAGGTCATAGAGATCACCGGCCCGAACGGCCCGACCGGTGCCACAGGCGCTACCGGTGCCACTGGAGCGACAGGCGCTACCGGTAAGGGTGCCACGGGTGCTACTGGCGCGACCGGTGCCACTGGAGCCACAGGCGCTACCGGTAAGGGTGCCACTGGCGCGACCGGTGCAACGGGTTCCACCGGAGCCACGGGCTCCACCGGTCCGACCGGTCCGACCGGGCCGACCGGTACAGGGGGAGCAAAGGGTGCTACCGGCGCTACTGGAGCCACAGGCGCGACCGGGCAGACGGGCAACAACGGGGCGACCGGAGCAACGGGCAACAACGGGGCGACCGGGGCAACGGGCAACAACGGGGCGACCGGGGCAACGGGCAACAACGGGGCGACCGGAGCAACGGGCAACAACGGGGCGACCGGGGCAACGGGCAACAACGGGGCGACCGGGGCAACGGGCAACAACGGGGCGACCGGGGCAACGGGCAACAACGGGGCGACTGGCTCCACGGGAGCTACGGGCGCAACCGGCCCCACGGGTCCGAACGGACCGACCGGGGCGACTGGCGCAACGGGTAACACGGGTGCCACCGGAGCGACGGGTAACACCGGAGCGACTGGCGCAACGGGTAACACGGGTGCCACCGGAGCGACGGGTAACACCGGGGCCACCGGAGCGACGGGTAACACAGGTGCCACCGGGGCGACAGGCAACACCGGAGCGACTGGCGCAACGGGTAACACGGGTGCCACCGGAGCGACGGGTAACACCGGAGCGACTGGTGCCACGGGTGCTACTGGCGCAACCGGCCCCACGGGTCCGACCGGACCGACCGGGGCCACCGGAGCCACGGGCAACACCGGGGCGACTGGCGCAACGGGTAACACGGGTGCCACCGGAGCGACGGGTAACACCGGAGCGACTGGCGCAACGGGTAACACCGGGGCCACCGGAGCGACGGGTAACACCGGAGCGACTGGCGCAACGGGTAACACGGGTGCCACTGGAGCGACGGGTAACACCGGAGCGACTGGTGCCACGGGTGCTACTGGCGCAACCGGCCCCACGGGACCGACCGGGGCGACGGGTGCCACGGGAGCCACGGGCAACACCGGAGCGACTGGCGCAACTGGCAACACCGGAGCGACTGGCGCAACTGGCAACACCGGGGCGACTGGCGCAACTGGTAACACCGGGGCGACTGGCGCAACTGGTAACACGGGTGCCACCGGAGCCACGGGCAACACCGGTGCGACCGGAGCAACGGGTAACACCGGGGCGACTGGCGCAACTGGCAACACGGGGGCGACTGGCGCAACTGGCAACACCGGAGCGACCGGAGCAACGGGTAACACCGGTGCCACCGGCGCGACTGGTGCGACGGGTGCTACTGGCGCAACCGGCCCCACGGGTCCGACCGGACCGACCGGAGCCACCGGTGCGACCGGAGCAACGGGTAACACCGGGGCGACTGGCGCAACTGGCAACACCGGGGCGACTGGCGCAACTGGTAACACGGGGGCGACTGGCGCAACTGGCAACACCGGAGCGACCGGAGCAACGGGTAACACGGGTGCCACCGGAGCGAGTGGCGCGACGGGTGCTACTGGCGCAACCGGCCCCACAGGTCCGACCGGACCGACCGGGGCCACGGGTGCCACTGGAGCGACGGGTAACACCGGAGCGACTGGCGCAACGGGTAACACCGGTGCCACCGGAGCGACGGGTAACACGGGTGCCACCGGAGCGACGGGTAACACGGGTGCCACCGGAGCAACGGGTAACACCGGGGCGACTGGTGCCACGGGTGCTACTGGCGCAACCGGCCCCACGGGTCCGACCGGACCGACCGGGGCCACGGGTGCCACCGGAGCGACGGGTAACACCGGAGCGACTGGCGCAACTGGTAACACGGGTGCCACCGGAGCGACGGGGTCGACCGGGAACAACGGCGCCACCGGTGCCACTGGTCCTACCGGCCCGACTGGCAACAACGGCAACAACGGAGCCACTGGTGCTACCGGCCCGACTGGCAACAACGGGAACAACGGCGCCACCGGTGCCACTGGTCCTACCGGCCCGACTGGCAACAACGGCAACAACGGAGCCACTGGTGCTACCGGCCCGACTGGCAACAACGGGAACAACGGCGCCACCGGTGCCACTGGTCCTACCGGCCCGACTGGCAACAACGGCAACAACGGAGCCACTGGTGCCACAGGTCCTACCGGCTCGACAGGTCCTACCGGTCCGCAGGGCACAGCTGGAGCAAACGGCTACACCACGACCACCGCGAGCTTTACGGCCCCGGCGTCTGGTTCCACCGTCCCGATCACCGTGGCCAACGGCGCCTGGACGGCTAACAACGAGATCCTCTTCATCGGCGGCGGTGCGGGCTACTACCAGATCACCGCTGGCGGCGGGACGAACTCGTTGACGGTCAAGAACCTGGGCTACACCGGTAACGGGAGCGGCACGATCGCTTCGGGCTCCACGGTCAGTGACGGCGGAGTTCAGGGTGCGACCGGTCCGAGCGGTCCGACGGGCACCGGCGCAACCGGCCCCACCGGCCCGACGGGCACCGGCGCAACCGGCGCAACCGGCCCCACGGGCACCGGCGCAACCGGCCCCACGGGTTCTACCGGCCCGACCTTCACTCAGTGGCGCGCGGGCTCAGCCACCATCGCCTCGGGAGCTAGCAGCGTAACCGTCACGATGAGCAGCGCCTTCACGGGTAGCCCAACGACCTACAGCGTTACAGCCACGTTCACTCAGGCCGGTGCTTGGGGCAGCAGCAGCTCCACGGTGCCGATCCTTGTGATCACAGGCAAGACAGCGACGACGTTCGTGATCAACAGTGACAACGACAGCGGCACCGCTATCACCGCTCCCTCGGGCGGCGTGACCGTCAACTGGATTGCCATGCCCGCCAACTAACCGGGAGGAATCGTCAAGAGTTGTGGATAGCCCTTCCCGATGATCACGCGGCGGCTTCCTGATCGGACAGCTTGGCGCGCTCGACCATCACCCCCTTTTCGAACTTGGCGCCGGCGCGCACGAGTGCGACGAGGTGCGGAGCATTCACCGAGCGCCAGCGCTCCTCGGCAGCTTCCATGAGTTTGAAGGCCATGGCGAGACCGGCCGCTTTGGATCCCGGGCCTTTTGTGACCCGCGTCCGGAGCCGGACCGTCGAGAAGGTCGACTCGATCGGGTTCGAGGTCTTCAAGTGGATCCAGTGCTCGAGCGGGAAGTCATAGAACGTGAGGAGCTCGTCGAGATCGTCGGTGATCTTGGCGGTCGCCTTCGGCCATTTGCCGCCCAGCTCGTGGCAGAAGGCCTGAGCGCCAATGCGTGCGTGCTCTTTGTCCTCGGCGTCACGGATCTCAGACAAGAGCTTCTTCGCGAGCGGCTTGATCGATGCAGGCAGCGCTCCGAGAACGTTCGCCGCCTTGTGGAACCAGTCGCGCTGCTCGTGGGTCTCTGGGAAGACGAGACGTAGCGCCTTCCAGAACCCCAGGGCCCCGTCACCGACGGCCACCATCGGGGCTTTCATGCCGCGGTGGCGCAGGTCGCGAAGCATCGCCTGCCAGGCGTCCGCGGACTCCCGGTGTCCCTCTCCGATCGCGACGAGCTCCTTGTGGCCGTCCTGGCGAACTCCCACCACGACAAGAGCGCACAGGCGGGCCTCTTCGAGACGAACGTTGAAGTGGTAGGGGTCGGACCGAGGCGCGGTGCCGGTATCTCGACCGGTCGTTTCCTCGGCCCGCCCCTCCGAACCGGACGTGCGGCTTGCACCGCATCCGGCTCTCCACGAGCCCATGCAGCGAGCTACGCGGCGGTCCGTTCCGGCACGGTCGCCCACGGCGTCGGGATGCGGTCCGCCCGGTAGACGTAGCGGGTCACCCGCACGCCGCCTGGGTTGAAAAGCATCACCTCGCCCTCCGTCGGCCACCACCCCGAGAGGTAGTGGCGGCGGAGCTGCTTCCATGAGATGCGGCCATGCTTATGGCGAATCCAGCAAATCACCCGGCGCCACGTGAACGCTCGGAGATAGTTGAACGTCGCCTTCGACGCGCCGTATCGAAAGTAGTTGGTCCATCCTCGAAGCACCGGGTTGAGCCGGTGCAAGACGATGGTGAGCGACTGGTCCGTCGACCCCTTCGTTGCGCTCCGCACCTTCGCCTTCACCGAAGCCAGCGACTTCTTCGAAGGGTAGGTGTAGACGAAGCGCTTCTTCGTGCCTCGCTTGGTCTGCCGCTGGATGCGGAAGCCCAGGAAGTCGAAACCCTCGTCGATGTGGACGATCCTCGTCTTCTCCTCCGAGAGGCGAAGCCCGACGGCGGAGAGGACCGCTGCGACTTCGACTTGCAGCGCTTCGGCATCGGTGTTGGTGCCTGCCACGACCACCACGAAGTCGTCCGCATAACGGACGAGACGGTAGGTCGGGAGCCCCTTGCGCCGGTGCTGTTGTCGCTTGGCCGAGGTGCCACCAAAGCGCTCCCAGGCCTCGACAAAGTGCTCGTCGAGGACCGAGAGAGCGATATTGGCGAGCAGCGGGGAGAGAATGCCCCCCTGGGGAGTGCCGGCGATCGTGTCCCTTTCGGCGCCGTCCTCAGAGAGGACGCCGGACTTGAGGAACGCCTTCACGAGCGCGAGGACACGCTTGTCCCCGATCCGATCGCGCACCCGGTCCATCAGCGCCGTGTGGTCGATCTCGTCGAAGCATGCCGTGATATCGCCTTCGAGCACCCACTCGTAGGAGCGGGAGCAGAGGAAGTGGATCTCGGCGATCGCATCCTGCGCCCGGCGCTTCGGGCGGAAGCCATAAGAACACGGCTTAAAGTCCGCCTCGAAGATCGGCTCGAGCACCAGCTTGAGGGCGGCTTGCACCACCCGGTCCCGCACGGTCGGGATGCCGAGGCGGCGGAGCTTGCCCGACGCCTTTGGAATCATCCGCTCCCGGACGGGGAGGGGCTGGAACCTGCGGGCCTTCAAGTCATCCCACAGGTCGCCGAGGAAGGCCTCGGTGCCTCGCTCGGTCTCGACGTAGTAAGCAGTCTGGCCGTCCACGCCTGCCGAGCGGCTGCCCCTGTTGCCCCGGACCCGGCGCCACGCCTCAAAGAGGACGGCCGGGTCGATGACGAGGTTGTAGAGGTCGCAGAACCGACGGTTCGGGGAGTCGGCAGCCCACTGATGCAGCTTCGTCTGGATGCCCAGTACCCGCACCGAGGCGTCCTTCGCCTCTGGCCACGGTGCGCCTGTATTCACCGGCGACCTCCTGGCGTGCCAGTTCCTCCACTGCGGTCTCGCTGTCCTCCTTCGCCATGTGGTCGGCTTTCCCGACCTCGGACTACTACGAGGACTCCGCCCCATCTCGAGGCCGACAGCTGACGACGAGCCTGCCCGCCGCCGACCTGGCTGGTCGACGGGGAGGGCGGCCCCGAGATGGTTCCCACGTTCACCGCTGACCGGTCGACGAGGGTGGTGCCCAGCTATTCCCCTGCAGCCTTGCAACGAGTACGCCGCAGGCCTTCCTCGTGGCCCCGTCGCCGACAGCACTTGTGCCGACGACAGTCCGCTCGCCCGGGTACATCGGGCTCCCGGTTCGCTGCTGCCCGGCCCATATCCGCCAGGTTGGAGCCGGTGTCTCTCGCTTGAGGGGGTTCCACCACTGGTTCATCCCTATTGCACCTTCTCGTCTCGCTTGCCGAACCCGGACCGTCTGGCAGTGCCGGTCCGTCTCGTCGTTGTCGAGGCTGCTCCCACCTTCCCCTGCGCCTCCAGGGTCAGGCTGCCTCCAGCTTCAGCGGCCTGCTGCGACAGGCCACAGGTGGTCCTTTCTTCCCACCCGGTCATGCGGCGCCTCGTGGCGCACCACGCCGTCGACCCAGACATAGACGAAGTCCCGATCAGCAAGGGACCGCTTCATGAACGACTCGTGCTCGGCCTGCCAGGCCACACAGAGTCGCCCGATAGCAGAGGCCGAGAGCCCGGCCGCCGAGCCGAAGAACCCCTCGAGAGCCGGGACGAAGTCCTTGGTCGACAACCCGTGCAGGTACAACAACGGCAGCACCTCGGTCACCTTCGGCGAGGTTCGACACCACGGAGGCACGATCGAGGACTTGAACCGCATCTTGTCCCCGCTCTCGGGGTCGACCCGGCGGTCGTCGACGCGCGGTGCCTCGATCTCGATGGCTCCAGCAGAGGTCGTCACCCTTCGGCGCCGAGCGTGTCCGTTGCGCACCACGAGGCGGTGGCCATCGTCGTCGAGCACGCTGGCGTGGCTCTCGACGTAGTCATCCACCTCGGCCTCGAGCGCGACCGCCAGCATCTGGCGCGCTCCGTACCTGCAGATCTCGTCCAGCATCGACGCAACGTCCTCACGCGCGTCGCCGTTGATCACTACGCTCAACATTGGCGTTCCTTCCTCGCCGGAGCTCGAAACTCCGGCGCTCTTCTTCTTTGGTCAAGAAGGAAGGTACGCCGCGCCCTCGAACGGGTGGGCGATCCACAACTTCAGGTCATACCTCACTAACCGGCGAGTGTCCGACCTCGCACCAGCAGTAACGAGGTCACCACAGCAACTGACAAGTTGTGAGCTACGCGAAGGGGAGGTCCCGGAGGGGCCTCCCCTTCGTGCTGTCTCGACCCGGTTTTGCGCTCGGTTGTTTCCATCGCCGTTACCACGCGGGACGCCTCGCTCAGACGACGCGACGACCTCCCCAAACTCCGCCAATGTTGGTGACAACCCGACGCCAGCCTTCCGCCACAGCTTCGCTCCCCGGCTGCGACCGGCCGGTCCGATCCCGTCACCGGCTCCCTAGACCACGATCCCGCCGATGAACCCCAAGGCCTCAATCCCGGCCAGCCGAGATGGCAACTTGGGCCTCCCCGAATTGTGATACGGCCCTCACCGCTCAGGCGGCAGGCCTACGCCCCATCGCCTGATGCGCCGCTTCCACCGCCCGCCGGGCCGCCCTCGCGTGGTCGGCCTTCTCGAACAGGTGCGCGTAGGTGGTCAACGTCGTCGTCGGGTTCTTCTGCCCGAGCTGGCGGGCGACGAACACGACGTCCAGCCCCTCGGCGATGAGCATCGAGGCATACCCATGGCGCAACGCGTGCGGCGAAAAGCGCCCCCGGTCACGAGCCCGGACCGGGCGAGGGTCCGGTGGAACCCTCCGTGCGCGGCCATGTAGTCGATGTAGCGGCCCGAATCGGTGTGGAACACGAACCCGTGAGCACCCGGCGCTCGTCCTCCCAGGTCCTCCAGCAGCTCGACGACCCCCGGAGCGAGCACGACCTCCCGCACCCCGGCCGAGGTCTTCGGTCCCTTCAGCGCCCGTTTACGCGACAACTGCCTTTTCACCCGCACGAGCCCGTTGTCGAGGTCGACCTCCTCCCACAAGAAGCCCAGCGCCTCGCCGATCCTCATGCCCGTGAAGGCGAGGAACTCGAACAGCGGCCGGTACTGGCGTGCCTCGGCGAGGAACCTCCCGAGGTCGGTCCCGGCCAAGATGGCAACAGGTCTTGTCTGCCAGTGTGGCTTCTCCCCGCGCTCAAGCCTGGCCACGGGATCTTCGCCCAGCCAGCCTCGACGCACGGCCAACCGGCAGATCTGCCCCAAGCACCGGAGCGCCATCGCAGCGGTCGTGGGCGCGAGCACCCGCTCGTTCACCCTCGACCACCCTGCAACCTGGTCGACGGTCAGATCCCGCAGCCGCACGGTCCCGAGCGCTGGCCCCGACCGGTCCGGGGACTTCAAGATCGCCGTCCTCACAACCCGCTCGTAGCGGACGCGTGTCTCGTCTTCCCACTGGCCAGCAGTGCCCGTCCCTCGCTCCAGCCAGAGCCGCGCCGCATCGCTGACGATTCGAGCCGTTGCTTCGAGTCGCTCGCCCCGGTGGAGCCGCCCGACGACTTCGGCACGCTCCGCCTTGGCGTCACCCTTCGAGGACCCCTTTGCTGTCTTCCAGATCTGGCGACCCGAGGAATCGCGGTAGGTGAACTCGAACTTGTCCACCAGCGGCCTTCCGGTCCGGGCATCGACACCCTGGTACACGGCCTCGGCGACCCGGACTCGACGAGCGGGCCGATGTGGTTTCGGAGGGGGTTCCTGGGCGGCCCGGATCGAGCAAGCGCGTCCCCACGTTGTCCGGGCGGCGGCCTCCACCGCTACAGTCTATAGTCTGCAGACCGTGGACTGCAACTCCAGAAGATCTGCGCGGGCTCCTTCTCTTCGAGGTGCCCAGGCGAACTAGACGTCGGCCGGAGCTGCGCCGAGCGTGAAGGCGTAGGGGCCTACGAGGTTCGGGTCCAGGGTGTGCCGCGTCATCTCGGCGTAGCGCTCCTGGGCTTGGCTCGCCCGGTTCATTCGAGCGGGCGTGGTCTCGGTGGGGAACGCCCTGCGGAACGCCTGCTGGTCTCGAAAGGCTTTCGCCCGGCTCACCCCAATGACCGTCGCATACTCGTCCACCGTCTCCGGTTCCTTTCCCAGCATCGCGGCAGCGATGCCCCACGAAACGGCGAACCTGAGCGCCCGCACGGTCTCGGAGAACCCCGCGTTCCGATGGCCGACCTCCGACCACGTCGGCGGCCGTGACGCGGCACCCCGGGACGCCTTGTTTGCCATGCCCGAATCGTACCGAACGCCTCTGTTGCTGACGCTGACCGTCCTGCTCCAGGGCAGCTCGCAGCCCGTGCCCCCCTCGCAACTACCTAGCGGGCAGCCTGCGGTCCCGGTCGGATCCACATGGGACGACCACGAGGAAGGAGGACGGAATGTCCGACGAGATTGCAGTCAGTGTGGTCGAATTGCAGTCAGTGTGGTCGAAGCCGCGAGGCGCATCGACCTGGGTCGAACACGATTCTCAGAGTTGGTCAAGTCGGGGGCGATCCCGTCCCGCGTCATCGGATCAAGGCGAGTCGTGCTGGTGAAAGGCTGCGCAATACGTGGTGCTCTGGGTGCCCGACCCGAGTCGGACTTCCTTCCATGGGACCGTTCGCTCGTGAGCTGGTTCGGCGACCACTACGTGTTGGTTCTCGGTCGGTCGGGAACCTACGTGTACTTACACGACAAAGGGCTGCCCGGATCCGTGGGTTGAGGAAGGACCGTTGGCCGCCCGAGCAAGCGAGAGAGCCTCCGTACTGACAGTTTGCCTGAACCGCCCATGCCACACGCGGTGGTCACGCGCTCCGCGGGCCTCGGTGCAGAATGCGAATCTGCCGCGGGAAACCCTTTCGGGGCCTGGGCAACCAGCTCGATGCATATGGAGCGAAGAGGAAGCCGAGTAGCGTTAGCGCCGCTAGTGCAAACAGCCACGGGTAGCGGGAGAACCCCTGGTAACGAAAGACGATGACGTGGCGTCCTGGGCCGACCGTCACGGCGACCATTGCGGGCGCGACCATGTAAGGGCGGACTTGGATCCCGTTGATCGTCGCGGTCCAGCCTGGGTCGAAAGAGACCTTCAGGACGACAACTGCCGTTCGGGAAGTTGCGACGATCGCGCTGACTTCACCGTCCTGGAGGTCGTCGCCCTCGGAGACGACGGTCCCGGGGGGGCTGAGGATTGGGGATCCGCTGCTCATTGTCGGCGTCTCCGCTGCGGCTCCATCGAATGCGACCGTTGGATAGATGCCTTCGCCGGGGAGCTCGGAGTCCAGAAACTGAACGGACCGGATACCGATGTTCGTGCGGTTGGCAGTGATCGGAGCGGTCGTCTGGACGACCTGCACGTAGCTCACGTTTGGCAGCTCGTAGAGAAGGTAATTGCCACTTTGAACCAGGAACCTCGCGATCGGGACGGGGACCCTGCCTGAGGGAAGGACTAGGTAGCGGATCCCGAACAATGAGTAATCGCCCGGATTGGACTCGTCGAAGTACGCCTCGGGGTCGGTCATCAACGAGGCAGTACGAAGCGTGTACCCGACGACGTCGAGATCAAGGTTCGATAGGTACTTGAAGACCGGAATCGCTCCGACGGTGAAGGATGATCCCCAACTCGGAGAGGGCAGGCCCGCATAGACGCGCCCAGGACCGAGATCCTGCATTCGTTCCACGAGAACAGCGATCTGGGACCCTGCCCTCACGTCTTGGTTCTGCTGATAGGCAAGGTTGCCCGCGTCGAGCGAGTCGTAGGATGCGGCCTGGCTCCACCCAGGAGCGAGGGCGACGACGAGGGCTGCGCCGAGGGCGACACGACCGGCAATGGTCAAGCGAGCAGCGCGCTTTGTCGAAAAGTGAAGGAAGGTTCGTCGTGTCGCCTGGCATGCGAACTGGCAGAGCGTCGTCGCGCCGACACCGGCCAGCAGGACGCCTGCGAGCTGGACGCCGATGATGAACCGCCGCAGGAAGAGGTCCTTGCTGCCCGGGAGCAGATCGATGAGCGGTCCGAGGGTTGGCCGTCCGAAGAAGAGAACGAGACTCAGGGCGAGCACGGCTAGAAGCGCCCGAGAACGCTCGTCCTTCCTCCAGGAGACGAGACAATACACGATGCCGACGCCCGCGAGAATGGTGAGAATAGGCAGCCGTCCGGCGTCGAGTATCTGACCCGTCACCGCCCACGTCAGAACCTGGCGAGCGCCGTATGAGTTGGCGTCGGGCGTATTCACGAGGAACTCGTTCACCGAGGCCCATTTGCCGAACAGGACGAGCGGCACGGTGACCCACGCCGTGACGAGCAGCACTCCTACGACGAGAACGCTGGCCCGCCGCAGGCGTGCAAGGACGGTCCTTCGCTCGAGCACGACCCAGCAGGCGATGGGCAGAAGGGCGAGGTAGCCGGTCTCAAAATGAAATGCGAGGGTTAGTCCGGTCAGGATGATCGCCGGCAGCACATGGCGTCCTTTGCTGACGGCCTGCCAGCTCAGTGCCCACGAGAGCGGCAACGTCCACATGGCGAACAGTTGGGACCACAGCCCGAAGCCGGTCCAGAGGTACGCGGCCGACTCATAACCAACCCCGATAGCGCTCAGGATGAAGGGTGAGAACGTTGCCGCGAGGGCCGCCGTCCATCGTTCCCAGCCCAGGATCCGTGCCGCCCAGTAGATACTCACTGGCCAGAGGGACAAGAGGAGATAGAGCGACCAGCTGAAGGCGCGATCTGCCCCCACAAGGAGGCCGATGCTTCCCGTCAAGATGGCCCCGAGGCTCTGGTAGTGGACGAACTGTGGCGAGCCCAGACCGAGAAAGGGGTACCAGGTGTCAAGTGGGAGGTGCCCGTGAGCGAACTGATACGCCGCATCGCGGACCATCTGGGCGTGCACCGAGCCGTCGTTCAGCAGAGGTGTGTAGTTGCGCTCTGCTCTCAGCTCGACGAGATTGAAGGCCACTGTCGCCGCGACGAGGCCAAGCGGGGTCCACTTGTTGAAAGCGCTATTCGATTCGTCTGCAGGCGGATCTGGGAGGTCAGTCGGCTCAATCGACTCGTGATAGACCGCGCCACGTGTCGGCGGCGTCGACTCGGTCAGGGATCGAGCCATTCGGTCTCGTCTTCGAGCAGGAATGTGTCGCGTGGTGTTATCGGCCAGATTTCCGGCGCACTCCGAGAAGCCTCGGGCAGCAAGGAACGTTGGATGGCAATCCTCGGAACACCATCTAACTCAGTTCGTCCAGCCACCACGCTCGACTCCTTCGACAACCTGAGGTTCAGATGATAGACGGTGTTCTCAAAGGAGCTCAGCAATCCCCGCGTCGGGTGCTGCCGGATCGTGGCACTTCACGGGAACTTACCTCCGTCGCGGGCACCGGCGAGTGTTAGCCCTAGCTCCGTGCTTGTTTGCACCGAGGTGGTAGGGGCTGGGTCGGGTGGTTGGTACAATGACGGGTCTCAGTGAACTCGATAAGGTCGTGCGCCCGGTGATCGTCAGTCGGATGGTGCAGTTGCGCGGGCATACCATGACGCGCTTCGTGATCGTTGGGGCGGCGACCGTTTTTGTCGACTTTGTGTCTCTCTATATTTTGCACGGGATTCTTGGCCTAGCCGTCGCGCCGGCGACTGCTGTCGCCTTTGCCGCGGGCCTCCCAGTGAATTTCATGGGGCAACGCGTCTGGGTATTCAAGTCACTGGACACGCCATACCGACGTCTCGGGCGCTACCTAATCATGTTAGGAATCAATGCCGGGATAACGCTCGCGATAGTCACCGGACTCACGGCGGCCGGCATGTACTATCTGCTGGCAAAGTTTGTCGCCATCGTGGTTATCGCCTGCATCAACTACGTCGCTTATCGAACCTGGGTCTTCGCCTCCTAGTTGAAGCACTTCAGGAAAGGGTGATCGGCGAGCTCCAGAATTTCTCGGTCGGTTGCGCCGTCACCGTATACATATAGTACGTAGTCGTTGCGATCTGGGTACTCGGCAAGGAAACGGTTAACTTTTTCCTGCCCGGAGCAGTTGGCCCCAGCAAGGCCACCTGATATGAGTCCGGCATCGACCTTGAGTCGAGTAGCGATTACCTGGCTGACATCGTATTGACCAGCCCAAGGTCGGATCCAGTCCTCGAGCGAGGCACTCTCGACAACGACCGTGTGACCAGCATTTTGATGCCATTTGAGTCGTTTCAGCGCTTCCGGCACAGTGAGCTCGTTGAGGCGACTGCAATATTCTTCACACAGGGCGTGAAACGACGTCACCGTCGTACCGCCGATAAACTCAGAGAGAAGCTTGCCCTTCACTTCGGAAAGCTCACACCGGCCAAGCCGATACAAGGTATAAAGAGGGACGATGTGGAGATATTTGAATAGTCGAACGGTTGGCGGAAAGCTGTAAGATAGAAAATCGCGGAGACTGTTTCCACGAATGAGCGTATGATCGAAGTCAAAGACCGCTATTACCCTCGTATTTGGTGCCATGATGTTGATCACCGATATCGACTTGAGGACAGACTCATGAATCATAGGGTCTGCGGATGGGACAGAGCGCACGACGGGGGGAGTGAGCCTCCTTTCGGAATCCGAGGCGTCGCGTACACCGCGGGTGGGGATGACCCTTGGCGGCCGCTCGATCCGGCGACAGGGTCGCCTCGCGGCCATCTGCTGGTGTGGAGAGGACGGTTAAGATCGCGCGGCGTCGCGGTACGGCCCTCATGGCTGCTGCCGAGGCGCAGACGACGACGTCCGGACGAGGCGATCGGCCAACGCTGACCGGCGTTGCCTGAGGGGTGGCCACCGGCTCATCTCGCAGCCGCGGTTGACGAAGCATGTAAGGCAAGTCGGCCCGTCTCCTCCTCGCGTGTAACATCCTCGACATTGTGCGACCGGTTCTGTGCTGGAGTTGAGCAGGTAGAAATGGAGGAGTTGAACACCGTGATCGCGGTCGGGCTCGGGGTGCCAGAGGGCTTCGAGCCCTCCGACCGTTCTCGGACGCTTGGCGCCGGTCCTCCCATCGGGCGATGCTCGTGACACAATAAGGTGCCGAAGGTTCTCGTCACCGACGGGCTCTGGAGGAAGTCGCTGTCCGCCGTGCGCGCTCTTGGCCGCGAACATATAGACGTGGCCGTTACTGGCGACAGCCGCATGACGACTGCCTTCTTTTCAAGATACTGCACGCGCCGTGTGTTACTTCCTCACCCCGGCGAGTCAGCTGTGTACCACGAACGACTGATCGAAGAATTGAGGCGAACGTCGTACGATGTGGTGATACCGATGGAAGATAGCACGATCGAAATGATGGTCGCACACAGGGAGGAAATCGAAAAGTACACCCGGCTGCCGCTGCCAGACGCCGAATCGCTGAAGACCGCATCCGACAAGGATGCGACTCTCCAACTAGCGAGCAGGCTGGGCATTGCGACCCCGAAGACCTATCAGCCGAGTAGTGAAGCGGATCTCGTATCGATCTCAGACGCGTTGTCATACCCCGCCGTTGTCAAGCCAACTCACAGTTCCGGGTCAAGGGGCCTTCGCTATGTCAATGATAGGAGTGAGCTTCTAGACGCATATCGTGCCGAGAGTGGCAGCCACTCAGCGCTCTTGGTGCAAGAGCGCTTGCCGCAAACCGGCCAAGGACTTGGTGCAGCGCTGCTCTTTGACTCGCACCATGAGCCAGTAGCGGGCTTCACGTACAAGAGGCTCCGCGAGTACCCGGTTAGCGGGGGACCCAGTACGCTTCGAGAGTCCACGGACGATCCCGCCCTACTAGAGATGGCCGTCGAGCTTTTGAGGGAGCTGCGGTGGTACGGGGTCGCGATGGTCGAATTCAAGATCGATGCACGAGATGGCCTGCCGAAACTTATGGAGATTAACCCTCGCTTTTGGGGATCCCTCGAATTGGCGGTCGTATCAGGCGTCAACTTTCCTTACCTTCTGTATCAGGTTGCGATGGGGCTAGAGGTTAGACCGCAATTTGATTACGAGGTGGGCGTGAGATGTCGTTGGCTAGTGCCAGGTGACATTCTCCATTTTTTGAGTAATCCGCAGCGATTACATCTGAAGCCGAGTTTCTTTGAATTCTCAGCTCCAGGTCTGCATTACGACGACTTCTACAGTGACGATCTCAGAGGTTCGTTCGGAACCGTTGTCTGTACCGCCTTCCACGCCTTTCGTCCTCGCATGTGGAAGCTCGCCATCAGCCGATAGGATGATGTGAAATGCCGAGAGATGTTCGCGGTCGTGTATTCACGGTGGATGTCGAGGAGTGGTATCACGCAAATTACGGCGGTCGACCGCCGCAGCCTTCAAACCTTGACGACTCCGTCGTCCATCAGTGCCATCGACTGCTCGATCTACTGTCGGATACGAACACGATCGGGACGTTCTTCGTTCTGGCCGAGACGGCAAAGCGATACCCTGGTCTCGTTCGCGAATTTGCCGGTGCGGGACATGAGGTCGCTTCGCACAACTTCACCCATGACCTGATTTACGACATGACGGAGCAACAGTTTGGGGAGCAGGCTCGACGGTCGAAGGAACTGCTGGAGGATATTATTGGCCGGCTAGTTGTCGGCTTCAGAGCACCTTCGTGGTCGGTGGGCAGTCGTACCCCCTGGTTCTGGGACGAGCTCCGCGAGGCGGGCTACCTTTACTCCTCAAGTGTGTTTCCCTTTAGGAATTTCATGTATGGCGACGGATCCGCACCTCGGTTCGCGCATTACCGTGACGGAATATGGGAAATTCCTGCGTCTACTGCAAGGATATTTGGTAGGAGGGTTCCATTTTCTGGCGGCTTCTACCTGCGCTCGATGCCGATGCCGGCCATTACGGTTCTAGGTCGTCGAGTGGCCCGCGAGGATCAGTCGGTCAACTATTACATTCACCCTCGAGAGGTCGATCCATCGGCGCCCAGGCTGGAACTCAGTTCTCTCAACAGTTTGATCCACTATTACGGAATCGGCAGAGTCCTCGGGAAGCTGCGGCGTATCTTGAATGCCTCCGTGTTTCAGACGATGGGGGAGCTATACCTCGCGTTGGAGGAGGGATTGCCGCCGGATTAGAGGTGTCTAAGCTGTCTTCGTGGGCGGGCAGGGCTGCTCCGCACGAAGTTTGCGCAAAGACCGATGCGTTCTGCCAAGTTCCGAGCAGCCACTCAAGTGGCTGGCTGGAGCAACTCCAGGGCATGGGAGACGACGAGGACGCCGGCAACTACCAGGCGCGGCTCCGACATCGCAACGCCAGAGGTGTCTACCGGCTTCTTGTAATGTGGAAATTCAGAGTGATGTCGCGAAGTCGAAGTTGCGTGAAATGTTCCCGACTTGGAAGGTTAACTTGGCCGGGTCGCCGGTCCGAGTGGAGGTGTACATGCCTGGACGAGGTCGAGCGAGGCTCACGCTCCTGCTTGCCGAGTCGAAATGCGCGACTTCGATTGGCCAAGTCAAAGTGCAGCAGCACGCGCCCGATGACGGATTGTTCGTGGCCGCAGGAGTTGCTGCAAACCGCGCTGAGGTCGTCAAGCTCGAGGCTTCCTACCACGCGTGCTGGACTTTGAAGGTTGGCGGCAAACCGGTAGAAGCGCAAATACCCGTCCCCGGCTTCGTGACCTCAGAGTACGAGGGTTGCAGGCTGACGAGGCGAGGCGGCGCCTACCGCTCACCAGGATGAATCCACAGGTTATGGGCGACGCGGCGAACAATGTCTTGGTGGTCATCCCAGCCTTCAATGAGGAGGCGAGTGTTGCCTCAGTAATCGCCGAAGTGAAACAGGCGGGCTATGCGACTCTCGTCGTTGACGATGGCTCCACGGACCGGACGGGCGAAGTGGCCGAACGGGCCGGTGCGGTGGTGCTCCATCTCCCCGTCAACCTCGGCGTCGGCGGTGCGCTGCGGTGCGCCTTTCGCTACGCGGTGATCAACGGTTATCCGACCGTCGTGCAGTGCGACGCCGACGGCCAACACGATCCGACAGAGATCCCTCGCCTCCTGGAGGCGATGGCCGCCAACCAGGCAGACCTCGTGATCGGCTCGCGTTTCGGGCCGGGCGGCGACTACGACGTGGGTCGGGGCCGCAGGTTGGCGATGAGGCGCCTGGCGCGTATTGCCTCACGGAAGACCGGCACCCGTATTACTGACGCTACGTCGGGTTTCCGCGCGATCGGCGGGCGGCTGCTCGGATCATTCGCGGCCAGCTACCCGTCTGAGTACCTCGGCGATACCGTGGAGGCATTGGCTCGTGCGGGTCAGTCCGGCCACAAAGTTGTCGAGGTGGGAGTTCGGATCCGTCCCCGCTCGTCCGGCGTCTCTTCGGCGTCGTTCTTCACCTCGATGTGGTACTTCATTCGAGTGACGGCCGCGCTGCGTGTCCAGCTGCACCGTCCGACGGGCCGGCGCGTGGTTCGGGTCACCTACTGGGAAAGTGAGCCGCCGTGAGGATCGCCATCACCGGGGTGACAGGGTTCATCGGGCGACACCTGGCCATGCGTGCCCTCGAGAATGGCTGGGCCGTCACGGCCTTCAGCCGGCGGCCATGGTCGGGCGCGCCCTATGTTCCCCTGGACGACCGCCATTTTCTCGAGTTGCCAGCGCGGGCCGACCCGACTTCGCTAAATGGTGTCTCGGCTGTCGTCCACCTGGCCGTCGCGCCACCGACGGCAACGCCGGCGGTCATCGACGCCGTCAACCGCCTCGGAGCCGAGCGAATGTTCGAAGCAGCGGCGCTCGCCGGTGTCGACCGGTTCGTGTTCGTGTCCTCACAATCGGCTCACGAGGGCGCCACGTCGTCGTACGGGCGGTCCAAGTACGCCGTCGAGCGCCGACTCGCCGGTGACCCGAGAGTAGTGATTGTCCGGCCAGGGCTCGTCTACGGCGAGGCAGATGACGGGCTCATGGGCCGGGCGACGCGGGGGGCGGCCAAGCTACGGATCTTTCCGGTCATCGGGGGTGCGGCTGCTTGCGCACAACCGATCCACGTTGACGAATTGTGCGACGCGCTACTCGGTCTGGCGGCCGCAGCCGAACCCCCGGCACTTGTGGAGTTGGCTGATCCGCACGTCCGCGGGCTCGGGGAACTGGTGAAGGCACGTGTCAAGGAGCGCTTTGGTGTGACAACGCTCCCCGTACCCGTACCGATCGGTGTTGCTCGCACTGCGATCCGGTTGGCCTCGCGCCTTCACCTGCCGTCACCCATCACAGAGGAGACCCTCGATGGCATCGAGGCGTTCCGACCCATGGACACCGCCAACGATATGGAGAAGCTGGGCTTGACGGAACCCCGCGCCGCGGAAGTGGTCACACCAGCAGTATCGGCCGTCGAACCCGTGGAACCACGTCGGCTCATGCTGGTCGGAGCCGGACGAATAGGGCTGGTCCACGCGCTTACGGCCGCTCATCACCAGCGCATGGTCCTCGTCGGGATCGTCGACCTCAACAAGGGCTCGATAGGACGGCTCAAGGCATTCGTCGGCCAAACCGTGGCTGCCTTCACCGATCTGGACGAGGCCTTGGTCATGCTGCGACCTGACGTGGCGATCATCGGCACCCCACCTTCCAGCCATGTTCTGCTTGCCCAGAAGCTCCTAGGCGCTGGTGTCGATGTCTTGATCGAGAAGCCGGTGGCTGTGTCCGACCCGGATCGCAGCTCCCTGAACGCGACGATCGATATGCACCCGGATCGTTACGTGGGCACGGGTTACCTTGCCGGGTTGCTCCCGCACCTGGCGGCGATCGCCGATGACTTCAGAGCTGGACGGTTCGGAGCTCCTGTTTCCTTTGATGCGCACGCCTTCATCTCGAGAATAGACGCCGGGGTGGGCGAGCAGCGAGACACATGGGAGCTCGACACGACTGTGAGCGGCGGAGGCGCTTTGGTCAACCTCGGTGTGCACGTGCTCGCCATGGTAGATCTGCTTCTGGGGCCAGCCGAAGTTGACAACGCCGTGCTTGTGATGTCGGAAGGGCGGAGGGCAGAGGACGGCGCTTCCCTGGAGCTCCGGGCGGCTGGGATCCCAGGTCGATTCTCTACTGCGTGGCACCTTCCTGGCTTCGATTTGGCCGAAATCTATCTCCGGATAGATACTGACCGCGGATATGTGGTCTTTACCAACTCCTGCGTGGCCTTCGTCGGCGACAACCAGGTGCAGGTCGTGCACCAACTGAATGCCGATCGAGGCTTCGACCTGGTACCGATGGACGCGGGCGGCGCGTTCTGGGCTGAACAGGATTTGCTGGCCAGACATCGTGAAGGTGCCAACTCGGTCGCACTGGCGGCCCGGGTTGAGGAGCTGATCACATCCGTATACCAAACGGCTGAGCGGATTGGCCTACCTGCCCACCCGGGCGACACAGCCGGTGTGACCGTTTCCGTCGTGGATAGAGCCCTCATCCCAGACCTCCGCGGCACGCCATCAGGGCTCGTCGGCAGCTGGGCTGGTGCGGCGCTGACTGGCACGCCGACTGGACGAGCCGACGTCCTCGGCCTCTCGCCAGGTGCGATCGTTGCCCTCCCGGACGCACCCGGTCACTTCCGGTCGCTTACGAACCGGGGCCCCCTTTCGCTCGTTCGGGAGTTGGGCATATCGAGACTTGCAGGGGCGGCGATTGGAGTCGCACCGTTTCGCGCGGCGGCCGATGGGCGCCTCTGGGAGGCCCTCCTGCTGCTTCTCCGAGCCGAGTTGAGGCGGCTGCCGCGAACTTACGCCGATGCCCTCATCATCGACGCGTATCTCGTCGACCTGGCCACCGCCACGAGAAACGTTCACGTCCTCGGATCCGCCCTCGACGACCTTCGCCGGCACTGCCCCGACGCCCGGATCGGCATCGAGGTCAACGCTGCTGCTCGTCTGGCTCCGCACATTCCGGCCATAGCCTCGCGGCTCGACCTCGTCGTCGCTCTCGGCACCACGCAACCATCAACACTGCAGGGACTGGCAGAGATGCTTTCCGACTCGACCGAGTTAGTCGTCAAGACCGGTGTGCTTCCCCAGGAGCTTCTGGAGATCGCTTGGGACGAGCCTGAGCGCTGGACTGGCGGTCTCGGGCGATTGGTGGTGCATTGGTGCGGAGTACCGGCCTTGAGACAAGCCCATCGCGACGCCCTTCGGTTGGCCAAACTGGCGGCCGGTCTCGGCCACGGATGAGCGCGCCGTTGCGGACGCTAAGCCACGCCGGCGGCCGCGTTCAACGAGCGGCGACCGGCTCGGGGATGTGCCGGAGTACGAAAAGGTGATGCAACGCCAGCGTGCGGCGCCAGAACCTGTGGGTGTCCTCGAAGTCCCACATGCTTGCCAGCCAACGGTCGGGCAGCATCGCAGGTTTCCAGATGCCGCCTGTCAATAGGTAGCTCGGTCCCCCGAAAGCGCCCAACTCGACGACGGCCAACGCCGGGAACTCGGCGTCAAGCATGGCCCGATCTCGCTCCAATAGCAGGTAACTCATGGCCTGGTTGGACGAGATCGGCCCGGTGAGCTCAAACTCCCAGTCCCGTGCCCGTTCGTCGAACGACTCAGGGTGGAACCGCTTGTACATGAGACGCGCCAGGGGACTCCAGTAGGGTTCAACCGCGACCAGCGCTCCGCCCGGCACCAAGACCCGCTCCAATTCGGCCAAAAAAAGCCGGATACGCGGAAGGTGGTGCACGACGTGCATGGCATACACCACATCCACGCTGGAGTCGCGGAACGGCAACCACTGGGCGTCGAACACCAGATCCAACCCACTCAGCGCTCGGATGTCGGACGCGACTACCGAAGGAACCAGCTCGGACAGGAAGCCGCCGCCCGAACCCAACTCGACACACACCTCGGCGCCGGGCACGTAGGTGTCGGCCGCGACGATCATCTTGTTGTAAACCTGCTGGTAGATCCTTCGCAGCGACGGCTTGGTACGGAGAATCTGCCGCTGCAACTCGCCGGCCTCCACCGATCCCAACTCGGCGGCACTCCCCCCGGGTCGTCGCACAATGAGCAAGAATATCAGTGTGCCTATAACCAGCAAGCCATGACGAACCAGGCCGTCCAGTCCCTCGTGGTCGCCTTGGGAGCCCTGGGCATGTTCCTCGTGGTTCTGAGAATGTCACGCCGACATTTGCTATCGCTGCGCTACGGCCTCGGATGGATGGCGGTCGCGGTGCTACTGTTCGTTACCGCACTTGGACTTCTCGCCTCCGGTGGCATCCCCACCTCGCTTCCCATCACGCCCACCGGCCTCATCACTGGCATCGGCTTGGCCTTCGTCCTCACCATTACGTTGCAACTCTCAGTCTCGCTTTCGGGCCACCAAGAGGCCATCCGCGAACTCAGCGAGGCCAACGCCCTACTCGAGGAGCGTCTCGCCAGACTGGAAAGATTTGTCAGTCAAGCGTCACAAGATGTCCATTGATGGGATCGTTTGCCTTCATGGACGGTCGGGGTCTCGGGGGTAAGATATGATTTGCGTGGCTAAAGGGGCTCCTGTTACGTGTCGATACCAATCGCGGACGTGACATCAGGTGCCGGCGTGACGTTCGTCGGCGGATCGAACGGTTGGTGTGATGCAATCCCATGGTCGTTGGCAAATCTACAGGTGGCTCTCTGCGGGACGATCGTCGCGATTGTCACGAGGTGTTGGTGCGCTAGCAATCGGGACCGCGCTCGCCACCACCGCCGCAGCTTGCGGCGGCCCGTCGGCGACGCAGACAGCGGCGCAGAATCTTGCCGCGGGCATAGCCGCGCAGGATGCTGGCCAATATGCGACGGCGACTAGTGACTACAACAAGGTCTTGGCAGCGGAGCCGCAGAACGCGGATGCGCTCTTCGACCTCGGAGACGTCGAGCAGTTCCAGAATCTGAACTCAGCAGCGGAATCGCACTATCAGGCCGCGCTTGCCATCGACCCAAATTTTGTTTCCGCGCTGTACAACTTGGCTACGCTCGTGGCGACCTCGTCTCCCGTCGAGGCGGAGACACTCTATGAACAGGTTATCAAGTTGGCGCCCAGGGATGCGGACGCTCATTTCAACCTTGGTTTCGTGCTCATTTCGCTCGGGAAGAAGGCAGAAGGCCAGGCGCAGATCAGAGTAGGTGTTGCACTCGACCCAAGCCTGAGGAGCCGAGTTCCCGCAACTACTACTACGACGAGGCCTCGCAAGTGACTAACACGACGAAGGGCTAACCGCCGTGTCCTTCCGAGCGCCTCTCCGGCTCAGCTCGAGAAGCACTCAAGCCGGCGAACAGACCTGACCAAGGGCGAGTCGCAGCAAGTATGGTTGCTCGTGCCCGAGATCGCCTTCCCGGATCAATGATCTCCTCAGTCCGTTCGAGGCATCGTCCCGCGCACGCGCTCCGGAATCACTCGGGAAAGCCAGCGACTGATCACAAGGAGCTACTGCCTGGGCTTGGCGTAGCGACAGAATCCGGCGCGGACCGCCAGGGTTGGAGCCGGCACGCACCCGAGCTCCTCGTGATCGTCGCCGTATTGTTCGGCCTGTGGGTGTTGCGCGCCGAGAGGCTCGCGGTCGCATACCCGAATGACAGTTCTGTGCACTCCCAGATGGTGACGTTCTCGCAGCACCTTCTTTCCGCCGGCCAGTTCCCGCTGGACCACTGGTACCCCTACCTGTCGCTCGGTTCGCCGTACTTTGTCGAGTATCAGAGCTTCTCGGCGATCCTCACCGGTGCTTTGGGCGAGCTCGTCGGATCAGCGCACGCGTTCTCCTGGACGCTGTATCTGCTTTTGTCGCTATGGCCAATCAGCGTCTACTGGTCAGGACGCCTGCTCGGCTGGAGTCGGTGGGTCTCGGCCAGTGCTGCGGCGATTTCGCCTCTGCTCTTCAGCGTGACGGGCTATGGCTTTGAGCACGAGAGCTACGTCGCGATCGGCAATGGCCTGTGGGACCAGCTCTGGGCGATGTGGACGCTCCCCCTCGCCTGGGGATTCAGCTGGCGCTTCATCAGTCAGCGTCGCCATATGTTCGGTGCGGTCCTAACGCTGGCGCTCACGATCGCCTTTCACTTCGTGACCGCATACCTCGCAGGTCTGACTCTCGTCGTGTGGGCGTTCTTGCGACCCCGCGATCTCTTGCCACGCCTCGGAAGAGCCACTGTCATCGGCATGGGAGCCCTTCTCGCGACCCTTTGGGTCACGGTTCCGCTGCTCGCTAACTCCAAATGGGTCGCGGTGGATGAATTTCAGGTCGGGACGTTCTGGGACGACTCCTACGGGGCCCGCAAGATTCTCGGCTGGCTCGTCACCGGACGGATCTACGACAGCGGCCGGTTCCCGATTGTGACGATTCTCGTCGGGGTAGGCCTTGTCGTCTGCCTCGCGCGATTCCGCCGGGATGAGAGAGCGCGGGCACTTCTCGCTGTGTGGTTACTTAGTCTGCTTCTCTATTTTGGGCGCCCGACGCTGGGGGTAGTCCTCGACCTGCTTCCTGGAAATGGCAGCCTTTTCTTTCCCAGATTCTTCATCGGCGTGCAGCTTGCCGGTCTGTTCCTCGCAGGCGTCGCGGTCGTGAGTCTCGCAGGCTTGGCCGGGGTTCTTGCTCGACGGGTGTCCAAGCAGACCTTCGATGGCCTTTCCGCCAAACCCGCCGTCGTCATGGCGCGGATCCCGTTAGCGATCGTCTTGGTCGTCGCCGCTCTTGCCCCTGCGTGGATGGAGGTCGCCTCGTATGACGCTGCAGACGCGACCTTTATTTACACGCAACGGTTGATTGACGCGACGGAGGGCGCGCAGGTCGCCGGACTTTTGGCGATCGCAGACGCCCGCGGAGGAGGCCGTGTCTACGCCGGGCTTCCGAGCAATTGGGGTCACCAGTTCACCGTCGGCGGTGTGCCCGTCTACATCTATATGACTGACCTGGGTATCGACGAGGCTTTTGGTTTCACGCTGCGAACCGCGTCCCTCATGACCGATCCCGAGGCATACTTTGACGAATTCAATCCTGGAGACTACACGGCGTTCGGAGTGCACTACCTGCTCCTACCCGTCGGACACCCGCCGCCGGTCCCTGCGCGATTTGTCAAGCAGAGCGGTTCGTACCAGCTCTGGACCGTTGGGACCTCTGGGCTGTTTCACGTCGTGGACACGACGACACCGATCGTCGCCGACGGGAGCGATCTCGGGTCCCGAACAGCCTTCTTCCTTGATTCGGATCTCCCCGGCGAGGGCACTTACCCGACGATCGCCTATGCCGGGCAGCCCGCTGCAACCCCGACGTTATCCCCGGGTTCAAAGCCACACGGACCAGCCGGCACTGTCCTCAGTGAGCACGACAATCTTGTCGATGGGGAGGCAAAGGCTACCGTCTTCGCCAACCGAACGGCGGTCGTCCTGCTGAGCAGCTCCTTCGATCCGGGCTGGACGGTGACCGTCGACGGCGAGCCCACGTCGCCCGAGATGGTTGCGCCGGCGCTGGTCGGTGTGGAGGTAGCTCCAGGAAGACACACCATCGTGTTTCAGTTCAAAGGCTATGGTTCTTATTCGCTTCTCTTTGTCGTCGCCTTTCTCACACTCATCGGCTTTGGGGTCGGGCCGCTATTCTGGCGCCGGCGTGTACTCCGTCCACGCCGCGTATAGACACGGTATGGGCAGCGTGATCCGATAGGCAGACCCGCGATCATTTGAGCTTCGTAGCTCCGTTTGCTGTCGGCCGGCTCGAGCAACACGAGCGGGATCTCACGGTCGGTCTTCGTCTGGTTGGCCCGTACCGCGGCCGTGGCGAGGCAACGATCAGGTCAGGCGACCAAATTGCATCGACTACCGGCCGGTCATAGCCTCTGCAGGGCTGTTGGAAGACGGGAAGAGGAGATCCGATGGTCGTTGCCCCGCGCGCCGGCATCGTGCCCGCCCTGTTCGTTCCGATGCTGTTCGCTGCAGTGGTGGTCCTGACGCCGGCCACGCCGGCAGATGCCACTACCTACCCGGAGGTTTCCATAACGTCGCCGGCCAATGGCGCCACCGTCTCCGGCACGGTGGAGATCGACGCGACGGCGAGCACCGACCCGAGCGGCAGTGACGACCCGGCCAGCCTCGAGTTCTACGTGGACAACAGCGCCGTCGGCTCAGCTTCGTGCACCGGTACCGAGCAGACGTGCACCGGCTCATTCGTGTGGGACAGCACCGGACTTTCGGGCAGCCACACCTTGCTCGCGGTCGTTCAGACGGTCGACGGTGCCAGTGCCAACAGCGCCATGGTCACAGTCACAGTGAACAGCCCGGCCCCGGTGGTGAGGATCACCGTCCCGAACAATCGCGCCAGGGTCACCGGGCAGGTCACCATCGGGGCCACCGGGTCGACCGCTGCCAGCCAGAGCGACTACCCCGCCGCTCTGACGTTCTACGTCGACAACAACGCCGTCGGCTCAGCCGCGTGCACCGGTACCGAGCACGTCTGCAAGGGCGCCTATACGTGGAACTCGACCGGGCTGTCAGGCACGCACCGGCTGCAGGTGGTCATGCAGACGGTCAAGGGGCTGACGGCCAACAGCCCGACAGTGAGCGTCACGGTGAACAGTCCGGAGCCGACCGCCGCGGTTACGAGACCTGAGAGCGGCTCTGTCGTGAAAGGCCGGGTCAAGATCGATGGGACCGGGTCGACCAGCGCCAGCCAGAGCGACTACCCCGCCGCTCTGACGTTCTACGTCGACAACAACGTCGTCGGCTCCGCGCCGTGCACCGGCACCGAGCACGTCTGCACCGGCTCGACGGTGTGGGACGCGACCGGCCTCACCCGCAATCACGTGCTGATGGTGGAGGTGACCACGACCGGCGACAGGACCGCCGACAGCGCACCGGTCACCGTGAGGGTGCGAAACCCGGCCCCGCAGGTGACGATCACCGCGCCGGCGAACGGGTCGTCGGTGACGGGCGCCGTCAAGATCGTCGCGGTCGGGTTGACCGACGCGAGCCTGTCGGACGAGCCGAACAGCATGACGTTCTACGTGAGCGGGGTGGAGGTGGCCAACAAGAGCTGTCCTGCGAGCCACAGATGTTCGATCTCCTACATCTGGCAGGCGAGCGGGCAGTCCGGCTCGAAGACCATCGAGGCCGCCATGACGACTGACGATGGTGTGACCGTGAAGCGCGTGATCACTATCAGCGTGCCGCCACCGGTGGAGATCGTGTTCGGCCCCGCCGCGGGTACGGCGGGTTCGAGGACCAAGATCACGGGTCGACTCCTCGACCCTCTGGACAGTGCCGCCATCGGCTCGCAGCCGTTTACCTTGGCACTGACCCCCGTTCACGGTCGCTCAGCGGTCTATCACCTGCACAGCAGCCCGGACGGCCGGTTCTCACTTATCGTCACCTTGGATTCCAACGCGAGGCTCGTCGCCACGTCCCCGGCGCGGACGGGGCTGCAGGCAGGACAGCACACCATCACGGTGGCCGAGCGGGCGGTATTCGGGTGCCGCCTCTCGCGGTCTCCTGTGCGCGCCGGCCAGTCGGACACGATGACCTGTCGCGCCCGGTACCTGCCGAACGGGGTCGACGCCTACCTGAACTACCGAGAGCGACAGGCCAACGGTGCCTGGGGAGGCTGGTTCGCGCTCACCCAGCAGTACGTCTCCAAAGGCGGAGCGATCGTGCTGGGCTTTTACGCCGGCGCTCGCGGCGTCTATCAAGAGGAGGCGTACGTCGAGTCAAACCGGGTGTACGCGCAGACGGACTCCCCGGCGCTCAAGCTCGTCGTCACCTGACCCCGGCCGGCGCCGGGCAGAATCGAAACACGATGCTGAGCGCCATCTTTTCTGGTGTCGTCCTCGAACGCGCTGCGGAAGGGTTCGGATTCGGTGGCGATTCCGGACACGAGTTCGGACCCTCGGGCATCGTCTTCGAGCATCCGCACGAGTGGCTCGTCGCCGACGGGGGCACGGGTGAACTGTTCCGCCTGCACGGTTTGAACGTGGTCGTGGGTGAGCCTCTGAACTCCGAGGCTGGGGTGCTCGACCTGACCGTGGGCGCGACCGGCGCGCTCTACGGATCGCGGCTGGACGAGGTCGTGGAGCTCGATCGAGCGACCGGAGGTATTGGCCGGCAGGTGGCCGGGGGCTTTGTGTCGCTCACTGGCCTCGTGTCCGATCACAAGAGAGGCGTGCTCGTCGTCGCCGATTTCACGGCGAATGCCATCTACGAGGTCGATCCGGTCACCGGCGAGAAGAAGGTGGTGGCGCGCGACGACCTGTTCGCAGGGCCGGACGGCGTCGTCCTCGACGGCGAGGGTCACATCATCGTCGCCGGCTACGAGAGCAAGCACGTCGTCTCCATCGACCGCGGCGGGACACTCACGGACCTCGGGTACCTGCCCGGCGGTCCGGATGGCGTGGCCGTCGGAGGCTCGGACGGACCCTTCGATGGCTGGATCATCGTGAATCAGAGAAACGGCGAGGTCGTGGCCTGCGGGCCCGCTGGTGCACTCACGGTCCTCGCCACAGGCGGGACGGCCGGCGACTTGGTCGCCGTCGATCCCACAGGGCATCTCTACGTCACCCAGCACTCGGAGATCGTGCGCATCGGCCCGGCGGCTTGGTTCGCCCCTCAGCCTTGGCGGTCGCTTCCAGCCCTAACCTAAGTCCCCGAGCAGCGCTTTGCTTCACAGTCGCTGCAGTTCAGAAGTTTGGTCAGCCTGGTGACCTGTGGGGGAGCGACCCTCCGGCGACCGCTTCCTGCACGAGCTGGAACCCCAGCCGAGTCAGGCAGTGACCGTCGTGACGAACTCGGCGAAGACTTCGACGTAGGTGTCGACGTCTGCCTCGCTGTGGGCCACCGAAACGGTAGGACCCAGCCACCAGCCGGACTCCCACACGCCGCGGTTCGCCATGAAGACGCGCATCAGCGCACGCAGGTCGGGGTCGTCAGCCGCTCGGGACGTCGCCCCGTCGTGTGGAGCGGTCGGCGTGAACGTGTAATACGCGTGCGAACCCTCCTGCGTGACGCTCCAGGGCAGCCCGTGTCGGCCGATGGTGTCTCTCAACCCGTCGGCGAGCCGCGCCCCGAGTGTGGACGTTCGCGCGAACGCCTCCTCAGTCAACACCTCGGTCAGCGCGGCTCGACCGGCCGCAAGCGACAATGCGTTCGCGAACAGCGTTCCGCCGGTGGCCGGCTCTCCGACGGCGGCGCCCGAGACGACGTAGGGCTCGTCGGGTGCACCCAACAATCCGGCGACTTCTTCGGTCATGCCGTAGGCCGCGAGCGGGACTCCGGCCGCAATGGATTTCCCGACGGTCAGGAAGTCCGGTTGCAGACCCCACCGACGGCCCAGCCCCGCGTAGGCGGTCACGAGCGTGTGGGTCTCGTCGATTGCGAGGAGCGTGCCGGTGTCGGCCGTCAGCTCGCGAAGAGTGGCGTGGAACCCGGGCCTTGGCAGGATGAACCCGGCGTTGGTCATCGCAGGCTCGGCCAGCACAACGGCAACGTCCCGCGGGGCCAGGGCGCCACGCAGCGCGGCGAGGTCGTTGAACGCCACGATCCGCGTGTTCGCGGTCGCGCCGCTCGACAGGCCGTAGTACTCCGGTTTGACCATGCCGTCGTCGAGGACGGCCAATGTGGCATCGACGTGGCCGTGGTACTTCCCGTCGAAGACCAATACGACGTCGCGTCCTGTCGCATGCCGCGCGATCCGTATCACCTCGGTATTCGACTGGGTGGCCGAAAGGGTGAACTGCCACTTGGGCATTGCGTATCGCTCCGCGAGGTGCTCAGCGACGGGGTTGGCGTCCTCACTCGGCAGAAGGAACTGGTTGCCCCGCCGCATTCGCTCGGCCACCGCCTGGACGACCGGCTCGGGCGCGTGACCACAGAAGGCGCTCAAGTCGGCGATGTACATGTCGAGATAGCGATGCCCGTCGACATCCCAGAAATAGGCGCCGCTGCCATACGTGACCCAGACTGGCGGATGGTCGTACAGATCTTCCATCCACGACATCGGGACGCCACGGGGCATCGCGGAGCGGCCTCGCTCGAGCTGAGCCGTTGACAGTGGCCGTTCGGCTACGAACCGTTCGTTCTCCCGAGCGAGAAGGTCTTCGACCTGCTCTCGAGCGACGCCGGTCACAGTCGGATGATAAACCCGGCGTGCATCGCCGTTTCTGAGCCGGCCCTGACGGTTTCGTCAGCGGGCGAGGGTGACTGTGCGCGTGGGGTTGCTCCGACTCGTCCGCAACCAATAACTCCACGTCGCTGACCTCGCCAGCAACGGAGCAATCCCACTCTCGGTGCTCTGCCTGTAACGCAGGGCGTTCCTCAGACGATTGTGCTCGGTGAGAGGGCCGGCACGGGACCAGCCCGAAACCAGCTGCAGTGATGAAGCTGTGGCTGCATCAAGGAGGAATGCAATGTCAGCTCGCAGTCACTCGGCGATTACGTGGTCGGCTGCCGCTCTTGCCGGCGCGGTCCTCGTGGGCGCATTCGCGACCCCAACTTTCGCTAGCGGGAAACCGACAGCTAAGCCGACGAGCATCACGCTCAAGGCGTCGAAGGCCACGGTTGCACCCAAACACAAGATCTCGCTCACGGCCAAGCTGAAGAGCGGCAACACGCCGCTCGCGAACGAGCAGCTCTGCCTAAAGAGCCGGACGCGCGCGACGGCAGGTGAATGGACCTCTTGGTCGTCCTGTAGCAACCTGGCCTCGCTGACCAACTCGACCGGACAGGTGATCGTGAACGGCGTCGCACCGGGCAACAAGAAGGGCGTGAAGACTCAGTACGAGGTCGTGTTCCCTGGAGTGACCGGTTACAAGGCGTCTCACAGCTCGGTCATCACGGTGACAATGAGCTGAAACGACGCCTCGCGCTGACCGGTTTGGACGATGTCTTATTGTTGGTCGGTAGATCGAAGGGATGAGGGGAGCTTCTGTTTGTGCAGGAGCTCCCCTCTTGCTCGTCGGAATGCGCCCGATTTCGTTGGAGCTCGCCACTTAAGCCGCCTCGAGTCGAGGCCGAACAACTAGAGGTGGCCGCTTCACCCCAAGCGATGGACTCGCTAGACCGATGACTATTGGGGCCGAGTTCCCGCGGCTGCTCGAGGCAGCCCAGCGCGGCGACCAAGGGGCGATCTCTGCCCTCTATCGCGACGTGAACCCCCGGCTGCTCCGCTTTCTCTCGGCTCGCGTCCCTGGGGCAGGTGACGATCTCGCCGCCGATGTTTGGCTCGCTGTTGCCAAGCACCTCACGAAGTTCCAGGGTGACGAGTCCGCGTGGATCGGGTTTCTGTTCACGATCGCCCGGCGCCAGATCGCCAGTCACTGGCGGCGCGATCGCCGGCGACGTACGGCACCGGCGGCTCCGGAGAGCTTCGCGGAAGAGCCGGCGAGCACCGACGCCGAGGAAGAGGCATTGCGGTCGACTCGGGCCGCCGAGGTGGCCTCTCTTGTACTCCGGTACCTATCTGGCGACCAGGCTGACGTCGTCATCCTTCGACTCGTTGCCGGGCTTGACATCGAAGTCGTGGCGCAAATCATGAACAAGAGCGTTGGCAACATCCGTGTTCTCCAGCACCGGGCCGTAAAGCGACTCGCTTCCGTGCTCACACCCGAGCAGGTAACGGCATGAACACCTCGAGCGATTTCTCTCGATGGATGAATGAGGAACGGATCGGGGAGGCGCTCGCGGATGCGCTGATCGCTGGGGCGAAGGTCCCAGCAGGAATGCCGACTGAGTGGTCGGCCGTCGTTCAGGTATTCGAGGCTCTTCGCAACCTTCCAACTCCCCAGCCTCGCCCGATCGAGACAGACCTCACGGCGACGATGGCCGCCGTCGTGAGAGGTACGAGGAGCGCTCGGACTTCCAGACGTCTTCGCCGTGCCGGCAAGATAACGACGCTGAAGGTCGCATTAGTCGGTGCTGTCTTCGTAGGTGCAACTGCGGCTGCTGCTGCGACTGGCACGCTTCCCGCCCCTGTTCAACATGTCCTCGCTCACGCGCTGGCCCATGTCGATGTGTCGATCCCAACCGGTTCCCGCCCGACGCCGCCTCCCCGCTACGGATCGACCGGCGGGACGCGCGTGTCGAGTGCGAACGCTCCGGGTTGCTCAGGTTTAGGGAAGGGCGGCGAAGGGTGCGACCGCGTTTCCAGACACGGCGAGCGACCCAGCGACTCCGGCGGAGGCAAGCGGGTGGTCAGTGGCACCTGTCGCGGTCGCGCGGTCTCGGTCAAGAGTGCCGCCAGCGGCAGGACGATCCAAGTCAGAGCGCACTGTCCGAGTGAGCCCGTTGCGCACACCGGGAGCACGAAGGCCGGGGGGAATACCGCCCGTACAACTACGCACGGCAGGGGCAGGGGTCAGACAAGGCGTGGAAAGCCCGCCACCAAGACCACGCGTGGGAAGAGCGCCACCAAGACCAGGCATGGCAAGGGCGTTACCAAGGTGAAGAGCGGCAGCATCACGACCACGACGAAAACCGGGAGCACGGCCACCAAAACCACGCACGGCAAGGGCGGCGGTCAGACAACACACGGGAAGAGCACGAAGACCACGCACGGCAAGGGTGCGAGCAATGTGAAGCACAACAGCACCAAGACGACGACGAAGAACGGCAACGTCACGAGCAAGACCCACGGGAAGGGCTCTTGACCTCGAAGGCCTTATTTTTCGGGGGATCTGGCTAAGGTTAAGGTCGTGCCCACCCGGCCGGTGATCGACTACCGAGGTGAGTTCGATTTCGACGTGACGCCGGGCGAGCTCTGGTCCTCGATCGAAGAAACGGAGCGATTCGAACGCTGGTGGCCGTGGCTGCAGGAGTTCAGCCTGGAGGGCGGGAGGCTGAAATCAGGGGCGGTCATGCATGGCGTCGTCGCCCCGCCGCTCCGCTACAAGATGCGCGTCGACGTGGAGCTCGTGGCGTGTCGCCGAGCCACTGCGATCGACGCCGTTCTGCGCCGCGACCTCGAGGGCAACGCTTCACTGCGCGTCCGGCGACGTGGGTCGACCGGCTGCACAGTGGAAGCGGCATGGTCCGTCGAGATGATGCAGGCGCCGATGCGCATCGCCGACCGGTTCGCGCACCCCCTCCTCATGTGGGGGCACGATCGCGTGGTCGAGAGCACGGTGCGCGGCTTCCGCCGTCACCTCGAATCCGCCCTCGCCTGAGACTCCTCGTCTCGAGTCCGCCGGCCGCGCGCGGATAAGCGCCAGCCTCAGTCGTCGCTTGCCGGCGACGCTCGACCGTCCGGCTCGCCCCAACGACCGTCCCCGAAGTCCCGCAGGGGCGGTTCGGCGAAGTAGTACTGGGCCAGTCTCAGCACCTGCGCGTCGTCGAGGTGGTCGATGTCGACGCGCACGTCGGCGACCACCTTGGCGGCGACATCCTTTCGGTGTTTCTCGACATAGGCCACCCAATGGTGCGATGCATTTGCCTTGCCCTTGCCGTGCCCCAGCAACAGGATCGCCCCCGCCGGCGACAAGGCTTCTGTGATCTCCTCCCAGTACTCCGGGCTGTCCTCTTCGTAGCCACCCGCGGGATTCCCCGCACGGTGGTGAACCTTGTGGAAGCGACCGCGAGGATCGGTGGCGACTACGTGCTCTGGCCGTTGCCCAGGCGACGCATCGGTTGGAAAGATCGAGCTGTGGCGGAAGTCGATGACCGCGACGACGTTCTTGTCCCGGATGAGCTCGATCTCGTCGACCACCCTCAGACCTCCTTGCCCTTGGCCTCCAGCTCCTCGACCACCGCACGATATCCAGCGCCGGTCAGCATCCGGCGCAGATCGACAACTTGCTGGGCCTCGATGTCCTTGTGCTTCGGACGGGTGAGGACCTCAGTCTCGCCGCCCAGGCGGACAAGGAATTTCCCGTCGTGCTGCTGCTCGACCGATCCGACGGCTTCCAGCAACGACAGCACGTCGTGCCACTCGATGTTGTGGCTCGTCGGGTGCTGAAAGAGCTGAAGGAGGGTGTCCTGGTGGTGGCTGTTGAGGCGCTCTGGCTCCGAGCTTGACGACATGGAACTCCTCTCGTTTCCCCACGCTAATCGCTCGACCCGGCGTGGCCTACTGTGGTCGAGGTGACCAAGCCAGTGGTTGTGCTGTTCGACATCGACGAGACCCTTGTTCACACTGGTGGGTCGGGGGCGCGGAGCTGGATGGCGGCCTTCCAGAAGATCTACGGCATCCCTGCGGACATCGGCGCGCACAGTTCGGCCGGCGAGACCGACCCACAGGTAGCCCGCGCAACGTTTCGCGGCGTCCTCGACCGCGACCCCAGCCAAGATGAGCTCGGCCAGCTTTACACCCAATACCTGCTGCACCTGGCCGACGACATCTGGACCTCCCCGCAGTACCGAGTGCTTCCCGGCGCCGAGCAGCTACTGGTGCGCCTCGGGGAGGCCGGGGTTTTCCTCGGCCTGGTATCGGGTGCCATGGAGGGGGCGGCTCGTACCAAGCTCGTACCGGCCAACCTGAATCGTTTCTTCGTCTTCGGCGCTTACGGCTCGGACTCGCCCGACCGAGCCGAGCTGACGAAGGCGGCCATCGCCAAGGCCGCGCTACTGCACGACCAGCTCACCGCGGCCCAGGTCTACGTCGTCGGCGACACCCCCCACGACATGGAGGCGACGAACGCGGCCGGGGCGGTTGCGGTGGGAGTTGCGAGCGGCCACTTCTCGACCGACGAGCTGGTGAAGGCCGGCGGCACCCACGTGCTCCGGTCACTCGAAGACCCGTTCCCCGGGCTGTGAGTTCCGCCTCGCGTAAATGCACCCGAAGCGTTACACCCGTCTGTATTCTACGAACATATGTTCGATACTCACAGTCTGAGGACTGAGGTGACATGATGACGGAACCAATGGTGGGCAGGATTCGAGGTGATGAGCATAAGCTCACTGAGCTGCTCCTTCTCGTTGCGGACCTTGTTCGGAGCGATCCGACCGGCGGTGCCACGAAGGTCAACAAGATCCTGTTTTTTGCTGAGTTTGCGCACTACCGCACGCATCTCGCGCCAATCACGGGAGCGCCGTACCAGAAGCTTCCGAGAGGGCCGGCGCCTCGTCGGTTAGTGCCGATCAGAGACCGTCTGATGGAGACGGGACAAGCCGAGATCATTCGGGATGAGTATCTGGGTTTTCCACTCGACCGTCTGATCCCCCTCCGACCGCCGGACGCCAGTGTGTTCACCGAAGACGAGCTGAAGGTTGTTGAGCAGGTCGTGCAGTGGTTGTGGGGGAAGACGGCCAAAGAGGTTAGCGACCTTTCTCACGAAGAGAGAGGTTGGAAGATGGTGGAGGTAGGCGAGGATATTCCGTACTCCGCTGCGTTGCTCGCTCGCAAGGCACCCCTGACGGACAAGATTCGCGAGAAAGCAGCGGAGCTTGCTCGCCAGTACCAGGTCGGATAACCCCACTTCCCGACAACGAACCCGCTCGCGCTGGCCGGCTTCAAAGAGCCGGCGATTCCGCCGGCGGCCATGTGCGGCGCGACTCGTCGAGGGGGCTCATGAGCCCGACGTCGTTGCCGTCGGGATCGGCGACGATCGCGTAGCGCGCACCCCAGAAGGCGTCGAATGGCGGCTGTCGTCCAAGGTAACCCGCTGCCGTCAGTTCGCTGTAACGCTCGTCGACTGCCTCGCGGGTCGGGAACGAGAACCCGATGACGACGCCGACGCTCGCTGGATCCGTGCGCCAGCCCGCATGCCAGAGTCGCGTCGATTCGGCCGCGTCGAGCTCGAGACTGAAGCCGCTCGGCATTCTCAGCTGCACGTGACCGCCGGTCACATCCTCGACGTCGGGCACGGCTACTCCCAGTCGCCGGTAGAAGTCGAGGCTGGCCGACACGTCCTCCACGAGGACGTTGAGCATGTGGAGGTCGGGTGCGCCGTCGCTCATCACCGCGGAGTCTGCCAGAGAGAGGCCGGAAAGCGTCGTCCCAGCCACCGCTATCGTCACCGACAGCGTCCACTGGAGGTGAAATGAAGCTGGGCCTTCATATATCGGACTTCACCTGGCCGGGGGGTCCGCCACGCCTCGGCGAGGATATCGGACGTATTGCACTGGCCGCGGAGGAGGCCGGCTTCGACCGGGTGAGCGTCATGGACCACCTCTGGCAGATCGGAGCCGTCGGACCGCCCGAGCACGAGATGCTCGAGGCTTACACCACCCTCGGCTACCTCGCGGCGCGGACGTCACGGATTCGACTCCTTGCTTTGGTTACCGCCGCCGTGTACCGCGAGCCGGGCATGCTCGCCAAGATCCTCACCACCCTCGACGTGCTCTCCGGCGGTCGGGCCATGCTTGGCATCGGCGCTGCATGGAACGAGGAGGAGGCGCGCGGTCTCGGCCTCGCGTTCCCTCCAGTTTCTGAGCGCTTCGAGCGGCTGGAGGAAGCGCTGCAGATTTGTCTCCAGATGTGGAGCGGGCAGGACGGCCCCTACGAGGGTGCCCACTACCGGCTCGGAAGCACCCTCAACTCGCCCCAGGCGCTGTCGTCGCCGCATCCGCCGATCCTCATCGGCGGCTCGGGCGAGCGAAAGACCCTCCGCCTCGTCGCTCGCTATGCGCAGGCCTGCAATTTGTTCCCCGGTCCTGCGCTGGAGCACAAGCTTGACGTGCTCCGCCGGCACTGTGAGCAGGAAGGGCGTGACTACCAGGACATCGAGAAGACTGTTCTGTTCAACTTCACGTCGGCGACGACGGCGAGCGGGTAGAACAGATGCTCGAAACGCTCTGGGGATTCGCCCAACTCGGCTTCTCGGTCGCCCACGGCAGCGTGGCCGGGGTCTCCACGATTGCGCCATTGGAGATCATCGGAGAGCGGATCGTCCCGGTCGTCGCCGGCTTTGGACCGCCTCGCGCGGCCGGCTGAGCGCCTGGTCAGCCGAAAATATTCGGCCCGCCGGATCTTCCGCCCGACCCCTTCATCCCGGCGTCACCGTCCTGACCAGCTGACCCGGCCGCGCCGTTCGGACCCTTCGTCCCCCCAGGGCCCGGAGGGCCCCCGCCGCCTGCCTGCCCGGCCATCCCGCCGGAACCGCCGTCTCCGGGGCAGGGCGACCCGTCGCTGCATGCCGACACGCCACCTCCCGCAGCAGTGACCACATCATGTTTGAAGGTATTGCCCCTCGAGCTGGTCAAGGCCACGGTTGTCAGAACGGCGCCGCCGAAGGCAGAACCGCCTTGACCCACGCCACCCCCGGTCCCTCCCTTGACGCCTGCCCCGCCGTTGCCACCGGCTCCGCCGTTGCCGCCTCCGCCGCCGAGGTTGCCTAGCCCTCCGGGACCGCCGCCCCCACCGAGACCGCCATTGCCACCGCCGCCTCCGTCGCCTCCGCTACCGCCGTTCGCACCGTGACCTTTCTCGTAGGCGAAATGGACGTCGGAGAGGGAAAGAGTCTTCGTGTTGTACACGCCGCCACCGTCCCCAGTGCCCCCGCTTCCTCCGGTGCCACCTTGCCCGCCGAGGGCCGGAGCGGAGGATCCTGGTTGTCCGCCGGGGCCGCCGTTGCCGTTCTGCCCGGGGATCCCGTTCGTTGCAGTCCCGTCGAGGCCGGCGCCGCCGCTTCCTCCTGTGCCGCCGTCCACGCCTGCAGGGCTCAGCGCGGGGGCGGAACCGCCGGGGCCGCCGAGAGCACCGTCGCCGCCCCCGCCCCCGGTCGCCTGGTTTGCATCGGCGCTCCCGGAGAACGTGCCGAGGTAGTCAGTCGAGAGCGAGACCACGCCCGTGTTGTAGATGGCGCCGCCGGACCCGCTGCCGCCTTTCCCGCCTTTCCCGCCCTTGCCACCGGCACCGTCGGCACCGCCGGTTCCGCCTTTGCCGCCGACACCCCCGAAGCCGCCAAGGCCGCCAATGTTCGAAATTGTTCGACACGTCTCCCTGCCCACCGTTTCCACCCGTACCGCCGGCGCCCTCAAGCCCGTTGGGGGCCAGTTGCTCCACGTCGCCGCCGGAGCCCCCCTGGCCGGCACCCCCGCCGTCGCCCCCGGTGACCTCGTTGCCCGAGATCTGGCTGGCGATCACCGTCAAGTGGCCGGTGTTGTAGATCGCGCCGCCGCCGGCGCTCCCACCGCCACCTCCAGCTCCACCTGCGCCACCGGCACCCGAGGTACCTGAGTTGCCCCCAATGCCGCCGCCGGCTCCGTCACCGCCGGTGCCGCCGGTCGCGTCCGAGCCTTGTCCGAGACCTCCACCTCCACCACTGCCGCCGAAGCCCCCATCGCTCGCTCCCCCGAAACCTCCGAAACCCCCGAAGCCGCCTTGGCCGCCCTCGGCCGAGTTGCTCAAGATGGTGGAGTCGGTGATCGTGAGCTTGCCGGCGTTGTAGATGGCACCGCCATCGGCGGATCCTCCGGCGCCGCCAGCCCCGCCCTTGCCGCCCGCGCCGGCGTCACCCCCGATGCCTCCGTGGCCTCCGGTTCCTCCGGCTCCGCCAGGTGTTCCATTAGGACCCTGGCCCCCGTTGCCTCCGAGACCACCGTTTCCACCTCGCCCGCCGTTGCCTCCCGCGCCACCGGTCCCGCCCGCGCCGCCGAAGCTGCCGATCGCCGCGCATCCGACGATGTCGTCATGGCTCAGGGTCACCGAGCCGGAACTGATCTGCATACAGCCACCCTCGGCCGGGCTGCCCGCAGAGCCTGGGTTGGCGTGACCTCCTGGATCCCCATCACTCCCGTTACCGCCAGGCCCGCCGTTTCCGCCGGGTGCCCCCTCTGCGCCGTTAGGTCCTGCACTGCCTTTGGTGCCGACGGTGCCGTCCGCCCCGTCACTCCCGGCCCTGCCCAGCGAACCAGCACCGCCTAGCACGCGGCCCTCCTCGACCGTGACGCCCGTCAGTGTGAGCGTGCCGCCGGAGACCACCAACAGGCGCACCTTGTTCTGCCCATTGAGCACCACGACGTGGCCGTTGCTCGTCACGTTGACTTTCAAGCCGGCCGGGACCTTGATCTCGGAGGTGAACTTCAGGTCAGTGCAATTGACGGTGAACTTTACGGTGCCGCCCCGACCGATGTCGGACGCCAACTTGGAGGCGCTGCAAGTCGAGATGCTCGTCGCCCGCGGTGCGACTTTCGAAATGTTCGGCGACGCGGGCACAGCAAGCATGGCGGCAGGAACGACGGCAACGCCGAACAGGCCGCACCACGCGCGAGCCCTTCCAACGCCTGTGCTGCGGGTGCACCTTGCCGTCGGCCTTTCGCTCATCGCTACTCCCCACCTTTTGTCGGCTCGATGAGCGCTTCGGCCACATCGGCTCAGCTGTCGGCCAGTATCGTCCCGAGCTCGTGACATCACAACCCCGCCGAACGCCATCGTGCACCTGCCGCAGGAGTACTTGGAACGCGTCGCCCTCGTCCAGTAGCGGGCCGAGGGATGGACCATTCGAGCCGACAGCTCGAGGCGGGAACCTCGCTCATGTGTGGGTTCCGATCGGGAAGCTGTCGGTACGAGGGGTAGTCGAGTCAGGTGAGCCTGGCTGTGGCTGCGCTCTAGCCATCTGACCGACATCAGGAGACCAGCTTCGTACTCGAAGTGCTGCCGACCTCGCTGTCGGATATGGCCGGTAACAGCCTTCGGGAGGCGCGTTTCTTGGCCGCTTCGCTGCGGTCGTTCGGTACGCCGGCGCGAGGCGCATAATGTCGACTCGGTCGCGATAGTTGACGCCACAACCAAACGAGATGGACGCGTGTTCGGGTCGTCTCGGACTGCAGTGGGCGCAGCGTCACCTGTCATCAGCACAGGGGCAACCAGCGATTCGTTCGTCGATCCTCCGAAGCTCGTCGCAGGACCGCCTGGATGGCCGCGGCCTCTCGCCCATGGCAGTATTACGCGTGGACAGCGACTGGGACGCCTTCATCTCGCGCTGCCAGGACGCACTGGGCAACCTGGTGGAAGGACGACCAGAACCTTTCAAGGCGCTGTGGTCCCACGCTGACGACGTGGTGATCATGGGAGCGTTCGGGGGCCACGAGCGAGGCTGGGAACAGGTCAGTGACCGGCTGGACTGGGCCGCGGCGGGCATAAAGGCGACCAACCGAGTCGCGGAGAACGTCGTGACCGTCGTCGGCGACGCCCTTGCCTACACGGTTGACCTAGAGCACATGACCCGTCACACGGGCGACCAGCCGGCGCCCAGGACGCTACGGTGCACCCAGGCCTACCGGCGCGAAGACGGCGAGTGGAAAGTGATACTGCGACACGCTGACGAGCTTCCCCGCAAAGACCAACAGCAGAACTGACCCGCCGATTTACTCATCTGCGCTGTCTGCCAATCGACGTTGCATAGCAGGATCGACGCATATCGACGGCTCCGCGGGCGCCCGATCGCCGACTCCACAACGCCAGGCCAGTTCCCTCGACAACACAAGCGAGCCTCTGGTAAGACGCCGCCCCGCCAAGTCCCTCAAGTGACATTGTCGAACCGTGACAGTGGCTGCGCTCTAGCCACTTGACCGGCATCAGGCCAGCCTCGTGTGCAAAGTGCCGCCGACCCGCCGTCGGGCATGGCCCGTGACATCTTTCGAGAGGCGCGCTTCTGGGCCACTTCGCTGCCGTCGTTCGGTACGCCGGCGCGACAGCGGAGCGCATAACCCTGGCGAGTATGCGCTCGCTCTAACTGCTGGAGTCGCCTTCGAGGAACGTCGTTCTGTGCGACCTAGGCCCGGCGACCTAGGGATCTGGGCACTCTTTCCAGCCTCAGCCAGCCCCGCGTCGGTACGTTTCGCCATCTACGTTCAACGTAGCTATTATTCAGGACGTGCCACGACAACGACGAAGCTCATCGGACGGCCTTCGACGGGAGAACGATCCCGCGCTGCTCGTGTTGATGAGTTTGGCTTCCAATCCAAAACACGGCCATGCGCTCATAGCCGACATCGAATCGTTCGCCGGCGTCCGTCTCGGCCCCGGAACCCTCTATGGAGCTATCGCCCGCCTGGAAGGCGACGCCTTGATCGAGCCGCTCGAGCCCGAGGGGCGTCGACGGCCGTATCGAATCACGGAGTCAGGCGCCGAGTCGCTCGGCCAGATCCTCGCTGAACTAAAGCAGGTAGTGCACAAGGGCGAGGCCAGACTCGCGACGTTGCGGCCACTCCTTCGGACACTCCCGTGACGGCCACTCGCGGAGTAGTCAAATGCTTCCCACGAGCCTGGCGCGAGCGCTACGGCGATGAGTTCGTCGCGCTGCTCGAAGACCTAAAAGCCGAGGACCGGCTCGGGCTTCTCGCTATGTCGGACGTGCTTTGGGCCGCGCTCAAAAGCCAGCTCTGCCTCCGATGGTCGCGTCGGCACATAGCGGCGCTGTCTATCGCGTTCGCGATCTTCGGAACCGCCGCTCGGGCTCAGCCTCTCGCTTGGTGGCAACACAACAGCGGCCGGGCCTGGTCCAGCCGGGTTCGCGGCCCCGCTCGGTCCGATACAGGACTCTGACGCGTCCACCAACATGGTGGGCGAAGGTATTAATGGCGTCGTCGTGCATCTCGTCGTAGACGCGGATGGCGTCACAAGCGGTGAGACGATCGTCGGCCACCTTCAGGTGATCAACAACACTCGCCACGCCCTCCAGGGCGGAGCGGTGTGCCGCGCCGACATTCTTGCCCCTGTCATCTACGGCGGGCACTATCCCGAGCGGCCGGTGTTCCCGACCCGGTCCTGCTTAACGTCTTTCACCTATCCAATCGGCGTGACCACGCTGCCATTCAGCCTTTCAGCCAGCTTCGACTCGCTATCGGGATCGCAACCGCTGCCGACCGGCTACTACCACGTCGGAGTAGTCATCCGAGGTCCCCACATCCCGGTGCCTTCGCCCCTGACGGTGATCGTGCTGCCCTCCAGCTCCTAGCAAACTGCGCTCGCTCCGCCGCACCTCACCCCTTAAGTCAGCCGCACCAATGCCGACGGCAAAGCGGGCCACAACGTCTGGACTGGCATGGATTAGCAACGCCTGAGCTCGGAGTGCAGAACAGCGAGACCCGCACTGGCACTCCTCTAGGCGAGGACTGCGACATGGCCAGCGCGATCCGTGTTCCGTGAGTGCCGCTTACTGCGTGTCAATAAAGATGAGCGCTCAACATCGTTCACCGGTCACGACCTGCGGGTACCGACCTCCGATGTTGATGAGGCGGTCGCGGTGATCTTGGCCTGGCTGCCAATTGCCTGAACGACCCAGTCGCAAGTGCCGGATACCGCTTGGGTACGGGTGCCCGGATGTGCCGGAGTGAGGGCAGTCGGAATTACAGAACGCGTCGCCCGAATGTCGAACTGCATCCACCCAGTCTCGGCGCATATCGACGGCTCCGCGTGCGCCCGATCGCCGACCCCAGACGCCAGGCCAGTTCCTCGACAACACCAGCGAGCCTCCGGTAAGCCGCCGCGGCGCCAAGTTCCTCAAGTGACATTGTCGAATCCTAACGGTGGCTACGCTCTGGTCTCTCGGACCGACATCAGGAGACCAGGTTCGTCTCGGAGTCGCCGCCGTCAGGAGCGATTCGGAGTCTTCCAATACCAGTATTCCGGTGTAAGGGTCTCCAGGGAGTTGATCGGCGCAACGCCGCCGAGATTCCTCGACACCTCGAAGGGCCTCACGGAGTCGTTCGGCTGCCAGACGACGGGCAGTTGCTCGGCGAGGTAGTTCTCGTACTCAAATAGGGTTCCGAGCCGGTTCGAGGCCAGGGTCTCGGCGATGAGGCGGTCCGCGGTCGGATCGTCGTAGCGGCCGAAGTTGTTCGGCGAACTCTTGACGAACAGTTCCTCACCGGTCGGCAGGGAGTCGTCTGGGATGTAGAACCAGCCACCGAAGCTGGCCACACCCCAGGAACCGACGGCGGTTCCGCAGCGGAAGGCCGGATCAATGGAGCAGACGACCGTGCCGGACTCCCCCTGAGTCTCAGCCTCGATGCCGGCCTTTGCCCATGCGGAGGCCTCGGCGAGGGTGACCTGGAGGATCCACGTGTTTCCGTTGTTGTAGAGAACGGTGAACTTCAGCTCGGAGCCTCGTCTGATGCCCTTGCCACAGTCCCCCGGGGCGGTCCCCGGTCTCGTGCAGAGATCGGCGCCCTCGGGGAAGATCCTCCACCCGTGCTCCCTCAAGAGCAGCACGGCCCGCTCCGGGTTGTAGCGATACGGGTTGACCGTCTCCTGAACGGTGAGGAACGTGCTCCTCGGAAAGGCGGGAACCGGCCCGTAGACCGGGACGCCGTACCCGCGGGCGGCGGTCCTGATGAGCTCCGGCTGGTCGACGAGCAGCTGAAGTGCCTGACGGATGTACAACTGTCGGAAAAGCGCCCCCACCACTCCTCGGTCGCCGGTCGAGTCGAAGTTCTCCGGGGCGTAGGAAATGCCCCACTGGTCGGCAAGATCAACGGTGAACCTGCCGGCCAGCTGTGGCACGTTGTCGCCGGTGGTTCCGGGCGGACCCGTGTTCACCGGGAGGTCCTGGGAAGAGATCGAGGCAATGTCGGGTGTTCCCGGGCCGCCCCGTGCAAGGGCTGCGAGGACGGCGGCGTCCGACGGGTAGAAGAGTTCGACGAACCTCGAGATGATCGGCTTCTGCGGCCCGGAGTAGTCGGGATTCGGGACGAAGGTCACCTCCCCGTTCGAGACGTCGTAGTTCGAGAGTCGCCAGGGCCCGTCGACGACCTGCCAAAGCGGATTGGAGGTGTAGGTGTCGAGGTTTCCGCTCATCTGCGGGCTCGTCGAGGCTCCACCGTTGTCGGTGTCGAAGGCCCAGACGCGTGTGCAGGCAGACTTCGTCACGGAACCGTTCATCGCTCCGGCCGTGACCAGACCACAACGTCCGGACCCCGGCGCGCCGTGCAGCGAGGTGATGTCCCAGGCCTCGGGCATTGGCGTGATCTGCGACAGCTCGTTGTAGAGGAGCCACAGGGTCGAGAAACGCCTGTCGAAGGTGATCGTCACGATCTCGCCGCGAGGGCCGTCGGGTGCCGCGTAGCTGACGACGTTGTACGGAAACTCTGGCTCCAGGCTGATAGCCCACTGGCTCGGCTCCGCCTCCAGCATGTTCATCCAGAAGATGACGCTCTCGGCGTCCACGCGCTGCCCGTTCGAGAACCGCCATCCCTTGAGCCTGATCACGACCGTCCTGCCACCGTTCGGCGAGACCGGTGCGTAGGCGAGCGAGAACCGCTCGTCGAGGGTCGGCGACGGGTTCTCGACCTGGCCGAACCAGTACAGCGGCCGGTACATGAGGTCAATGAAGTAAAAGGTGTTCTGGACCGTTTCGTGGGAGATGCTCAGGAACGGGAAGATCCAGTTCGGAGTGGCTGGCAGGCCCATGGACACGGTGCCGCCCTTAGAGACACGGACCGGCCCCGGCGAGGAGCTGTGCGTGCCGGCCCCGCTCGAATGGCAGCCGGCGAGCACGATGGCGACGCTTACCGCGCAGATGCCCCCGAGCCTGGACCTGCTCCGAGGTCGCCTCATGACCGCCCTCCTATGGCGCTGATGCCACTCCTCTTGGGCGATGATACGGGGTCGCGGTCGCCGAACTCCGTGGCAATGGTCAGCGACGGTGCGAATCCCCGCCAGCGCAATCGCAGATAGTCACACCCGGATCCGAGCAACTATGACTTTTGTGAGTCCACGGCTCAGGAGCGGTTCGGAGTCTTCCAGTATCAGCATTCGGGTGTGAGCGCGCCGTAGCTGTTGAAGCTCGACGCGCCGCCGAGGTCTTTCGAGACTTCGAAGGGCGTTACATCATTGGTTGGCTGCCAGACGACCGGCAGCTGTTCAGCCAAGTAGTTCTCGTAGTCGAACATGTCACCGAGGTCGCGCGAGGTCAGGGTTTTGGCGATCAGGCGGTTAGCCGTGGGGTCGTTGTAGCTCCCCGCGTTAATGCTGGCGCCTCCTGAGAAGAGGTACTCACCGGTCGGCAGGTAGTCGGGTGCGTAGACCCAGCCGGCCGCGGTAGCGATCTCCCAATCGCAGCGCCGGCCTCGGCCCGCGGCGGTTCGCGGCCGTTCCGTGCTCTTGCTCCTCTCTCCCGGATAACGCTTGTCGGCGCTGAAGCACTCGACCCCCGATCCTGTGCCCGAGGGCCGACGACTTTCCCTCCGGGTGCCTTTTCACAGCGCTGACCAAACTCACCACGACCGGCGTGATCGCCGCCACCTACTGGCCGGAGCCCTGCCGAACCGGCCTGTGGGGCAGTGCTATTAGCCACGCCCCGAATGATTCATCTGCGCTCACTGGATGAGCACCCCTGGATGTCGACAACGACGCGTTAACGACGGCTCCGCGTGCGCCCGATTGCTGACTCCAGAACGCCGGGCCAGCTCACTCGACAAGCCCGGGAGCCTCCCGTAGAAGCCGCCGCCCCGCCAAGTTCCTCACGTGACATTGTCGAACCCTGGCATTGGCGACGCTCTAGCCACCTGATCGAGATCAGGAGACCAGCTTCGTCTCCGAAGTGCCGGCGGTCCCGCCCGTCGGCCATGGCCGGTGACGGCCTTCAGGAGGCGCGTTTCTGGGCCACTTCGCTGCCGTCGTTCGTTCTAGCGCTGTCGTTCGGTGCGCCGTCGCGAGGCGTATAACGATTTCGGGCGGGTCGCGCGACTCGCTCTTGCGCTCAAGCTTGCGCACCTCAATCCCAGTTCTGGCGCGGCTAACGAGTTGTTGAGTCGGGTCGCTCAGGTTCGGCAGCGGCTACATCGGATCCCTTGACACCGACCTCTCATACCCGTAGCATACTAAGTATGTACTGGTCAATGAGGCAACCATGAGCGTTTCGGCACGCCCTTCTCGCGCTGTTGAGCGAGAGTCCGAAGTACGGAATGCAGCTTCGCGACGAGTACGAGACCGTGACCGGTGACGTCTGGCCCCTCAAGGTCGGTCAGGTGTACACGACCCTGCAGCGTCTCGAGCGGGAGGGTCTCGTCGAGTCCGACGACGCTGGAGAGAAGGAGCGACAGAAGGGCTATCGGATCACGGCTCCGGCCGAGATTGAACTCCGGGACTGGCTCAGCACGCCGCCTAATCTCGCCTCGCCCCCGCGCCACGAGTCTCGTCACCAAGGTGCTCATGACTCTCCGGGTGCCAGGCGTCGACGTTCATGACGTTATCCAGGCGCACCGTCGCCAGGTCGTCGAGCTCATGCAGCAGTGGAAGCGCTTTAAGGAGAACGAGACGGAGTTTGACCTGCCCTTTGCTCTCGTCGTCGACGCCGAGCTCACTCGGCTCCAAGCTGTCGTCAAGTGGCTCGACCTAGCCGACGGACACGCCAAGCGTGCCCACAGAGAGCCTGTGCAGACTTCGGTCCCCAAGCTCCGACGGAGGGTGGTGGTCCGCCAATGACCTTCTTGGAGCTGCATCAAGTTTCCAAGTCCTACCAAGGACCGACGGAGGTCAACGCTTCGCCCGCACGGGCTTCCGAGTTGAACCGACCAGAGCCCTCGTCGACTTACACAGAAAGGTGAGGACAACGTGTCCAAGTTGCAAATGGGTGCCTGTCGGGGCACCGCGTCGCGCCGACGGCTACAGATTGCGGGGGCGGCGATTGCCTTTGGCGGCGTGCTCGCCGTCGCCACCTGGTACAGCCCGACAGGGCGCGTCACCAGCGCTTCGGCGTCTGCCAAAACGGCCGCCAGCTCGACGGCTGACTGTAACTCCCTAACCACCTGCTATACCCCGCACCAGCTCCAGGTTGCTTACGGAATCCTGTCACTGCTCGACCACGGAACCAACGGTCGCGGCGAGACCGTCGTACTGCCCGAGCTGGCCGAGCCGAGGTTTCCACTTCCCGTCAGCGACATCCGCCAGGACCTGGCCGAGTTCGACCAATTGTTCCACCTGCCCGTGGCCCGGTTGCGGGCCGTGAATAGGCTCGCCCCGACGGCATCGCCCTGGCTCGCGAACGGCGAGGAGGTACTGGACACCGAGATGGCGCATGCCGTCGCCCCAGGGGCCACCATCGTCGAGGTCCTCGTCAACGCGACGTCCCTCAACAACGCCGCCAACGCGGTGGCGGCCTCGGTGGCTGCACTGCGCCTTGGGACCTCGCTTGGGGGCATTATCTCGATCAGTGCAGCTGGCCAGACTGGGGGGGAGCACTGCGACACCCACGCGGAGGTGGCGGCCTTGCACGCGGCGTTGCAGGTTGCCGCCGAACACCACGTGACGGTGGTCGCGGCCTCCGGTGACATAGGCGCGGTGGGCGAGCCGTGCCAGGTGATCAAGGGCTTGATCGGAGGTCCCTTCCCTCCGGTCAAGGAGGTCAACTTGCCCGCTTCGGACCCGCTCGTGCTCGGCGCTGGCGGCACCGGTCTCACTGCCAGCCACCAGACAGGCGCCTACATCAGCGAGAACGCGTGGGGCCTTCCCTTCGGAGACCCCGGCAGCCAGTTCCAGGCGTCGGGCGGCGGTCTTAGCCGTGTGTTCTCCCGACCCCGCTACCAAAATGATGTGACCGACATCGGGAAGTACCGGGGCGTGCCCGATGTGAGCGCTGACGCCAATCCTCACCTGGGGATGGCTGTGGTTACCAGCACCGGCGCGGGCAACTACACCATCAGCGGAAGTGGCGGGACCAGCGCCAGCGCGCCTATCTGGGCCGGCCTCGTCGCCCTTGCCGACCAGTACGCCGGTCGCCATCTGGGTTTCGTGAATGCTGGTATCTACCGCATCGGTCACAGCGCCTACTACCACAAGGCCTTTCACGACATCTCCTCTGGGGAGAACACGGTCAGCTTTCCACCCGAGACGATCACCGGCTACCGGGCGTCTCCCGGGTGGGACCCTGTCACCGGTTGGGGGACCCCGGATGCGGCCGTCCTCGTCCCGCTGCTCGGGCGCTATGTTCACTCCGACGACGCCAATGGTCTTTGAGACCGTCTTTGCTAAACGAGTTGGAGGGTCGCCATGAGGTCCTTCATTCGATCAGATGAGGATGAGCAAGCGCATTGACCTGCAAACAGAGGTGTTCCCGCCAGTGCAGAAAGCACTGCAGGATAGATGGCCACACATAAGGGCAGGGTGTTGTTCGTGAGGCTGGAACTGTTGTCGGTCACCACGCCGTTTTGAACAGAACGGTGCTGTCGCTCCAGGCGGGGAGAAGTTGAAATCGACTGTGATTCCGCGCCATCGGCGAAGTGGCCGTCAGCTAGCTGCTCGCGGGACGTGAACCACCCGCTATCGCCCGTCAGTCGATCGAATGAACTAGCGGACCGAATTGAGCGGCCCGTATATCCAGATCGGTGGCGGGGAGAACTTCTTCTCAGTCGGTTTCCGTCAGCGCGTAATGACGGGTCGGTATCCGGTTCGCCATCTCCAGAAGGCCAGCCAGCTCCCTCAACTACATACGCGAGCCTTCCTTCGGCGACCGCAAACCGAGGCAAGATCATTCGAGTGACATTTCGCAACGCTGGCAGTGGCTGCGCTCTAGCCACCTGACCGACATCCGGAGACCAGCTTCGTCTCCGAAGTGCCGCCGACCCCGCCTCGAACATGGCCCGTGACAGCCTTCGGCAGGCGTGCCTCTGGGCCACGTCGCTGCCGTAGTTCGTTCTAGCGCTGTCGTTCGGTGCGTCGTCGCGAGGCGCATAACCCTGCCGAATGTGTTCGGGGCCCTCTTTATCTCTGACGCAGCCACCCGCCGGCTCGGGGTGCGTTCTCGAACCTCGTCGTATCGTCGTCGGTGAACGATTCTGTGCGCCGTCGAGCCGGCGATGAGAGACAGCGCGACTGTGTATCCCGAACGGCTGGACCCGCCGGTGAGCGTCGTGGTCGAGGGCCAGCTCGGCCGAGACAGGTGCCGTCGAGGTCGCCGGGTAGCGTGCGTGACAGACTGATCCCGGTGTCAGATCGCGTGGCGCGCCTAGACGAAGCACGTACGGCCTACGGTCGCAAGGACTGGATTGTGGCCCGTTCGCGGCTCCTCGATGCCGACGCCCACGAGCCGCTCGAAGCCGAAGACCTGGAGCGGCTGGCATGGTCGTGCCGGTGGGTAAGCGACGAGGTGGGGTTTCTGAACGCACTCGAGCGAGCCGAGGTGGCCTTCAGCGCGGCCGGTGCTCGCGCGGCCGCCGCGCGCATGGCCCTGGAGCAGGCGCGCCAGCACGTGCAGATGCTCGACGAGTCGGTGGCGGTCACCTGCTTCCTCCGGGGTGTGGAGCTCCTCGAGGGAGAGCCGGAGTCGTCCGAGCACGCGCTCGCGATGTGGATGCTGTCGTTCACACAGCTGGCATCGGGCGATGTCGACGGAGCAAGGGCGTCGCTGCAGGAGGCGCGGACGATCGCTCGTCGGGTGGTCAGCCCCGGCATGGAGGCGATGGCGGTGCAGGGGCTGGCGCACATCGCGGTCACCGAGGGCGAGCGGGCTGAGGTGCTGCCGCTCGTCGACGAGGCGGCCGCGCTGGCCATGCGGCCGGGGGTGGAACCGATTCACGCCGGCTTCGTGTACTGCGCGGTGATCTCGATCTGTCGAGCCCTTTGCGACTGGGGACGCGCCACAGAGTGGACGAACATGTCGACTCGCTACTGCGAGCGCGAGTCGATCGCCGGCTACAGCGGGCTGTGTCGCTTCCACCAGGGGGAGATCGATCGCCTCCACGGTCAGCTGGCCCAGGCGGAGGAGGGGGTGATGCGGGCGTGCGAGGAGCTGCGGGCGGTGAACCGCTACAGCGCCGCGTGGGGTTATAGCGAGCTGGTGGACATCCGGGTTCGTCGCGGTGACCTGGCCGGCGCGGAGGAGGCGCTCGCGCAGGCCGTGGCGTTCGGTGACGACGGCCAGCCGGGGCGAGGCCGCTTGCTGCTGGCCCAGGGCGACGCGCCCGCGGCAGCGCGGAGCCTCGCCAGGGCCCTGACCGACCGGGGCATGCTCGCTCGAGAGCGGCGGGTGTTCGTACTTCCGGTGTACGTGCGAGCGTGCCTGGCGGTCGGTGACGAGCCCGCGGCGAACGAGAGCGTCACCGAGCTCGAGGAGCTCGCGCGCCGGCTGGGGACGCCCGGGCCGGCGGCCGCAGCCGCCGTGGCACGCGGCGAGCTGGCGCTGCACCAGGGCGACACCGAGGCCGCCATCGCCTCGCTCCGACAGGGCGTCCGCACTTGGTGCAAGGTCGACGCTCCGTACGAAGCTGCCGAGGCACGGGTGCGGCTCGCTCGGGCGCTGACCGCCGACGGCGACAACGCCGGGGCTCGCCTCGAGATCAGGGCCGCGGCACGAGCCGTGGAGGAGATCGGCGCCGTCGTCGACCTCGACATCGCTCCGCCAAGACCCGAACTTGCGACGCGAGCTGTGCGGACCTTCCTCTTCTCCGACATCGTGGATTCGACACGGCTCGCCGAGGCGATGGGTGACAACACCTGGGAGCAGCTGCTGCGCTGGCACGACCGCATCCTGCGGGCTGAGTTCGCCCGATGGCGCGGCGAGGAGGTGAAGCACGGTGGCGACGGGTTCTTCGTGGCCTTCGGTCAGCCCGACGACGGCATCGCCTGCGCAACCGCGATCCAACGGGCGCTCGCTCGCCACCGCACCGACCACGGCTTCGCTCCCACCGTCCGCATCGGGCTCCATGCCGGCGAGGCCACCGCCCGCGACGACGACTACTTCGGCTCGGCCGTCACCCGCGCCGCCCGCATCTCTGCCGCCGCCGGAGCCGGCGAGGTCCTGGTGAGCGCGGACCTGCTCGCTGGCTGCGAGCGGACGGTGCCGCTCGCTGGTGAGCGCACCCTTGCGCTCAAGGGCATCGCCGAACCCGTCACGGCCGTCCTGATCGCGTGGAGCGACGAGAGCGGGGTCGTAACGTCTGCCCCGTGACGGATGGGCGTGACCCGCCATCTCGCCCTCCGCGGCCATGCTGACTTTCTTCTAGAAGCAATCGATGGCCAGCGCGGCAACCAAGAACGGAAAATCGGCGCTCGGCGTTCGACGGGGGCACACCGAACGACGCGCCCGAACGACGAGTCGCGTGCAGCGGCTGGCGCGCCAAATCGGCACCTCGGTGTGCGACCCAGCCGATCGTGCTGCGAAACAGATCGACGGGTCGATATCCGGTTCGCCCGACTCCAGAAACGCCGGGCCAGCCCCCTCGACGAGCCCGCGAGCCTCCGGTAGAAGCCGCGGCCGCGCCAAGTCCCTCAAGTGACATTGTCGAACCGTGGCAGTGCCTGCGCTCTAGCCACCTGACCGGCATCAGGAGACCAGCTTCGTCTCCGAAGTGTCGCCGACCCCGCCTCGAACATGGCCCGTGACAGCCTTCGGCAGGCGTGTTTCTGGCCACTTCGCTACCGTCGTTCGTTCAAGCGCTGTCGTTCGGCGCGCCGTCGCGAAGCGGATAACGCTGCCGATTCCGCGCTCTTGCCGACGACTCAAGGACTGACGTCGGGCGAACACAGAACATCCTGGTCGCGGTCGCGATGTGACAGGTTGGGTGGGAATCGGCAAGAAGTGAATATGAGCACGGCCGCGGGTGCGCTGAACGTCACCGCATCGTCGGGCGCGGAGGTCACGATGCGAGAAGGCGCAGCCAGCTCGGCACTGTCCGAGTTCGAGCGCATCTATCGGGGCAACATCGGCTTCTTGACCGCCTTCTTCGCTCGGCGTTGTAGCGAACCACAGACGGTCGCGGACCTCACGTCCGAGACGATCGTTCGGGCCGCGGCGGGGTTTGCCGGATTCGATCCTCGTCGCGGCACACCACGCGCGTGGCTGTCCGGGATCGCCAGCCACGTCTACGCCCAGCACTGCGCACTCATGGCGAGTGGTCGGGATGCGGTTGCAAGGCTCGCTGGGCTGGTGAATCTTCCGGCAGAGGAGATCGACGAGCTGATGGAGAGAATCGACGCGCAGCGCGCGGGTCGAGAGTTGCTCGAACGCTGCGCAGTGCTATCACCCCCTGAACGGGCGGCGGTGGAACTCGTTGATCTCGACGGTCTGACACCGAAGGAGGCCGCCGCAGTCCTTGGCGTTTCTCGAGGGGTGCTTCGTATGCGCTTGTCACGCGCAAGGGCACGGTTGAGAAAGGAGCATCGTGTCGACGAGGAAATTTGAGGATCACCTCTGGCGAGAGTTCGTGCGCGAGCACGGCGATGACCTGGCGCAGCTGAACAGGCCGGCAACCGGGCATCCGCGCCCGCGGCCGCGACTCGTCAGCGGCGCCGGCGTCCTGGTCGTTGCAGCGGCGGTCATCATCGTCGTGGCGACGACGCTCGTGATTCTCCACAGCCCGACCGCGAAGCCACGCCAGACGACGACCACGAGCGCGCCAAATCGCACCACCGCTCCGCAATGGGAGCTCGTCGGCGACGTTTTACCGTCGTGGCACACGGTCGGCAGCCTCAGCAGCAACCCAGGATTGTCGCTGACTTGCCCTAGTGTCGAAACCTGCTTCGCGGCCGACTCGCCGAGCCCAAGGGGAGTCGGCCTCTCGGCCGTCGAAGTGACCAATGACGGGGGCCGGACCTGGACCTCCTCGAAGTTGCCTGTCGCCTTGCTCGGGCTCGATGTCCCGTTGCTGGGACAAACGCGCATCGTCTGCGCAAGCGCTCGCACGTGCGCCATCCTCGGTCTCAGCGGGTCGGTCTCCTGCTCAGACGCCAGCTCGTGCAGTATCAGTAACCCCTCAGCGACCTTCGAGGAGACGACCGATGGCGGTAGGTCCTGGATCGCTCACGCCGGTCCGCCGGGACTCAAGTCTCTCCTCGGCGTGTCGGCCGTGGCGTGCCCTTCGGCGTCGACGTGCGTGGCGGTGGCCGATGGGTACGGCTCGGCCGCGTCTTACACGACGACCGACGGCGGCGAGTCATGGACGACTGAGCAGCTGCCGACAGATTTCGTGCCTCACGACCTGCAGTGCACCTCAACAGCGAACTGTGTCGTAACTGGCTTCTACCAGTCTCCTGGTGGCAGCCAGACGACTGCAGCAGGGACGGTGCTTTACACGACAGATGGGGGCACCACGTGGACGACCGCGTCGCTACCGAGCGGGCTCGGCTCTCTCGGCACAGTGTCGTCCGCGACGGCAACCGATTGCCTGGCGACCTTCAATGCCGCCGACGGGCAAGGCAGCGAAGTGCTGGCCTCCACCGATGGCGGGACAAGCTGGTCTTCTCTTCCGGCATCCGGACTGCCTGGAGTTGTGCTCAGCACCGTATGTCCTGCGGCGGCTCAGTGCTGGGCAGCCGGTGTCACTGATGCCCAGGTCTCGGCTGCCGGTGTGACGATCGAAGCCGGAGCGGCCGCATTGCTCGCCTCGACGTCCAACGGCGGCCAGACGTGGCAGAGCACGCGGCGCCGGGCGGTGTCTCTCTGGTGGCATCCCTCTCCTGCCCAGGCAGCGACCAAGTGTTACGCACTCGCCTTCGCGAAGCCTGCGGGCACGGGGTTCTTCTCGGTCGTATTGCTGAGCTACGGCGACTGAAAAAGGGGCGATTGACCATGGCGAGCACTGCCGAGGCGATGAGTCGGGAAAACGACCGAGGGAGGCGAGAGAGAACACCGACTCGTTGGCGATGGGGCGGGGTCGCGTTCCTCCTCGCAGCCGCCGCCATAGGGCTCGCCGCATGCAGACGCGCCGAGTTCTTCACGGGGTGCCAGGCACCGAGCCCGTCGCCAGTCTGGGGACGAGCAGCACGGCGCCGACGACAACGATCCAGCCGACGTCCAGCACCTCGGGCTCGGGGCAGCCGTCGAGCAACGACGTCAGCGCGGGCCTGGAGTACTCCCAGTGCATGCGCTCCCACGGCGTGAGCGACTTCCCCGATCCGAGTCCCGGCGGTGGCTTCGACCTCAACTCCAGCGATGTCAACCCCAATTCGCCGACGTTTCAGGCGGCCCAGCGCGCCTGCCAGAAGTACATGAGCGCGGGTGCCCCGGGCGGGCCGGAGGCAGCTCAGGACTTGGCCGATCTGCTCCGGTACGCCAAATGCATGCGCTCCCACGGGGTAATCAACTTCCCCGACCCGACCGCCGGAGATCCACCTGGCTTCCACTTCCCCCCGAACTTCGATCTCACAAGCCCCACCTTCGTGGCCGCCGACAGGGTGTGCCACAGCCTCCTGCCGCACGGCGGTGAGGGCCATGGTCCCTGAGATGGCGGCGTCATCGTCTCTGACGGCGAGTGTTTCCCGGCCCGCCGACCCCGAAGGCCTCGGTGGACGCCCTCGGCACCGTCGGCGCTGGATCGCGGCGGCGGTGTTCGCGGCCATTGCCGCAGCCGGCATCGCGGCCGGGGTCACCGACGCCCTCACGGGTGGCCGCACGCGAACGGGCGGGGTCAGCGACAACGTCTATCCCACTTCGACGGTCGCCGTGACTCGCCAGAGCTTGTCTTCCGAGATCCCGGTGAACGCCACCCTCGGGTACGCCGGCGCCTACAACGTGGTCGACCAGGCTTCGGGGATCCTCACTTGGCTGCCTCAGGTGGGCAAGGTCATCTCGGAGGGCCAGGTCCTCTACGAGGTGAGCGGGCGACCGGTTGTTCTCCTCTACGGCCCCACGCCCGCGTACCGCGGTCTCTCGGTGGGCACGAACGCCGGGGTCACTGGGCCCGACGTCGAAAGAGCTCAACGCTGACCTGGTGGCCCTGGGCTATGCGAGCCGCGCAGAGATCCCGGCAGGCTCTGACGTGTTCAGCCGCTGGACCGCTCTCGGAGTGGAAAAGCTCCAGTCGGCCCTCGGGGAAACCACCAACGGTACGTTGAGCCTGGGTCAAGCGGTGTTCCTGCCCACCGCCGCCCGTATCACCTCCGTCGCGGCCACCTTGGGGACCTCGGCCCCAGCCGGCCAGGCCGTCATGTCGGCCACTTCGATCAGCCGCGTTGTTACCGTCGACCTCGAAACTTCACAACAGTCCGAAGTGGCCGTCGGCGATCACGTCAGTGTTACCTTGCCCAACAACGACACTACGCCGGGCGTGGTCACCTCGGTGGGCAAGGTGGCGACGTCCTCTTCGTCGAACCCCGCCAATCTCGGCGTTCCGAGCAGCTCAGGGGCCGCCACGATCACCGTCCTCGTCGCCCCCACAGACCCGGCCGCCACCGGAACCTGGGACCAAGCCCAGGTCACGGTCGACATCACAACCGCCAGCGTGAACGACGCTCTGGTGGTCCCGGTGGATGCCCTGCTGGCCCTCTCCGGCGGCGGCTATGCGGTCGAGGTGGCGGCGACCAATGGTGTACATCACCTGGTGTCGGTCATGCTCGGGATCTTCGACGATGCTCAGGGACTGGTCCAGGTGTCGGGCTCTGGATTGTCAGCTAGGGCGCATGTGGTGGTGCCCGCCATATGAGCAAGGCCACAGTCTTCGACGCACTCTTCCGGGAGGGGCCGAGCTCTGTCCGGACCGATCCCGAGGGCGAGAAGCCACTGGTGCTCGAACTCCAAGCGGTGACCAAGGTCTATGCCAGCAAACCGCCGGTAACCGCCCTGAGGGAGGTGAGCCTCTCCGTGACCGAAGGCGAGCTCCTGGCCATCGTCGGTCCCTCGGGGTCGGGCAAGTCCACCTTGTTGCACCTGATGGGCACGCTCGACCGCCCGAGTGCAGGCAGGGTGTTTCTCACCGGCTTGGACGTAGCCGCCCTGTCGGACCGGGACCTCGCCGTCGTCCGAGCCACCAGGGTGGGCTTTGTCTTCCAGCAGTTCTTTCTCTCCGAGCATCAGAGCGCGCTCGATAACGTGGCCGACGGACTTCTGTACTCCGGCATCGGCCTCGGTGAGCGCCGGGCGGCAGCCATCCTCGCCTTGGACCACGTCGGCCTTGGGATGCGCCTGGCGGCCAGGCCCACCGAGCTGTCGGGGGGCGAGCGCCAGCGCGTAGCCATCGCCCGGGCCCTGGTGGGGAACCCGGCCATCGTGTTGGCGGACGAGCCCACCGGCAACCTGGACTCTGCCACCGGCCAGTCCATCTTGGGCTTGCTCGCCGATCTGCACGCCGCTAGCGCCACCATCGTCGTGATCACCCACGACAAAGACATCGCCGACCGGATGCCCCGCCGCGTCGAGCTGTTGGACGGACGCATCGTCGCCGACAGCGGAGCGCCGCCGGGCACCGGCCGGCTGTTGCCGGCGGGAAGGCGAAGGTGAAGCCACCGCGCCCTTGAGAGTCCGGCGACTCCGGCTCTCGGACGCCGCTCGCCTGTCCACGGTGGGGTTGCGCTCGAGAAAGATGCGGGCCGGGCTGTCCGCCCTCGGCATCGCCATCGGGGTGGCCGCCATCGTGGCCGTGCTGGGGCTGTCGTCCTCTTCCCAGGCCGGGTTGCTCAACGAGCTGAGCGCCCTCGGCACCAACCTGCTCACCGTGACCAACGGCCGGACCCTCTTCGGTCAGCCCGCAGAGCTGCCCAACGCTGCCCCGGGCATGATCGGGAGGATCGGGCCGGTGACTGAGGTCCAGTACACCGGGGCCCTCAGCGGTGTGGACGCCTACCGCAGCCCGCTTATCCCCCCCATCGAGACCAACGCCCTATCCGTCGACGCCTCGAGCTTGGACCTGCCGAAAACGGTGGGCACCAGCGTGGCACAGGGCGTGTATCTGAACGCCGCCACGGCGAACGAGCCGGTCGCAGTGCTGGGGGCGGGGGCCGCCCAGCTCTTGGGCATTGACCGCGTCTATCCCGGCGAGCGGATCTGGGTTGGGGGCCTTTGGTTCTACGTGGCAGGCATCTTGCGACCCGCCGTCCTTACACCTGAGATCGACTCCTCTGTGCTGATCGGCTTTCCCGTCGCCGAGAGATACCTGGGCTTCGACGGGCACCCGTCTGAGATTTACCTCCGCGCCCAGACCAGCCAAATCGAGACGGTGGACTCGGTCCTAGGGCTCACCGCCAACCCCGAAGCCCCCAACCAGGTCGATGTGAGCCAGCCGTCGCTCGCCCTGGTGGCTCAGGCCGAGGCTAAGGCCGCTTTGAACAGCCTGCTTCTGGGACTCGGGGCAATCTCGCTTCTCGTGGGGGCGGTAGGGGTGGCCAACATCATGTTGATCGGGGTGCTGGAACGACGAAGCGAGATCGGTCTTCGCCGGGCGCTCGGGGCCACCAAGGGTCACATCCGCATCGCAGTTCCTCTCTGAGGCCATCGTCCTGGCCGTCCTGGGAGGCGCAGTGGGTGTGGCCATCGGGGCTCTGTCGACGCGGTGTATGCGTCCGTCAAGGGGTGGTCGGTGGTCGTGCCTGTGCTGGCCTGGGGTGGGGGCTTCGGCATCGCCGTGTTGATCGGGGCGATGGCGGGGCTCCTTCCTGCCCTGCGGGCTGCGCGCTTGTCGCCCACCGAGGCCCTGTGGACGATCTGACCTCCGCGCTCTTGAACTACCGGCGACACAACTCGCGTTCCGCGCTTCGAGCGCCGGCTGTTTCCTCGTTCCATCTTCCGTGCCAGACGGGTCGGTATCCGGTTCGCCCACGCCAGAACGCCGGGCCATCTCCCTCAACTACTACGCGAGCCTACCTTCGGCGACCGCAACCGAGGCAAGATCATTCGAGTGACATTTCGGAGCGCCGGGATAAACCGGCATGGAGAAGGAGAGGAAGACGCTCTACGTTGAAGGGGTAGCGACCCACGACGGCCCCGACCATGCGTTGTCGTCCGCAAGGGCGGCGGCGAAGCGTTGGACAGGGGTGCGTGCAGGCTGGGCTATTGAGCCGCGAAATCAACGAGACCGGGGTGCCGACGCTGTCGAAATGAGCGGAAGGCCACATCGCAGGCCGCGCTATCGCGAGCTGCTTGCGGACCCCGCGCGGTCGAAGAACCTGTGCATGTACGGAATCTCCATCCGCGAGAACCGGGAGATCCCACACTCGCCCCTCGGGTTGATCGCCCGTCGGGCCGCTCGGGCAAGGCCAAGGCCGTAATCCTGGGATGAACGAGCGTGGGAAGTCTGACAGCCCCGTAGTACCTGCGAAGCCGCCGAACAAGGCGATGGCGTCGGCCGTCGGTGCGGAGGTGGTGGAGGAAAGGGGGCTGGCCGAGGGGAACACGGACGACCCAACACGTCCCGGACGCAGTGCCGGGCCTGACGTGTCAAGCGGGCTGGACCGTGTGCGCAAAGCAGCACGCAAGGACAAGGATGCACGGTTCACCGCCTTGCTGCACCATGTCGACTTCGACCGTCTCTGGAAGGCCTACTGGGCGATCCGCCCCCTGGCCGCACCGGGGATCGACGGGGTGACGTGGGATGCCTACGGGGAGGACCTGGAAGCGAACCTCCAGGGACTGCTCGCCAGAGTCAACAGCGGGGCATACCGGGCAAGTCCGTCTCGCAGGGCGTACATCGAGAAGGCGGACGGGCGGCTCCGGCCGCTCGGCATCGCCACGCTGGAGGACAAGATCCTTCAGCGGGCCGTCGTCGAGGTGCTCAACGCCATCTACGAGGAGGACTTCCTGGGCTTTTCCTACGGGTTCCGACCCGGGCGCCGACCGCACGATGCGCTCGACGCCCTCACGGTCGGGATCGAACGGAAAAAGGTGAACTGGGTGCTTGACGCCGACGTGAAGGAGTTCTTCACCAATCTCGATCACGATTGGCTCACGAGGTTCCTCGAGCACCGGATAGCGGACAAGCGGGTACTGCGGCTCATCCGAAAGTGGCTGAACGCAGGGGTGATCGAAGACGGGGAGTGGACGGCGAGCGAGACCGGTGCCCCTCAGGGGGCATCGGCTTCTCCGTTGCTCGCCAATGTCTACCTCCACTACGTCCTCGACCGATGGGTCCGGCAATGGAGGAAGCGGCACGCCCACGGTGACGTCATCATCGTGAGGTTCGCCGACGACTTCGTCGCCGGGTTCGAGTACAAGTCCGACGCCGAGCAGTTCCTCATCGACCTCCGAGAGCGATTCTCGAAGTTCGGCCTGGAACTGCATCCCGACAAGACCAGGCTCATCGAGTTCGGGCGCAATGCCGCCCGGGATCGTGCGGCCCGGGGCGACGGGAAGCCCGAGACGTTCGATTTCTTGGGGTTAACGCACTACTGCGGGAAGACCAAGGCCGGGCGGTTCTGGCTGAAGCGAAAGACCATCTCGAAGCGGATGCGGGCCAAGCTTGCCGAGGTCAAAGACCAGATCAAGCAACGTCGGCACTACCCCGTTCCCGAACAAGGGGAGTGGCTCGGCTCAGTGGTGCGAGGCCATCTCGCCTACTACGCCGTGCCCGGCAACACCGACGCCGTGGCGGCATTCCGCACTCAGCTGATCCGGTACTGGTTCGAGGCGCTCCGGCGTCGAAGCCAGCGCACCCGGATGAACTGGAAGCGGATGAGACTCTACGAGAAACGGTGGATACCCCCGGTCCGTGTGAAGCATCCCTTCCCGAGCGTGCGCTTTGACGCTCGGACCTAAGGCAGGAGCCCAGTGCATTAGGAGTGCACGCTGGGATCTGTGCGGGGGGCCGCCCGAAAGGGCGGTCCCTACCGCAATCAACGCTGGCAGTGGCTGCGCTCTAGCCACCTGACCGAAATCAGGAGACCAGCTTCGTCTCCGAGGTGCCGCCGACCTCGCTGTCGGATATGGCCGGTGACGGCCTTCGGGAGGCGTGCCTCTGGGCCACTTCGCTGCCGTAGTTCGTTCTAGCGCTGTCGTTCAGTGCGTCGTCGCGAAGCGCATAACGCCGAATACTTGCGCCCGTTCTCGACGCCCGTAGTGCGACCTGACCGACGTTCTGTCGCGATGCGATCTGCCTTGTCCAGGCGTGCTCCGAGTGCACCCTTTTCGCGGAGGACGATCGAGCCGTTGTCCAGGTCGGGGAGGTAACGCGAGGCGAGCCAGCCGCCGATCCCTTCTTCGTGCCTCAAATGTGCCTCACGCCGGACGGTAGCTGCTGACGGTCCTGCCTCGTACAAGGACTCGGCCTCAATCGCTCGCAGCAGGCGCGCTACGTGATGTCGGACTCGAGGACCTCGATAACTGCCCGCCGAGCCTCGATCCGCGCGGGGATCGCCGAGAGAACGCCGATCGCGGCCACGACGCAGAGGCACGTGAAGGCGAGCCAGAGTGCCGACGGAGTGGTGGCACGCGATCCATGACTGGCGGCTGTCACGAACAGGAGCCCGAGCGGGATGCCTGCGATGGCGCCCGGGGCCGCAGGGATGAGGAGAGCCGTCGACAGCCCTCCGCTCAGCTGCTTCGTCGTCGCACCGAGAGCACGAGCGACCCCGAGCGGCTTTCGGGAGTCCACCGACGTCGCCCAGGTGATGACGAGCACGTTCACCACGGCCAAGAGAACGAGGACGACGGTGATGACCAGCAAGATCGCATCGGTATTCGCCGTGTTGGGGTTGTACGGAATCGAGAATTGCCTCGGGGAGACGCTCGGTGCCAGACCCTCGTGGGCGTGGACCGACAGCACTGCCACGATCGTCGTCGTCGTGATGGCGACGCTCACGATGGTCAACAGCATGCGACGTGGCCTGCGGGCAGCCAGCCGGAGCCCGAGCAGCAGCGGCACCGGCAGGTGAGCGGCTGCGGCGACGAGCAGCGGCCGGCGCTTCGGGACCCGAGCGGAGTCGGCGAGCGCCGCCGTGGTGCTCGTATGAGCCGCTCGGATGGACGGGATCCAGGCGGCCAACACGGCAAGGGCGACGGCCAATGCCACGACGAAACCCACATCGGCCCAACTCAAGGACGCCGCCCCCACACTGCCGACGAGCCCGGCCCCGGGGCTGGCGACAAGCGGCGCGGCGAAGTAGCCCGCCGCGAGTCCGGCAGCCGCGCCGACGAGTGCCAGGGTGAGGTACTCCAGCAACAACACACCGGCGACGAGCCGTGGCGTGGCCCCAACCGCTTTCAACAGGCCGACGCGCCGGGTGCGCTCCGCCAGCCGGCCACCGACGATCACGGCCAGGCTGGCAATGGCGAGCAGATCGAGGAGCGAGCTTGCGATCAACAGGCCGCGCTGGAACGGCTGCGACTGCTGTGCCTCGGTCTGGCTCACGCTCTGCCACGACCACACGGAGAGCGTGTTGGAGTTGGAGTACGCATTCGCGAAGGCCGAGGCGCTGGCCGGGTTCGAGAGCTTCAGCTCGAGGATGTAGTTGAGCTGTGCGCTCGGGGTCGCAAAGCTCCGGGCGGTGGCATCGGTCGCCCAGACAAGACCCGTGGCTTGGTTCCAGGCGCCGTTCCCGGTGTCTATGTTCATCTCGTCCACCGTGTTCGGATAGGCGGGGACGGCCGCGGTGACGGCGATCCCGTCCACCCTGAGCGAGCGCCCGCCGAGTGTCACGTGATCGCCTGGGGTGAGGCTGAGCTCCTGGGCGAAACTCCGCTCGATCACCACCCCACCGGGCCGCACCCACGTGCCCTGGGTGACGTACGGCTGGTCGGTCGGAGAGCGCGACATACTGCGGCCCTCGACGATCGCGAGGACTCTCGACCCGTTCGTCTCCATGATCGGGTAGCTCACGGGGAAAGGCCCGACGTGGCCGACCACACCGGAGCGGTGCTCCAGGGCATCGAGTTGCGCAACGCTTTGTGACCCGCCGCTGAACGGCATCGCCGCAACGTCCGCTCCCGAAGTGAGAGCTCGAGTCGTCTGGTAGGGGTGAGCCGTCACGTCATGGAGGGCCAGACCCAACATGAGCGTCGTCGTGGCCGCGGCGATCGCCACCACTGTCAGCACGACTTCGGCCGGTCGCCGGCGAAGGCTGCTCGCGACCAGACGGAACATGAGCAAGGCGCGCCCGCGCATCTCAGGCCTCCAGTCCGACAGAGAACGAGCGCGCCCAGCCGCCCAGACGAGCCGCCCGACAGGCGGGTCTCGTCGACGAACACGCCGTCACGCATCGAGATCAGGCGATCTGCGGTCGCCGCGATTCGCTCGTCGTGCGTGACGACCACGATCGTGAGTTCGGAGGCATGCAGGTCGTCGAACAGCTTGAGCACCTCGAGAGTCGCGCTGGTGTCCAGGTTGCCCGTGGGCTCGTCGGCGAACACGACGACGGGGTCGTTGGCGAGCGCCCGGGCAATGGCCACGCGCTGGCGCTGCCCACCGGACAAGGCCGAGGGGAGGTGGCGAGCCCGGTCGGCGAGACCGACACGGTCGAGGAGCTCGGTCGCACGACGACGGGCGAGCTTCGGCGAGCGCCCCGCCAGCAACGCGGGAAGCTCGACGTTCTCGCGCCGTGAGCTCGTCGACGAGGTGGAACGCCTGGAAGACGACGCCGACCTTCTCTCTCCGCCACCGAGCAAGTTGCCGCTCGCTCATCTCTTCGATCCGGCGTCCTTCCAGCCACACCTCGCCGCCGGTCGGACGGTCGAGACCGCTCAGGAGATGGAGCACCGTCGACTTGCCACAGCCGCTCGGCCCCATGATCGCGACCGTCTCGCCTGGTTCGATGTCGAGATCGACGCCGTCGACGCCACGCACAAGGCCCGTGTCTTTCCCGTAGTACTTCTTGAGGCCTCGGGCCTTCAGCATTGTTGTCGCGAGGGTGGTCATTGGTCACCTCTTTCAGTCCATTCCCGCTCGCAGGTCTCCAGCCAGCGGAGGTCGGCCTGCAAACGGAGCACGATCCCTTCGAGGAGCAGGCCGGCCGCAGAGTGGGCCGGCTCTTCCAGTGCGGCACGCTGCGCCGCTCGCAGCCTCCGTAAGAGCTCCCGCCTTTGGGTCCCGACGATGGCGACGGGGTCCGCCAACCTCGCCGCCGCGGCCGCGACGAGCTTCAGGTGGAATTCAGCCAGATCCGGCCGCGGCCAGTTGACCTCGTGCAGCCACTCCGCGATCCGTTCCTCACCGGCGGCCGTGAGGGCGTACACCTTGCGGTCGGAGCGGTCCGAGGCCGAATCACTCGCATCGGCGACAACGAGGCCGGCCTTCTCGAGGCGCCCCAAGGTGACGTAGATCTGTCCGGCGTTGATCTCGTCGCCGAGGGGACCGAGAGCGTCGTTGAGGCGCGCTCGCAGCTGGTAACCGTGTGACGGCTCCTTCGCCAGCATCGCGAGCACGACTTCTTGCTGCATGAGACCCCCTGCCCACGGAAAGTAACAGTTATATGATAACGGTTAGCCCTATGGGTGTCAAGCCTGGTCGGTCACTAGAACCAGCTGGGTCGAAGCTCAAGGCAAAAGTCAGCGGCCATGCTGTTGCTGGTTTTTCCGACAAAGCCCGCGATGGGGAGCTGTCGTGATTGCTTACAGACGAGTCCTAGGTCCGGTCCCGTCAGACCAAACCCGCCTTCCGCTGGCCGAGGTGGTTGGCCAGGGCAAGAAGCTCGTCGATCGCGGCGGACGTGGCACGCAAGCCCGGTCATCCTCCGGCGTGAGCGGACGAATTACTTCTTCGAGATGGGTTGGTGCGTGGCGAGGGATACCGCTGCTGCCGCTCAGCGATACCTCCAAGGACGGTACCGAACACCTCATCTGTGCTGACTCACCGATCACCCGCCTGGCCGTTCCTGCTGCCCATATCGACGGGTCGGTATCCGGTTCGCCTGACTCCAGAACGCCGGGCCAGCTCCCTCGACAAGCCCGCGAGCCTCCGGTAGAAGCCGCGGCCGCGCCAAGTCCCTCAAGTGACATTGTCGAACCGTCGCAGTGCCTGCGCTCTTGCGACCTGACCGACATCAGGACGCTGCCGGCTTCGTCTCCGAAGCGTCATCGGAGGTGTCCGGCGACATCCGTCGAGAGGCACGATTCTGGGCCGCTTCGCTGCCGTCGTTCCTTCTAGCGCTGTCGTTCGGCGCGTCGCCGCGAAGCGCATAACCCGAGTCTGGCGCGGCCGGACTGTCGCTAATTGACCAGTGTTCGTCGACCATTCTGTCGTCCCAGCGTTCTGGGACACCGTGCCGCCGCTCGGGTAGTTGTGTTCACATGGAATCGCCCCTCGGGCCAGCACCGCGGCTCAGTCCGGTAGCACCTTCACCGTCTTTGCCACTTGTCTCCAGTGAGTGCGCTCGTGTCGGGCTAATCGGTCCGCATAAGAGCGCGCGGTGAGTTCAAGACTCGCACCGAACTATCCTCACTCGTGCCTTAATCGTGACGGATCGATGTTGACGGCCCCGCTCGGATCAGACGGCTACGCGTGCGCAATCCCTGCAGAATCGGGCGTCGCCGACATCGCATATTCAGAAGGACTTGGAGGCCTTAAGCTCGGGCAGTTCTGGGCCATGCCGAGCCGTGGATCGAGAGATCGCGCTCGCGATTGTTGCCTGCCCGCGATCGGCACATCGGTGACGCTGCTGATAGGCGGGCGCGACAACTTCGACGACCCCGAGCTAGAAACTGTCCCCATGACCGACCACTACGCCGACGACACCTGTCTGTGGTGGCACCTGTCAGAGCCGTCGCCCGAGCTCCTCGACGCGCTGGGAGACGGCTGGCTCGCGTCGTCCGGCGTCGCCCTCGACGTCGGGTGCGGTCTCGGTAGCGAAGCCGCGTACCTGCGGCACGTGGGCTGGCGCGTCGTGGGGATCGACCTCTCGGAGGTCGCGCTCGCCGGTGCCGCTCGTCGCAACCCCGGCCCCTGCTACGTGCGGGCGGATCTCCTGCGTCTCCCGCTCTCATCTGCCACGGTCGACGCGTGCCTCGACCGGGGCTGCTTCCACTACCTTGCGCGGAGCGATCGCCCCGCTTACTCGGCGGAGCTTCGCCGCGTTCTTCGTCCTGGGGGCAGGCTTTTGCTCAGGACGTCGCTCCGTGCCGCTGGGGTGCGCAACGACATCGACGAGCGCGTGATCCTCGAGACGTTCGATGACTGGCGGATCGAGCGCATGGCGCGTGCGAGCGTGCCGAGCGACACCCGCAAGCTCGACGTCTTGCTCGTGCGCCTTAGTTCGCCGACCGTGTGGGAGTAGGACGAACGCTCGCGGTCGTGCGCGGGCAAGATGCCGATCGGCGACATTCGCGGATGGCCGAGCGCGAACCCAGAACGCTCAAACCGAATACCGGGCCGCGTCGGTGACGCGCCCCGAGCAGAGCGACAGCTACGCGTGCGCCCGATCGCCGACTCCAGAACGCGGGGCCATCCCTCGACAAGCCGTGAGCCTCCGGTAGAGGCCGCCGCCGCCGCAAGTCCTTCAAGTGACACGTCCCAGTCCGGCTCCGCCGTCGTTGTGTGCTGGGTAGCTTGGTCCTGATGGCGGTCGAGCTACCGGTGCGCCGTATCGACTTCGGCTACTTCGTTCGGCCAGCTGAGGAGACGGAGACCGGGCAGCCCCGAGTGGAGCCCTGCCTGGGCTACGTCATCGCTCACCCCGACGCCGTCGTCGTAGTCGACACCGGCATGGGCTCGCACCTCGAGGTCGACGCTCACTACCGGCCGCGCCGCCGCCCGCTCGCCGACGCGAAGCACATCGCGATATGGGCGATCCACGGCGACGGGAGCTGCTTGCTTCGGCCAAGCCCCCATCCTCCGGCGAACAGGCTCGATTCAAGGCGATCCAACGACGGTGGGTTGCCTCGTTCCGACAATGCCTCCCCACCCCGGAGGAGCTAGCGCTGCGGGTGGAGGAGGATCCACCCGCGGATCAACCCACGGGTTGATGGCAGCGGAAGCCGCAGAGCGGACACTGCTCGTATGACAATCACCGATTACGCCATAGACATTGCCCTTCTCGGCCTCGTCGCTTTCCAGATTCACGGGATGCGGCTCACGCGCCGGGCTCTCGTCTTCCCTCTCGCAATCGTCGGCATCGTGGCGATGAACTACCTGAAGACGATCCCCACCGCCGGAAACGACCTTTTCCTGACACCGGCCTGATGGCGATCGGGGCCACACTGGGCTCACTCGCCGGACTCTTCACGTCGGTCCGCCAGGACTCTTCCGGCACTCCCGTTGCCAAGGCCGGCACGCTGGCGGCAATCCTCTGGGTGCTCGGCGTCGGGAGCCGTTTCGCTTTCCAGCTGTACGTTTCGCACGGTGGGCTTCCCGCAGTCGCACGCTTCAGCGCCACGCACGACATCACGAGCGGTGCCGCCTGGACCGCTGCACTGATTCTGATGGCTCTCACCGAAATTGTCTGCCGCCACGCCATCATCGTCTTCCGTGCACACCGCCACCTCGGTCTCACCTGGGCGTCGATCACGCAGTCGGTGCCCGGCTCGTCCATGATTGGTGCCGGTGGCCGGTCCTTCTAAGTCTGCCGTGGCGGTGTTCCCACCGCTCGGAAGCGCCCTTACCGTCGCCGCTCTCGGCTTTCTCGCCTGGGGTATCACCGCCGAGGCCCATTTGGGTCTCGGCGGTTCTCATCTCGCGGCCCTGCTCCTGCTCATCGGGGCCTGTGCCGGATGGATCGGCTGGGCTGCGGTGCGCAGCTCGAAACGGGGCGAGCGAGCGGGGGGCGCGATCCCGCTCGGGGTGATGGCTGCGGCAGGCAGCGCTCTCGTGCCGTTCGCCCCGCTGGCGGTGACCTTCGTCGGCGTGTCCGCCCTCGGCGCGGCGATCGGCTGGACGATGCGGACCGCCGGACGGGTCGTCGCGGCCGGGCTGGTGGCGATGGTCGTCTCCGTCCCCGCGGCGGGCCACTCGCTCGGCGTCCTGTCGCTGGGCTTTGGTGTCGCGGTGGCCGGCGCCGCCGTCGGGCTGAACCGGCGCCAGTCGCAGGAGCAGGCAGCCCAGGCCGTCCTGCCCTCGATGGAGCGGGACCGGGCCGATATCGAGCAGGCCCGCGCCGAGCTGCTCGCCGCGCGCAACCATCTCGCCCGCGAACTGCACGATGTGCTTGCCCACACCCTTGCGGCTCTGTCGCTCCAGCTCGAGGCGCTTGACGTCACGGTCTAGATTGGCGCGCATCGTGTCGATGCCGAGATCGTCCCGCAGGTCGAGCTCACGAAACGGCTCGTGCGTGAAGGGCTTGCCGAGGCGCGCAACGCGGTGAGGGCACTGCGCGACGATCTCGAGCCCCTCCCGGTCCAGCTCGCGAAGTTGGCTGCAGACCAGCGGTCGGCCTTTGCAGTCGTCGGGGAGACAAGAGCCGTGAGCCCACAGTTAACGCTCGCGCTCTATTGCGCGGCCCAGGAGGGGCTGACCAACGCCATGAAGCACGCGCCAGGAGCGGCCACCGGGGTTGAGCTGGCGTTCCGAACTGGTTGTTTGACTCTCACCGTGACGAACGGGCCGTCAGGTAGGCACCGAGCGAGACAGGACCGTGGGCTACTCGCGTCGAGTGGCAGCGGTTACGGACTGACGGGGATCGAGGAGCGTCTGGCGACTCTCGGCGGCACCATGGAAGCGGGTGCGAGAAATTCCGCTTGGCGTCTGATCGCAGAGGTGCCCTCGTGAGGGTGCTGATCGCCGACGACCAGCGAGTCGTGCGAGACGGACTCGCCACCATCATCGAGGCGATCCCCGAGGTTGAGGTCGTTGGCCTGGCGGCCGACGGCGCGGAGGCCGTCGCGCTGGCGACCGAGCACCGGCCCGACGTCGTCCTAATGGACCTGCGCATGCCGCGGATGGACGGTGTCGAGGCGACTGCAGCACTACGGGACGCCGGCGTGGGCTCGCGCGTCGTCGTGCTGACGACGTACGCGGACGACGAGTCGATCATCGGGGCACTCTCGGCGGGCGCGGTCGGATACCTGACGAAGGACGCGACCCGCGACGACATCCGCCGAGCTATCGAGGCGGCAGCGGCCGGTCAGAGCTTGCTCGATCCGGCGGTGCAGGCGTCGCTACTCAAGGCCGCCCAGGCGAGCTCGGGCCGGCCCGCGAGGCTGCCCGACGGCTTGACCGATCGCGAGGCGGAGGTGCTCGCCCTGATCGCAGCGGGGAGGTCGAACATCGAGATCGCCGAGCAGCTGTACGTTGCCGAGGCGACCATCAAGACCCACATCAACCGTATCTTTGCCAAGACCCGCAGCCGGGACAGGACGCAAGCCGCCGCCTATGCGCACCGCAACGGTCTCGTCGGGTGACGACCCCTGGCTCGTCAGGATCTCATGCCGCAAGGGGCAATGCTGGCCGCACCATTCCGTGCGTGACACGCCACTGACACGAGCCTGACGGGCCGCTGACTCTGCTCGCGGCGTCGAAGGGTGAAGGCGGGCCGGTGCGACCCTCGGGTTGTCCGGAACCGGCGCAGCGGACAACTGTTCCCTGATCCGGCACGGGTTAGAGATCGGCAGCGCCTGCCTGCGTGAGCGGTGCCGGTGCGACCCCTTGCGCCGAGTCGGGCGCCCACAGCTCCACGCGGAACCCCTGGTCCGTGGCGCCGGCTCGCAGCGTGCCGCCGAGAAGAGCGGCCCGCTCCCGCATTCCCGTGAGCCCGAAACCCGTTCCCCCTCCCGGCACCGGCCGCTGCCCGGCCCCCCGGAAATCCTCCACGACGAGGCGCGTGCCGCCGGGTTCGTAGGAGAGGCTGACCTCGACGCGATCGGGCGAGGCGTGTTTGCGGGCGTTCGTCAGCGACTCCTGCGCCACCCGGTACAGCGCCAGATGCGTCTCTCTGGCGAGCGGGCGCTCGTCGCCCACCGGCTCGAACTCGCAGGGGACGCCGGCGTCGCCAGCGAACTCCCGGCAGAGCCGCTCGATGCGCTCAGGCCGCGGAGGGTCGTCGTCCCTCAGCATGTTGATCGCCCGCCGCGACTCCTCCAGCCCAGCCCGAGCGAGTCCGCTGGCGCGAGCGAGGGCCCCTCCGAGCCGCTCGCCGGCGACGCCAGTCTCGGCCATGGCGCTCGTCGCTTCCAGGGTGATGACCAGGCCCGAGAGCGAGTGGGCGAGCACATCGTGCATCTCGCGCGCCAGGCGCTGCCGCTCGGCGAGGGCGGCGGCATCGGCCTGAGCGGTACGGGTCTCCTCCAGCTGGGCGATGAGGAACTGCGATTGCTCGTCGGCGCGGATGAACCTGCCGGCGAAGATGGCGAGTATGAAGTAGAAGGCGAGCGCCAGCTCGTCGAGGACGACGCCGTCGAGCGGCCGCGAGGTGCCGAGGCCGGCGGCGAGCGCCATCGCCCCCATCGCGACGCCTGTCGCGGCGACCGCCTGCGGCCTCGGGAAGCGGAACGACGCCGCCGCCACCGGCGGGTACATGAAGAGGAAGCCCGGCCCGTCGGGCTGCACGGCGACGAGGGCGGCGGCTGCGCCGATCATCGCCAGCACCATCAGCACCCTCGCTAGCGCGGCGGCCGGCGGTATCCGCTCGAATAACAGCAGGGCCGCCACGAAGGCAGTCAGGGCGAGAGTGACAGCGAGGCCCTTGCCGGTGAAGCCGGGCGCGGGGCGGGCGCGAAACGTCACGGCCGCCAGAACGCCGAGAGCCGCCACCGCCAGGGGCAGCGTCCAGCGGAGCGCGCCCGCGACGCTCACGCGGCGTTCCGGCGCGCCGCTGCCGGTGGCTGTGGCGCCCGCGGGGCCCATGAGCGGGGATTCTACGCCCGTGGGTGTCCGGCGGCCTGTGCGCAGCTCTCGAGCTCGCGGGCGACGAGGGGTGGGCAGCCGCCGTTATCGATGGAGCCAATCGGCAGTTCGGGCGTTACGCGTCGCGGTCCGAACGCAGCACACAGAACTCGTTTCCTTCGGGGTCGGCGAGAACGATCCACGACGGCTGGCCTTGGCCTACATCTGCTCGGTTGGCACCCAGCGAGATCAGCCGAGCGACCTCGCCGTCGCGATCATCGGGCCGGAGATCCAGGTGTAGGCGGTTCTTTCCGGATTTCTCCTCCGGGACGAGAGCGAACAAGAGGCCCGGAAAGTGATCCGGCGCGGATCGAATCTCGAACTCATCGGGGTCATCGTTCACCACGACCCAGCCGAGCGCGTGGGCCCACCAATTACCCAATGAGACCGGGTCGCGAGCGTCAACGGTTACCTGCTCCCACTTAAGCACCCGCCCATAGTGCCCGATCTGGAACGCGGTCGGGGGCGTCCACGGCGGATCCCGATGGGCGCGGAGCGAGGGAGATGTGCCCGTCTGACGAACGCTGAGCGCTACCGGGCCGCCCCAGCCACGAACGCGGCGACGATGTAGGTCGGGTGCCTGTCCAATGACACCCGTGCCCGGTCATATCGCATGGTGTTACGCGGGTCGGCGTGCGACGCTGCCTCCTGCACGTCGCGGAGCGGCACCCCGGCGTCGAGCGGTTCATTTCGGTCGAGCCCGGTGACGCGCTGGGAACGACGGCTTCTAGTCAGCAACCGGCGGGACCCGCGGCGGCTCGCCGCGTTAGCCACTCGGCGAGCTCAAGACGCCCGTGGATTCCGTCGTCGTCGCTGGCGACGAGCTCGAAGCCGAGGGACTGCAAAAGGGCCTGTGCAGCTGGGTTGCGCGAGGTTGTTTCCGCCAGCACCTCATGGGCTCCGGCCGCCGCCGCACGCTTGAGCACCGCAGCTATAGCCTGGCGCCCGAGGCCTCTTCCGCGCTCGCTGCCGCGCCAACCAGATGCCGGTCTCTACCACGCGGGGGTCAGGAAGCGCCTTGAGGCGCACGGACCCCACCACCCGGCCCTCGGTGACCACTGCCCAGGTAGCCTCGCCTTCGGGGCCGTTGAGACCTGCGCGGCGCTTTCGGTGGAACTCTTCTAGCCAAGCGACTCTCTGTGGACTCCAGTCGTCCCCCGGTGTCAAGGCTGGCGTGACCTCCCCCGCTATCGCTGAACTTTTCGCCACAGCAACCAAGTCTGCGAGGACGGGTTCGTCCACGGCGACTAGGGAGACTAAAGAGGCTTCCTGTCCAATGGGGTCCACACCGCCGAAGCTATGGCAGAAGAACGGTTCTCGCTCGGTTCAGGGCTCCCTGGCTTGTGGCAGGAGTCGCCCCGAGCGAGCAGACGGCTACGGGCGGGGTCCGCCGAACAACGCCTGCCGATTCCGAGCGGGTCGCGCGACTTACTCGAGCGGTCAAGCTTGCGCGCCTGAACCCAGTTCTGGCGTGGCAGCGCTGCATCGACGATCTCGATGACCAGGACCGACGTCATCCTCCAGGCTGATGCGCTCGGGGAGCTCATTCGCTACGGTCCAACCAGTGCCCAGTGATCCCTCGTTCGGTGGCCCGCCCAAGCAGATGGCGGTGGCCTTCAGCGAGCGCCACTGGCTCGCCATCGTCCTGCTTGCCGCCTTGGTTGGCCTGGCCACGATCGTCCTCGCGCTGGAGCCGCGTCCCACGGAGGGAGGGGCGCGGTTAACGCTCGCCTTGTTGGCCTGTGGCCCCATGCTGCTTCTGCGCCGGTGGCCCATGCCGGTGCTGGCCGCAGCGGTGGCCGCGGCAGCTGTGGTAATCGCCTCGGGGACTGCACCCCTGCCGCTCGCCGTGCTCCTCGGGCTGGCCACCTACCTCGTCTCTTCGCGTTTGACGAGGCGCATCTCGATCCTCGCCACCTTGGCTGCGGCGGTCGTGATCGGCGGAGCGTTCCTGTATGCGGCCTTGAGCAAACAGTTCGCGCCCCTGGCAGTGCTGGCGGTCGAAGGCTTCATACCGCTGGGGGCCGCGTGGTTCGTGGGGGATGCGGTGGCGGCCCGGCGGCGATACCAGGTGGGCCTTGTCGAGCAGGCAAGGCGTGAGCACGCCGCGGAGGCCGAGCGTGCCCGCCAACAGGTCCGCGAGGAACGCGTACGCATCGCACGAGAGCTCCACGACGTCGTCGCACACACTCTCGCGGTGATCACAATCCAGGCCGGCGTCGGGAGGCGCCTCATGGCCAAACGCCCTGAGAAGACCGCGAGAGCCCTCGAGTTGATCGAGGAGATCGGCCGCACGGCTCAAGACGAGCTGCGCGTTGTGCTCGGACTGCTGCGTGACGAGGAGGTCGAGCCGATCTCGCGTGCGCCGGCGCCGCGGCTCGCCGATCTGAAGGAACTCGTCGAGACGGTCCGGGCCTCGGGCACCCAAGTGGAGCTGCGAACGACTGGAACTGATCGCTCGCTTTCGCCAGCAATCGAGCTGTCGATCTACCGCGTCGTCCAGGAGGCGCTCACCAACGTCGTGAGGCACGCACCGGGAGCCCAGGCGATGATCGACCTCACCCTCTCTGGTGACGATGTCTGCGTCGAGGTCACCGACAACGGTGGCCCGTCTACCTCGCGGGCTGCCGGAGAGAAGGTGCCGCTTTCGCATCCCGGTACTGGCCAGGGGATCGTTGGGATGCGCGAACGCGTCGGCGCCTTCGGGGGCTCGCTTTTGGCCGAACACCTCGCTGGCGGCGGGTTCCGCGTGTCCGCTCGAATCCCCAGAGAGAACGCGTCATGACCACCCGCCTCCTTGTTGTCGACGATCAAGAGTTGCTCCGTACTGCAATCTCCTCGCTCATCGACGAGGAGGACGACTTGGAGGTCGTGGGCGAAGCAGCCGACGGGCGAGAAGCCGTTGAACTTGTCTCGCGTCTGTCGCCGGATGTCGTCGTGATGGACGTCCGCATGCCGGGAATGGATGGGATCGAGGCAACCCGCCATATCACCTCGAGGGATAGGGCGAACACGCCGCGGGTGCTCATTCTCACGACGTTCGACCTCGACGAGTACGTCTTCGAGGCGTTGCGCGCCGGTGCGAGCGGCTTCACCTTGAAGAACCGGCCTCTCGAGGAGCTGCTGAGTGCGATCCGCGTCGTGGCCCGCGGTGAAGCGCTGCTCGCTCCGAACGTCACGCGCCGACTCATCGCACATTTCACCGACAAAGCTCAGCCTTCCGTGAAGGTGCCGACTGGTCTCAACCTGCTCACAGGACGCGAGCGCCAGGTGCTGTGCTTGCTCGCGCAAGGCCTTTCCAACGCCGAACTCGCAGAGACGCTGCACGTGAGCTTGCCGACGGTGAAGACTCACGTGAGCCGAATCCTTACCAAGCTCGGACGCCCGCGACCGGACCCAGCTCGTCGTCATCGCCTACGAATCGGGGCTCGTCACGTCCCCCTGACGGCGTGGCCCGCCGCAGGGGTCATCCCCGCGGATGACGGCGTTCGAGGCGAATTCGTCCCTGCGCCTGACGACAGGCGAATTTCGATCCCGCACGATGGGATCCATGCCTGACGAGACTGCCTGCCGATCCTCGCAGCCGCCCGGCGCACAACCTTGGCCCGTTCCACGGGACCCCTGACTTCCTGATCCTCATCCTTCCTCGTCGTGGCCGGAGGCGTGTTCTTCGCTCTGCGATGGCGGCGTGCCAAGCACCGCCCGGATGGCGATCGGGAGAACAAGTTCGGATGAGCCTCACGGAATGCCGGGAGAGGAAGCCGACGTGACGGTGCTTGGTCCCAGCGCACGCACGGGCGCGAGCACTTCCACAGCCGAGGTCGCACCGGGGCGCCCACCCCGACCCGAAGGCGCCGCAGCGGCTCCCTCACGCCGAACTCGTGGCGTCTCCTTCGGTGACGATGAGCGTGACGGATGGGCGGTCGAGACGCACGGCCTCACCAAGCGCTTCGACACGACCGTGGCCGTCGATGAGGTGGAGCTTCTCGTGCCGCGGGGCTCCGCTTTCGGCTACCTCGGACCGAACGGTGCGGGGAAGACAACCTTGATCCGCACCCTGCTCGGTCTGACCCGGGCCGATGGCGGCACGATGTCGCTCCTCGGCATTCCCGTCCCGCACGAACGCCGAGAGGCACTGGCGCGCGTGGGCGCCATCGTCGACGAGCCGCGCTTTCACCCTCACCTCACCGGGCGCGAGAACCTTCGGCTTCTCGCCGAGGCACGCGGAGGCGATGCGAACGAGCGCATCGGCCCGTCGCTTGCACGCGTCGGGCTCGCCGAGCGTGCCGACGACAAGGTGGCGTCCTACTCGATGGGCATGCGCCAACGCCTCGGCGTCGCCGCCTGCCTCCTCGCCGATCCGGAGCTGTTGATCCTCGACGAGCCCATGAACGGCCTCGACCCGGCGGGCATGCACGAGATGCGCGAGATGATCGAGAGCCTCGTCGAGGAGGGACGGACGGTGATGCTCTCCTCTCACCTGCTCGACGAGGTCGAACGAACCTGCGACGCGGTCGCCATCGTCGACCACGGCCACGTCATCCGGCAGGGCACGATAGACGATCTTGTCCACGGTGCCGGCGCTGTGGTCGTGAGTGTCGAGTGTGCGGATCCGAGCGCGGCCCTGCGGATCGTCGAGCGCTCTGGCCTCGCGGCAGGCGCCTCACTCACAGAATCGGGCGTCACGGTCACGCTTCGAGCCGGGAGCTCCCGTAGCGAGATCGACGAACTCACCGACGGCTCGTGGAAGGTGGCGTTGCCGTCTACGGCATACAGCAGGTGAAGACGAGCTTGGAGGACTGGTTCTTGACGGTCACGAGCCGACTGGGAGGAGAAAAGTGAGCAGCATCGAGCGGTCGCTGTCGGGCGTCCATCGGGGTCGCCCTCTACCCGCGCCTCGGCACTGCGCCGGATGGCGTTGGCCCTCCCGACCTGGGGGCTCATCACGACGAAGAACCTCGAACTCAGACGGCGCCGTGGGCTGATGATCGCGGTGGGCGTGCTGGTCCTCGGTCCGCCGGTCCTGGAGTACGGAATCCGACTCCTCTACCACGCAGTCGACCCGTCGCACTCCGGGCCGGCGGGGATCCCGAGCGCGTTCCAGGACCTCATGAACCCGATGGCGGAGCTCGGCTTTATCATCGCCGCCACCGTCGGTGCAGCGGCGGGAACGACGGATCTGACCGACGGAATGTTCCGACACCTGGTGATCACGGGTCGGTCACGGGTCGCGCTCTTTCTCGCACGCATCCCCGCAGGGCTTGCGATCCTCCTTCCGGTTGTGGCGTTGGCCTTCACCATCTGCTGCCTCGTCACGAGCTTCGAGGGGGTCCCGAACCCGACTGCTCTAAGCGTAAACAACGGCGTTTCGATGCCCGTCAACTTGAACGAGTCGCAGTTCCACAGCTGGATCGAGGAACACCCTCGAGAGGCGCTCGAGGCTTTCCCGACCGGTCCGGGCTTCTTCATCGACGGCGTGTCGGTCGCGAGTGGTTCCACGGCCTCGCGCTACGACGCCTACACCGAGCTGGAAGGGACCCTCAACCCATCGACCAACGAGATGATGAAGATCGGGCTGTGGCTCGAGCTCGTGGTCGGCGTGGGCTTCGTCGCAGGACTCGGCTTCGGTGCACTAACCGGTCAGCGGACGGTGACGACGATCGTGCTCATCGCCCTTCAGGTCATCGTGACCCCAATCCTCGCCAGGGCCAACATTCCCTATTTCATCAATGGACAGCGCCTGCTCGTAGGGGTCGCCCTCGACCAGTTGCGGCCCGCAGGCCTTGCCTCGGGCCTGGGCGGAGGACCGGGAGGGGGGCCCCTCCACTTCGGGGGCAGCGGCGGGGCGCTCGGGATACCGCCGATGCCCACCCGGGGGATGATCCTCGTCATCGTGGGGTGGATCGTCGGTTGGTCAGTGATCGGCGCCTGGAGGATGGCCACCCGGGACGCGTGACGCCTGATCGCTGGCAGACCAACACCTGAACATCGCGTTGGGCTGGAGCCGGGCCGCGCCCGAGTCGGCCCGACGCGCCGCTCCCGCGGGCGGCGGGGTATGGAGGCGTTCTAGGTCTATTGGATTGTGGACCTTCGCAGGCGCTTGCGTCGTTTCCAGACATGGAACATGAGGTAGAGGACGAGCGCGACACCCGACAAAAAGTGCCACCTTTTGAAGGGAAGAGGAAGGAGCGGCAACTGGATTGGTTGCCCCCGGTTCCAGTCCAAGACTCCTGACACCAAGACATTGAGGATGATGAACGCGAGGAGCAGGTCAGAGCCGGCAAGTCGGATTCTCCGCTTCGCGAACGATCGAGCACGCGCGAGCTGAGTCATCATCCGGGCGACGGTCCGTCGTCGCTGCACCAAATGCATGATGACCAATCCGACGAAAACAAGGCCGATGTCGGCATGAATCGCATTCCGGATGTGCAAGATGGTCAACGTGCCGAGCGCGCCAGCTGCCGTCAGGAGGAGTCCGAGATGCACAAGTCCGCGCGCCCAGACGCGACGCGTGGCGTGACCAGTTGCAGTGGGTTCGCTTTCAGCGCCCGTCATGGAGCGACAGTGCAGGTCGAGTCAGGAGCCGTCAACGGTCCCATTCCTTTTGGGAACATCACAAATCATTCCGGAGAACATTGTCCTGGCAGGATAAGCCGATGCTGTCGCCCGAACGAGGATCTAATGACTCGTTCGACGCTCTGACGCCACACACTGCTCGCGCACTCATCTCGGGTGCCTGTCGCTCGCTTCGCGGGCCTACGGCGGACTCACGTAGCCGGCGAGCCTGAAGTCGTCTTGACCGACCTCGACCTGCAGCTGGTCGGTCCCGGTCTCGACGCGGGAGAAGCCGGTCCGGTCGCCGTCCCCGTTCACTACGTCCGGGCCCGACTGGCCGGGAGCGTCGTTGGTGACAATCGCCACGTGCTGCGCGATGAGTCTGAGCCGACCGAGAGGCCGTAGACCGCGACGTCCCCCGGCGCAGCGACGTACCCACTCGTCGCCGGGTGCCACTGGCCGTTGGCGACGCCCCACGCGTAGAAGCTGACGGCACCGCCGTTGATCTCTCCCGGGCCGTAGCCGTAGGTGACTTGTACCCCGGCCTTCTGCCAGGCCCAGGCGGCGAAGTCGGCGCACCACTCCTCGGCCGTCTCTCCGCTCGGGCAGTCCGCGGTGCCGGCGTGCCAGTAGGCGCTGAACTTGTTGCAGTAGGAGTTGGAAGGTTCGGTCTTGTACCCGACCTGGCTCTCGGCGATGGCCACGACGCGCTGGGGCATGCTCAAGCCGGCAAGGGTGGCCTCGCTCGGCGCCGCGAACAAATTGGTGTTCCCGAAGCCGCGCAGCGTCGCTACCAGGATGATCACCACCGCGCCGGCCCCGAGGATGAGCCCGAACTGGCGCAGTGACTTGCCCGGCCGACTAGACCTCACGGCGCTCGCCCCACGCATGTCGGCGCTGGGAGAGGGCTCCGCCAGCGAGTACGGCCGCTCGGGCATCGGCGGCGACAACGCCGAACGGCCCCGGGCGAACGATGCGTCCCACGAGTCCCTGGTTCGGCCACCCAAGGCCGCTCGGTCGTCGAACAATGTCCTTCGTGTCCGTCGAGCTGTTGACGACCCACTAGGGCTCGGCTCATCGCGTTCAGACCGCGCGGCGCCGGACCAGCCACACGGCCACGGCGAGAAGCAGCACCGACAGCGCGAGCAGCCCGCCGCCCTCGATCCACTGGAATGGCCAGAACCGGCTGGCCGGCTGGTAGGTGGTCAACTCTGTGTAGCCATGCTGAACGAGGTATTGCCACGCGCTGAGGGACTGCGGGACCCCACCTTTCCCGGCGATCTGTGACGGTGCACCCTCCTGGAGCACCCGGCCGAGCACGGACGTGCTGACCGGCCGGCCGCTCTTGGTGAGCCACTGCTGGGTGATGACCCACGCGGAAGCGGGAATGTTCAGCTTGCTGGTGACCAGCGGCGCCAAGTAGTGCTGGCGCAGGAATCCGCCGGTCACGAAGGCGAGCCCGGCGTAAGCGACCAAGGTGGCGACGACCGCTGGGACGACCCGCCGAATGAGGACGCCGGCCAAGATGCCGATCGCAAAAGCAGCCAGCGTCCAGGCAGCGAACGAAACCCCGCGCACATCGAACAGGCCGGGAGCGAACGGGGAAGAGGTCGCGATCGAGTTCCCCGTGTACGAGGCCTGGTTGCCCGCGGGAAAATACGGCTGGTAGTACCAGGAGAACAGCACGCTGAGAGCACCAGCCGCAGCGGTTACCACGACCCCGAGCGTCACCACCTTGGCGAGCGTCCAGCGCGACCGTCCAAAGCCCTGGGTCCAGGCGAACCGGAAGGTGCCGCTCTCCATCTCACGGGCCAGCAACGGCGCACCGATGAACGCTCCGATAAGCGCGGGCACCACCTGCAGAATTAAGCCTTTCGCCAGAGATCCGTACATTCCATCGAAGGTGCTGATCAGGTTGCTGCACGCAAATGAACTTGCCGGGTGGCAGGCCATCACGACGGCGTAGGCGTGGTGGAGCTGAACGCCCGCCACCCAAAAGCACACCGCGATTGCGACAGACAGCGCTGCCACGCCGCAAAGCGCCGTGCGGTGCTGGCGCCACGTGACCCAGGCCATCCGCCGCCACGGAAGCGGCTGCACGTTCGCGTCCTCGTCTAAGTGGGCGGGCGCGGCGAGCGTGGTCAGCGTGGTCATTTCGTCACCTCCGATTGTCCGGTGTCCCGGGCGCGGGCCGGACCGGGCAGCGCCGCGGCGCCGGACTCGCGCAAGTAGGCAAGGGTCAGCTCTTCGAGGGTGACCGAGTGCGCCTCCCATCCCGGTGGCACCGGATCGGAACTGCCGTCTAGGCGCACGAGCAGATGCGCCTGCGAAGCGGCACGACTGGTGTGCACGACGTTGCACTGCTCCGGATACCGCTTGGACTCCGAAGCTGGGCCGATGAGTACGCGGTGGTGCGCGAGGAGATCGTCGACCTCGCCCACCATCTGGACGCTCCCGCGCGAGACGAGCACGAGATAGTCGGCAACCCGCTCGAGCTCCGCGAGGACGTGTGACGACAACACGACCGAGACACCGTGGTCCGCGACCGCCGTCATCACCGTCGCCATGAAGTCGTGCCGGGCGAGCGGATCGAGCATCGCCATCGGCTCGTCGAGCACGAGGAGCCGCGGCCGGCGCGCCAACGCCAGCGTCAACGCGAGCTGGGCCTGCTGGCCGCCCGACATCTTGCCTGCCTTCTGTCGCAAGGGAATGCCGAGTTCGCCGAGGCGATGTTCGGCGTAGTTCTGGTCGAAACGGCGATTGAGGTTGCGGGTCACATGGAGCAAGTCGGCAGCCGAGAAGTTCTTGTACAACGGTGTGTCCTGAGCCACGAACGCGATCCTGTCCAGCGCGGGCAGCGAACCGGCGGGGCGTCCGCCGAGCACCGTCACCTCACCAGTGGTCGGTGTCGCCAGCCCGACGGCGATGTTCAGCAAGGTCGACTTTCCGGCACCGTTCGGCCCAACGAGCGCGACCACATGCCCTTCGGGCATCGCCAAGGTGCAGTCGTGCAGTGCTCTCGTCGAGCCGTAGGACTTGCCGAGGGCGTGGGTCTCGATGACGTTCATGCCACGCCCTCCGCCTCGTATCGCGGTGCGCCGCGTCGGTCGGCAGTGCCCCCGCGGCGCTCACGAAAATCCCGCAGCACGTTCGCGACAAGCGCCACAATCCCCTCCTCGTCGAGCCCTGCCGTGTCGGCAGAGGCCACCCAGGAGACGAGCGAGCGGCGTAGCTCGGTTAGCTCGGGCAGTGCCACCTGGCCGAGCGTCGCCACGATGAACGTTCCCTGGCCTGGTCGCCCGACGGCGAGGCCCTTCGTTTCCAGCTCCCTGTAGGCCTTCAGGACCGTGTTGGGGTTGATAGCCAGCGACGCGACCACGTCTCGGACCTTCGGAAGTTGATCGCCGGGCTTGAGGTAATCGAGACGGAGCGCGTGCTCGACCTGATGGACGAGCTGCAGGTAGGTCGGCACGCCCGAACCGAGATCGAGGCGAAACTTGATCGGCGAAAGCGGAGCCGCCCGCTCGCTGTTCGATTTATCTACTGTCATACGACAAGGCTACAGCAAAAGTTGTTGCCGTCAACCCCGCCTCGGAAAGCAGGACACGACCAGCCGTGCTCTCGCCCCTACGCCGCCAAAGCCGTGGGTTCGCGGTGCGTCGCATTAGGCAGCGCCGCAGCAAGACTCTAAGTAGGCGACTGCCGAGCGAGGATTCAGGCGATGAGATAGCGCTCCTTGCCCACGATGTGCCGTTCATGGGCCCCAGAACGGGCACGTAGCTGTCAAAGCACCCGCTCGGATGGTCCTTAGCTTGTCCCCATGGCCCAGTCGCGTCCTCAGCTGCCGAGGAGGGTCTCCGCCCGAGCAACGACGTCTTTGCTTATCGAGAGAGCCCAGCCGGAGGGGAATGACTTGCTGAGGGCCGTGAAGCTGAGCGCCAGCTCGGCCCTGCCGACGGTATAGAAATAGGCCTCGTCAATGAGGTCGCCGAATGAAGGACCGGAGAGCGAGATACGCAAGCCGCCTCGGAGCCGCGACGGCCCTATATGCGGCGGTGTGAGCAGCCGGATGGTGAGTTTGGACCCCTTCGGTACGTGCTCGGAGACGAAAATCGCCTGAAACGCAGCCTTCAGGCAGGGGAGTGCCGACGGAGTGTCGAGGGCGCGCAGGTCGGCGGTGGCTTGTACCGCGGTCGTGGTCATCACGACTTCTGAGTTTGCGCTCGGCAGCTGGCTTGGGCCCTTGACGGCGAACGTCGGTGACGTCACGTCGGCTGTCACGTCCCCTGCAGGCGCGGTGCCCAGCCCGAAGGGGTCGTGGCTCACCGCCAGCGCATGGCCGGCGGCGTGTTGGATGCAGGCGATCACTTTGCGAGATGTGGTGACCCATCCGGGCGGGTTGGGCGTGCTCGGGGAGCTCGTCCACTGGGGGCCAGCCGGGAGGTCCGTGCGATGCATGTTGATCCGGCTTGCCAGGGCACGATCGCCAACCACCGAGGCGGTTGCAGCTGCCGCACCGATCGTGCTCGTGAGCGCGCCGGTCATAACGAGCAGCGCTGCCGCTACCGAGGTCCGAGCGCACGCGTGATGTCGTGACCGGTTTCGTGGGGAGTGAGGACTCGACGGCAGGCTGCGAGATTTCGGCATAGCGAAACTACCTCCAACGCCGAAGTTATCAACCGAGGGCGAGGCAGCGCTATCTGCCGGCAAAGGGGCGCGGTCGTTACTCTTCACTTTGCCCTTCCGACTCCAGATTGAGTGATACCGCCGACTCCAGATTGAGTGATACGGCGCTTTCAGTCCCGGCGTGAGTCCTCGACCACCGGGAGCGCGGATCGACGGCGGCTCCGCGTGCACCCGATCGCCGATTCCACCCGCCGTCGGACAGGGCCGGTCGCTCGACCAAAGCACGCCGAATATCAGTTATGTCATTAGCGAGAAAATCTGAAGTAGAAGGCACCGAACAAGAGGACGATGGCGACATTTGATGCAAGCCGCTCCCAAAACCAAGCCTTGCCTCTGAAGAACAAGAGGTCGACGCTCACCACGACAGCAACCATGACCAGGGCGTACGGCACGCCGATTGCCGGGTTGCGCATCCGTCGCTTCCTTCCACGCAAGTTGTCGCTCACCAGTGAATCGTGGCACCCAGCCGTCGGCGCGTGCTACTTCAGTGCGGACACAGTTGGCCGCGTGTGACTCGACCTCGTCAGGTGTCTGCCCACGATCCGGTGATATAGGTAGTCCTCTTTGGTCAGAATGAATCCGAATCAGGTAACCACCGTGGGGCGGTTGTGCGTTGAATTAGCTGTGGGTGCCCAACGACCGGACTTCGTGGAGTTCTACCGCGGGGTCAAAGATGAGTGCCTGTTCACCGTGCTGGTGAGCGTCGGTGACGAGGACACTGCACGGGAACTGGTGGCCGAGGCCTTCGCACGGGCCTGGGCATCCTGGCAGAAGGTCCGCGAACATCCGGCGCCCGAGGCGTGGGTAGTGCGCACCGCTCTAAACGCCGGTATCTCCCGGTGGCGGCGCCGTCGCCGCGAGGTCATCGTCGCGGATCCTGGAACGATGGCGAGCCCGCCGACGGTGAGTCAGGCGCCCACCGGTCTCGATCCCTTCATCATGGCGGCGCTGATGCGCTTGCCTGCTCGGCAGCGGCAGGTGGTCGCGCTACGGCTGTTCCTTGACCTCGACACTGCCCGCACCGCCGAGGTGCTCGGCATCGCAGCGGGCACTGTTCAGTCTCACCTGGGCCACGCGATCGCCGCGTTGCGCGAGGACCTTACCCGCGAGCTACAGAAGGAGTGCCTGTCATGAACGACGACGAGGTGATCACACTTGTCCGAGAGCAACGAGACAAGGTGACGATGACCATCCCGGTGGAGGAGATCATCTGCCGAGGCAGGGCAGTGCGTACCCGCCGGCTCATTCCTGGCGTGGCCGGCGTGCTAGCGGTTGGCGTCGGGGCGGCCATTTCCACGAGCGCGCTAACACAGGCCAGCCATGAGGCCAACACTCAAGCCAGCCATCAGGCCAGCGATCAGGGACGTCACCAGTCCACCGCCCGGCTGGCGGCTTGGACGGTCACCAAGCTGGCCGACGGAAGTATCTCCGTCACCATCCGCCAGCTGCAAGACCCGGGCGGGCTGCAAAGCACGCTCCGCGCGGACGGCGTGCCAGCCAGCGTTACCTTCGCTGAGCAGCAGAACCCGGCGTGCCAGACCTACCCCGGCGGCACACCCGAGTCACCCGGCCAGCCCCCCACCCCTCTGCTGAAGGACGTATTCCCCCAGCCGTATAAGTCACTTCCAGTGCAGGCTCCCGGCGCTCCAACCCCGGCCACTGGGACTCCGACCCGGCCTCCTCCGAACCCGAACAGCACCATCATCGTGATCGACCCGTCGGCCCTTCCGAACGGCGCTGGCGTGCAGCTGGCTGCCTCCTCCTCCGACAACGCGGTCCTTCTGCCGCAAGTCGTGTACGCCGGCCCGCAGTGCACCGGTAGCTGAACCGCCTCGCCGATCACTCGACAAAGCCGTGTTGACCAGGCGCGCCCAGAACGTCACTCCCCTGTGGTGCCGTCGAGCAGTTCCCACGTTCGCGTCGGCGTGTCCCGCGTGCCGAGCAGTCTCGTTGATCAGGTGGAGCAGCACCCAACGCAGATCCTTGCCTTGGCCTCCCCATCCGCGGCAATGCTCCGTGAGTGACATCGCCCGAACAGCAGCGTCGGTGGCCTTGCCCCGCTTGCGGTAGGCGGTCACGACCGCTTCGATGCTCAGCTCCGGGCCGGGCCTGAACTCGGCCTCGTCCCTCGTGACTTCCTGGCCGAACATGCCGCCATCGATCCAGCGCCATTCGACTCCTGTCAGGTGGTTAGGACTCCCTTGATCGAGATCAGCCTCCCGGCGGGCGTCCAATCGGCCTGATCTTCGCTTATGCCCTCGGCCTTGCGCAGTACGGCGCCTCGCAGGTAGCCGAGCCAGGCCAAGAGCAGCTCTCGATCATCTGGATTGGCCTCAGGGAAGCCGACGTCGGTATCGGTCACTGACAGCACCCTATTGCGGGCGGTCGAGGCGGGCATCGATTTGGTCGGCGAAGAGGTGCGCGGCGCTCCCTATCGACCTGTCGGACTCGCCTTCCGACGTCGCGAGCCACACGTATGGTCTCCAGTCCTTCGGAGGAGATCAGCGCGCGGGGAGTTCTCGAGCGCGAGGCTGTTCGCATGGAGGGATGCCTCGCCTGCGACTTGGCCAAGGGCCTCCTGCCGTTGCCAGGCGGACTCATCCATCGGCGCGGTAGCTGGTTGGTCGAGCACTGCATCGGCCCTCTCGGCGTGGGAACGCTCATCGTCAAACCTGAGCGGCACGTGACCGCCGTTGCCGACCTGACCGAAGCCGAAGCAGCCTCCCTGGGACCCTTGTTGCGCAAGGCGTCTGAGGTTGCCGGGCAGTTGGTCGGAGCTGATCAGGTTTACAACTGCCTGTGGTCTCACGCGGGCGGTGTCCCGGTCCACATCCACTACGTCATCCAGCCGGTCACCAAAGCGCAGATGGCGGAATCCGGCGCGCACGGACCCAACCTCCAGGTGCTGATGTTCTCCGGGGGTACGCCGCCAAAACCCGGAGAGGTGGAACGTGCCGCCGAGCGGGCCCGCCAGCTGTTCGAAGGCGGCTGAACTATTCCCAGCGCAGATCAATCCATCGGTTGGAGCGGAGGAGTACCGATGGACATGGACGGCGCGTTCTCAGCTCTGACTCGCAGCCTCGACAGGAGATGAGTCAAGCCGGCGGCGAGACGCCGGTCATCTGGGCGATCTCGTGAGGTTCCGGATCGAACGGGATCGGGTCGAGATCGAGAGCTGGCGCAGCCGAGTCGCCGTACCAAAGCCGTATCGCGCCCTCCTCGAACCGGACGCTCGGAGTCGTCGGCAGGTCCACGGATGGCCACGGACCTCCGACTCTTCTGGAGACGAGCGACTGAACCCGCCACAGTCCCTCGAGGCAGCAGTGCATGGCCCGCTCGACTGGGTCCTGGGGCGGCGGTTGGAGGACGCCTGCCAGGAACACCGGGGCGTGCCCGCCATGGTCGGAAACCACGAGTGTCAGGTCGTGCGCCTCTACCTTGAACTGGTCCGGAGTTGCCCGATCAAGGACCTCGGCGAGTTCCGCGACGAATCTGATCCAGCTGACCGGAGCCGTGTGGGTCGAATAGAAGCTCGGCGGTACCGTCTCGGGCTTCCATTCGACGTGGTCCAACGAGTAGGGGTAGGTCATCGAGCGATGCTCTGGCGGATGCCGGTCCTTGCGTCCGGGCCCTGGGAGCTGGAGCAGGCCGTCTACGACCCAATTGGCCATGGGACGCGAGATGACGAGTCCCAACACCGTTGCCCAGACAAGTCCGTTCGGAATCATCGCGTACCATGCGAAAGGCCCGAACAGGCTGAAGAAGGTCAGAAATGTCCACACTGCGAGAAGCGAGTAGACCGCTACACGTTTGCGTCCAACGTCGTACCATTTCGCGCGAGGAAACGGGGGATCGATCTTCGTTTGCGGGCCTTGCGCCATCGGTTCCAGCCTAAACGACCTTCGCTGTACGCCTGAACGGGGAATCTATCCGGCCGATTGTGCAGACGCCTCAGGCCTTCCCGAGTACGAAGCCGGCATATCCTCGCGCCACGACGTCCTCGCACTCGCGGCGGTACCGGCCGCAGCCGCCCACGTACGGCATGAAAACCCGCGGCTTGCCTGGGATGTTCGCCCCCACGTACCAGGAGTTCGCCACCGGGTAGAGCGTCGCCTCGGCGAGGGCGTTGACGTGATCGCCCCACGCCTCCTCGGCCTCGAGGGTCGCCTCGATCTGTTCGAGCCCGTTCTCGGCGAGATAGGCGATGCAGTCTGCGATCCACTCGACGTGCTGTTCGATCGAGACGACCATGTTGCTCAGCACTGACGGGCTTCCGGGGCCGGTGACGATGAACAGATTGGGAAACTCCGCACTCATCAGGCCGAGATAGGTGCGCGGCCCCCGCGACCACTTGTCTCTCAGCGTCTTCCCTTCCCGCCCACGGATCTCGACCTCCCGGAGGGCGCCCGTTATGGCGTCGAAACCGATCGCGAACACGATGCTGTCGAGCTCGTAGTCGGCGTCGCTTGTGCGCAGGCCCCGGCGCGTGATCTCCACGATCGGCGCAGACCGCAGGTCGACGAGCTCGATGCCGTCTCGGTTATAGGTCTCGAAGTAGCCGATGTCCACGCAGGTGCGTTTCGTGCCGATGTGCTGGCGGGGCGACAGCGTCTCGGCGAGCCTGCGATCGCGCACGACCTCGCGTATCTTCTCGCGGGCGAACTCGGCGGCGGTGGCATTGGCGTCGGCATCGGTGAAGAAGTCGGTGAACGCGTGCGACAAGGCGTTGATCCCGCCCCGCTCCCAGCCGGCCTCGTACCTGCGCCTTCGCTCTTCGTCGCCGACGTCGAAGGCTGATTGCGTAGGCGCCGGGAAGGGGATGCCGGCGTCGGATTGCTCCGCCAGATGCCGGCGTTGGGCGTAGTCGCGAATGACGGCGCGCACGAGCTCAGGCTCGAGCGGGCGGTTCTGCGCCGGCATGCTGTAGTTCAGCCGTGCGCTGAAAGACGTACAGGCGCTCGGCTTGCTCGGCAATCTGCGGTATCGCTTGGATGGCCGTCGAGCCCGTCCCGACGACGCCGACCCTCTGACCGCTGAAGTCGACCCCGTCCGGCGGCCATGCCGCGGTGTGGAACCAGTCGCCCTCGAAGCTCTCCAAGCCCGGGAAGTCAGGACGGTTCATCGACGACAGGCAGCCGGTGGCCATCACGCAGAAACGTGCCGAGAACCGCTCTCCCAGGTCCGTGTCGATCTCCCACCGGCCGAGGCTCTCGTCGTAGCTGGCGCGGACTACCCGTGTCTCGAGCTGAATGTCCTTCCGAAGGTCGAACAGGTCGGCGACGTGCTCGAGATAGGCCAGGATCTCGGGCTGGGTGGCGTACCGCTCGTTCCAGATCCAGCCTCGCAACAGCTCGTCGGAGAACGAATAGCAGTAGTCGATGCTCTCGATGTCACAACGCGCGCCGGGATAGCGGTTCCAGAACCAGGTTCCGCCGACGCCGCTGCCGCGTTCCAGAACCAGGACGGACAATCCGAGGCCGCGGAGCCGGTAGAGGGCGTAAAGGCCGGAGAAGCCGGCACCGACGACGATCACGTCGAGATGCCCAGGCGAGCCTGCCTTTGCGTCGTCGGTGCTCATCGGTCAGGTCGGCCCCCGCAGGCTTTCGAGGTTGACCGCGATCGCCTCCTGGGTGGTCCGGGCGATGACGACCACTGCCTCCTCGTCGGGCGAAGGATTCTCCTCCCGGTGCGGCACGAACGGTGGCACGTAGACGTAGTCGCCCGGCGATGTCTCGAGCCTGCGCTCACCGTCCCCGTCGCCTACGACGAACACGGGGTGCCCTGAGACGACGTAGATGCTGGTCTCCGAGTGACCGTGATGATGGTTGGCGGAGCGCTCGCCTGGCGCGACGCGAGTTTCTCCCATCCAGATCGCACTCGAGCCGCAGCTGGCGCCCGAAATGGCCTCGGAACGCACCATCCCCGGCGTCTGAGCGGTCGCAGCGCTGAGGTCTCGCGACCGTACGAGTCGCAACGTCGGCCGCTCCTCGGCGGTGTTCTCGTCCATGTGCCTCACTCCTCGGTCCCTGTCGGGCGACTCGTCTCTCCGAGCGCGTAGCGTGCCAGTTCGCGGCCGATCATGCGCTCCACCTCCGGGTACACGCTCGGGTCACGCACGCCCGCGCCGAGCGCAAGGTGGTCCCGGCCCACCACGATGACCACGACGCGGCTCCCCGGCTCGACTCGCGCGGCCGGGACGGGCATGCCGTCGGCGCACGAGAGCAGGGCGATCAGATCGGGAAAGCTTGCCACGCGTTCGCCGCCGAGGTCCGCGGAGAGGAACTCGTTGCAGATGGCGATCTCAAGCTCGCCTTCGGAGGTGTCGACCAAGAGCTGGCCCACGTCGAACCCGTCGACGAGCCGGCTCTCGTGGAGCCGCACGGCCCCCTCCGCAAGGACGCGGCCTCCGAGTGAGCCGGTGACGGCATCGGCCATCGCGCCGACGCCCCGGCTGGCGGCCTCGAGCATGGCTCGACCCAGCGCGATCGAGATCGTGACGGCACCGGGTGCGGCGGCCTCCCGGCAGAATCGCACCGAGAACGGGCCCCTGCAGGCGGCGATGAGCCCGCCGGCCTCGACGGCCGCGCAGCGAAGCACGTTGGAGCTCTGCGCGGTCGATCCCTGCGCCACGACCTCCAGATGCCCCCTTGCGCCGCCGCCGCCCGCCCCCGCCTGAGAGACGACCACGTCGGGCCGCCCGGCGAGGCCGAGCCCGCCCATCTTGACGGTGGGGTGGCCGCGCCCGTTCGCGGCCGCATCGGCGACGACGAGCGTCGGGTCGAGGGCGGCGTGCACCCACGTCTCGGCGATCCAGGCACCGGGGTGCGAGGCCATCGTGGCGGCGATCGCGGTCCCCGAAGCCGCGGTGGCCTCCCGGAGTAGCTCGAGCGCGCGGACCCGGTTGCCCGATCCGAGGACCGGCCTCGTGGCCGAGGGAGCACCAACCGATGTCGAGATGACGACGCCGGCCTCGTCGTCGAGCTCGTCGAGCGAGGCGAGCCGGGGCCGGCCGAGATCGAGCACGGCCTTCGCGGCTGACAGGCCCTCCTCGAGGCCGCCGCCGCCGGCGCCGAGCAACAGGCCGCCCATCACGGCGGCCCTCGCCGCATCGAGATCCAGGAGCTGCATCGTCAGCTGCGGGAGTGGGTCGGCGGCCGGCCCCTCGGCGGCCGGACCGGCGGCGCCGGTTGGTGCGTGGCGGCCGGCTGCTCGCGGGCCGGCGCCTCTTCCCAATCCGCCAGCTGGAGGTCGATCCCGAGCCCGTAGCGACCGGCCGCAGCCCGCGCCGTCTCGTAGCCCGCGTCGGCGTAGCGGAGAATCCCGAGCCCGGTGTCGGCGTCGAGCACGCGTTCGATCCGTCGTGCCGCGTCGGCGGAACCGTCTGCGACGAGGGTCACGCCGGCGCTCTGCGAACGCCCGGCGAGCCCGTGCAGGGCGACGAGGTCCGCGCCCGCCGCACCGTTGAGCATGGCGTTGAGCAGAGCCCAGTCCGAGATGGCGTCGCTGCCGTCCGCCATGGCCTCGGTCTCGCGTTCGGGGATCGACGCGCTGCCGGCGTCGAGGTGATCTCTCGTGAAGGCGACCGGTCCCTCGATCTTGCCGGAGCCGATCAGCTCGTTGACCGCGAGCGCGGCCGCGGTTCGCTGGCGGTGACCGAGCCAGCAGATCCGGGCGGGGAGTCCCGTGAACGGGATGTTCTGGGCCTTCTCCAACCACCCCGTCACCCGTGGTACGTCGGAGAACATGTCGGCCACGAGCCCGTCGATGGTCGCGATCGTGGCCTCGCTGCCGGAGATCGCGATCCAACGAAACGGCCCGATTCCCTCGCAGAACATCGGCCGGATGAACAAGGTCACAAAGCTCGGGATCTCCATCGCGTCCTCGACGCCGGCGCTCAGCGCCTCGCGCCGCAGCCAGTTGCCGTACTCGAAGACGAGCGAGCCGCGGCGCTGAAGCTCGAGCATCGCGTGGACGTGAAGAGCCAACGTTTCTTGGGCCAGGGCGACGAGCTCGTCGGGGGCAGCGACGCGAAGATGCGCCGTTTCTTCGGGACTCAGGCCGACTGGGCAGTACCCGTCGCGGGGATCGGTCGTCGTCTGGTCGGTCACGATGTCGGGGTTGATCCCGCTCTCGAGAAGGGCCTCCATCACCTCGACGACGTTGGCCACCACGCCGAGGGACCGAGCAACGCCCTTTCTGGCGGCATCGAGCCAGGTATCGATCGCTCCCGACACGTCGCGCGTGTAGTCGTCGAGATAGCCGGTGTCCTTGCGCCGGCGAAGGCGCTCCTCGCAGACTTCGGCCACGAGGATAGAGGCGCCGGCGAGTTTTCCGGCTAGGGGTTGGGCCCCGCTCATGGCGCCGCAGCCGGCGGTCAGGATCGTGCGCCCGGCGAGCGAGCCGCCGAAGTTGCTCCTGCCGGCGGCGGTGAAGGTCTCGTAGGTTCCCTGCACGATGCCCTGGGGGCCGATGTACTGCCAGGCGGCCGCGGTCATGCCGGGCCAGATCGTCAGCCCGGCGTCGAGCAGTTCGTAGAACTCGGCTGGGTTCGGGCCGGCGGTGATGTTGCCGTTGGCCATCACCACGAGCGGGGCGTCGACCTGTGTCTGCCAGATCCCGACCGGCTTGCCCGACTGGACGACGAGGGTCTCGTCCTCGCCGAGCGAGCGAAGCGCCGAGACGATCTTGTGGTAGCTCTCCCAGTCCCGGGCGGCCTTGCCGCGCCCCGCGTAGACGACGAGGTCCTCGGGACGCTCGCCGATCTCGAGGTTGTTCTCGAGCATCCGCAGGATCGACTCCTGGCGCCAACCCCGGCAACGCAGGGTCAGGCCACGCGCCGCGGTCACTGGCAGCTGGCTCATGCCGTCAGTTCGTCCAGATGAGCGAGCGTCGCGGCCAGAACCTGCGCCCCGATCGCCACGTCGCCAGGCTCGGTGAATTCCTCCGGACAATGGCTTCGGCCGTCCTTGGAGGCGATGAACACCATCCCGGTCGGGGTGAGCGAGGCGAGCTGGACGCTGTCGTGGCCGGCTCCGCTCGGCAGCCTGATGACCGACCGCCCGAGCGCGCCCGCCGCATCCTCCACGGCGCTCGTGACGAGGTCGGCCATGACGGTGGGAGCTTCGGCGGAGGGCCAATCGATCGTCCCCAGCACGCCTCGCGTCGAGCCGGCCTCCGCGACCGCGGCCTCGAGCTCGTCACGGGTGCGATCGAGCCAGTCCTGCTCGACGCTGCGAAACTCGACCCAGAGAAGGGCGTGCTCGGGGACGATGTTCGCTGCCCCCGGCTCGACGACGACGCGGCCCGTCGTGCCCACACCGCCGTCGCGCCCGAGGCGCTCGACCGCGAGGATGACCTCGGCCGCTGCGCAAGCCGCGTCGTGGCGCAGGCGGACCGGCATCGTGCCGGCGTGGTCGCGCCGGCCCTGGAAGTTCACGATCGCCCTGTCGATGCCGGCGATCGCCGAGACGACGCCGATCTCGACGCCTTCGGCCTCGAGACGGGGGCCCTGCTCGATGTGGCACTCCACGAACGCGGCGAGGTCGCTCGGGTCCCAGCGGGCCGCCAGGGCTCGGTCGGGGTCGATGCCGACAGCGGTCATGGCGTCCCCGAGCCGGCGCCCCTCGGGGTCGGTGCGATCGAGATGGGCCGCGGAGAGGTGGCCCGCGACGGCGCGGCTTCCGAGGCAGCTCAGCCCGAAGTCGTTCGGTTCCTCGCCGTAGAAGTCCACGATCCACAGGTCGTGGCGAAGCCGGACGCCGGCCTCGGCGAGGCAGCGCATGGCCTCGAGCGCGCCGAGGACGCCAACGATGCCGTCGTAACGGCCGCCGCCCACAACAGTGTCGGTGTGCGAGCCGGTTACGAGAGCCGAACCGCCCTCGCGTCCCTCGAGCACGCCGACGAGGTTGCCGGCGCCGTCGACGTGAACCGCGAGGCCGGCGTCGCGCATGCGGCGCTCCACGTCGTGACGGCCGGCGGTCTCCACCTCCGTCAGGGCGCGGCGTGTCCACCCGGGCGCGTCGGGCTCGCGGATCTGGGCGAGCGACTCGATCTCCTCGCTCAGACGAGCCGGCTCGGGGAGCGGGAAATCGCGCGTCATAGGGCCGAAACGGGTACGACGAGGCGTCCGCGCCCCGCGCCCGCGTTGAGCGAGCCGTCCCAGATCACCTCTCCACGTGAGACCACGGTCGTCACCTGCCCCTCGAGCCGGCGCCCATGATAGGGACTCCATCCGGCGTTCGAGTGCAGGAGCGTCTCGTCGACGACGCCTCGTGCGGCCGGGTCGAAGACCACGAGATCGGCGTCGAAGCCGGGAGTGAGGGCCCCCTTGCCCGGGAGCCGGAACCGCCGGGCGGGCGCCTCGGACAGCGCCCTCGACAGGGTCTCGATCGGGACGCCCCTTGCGAGGCCTTCGGAGAGCACGACCGGCACCATCGTCTCCACACCAGGTGCCCCCGAGTGGTTGTCGAAGATGCCGGGGCGGGTCTTGTCGGCGAGACCCCACGGGGCGTGGTCCGAAGCCACGACGTCGATCGCACCGCTGGCAACGGCTGCCCACAGCCCGTCCCGGTCCCGGGCCGTGCGCAAGGGAGGATTGATCTTCAGCCGGCCCTTGTGGGTGAGCAGGTCCTCCTCCGCAAAACTCAGATAGTGCGGGCACGTCTCGGTGCTCACATCCAGCCCCTGCCGGGCGAACCACGAAGCCAGCTCGACCGACCGCGGCAGGCTCAAGTGGCAGAGATGGGTCCGCGAGCCTGTCGCGTAGGCGAACTCGAGGGCCTTCAGGACGGCCTCGGTCTCGCTGACCGGAGGCCGCGACCGGCTGTGGGCTCCCGGATCGTCGGGCGACTCGGCGCGGAACCGCTCGATGAGGGGCTTGATGATCTCGTCGTTCTCGGCGTGGAAGCACGCCAGGCTGTCGGCCGCCGAGATCGCAGCGAGAACCTCGAGCAGCTGGTCGTCGGGAATGCGGGGGAAACGGCGGGCGTCGGTGTCGAACAGCGACAGCTTGAAACCGCACGCGCCGTTCGCGACGAGCGCGCTCACGTCCGGGGCGCCGCCTCGGGGGCGAACGGTGGCGAGCAAGGCCACGTCGACTACGGCCTCTGCGGCGACCCGTTTCTTCTTGCCCTCGAGGGTGCTGAGGTTGTCGACCGGGTCGCCGGCGTCATAGGGCATTTCGACGATGGTTGTGACGCCTCCGGCCGCCGCCGCCCGCGTCGCCGCCTCGATGCCTTCTGCCGGGTTGCTGAGGCAGTGCACGTGCGCGTCGACGGCACCCGCCATCACGTAGGCCTCACCGGCGTCTATGACCCGCTCCGCGGGCCCGGTACCCGGCCCCTCCACGACGGCGTCGATGCGGCCGGCGCTGACGCGTACCTGGCCTCGGGCCGGCGCTCGGTCGGCGAACACCACTGTGCCCAAAACGGCCAGATCACAAGGCGGAAGCTCCTCCAACATCAGGTCCGCGCAGGCCGGGCTCGAGGGCTGCTGGCTGCCATGACGCCCGATCATAGGGACCTGCCGGGCCGGCAAGAGCCCGTCCGGCTCGCACCCATCCTCGGGCGCCGCCGCTAGCGTCGAGTGCAGTGCGACAGCGGCGTCCGAGTCACGAGGGCCCTGGCGTCGCGCCGCCAGAGGCGGCGGTGAGGGAGGTCGCCGCCCGTATCGCCGAGCTCGGCAGCGGCACGAAGACGCGGGCCTACAGGATCACGCCCGGGACCGAGTGGCTCATGGCCCGGGCGATGGGGGACGCGGAGCTGAGGACGCAATTGTTCCGTTTCGTGGATGTTCTGCCGGCGATGGCCGACGACGATGACCTCTACCGCCACGTCCAGGAGTACTTCGGCGCCGACGTCGTGCCCCGCGTCTTCTCCCGAGCGATCGCGGGGGCGGGGCGGGTCCCCGGTGGCCGCAAGCTCGTCGCCGGCGTCGCACGCCGTGAGGTCGCCCGGATGGCGACCCAGTTCATCGTCGCCACCGACGCGCCGGGCACCGCGCAACAGCTCGAGAAGCTTTGGCGGCGGGGGAGCGCCGCGACCGTCGACCTGCTCGGCGAGCACACGCACTCGCACGCCGAGGCCGACCGCTACGCCGCCCGGCTCGCGGACCTCATCTCGGTCCTGATCTCCTCCAGCCGCACATGGCCGCAACACGACCTCCTCGAGCGCGACGACCTCGGAGCCCTCGCCCGTGTCGCGGTTGCGATCAAGCCCACCGCGCTCGCCCCGGACTTTGCGTCCCTCACGGCCGATGCTGGCATCGCCTCGGCGGCTCGCCGTCTCACTCCGATCCTCGAGGCCGCGGCAGCTGACGGGGCGCAGGTCTGGTTCGATCTCGAGCGCTACGACGTGCGGCACCTGACGCAACTGCTCGCCCGCGAGCTGCTCGGCCGGCATGAGCTTGCTGGGCTCCAGGCCGGCATCGTGGTGCAAGCCTACCTGCGTGACAGCTACGAGGATCTGGCGTCGGTCTGCGAATGGGCGGCCGATCGCGAGGTGCCGCTTGCGGTCCGGCTCGTCAAGGGCGCGTACTGGGACACCGAGACGGTCGTCGCCGAGGCGTCGAACTGGCCCGTTCCCGTCTACGAGCAAAAGGCCGAGACCGACGCGAATTACGAGCGGTGCGTGCGGCTCCTGCACTCGTACCACGGCAGGGTGCGAGCGGGTTTCGGCTCGCACAACCTGCGGTCGCTTGCGTACGCGATCGCGGCCGGCCGCGCGGCCGGGATCCCCGACAATGGCTACGAGGTGCAGCTCCTCTGGGGCATGGCAGAGCCCGTGCACGAGGCGTTCCGACAGCTCGGCTTCCGCCTGCGCGTCTACGCGCCGATGGGCGAGCTCGTGCCCGGGATGGCCTACCTCGTGCGCCGCCTGCTCGAGAACACGTCGAACGAAAGCTTCCTCCGGCTGCGTTATGCCGAGCACCAGGATCTCGAGTCGCTCGTCGTGCCGCCGGTGGCCGACCTCGGCGCTGCCGGTGCGGAGGCGCTCGCGGCCGCCGTCGTCCCGCGAGCCGCGACGGAGTCGGGCGAGCCGGACCCGAATGGTCGCGGGCCGCAGCCATGTGCTCCCGAGCCGCATCCGTACGCTCCCGAGCCGCGGGTCAGGTGGTTCGCACCCGAGGCACCACGGCTGATGGGCGCCGCCCTCGAAACCGTGCGGGCACGCCTCGGGAGCGAGGTCCACGGGCTGATCGCCAGCTCGGAGGTGCGCACGAACCGGACGATCGTGTCGGTCGACCCCTCCGACCCCGCCAGGATCGTCGCCGTTTCGGCCTGCTGTGGGCCGTCCGACGGCGACCGCGCTGTCGAGGTCGCTGAGTCGGCGTTCGAGAGCTGGAGCCGCGCCGGCGCTGCGGAGCGTGCGGGCGTTCTGTTCCGGGCGGCCACCTGGCTGCGCCGCAACAGGCTGGAGGCCGCCGCCCTCGAGGTTTTCGAGGCAGGGAAATGCTGGGACGACGCGGACGCGGACGTCACCGAGGCGATCGACTTCCTCGAGTACTACGGGCGGCAGGGTCTGCGGCTGGCCGGCGGTGGCGAGGTCCAGTCGCCTCCGGGCGAGGTCAACCGCTTGACCTATCACGGTCGAGGAGTCGCGGTCGTGATCTCCCCGTGGAACTTCCCGCTGGCGATCCCGACGGGGATGGTGAGCGCCGCCCTCGTCGCCGGCAATCCGGTCGTGCTGAAGCCCGCGGAGCAGACGCCGGCGATAGCCGCCCTGCTCGTGAGGGCGCTACGCGAGGGCGGGATTCCCGAGGGCGTGCTCTCGTTTCTTCCCGGACTCGGAGAAGATCTCGGCGCCCATCTCGTGAACCATCCCGGCGTGAGCCTCGTCGCCTTCACGGGCTCCAAGCAGGTGGGGCTCGGCATCATCGAGTCGGCCGCCCGCACCCGCGAGGGCCAACGGGAGGTGCGCCGGGTGATCGCCGAGATGGGCGGCAAGAACGCAATGATCATCGACTCGGACGCCGATCTCGACGAGGCGATTCCGGCCGCGATCGGCTCGGTCTTCGGCTTCGCTGGCCAGCGCTGCTCCGCCGCATCCCGGATAGTCACCGTCGGCGCCGTGCACGACCTGTTTCTCGAGCGATTCGTGGAAGCGGCCCGAGCGCTCTGCATCGGGCCGCCGTCGGAGATGGGCACCGAGCTCGGCCCGGTGATCGACGACGACTCGGTGAAGCGGCTACGCGGCTGGCAGGATCGGGCGGGGCAATTCGGCAACGTCGTGCTTCAGCGCGAGGATCTGCCGGCCAGCGGCTACTTCGTCGGTCCGACGATCGTGGACGACGCCGTGGCGGGCTCGCCGCTCGTCACCGAGGAGATCTTCGGGCCGGTCGCAGCGGTCCAGGTTGCCCGAGACTTCGAACACGCCCTTCAGCTGGCGAATCAGACCGACTTCGCGCTGACGGCCGGGATCATCTCGCGCTCTCCGTCGCGCATCGAACGTGCAAGCGCAACATTGAGAGGCGGCAATATCTACGTGAATCGGGCGATTACTGGCGCGGTCGTCGGGCGCCAGCCCTTCGGTGGGCACGGCATGTCCGGCATCGGTTCCAAGGCGGGCGGTCCGGACTACTTGTTCCAGTTCGTTCAGCCGAGAGTCGTTACGGAGAACACGCTGCGCCAGGGCTTCGCTCCTGCACCCGACCCGGCTGGCGGGGGCCGGCGGGGCCGCGGGGGCCGGCGCGGCCGTAAGTAAGCAGTGCCGCGCGGAGGGGCGCCGCCGGCAAGTGGCCAGCGTTCATGGCGTTCAGGGCCGTTGTACGGGGTTCAGGCGCTGCCCGTTGGGCAGGTAGTAGCCCGGGCCGTCAGGGCCGTTCACGGTGTAGGACGAGTAGGGGGCCTCGTAGTACTGCCCGGAGCTCGGGTCCTTGACCAGCTGCTGGCTGTTCAGAACGTCGTCGAAGTTCGACACCTGGCCGCTGAAGTCCTGCCATTGCCGGTTGACCTGCTGGATATCGATGAGGTCCTGTGTGAAGTCGTGCTGAATGAAACCCGCCATCTGTATGAGCGCACCGTTGAGGGAGTTCCACAGCGGGCTCTGCGCCAGGGCCAGGCGCATGGTGCCGGCGGTAGAGCCGCCTCCGGTGCTGGTGATCACGTAGACGACGCCGTGGAGCAACTTGCCCGACAGGCGCCCGGTGAACTCCATGTACTCCTGACCGATGGTCGAGACCCCCGACTGATGGTTCGGCACCACGATGGCGGACAGCCTCTGCGTGACCTGGATACCCAGGACTCGGGAGAAGAGGTAGTTGATGGCCCTCTGGGGCGAGTTCACGGGTTGGTTGACGTTGACGCCCTGCACGTACGGCCCGAACAGCAAGAACGTCGCACTGGCCGTGTTACCGGCGTTCTCGATCTCGAGAGCATTGGCGTTCTCCACCCCCGGGTGCCAGGCCGGCGGCATCATGTAGGTGAAGACCTGGTCCTTGAACACCCTGAACAAAGAGGCGCGCTCAGGCCCGTAGCAGCGCCCGATGCCCGAGAGCATGCCGGCGACGGCGGGGTACCGCGAACGGCGGGCCCAGTAGACCGAGACCACCGCCTCGCGCGAGGCGAGCTGGGTTTGCAGTTTCAGCACTTTGACCGTCGCTGCGCCCGCGAGGCTGGCCCCACCGGTGACTGCGGTCAGTGAGGCGGTGGGTAGCCCGCCCGCACCGGTGCGGGCCGGTAGCTGAACGACCCACCCCCCTTGCGTACGAGCTGCTGCTCGAAGCGCATGAACGAATTAAAGACGCCCGCTGCCGTCACTCCCTTGGTGAGCAGCGCCGGATAGAGGATGACGCCCTCGGTGCCCGATGCATTGGCGGTTATCGCGATCTCTCCCCGCAGGGTCGACAGCTCCCATCCCGAAGGCACCCCGACGTGAAAACCGTCGGCGGTGTCGTGGACCAGGGGAAGCGGGCAAGTTCCGCTCGTGATGGTGATGGCCGTTGGTTGTCCGGCCGCAGCGGGGGCGGCCGGTGCCAGGCAGGTGACGGCCATGAGCAGAGCCGCCGTCGGCAGGGCAAGGACTCGCGCCAAGGCCAAGCGGCAGGCTCGCCGAGTCCGCGGGTCCGCGGCCGGCGCGCTGGAGGCAGCGCGGTCTCTTCTTTCATTCGGGCCGGACTTCGGGGTTCTCAATGTCACCTCCTGGCCAGCCGGCCAGGACGGCGGTCGACCGCACCGACGGCAGTTCCCTCGGACGTTAGGACCCGCAAAGGCGGCGGGCAAGGCAGGCCGCAGTGGGGCGGTCGTTAGGGCGCACGCCGAGCCTCGATCGGGCGCACCGGCGCATGCCGATAGTCAGCGTGCTGGAAACCAGTCGCACAGATAGGCAGACTGGGGAGATGACCCCTCTCAAGCACTCGGAGGCGATCGTCATTGCTCGCTCTCCAGAGGACCTATACGACTTGGTATCCGATATCACTCGAATGGGGACGTGGAGCCCGGTTTGCAAGGCGTGTTGGTGGGACGAGGGGGCCGGCCCCGAGGTGGGGGCCTGGTTCACTGGGCGAAACGAGCTACCCGAGCGAACCTGGGAGACGCGATCGGAGGTCGTTGCCGCCGACCGAGGTCGAGAGTTCGCATTCATCGTCAATGGCACCTGGACGCGGTGGGGATATGTCTTCACGCCTGTCGACGGCGGGACGGAGCTGACCGAGTCGTGGGAGTTCCTACCTGGCGGCATAGCGATGTTCGAGGAACGCTTCGGTGCCGACGCTCAGGCTCAGATTTCAAACCGGCTCGAACTTGCCCAGAAGGGCATCCCAGCGACGCTTGCAGCGATCAAGAAGGACGCCGAAGCAGAATAGGCATCCGTCCTGAGAGCCTCCACCTTCGGTATGCCGGCAGCCACAGATCTCAGAAACTCGGCCTCAACGGTTGGAATCGCAGCGCCACAAGCCTCTCTGAGGCGCTCAGGGCTCGTCGGGCGTGGGTGACAGATATGGGTCGGGGGTCGTACTCGGCCTGAATTTTCAGCGGAAGAAGCTGACGGAGCTGTCTCGCTGCGAGCCGCCCGTCTCCCCCGATGGCATCCAAGTGGCTCGGCGCGTCCGTGTGGTCGCCCTGCGAGACCGAACCGGCAATTGCCGCCGAGATTGCGTCGCTCGCTGAGATGCCGGCATGGACGGCGTTGCCCGTCGCGGCTGTGCGATTCCCGAGCTCGAACGAGTCCCGCGCGGCTCGAAGGAACTCCCTGGCCTTCTGGAGGTACGCGACCGCGTCTGCTGGCGTCGCCCCACGGGCCTTCGCGCGTGCCCGTGGCACCTAGGCCCCCGGAACCAACGCCGATAGCGCTGAACCGACAAGAAGAATGCCCTCGCGAGCAATTGCACGCCAAGGTCCTCGGCGCCGTCGGAGCAGCCCCGGTACTTCGTCAACCGACACCACGAGCATGTTGATTGGGTTGCCGACGATTCTTCGCGCCGTCATTTCCCATTTCCCGAGGGCATCTATCCATTGCTGGTCGTCAGCAGACACTCCGGTGGGCCGAACGACCAAGACGTCGAGATCACTGGCCACTCTCGCTTCTCCGCGGGCGAAGGATCCGAAGATCAGCAGGCTTTCCGGAGCGGGCGCGATGTGTCGTGCCTCGTCGGCTAGACGGCCCATGGCTGACTCCTGGAGCCGTCCAAGTGCAAGAACGACTCGAGCGGCGTCGTTCTCGCGCTCGAGCCTCACGAGCGCCGACGAACCCGCTTCGCGTCGGGCGACGATCCCAAGCTCCACCAAGTGTGCGACGACCACGGAGGCCTGCTGTGCACTCGCTTCAGCAAGACTGGCCACTGTTCGAATGGTCATCTCTGCCTCGGTGCGTACCAGCACGCCAAGCACGCGGCCTTGCACCCCGGGGATCACAACTTCAACAGGACGGTTGTAGTCCACGTCCGCGACCTTACCCTATAAAACCGGACACGCGTCAGTATTACTTCCATAAAGGAAGGCGGGTTCACCACTTGCGACCTCGATGGGGTGCTCCATTCAGGATCGGCCTCACCCGATACTGCGAGGACGATCGCGGCAGGCCGCCCGGCGCCGGCGAGCACAGCGACGGTCCGCACGGCCAATGCGTGACTCTGCGATCGTCGACGCTCACCGTGCTGGCCTCTCGTCGCGAGAGATAAGCGGTCTCATTGGGGACATCGGTCAGCCGAACGTCGTCCGGGCTCGACGACGAACTATCACGCGCCGAGAGGCCGTCCCGGACGGGCTCGTGTCGCCAGCAGACGCGTTGCGCGAGTCGGGACTCGGTCCGCGAGACTTCATCCTTGCTGTTCGTGAGGGTCGCTTGAGGACGGTGGACCTACCAGGCGGAGTTCGGGCGTTTCGCGTCGAGGACGTGCGCCAGCTGCGCTCAGCCAGCTGAGAACCCAAGCCGGGCGATCGCTGGCTACTACAGGGAGCCGACAACGAGAACCCCGTCGGGTGGCCTGTGGGGGCCCGTAGCTATTTGTGTCCTATGAATCAGCGGGTCGTGCTCAGCGCCTGGCAGCTGACGCACCGGGTCGCCCAGACCAGGGCCTCGAGACGCTCAGGTGCGATCGGCTGCCCGCAGTCGTCGCAGGTCCCGTACGTACCGTCCTCGAGCTTATCCAACGCCCGAGCAATCTCCCTCGCCACGTGGTGGAGCTCGCCGGCGGTAACGGTTCTAGTCATCTGCAAGACGGCGTCGGCGGTGTGGTCTCCCGCTCGCTTGCCGAATTGCATTTGGACTCCCGGTGCGCGCACCGGCTCGGCGAGCTCTGTGAGTTGTGCCGCGAGGTCGTCGCGGCGGGCTTCGAGGAACGCTATGACCTCATCTCGTTCCAAAGCGGTCTCCTGAGCCGTGCTGGCGAGCGACACGGTCGCCGCTCGCGCGAAACCGATCACACGGATGAATCACCGAGTCACCATACCGAGCCGCGCGCGCGGAACCTCTACACTTGACGTTAACGTAAGCTTCTAATAGGAGCGCGGGACCGCCGAGGGCGGCGCCACCCCGGTCGGGTTCGCAGGAAGCCGGACCGGTTTCGAAGGAAACAGCCAGGCTGCGACCACAGCGGCCTTGGGAAAGGTAGGAGATGGCACTGCTGCAGCGGAGGGCACCGGGTTCCAACTCGGCCGGGGCCTCACCGCACTCGGGCCTGGTGACGGACTCGGTCCCGAGACCGCACGCCGATGGCTACAAGTGGATCGCGCTCTCGAACACGACGCTCGGGATGCTGATGGCGACGATCAACTCGTCCATCACACTGATCGCCCTGCCGGACATCTTCCGCGGCATCGGTCTCGACCCGCTGGCTCCCGGCAACGTGGGCTACCTGCTCTGGATGTTGATGGGCTTCCTCGTGGTGACAGCCGTCCTCGTCGTCGCCTTCGGTCGGATAGGAGACATCTACGGCCGGGTGCGCATGTACGAGCTGGGCTTCGCCGTGTTCACCGTCGGCTCGGTGCTGTTGTCGGTCGACTGGCTGCACGGCGGAGCCGGCGCCTCTTACCTGATCGGCATGCGGGTCGTTCAAGGCCTCGGGGCGGCGATGCTCATGGCGAACTCGGCGGCGATCCTGACCGACGCCTTCCCTGCGAACCAGCGCGGCCTCGCACTCGGGATCAACAACGTCGCCGCGATCTCCGGAGCGTTCATCGGCCTCGTGATGGGCGGTCTGCTCGGCCCGGTGGACTGGCGCCTCGTGTTCCTGGTCTCTGTGCCCTTCGGTGTCGGAGGCACGATCTGGGCTTACTTGAAGCTCCAGGAGCGCGGGATCCGACGGGCGGCACGGATCGACTGGTGGGGCACCGTGACCTTCGCCGTCGGGCTGATCTCGCTGCTCGTGGGCATCACCTACGGTATCCAGCCATACGGCCACGACACCATGGGCTGGGCGAGCCCGGTCGTAATCGCCGAGCTCCTCGGCGGCATCGCGGTGCTCGCCGCGTTCTGCGTGATCGAGACCCGTGTTGCCGAGCCGATGTTCCACCTGCCGTTGTTCAAGGTCAAGGCGTTCGCGGCCGGCAACCTTGCCAGCCTGCTCTCCTCGCTCGGGCGTGGCGGGCTCATGTTCATCCTTATCATTTGGCTGCAGGGGATCTGGCTTCCGCTGCACGGCTACAGTTTCTCGTCCACGCCTCTCTGGGCGGGCATCTACATGGTGCCCCTGACGGTGGGGTTTCTGGTGTCGGGCCCGATCTCCGGCTTGCTTTCGGACCGGTTCGGCCCGAGGCCGTTCGCGACGGCGGGAATGGTGCTGTCCGCGGCGAGCTTCTTCCTCCTCGAGGTGCTGCCGGTCGACTTCTCGTACCTGTGGTTCGCGTTGCTGCTGCTTGCGCTCGGCGCATCCATGGGCCTTTTCGCGTCGCCGAACCGGGCTCAGGTCATGAACAGCCTTCCTCCGGACCAGCGCGGTGTGGGAGGCGGGATGGCCGCGACGTTCCAGAACTCGGCGATGGTTCTCTCGATCGGGGTGTTCTTCAGCCTCATGGTGCTCGGTCTGGCGGCGTCGCTTCCCGCGGATCTGTACGCGGGCCTGACGTCTGCCGGCGTGCCGGCGGCCGACGCGACCCGGATCTCGCATCTGCCACCCGTCGGACTGCTGTTCGCCGCCTTCCTCGGGGACAACCCCGTACGCGTGCTACTGGGCCCGACGATCCATCACCTCTCGGCGGCTCACGCGCAACTGTTGACGAGCCGGAGCTTCTTCCCGGCGTTGATCTCGGCGCCGTTCGAGAGTGGCCTGCGCCAGGCCTTCGACTTCGCGGGCGCCGCTTGTCTCGTCGCCGCGGCGGCGTCGTGGCTGAGCGGGGAGCGCTACGTGCACGGCGAGCCGGTGACCAAGCCGGTCGTGAGCGAGCGAGCCGAACCGGGCGAAGTCGTGGTGCTCGACCTGTCGGTGCCTGAGGAGCAGCCCGAAACGGAGCCCGAAACGGAGCCCGAGAAGGTCCGGGCGCAGGCACTCGCTTCCGTCGGCGGCAGCCGGATCACGTCTGAAGCGTCGGCCCGCGCGGCTGCCGGCCCGCTGGACGCGGCGCCGGAGAGTGCCTCGTGAGCTCCCAACCGAAGGCCGAGGTGGGGGAGCCCAGGCTCGTGTCGATCGGGGAGGCGGCGGAGGCGCTAGGGACGACGACGCGGACGTTGCGCTACTACGAGGAGCTCGGGCTCGTGCGCCCGGCGCGGACCTCGCTCGGGAGCCAACGCCGTTACGGCCCCGGCGAGATAGCTCGCCTCAATCAGGTGCGCGAGCTGCAGATGCTGCTCGGGCTGGAGCTCCACGAGATCGGCGAGTACCTCGACGCGTACGACCGGCTCGATGCCCTGCGCGAGGAGTACCGCGCCGGGCCGCCTCCAGAACGCCGCGACGAGATCTTGGGCGAAGGCATGGCCATCCTGGACCGGCTTCAAGCGCGCGTGAGGGAACGCCAGGCTCGCCTCGACTCGTTCGCGGCCGAGCTCGAAGCGCGCGCCGAGCGCTACCGCGCTGCCGGGCGAGCGTCCACGGTCCCGTCAACCTGACGAGAGTCGTTCGTCGAGAACCCCCGGAGTCAGGGGCGGCTGCCACGCGCGTGTACGACGATGCGACCGACTGCGTCGGACTCCCGGCGGATCATCCAAAGCCCGGCCTCCGAGGGCTCGAAGACGGCGTGCACCACGTCCAGGAGCTCGTCGCTGACCGAGGCGGGGTCGACAGACTCCCGGACGTGCCCGGCGAAGGAGGACACGATCCGTTCGGCGTCATAGCGCGCCCGGTTGAAGCGCCGGTCGACGCCGCGTTGGAGGCGCTTGCGCAGCGGGTTGAACACCGCCGCGGCGACCAGCGTCGAAGCGGCGACGGCTACAGGCGACGAGAAGCCGATGCCCTTGGTGGCAAGCGTGACTATCCCCACGTAGCAGCCGACGACCAGGCCGGTGAGCAGAACATAGGAGAGTGTCCGGCTGACGAGCCGGTCGATGTCGTAGAGGTGGAACTTGGTGACCCCGATGGCGATGGTCACCGGCAGGATGGTGAGCCCGCCGAGGCCGACCCCACCCAGCCACCCGTTGCTGAAAAGGCCGGCGACGACCGCGCACGCCACAGAGATAACCTCCCCGCTCATCAGCCACTTCATCTGGTGGCGCTCCTCGTCCCCCGCTCGGCGGTAGCGGGGCAACTGCTGGACGATCCACACAATTAGGCTGAGAAGCAGGGCGAGGAAGAAGGCGGCCTGGACCAGATTCCACCACGCCCACGACCCCCGCGGGTTGTCGATCGACACCAGGTTGCCGGTGCTGTCGAGACGCACGGTGTGGTCGATGAGGGCCTGGGCTGCGATGCCGAACGCCCCGGCCATCCACACGGCACCGATGAAAAAGACGAGCCACGTGGCCCACTTGACGGTCCGAGACGAGAAGTGACCATCGGGGAAGATGAGGAGGCTCAAGCCTAGGAGCAGGATGCCAGGTGCCCAGCTCGGCTGGAGCAGCACGGCCACGCCTCCCAGCGGGAGCGCATGGTGCAGGTGGTAGTCGAGCACCGAGTACGAGCCGCTGACGCCGCTGAGGCCCAGACACAGCGCAGCTCCGAGGAGGCACCAGCCCATGGCGTTGTCGGGGCGGCGGGCCGCCAAGAGCACGCCGACGACCAGACACGCGAATCCCAGGGGAGCGACGCCGGCGGTGTCGGCCTGGCCCGCAATGTGCGAGGCGCTCGACAGCGGGCCGCTGGCTACGAACAGCGCGAGGGTCACACCTCCGGCAGCCAAGGCTCCGATCCGACGCACGCGTGTAGCGCCGAGGACGCGCCGAAGCCTCCTGGGAGATTCGACCGCTTGGTCTGCCGTAGCCTCTTCGTCCACTGGGCCTCCCTCAGCGGCATTCTGGCTCAGCTGCGTTACGAGAACGCTACGGCGGCGGCCCGGCGCAAGAGCCGGTCGGCGTTACCGGTTGGCGAGGCCGGCCGGGCGGGCCGGTAGCGTTCGAGGCCGATGACCGTGCGTTTTGTCGTGATCGGCGGCGGGCCGGCCGGTGTACAGGCCGCGTCGACCGCCGCCAGGCTCGGCGCGCAGGTGACCCTCGTCGAGCGGGACGTGGTAGGTGGCGCCGCCAATCTCTGGGACTGCGTGCCCTCCAAGGCGATGATCGCCACCGGGAGTCTCGTCGCCCTCGCCAAACGGGCCAACGTCCGCGGCCTGGAGCCGCTGTCGCCCGAGGTGGATCTCGACCTGCTCAGCGCTCGCGTTCGCCAGATCGAGGAGAAACTGGCCGCCTCGATGACAGGTCAACTGCTCAGCCAAGGCGTCGAGATCCTGCGCGGGACCGGCCGTCTCGTCGGTCCGCACCACGTCGAGGTCTCGACAGACGCCGGCGACCTGCACGGCCTCGACGCGGACGCGGTCCTCGTGGCGACCGGGTCGTCACCACGCGTGCCGGAGTGGGCGCCGGTAGACGGCAAGAGAGTGCTGACGACCCGCCAGGCCTACCCGCCGCCGGAGATATCCGCGTCATCTCGTCGTCGTCGGCTCGGGTGTGACCGGCGTCGAATTCGTGCACATGTTCCGTTCGCTCGGCTCGAGGGTCACGCTGCTGGTTTCTCGCCAGCAAGTGCTTCCCCTGAAGGACCCCGAGGTCGCCGCGGCCCTCGAGACCGACTTCCTCGAGAGCGGCGTCATCTTGCGCAAGGGAGCTCGTGCGGCCTCGGTGGAGCTTCTGGGCTCGGACGGCGTCGTCGTGGGCTGCGAGGACGGGCGAGCCGTGGAAGGGACGCACATGCTGCTGGCCGTGGGATCCGTCCCGGCCTCGGCTGCGCTCGGATTGGAAAACGCCGGCGTGGTCGTGAACGACGCCGGCTACGTGCCGGTCAACCAGCACTGCCAGTCGAACGTCGCGCACATCTACGCGGCCGGCGACCTGTCGGGACGACTGCCGCTTGCGTCGGTGGCGGCTGTCCAGGGCCGCAAGGTGGCCGAGCACGTCATGGGTCTCCACACCCGCGAGCACCGCCACCTCAACTACGACAAGGCGGCCTCGGCGATCTTCACCGAGCCCGAGATCGCAGATGTCGGCCTCGCGGAGGCCGAGGCCCTCGCGCTCGGTCGCAAGATACGGGTCACGAAGGTGCCCCTTGCGACGAACGCCCGCGCCCTGATCGACGGCGACGCGAGAGGGTTCGTGAAGATCGTCTCCGACCCTGCCACCGGGATCGTCCTTGGGGGTTCGGTGGTGGGCGACCGTGCCGCGGAGCTCGTGAGCGTGATCGCCCTCGCAGTCACCGCCAACCTGCGGGTGCTCGATCTCGCCGAGAGCCTCTTCGTGCACCCGGCGCTCTCGGAGGCGCTCGCCGAGGCGGCCGAGTAACGCGGCGGAGCTGGGCGCGGCCCCTGGCCGGCTCGCCGCCCCGGTGTGCGCAAGTCGATCGCCGGCGGACTGGGCGCAAGTCGCCGGCAGGCGGGCCTAACCTCGCGTGATGGCCGAGGCTCGTAAGTTCCTGGTTCGCACGTTCGGGTGCCAGATGAACGAGCACGACTCTGAGCGCATCGCCTCGGTTCTGGCGGCTGACGGCATGGCGCGCACCGAGGATCTGGAAGAGGCCGACGTCGTCGTTCTCAACACCTGCTGCATCCGTCAGAACGCCGACGACAAGCTCTACGGGCACCTCGGGCACCTGAAGTCGGTCCAGCAGCGGCGTCCCGGCCTCCAGATCGCCGTCGGAGGCTGCCTTGCGCAAAAGGACCGAGAGCTGCTGCTCGAACGGGCGCCACACGTCGACGCGGTCTTCGGGACCCACAACCTCGGCAGGGTCGCAGCTCTCCTCGAGCTCGCCCGCGAGTGGCGAATCGGTGCTCGAAGTGCCCGACGCTCCTCGTCGTGACGAGGAAACCGACTTCGCGACAGCCATGGCCGTCCGCCACGACCAGCCCTACGCGGCCTGGGTCACGATCCAGGTCGGCTGCAACAACTCGTGCGCCTTTTGCATCGTGCCGGCTGTGCGGGGCCCCGAGGCCAGCCGGCCCTTCGGCGAGCTGGTCGCCGAGCTCGAGGTATTGGCCGCCCGCGGCACCGTCGAGGTCACCTTGCTGGGCCAGAACGTGAACTCCTACGGCCGGGACCTGACCACGAAGTGGCGCGGTGGCGCGGCCGCCTCGCGGGGTGCCTCGGCCAACGCGGACGGTGCCGCGGCCGGTCCTCGAGCCGGCGCGCGGGGAGCCGCAGCCGGCGCTCGAGCCGGAGACGCGGACCTGGCCTGGCTCGCCGGCGAGCGCTGGGTGGGCGAGGGCGCATCGAGGGCGCGGCCGCTGTTCGCCGACCTGCTCCGGGCGGTGGGGGCGGTGCCCGGCATCCGCCGCGTCCGTTTCACGAGCCCGCATCCGAAGGACCTCCGATCCGAGACGATCGCTGCGATGGCCGAGACGCCGGCTGTCTGCGAGCAGCTCCACCTGCCCTTGCAGTCGGGCAGTGACCGAGTTCTCGCGGCGATGCGCCGCGGCTACACGGCGGAGCGCTACCTCCGCATTCTCGGCGACGCCCGGGCCGCAATTGAGGACCTCGCGGTGACCACCGACATCATCGTCGGGTTCCCGGGCGAGACCGAGGAGGACTTCGAACGCACGCTCGAAGTCGCGTCACAAGCCGAGTACGACAGCGCTTATACCTTCATCTTCTCGCCTAGGCCGGGTACCCGCGCGGCGCAGATGACGGAAGTGTTCGTGGCGCCCGAGGAGGTAGCGGATCGTTTCGAGCGGTTGAAGGTCGTGATCGAGCGGTCGGCGCTGGCGCGCAACCTGGCCCGCACCGGCCGGGTCGAGGAGGCGATCGTTGAGGGTCCGTCCAAGAAGAACCCGTCGGTCCTCGCGGGCCGGACCCGCCAGGGCAAGCTCGTGCACTTCGTCCCTCCCGACGGCGTCATCCTCGAGGCGGGGACCTTCGTGAGCGTGCGCATCGACCACGGGGCCCCCCACCACCTCGCCGGCGTGCTCGCGTCGGCCGAGCACGGCTCGAGACCCCGGGTCGCACAACGGATCCCCCTGCTCGCCGGCTGAGTAAGGAGCCCCCGGGCTGACCCGGCCGCCCGCTGAGCGGGTGTCGGAAGGCTGCCGGCGTACAATGGCCGGTCGTGAGTGTGTTCGGGAAGGTCCTTCGCGCGGGCGAGAGCAAGAAGGTCCGCAGCCTCGCTGCCATCGTGCCGTCAATCAACGCGCTCGAGCCCGACATGCAGGCATTGTCCGACGACGACCTCGCCGCCAAGACCGTCGAATTCAAGGAGCGCCTCGATCGCGGCGAGGACATGAACGACCTCTTAGTGGAGGCGTACGCCGTCGTCCGGGAGGCGGCGGTCCGCACGATCGGCCAGCGCCATTTCGACGTGCAGCTCATGGGCGGCATGGCGCTGCATTTCGGCTGGATCGCGGAGATGAAGACCGGTGAGGGAAAGACGCTGGTCTCGACCCTTCCGGTCTATCTGAACGCCCTGCCCGGCACCGGCGTCCACGTCATCACCGTCAACGACTACCTCGCCCGGCGTGACGCGGAGTGGATGGGCCAGATCTACGGGTTCTTGGGGTTGACAGTCGGGCTCGTCTCGCCCGAGATGAGCGACTTCGCCGACAAGCGCGCCGCGTACCACTCGGACGTGACCTACGGCACGAACACCGAGATGGGCTTCGACTACCTGCGCGACAACATGGCAGGCCTGCGCGAGCACATGGTCCAGCGCGACCACGTCTACGGCATCGTCGACGAGGTCGACTCGATCCTCATCGACGAGGCCCGGACTCCGCTCATCATCTCCGGGCCCTCGAACGAGTCGACCAAGCTCTACTACCAGTTCGCGAGCGTCGTGCGAACCCTGCGGCGCGACGTCGACTACGAGGTGGACGAGGAGAAGCGCACCGCAGTTCCGACCGAGGCCGGCATCGCCAAGGTCGAGCGGCAGCTCGGGGTCGAGAACCTCTACGACTCGGTCGCGGTCAACTACGTCCACCAGCTCGAGAAGGCGCTCCAGGCCAAGGAGCTCTACCACCGCGACAAGGACTACCTCGTCACCGAGGGCGAGGTGAAGATCGTCGACGAGTTCACGGGCCGGATCATGGAGGGTCGGCGCTGGTCGGACGGGCTGCACCAGGCGGTCGAGGCCAAGGAGCGGGTCCGGATCCAGGAGGAGAACCACACCTGGGCGACCGTGACGCTGCAGAACTACTTCCGGATGTACGACAAGCTCGCCGGGATGACGGGAACCGCCGAAACAGAGGCGGCCGAATTCGCATCGACGTACCAGTTGCACGTAGTGCCCATCCCGACGCACCGCCCCATGGTCCGCATCGACGAGCCGGACCTGATCTTCAAGTCGGAAGCCACCAAGTTCGACTCGGTCGTCGAGGACCTGAAGGAGCGCTACGAGCGCGGTCAGCCGGTCCTGGTCGGCACCGCGTCAGTCGCGAAGTCCGAGGAGCTTTCCCTGCTCCTGGACAAACAGGGCATTCCTCACCACGTTCTGAACGCGAAGCACCACGCCCAGGAGGCCGTGATCGTCGCCCAGGCGGGGCGCCTGCACGCGATCACCGTGGCGACGAACATGGCCGGGCGCGGCGTCGACATCGTTCTCGGCGGCAACCCGGAGGGTCTCGCCCGAGACGAGGCCCGAGCCCAGGGGCTCGACCTCGACTCCGACGAGGGTCGGGAGCGCTACCAGTCGCTGTTGCCCAAGTTCAGGGAGCAGTGCGCCGCCGAGGCGGATGAGGTCCGGGCCCTCGGTGGCCTCTATGTGCTGGGCAGCGAGCGCCACGAGAGCCGGCGGATCGACAACCAGCTCCGCGGCCGGTCGGGGCGCCAGGGCGATCCTGGAGAGAGCCGTTTCTACCTGTCGCTCGAGGACGAGCTGATGCGGCTGTTCGCGACCGGCGCCGTGAGCTGGGTCATGGACCGGGCGCTGCCCGACGACGTCCCGATCGAGGCGCGCATGGTCACCAAGGCGATCGAGCGGGCCCAGCACACCGTCGAGGGACGAAACGCCGAGACCCGCAAGGAGCTGCTCAAGTACGACGAGGTGAGAAACGAGCAGCGCAAGGTGGTCTACCAGCGCCGCCTCCAGATCATCGACGGCGAGGATCTGAAGACCCACACCGAGGACCTGCTTACTGGGATGGTGGACCGCGTCGTCAACAGCCATTGCGCGAACGAGTTCCCCGAGGAGTGGGATCTCGAGGGCCTCGTGATCGAGCTGATGCAGTACTACCCGACCAGGTTCACCGTCGAGGACCTCGAGGCAGCGACGAGCACCCTGCAGCTCACCGAGAGCATCCTCACCGAGGCGCTCGAGCTCTACGACGAGCGTGAGACGACGTTCCCCGGCGGCGCCGAGACCGCACGCGAGATCGAGCGGAACGTCATGATCCAGATCATCGACCAGCGCTGGCGCGGGCACCTCGTGGAGATGGACTACCTCAACGAGGGCATCCACCTGCGCGGCATCGCGCAGACCGACCCGCTCGTCGCCTGGCAGCGTGAGGGATTCGAGATGTTCGGCAAGCTGATGGACTCGATCGACGACGACTACCTGCGCTACGTCATGCACGTCCAGGTCCTCGCCGAGCCCGCCGAGGAGCCCGACTACGCCCAGGCGGAGTTCGTCGCCGCAGCCGACCCCGTCGCCGGCCTCGGGGACCTTGCCCAGGCGCCGGCCATCGCCAATGGCGCCGGCGGCGGTTCCGGCTTGGCCGCGGGGCCGCCGGCAGGTCCCGGCGCTGTGTCTCCGACGGCGGTTCCACCGGCTCCTTCGGCTCCGCGTAGCGCTCAGCCCCCTGCTGAGGGGCTCGGCGGGGCGGGTGGGCCAGGGCGGTCGGCGAACCGGGGCGCTCGAAACGGGGGCGCTCCGAACCGGGGTGCGCCCAACCGCGGTGGGGGCGGCGGGGGAGGGTCGGGCCAGCGACGTCCCCCTGCGGGCCCGATCTCGCCGACCGGGCTCCGGGCAGCCGGCTTCACGCCGGGAAAGGTCGGCCGTAACGACCCATGCTGGTGCGGGAGCGGCCGTAAGTTCAAGGTCTGCCACGGCGCGAGCTGAACGATCGTGGCTCGAGCATCCGACGACACCTCCGACGGCGCGCGCCCTGACCTCGGCGATGTGCTGGCGTCACTGCGGGCGCGCCTCGACGCGGCAAAGGGCTACCTGCGCCTCGACGACCTGATCGAGCGCCTCGGACAGCTCGAAACCGAGGTAGGCGAGCCGGACCTGTGGTCAGACCCCGACCAGGCGCGGAAGGTGACCTCCGAGTACGGCCGTGTCCGCGACGACGTCGAGCGCCTGCGAGCCCTCGATACCCAGCTCGCAGACGCCGAGGCGCTGCACGTCATGGCGCTCGAGGAAGGCGGCGGTGAGCTCGCCGGGCTCGAGGGCGAGCTCACCGACATCGCAGCGACGGTCGCCAGAGCCCTCGACGAGCTCGAGCTGCGCACCTTGTTCTCCGGCGAGCACGACGAGCGCGACGCCGTCGCGGAGATCCACGCCGGCGCCGGCGGGACCGACGCCCAGGACTGGGCCGAGATGATGCTTCGCATGTACCTGCGCTGGGCCGAGCGCAGGGGATTCGACGTGGAGGTCGACGAGGTCTCCGAAGGCGGAGAAGCCGGCATCTTGTCGGCGACATTCATCGTGCGCGGGCGCTACGCGTACGGGTTGCTGGCCGCCGAGCGGGGAGTCCACCGTCTCGTCCGGATGTCGCCGTTCGACTCCCAGCACCGCCGCCAGACGAGCTTTGCGTCACTGGACGTGGCGCCGTTTCTCGAGGACCTTTCCGACGAGGTCGACATAGACGAGAAGGACCTTCGCATCGACACGTACCGCTCGTCGGGCGCCGGCGGCCAGCACGTGAACGTGACGGACTCGGCGGTGCGGATAACGCACCTGCCGACCGGGATCGTCACCTCTGTTCAGAACGAGCGCAGCCAGCACCAGAACAAGGCAAAAGCCTTGCAGATCCTTGCCGCCAAGCTCGCAGAGCGCCAGCGCGAAGACCGCCGCAAGGAGCTGGCAACGCTGTCGGGACCGTTGAGCGACGTCGCGTGGGGGAGCCAGATCCGGTCCTATGTCCTTGCCCCGTATCAGCTCGTGAAGGATTTGCGCAGCGGCTACGAGACTGGAAATGTCGAGGCCGTGCTCGACGGCGACCTGGACGACGCGATGATCGCGTACCTCAGATTCCGTAGGGAACATGAGGGTTCCTGAGGGCCGCAGGCGGTGTCACACCCCTGTCACAGGCGTGACTGGTAGCCTCCCGTCCAGGAAATTCGTGCCGGGTACCAGAAGAGAAGGGGACCGATGATCCGCTTCGAGAACGTCACGAAGTCCTACAAGGGCTCCGTTATCGCACTTCGGGATGTATCGCTCGAGATCTTGAAGGGGGAATTCGTCTTCCTCGTCGGGGCGTCGGGATCGGGAAAGACCACGATGCTCAAGCTCTTGCTGCGCGAGGACGTTGCCGACCGCGGTCAGATCTGGGTGGCGGGCAAGGAGATCGGTCATCTCTCGAACTGGAGAGTGCCGTACCTGCGCCGCAATCTCGGCTGCGTTTTCCAGGATTTCCGCCTGCTGCCGAACAAGACCGTGTTCGAGAACGTCGCGTTTGCTCTCGAAGTGATCGGGCGTCCACGGCACGTGATCGGCACCCAGGTTCCCCAGGTACTGGACCTGGTCGGCCTCGGCCAGAAGGGCGACAGGCTGCCCGATCAGCTCTCGGGCGGCGAGCAGCAACGGGTCGCGATCGCGCGCGCCTTCGTGAACCGCCCGCTCATCATCCTCGCCGACGAGCCAACGGGCAATCTCGACCCGACGACGAGCCAGGGCATCATGTCGTTGCTCGACCGGATCAATCGAACCGGGACCACCGTCGTCATGGCGACCCACGACGCCGGGATCGTCGACAACATGCGACGTCGTGTGATCGAGATCGACCACGGCGCGGTGATCCGCGACCAGGCGCGCGGCATCTACGGTCTCGACCCGACGCCCTCGAGCTCGCGGGGAGTCCCGGCCGTGTCCGTGTCGGCGGCCCACGCGGGCAGCTCGGAGCCGCAATTCGAAGGTGCGGACGAACCGATCACCAGCCGTCAGGAGGCCGTTCGGGCGCGGCGAGGGACGCGCTCGATGCCCATCTCGGCGGGTTACGTCGCACGCGAGACGGTGACGAACCTCTGGCGCAACCGGATGATGGCAATCGCGGCGATCCTGACGGTCGCGGTGTCACTTTCTCTCGTCGGTACGGCCTTGTTGCTGCGCCAAGCGGTGAACAACGAGCTCGTGCAGCTGAACCAGAACGTCGACCTGCAGATCTTCCTGCAGCCGAAGGTGACCGTCGGCGAGGTCGCGACGCTGCGCAATACGATCAGCCAGACCCCACAGATCCGCAAGGTCGTCTATCTCGACCACAAGGCTTCCTACGAGCTGGCGTGCAAGATCAGCGGCCCGACGGTCTGCAACGTTCTGACCCCGAAGACGACTCCGCCGGTTTTCCAGTGCACGCTGACCGATCCCGGCGGGGCGGCGACAGTCGCAAGCGTCTTCCAGCACCTGGCCGGCGTCTTCCAGATCACCTATCCCTCCCAGGCGGCGCACACGCTGACCTCGGTGAGCAACGTGCTGCAGGTGGTGCTGCTCGTGATCGCCGTCGTGCTGCTCGTCTCGGCGCTGGTGCTGATCTTGAACGCGATACGAATGGCGATCTTCTCTCGCCGGCGAGAGGTCGGCGTCATGCGCCTCGTCGGCGCGACGAGCTGGTTCATCCGCCTGCCGTTCATGGTGGAAGGCCTTGTGCAGGGGCTGATAGGAGCGGTCGTGGCTGCCGGGATCGTGCTGCTCGGCGACATCGGGATCCGGGCGCTCATCCGGCACTTCCGAGAGTTCTCCTCGGCGGTTGTGCCCGGCCACGACGTGATCATCACCGAGATCGTCGTGGTCATCATGGGCGCCATCATCGGCGCCGCCGGCTCGGCGGTGGCGGTGAGGCGCTTCCTCGACGTCTGAGCCTCGGCGCCGTCGGCTCGGCGGTGGCGGTGAAGCGCTTCCTCGACGTCTGAGGCTGGGCGCCGTCTGAGCCTGGCCGCTGTCCGGTCGCGACGGAGCACCAGCTTGCCACGGTGCACGACGACGACGTGGCTGCAGGTGTGCTCGACCTCGCTCCGCTGCGCCCCACGGGCGCCGCCAGCTACGCTCGGGAGGAGCGGGCTGGCACGAAGAGAGCTGTCGATGCACGCAACGGACAAGTCGATGGGACGGGCAGCGATCGGAACGGCGCCTTCCCGGCCTGGTCCGCCACCAAGACGAGGTCGGCGCGCGGCCGTGAGCGCCCTGGCAATCCTTGGCCTGGCCGGACCTGCGGCATTGGCCGGCGCAGAGGCAGCGTCGGCCGCGACGACCGGGCCCAGTCCCATCACCGGACGGAGCCCGCCGACGGGGCGGGGCCCCGGACATGAACTGCTCGTGCGCATCGGGTCGGCGCCTAAGCTCTTGCCCGGAGCGATTGCGCTCGGCCGTGTTCCTGGGCCGTTCGGAATCGAGTTCGACGTCGCCCTACGTCCCCGCGATCCCGCGCAGCTGGCGAGGTTCGCCACCGCGGTGTCGACTCCAGGCTCTCGGCTCTTCCACCAATACCTTCACCCCGGGGCGTTCGGTGCGGCCTTCGGGCCGAGCTTCGCCACGGTGCGTGCGACGACCGAGGTGCTGAGGCGGCTCGGGCTGCACGTCGACTCTGTGAGCGGCAACCGCCTTGTCATCAGGGTGTCGTCGACGGCCGCCACCATCGACCGAGCCTTCTCCACGACGCTTGTCCGTTACCGCCTTCGCTCAGGACCAGTCGTCTACGCGAACCGGTCGGCACCGCTGGTCCCCGCGGTCATTGCGAAGGGGATCCAGGCGATCATCGGTCTGAGCGACCTGGCGCGCTTGCGTCCGGTCGGTCTCGCACGTCCTATCGGTCTCGCCTCAGCCGGTGCGGCACCGAGGTCGCGCCCGTCGCGGGCCCTAGCGACCGGCGGTCCGATGCCGTGTTCGGCCTTGTCTCTGGACGCATCAGATCACGGGGCTTATACCGCGGACGAGCTGGCATCGGCGTACGGTTTCTCGGGCCTCTACACCGCCGGTGACCTAGGGGCAGGCGCGACCGTCGCCATCTTCGAGCTCGAACCGGACCTCCCGACCGACATCGCCGCGTACCAGGCCTGCTACGGCACTGCGGCGTCCGTGAACTACGTCCAGGTCGATTCCGGCTCTGGCCCGGGCCCGGGGAGCGGCGAGGCCGCGCTCGACATCGAGGACGTGATCGGCCTCGCACCCGCTGCGACGATCGACGTGTACCAAGGGCCCGACAATGCGACAGGCCCCCTAGACGTCTACAACGCCATCGTCACCCAGGACAAGGCACAGGTGATCACGACCTCGTGGGGTGCGTGTGAGGCACAAGTCGGCGGGAGCGCGTTCCTAGCCGCCGAGGCGAACCTCTTCGAGCAGGCTGCGGCGCAGGGCGAGACAGTCTTGGCCGCCGCCGGCGACAGCGGCTCGACAGACTGCCCGACGAGCAACTCGCCGATCCTGCTCCAGATCCTCGCCGTCGACGACCCCGGGAGCCAGCCGTACGTGACCAGCGTCGGTGGAACGTCGTTGACAGCTCTCGGCCCGCCACCGACCGAGTCCGTCTGGAACGAGAAGGACGGCGATTTCGGCGGCGCCGGCGGCGGCGGGATCTCGTCGGATTGGGCTATGCCCGCCTACCAGACGTACGCCGCCCCGAAACTGAACGTGATCAAGTCCTACTCCTCGCCCAAGCCCTGCGGGGCGCCGTCGGGCTACTGCCGGGAGGTCCCCGACGTCTCGGCCGACGCAGATCCGAGCTACGGCTATTGGACGTACTACAACGGCGGCTGGGCTCCCATCGCCGGCACGAGCGCCGCGGCGCCCCTTTGGGCGGCCCTGGCCGCGCTCGCCGATGCCTGGCCGGCCTGTAGTGGACACACACTGGGCTTCCTCAACCCGTCCCTGTACTCGATCGCGGGATCGAGCGCCGGCGCGGCAGCCTTGAACGACATCACGAAGGGCAACAACGACCTTTTCACCGGCAACAACCTTTACCCGGCAACCGTTGGCTATGACCTCGCGTCGGGACTCGGGACGCCGGATGCAGCCAATCCGGCCGGGAACGGCCTCGTTGCCCAGCTTTGCTCGCTGCCCCAGATTCCGGGAGCTTTGTACGGCTCTCCGACGAGGTCCTCGGTGACCCCCCCGCGTCGCTTCGTCAAAGCGAGCAGCACGGCCTATGCTGCGATCACTGTCACCTTGCGCTCGGCTCTCGGCACTCCCGTCGCCGGCAAGAGGGTGATCCTGGTCGGGACGGCAGCCCCTGCGACCCCGAGGGCGAGGTCGAGATGGAGGATCACACCGTCGTCGCGGATCACCAATGCAAGAGGACAGGCCATCTTCGAAGTGAGGGACACCGTGATTCAACACGTCATCTACCGGGCCATGGATCTCACCGACGGCATCGTGCTCGCGAGGTCCGCGACCGTGAGCTACTTGAAGCGGTGAGGGGCGTCATCCTCGCCGGCGGAACCGGCAGCCGGCTCTATCCTCTGACTCGAATCACCAACAAGCACCTCTTGCCGATCGGCGACCGGCCCATGATCAGCTACGCCGTTGAGGCGCTCGTGAAGGCTGGCGTCACCGAGATCATGGTCGTGACAGGAGGCACCCACGCCGGCGAGTTCCTTCGGCTTCTGTCGAACGGTCGCGAGTTCGGGGTCGAACGCCTCCAGTACGCCTACCAGGAGAGGGCCGGCGGCATCGCCGAGGCGCTCGGGCTGGCGGCACACTTCGTGGGCGACGATGCCGCCGTCGTCATGCTGGCGGACAACATCTTCGGCAGGTCCTTCGTGGACTCGGTGACTCGGTTCGGCGATCAGGGGAAGGGGGCCCGCCTCGTGCTCACCGAAGTGAGGGACCCGGCTCACCTTCGGCATCTCGGGGTGCCTGAGTTCGACGAGTCGGGAACGATCGTGAGGATCGTCGAGAAGCCCGACGACCCGGCGAGCACGTACTGCGTAACCGGCGTCTACCTGTACGACCCCGGCGTCTTCGACGTGATAGCGACGTTGAGACCCTCAGGGCGCGGTGAGCTGGAGATAACGGACGTCAACAACCACTACGTCCGGGAGGGGCTGATCGACTACGACGTAGCGGAGGGTTTCTGGGGAGACGCCGGCGAGTCCATCGAGGCGTACTACTCCGTGAACGACCACGTTCGTCGCTACGGCGCCAACCTCGACTGAGGGCTCGGCCGGCGAAGGCCGGCGGGGCCGGCGGTGCCGGCGAAGGCCGGCGGGGTAGGCGAAGGCCGGGGCTGGCAGGCCCACGTGTTAATAGTTTCGTGGGCTGTGCAGGCTGTTGCAGTTTGAACCGTGCGACCGACAGGGCGTTCCCAGGCGGTCAGCCATTGTCTTCGAGGCGGCGAGGGGAATCTTCGTCGGCCGGGCACTCGTTTCCAGGGTTGGGTCCAGGCACCCATCGTTTCCTCAGCCGAGATCAGGCAGTACCGCTCCGGCTCGGAACATCTTGGTGATGTTCTTGGTGGCGCAGATGAGCTTCCATTCGGCGTCGCAGGCGGCGAGCCCTCGCCGCATGAAGCGCCGATATCCCCGGTTCTCCTTGATGTCGCCGAACGCCGGCTCGACGGTGCACTGGCGCAGCCCGTAGAGAGCCGCGCCGTCCTCGGTACGCAGGCGATGCTCCATGGCCTCGATCGGCGAGGCTTCGGCCGGGGCATCGCCTTCGGCGAAGCCGAGCTCACGGGCCTCCCGGCGCAGCTTCCAGCTCTTGGTGGTGGCGATGAGACGGTCCGGCCCGTCGGTTCGCAGGTTGTCCTCGGAGAGATATCCGGCGTCAAACAGGATGGTGCCGATGGGTCCTTGGATGCCGGCGGCATCGAGGTCGGCCCGGGTGGCGGCCATCATCGGCACGCATTGGCCGACGTCGTTGTGGTCGTTTGTGAGCTTGGCGCTCAGCACGATGCCCTGGTCGTTGACGGCTGCCTGGGCGTTGTAGCCCTGCACCCAGCCGTTGTGGGTCTTCATGACCCGGGAATCAGGGTCTGTCATATTCAGACGTACCGGGGGCGGCGGCGCTGGCGGTGCCGGAGGCGAGGCCTTCATAGCTTCGAGGCGCCGGCGTGCCCTCGTGGGGCGACCACGCTCAGGCCGGGGAGGGTCTGGCGCTCCTGCTGCCCGAGCGGCATCACGCTGGTGGCGCCATTCGGCGTTGCGGGCGGCCTGATCGGCCACCGCTCGGAGGAGCTCGGCCTCGGCTCGGGCGAGAGGGTCGGCGCACTTGGGCGGCCTGCCGGTAACACCCTGGTGCTTGGCGACGGCCTCAGCCTCGGCTGCCGCCCGCTTGGCCCGGGCGGCCTCCTCGGCCGCTTGGCTCGATCGCTCCTGTTCCTCGATGGCTTGCAGGGCGGCGTCGAGGCGTACTCGGCGCGTGTCCGGGTCGACGAGATCGGGCGGGAGCTCGTCGCCACGCTTGGGGCCGAAGCGCTCGTCTTCTGTTGCGTCGGCGGCCACGGCCTCGGCCATCATCGTGTCCACCTCTGCCTCGATGTCGGCCCGGGTGCGGTTGGTCTTTCTCGACGCGTTGGCTGCCATCTTGGTGCCGTCGACCGCCACTACGCCGACGCTCGCCAGGCCGGTGGCGGCGCAGAGGGCGAGCACGTCAGTGAAGAGCTTGGCGACCAGCTCGTCGTTGTCGGATCGGAAGCGGGCGATGGTGGTGTGGTCCGGGGGGTGGTTGGCGGAGATCACCCGGTAGGCGACGTCGACCTCGCAAAGCTGCTCGATCTTGCGGCTCGAACGCTGCCCGGTGCAGTAGGCGTACACCAACAGCGCCAGCAGCATGTCGGGGTCGAAGGCCCGTCGCCCGACGCCGTCGTTCGGGTGGCGAGCGTGCAGGGAGGAGGTGTCGATCCTCTCCACCACGTCGAGCACGAACCATAGGAGGTGCCCAGCAGGGAGCCAGTCGCGCATGTCCGGGGGGACCAAGAACAACTGATCTCGGTCCGTTGGCAGATAGCTCAGCGCCATGAGAAATTCTCGGCGGTCAACAGAGCCAGGTGGTGGATCCCTGCCATTGAACGGGCTTCATTTTGCAACAGCCTGTGTGGCCACACAAGTATCAACAGGTCCGGAATTTCCCGAAGAATCGCGGAATTCCGGTCCCTCGTCACCGCCGGCCGCGGGTCTCGAGCGCAGCCGAGAGGGCATCGTCGAGGTGGGCATAAGCGTGGACGTAGCCGGCGTCCTGCAGTTTCTTGGGGAGCGCCCTCTGGCTGGCGAGCAGGAGCTCATCGGCTGTCCCGCGGCCGAGAGCGAGCCTGAGCGCCGTCGGGGGCGCCGCAAGCCGGACGCGGCGCCCGAGTGCACGCGCGATCGCGTCGGTCAGCTCACGATTGCGCACCGGATACGGAGCGGTCGAGTTCACGGGCCCGGAGAGCTCGCTGTCGTCGATCGCGCGGAGCACGACAGCGACCTCGTCGTCGAGCGCCACCCAGCTGGTCCACTGCCGGCCGTCGCCGAGCCGGGCACCTAGCCCGAGCTTGAAGATCGGGACCTCCACCTTGAGGATCCCGCCCTCGGCGCCGCCGTTCCCCCCGAGGACGACGCCGGTGCGGATCGTGACGACTCGAATGCCTCGCTCGGCCGCCGGCGCGCTGCTGGCTTCCCAGGAGCGGCACATATCGGCAAGGACCCCGGCCCCCTGGGCGCTTGCCTCGTCGAGTATCTCCTCGCCTCGATCGCCATAGATTCCGACGGCCGAGCCCGACACGAGGACGGCCGGCGGGCGCTCGAGGGAGGCGAGCGAACGCGCGAGCACATCGCCGACCGCAACTCGGCTCGAACGGATGATCTCGAGGCGCTTCGCGCTCCAACGGGTCGTGATGGGGGCTCCGGCCAGATGGACCGCAGCGTCGATGCCTTCCAGGCTCCGGCCCGGCAGCCGCGACGCGTCGATCCGTCTCCTGGCCAGATCGATTCCTACTTCGCCGGCGCCCGGGGCGCTGCGGACGACAGGGTGGACCTCGTCTCCGCGTTCTCGTAGCGCCTTGACGACGGTGCTGCCGATGAATCCGGTGGCACCGGTCACGACGACCCTCACGTCGAGGCTCTCTTTCGATCGGGTTCGCCGGACGCGAGCGCGGCCGCTTCAAGGACGAGCTGCGCGAGCTCCTTCGAGTGCGTGCGGTGTCCGTTGTGGCGGGCTCCCCGAACCATGTGCTCGGTTGCGTGCGGCAACGAGGCGGCAAGCCAATGGGCGCCGCGCCGGTGGCGCTCGACGGTTTCGCTTCCCCACGCCACGAGGACGGGCACCTCGACCACGTGTGGGTCGAACGGAGGTGGGTACTCACGAATGGTCGTTAGCTCCGTCATGAGCGCTGGGCCGTCTTTCGCCATTTCGGCGCGGGTTGCAGCCGGTATCCGTTCGTAGCGCCGATCGCCGATCGTGCGCCGGATGAAAAGTTCGGCCGCCTCCCCTGGTGTCGGCGCGGCCCAGGCCGGATGATCGCGAGCGGGTCCGGGCGCGTGCCAGAAATCGAGCCAGGGGAGGGGAGCCTCGAAAACCACTGCCGCCGAGACAAGCTCGGGGTGGCGCTCGGCGAGCGCAAGCGCGACGTCGCCTCCGTAGCTGTGCCCGAAGAGCACGGCGCGCCGGCCTTCGAGGAGGACGAACAAGTCGGCGACGTGGTCATCGATGCCCGTCGCCGGAGGATCGACGTTCCGGGACGCCGCGTAACCCCTCCGGTCGTACAAGAGCACGTCGCACATCGGCGCGAGCCGGGCTCGCAGCCGAGCGAAGCTTGCGTGGCGATCCATCGAACCGTGAATGCACGCTACGAGAGGAGCGCCTGGGCCGGCGTCGGCTCGCGTCTCTTCCACGTACAGCCGACGGGACGTCAAAGGCTCGACTTCCTTCGTCACCAATGGGCTCCGGCTGTTGCGCGTCAGCCCGCGAACGGGCCGCCGAGCCTGTCAATGGGCCCATAGGGCTCGTCCGCGTCGAGATAGCACTCCTCGTGGAAGTGGTCGACCCGATTCCAGGCTCCGTCGATGTAGACGTTCGCGATGACCTGGCGCGGATGGGTACGCGCGGCGAACTTGATCTGCTTGGTGCAACGCACGCAACGCACGTCGTTGCCGGGCTCGACAGTGCGCACCACCGCTCGCGTGGTCACCGTCGGATCCCTGCAGCCGGCACCGGTCTCGAGACAGCGGGGCGCGGTGAAGAGATCTTCACCAGGCACCTACGGCGAGCTTCACGCTCACACGCTAATAGGGATCGAGCACTTCGGCTGTTGAGTAGGTGAGGCTGGTCAACCGAGCCGCCGGCGGGTGAGCACCGTCTCGCGCAGGGCTTTGGGCTCTGGCTGCGTTGCGCACCACCAGGCTTCGACCGGGCTGGTCGACGAGTAGCGCCACGCAGCGGCGCCGTCCCCGGTCCGCTCACGGCGAGGGCGTCGCCTGGTCTCGGATTAGCCGCCCTGGGGCAGGTCCCGGATCATCTCGATGATCTCGGTGCGGCCGTAACCTCGGTGGCGGGCGAACTCGACGAGGTTTCGCACCTGGGTGAGGACCGCACCACGCTCGGCGGTGCCCGAGACGGTGATGCCGCGTCCGCGCCGGAACTCGAGGAGCCCCTCCTCCCTCAGGATGTGCATAGCGCGAAGCACAGTGTTCTTGTTGACCCCGAGCACCGCCGCGAGGTCCTTCGCCAAGGGAAGCCGCTCGCCTGGGCCCGCCTCCCCCTCCGCGATGGCTCGGCGGATCTGCGCGGCGACCTGATCGTGCAGGGGGAGCGGATCCGAGCGGTCGACGTTGACACGGAACATGGTTCTAGTCATAGTAGTCCCATGATGAAAGTCACCGCTCGCAAGCCGAGGACGCCGTGATCGCCCCTCCGCGCCCCCGGCCAGCCAGCACCCCCGCGGTTCAGGTGCTCTTCGAGGAGGCGCGACGGAGGCGACGCCGGATAAGGGTCGCAGGCCTCGCAGTCGTCCTGGCTGTTGCGGTCGTGGTGACGGTGCTGGCGGCGATCCTGTCGTCAGGGCAACCGAGGACCGGTGGCTCGCCTTCGGGGAGCTCGGGCGCGAACGAGGGCGGATCCAGGTCGGGCGTGGTTGCGTGGGTGGACTACAACAACCGGCTTCACCTCGGAAACCTGACGGCCCTGACCCAGCGGGTCGTGGCCGAGGTAGGCGCGGACCCGACCACGCCGCTCGTAGCGGCCAGCGGCCGCGTGTACTGGGTCGACACAGCGGGGACCTTCGTGCCCTCGCTCGGCCACTGGTCAGAGGTCGTCCAGGAGCTGGACATCGCGACTGGCAGGATCCACAACGTGGCGCCCGGCCAGTGGATCTTCCCGTCGGCCGACGGGCGCAACCTCTACATCTCGCAGGGGGACGATGCCAGCCTGATCCAGTTGCCCGCGTCCGGGCGGGGTGCACCCAGGCGGCTCGTACTCCCGACCGGCTGGTACCTGCCCGGTGGCTTCGGGGTCGCAGTTGGAGACGGCATCCTTGTCCAGTCCACCTCCGACGCGATGACTTCGCGTCCCACCGAGATCGCTGTATGGAGCCCCGGGACCAGGACCGTGAAGTTCGTCGGCAGGATCCTTGAGTACTACGGGATCATCGGCGCCTACACCCCACCGGGTGGTCGCTCCGGCTTGCTCGCCTGGATACCCGCGGGCTGCCGGTCGCCGACGACCTGCCCAATCGAGCTCACTAACACATCGACGCTGGCGTCCAAGACGCTACTCAGCCCGTTCCGATTCGGTTTCGCTGCCGGCGGCGCCTTCTCGCCGGACGGGCGCGAGCTGGCGGTGTTCGTGCACCGCGGTCCCGGAGGCGGCGGCGGATCGGCGGAGCTGGCGGTCGTCGATACCAGCAGCGGAGTCGTGCGGCTCGTCACAGGGGCGCGGCTCCGGCTCGGCGAGGACGTCGCCTGGGCCCGTTGGCTCCCCGGTGGGAAGGAGCTGATCGCAGGCGACGTCGGCAACGAATACATCGTCAGTATCACGACCCTCTCCTCGAAGCGGTTCTCGTTCGAGGCGGGGTCCGGTCCCGCCACCGGCGGCAGCCAGCAAGTCGACTTCTCGGTAACGGTCGCATCGCGCCACTAGCTCAACTTGCTCGAAGCGAAGTTCACGAACACTCGCTTGACATTTAAAACCGTGGGACATTTAGCCCGAGGTCGAGCCGGCGTACCGGCCGGTAGCATCGTGGTTGATGGCGGACCGACCGAGCACTGACGGGCTCGCGGGCGCCTACGGCGCAAACGCCTGGCTCGTCGAGGAGATGTACGAGTCCTACCGGGCTGATCCTCAGTCGGTAAGCGAGAGCTGGCGGGAGTTCTTCGCCGATTACCGCGGCCGCGGGGCTCCTCAGGAGCCCGAAGCGAGCCTCGCCGCCGAGCCGCCCGGCCAAGCCGCCGAGCCGCTCGGCCAAGCCGCCGAGCCGCCCGGCCAAGCCGCCGAGCCCGCCGCCGAAGCCGTGCAGCCACCCGGCACTGCCAGCACGGCTCAGGCACCGCCATCGGCCAGCAGCCCGGACGAAGCGAAGCTTCCGGCCGGACAGGTCGGCGTACCGCTCCGAGGGGCCGCTGCTCGCGTCGTGGAGAACATGAGCGCCAGCCTCGCCGTCCCGACCGCGACGAGCGTTCACCCCGTGCCGGCCAAGCTTCTCGAGGTCAACCGGGCGGTCATAAACGATCAGCTCGCCCGGACCATCGGTGGCAAGGTGAGCTTCACGCACCTGATCGCCTGGGCCGTCGTCAAGGCGCTCGGTTCCGTGCCGGCGTTGAACTCGTCGTTCGTAGCCGACATCGACGGAACCGGCACGCCAGGGGTGATCCGCCACGAGCACGTGGGGCTCGGGATCGCCGTCGACCACGAGCGACCCGGCGGCGGCCGGACGCTGCTCGTGCCTTGCGTGCGGGATGCCGACACGCTCGAGTTCTCCCAGTTCGTGCATGCCTACGAAGAGCTCGTGCGCAAGGTGCGGACCAACAAGCTGTCGGTCGACGACTTCGCCGGCGTCACGGTCACCATCACGAACCCCGGAACCCTCGGAACGACGCAGTCGGTGCCGCGCCTCATGGCCGGCCAGGGCGCGATCATCGGGGTCGGAGCACTCGGCTACCCGGCCGAATTCGCGGCCACTGACCCGGAGGTGCTGGCCGAGCTGGGGGTGGGCAAGGTCGTCATCCTCACGTCCACCTACGACCATCGCATCATCCAGGGCGCCGAATCGGGGCTCTTCTTATCGCGGGTGCACGAGCTCCTGGTAGGCGAGCACGACTTCTACGACGAGGTGTTCGTCTCCCTCGCCGTTCCCTACAACCCGGCCCGCTGGCACAAGGACGTCAACCCGGTCCGTTCCGGCGAGGGCGTGCACGGCAGGCTCGTGAAGCAGGCGAGGGTCCAGCAGCTCGTCAATCTCTACCGGGTCCGGGGCCACCTCCTGGCCAACCTGGACCCGCTCGGGACAGTGGCCCCCGCTCTTCACCCCGAGCTCGACCCCTTGACCCATGGCATCACCATCTTCGACCTCGACCGGAGCTTCGTCGTCGAGGGCCTCGGCGACGACGCCGAGCTCCAGCTCGGCCACGTGCTCGACGTCCTTCGCGACGCGTACTGCCGGACGATCGGCATCGAGTACATGCACATCCAGGATCCCGAGCAGAAACGGTGGATCCAGCACCACGTGGAAGGCGTGCCCGGCACCCTCACACCTGAAGAGCAGCACCACGTTCTCGAGCGACTCAACGCGGCGGAGGCCTTCGAGCGCTTTTTGCACACTCGCTACGTGGGCCAGAAACGCTTCGGCCTCGAGGGGGCGGAGTCGGCGATCCCCTTGCTCGACGCCATCTTGGACGAGGCGGCTCAGGCCGGCGTCGAGGAGGCCGTGCTCGGGATGGCCCACCGGGGCCGGCTCAACGTCCTCGCCAACATCGTCGGCAAGTCCTACGGCGAGATCTTCGCCGAATTCGAGGGCAATCTCGATCCCGAGAGCGTCCAGGGCTCCGGCGACGTGAAGTATCACAAGGGCGCCTCCGGCAAATTCGTCGCACGCCACGGCCTCGAGCTGCCGGTGACGCTCGCTTCCAATCCGTCGCATCTCGAGGCGGTCGACCCCGTCGTCGAAGGCATCGCACGCGCCCGGCAGGATCAGCGCCAGGATGTCGGGACCTTCCCCGTACTGCCGGTGCTCATCCACGGTGACGCGGCGTTCGCCGGCCAGGGCGTCGTCGCCGAGACGCTCGAGCTCTCACAGCTCGACGGCTACAGGACGGGCGGGACCGTCCACCTGGTGATCAACAATCAGCTCGGTTTCACGACCCCGGTTGTGGCGGCTCGGTCCTCGGTGTACCCGACCGACGTCGCGAAGACGGTGCAGGCCCCGATCTTCCACGTGAACGGCGACGACCCGGAGGCCTGCGTGCGCGTCGGCCGGCTTGCCGTGGAATTCCGCCAGCAGTTCTCCAAGGACGTCGTGATCGACATGGTCTGTTACCGGCTCCACGGCCACAACGAGGGGGACGACCCGAGCTACACCCAGCCGCTCATGTACAAGCAGATCGAGCAGCACCGCTCGGTCCGCAAGCTCTACACCGAGACGCTTGTCAAGCGCGGCGACATCACCATCGAGCAGGCCGAGCGTGCCTTGGAGGACTTCTCCGCCCGGCTTCAATCGGCGCTCGACGAGACCCGCGCCGCCGCCCCGCCGCGGATCGACCACCTTCCGCCTCCGCCGGCCGACGAGCCTCCGCCCCTCTCGCTCGTTGCGACCGGCGTAGACCGCTCGACTCTCGATGCGCTGGCAGAAACGATCCACGAGCCTCCGCCGGGCTTCAACGTCCACCCCAAGCTCGCGCGCCAGTTCCATCACCGCGCCGAGCTCTATGCGGCCGGAGAGGTCGACTGGGCGCTCGGGGAGGCATTGGCGTTCGGGAGTGTGCTCAACGACGGTTACGACGTCCGGCTCGCCGGCCAGGACACCCGCCGCGGAACCTTCAGCCAGCGCCATTCGGTGCTCTTCGACTACGAGACGGGGGCTGAGTACGTCCCGCTTGCGCATGTCGGCGAAACGATGGGCGACGAGCCGGGCGAGCGCCCAGCGGGCCGCTTCATGGTCCATGACTCACTGTTGTCGGAGTACGCGGCGCTCGGTTTCGAGTACGGCTACTCCGTCGAGAGCTCAGAGGCACTCGTGGCTTGGGAGGCGCAATTCGGCGACTTCGCCAACGGCGCTCAGATCGTGATCGACAACTTCCTCGCCGCCGCCGGCGAGAAGTGGGGGCAGTACTCGGCGCTCACGATGCTCCTTCCGCACGGCTACGAGGGACAGGGGCCGGAGCACTCCTCTGCGCGGCTGGAACGTTTCTTGTCGATGAGTGCCGACGGCAACATGACGGTGTCTCAGCCGACGACAGCCGCGCAGTACTTCCACCTCCTGCGCGCCCAAGCCCATCGGAGCACGCGCCGGCCGCTGATCGTGATGACGCCGAAGTCGCTGCTGCGTGCCCGCCAGGCGCGCTCGCCCATCGGGCTGTTCGTCCAAGGCGGCTGGCAAGAGGTGCTCGACGACGAGGCAGTCGACCGGACGGCTGTCGAGCGGGTGGTGCTGTGCAGCGGGAAGGTGGCCTACGAGGCGATGGCGCGTCGCGACCGCATCGTCGAGGCGGGAGCAACGCCGATCGCCGTGGCGCGGCGTCGAGCAGCTCTATCCGTGGCCGGAACAGCAGATCTCCGACCTGCTGGCGGCCTATCCCGTCGCGACCGAGGTGGTTTGGCTCCAAGAGGAGCCGGAGAACATGGGCGCCTGGCTGTTCGCTCACGGGCGCCTGCACCGGCTGCTCGGGACCAGGTACAAGCTGCGCCACGTGAGCCGGGACCCGGCCGGGAGCCCTGCCACAGGATCCAGCGCCATCCATCTCCTGGAGCAGGAGGATCTGCTCGTGCGGTCGATCGGCCCGCTTCCCGCTTGAGCACGGCTCCGGGTGCTTGACTACAGAGGACATGTCGATCGAGCACATCGTCGTTGACGGGTCCAACATCGCCACCGAAGGCCGATCACTGCCCAGCCTGCAGCAGTTGGAGGAGGCCGTCACCGAGCTTCGGCGCGACCATCCGCACGCCGAGATCACGGTGATCGTCGACGCGACGTTCGCGCACAGGATCGACCCGTCCGAGCTGACCCGCTTCGAAGAGGCCGCCATGCGGGGCGAGTACGTCCATCCGCCCGCCGGCGCGATCGGGCGCGGCGACGCCTTCTTGTTGCGCGTCGCAGAGAAGGTCGACGCGACGGTGCTTTCCAATGACTCGTTCCAGGAGTTCCACGGCGAGCATCCCTGGCTCTTCGACCGAGGCCGCCTTCTCGGCGGTACCCCGGTGCCCGGGATCGGATGGATCTTCAGCCCCCGCCAGCCGGTGCGCGGCCCGAGGAGCCACCAGGCGGTGCGGGAGACGACGCAGGCGAAAAAGCGCGTTTCGAAGGCCATCGCCGTAGCGACGAAAGAAGTCGTGCGGCCATCGGGCCAGTCGAACGGCTCCAGATCCTCCGGCGGTCGTTCGAGGAAACGTTCCGGCAGCGCCACAGCCCCCTCCGCACCCTCGCAGGAGGCTTCTCGGGACGGTGCCAAGCCCACCCCGCTGGCGGTAAACGACCCGCTGGCCTTCATCTCCTTCATCGCCGAGCACCGACTTGGAGAACAGCTCGAGGGCGAGGTCGAGGGCTACACATCTCATGGGGCCGTTATCCGCGTCGGTGACATGCGCTGTTACATCCCGCTCGCCAACCTTGCCGATCCCGCCCCGCGCAGTGCCCGTGAAGTCCTGAAGCGCAAGGAAACCAGGGTCTTCGTGCTCACGGCCCTCGACCCCCAACGCCGTGGAGCGGAGCTCGCGCTGCCCGGCGTCGGCCACATCTCGGGCCACCCACGAGAGGAGACCGTGGCGGCCGAGGTCCGTCTCGCAAGCGGGCCACGCCGACGCTCACAGGCCAGGGTTCCGGTACGGGGCGGCGACCCGACGAGTCGCGGCGCCGATCTCGCGAAAGGGTCCGAGGCCAAGAGTACGAAGAAGCAGGTGAGGAAGGTCGCAGCGGCGCCGAAGCCCTCCGCACCTGAGTCGCCGGCCACCCCGAAGACAGCGGCCGCCTCGCGGGCGCCGGCACCGAGGCCGGCCGTCCCAAAGCCGGCCAGACCCACGTCGACCGTCCCAAAGCCGCCTGCGCCGAAGTCGACTGCCCGGCAGTCGCCCGCATCGAAGGCACCCGCATCGAAGGCGTCGGCCCCGAAGGCATCCGCCCCGAAGGCACCCGCAGCAAAGGCGGCCGCCCCGCGGGCGGCGGCACCGAGGTCGGCCGCTCCCAGGCCGGCCGCCGCGCGTGCGGCTTCGCCGAGGTCGGCCGCTCCCAAGCCGGCCGGACCCACGTCGACCGTCCCGAAGTTGCCGACTGCCCGGCGGTCATCCACGCCGAAGGCGCGCGCGCCGATGGCACCCGCCTCGAAGCCGGCCGACTCGAAGTCCGCGGCCACCCCGCCGGTGGTGGACACCCAGCCGGCCGCGCCGAAGTCGCCGAGAGGACGAACCTCTGGCGCGCGAAGGTCGCCTCGGACAGGGCTTGCCGCCGAGTAAGCGCGTCTGAACGAGAGCCCGAGGCCTCGAGAGTGCCTCGCGCATCAGCGGCGACCCTCGCGGATTCCGGGTCTTTGATTCAACCGGCGAGCGGCGAACCCGCAGGCAGCGCTTCAGAGGACACCGTTTTCTGCCGATAACACCGTCGGAGGATCTGATGGAAGTCCGAGGTCGAGAAGCGCGTTATTGGTTGGTTGTCGCGGGTCCTCGGCTCCGCGCCCGGTGTCGGGTAGCTCACGGTGACGAGGGTTTCAGCATTATCGAGGCCCTCGTAGCCGTAACGATCCTCACCGTCTCCTTGCTGGCCGTTGAGCGCGGATCCGTCGCTGCGATATCGGCCGCATCGGTCGCCAAGGAGCACGCGGTGGCCTCGAGCCTTGTCTCGGGTGATATCGCCCAACTGGTTGCACTGCCGTTTGCAGATGTCAACGTGGGGCTCAACCCCAGCGTGGACTCCCTGGCGAGCGATCCGTACATCACCAAGTCCGGGTCGACTTATACCTTCACCTTGAACGGAGCTACCATCCCGACGACCAACGCCAAGACGTCGGAGGCGCCTCTCGTGCCTCATATCACGACGGTGTCTGCTGGCATCGCATTCACCGTCGCGACCTACCCGACGGTGAGCTCGGCCACCCCCGGACTTGTCACTGTGACCGTCCTGGTGACCTGGAAACCGCCAACCGGCGGTAAGGACCGGGCCGTTGGAGAGACACAGATCGCCGCTCCATGATCCGGGGAAGCCGGAAACGGCGCGTTGAGACGCAGTGCACGACCCGCTTGTTTGGGCGGGATCGCGCCGCAGCTCCGTGTGCGCCGTCTCGCGATTCTGCTGGCTTCACGCTCGTCGAGATGCTTGTCACGATGGTCATAACCCTGATTGTGATCGCGCTCATTCCTCCCGTCCTCTCCACGGTGACGAACTCGACCTCGGCCTCTGAGGGGATCACCGCCGGATCGGCTCAGGCGAGGATCGCCCTGGAGAACATCGTGGTTCAGGTCGGATCCGCGAGCGAGATCTGTCTCCCGACGACGCTCACGACGACGGGCCCGACCGTCACGTCCGGCTTCGCCGTGAGGGTGCTGAGTCTCGCGTTCAACAAATCGCAGTGGGACCAATGGATGCTTACCAGTAGCCACGTTCTCGAGGAACAGGAGTGGCCGACAACTTGGACAACCGGCAACCCAGTTCCACCTTGGGTTCCCGTTGCTCAACCCGTCGTGAACTCTTCGGTACCACCCTTCGCGCTTCCAACGCTGTCAGCTGGGTCGCCGCAGAGCCTTTCAATCACGCTCTATGTGACCGAGACGCAGCGACACTCGTCAGAAAAGATCCTGATCAAGTCGACCGTCGCCGCCCTGAATACTCCGTACACGGCCACATCCACATGCGCCACGACGGAGGACTGAAGATGGTTGCTCGCCTTGTCACCCACCGCCGGGACGAAGAAGGAAGCGTGCTCGTGCTCGTGCTGATCATCTCCTTCCTCCTCGTCAGCTCTCTGGTCGTAGCACTGACAACCAGCACGACGAACCTGACATACTCCGCTCAGTACGGTCGCACCTTGCAAGCCACACTCGCGTCGCGGAGCGGGATCGACGCGGAGCTCACGGCAATGCGCAACGTCAGTACCTATTCGAGCCTTCCCTGCACTGTGACGGGGACTTTGTCGGTTCCGGGCGCTGTTTCCTCCTACTCTGTCACGGTCCAGTACACGGCCGGGTCGACGGCGCTCACCTGTGCAGGATCGACCCTCGGAGGGGCGACACCACCCACGGCCGCGACACTCACCTCGACCGGGACTGCGGCCCATGGCTCAGCTACTGTCATGCAGGCGAATGTCAACATCGCCGCTGGCGTCGCGACGCTCCCCGCGGCATTCGGGTATGCGATCTTCACGTCAGGCAACCTGAGCCTGTACAACGGCAGCCAGAACGACCAGCTCGGTTCGAATCCTCCGCCGAACGTCTATTCCGGCCAGACCTTGACCTGCGCGAACGGCGCCGTCAGTCAAGGAAGTGTGACCACCTACCAACCAGTCGACCTGACGGGCAGCTGCGATATAAGCGGCGGTCTGACCGACGCTGGTCAGGTCACCATGGGAAACAGTGCCCAAGTGGGCGGCAACGTGATCTCATATGGCGGCGGGGTCACGATGACCGGCAGTGCGTTGGTAGTAGGTAACGCAACGGAGACAAATGGGAATATCAGCCTCGCCGGCTCCGGTACTATTGACGGCAATGCCTATGCATCCGGTACGATCACGCTGGGCGGAGGATCTCAAGTCAAGGGCACCCAGACTCAGTTCGACTCAGCGCTCTCGAGCCAGACGATGCCCGCAACGATCAATTTTCCCGCGGCTGACACGACGCTCAGCGACTGGACGGCCGCGGGCTGGAACTTGGTCCAGATACCAAATGCGACCTACACCACATGTGCATCGTATTTCAAGAACATTGCCTCCGAGGCCGGGCCAGGGCCGCCGACCGATCCGTTCATGACTCAGCTCTACACAGCTACCACAAAGACACTCATTTATGCGCCTACATGTAACGTTGCGTACTCCAGCTCGCATACGTTCGGTCTCAACGCGGATGTGACGCTTTGGGTGAACACCTTGATGCTCTCGAACTCGAACACCTTCGAGTCCACTTCCAGCACGGTTCACAATTTCTCGGTCTTGGCGAGTCCTTCCGCAGCGTGCAATACGACGACTCCACCGGTCGACATGACCTTCTCAAACTCGACGAGCTTTACGTCCACTGTTGACGCACTCCTCTACACTCAAGGCGCTGTGGACTATGCAAATGCGCCTTCGATGAACGGCCAGGTCCTTGCTTGCAGCGGCTTCACTGGCGAGAACGCGTTCGCTCTCAACTTCGTGCCCACGGCATCGGCAGGGCTGCCTTGGACAGGCACGACCACTAGCGCGCCCACGGTGACCGTCCTCAACAAATTCGTCCTCCGGGGCTGACCGGCAGAGGGCTGACCGGCAGAGGGAGGTCAACTGGTGCCGCGCTACGGTGGAAGACACTGTGCGTGCCGAAGAGCTCATCCCACATAGACCTCCGTTTCTCTTCGTGTCCGAGATCACTGAGCTGGTTCCGGCAAGCTCGGCCACCGGGCGCTGGCACCTTTCCGGCGATGAGGAGTTCTTTGCGGGGCACTTCCCCGGCAATCCCGTCCTGCCGGGCGTCTTGATGGTTGAGTCGCTTGCGCAGCTCGCCGCGGCGACGGTCCTCGCCGATGGACGCTACAAGGACCGGCTGCCCTTGTTCGGCGGCATCGACCGGGCCCGCTTCCGCCGCCAGGTGGTGCCGGGTGAGACGCTGGATCTCGAGGTGTCGATCGACCGGCTGTCATCACGCGGGGGGACCGGCCACGGTGTCGCTCGGGTTGGCGGTCAGGTCGCCTGCGTGGCGGACATGCTCTTCGTGCTCACGTCAGGCCCGCCGCGATAGTCCATGCGAATCGCCACCTGGAACGTCAATTCGATGCGTGCGCGACTCGAACGAGTCGAGCAATGGCTCGAACAGGCCCAGCCCGACGTGTGCTGCTTCCAGGAGACCAAGCTGGCAGACGCCGCTTTCCCGACGGACCGGTTCCAAGCGCTGGGCTACGAGGTCGCCCACCACGGAGATGGGCGGTGGAACGGAGTCGCCATCGCGTCTCGGGTCGGCCTCGCTGATGTCGAGGTCGGCTTCAGGGGCGGGGGAGACCAAGAAGGCGCCGAGGCCGAGCGCCGACTGATCGGAGCGACCTGCGCCGGGGTGCGGGTGATGAGCGTCTACGTGCCGAACGGGCGTGCTGTGGGCACGGAATTCTTCGACGCGAAGCTCGGTTTCCTTCACGATCTGCGCCGGCATCTCGACGCGAGCTGTGATCCGAACGAAGCGGTCGTGCTCTGCGGAGACTTCAACGTCGCCCCGGCGGACATCGACGTCTTCGATCCGGCCTTCTTCGTCGGTGCCACCCACGTCACCGCCGAGGAGCGAGAAGCTCTGGCGGAGGTGCTCGGCTTCGGGCTGACCGATGTCTTCCGGTCCTGTTACCCGGACACGCCCCGGCTCTTCACCTGGTGGGACTACCGGGCGGGCGACTTCCACTCCGGTCGCGGTATGCGGATCGATCTCGTGCTGGCGACGCGGGTGCTGGCCGATGAGGTGACGTTCGCCCTCGTCGACCGCAACGCCCGAAAGGGCAAGCAACCGTCCGATCACGCCCCCGTATTGGTCGATTTCGAAGGCCGGTCGAATCCGAGCGCTTAGGGTGGGCAGATAACCACGCTGGGCGCGAAGTTGTGCTAGGGTCAGGTCACCTGATCACGGCCATGCGTGGGAGCAGTGGGAACAATGTCGCTTGTCGCGAGAGGAAAGTGGGCGATCCGCTGGCGCCTTCATGCCGCTAGCTCGCGACAAGGCCACTACGCAGACGGCCGCCGCGGCCAGTCCGGCTTCAGCCTGATAGAGGTGATCGTCACTGTCCTCCTCATCGTGATCGTCACGTTGAGCATGGGCCGATTGTTCATTCAGACGCAGTCCACCGCCGCTGACAACTCGGGCCGCCAGGATGCTGCCGCCGTCGCGACGAGCGTCATCTCGAACATCGCCGACGCGCCCTACTCCATAGCCGGGCTGACTGCGGCACATACCGATCAGGCCAAGGCGAAGCTCTCCTCGTACTACTCGTCGGCATACAGCGGCGCGCTTGGCAGCAGCTCGTGCAGCTCGGCCTGCGGCTCGTACTACTACGGCGGCACGGCTCCAGACCAACAGCTGGTCACGATCGCGGCCGGGCAAACGGACCTCTACCACTACTTCACGGTCGGGACCAACGCCAAGGCCTTCGCGGGATACCTCACCAAAGTCACCTCTGGGACGTGGTCGTTCACGGTGACCACAAGGGTCACTTGGGTGACGTCGCAGGTCCCTGGATGCCCGGGCAATGGCTCGACTGCCGTGGCCGAAGCCGAGGAGGAAGTAAGCGTCCTCGTCACGACGAAGTCATCGACGGCGGGGACGATATCGGTGTCCGAGAACTCGATCGTCTACCCCGGTGGCCTCTCCAGCTACGCCGGCTCGTCGTACTCCTCGGCGGGCATACCCAGCACCCCGGTCATCACCGCTGTCACCCCGAGCGCCACTACCGGACAGGTCAACGTCTCCTGGACAGTCCCCGCTTCTGGTTACGGCGCCTGCTACGAAGTGAGCTGGGTCGACACGAATCAGAACGTCTACACCACCGGGATGGTGAGCAACTCGTACTTGTTGGCCACGTCTGGCACTGGCTCGGGCTACATAACCGCGCCTCCCTCCGCCGGTTCGAGTGGGACGGCCGTCTTTGGGGTGGGCAACCTGGCACAGGCGGACCCGTTCACCTTTTTCGTAGTCGCCTACTCCGTCAACGGAGTCGAGTCGGCGGAATCGGTCGACAGCGCGTCGGCCATCTCGCCAGCCGGGCCGGTCATCACCGGCCTCAGCCCGGCCTTCGGCCCGAACGGCAGCGCGACTTCGGTCACGGTCACCGGTACGGGACTCGCCACGACGGAAACGTTCGGCTTCGGGGCGGCCGGCAACGGGACGGTCGTGAGCTGTTCAGGCACCACATCGTGCATCGTGACGTCGCCCAGCAACGGTACGGGCCTGGTCAACGTGATCGCGACCGACACCGGCGGCATCGGCTCGCCTCCGACTGTTGAGAACTCGTTTTCCTTCGCGCCGGCGATCACCGCCATTAGCGAGTCGCCGGCCTGTCCTTTAGTGGCTTCATTGACGGTTTGTCCTGACGCGGGCGGAACGGTGGTCACGATCACCGGCACCAACCTGGTGGGGGTCACACACGTGTTCTTCGGGGCGACCGCCGCCAAAACGTTCAGCTGCAGCTCGAGCACGACCTGCACCGCCACCTCGCCCGCGGGGGGGCCCGCCGTCGTTGTTGACGTCACAGCCACATCGCCAGGGGGTACCTCGTTCACATCCAACGCCGACAAATTCCCTTACCAATGAAAAGGGACGACGGCATGAGAGGGGCGGACGGCGGCTTCACCTTGGTCGAACTCGTCGTCGCGCTGGGCCTTTTGACCTTCGTCATGGCCGGGTTCTACCTGATGTTCTTCGCGTTCGGGAAGGCGGCGGGCAACAGCGAGCAGCTATCGCAGAGCCAGTCGTTGACCCGCCTTGCGGTCCGCCAGCTGGAGTCCGACATTCGCGGCGCCGACCCACTTCTCCAGTGGCCGGCGTCGGGCGTCCCGGGCTCGATCGCAGGCAGCGGCACCGCCAACACGGACATGATCGCGATGTACCTGCCGGTGGATCCCCTCACACCCTGCGCCCGTCCCACGACGACGACGACCTCGCCCCTGCCGTCGCCCTTCAGCTCGACGTTCACGGGCACCTTCACCGCCAACGTCGTCTGGGTCTACAACCCGACCACCCACATCCTCGCCCGATACTCCACCTCCGCTAACTGCTCCGGGGCGCTCACGTGGCAGACGGGCCAGGAGGTCGCGCTCTACAACGTGAAGAACGCCTCCGGGACGATGTTCACCATCACGAGCGCTGGGACTCAGGCGACCATCTCTGGTGCGACGGCCGACCAGGCGGCGGCGACGTGCGCGTCCACGATCACGGTTTCGATCCTCACCCAGCCGAAGGGCCAGACGTTGCCCTTCAAGATCAGCGTGACGCTCCCTCTCCCCAACCAGCTGGCTCTGAAAGGATTCGCATGCAGCTGACCTCGAGATCACCAGGCCGGTCGTACGGGTACCTCGGCTCTGCGCGCAGCGTGGCACGAGGCAAGGACGAGGGGCAGATGGTCGCCGTGCTCGTGCTGGTCGTCGTGCTCATCATCCTCTCCCTGGTCGCGGTCACGACCGTCACGAACGGGCTCAACGTGGCACACATCGCCACGACGGGAGAACAGGCGGTCGCGCAGGCGAACTCAGGCGTGAGCGACGCCATGTTCCGCGTCGACCAGATGGGCGACAGCATCTCGCCGTTCTGCCTGGGCACGCCTCCGGCCGGGACGAGCAAGCCCGCGGGAGTGACGACTTGCCTGCCCGCGCTCGCTGACGCGCCGAACCTGCTCTACTACGGCGTTCAACCCGTCTCGAGCACAGACGTCAACGTCACCTCCATCGCCAAGGTCGGCAATCAGGCTCGGACGGCGAACGTCACGATCTACCGGATCCTGGACTCCTTCGCCATCTTCGGTATTACGGGACTCACTTACAAGGGCAACTTCAGCAAGGTCACGGTCTCGGAGACCGACGCCAGGGGCAAGTCAGTCAGCTCAGCCTGCCCACCCCTCAACGTCGACTGCGTGAACATCGGCGTCGGAGTGGACGGGACGATCTCGTGCAATGGCGGGGGTTCGAACGGCAACATCAAGGTGGTCGGCGGACCGGGGTCGCAAGTGAGCTCCTGCAACGGGACGCTTTCGGGGTACACGGCCGTCCCGAGCGCGCCGACAGTTTGCGCGACGGGCCCCCCAGTTCAGAACTCGACCGCCTTCGCTCCTTGCATCAACACCAGTAACTACGCCCTAGAACCGGTCGGGGCGGCGCATGCCGGCTCCCCGTACTGCCCCCTTCCAGGGATATCAGGACTGGTCGCCGGTGTGTACGCCTACGTCCCGAGCCCCGTGCCGCCCAATGCCGTCTACGACTGCGACACTGCGGGCGCTACGGTCACCCTGTCGGCGACATCAGCGCAGGAAATCCCGGGCGGCTCCTATTACATCACCGGTAACGCGGCTACGGTCGGGCCGATCGACCCTGCCGCGATGACCTCCGGCAAGGTGAGCTTCTTCATCCTGCCGCAGGCGTGCACGCCGACGAGCTGCGCACCGGCCACCATGAGCTCGACCGCCTCCGAGCAGGCGAGCGGCTGCAACTCCCCGACGCCGCCCTCGGTCAGCCTCAGCCTCAGCGGCACGATCAACTTGAACGGCAGCGACGTTGCCACGAACGGCCCGAACCTCAACGTCTACTGGGGCGGGTGCGGCTCGGTGCCTGTCGGCAACGGCGCCAACGCAGCCCAGTTCGGAGGCAATCTCTACCTCCCGGGCGGATCCATCACCGACAACGGCGGCAAGTTCTTCTTCGTCGGATCGATGGTCATCGGTAACTTCACCGCACATGGCGCGCCGAACTTCGGGTTCTCCTACCCCGAGCACCAGACGCAGGTGCTCCAGGGCTGGACCGAAACGAACTACCGCATCACCACCTAGCCACCCGACGAGCCCCTCCTGACCCGACGAGGCCGTCCTGCTGAAGGGCTGACCTTCGCCACTTAGAGTGGTGAATCAGTTACTTTACGCGCGGGAAACGTGTAAGCTTGGCGCCTAGCTGGTGGGGCTAGCTAGCTTGGGAGCGGTATCGGTGTCACTTTTTGCGAGGGAAAAGTGGGCAATCGGTCGATGTCCTGATGCCGCACGCTTGCGACGAAGCCGAGGCGCGACGCGACACGACGATCGGATACGGCGCGGCGACGCCGGCTTCGGGCTCATCGAGGTCGTCGTCTCCCTTGCCTTGCTCGCGATCGTGATCGTGCCGATCACGCGCATCATCCTCACGACCGAGAGTGCCTCGAATTCCTTGCACCTTCGCGCCGAAGCGGCCGACCTCGCGACCCAGGCCCTCGAGACCGCCCAGTACCAGACGGCAAACGGCGTCAACCCCACCGCCGGCGTGACGATCACCACGCAGTTCTCGGGCGGTGACCGCTTCAAGACCGCCGTCGACTTCGAGCTCGCCGCAGGAACAGGTACCTCATCGAACATCTGCATCGCGCCTCCAGGCCAGCTTTCCAGCCAGATCTGGACCGTGAAAGCCACAGTGAGATGGGGCAAAGGAAGCCAGAAAGGCGACGTCATTGAGACGACGCTCATTTCCCCTTCACAGGTCGATGTCGCGGACACCAATGCCGCAGAGATCGCCGTGCCGGTCTTCAACGCCAACGAATCCGGTTACGAGACGACGGCTCCGATCAGCCTGACGGTCACGGGTACCTGTACTCTCGGGCCGGGCAACTGCGGAACCGTCCCTAGCAACGAGGTCACCACAGAATCCGCCAACAGCGGCTCGAGTGGTTGCGCCGTGTTTCCGGGTCTCTTCGCAGGCGCAGGCGAGACCTATAGCATCACCGCCTCATCTACCTCCCCCTACGTCGACCCGAATGAGCTCTTCTACCTGAACGCGAGCAGCGTCCAGTTCTGGTCAGGTATCTCGCCGCCGCCCAATCAGGTGACCGTCGTTTCGAACCCGCACCTGGTTCTGGCGCAGGGTGCGGCTACGACGGTGAATTTCCAGACGGTGAACTTCGGATCGGTCGTGCCGCCGACCAGCGATCCGAGCGTCAGCCCGGCACCCTACATCCCGATCTCTGTGCAAAGCGCCTCCCTGCTCTGCTCGATTACAGACACCTGCGTGCTCGGCAACGGGAACGCCGCGGAGGGCTTGGCCACGGCGGAGACGGTTCTGCTCTTCCCCGGCCCCACAGTGACGGGCGCAACGCCGAACTACTCGGCCTGGGCGGGCGACGCGGCCGACAGCTCGCCGACCAACGGCGACTACGGCTCCACCGTCTTGCCGACGAGCTTTCAAGGCTTGTCGAACACGTCCCTGGCAATCACGCTGCCGGTCTACCCGCTGACGCTCACGGTGACCGACGTCACCGGATCAGGGGGCGCAGGGACGGTCTCACAACTTCAGGTGATCGACTCCGGGGGTGGCGACACGATGAAGCTCAATGGCACCACCGGAACCGTTGCGACGGGCCTTCCTCTCGGTCAATACGAGATCGAAGCGGTCGATACCGGTAATGAGACCGTGAGCTCAGGAGCGTCCACTCCGAACAGTCCCGTCTATGTCTGGATCACGCCGACGGGGGTGTGCACGAAGGTTGACGCTCCTCTCACCGATCCCTGCGCCACTCCTTCGACCTCTCCGATCGCGGTGACTGTCGGATGAAAGCTCGGCTGCGATCAGCTCTTCATCTCGTACATGGACGAGGGCCAGCCATTGATCGCGTTCGCCGAGGTCGAAGAGGGGCCGGCGAAGACGACGGCTTCACCATCGTCGAGACGCTCGTCACCATGCTCGTCGCGTCTGTCGTGCTCGGACTGGTTCTCGGCTTCGTGACCAACCTGCTCCAGCAGAGCACGAACGTCAGGGACACGATGGCGGGAGTTCAGCAGGACCAGACTGCAGGGGAGGGCCTGCTGCAGTACCTCCACTCCACCATCGTGGTCCTTCCAGGCTCGAATGCCAGGACGCTCAACGCGAGCATCCTCGCCGGTGTGAACTCGAGCAGCGCCCCACAGACCGCGACTTTCCAAGCCACACTCACGCCCCCCGCCGGCCCCAAGCTCGACGCGAACTTCGCGACCTCGCTCACACCCAACGGCGGTACCACGAGGACCCTGAACGACTACGACGCGGTGAGCTCTTCGACGGTGTTCACCTACTACTACAACAACTACAGCGTCACGCCGGTGGTGCTCGCCTCCACGACGACGCCGACCAACGCCCAGCTGAGCGAGATCGTCGCCGTCGCAGTCGACGTGACCTTCCTCGCCGGTCCGCAGGTCCCGACCGCGGGCTTCCAGGCGGTCCGTCCCACGACCTTTCAGACCACCGTCTACCTCCAGAACGCGGCGGGTGCCCCAGCCCCGACCACGTCGGTGTCGGTTGCGCCCCCGAGCGGGACGATCGCGGCCGGCTCCCCGCTCACCGTGACAGCGACCGTCAGCCCGATCCCCGATGGAGGGACCGTCACCTTCACCGTGACCCAGGGCGGCGTCGCCTTGTCCGCCTGCGCTTCGCCCGTCGACGTGAGCACGTCCGGCACCGCCTCGTGCACCTTCACCCCGGCGACCGGCGGGACCTACGAGGTGACCGCCTCGTTCTCCGGCACCGATGACTTCCAGCCTTCGACCTCGCCGATGACCGCGATCGTGGTCCCGATGTCGAGCACCACGACTATCGGCGTCTCCGCGACGACGGGGAGCCACGGCCAGGACACTCTCACCGTCACCGCGACGGTGTCACCCTCTGCAGCCATCGGCACCGTCGAGTTCACGCTCGCGGTCTGTTCCAGCAGTTCGCATTGCACCAACTACGGCGGCCAGTCGGCCCTCAGCGCCGGCTCGGCCACCTGGTCACAAGTCTCGCTCCAGAGCGGACGCACGTACAGCGTCTTCGCGGTCTACGAGGGCAGCTCCTCGTACTCGAGCTCTACGTCGGCGACCTCGTCGGGCACGCTGCCATGACCTCCGGGACGGTCCCGGGGCGTCCTGGCTGCCATCCGGCTCACCGCACCATGTCCGACCGGCTGCGGCGCCGACTCGAGCACCGGGACGATTCAGGCCAGACCATGGTGGTCGTCCTGATTCTCCTCGTGCTCCTTGCGGCGCTCGCCCCGCTGATGGTAGGGCAGGTGACCTCCGACGCCCCGCTGCTCAGCTCCTCGACGAACAAGCACGCGGCGCTTGCCGCAGCTGAGGCCGGCGTCCAGTGGTACCGCGACAACCTCGACTCATACACCAACTACTACACCTACACGGCGGCGAGCAACCCAGCCAACGACGCCGCCCTTTCGGGGTGGTGCGGAGCGAATCAGCCCTCGACGTGCGATCTCTCGGGGACGAGTCCCTCCGAGGCATTTCACTACGTGCCCAACGCCTCGAACCTGTTCAGCACGACGGGCAGTGCAGCCGGAACGGTGCTGCTCACCGTCACCGGGCGAGCGGGCGTGCCCGGGAACTATGCGTACGTTTACGCACAAGCGAGCTTCAGCGCGTCCTCGATCCTCGACGACGCCTACTACTCCAACTACGAGGTGCTCGATCCCAACTCACAGACGATCCAGGGAAACGACGTGACCACGTCGATTGCAGGTGGCGCCACAACCTCGACCCCCGAGACCAGTTACAACATCTCCAGCTACAGCAACAGTGCGAACACGACGGTCACGGTGACTCCACCCGTTTCGATCTGGCAACTGACCTGCAAGTACGACACCTACAGCGTGAACACCTTCATCGACTCGCTGGGCCTGACGATCGGGGGCACCACCTATTCGTCCGTTCATCCCTACTACGGCCCGTACCTGGAAAACTCCGGGTTCAGCTTCACGATCCCAGGCACGCAGACGACGACGGTGACCGTACCGGCCCTGCCGTGCGAGTCGCCCTACGACTTCGTCAACGGCGAGACTTTCAACGGTCCCGTCTACACCAACGACCAGCTGCACGTCTGCGGTTCGCCCAACTTCAACGGCGCACCGGTGTCGTTCACTTCCGGCGCGCCCTCAGATGCTCCCTACGTCTACGACGTGCCCGGGTCCGTCCTCGACACGGCCGCGAATTCCGGTAACAGCGGCCCCTATCCCTCGTCCCTGGTCGGCATGAACGCCTACTTTCCGGCGGGCTACACGGTAGATAGCGTGAACTGCGGCGGAACAGGCGATACGCCGGTACTCGCCCATGGCCTCGCGCTCAACGGCTCCCAGAGCCTGCCGAGCCTCAACACCGCACTGCAGCAGTACGGGACCATCAGCCCACCCGCCGGAGCGATCGGAACGGGCTGCACCTATGTGGGGCCGACCATGATCGAGTTCGTCACCTCGGGCGCCTCGACGACCATGGACGTGTGGAGCCCGCTCTCGACCAACACCACCGCGACGACTTCTGCATGCTCGGGCGGCTCGACGTTCTCCGCGGCCAGTCCCTTCATCTCGAACATCGCGTTGCCGAGCGACGGCGTCATCTACGTGGAGAACTACGTTCCGGGCACCACGGCACCCACCGTCCCCAGCGACGGCTCGACGCCGTGTTTCAACCCTTATCAGTCTGCCCAGCCGGCGAACAGCCAACCCTGCCTGGAAGGTGACGTTTACATCGAGGGCGAGCTGCACGGCTCGCTGACCGTGGCTTCCCAAGCCAACATCATGGTCACCCGGGACTTGACCTACTACTGCGCCGACGGCGGCGGCGGAGCGTCGTCAACGGACCCGTCGTCAGTGACGGCATGCACGACGGCCACGACTCCCGACGTCCTCGGGTTGTCAGCTCAGGACGACGTCCTCATCTCCGCAAACAACCCGAGCAACACGGACGCCAGCAAGCAGAATTGCAGCTCGAACAGCTTCGGCGACGGGACCGGTTCGCCGGTGAACACCCCGACCTCGGCGATGCTGGCCGGGGCGCCGTACCTGAACGACACAAACCTGAGGAACGACCCGGCCGCGGTCTGGCCGACACTGTGCAACCCGGACAACGCGATCATCGACGCGGCGGTCTTCGGCGTGCAGGGCTCTTTCGGTGTCGAGAACTGGAATACGACCCCGCAGTCGGGCAATGCCAACCTCAACGGTGCCGACCTGAGCGAGTACCGAGGCCCGTTTGGAATCGTCGGCTCGAACGGCTTCCAAAAAGAGTTCAGCTTCGACCAGCGGTTGGAGTTCCTTTCACCGCCGCACGTGCTCCCCGCAGGCGTTCCGCTCTGGCAAGACGATAACTACGTCTTGTGCCCGAATTCCGCTTGCTCCAGTGTCGGCTGAGCCGTCGGCCCTCCGTGCCGGCTAGAGCGCCCAGGGTGGGCGCTCAGTTACGTTGCGCGCGAATATTTAGAAGCGAAAGCCCAGGCGTGTAAAGTCCTCCCGGCTGGCTAGGGCCAGCCTTTGGGAGCGGTATCGATGACACTTTACGCGAGGGCAAAGTGGGCAATCTGTTGGCGTCTCGATGCCGCAGGCTTGCGAGGAAGTCATGATGCGACGCCTCGCGCCCATCGCCCCAGGCACGGCGACGACGGCTTTGGACTGATGGAAGCCGTGATCGCCTTGGCTCTTCTCGCGATCATCATCGTGCCCATCACCCGCATCATCGTCACTACCGAAAATGCCTCGACCAGCTTGCACCTTCGCGCTGAGGCGGCCGACCTCGCGACCCAGGCGCTCGAGACCGCCCAATACCAGACGGCCAACGGGGTGAACCCGACGCCGGGCATCACGAGCAGCACCCAGCTGTCGGGGAAGGACTCCTTCAGCATGGCGGTCGACTTCGAGCTCGCTGCAGGAACAAGTACCTCGTCGAGCATCTGTATCGCCCCCCCAGGATCGTTGTCCAGCCAGATCTGGACCGTAAAAGCGACGGTGAGATGGGGCAAAGGCTCCCAACAAGGCCACGTTGTCGAGACAACGCTCATTTCCCCAGCGCAGGTTGATCTGGCCGACACCAATGCCGCAGAGATCGTCGTCCCAGTCTGGAACGCCAGCCAAAACGGTTTGGAGACCTCGACACCGATAAGCATGACGGCCACGGGCACCTGCACTCTCGGGGCCGGCAATTGCGGAACTGTCCCGACCCACGAGGTGACAACGGAATCCGCCAACAGCGGCTCGAGCGGTTGCGCTGTGTTCCCCGGTCTTTTTGCCGGAGCCGGCGAGACCTATAGCGTCAGCGCTTCGCCCGTCTCTCCTTACGTCGACCCGCAGGAACGCTTCTACATGAGCGCCAGCAACCTGCAGATCTTCTCGGGCATCTCGCCGCCGCCGAATCAAGTCACTGTGGCATCGAACCCGCCTTTCGTGTTGGCGCCGGGCGCGGCAACGACCGTGGATTTCCAGACGGTGCCATTCAACACCGCCCCTGTACAGGTTTCCGGCGTCACTACGACTATCAGCAGCCCTTCAGTGACCGTCGCTTCGGGAGGGTTCCCTGGCGTCGTCGCGGGCATGAGCGTTTCTGGCACCGGCATTCCAGCGGGTACGACCGTCTCGAGCGTCGCCGCCAACACGCTCACCCTTTCAGCCAATGCCACGGCCTCTGGGACCGGCGTGACCCTCACGTTCTCGCCGGCCACGACCGCGTCGGCGGCTCCTTACATCCCGATCTCGGTGCAAAGCGCGTCCCTGCTCTGCTCGACAACCGGCACCTGCGTACTCGGCAACGGGACGGCCGCAGAGGGATTCAACACCACCTCTGGCTCGGCGCAGACAGCGTTGCTATTCCCCGGCCCCGCGGTGACGGGCACTACGCCGAACTACTCGGCCTGGGCCGGCGATGCGGCTGACAGCTCACCGAGCAATGGCGATTACGGCGCCACACTCCTGCCGACAAGCTTTCAGGCCGTGTCGAACACGCCCGTGACCATCACGCTCCCGGTCTACCCGTTGACGCTCACGGTTACGGTCAACTCGGACGCGGGGACGGTCTCGGCACTCCAGGTAACCGACTCAGGGGGAGGCGACACGATGACGCTCAATGGCACGTCCGGAAACGTTGCGACGGGCCTGCCTCTAGGCCAGTACGAGATACTCGCGACCGGGAACGGTACGAACGACGCGGTGAGCTCAGGACCGGCACTTCCCCCTCCGAATCCTCCGAATAGTCCGGTCTTTGTCTGGATCACGCCGACGGGGGTGTGCACGTCGACCGACGCTCCTCTCACCGTTCCGTCCGCGACGCCCTCGACCTCTCCGATCGCGGTGACTGTCGGATGAGACCTCGCCTGCAGTCAGCTCTTGATCTCGTACTTGGACGAGCGCCGGCCAGCGGTCGCGTTCGCCGAGCTCGACAGCAGGCCAGCGAAGACGATGGCTTCACCATCGTCGAGACATTGGTCACGCTGCTCGTGGTGTCGGTGGTCGTCGGACTCGTTCTCGGGTTCGTGACCAACCTTGTCCAGCAGAGCACGAACGTCAGGGACACGATGGCGGGAGTGCAACAGGACCAGACTGCCGGAGAGGGCCTGCTGCAGTATCTCCACTCCTCCATCGTGGTCCTTCCGGGCTCGAATGCCACGACGCTCGAAACGAGCATCCTCGCCGGCGTGAGCTCGGGCGGCACCCCGCAGACCGCGACCTTTGGAGCGGCACTCACGCCCCCCGCCGGTCCCAAGCTCGACGCCAACTTCTCGACCTCGCTCACCCCCAACGGCGGGACCACGAGGACCCTCAACGACTACGACGCGGTGAGCTCCCCGACGGCGTTCACCTACTACTACAACAACTACAGCGTCACGCCCGTGGTGCTCGCCTCCACGACGACGCCGACCAACGCCCAGCTGAGCGAGATCGTCGCCGTGGGAGTTGACGTCACCTTCCTCGCAGGTCCCCAAGTCCCGACCGCGGGCTTCCAGGCGGTGCATCCCACTACTTTTCAGACGACCGTCTACCTCCAGAACGCCGCTGGTGCCCCAGCCCCGACCACCTCAACATCGGTCACGCCCCCGAGCGGCACGATCGCAGCGGGCTCCCCGCTCACCGTGACAGCGACGGTCAGCCCGATCCCCGACGGAGGGACCGTCACCTTCACCGTGACTCAGGGCGGCGTCGCGTTGTCCGCCTGCACCTCGCCTGTCGACGTGAGCACGTCCGGCAGCGCCACGTGCACGTTTACCCCGGCGACGTCCGGGACCTACGTGGTGACCGCGTCGTTCTCAGGCACCGATGACTTCCAGCCCTCAACGGGGACGGCCTCGATCACGGTCCCGATGTCGACCAGCACAACCATCGCTGTCTCAGCGACGAAGAGCAGGCACAGCCAGGACACTCTCACCGTGACCGCGACGGTATCGCCCTCTGCGGCCACTGGCACGGTCGAGTTCACTCTCCAGGTTTGCTCCACCGGTCGCTCTGGTGGTTGCAACAACTACAGCGGCCAATCCTCGCTCAGCGCAGGCTCGGCCACCTGGTCACAAGCCTCGCTCCAGAGCGGAGACACTTACACGGTCTCCGCGACCTACGAGGGCAGCTCCACCTACTCGGGCTCGACGTCGGCAACCTCGTCGTCGCCGCCAAACCTGCCATGACGTCGGCCGCGGCTCCGGGGCGTCGCATCCGCCGTGGCGGTCACCGCACTTTTAGCGACCGACTCCGGCGTCGACTAGAGCACCGGGACGATGCCGGCCAGACCATGGTGATCGTCGTGGTGCTCCTCGTGCTCCTCGCGGCGCTCGCCCCGCTCATGGCGGGACAGGTGATCACCGACGCCCCGCTGCTCAACGCGTCCACCAGCTCGCACGCAGCGCTTGCCGCGGCTGAAGCCGGCGTCCAGTGGTACCGGGACAACCTCGACTCGTACTCGAACTACTACACCTACACGGCGGCCAATAACCCGACGCACGACCCGGCCCTCTCGGGTTGGTGCGGAGCGAATCAGCCCTCGACGTGCGATCTCTCAGGGACGAGTCCCTCAGAGGCCTTTCACTACGTGCCCAACGCCTCGAGCCTGTTCAGCACGACGGGCAGTTCAGCCGGAACCGTGGTGCTCGCCGTCACCGGGCGAGCTGGCGTGCCCGGGCACTATGCCTACGTTTACGCACAGGCGAGCTTCGGCGCGTCCTCGATCCTCGACAACGCTTACTACTCCAACTACGAGGTGCTCGATCCCAACTCACAAACGATCCAGGGAAACGACGTAACCGCCTCGATCGCAGGTGGCGCCACGACCTCGATCCCCGAGAACAATTACCCCGTGTCGAGCTACACGAACAGTGCGGGCACGACCTCCACGGTGAATCCAGCCGCTTCGGTCTGGCAACTGGCCTGCAAGTACGACACCTACAGTGTGAACACCTTTGTCGACGCGCTGGGCCTGACGATCGGGGGCACCAAGTATTCGTCGGGCTATCCCTACTACGGCCCTTACTTCCAGAACAGTGGCTTCAGCTTCACTATCCCGGGCCCCCAGACGACGACTGTGACAGTACCGGCCCTGCCGTGCGAGTCGCCCTACGACTTCGTCAACGGCGAGACCTTCAACGGTCCCGTCTACACCAACGACCAGCTTCATGTCTGTGGCTCCCCCACCTTCAACGGCTCGCCTGTTTCCCTTACTTCAGGCGCGCCCTCGAACGTTCCCTATCTTCCGGTGACAGGTCCTGGGTCGCCTCGGGACGTGCCCGGGTCCGTCCTCGTCACGGCCGCGAACTCCGGTACCAAGGGACCCTATCCTTCGTCGCTTATCGGCGACTATGTTCCCGCGGGCTATACGACTGACAACCTCAACTGCGGCGGCGGGGGCGATACGCCGACACTCGCCCACGGCGTCGCGCTCAACGGCTCCCAGAGCCTGCCCAGCACGAACTCCTCACTTCAGCAGTATGGGACCGTCAGCCCGCCTGCCCCAGCGATCGGAACGGGCTGCACTTACGTCGGGCCGACCATGATCGAGCTCGTCACCTCGGGCGGCACGACGACCATGGACGTCTGGAGCCCGCTCTCGATCAACACCACCACCACGACGTCGGCATGTTCGGGCGGCTCGACGTTCTCGGCGGCCAACCCTCTCATCTCGAACATCGCGTTGCCAAGTGACGGCGTCATCTACGTGGAGAACGACATTCCGGGAAGCACGCCGCCCACAGTGCCTAGCGACGGCTCGAACCCCGGCGGCGCAAATCCGTGCTTCAACCCCTATCAGTCCGCCCAGCCGGCGAACAGCCAACAGTGCCTCGAAGGTGACGTTTACATCGAAGGCGAGCTGCACGGATCACTGACCGTGGCATCCCAGGCCAACATAATGGTGACGCGGGACTTGACCTACTCTTGCGCCGACGGCGGCGGCGGAGCGTCGCAAACGGACCCGTCGTCAGTCACGGCATGCACGACGGCCACGACTCCCGACATTCTCGGGCTTTCAGCTCAGGACGACATCCTCATCTCCGGCAACCAGCGGACCTCCAGCAACCCCCTCGAGAACCCGCAGAACTGCACGAGTAACGGGTTCGGCGACGGCACCGGCAGTCCAGTCAACCAAAAGAGCGGTGGTTTCGGCGGGACCGTCATCAACGGCACGTACTACCCGAATGATCCGGCTGCGGTCTGGCCGACTGTCTGCAACCCACAAAACGTCATCGTCGACGCGGCGGTCTTCGGTGTCCAGGGATCCTTCGGTGTCGAGAACTGGAACACGACCCCGCAGTCGGGCAACGCCTACCTCAACGGTGCCGACCTGAGCCAGTACCGCGGGCCCTTCGGGATCGTCGGACAGGACGGGTACCAAAAGGAGTTCAGCTTCGACCAGCGTCTGGCGTTCCTGTCACCGCCGAACCTGATCCCAGCGGGCGTTCCGCTCTGGCAAGAGGACACTTACGTCCTTTGCCCGAACACATCTTGCCCCGCCGTCCACTGACGGGCAGGGCCGCCCTCTCCTTGTAAGGATTTCCTCTCCTCGTCCTCGCTGAGCGAACAACCTCGCCTAACGTTGTCCGGGCGCGGGAGTGGGTGAGTTGCAAGGAGAGCCGAGATGACGTGGGACTTCGAGACCGAGGCCGAGTTCGAGCAGAAGCTGGCCTGGATGCGAGAGTTCGTGCGCGAAGAGCTCTTCCCACTCGAGACCCTAAGCCTGACCGAGACCCAGCTGAAGCGTGCCCTAGCACCGCTGCAAGATGAGGTCAGGCATCAGGGCTTGTGGGCTTCGCATCTGCCCCCCGAGCTGGGCGGCGGGGGCTTCGGGCAGGTCAAGCTCGGACTAATGCACGAGATTCTCGGGCAGACCCCCTATGGGCCCGTCGCATTCGGCAACAACGCGCCCGATTCGGGCAACGCTGAGCTCATCGCGATCGGGATCGAATCGACGGCGCGCGAAGACCAGCGATCGCAATGGCTCGAGCCGTTGCTCGCCGGCGAGATCCGCAGCGGCTTTTCTATGACCGAGCCCGGTGCGGGCTCGGACCCGACGCTCATCTCGACGAGGGCAGAGCGCGACGGCGACGAATGGTTGATCAACGGGCACAAGTGGTTCACGACGAACGGGTCGATTGCCGACGTGCTCGTCGTGATGGCCGTGACCAACCCGGATGTTCACCCCTACCAGGGTTCGTCCATGATCCTCGTCCCCGCCAAGACGCCCGGAGTCGACATCGTCCGGGACGTGGCCACGATGGAGGACCCCGTTGAGCACTTCGGCAAATTCGGCGCGCACTCCGAGGTTGTCTACCGGGACGTCCGGGTGCCGATCGGCAACCTCGTGGGGCGCGAAGGAGACGGGTTCCGGCTCGCTCAGCAACGGCTCGGACCTGGCCGCATCCACCACTGCATGCGCTGGCTCGGACAGTCCCGCCGAGCCTTCGACATGCTATGCGAGCGGGCCGTCTCCCGGTGGACCCACGGCTCGTACCTAGGGGAGAAACAGACCGTCCAGAACTGGGTCGCCGACTCACTTGCGGAGATGACAGCGGCGCGGCTGCTGACCTTGCAAGCCGCGTGGAAGATGGACAAGCAAGGCGCCGCGGCGGCACGCGACGAGATCGCGATGATCAAGTTCTTTGGGGCGAAGGTCCTCTACGACGTGATCGACCGGGCGATCCAGGTCCATGGCGCGCTGGGTTATTCCACAGATCTCCCCCTCGAGCAGATGTACCGGGCAGCGAGGGCTGCGCGGATCTACGACGGCCCGGACGAGGTCCACCGCGTGACCGTCGCTCGGCACACCTTGAAGCGCTACCAGAGCGTCGAGGTTCCGAGCGAGCACGTCCCGACTCGCCGGGCCGCCGCGATGGCGAAGTTCGCCGACCTGTTGGACGAGGCAGCAATCGAAGGTTGACTGGTGATCCGGGCGCTCCCTTACGTTCCTGTCGAGGACCTTGGAGATCGGCCCCATGTGCTCGTCGACGGTGCGGAGCGTCCCGGGTCGGTCCTGACCCTTTCGCACTGGCCACAGAGCCCGACTCCTAAGGGCCTCGCTCGCGATCTCTCAGCTCAGATCGTGTTTACCTTCCTGCACGCGGCGCACGGAGGCACCACGCGAGGCGGCACAGGCGGCCGGCGCCGTTCGAGCGCCGAGACGGCGAGGGCAATAAAAGCCGGGGGGCGAGCCGAGGCCGTCACCAATGACCACTTCGACGAGGACGGGCTGGTGTCGGTGTTCGCAATGACCGACCCCGAGGCTGCGTTGAGCCACGAGGAGTTGCTCGTCGACGTGGCCTCCTGCGGCGATTTCGGGGTAGTGAAATCCCGGCAAGCGGCGCGCATCGCGTTCGCGATCGCCCCGGTTGGCGAGCACGCCGCCGCTGAGGTGCCTCGGCCGGGAGTGCGCGGCGAACTCCCGGGCAGCCTATGCGGGCCCCGGTACCTGGCCGTGCTGGAGCGGACTGTCGAGCTACTCGAGCACCCGGAACGTTTCCAGCGATTCTGGCAGGAACAGGACGCCGCGCTCACCGCCGGGCTGGAGGACATTCGAGCCGGCCGCGTGCAGATCACCGAGATGCCCGAGGTCGATCTTGCGGTCGTCACACGTGTCAGTGGCGGGGGAAGCGGGTTGCAATTCAACGAGATCGCACTTCACAGCTCGACTTCGGCATCGAGGATCCTCGCGTTCGACGACGGCTTGTGCGAGCTGTACCTGCGCTACGAGGGTTGGGTTCGCTACGTGAGCCGACGGCTGCCGCTGCGTCCCGACCTGGCGCCGCTGGCCGAGCGGTTGAGCGCGGCCGAACCGGCCGGCATTCGCTGGACAGCCGACGGCGTCGGAACCATCGTGACGCGGATGCGCCCGGCCCCGGATGGCTGCACGGACCTCGACCCGGCTGTCATCTCCGGAATCGTCGTCAACTACCTGCGAAATGCCACGCCGGCGTGGGATCCGTTCCGTCGCGGAGGCGCCCTCATATGAGCAGCTCCGCCCGTGTCGCGCCCTCAGTGGACGGGCAGACCCCACAGAGGGAACCAACGCTCGAGGTCAGGTTCCATCTCGAGGTCCTGTGCGAGCGTCACGTTCAGCAGGCGCTCGTGGTCGTTGTCGCGCCTCTCCGCGCCGGGCAGCGGGACGAAGGGATAGAACGTGCCCCGCTTGTAGAGGTAGACGAGGTAGGTGCCTGCCACCTTCGGCGCGCCGGTCGCGGCCCCCGGGTCGGCGGCACCGCCGGGAACGGGCTTGAAGCCGAAGACCGAGCACAAAAGCTGTGGTCCCCAGCCGTGGTCCTCGAGCGTGGTGTTGACGACGTGGACCTGGTTGATGAGATCGCTGAAGTCGTCGTCGTCGATGACGGCCCACCTGTAGCCGTAGGAGTCGGATTCCTCATGGATTTTGGTGTCTTTGCCGAGGTCGAGGAGCTGCTCGACCTCCGTGGCGGTCGCGGCGAACTGCTGTCCTGTCGCCGGCTTGAAGCAGACGCCCGCCTGAGCGCTCGGAACGAGCCCCAGGGACGCCTCGAGAGTGATCTCGGCGCCTGGGAGCCCGAACAGGTGATCGAGGTTGGGTTGGACGGGCTTGGTCCGGCCGAGCAGCACGTCGAACAGCTTCACGCCGCGCGTCCATCTGGGCCTCGAGCTCGGTCAGCTGCTGCAGGCGGCGCTCGAGGGTGGGGTGGGTCGAGAACAAGTTGGAGAGGCTCGGCCCCTTGCCCCTCACGAGCGCCGGGGCGAAGTAGAAGGCGTTGAAGTGCTCGGCGGCCCGCAGGTCGCGCGTCGGGACGGTTGACATCTCACCGGTGACCTTGACGAGGGCCTGGGCGAGCAGCCGTGGCTGGCCGATGAGGATCGCCCCGGACCGGTCCGCCGCGAGCTCCCGGTAGCGCGAGAGCGTCCGGATCAGGACGAAGCTGATCGCGTACACGAGAGCCGAGAACGCGAGCAGGCCCAGCTCGACCAGGGCCAGCTGGGCGCCGCTGTTCGAATTCCTGTTGCTCCCTCCGCCGAAGCCGCCGAACAGGCCCGCGTACGCGAGCACGCGGGTCAAAAGGCCGGCGAGGATCCCGAGAAAGCTGGCGATGGTCATGACGGCGACGTCGCGGTGAGCGACGTGCGACAGCTCGTGGGCCAGCACGGCTTCGAGCTCGGGCTCGTCGAGTCGTCGCAGGATGCCCGTCGTGACGCAGACGACGGCGTGTTTCTGGTCACGACCGGTCGCAAAGGCGTTCGGCATGTCGACATCAGCGATCGCCACTCTGGACTTGGGCATGTCGGCCATGGCGCACAGCCGGTCGACCACGCCGTGAAGCTTGGGCGCCTGCTCACGCGTGACGATCTTGCCGTTCATCGAGTACAGGGCGATCCGGTCCGAGTAGAAGTACTGGACGAACAGGAGGCCGAACGCGATGACCAGGATGAAAACGAGCTTGACCCCGACGAGGAACAGGACGGTGACGAAAAGGGCGTATAGGAGGCCGAGAAGGAAAACGGTAGATATCATGCGGGCCGTGAGACCACGGTCTGCGGGAAAGCGAGTGCGGGTCGACATCTGACTCAGGATTCCCCCGCGTCCCCGGAAGCCAGAAGCTCCCGCACCTCGGCGAGGGACGCGTGCTCGTCGGGCAATGTCAGATCGGACGGTACGAAACGATCGGGGGGAACGGGCGTTCCTTCCGATCGCACCTTTTGGAGCAAGCCGTTGAGAACCTCACGAAAGGTCGGCTCGTCGCCGGCATCGAGAGCCGCCAGCAGCTTTTGGTCGAGCTCGTCCATCGCGGCGATCTGGTTGTCGTCGAGCTCGATCTGGCCTTGTCCGAGGATGCGGACGATCATGAGGCGTTCCCGGCGTCGTCGAGGCTGAACGGGTCCTTCGGGGCGGCAGGCGCTCCCGCCGCTGCGGCGGTTGCTGCCGGCGGCTCCGGGACCACCTCACCATCGACAGGCTCTTCAGCCGGCCCGGCCACGGCCGCGTCGCCGGCCCCGAGCTCACCGCTCGGCGCCGCACCCGGCGGGTTGAGCTCGTTCTTCAGGGCAGCGAGCTGAAGCTCCACCTGGCCCGAGGAGGCGGTCTTGTCGAGCTCGGCTTGGATGGGATCTGACGACCCGGAAAGGTCGGTCAGAGTTCCGGAGGCCAAGAGCTCGTCGACGGCGCCGGCGCGCGCCTGCATCTGCGCGATCTTGTCCTGCGCCCGCTGCATCGCGAGGCCTGTATCGCTCATCGATTCCGAGATGCCCGAAACTGCCTCGCCGATCTTGGTCTGCGCCTGCGCGGCGGTGTAAGAAGCCTTCAAAGTCTCCTTCTGGGTGCGGAACGCTTGCACGCGCGCCTCGAGCTGCTGGGTGGTGACCTCGAGCCGCTCCTGCTGCTGTGCCAGCTGGTCGTGCTGGGTCTTCAGGCCATCGAGCTGCGAGGCGATCCCCGATCGTCGCGTGAGCGCTTCTGTGGCCAGGTCCTCGCGGTTCTGCGTGAGTGCCTGGCGCGCCTGGTTCTGAAGCTTGCCGGCGGCCTGCTGCAGCTGTTGCGCCTGGAGCTCGATCCGCTTCTTCGCGGTCGCGACGTCGGCGAGACCTCTCTTCACCTGCTGCAGCTGCTCGATCTGCTTCTCGTACGAGAGATCGAGCGTCTCGCGCGGATCTTCGGCCTTGTCGAGAACCTTGTTTGCCTTGGCCTGAACGATGTTCGTCAGGCGCTTCATCACACCCATTTGCGCTCCCTTGCTTATATACCGCCAGCATAGGCGGACCGGCGGCTCCAGCTACCCCGCCCCGTTAGCGTGGCCACTCATGGACGAGCAGCTATGCCTCCTGACCGTGCACGCGCATCCCGACGACGAGGCGTCCAAGGGTGCCGGGACCGTCGCGAAATATCATGCCGCTGGAGTTCACGCGGTGCTCGTGACGTGTACCGGCGGCGAGGAAGGCGAGATCCTCAACCCCGTCATGGACACCCCCGAGGTCCGCGCCGACCTCGCCCAGGTTCGCCACAAGGAGCTCGATCGAGCAGCTGAGATCATCGGCTACGACGAAGTCGTGCGGCTCGGCTATCGCGACTCGGGCATGCCGGGCACCGAGGCCAATTCCGATCCGCGGGCCTTCGCCGCCCAGCCGTTGGAGGAGCCGGTCGAGCGGCTCGTTGCGGAGATCCGCCGGGTGCGGCCTCAGGTCATCATCACCTACGGCGACGACCAGAAGTACTACCCGCACCCTGACCACGTCAGGGTGCACGACATCTCGGTTGTCGCTTTCGACGCTGCGGGTGATGCGGGGGCGTTCCCGGCCGCTGGCGAGCCCTACCAGCCTTCGAAGATGTACTACTCGGTCTGGTCGCGGGCGCGGATCGTGGCCACGCACGAGAAGTTTCTCGAATTGGGGCTCGAGTCACCCTTTGACGAGCGCTGGCTGGAGCGTCCGAGCGACGACGACAAGATCACGACCTCGATCGATCTGACCGGCTTTGAGGACATCCGCCCACTGGCCCTCCTCGCTCACGCGACCCAGGTCGATCCGTCGTCGAAATTCTGGTTCGGGCTCCCCCCCGAAGTCGCCAGAACCATCCACCCTTACGACGACTACGTACTCGCGCGCAGCCTGGTCAACACAGACCTTCCCGAGGACGACATCTTCGCCGGGCTCCGGCCTTGACGACCCGATAACATCCGGCCGCTGTAGCTGTGCGCGGTGCCGGTGGAGGTACCACGGGCGCAGGAGGAGGACGACATGGCCAAGTGGCTGACCCAGGAGTGGCTTGACGAGGGCAAGAAGCTCGCCGAGGGACAGCCGGAGCGCCCTGGAGCCTCTGCGAGGATGCAGTACGTGATCACCGACGGCCCCGATGGCGAGGTCCGCTACTACTGGCTGCTCGAGAACGGGAAGCTCCTCGAGTCGATGCTCGGTGAACTGCCCGAAGCCGAGGTGACTCTTACCCAGACCTACGAGGACGCGATGCGCATCCAAAAGGGCGAGCTAGACGCCAACGCTGCCTTCATGCAGGGACGCGTGAAGGTCACGGGCAACATGGCCAAGCTGATGGCGTTGCTGCCGATCACGAACTCCGCGGAGTACAAGCAGCTACAGACCGAGATCTTGGCGATAACCGAGTTCTGAGGAGGGCAGTACGCGGCCGGCATGGCACGCGTGCAGGACGCACGGGCCAAAGATCCAGACCGGCGCCGACCGGCACCAACCTCGGCGGGATGCCTCGACGTCAATTCGGCGAGGAAACGTCGATCCCAACGTTCTCGAACGCCCGCTTCAATCGGGCGTCATAGATGAATGCGACAGCGAGGTCAGGACCGACCGAGAGGGCGGCAGTGAGATGAATCGCCTCGAGCGAGCGCAGATCGCTCGGGCCAGCATCTCCGGCTCGGTCAAGGAGCGGCTCATCGATCCGAATGAGGTGAAGCGTTCTAAAGAGCCTTCGCGCATTCGGAACCTGATGCTCGTTTCCTGAGCGGCGCAGCGCTCGCACGGCCTCGGTCCGCAAGAGTGTGGAGGCGACCCGGCCGGGCCACCGAGCGAGCTCGCGCCGTAGTGCCGCCGACTCCGGCTCCGAGACGATGAGCTTCACGAAAGCAGAGGAATCGACGTAGGCGAACGTCCCGGCCACGACTAGCGTTTTTCAGCGCGCAGATCGAGAAGGGCTCGCGAAGGCAGCTCGGCCTTGCCCGGCGCAGCAGGCAGCGTCAGCTCGTCAAGGAGCTCGATCAAGTCAGCATCGACCCCTGTGGCTCGCCCCTCGATCATGAGCTGGTCTACGACGCCGTTGTGAAGCGGCACGATTCTCGCGATCGGATGACCGTGGTGCGTGATATCGATCACCTCGCCAGCGATCACTCGTTTGAGTACGGAGCTCGCCTGCTGCCTCAGTTCTCTTATGCCTACACTGTTACCCACGGTGGTCACAGAGTAGCACAACCATAAAGGGCTAGTCGCCGTCTGGGCGGCACTGCGCGCCGGCATCACTGGCGAACCATGGTTTTCGTTCTGGGAGACCGTCGAAACCAACGAGCTTGAGGGCTCACCCGGCCCGCATGAGGTCCCGAAGCGCGCGGTAGCCGAGAAGTTCCACCTCTGCGGCGTCCACCGCTTCGGCTACGGCCGCCTCGTCCACCAGCAGCCGGCGGTCGGCGGTGCGCTCCCGCCAGTCGGGGGCCGCGGCGCGAAGCTCGATTGTGTCGACCGCCGGCCGGAAGCAGACCTCGGTGATCCCGGGCTCGAGTCCGGCGAGCAGCTTGACGAGCTGCGCCTGCTCGCTTGCGTCCTCGCATAAGTTTGCGTCCTCGCGTTCGGCGTCGGCTGCCTGCCCGCTGCTGACCGCCCAGCCCGGCCCACCGCGACCGGCCTGCTCGCCGGTCAAGATGACCCGGTCCGGCGACAAGACGCCCCGTTCGGCGGCTAGCTCTCGAAACGGGAACCCGGCGAGCCGTTGTGCTCCGGCATCTGGTAACCGGAGTGGCAGGCGAAACTCCTCGGCGAGGTCGAGGAGGACGTCGAAGAATTCCGGCTTCAGTTGGACGGCGTCGAGGTGAGCGTCGAGGTGGCTGACGTCGAACCCCCAATAGATCGCCCGCTCGAGCTGGGCGCGGCACTCCCGGCGCACCTCGTCGAGGTCAGCGTGGTCCCATAGGTCGGCGGCGGTCCGCGGGAAGCCGCCGTCTCCGTCGAGCAACGACGGTGAAAGTGTGATCGGTCCCCAGCGGTAGAGGTCGTGCTCGGCGTTGAGCGTGAGACCGACGCCCACGTCCTCGCCCCGGTACTGGGCCGCGGCACCGCGCGCCCAGGGTGCGGGCACCATCAAGGTCGCGGTGGTGGCCGTCCCGTTTCGCAGCGCCTCGTAGATCGCGACGTTGCCGGCGTGGAACACACCGAGCTCGGCGCAGCTCACGACGAGCACGCAGTCCTCCGAACCGTAACCGAGTCGCTCGGCCAGAGTCGTCGTCACCAGACCGACGGTAGTCGGTGGGCCCCAGTCCTCAAACCGCTCCTCGGCCCGGCCATAGGATTCCGCGATGTCCAAATACGGCGTCACGCTCCCATTCGATCGCACCCCGCTGGCCGATCACCGGGAGATCGTCGAAGAGCTCGTCGATCTCGGCTACACCGACGTCTGGACCGCCGAAGCGAGCGGCACCGACGGGTTCGCGCCGCTGGCGATGACCGCCGCGTGGACGGGCTCGCTGCGACTCGGCACCGGCATCGTCCCGTCGTTCACGAGGGGGCCTGCGACGCTGGCGATGTGTGTGGCGACATTGGCCGAGGCTGCACCTGGTCGTTTCGTGTTCGGGCTCGGCACCTCGTCCGACGTGATCGTGGAGCGCTGGAACGGCCTGGTCTTCGCGGAGCCCTACAAGCGCAATCGGGACATGGTGCTGTTCTTGAAGGAGGCACTTCGGGGCGAGAAGGTCGACCGGGAGTACGAAACGTTCCGGGTCCGAGGCTTCCGTCTGGAGCGCCCGCCCGAGGTCATACCGCCGATCCTTGTAGCGGCGTTGCGTCCGGGCATGCTGCGCCTCGCCGGAAGAGCGGCCGACGGAACGGTCATCAACTGGCTCTCGGCGGAGGACGTAAAGAAGATCATTCCCGAGGTCGGGCCCGGCAAGGAAGTGGTCTGCCGCATCTACGTGTGCGCCTCAGATGACACCGCAGCCGTCCGGGCCCAAGCCAAGATGCTGATAGCTGCCTACCTGAACGTGCAGGTCTACGCAGCATTTCAGGAGTGGATCGGGCGGGGGCCGAAGTTGCAGGCGATGTGGGACCTGTGGCGGTCTGGCGATCGCAAGGCCGCCGTCGAGGCGATCGGTGACGATGTCGTCGATGAGCTTGTCGTGCACGGATCACCGGACGAGTGCCGGGCGCAGATAGAGCGCTATGTGGCAAACGGGGTGACGACACCGGTCCTGATGCCTCTTCCGTTCGCGGACGTCCCGGCGCGCGAGACGGTCCGCCTACTTGCACCCACGAGGAACATGGCAGACTGAGATCATGGTTCTGGCCTCGGACGCGTTGGTTGGCGGCATCATCGGAGGTGTCGTCGTCTTCGCCGTTCTCGTGATGATCATCGTTCGCTCCCTCCTGGTGGTGGTGACCGAGTACCAACGGGCGGTGTTTTTCCGTTTCGGCCGGATTCGCTCACAAGCAAAGGGCCCGGGCCTCATCGTCCGCATCCCCGGTGTCGACCGAGTCGTCAAGGTGAACCTGCGCGTGGAAGTGGTCGACATCCCCCCGCAGTCGGCGATCACGGCCGACAACGTCACCTTGCAGGTCGATGCGGTCGTCTACTTCCGTGTCGCCGACCCCGTCCGCGCCGTCGTGGGCGTCGACAACTTCAGGCTTGCGAGCCAGCGCATCGCGATGACGAGCCTGCGCTCGATCATCGGGCGCCACGAACTCGACAATCTCCTGGCACACAGAGAGGACATCAACAACGAGTTGAAGGCGCAGATCGCCTTGTCCACCCAGGGCTTCGGCGTCGAGGTGCACGAGGTGCAGATCCGCGACATCTCCCTGCCGGCCGAGCTCGTGCGTGCGATGTCCCGCCAAGCCGAAGCTGAACGCGAGCGCCGGGCCAAGGTGATCGCAGCGACCGGTGAGCTCGAGGCGTCGAGAGAGCTTTCGGAGGCGGCCACGATGCTCGCTTCGGCTCCAGGCTCGATGCAGCTGCGGTCGCTGCAGACCCTTGCCGAGGTCGCCACCGAGCACAACTCCACTCTGATCTTCCCCATCCCGATCGAGCTTCTGGAGTTCATGAGGCGTCCCGGTACGGCCGATGACGCCAGCCCGTTTGCCGTGCGGGCTCCCTCGTCGACCAAGGCAGAGCCAGCAGCGGTCGCTCCTCTGTCCGGTGCCGCCGGTGAGCTCGGTACGCCCGCGGCGCCGCCCGCCGACGACGATCACAAGGACGGGGCTGAGCCCGGGCCGACTCCGTCCTGACTCAGGCGGGACCGAGTCGCTCCTGAAGCGCCCGGTCGCGTGCTCGAACTCCCTCGGCAAGCTGCTCGGCCTGTGCGACAAGTGCGTCCCGGAGCCCATCGTCGTCGAGCGCCAGGATCCGCGCCGCCAGTAGGCCGGCGTTGCGGGCGCCGTCGATAGCAACGGTTGCCACGGGGATACCGCGCGGCATCTGGACCATCGACAGGAGCGAGTCGAGGCCGTCAAGCTTCGCGAGCGCGATCGGCACCCCGATCACGGGCAGGGTCGTCGAGGCCGCGATCACCCCTGCGAGATGCGCCGCACCGCCGGCTCCCGCGATGATCACGCCCAGGCCGCGGTCCGCGGCCTTACGGGCGTAGCTGATGGTGTCGTCCGGCGTGCGGTGCGCAGACAGGACGCGCATTTCCCACTTGATCGCGAGCTCGTCGAGCGCCTCGGCGGCGCCCCGCATGACCTGCTCATCCGAATCGCTTCCCATCACGATGCCGACCCTCAACTCACGATCCCTCCTAATGCCTGCCGATGGGTCCCGGTCTGGCAAGGGGGACGATACGCCTCGCGAGATGACCGAGCGCGAGGCCGATCGCGGCGCCGCCCAGGACGTCTGATGCGTGGTGGATCTTCGTGTAGACACGGCTGAGCGCTACTACGGTCGCGAGGCCGTAGTAGACCGGCGCCCGTTTCTCATCTTCGGCGAGCAATGTCGCAGCGCAGAACGCGGCGGTCGCGTGGCCGCTCGGGAAGCTCGACGTGAGCGGCTGGCGGAAGGGCAACGGGTGTGCCCCGATCGGCCTCGGACGACGCCGCCTGAACACCGATTTCAATCCGGCGTTGACGAGGACTGACTCGATGCCGGTCGCGATGACCGCCCGCAGTCCCGCTCCGGTGTCTCCAGGCCTGCCCCGCAGGATGCGTATGAGTCCGAGGGCGAGCCAAAGCAGCCCGAAATCGCCGAGCGCGGAAGCGGTGTAGAAGATCCGGTCCGCGACCGGGTTGCCGCGGAACCGGGCGAACAAGTCCTCCACGCGAGCGTCGAGCGCCCGGATGAACGAGTGCATCAGCCGAACAAGGTGCCCGAGCCGACTCCTGCGGCAGACAACGCCGAACCGTTCGGCGCGAGCCCGTTGTCCTCCGAGGGGGCCGGCCCGGCCGGCCCGGCCGGCGCGGCTGTCGCGGCGGGCGCTTGCCTCAGCGCCGGCGCCGCGAGCGTCTGTCCGGTCGCCGGCGCCCCCGTGCACGGCGCCAGCGCCGAGGCGGCGAGCGTCGGGTCGCCACCGAAGCACGGGCAGTACGCCTGGAAGGCGCAGTGGCGGCAAAGGCTTGACGGATTCGGCCGGAAGTCGTCCTGCTGGCAGGCCCGCTCGATCGCAGACCACACGCCAAGGGCGCGCTGGCGAGTGCCGCGCATGGCCTGATCCGTCGGTGTCGCGGAAATGACGACTCTGTCGCGCAAATAGAGGAGGCGAACGACTTGCGGCCGTCTCCCCAGCTCGGCTTCGCACATGAGGGCGTACATCTGGACTCCACTCAGTCGCGACCGCGACTGCTCGATGCGCGGTGATCGCCCTGTCTTGTAGTCGACGACCACGAGGCTGCCATCGTCCAGCTCGTCGAGGCGGTCGATGATCCCGCGGACGGTCACACCGTTGAGCTCGGTGGTCAAGTTCAGCTCGAGCCCGACGGCACGGACGCTGTCGGGGTCCTCGAGCTCGAAGTAGCGGTCCACGAGCGTTCGAGCCTCGGCGATGAAGGCAGCCGTCGCGCTCTCGTCGAGCTCGAGGCCTTCGAGCTCGTCCCCTCCGAGCAGCTCCGACCATGCGGCGTCCAGGGCCGCTTGAGCAGCAGGCTTGCTCCTTGCGCCGCGGGGGTAGTTGGTGAAGAGCAGCTCGAGTGCCCGGTGGACCAAAGTGCCTTTCAAGGCCGCCGGTGAGGGCGCTTCGGGCAGATGCTCGACGACCGAGAAGCGGAACGCAAGTGGGCAATTCGTAAAGGCCGTGATCTTCGAGGGCGAGAGGGTGCTCGGGAGAGGCAGGAGCGGTAAGAGGGGTAGGTCGGTCACCGAGGGAGTCATTGGGGCCAGGCTACGCCGGGGGTGGGTCGACAGCCCGGATTACCGAGGCGGCCACAGTGGCGGGTCGCTGGAGAGGCCCGAAATGCCCGAGCCCGGCGAGCTCTTCGAGGCGCCCGTTCGAGAGGCGCTCCACCACCGGCCGGAGCACGGCCGGGCCGAAATGGTCGGTCTCGCTGCCGAAAGCGACCAGCACCGGGCACCTGACTCGCGTGAGCAGGGAGAAACCAGGGTGGCGGAGGCTCGCCTCGTAGACCAGTGCCTCGTTCTCGCCCCGGCACCGGAGCCGGACGGTGCCGTCCGGAAGGTCCTCGAAACCGAACTCGACGTAGGCGGCGAGCGCTTCAGGGTCCAAGACGCTGAATGGCGGCTTCGAGGCGTAATTGTCGTAGGCCTCAGTGCGAGACGCGAAGACCTCCCGTCGCTGCCGGGCCGCTCGTGCGAGCGAGGTACTGGGATTCCCAGACGGGGGGCCCTCCGGCGGTATCACGACGGGCTCGTAGCAATAGAGGGCAGAAAAGGTGCCGGGTCGGGCCTCCTCCGCAAGAAGAAGCGCTGCCCCTCCGCTGGAATGACCGATGCCGACAGGGCGCTCGAGCCTGAGAGCATCGACCGCCGTCAGGACGTCAGCCCCAAAACCGACCCATTCGAAATCCAAGTTCGCCGGCACCCCGGACTCCCCGTGCCCACGGAGATCGGGTGCCACGCTATGGAATCGGTCATCGAGAAAGTGGGCAAGCGGGCCGAACGCCCGGCCGTGGAAGCCTGTTGCGTGCACCAGGAGGGCGGACCGGCCTTCGCCCCCGAGATCGTGCAGCGCCAGGGTGACCCCGTCGGGGGTCGTGGCTCGAGTCGTGGGCACAGTCCGAGCAGGCTACCGGCTGGACATGCGGCGCCCCCGCCGGCTCCGCCGGCCGAGTAGCCCCCCGCCAGCCCGGACGAGCCCCGCCGGCCCGCCAGGGGCCGTCGGCCGGACGAGCCCGGCCCCGCCGACCCAGCTCGGCGCCCGTCAGCCCTTCGGGCAGCGAGAGGTCGAGGCTTCGCCGGAATTCGCGCCGACTTGCAGGCACGATTCGTTGACGGCGACGAAGTCCTTGGCCGGAATCTGCTTCATCATGTCGACGAGTGTGATCGGCCACTGCGGGTAGGCGCTTCCCTGGAAGTACCAGTTGCTGCCGTTGTCGGCGAGGATCAGGCCGTAGTGCTGCATGGCAGTGATGATCACCGCCAGCTGGCCGCAGTACGGTGAGCCGGCCCTGCAGATCTTCGAGGCGGTGAAGCCGGCGCTAAGCCGGAACCGCGCGCCCATCGGGGGATATTCGGCGCCGCAGGACCCTGCCTCGTGGCGCGCCGGCCAGATGTAGGCGGCGTCCGTGCACTCAGCCGTGAAACGGATCGCGTGGTCCACCTTGCCCGAGAGCACCTCCTGGTAGAGCAGGAGGCCTGGCAGGATCGGGAGGCCTGCCGCGTCGGCCGAGGTCCAAGTGGCGGGCCGCAGCGCGTTCGAATTCAGGCTCCAGATGGCGCCTGAACCGGCGGTCGAGCCCGTCCTGGACACGTAGCGGGCGTCGTACAGCTCATAGAGCACACACGTTGCGGGATCGACCATGAGCGCGTGACGGTCTCCGGACGCAGATGCGCCGCCCTCGATGGGCGTCTTCGGACCGAACGGATAAGGGCCCCTGTCGCTCTCGCTCGCGTATTGGAAGCTCAGATGGATGAACGCCTGGGTTCTCGGGTTGATGACCGTCCAGGGGATCCCGTACGGATAGCCACCCTCGTTTGGCCCGAAGTCGGGGTGCAGGTTGGTGGTCGACGTGTCCATGTGCGCCAGCCAGGTGGCGCTGTGCTTGTTGACAAGCAGCTTGGAGATGTCGGTGTTCCAGACGTTGTTCGCGGGGAACATCTGGCATTTCGGCGCGCCGGGCACCGGTGGCCCCTTCGGTGCCGCGACCGCCGCGGCATCTGTCCTGGTCGCGCCGATCGGAATGCTCGCGAACAAAACTGGAAGACATGCGAGGGCGGCGAATCGTCCTGCGCGGAAAGCCAGGCGAGACTGAGGGGTCGGGGCCATCTTTGGAGTATCGACCGTCCCCGACGAGGCCTTGAGCGCATGACGCCCCGGTCCCAGGCGTGCTATCGAAGGGCTCGGGATTGGCGCTGGGCCGACTGCCAACCGAGTCCGCCTCCGAGGAAGGATTGCGCGATGGACAAAGTCGAGAAACCAAGCCATCTGCCCGACGACCCCCTCGCCCACCTTCTCGAGGAAGCAGTGGAGATCGCCCGCCAGGCGGGCGATCTCACGCTTGGCTATTTCCGGTCGGTCGGTCTTGCCGTCGACTGGAAGTCTGATGGCACGCCGGTGACGCAAGCCGACCGACAGGCCGAGCGGCTCATCCGCGAGGAGCTCGAGCTGAGGCATCCCGGCGACGGGATCCTCGGCGAAGAGGAGGTCGAGAAACCGAGCGAGACAGGTCGCCGTTGGATCGTCGACCCGATCGACGGGACGAAGGCCTTCACTCACGGCGTCGGCCTCTACTCGAACCTGCTAGCCCTCGAGGATGAGGAAGGCATCGCCGTCGGAGTGATCAACGTTCCGGCGCTCGGGGAGACCGTCTATGCCGCGAGAGGCCTGGGCTGCTACTTCAACGGCGCGCCCGCTCAGGTGAGCGACTGCGACCGGCTGGCGGGGAGCTACCTCGCCGCGTACAGCTTCGGCGACTGGGACGAGAACGTGCTGCTCGAGCTCAAGAGATCGGGTCTTCAACTTCGTACGTGGGGTGACGGCTACGGATACGCCCTCGTGGCCACGGGCAGGGCGGACGCGATGGTCGATATGCGAGCGGAGCTCTACGATCTGGCGCCGATGCCGGTGATCATCGAGGAGGCAGGAGGGCGGTTCACCGATCTCACGGGCAAGCCGGGGCCCGACGGCGGCGATGGGATGGCGACGAACGGTCGCATCCACGAGGCGCTCCTCGAACTGTTGCTGCGGCGATGAGCGCAGGTCCACGGCTCGTGCGGGCGCCTCGGGGCACCGAGCGCTCCTGCAAGGGCTGGCCCCAGGAAGCCGCGCTTCGCATGCTGATGAACAACCTCGACCCGGAGGTGGCCGAACACCCTGACAGCCTGGTTGTCTACGGTGGAACGGGCCGCGCCGCCAGGTCCTGGGACGCCTTCGAGGCCATCACGCGTGAACTGCGCGAACTCGCCGACGACGAGACGCTCCTCGTGCAGTCCGGCAAGCCCGTCGGGGTCGTCCGGACCCACGAGTGGGCGCCCAGGGTTCTGATCGCGAACTCGAATCTCGTGCCGCAATGGGCCACATGGGAGGAGTTCCGCCGACTCGAGGCCCTCGGTCTCACCATGTACGGCCAGATGACCGCTGGTTCGTGGATCTACATCGGGAGCCAGGGCATCCTCCAAGGCACCTATGAGACCTTCGCCGCAATCGCCCGCAAGCGATTCGGCGACTCGCTCCTCGGGACCCTGACGCTCACCGCCGGCCTCGGCGGGATGGGCGGGGCCCAGCCGCTGGCCGTCACGATGAACGGCGGCGTCGCGCTGTGCATCGAGTGCGACGCGTCGCGTATCCGCCGGCGCATCGAGACCCGATATTTGGACGTCGGGGCGGACAACCTCGAGGACGCCGTTCGCAAGGCGCTCGAGGCCAAGGCGGAGAGGCGTCCGTTGTCGATCGGACTGGAAGGAAACGCGGCCGAAATCGTCCCGAGGCTGCTGTCGATGGGGCTCGAGGTCGATGTCGTCACCGACCAGACCTCGGCCCATGACCCGCTCGCGTACCTGCCCGTGGGGGTCCCGTTCGCGGACTGGGGTTTCGAGCGCGAGCGCGATCCGCGAGCCTTCACCGAACGGGCCCGTGCGTCGATGGTCACCCACGTCGAGGCGATGGTCGGCTTCCTCGACGCCGGCGCGGAGGTCTTCGACTACGGGAACTCGATACGTGGGGAGGCTCTGCTCGGCGGTTACGAGCGGGCTTTCGATTTTCCTGGTTTCGTCCCGGCCTATATCCGTCCCTTGTTCTGCGAGGGGAAGGGGCCGTACCGATGGGCGGCTTTGTCGGGCGAGGCGCGCGACATCGAGACGACCGACCGGGCGATGCTCCGGATGTTCCCCGAGAACGAATCGATGTCGCGCTGGATCCGCATGGCCTCCGAGCGGGTCGCCTTCCAAGGGCTTCCCGCCCGGATCTGCTGGCTCGGTCATGGCGAGCGCGATCGGGCGGGGCTCGAGTTCAACGCCATGGTCGCGTCGGGAGAGCTCGCCGCGCCCATAGTGATCGGCAGGGACCACCTCGATTCAGGCTCGGTCGCGTCGCCGTACCGGGAGACCGAGGCGATGGCTGACGGGTCCGACGCGATCGCCGACTGGCCGTTGCTGAACGCGCTCGTCAACACATCGTCAGGCGCGTCGTGGGTCTCGATCCACCACGGCGGAGGAGTGGGCATCGGAAGGTCCGTACACGCCGGGCAGGTGAGCGTCGCTGACGGCAGCCTTCTCGCGGCGGCGAAGCTCGAGCGCGTCCTCACCAACGACCCGCTGACGGGAGTGCTGCGGCACGTCGACGCCGGCTACCCCGAGGCGCGCCGCCACGCCGAGGCCTACGGGGTTCGGGTACCGATGGACGCGGTCGACGGCCCGGCGAGCGCCGCCGACGGCCCGGCGACCGCCGCCGGCGATCCCGCGTGATCGGCAACCGAGGCGCCGCCGACGTCCGGGCAGGCGTCGGCGGGCTCCGGTGACGTCTTACCACTGTGAGCTCGGACTCATAGGAGATCCGGCAGACGGCCAGGTGTCGGGATCGGTGCTCCTCGAGGTCGAGGGCGACCGGCTCGTCCGGGTGACACCAGACTGCGATCGTCCGGACGGCGCGGTGGCCCTGGCCGGCGTCACGCTCCCTGGCCTGGCCAACGTGCACTCGCACGCCTTCCACCGGGCGCTACGGGGCCGTTCCGAAGCCGGCCCGGGAGACTTCTGGACGTGGCGAGAGCAGATGTACGCGATCGCGGCCGAGCTGGACCCAGAGAGCTACTTCGCGCTCGCCCGGGCGTTGTACGCGGAGATGGCCGTGAGCGGGGTCACGGCGGTGGGGGAGTTCCATTATCTGCATCACGGCCCGGGCGGCACGCCTTACAGTGACCCGAACGCGATGGGCAACGCACTCATCGCGGCGGCGGCCGACGCCGGCATACGTATCACTCTTCTCGACACCTGCTACCTCAAGGGAGGCTTCGATCGCGAGCTCGAAGGCGTGCAGAGACGGTTCGGGGACGGGTCCGCTGCCGCCTGGGCCGCCCGCGCCGATGATCTGCGGAGCGGCCCGTCGGCGCGGATCGGCGCCGCGGTGCACAGTGTTCGCGCCGTCGACCTATCTTCGATCGGATCGGTATCGGCTTGGGCTTCGGGGAGGGGGGCACCCTTGCACGTGCACCTCTCCGAGCAGCGTGCAGAGAACGAGGGATGTTTGGCCGCGTACGGGCGGACTCCCACCCGTGTCCTTGATGACGAGGGCGCCCTCGGGCGGAGGACGACCGCCGTTCACGCAACGCACCTCGAGGACCCCGACATCAGGGTTCTCGGATCCGGAGGCGTCGCAATTTGCATGTGCCCCACGACCGAGCGCGACCTCGCGGATGGCGTCGGCCCTGCCCGTGATCTGGCAATGGCCGGGAGCACGCTCTGCGTCGGGTCCGACAGCCACGCTGTGGTGGATCTCTTCGAGGAGGCGCGGGGCATAGAGCTAGACGAACGCCTCGTGAGTTACCGCCGGGGCATCCACACCCCCGAGGCGCTCTTGGGCGCCGCCACCTCGGCCGGTCATCGCGCGCTCGGCTGGCCGGACGCAGGTCGTCTCGCCCCCGGTGCGCTCGCCGACTTCGTGACCGTCGGACTCGACTCCCCCCGCCTGGCGGGGACAACCGCGGACTCCGTCGTCGCCTCACTGGTGTTCGCGGCGAGCGCCGCCGACGTGACCGACGTCGTCGTCGGCGGCCGGCGAGTCGTCGTCGCCGGGCGCCATCAGCTCATCGAGGACCCCGTGCGCGCGATGAAAGACGCACTCGGGAGCCTGCACGAACGGCGGGCAACGACTTGAGGCCACCCGCCGGGTCACTTCTAGTCCGTAGCATCGGGTTGCTCGTCACCAACCGGCCCGAGCTCGGCGACGGAGCGCTCGGAAAGCTTCGCGAGGTCGACCTCGTCGTCGAAGACGGTTTGGTGACCTGGATCGGAGGCGCGGGCACCTCGCCGGCGGCCGACCGCATGCTGGACGCGGCCGGCCGGTGCGTGGTTCCTGGTTTCGTGGACTCGCACACCCATCTCGTGTTCGCCGGCGATCGTGTCGAGGAGTTCGCTGCGAGAATGGCCGGGACTCGCTACGACGCAGGAGGAATATCGACCACTGTCGCCGCTACGCGCGCCGCTCCTGACGCGGTTCTCAGGGACACTGCCGCCCGGTTGGCACGAGAAGCCGAGGCTCAGGGCACCACGACGCTCGAGACCAAGTCGGGCTATGGCCTCACTGTCGCTGACGAATCGCGGTGCCTCGAGGTGGCCGCGACGGTAGCCGAGGAGGTGACCTACCTCGGCGCCCATGTGGTGCCGGCGGAATACCGGGGAAGAGTGGACGAGTACGTCCGGCTCGTCACCGGCTCGATGCTCGCCGCCTGCGCGCCGAAGGCGCAGTGGTGCGACGTTTTCTGCGAGGAAGGCGCGTTCGGTGCCGACGCGGCTCGCGAGATCCTCGAAGCCGGGCGCGCCCACGGTCTCGGCCTTCGGGTGCATGCCAATCAGCTGTCGCGCGGTCCGGGGGTTCGCCTCGCCGTCGAGATGGGCGCCGCGTCGGCCGACCATTGCACGTATCTCGACGGGATGGACATCGATGCGCTTGCCGCATCAGACACGGTGGCGACCCTGCTGCCGGGCGCCGAGTTCTCGACGCGATCGCCCTACCCCGATGCGCGCCGCTTGCTCGACTCGGGCGCGTCCGTCGCCCTCGCGACCGATTGCAACCCGGGAACCAGCTACACCACCAGCATGCCGTTCGTCATCGCGCTCGCCGTGAGGGAGATGCACATGACGCCGGACGAGGCTCTCTTTGCAGCCACAGCGGGAGGCGCACGTGCCCTTCGCCGTGCGGACCTCGGTGCGCTCGGCCCCGGATCTCGCGGCGACCTGATCGTTCTCGACGCGCCGACGCCGGCCCATCTTGCCTATCGTCCGGGCGTCGACCTCGTGGCCACCGTCGTTCGTGCCGGTCGAGTGGTCGCCTAAACCCCTGCCGCGGTCCCACCTGATAATAGTTTTGTGGCCGTACAGGCTGTTGCAAAATGAAGCCCGTTCAATGGCAGGGATCCACCACCTGGCTCTGTTGACCGCCGAGAATTTCTCATGGCGCTGAGCTATCTGCCAACGGACCGAGATCAGTTGTTCTTGGTCCCCCCGGACATGCGCGACTGGCTCCCTGCTGGGCACCTCCTATGGTTCGTGCTCGACGTGGTGGAGAGGATCGACACCTCCTCCCTGCACGCTCGCCACCCGAACGACGGCGTCGGGCGACGGGCCTTCGACCCCGACATGCTGCTGGCGCTGTTGGTGTACGCCTACTGCACCGGGCAGCGTTCGAGCCGCAAGATCGAGCAGCTTTGCGAGGTCGACGTCGCCTACCGGGTGATCTCCGCCAACCACCCCCCGGACCACACCACCATCGCCCGCTTCCGATCCGACAACGACGAGCTGGTCGCCAAGCTCTTCACTGACGTGCTCGCCCTCTGCGCCGCCACCGGCCTGGCGAGCGTCGGCGTAGTGGCGGTCGACGGCACCAAGATGGCAGCCAACGCGTCGAGAAAGACCAACCGCACCCGGGCCGACATCGAGGCAGAGGTGGACACGATGATGGCCGAGGCCGTGGCCGCCGACGCAACAGAAGACGAGCGCTTCGGCCCCAAGCGTGGCGACGAGCTCCCGCCCGATCTCGTCGACCCGGACACGCGCCGAGTACGCCTCGACGCCGCCCTGCAAGCCATCGAGGAACAGGAGCGATCGAGCCAAGCGGCCGAGGAGGCCGCCCGGGCCAAGCGGGCGGCAGCCGAGGCTGAGGCCGTCGCCAAGCACCAGGGTGTTACCGGCAGGCCGCCCAAGTGCGCCGACCCTCTCGCCCGAGCCGAGGCCGAGCTCCTCCGAGCGGTGGCCGATCAGGCCGCCCGCAACGCCGAATGGCGCCACCAGCGTGATGCCGCTCGGGCAGCAGGAGCGCCAGACCCTCCCCGGCCTGAGCGTGGTCGCCCCACGAGGGCACGCCGGCGCCTCGAAGCTATGAAGGCCTCGCCTCCGGCACCGCCAGCGCCGCCGCCCCCGGTACGTCTGAATATGACAGACCCTGATTCCCGGGTCATGAAGACCCACAACGGCTGGGTGCAGGGCTACAACGCCCAGGCAGCCGTCAACGACCAGGGCATCGTGCTGAGCGCCAAGCTCACAAACGACCACAACGACGTCGGCCAATGCGTGCCGATGATGGCCGCCACCCGGGCCGACCTCGATGCCGCCGGCATCCAAGGACCCATCGGCACCATCCTGTTTGACGCCGGATATCTCTCCGAGGACAACCTGCGAACCGACGGGCCGGACCGTCTCATCGCCACCACCAAGAGCTGGAAGCTGCGCCGGGAGGCCCGTGAGCTCGGCTTCGCCGAAGGCGATGCCCCGGCCGAAGCCTCGCCGATCGAGGCCATGGAGCATCGCCTGCGTACCGAGGACGGCGCGGCTCTCTACGGGCTGCGCCAGTGCACCGTCGAGCCGGCGTTCGGCGACATCAAGGAGAACCGGGGATATCGGCGCTTCATGCGGCGAGGGCTCGCCGCCTGCGACGCCGAATGGAAGCTCATCTGCGCCACCAAGAACATCACCAAGATGTTCCGAGCCGGAGCGGTACTGCCTGATCTCGGCTGAGGAAACGATGGGTGCCTGGACCCAACCCTGGAAACGAGTGCCCGGCCGACGAAGATTCCCCTCGCCGCCTCGAAGACAATGGCTGACCGCCTGGGAACGCCCTGTCGGTCGCACGGTTCAAACTGCAACAGCCTGCGTAGCCCACAAAAGTATTAACATGTGGGTGGCCCTCTCGCCGGCCGGCCCCGTCCGCCGGCTCGGTCCCACCGGCCTCGCCGTCCCACCGTCCGCCGGCCCCGTCCCGCCGGCCTCGCCGGCGCGCCGGCCCTGCGCGCCGGCCCGCTGAGCAGAAGCGCCTGAGCGAACCCGTTAGTGCCCGCGGGCGATCCATTCGGCGAGGTGCGGCGCCTCCGCCGCTTTCTAAGGTCCGGTGACTGCTACTTAGACATTCTTAGATCCAGCCCGTGTCGGTCCTCGTGTCCGGCTCTGTTTCGCCACAGCTACCTGCGATAAGGTCGGAGCGGTAAAATCATAGGTGGATCGTAGGTAGAAAAGAACCTGGCAAATTAGGTTGAGAGTCTGTTAGGATCGTCGGTGGCAGAAGCGAGTGTTCCAAGTGGAGGTGAGTCCAGTGACGGTCCGCAGTCCGGATGACGTACGCGCGCGTGCACACAACGAGGGAGTGCGTCTTGATATCGGGGACGTTGCAAGGTATCTCCAGGAGAACCTCGGTCAGCGACTCACCGCCCTACTCGCCGGCATCACGGACCCGAAGGGTGTTGGCCGATGGGCGAAGCGTCAGAACAGTCCACAACCTCAGATGGAGCGGCGCCTCCGAGAGGCCTATCAGGTATTTCACCTTGTCCTATCCGTCGAGTCGCCCCACACGGTCCGGGCCTGGTTTATCGGACTCAACCCTCAGCTTGACGACGAGTCCCCGGCTGAGGCGCTCGCCGAGGACCGTTTCCGGGAGGTCATGGCCGCGGCGCGAGCATTTGTCGCAGGCGGCTGAGGTCGAGTTCTCTGTCGTCGGGCCTCCGCCCGCCGGCCTCTGGCGCGTGGACCGCGCCGACGAACCTCTGCGGCCAAGTTGGCTCGAGCCCGATGACGCCGATCTTCCCTCAGGCGGTAACCGCTTCGATTCTTCGGATTGGGGCACGCTTTACTTCGCCACGAATCTCGAAGGCTGTTTCGCAGAGACCCTCGCCCGCTTTCGGCCGTCGGCATCTTTGTTGGCCGTCTTGAAGGACGACGACGACTGGCGACGACGGGGCTTCATGGCGCCGGGCAGCGTGCCGGCCGACTGGCGTCATCGACGTGTTGCTGTCCGGGTAGAGCCTTATCCAGGATGCCGCTTTCTGGACGTCGAGGTCGTAGAGAGCCACGTCGTCCTGACCCAGGAACTCGCGGAGGAACTCGACGACCTCGGATATGACACGCTTGACGTAGCGATTGTGCGCGGAGCTGATCGACGGGTCTCACGGGCGATGGCCGAGTGGACCTACCTCGCGGTCGACCTCGGCTCAGACGAACCGGCCTTCGGCGGCGTGCGCTATGTCTCACGCCTCGGCGATTGGGAGTGCTGGTCCATCTTCGACCGCACTCCGCTCGCTGAACTCGAACGACGGTCAATCACACTCGAGATGCCCGAGCTCTTGAGGGTCGGCGCGCGCTTTGGATTGCGGCTCCACTGAAGTCGCGCCGACGACAGTGAATCGCATCTCCGCCGCAGCGAAGGACCTCCCGCTCGATGATCGTGTCGAGGCCGACCTTGGGCGTAGCACCATCGGCGAGTTCGGTGAAGGTCTTGGCGGACATATGTCTCGCACTCTACCGAGGCAGAGCGAACCCGTCAGTGCCCGCGGGCGATCCACTCGTCGAGGTGCGGCGCCTCGTCTCCGATGGTGGTCGCTTCGCCGTGGCCCGTCAGCACCCGCGTCTCGGGCGGCAAGGTGAGCAGACGGGTCCGGATCGACTCGACGATCGTCGGGAAGTCGGAGTAGCTGCGACCGGTCGCCCCCGGGCCGCCGCGGAACAGCGTGTCGCCCGAGAAAACGACTCCCTCCTCGGCGTCGTAGAAGCAGCAGCCCCCAGGCGAGTGGCCCGGGGTGTGCAACACCTGCAGCATCGTCGAGCCTGCCGACAGCCATTGCCCGTCGACGAGGAGCTCGTCGGGTGCCCGGTCGGGATAGACGACCTGCCACAGCATGAGGTCGTCGGGATGGATCCAGATCGGGGCGCCGAGCTCGTCCGAGAGGGCGCCGGCGACGTTGATGTGGTCGTTGTGGCCATGGGTGGCAGCGATCGCGACGAGGCGACGGCCCCCGACCGCCTCGGCGATCGGCCGGTCGTCGTGGGCGGCGTCGATCACGAGCACTTCCCTGTCGTCGCCGACCAGCCAGATGTTGTTCTCGACCTCGAAGTCCTGTCCGTCGAGACTGAAAACCCCTCTGGTCGTGACTTGACCAATCATGAGCCGATGACAACCACCGAGCGCAGCACCTCGCCGAGCTCCATTCGGTGAAAGGCCTCCTCGACATCGTCGAGCGAGATGGTCTCGGACACGAAACGGTCCAGGTCCAACCTCCCTTGCAGGTACAGGTCGATCAGTGCCGGAAAGTCGCGAGAGGGGAGGCAGTCGCCGTACCAGCTGGGCTTGAGGCGCCCGCCGCGACCGAAGAACTCGATCATCGGGAGCTCGATCCGCATGTCCGGCGTCGGCACGCCCACCTGAACGAGGGTCCCGGCAAGGTCACGGGCGAAGAACGCCTGCTCCATTACCTTCGGATTCCCGACCGCCTCGATGCACACGTTCGCGCCGTGCCCGTCGGTCAGTGCCCGGATCGCCGCGACGGGGTCTCCCTCGGCCGAATTGACGGTGTGGGTCGCCCCGAACTGCGTCGCAAGCTCGAGCTTGCGAGGGTCGATGTCGACGCCGATCACCGTCGAGGCGCCCGCGAGTAGCGCTCCGGCGATCGCCGCGCAGCCCACGCCGCCGCACCCGAACACCGCCACAGAGTCGCCGAGACCGACCTCGCCGGTGAACATCGCGGCGCCGAGCCCGGCCATGACGCCGCAGCCGAGGAGGCCGGCGGCTTCGGGCCGAGCCCGGGAGTCCACCCTCGTGCACTGTCCGGCTGCGACGAGAGTCTTCTCGGCAAACGCGCCGATGCCTAGCGCGGGAGAGAGCACGGTGCCATCGGTGAGGCTCATCTTCTGCTTGGCGTTGTGCGTGGCAAAGCAGTACTGGGGGCGGCCCCGACGGCACGACCTGCACTCGCCGCAGACGGCTCGCCAGTTGAGCACGACGAAGTCGCCGGGCGCGACCGAGGTGACGTCGGGCCCGACCGCCTCGACGATGCCGGCCGCCTCGTGGCCGAGAAGAAACGGGAACTCGTCGTTGATCCCGCCCTCCCGATAATGCAAATCGGTGTGGCAGACCCCGCACGCCTGCACGCGAACGAGCGCCTCGCCTCGGCCGGGGTCGGGGACCACGATGGTTGTCATCTCGACCGGTGCTCGTTTTGCTCGGGCGACGACACCTCGTACTTCGTGTGCCATGTGGGCTCTCCTCTCAGGCTGCGTGAGCGACGATACGCGCGTCGTCCGCAGGACCGTAAATCAGCCCGATCCGCGCGGTGCCGGGAGCCCTCGCGGGAACCACGGCCCTCCCTCAGCCGCGTGCTTGTCAGACGATCGGGCGTTCCTTAGACTGAACATTCAGTCAACAGCTTTGCCAAAGCGCCGAAACGGAGAAATATCGTGGTAGTCCACCTGTCCACTTCCGGGGAACTTGCCTCCCGGCTCGACTCGGTCGTCGCCGAGCAGGAGGTGGTCTTCCTCGAGCGCCAGCCCACGTCGCGGGCGTTCATCGAGCGCGCCCGGCGCTCATTGGCCGGGGGCGTTACCTCCAGCTGGCAGATCACGCGTCCTCAGGCGGTGTGGCTCAGCCACGGGTCAGGCTCGAAGATCTACGACGTGGACGGGACCGAGTACGTCGATCTCCACGGCGGCTACGGTGCTGGCCTCGCTGGGCACGCCCATCCCGCGATCGTGGAGGCGGTGCGATCCCAGGTCGCCCGGGGCACGCACTTCGCGCAGCCTACGGAGGACGCGATTGTCGTCGCGGAGGAGCTCGCTGCCCGCTTCGGCCAGCCCCTGTGGCGCTTTTGCAACTCTGGGACCGAGGCGACGATGGAAGCGGTCCACTTGATGAGGGCGGTCACCCGACGCGACCTCATCATCAAGGTCGAGGGCTGTTACCACGGGCACCACGACTCGGTGCAGGTCTCCGTCACGCCCGACGCCGCCGAGGTCGGACCCGCCGACCGGCCGGCGAGCGTTCCAGCGAACTCCGGCGTCCCCGAGGCGATCATGGCCTTGACGCTCATCGCTCCGTTCAACGACCTTGGATCGGTCGCCCGCGTGCTCGAGGAGCACCCGGGCGAGATCGCCGGAATGATCCTGGAACCGATCATGATGAATGCCGGCATCATCCTTCCCGAGGAGGGTTACCTCCAGGGCCTGAAGGACCTCCTGCACGCGCACGACGCGCTGATTGACCTTCGACGAGGTGAAGACCGGACTGACCTCGGGCTACCGCGGTGCGACCGGCTTCACAGGGGTCATTCCGGACATCATCTGTCTCGCCAAGGCCATCGGAGGCGGGATCGCCTCGGCGGCGGTCGGGGGCAGCGCCGAGGTGATGGGTCACGTCGCGAACGGGGATTACGACATGGTCGGAACCTTCAGTGGCAACCCGCTCGCCATGGCCGTGACGCGCACCATGCTGACCGAGGTTGCGACCCCCGAGTCCTACGAGCGCCTCGTGGAGCTGTCCGCCATGGTCAGCTCCGAGCTCACCCGCGTCATCGTCGCCAGGGACCTCCCAGCGCATGTCGTCTCGGTCGGCGCGAAGGGATGTGCCACCTTCGCAACAGAGCCGGTCCGCAATTACCGCGACTTCCTCGAGGTCGACGACCGTTACAACCATGCCCACTGGCTCTTCCAGCACAACGGCGGCGTGTTCTTGCCTCCCTGGGGGAAGACCGAACAGTGGCTCATCTCCGTGCAGCACGATGAAGCCGATATCGACCGGTTCGTCGGGAACTTCGAACGTTTCGCGGCTGCTGTCGGCGCGTGAAGCGGCGTGGTGCCGCCGGGCGCGTTGCAAGGCGGGGCAGATGATGGTTGACTTTTTTGATCGGCCGTTCAGCGGCTGGAGGGCATAGAGTCACCAGAGGGGGTGAGGACCGGTGAGCCACCCACGCGAGGGCTGGACTTCCGACGGCCGGCGCCGCACTCCGCCCATCTCGCGGCGGGACCTGTTGAAGGGCATGGGAGCCGGTCTCGGTGTCGCGGGCCTCGGCGGAATGCTGTCGGCGTGCGGCGGCTCCGCGGGCGCCACCCCGACGATCACGCACCTGCCGCTCCCACGCAAGAGCCACCCGGTGCGATGGCCGATATTCAAGGACAACCAGGCGATCGCGGGCGGGCTCAAGCCGGAGGTTGGCGCCACCCTGAAGGTCTTCAACTGGACCGCCTACATGAACCAGGCTTGCATCAATAACTTCGCCAAGAAGTACAACTGCAAGGTCGAGTGGACCACCTTCAACACGATCACCGAGGCAATCGCGAAGGTCAAGAGCGGCGAGGCCGACTACGACGTCTTCGTACCGACCCCCGACAACCTCGGCCAGCTGATCGAGGCGAAGCTGATCCAGCCGCTCAATCACAGCTACATCCCCAACATCGACCAGGCTTGGCCCGACTTCAAGGACCCCTTCTACGATCTCGGCTGGCGGTACACGGTGCCTTACACCGTCTACACGACAGGCATCGCGTGGCGGAAGGACCACGTCGACGGCAATCCGGCCCGTTGGAAGAACGGCTATCGGTTCCCTTGGCAGAAGAAGTACGCCGGGAAGGTCGCCATCCTCGACGACTATCGCGAGGGCCTCTCCCTCGGGCTCATGTACAACGGCAACTACGACCTCAACACGACACAAGACTCGCAGCTGCGGCTCGCGAAGGCTTCGCTCGACGACTTGAACTCGCTGGTCGGCGGGGTGCAGATCGACAACAACGACTACACGAACGTGCCGAGCGGCCAGGTCTGGATCCACCACGCGTGGTCGGGCGACATGGCATCTGCTGCGTCGTACATGCCCAAGGGCGTGCCCGTCGAGGTCGTCGGCTACTGGTTCCCGGCCGACGGGGTCGGGCCAGTGGCGAACGACACGATGGTGGTCCTGACGACGTCGAAGGCTCCCGTCCTCGCGCACCTGTTCCTCAACTACTTCCTCGATCTCCCGAACGTGGTCGAGAACATCAGTTTCAACGGTTACATCCAGCCCCTAACCGGGTGCACGCCAGAGCTCCTGGTAAAGGAGAAGATCCTGCCGCGGAGCCTCATGTCGACGGTCGTCCTCCCGTCCTACTTCCGCAAGGGCCTCTTCGAGCTGGAGCTCCCGCCGACGACCGACGTGCAATGGGAACAGGACTGGCTCGAGTTCTCCGGTGGGCTCTAGCCAGATGCCGACGGCGAGCCCATGAGCACGACGGCGCCGCCCAAGGCTGGCGGCAAGCGCGAGCAGCGGTGGGTGTGGGGACTGTTCTCAGCTCCCGGGATCGTCACGCTCGTGCTGTTGTTCGTGGTGCCGTTCTACGTCGTGATCGCGATCGCAGCGGGGACGCTCGATATCTTCGAGTCGCCGGTCCCGGCGTGGAATCCGCTCCACTGGAGCGCCGCGAACTTCACGGCCATCTTCCACGACCTCGTCGGCCGCGGGGCCTTCATCGGTCCGACGTTCGTCCGAACCGTCGTCTACGTCGTGATCGCCTCGGTCCTCTCGCTAGTCATCGCCTACCCGACGGCCTACTTCGTCACGCGGTGGGCAGGCAGGCGCAAAGTGATGTTCCTAGTGCTGCTCATCGCTCCGTTCTGGGTCAGCTACATGATGCGCATGCTGGCGTGGATCGACCTTCTGCAGACCAACGGATACATCAACAGGGTGCTCGGTGACCTCCACATAACGAGTCAACCGGTGAACTGGCTGGGCGGCAAGGCGTCGACGGTGATCCTAGGACTGGTCTACGGATACATCCCTTATCTCATCCTGGTTCTCTACGCCGGGCTGGACCGGATCGACCAGCGGCTGCTCGAGGCGGGCCGCGACCTTGGGCTCAACAGGTGGCGAACGTTCACGCGCGTCACTTTGCCGCTCAGCCGGCAGACGATCATGACCGGCATGCTGATCACGGCCCTGCCGATGATGGGCGACTATTTCACCAACCAGCTGCTCTCGGCCACGCCGAGCACGGCGATGATCGGCAACCTGATAGACGGCCAGCTCTCGACGCCGGGCCTGCTTCCACAAGGAAGCGCCCTCTCCCTGCTCCTTTTAGTGGTGCTGTTGCCGCTGATGGCCTATTACGTGTTCCAGACCTACGCGAACTCGGCCCGGGCAGCCTGATGGCCGTCGACACCCCGACCAGGGTAGGAGCCTCGCCGCGGGATCCGGGAGCGGAGAGCCCGCTCCCGACCGCGCGCCGTCGCAGGCCGCCGTGGCGGAACCCGTGGCGGCACGCCTGGTTCCTCGAGGGCTTCACGTGGCTCTACCTCATCTGGTCGATCGTCCCGATCGGGCTCGCGGTCTTGTTCTCCTTCAACAGTGGGAAGTCCCAGAGCGTCTGGCAGGGCTTCTCACTTAGGTGGTACATCAGCGACCCGATCAATTCGGTCCTTCACGGCGCCGTCTACCACGAGGCGGTCCTCCAGACTCTTCGACTCTCGGCGCTGACGACGGTGATCACGGTGCCGCTCGGCGTGGCGTTCGCGATCGGGATCAACCGGTGGCGCACGAGGACGTCGACCACCTTCAACTTCGTGATGATCCTGTCGTTCGTCGTCCCGGAGCTCATCTTCGGCGTGGCGCTGTTCTCGGTCTTCAGCGAGCTGTACACCGGGATCAAGCTCGGGACGTGGGCCGAAGTCCTCGGCCTGGTCATCTGGAACATCAGCTGGCCGGCCATCATCGTGATCGCGAGGCTGGTCTCCATCGGGCCTAGCTACGAGGAAGCCGCCGCCGACTTGGGTGCCTCGAGATTCCAGGCGGTTCGGCGGGTCCTCGTGCCGTTGTTGATGCCGGCCATCTTTGCGAGCGGGGTGCTGGTCTTCGCCGGCGTCATCGACGACTTCGTGATCGTGGACCTTCTCTCGTCGTCCTCGGCGACCCAGCCGGTGTCGGTGCTGATCTACGCGACCACCCGTGGGGGCAACAACGGTCCGGCTCTCAACGCAATCGCGACGATCATGCTCCTGGTGTCGCTCATCGTGGCGACGCTCGGCTACTTCGCCTACCGCTTCATGACCCGCGGTGAGCGTGGAGCCGGCTCGGAAGGCGCCTTGGCGAACATCGCCGGGATGTGACCAAGGCCGACTGAATGCGGCCCGCCAAGCGCAGCCGGCCGGCTCGAGAAGCCGACTGAATTCAGCCGACCGAGTGCAGCCGGCCGGCCCGCGGGTTCACTCGCCAGGCAGGTGCGGTGCGCCCGAGAGGACCGCCGCGCCCAGGTCGAACCTGCCGGGCTCGGGTGCCAAGCCGTCTTCGTCGATGGCACTGGAGCCAGCGATGATGTTCGACTCCGGCAGCACACGGACCGCTTCGGGAGGCAAGTACGCCTGAAGCGGCGTCCCCTGCGCGTAGTCGAGAGGCTCGCCGTCGTTGTGCACGAGCGCCTGCACCCTCGGGCCGGGGGCGAGCCGGACGATGACCTGGGTAGCCGACCCCAAGAACACGAGGCGTTCCACCATCGCAGGAACGCGATTGACGCCCTTGGAGTCGAACGGCTCGAGGTGGACGCGCTCGGGACGGACGGCGATCTTCACCTTGCCCGTGGCGTCGATCGAGCCACAGCCGGCGGTGAGCTCGAACTCTCCGAGCTTGATGTAGCAGCATCCTTCGCCGTGTCGCGCGACGACGGCCTCCATGAGGTTCGAGATGCCGAGGAAGTCAGCGACATAAGCGTCAGCCGGTTGTTCGTACACATCCTCGGGGGTGCCGATCTGGGCGATCCGTCCGCCGGCCATCACGGCCAGGCGGTCGGACATGGTGAGGGCCTCCTCCTGGTCGTGGGTGACGTAGATGAAGGTGATGCCAACCCGCTCCTGAAGAGCCTTCAGCTCGACCTGGAGGGTACGACGGAGTTTGGCGTCGAGCGCCCCGAGCGGCTCGTCGAGCAGCAGCACCGCCGGGTTCAGCACGAGGGCACGGGCCAGTGCGACCCGCTGCTGCTGACCACCCGACAGTTGGCCCGGGCGGCGTTTCTCGTAGCCGTTGAGCTGCACGAGCTCGAGCGCCTCGCCGACACGCTTGGCCGACTCCTGCTTGGAGGCCGACTTGTACCTGAGGCCGAAAGCGACGTTCTCCGCCACGGTGAGAAACGGGAAGAGCGCGTAGCTCTGGAACACGGTGTTGACGTTGCGCTTGTGGGCAGGAAGTCGCCCGACGTCGTTCCCATCGAGCAGGATGGTGCCGGAGGTCGGTTCCTCGAAGCCGGCTATGAGCCGGAGCGTCGTCGTCTTGCCGCATCCCGACGGCCCGAGGAGGGAGAAGAACTCGCCGCTCTCGATCTGGACATTGATGCCGTCGACGGCGCGGACGTCCGAGAACCGTTTTGTCAGCTCGACGAGCCGGATCTCACCACCAGCCATTGCTCCACCCCCGGCCTTGACTGAACGAGAGTTTAACGCGGTTTGCGGACCGCCCCAAGGGGCTCATTGGTTCGGGCGGCGGCGTTCTTAGGCCTTGTGTTTGAACGGCCGGGAGCGACCCCGGCGTCCGCCTCACGACCGCGCCCGCCGGCGCGCCGCCGCCCCCGCAGGCTTAGCCGCCCCCACAGGCTTAGCCGCCCCCACAGGCTTCGCCGGCCTTCCCTTGCGCGACGACGCCCGGGGGCGATCCGACGGCGACCACACGAAACCCAGCTGTGCGGCAGCAACTCGCATGCTCAACTCGAACGCGCGGCGCGCGTCCACGACCGGGTCATCCAGGGCGATCTGAATCGCCATGCCGTCCAGCAGGGCCGAGAACCCGACGGCGAAGTCGTCCGCGTCGATGGCCCGGAACTCGCCCGAGGCCTGGCCATCGCGCACGATGGTGCGCAACGTTTCGCGCCAGTGCTCGTCGAATTCCTCGCGCACGCGGGCCACGGCGGGATGGCGCGCCGCTTGGGCCCACAGGTCGAGCCAGAGCGCCCAGGAGTCGGTGACGTCCCCGAGGTTGCCCGGCAGGCAGGTCAGCGCGACCATCTCCTCGAGCCTGCCCCTCGCGCTCGCGATTGCCCTCATCCGCTTGGCCCCGAGGTCGTAGAAGGCGTCCTCAGAGAATCGCAGGGCCTCCGTGAGCAAGTTGTCCTTGGTCCCGAAGTAGTAGATGACCAGAGCTGGGCTGACACCAGCACGCTCGGCCACGTCCGCGATGCGAGTCTCAGGAAACCCGCGCTCGGTGATGACCTCGAGCGCTGCTCGGACCATCTGAACGCGGCGCACCTCGGGAGCGCCGTTCAGCTCGTCTCCGGGTAGGCCCACCGCTCCATCCTCGCTCCCCGCCGATCGTCGATTCCCGGCTCGGCGCTGGCCTCAGGCCCGTTCGCCTCGCTTGTCCGCCAACGTATCAGCCACCTAGACTGAACGATCAGTCAAGCCCCCCGAAGGACCGCGGAAGGCCAGGAAAATGACGTCGAAGTTCGATGCGATCGTGGTGGGAGGAGGCCACAACGGCCTCGTTTCCGCCGCATACCTCGCTCGTTCGGGGGCGGCGACCCTGGTTCTCGAGTCGCGGCCGACGACGGGCGGAGCAGCGACGACCGAGTCTCCTTGGCCTGACGTGCCCGAGTTCAAGGTGAGCCGGCTCTCGTATGTGATGAGCCTCATGCCCCCGACGATCATCTCGGAGCTCGGCCTCGCGCGTCACGGCTACAAGATCTTCCCGATGGGCCCCTATTACCAGGCGTTCCCCGAGGGCGGCTCGATCAAGATCTTCTCCGATGACTCCCGGCGCAACTTCGAGGAGATCGCGAAGTGGTCCCGCAAGGACGCCGAGGCGATGGGAAAATGGGACGCCTGGATGAGCGGCCTGGCCGAGGTGCTGGGGCCCCTGTTGCTGACCGTCCCCCCGAACATCGGCTCGCACAAGCCGGCCGACGTGCGCGAGACGCTCCGGCTGGCCTGGCGTCACAAGGGCCTCGACGTTCGGACGATCGCGGGTGTCACGCGCCTCATGACGATGAGCATCGCCGACCTGCTCGACGACTGGTTCGAGTCGCCGCAGGTCAAGGCGGCCATGGCGGTGAACGGAGTGATCGGCACCTGGGCTGGCCCCTCCGAGCCGGGCACGGCTTATGTGATGGCCCACCATTCCATCGGCGACGTCGGCGACGGTCACCTCGGAAGCTGGGGCTTCCCCGAAGGAGGTATGGGCGCCGTCGCCGAAGCGATCAAGCGGGCGGCGATCGGATTCGGCACAGAAATTCGGACCAACGCCAAAGTCGAGGGGCTCCTCGTCGAGCGCGGCCGGGTCACCGGAGCGGTGCTCGAGGAAGGCGAGGAGATCTCGGCGCCAATCGTTGTTTCGAGCCTTCACCCCAAGACCGCGTTCTTGGACCACATCGCCAGCCACGAGCTCCCGGCCGAGTTCGTCCGCGACATCGAGCACTGGAAGAGCCGCAGCGGCGTCGTCAAGATCAACCTCGCCCTGAGCGAGCTCCCGAGCTTCGTTGCCGACCCCGGGACCCGCCTACAGGAGCACCACACGGGGTCGGTGGAGATGGCGCCTTCGGTCGAGTACATCGAGCGGGCGTTCCAAGACGCCCGCGAGGGCCGGCCCGCCGCGCGTCCCTTCAGCGACGGGGTGATCCCCACGACTTACGACCGCACCTTGTGTCCGGACAGCACGCACGTCATGTCGTTGTTCACCCAGTGGGTACCCGCCGACTGGAGCCTGGAGCCTCACAAGGACGAGCTCGAGGCGTACGCAGACCGGATGATCGACTGCTACAACGAGCTCGCGCCGAATTTCAAGGCTTCGATCCTGCACCGGGACATCGTCGGGCCCCATGAGATGCAGACCGAGTACGGCCTGATCGGGGGCAACATCTTCCACGGCGAGCTCTCCCTCGAGCAGCTGTTCCACATGAGGCCCGCGCCGGGTTACGCGAACTACCGGACCCCGATCAAGGGGCTCTACTACGCGAGCTCTGCCACCCACGCCGGCGGCGGCGTTTGCGGCATCCCAGGCTGGCAAGCCGCAAAGGCTGCCATCGCGGACAGGCGCGTCGACCGAGCAGGGAGCCGAGCCGCCCGGCTCCTGCGTCGCGACGGGTGAGCCGAGACGAGACCGCGACCGGCGCTGTGATGTGGGAAGAGGCCGAGGCGGCCGACGCCTCGTTGCTGTCCATGCTCGAGGCACGCTCGGTCGCGGTGGTCGGAGCCAGTGCGAGGGAGGGCAGCTTCGGCCTGCACATGGTGACCGAGCTTTCACGCAGTGCGGCGCCTATCGAGCTCCACCTGGTGAATCCCCGTTATGACGAGGTGCTCGGGCATGAGTGCCTGGTGTCGCTCGACGAGGTTCCCGGAGCTGTCGACCTCGTCCTGCTCGGCGTGCGCGACAGCGTCCTCGAAGACGAGCTGCAGCGAGCCGCTTCGCGCGGCGACCGGTCGGCGTTGATCTTCGGCAGTGCCCACGATGCCGGGTACCCGGCCGGCTCGCCGCTGCGCGATCGCCTGGCGGTGCGCGAGGGCCCGCCGCTGCAGGAGGGCCTGGCGACGCGCGAGGGCCCGGCGCTGCAGGAGGGCCTGGCGGCGTGCGACCGTCCGCCGCTGCGCGAGCGCCTCACGGCCATCGCCCGAGGCGCCGGCATGGCCCTGTGCGGAGGCGGGTGCATGGGCTTCGTCAACCTCGTCTACGGGCTGCGCCGCGATCGGCTACCTCGAACCCGATCCGCTGCCTCGAGGCCCGGTCGCCTTCGTCAGCCACTCGGGTTCCGCGTTCTCCGCATTGCTGCGCAGCCACAGGGGCCTCGGCTTCACTCTCGCCGTTTCGGCCGGCCAGGAGCTTGTCACCTCGGCCGCCGCGTACCTCGACTACGCGCTCGACCTCCCCGAGACCGGGATCGTGGCGTTGCTTCTCGAGACGCTCCGCGAGCCCGAGAAATTCCGTGCGGCCCTCGCGCGCGCGGCCGAGCGTGAGATCCCGGTCGTGGCCCTCACAGTCGGCGGCTCGCCGACGGGGCGCGCCATGGTGGCCGCCCACTCCGGCGCGCTCGCCGGCGACGACGGAGCCTGGGAGGCGCTCTTCGACGCCTATGGCGTGCTTCGAGTCCGAGATCTCGACGAGATGTCGGACACGCTCGAGCTCTTCGCGGCCGGCAGGCGCGCGCCCCCAACCTCTGGATCCGGCGGGATCGCGACAGTGCACGATTCGGGAGCCGAACGAGCCCTAGTCGTCGACCTCGCAGACTCACTCGAGGTTCGGTTCGCGCCGATCTCCGAAGCGACCCACGAGCGGCTCGCCGACCTCCTCGAGCCCGGTCTCGAGCCAGCCAATCCCCTCGACGTCTGGGGCACGGGGTCAAATTCCCGAGAGGTTTTCGCCGGCACGATGCTCGCCCTCGCCCGTGACGACTCCGTCGCGGCCGTCGCCCTGTGTCTCGACCTGTATCCCGAGTTCGGTGACGACGACGAGACCCCGCTCGCCGTGTCCGAGGTACTCGAGTCGACGAGCAAGCCGGTCGCGGTCATGAGCAACCTTCACAGCTCGATCGACCAGGCCGCAGCGGCGCGGATCCGAGCAGCGGGGGTGCCGGTGCTCGAAGGCACCCGAACGGGGCTGCTGGCCTTGAAGCACCTGCTCGAGTGGCGTGACCGGCCGGCGCCGGTCTCGGCCGAGCCCCTTGCCGGTCTTGACGCGGTGCGACGGGCACGGTGGCTCGGCCGGCTCGCCTCGGGCTCGGTCTCGGGGGCCGAGGCTTTCGCGCTGCTGGCGGCGTATGGGATCGCGGCCGTCCCTGCTGTTGCCGTGACCGACCGCGCAGCTGCGATCGAGGCCGCTGGCTCCATTGGCTACCCCGTGGTCCTCAAGACCGACGAGCCGGCGATCGCGCACAAATCTGACGTGGGGGGCGTCATGCTCGGTCTGGCGTCCGAGGCCGAGGTTGCCGCCGCCTTCGAGGAGCTAGCCGAGCGGCTCGGCAAGCGGGTGCTCGTCGCAGCGACGGCCCCCGACGGTGTCGAGGTGGCGCTCGGCGTCGTCCGCGACCCTGGCCTCGGCCCTCTCGTCGTCGTCGCCGCGGGCGGGGTTCTGGTCGAGCTCATGAGCGACCGGGTTGTGGCGCTGCCGCCGATCGACCGCGACCGCGCTCGCCGGCTGATCGACCGGATATCCGTCCGCCGACTGCTCGACGGCGCTCGCGGCCAGGCCGCGGCCGATCTCGACGCCGTCGTGGACGCCGTCGCGTCGGTCTCGATCCTCGCCGAGGAGCTGGGCAACGGCCTCGAGGCTCTCGATGTGAACCCGCTTCGATGCGGGCCGTTCGGCGTGGTGGCCCTCGACGCACTCGTCGTCGCCAGGCGGGACGCCGGGCCGTCAGGCGCGGTGGCACTCGACGCGCGTAGTAGCCAGGAACGAACCGGACCCACGTAGACTGAACGGCCAGTCAGCCGGCCGGCGCCGAACAGGAGCGCTCTATGTACCAATTGACCCCTCCCGACCTTGAGGTGCAGGCGCGTGCACGCGCCCTTATCGACGAAGTCATTCCCTACGAGGTGGAAGCCGAGATGGCGGGCGGCGTGCTCGCGCCCGACATCAAGGCCAGGCACCACGAGCGCGCCCGCGTGCTCGGTCTGCTCGCGACCAACATGCCGGCCGAGCTGGGCGGCGGCGGCTACACGATGCTCCAACAGGTTCTCGTTCAGGAGCAGGTCGGCCGCGCGACGAACGCGCTCGGATGGATGGTGAGCACCCCGCCCCAGTGGTTCCCGCCCGTGGCGACCGAATTCCAACTCGAGAAGTGGGTCATCCCCGGCGTGCGCGGCGAAGCCTCCGAGTGCTACGCGATCACCGAGGAGGGCGCCGGCTCGGACGTAGACGCCCTTGTGGCCTCCGCCCGGCGAGAGGGCGACGAGTACGTCCTCAACGGCGTCAAGTGGCACGTGACGTCGTTCAACGACGCGACCTACGCCTTCTTCCAGGCCAAGCTCACCGACGGACCGCACGCCGGCGAGCACGCCATGTTCATCGTCGACCTGCCTTCGCCGGGTGTGCGAGTGGTCCGCACGCCGGCGTACTCGCACTCGATCGACCACCACCATCCGATCGTCGCCTTCGAGGACGTCCGGGTTCCAGCGTCGCATCTCGTCGGGGAGGAGGGAGGCGGCATGGCGTTCGCCTACGAATGGTTCCGTTTCGAGAGGGTGATGGTCGCGGCGCGGTGCCTGGGCGCCGCCGAGCGACTGATCGAGGAGGCCACCGCGTTCGCGAAGGAGCGCGTCGTCTACGGATCAGCGATCATCGACTACCAGCTGGTGCAAGCGATGCTGGCCGACAGCCTGACGGAGTTGTTCGCCGCGCGCGCGATCGTCTACGAGACAGCCCGGGGAATCGACGCCGGCATCGACGTCAAGGTCCAGCACGCACATGCGTCGATGGTCAAGCTGTACGCCTCGGAGATGGCGAACCGGGTCGCCGACAGGGCCGTGCAGATCTTCGGCGGCCGCGGCTACATGCGCGAGAACGTCGCGGAGCGCTTCTTCCGGGAGCTCCGGGTTGAGCGCATCTGGGAGGGCACGAGCGAGGTGCAGCGGCTGATTATCGCCGATCAGCTCGCCAAGCGCGGCGTCAGCGCGCTGGTCTGAGTCAGATGGCCGTTGCCGCCACGCATGGCTGACCAACTGCTGACGCTTCGCTCCGCACAATCATTCCCCGGACCTAGATTTCATAGATCTCCTCGTAGTCAAGGGTCATGAGGTCCTCGACGACAAACGGCAAGGTGTCCACTCGGTCTCGTATGGCCTCGATGCTGGATCCCTCGAGGAGGAGGTACACCCCCGGCCCGGCGGCGCGCCGATAGACAGCTTTCATGATTCCCTCGGCTTTGAGCTCTTCCACGACCCGCATTTCGTCATTGACGTGGGGAGTGAGCGCGTCCGGCTTGGTGATGGAACCTATGGCGAGCACGATCATGCGCTTTCTTCCTCTCTTGCTTCTCGCTGCGGCCGCGGCACTAGCGTCGCGACCCAAACGCCGGCGACGACCCGTCGGGCGCCGACGATGTTTCGAAAGGGCAACCATGGAGAACTCGTACTGGCTCGGCCCCACCTACTCGTTCACGGCCGAAGACTGGCGCCTCGACGCCGGCGTCAGCCGCGAGACCGGTCGCCTCGAGTGGCTGCTGCATCACACCGTCGATGGCGTGGAAACGGTGTCGCACTCGTTCGACCTCGAGCCCCACGCCATCCGCCAGGACCTCGTCGACTCGCTCGGCGATCTGCCCGAACATGTGGCCGCGTCACTCGTCGACCAGGTGATGAGCCAGGAGGACCCGCGCCTCCTCTCCCACGATGGCACGATGGACGGTCTCGACTGAGCGAGTCGCGCCGTCCTCGGCCCGAGCGAGGGCCGCGGACTGGTCCCATCGTTGCTCGATGCGCCCGAAACGCCAGATCGCGAGGGCCACCGTCCAGGTGACCACGAACATTCCCACGATGATGAACCCGGCCCGGTTGAGGTTGAAGCTGGCCATCGCCCCCCAGAACGAGCCGCGCAGCGTGAGCTCAGTCGAGAGCAGACCGAGGAGCTCGATCGTGCCGATGACGAACGCGACGGCGATGGAGAGCCCGGTGATCGTGATGTTGTAGTACACCTTGCGGATCGGCCTCGAGAAGGCCCACCCGTAGGCGAAATTCATGAAGCAGCCGTCGAGCGTGTCGAACAGGCACATCCCGGCGGCGAAAAGTACGGGAAGCGACAAGATCGCGTAGAAGGGCAGCCCGCTCGCGACGGCGGTTCCCGACAGCACGAGCAGCGCCACCTCCGTCGCCGTGTCGAAACCGAGCCCGAAAAGCACGCCGACCGGGTAGATCTTCCACGGCGTGTCGATCTTCCGGGCCAAGCCTCCGAGGAGACGGTTCATTAGGCCCCGCTTGTTGAGCTGCTCTTCCAGTTCCTCGTCGTTGAACTTGCCGCTGCGCAGATCGCGGAACACCCTCACGATCGAGACGAGGATGACCATGTTGAGCGCGGCGATCAGGTAGAGGAAGAAACTCGAGATCGAGGTCCCTACGACGGCCGTCCACTGGTGAAGGCCGGAGGAGCCGGTCTTCACCTGGTCGTCGAGGGCGCGGATTCCGAAGTTGAGCAGCACGGCCAGCAAGAAGACGATCGTCGAGTGGCCCAAGGAGAAGAAGAACCCGACACTGAGCGGGCGCTTCCCGTCGGCCATGAGCCTGCGAGTCGTGTTGTCGATCGCCGAGATGTGGTCCGCGTCGAACGCGTGGCGCATCCCGAGGGTGTAGGCGAGCACACCGGTCCCGAGGCCGAACAGGTCCGTTTTGCTCAGGTGGTAGTGGTGGCCCGTGGCGGCGAGCAGCATCGCCCATCCGAGGACGTTGAGACCGATCACGGCGCCGGCCATCGCACCGACCTTGACCCATTCCCTCGGGCTCAGCGCATCCTGGATCGCCTTCAGCCGACCCACGGCCACGCCGGCTGGCCTGGTTGCCACTGCCCCTCCTGGAAGGCTCGCGCGCGGTCCCTGGAGGACCTCGGAGGTGCAGTCTATCTAGTTGCTAGCTGACCGCAATAGCGAGCTGGACCTGGCGCGGTGTCGATAAGACGCCTACGGGAACGGGCAGCGATTAGTCGCCCAGGTCCCCATCTGACGAAAGCCCCAGTCCCATAGCCACCTCGTCACCGATAGCGACCTCGGGCCCGATCGCCACCGCCGGCCCGATAGCCGCCTCCGGCTCGCCGGTGGCCGTTCGTGCTGGGAGCGGGCCGGCTGGAATCAGGTTGCGCAATCCGTTGAGCAGACCGCCAAGCTCCATCGGGACGACGAGCTTGGTCGAGGGAGACGAGCCGACCTGCTTCAGTGTCTCGAGGTACTGAAGCTGCATCGTGTTGGCGTCGAGACCTCGGGCCACTGTGAGGATTCGCTCGAGCGCCGAGGCGAGACCTTCGGCGCGAAGGATCGCAGACTGGCGGTCCCCCTCAGCAGCAAGAATGGCGGCCGACTTTGTGCCTTCAGCGAGAGTGACTGCGGCCTGCTTTTGGCCTTCCGCCTCCGTCACGGCCGCCCGCCGGGTGCGCTCCGCGGACATCTGGCGAGTCATCGCTTCTTGGACACCTGGAGGCGGGTTCACCTCGCGAACCTCGACGGTCGTCACTTTCACGCCCCAACGCTCGGTCACCTCGTCGAGACGTACGCGAAGCGAAGCGTTCATGTCCTCACGCTTGGAAAGGACGTCGTCAAGCGCCATGTCGCCGACGACGCTGCGAAGAGTTGTCGCGGCCACGTTCTGCGCCGCGCCCGCGAAGTTCTGCACCTGCAGGACCGACATGGAGGGATCGGCCACCTTGTAGAAGATGATGAAGTCGATCGAGATCGAAGCGTTGTCCTTTGTGATAGCGGTCTGGCGGGGGATCTCCAGGTACAGCTCGCGCAGGTCTACCCAGCTGGTCCGGTCCGTCACCGGGTTGACCAGGACGAGTCCAGGACCCCGGACTCCTATGGCTCGACCGAGCCGGAACAGCACGATCCGCTGGTATTCGCGCACGATCTTCACCGAGAGCCCAGAGAATACGAGAAGCACCAGGACGACGATCCCCACGATGATTCCAATGATCACGTTCTTCGACTCTCCTCGTCGAGATCAGCCGGGCTCAGCGACCACAGGTGATCCTGCGTAGCCGAGACCGCGGGGTTGGAGCCGTCCGAGCCGGCTGGCTCGGCTTCATCCCCCCACACCTCGAGGCGCAGACCGTCCACATGAAGCACTTGCACGAGAGTCCCCGCGCGCACCTTCGCGTTCATCGCGGTCGCCGACCAGGTCTCGCCGTTGACGCGAACGATTCCGTTCGGGTCGAGGTCCCCGACAGCGACGCCTTCGGCGCCCTCCAAAGAGGTCAAGTGGTGCTTCGAGCCATCAACGGATCGCACGGAGAGCCCCTTCCACGCCAGGACGCCGACGCCTGCGGAGACGACGACGTCGGCACTTAGCAAAGCCCACAGCACGGGAGCCGAGCGACCCTCGAGGGCCATCCAAACGAGCCACGCAGCCGCGAGCACGCCCAAAGATCCAGCGACGACATGTGCGTGCGGGCCGGCGTGGAACCCTATGAGTGAACCGAGGACGACCAGACCCAGCAGCACCCCTGCGATCACCCACATAAGCGCCTCCCTTGCTGGCCGCGCCATGTCGATATTACCGGCAAGGCGATGGACTCGGCCGGCGGTCTCGTTTGCCGATCTCCGGCGAGACGAGCTCCCGCAAGAACTCTGCGGTGACGCCTCCTCGCAAGTCCGGCGCGCAAGAGTTGAGAAGTGCCTGATGCGTACGAGCCCCGGAGAGCGTCGCGCCCCGACCGGGCCCGGTACCGCAATCTCGGCGCGGACCGGAACCCCGGTCCCTACGCGGCCAGCGCCCCAGCACGCGACCGCGCCGGCGCCGACTCGTCCTTGCGCTCGCCGGAATCATCCTGATCGTGATCGCGACGATCGCCTTCGGCGGCAGCGGCGGGCCAAGGTTGTCTCCCCAACGCGCCCGGATCGTGGCGCTCGTGACGAGCCAACTCGGCTACAAGACCGATCCTGCGAATACCTACTGCAACCGATTCAGCGCCTATTGGGTAGTCGGAACCGCAGACTGCCCCAACTCGAACCGCGACGAGGAATGGTGCGCCGACTTCGCCGCTTGGGCGTGGCGCAAGGCCGGCGTCCAGTTCGTCTACGGCTTCGGGCCCGACGACATCAACGCAGCCTCTGTGAGCTTCTATCTATGGGGCTTCGCGCACCGTACATGGCACCCGATCGGGTCCGGCTACGTTCCCCAACCCGGAGACGTCGCCGTCTACGGGCTCGACCTGCAGACCTCGGCGGCCCAGCACGTCGCCGTCGTCGTCAGCTATACACCCGGTTCCAGGGGCCCGAACGTGGTGAACGGAGATGGGGATCACACCGGCTTCAGCGTCGTCGAACCTGGCACGGACCAGTACAAGGCCGATCTGACCGGCGACGGCGGTCAGCTGGCCGGCTACGTCTCGCCGCCTCTGCCTCGGCTTCCGCACTCGCGAACGCACCAGACATGAGCCGCCGGCCGAACCCAAGAGGCGGCCTGCGCAAAGGCGCCCGAGCCGTTCAGTGGCGGCCCGCCTCCCCACGGACGAGGAAAACTTCGTCTCCGGCGACGAGCGGTTCCTCCGGGTCCGGGCTGATCTGAGCGCCGTTCAACGTCGCGACGACGTGCCGGCCGAGAGGTACGCCGATCGCATCGGCCGCGGCGCCGAGCGTTGCCGCGCGGATCGTGACTCGTCCCGGGCTGGCGGCGCGCGACCCGCCCGGCCACTCGACTTGCACCTCGGGTGCGGGTAGGGCTCTGGCTGCCTCGTACTCTGCGGGGCCGTTCAGGTTCGTCACCGAGTCGAGATCCGGGTCGAGGCGTTTGACGTCAACGTCGGCGAGAAGGGCTTGCTCGTCGAGCTCCCTCCAGCGGCAGACTTCGAGCAGGGACGCGGTGCGCAGCCGACCGGAGGCCAGCAGATCCGCGACGACAGGCGCCAGGCCCACTCGGTAGGCGGCGGCGAGCGGTTGGAGGAAGCCCCGCACGTAGGGAACGCTGGCATCGACACCGTCGGTGAGCTCGCCGGCGACGCGTCGCACGAACGCCGGGTGGAGCAGCGGCGCGTCGGTCGAGGAAACGTACGCGACGGCGCCACGGCCTGCGAGGGACTCCAGCCCGACCAAGAGCCCGCCCAGGGGGCCTCGTCCCTCCTCCAGGTCGTCGAGGACCTCGAACGAGTCAGGGAGGCGCGGCAGCGGCTGTCCCGGCGATCGGACGAGCACGACAGGCCCGTCGACCCCGCGGGCCACGATGCCGGCGACCCGGCGCACGAGGGTGGAGCCGTGCCATTCCAGCAGCGCCTTCGGGGATCCCATCCGGGACGACCGCCCGCCGACGAGGACGATCCCGACAGTTGGATCTTTCAAGAATCGAAGTGTATTCGGGTTCGCAACGGTGGCCCGAGCCGGGCGAGTCACGAGCGGCCGGAGGAAGTCACTAGGGTCAGCAGGATGGACCTGGATGCAGCAAGGCAGTTCGTGCGGGAGAACCACCGGGCAGTTTTTGCGACTCGACGGACGGACGGGACTCTCCAGCTCTCGCCGGTGTCCGCCACGCTCGACGCGAGCGGACGACTCGCCGTGTCGAGTCGCGAGACGGCGTTCAAGACCAAGAACGTGCGCCGCGACCCGAACGTGTCGATTTGCGTGTTCACGGAGAATTTCTGGGGCCCATGGGTTCAGATCGACGGCACGGCCGAGGTGATCCCGTTGCCAGAAGCGATGGACTGGCTCGTCGACTACTACCGCTCGATCAGCGGCGAGCACCCTGACTGGGACGACTACCGCGCTGCGATGGAGCGCGAGCAGAGGGTGATGTTGGCGGTGACCATCAACCGTGCGGGTCCTGACCGCCAGGGCTGACCCTGCGAGAAGCACCAGAGTGCGAACCGCCGGGCTGAAGCGGGCGAGCACGCCCGCATGCGTCCCGCCGCCCTCGGCGCGCGCCGTGCGGGTGCCGCTCGCGACGCGGGCCAGCCCGACCGCCGTGCTCAGGGCGGCGGCGGCCGATGCCTGCCCGTTCGCGCTCGTGGGCGCGTGGTCGGGGGGAGGCGCGTTGATCGGCTCGGACCCTCTACTGGTCCTCGAGGACCCGGCCGATCCGTTCGCCATCCTCGACGAGCAGCCCGAGATCACCGGAAGCCCCGAAGCCGTGACGGGCGGTGGCTGGGTCGGGTACCTCGGGTACGGCCTCGGCCGTCTCGTCGAGCGATTGCCGCCCCCGCCGCACCGCCCGGTGCCGGTGCCGCGGTCCATGCTCGCCTTTTACGATCACGTGCTGCGCCGCGACACCTCGGGCCGGTGGTGGTTCGAGGCGCTCTGGTCCGACGAGCAGTCCGCACGCCTCGAGTCACGCCTCGCCGAGTGGCAGCGGCGCGCCCTCGCGCCCGGCCCGGATCACCACACGTTCGGGTGCGGGCCGTTTCTCCCGACTCCGCCGCCGGACAGGCACCTCCTCGCGGTATCCCGCACCATCGAGCACATCCGGTCGGGTGACGTCTTCCAGGTCAACGTCTGCACGCGCCTCGAAACCGGGTTCCGCGGCGACCCGGTCGAGCTGTTCTGTACCGGCGCCAGCCGCCTACGGCCGCGCTTTGGCGCCTACCTCGGTTACCCGTCCTCGACGGTTGCCAGCTTCTCGCCCGAGCTGTTCCTCCGGCGACAGGGCCGCCACGTCCTGAGCTCGCCCATCAAGGGCACCGCCAAGCGCCAGGGTCCGTCCTCGCGCCAGCGCGACCTCCTGCTCGCTTCCCCCAAGGACCGGGCGGAGAACGTGATGATCGTCGATCTGGTGCGAAACGATCTCGGAAGGGTGTGCCGCTACGGCAGCGTCGCAGTTTCTGAGCTGTGCAGAGCCGAGGAGCACCCGGGCGTCTGGCACCTGGTCTCGGATGTGACCGGAGAGCTGTCCGAGGGGGTAGCCGACGCTGAGCTGCTGCGCGCCACGTTCCCACCCGGCTCTGTCACAGGCGCGCCCAAGGTCCGGGCGATGGAACTCGTGAGCTCGCTCGAAACAACAGCCCGCGAGGTATACACGGGGGCCATCGGGATCGCGAGCCCCTTGTCGGGCCTCGAGCTGAACGTGGCGATCCGCACTTTCGAGATTGCGTCGGGCAGGGTCTGGCTCGGGGTCGGCGGCGGCGTCGTTGCGGACTCGGACCCCGATCGTGAGCTCGAGGAGTGCTTTGACAAGGCCCGGCCGCTGCTTGCGGCCGTGGGGTCGGAGCTGGGCTCGTGGCCCGGACGGCCGCCGAGCGATGCGGCGCGAGCTGCGGGAGCCCGGCCGGCGCCCCGAACCGGCCAGCCCGGAGGCGGCCAGCCCGGAGGCGGCCCGCCCGGAGGCGGCCAGCCCGGAGCCGGCCCGCCCGGAGCCGGCCCGCCCGGAGCCGCGCAGCCCGACCGCTACCCCGACCCCGGCGCAGGCGTCTTCGAGACGTTGCTCGTGGTCGGAGGCCGGCCCGTCGACCTCGAGTCCCATCTCGGCCGGCTCGCGGCAAGCGTCGCTTGCCTCTACGGATCGCAGCCGCCGGCCAGCCTCGGAACCGAGGTGACCGAGCTGGCGGCTGCGCGCCCCGGCGCTCAGCGCCTCCGGGTTCACGTGTGGCCCTCCTCGGGCGGGGCTTTAGGGACCGAGCTCGACGCCTCGCCGGCGCCGGAGGCTTTCTCGGGCGTGCCGGGCCGTCCTGTGACGTTGGTGCCTGTCGTCCTGCCGGGGGGCCTCGGGCGCCACAAATGGCACGATCGCAGGATCTTGCTCGATCTGCGCGGCGAGCTCTGCCTCGACACCTCAGAGCAGCTCCTCCTCGTCGACACGGACGGTGCGGTCCTCGAAACGGAGCGGGCCAACGTGTTCGCCGTCTTCGGAACGGTCGTGCGGACGCCGCCCGACGACGGCCGCATCCTGGCGGGGACGACACGCGAGGTCGTGATCCGGGCCGCAGAGCTGGCCGGCTTGGAGGTCTCGGTCGAGCCGCTCGCGCTCTGCGATCTCGGCTCGGCCGACGAGGTCTTCCTCACGAGCGCGATCAGTGGACTGACGACCGTCGCTGCGCTACGAGGGAACCGTTCCTCGGGCAGTGGGCCGGTAGGTCGCCGGCTCGCGCAGGCCCTCTGTTCCTCATGGAGGCTGCGGGGTCTCCACGCGCGCGGCTCGGACCGGTACGCTCCTGCCTCCGAGCCGGTGGGTGGCCGAGGGAGGTAGGCCGATGACCGTCGTCGTCGACACGCGCGATGACTTCACGATCGAGAACTTCCGCCGCGTCGCGATGGGCGAGGCGGTGGAGATAGGCCCGGTCGCCCGGAGGGCGATGGCCGAGGCGCGGGCAGCGTTCGTCGCGCTGCTGGACTCGGACCGGTCGGCCTTCTTCTACGGCGTCACGACTCGCGCGGGCCTCGAGGTAACCGTGACCATCCCCCCCGAGGATCAGCTCGCCTTTGCTCGTTCGTTCAGCGGCCGCTCAGGTCGTGGCTTCGGCGGGGGGTTTCTCGACGACCGGGTCGTGCGCGGCATCGTGTTCGCCCGGCTCGCGGATTTCGTCGAGGGCAACGCGAAGGTTCGGCCGGTCGTCGCCGAGCGTGTCGCAGCCCTGCTCGAGGGTCCGCTACCGAAGGTGCCTCTCGACGGCCAGGTCGGCGCCGGCGAGGTCCTGCCGATGCGGCACGTGATGATGGGCCTGTCCGACCTCGAGCTCGAGGAGGGCGAAGGGATGGCGCTCATCAACGGCTCTCCCGCCTCGTCCGCGCTGCTCGCCGACGCGGCGCTGCACGCGCGGCACCGCCTCTCCCACGCCGAGCAGCTCTTCGCCCTTTCGATCGAGGCCATCGCGGCGCCACTCGACGCCTACGACGAGGTTCTCGAGTCCCTGTGGGGAGACGAGCAGGAGACAGCCGCGCTGCGTGCCGTACGCGGTCACCTCGAGGGGGCGGGGACCGAGCACCGACTTGGCCACCAGGCACCGGTCAGCTACAGGATCGTGCCGCGCGTGCTCGGTCAGGCGCGACGTGCGGTCGAGGCGCTCGAACGCGCCGCGGCCGTCGCGCTCCGTTCGGTGACACAGAACCCCGTCTACGTTCCGCCGGACGGGGCTCACCCGTTCGGGCGGGTCCTCTCGACGGGGGGATACCACAACGCCGCGGCCCCGGCTGCGCTCGGGATGGTCTCGATCGCCTGGGCCGAGCTCGCGCTCGTGGCCGAGCGCCAGGTCACTGCGATGCATCTCAGCATCGTCTCGGGGCTTCCTCATTTCCTCAATCCCCGGGGCTTCGCGCCCGATTCCGCCGGCGGTGCCACGAACCTGTTCGGCTGGATCGCGGGCTCGTTCGCGGAAGAGGCGCGGGCCGCGGCGGCCCCCACGCTGCTTCCCGCGAGCATCAACGACCCCCAGAACGACGTTTCCTCGCCGACCTTCAGCGCCTACCGCAAGGAGCGCCGGGCGGCTGAGTGTCTCGACGAGACCCTCGCGATCGTCGCCATCGTCTCGAGCCAGGCGCTCTACGTCACCGACCGCCGGCCGGCGCCGCCGCTCGTGCCTCTTCTTGCGGCCGTGCGGTCGCTGTTCGCACCCGTGGACGGTACGGTCGTCCGCGACCAGGGCGCGGAGGCTGGCCGGGTCGCCGAGCTAATCGGCGAGGCGGCCCTCGGCGGCAACCTCGTCACCACGCTCGAGGCGGGCAGCGAGGCCCGCATCGAGACGCCGGACCGCGAGGCCGGAATGGGACAGGCGAGGATGCGACAAGCGGCCCGCGTTGAACCGCTCGACCTTCACAGCTAGGGTGTCCCACCTGGTAGCGTTGGTTTACGGCCCCTCGGGGGATCGCATCGCAGGCTGCGGAAAGGGGGCCCCGGCTTGACGAGGTTCCTTGTGAAGCGTTTGGGGCTGGCGATCCTCACGCTGGTCCTCCTGAGCTTGATCATCTTCTTCGCGGCTCACGTGCTGCCGGGAGATCCTGGCCGCGCGGTGCTCGGTCCGTTCGCGTCCGAAAGCGCCGTGAAGGTGTACGACGCCAAGCTCGGGCTCAATCGCCCGTTCTTCGTCCAGTACTGGAGCTGGGTGTCGAACTTCGTCCGGGGCAACATGGGGACGTCCTACCAGTTCCAGCTTCCTATCCGTCCCTTCGTGACGACCGCGCTCGGGCACTCCCTCAAGCTGGCGGCGGTTGCCTTCGTCATCGTCGTGCCCCTCGGCATCCTCGGAGGAGTCATCGCCGCCCTCAACTTCGGGCGGCGGCTCGACCGCTTCATCAGCGTGACCGGCTTGTCGTTCTCGACGGTCCCCGAGTTCGTTTCCGGCGTCGTGCTCATCGTCGTGTTCGCGATCTGGCTGAAGGTGCTCCCGGTCACGGCGACGTGGCCCCCCGGCTCCCCCTTCTTCACCCAGCTGAAGTACCTGATCCTGCCCGCCATCCCGCTCGTGCTCGTGCTGTTCGGGTACATCGCCCGCATGGCCAGAGCCGGCACGGTAGAGGCGCTCGACTCGGACTACGTGCGCACCGCGACCCTGAAAGGGCTCCCGCGCTGGGTGGTGATCTACCGCCACGTGCTGCGGAATTCCCTGCTTCCGACTATCACCGTCGTCGCCACGCAGACCGGCTATCTGATCGGGGGTCTCGTCGTTGTCGAGACGCTGTTCAATTACCAGGGGATCGGGAGATTGATCTTCACCGCCGCGACAGACAAGGACTTCCCGATGCTCGAGGCCGGCATCCTCATCATCGGTGTCGTCTACTTGGTAGCAACGGTTATCGCCGACGTGCTCTACACGCTGCTCAACCCCCGTGTCCGGCTCCAGGGGTCCGAATAGTGCCCGGCCGTGACCTCGGCGAAGGTGTCATAGCCCCATCGATGACGAGCCCGGTCGACCTCGACGTGCCTTCGGCGCTACCGCTCCCAGCCGTGCCGGGCTCGGGGCCTGCTGGCTCCGGCGGAGCCGCGGGGGCTCTCGACGTCTCTGTCGGCAAGATCCGGCGCGAGCACCTGCACCAGCTCGTAAGGTCGAGGACGTTCCTCGTCGGCGCGATCATTCTCCTTTTCTGGGTGGTCTGCGCGCTGTTCGGTCAGTTCTTCGAACCGTCCAACCCGCTGTCGCAGAACCTCGTCCAGTTCAACCTGGCGCCGTCGGCCGCGCACTGGTTCGGCACCGACTACCTCGGGCGTGACATGGTGTCTCGTGTCATCGCGGGCTCCCGCGACATCCTCGTCGTCGCGCCGCTCGCGACTCTCTTCGGCACCGCCGTCGGCACCGCGATAGGTCTCGTTCAAGGCTATTTCGGGGGCATCATCGACAACATCGTCGGCCGGCTGGTGGAGGCCGTGCTGGCCCTACCAGTGGTGATCGTGGCGTTCCTGTTCGTGGTGGCCCTCGGCCCCTCGTCTCGCACGCTCATCCTCGTGATCGGGTTCGTGTTCGCCCTCCTCATCTCCCGCACCGTGCGCACGGCCGTCCTGCAAGAGCGCGAGCTCGACTACGTGGCGGCTGCTCGGCTCCGCGACGAAGGCTCCCTCCACACGATGTTTGCCGAGATCCTCCCGAACGTGCTCTCGCCGATCCTTGTCGAGTTCACGGTGCGTCTCGGGTACACGATCTTCGCCATCGCGACCCTTTCGTTTCTGGGCTTCGGGATCCAGCCACCCACCCCCGACTGGGGCGCAGACATCGCCAACAGCTACCAGTACCTCTCGGCCGGGTACTGGTGGGAGACGCTCTTCCCGGCGCTCGCGATCGCTACCCTCGTCGTGGCCGTCAACCTCGTGGCTGATTCCATCGAGTCGGTAGTAGTCCAGTGACCCTCGAAGCTCCCACGGACCTCGGGGCCGATCTCAGCCAGGCGCTCGCCCTCGACGTCAGTCATGCGGAGGTGACCTATAAGGTGCGCGGGAACGACCGCCTCGCCCTCAGAGACGTGTCGTTCCAGATCGGCAGGCGGGAGTCCTTCGGGCTCGTCGGCGAATCCGGTTCGGGCAAGTCGACCATGGCGCTCGCGATCACGCGCTATTTGCCTCGCAACGGTCGGCTGAGCTCGGGGTCGATCACCGTGAACGGCCAGGATCTCGGCTCACTAGGCAAGGGCGCCCTGCGAATGCTGAGGGCCCGGACGGTGTCGATGGTGTACCAGGAGCCCGGCCGCGCCCTCAACCCTTCGATCAGGGTGGGACGCCAGGTGGCGGAGGTGTTCGAGATCGCAGGACTCCACAAGCGCGAGGCGCTCGAGCGGGCCGAGGAGGCGCTCCGCAGGGTCCAGATCTCCGACCCCGGCCGGGTGCTCAAGGCCTATCCGCACCAGCTCTCCGGCGGCATGCTGCAGCGGGTCGTCGTCGCGATGGCCCTCGCCACCGAGCCGGCGCTGCTCATCTTGGACGAGCCGACGACTGCGCTCGACGCCACCGTCGAGGCTGAAGTCCTCGACCTCGTGGCATCGCTCCGCCAAGAGTTCAGCACCTCGGTGCTGTTCATCAGTCACAACCTCGCCGTGATCGCCAAGATGTGCGACCGGGTCGGTGTCATGTACGCCGGCGAGATCGTGGAGGAGGGCCCGGCGCAGGAAGTCTTCGAGCAGCCCCGGCACCCCTACACCGTCGGACTTCTGCGCTGCATCCCGCGCCGGGGCCTTCGCAAGGATCACGGCCGCCTCGACACGATCCCCGGCTTCCTGCCGGCGCCGGGCTCGACCCCGTCGGGCTGCATCTTCGCCGCGCGCTGCGCGCTTGTCGAGGCGCGCTGCCTCACGGAGGCGCCTCCGATGTACGAGGTGAGCGCCGGGCGCGCCTCGCGCTGCCACTTCCACGATCGCGCAGCGACGCTGCCGAGGACGACACCGGAGGAAGTGCAATTGGCGCCGAGAGACCTCGACGCAGACCCGGTGATCCGCCTTAGGGGCGTGTCGAAGACCTTCTCGGTGCGCAAGGAGCGCGTGCAGGCCCTTGTGGGCGTCAATCTCGACATCCACGCCGGCGAGACGCTCGGGTTGGTGGGCGAGTCGGGCAGCGGGAAGACGACGCTGGCCCGGGTGCTGCTCGGCTTGTCGCCGCCGGACCAGGGCGCGTCGATCGAGCTCGATGGCAGCAACCTCGGCTCCACCTCGTCCGGCCGCACCCGCGACCAGCTCAAAGCGCTGCAGATCGTCTTCCAGAACCCCGACTCTGCCTTGAACCGCCGCCACAGCGTCCGGTACCTGATCGGCCGGGCCCTCTCGAAGCTGGCCGGGCTGTCGGGCGCCGCCCGCGAAGAGCGTCTGACCGAGATCGTGCAGTCGGTGCGGATGGAAAAGCGCCACCTGCCGCTTCGTCCGACCCAGCTCTCCGGCGGCCTCAAGCAGCGGGTGGCGATCGCCCGCGCCTTCGCCGGCGTCCCGCGTGTCGTCGTGTGCGACGAGCCGACGTCTGCTCTGGACGTGTCGGTCCAAGCAGCCATTCTGAACCTCCTCGCCGACCTCCAGAGCCGGGAGCAGGTGACGTATGTGTTCATCTCGCACGACCTCGGCGTGGTGCGGTACCTGGCCGACCGGATCGCCGTGCTCTATCTCGGCCGGGTCATGGAGTACGGAGCGGCCGAGACCGTGTTCTCGGGCCCGCATCACCCCTACACCGAGGCTTTGCTGTCGGCTGTGCCGAGCCTCGACGGCCAGAGGCGCGAGCGGATCAAATTGACCGGGGAGATCCCGAGCCCGGCGCATCCCCCCTCGGGCTGCGTGTTCCACACCCGCTGTCCACGCCGGCTGGCGAGCGGCCTGTGCGAGTCCACCGAGCCGCCGCTCGTCGAGGTCGAGCCGGCTCACATGATGAGCTGCCACATACCTCTCGCCGAGCTCCGCAGGCTTCAAGCGGTCCCGGAGCCCGCCGCAGCGCCGACGGGGTAAGTTCTCCCCACCGAGCGCAGGAACCGATGACCAGCCGAGGGGCCGAAAGCGGAGAACTTCGTGAAGAAACTGTTTCAGTTTGATTGTGGAGACAATGCTGTGCTTGAATTTGCCGTTGCTTGAATTTGCTCGCGACCCGTGCTTCATCTGAACAGGGGGACCCCGATGGACATTGACCACGAACGACTCGACCCGATCCGCAGGGCGGCGGGGCCCATCGAGGGCCACCTCATCGACGAACTCCTGGACGGCCGCCTGTCGCGCCGCGACTTCATCCGGCGCGGCACCAAGTTCGGAATGTCGCTCCCCTTGGTCGGCGGCATCCTTGCCGCGCACGGCAGCTCGACCTCGCTGAGGAGGGCAATGTCCCCAGCGACCATCCCCTCGGTCCACTCGACGCCGAGGGCTGGCGGGACGATCGAAGCCGGGATCCTGGTGCCGGCCGCCGCCATCAACCCGATCACGATTGCCGACCAGGGCGGTCTGGAGCTGATCGGCAACGTCGGCGAGTGGCTCGTGTTCGTGGACCAGAACCTGGTCTACCACCCATGGCTCGCCACCAGCTGGCACCCGAACGCGGATGCGTCGGAGTGGACCTTCAAGATCCGGGACGGCGTGCATTTCAACGACGGCACGCTTATGACCGTCGACGACGTCATCTACAGCTTCAAGGCGCAATGCGACCCCAAGAGCTCCGCGAACGCACTCTCGGTCTTCGGCGGGACGCTGCTTCCCGACGGCGTCCTGAAGCTGAACGACACGACCGTTCGCTTCAAGCTCGTGGCGCCCGACGCAGGCTTCGTCGATGCGGTCACCGAGGACAACTACAACATGATCATCGTCCCGAAGGGCTTCGACTACGCCAATTACCAGACGAAGTGGCCCGGGACCGGCCGCCTCATGCAGACGAGCTACACGCCCGAGGTGGGTGCGACGATGGTACGCAACCCGCACTACTGGGGAACCAAGGCGAAGCCCACGACGGTGAACTTCACGTTCTTCCCCACAGAGCAGACGACGACAGCGGCCCTCCAGGCCGGGTCAATCGACTGCATGGACCAGTTCTCCGTCTCCGTGAGCCCGCAGCTGCTGACCGGCAACTACAACGTCATCAGCCTGCATGCCGCAACGCACCGCGAGCTCTCGATGCGCAACGACGTCCACCCGTTCACGAGCAAGTACGTGCGCCAGGCGCTCGCCCTCTGCCTGCCCCGGCCGCTCATCGTCCAGGCGCTTTTCAAGGGTCAGGCCGAGATCGGCAACGACAGCCCGTTCGCACCGGTGTTCCAGTCCACGAACCACAGCGTCCCTCAGCGCGCGCAGAACCTGAAGCTGGCCAAGCAGCTGCTCGCCAAGGCCGGGGTCGGAAGGGGCTTCTCCACCCCGCTCATCACCGAGACAACCCAGGAGATGCCGCACTTCGCGGAGATCGTCAAGCAGTACGCAGCCAAGATCGGTGTCGACATCAAGCTCACGATCGAGACCCCGACGAAGTACTACGGCTCCGCGACCTTCGGGAAGTCGGACTGGCTGGACGCGGAGATGAGCCTGGTCGACTACGGCGCCCGCTCGGTGCCGAACGTGTACCTGGAAGCGCCCCTGCAGTCGATCAACAACAAGACCGGGCAGGGCTCGTGGAACGCCGCCCGCTTCCACAACCCCACCTACGACAAGCTCTCGAAGGAATTCGTCGCGGCCGTGGACCTGTCCACTCAACGGCAGCTCTCAGGCAAGATCGAGACGCTCCTGCTCGACCAGACCCCGATCATCTTCGCCTACTGGTACAACTACCTGAGCGCGACCGCGAAGAACGTTAAGGGCGTCTACCCGACGGCACAGGGCCAGTTCTTCCTCTGGAACGCCACGACCTGACCGGCGGGCTTGGGCTGGCCGCCGGTCGCCGGCGGCCGGCCTGTTTCAAATCGATGGTTCGAAGCGCCAGCCGGCTCTCGCTGGCATCGATGCGCGCCTCCGGTCCGGTAGAATTGATCCAACGAATTGGCGGTTGAGGTGACCAGGGGAGCGATGCTCGCATCCGATGACCACGTCGGGCTGGAGGTGGAGGACAGCCCAGCGGGCGCGCCGCAGATCGACGATATGCGCCGGCGCGCGATCGCCGAGTTTCTCGATCCGTACCTGCACGGCCATATCCGCCTTCCGCCGCGGCAGCTCGGCGTCCTCACCGGAGCGGTGATCGCGAATCGCCAGCTGTGGGAGGACCTCGTCGTAGAGGACCCCGATCACCGGTGGTATCTGCCCCTGCACCGCTCGGAGACGTGCGACGTCTGGCTTCTCGCCTGGCGGCCGGGCCAGGACACCGACTGGCATGACCACGGCGGGTCCTCCGGTTCGTTCTGCGTCGCCGACGGGGTGCTGCTCGAACAGCTCCGCACGGGGGGCGGCCATCGTGTCCGCACGCGGCGGCTGTCCGCATCCGATCTCATCTTCTTCGGTCCGGCGCACGTGCACAACGTCAGCCACGCCGGCACCGCTCCGGCCGTCAGCGTGCACGCCTACTCGCCTCCGCTGGTGACGATGACCTATTACGAGCTCACGCCGCGTGGCCTGGTTGCGAACGAGACCGTCGTCGTCACCTCCCCGGAAGGACCACGACGCGAGCTGAGACGACACCGGTCCCTTCAGGGCGTCGACGATCTCCTCGCGGATGCCCGCTTGGCGATCGAACGACTGTCTCCCAAGGCCGCCCACCGGGCCGTCAGCCGCCGGCGCAACCCTGGTCGACATCCGGCCGGTGGAACAGCGCCGCGAGGAGGGCGAGATTCCCGACGCCGTCGTCATAGGACGGAACGTGCTCGAGTGGCGCCTCGATCCACGCAACGACGCCCGCATCCTCGAGCTGGCCCGCTATGACGCTCAGATCATCGTGTTCTGCTCGGAGGGTTATGCCTCGAGCCTCGCCGCTGCGAGTCTCCGCCACCTCGGTCTGCGTCGCGCCACGGATCTCGATGGTGGCTTTCGCGCCTGGAAGGCCGCTGGCCTGCCAACTCGCGACGCGTGACAAGACGTCCTGTCAGGGCGGCGAGCGAGGCGGTCGAGCTCGACGGAGGTAGCCTCACGGTTGCGGCCGTGACGGCCGTCGCCCGTTTCGGCGCGAAGGTGGTCGCCGCCCCAGCCGCCCTTGATCGCCTCGAGGCTTCCTGGCGGCGCGCTCGAGCGCGCAGTCGCCGGCGGTGAGGCCGTCTACGGCTGGACGACGGGGGTCGGCGCGAACCTGGTCGAGCCCGTGCCCGACGACAGCGTTCGGCAGCACTCGCTCGCCCTCCTCCGCAGCCACGCCGGCGGCGTCGGGCCCGAGCTCCGGCCCGCGGAGGTTCGGGCGCTGATGGTGGTCCGCGTGAACCAGCTGCTCGCCGGAGGCTCGGGAATTCACCCGTCGGTGGCCGACGGGATGCTTGCGGCCCTCGAGGCCGGCGCGAGTCCCGTCGTGCACGCGGTCGGCGGCATCGGGACCGGCGACCTGACGGCGATGGCCGAGATCGGTCTGGCGCTCGCAGGAGAGGGCGCCTGGCAGGAGGGTGCGGGCCCCCGCAAAGTGGTCGAGTTCGGCGCCGGAGACGGACTCGCGCTCATGTCGAGCAACGCCTGCACGATCGGCCGGGCGGCGCTGCTGGCCACCGACGCGGCTCGAATACTCTCGTCGGCCGACGCCGTGGTCGGCTTCAGCCTGCTCGCTTGCGACGGGACTCGCTCCGCGTTCGATCCGCGTGTGTTCGCGGCGCGCCCGTTCCGCGGGCCGGCGCTCTCGGCGCGGCGGGTACGCGAGATCGTCGGCGACAAGGCCGCCGGCCCCCGCCTGCAGGATCCCTTCGGGCTGCGCTGTGCGCCGCAGGTGAACGGGGCGGCTCAGGACTCCCTCGACCGGCTCGTCGGGGTACTCGAGGTGGAGGTCAACGCGGCGGCGGAGAACCCGCTCATCGTCGGCGGTGGACCCCCTGGCGCAACCGACGGCGGCGAACGCCCCGGAGCGACCGACGGCGCTGAGGGGTCCGAGGGCACTCTCCCGAACGGGAACTTTCTCGCCAGTGAGCTTGCTGGCGCGCTCGACCATCTGCGCAACACGCTTGCCGGCGTGGGCCTCGGGTCCTTGGCGCGCCTCAGCCTCACCTGCGATCCGTCCATGACCGGCGCGAGCCGGTTTCTCACCGACGGGACGCCGGGAGCCTCGGGTGTGATGATCCTCGAGTACACCGCCCAAGCGGCCATGGACCGCCTGCGGCTCGCCGCGACGAGCACGTCGTGCTGGCCGGTGACGGTCTCGGCTGGGATCGAGCAACTGGCGAGCCATGCCGCGATCGGAGTCGACCAGCTCGAGACCGCCATCGAAGCGCTCGGCTTCGTGGTCGGCGCCGAGCTCGTGGCTGCGGTACGCGCGATCGGACTCGTGCGCGCGGTGCCGGAGACGCCGGCCGGGCGCGCCGCGCTCGAGCGGGCCCGGTCCGCCCTGTCGGCCGACCTCGCCGATCGTCCCCTCGGACCCGACGTCACCGCGGCCGCGTCGCTCGTCTTGGATGGTCTGGTCGACGCCTAGCATGGCCGTCGTGACGAGAGCAGCGGTCCTCGACGAAATCGGGGGATCGTTCGCCGTCCAGGAACTCGATCTCGCCCCGCCCGGAACAGGGGAGGTTCGAGTCCGGATCGAGGCGAGCGGCGTCTGTCACAGCGACTGGAACGCCGTGAGCGGGTCGTCGCCGACGCCCCTGCCGGCGGTGCTCGGCCACGAAGGGGCGGGCGTGGTCGAGGAGACCGGACCCGGCGTGACGAACGTCTCGGTCGGCGATCGGGTCGTTCTGTCGTGGCTGCCGACCTGTGGCCGTTGCCGCCGGTGCCAGGAGGGCCGCCTCTCGTTGTGCGAGTTCGCCACACAGGACATGGGAATCGGGGCACTGCCCGGCGGCGGCATCCGGCTGTCTCGAGACGGCGTCCCGATCCACCATTACTCGTACTTGTCGACGTTCGCCCGGCACGCGGTCGTCTCTGCGCGGTCGTGCATCGTTCTCGAGCCGGGTACCGACCTCGAAGTGGCCGCACTCGTCGGATGTGCCGTCATGACCGGGATCGGCGCGGTCATCAACAAGGCCAAGGTGACTCCCGGCTCGAGCGTGGCCGTGTTCGGAGCAGGAGGGGTCGGCCTGTCCGCGATCATGGGGCGCGCCTCGCCGGCGCCGAGACGATCATCGCGGTCGAGCCCGTCGAGTCCAAGCGCAACCTGGCTCTCGACCTAGGCGCCACCGTGGCGCTCGACGGCAACGACCCCGGTCTGCTCGAGGCCCTTGTGGATCACTCCGCCGGAGGACTGGACTACGCCTTCGAGGCGGCGGGCCTGACACGCCTGACCGAGCTGGCGTTCGCGGCGACGAGGCCCGGCGGGATGATCGTCGCCGTCGGCATCCCCCCCGTCGGCTCGAGCGTGGCGCTTCCCGGTCAGGAGCTCGTCCGTTCGGAGAAGGTCGTGACCGGCACCTTCTACGGCTCTTCCCGCCCGAGCCTCGACATGCCGATGATCCTGCGCCTGCACGCCGAGGGACGGCTGCCGCTCGACCGGCTCGTGACGCGCCGCTACCGCCTGGAAGACGTCAACGCCGCATTCGAGGATATGAACAGCGGAGAGGTCGCTCGGGGCGTCCTGAGGCCCTGGGGGGAGGACGGCGTTGCAGATCGGTGAGTCGTTCATCGGGTCGGGCCAGAACGCGGCCCACGTCAACACCGTCCTCGGCGAGCGCGACGGCCCCGTCGGCACGGCGTGGGCGAGCGCGCTCGCGAGCCCGAGCGCCGGCTTCGCGCCCTTCGTCGCTGTCGGACGGCCGGGGGTGGCGATCACACCGCCGACGCTGTTCGTGAACAAGGCCGCGATCACCGGGTCGACGCACGGCGATCTCACGTGGGGAGCTGCACAGGCCGGCGTCGCGACCGGAGTCGCACGCGTGCTCTCGAGGACGGAACGGTCGACGCGAGCCGGTGCCGCGAGCTCGTGCTCATCGCGGCCGTGTGGGTGAACCCCGAAGCCGACGACGCCGAGGCGATCTACGAGAACAACGCGGAGGCGACGTTCCAGGCCCTGCGCAACGCAAGGGCGGGGCTGCCCACGGTCGAGGAGTTCCTGCCCGCCGGCAAGGATCCCTGGAACCCCTTCTACCGCTCTCGATGAAGATCACCGGCATCGAGCTCGTCCACCTCGAGCTTCCCCTCGATCCGCCGTTCCCGGCGGCATGGGACCCGGTCCCTCGCCGGCGCTTTGGCGCGACGCTGGTTTTCGTCGACACCGACGAGGGTGTGCGCGGCGTCGGGTCCGGCGACACGATGGACGGTTTCGAGCCGTATGAGCAACTGTTCGTCGGTGAGGACCCGCTCGCGATCGGCCGACACGTCCGGGCGCTCGAGACCGTCGCCTTCCACGGCCCGCGCCCGTGGCCCCTCGAGGCGGCGCTGTGGGACATCGCCGGCCAGGTCTACGGCGCGCCGGTCGCACGCCTCCTGGGAGGAGCCGCCGACCGCCTGGGCGTGTACGCATCGAGCGGCGCGCTCGTCGAGCCGGCTCGTCGCGCGTCGAGATCGCGCAGCAGGTCGCAGCTATGGGGATCCGGGCGATGAAGCTGCGCATCGACCCCGCCCGCGTCACCGACGGGATCGATGCGGTCACAGCCGTGCGTGAGGCACTGCCGGCGATGACGCTGATGGTCGACCTCAACCAGGGCTGGCGCATGCCCGGCGACGTCCGGCCGCCGCTCGACCCCGCCGCCGCCGGCAGCATCGCGGCGCAGCTCGCCGATCTCGAGGTGCTCTGGCTTGAGGAGCCGCTCGACGGCTCGGACGTGAAGGGTCTCGCCGGGCTCCGCGCCCAGGGCTCGATCCGGGTCGCCGGGGGGGAGATGGTGCGGAGCTTCCCGGAGCTCCTGGCGCTCGTGGAGGCCGACGCGCTCGACGTGTACCAGCCCGACGCCGTGCTCGCGGTTGGGATCTCACGCGCGAGGACGCTCGCCGAGCTCGTGCTGGCCAAGGGGCGGTGGTTCTCCCCGCACACGTGGACGAACGGCATAGGGCTGCTGGCCAACCTCCACCTTGCCGCCGGCGTCGGAGGCGGCCCGTTCCTCGAGTATCCCTTCGACCCGCCGAGCTGGGTTCCGCCTCGGCGGGACTTCATGCTCGCCGAGCCGATAGGGGTGGACGCCGCCGGCGATCTGGTCGTGCCCGATAGGCCGGGTCTCGGGATCGTGCTGGACGACGACGCCATCGCCCGTTACCGAATCGGCTGATCGGCGCCATTTCCGTCAGCTGAGCTCCGGAGGAGGAGACGTGAGAATCCAAGCAGCGGTCTTCCGCCGCGTGGGAGAGCTTCCGGCGATCGAGGTGATCGAGCTCGACCCGCCGAAGGATGGCGAGGTGCTCGTGCGCATCGCCGCGACCGGGATCTGCGGATCGGACATGCACGTGCTCGACGGCTCACTGCCCGAACCGATGCCGCTCGTGCCCGGCCACGAGGCGGCGGGCATCGTCGAGGAGGTCGGTCCCGGGGATGTCGACCTCGTGCCGGGGGACCACGTGGTGCTGTCCATCGTGCCTTCGTGCGGTCACTGCGAGGCGTGCCGGGCCGGCCGGTTGAACCTTTGCGCCACCGCCGGCCAGATGGCGGCGACTGGGACTCTCGCCGACGGGACGAGCCGGCTGCACGCCGGAGATGAGGTGATCCACCACTTCAGCGCGGTGTCCTCGTTCGCAACCCACGCCGTGGTCCCGGCCAGCGGCGCGGTGCGCATCGACCCGCGGTTCGACCTCAATGTCGCCGCGCTGCTGTCGTGTGCGGTGATGACGGGAGCCGGAGCGGTCTTCAACACCGCGGCGGTTCCCGAAGGGGCGAGCGTGGCCGTCATCGGGTGCGGCGCCGTCGGGCTGTCGGTCATCGAGGCGGCGCGGATCGCAGGCGCCTCGATGATCGTCGCGGTCGACACCCGGACGCGCAACCTCGAGCTCGCCCGTTCGGTCGGTGCGACCGACGCCGTCGACGCGAGCGCGTCGGATGCGCGGGCAAGCATTCTCGGGCTCTCGCCCGGCGGGGTTGACTTTGCCTTCGAAGCCGTAGGGAGCGCGCCCACGATCGAAGAGGCGTGGGCGGTGACCGCCGCGGGCGGTGCTCTGGTCGTGGTGGGGCTCCCGCCCAAGGGCACCGTCGTCGGGATCGACACGTGGGGCTTCATCTACGAGAAACGGATCCTCGGATGCTTCATGGGCTCGGCCAGGCCGGCGGTCGACGTGCCACGACTGGTCGCCCTCGTCGACAGCGGGGAGCTCAGAGTCGATGCGATGGCCACCGACAAGGTCACGCTGGCGGAGCTTCCCCGCGTGCTCGAGGCGGTCAAGGCCGGCGAGAGCATTCGCTGCATGGTGGTCAACGACTGAGATCGGCGCCGGCGCCGGCCTGATTGCCGGGGCGAGCGCGCCGGGCCTCGGTCGCCAGGTCGGCCCGCCGGCGCCGGCCCGATCGCCGGGGCGAGCGCGCCGGTTCCCTCAGTCGCCGAGCTCGGCCCGCCTGCGCTTGACAAAGTCCTCGAGCTCGCTTCGGATCGCTTCGTCGAGCGGCGGCTGCTCGTACTCGTCGAGCGTCTTTTGACATACGGCCGACGCGCGGGCAGCCGCGTCGAGCGCTCCCTGGCGGGACCAACGCTCGAAATTCATCGACGACGAGAGTATGGGCCGGTAGAAGCAGTCGCGAAAGCGCGTCATGGTGTGCTCGGCGCCGAGGAAGTGCCCACCGTGGCCGACCTCGAGGTGGGCGTCGAACGCGAGCGCGGCCTCGTCGATCTCTAGGGGGGTGAACTCGACCCGCAGCATCCTGAGCAGCTCGACGTCGATGATGAACTTCTCATAACAGCTCACGAGCCCCCCCTCGAGCCAGCCTGCCGAGTGCATGATCCAGTTCGTTCCCGCCAGGAAGGTCGGCAGCATGGTCATCAGCGCCTCGTAGCCGGCCTGGGCGTCGGGCGTCTGACTCGAGGTGAGGCCGCCTCCCGTACGAAACGGCAGGCCGAAGTGCCTTGCGAGCTGCCCGGTGCACAACAGGCCGATCGCGGATTCGGGTGTCCCGAAACAGGGCGAGCCGGACTGCATGTCGATGTTCGACAGGAACGACCCGAAGATGACAGGGCAACCCGGGCGGATGAGCTGGGAGAGGGCGATGCCCGAGAGCGCTTCGGCCAGCTGCTGGACGAGCGTGGACGGGATCGTTACCGGCGACATCGCCCCCATGAGAAGGAAGGGTGTGATCACGACCGGCTGGTTGGCACGGCTGTACTCGAACTGGGCATCGAGCATGCGGTCGTCCCAGCGAAGTGGCGAGTTGCAGTTGACGAGCGAGATCGTCGCCGGTGTCTTCTCGATGTTGCCCCGCCCGCCGAAGAGGATCTCGGTCATCTTGATCGTGTCGAGGGCGTTCGGGCCCGACACGACGTTTCCCATGTAGATCTTGTCGGTGAGCGTCTGCAGGGCGTAGATCATGTCGAGGTGCCGGGAGTCCAGGGGCGCGTCGTTGGGCTCGCAGATGACGCCCCCTGCCGAGTCGAGCTCGGGAAAGCTCTGGGCCAGCATCGTGAACTTGCGGAAGTCGGTCATCGTGGCGTCGCGCCGGACGCTGCCCTCCCTGACGAAGGGCGGGCCGTAGACGCCGCTGAAGACCATGTGGTCGCCACCGATGTGCACCGTGTTCTCGGGGTTACGCGCCTGCACGTCGAATTCGCGCGGCGCCTTCGCGACCTGCTCGAGCACGAAGTCCGGATCGAGCCAGACCGTCTGGTCCTCGACCCTCTGGCCCGCCTGGCGGAACAGCTCGACCGCCTCCGGCTTTACGAACTGCACTCCGATCTCCGACACGATGCGGCGCCATCCGCGCTCGAGGATCTCGAGCGCGTCGGGGGAAAGCAGCTCGTACCGGGCCATCTTGTTGACGAACATCGCCACCTCGTTCCACGCGGGGACCCCGCTCTTGACGCTCCTTCGAGTGCACAATACACTCACATAGTAGAACTATGTCTCGTAACGTGGAACAAGTGCAAGTGAGCGCTATGACAAGACCGACCGGATCCCAAGCCATAGACCGCGCGGCTCGGCTCTTGAGCCAGGTCGTGGACGCGACGGACCCGGTGACCTTCACCGAGCTCGCCAAGTCGACCGGCCTCGCCAAGAGCACGACGTCGCGCATCCTGCTCGCGCTCGAGCGCAACGGGCTCATACGTCGCGAGGCGAACGGCGCCTTCCGGCCCGGCGAGGCGTTCGTCCGGTACGCGATGCGTGGCACCGCCGAGACCGACCTGCTGGCCGTCGCGAACCCGTACCTCGAGCGGCTCGGCGAGGTCACCCGCGAGACGGTCAACCTCGGCGTGGTCCACAGGAACATGGTGGAGCAGATCGCGCAGGTGGACAGCCGCTACGTGCTGGGCGGCACGAACTGGCTGGGGCGCTCCGTGCCGCTGCACTGCACCGCGATCGGCAAGGTGCTCCTCGCCTCACGGGCGGCGGTGCTCCCAGCCGGGCGGCTCGAACGCCTGACCCCCAAGACCATCACGCGGCGTTCTGTCCTGGACGCGGACCTGTCCGAGGTCCGACGTCGCGGGTACGCGGTCGCCGACGAGGAGCTCGAGTCGGGGCTCGTAGCCGTCGCGGCGCCCGTTCAGCGCGGCGGGGGCACCACGGTCGCGGCGATCTCGGTCTCGGGGCCCTCGACCCGTTTCGGATCGTCCCGTTTGACCGAGGTAGCCGGGCAGTGCATGGCTGAGGCCGGCGCGCTGTCTGCACTCCTCGGCTACCGGCCACAGAGAGAAGGTGCGGCGTGAACCAGGAAGAGCTTCTGAAAGAGATGTACGACGCCACGCTCGTGGGCAACGCTCCCGCCGTTCTCGAGCTCACGAACGCGGGGCTCGAGATGGGCCTCAACCCCGAGACGATGCTGTTCGACGCGCTCATCCCCTCGCTCGAGGAAGTCGGCGCACGCTTCGAGCGCGGCGATTTCTTCGTGCCCGAGATGCTCATCGCGGGGCGGGCGATGGCGGGCGCGCTCGAGGTGCTGCGGCCGCTGCTGGCCGAGACCGGCGTCGAGCCGGTCGGGACGTTCGTGATGGGCACCGTCAAAGGCGACGTGCACGACATCGGCAAGAACCTGGTCAACATCATGCTCGAGGGCGCCGGGTTCCACGTCATCGATCTCGGCGTCCAGGTGGCGCCCGAGAAGTTCGTGGAGGCCGTGCGCGAGCACCAACCGGACATCCTCGGATTCTCGGCGTTTCTCACCACGACGATGCCGATGTTCAAGGCGAACATCAACGCGCTCGAGAAGGCGGGCCTACGCGATCAGGTGATCGTCATGGTCGGCGGCGCTCCGGTCACCCAGGAGTACGCGGACGCCGTCGGTGCGGACGGTTACGCCTCGGACGCGTCAGCGGCCGTCAACCGTGCCAAGGACCTCCTCGCCCGCCGGCGCGCCGTCGCAACGGCCTAGCGGGCAGGGACGGAGGAAGCACCATGCACACGGTCTTGCGCTCTGCGTCGAAACAGTGTGTGATCGGCCACGACCAGCCGTTCTGCATCATCGGCGAGCGCATCAACCCCACCGGGCGCAAGGTCTTCCAGGAACAGCTGCGGGCCGGCGACCTGTCTCGGATCGAGATCGACGTCGCTCAGCAGGTGGCGGGTGGCGCCATGGTGCTCGACGTCAACATGGGAGCTCCGCTCGCCGACGAGGTCGACCTGATGATCAAAGCCGTGAGGCTGATCCAGAGCCTCACCGACCTGCCGATCTGCATCGACTCATCGGTGATCGAGGCGCTGGAGGCCGGGCTGGCGACCTATGAAGGGAAGGCGCTCGTCAACTCGGTGACCGCGGAGGACGATCGGCTCGAGGCGATCCTCCCCCTCGTGAAGCGCTACGGGGCGGCGATCATCGCGCTGCCCAACGACGAGTTCGAGATCCCCGACCAGCCCGAGCGGCGCCTCGAGCTCGCCGGCAAGATCGTCGAGGTCGCAACCACCCAGTACGGCATCGCCATCGAGGACATCGTCCTCGACCCGCTCGCGATGCCGATCGGCGCCGACACATCGCTCGTGGTCAAGACCCTCGAGACCATCTCGCTCATCCACGACGAGCTCGGCGTGAACATGACGCTCGGGGCCTCGAACGTGTCGTTCGGGATGCCCGACCGTTTGACGATCGGGGCGACGTTTCTATCCATGGCGATGAAGTCTGGCCTGACGAGCGCGATCATGGACGTGCGCACGCCTGGCCTCGTGCGCGCCTTGAAGGCGGCCGACCTGCTTCTCGACAGGGATCCTTGGGGAGCGTCCTGGATCGCAGCCCACCGGTCCCAGCAGGCGTCCGCAGGTACATGACGAGTCTTCGGGCTGCAAGAGCGGCCGGCGAGCTCGACGACGCGACCCTCGACGGCGCGACCGGTGCCAGCGCCACCGGCGGCGCTGACCCGCCTCACGACGGCCGCGGCCGCTTCGATCTTTCGTTCGAGCCGGCCGGCCGCAAGGTCCGGGTCCCCCCCGGCGTGATGCTGTTCGACGCCGCGAGCTGGAACGGTATCGCCATCGACTCTACTTGCGGGGGGCACGGTACCTGCCGCAAGTGCAAGGTCAAGGTGCTGAACGGCCTCGCGCCCATCTCGCCTCTGGACACCCGGGCGTTTTCGACCGACGAGCTCCGAAACGGCTGGCGGCTGGCCTGCCGCTGTCCAGGTCGCCACCGACCTGCGCGTCGACGTGCCGCCGCTCGTGACGCGCCCGAAAGCTGCGACCGTCGGTGTCGGTCGCAAGGTGATCCTGCGCCCGGCGGTGCAAAAGCGATACGTCGAGATGACCGAGCCGACGCTGTCGGACCAGACGACCGATCTCGAGCGCCTGCTCGCGAGCCTCGACGACCTCGAGCTGCGCCCAGATCTGCACGTGCTTCGTCGCCTGGGACAGGTGCTGCGCGCCAGCGACTACAAGGTGACAGCGGTCGTCGTCGACGACGTGCTGATCGACGTGGAGCCGGGGGACACGACCGGGCGCATCTTCGGGATCGCGTTCGACCTCGGCACGACGACCGTCGTCGCGACGCTGCTCGACCTGTCGACGGGCACCCCCGTGGCGGTGCAGTCGATGCTCAACCCCCAGCAGCCATTCGGGGCGGACGTGATCACGCGCATCAGCACGATCATGATGGACGACCGGGCACTGGAGCGGCTGACCCGGCTCGCCCACGAGGCGCTGGACGAGCTCGCACAGGCCGTCTGCAAAGAGGGCGGGGTGAGCCCTTCGGAGGTCTACGAGGTCGCCCTCGCCGGCAACGCGACCATGACCCATATCGTGCTCGGGATCGACCCCGAGCCCCTAGGCGTAGCGCCGTTCATCATGTCGACGAGGCTGTTCCCCGAGATCCTGGCCGACCAGGTCGGTGTGCGGGTCCACGAACGGGCTCGTGCCGTGATCTTCCCGTCGTTCGGCGCCTACGTCGGCGGCGACATCGTGGCCGGCCTCCTCGCGTCCGGGATGGACCGTGACTCGCGGATGCGCCTGTTCGTGGACATCGGCACCAATTGCGAGCTCGTTCTCGGCAACAGCGACCGCCTGCTCGCGACGGCCGCGCCCGCGGGGCCCGCCTTCGAGGGAGCTGCGATCCGTTGTGGGATGCGTGCGGCGCCGGGCGCGATCGAGGTCGTCAGGATCACCCCCGACGAGCTCGAGCTCGGCGTCATCGGCGACGTCGAGCCCCAAGGGCTCTGCGGCTCGGGCCTCGTGGACGCCGTTGCCGAGCTCGTCCAGCTGAAGCTGCTCGACGCGTCGGGGAGATTCGTCCCCGACGAAGAGGCGCTCGAGCTCGCGCCCGGCGTTGGCGCCCGGCTAACCCAGCTCGGCAAGGAGCGGGTCTTCGTGCTGCACTGGACCGGCGACGTCGGAGATGTCGAACGCTCGATCTACCTGTCACAACGCGACGTCCGCGAGCTCCAGTTCGCAAAGGCCGCGATCGCGACGGGGTGGCACATCCTCCTCGAAGAAGCCGGGCTCGAGGAAGAAGACGTCCAGCAGGTGCTGCTCGCCGGCTCCTTCGGCAGCTACCTCTCGCCTGCCAGCGCTATCCGCCTTGGCCTGGTTCCCAAGCTCCCCGTCCTGCGGGTCGTGAGTGCGGGCAACGTGGCAGGTGAGGGCGCGAAGATGGCGTTGCTCAGCATGAGAGAGCGCGCAGGGGCCATGGCGTTGCTCGAGGAGGTGGAGTATGTCGAGCTCTCCGACCGTGGCGACTTCAACGACCAGTTCGTCGACCAGCTGCCTTTCCCGGTCTGAGCCGGCGCCGGTCGCGCCGACGGCGGTGAGGGTGGCGATCGCTGCGGGGCCGGCGAGAGCGTCGATGCCGGTGGGGCCGGCGGGCTTGCCCAAGCCGCCCGGCGCGCCGACGGCGGTGAGGGTGGCGATCGCGTCGATGCCGGCGAGAGCGTCGATGCCGGCGGGCTTGCCCAAGCCGCCCGGCGCGCCGACGGGGCCGGCGGGTGCGTCGATGCCGGCAGAGCCGCCTATCGCGCCGACGGCGGTCATCGCCTGCGGAGCGCTGGGAGCTTCTATCCGCCAGATCGCCGCCCGCCGGCAGTGGCAGGTGGAGCTGCACGCCCTCCCACCGCTGCTGCACAACCGCCCTCGGCACATCGCGCCCGCGGTCGAGCGGCTCGCCAAGCTATTGCAGTCCCGCGGCCGGCGGGTCGTGGTGGCCTACGCCGACTGCGGCACCTACGGCGCTCTCGACGGCGTGTGCGATCGCCTCCACCTCGGCCGCCTCCGCGGGCTTCACTGCTACGACGTGTTCGCGGGCTCCGAAGAGATCCAGAGGCTGTTCGCCGACGAACCGGGCACCTACGTGCTGACCGACTTCCTCGTCCGCAGCTTTCGCCGGACGGTGGTGAGCGAGCTGGGCCTGGATCGTCACCCCGAGCTGTGGGGCGACTACTTCGGTCATTACCGCCGAGTCGTCTGGCTCGCCCAGGAAAGGACCGAGGCGCTCCATAGCGAGGCTCGTGCAGTCGCGAGGTTGTTCGGCCTGCCGCTCACGGTTCTCGAGGTCGGAGTCGCCGGGCTCGAGCTCGAGCTCGAGCGGCTCCTGTCCACGGCGGCAGACCCCGGCGAGTGTCCTTCCGGTGTGAGCGAACCGTCGCCCTCGGGCGTCGATGAGGGGGACGTGTGCGAAGTGGGCTGAAGGCAGCTGGTCCACTGCTCGTCCACCCACGATTCGAGGTCATCCCGACCGACTCGGTCGAGGACGCCGTGCTCGCGTCGGTGCCGCGCGATGTGACGATGACGGTGACCGCGTCGCCGAGCAGGGGACTCGATGCCACGCTCGGGCTGGCGGAGCGGCTGAGCGGGCACGGCTACCGCGTCGTGCCGCATGTCTCGGCGCGCCTCGTGCTCGACGAGGTGCACCTCAAGGAGATCGTGGCCCGGCTCGGCGCGTGCGGGATCGACGACATTTTCGTCCCGGCCGGCGATGCGGACCCTCCGAGGGGCCGCTTCGAAAGCGCGCTATCCCTCCTCGTCGAGCTCGACGCGCTTGGACGGCCCTTCGAGCGCGTGGGGATCACGGGATACCCCGAGAGCCATCCCAGCATCGACGACGACGTCACGGTGCAGGCCATGTGGGACAAGCGCCAGTACGCGACGTACATCGTGAGCAATCTGTGCTTCAATGCCGCGACAGTGCGGCGCTGGATCAAGCGAGTACGGGCGCGCGGCGTCACCTTGCCCATCTACTTCGGCCTCGCGGGCCCGGTCGAGCGCACAAGGCTGTTGAGGATGGCAACCAAGATCGGCGTGGGGGAGTCCGCCCGCTTTCTTTCAGCACATGCCGGATGGTTCCTCCGGATGGGGGCGCCCGGGGGCTACAACCCGAGCCGCCTGCTCGAACGTACCGGCGTCGCGTTGGCGGATCCCGCCTCGATCGTCGAGGGCCTGCACATGTTCACCTTCAACCAGGTCCGTCAGACCGAGGACTGGCGCCAGTCGATTCTCATGGCCCTCGAGTCCGGGAGCTCGGGCGAGGCTTCCGACCCGTAGCGAGGCCGGCCCAGCGCGGCGTGGCCCGCAACGGCCCCGCCGGCCCCGCGCGTGCCACGTGTCAGTAGTTGTGTGGGGGGGCATAGCCCACAAAAGTCTTGCCCCGCGCGCAACGTGTCAATAGTTGTGTGGGCATGGTCCACAAAAGTCTTCACACGTCGGGTCCCGCCACCGCCCGCCGGCCCCGCCGGCCACTCAGGTCAAGACGTACGCCTGCTCTTCTTCCATCTCGGTGTCCAGGCCCTCGAGTTCGACCGTGTCAGGCACCCGAATCGCCTCGAACCGGTTCAGGACCTTGAGGATGACCCAGGTGACCACGAACGCGTAGGCGGCGACAAGGGCGGCTGCCGCGACCTGCTTGCCGAAGAACGCCGCGTTGCCGGCGACAAGGCCGTTGGCGCCGGCCGCGTCGACCGAGACATACGCGAACACGCCCAACAGGATCGAGCCGAGGAGCCCGCCGACGCCGTGAGCGGCCCAGACGTCGAGCGCATCGTCCCACTTCATACGGTTCCGGAACTCGACAGCGCCATAGCAGATCGTGCCCGCGGCCAGTCCGATCAAGAACGACGCCCAGGTCGGCACGTACCCGGCACACGGGGTCACGCACGCCAGCCCTGCGACGGCCCCCGTGAATGCGCCGATCAAGCTGGGCTTGCCCGACCTGAACCACGAGATGGCCAGCCAGGTGCACATCGCAACCGACGCAGCGATGTCGGTGTTGACGAACGCTTGTGCCGCGACGCCGTTGGCGGCAAGCGCCGAACCGCCGTTGAAGCCGAACCAGCCGAACCACAGCAACCCCGTGCCGAGGCCTACGAAGGCCACATTGTGCGGGAGCGTCTTCTCGCCCGGCGCGAACTTCCTCGCTCCGACCACCCACACCGACGCGAGTGCGGCGAAGCCTGCGCTCGTGTGTACGACCATGCCGCCGGCAAAGTCGAGGACGCCCCATTTCGCAAGGAACCCGCCGCCCCAGATCCAGTGCACGATCGGCACGTAAACGAGCAAGCTCCAGATCACAAGGAACTTGAGGTAGCTCTTGAAGTGAACGCGATCCGCGAAGGCGCCGGTGATGAGGGCCGGGGTGATGATGGCGAACATCTCCTGAAAGATGAAATGCGCGAGAGCCGGGATGTGGGGAGCCCACGGACCTGGCTTGGCTCCGACGTGTTGCAAGAGCGTCCAGGAGAAATTGCCGATGACGCCCCCGACGTTCCCGGAGAAGGCGAGCGAGTAGCCCACCGTCACCCAGAGCACCGTGACGACGCCCATCGAGATGAAGCTCTGCATCATGATGGCGAGGAAGTTCTTCCTGCGCACCAGGCCGCCGTAGAAGAACGCCAGGCCCGGCGTCATCACCATCACGAGCGCGGCGCTCAACAGAACGAAACCGGTATCGCCGGCGTTGATCACCCTGCCCTCCTTCGGACCATCGCGTGGCCTCTACCGCCTCGCCCCGCGCCCCTGGGGCTCACATTATGTCGCCGCCGCCCACGGCACCCACTCGAGTGCACGCGCGGGTCATCGACTGGTGCGCGAGCGAGCGCGGTGCGCGCGGCTGTGAAGCCCTGGCCGGTCGCGCCGGAGTTCGGCATCCACCGGACGTCCCGTGGCCGGCTCGAGCCCGCGGCTGCGGCACCACGCCCCGAAGGCCTTGTAGCGGTAGGGAGGCGGGTTACGCCAAGAGACCTTGAAACCGAAGCGCTCCGACAGTGCCTCGTACATGAGGTGCAGGCAGATCGCCGCAAACGCGAGGCAGGCGAAACCGATGCCGGCGACCACATATGCGCTGACCCTGGACCAACCCTGGCCGATCAGGAACAGAACCAGCCAGACCGGAGCGGACCAGACTCCGAGGACCGTCGCGGGCCCCGTCAACAAGTAGAGACGGGCCGCCCTGCGGCCGATGCGGGGTGACCACCTTGCGACGAAGGAGGCTCTCGATGGCATTTTTCTACTTCCTGGTGGAGCCTCGGACCAGAACGGAGGTCATGGGAGCGGCAATCACAGCGTTTCACTGAAGCACAGCACCATTCTCCCTGGCGGGCAAGGGGCACGAGATAGCATCCCGCGGGTGCTCCGGGGCCGCGGGGACAGGAGGGGCAAAATGAAGCGGGAGCGGTACGACTTCGTCATCGTCGGCGGCGGCTCGGCCGGAAGCGCGCTCGCGAACCGGCTGAGCGCCGATCCGTCCAATCACGTGCTGGTCCTCGAGGCGGGCCGCCTCGACTACCGGTGGGACATCTTCATCCACATGCCGGCCGCGCTCACCATTCCCATCGGGAACCGCTTCTACGACTGGAAGTACGAGTCCGAGCCGGAGCCTCACATGGGCGGCCGCAGGATCTATCACGCTCGCGGGAAGGTTCTCGGCGGCTCGAGCAGCATCAACGGGATGATCTTCCAGCGCGGCAATCCGCTCGACTACGAGCGGTGGGCGGCCGATCCCGGCATGGACGAGTGGGACTATGCGCATTGCCTGCCGTACTTCAAGCAGATGGAGACGTGCCTGGCCGGTGGCGACGAGTACAGGGGCACGAGCGGGCCGCTCGTTCTCGAGCGCGGCCCAGCCACGAGCCCGCTCTTCAGGGCCTTTTTCGAAGCTGTGCAGCAGGCCGGCTACGAGCTGACCGACGACGTGAACGGCTACCGCCAAGAGGGTTTCGCTCCGTTCGATCGCACGATTTACCGGGGCCGTCGGCTGAGCGCGGCACGTGCCTACCTGCACCCGGTAATGAACCGTCCGAACCTCGAGGTCCGGTGCCGGACCATGGTGAACAAGATCCTCTTCGAAGGCAAGCGTGCTGTGGGCGTGGAGCTGAACGAGCCGGGACGTACGAAGATCCGTGCGGGCGAGGTCATCTTGTGTGGAGGCGCCTTCAACTCGCCGCAGCTGCTGCAGCTCTCGGGCGTCGGCAACGCCGCGGAGCTGAGGGCGCTAGGCGCCTACGTGGTGCAGGACCTTGCCGGCGTGGGGGAGAACCTCCAGGACCACCTCGAGGTGTACATCCAGCATTCGTGCACGCAGCCGGTCTCGGTGGCTCCCGCTCTCAAATGGCGCAACCGGCCTTGGATCGGCTTGCAGTGGCTCCTTTGGCGCAGGGGCCCGGGAGCGACGAACCATTTTGAGGCCGGAGGTTTCGCGCGCAGCAACGAGGACGTCGGGTATCCCAACTTGATGTTCCACTTCCTTCCGATTGCGATCCGCTACGACGGTTCTTCGCCGGCGGGAGGTCACGGCTACCAGGTGCACATAGGGCCGATGTACTCCGATTCCCGGGGATCGGTGAAGATCACGTCCCTCGATCCGGCGGTTCGACCGGCGTTGCGGTTCAACTACCTGTCGACCGACCAGGACCGCAGGGAGTGGGTGGAGGCGGTGCAGGTGGCTCGCCACATCCTTGGACAGCCCGCGTTCGGATCGTTCAGCGGCGGCGAGCTGTCACCTGGGCCGGCGGTGTCGACCGACGAGGAGGTCCTGCGGTGGGTCGGCCGCGACGCCGAGACGGCGCTTCATCCGTCGTGCACGTGCAAGATGGGAACCGACGAGGGTTCTGTGGTCGACCCGTCGAGCTTGAGGGTGCACGGGCTGGAGGGACTGCGCGTCGTGGACGCCTCGGTCATGCCCTACGTCACGAACGGCAACATCTTCGCGCCGGTCATGATGGTCGCAGAGAAGGCGACCGACCTCATCTTGGGCAACACGCCGCTCGCACCTGTCGAGGTCGACTTCTGGGTCAGCTCTCCCCGCTCCGAGCCCGGATCGCCGTCACGAGCGCTGGGATGATCGTGTTCAGATCACCGATGACCGCATACTCGGCGCGCGAGATGATGGGTGCTTCGGGATCGGTGTTGATCGCCACGACGTGCTTGGCGCTCTGGCAGCCCGCCAGGTGCTGGATGGCGCCGCTGATGCCACACGCGAGATAGAGCTCGGGCGAGATACGCGTTCCGGTCTGACCGACCTGCTGGCTGTGCGAGCGCCACCCCAGGCTCGTGACGACCCGCGATACTCCGACGGCCGCGCCGAGCAGGCCGGCCAGCTCCTCGATCGGAGCGAAGCCCTCCGGGCTGCCGACGCCTCGTCCACCTCCGACGACGACCCTGGCCTCCGCGAGCGAGATGCCGGCGCTCCGGTCCATCCACTCCGAGACCTTGACGCTCAGGTCCTCCTTCTCGAGCGTCGGGTGATGGGTGCGTACGGTGGTCTGAGCCGCCCGCAGAGCGCGTTCGGCCGCAACGCCGTCAAAGGCGACCGTGAGCAGGGCGGGCGACTCCTCCACGACGGCATCCTCGATGAGACTCCCGGCCCATCTCTGGCGGCTGAGGCGGACGGTCGTCTCGCTCGAGCGCGAGGCGCTCAGGCAGTTGGCCACCATCGCAAGTCCGGTCAGCGCACCCAGGTGCGCCATGACCTCGTTGCCACGATCGGTGCCGGCGGCGACGACGGCTGTCGCCGAGGCGCTCGTGGCCAGCTGGGCGACGGCACGTGCCCATCCCGTCGGGGAATAAGCCTCGAGCTCGTCCGACTCGATTGCGTAAGCATCGGACACGCCGAAGGCTTCGAGCTGCTCGAGGGTCGCGGGCGGGATGTCGCCGACGAGGGCCGCCGCGAGCGGGTCGCCCGAAGACTCGCCCAGTGATCTGGCGAAGCTCAAGGCTCGCAGCGAGGCGTCGATCGCGCCGGTCGCGTCGTGTTCGACCAGGCAGAGGACCGTCACGAGAGGACGCCCAATTCCTCGAGCACACTGAGCAGCGCCGGCACGGCTTCGACACCGGTGCCCAGGATCTCGGCGCGCTGGCGCTCCACGACGGGCACCCGAAGGCCCTCCTTGTGCACCTGGTCCGGATTCCATTCCGGCTTGGACTGCTCGATGACCGCCTTCTTCGCCCGCATGCGTCCGGGCAGGGACGGATAGCGCGGAAGGTTGATCCCCTCCTTGACCGAGACGACCGCCGGCAACGCCAGCTCGAACAGCTCGTCTCCCCCGCGGAACTCGCGTCGGGCCCGCAGGTGCGTGTCGGAGATCTCGAGGTGCTTGATGCCGGTTATGCACGGCCGGCCGAGGCCGTGAGCGACGCGGACCCCGACCTGGTAGTCGCCGGTGTCGGCGGCCTCGTTGCCGAACAGGATGAGCTCGTAGGGTCCGTTGTCACTCTCGTGTTTCACGACTGCGTCCACGATGGCGCCCGCGGTCGCGATCGGGCCCCATTCCCTGCCGTCGGTCTCGAGGAGCAGCGGGCGGCTCGCTCCGATCGCTACCGCGTCGCGCAGCTGCTCGGCCGCGTCCGGCGGCCCGAGAGTGAGCACCGACACGACACCGCCTCGAAGCTCGGTGATCCTGACCGCCTCTTCGACCGCGCACTCCTCGTGAGGGCTCACGGTGAACCCGAGCAGGCGCGTGTCGACTTCCTGGGAGTCCGGGGTGACAGCGATCTTGCCGCCGACCATCGGGACGCGCTTGATGCACACCAGGATGTTCACGTCGGTCAGCTTCTGACCCGTTCGTTGTCGGGGTCGAACAGCGGAGTCGATCCGGCCACGGCGACGGTGACCGGGTAGGACTCGCCGAGGAAATCGACCGTGAGGCGCTCGCCCGCAGCTGCGTGAGCGATGGGCAGGTACGCGAGGAGAATGTGCTTGCCGACCGAAGGGCCTGAGCCGGCGCTCGTCACGTACGAGGGTCGGTCCTTTCGGTCGACGAGCCGCTCTCCTTCGAGGCTGAGCACCGGCTCGCCGCCGAGCATGTAGCGGAGCGTCCCGCTCGCGGACCGGTGGTCGTCGACGGTGAGGGTGCACAAAAGCGCGGCGGGCTCCTCCTCGCGCTGGCCGATGTACGGCGCCCGCCCGATGAACTCGTCCTTTTTCACCGAGGGACGTGCCATCCCGGCCTCCACGATGTCGTAGTCGGCCGTCAGCTCGTTGCCGAACGCACGGTATCCCTTCTCGAGCCGCCCAGTGGTGCCGTAGACGCCGATGCCGACCGGGACGATGCCGTGGCGCCGGCCCGCCTCGAATACGGTGTCCCAGGCGCGGGCGCCCTCCTCGATCGGCACGTACAGCTCCCATCCCAGCTCGCCCACGTACGAGATGCGCGAGGCCAGCGCCCGGACGCCGCCGAGCTCGATCCATCGGCAGGTACCGAACGAGTGACCGGCGTTGGACACGTCGTCGTCGGTGCAGCCTTGCAGCACGTCCCTGGCGCGCGGCCCCCACAAGCCGAACGTCGTCCAGGCGGAGGTGAGATCGGTGAGCTGCGCCGAGCCGTCGTCGGGCAGGTGGTCCAGGAACCACTTCTTCTCGGCCATCCCCGTAGCCCCGCCCGTCACGACCCGGAACCACCTCGGACCGAGCCGCATGATCGTGAGGTCGGACTTGAAGCCGCCGCGCTCGTCGAGCAACGAGGTGTACACGACACGACCGACAGCGACGTTCATCTGAGCGACCGTGAGCCACTGCAGCGCCGCCAGCGCGCCCGGGCCGGTGATGTCGAAGACCACGAAGGCGGACAGGTCGACCAATCCGCAGCCGTCGCGCATGGCGAGGTGCTCGGCGTTGATGATTGGCGACCACCAGCGGGACTCCCATTCCGCCTCCCGCGGCATCAGGCGTCCCGCGTACCGCTCGAGCAGCCCTTCGTTGCTCGCGTACCAGAAGGGTCGCTCCCACCCGACGGTCTCGAAGAAGACGGCGCCGAGCTCGCGCTCGCGGTCGTAAACCGGGCTGAGCCGCGTGGGTCTCTGCGAGTCCCACTGCTCGGCCGGGTGCACGATGCCGTACATCTTGTTGTAGCCCTCGCGGGCCCTCGCGACCACGTGCTCGCGCGTTCGCTGGTGGTCGTAGAAACGGGCGATGTCGGTCTCGTGGACGTCGATCTCAGGGGCACTACCCGACATCCACTCGGCCACGGCTCGTCCGATGCCCGGGCCTTCTTTGATCCAGCTGGCCGCGACGGACCACAGCCCCTTCACCTCCGGGGTCTCCCCGAGAACGGGGTGGCCGTCGGGTGTCATGGAGATGAGCCCGTTGATCGCATAGCGGATGCCGGCCTTCTCGTCGCCCAGGAGCTCGGGCATCAGCTCGAGGGCGTCCTGAAGCTGTGGGTCGAAGTCGTCCTGGGTGAAGGGCAGCTCGGTGGGCGAGAGGACGGACTCTTCGATGGACGGGATCTCGTCGGGCTGGACGATGATCGGGCGGTGCGCGTACGAGCCGACCTCCATGTCGCCGCCGTGCTGGCGCTCGTACATGTTCGTGTCCATGTCGCGCACGATCGGGTACACGATCTCGCCGACCGTGTCGGCGAACAGCGGGATCGGCCCGACGCTGATCATCTGGTGCACGACGGGCGTGAGCGGGATCGAGGCGCCGGCCATCCGTGCGATGCGCGAGCTCCAGACTCCACAGCAGATCGCGCACACCTCGGTCTCGATGTCCCCGTCCGAGGTCCGCACCAGCTGGACGCGCCTTCCGTCTGCGGACAGGTCGATGCCGACGATCTCGGTGTTCGCCCGCACCTCGAGGGCGTCCATCTGCTGCGCCCGCTCTCGCATGAGGGTTCCCGCTCGCAATGAGTCGACGACGCCCACCGTCGGGAAGTAGAGGCCCTCCAAGATGGCCTCCGGGTTGAGGTACGGGACCAGCTTCGCGACGCCGGCCGGGGTCAACAGCTCGAAGGGCACCCCCCACGCCTGGGCGGCCGACGCACGTCGCCGGAGCTCCTGGCAGCGCGCGGCGGTTCGTGCCACCTCGATGCCGCCGCTCTCGGTGAAGACCCCGAGCTCCTTGTACTGCGCCGAGCTGTCCTCGGTGAGCTCGGTCATCATCTTGGAGTAATCGACGGGGAAGATGAAGTTCGAAGCGTGACCGGTGGAGCCTCCCGGGTTGGGCATCGGGCCCTTGTCGACGAGCACGAGATCGTGCCAACCGAGCCGGGCGAGGTGGTACGCGAGGCTGTTGCCGACGATTCCTGCGCCCACGATGACCGCGCTGGCCCGGTTGGTAGCTTGTCTCATGCGGTCCATTCTCGCTGTTGTAGCCGATGGTCGCCAAACCTCAGCGGTCAGGAATCGGCCCCTGTGCGAGGCCAGGCGCGGCCGTCGGCGCCGGGCGCGTCGCGACGCAGGCGCGGGGCGGGGAAGCGAATCGTCTTCGGCTCGGTGAAGGCGTCGAGCAGTGAGCGGCCCCCGACACGGCCACGGCCGCTCACCGATCCCGAGCGTCCCCCGAAGGGGAGGTGCGACTCCCAGATGTTGGTCGACGCATTGATGTTGACCCAGCCCGCCCGCGCCGCCTCGGCGAAGGCGAGCCCGCGCTCGAGATCCTCGGTGAACACCGCAGCCGTGAGCCCGAAAGGGCGAACCGTTGGTGATGTCGAGCGCGTCTGCGTCCGAGGAGATCTCGATCACCGGGACCACCGGACCGAACGTCTCGTCTGTTGCGATCAACATGTCTCCGGTGACGCCTTCGAGGACAGTCGGCTCGGCGAACAGCTGCGTCGGGTGCCCTCGGGCCCGGTTGCCACCGCAGAGGACCTTCGCCCCGCGGTCGCGTGCGTCGTTCACGTGCGCGTCGAACTTCAACGCGTTCGGCTCGTTGTTGAGAGGTCCCATCGTCGTCAAGGGGTCGAAAGGATCGCCGAGGTGGACCCTTTCGGTGGTCGCCGCCACGACGCGGTCGACGAATTCGGCCCGAACCGACGAGTGGACGAGGAAACGCTCGCCCGCGGTGCAGCTCTGCCCGGCGCACAGATACGCGGCTTCGAGGGCGGCTTCGGTCGCGAGCTCGAGGTCGGCGTCCTCCAACACGACCATCGGGCCGTTGCCGCCGAGCTCGAGGACCTGGGTCTTGCCTGCGGCACGTTCCGCCACCCGCCGGCCCGTGGCAACCGACCCCACGAAGCCGACGGCGTTGACGCCCGCGGTGAGAGACGACGGCATCGCCGACGATCGCCCCCGGTCCGGGAAGGAAGTTGAAGACCCCCGGCGGCAGCCCGCCTTCGGCGATCACCTCAGCAAGCAACCCCGAGCAGGCCGCCGTGGTCGGCGCCGGCACCCATACGACGGTGTTGCCCGCGGCGAGGGCAGGGGCGAACACCTCGGCTCCCATCGTGTATGGCCAGTTCCACGGCGACACGACCCCGACGACGCCGATCGGTATCCGCACGAGGAGCACCCTGGCGTCCGCCGCGGTGGAAGGTGGCAGCGCTCCTTCGACCCGTTTTGCGTCTTCGCCTGCCATTGCGAAGTACTCGACCAGCTCGTCCACCTCCCCGTAGGCCTCGGCGACAAGAGGCTTGCCCTGGTCCTCGGTGAGCGCGTGAGCGAGCTCGTCGCGCCGGCGCCCGGATCGCGGCGACCACCGACTCGCAATGGGCCGCGCGCTCGAAGGCGGAGCTCGCGGCCCAGCTCGGGGCGGCGGCCTTGGCCGCCTCGACGGCACGGTCGACGTCGGCGGGGTCGGCGACCGCGACGCGGGCGAAGGACTCGCCGGTCGCGGGGCTCGTTGCGGTCATCGTCCCGGCTCCACCGCGGCACCATGTCCCGTCCACGTACAGCAGGTAATCGCGCATGGCTATCCCTCTTTCACGATCTCGGCGAACCGTTCGGCAAAGCCCTGCCAGCATCGAAACAGCCGGTGCTCGGCGGAGCGGACCTCGGCGATCGCAACTTCCACCTGGCGGAGCCGCTCGGGCGGGAGCGAGTCTTCCGCGTCGGCCCAGGCCTGCATGACGTCACCCCCGGCCTCGGGGTGGAACTGGACCCCCCACGAGCGCTCGCCGAGCCGAAACGCCTGCACCGCGCAAGTCGCGCTCGAGGCCAGCAGCACCGCACCTTCTGGGAGATCGGTGATCTCGTCATCGTGCCACTGGGCCGCCTCTACAGGCGTATCCATCCCGGCGAACAGATGGTCGCGCCGGGCTTCGTCGTTGAAGTCGATCCTGACGACGCCGAGCTCGGCGCCGGACGGACTCGGTTCCACGCGACCTCCGAATGCCGCAGCGAGCATCTGACCGCCCAGGCAGATTCCGAGCACGGGGCGCCTGAGCGCCGTCGCCTCGGCGAGCATCGTCCTCACCTGGGGGAGCCACGGCACTTCGTGATCGTCGCAGGCGCCCATCGAGCCGCCGAGCACCATCAGGCCCCCGTGCTCGATTCGTTCCGGGAGGGCGTCACCGGCGTACGGCCGGCAGATCTCTACCTCCACCCCGGCGGCACGGAGCCACCGGCCGAACATCTCGGGACCGGCATCCTGCTCGTGTTCGACGGCTAGCACGCGCTCGTGAGGCCCCATGTTCACAGGCCTTTATCGCCAGGCGAAGACTGGTTGTTCGAATTGCGCCACCCGCGTCGCCAGCCCCCGCAGGCCGACCTCCCTCAGCTGGTAGAGGATCGCACCGGTGGGCGCGAAGACCGACTCGCCGTCGCCGAGAGGTATCTGTATGACCAGCCGTTCGCTCTCGGGTATGCGGCTCAGACGGGGCACCTCCGGCCGCTCCAGGCGTGCCAGGGGAAAGAGGTGCACCGCCGCGACCTCGGCGGGATTGCGCTCGAGCTCTCCGGCCTCACCGGCCCACACGACGACCGGCGACATCGCGAATCCCGACCTTGTGGGGTAGTCGTCCAGCCTGCCGAGGACCGAAGCAGAGCCGAGGCGCAGCCCCACCTCCTCGGCGAGCTCGCGCAGCGCCGCTTGTTCGACGGTCTCGACCGAATCCAGCCTGCCCCCGGGCAAAGCCCATTGGCCGGCGTGGTGCCGCATTCCCGCCGCCCGCTCTGTGAGGACGAAGCATGCCTCTCCGTCCGCGCGAGCGACGATCGCGACGGCAACCGCGGCTCGGCGGAGGTCGCCGGCCAGAGGTGGCGCCAATTCGAATCGAGCCAGGTTGGTCTCGAGTCGATCGCGCAGCTCGGCCGTTGCCTGGTAGGCGCAGTTCGCCTCAGTCATTGCCCGCCTATCGTCGACGGTCCGCGCCAGGCGCGCAAGTCAGGCCGGCGGCCCGCCCGGCCCGCTACCGCCAGCCCCTAGCGTTGCAATCATGCCGCCCGCCGCGTGACCTCTCGCGACTCTTCTCCCCGGACTCGGTCGCGGTCATCGGCGCTTCGGACGACCCTTCGAAGTGGGGGAACTGGATGGCCAAAGGGGCGCTGCGCGGCGAGCACCGCCGGAGCGTGCACCTCGTCAACCACCGGCGCACGTCCGTGCTCGGCCGCCCCAGCCTCCGCGCGGCGTCCGACATTCCCGGCGGTGTCGATCTCGCCGTCATCTCGGTGCCCGCCGCCGCCTTCGCCGACGCCGTCGACGACGCCTTGTTAGCCGGAGCTCGTGCGATCGTGGGGATAAGCGCCGGCTTGGGCGAGACCGGGCCGAAAGGTCGCGCGCTCGAGACGGCGGTCGCAGAGCGGGTGCGCGAGGCGGGGGCCGTCCTGCTCGGTCCCAACTGCCTCGGTCTGTTCGACGTCGGCGCCGATCTCTACCTCGCCTCCAACGACTTTCCCGTCGGGCCGATCGGCCTCATCTCCCAGAGCGGCAACCTGGCACTCGAGCTGGGGGAGAAGGCGGCCCAGGCACGGCTCGGCTTCACCCGGTTCGCCTCGACGGGCAACCAGGTCGACCTCGACGTCGCGGATCTGATGTTGTCGTTCTCGCAGTCCGATGCCGTCGAGGTGATCGCCGTGTACTGCGAGGATTTCCGCGACGGTCGCCGGTTTCTGGAGGCAGCTTCGTCCTGCGCCGCCGCCGGCAAGCCGGTCGTGCTGCTCACGGTGGGGACGAGCCTCGCGGCCGCCAGAGCGGCACGTTCCCACACCGGTGCGATCGTGAGCGGCGCGCGGTCGGTCGACGCCGCCTGCGACGCCGCCGGCATCGAGCGCGTGGCCACGCCCCAGCAGATGATCGACCTCATCGAAGGCCTGCTGCTCGGGTCGCGCCCGAGGGGCCGCAACGTCGCGGTTCTCGCGGACGGGGGAGGGCACGGTGCTCTCGCCGCCGACGTCCTCGAGGCGGCTGGCCTCTCGGTCGGGGCGTTCTCGGACGGGCTCGCAGCCAGGCTCGCGACCGCGATCGGAACGGCGGGTGGCACCGACAATCCGGTCGACCTCGCCGGCGGCGGCGAGCAGGACATCTGGTCGTTCCATCGGGCGCTGCAAGAGCTGCTCGATTCGCCCGAGGTCGACGCCGTCGCGCTGACCGGGTATTTCGGTGCTTACAGCTCCTATGGGCCCGAGCTGGCGGCGGCCGAGATCGCGGTGGCGGAGACGATCGCCCACTCCATCCGCGCAACTCCCAAGCCCGTCGTCGTCCACTCCATGCGCCCGCTCGCGGTCGCGGGCGAGGACCCGGTCGCGAACGAGGAGCCGCTCGTGCGGCTCCGCACTGAGGCCATCCCGGTCTACGGCGACATCGCGGCCGCCGTCTGGGTGCTGGCCCGGCTCATGGGGCGGGCGACCGAGCGACGTGTCGGGCTTCCCGATCTCCCGGCACCGTGTCCAGGCCCTGCCGCAGAGGGGTACTGGGCAGCCCGCTCGCTCCTCGAGGCCGCAGGGGTGTGGTTCGCACCGGCGCGCATGGTCCGCGATCTCGACGAGGCCCGCAAGGCGGCGCACGATCTCGGCTACCCGGTCGTCGTGAAGGCGGCCGCGCTCGAGCACAAGTCCGACGCCGGCGGCGTGGTGCTCGACGTCTCCGACGACGCCGCTCTCGAGCGTGCCGCGACGGACCTGTGGTGGCGGCTCGGGCCCGAGGCGCTCTCGGTCGAGTCGATGATGGCGGCCGGCGACGGCGTCGAGCTGCTCGTCGGAGCGCGTCGCGACCCGCGCTTTGGAGCCATCGCTGTCGTCGGGCTCGGGGGGACCCTCACCGAGGTGCTTTCCGATGTCGCCGTGGCACTGGCACCGGTCGACGAGCGCGTGGCCGAACAGCTCATCTCCTCGCTCAAAGGTGCGCCGCTGCTGTGTCGGCACGAGAGGCCGCCCGCCGCTCGACGTCGCGGCGGCTGCGAAGGCACTCGTCGTGCTCTCCGAGGTCGCGGCAGGCTACCCCGCCATCTCCGAGATCGAGGTCAACCCCCTTCTCGTCTGCCGGGTGGGCGCCTACGGGCTCGACGCGCGGCTCGTGCTCGGGTCCGGCCCTGCCGACGCGTCCGGATCGCCGGCGACGTCCGCAGGTGGCGGGTAGCCGCCCAGCCCCCACGCGTCGGCGCCGCCGTCGATGACGATCGTCGTCCCGGTGATGTAGCTCGCTCCGGGCGAGACGAGGAACGCAATCAGCGTCGCCACCTCCTCGGGCGTGCCGAGGCGCCCGAGCGGCACGGCTCGTTCCCACTCGGCGACCATCTCGGGACCGTAGGACTCGAGCCCTTCGGTCCTGATGTTCCCCGGATCCACACAAACTGCACGGATCCCGTACTTGCTCCACTCACACGCGAGGCCGCCGGCGAGGTTCTCCACCGCCGCGCGCGCTGCGGAGGCGTGCACCATGCCGGGTATCCCGCGACGCGGGCTGAAACCGATGAACGCGACGACGCCTCGCCGCCGGGGGATCATCGAGCGTCGCGCGACCTGGCTCGTGAGGCTCCACGCCGCCTCGACACCGAGCCGGTGCACCGCCCGCCAGCCCGAGACCGAGATGTCCTCCGCCGCGGCGGTGAACTGGCCGCCGGCGTTGTTCACGACCGCGTCGAGCGCCCCGAAACGTTCCATCGCAACATCCACGACGCGGGCGACCTCTTCCGGCTCCCGGAGGTCGGCGCCGACCGCCAGGCATTCGTGGCCCAGACCCGCGATCTCGCGACGCGTCTCTTCGAGCGGGTCGATGCGCCGCCCGCAGACGACGACTTGCGCCCCCGTCCGCGACATCTCGAGCGCGGTCGCCCGGCCGATGCCCGTGCCGCCTCCGGAGACGAGCACGACCGTGCCGCTGTTGGCGGCCGGGTCGAGAACAGACGGCGCCACGCCCGAACCCTACCCCTCGGGTCACGCTTCGGGCCTGCCCAGAGGTGTTGTTGCAGGCCCGCGAGTGGCCACCTAGAGTCAACTTCGTTCACTGTGGGTAGACCCAGAAGCCGCCTTTACCAAGGACACTCAGGAGGTTCCCGTGGCCCGTGACTCCAAGTACGACGTGCTCTTCGAGCCCATCCAAATCGGGCCGAAGACGCTGAGGAACCGTTTCTACCAGGTGCCCCACTGCATAGGCGCCGGATCCGAGAAGCCCGGCATGCAGGCGTACCACCGGGGGATCAAGGCCGAGGGCGGCTGGGCTGCGTGCTGCACGGAGTACTGCTCGATAAGTCCCGAGTCCGACGACACGATGAGGGTTTCGGCCCGGATCTGGGACGAGGGCGACGTCCGGAACCTGAAGGCGATGTGCGACCGCCTCCATCAGTACGGCGCGCTGGCGGGGATCGAGCTGTGGTACGGCGGGCCGCACGCTCCGTGCCACGAGACTCGGGACACCCCCCGCGGTCCTTCGCAGATCGCCTCGGAGTTCGAGTCCAACATCTACCCGCGGACCATGGACCTCGACGACATCGAGCGCGTCCAGCAGTACTACGTCGACGGGGCGATCCGGGCACGGGACGCCGGCTTCGACATTGTCTACGTCTACGGCGCCCACAGCTACCTGCCCTTGCAGTTCCTGTCACCCTGGTCGAACAAGCGGACCGACGAGTACGGAGGCTCCTTCGAGAACCGCGCCCGGTTCTGGCGCGAAAGCCTCGAGAAGGTCCGTGCGGCGGTGGGGGACGACTGCGCGATCGCGTCCCGGTTCGCCGTGGACACGCTTTATGGCCCCGCCGGAGTCGAGCTAGAGAAGGACGGCTACGCCTTCGTCGAGTACGTCGACCACCTCGTGGACCTGTGGGACCTCACCGTCGGAGACATCGCCGAGTGGGGACAGAACGCCGGTCCGTCCCGTTTCTTCGAGGAGAACCACGAGAAGCCGTACACCGGCACGATCAAGCCCGGCAAGCACACGAGCAAGCCGGTCGTCGGCGTCGGGCGGGTCACGAACCCGGACACCATGATCGCCATCATCAACTCGGGCCAGTTCGACATCATCGGCGCCGCACGCCCGTCGATCTCGGACCCGTTCCTGCCGCGCAAGATCGAGGAGGGCCGTTTCGACGACATCCGCGAGTGCATCGGGTGCAACCAGTGCATCTCGCGCTGGGAGATCGGCGGTCCGCCGATGGTCTGCACGCAGAACGCCACCGCGGGCGAGGAGTACCGCCGCGGGTGGCACCCCGAGCGCTTCCACCGGGCGCGCAACGCCGACAAGAGCGTCCTCGTCGTCGGCGCCGGCCCGGCCGGGATGGAGTGCGCCATGGTCCTCGGAAAGCGCGAGATGTCAGCGGTCCACCTCGTGGAGGCAGAACGCAGCATCGGCGGCAATGTCAACTGGGTCTCGACGCTGGGCCACTCCGACGGCAAGCCGAACATCTTCCGCGGCACGGCCCGGGGTCTCGGCGACTGGCAGCGGATCGTCAACTACCGCCAGATTCAGCTCGACAAGCTGCGCAACGTCGAGATCCACACCTCGAGCCGCCTCGACGCCCAGCAGATCCGCGAGTACGGGGCAGAGATAGTCGTCATCGCGACCGGGTGCCACTGGGCCACGGACGGCCTCAATTCCGCCACGCACGACACGATCCCGGGAGCCGACGCCAGCCTCTCGTGGCAGGCCACACCGAACGAGGTTGCCCTCGGCACCAAGCAGATCGGTCATCGGGTGCTGATCCTCGAGAACGAGGCCTACTTCATGGGCGTGACGATCGCCCAGAAGCTCGCCGGCGAGGGCCACGAGGTCTGGCTGCTCACACATCGCGGTGACATCGGCAAGTACATGGACTACACGCTCGAGGCGCCCATGATGCACCGCGAGCTGCACCGCCTCGGCGTGCACATCTACACAGAGACCCACGTTGACCGGTTCGAGCCGGGGCTCGTGAGCGCTTACAACATGTGGGATCCGTCGCACAAGGACAGCTTCGAGGTCGATAGCGTCGTGCTCTGCACGGCGAGGGTCTCGGACGACGCCCTCTACCACGAGCTGAAGGCCGACAAGGCGGCCCTCGAGGCCAATGGCGTCGAGGCCGTGTACATGATCGGCGACGCCGCGGCGCCGAGCATGATCGTGGACTGCATCTTCTCAGGGCACCGCCTGGCGCGCGAGATCGACAGCCCCGACCCGGCCGTCCCGCTGCCGTTCATCAGGGAGCGCCGCTTGTGGGGGGCCACCGACAACGCCACCTTCCAGGCACAGCTGTTGAGCGAGTCGGACATGGACCCGATGCCGGCGTAGCGAACGGGCCGCACGGACCGCCTGGACCGTCGCGGTCGCCGGCGCCCGGCCGCGTCGCTCAGGGGGCGGCGGTCGTCACCGTCGCCCGCTCGGCCGGAGGCGGCAACCCCAAGGCCTCGAGGACGAGTTCGGCCAGCTCGCGCACCTCGATCTCGCCCTCGTGGCCCGAGGTCTTCACGGCGTCGGAGTACATGGTCATGTCCTTGGGGCAGGCGACCACGAAGTAGTCGAGTCCTCCGAGCCCGGTCGCCTCGTCGATCCGCTGCTCGCTGACCCGGCGCGTGCCGGGCGCTCGGACCTCCTTCATCCAGATCCGGCCGCCGCCGGCGCCGCAGCACAGGGAGTTGTCGCGATTGCGCGGCATCTCGTGAAGCTCGACGCCGACTGCCTCGAGGACGCGCCGCGGTGCGTCGTAGACGCCGTTGTACCGCCCCAAGGTGCATGGGTCGTGGTAGGTGACGCGATAGCCGAGCCGACGAGCCGGCGTGATCCTTCCGGACTCGATGAGCTCGAGGAGGAGCTCGGAGTGGTGCAGGACCTTCCAGCTTCCACCGAAGCTGGGGTACTCGTTCTTCAAGGTGTGGTAGCTGTGCGGGTCAGACGAGAAGATCCTTTCGAACTTGCAAGCCGAGATCGCCTTGACGTTCTCTTCGGCGAGCGTCGCGTAGAGCCCTTCCTCGCCGGCGCGGCGGACGTCGCACCCGGCCGTGCGCTCGGCATCGAAGAGCAGGCCGAAGTCGACCCCGGCATGTTGGAGGATCTCGGCGAGCGCCCTGCTCACTCGCTGGTTGCGGGGATCGAACGACGCATAGTCGCCCACGAACCAGAGGAGCTCGGCCGGCTCCTTGCGGATGTTCTTCACCGGGAAGTCGAGCTCGTCGGTCCAGCGCCCTCGCTTGCGCTTGGCTTCGCCGAAGGAGTTGCCCGAGCTGTATACCGTCTCGAGCGTCGACTGCAAGAGCGCGTCCATGTTGCCCTGCTCGACGAGCTGACGGCGCATCTGGTTGATGATCGGGACGTGCTCTATCCCGACCGGGCAGATCTCGACGCACGCCATGCACTGGGTGCACGACCAGATCGTCTCGGGTCGGACCGGGTGGCCGATCACCGTCTCGCGCGGGTCATCGTGCGGGCGCAGCGAGAGCGCGGCGGTGAGCGCCGAGCGCGCCTTCGGCGTACTCGCGGAGATCGAGGATCAGGTCTCGCGGCGAGAGCGGGTAACCGGCGGCCGCCGCGGGGCACGCCGCGGTGCACTTGCCGCATTTGGTGCACGCGTCGAGCGAGAGCAGGTGCGGCCATGACAGGTCGGTGATGACCGCATATCCGACCTCGCTCGGTGCGGCATCCGGCGCCAGACCTACGAGCTCCTTGCCGGCTCGCGGGTTGCGCACCGTGACGTTCGCGGGTCCGGCGAGCATGTGCACGGCCTTGGTGAACGGGATCGAAGCCACGAACGAAAGCGCCGCAAGGCCGTGAACCCACCAGACGACGTGGTGTGCGACCCCGGCCGACGAGCCGTCCAGGCCGATCGCGGTGAACACCTTCATGAGCACCCAGCCCACTGGCGACCAGGCGGCCCAGGACGGACGAGCCTGCGCAAGTGCGAGCCCCTCGAGCAGGAAGCCGGTCACCGCCAGCAGCACCAGGGTCGAGACGAAGACCCGGTCGCCGAGACGGTAGAGCGAGCGGTCCCGGTCACCGACCGCCAAGGCCGGCAGCCGGTAGTCGAGGCGGTCCGGACGAACGATCCAGCGGTTGGCCGCCAGCGCGGATAGCCCGGCGAGCATCATGAGCCCGGCAATGTCCAGCACGAGCTTGTAGCCGAGGAAGAAACCTCCCTGCCAGAACCTCCAGTGGAACACCGGCACCGTGAAGTCCGAGTCGAGGCCGAGGATCAAGGTGCCCGCGAACAGCAGCAGGAAGCCGTAGAACACGAGCGCGTGACCGACGCCGGTGACGCGGTCACGACGGGCGATCCACCGGTGGGAGAAGACGGTCTCGGCCATCTGCTCCAACCGCCTCCACGGGTGCTCGAGGCGGTCAGGCCTGCCGCGCCGGTACTTGGCGACGAGAGTTGCCGCACCCCAGACGAAGATCGTCGTGGACACGACGATCAGCCCGTACCAGGCGAAGATCTCGGGCCTGCTCAGGCCGATGAAGACCTGACGCGTGGCGGGCATGAGGGCTCAGAAGAGCTTGTCGAGCTCGTCGGCCACCGAGAAGAGGTCGAGTACCGCGCCGTAGTGGGCGACGTCGAAGATGGCGGCCTCGGGGTCGGTGTTGACCGCGATGATCGTGCCGCTCGTCTTCATCCCTGCCAGGTGCTGCACCGCCCCCGAGATGCCGAAGGCGAGATAGACCTTCGGCTTCACGGTCTTTCCCGACTGGCCCACCTGGCGCGCGCTCGGCATCCACCCGGCGTCGACGATGGGACGCGACACCGAAAGCGTCGCGCCCATCTTCTCGGCAAGCTCGGCGAAACGTTCGATGTTCTCCCGATCACCGACGCCTCTGCCGATCGACAGGAGGAAGTCCGACGTCGTGATGTCGACGTCCGAAGGCGGAGCCTCCACGAACTCGAGGTGACGCGCCCTCGCGGTGCGCGGAGACACCTCGAGCTCGGTCACGGCGGCCTGGCCGGCGGCCTGGGCCGGTGGCCAGGCCGTCGGGCGCAAGAGCAGCACCACCGGTGAGCCCGCGGGGAACTCGAGCTCGGCCTGCACCTTCGAGCCGTAGAACGCCCGCGTTGCGACGATGGATCCGCCGTTGTTCGCCACGCCGAAGACGTCGCTGGCGAAGCCGGTCCGGAGCTTTGCAGCCACGGCCGGCCCGAAGCCCATGCTGTTGACGGTGAAGCCGAGGAGTACGACGTCCGGCCGGCGGTCTGTGACAAGCGCCTCGAGCGCCGCCTGGGACGAGTCGACCTCGAATTCCTGCGAATCGACGCGTACGACGACGATGTCGTCGACGCCTGCGAGATTTGCCTCCACGGCCAGTGGGCCCGGGTCGCGGGCGATCACGGCGACGGTGACCGGGCCGCCGAGCTCCGCGGCGGCGGTGACGAGCTCGCGGGTGACGTCGCGGAGCCGGCCTTGCAGGTGCTCGGCCACCACCAGGATCCCGCTCACGAAAGCCGCGCCTTGACGATCTCGGCGATCCTTTCGGCCACCGCCGCGGGTGAGTCGCCTAGGGGCTCGGCTCCCTCGCCGCGGGGCGGCACGAACATCCGACGCACCTGGTAGGCGCGCTCGCCGTCGGTCAGGCCGTCGACGACTGCGATCTCCTTCTGGTTGGCCTGCTTGATCGCCCGGAGTGTGGCATAGCGCGGCTCGTTGATCCCGGTCTGGATCGTGAGCAGTGCAGGTGTGTCCACCTCCACGACGTCGATGAGGCCGCCCTCGAGCTCGCGGTGGACGGTCGCCCGCTTCCTGGTCTGGTCGTACTCGAGGCTCGTCACCACGGCCACCCGAGGCAGGTCCAGCAGTTCGGCGAGCATCGTGCCGGTTGCCGCCTGCACCGAATCGCTCGACTGCACTCCGGCGAACAGGAGGTCGGGTGACTCCGGTGCCACCGCCGCCGCCAGCGCCGTGGCGGTGGTGAGAGGGTCCGTGATGCCGGAATCCGGGCGCTCGACGCGGATCGCACGATCGGCGCCCATCGCGAGGCAGCGGCGCAGAGCCTCGTCTGCTTCCTCGCTGCCGACGGTGACGACGACGACCTCACCGTCACCGGTCGCCTCCTTCACCCGAAGGGCCTCCTCGACGGCGTACGTGTCCCATTCGTTCACCGCCAGCTCCACGTAATCGGGGTCGACGTCCCGCTCGTCGCTCGTGAACTCCACCTCGTCTCCGAGCGTGCGAACCTGCTTGACACAGACGACTGCTTTCAAGCGATCTCACCTCCCATCGGCAGCGGAGCATCCCTGGTCCGCCTCATGCTCCGGTGTCCCCGCAGGCGATAGTGGTCGACAGCCGGCCTTCGGGATTGGGCCCGTAAACGTACAGCATGCGAGCGTACTCAGGAGCGTGGTAGCGGGCGGGTAGACCAGCGGGGACGCGGATCGTGTCGCCGGCGCCGCCCTCTAGGGTCACGCCGTCGCATTCGACGACGAGCGTGCCCGCCAGCACGTAGTTCACCTCGTCGTGCGGGTGGCAGTCCCCCCACGAAGAGGCCCGAAGCTCCCAGACGCCCATGGCCAGCTCGGGCCACCCCGAAGCGGGTGCCGGAAGGATGGGCCAGCAGTCGGGCTCGGACGATCGGTCGGCCGGCATGCCAGCGCCCGAGGCCAAGGGCGCAGGATCGCGAACAACACTCGGCCGTTGCGCCTCGTCCATGCCCACCCCTTCGGTCGTCCGGCCCGGGAGCAAAGCTTTGCTTGTCCGGCGGCGTCAGCTTATTATTCCTAGTGGACGTCGTTTCGGGACGGTGAACACCTCACAGCGTTCCACGACCTGGCCGGCGCCCCAGGCGATCACATCGCCGGGAGCTTTGGGCGGGACTTGCGCCAGGACATAGGGATGCCTCCGGGGGAAGGGGAACGGCATGGCCACTGCGGTCGTTGAGGAGCGGCAGCTGCTCAAGTCGCTGCGTTGGTGGGACGGATTCGTCATTGCCATGTGCAACCCAGGCTTCATGATCGCGTTCTTGGGCTTCACGCTTGACGCGCTCGGGACGTGGGGCGCCATCACGTTGTGGGCGATCTCGGCCGGCATCGGGCTGCTCCAGAACTTCATCTACTGCGAGACCGCGGCGATGTTCCCCGACAAGCCCGGTGGCATCTCGCTCTACGCGTATGAGGGCTGGAAGTCGCGCTTCTCCCTCGCAGGGCCGATCGGAGCCTTCGGCTACTGGATCGGCTGGTCGGTCGTGCTCTCGATCTTCGGCAACCTGATCGGCTTCCTCGTCATCGCGAAGTGGTTCCCCGCCACGACCCAGACGCTCTTTTACGACGGTGTCGTCCACGTCACCGCCGCGAACCTGATCGGGATCGGATGCGTCGTCGCCGTCTGGTTCCTCAATATCTACGGTATCCGGCCTGCGGTATGGCTGTCGTATGTAACCGGGGCCGGCCTCCTAGTTCCGCTTTTGATAGTCAGCTTCGGGCCGTACATCGACGGCAAGTGGCACTCGGCGAACATGACCTGGAACCTGCACGGCTACTCCGGGTTCAAGATCGCCATGGTGTACCTGTTCCTCATGGCCTGGAACACCTACGGCGTCGAGGTCGCGGCGTCGTTCGCGCCCGAATATCACAACACGAGGAGGGACACGGCGCTCGCACTGCGCTCCGGGGCGACGTTCGCGCTGCTGGCGGCGGTGCTGTTCCCGCTCGGCATGTCGGGCCTGTACGGCGTGCCGAGCGCAGCGACAGCGGCGGGGCAGTTCTACCCGGCTGCGTTCGCCAAGATCGTCGGGAGCGGCGGCGCTTCCTTCGTGACTGCGTGCCTGATCGGGAGCCTGTTCCTCTCGATGATCTCGTCGACGGCCGACGCCTCCCGGGCGCTTTATGGCATCGCCCGGGACGACATGACGGTCAAGCAGCTCTACCACCTCAACAGGTTCCACGTCCCAGGGCGTGCGATGACGGTTGACATGGTGGTCAACACCCTGCTGATCCTGTTCATCTCGAGCAACCTGGCGATCTTGTACATGAGCAACATCGGCTACGTCATCGCACACATCCTCGCCCTGTCAGGGTTCCTGCTGCTGCGGCGTGACCGGCCGAATTGGCCCCGGCCGATCAAGGTGGGCGGGACGTGGGTGGGACTGGCGGTGGTGTTCCTCATCGTGAACCTCGCCTTCCTCGTGTACGGCATGGCGAACCCGGCGCTAACCGGTTATGGCACCTGGACCGACCTTGGCATCGGCGTCGGCGTGCTGTTCGTGTCGGTCCTGCTGTTCCTGTTCCGGCGCATCGTCCAGGACAAGCAGCCCGTCACGTGGCGCGAGCCGGAGCAGCCGATGCCCACACCGGCGCAAATGGCGCTGCTCCAGGAGGAGGTCGTCCACAGCTAGGCGGGGCGTCGCCCCCAAATGCTGGAACCGACGTCCGAACAGGCAGCCGCCTACGGGCGCGACGGCTTCTTTGTCCTCGAGGAGTTCCTCCCCGAGGAAGAGGTCGAGCGCCTGCTCGGGCGTTGGCAGGCCCTGTTCGATCACGAATGGGAGACGGGACTCGCCCCCGACGAGGTGAACTACGAGCCCGGCGTCACGCCGCCTGACCGGACGCGCCAGCTCTGCAACGTCTGGAAGGCCGACCGGGTAGTGGCCGCGACGACGCTGGCCGAGCGCAACGCCTCCTTCGCCGCCCGACTTGCAGGACTGGACGGCGTCCGCATCGTGCAGGACAACGCCATCTGGAAGCCCCCGGGCGGCCTGCCGCTCCTGGTCCACCAGGACGGCGCCTATCTCGACTTCCTCTCGCCTCCGAACATGGTCACCTGCTGGATGGCGCTCGACGACACACATCGCGACACCGGCACGATCTACTACGTGCGTGGCTCCCATCGCTGGCCTCACGGGCCGGCTGGCGGCCGCTTCCACGCCCCCGACGACTGGCTCTCATGGCTGGAGCAGGTGCGGCCGGCGGGCGCCGAGGTCGAGCTCGTGCCGGTCGAGGTCCCGCGCGGCGGGGCGGCGTTTCACGACGCCTGGGTCTTCCACGGGAGCCCAGCCAACGCGAGGCGCGATCAGCAGCGGCGCGCCATCGTCAGCCACCTCATGGACGCCAGGACGCGCTTTGACCCGGAGCACCCTCACCCGGTCTACTCACGCTACCGCCGGCCGGGCGAGGTCGAGATGGACGAGGCCTTCTTCCCGGTGCTGTGGCGGGCGGACGGCTACCGCACGCCTTGGCTCGCCGGTTACGTGGCTTCGTGAGGCTCGAAGTCGCCCGCACCGTTCACCGTGGCTCGCCGGTTACGTGGCTTCGTGAGGCTCGAAGTCGCCCGCACGCCTGCGCTTCGGTGGCACAGGCCCGTGTTGGGTGTCAGCCCTCCGGCAGGTCCCAGCTGACCCAGACGAGACACCGCAGCTCGTCTCGGACAGCCTGGGCCGCTTTGCGGTAGAGCCGGGCGCTCACTCGCGTACGGTCCGGCCCGAGCACGAGCATCTCCACGTTGCGCTTCCGCGCGACCTCGACGAGCGCCACGACGCGGCGGAAGCTCTTCACCCGCAGCCGCTCGACGTGCAGTCCCTGCGCCAGGCCGAGCTCGACGGGCGCCAACAGGGAGGCCTCCATCTCGGGCGTGTAATCGATGTCCCAGCCCACGCGGCCGCTGTAGGGCAGCTCCACGACGTTGGCGACGATCAGCGCTCGGCTTGCCTCAGCGGCCGCATGGACCGCGAACATCGTCGCAGCCGTGTCGAACGGCACGTCGAAGGTCGTGAGCAGGACCGGCCCGGCATTGGCCCGCGTGCCGAGCACCGTGTCCGGTGCCCGCGTCGCGACGGCCGTGCTCATTCGGCCCGCAGGGTCCACTGCGGCAGCGCCTGGGCGCGCTCCCGCACGCGCCTGCGCCACCGTGGCATGTAGTAGGCGTACCAGCCCCCGAAGACGACCGGTACCAATATGAAGAACGTCTCAGAGATGAGCACGGCGAGCACGGCGATGATGGCACCCATGACGAGCGCGGAGCGGATCACCTCGAAACGGAATCGCTTCATGTCCGCCAAGATCCCCCAGTAGTCCTCGGAGGGGATCTGGGCGGTGTTCCATCTGCGCCCGCACTTTTCACACTCCCACGTGGTGGGATACGTGACAAGTGCTCGCTCGCCGCAGTCGCACACGACCCTAACGGGCGGACCCTTCACTGTCCTAAGTCTACCGAGGCCCGCCTGCACCGCCACTGCGAAGATGCAAGCCAGCCCGGTCGACCGCTTGCGCGACCGTCGGTCGGACTCGTATCATCGCAGCATACAATGTTCACTGGTGAGAAACACCCGAAACCGGATCGCGCGCCAAGGGGAGGACACTGAATGACCGATCTCGAGCGCTTCCTGTCCCAGGACGGCCGCGAGGAACTCATCGCAGATGTGCGACGCCGCATCGACGCAGAGAACATCACCTACGTCTACTACCAGTTCGTCTCGGTCACCGGTCGGATCATGGGCAAGGGGGTTCCTGCTCCGCACTGGGAGACGATCGCGCGCAAGGGTTTCCAGCTCGTCTACGGCTCGACCGCCAACCTGTTCATCGACCGCCGCGGCGACTACATCGGCTACGGGCCCGAGGCGCGCGAGCTGGTCGGGCTGCCCGACGTCGACACGTTCTGCCCGCTCCCGTGGGACCCGCGGGTCGCCCGCGTCTTCTGCACGTTGTTCCGCGGGCGCGAAGAAGAGGTCGACGGCGGAGCCTTCCTCACGTCCGACTGCCGGGGCAACTTGCATCGCATCCACGACCAGTTCGTCGCTGCCACCGGCCTCGAGATGCGGATCGGGTGCGAGCCGGAGATGATGTGGCTCAAGACCGACTCGGAAGGCAAGCCCACGGTCGAGGGCATGACCAAGCCGTACTGCTACCACATCGACCAGTTCTCCGAGCTGCAGCCGCTCATCCACAAGGTCCTCGAGTACGCCGGCAAGATGGGCCTCGACATGATCCAGGGCGACCACGAGGACGCCCCCGGCCAGCTCGAGCTGAACTTCCAGTTCGACAGGGCGGAGCGCACGGCCGACCGGCTGACCACGTACCGTCAGATCTGCCGCCAGGTCGGCCGGGAGCTCGGCGCCTTCCCGTGCTTCATGCCCAAGCCGTTCATGGGCGTGTCCGCCAACGGATGCCACCACAATTTCTCGCTCTGGCGCGGTGAGGACAACACCTTCCTGCCAGACACAGACAACCCGCGGCTTCCGGGCGTGACCGGCCTTCGCGCAGTCGCAGGCGTGCTCGAGCACCTCTCGGCGTTGTGCGCCATCACCTCGCCGACGGTGAACTCGTATCGGCGCTTCGCGGACGCCGGTTTCTGGGCGCCGGTGTTTGCCGACTGGGGCTTCCAGAACCGTACGACGGCCCTTCGGATCAGTGCTCCAGGCAGGTTCGAGTACCGGTCGGTGGACTCCGCCGTGAACCCGTACCTGTCGATGGCCGCCCTGCTCGTCGCCATCAAAGACGGCATCGACCGGAACCTCGACCCGGGCGAGCCGGAGGAGCGCAACATCTACGAGGCGATCAAGGCCGGCAAGTCGGTCCGGCGGATCCCGCGCACCCTCGGCGAGGCGCTGGAGGCGCTCGAGCGCGACGAGCTCTTGCGGACGGCACTTCCCGGCGACATGTACCGGGTCTTCATGCACTACAAGACCGACGAGTGGGAGCGGTTCATCTCGACGGTGAGCGACTGGGACATAAAGGAGTACCTGGACGTCCTCCCCTAGCAAACCAACAGGAGTGGGATACAGATGTGTGGCATCGCTGGAGTGATTCACAAGAACGGCCCGTCTGACATCGGCGCGGAGATCACGCGGATGCTTCAGGCGATGAAGCACCGCGGCCCCGACTCGACCGGGTTCGCCCTCTACGGCCGGCCGACCGAGCGCGTCGTGATGCGCATCAAGCTTGCCGACCCGAATTCCGTCGCGGAGGTCGACTTCGGCGAGCGCCTCGAGCGTCATCGCCTCGAGCTCGAAGCTCGCCTCGGCAAGGTCGGGGCGATGCTGGACCGCATCGAGATCATCACCGACTACGCCTGCCGGGTCGAGCTCGACTACGAGGGTGACCTGAAGGCGCTCGTCGACTACGTCGAGGACATCCCGGGCTGCGAGGTGCTCTCCATCGGCCACTCGCTCGAGATCGTGAAGGACCTCGGCGACGCGGTCGCCGTCGCGGCGCAGTACGGCCTGGACACCTTCCGGGGAACGCACGCCATCGGGCACGTGCGAATGGCCACGGAGTCGGACGTGGACATCGCCGGCGCCCACCCGTACTGGGCCTACCCGTTCGCCGACCTCGCCGTCGTGCACAACGGCCAGCTCACGAACTACCACCAGTGGCGCCGCCGCCTCGAGCACCTCGGGCACCGCTTCCAGTCCGAGTGCGACTCGGAGATCATCGCCGTGTATCTGGCCGAGCAGCTGCACAACAACGTCCCGCTCGAGACGGCGATCAAACAAAGCCTGGACGACTTCGACGGCGTGTTCACCTACGTCGTGGTCACCAAGGACAGCCTCGGGGTGGCCAAGGACGTCATGGCCGCGAAGCCGCTCGTGCTGTTCGAGTCCGACGACGTCGTCGCGCTCGCCTCCGAGGAGGTTGCGATCCGGGCCCTGATCGACCATGAGATCGACACCTACGACCCCTACGAGGGAGAGGTGCTCGTGTGGAACAGGTAGTGGGGGAGCGCAAGATCCGCTACGACGCCCGCGGGCTCGTCGAACCGGATGCGGAGATCCCGAAGATCTCCGGGATCGACGGCGACAAGGCCGTGTTCGACGCGTCGGGCCTTTCGACCCGCCAGATCAACCTCGAGCTGCGGTGGCTGCTCGCCGAGGTAGGGGTTCACGACGTCGTCGTGCAGAACCCTGGGGCAAAGCACTCGATCGGCGTCGGGATCCTGCAACGGTGCAGGATACGTTTCGAGGGCAGCCTCGGCTACTTCGGGGTCGGCCTTATCGACGGCCCCGAGGTGACGATCACCGGACGAGTGGGGTGGTCGGTGGCCGAGAACATGATGTCGGGCGTGGTTCTCATCGAGAAGAACGCCGGCTCGCTCGCGGGTGCGGCGATCCGTGGGGGCGACCTGGTAGTCAGGGGGGACGTCGGTGCGCGCACCGGCATCGACCAGAAGGGCGGCACGATCATCTCCGGCGGCAACGCCGGCATGATGACCGGCTTCATGATGCAGCGCGGCCGCCAGATCATCTGCGGCAACGTCGGTCCGGGTCTCGGGGACTCGATGTACGACGGGGACATCTACATCGGCGGCAAGATCGCCTCCCTCGGCGTGGACTGCGTCGAGGCCGAGCTCACCGACGACGACCGCGATGTGCTCGACCGAAAGCTCGGCTACTACGGCATCGAGCGCCCGGACACCTTCCGCAAGTTCGTATGCGGGAAGAAGCTTTGGAACTATGACGCACTCGAGCCCAGCGAACGCAAGCTGGTGCTCTGAGCCTCCCGACACGACAGGAGCCACGATGGAGGACGAACTCTCGAGCAAGAGCATCCTTGGGCACAGCCGCATCTTCACGCCGGAGGTCATCAACGACATCCACGTCAAGTCCGAGCTGGGCCGCTATCGGATGCGCGGCTTCTCGCTGTTCAAGAAGATGCCGAGCTGGGACGAGCTCATGTTCCTGCCGGGAACGCTGACCCGCTTTGTCATCGAGGGCTACCGGGAGCGCTGCGAGACGCGGACGGTGCTCGGGGCGCGCTTCGCCAAGCACCCGATCGAGCTCGACATCCCGATCTACATCACCGGCATGAGCTTCGGGGCGCTGTCCATCGAGGCCAAGACCGCGCTCGCCAAGGGCGCGTCCATGGCCGGGACGGCGACGTGCTCAGGCGAAGGGGGCATGATCCCGCCCGAGCGCGACCACTCGACCAAGTGGTACTACCAGTGCATCCAGAGCCGGTACGGCTTCAACCCGCACCACCTGATGCTCGCCGACGCCTGCGAATTCTTCATCGGACAGGGGTGCAAGGTGGGTCTCGGCGGGCACCTCATGGGCCAGAAGGTCACCGAGCAGGTGGCCGAGATGCGCTCGCTTCCCGCAGGCATCGATCAGCGGAGCCCAGCGCGCCACCCGGACTGGCTCGGGCCGGACGACCTGTCGCTCAAGATCCAAGAGATCAGGGAAGCGACCGACTACCAGATCCCCATCCAGCTCAAGCTGGGCGCCGCCGCGCGTCTATGACGACGTCCGCATGGCGGCCAAGTGCGGGCCGGACATCATCTACCTCGACGGCGCGGAGGGCGGCACGGGTGCGGGCCCCCATGTCGCCTCCGAGGAGACCGGGATCCCGCTCATGGCCGCGATCCCCGAGGCCCGCCGGGCACTCGAGGACGTCGGGCTCGCGGACGAGGTCGATCTGGTCGTCGCAGGCGGCATCCGCAACGGAGGCGACATCGCGAAATGCCTCTCCCTCGGTGCAAAGGCGGTTGCCATCGGCCATTCTGCGCTCATGGCGCTGAACTGCAACAAGGAGATCCCCGGCGTCACCGACTACGAGGGCACGGTCGGGGTGAAGGCCGGCTTCTGCTACCACTGCCACACCGGCCGTTGCCCGGTAGGCATCACGACACAGGACCCCGAGCTGCGCAAGCGCCTCGTTGTGGACGAGGCCGCCGAGCGGGTCTACAACTTCTTGCACACCCTGACGCTCGAGCTTCAGATGCTGGCTCGGGCGTGCGGGAAGACGAACGTGCACAGCCTCGAGCCCGAGGACCTGTGTGCGCTCACCGTCGAGGCGGCCGCCATGGCCAAGGTGCCGCTCGCCGGCACCACCTACGTGCCCGGCGTGACCGAGCAGCGGACTCTCGAGGAGATCAAAGTCATGCTCGAGCGATACATAGACAAGGCGAATTGATGACCGAGACCAGGCATGTGACCATCGACGCCGAGGAGCTGTCGGGCCATTCGTATCCTTACGTACATGACATGTCGCTCGTCGAGGACGTAGACCTGCAGGCCGCAACGCCGGGGCCGGACCTGAACTGGCTCGAGGACATCCACCTTCTGACCGAGGACGGGGTACCGGCCGTCTTCGACCGGTACTCCAACTCGTTCCTCAAGATCCACTTCCCGATCCCGCTGGGCCGGGAGGACGAGATCGCACGCAAGGTCCTGATCACTCACCTCCAGTCGGGCAACTCCTACGGGATCCAGCTGAAGAGGCGCCATGCGAAGTTTCGCCAGCTCGAGCTCGGTTCGTGGGTCGACGGATCCGACGTGGTCGGCGAGAATTGGGAGCCGCCGGCGCTCGAAGGCTGGGAGCCACCAGGAGGTCATTGAGCAATGTCGTTACCGAAGTCGAGCCGATATGTCGTGATCGGCGCGGGGATCCACGGACTGTCGACGGCCTGGAAACTCGCCGAGGAGCTGCAGCGCCGTGGAACGGGCTGGGGCGACAGCGTCATCGTCCTCGACAAGACCAACGTCGGCGCCGGGGCGTCGGGCATCGCGTGCGGCGTCGTGCGCAACAACTACTTCCAGCCCGCCATGCGCGAGCTGATGGAGCACTCGGTGTCGATGTGGGAATCGGACCCGGACGCCTTCTCTTATCACGGCGTCGGCTACATGCAGCTCGGTCCCGAGGTCATGCACGGCGACGTCGCGCAGATATACGAGGAGCAGCGCTCGATCGGCTACCCGTCGACCCTCGTCGAGGGCGAGACCGACTGCCGGTCGTACATGGAGGATCTCTTCTCGGACTGGCAGGCGAAGAACATCACCTGCGTCCTTCACGAGAAGCGGGGCGGCTACGCCAACAACGTCGCCTCGATCAACGGGCTCGCCGCCAAGGCCAAGGCCGCCGGCGTCCGCATCTTCCCCGGAACGAAGGTGCTCGGGTTCCGCCACGACGGCACCGGCGCGGTGACCGCCGTCGAGACCGACCAGGGCGACGTCGAGTGCGACTCGGTCGTCGTCGCCGTCGGCCCCTGGGTGCGTGACATCTGGGCCATGCTGGACCTGCCCGCGGTCATCGACGTGAAGGGCCGCGACGCGAAGGTCTACGAGCGACCGATGTGGACCTACTGGTGCCTCGAGGAGGGGACGCTCAAGCTCGACCCGGAGTTCCTTCGGACGAACGCGGGGGCGATGCCACCCGTCGTCCACGTGGACACGGACGCTCCTTTGTACGACGATGCCGACGGTTCGCTCGTCACCGACAAGCTCTGGGGCATCTACTACAAGCCCGACTTCAACTTCGGAGGCGTGCAGGGTGGTGCGATGCCCTACATCGTCGACCGGCCCGCGGCCGAGGTCGCGGTCGATCCCTACGGGCCCGACAGCCCAGATTTCGTCGTCGGCTCGGAGTTCGCCCGGATGTGGACATCGGCACTGGCGCATTGTCACAAGCGCTTCGAGGGCAAGGGCCACCTCTTCTCGAAGGAGCCGTCCGGCGGCATCGGATGCTTCACGCCCGACAGCTTTCCCGTCTTCGACGTCTTCTCCGAGAACGCCTACGTGATCGCCGACTCGAATCACGGCTACAAGATGATCGGGGTCGGAGCCCTCGTGGCCAAGGAGCTGCTCGGCGACGCCCAGCCGCTCCTCGAGCCGTTCCGCTTCGCCCGGTACGCTGACGGACGGCTCCACCCGGTAAGCCACTCGCCGTTCCCCTGGAGCTGACACCGGTCGCAGTGCGACCGCCCTAACCTTCTCCACCGATACCGGGAGGACCTCGCAAATGTCCCTGCGCCAGACCGCCTTCCACAGCCGGACCGCCGCCCTCGGGGCGACGTTCGTCGAGTACGCCGGCTACGACTTCCCCTCTCAGTACGCTGTCCGACATAACCGAGGAGTACTGGGCGTGCCGGCGGAGAGCCGTGATCATGGACCTGACGCCGCTGCGCAAGGTCGAGGTGACCGGCCCCGGCGCCGAGGCGGTGCTCCAGGCCACGGTGACACGTGACCTTCGGCGCCTCGGTGACGGCCAGGTGGTCTACACGGGCCTGTGCGACGAGGACGGCAACCTGCTCGACGACGGGACCGTGTTCCGCTTCGGCCCCGAGCGCTTCCGGTGGGTGGGCTACACCGACGAGGACGAAGCCTGGTTCCGTCGGCACGCCGACCGGCTCGGCCTCGAGGTGTCGTTGCGGAACTCCACCGACGAGCTGCACAACATCGCGGTGCAGGGCCCGGCGAGCCGCGACATCGTCACGTCGGTCGTGTGGACGCCCGAGTCCGCCACGCCGGTCGCGGACCTGACGTGGTTCCGCTTCACCGAGGGCAGCGTCGGCGGGGCGGACGGGCCGGCGGCGGTCGTGTCGCGAACCGGTTACTCGGGCGAGCTCGGCTACGAGCTGTGGTGCCATCCCGACGACGGTCCAGCCGTCTGGGACGCGGTCTGGGCGGCGGGCGAGCCGCACGGGCTGGCGCCGCTCGGCCTCGACGCCCTCGACGTCGTGCGCATCGACGCCGGCCTGATCTTCAAGGGCTACGAGTACGACGGCACAGAGGACCCGTTCGAAGCGGGCATCGGCTTTGTCGTCACGCAGAGCAAGGAGGACGACTTCGTGGGCAAGCAGGCTCTGGCACGGCGCCGCCAGTACCCCACCCGGGCGCTCGTCGGGCTCGAGGTCGAGGGCCCCGATGCCGTCGCATCCGGGGAGGTCCTCGCCGGAGGCGAGACCGTCGGCGTCGTTACGAGCGGGGCGCACTCGCCGGCTCTCGAGAAGAACCTGGCGCTCGCTCGCGTCAAGATCGGGCACGCCGGCCTCGGTGGCAAGCTCGAGGTGGCGGCGGGCGACTCGGGTGCGGCGCCGCTCGGCGCGACCGTCGTCCGTTTCCCCTTCTACGATCCCGACAAGACCCGTCCCCGGTCGTAGGCCGGCCATGGCGGCGGGAGCCACGGACGCTCATGCGCACGGCCGGTCGGCGGCGCTCGGGTCGCTCTCGGTCGTCGCGCTCGGGGTGGCGCGCCTCGCCGAGCGGTGGCCCGGCCTGCTCGCCGTCCCGGTCAGCTACGGCATCGCCGCGGCGGCGCTCTACGACCGCTCCTACGGCTACATCTTGTCGGCCCTGATCGCCGGCGCGGTCGGCGTCGGCTGGTACTCCTCCCCGCTTCGCAAGATCGAAGCGCGCCGGCGCGCCAGGCCAAGGGCCGACAGCGCCTGAGCCGCACCTCTGGTCACGGCGATCCGCTGCTCGCGTCGCGTGGTGCACCCACGTCGTGGAGGTGATGGATCGGGTCGTGGATCAGGTAGCGGGTCAAGGTCTCGACGCTGAAGGTGGCCCCGTCGCTCCGGGTGGCCGTGCGGGGCCAGGAGTCCGGACCGAGCGCCTCGATCGACCCGGCCAGTCTCCTCGCCGCTTCTTCGAGCTCCGCAGCGACGATCCCGGGGTCCTGGGTCCCGTAGCGGTCGGAGACGGCGGTGGCGTCCTGATCCCAGTTCGGGAACGTCGGGTCGTCCTCGCTGACCATGAGCGCCAAGCGCTGTTCGAACACGCGGCAGACGTCGCGGACATGGCAGGCGTACTCGAGCGTCGACCACCGGTCGTCGTCCGGGCGCGCCCGCACCTCGGGGTCGCCGCGGAGAGCGGCGATCCAGCCCTGCGCGTTCTCTCGCAGGAGCCGCGGCACCTCACGGCCCGTGACCGCGGTCGAGTCGAAACCGCACTCCGGGCAGGCACGCTCGAGGACCCAGGTCCAGTCCTTGGTGTCGGGATTGATGGCCATCAGCGGGTCGCCCGCGCACTTGCGGCGCTCATCCGAGCTCCTTTGCCCTCTTTCGCTGCGGGTCGTAGACAGGGTGGCGCACGACCTCGCCGGCGACGGAGGTCCCGTCGATGCTCGCCTGGACGGGCGTGCCGGCGGCGTTGTACGGCCGGCGCAGCTTCGCGAGGCCGAGCGTCTTTCCGCCCAGGTACGGCGAAACAACGGCCTGTGTCACGTACCCCACCTCCTCACCCTCGACGGTGAGCTTCGCCCCGCTGGCGTCCGGCCCGCCGGCCTCGAGGACGACGCTGCCGAGGCGGAGCGGTCGCTCCTCCTTCAGCGTGGCGAGGGCCGCCTTGCCTTGGAAGTCCGCCTTGCCCAAGTCGACCGCCCATCCGAGGCCGCACTCGTACGGCGAGACCGTCGGGTCGTACTCGACGCCGCCGATGATGAACCCGCCCTCGATCCTGAACAGGTCGAGCGCGTCCATGCCGATGACGCGCATGCCCTTTGGAATCAAGGCATCGACGAGCATGTCCCAAAGCTCGAGGGCGCGGTCGAGGTCGGCCCACAGCTCGTAGCCGAGCTCGGCGGTGTATCCGAGCCTGGTCATGAAGATCGGGATGCCGGCGATCTCGACGTCGTCGCGGAACGTGTAGTAGGCAAACGCGGCGTTGGACAGGTCCTGGTTCGCGAGCGGCTGCAGAAATTCGCGGCTCGCCGGGCCTTGCACGCACAGGTGAGGCATCTCGTCGGTGAAGGGACGGACGTCGACAGACGTCCCCTCGGCCCTGGCGGTGAACATGTCCGCATCGCGGTCGTTGGCACCGCAGAAGCGGACCCGGTCTGGCGAGAACACCGATGCCGTGCAGTCGTCGACCATGTTGCCGTGCTCGTCGGTCAGGGCTCCGTACGCGATGTGGCCCGGGCTCAGCTTCTCGAGGTCGCGGCTGACCATAGAGTTGAGGAGCTCGACGGCCCCGGGACCGGTGAGGTCGATCTTACGCAGCATCGAGAAGTCCATGAGGCCGGCCACCTCTCGTACGGCCCGGTACTCCTCGAGCGTGTCGGTCACGACCGAGGGCGCCGCGTAGCCGAACAGGTCCATCCACTGGTCTGTCATCGCGGAAAGTCGCGGGTGGAATGCGGTCTGTTTGCTCATGATCGGCCCTCCTGCTCGTGCGCTTCCGGGATCGTACTCGTCGTGAGCCCGGGCGCCCCTTGTGTCCGATCGTGGATCAGACCTCGTGGCCGCCGTCTTGGGCCGGTAGACCCTCGGGAACGAAACGGATTCCCGAGCCCGGCTCGGTGATGAAGTAGCGCGGGTGCGCCGGATCGGGCTCGAGCTTTCGGCGGATAGTGACGAGGAACACCCGGACATAGTTGGTCTTGGTGTTGCGAAGGCCCCACACCTGCTCGAGGAGCTGGCGCTGTGTGACGAGCCGGCCGGCGTTGCGCGCCAACAGCTCGACCACCTGCCACTCGGTGGCCGTGAGACGGACTTCTTGGTCGCCGCGTCGAACTCGCTTGGCCGCGAGGTCGATGCCGAAGTCCGGTGTCTCGACCACCGGGGCATCGTCGGCAGAGGCGGGCACGCGAAGCGCCACCCGCAGGCGGGCCATCAGCTCGTCCATCCCGAACGGCTTGCCGACGTAGTCGTTGGCCCCTGCGTCGAGCGCCGCCACCTTCTGGCTCTCCTCGGTACGGGCCGACAGCACGATGATCGGGACCGAAGTCCAGCCGCGGAGGCCCTCGATGACCTCGAAGCCGTCCATGTCCGGCAGTCCGAGGTCGAGCACCACCGCGTCGGGGTGGCTGCGAGCCGCGAGCGCGAGCGCCTCGTGACCGCTGGTGGCGAGGTGCACTTCGTAGCCGCGGCTTCTCAGGTTGATGTCCATCGTCCTCAGCAGCCCAGGTTCGTCGTCCACGACGAGAACGGTGCTCAAGAGTCGGCCTGCACGAGGCTGAAGACGAGGGTGGCTCCCCCTCCGGCCGTGTCCTCGACGGTCAGCTCGCCCCCCATCGCCTCGGTGAAGCCCTTCGCGACCGCGAGCCCGAGGCCGATCCCGTCGGGCCTGCCCCCTGCACCGTCTCCCCGACGCTGAAAGGGCACGAAGACCTGGCTCCGCTGGTTCGGCGGGATGCCCGGTCCCTGATCGACGACGCGGATGTCGACCCGGCCGCCGGCGGTGCCGGCCTCGACCCGCACGGCCATGCCGAGCGGCGACCACGCCAGGGCGTTCGCCATGACGTTGGCAACCGCCCGCTCGAGCAGGCCTGGGTCTGCCTTCACGAGCGGCAGCGAGTCGTCGACGTCGATCGAAATGCCCGAGCCGAGGCCCGAAAGTGCGGCCACCGCCGCGTAGAGCACGCCTTCGACCGAGGTCGGCCGTACCGAGACCGGCAGGGCGCCCGCTTGCAGCCGGCTCATCGCAAGCAGGTTGTCGACCAGGCTCGTGAGGCGGTCGGTCTCGTCGTCGATCGTCTGACAGAGGAGGCGGACGTCGCCTGGAGCAAAGCTCACCTCGTCCGACAGCAAGCTGGACGCGGCTGCTTTGATGGCGGCGAGAGGGGTCCGCAGGTCATGGGAGACCGCCGCCAGCAGTGCGGTGTGGACGCGGTCGGACTTGGCGATCTCTGCCGCGGAAGCGGCTTCGAGCTCCAGGCGTGTCCTTTCTTGGGCGAGGCGCAGCTGACCGACGAAGGCGCTCACGAGGCGCGTGTCCTCGGCGCCGAGAGTCTCGCCCGCGAGGACGAGGACGGTGCCTCGGTCAAGCTCGGCTGAGAACGCCGCGTCCTCCGGTCGGACCGGGAAGGCCTCGCCGGCGAACGCTATGGGGCGCCATCGGTCCTCGTCGGGAGCAAGGATCGCGACCGCCTCAAGGCCGAGGGTGCGGCGCAGCTCGGCGACGAGCTCGGGAAGCGACGCCCCGCCCGTCAGGGCCCACGACCCGGCCAGCCGGGCGAACGCCTCGACCTCGGCAGCAGATCGCGTCACCTGCAGCGCACGCCGAGCCGAGAGGTGGACAAGGACACTGGCCATGCCCGAGACGACGAAGAACCCGACGAGCACGACGACCTCGCCGGGTCGGTCGATCGCGAACCCGTGGGTTGGCCCGGCGAACCAGTAGACGGCCCCGAGCGCCGCGACGACGGCGGCGGCGCCGGCCGGTAGGACGCCTCCGACGGCCGCAGTAGCGACGACCCCTATCAGCAGGCACAACAGGGCGCCGGCAAAGCCGAGCGAACTGCGGAAAGGTGACAGCGCCGCTGCAAGAACGGCCATGCCGAGGGTCCCGAGGACCCATCCCAATTGCAAGCGCCGGGGCGAGACCGCCACGAGCCGCCGTCGCCTCGGCAACGGGGGGAGACCGGCGCTCTGCGCGGCCTCGGCGCGGATCACGTGCACGTCGATCGTCCCTGCGGAACGGATCGCGCTGTTGATGATCGAACCGCGGACGATCTCTGAGAGCCACGACCGATAGCTGTGGCCGAGAACGAGCTGGGTGGCGTTCTCGGCCCGCGCGAAGCTGACGAGCGCGGTTGCGACGTCCGTGCCGGTCACCTCGGCGTACTGGCCGTTCAGTTCGTGGAGGAGCTCGCGCTGGAGGGCGAGGCCCTCGGGCAGCGGTCGGGCCCTGCCGTCCCGGACGATCGTCCGGACGTGTACGCCGATGACCTCGCCGTTGACGCGAGCCGCCATGCGCGAGGCCCTGCGAAGCAGGTGCTCGTCTCCCGGCGCACCCGAAAGCGCAACGACGATTCGTTCCTTGGTCTCCCAGGGCTCCTCGATGCCGTGGCGCTCGCGATAGGCGGTGAGGTCCTCGTCGACCCTGTCTGCGACCCAGAGCAAGGCGAGCTCCCTCAGAGCCGCAAGATTCCCGACGCGAAAGAAGTGGGCGAGCGCGATGTCGACCTTTTCGGGCGGGAAGACGTTGCCGTGCGCCATGCGGCGTCTGAGCGCCTCGGGGCTCATGTCGACGAGTTCGATCTGATCGGCCTTGCGGACGACGACGTCGGGAATCGTCTCGTCCTCCCCAAGGCCCGTGATCCTCTTCACCACGTCGTTCAGGCTTCCGAGGTGCTGGATGTTCAGGGTCGAGATGACGTCGATCCCGGCGTCGAGGAGCTCGTCGACGTCCTGCCAGCGCTTCTCGTTACGGCTTCCCGGTGCGTTGGTGTGCGCAAGCTCGTCGATGAGAACCAGCCCAGGCCTTCGCGCGAGGATTGCGTCGAGGTCCATCTCCTCGAGACGCCGTCCACGTGACGGGACCTGGCTCCGGGCGATCACCGGCAGCCCGCTTAGCTCGGCGACGGTCTTCGGGCGGCCACGGGTCTCGACAAAGCCGATGACGACGTCGGTGCCCCGAGACCTGCGGCGCTTGCCCTCGTCCAGCATGGCGTACGTCTTGCCGACGCCGGGCGCCGCACCGAGATAGATCCGAAGCGTTCCCCTTCGAACTTCGGTTATCGGTTGCCCGGTGCTCTGAGATTTGGACGACAAGGCGCGCATTGGCGGACACTCCATAGACCGGCATGGCGAGGGAGCCGATCTCATGGTCGATCCGGCCGCCCCGGCATTCTGCCGGAGACCTCGACATTCTACCGGAGGAGGCGAGTCTTCCCAGCCTCCATGCGCGGACCAACTCGCCCACGCGGTGGGCGAGTTGGTCTCGGAACTGTGGCGGGGGATTTAGGCTGCGTGCCGCTCGCGGGCTCGCTTGGTCTCTTGGTCGACGTGACTGGTCTCCTGGGCGGCCGACATAGCCGGCGCCACGATCGTCGGGACCTTCGAGAACTGGAGAACCTGGCCGCGGACGCCGAGGCCGAACAAGCGGCGCCAGCTGCGGAGCGGACCCGGGCCGAACACGATCGTGTCGGCCCCCCACTCGAGGCCTTCGTCGACGATGTTGGCGCCCTCGCGCCCGACGATCGCGGTCCGGACGCAACCGGTCGCGGCGATCCCGGCGGCTTGAAGATCCGACAACGCTCCGTCGACCAGACGCGCAGCCTCATTCGCGCTCTCCATGGTGACGCGACCGCCATAGACGTCGCGCTCCCTGACGTGCACCAAGCGGACGACCGCACCGGACTCTCTGGCGAGCGACGCGACATAGCTCAATGTGGCTTCCTCGGTGTCGTCACCGTTCAGCGCCACGAGGATCCTACGCGGGGTCGTCTCGCGAGCCGGCCTCGACGAACCCTCGCCCTCTGTCGAAACATGGGTATCTATCATTGCCATCTCAACTCCTATGCTTAAACCGTTGTCCGTTCCGAGGCCGCTAGTGCGACCTCGGCGCAAGTGCGCCCATTCACAAAACAAAGTTTAAGGCTGGGCGCCGTAAGAGGACCGTAAGAAGATCTTGTTTCGTGCTAAGAAAACGTAAAAGATCCATGCCAAGGAGAAGGCTCAATTGAGCGATGGCCACCGGGCGCATGAGCCACTCGATGCAGGCGTAGGCAGGGTCATCGCGCAGCGAGTGCGCGAGTACCGGAACCAGCTCGGCTTCACTGTCGAGCAGCTTGCCGAGCGCTCGGGCATTTCGAAGGGGATGCTCTCCAAGATCGAGAACGCCCAGGCTTCGCCGAGCCTGGGCACCTTGGTGAAGCTCGCGACCGCCATCTCGGTCCCGCTCACCTCGTTGTTCAGGGGTCTCGAGGAGGAGCATGACGCCCTGTTCGTGCGCGCCGGCCAAGGTGTCGAGATCGTACGACGGGGAACCCGGGTAGGACATCAGTACCAGCTCCTGGGCGAGATGCGAGGACCCAACAAGATCGTGGAACCGATGCTCGTCACCCTGAACGAGCAAAGCGAGGTGTTCCCGCTCTTCCAGCATCCCGGGATCGAGTTCATCTACATGCTGGCGGGAGCAGTCGAGTACGGGTACGGGTCGGACCGTTACCTCCTCGGACCGGGCGACGCCCTCCAGTTCTCGGGTGAGGTCGTGCACGGTCCGACCGAGCTGGTGAAGCTCCCGATCCAGTTCCTCTCCGTCATCGCCTACAACAGTCCGCGGCGCTGACGATCGCGAGTCCCCGGCGGCGGCGTCCGCGACGCTGAGGAGCGCGTCGGCTGGTTTACTCTGGGTGGACTCTGTTTCCTGGCCGTGTTATCTTCGAACATGTTCGGCCTGTGGTCGGGCAAGAAGGCAGCAAGGAGGGCCCCGACGTGTGTGGCATCGTTGGTCTTCATCTGAAGAATCTCGATCTCGAGGGTCGGCTTGGCGAGCTCGTCGTGCCCATGCTCGACGTGCTGGCGTCGCGTGGGCCCGATTCGACCGGCGTCGCGATCTACGCCCGCGACGTGTCGCCGGGCGAGGCGAAGTACTCCCTTTGCGCTCCGGAGAACGACTACAACTGGGGCGCCTACGCCGCCGAGCTCGGCGAGGAGCTCACCTCGCCCGTTGTGCTCCGGAGGCGCGGTCGCGACGCCGTCGTGGTCTCGAGCTCGCCGGCCGGCCTCGTCCTGGCCGCGATCGCAACCGTCGACCCGAGGGTCCGTTTCTTCGGCCACGGCTGCGCGATGGAGGTGTACAAGGACGTCGGTCCTGCGATCGAGGTGTGCGCCCGCTACCGCATCGCGGACATGGCCGGCTACCAGGCGATCGGCCACACGCGCATGGCGACCGAATCGGCGGTGACCATCGAGCATTCGCATCCCTTCGCGGCGGGCCCGGACCTCGCGCTCGTGCACAACGGGTCCTTCTCCAACCACGCCAGCATCCGCCGAGACCTGGTCGACAACGGTGTCGTCTTCGACACCGACAACGACTCGGAGGTAGCCGCGCGCTTCATCGCCTATGAGATGTCGCTCGGGTCAGATCTCGCCACGGCCATGCACGGCGTCCTCAAGGGCTTCGACGGGTTCTTCACGCTTCTCGTGGCGACGGAGGACTCGATTGCCGTCGTCCGCGACTCCTTCGCGTGCAAGCCTATGGTCGTGGCGGAGACCGACGACTACGTCGCCGTCGCGTCCGAGTACATCGCGCTGGCCGACCTCCCCGGGATCGAGAAGGCGGACGTCTTCGAGCCCATGCCCGAGGAGCTCTACACGTGGCCAGCCTGACGGCGCTGGAGCTGAGCTGCGCCGAGCTGTCGGTGCGTGAGCTGAACACGGCCCTGCGCGAGCTCCCCGACGGCACGGTCGTCAACGTCACCGAGCCCAGGGGCCGGCACAATCTCGCTGTCGGCCTCTCGAACAAGCTCGAGATCACCATCGCCGGCAACGCCGGCTACTTCATCGGCGGCCTGTGCGACGGGCCGCATATCGCCGTTGACGGCTTCGTCGGCTGGTCGGTGGCGGAGAACCTCATGTCCGGCATCGTGCGGGTGCGCGGGAACGCCTCGGAATGCGCCGGCGCGTCCGCCGCGGGGGCACCGTTGTCATCGAGGGGGACGCGTCGTCGCGCGCCGGCATCTCGCTCAAGGGCGGCACGATCGCGGTGGCCGGCGACGTCGGCCACATGAGCGGTTTCATGGCCCAGGCGGGCACGCTGCTGGTGGGAGGTGACGCCGGTGAGTCGCTCGGCGACTCTCTCTACGAAGCGGTGATCTACGTCGGCGGCAGGATCCGCTCGCTCGGTGCCGACGCGCAGGTCGAAGAGCTCACCGTCGACGACGTCGGGCGCGTCGCCGCTCTCGTCAGCCTCAGCGGCTTCTCGCACGTGTCTGCCCAGGACGTGAAGAAGGTCGCCTCTGCGCGGCACCTGTACAACTTCGACGCCTTGAAGGACCAGAAGTACTGATGAGCGAGCGCTCCGGTGGCAAGGAGGCCGGCGAGCCGGCCCGACGGCTGCCCTGGACCGGGACCGAGGCGAGCCACAGCTACCCTCCCGAGGTCATCGGGCAGGTCCACGAGATGGCGGAGGTGGGGCGCTACGAGATCCGGGGCTGGGGGGCCAAGCGCTACCTCCCGACCTTCGACGATCTCGTGTTCCTCACCGGTTCGCTGTCGCGCTACCCGCTCGAGGGTTACCGCGAGCGGTGTGACACGACCACGGTGCTGGGTTCCCGGGTCGCCAGCCGGCCCATCGAGCTGGCGATCCCGATCACCATCGCCGGCATGAGCTTCGGGTCGCTGTCGGCGAATGCCAAGGAGTCCCTCGGCAGGGCTGCGACCGCGGTCGGGACCTCGACCACGACCGGAGACGGTGGGATGACCACCGAGGAGCGCAGCGCGTCCCGGCTTCTCGTGTACCAGTGCCTGCCGTCTCGCTACGGGTTCAACCTCGACGACCTTCGGAAGGCGGACGCGATCGAGGTCGTCATCGGCCAAGGCGCAAAGCCAGGCGGAGGGGGGATGTTGCTCGGACAAAAGGTGAGCGAACGCGTCGCAAAGATGCGCACGCTCCCGCAGGGCATCGACCAGCGATCGGCTTCGAGACACCCCGACTGGACGGGCCCGGACGATCTTCGCATCAAGATCGAAGAGCTGCGGGAGGCCACCGGGTGGGAGAAGCCGATCTACGTCAAGATGGGCGCCACCCGCGTCGAGCACGACGTCAAGCTGGCCGTGGCCGCCGGGGCCGACGTCGTCGTGGTCGACGGGATGCAAGGGGGGACGGGAGCGACTCAGACGGTCTTCATCGAGCACACCGGGATCCCGACCTTGCCCGCCGTGCGCATCGCTGCCCAGGCGCTGCGCGACGTCGGCAAGCAGGACGAGGTTCAGCTCGTTGTCTCGGGAGGCATTCGGTCGGGCGCTGACGTTGCCAAGGCGCTCGCGCTCGGCGCGACGGCGGTCTCGATCGGCGTCGGCTCGCTCCTCGCCCTCGGGTGCAACCGCCCCGCGTACCGGCGCGACGGCCGGGACCACGACGCGACCGCGGACTACGCAGCGATCGGCACTGCCCCCGGCTTCTGCCACCACTGCCACACCGGCCTCTGCCCCGTTGGCATCACCACCCAGGATCCCGAGCTCACCCAGCGCCTCGATCCCGAAGTCGGCGCGAGGTGGATGACGAACTACCTGAAGGCCCTGACGATGGAGCTCACGGCCGTTGCCCGTGCCTGTGGCAAGTCGAACGTGCACCACCTCGAGCGCGACGACCTCGTCGCGCTTACGGTAGAGGCGGCCGCGATGGCTCAGCTTCCCCTGGCCGGTACCGACTGGGTCCCCGGCAGGGCCGCCGATCGAGGCCGTGAGTGAGTTGAACGAAGCCCGCAGCTGAGCGACGCGTGGGCCGGACAAGACCGAGGACGCGAGACGGGGGGAACAGATGTACGAGAAACTGCTCGTAGCGATTGACCATTCCGCGGTATCTCCGCGGGTGATCGGTGCGGCCAAGGAGCTGGCAGGCCTCAGCAAAGGCGAGGTGTGGGTGCTCCACCTGCGGGAGAGGGAGATCCTGGGGGGTCTCGGGGTGGTCCCGGCCGAGACCCAGCAAGAGGTCCACAAGGAGGTCGACGACGCCGTAGCCGAGCTCGTGGGCGCCGGCGTCAACGCCCACGGCGAGGTGCGCGAGACGCTGTTCGGGCACGCGGCTCGCGAGATCGTAGAGGACGCCGACGAGCACGGGGTCGACGCGATCGTGATGGGATCGAGAGGGCGCAGCGACATCACCGGGCTCGTGCTGGGGAGCGTCGCTCACAAGGTTCTCCACCTGTCCTCCCGTCCGGTGCTGGTCGTTCGCTGACGAGCCGCGGCGCCGGCGGAGGTTCACGATGAGCGCTTCGAGATCGCGTGCGGCTCGTGATCCCTCGACCGGCTCGTCGACCGACGCTTCCACCGGCCCTTCGACCGGCCCTTCGGTTGGCGTGAGGACCGCCTGCCCGCGGGACTGCTACGACGCGTGTGGCGTGCTGGTCGTGCGGCGCACGGATGGCCGGCCCATCGTGCGCGGCGACCCGGACGACCCCGTCAGCCGGGGCAAGCTGTGCAAGAAGTGCTCGAGCGCCTACAACGGCGTGATGCTCGACCCGAACGCACGCCTGTCTACCCCGCTGCGACGGGTCGGATCGAAGGGGGAGGGCCGCTTCGCGCCGGTCTCCTGGGAGGACGCGGTCGCGGAGATCGCTGACCGGCTGAGGTCGATCGTGGACGAGCACGGCGGGAGCTCGGTGCTGAACGCCCATTACACCGGCACTTTCGCGATGATCGGCTACCACTTCCCGCTCAGGTTCTTCCACCGGCTCGGGGCGACCGAGGTCGACCCGGACTCGGTGTGCAACAAGGCCGGCCACGTCGCGCTCGACTACCTGTACGGGACCTCGCTCGAGGGGTTCGATCCCCGCGCGGCTCGAGACGCCGGCTCGATCCTCGTCTGGGGCGCGAATCCGTCGGCCTCGGCTCCCCACCAGCACGAGCACTGGCTCGCGGAGGCTCCCGGGACTGTGATCGTGGTCGATCCGTTGCGGACCGAGACCGCACGGCGCGCGGATTTGCACCTGCAGCCGCGCCCGGGCACCGACGCTGCGCTCGCGTTCACGCTGCTGCACATGCTGTGGCGAGACGGGCTCTTCGACCGCGGGTTCATCGATGCGCACACGTCTGGTTACGACGAGGTGCTGCCGGCGATCGAGCGTTGCTCGCCGGAGTGGGGAGAGCTGGCGACAGGCGTTCCGAGAGCCGCCATCGAGGAGGCCGCGCACGCCTACGGGCGAGGCCCGTCGCTGCTTTGGATCGGCCAGGGACTTCAACGCCAGCCCACGGGCGGCAACGTCGTGCGATCGGTGGCGCTGCTGCCGGCGCTCACCGGCAACATCGGCCGGCAGGGCAGCGGTTTCCTCTACCTGAACGGCATTGAGACCCGCGGGCTGGATACCGACTACCTGAGCGGGCGGCAGCTGGCAGGCGACGACCCGCCCATGATCAGCCAGATGGACCTCGCCCGGCGCCTGGAGGACCCGCAGACCTCGAGGGGCCTGTTCTGCTGGAACATCAACATCGCCGCTTCGAGCCCGGAGCAGGAGCGCCTGCGCCGGGCACTTCGCCGTGACGACCTGTTGACCGTGGTCGTCGACCTTTTCCAGACGGACACCGCCGACTACGCCGATTTCGTGCTCCCTGCGACGGGCTTCCTCGAGCACGACGACCTCGTCGTCTCTTACTTCCACCACAGCCTGCGAGCCCAGGTCGGCGCATTGGACCCACCGGGCGCAGCCCTCTCGAACTCGGACATCTTCCGGCGGCTCGCCGGCGCCATGGGCTATCTCGAGCCGGAGCTGTACGAAACTGACGATGAGATCCTGGCGCGGCTGCTCCAGCAGTCCGGGACGGGTCTCGATTTCGCCGGACTCGCGCGCAGCGGCACCGTGTGGCCGAGTGCCGAGCCCCGATTGCAGTTCGCCGGGCTCGTTTTCCCAACCCCGAGCGGGCGGATCGAGATCGCCTCGGAGGCCGCCGAACTCGACGGGCTGCCTCGTGTGCCGCTTCCCCTCGCCGATCCGCCGCCGCAGCCGGGCAAGCTGCGCCTCCTCTCGCCGGCCACCGAGTGGACGCTCAACGACAGCTACGGCAACGACCCCATGATCCGGACCCGGCTCGGTGCGATGACGATCACCCTCAACCCGATCGACGCGGCTGACCTCTGCCTTCGCAGCGGCGAGCTCGCGCTGGTCGAGAGCGAGACCGGCCGTCTCGTCGTCCCGGTGGAGGTGAGCGACGACGTCCCATCGTCGGTGGCGGTCGTGCCGAAGGGCCGCTGGCCGAAGCTGGAGCCGTCCGGGGCCAACGTGAACGTGCTGAACCCCGGCCACAAGGCCGACATGGGCGAGAGCTCCTCGGTGCACGGCATCGAGGTGACCGTCACGGCGGCCGTCGCTGCGGGGGCGCGGGCGGGAGCCCCGTGAGCGCCGTGAATCCCGTGACGAGTCGTGAGGCGAGGCGAGATCCGAGGCGCGCCGTCGTCCTGCAGCACATCGCCTGCGAACCGCCTGGAGTCTACGAGGAAGTGATGCTCGCCAACGGCATCGAAGTCTTCCGGGCAGAGCTCGACGAGGGTGACCCGGTCCCCGACCTCCTCGAGGCCGACCTCGTCGTTGCGATGGGCGGTCCCATGAGCGTGAACGACCAGGCCCGGCATCCGTGGCTCACCGAGGAGAAGCAACAGATCGCGAGAGCCGTCGGTGCCGGCGTGCCGTTCTTCGGGGTGTGCCTTGGGGCTCAGCTCCTCGCGGCCAGCCTAGGGGCGCCAGTCCGGGCCGGCGAGGTGCCCGAGGTCGGGGTGCTGGCGGTGGAGCTGACCCGAGCCGGGCGAGCTGACCCGGTGCTGTCGGTGCTGGACGAGGGCTTCCCGGTCTTGCAGTGGCACGGCGACACCTTTGCCCTCCCGGCCGGCGCCGTCCACCTCGGGCTCTCGGCCGCCTATGCCAACCAGGCATTTCGCATCGGCCAGACGGCTTATGGCCTCCAGTTCCACCTCGAGGTGACCGCCGACATGCTCGAGGAATGGCGAGAAGTGCCCGCCTACGTCGCCTCGCTCGAGGCGACCCTGGGCGACGGCGGGTTCGAGACGCTTTCACGGGATTTCGACCGGGCACGTGAGGAGATGGGCAGCTCGGCACGCCGGCTGTTCGAGGCTTGGCTGGGACTGCCGGCGAGAAGTTATTCAGACGCCACAAGTTGACGGAGCTCTTTTGGCGAAGCTTAAATCTGTTGAAGATCGCATCTGGCGATGATCGGTCCGTAGGTCCACAGAGGGCCCTGAGGGGGGACATGTCCGAGGCGGAGAACGATCTTCGGTCGAAAGCCGACGCCGATGGCGTCGAGTTCTTCTTCGCCATGTTTGTCGACATGCACGGCAAGCCGTGCGCCAAGATGGTGCCGATCGAGGCCTTCGACGTCCTCATGGGCGGCGGCGCCGGCTTCGCCGGTTTCGCGGCCGGCCCGATGGGCCAGTCGCCCGCAAACCCGGACATGATCGCCGTCCCCGACCCCGCCTCCTACACCCTGGTGCCGTGGCAGCCGGGGCTCGCCGTCGTGCAGTGCGACATCGCGGTCGAGGGCGAGCCGTGGCCGTACACGCCGCGGGTGATCCTAAAGCGAATGCTGAAGCGCGCCGAGGACCGGGGCCTGGTCTACAACGTGGGCTGCGAGGCCGAATACTCGCTCGTTCGCCGACTTCCCGGTGGCGGCATCGAGATTGCCGATCCGCTCGACGTCTCCGAAGCGCCGTGTTACGACGCGAAGGGGCTCACCCGGATGTACGGCCACCTGACGACCATCTCGAAGTACATGAACCGGCTCGGCTGGGCGAACTACGCCAACGACCACGAGGACGCGAACGGTCAATTCGAGCAGAATTTCGCCTACGCCGACGCGCTGACGAGCGCCGACCGCCTCATCTTCTTGCGCTACATGATCCACACCGTCGCGCACCAGTCGGGGATGGCCGCGACGTTCATGCCCAAGCCCTTCGCCAACCTGACCGGGAACGGCCTGCACTTCCACTCGAGCCTGTGGGACGCCGCCACCGGCGCCGAGCTGTTCTCCGATCCGGAAGATCCGCGAGGGCTCGGGCTCTCCGACATGGCCTACCACTACATCGGCGGGCTTATCGACCATGCCACGGCGCTGGTGGGTGTCACCTGCCCCACCGTCAACTCCTACAAGCGGATGGGCGTCGGAGCTCCCCTTTCCGGCGCGACTTGGGCGCCCGCGTACGCCACCTACGGCGGGAACAACCGGACTCAGATGCTTCGAGTGCCCGAAGGCGGCCGGGTCGAGAATCGGGCCTGTGACGGATCGGCAAACCCCTATCTCGCCATGGCCGCCCAGCTCGCCGCGGGGCTGGATGGGATCGACAAGGCGACGGACCCGGGCGAGCCCAATGTTGACAATCTCTACCTCCTGTCGGCGCAGGAGGTGCGGGCACGAGGCATCCGCACCATGCCGCCCACGCTGCTGCAGGCCATGGACGAGCTCGTCGCCGACGACGTACTCCGGGACGCCCTCGGCAAGACCCCGGACGGCGACTACGTGGACTACTTCGCCAAGATCAAGCGCGAGGAGTTCCTCGCATGGCACTCTGTCGTCAGCGAATGGGAGGTGGAGCGTTACCTGACGCTCTTCTAGGGGGGTCCGGACGGCGCCTTGGGCGCCGTCCGGCTAGCGGAAGTTGGGAGATGAGGACCTTGTCCGACATGACGATGAGGGAGCAGAACGCAAGCTCCACCGACGTCGGCAGTTACCAGGGCGGCGAGCTCACCAAAGGCACCAACTGGTGGGGCGCCTTCGTCGTCGGCCTTGCGGGCACGATCCTCGTCACCGGCGTCACCGGCCCCGTGCTCGCCGGCGCTGGCTCGGCGGGCATCGTGGAGTTCTTCTTCGTGACCGTCACCGGGGCGATCCTGTGCATCTGCGTTGCGGAGATGGCGACCATGCTCCCGGACCGGACGGGGGGATGTCCGGCGTACGCCTACTACGCCTTCAAGGACCGCTTCCCAAGGAGCTCCCCGATCATCAACGGCGTCACCTCGTGGATGTACTGGCTCGGCTGGTGGCCGGTCATGGCGGTCAACAACATCCTCATCGGCGGCATCCTCGCGACACTGTTCAACGTCAACATCCAACACACGATCAAGTTCATGGCCGGCGCCGTGCCGATCCCGGTCTTCTCGCTCGTCATCGGGACCATCATCTGTTTGTTCTTGTTCGTCCCCTCGTACCTCGGCATCCGGCTCGGGACCGCCTTCGCGACCATCCTCGGGCTCACCTCGATGATCCCCCTCACGTTTCTGGCGATCTCGCCGATCTTCCACCCAGTGGTCTTCCACGGGGGGAACATCTGGCCGCTCACGACGCCGGGGGGCCACGGGTTCTTCACGATGCACAGCTGGACGCTGTTCCTCGAGTACACGGCTCTTCTCACCTGGAACGTGATCGCGATGGAGGCTGCCGCCTGCTACCTCGGCGAGTGCAGGAACCCGTCGCGCGACGCCCCGATCGCGATGAGCCTCGAGGGCGGCTACGGCGTGTTCATCTACACCGTCATCCCGCTCGTGTTCTTCGGCGTGCTCGGCCTCTCGGCCATCCAGGCGACCGCCGCCGATCCAGGCGCCCTCTTCGGCGGCTTCATGCTGCACGTATTCGACGTGAAATGGCTGCAGGACGCCGTGGACGTGGTTCTCGTCATCGCGCTTTTGCTGTCTAGCCTGAACGCGATCATGGGGCGGCGCGCTCGCTGTACCAGTCCGCGATGGACGGCGACCTGCCCAAGATCTTCACCCACAGGAACCGGCACAACGTGCCGGATTTCTCGATGGCACTCAACGTCCTGCTCAACATCGTGCTCATCGGCTTCGGTGCCCCTGCGGTCATCTACATCTTCAGCAACGTCGGCTACGTCGGCTCGTTCGTGCCCGTGATGGTCGGCTACTACTTCCTCCGACGCTGGTACCCGAACCTGCCCCGTCCGTTCCGCCTTCCCGAGTGGATGAAGTACGTGGCGCTGTTCGTCGCCGTGTTCTACTTCATCGCCTGGGCCTGGGGAATCCCGTTGTGCTCCCTGCACGGCTGTGCCGTCGGCTCGGGCAACGAGCTGCCGCAGTTCTTCATCGGTTGGGCCGTCGTGCTGGCGTGGTTCCCGCTCTGGTGGTGGCGCAAGTCCCGCGACCGTGCCGAAGCCCGGCGTAGCCCGCCGCCAGCCGTCATGAGCGACGCCGCCGGTTAGCCGGCCACGCCGGTCGACTGGCGGTGCACCGCCGGGCCTTTCAGCGATGGACCTGTCGCCCCCGTCTCCTAGTCTCCACTGAGTGAACCCGTTCGGGCGCCCCCGCGGCACGCCGGCCCCGCCGAAGCCTCGGCCGGCGGCGGTCCTGTTGGCGTCGCCGGGTCTCGAGTTCAGCGATGAGGCGGTGGCAGCGGCAGTCGCCGCCGCGGGAGGCGAGCCGATCAGGGTGCTCTCGATCGCCAAGATCTACGGGACGGCACTCGGCATACAGCATCCTGGGCTCCTGCCGAGCAAACGGGAGGTGAAGGTCCAGGAGGACATCGTCGCTGACGCTGTCGAGAGGATCAAGCGTGCGGGTGGCAAGGTGGAAGGCGAGATCGTTGCAACCCGCGACGTTGGCAAGACCTTCGTGCGCGCCGCCGTCCGCTACTCGGTCCGCTCTGTGGTGCTCGTGCCGCCGGAGGGCAGCCGGCTTCGCAGGCTGGTCGAGGGAGATCCCGCCTCGACACTACGGCGCCGCCTGGGCGAGGCGGTCGAGGTCCGCGTCCTAGAGCGGCGCCCTTCCGAGACGTAGGCTGGCGCCTTGGCGCAGGGCACCCGTTTCCGCCCCCTCGTCGCGATCGCGGTCGTACTCGCGGCGGTGGCGGCGGCCTCGGTCACGCACTCGCTCATCGTCGGCAACGCCGTTGCACCGAAGCTCAGCCCGGCTTCGGCCACGGTCCTCGGGGAGATCCGGAGCGTCACTGCGCTCGAGCAGGACGCCGTCGGCCTGCCGGCGTCGGTGAAGGTCCCGTTCGTCGCCAAGGGCGAACCGGCTCTCCGGCTCGAGAACAGGCCGGCGGCGCTGTTCATCGGCGCAGAGTTCTGTCCGTATTCCGCGGCCTTGCGGTGGCCAGTCGTTATGGCCTTCGACCGGTTCGGGACGTTCTCGGGGCTTCGCGAGACGACGTCGTCGCCGTGGGACAACGACCCGAGAACGCCGACGTTCACCTTCTACGGCTCCCGTTTCTCGAGCCCGTATCTGAGCTTCGTCACCGTCGAGCGGGAGGGCAACGACACCCATGGGCCGGGTACACGGACGGACCTGCAACCCATCACGCCGGTCGAGTCAGGCTTGTGGGCGCGCTATTACGCCCGTTACGGCGACCCGGAGAGCTTCCCCTTCCTGGACATCGGCAACGAGGTGTTCGTCCTCGGTCCGGGCTACGACCCGGGCGCGTTGGCCGGCCTCGATCAAATCCAGGTGGCAGCCGACCTTGCGAGAGCGTCGTCGCGGGTCGCAAAGGACATCATCGGCACCGCGAACTACCTCACCGCCGCGATCTGCCAAGTCACTCACGGCCGGCCAGTGGGCGTCTGTTCGGTGAAGGCGGTGCGCGCGGCAGCACGAGCGTTGAAGCTGGGTTAACGGCCCGGCGCCGGGCGGTGAGGGGCGCCGCCTCCGCTTCACCGTCGAAAAAAGGTGTCCACCTGCAGTGGACAACGTTTCCTCGCCCTGTTAGCTTGACAGCGGCCGTTGTCGATCGAGAAGGGAGCCAAGTGGTTCGATCCCAAGGCGGGCGACCAAGCCCTCGGCGAGCGGGTGACACCAACGGTTCCCTCTGGAGCACGGTCAAGGCCTGGGCCGGCAACGGCCACGGGTCTCCTGGTCAGCGGTACTCCGCCTTCGACCTCGTCCGGCACGGGCTCACGAAGGAAGACTGGCCGAAGGTCTGGCGATCGCACGATCTGGAACGGGCCTACGACGTCGTGGTCATCGGCGCAGGGGTGCACGGGCTGGCGACCGCTTACTACCTCGCAGCCAACCACGGCCTGACACGGGTCGCGGTCCTCGACAAGGGCTACGTGGGTGGCGGCGGCTCCGGCCGCAACACTGCGATCGTCCGCTCCAACTACCTGACTCCCGAAGGCGTGCGCTTTTACGACCGGTCGGTTCGCCTCTACCAGTCCCTTTCGGCCGACCTCAATTTCAACGTCATGTTCGCGCAGCGCGGCCACCTCACCCTCGCCCACAACGACGGCTCCCTGCGCACGATGCGCTGGCGGGCGGAGGTCAACAAGCTCGAGGGCATCGACTCGGAGGTCGTCGGCCCCGACGAGATCAAGCAGCTCGTGCCGTTTATGGACACCTCGAACCGCACGCGTTATCCGATCCTCGGAGCCCTCTACCACCCGCCCGGCGGGATCGTCCGCCACGACGCCGTGAACTGGGGCTACGCCCGAGCGGCCGACGCGCTCGGCGTCCAGATCCACCAGAACACCGAGGTGCTCGGCATCTCGGTCGAAGCTGGGCGGGTAACGGGCGTCACGACCAATCGGGGCGAGGTGTCGGCCCCGATCGTGATCAACTGCACCGCTGGATGGGCAAGCCTGATCGCGGACATGGCAGGCGTCAGCCTGCCGATCATCACCCACCCGCTGCAGGCGGCCGTCACCGAGCCGGTGAAGATGTTCCTGGAGGCGGTCGTGGTGTCTGGCAGCCTGCACGTCTACGTCAGCCAGACCGACCGGGGCGAGCTCGTCTTCGGCGCCAGCACCGATCCCTACGCCTCGTACTCGATGAGAGGCTCGTTGGAGTTCACCGAGGAGCTGGCCAGCCACGTCCTCGAGCTCATGCCGTCGATCTCGAAGATGCGCGTGCTTCGCCAGTGGGCCGGCCTTTGCGACATCACACCCGACTTCTCTCCGGTCATGGGCGTGACGCCCGTCGACGGGTTCCTCGTCGACGTCGGATGGGGGACGTACGGCTTCAAGGCCGGGCCCGCGGCCGGCGAGGCGATGGCCGAGCTGGCCGCCACGGGCAAGACCCCGGCTCTGATCGCCGCGTTCGACCTTGCCCGGTTCCCCGAAGGGCGCCTCGTGGGCGAGCGCGGTGCGGCCGCGGTCGGGCACTGATGGGACGCCGGGCGTCGGGGCGCATTCCATGATCCTGATCACCTGCCCCAACTGCGGGCCACGCAACAGCGCCGAGTTCGCCTACTTCGGCGAGACCAGTCCCCGCCCGGACGTCAACGCGACCGATCTCGCCGAATGGAGCAAGTACCTGTACACCAAGGCCAACCCGGCCGGTTGGACGACCGAGCACTGGTATCACCGTGAGGGATGCCGGAAGTTCCTCGTCGCCGAGCGCCACACGGTGACCAACGAGATCCGCTCGACGGGCGTGCCCGCGGCCGGACCTGAGGGCTGAGGCGCCGTGTCGCGAGTGATGGGGCGGACCAGGGCCCCCTCGGGAGGCGAGCGCGTCGGCGCCCGGCCGGGCGAGGTCATCGACCGCAAGAGGGCGTTCTCCTTCAACTGGGAAGGCGCCAGCTACCGCGCCTTCGAGGGAGACACCATCGTGTCGGCGCTGGCTGCGTCGGGGGTCCGCGTCTTCTCGCGGAGCTTCAAGTACCACCGGCCCCGTGGCATCCTGAGCGCTAGCTACCACGATCCGGGGTGCACGGTTCAGGTCGACGACGAACCGAACGTCCGCGGGGCTCACCGTCGTGTCCAGCCCGACATGGTCGTGCGGTCGCAGAACTCGTGGCCGTCTCTGCGGATGGACGTCTTCGCCGCGAACCAGGTCGTTGCCCCGTTCATCGGTGCCGGCTTCTACTACAAGACCTTCATCAAGCCGCAGCGTCTCTGGCCCTACTACGAGAAGGTGCTGCAGCGCTTTGCCGCCGGTGGACGCGTGTCCTCGGGGTCGCCCCATGCGCGCTACGACAAGCGCTACGCCCATCCGGAGGTGCTGGTCGCGGGCGGGGGTCCCGCCGGGATGGCGGCGGCACTCGCTGCGGCGGCCGCCGGGGCGCGAGTCATGCTGGTCGAGGAGGAGTACGAGCTCGGCGGGCATCTTCGCTGGGGCAACCAGACCGAGCTGGACACGCTCGCGCGGCTGCGCGCGGACGTGGCCCGACAAGAGGCCATCGAGGTCCTGACCAACTCGGTCGTCACCGGTCGCTACGACGACAACTGGATCGGCGTCGTCGAGCGGAGCAACCCGCACGTCGTGGAGCGCCTGATCAAGGCCCGGGCGAAGACCCTCGTCGTCGCCCCCGGACTGATCGAGCGACCGTACGTCTTCGAGGGTAACGACCTGCCCGGCGTCATGTTGAGCACGGCGGCCCGCCGGCTCGTCAACCTGTTCGGCGTCAAGCCCGGAGCCCGCGCAGTGATCTTCACGGCCAACGACGAAGGGACCTCGGCCGCCGACGACCTGCAGAGCATCGGCGTGGACATCGCCCGGGTCGTGGATGCGCGCGCAGGCGGCCGCCTCGTGCGAGCGCGAGGCAAGGGCGGGTTGACGGCTGTCGATCTCGGTGACGGGTCCACGGTCGAGTGCGACCTTCTCGTCACCGCGGTCGGGTGGACTGCCCCCACGCTGCTCACGAATATGGCAGGGGACCGGCCGATCTACGCCGAGCACGCCGCGCGGTTCGTCCCGGGGCCCGGCCTTCCCTCCAACGTACTCGTCGCCGGCGGTATCGCAGGTGACGGCGTCCCAGACGAGCTGATCGCACACGGAACGGCGGTGGGGACGGTTGCAGCCTCACGAGCCGGCCACGGATCTTCGGTCGACGTCCCTGTCCTCGAGCCTGCCGCACACCCGGCTCTCTTCCGTTCCTCCACCCACGGGTTCGTCGACTACAGCGAGGACGTGTCGTCGAAGGACATCTTCGCGGCGGCGAAGGAGGGCTACGACTCGGTCGAGCTCGTCAAGCGCTACACGACGGCGACGATGGGCCAGGCGCAGGGCAAGCTCGAGACCCTGAACACCGTGGCCGTGCTGGCTGCTGCGACGGGACAGACGATCGAAGAAACGGGGACGACCGTGTGGCGTCCCCCGCACGCACCGATCAGCCTCGGCGCGCTCGCAGGACGGATCTTGGAGCCCGTGCGTTACTCGCCGATGCAGCCCTGGCACGAGTCGCACCGGGCTCGGCCCATCGTCGCCGGCCTGTGGATCCGCCCGGAGCACTACGGTGACGCGGCGGCCGAGGTCCGCAACGTCCGGGAGAACGTCGGGCTAATAGACGTGACGCCCCTCGGCAAGCTCGACCTGCGCGGTCCCGACGTCCCGCGGCTGCTCAACTTCCTCTACGTCAACAAGTGGTCCAAGCTCGATATCGGCGCGGTCCGCTACGGAGTCATGTGCAACGAGGACGGCGTCGTCTTGGACGACGGCGTGACGGGCCACCTCGGCCCGGACCGTTACTTCATGTCGACCACGAGCTCGGGCGCGGCTGCGGTGTACGAGTGGATCGAGGACTGGTTGCAGACGGTGTTCCGGTCCTGGCAGATTCACGTGACTCCCGTCACGTCCGCCTACGCGAGCATCAACGTCGCCGGGCCCAAGTCGCGAGAGCTGCTCAGCCGAGTCGTCACCGACGTCGATCTCTCGCCCGAGGCGTTCGCTTACATGAACGTGCGGACCGGGACGATCGCCGGGGTCCGCGACTGCCTGATGTGGCGGATCGGGTTCACCGGTGAGCTCAGCTACGAGATCCACGTCCCCGCCGGCTACGGCCTCGACGTGTGGGCGACCCTCATGGACGAAGGCGGCGACCTAGGCGTAGGCGCCTTTGGGCTCGAGGCTCAGCGGATCATGCGTCTGGAGAAGGGTCACTTCATCGTCGGCCAGGACACCGACGCCGTGACTCAGGCCTTCGCGGCCGGCCTCGACTGGCTCGTGAAGCTTGACAAGGAAGACTTCGTCGGCAAGCCGGAGCTGGTGTGGGAGAGCCGGCGGGAAGGCGCCTCCCGCCTCGTCGGGCTGCAGCCGATCGACCCGGACGTGGTGCCGCCCGAGGCGAGCCAGATCGTCAGCGGTTCCTCGACGATCGAGGGCCGGATCACCTCCAGCCGTTATTCCCCGACCCTCGGTCGGTCGATCTGCCTCGGCATCGTGTCGGGGCATCTGGCCGCACCGGGAACGGTGGTCACGATCCTGCTCCCGGACCGGACCCGTGTCCTAGCCAAGGTCATGGAGCATCACGCCCACTTCGACCACGAGGGGATCCGGCTCCGTGGCTAGCGGCGTGCGGCTGGCGCGCAGCTCGGTCCGGCCCGAGGCACCCCTGGCGGTGCACGGGGGCTGGGAGGTGTCGAGTGCCGCGTCTTCGGCAGCGCTGCGGCTGAGCGACCTGACGCCGCTCACCAAGGTCCTCGTTCGCACGCCGGTCACGAGCCCGATGGGGCTCTCGCTCGGGTGCGCGTTCGGGCGCTCAGTTCGCAATGCGGCCGGCCATCTCGTGGCCGGCACGGGCCCGGACGAGTGGCTCGTGATCGCACCGGCTTCGAGTGCCGAAACGGTCCTGGCCGGGCTCGAGGGAAGTGACCAAGCCGAGCTCGCCACGGTTCTGGACGTGACCCACGCCGGCGTGGTCTTCCGCATCACCGGCTCGGAGGCGAGCCGCGTGCTCGAGAAACTGTGCGCGATCGACCTCAGCGACGCGGTCACGCCCGACGGCGCCGTCTTCAGATCCTCGGTCGCCAGGGTGACGACCGACGTCATCCGCGACGACGTGGCCGGCGTGCGTTCGTACCTGCTCCACGGCGACCGTGCCTCGGGCCAGTACCAATTCGACGCCTTGCTCGACGCCGGCGCCGAGTTCGACATCGCAGTAGAGGGTTACCCCGACAAGGAGATCTGACATGGCCATGCCCAGCGACCTCGAGATCGCACGACAGGCCCAACTGAAGCCGATCACCGAAATCGCCAAAGGCATGGGAATCGAGCCGAGGCTGCTGGAGTCGTACGGTGACAGCGTCGCCAAGATCAAGCTGGACGCGATCGCCGAGCTGGCCGACCGCCCTAAGGCCAAGTACGTCGTTGTCTCCGCGGTCACCCCGACACCCCTCGGCGAAGGCAAGACGACGACGACCGTCGGGCTCGGCCAGGCCATGCACCACGTCGGCAAGCGCGCCACGATCGCGATCCGCCAGCCGTCGATGGGCCCGACGTTCGGCATCAAGGGGGGCGCAGCCGGCGGCGGCTACAGCCAGGCGGTGCCCATGGAGGCGTTCAACCTCCACCTGACCGGCGACATGCACGCAGTCACAGCCGCGCACAACATGCTGTCGGCGATGCTCGACAACCATCTGCACAAGGGCAACGAGCTCGAGCTCGACCTGCACAACATCACCTGGAGGCGCGTGCTCGACGTCAACGATCGCTCGCTTCGCAACATCGTCATCGGGCTCGGGACCAAGGAGGACGGCGTCCCGCGCCAGACCGGATTCGACATCACCGCCGCGTCGGAGGTGATGGCGATCCTCGCACTGTCGCAGTCCCTGCACGATATGAGGGCCCGCTTGGGGCGAATCGTGGTCGGCTACACCGACGGCGGGGAGCCTGTGACCGCGGAGGACTTGAAGACCGCCGGGGCGATGACCGTGATCATGCGCGAGGCCATCAAGCCGAACCTGCTCCAGACGATCGAGAACACGCCCGTGCTCGTGCACGCGGGACCGTTCGGCAATATCGCGCACGGGAACTCGTCGATCGTCGCCGACCTCATCGGGATCCACGCCGGCGACTTCCTCATCACCGAAGCGGGCTTCGGCGCGGACATGGGAGCCGAGCGGTTCTTCGACATCAAGTGCCGCGCCTCGGGCTTGACGCCCGACGCCGCCGTGGTCGTCACGACCGTGCGTGCCCTCAAGGTCCATTCGGGCGGGCATCGGGTCGTGGCCGGGCGCCCGCTGCCGCCCGACATGCTGTTGGAGAACCCAGAGGAGGTCCACGTCGGCGGCGCGAACCTTCGCAAGCAGATCGAGAACATCCAGATCTTCGGCGTCACGCCGGTTGTCGCGATCAACACGTTCCCGGGCGACTTCCCCTCCGAGCACGATGCGATCCGTGAGATCGCGGCCTCGATGGGGGTGCGCGCGGCCGTGTGCACCAACTTCGCCGAGGGCGGCAAAGGAGCGACCGAGCTCGCAGAGGCGGTCGTCGAGGCGGCCGACGAACCGGGTGACTTCCACGTGCTCTATCCGGACGAGGCGCCGTTGCGCGAGAAGATCGAGACGGTGGCCACCAAGGTTTACGGTGCCGGCGGCGTCGACTACCTCCCGGCCGCCAGCCGGCAGCTCGACTCGTACGAGAAGAACGGCTTCGGGAACCTGCCGGTGATCATCGCCAAGACGCACCTGTCGATCTCCTCGGACCCGTCGTTGAAGGGTGCGCCGACGGGATGGCGGATGCCGGTGCGCGAGGCGCGCGCCTCGGTCGGTGCCGGCTTCGTCTACCTCATCTCCGGCGACATGCGGACGATGCCTGGATTGTCGGGCCACCCGGCCGCCGAGATCATCGACATCGACGAGAACGGTGAGATTGTCGGGCTCAACTGACGAGCCCCCCTACATGGAGCTGCCGCTCGGCAGCTTCCTCGGGCTCGTCTCGGCGGCCGAGCCGGCGCCCGGCGGCGGGTCGGCGGCGGCACTAACTGTCAGCCTCGCCGGCGGCCTTTGCGTGATGGCGGCCCGCCTCTCCACGAAACAACTGCCGGACGCGCCGGAGATCGCCGTCACCGCCGAACGGCTTCGAGACCGGGCATCCTCGCTCTGCCAGGCCGACGCCGCTGCCTACAGCCTCGTCATCTCCGCGATGCGCCGTTCTCGCGACCCCGATCTCAAAGGCCGCGACGCCGAGATCGGTGCTGCGCTCTCGGCGGCGACCGACGTGCCCTTGGAGGTCGCGCAGGTCGCCTCGCGCGTGGCGGCTCTTGCGGTCCGGCTGGCCGAGGGTGGCAACCCGAATTTGCTCGGCGACTGCGTCACCGCCGCTCTGCTGGCCGATTCCGGCGCGAGGGCCGCCGGCGCCCTGGTCCTCATCAACCTCGGAGAGGACGAGGACGACGACCGGATCTCGCAGCTGGAGGTGCTCTTGGGAGAGACCGCCGACAGCGCCGCTCGGGCACGGCGCCAGATCGTGGCGTGACTCGGGGTCGGTCGGTGGTGGTGGTCGGGGGCGGCATCCTCGGCACCATGCACGCACTGGCCGCCGTCCGCTCGGGCGCCACGGTCGTCCATCTCGAGCGAGATGAACGACCTGAAGGCGCCTCTGTCAGGAACTTCGGTCTCGTCTGGGTGAGTGGCGGGTCCCCGGGGGCCGAGCTTCGGCTGGCGCTTCGCGCCCGGGAGCTGTGGGAACAGGTGGGGCGCGATGTCCCGGGCGCCGGGTTCCGAGCGAACGGGTCGATCACGGTCGCGTCGGGCGAGTCTGAGCTCAAGGTGCTCGAGGCGGCGGCCGCCGGGCGCGATGCGACCGATCGCGGTCTGTCGCTGCTCGACGCCGACGAGGTGCGCAGCGTGAATCCGGGACTGCAGGGCGAGTTTCTCGCGGGGCTGCACTGCTCGCTCGACGCGGCCGTCGAGCCCCGCCTCGTGCTCGGTGCGCTCCGCGAGTGGCTGAAGGGCTCCGGCCGGTACGAGTACTTGGCTCCTCGCGAGGTCGTCGACGTCGCGGACCACGCCGTCACCGACCACACCGGGTCCCGCCACAGGGCCGATCTCGTGGTGCTGTGCGTCGGGGCGGTCGGCGGAGGTGCCATGGGCCGACTCTTCGATGGCACGCACCTGCAGCGGGTGCGCCTGCACATGGCCGAGACCGAGTCTCTCGGTCGCCAGCTCACGACGTCGGTGGCGGACGGCAACTCCCTGCGCCACTATCCCACGTTCAGAGAACTCGCGCTCGGACTGCTCGGACCCCAGGACGAGGCGCTCTCGCGCCTCGGCATCCAGATGCTGTGTCATCAACGCCTCGACGGCGCGCTGACGCTCGGTGACAGCCATGAGTACGACGAGCCGTTCGCCTTCGATCTGTCCGACGGAACCCGTGGCCCTGGTCGAACAACTCGCCCGCGCCGTGGTGGGCACGCCTTTCCCGCGGATCGTTCGTCGCTGGGCCGGCGTGTACCACCAGCTCTCGAAGGTCTCCGATGACGAGCTGTACTTCCGGCGCGAGGTCGCGCCTGGCGTCGTGGCCGTGACCGGAGCGGGCGGCCGGGGTATGACGCTCGCACCGGCGATCGCGGCCGAGACGTTCTGACCACAGCGCATGCGACTTCGACGACACGGCACACGCCTTCGACGACACCGCAAGCGCCTTCGCCGACCGTCGGTCACTGCTTTTCACCCAGCCGTCGTGCGGCGTTCACGTCGAGTTCACTTTCTTTCGGTCGCGTTCCGCGCGGGCTACCTGTTCGGTTACGTTGCGCGTGGGCTACCAGTTCGGTGGCTCGAGAACTCAGCGGAGGGGTGGGACAGTGACAGCAAAAAAGCTCAAGGCGGTGCTGCTCGCCGGGGCGGCGACGGTCGGCATGGTGGCCGTGGCAATTCCCGGTTCGTCAGCGACCGTCGACGAACGGCGTGAACTGGTCGACGGTGACGCACTTGACGCCGAACGGGCCCACGTCCATGACGGCGCTCATCACGGCTGCGAAGAAGGAGGGTCATCTGAACGTGATCACCCTGCCGTCCAACTGGGCGAACTACGGGACGATCATCAAGGACTTCTCCGCCAAGTACCACATCTCCATCAACTCGGAGAACCCCGAGGGCTCCAGCCAGGACGAGCTGAACGCGATCAAGGCGGACGCCGGCCGTTCCGACGACCCGGACGTGCTTGACGTCGGGCAGAGCTTCGGGATAGAGGCGGCCTCGTCCGGAGAGCTCGCTCCTTACAAGGTGCTGACGTGGGCCAACATCCCCGCGGTACAGAAGGCCACCAACGGCGACTGGTACGGCGATTACGGCGGCTACGTCGCTATCGGCTGCGATTCCAGGACGGTCAAGCGCTGCCCGACCTCCTTCAAGCAGATGCTCAAGCCGGGCCTCGGCTACAAGGTCGGCATCAACAACAACCCGACTCTGGCCAGCGCTGCCTTCTCTGCGGTGTACGCGGCCGCCCTCGCCAGCGGGGGTTCGTTCAACAACATCAAGCCCGGCGTCGACTACTTCCAGAAGCTGCTCGGGGCGGGCAACTTCGTGGCGACCGTCGCCGGTCCCAGCACAGTCGAGACCGGCGCGACCAACATCGTGCTCTGGTGGGACTACCTCCAGGCTTCGGAGATCAGCTCGATTCCCGGGTGGGCCAAGAGATGGAAGGTCGTCATCCCGACCGACGCGTCGTACGCGGCGTACTACGCCCAGGCCATCAACAAGGGAGCTCCGAACCCGGCCGCTGCCCGCCTTTGGGAGGAGTACCTCTACTCGACCGTCGGACAGAACCTGTGGCTCCAGGGCGAGGCCAGGCCGATCGAGCTGCCGTACCTCGTCGCGCACCACCTGGCGAACGCGAAGTGGCTCTCCGCACTGCCGGCCGCCCCGCGTGGCGTGACGAAGTTCCCGACCCAGGCTCAGACGACCAGGGCCAAGGCGGTAGTCGCGAAATACTGGCCGACCGAGGTTGGCACCGGCGCGTAGCCTTTGCACGTGGCGTCAGATGTGACACTCAATGAAGCGGCGGCCTACGGCCCGGCGACCTCAGTGTCCCGGGCCGGAGGCGCCGCCCGACCGAAGCAGGCCCGCGTGAAGGGCCTGCTTCGTGGCGTCCGGCCCACCCTCGCGATGGCGCCTTTCGTGATCTACACGCTCCTCGGCCTCGGGGTCCCGACATTGGCCGTGATCGAACTTGCTTTCAGGACCAACGCGGGCAAGCTCACCCTCAGCAACCTTCACACGGTCTCGCAGGGCACCTACCGCCTCGGATTCCAGAACAGCATCGTGCTCGCGGCGATTACGGCTTTCGTGCCGGGGATCCTCGGCACGATCCTCGCCTACGCGATCCAGACGGGCCGCAGCGGCATCTTGCGACGGTTGGTCGCGACCGCGTCAGCAGTGCTCGCCAACTTCGGCGGCATCAACCTCACCTTCATCTTCATAGCGACGCTCGGGTCGACCGGGATCCTCACCGCGTGGCTGAGCGTCGTCGGCCTCAACCCCTGGAACCACGGGTTCAACCTCTACTCGTTCTACGGCGTCGCGATCGTCTACCTGTACTTCCAGATCCCGCTCATGGTGCTCGTGATCACGCCGGCGCTCGGCGGGCTTCGTCCGGCGTGGCGGGAGGCGGCCGAGAACCTGGGTGCCTCGAGCCGGAGGTACTGGCGATACGTCGGCATCCCCGTCCTGCTCCCCTCGGTGCTCGGGGGGATGCTGCTGCTCTTCGGGAGCGGGTTCGCGGCATATGCCACGGCCGAAACTCTGACCGCGGGGACGGTCACCCTCGCACCGATCCAGATCGGGGACACACTCAACGGCAACCTGCTCTCCGGCGAGCAGAACATCGGCTATGCGATCGGCTTCGGCATGCTGATCATTCTCAGCATCACCATGATCCTCTACGGCCTCGCCCGCAGAAGGGCGTCGAGATGGCTTCGCTGATCCCCGAGATCGCAACCGAGGAGATTCTGGGAGTCCCGAGGGTCGCATCGGATCCACAGCGCCGGCGTCTGCCGCGGCTGCGTTTCTGGCGAGGGATCGTACTTTTCATCGCGGGGCGCGTACTTCCTGATCCCCCTCTACGCCGGGCTTAAATTCTCCCTCGAGAACGATGCCGGCAGATGGTCCTTGTACGCGATCGAAGCCCTTCCGTCCCAGACCGGCTTCTCCGCGGCGTTCTTCCTGTCACTTCGGCTGGCCGCCGTGACCACGGTGCTGACGATGGTGCTGATGGTCCCGACCGCCACCTATGTCCACTTGAAGCTGCCGAAGATGCGACGGGTCATCGACTTCGTAACAGTTCTGCCGATCGTGATCCCGCCGATCGTGCTCATCCTCGGGATCCTCCACGCGGCGCCGCTGTGGCTCCGGGCCTCCCCGTACCTGTTGAGCCTCGCCTATGTCATACTCGCCCTTCCCTTCGTCTACCGCTCGCTCGACGCAGGGCTGTCCGCGATCGACCTCAAGACTCTCGTGGAGGCCTCACGATCGCTCGGAGGCGGATGGGCGAGCACGCTTGTTGCACGTCATCCTGCCGAATCTCAGAGCGGCGTTGCTTTCAGCGATCGTGCTCACGATCGCGCTGGTCATGGGCGAGTTCACGATGGCACAGCCTGGACCTGTGGACGACGCTCCCCGTGTGGATCTACCAGTTCCAGCAGAGCGACGCCCACATAGCCACCGCCGTGTCGATGCTGTCGCTCATCGGTACGTGGCTGCTGCTGATCGTGATCGTCTCGTTGGATCGTTCGCAGTCTCGGCGCGCCCGCAGGAGGAGCGGGGCACTGTGACCACGACACAAGAGGAGCCCGTCGATGATCGGAGCACCGGAGCGGGCACGTTCCGGCCACGGGGTGCGCGTGTCGAGCTCGACCGGCTGGTGCGGATCTTCGGTCAGACGCGCGCCCTCGACGGGTTCTCGCTCTCCATCGAGCCCGGGGAGTTCGTCGCCCTCCTCGGGTCCGTCGGGTTGCGGCAAGACGACAGCGCTGCGGGTGCTTGCGGGCTTCGAACGGCTCGACGGCGGCCGCGTGGTCGTCGACGGCAAGGACCTTTCGCGAGTCAGCGCGCAAAAGCGGGACATGGGGATGGTGTTCCAGAGCTACTCGCTGTTCCCGAACATGAACGCGATCAACAACGTCGCCTACGGCCTGCGAATGCGACGGCAGGGGACAGGCCCAGCGAAGGAAGAAGGCAGCCGAGCTGCTCGAGCTGGTCGGCCTCGGAGACCAGGCGTCGAAGTACCCCCACCAGATGTCCGGCGGACAACAGCAGCGGGTCGCACTTGCGCGAGCCCTTGCCATCGAGCCCCGGGTCCTCCTGCTCGACGAGCCGCTCTCGGCGCTCGACGCCAAGGTGCGCGCCGAGCTGCGCGACCAGATCCGCTCGCTGCAACAGCGGCTCTCGATCACGACGGTGTTCGTCACCCACGACCAGGAAGAGGCGCTCTCGATGGCCGACAGGGTCTGCGTGATGTCAGTCGGGCCACAACGAGCAGACCGGCTACACCCGCGACGCTCTACGCGCGTCCAGCGACCCCGTTCGTCGCCGAGTTCGTGGGCGTCTCGAGCAGAGTCCCCGTCGAGCGGACCGGCACCGACGTCGTCGTCTTCGGCCAGCGTTGCCCGGTGCGAACCGGCGCCACCGCCAGCGAGCTCGGCGACATCGACGTGCTGCTGCGCCCCGAGGACGTCGCCATCGAGGTCGACCCGGCCGGAAAGGGATTCGTGACCCACCGCACCTTCCTCGGCTCGACCACGCGACTGACCGTGCAGGTCGGGGAGATTCCGGTCCGCGTCGACGTACGCACCGACGTCGCCGCCGACATCGATCTCGGCACACACGTCCGTCCGACGGTCGTCGCACGCGACGTGCTGGTGGCGCCTCGCGTCGCCAGCAAAGACCCGCTGTGAAGTCTCCCTATCTGCTGACCCCCGGCCCGCTTACCACCTCGGACACCGTCAAGGAGGCGATGCTTCGCGACTGGGGCTCGCGCGACGCCGCGTTCATCGCAATGAACCGCGAGATCTGCGAGCGTCTGGTTGTGCTGTCGGGGGCGGAACGGACCCACGTCTGCGTTCCGCTGCAGGGATCGGGAACCTTTGTCGTCGAAGCCACGCTAGGAACCTTGGTGCCGCGCGACGGCAAGCTGTTGGTGCTGGTCAATGGCGCCTACGGCACGCGCATGGCCGAGATCGTCAGGATCATCGGTCGTGATGTGGAAGCTCTCGAATGGCGTGAGGACCAGCCGGTCGACCCGCAGGCCCTCGACCTGCGGTTGTCGGAAGACCGCGACATCACCCACGTGGCGGTGGTCCACTGCGAGACCACCTCGGGCATTCTCAACCCGATCGGGGCGGTGGCCGAAGTCGTGGCCGCGCACCGCCGCGCCCTGATAATCGACGCCATGAGCGCCTTCGGCGCCCTGCCGCTCGACGCGCGCCAGATCCCGTTCGTCGCGATGGTCGCCTCGTCCAACAAGTGCCTGGAGGGAGTGCCGGGCATGGGCTTTGCCGTGATACGCCGTGACGTGCTCGAGCGCTGCGAGGGCAATGCCCATTCCCTAAGCCTGGACCTGTTCGCCCAGTGGCAGGGCTTCGAGAAGAACGGGCAGTGGCGCTTCACCCCACCCACGCAGGTCATCGCGGCGTTCTTGCAGGCGCTGGACGAGCACGCCGCCGAGGGCGGTGTGGCCGGGCGGGGGAGCGCGCTGACGCACGCAATCACCAGATCCTGGTGGACGGAATGGAGGCCCTCGGATTCCGTTGCCTGCTGCCGAGGGCAGACCAGGCGCCGATCATCGTCACCTTCCACATGCCGGTCGATCCGCATTTCCACTTCGCGGATTTCTACGAGCGCCTGAGCGCCAAGGGGTTCCTGATCTACCCTGGCAAACTGACGGTCGCTGATTCCTTCCGTGTCGGCTGCATCGGTCATCTCGGCGAAACGGAAATGCGGGCCGCCTTGGACGCGATCGGCTCTGTTCTCGAAGAGATGGGCGTGCACGACCGTTCTCCGGCCCTGATGGGTTGATGGCGGCTCGGATGCGGTACGAGAGGCCGGAGGGCTAGCCATGTCATCACAGCAGGCTCATCGCTACGTCGGGCCGCTGAGGGCAGCGGTCCTCGATTGGGCCGGCACCACCGTCGATCACGGTTGCGTGGCTCCAGTGGCCACCTTCATGGAGGCCTTCGCCGACTCGGGGGTTCCCATAACCGTGGCGGAGGCCCGCGCCCCGATGGGCATGCCGAAGTGGCAGCACATTCAGGCCATCACGCGCAACGAGTCGGTCGCCGCGAGGTGGCAGGCGGTCCACGGCAGACGGCCCGAAGACCGCGACGTGGACACCCTCTATCAGCGCTTCTTGCCGCTACAGGTCGAGACGGTAGCTCGGCATTCCGACGTCATCGCGGGAGTGGTAGAGACCGTTGCTGCCATGAGGGCACGCGGCATGTCCATCGCCTCGACCACGGGCTACCCGCGCGAGGTCATGGACGTAGTCGCACGGGTAGCCAAAGAGCAGGGCTACGAGCCCGACGTCACCGTCTGTGCCGGTGACACGCCTTCTGGCAGACCGGGCCCGTTCATGGCTCTGCAGGCGCTGATCAAGCTTTCGATCAGCCCACTGGAAGCAGTGGTCAAGATCGGCGACACGCCGGTCGACATCGAGGAGGGCCTCAGCGGTGGCATGTGGGCGGTCGGCGTCGCTGTCACCGGCAACGAGGTCGGCCTCACCGCGGCCGAGTACGCCGGCCTGCCAGCTGACGAGCAGCTCCGTCTCAGCAGGGCGGCGACCGACGAGCTGCTCGCGGCGGGTGCCCATTACGTGGTCGATCGCGTCGCAGATGTCCTGCCCGTCGTTGAGAGTATCGAAGCGCGGCTGGCCACAGGCGAGAAACCCTGACCCCTGCAAAGTGAGGGGAGAGGTGCCTCTACCGGACCAGCGCGAAGGGGACGTGAACCTCAGCGCTAACCGCGCGAAGTGGGCCGAGGGTGCACTGGGAGAGGCCACAAGGGCCCTCTTGCGCCGGGACGAGGCCGTCTTCTTGCGACAGTCCTTGTCCACGCCGTGTTTGAGCGCGGTCGTCAAGGCCGAGGGGTCGTGGCTCGAGGACGCCGACGGCCGGCGCTATCTCGACTTCCACGGCAACTCCTCCCATCACGTGGGGTACGGCCACCCCAGGATCCTGGAAGCGGTGGATCGGCAAATGCGCACGCTGCCATTCGCCCCGCGCCGTTTCACCTGTGATCCCGCTGTGACGTTGGCCGAAAGGCTGTGCGCCATGGTGCCCGGGGGACCTTGGAAGGTGCTCTTCGCACCCGGGGGCTCCGAGGCGGTGGAGATCGCCCTCAAGATCGCACGCCTCGCCACCGGGCGGTTCAAGACGATCAGCTTCTGGGACTCTTTTCACGGCGCCGGCTTCGGCGCAGCTTCGGTCGGGGGCGAGGCGTTGTTCCGCTCGGGCAGGATCGGCCCGCTGCTCGCGGGTACCGAGCACGTTGCGCCTTTTGCTTGTTACCGGTGCCCGTACGGCTTCGTATCGCCGGGCGGGACACCGGATTTGGACCGGTGCGCCATGGCGTGCGCTCGAATGATCGAGTACGTCCTCGAGTGCGAGGGCGACGTGGCGGCCGTGGTAGCCGAGCCGATCCGTGCAGTTCCGTACCTTCCGCCGCCCGGCTTCTGGCAGGAGGTCCGCCGCGCCTGCGACCGCGCCGGAGCATTGTTGATCTTCGACGAGATTCCGACCGGACTGGGAAAGACGGGCCGTTTCTGCGCCCACGAGCATGTGGGCGCCTCGCCTGACATCCTCGTGCTGGGGAAAGCCCTCGGCGGTGGAATGCTCCCGATGGGCGCCGTGGTGGCACGGGCGGATCTGGACGTGATGGCCGACAAGGCCGTCGGGCACTACACCCACGAGAAGAACCCCGTGTTGGCCGCGGCCGCCCTCGCCACCTTGGAGGTGATCGTGGAGGAGAACCTGGTGAGCCGGGCCGCCGAGCTGGGGGAGTACCTCGTCACACGGCTGCAGGCGATGGCCGGCCGGTTCCCCCTCATCGGGGACGTCCGTGGAGCGGGGCTTCTCGTCGGCGTAGAGCTGACGACGCCCGAGGGCGCACCGGCCATCGACGAGGCCGATCAGGTGTTGTATGCAGCCCTGGAGCGAGGTCTCTCGTTCAAGACGACGATGGGCAGCGTGCTGACGCTTTCGCCACCTCTGACGATTTCCAGGCAGGACTTGGATCTGGCTATCTCGATTTTGGAAAGTTGCCTGGCCGAGCTGACCGAGGCGAGCCATCGCGAGCCGTCAGGTAGCTGACGGCTCGGATGACGGCTTCAGGGCCGTGTCGAGATCGAAGTTCGGCGGCCTATGAGCCTCAGCCCTTGATGATGTTGTGGACGGGTGAGACCTGCGGCTGGCCAGGGTCGGCGCCCAGCTCGGACATGATCGGCAGCAGCGTCTCCCCAAAGGCATGGAACGACTCTTCGGAGTCCCAGACGTCAAACACCTGGATGTGTCCGTCGGATTCGAGAGCGAAGTGGTAGAGCCTTCCGGGCGGCGACCCGGCACCGGCCGCTTCGAGCCGCTTGAGGGCGTCGTCGTACACTCCAGGTGTGAAAGAGCTGGGCGTGAAGTAAAAGCCAAGTGCCATGTCAGTGGTCTCCCTCGGGTTGCGATGTGGTCGTGGTCAAGCTAGTTCTCGCAGACCTTGGCTGCTCGGTAGCCGATGCTCCTCAGGGGCCGGCCGGTCGAATGTCAGTTGTGGGCGAGAGCGGGATCAACCGACCGAGTCGATCCAGCCAAGCACTCTTGCGCTGATCGGTACCGACTCCATGATGTCCAGCACGGGGACAAGGTGGAACTCGATCAGATCGCCGAAGGCACTCGTGGCCTCAAATGCGACCGCGGCGCTTTCCGCCTCGGCGATGAACATTCCCCCCATGGAGTCGGCCGCCGCCCAGTGGCCCTGGAACGTGAAGCCGGCCGGGGGCGTCCAAGCCTGGAATCTCTTCAGCCCGACACGCTGGTCAGCGCCCGGCCGGAATTTGTATGTCCCCCCCAAGAGCATCGACTGGCTCCTCTCCTAAGTGAGTTTCACGGCAGCGTACCTATTGTCACCCGAACTGCACAAGAGGTTTCGTCAGTTGTGAACACGGTATTGGGCCACCGCGACGCCAACGACGCTGCTGGCCCCATAGACCTCGTGCCCTGACTCGCTCACGATCAGCGCCCCGACGGCGGTGCCAAGCCTCGCGGTTCGGGTCCCGCACGGCGGTGGTGAGCATGACCTGGGCGATGGCTATGCGCTGTGTTCGACCTGTTTGAACTCCTGCGGCTTGAAAAACGAGCTGGAGGTCGGGCGCCAGAGCAGCCACACCGCAGCGAGGCCGACCAGCCAGGTCGGCGTCCAGAAGATCATGCCGAGGAGGCTCTGGGGCCCGCTGAAAACACTGGTCAGCTCCACCGTTGCAAGGCCGAATAGCACCGTGGACATGATGCGCGCCCAATTTCTGCCCTTGCCGCTCGCCCACGCCATCCACAGCCACACAGCGATCACGACCAGGCCGCCCACGATCCCCACCGTGATGGCGACCCAAAACGGCTGGCTCCGGCCCGCCAGGCGGAGCGTGGCCGCGCCGCGCCCGATGTGGGCTAGCGAGATCATCGAGACGATCAGGCTGAGGGTGGTGACGGCGGCGCCCGCACACATGAGCCGGACGGCTGCCCGTACCGTGCGCGCCGACAGTGGCACACTAGGGCGCAGGCGCATCCACAGTCCGCTCCTGATCAGGTCTGCGGATTCGGCCAGGCCAGGCCGGCGCTGGCCGTCCGGGGCGCAGGCCATCAGCACCGCGAGGATCTCCTGTCCGTGCTCTCGCCGGAACGCCTGGGGATACCACGCCAGCAATCGCCGGTACCGGCGCTCGAGATTCGCCTGATCGGTCATGTCCCCATCCCTCCGGCCAGGTTCAGCCGCGTCAAGGCGGCGGCGGCATGAGTCTGTAGCCGGGTCGCCTCTGTGCTGAGCCGCTTGGCGCCCGTGGGCGTGAGCCGGTAGTACCTGCGAAGCCGCCCGTCCACGATCTCTTCCCGGTCCACCCTGATCAGTTCGTCCGCGCAGAGGCGGTCCAGGGCGGTGTACAGGGTCCCTGGTCGCAGCCGGACCCGGCCGTCGGAAAGCTCGTGGACGTCGGTGATGATCCCGTAACCATGCTGGCTGCCGTTTGCCAGCGCGGTGAGGATCATGAAGGTCGCTTCCTGCATGGCGCGTATACCCATACAGACGTTATATACCGTTGAACTGACGATAGCAAGCCCGTTCCGACTTGCCCTCGCGTCAGCGCAAGCGAGAGCCTGCGGACCGCAGCCTTACCCCCGCCTCCTGATCCACACCGAGGCGTGCGCTGGCTCAACGGCCCGGTTGACCGCCTCGAGTAGCTCGACTCGCACGGACTCCATGTCGACCGCGTCCCGAAGCCGTGCCGTGAAGGCCGCAACGGTCGCCTCGGCGTCGTAGCGGGCGCGGTTGAATCGGCGATCGACCACGTGCTGCAAACGCCGGCGGAGCGGGTTGAACAGCGCAACGGCCATCAGGGTGGACGCCGCGACAGCGACGGGCGACGAGAAGCCGAGCACCTTGGTCGTCAGCGTGATGATGCCTACATAGGTCCCGACGACGAGCCCTGTCACGAACGCATAGGACAAAGTGCGGCTCATGAGCCGGTCGATGTCGTAAAGGCGGAAACGGTTGACCGCAAGGCCGATGGCCACGGCGAACCCGTTCAAGGCGGCGAAGAACCAGGCAGCCCATCCGTTGGAGTCAGGAATCACGACTACCAGAATTACGAGCAACGGCAGTTCAATCAGGAGGGCGTAGCCGAGAAACTTCATCTGTTGGCGCTCGAGCGCCCTCGATCTGCGCCAGCGGACAACGACGTCAAAGGCCATGACGAACGCCAAGAGGACGATGACGAACGGCGCGATGCTCAGAGCGATTTTGACCGCGCCCTGCGCGCCAGGGACGCCGATCGGATTCACGAACAACTTCGTTCCGCTCGGCTTGAGTCTCGTTTGGATCGAGCACGCCGCCACGTCAGCAGCCAGTGCTGCGCCTCCAACAGCGAGCGCCCATCGCCGCCACCCTGTCCGAACCAGACCGGAAGGAAACATCGCCAACAGCAAGACGACCATGGAGCCAAAGATTGCGACTAGAGGAGCCCAAAGGACGAGCGCGACGTTGCTGACCACCGACGGATGCAGTCTGTTGGTGTACGCGAGGTAGGAAGAACCATCGATGAGCCACCACCCCGCGCCGATCCCGAGTAGCAACCAGCCGATCGGGTGTCTCGGTCGCCGGGCGGCGACCAGACCCCCGAGCACCGAGCAGCCGACGCCGGCAAACACCGAGAGCACGGATATTGGTCGGCCGTCCGGTCCCGGGGTGAGGCCGATGTTGGTGAGACTGGGCGCCTTCGCGACCGCGAGGCCGAGCGCGACGTACCCGGCGAAAGTCGCTGCCACGAACAATGCGATGGCGTAAGGGCGAGCCAGAACCCACCCCGTAGGTCGGGGCGCCACGTTCGGGTCCGGGTGCTGCATACCCGGATTCTGGCACCGGAGCGTTCCGAGAACGTTACGGCTCGTTGCGATCGACGGCGTCCCGAAGCGTGGGACCAAAGGGCAGAGTACGCTGCACAGGGGTACGGTCACGCCAGCCGCGCGAAAGATCTTCAGAGATGGGGGGAGCAATGTTCGACAGACTGCTAGTGGCAGTCGACCACTCGCCACATAGAGAGCGGGTGTTGGCCTTGGCGAAGGATCTGGCCTTGCTGTCAGGGGCCGAGGTATTTCTCCTCCATGTGAGGGAGAGGGAAGTAATGGGGCGTGGTGGGTTCCCCGCTGAGGAAGATAGTGCCGAGGCGAGAGAGCCGGTGACCTCAGCGCAGGACATGCTCACCCAAGCTGGAGTGAAGGTGCATGGTGAGATCGTGGAGGCACTCCATGGGTATGCCTCCAGGGAGATCCTACGCGTCGCGAAGGCTTACGACGTCTCGATTATCGTGATGGGCACACGGGGCCACAATGAACTCGAGAGCCTCCTGGTCGGCAGCACTACTCATAAGGTCCTCCACCACGCGGACAGACCCGTTCTGGTCGTTCACTGACTCAACGGCCACGATTCAGGTCGCACGAATGCGAACCTTGGAAATGCCGACGAATACGGTAGACGCGAGGTGAACGCATTCCACCCCAGACAGTTCGGAATCTCTAGAAAGTAGGCCTTCTTATGACCGCAAAGCAGACGCCTTTTCATGAGGTCGGGATGGCAGCGGGTGCCGAGATGCAAGAGCTCTTCGGTTACTGGCTACCTTGGCAGTATGAGCGAGGACACGTTGAAGAACATCTTGCGACAAGAAACCGCGTCACCATCTGTGATCTCGACTATATGGCGGAATTCAAGATCGTCGGCCCTGGCGCCTTGCAGTTCGTGCAAAAGTTGCTCACCAATGACTTCGCGAACTTGGGGGTTGGCCGCGTTCGCTATACGGCGATGTGCAACCTGGACGGTAAGATGGTCGACGACGGCACCCTTTGGAGACTGGACGACAATGAGTATGTCCTGATAACCGGTTCGGAGAGTGACTACGACTGGGTTTCGGGTCAGGCGTCGGAGTTCGACGTGGCAGTCTCGAATGTCACTTCCACGTGGACTACTCTGGCCGTCCAGGGACCTGAGTCGCGCTCGGTGGTGGAGGCCTTGGTCGGCCCTGGCGTAGTTGACTCGATGCCCTATTACGGGTTCACCCGGGCCAGCGCTACGGGGTCCGAGTGCATCCTTGCTCGAATGGGTTATACGGGCGAAAGGGGATACGAGTTTCACTTGAAACCGAGCGGCGCGGAAGCACTGTGGCGTGGACTGTTGGACGAGGGGAAAGACAAGGACATATTGCCGTGCGGGCAAGCTGCGCTAGAAAGCCTCAGGCAGGAGGCTGGATACTTGTTGGTGGGCAATGATCACGATCCAATGACGAACCCTTTCGAGGCAGGAATCGGCCGTGTGGTTGTCTTCGGGAAAGGTGAATTCAACGGCCGTACGGCGCTCGCGGCGGTAAGAAAGAGCGGTGTCAGTCGGACGATGGTTTGGATGAAGCTCGAGGGCACGGAGGTCGTGAGTTCCGGCGATCCAATTCTGGTCGATGGGGTCCAAATAGGTCAGGTCACCAGTGGGTCCTATTCGCCTACACAGAAGCGTGGTGTCGCAATGGGTTACGTCGAACCAGCCCACGCGATTCCCGGCGTCGGCGTGGAGATACGGTCGGCGGGGGTCGATAATTCGGCGTCGATTTCGACGATGCCGCTTTATGACCCAGGCGACGTCCGAACGCGCCAACGCTGAGTTCTTTGCGTTGTCTACGCATCCGGTTCGCCGCCTCTTCGGGCGCCGCAAGTTCGACAGGCAGCCGACACAGTCCGCAGCCGTGCTGATTGCGGCCCCGAACGGGGATCCGATTCCTGCCTCAGCGGTGAAGAGGGCGCTCGGGCTGAGCGGTGGGGCAGCCGTGGCCGTCGTCACAATCGCCCGCATTTACGGGTCGAAGTACGGGCTCATGAACCCTGGTCTGCTGCCCTCGCGCAGGGAGATGGAGGCTCAAAAGCGTCAAGTCGAGACGGCCATCAGCTTGATCGAGAAGAGCGGTGCGGAGGCCTGGGGACAGATCGCCGCCTCCCGCAAGCCGGTGAAAGCGATCGCCAGCGCGGCGAGGGCCCGTTGTGCCGACCACGTGATCGTCGTCAGGATCGAGCAGACGCAGCGGTGGCGTCGCGTCGTCGAAGGGGACATTGTCAAGGATATATCCCGAAAGCTTGGGCCAGACATCCACGTCGAAGGAGTGAGCCCGTAACTAGACGGGAAGGAACAGGGACAGAGGGTATGCGGCCGGTGTCGACTGCGAAGCCAAGCCTAAGTGAAGGCCTCGTCCATTCCGTAGAGGTTGAAAAGCAGCTCCCACGCCTCGCTGACCCGGCCTTCGCGCATGTGGAAGACGATCGCCTGGATGCTCTCGACGGTCTTTCCGTCCCGCTTCGCTGAGACGTGATGGAGACCGACCACGTGGTCCTCGTTGGCCACCACGTCATGCAGCCGGATATTGATGCCGCCACCGGTGAGCTTCCCGAGATCTGTGTAGTACTCGAGTATGGCCTGACGGCCTTTCTTAACTCCCGCGAGCTCTCCTCGGCCCGGGACGTGCCACACACAGTCCTCCGTTAGGATGTCCGCGAAGGCGGCGAGGTTCATCCACTGAAATGCCTGGTAGCCCTCCCGAATTAGGTCGGCATTCTCTTTTGCCGCCACCGCTTCCTCCCCCCTCGCTGTATTTTGGCACCTGTCCCGAACAAGCCCCGGTGGACCTCGGGTAAGGAGGCGCCCGAGAAACGACGCACCGAGAAAGGTACTTGCTAGCATTACCTGGAGGCAACCGCCCGCCAACCGCCTCTTCGTTCAGCTACCTCCCTCTCCCTGCGCACGATGGCGTGAAGCGACGAGGATCGGGCATGGAGACCGTTGCAGCACGCGTTGCGTGACGCTCCCGAGGACACGTGCGGCCAGCTCGCCACGGCTTGGGCTTCCGAGGACGATCAGGTCCGCCTCCCAGCAGGTCGCGTCGTTTACGATTGCCTCTGCGACTCTGTCGAAGTACGCGTCCCCAACCACGCTGCTCGCCCCCACTCCGGCCATGCGGACTTCGAACGCAGCTGCCTCGGCGATCAACGATGCGTCTTCTCTGCTCTCTCTCGCGTAGGAGCGCGGTCTTATTCCGCTCATCTCGTGCAACCGGAGGTGGAGGGCCCGGACTTCTGTCGCACCTTCAGTCCTGATGCCCTTGACGAGCTCTAGCAGGGACTCCGCTTGCTCGTACTGTCCGACAGCCAGAAGGATCCTGCGATACATACGAGTCACGCCTCTCGTGAGGGCTCCGGCGTCACATCATGGCACCGCCCGTAAAAATTTCGCTAAAATGTCGTTGACATAGCAGCTGCGTTGGTGCAACCTTTTATGCGACCGTTCGCGGTCTTATCAAGCCCAGGGGGGGCCTGCTTGGCACTGTCAGGGCCGAGCAAGGAGATGCCGCCATGAGCGATGACATCCACGTCACCGCAGTTCCGTCCGACGAGGTCGCCACGTCGCTGACCAGAGGCATCAATTGGCGAGGCGCCTTCGTAATGGGACTAGCCGGCGTGATTTTGGTTGTCGGCATCACGCCATTCGCCGTCCAGGCGATGGGGGCGGCGGCTGTTCCGTGCCTCATCGGGATACAGGTGATTGGACTGGTCGTCTGTTTGTGCATGGGGGAGCTGGCCGCCCTGTGGCCGCACCGCACCGGCGGTACCCCGTCCTACGCCTACGAGAGCTTCAAGCCATTAGGTGAGACCACGGCACGCCACATCGGGGGAATCGCCGGCTGGAGCTATTGGCTGGGGTGGTTCCCGGCGGCACCGATCAACATGATTTTGGCCGCCAGCTACATCGCGGTGCTGTTCCACCTGCCGCTGGGGAAGACGGTCGATCCGATCGGGCACCTCGGGACGCCAGAGGGCATCGGGGTGCTTATCGTCACCCTGGTCGGGCTCTTGATCTTGTTCATCCCCTGCTACCTGGGGATCCGCCTAGGCACCGGCTTCGCCACTGTCCTCGGCGTGGTCTCCATGGTGCCCCTTACTCTGCTGATCATCCTGCCGGCGTTCAAGCCCAGTAGCTTCCACTGGTCCAACGTCTCCGGCTTCCACTATGCCGATCCACACACGGCCACGTTCCTGTTCCTATTCGGTTGGCTCTTCGTCATCTCGTGGAACGGTATTGGCGTGGAATCGGCCGCCTGCTACGTGGCCGAGTGCCGTGACCCGCGCCGGGATGCAAAAATCGCCCTCACCGCCGAGGGCATTTACGGGCTGTTCATCTACGCCGGCACCGCCATCATGTTCGTTGCTGTACTCGGGGCTTCCCTGAAGTCCTCCGACCCTTTGACCGAGTACACCAACTTCGCCGACCATATATTCGGCCACGAGGGCTACGTCAAGTATTTGATCGGCATCCCACTCATCGCGGCTCTACTGCTGACCTGTCTGAACGCCCTCATGGGAGTGGGCCGATCGCTCTTCCAGGCGTCGGAGGACCGGTTGATACCCAAGTTCTTCCAACACAAGAACAAGCACCACGCACCGGATAATGCCATGTTCTTCAACCTCGTCTGCTCCATGATTGTCGGCCTGTTCGGGTCGCCGGTGCGCATCTACATCTTCTCCAATGTGGGCTATCTCCTTGCCATCATCATCTGTCTTTACGGGTACGTCTTTGTGCGACTGTTCCGCAAGGACCAGATCAGCTCGTTCCGCCTGCCCGGCATCTTCACATGGATCGCTCTCGCCATGGGACTTTTCCTCACCTTCGTCTACTTCGCGGGCGGGTACGATTCGCCGAACGTCTCGGTCGGTCCTGGTCAAGGTCCGACGCTGTTCATTCTGGGCTTCGTCGTCGTGGCCGCGTACGTGCCGCTGTACTTGTGGCGCAAGATGACCGACCGGCGTGACGGCTTGCCGCCTCTCGGCTCGCTTCCCATTGTGGTGGAGTCTCCCGCCGTAGTCGATTCGACGACATGACAAAGCCGCACCTGTTCGACCCTGCCCACATGGACCCTATCGACGAGGAGGCCGCTTCGGTCTGCCCGGTCCAGAGCGATGACCGCACAGGCGCGGTGGACCAGGTCAGGGAGTTCTGCTCTCCTGAGCTCGTTTTGAACCGAATCAGCCGTTCGTGGTGCGGATAAACGGTGTAGAGGCCGTGGCCTACTCTCGCCGCCTGATCCACACCGAGGCGTGCGCGGGCTCGACAGCCCGATTGACGACGTCCAGCAGCTCGGTCCGCACGGTCTCCAGATCAACGGCGTCCCGAAGCCGCGCCGTGAAGGCTGCAACTGTTGCCTCGGCGTCGTAGCGGGCGCGGTTGAAGCGGCGATCGACGACGCGCTGAACCCGATGCCTGAGCGGGTTGAACAGGGCCGCTGCGGCCAGGGTGGACGCCGCAACGCCGACGGGTGAGGAGAAGCCGAGCACCCTCGTCACGAGGGTGACGATGCCCACGTACACACCCGCGACCACAGCGGTAACGACGGCGTAGGACAGTGTTCGGCTGATGACACGGTCGATCTCGTAGAGACGGTATTTGAGAATCCCAATGCCGATGCCGATCGGCAGTGCCGCGAGCCCGAGGAAGGCGCCGTCGTTTAGCACGTCGCCGAGCAGTGAAGAAGGATTCCCGGTCAGGAGGAGCATCGGGAGCGCAATGACGCAACACGCGGCCCCGCCCAGCAGCCACTTGAGCTGTTCGTGACGTTCGCCGGTCGAACGCCGAAGACTCACGACCTGGAGCGAGAGCCATGACAACCAGCTCGCAAGAAGCACGATGAAGAACAGAGCCTGGGCAATGGCAAACCACGGATAGGTGGTTACCTTGTCGATGACCGTGAGACCACCGCTGGAGTCGATACGGACCCGGTGCTCGATGATGACATGAGCCGTTATCACGAGCGTTCCGCCCGCGAACAAGGCACCGAGGCCGAGATATGGCCACAACACCCACCTCCAACGGCGAGACGTCAGCCGACCGTCGGGAAACAGCAGGATCGTCAGCCCAAGGAGCGCTATGGCCGGGGCCCAGCTCGGTCCCAGGAGCACCGCCACGGCACCGAGTGGCAGGGATCCGTGATGCACCCGGTAGTCAAGAATGGCATAGTCCGACGCGATTCCAGAGAGAACGAGGAACAGCCCCACGCCGAGCAGCAGCCATCCCATCGGATGGCTCGGTAGTCGGCAGGCAACAACTACACCAACCGCCACGAAAGCCAGGAGCACTAGGGCCTGAAACCCCCCGTTGGAGAACCTCAACTGGTGAATCAGATGTTCGACCAGCAGGTCGGCAAGAGCAGCAGACACTGCCAGCACCGCCAACAGGACCGCTGTAGTGGGAGAAGCCAAGCGGCTCCTCCGGGCCCTGACTTCACTTACAGCCGTCTGGCGAGCTGTTGTCGTCGCTTGCTCCTCAACCGCCGCCCGCGCCTCGTTCACCGAGCGAACTCTAGGGCCCAAGCGTTCCGAGAACGTTACGGCCGGGGTTGACAACTTGGCAGCACGTGCCTAGCTTCGCCCTGGACCGACCTTGGCGGATAACTGGCCTCGGCAACGACGCTTCGGGCTGCGCACCCGAAGGACGGCGAAGCACGAGGGCGGAGAACTCGCTGTCGGGTGCGAGGAGGTGGTCCTGTGGGGACCCCAAGACTCAGAGCGCACCAGCGAACTGGCCGGAGGCTGCCCCGCGCCGCTCACGCCAGACGGAGGCGCAGATCCCGATCCGCTCGTATTTTGCTCTGCACGGCCACCATTTTCGCCATCGGAACGACCTCGATTGCAGCAGTGCTGCTACCTGCGGTGGCAAGCCGATCACACAGGCATCGAGTCCAGTCGACGACGACCTTGCCGCCGACAACGACCTCGAGGAGAACCACATCCGGCCCCACCTACTATGTCTCGACAACTGGCTCCGACAGCAATCCCGGCACGCTCGCGGCGCCGTGGCGCACGCTCACAAATTCGCTGCCGAAGCTGACCGCGGGCAGCACACTTTACCTGCGCGGCGGCACCTATTTTGAGAACCAAATTCCAGTGAACGAGAACGGAACCGCGAGCGCGCCGATAACGATTGCGTCGTACCCAGGAGAACCCGCGGTCATCGACGGTGGGCTGCCGGCCTACTACAGTGCTCCGAATTCGGCGTGGCAGCTGGTCGACGCTTCGATCGGTCTGTATCGCACCACGGCCACCTACAGCGGGTCGTTCGTAGGTGCCTGGCTGCTGGACTCCGACGTTCAGCTGCTGCAATATTCCTCGTCCGCAGATCTCGAATCGACCTATTACGGTCCTATGAACGGGTCTCCCGTTTACATGGGGCCCGGTGTCCAACTGCAATCGGACGGTCACATCTACATCCGCCTGGCGCCCAATCCGAACGATCTGACCGACGCCAACGGCGCCCCCGTTGCTGCGCCGATCCGGGACCAGAACCCCAATGATCACAGAATGTCGGTGTTCGTGCAGGACACCCTTCTCAATATCTCCGGAGCCTCCAACATCAACTTCAAAAACCTGACATTCGAAGGGCCGACGGAGATCTTTAACGCCAGCAACTCCACGAATATCAAAATAACCGGCTCTACCATCAGATTTGGGACTTATGGCTTGGCAGCCGAGAGCGGAGCCACGAATTGGACGCTCACCGACAACACCTGGGACAACGGCTTCCCGTCGTGGACTTACTGGACCGACGTCAAAGATACCGACGAAGAGGCCGAAGGTTATCCGGAGTTCCAATCAGATGCCATCACCAGCAGCGGTGTAGGTCTCGTTGGGTTCACCATTACAGGCAACGTCTTCCGTGACACCATGGAAGGCATCTTGCTGAAAGATGGCAGTGAAAATGACGAGATCACCAACAACTACTTCGTCCGCAACCACGACGACGGTATCCAGATCTGGCATGGCGCAGGCGGAAATGTGGAGATTGCCGGCAACATGCTCTGGCACATCGGCGGCGGCATCGGAGTCGTCTACTCCACATCCGTGCCGACCGGGCCGATCTACTTCCACAACAACGTCGTCGACGATTCGATCCCGGAGCGTGTCGGACGGCCGGGGAACAATTACGATCCCGTCTTGAGTCCCTGGATGGTGTGGAGCCCCTTCAGCAGTCACGGCGGCTCGGCCGCGCTCTGGTTCTACATGTACAACAACACGATCGTCTCGCGGCATTCGGTCCCATACATGTGGAATCCCGTGGGACCGACCGAGATCACCCCCAGCCCGAACAAGAAGGTTTACAACAACATCTTCTACGCGCTCGACGACCGAGTTCTGCTTCTCGGCGACCAGGTCAGCAGCGGCGCCGCGTACGATGGTGATGTTCTCTGGCGCGCCAATGCGTCTCTCACCACGCGGTACTCGTTGACGTACGACTTCGGCGACGCCCAGAACTACGGGACGCTTGCCGCTTTCCGGACGGCAAGGCTTGGGTGGGAGGCGCTGGGTCTGCAAGTCGATCCCGGCTTCAGTGCCGCCGCCCTCGAGGCAGCCACGTTCGATCCCTCCGATCCGGCAGCGCTGTGGAGCTTGTACACGCCGTCGAATCCTCGAGTGTTGTCGCCCGGCTTCAACCTGTCGAGACTCGGCTGGCCGGGAGCCTCGTCAATCGACTACCGAGGCGCGGTCGGCGCCTGAGTGGCGATTGCCGACTTCACCGCCGACGAGTCCATACGCGACCTGATCGCGTTGACGAGTGGAGTCACGGCCGGGTGAACGGCTCCGTCACTCGGGCAGCACTCCTGGCAGAAACCCCTCGTCGGTGCTGTCGAACTCGGCGATGGCGGACTCGAGATCCACCTCGCAAGTGCGAAGACGGGCTTGGACCTCGGCCAGCGGCAAGTCGAAGTCGGGTTGGTCCGCGAGGAAGCTCTCCAGGCGGGCGATGGTCCTCGTCGCCGCGTAGACAGACCACTCGCGCAGCGCCACTTCTCGTCCGTCGACCTTGCGCAAAGGCGGCAAGATCGTCGGTTCACGGAACTGGGGGTCGGCGCAGTAGTACGAAGCCACGAGCGAGATACGGGGGTACGGCTCCTCGAGCCGGGCAGCACGGTGCAGGACGCGGTGGCCCTGCTGGAAGATGCCCCAACCTGGGCCGGGATAGCGCACCGCCCGCACGCGCTCGGCGGGCAGTGCCTTCACGGCTGCCAGGATCGCAAGACCCTCTTCCACGGGCCCAACGAAGTACTCGGTGTTGCCGCCGACCATGGCATCGGGATCGGTGACCATCATCACGAAGTCGTAGGCCACGACGTCGACGTGCCAGACGTCGACGTCGCGTGACAGCGTCTCGGGCGCAAAATTGAGCTGGACGCGGTGGTGGCCAATGGGGTGCACCTGTAGCGGAGCCATCGCCACCTCGCGAAGGAAGGCAAGCAGCTCAGGATCCGCGTACATGCCGGCGAGAAAATTGGATCGATACGTGCAGCCCCTCAACCTCTTGGACCGCGCGTCCCCTTCGGCGTGGGTCTCGAGCTCGCGAGAAATCGCTTGCGCCACGGTCACGCCCTCCTCACTGAGGATCCGGAAGGGCTCGGTCACGGCCACGCCCGACAAGGCGACATTACTGCTGCGGTCCCCGAGCTCCTCCAAGCTGTGCACCTTCTCCGGCGCCTCGAGCGAAAGGTATCTTCGGCTCCACGGGACGTCGTTCGAGGCCAACTCGTAACCCATCGGTCGGTTGGCCGTCATCGCCATGCCCCCTCTGCTCGCAACCCGGCCCGCAGCTTCGACATCCGCGAGCGACGGGAGTCTAGAAGGCCGAATGCTACGGTCTCGACGGCCGCGGGCTGGAAAGGACGTGTGATCGATGCCGGAACTTGCCACCGACGACGCAACGATCTGGTACGACCAGAGCGGGGAGGGACCCGATCTGGTTTGGGTGGCGGGAGGCGATCAACCCGGCAGCGACTGGCGGCGCTACCAGGTCCCGTACTTCGACGGCACCTGGCGCAGCACCACCTATGACCCTCGCGGCGTCGGACGGACCAAGTCCGAGCCGCAGTTGGAGCTGTCGATCGCGGACCACGCCGCCGACTGCGCCGCGCTGATCCGAGCCGTTTGCTCGCCGCCGGTCATCGCCGTCGGGCTCTCGATGGGGTCTCTCATAGTCCAGGAGCTCTGCCTCACCTACCCGGACCTCCTGCGGTGCGGCGTCGCCATGGGGACCGCGGCGGAGGCCAGCGGCTACCTCGGCGAGTGGATGCGCGCCGAGGTGACGTTCCGGCGTCATGGCGGGACCCTGCCCGAGGACTTCGCCGTCACCCACTACGGGGCTTTCATGTTCCCGAGCGAGGTCCTCGGCGATCCCGAGCTGTGGGGGCGGGTCCGGCCGATCGTCGCCGCGGCGTACGGACGGCGCGTCGGCGAGGACCTCGCCGCGCAATGGGAGGGCTGCCTGACGTTCAACTCGGCCGAGCGACTCGCGGCTTGCGAGGTGCCGCTGCACGTGATCGCGTTCTCGGAGGACATGCAGTGCCCACCACGCCTTGGCCGTCGCGTCGCGGAGCTTGCGCCGAAGGGCGAGTTTCACCTCCTCGAGGGTCTCGGCCACTGCTCCGCGTTCGGGCACCGGCCCGAGGTCGTGAACGCCTGTATCGCCGGCATTCTGGAGAGTTATCGGTAGGGCCGTCTCGTCGAGCTCGCAGGAGTCCCGCGTCGACGGTGCTCGTCTGAGGGCCCCCGCGGGCTCATGTCGGACTCGTCTCCGTGCCGTCTCACATGGCGGGCCCGATCTGGCTCTCGGAACTTAGGGTCCGGAACTCAGGGTCGCCAGCTCGGCGACGTCGCGCCAGCGGTGGCAAGCCACCCACCGGTCCTGGCGAGCCTCTTCGAGCACCGGCTCGACCGTTCGGCACCGTTCGACCGCGAACGGGCAACGCGGATGGAAATGGCAACCGGACGGTGGGTTGCGCGGGCTCGGGATCTCGCCCGGCACGATAGACGCCTTTTTCGACCGCCTCGTGTCCATCTCTGGGATAGCGGCGATCAGAGCCCGCGTGTACGGGTGCAACGGCGTGTCGTAGATCTGCTCGGCCGGCCCGCTTTCCACGACCCTGCCCAGGTACATGACGGCTATCCGGTCGGCCAGGTAGCCGACCACGTTCAGAGCATGGGTGATGATCACATAGGCCGTCCCGTAGGAGTTGCGGAGCGACTGAAGCAGGTTGAGGATGGAACTCGCGGCGGAGACGTCGAGTCCCGCCGTCGGCTCGTCCGCAATGATCAGCCGCGGTCGGAGGGCGAGCGCGCGGGCTATCCCGACCCGCCGTGCCTGCCCACCAGACAGCTCATGGGGATACAGCCTCGCCAGCCGTTCGGGAAGCTCGACCATTTGGAGCAGGTCGCTCACCGAATAGCGGTCGACCTGCGCGACGCCGTGGATGGAGTAGGGCTCCATGAGCAGTGACGAGACCCGCATGCGGGGGCTGAGGCTCGAGTGCGGATCCTGGAAGATCATGACGGCGTTGCGTCGGACGCGCCGTATCTTTGCTCCGCGAAGACCGGTGATGTCCTCACCGTCGTAAAGCACACGGCCTCCGGTCGCCCGCGTCAGCCTGAGGGCGGCAAGGCCAAGAGTGGTCTTGCCCGAGCCTGACTCACCCACGATGCCGACGACCTCGCCACGCCCGACCTCCAGGTTGACACCGTCGACGGCGCGGACGCCCCTGTCCCGGCGGAGCAGCCTGAGGACGATGCTGCCGCTCGAGAAGACGACGCGTAGGTCCTCGATCGCGAGCAACGACGGCGAGGACTCGGCCGTCCCAGGCGCCTCGATAGCCATGTTTGGGATGCCCTCGGTGGTCATGGCTGCGATGCCGCCGCCTCGTCCGCCCAGGCCGCTTCGGGATCGCGCATGTGGCATCGGACCGCCTCGCTCGCTCCCGAGACGACCACACGCGGTTCGTCTGTCACACAGCAGTCCTTCGCGTAAGTGCATCTGCCGGCAAAGCGGCAGCCGCGTAGGTCGCCGAGCAGTGACGGCACCTGACCGGGAATTGTGGCGAGTGTCGATCCGCGATTGCTGCGCGTGGGGACGGCCTTGAGCAGCGCCTCGGTGTAGGGGTGCTGTGGATGCTCGAAGACGTCGACCACCTTTCCCTGCTCGACGATCTGTCCGGCGTACATGACCACGACGCGATCGCAGATCTCGGCTACGACGCTGAGATCGTGGGTGACGAAAAGAATCGTCAGGTTCCGGCTGGCCTGGATGTCTCGCAAGAGCGCGAGGATCTGAGCCTCGAGCGTGACGTCGAGAGCGGACGTCGGCTCGTCCGCGATGAGCAGTTCCGGTTCGAGTGAAAGGGCCATCGCGATCACGACACGCTGGCGCATTCCACCGGACAGCTGGTGGGGATACGACCGCACGATTTGGTCCGGATCGGGAAGTCCCACCTGACGCAGCAACGACACCGCCCGCTTTTGGAACACCTTGCGGTCCGACCGGTGCACGCGGTGGAGCGAATGGGCGGCCTGGACGTCGATCATCTGCGAGCCGATCTTGAACGTCGGATTGAGCGACGTGAGCGGGTCCTGGAAGATCATCGCGATCTTCTCGCCGCGTACCCGGCGCAGCTGGTTCTCGGGCAGCTGGACAAGGTCGACGGACCCCTCGAGGAGGATGCGACCGCCGACGATCCTGCCGTTGGCCTGCAACAGGCGCAGGATCGCCAAGGCGAGCGTGCTCTTTCCCGAACCCGACTCGCCCACGAGCCCGAGCACCTCCCCGCGACGAAGCTCGAGTGAGATGCCCGGTAGAACGCGCATGGTCGTCCCGCGGCTGCGGTACTCCACTACGAGGTCCTCGATCTCGAGGAGGGTCTCCTCGTCGGTGGTCACGCTCGCCACCTCGAAACGCCGCGTAGGCGCGGATCGAGCACGTCGCGCAGCGCCTCGCCGAACATGAGAAAGCCCACGGTCGCGATCCCGAGCGCGAGCGATGCGAAGAGCACGGCCCAGGGAGCCTGGAAGATCGAGTTGAACCCGTCCGAGAGGATCGAGCCCCACGACGGGTTCGGCGGCGGCACCCCGAGGCCAAGGAAGGAGAGGCCCGCCTCGGTGGTGATCGCGCTCGGGGTGTCCATCGCGAGGAGGATGAAGAGGGGTGCGATGATGTTGGGGACGACGTGGACGGCCATTATGCGCAGGCGCCCGGCGCCGAGGGCGCGCTCGGCAAGGATGTACTGGTTGTGCTTGGTGCTCAGCACGAGTGCGCGGCTGGTGCGGGCGTAGTTGGGGCTGAAGGTCACCGCGATCACGATGATGAGATTGCGGAGTGACGGGCCGAGCACGGTGAGAAGCGCAAGTGCGAGCACTATGGCGGGAAACGACTGGAAGGTGTCGGTCAGGAGCACGACAACGTTGTCGACCAGACCACCCAGGTAACCGCCCAGAAGACCGAGGACAAGCCCGACGGCGAGCGCGGTCGCCACCGCGGGCACGGCCACCTCTAGCTCGATTCTCGTCCCGTAGATCAGACGCGAAAGCAGGTCCCGACCGAGCTGGTCGGTCCCCAAGAGATGGTGCAAGGTTGGTCCCTGGAGCGGGTTGTTCACGTCGATCTGGCTGAATGAGTACGGCGCCAGCTCAGGCCCGAAGATCGCCAGCACGATGAGCCCGAGCACGATGACGGTGCCGATCGCTCCACCAGGAGTGGTGAGGATCGTGGTCACCGCTCCACGCGCCTTGGCTCCGTGCCGTGGTCGTGCAGGGTGCTCGAGCAGCGGGAACTCGGTCAGCCCCGTTTCCTGGGCCGGACCCCCCGGTGCGAGCAGCGCCATTCGAGGAAACTTTCTCAGCTTCCGGCCGTCTGCCCGAGCTGAATACGGGTGTCGAGCAGGCGGTACGAGAAGTCGGCCAGAAGATTGGCCCCGATGACCATGACCGCGATGATGAGGGCGGTGCCCTGGACGATCGGGAAGTTGCGAGCCGCGATCGCGTTGTAGGCGAGCGTCCCAAGGCCGGGCCGATCGAAGATTACCTCGATGAAGATGGCGCCTCCGAGAAGGCTGCCGAGACCGACGCCTAAAACGGCGACGACCGGCGCGGCGGCGTTCTTCAACGCGTACTTGTAGAAGACCTTTCGCCTTCGGATACCGAACGCGTGCGCCGTCCGTACGTAGTTTGTCGTGAGCACCTCCAGCATGTTGCTACGGACGAGCCGGGCGAGATAGCCGATCCAACCGATGGCGAGGGCGCACGCAGGCAGGATCAGGTGCTTGACGTCGTCGACAGGATCGCCCGGGGCACCCGCCCCGATGACCGGCAGCAGGTGCAGGTGCACGGCGAACACCAGAATCAGGAGCAGGCCGAGGACGAACGACGGCATCGTGATGACAGACACCGAGACGATGCCGATAACGCGGTCGATGATCCCTCCCGGCCTCGTGGCGGCGAGGATGCCGAGCGGCACGCCCACGATCACCGCGAGGGCGAGCCCAGAGAAGGCAAGAACGACCGTGTACGGCAGGTTCTCCGTGACGAGGCTCGAGACCGACTGATCGGTCACGAAGTCGACGCCGAGGTTGCCGTGCGCGGCGTTGAAGATGTACTGGTAGATCTGGACGGGGACCGAGACGTCGAGGCCCATCTCGTGTCGAACCTGACGGATCAGGCTGGCGTTGGCCCGCGGGCCGAACACGTAGGTGACGGGATTGCCCGGGATGAGGCGGTCGAGGATGGAGAGGAAGGCCATCACGATCACGATCACGATCACCGCCGCCACGAGGCGCCGGATGAAGTAGCGGATCACGCGCGGCTCTGGATCACCCGCGGAGGGTCACACGTGGTCACGGGGGATCCCGCGCCGCCAGGTCTTCGCGAAGATCCTGCAGTCACCCTCGTAGCCCTCGACGAAGTTCGTGAGTTGGAACTCCTCGGCGGTCGAGGTCATCGTGCTGACCGTATGGACGCGGGTGCGCCACTCGCCTCGCGAGATCCATATCTCTTGCTCAGAGCTGTTGAACGCCGAGAGCGGCTCGCCCTCGAAGATCCGGTGGAGATTGGTGGCGGCCGAGCGGTACACAAGGCCGTCGTCGAGCAGCTTGAGATAGTGGCTGCCGCCGCTCTCGATTTCCACGCGGCCGCTCGCGACATCCCGACGGAGCTCACGCTCGGCGTCCTCGTCCCCGCTCGCCTCGTGCGCGGGTGCCGGTGCCTCCTCCGGCTCAGCGAAGTGCGGAGGTGGCTCGTGCGCCTCGGGGCCCCCGGTCCACACGGGGAGCTCGAGGGCCGACGACCCGCCCGTGTAAAGGCTCAGCGTCACTTCTTGGGGTGAGGGCCATGCCCAGGGCCAGTACGTCGGCGAGACGGCGAGGCGGAGGTGGTGGCCCACTGGAACCGAGTATGCGATCGAGTTGAGCCGCACCTCGACGAGGTAGCGCTGCCCGGGCTTGAGCTCCTCGGGATCGACGTGGCTGTCGCGGTGGGTGAGGTTCAGCAGCCCTCGCGTGATGAGGTTCGACTCGCCGTCGGGCCAGACGTCGCACAGCCTCACGACGACGAGGGCGAGGGAGCGGTCCGAGGAGACCTCGAGCCGGGCGAGGGGGAACCCGAAAATCTCGACGGGCTCCGTCAGCGCAGCGGTGTCGAAGCAGAGGGACACGCCGTCCTCCGGGCGCTGGTCCGACGGGTTGTCGACCGGGCCGCCGTGGCCCCCCCAGGTGCCCGGATCGGCCGCGGCCGGCTGGGCGCCGCGGATCGTGCGCTCACGCTCGGGTGCTGTCTCACTCCCCAGAGTGCCCGACGCTCCAAGCAAGTAGGTGCGGTGCGCGAGGCTTCGTGCCGGCCAGCCCTCTGCGGCGATCCAGCGCCCCGGCCAGTACGAACGCCCGGGCTCGGCGCGGACGGCGTCGGGCATAAAGACACGCAGCGTCGGCTCGTCCATGATGCCGTTGTCGATTCCCTTGAGGTGGCGGTCCCACCAACGGACGGCCTCTTGGAGGAAGCCGATCGCCGGGCCCGGAGCACCGCTCTCGGGGTACACGTGGGCCCACGGGCCGATGAGCCCCTTGCGCGGTCCGGAGTACCCCTCGAGAAAACGAAGGACTGCGTTTCGGTAGGCGTCGGTCCAGCCGCCGACCATGTAGACCGGGCAGCTGATCGCCGAGAAGTCCTCACAGACCGAGCCTTGCCTCCAGAACTCGTCGCGGCGCTGATGCGACACCCACTCCTCGACGTACGGCGGCGTGCGCTCCATGCGTTCGAGCCAGGTCTCCCGCCAGGCTTCGCCGACGACGGCCGGGTCGGGAGGACGGGCGTTGTAGGCGAGCATCACCGAGGCCCACTGCAGCATGTTCGAGGCGAGAAGGCAGCCGCCCATGTAGTGCACGTCGTCCGCGTAGCGGTCGTCGGTCGAGGCGACGCTGATGACCGCGCCCAGCTCTGCGGGCGAGCGAGCGGCGATCTGGAGGCCGTTGAAACCGCCCCAGGACTTTCCGATGATGCCCACCTTGCCTGTGCACCAGGGCTGGACGGCGAGCCACTTCATGACCTCGATGCCGTCTGTCTGCTCGAGGGGGAGGTACTCGTCTTCCATGATGCCGTCAGAATCGCCCGAGCCCCGAGTGTCGACTCGGACCGACGCGTAGCCGTGCCCAGCGAAGTAGCCGTGGATCGGGGCGTCTCTGAGCACGAGGCCGTCGTTCTTGCGGTACGGCACGTATTCCATGACCGCGGGCACAGGGTCGTCGGCGGCGTCCTCCGGCAGCCAAATACGGGCCGACAGGCGGCATCCGTCCGACATGGGGATCCAGACGTTGGGCACGACCGACACTCGGCGAGGAAAGTCTGTTCTCACTCGGGTACTCACGGCTTGCCTCCTCGGGCCACTTCGGATCGGCGACCTCGGCGGCCAGGTCGCCGCCCTGGGCCCCTATGTCAGACGGCGGTCGTGTTCCAGATCAGCGGCCCTCCCTGAGCGAGGAACGATGGCTTGACGTACGGCGCGCAGCCGATGTAGTTGTCCGAGCTGCAGACCCACACCATGCCCGCAACCGAATCCCACAGCCGCTGAGCTTCGGTGTAGAGCTTGTCCCGTTCGGCAACGTTGTAGGTGGCCAACGCCTCTTTCGTGAGCTTCGTGAAATCCGTATTGCACCAGTGATCCCAGTTCCACAGACCCAGCTGGGCACAGGTCCACCACTCGAACCACTCGTTCGGGTCAGACTCGCCGCCGTAGTAGTAGTACAGGAGCTGCGGGTGAGCCCCACCCCCGCCAGGCCCCGGAATTGACGAGAGCGTCGCCGGGTCGACCGGGTCGACGTTGACCTTGATGCCGATCTGCCCAAGGTTCGCCGCGATGATCTGCGCGGCGGACACATCGTCAGGCACGTTGTCGACGTTCAGCTTCAGCACCACGTTCTTCAGACCGCTCTTGTGCAGGTACGACTTTGCGAGAGGGATGTTCTGGTTGTACCTCGGAGCGCCGGCCCAGTAGCCGATCCCCAACGATTTCGGGATGATGGCGTTGATGCGGGTATACAGGCCGTTGTACGCGTCTTTGATGATCCCGGGCACGTCTATCGCCGAGCGTATGGCCTTGCGGAGCCAGATGTTGTTGAGCGGGGGCTCGGTCACGTTCATAGCGAGCCAGTAGTACAGACCGGAGGGCGTGGAATACACCTTGAGCGACGAATTCGCCCGGGCTTGCTTCACGGTCGAGGTTCCCATCTCACAGTAGTTGATCTCGCCGGACTCCAACGCGGCATAGGCGGTGTCGTCGCTCGAGATCGGGATGGCGTCGATCTCCTCGAAGAGGAATTTGTTGGCATAGCCCTTGTTGGCGCCGCCGTAGTCCGAGAACTTGGTCATGACGAGCTTCTGACCCGGTGTCCAGGAGGTCCACTCGTACGGGCCGGTCCCGACCGGGTTGGTGCCGAACTTCTTGCCCAGTTTCTCTATGGCCTTTTGCGGCAGGACCATGCCGCTTGCCACGCCGGCGCCGGACAGCGTCGCGCTGACGGTGGGGGCGAAGACCTCCTTCATGACGATCGTCCCGGAGTACTTGCCCTCGACTTTGACAGTCTCGAGCGCCGACCAGTCACCCTGGTAGGGAGAGTGCAAGTTCGGCTTCGTCAAGCCGGCGATCCGCTCGAAGGAGTACTTGACGTCGCTCGCCTGCACCTCGCCGTAGCCTTTTTGGAAAGGGATCCCCTTCTTCAAGGTGAAGTGGAACTGCTTACCGTCGCGTGACTCCTCGAAAGTCTCCGCCAGGCAGTTCACCCTCTCGGTGGTGCCTGGTCTGTAGGTGATGAGCGTCTCGAAGAAGATCTGGGCGTAGGTCGGGTCCTCGAGACCGGGCAGGATGGCCGGGTCCACGTTCGCGACGTCGGCCGAGGGCCGCCAGGTAAGTGTCTTCGTCGGCGGGTTGGGTGTCGTCGCCTTCGCCGGAGACGCGGCAGCTGCGGTCGACCAGCCTGAGGCACAAGCCGCAAGGAGTGCCGTTGCCGCCGGCGCGGACAGCCCGATCATCGCCGCCCGAGCCAGAAACTGGCGGCGGTCGACACGATCGTTGAGAAACTCCTCGACGAGCCCCGCAGCCGGCTGCCCCCCGACCGCAAGAGCCTGGGCACGAACTTCAGATCGAGACGTCATGGACTGGCCCCTTCCCCCGGAAAAACCGAATTGTAAGTCGGGTGGCTTGTATCGCACAATGGCGACGGCATGGTGACGACCGTCGAGGGCCCGGGGAGCTTTCGCCGCCTCGACCACGTGACGATCCCGCTAGCCGACGGTACCCGCCTCGGTGCGCGGATCTGGGTGCCCGAGGTTGCCTCGACCGTCGCGGTCCCGGCGGTTCTCGAGTACGTCCCTTACCGCAAGAACGACCTGTTCGCCGTTAACGATCAGGGTCGCTTCGGCTACTTCGCCGGTCACGGGTATGCGGGAGTGAGGCTCGACGTCCGGGGCAGCGGAGACTCCGACGGCGTGCTCGTCGACGAGTACGCGCTCCAAGAGCAGGACGACGCCGTCGAGGCCATCGCCTGGATTGCCTCCCAGCCGTGGTGCAGCGGCGACGTCGGGATGATCGGCAAGTCTTGGGGGGGATTCAACGGCCTGCAGGTCGCCGCCCGGCGCCCGCCCGCACTGAAGGCGGTCATCACCGTGTACTCGACCGATGACCGGTACGCCGACGATGCCCACTACATGGGCGGTTGCCTTCTGACCGACGAGATGTTCGGCTGGGGCACGACCATGCACACGGTGGCGACTCTCCCGCCAGACCCAAGGTCTGTGGGCGAGGCATGGAAGAAGATGTGGCAGGAACGCCTCGAGGCCTTCCATCCCCAGATCCACACCTGGCTCACCCACCAGCGACGGGACGACTACTGGAAGCACGGCTCGGTCAATGAGGACTTCGGGGCCATCACCTGCGCCGTCTACGCCGTCGGCGGGTGGTGCGACGGGTACCGCGATGCCGTGTTCAGGTTGATGGAGGGACTCTCCTGCCCGAAGAAAGCTCTCGTAGGCCCGTGGTCGCACGAGTACCGCGATGGATCCCTTCGAACCCGGGCCTCATATCGGGTTCCTGCAGGAGTGCATCAGATTCTTCGACCAGTGGCTGAAGGGCGAGGAAACGGGGATCATGGAGGAGCCGATGTTGCGCGTCTGGCTCCAAGACGCCGTCGCACCGGCGACCCACTACCCCGAGCGGCCGGGCCGCTGGGGGGCCGAGCCGGCGTGGCCGTCTCAGAACGTCTCATCGCACCACATGTACCTGAACGACCTAGGCCTCGACGACGAGCCTGACACCGAGCGCCCGTTTTTTTTCCGCGGAGCTCAGGTGGCCGGTCAGGATGCCGGCGCCTGGTGCGCGTTCGGGAATCCGCTCGACGGCCCGCCGGACCAGCGCGGCGAAGACGGTCTTGCGCTCTGCTTCACCTCCGCTCCGCTCACCGAGCCGCTCGAGATCCTGGGTCGCCCAGTCGCCAAACTGGTGCTCTCCTCCGATCATCCTCTAGCGCTCGTCGTCGTCCGCCTGTGCGACATCAACGAGACCGGCCAGTCGACCCTCATCACGAGAGGCCTGCTGAACCTGACCCATCGCAACAGCCATGAGCATCCTGAGGCGCTGGTGGCGGACGAGCGGACGGAGGTCTCGGTGTTCCTGCAGAGCATCGGGCAAATGGTCCCTGCCGGCCACCGGCTCCGGGTCGCGATCTCACCCACCTACTTCCCGTGGGCGTGGCCGTCCCCGGAGCCTGTCACGCTGACGATCTTCTCGGGGGTGAGCTCGATCGAGCTGCCGGTTCGACTTTCCAGCGAGCTCGACGAGGGACTGACGGCCTTTGATCCACCCGAGATCGCCCCGAAGATCGAGACGGAGGTGCTGCAGGCTCCGGCAAGCCGTGACGTTCTCACCAAGGACCCCGTTACCGGGACGATCGAGGTCGTCCATCGTGATCTCGGTTCTCGGATCAGGCTGCCCGACGGTCTCGAGATCGAGCAGGCACGGGGCTCCTGGTACTCGATCACCGAGGGCGACCCCCTCTCGGCGCGATATCACGCCGACCGAACCGTCGGGCTGAGCCGAGGGGACTGGGCGCCGCGTGTCATCGCCGAGAACGAGCTCAGCTCGGACGCGACCCACCTGCACTTCACCTCGATGCTGCGCGCCTTCGACGCCGAGGAGTGCCTCTTCGAGCGCGAATGGTCCTTCGAGATCCCGAGGGACTTTCTGTAGTCGACCGCCTTCCGGCCAGCAGCTCCCAGAAGTTTCGAATCATCGACGCTGGGGTACCAGAGCTTGGACGCTGGTCTTGTGGGCTTCAGTCGCTATTGCTGGACAAGGTCCACAATCGGCATGACGGTTGGTGGCTGCGCCAGCTCGATGCCCAGCTCCTCCATTACCGGCCCGAGGTACGTCAGGAACTCGTCGAATGCCTCCTGGCTCTCCCAGACATCGAAGACCTGAAGCTGCCCATCTTCACCGAAGCACGAGTGGAGCTTCATAGCGCTTTCAGGTGCCCCGGCCTCGCGGAGGCGGTCGCGCCCCTTATTGTGCTGCTCAATAGTCATATTCTTGGTGACGATGTAGATGGCAATCACGAGAGGTGAACTCCTTGTTGGTTGACGCACACTATTGGTCGGTGGGCGTCGGCTGGGTCACTGTATTCCAAGGGCGGCCGATCCGCCTCGTCCAGGAGGAGCATCGCCGAGGGCGATGTCGTCGATCTCCACGACCGGACCTTCAGCGCAGCCTCGACCGGCGCTCCTTCTCGAGCGCCAGGCCGACACGCTCTGCCGCGGCGCGAAGCTCTTCGTCGGGGACGTTCGGAAGGACGTCCTCCCACAGCGGCAGCATCATGTTGCGCGCGTCGAGCATTCCGAGGGGGCGGGGGAGAAACCACACGTGGAAGTGGGCAGCGCCGTCACCCCACCGGTAGAGGTGGACCCGGCCAACGTCACCGAGGGAATAGATGGCGCGCTCGACCGCTGCGGCGATCGGGCCGAAGTCTTCAGCGGCGTCCTTCGGGAGGTCGCAGAACGAGTCCACGTGGGCAAGGCTGGCCAGCCACACCGCGCCGGGCAGGCTGCCGCCGACGGGAGGGTGGAGCGACCACAGGTCGTCCGACCAGACCGCTGAGGACGCCCGACCGGTGCAGATCCCGCATGGCTCGCCACCAGGCTCGCCGCGACGCGGCGGCTCGGGGATGACGCGGGGAGCCGGCGGCCGAACGGTCAGTGGCTCTACGTACGGAATGGTCATGAGGCTCTGCTTGTCTCGGCACGAGCGCTTGGCTCGTCGCATCGATCCGGCTCGGGCTCCGGTACCGGCTTGTGGGCGATGAACTTGAGGATGTCCCCGACGACGACAGTGATCCGGTCGAACCCGATCGTCTGCAGCCGGGCGATCAACGAGCCTGGGTCGATCGGGTTGTATGTGTCGTCGACATGGAAGCCGTGGAGGCCGTCGCTCGGCAGGCTGTCCGAGGCGACGAGTGCGCCGCCGGGCCGGAGCACGCGCAAGGCCTCGGAGAGTATGGAGTTCTGGAGCCCGGCGGTCGGCACGTGATGGAGCATCGTGAAGCAACCGACCGAGTCGAATGACCCGTCGGGATACACGAGCCTGGTGGCGTCCCCAACCACCACCTCGACGTTCGTGCCCTCGTAGCGTTGAGCGAGGCCGGCGGCCGACGACTCGTCAAGCTCGACGGCGACGAGCCGCTTCACCTCCTGGCGGAGCCACTCGGTGGAAGCTCCCGGTCCGGGGCCGATCTCGAGCATCGACTCGCCGAGATCGGCGTGCTCCGTCATGTAGGTGACCACGTCGTCTCGGATGAGCTCGGACCACTCTCGCGTCGCGCACAGTGCATGATTCGCGTTCATGAGCACACGATAAGGAAAAGGCTCCGGAAGCAATAGGCCGTAACCTGACGTTCCATGTCGCAGGACGGGCAACGTCCGCCCGAGGATCAGGCGCTGGTCGTCGTGAGCTTCCCGATGCCGCGCGGCTCGGTTTTCGACTGGCATACGCACGAGGACCACCAGGTGGCGTGGGCGCCGAGCGGCGTGCTCATGGTGAGGACCGACTCGACCGCTTGGGTCCTCCCGCCGACAAGGGCACTTTGGATCCCGGCCGGAGTCCGCCACGAGACGCTCTCGACGTCGTCGGCCACCATGCAGGCCGTGTACGTGCGCCCGCACCTCTGCCCGATCGCGTGGCCGGACTGCACGCCGGTCGCCGCCGGCGCGCTGCTCGCAGAGCTGATCGGATACCTGGCCGACCCCGATCTCGAGCCCGCCGCGCGTGCCCGTGCCGAGGTCGTCGTGGTCGACCTGCTCCGCCCGGTCACGATGGCGACCATTGAGGTCCCCATGCCACGCGATGCACGGGCGAAGGAGGTAGCCGAGGCGCTTCGCGGCGCGCTCGCCGACAACCGGACGCTCGAGCAGTGGGGCCGCGAGATCGGCGCGAGCGAGCGCACGCTCGCGCGTGCGTTCCTAGCGGACACCGGCCTTTCTTTTGGCCGTTGGCGGACGCGGCTGCGCCTGAGCGCCGCGCTGGCAGATCTCGGGGTCGGCACGCCGGTGAGCACCGTCGCGCGCACCGTCGGATACGAGTCCACGAGCGCTTTTGTTGCAGCTTTCCGGCGGGAGACCGGCGTGACTCCGGCCCTCTACTTCCGCTCGACAAATGAGCGAAGGTGACGATCGCGTCCATGCGGGAAAGGTGGCGGCTCCGCCCCGTCGAGGTCGCTTGGCTTGGCTCCTCCGGGTTCGCTGATGCCTACAACACGTGACTGCTGATGAGCGCCCGGACGAGTTGCCCGAGGATCGCAAGCGCCGCCTCACGACTGAGCCCGCTCGGCGCCTGCGTCCGGAGCATGGCGATCGACCGGCGCAGGACCTCGGCTTCCTCCGGGCACAGGTCGGACAGGCCGTAACGTTCTCGGAACGCTTGGGGCGTACGGTCGCGCTCCGTGGTGATGCGCGTCCTTGCGTCACGCCACTACCCGATCTACCAACCGAGGGAAGAGGACACATGCGAGACAGGACAATGCACAACAACATCAGCATCGGACGCGACCGGGCCGCTGGTGCACGACCCAGGTTGCGGGGAATCGTGGCCGTCGCAGCGCTCGCGGCCGGTGCCACAAGCCTCCCGATCCTTGTCGGGACCGCCTCAGCCGCTCCGACGGCGGCGGGAACGGTCATCACCACGACGACCACCGCCTTCGGCAAGGCGATCGTCGTCGGCTCGGGCAAGTATGCTGGTTTTTCGCTGTACTTCATCACGAGCGACCACGGAACGACCTTCGGTTGCACAGACAAGACGGTGAGCACCCCGTTCGGTCCATTCCTGTGCACCGGGCCGTCCAACGACACGAAGGCAGAGTGGCCCGCTATCACGACGACCGGCGCACCAGTCGCTGGCCCAGGGGTGTCGAAGAGCCTCCTCGGCACGGTCAAGCGAAGCTTCGGTGAGCAGATCACCTATGCCGGGCACCCGCTGTATCTGTTCGACAGGATGGCCGACTCGGTCACCGGCGAAGGCTGGGACGAGCCGGGCCTCCTGCCCTGGCACGGCGTCTGGAACCTCATCGCGCCATCGGGACGGTCGCTTCCATGGGTCGGGTCGCTCACGACCACGAAGATCGGGAAGAGGACGGTCCTCGCTGCGCCCATGCAGACGGGGATCGGATGGGTCAACTTCCCTGTTTACAGCTACAGCATGGACACCGCCGGGCATAGCGCCTGCCTCGGCCTGTGCGCTATCGCATGGCCGCCGATGCTCACGAGCGGAACGCCGGGGGTCACCAAGGGACTGTCAGCGCGTGAGGTCGGCACTCTGAGCGGGCCGACGGGGGGCATCCAGGTGCGTTACCACGGCAAGCCGCTCTATCTGTTCGGCTTCGAAGGTCTCACCATGACGGCCACCGGTGTTAGTGCGACTGGCAACGGCAACGGTGTCGTCGTTGGAGGCGGCACCTTCAAACTCATTAGCGCCTGAGCCCTGAGAAGCCCGGCCCGGCCTCGACGAGGAGGCTGGGCCGGGCTTGTCCGCGTCACTGCCTGGCGAAGCTACGGAAGGCGATGGCGCCGGCAAGAGCCGTCTGTGCGGGTTGTTCGCCGTCATGGCAGTGGAGCTTGATCCACGCAGCTCTGCACGTGGCGCCCGGAGCGGTTCGCGCTGATCGCGGGGCTGGTGATGGTCGATGGTGCCGAAGGCCGCTCGGCGTGCGGGGCGATCGGGCTCGGCATTGGCCCGGGCTGCTGGCGATCCTCGCCGGGGCGTGGGCTTGTCGTCGGCCCGAGCGAATGGCCGGTGCTCGAGTCCAGACACCAGATCGTGTTCGCGCCCGCCGGACCGTTGGAAGCTTTACCTATAGAAAAGCCAGGACTACCTGCGGAAACTAGGTGGAGCGGGCGACCGGGATCGAACCGGCATGGCCAGCTTGGAAGGCTGGAGCTCTACCATTGAGCTACGCCCGCGCGGGGACTGCCAGGCTATCGCGCCGGCGTCACGGTTCCATTCGGTCGGCCCTGAGGCGCGCCCGCATGAAACGGGCGACGGCCTCAGTCCCGTCGCCTGATCCACACCGAAGCGTGTGCAGGTTCGACTGCCCGGTTCACGACCTCCAGCAGTTCGGTGCGCACCGCCTCGAGATCGACGGCGTCACGCAGACGAGCGGTGAACGTTGCAAGTATTGCCTCCGCGTCGTAGTGAGCACGGTTGAAGCGGCGATCGACGGCTCGCTGGACTCGGACTCGGAGCGGATTGAAGAGGGCAACGGCTGCCAAGGTTGATGCGGCGACGGCTACAGGCGACGAGTAACCGAGCACTCGCGTCACCAGGGTGACGACACCGACGTACAGACCGACAACAAGACCGGTGACGATCGCATATGACACCGCCCGGCTCATGACCCGATCGATTTCAAAAAGGTGGAACCGGGCGACGGCGAGTCCCGTAGCGATCGCGAGGCCATTGAGGACCACGACCAGCAAGATGTTCCACCTGACGTCCTTTTGTCCGTTCGGCGAGAGCCACGGACTGCTCACAAGCAGGATGACGGTGAGCAGGACGGCGTAGCCGAAGAACTTCATCTGCTGGCGTTCGGCCCCGACGGACCTCCGCCAGCGGACCACGAGGTCGACGGCGATCGCGAACGCGAGGACTCCGAGTAGCAGCGATGCGGGCCATCCCACGTCCTTCAGCGCGCCACTGTCGCCGGCGATGCGAAGGGGATTGGGGTACGCGCCGACCGACGGCTGAATGGTGGGCTGGACCAGGTTGAAGATCAGAATGTCCACGAAAGCCAAGCCACCCACCCAGCGAGCAGTTCGCCACCAGCGCGCTTTAACGACCCCGGTGGGGAAGACCAAGACGAGCCAAGCGACGAGAGCGACTGTGATCTCCAGCAGAGGACCCCACGCAACGAGCGAGACCTCGCCAAGGAGCGAGGGGTGCGCCCGATCGGAATAGCCGTTGATTGCCAAGAACGAGGCGACGTTGTCGAGCAGGAATCCCGCCCCGATACCCAGCAGCAACCATCCGACGGGATGCTTGGGCCGGCGGCTCGCGACGAGACCGCCGATGACGGGATAGCTGACGGTGTAGAAGGCGGCCAACACCGCTCCGGCGCGGGCACTAGCTCCCGTGATGAGGGTGTAGCGCGATAGATCATGGACTCGGGCAATCGCCATCGCGTAGCCGACGCACCCGAGCACGGACGCGGTCGCGAACGCGAAGACGACGTAGGAGAGAGCACGCTGGTGTCGAGATCTCGTTCGTGGCCTTACAACTCCGCTCACGTTGCAACCTTCCGGCTACTTCAACCCGAGTCAGAATTATCCACCACAGGGCGTTCCGGGAACGTTACGGCTCGTCGAACCGCGAGAGCCCAGACGAGTCGGGGTGGCGGGATTTGAACCCGCGGCCTCCTGCTCCCAAAGCAGGCGCGCTGCCAAGCTGCGCCACACCCCGTGCTCCGAAAAGCCAACCTACCGCACCGTGCGATCTCGACGAAGCAGCCGGCCTCGCCTGCGAGGCCCGTCGGGGCCCGGCGGTCGTCACCGATCCAGAGCCGCTTCGAGCCTCTGTCTCGATTCTGCCGCCTGTGCCAATGCGGCGTAAGCCAGCTGCTCGACGAGCAGCGCCACCTCTCGCGAAGACTCGGCCGACGCGTCGATGGACCGACGAGCGAGAGCACTCGCGAGAGCAGGGAGCTCGCTGAGCGTTCGAGCGAGCTCGAGAGCTCGGATGAGTGCCTCTCCCGCTGGGACGACCTCGGTCACGATGCCGAACGAGGCGGCCTCGTCTGGCGACAACCGCGAACGCGCAAGGATCAGCTCTCGCGCTTTGGCGGTGCCCACCATCCGGACCAGGCGGAGAATCCCTCCCGAGCTCGGTACGATTCCGAGGCTCACTTCCGGCAATCCGAATACGGCGGTCGTGTCGCTGATGCGGAAGTCCGTCGCGAGGGCAAGCTCGAGGCCCCCGCCGAGGCAGTAGCCGCTGATGGCGCTCACGCTGGGCTGTTGGATCGCCGCCACGAGCTCGTAGACGCCACCCGTCGACTTGTAGTAGTCGAAGACTGACTGCACGTCCATACCCCGCATCTCGTTCACGTCGGCCCCGGCCGAAAAGACCTTCGTCCCGCCGGTGATGACGATGCACCGACTCGAGACAGCCTCGGCCGACTCGAGCGCGTCGATGAGGTCACCTTCGAGTTGCGACGACAAGGCGTTCAGCTTCGTCTCGCGCCTCAATGTAACGACTGCTACCTCGCCGTGGCGCTCGACGGTGACAAGCGAGTCAGCGGCACCCGACGACGGGGCCGTGACTTCACCGGTCATTTCGTCGAGGCCCAGGGCGCCAGGAGGTCGTCGAGGCCGCGCTTGACGATTTCGTTCGCGATGATCAGCCGTTGCATCTCCGAGGTTCCCTCCCAGATGCGGTCTACTCGGATGTCACGGTAGAGCCGCTCGACCGGGTACTCGCGCATGTAGCCGCGGCCGCCGAATATCTGCACCGCCCGGTCGATCACGCGTCCTGCGGCCTCGGACGCGGAGGCTTTGACCATCGCCGCCTTCGCGTGCAGGAGCTTGCGGTCCATCCCCCCGTCGGCCTCCGACGCCACCTGGTAGACGAGAGCCCGATTCGTCGCGATCTCCATGGCCGAGTCAGCCAGCATCGCCTGTATGAGCTGGTTTTCGATGAGCGGATGGCCGAATTGAACCCTGGTCCTGGCCCATTCGGTGGCTTCTCTCAAAGCTCGTTCGGACGCGCCCATCGACCGTGCGGCGATCATGAGGCGCTCCTCGACGAACCACTCGCGGGTCAGTGCGTCCCCGGCACCGATGCCTCCGAGCACGTGTTCGGGTCCTACCTGCACGTCGTGGAGGCTGTAAATGGGGTGCTTGAACACGAAGGTGTGCATGTAGCGCGGTGTCCGCTCCAAGACCACGCCTGGGCTGTCCTTGTCCACGAGGAACAAGGTGGGGCTCGCCTCGGGAAGAACCTTCACCATGACGATGAGAAAGTCGGCTACGTCACCTACGGTGACGAACCACTTCTCGCCGTTCAGTCGGTAGCCGCCTCCGTCCGGCTCCGCCGTCGACTCGATGGCCGTGAAGTCGGACCCGGCCTCGGCCTCGGTGACGGCGTAGCAGTCGCGGCGCTCGCCCCTGATGGCAGGGATCAGGTAGCGCTCGCGCTGCTCGGGAGTGCAGGCCCTCGAGCGCGTTGGCCGGGCGCCACACCGCGTCCCAGAGGGCGTTCGTAAGCTGTCCGAGCTCCTCTTGCACGAGCACCTGGTCGAGAATCGACAGCCCGGCTCCGCCCCATTCGAGCCGGCATGTTGATGGCGTTCAACCCCGCCGCGAGGGTGCTCTTCGCGATCACCTCGAGAGCGTCAGCCGGAAGACCGTCCTTTTCCTCGCATTGCTCTTCAAAGGTCATGATCGAGCGGGTGAGCTCGCGGGCCCGGAGCTTGAGCTCGATCTGCGCGGTCGAATAGGTCAGGTCCATCCTGGTCTCCTCGTGATTGCCAACCTCATCGCACGAATCTGACAGGACCAGCTGGAGACAGCCGGTGACGTGCGGCCCGGCTAGGCCACGCTGGCGGTCGCGACCGACAGCTTCGGCACGTCCTCCATCAGCCTTATCGTGTACTGATGCTGCGGCCGTTCCAGGACGTCGTCCACCGATCCGGTCTCCACAACGGAGCCCTCCGCGAGCACCACGACCGACTGTGCGATCGAACGCACGAGCGCCAAGTTGTGTGTGATGAAGATCATCGAGAGGTGGCGCTCGGATTGCAGTCGTCGGAGCAGTTCGACGATCACAGCCTGCACCGACACGTCCAGAGCAGACGACACTTCGTCACAGACCAGGAGCTCGGGCTCTACTACTAGAGCACGTGCTATGGCAACCCTCTGACGTTCGCCGCCCGAGAGCTGATCTGGGTATCTCGGGAGGAACTCGTCCGAGAGAGAGACGTCTTCGAGTACCTTGCCGATGCGATCCTCCCGCGCGGACCGCGAGAGGTCGAAGAAGTGCTCCAGCGGCTGAGAGACGATCTGACCGATGGTCTTTCGCGGGTTGAGCGACGTGTAAGGGTTCTGGAAGATGTACTGGATACGGCGCAGGGATTCCCTCGGACGACGCCTCATCCCCGGAGCGAGAGGCTCATCGTGAAATGTGATGCTCCCCGTGAAGTTGGTGTGCAGACCGACGATGGTACGAGCGAGCGTGGTCTTGCCGGATCCCGATTCCCCGACGACCGCTACACAGCAGTCAGTAGGGACGGTAAGCCCGATCTCGTGCAGGACCTCGACGTGCCCGTACTTGACGTTGAGGTTGGTCACGCCGAGGACGGTCGGTCCCGACGTGTCTCGATCCGGTATCGGCTCGGAGGCGGCAGTCGCCCACGTCGCCACCTCCGCAGCGCGCCAGCAACGTACCTTGCGGTCGTCGACGGCGGTCGGGGGCGGCGGCTCGGCACAGGCCTCGGCACGTAGCTCACAGCGCTCCGCGAACGAGCACCCCTTCGGCCGGCGCCCAGGCCTCGGTGGCTGGCCCTCGATGCCCCGTAGCAGTTCCGAGCGCTCCGGTGAGGGGATCGCAGCCAGCAGCCCACGGGTGTAGGGATGGACGGGATGCCCGAACACCTTCTCGGTCGGACCGATCTCGACGACCCGTCCGGAGTACATGACCGCGACGGAGGACACAAGACCACCGACGACGGCAAGGTCGTGGCTGACGTACACGGCTGCGACGCCATAAGCCGAGCAGAGATTACGCACCGTGTCGAGGACGTGGCGCTGCGTCGTGACGTCGAGGCCCGTGGTCGGCTCGTCAAGGACGATGAGGCTCGGGCGGCACGCGAAGGCCATGGCCAACGCGGCGCGCTGCTGCTGGCCCCCCGACAGCTGGTGCGGGTACCGGCGGAGGTGTCCGAGGCCGGCGGAGAGGCGCACCTCCTCCAGCACCTCCTCCTTACGAGCTTTTATGTCGCTCACGGCGCCCGGATGGGCCTTCATCGCCTCTTCCAGTTGGGTGTCTATGCGCAGTGCGGGGTTGAGCGCCGACGCCGGGTCTTGAGGAACGTAGGCAACCTTCAGCCCTCGCAACGCGCGCATCTCCTGGTGAGAGAGACTCATCAGGTCCAGCCCGTCGACCAGGATCGCGCCCGACACGATCGTCAAGCCCCGACGGGCGTGACCAAGCAGCGCCAGGGCCACGGTTGTCTTGCCTGAGCCCGATTCGCCCACGAGTCCGAGCACTTGTCCGGCTGAGACGTCGAAGCTCACCTCGTCGACCACGTCGGCTCCGTCACTGCCGCCGATGCAGATGCGAAGCTCGCGGACCGAGAGCCGGGTAGGAGCAGCCTGCGCGATGCTCGCGGCCGGCTCTGCGGTGAGCTGCTCTCCGGTCACGACGCGAGGATACCGACGTCGGGAGCCAGCAGCGGGAGCTCCTCGCGAGCCTCGAGGCCGATCGAGACCCGCGCGATGGCATCAGTGAAGGTATTCGTGCCAACGGTCAACATCGCGATCAGCGCCGCAGGAGCGACCACGCCCCAGAGGTTCGACTCCAGCCCGATGCGATTCTCGTTGATCATCTGTCCCCAGCTGGGCGCCGGCGGCGGGATGCCGAACCCGAGGAAGCTCAGGCCGGCCATGATGACGATCGAGTACGTCAGGCGGAGCCCCGTCTCCACCATGAGCGGGGTCACGAGGTTCGGCAGGATCTCGCGCCATCACCCGGGCAGGCGACACCCCTTCGAGCTCGATGGCCTTCACGAAGTCGCGCTCGGAGATGTCCAGGGTTGCGGAGCGGAGAACGCGAGCCACCTGTGGGGCGTGGCTGATGCCGACGGCCAGGACGATGAGCCAGACCTTCGGTCCGATGATCGAGACCAGCAGCAACGCGAAGACGAGCTGAGGGAAGGCGAGGATCACGTCGACGGTCCTCATTATCAGCCCGTCGGCCCTGCCTCGGAGGTAGGCGGCCGAGACACCGGCGATGCCACCCACGATGACGCCGAAGGCCGTCGCGGCCAACGCCATCAGCAGAAGCTCCCATCCTCCGTCGAGCAGGCGGCTCAGCACGTCGCGACCGAGGATGTCACCGCCGAGCAGGTAGGCCTTTGACGGCTGGGCAAAGGGCAGCGTCACGAAGTTGGTCGAGGAGTAGGGAACGACGAAAGGCCCTATGACCGCGACGAGCACCACGATGACCACGAGCGACAGGCCGACGGCGCCACGCGGGGTGCGAACGGCACGCCCGAGGTTGTACAACCACTGATGGCGCCGCATCCGGGTTCGATCCGAGACCTCCGCGCCGGTGAACACAACCGCATCAGACATGTCGCTACCTCGGCAGTCGTCGACGGGGCGACGCGAGCAGGGCGATCACGTCGGTGAGGATGTTCATGAAGACATAAAACGCTGCGAGGAGAATCACGATGAACTGGATGGTCGGAACGTCGCGGTTCGACACTGCGTCGACGAGCCCGGTGCCGATCCCCGGGTAGTTGAACACGTTCTCTACGATGACGATCCCTCCCGCGAGGTACAAGAAGTTGAGCCCGATGACCTGGATCGTCGGAGCGATCGCGTTCGGGAGAGCATGCACGAGGACGATCCGCCACTGCGGAAGACCCTTCAGCCTCGCCATCTCGACGTAGTCGGACTCCAGGGCCTCGATCATCGCGCCACGCATCATCCGGAACAGGTACGGCACGATCACGAGCACGAGAGTCGCCACGGGCAGGATCATCTCCCGGGGCTGGTTCCACGGGTATGTGCCGGGCGGGAGCAACGAGACGGCGGGAAGAATGTGCGACACCACCGTCGCGAACAAGATGATGAGCGCGATGCCGACGACGAACTCCGGAAGGGAGGTCACGACCAGGGAGAACACGGAGAAGACGTGGTCGAACAACTTGTCCTTGCGAAGCGCCGCATACGCACCGGTGATGATGCCGACGAAGGTTCCGATCGCTCCGGCAAGCACGACGAGCGCCGCCGAGTCGACGAGGCGCGGGCCGACGATCCCCCAGACGGAGTCGCCGTTGGCGAGCGAGGTGCCGAGCCTGCCGGTCAGCAGCCCCGAGGCCCAGGACCAGTACTGCGCGAAGATCCCCTTGTCGAGCCCCATCTGGAGCTCGAGGGCATGCAAGCGAGCGGGTGTGGCCGAATGGCCGAGGATTGCGTAGGCGGCGTTGCCCGGAAGGACCTCGGTGGCCCAGAAGATGACGATGGAGACGATGACGAGGGTGACGAGCCCGATCCCGACCCGCGCCCAAATGAGGCCGAGGAGAGGGTGCTGGCCCGAATCGTGGGCGACCGAGACCGTCGGTGGCGCAGGAGCAGCGATCGTCGCCATCAGCTTTGTGCCCCTCGCGCCGCGTAGCGTGCCGCCTCGGTCGACAGCACTCGGGCCGAGCCGTCACTGGTCAACCCTGAGCCGTCACCGGTCAAGCCCGAGCCGTGACCGGTCAAGAATGAAAGAACTCGAGTCACGGACGCTCCCCTCCGCCATCCTTGCCTACCGTTGAACCACGGCACCCTGGTTCAGTGTCGTTAATGGTACCGAAAAGTATCAGCCAGAGTCATTCGGCCCGTGGCCGCATCTGTGCGCCGATTCGCAAGGGGCGGTCCGACGCCGGCGGACGGTGCCGTCGCCTTGGCGGTGCATGGCGGTTGCGGCAGGCCGGTGTTTGGCTTGCGACGACCTCGAGCTTCTTCGGGCGGTAGGTCCGTGGCCAGCCTGGTTAGGTGCGTTGACAAGCTAGTAAGGTTTGCTTAACGTTCCCGAAATCCGGTTCCCACCCGGTTCGAGCGTCGGTAGCCGCGCAGCTTCGGTCGGGAAACGACCGGGCTCCCGAGGGGCACGGCGATTGGCCGTGACGATTGAGCTGGTGGGGTCGGCGTGCGGGCTCGTGAAAGCGATCAAGGGGGAGATTGATGGGTCTAGACGGAGCCACGGAGGATGACCTCGGTCGTTTGAGCGGAGTGTCCCGCCGCGATTTCATGAAGCTCACCGTGGGCGCGGTCATGCTCGGAGCGGGCGGCAGCGCTCTTGCGGCCTGTGGGTCGTCGTCCAGCCCGACGACCACAACCACCACGGGAGCGGGCGCGCCGGGCAAGATCCCGCGGGGCGGAACACTGAACGTCGCGCTGACCGGGGGGGACGTGTCCGACACCGTCGACGGCCAGAAGGGGATCAACAACGTCGACTTCGCCAGGATCGTCAGCTTGTACGACGCGCTCGTCGTCTGGAACCTCGACTGCACCCCGCGCTACACGCTTGCGGAGACGATCGAGTCAAACAAGGACGCCACGGTCTGGACGGTCAGGCTGAGGAAGGGCTTGGAGTTCCACAACGGCAAGCCTCTCACGGCCGAGGACGTCGTCTACAGCTACCAGCGAGTCGTTGCCGGCAACCTCGGCGGCGCGTCGTCGCTCGCGTCGTGCGACATCCCGCACATGAGGGCGCGCGACTCCCTCACGGTGGAGATCCCTTGCAAGGTCCCGTTCGCGACCTTCGTGACGTCGATCATCGGCTACTACTACTACCTGAGCATCCTTCCGACCGACTTCGACGTGAAGCATCCCGTCGGCACCGGGCCCTTCATGTTCGAGTCCTTCACGCCCGGCCAGCTGAGCGTCTTCAAACGCAACCCCAATTACTGGGACGCACCGTATCCCTACATCGACAAGCTAGTCATCACCGACTACGCCGAAGAGTCGACCCAGGTGAACGCCTTGTTGAGCGGGCAGGCAGACTGCGTGAACCTGCTGTCGGTGGGCTCGATCAGCGCCGTGAAGAGCGGTGGCGCCCACATCTTGGTGTCGAAGGCCGCCGGCATGACGCCGGTGACCATGCGAGTCGACACCCCGCCCTTCAACGACGTGAACGTGCGCCAGGCGCTGCGACTGTGCGTCGACCGGGAGGAGATGCTCAAGCTCATCTTCGGCGGCTACGGTCGGATCGGCAACGATATCTTCTCGCCGCTCGACCCCGAGTTCGACACGGGCATCAAGCAGAGGGTTCAGGACATCGAGCAGGCCAAGTTTCTCCTGAAGAAAGCCGGTCACGAGAACCTGACCGTGACCATGCAGTCCTCCGACGTGGCCCAGGGCACGACCGAGCTGGCCCAGGTGCTGAAGCAGCAGGCGGCACCGGCCGGCATCACCATCAACATCAATCCGGTGACGGTGACCGCCTTCTACGGTTCCAACTACCTGAAGTGGACGTTCGCCCTGGACTACTGGTACTACGCGGCGTACCTGCCCCAGGTCTCCGAAGCGACCTTGTACGACTCGCCGTTCAACGAGACGCACTTCGCCAGCAACCCGAACACCGGCGCATCGGTCACGGCGCCCAACAATCCTCAGCCAGCGGGCGGTATCGGTGCCAGGTACATCAGCCTCTACAACCAGGCGACAGCCACCCTCGACGATGCCAAGCGAGCCGAGATCGCGCACGAGATGCAGGTGATCGACTACACCTACGGCGGCTACATCATCCCCTACTTCCCTCCGGTCATCGACGGCTACGCGAAGAGGGTGGGCGGCGTCGTGGAGAGCTTGACGGGGCTCTCTCTTTCGAACTACGGCTTCCAGAGGATGTACCTGACCTGAGCGGAGCTTGGGTGGCGGGCAGCGGCGCGTGCGCCCGGTAGAGTACCCACGACCTATGCGCTCCAGTTCCGAAGCCCTCGAAGGCAACCGCGTCAAGCTCACGGTCGAGGTGGACGAGGACGAGCTTCGCACCGCGGTCGACGAGACCTTCCGCCGGCTCCAGAAGGAGGTCAGCGTCCCCGGGTTCCGCCCGGGCAAGGTTCCGCGCCGCCTCCTGGAGGTGCGGCTCGGCGCTCAGGCCATCCGGGCAGAGGTGATCCGCCACGCGCTTCCGGACTACTACGCGCAGGCCGTCGAGGAGGCGGCGCTCGACACGATCGCAGCCCCCGAGATCGACATCACCTCGGGCGAGGCCGCCGGCACCCTGGCCTTCGACGCGGTCGTGGAGGTCCGTCCCAAGGTCTCCATCGCCGGTTACGAGGGTCTCGTCGTCACGATCCCGTCGATAGAGCCCTCAGAGGCCGAGATCGATGCTCGGGTCGACAGGCTCCGCGAACAGTTCGCCCAGCTCGCCGACGTCGACCGGCCGGCCCGAGACGGCGACCTCGTCACGCTCGACGTGCAGGCGATCCGCGGCGGCGAGGTAGCCGACGGCCTCGGTGCCGACGACTTCGTGTATGAGGTCGGCACCGGCGGCATCGCAGAAGGCGCCGACGGCCAGCTGCGCGGCAAGAAGGCGGGCGACATCGTGGAGGCCGACGCGCCCGAGCTGCAGGGAGGCCCCGGCAAGCTGCGCCTTCTCGTGAAGCAGGTGCGTGAAAAGGTGCTTCCCGACGCCAACGACGAGTGGGCCTCGGATGCTTCAGAGTTCGACACCCTCGCGGAGCTGCGGAGCGACCTGTCTGCCCGTCTCACGAGCTTGAAGAAGCTGGAGGCACGCCTCCTTCTCCGCGAGCGGGCGATCGAGGCCCTCGCCGAGCTCGTCTCCGAGGAGATGCCGGCGACCCTGGTCGCGGCTGCGGCCGAACGAGCGCGCGACGCCCTTGCCCATCGCCTGGCGGATCGCGGGGCCACGATCGATCAGTACCTCGAGGCCTCTGGCGAGGACGAGGCGGAGCTGGCTGCCCAGCTCGAGCGCCAGGCCGCCTCCCAGGTCCGCATCGATCTCTCGTTGCGGGCGCTCGCAGATGCCGAGGAGATCGCCGTCGACGACCAGGACCTCGCGGCTGAGATCGAACACCTGGCATCCCGGACGAACCAGGACGCCCGCAGTCTTGCGACCCGCCTCGCCAGGACCGGCGGTCTGGAGCAGCTACGCTCGGATGTGAGGAACGAGAAGGCGGTGGCATGGCTCACCGACTCGGTCGACCTCGTCGATGAGCAAGGGGCCCCAATGGATCGATCGTTGCTCCTCGAAGGCGAGGGCTCCGAGGAGGAGTCCGCGGTTGGCGCGGACGTCGAGGTGATAGATGCGAAAGACGACCACGCGGATGCCGAGGCCGCGGACGTCGAGGTGATAGAGGCGAAAGACGACCAGCGCGACGTCGAGGGCGGGGACTCCGGTGTCGTGGGCGAAGAAGCGGTCGGCTCGGCACCGAGCAAGGAGGGCTGATTCTTGGCCGCGTTTGACTACCTCGTCCCCACCGTCGTCGAGCAATCGCCGAGAGGCGAGCGCGCCTACGACCTGTTCTCTCGGCTGTTGCGAGAGCGGATCATCTTCATCGGAACTCCGATCGACGACACGGTCGCGAACCTTGTGTGCGCGCAGATGCTGTTTCTCGAGTCGGAGGATCCCGAGAAGGACATCAACATCTACATCAACTCTCCCGGCGGCGACATCACCGCCCTGTTCGCGATCTACGACACGCTGAAGTACGTGCGACCGGACAAGTCGACGTTCTGTTTCGGACAGGCCGCGTCGGCAGCGGCCGTCCTGCTCGCCGCCGGTACCAAAGGCAAGCGGTTCGCTCTCCCGCATGCGAGAATCCTTCTCCATCAGCCGTACGGCGGTGGGGGTGGGCAGGCGAGCGACATCGAACTGCAGGCCAAGGAGATCCTCCGGATGCGGGACCTCCTGAACGAGATGCTCGCCAACGACACCGGCCAGTCGCCCGAGCGACTCCACAAGGACACGGACAGGGACTTCATCATGGATGCCGAGGAAGCCAAGGAGTACGGCATCATCGACGAGGTCATCACCAGCCGGGAGGTCGTCGGCATAGCGGCGGCCGTCGGCGCAGCCTGAGCTACGGGGGCGAAATGGCCAAGTTCGGGGACGGGGGAGAGCTTGTCAAGTGCAGCTTCTGCGGCAAGTCGCAGAAGCAGGTCAAAAAGCTGATCGCCGGACCAGGCGTCTATATCTGCGACGAGTGCATCGAGCTGTGCAACGACATCATCGAAGAGGAGCTCTCCGAGCCGGCCGAGGTCCGTTTCGAGGACCTGCCCAAGCCCCGGGAGATCTTCGACTTCCTGAACGACTACGTAGTCGGCCAGGAGCAAGCCAAGAAGATCCTTTCGGTAGCCGTCTACAACCACTACAAGCGGGTGCAGGCCGGCGCCTACCGCGACGGCGACGTCGAGATCGCGAAGTCGAACATCCTGCTTCTGGGCCCGACCGGGTGCGGCAAGACCCTTTTAGCGCAGACACTGGCGCGCATGTTGAACGTTCCCTTCGCGATCGCGGACGCGACGGCGCTCACCGAGGCCGGCTACGTCGGCGAGGATGTCGAGAACATCCTGCTCAAGCTCATCCAGGCCGCCGACTACGACGTCAAGAAGGCCGAGACCGGGATCATTTACATCGACGAGATCGACAAGATCGCACGCAAGAGCGAGAACCCGTCGATCACGAGAGACGTCTCGGGTGAGGGCGTCCAGCAGGCGCTGCTCAAGATCCTCGAGGGCACGACCGCCTCTGTTCCACCTCAGGGTGGCCGCAAGCATCCCCACCAGGAGTTCATCCAGATCGACACGACGAACATCCTTTTCGTCTGCGGCGGCGCGTTCGCGGGCCTCGACAAGATCATCGAGAACCGGATCGGCCGAGCCGGCATCGGCTTTCGTGCAGACGTTCGTCACAGCAAGCACCGTGAGGAAGGCGAGACCCTCATGCAGGTGCTTCCGGAGGACCTGCTCAAGTTCGGCCTGATACCGGAGTTCGTCGGCCGGCTCCCGGTCATCGGAGCTGTCCGCAGCCTCGACGAGGAGGCGCTGGTCCGCATTCTCGTCGAACCGAAGAACGCGCTCGTGAAGCAGTTCCACCGCGTGTTCGAGCTCGACAACGTCGAGCTCGAGCTCACCGAGGACGCCTTGGAGGCCGTCTCTCAACAGGCACTGCTGCGGGGCACTGGCGCTCGAGGCCTTCGGGCGATCCTCGAGGAGGTGCTCCTCGAGGTCATGTACGACTTGCCGAGCCGGGAGGACATCGGGCGCTGCGTGGTCGACAAGTCGGTCGTGCTGCAACGGGTCGCGCCAAGCTTGGTTCCTCGTGGCACCGGCCAGGAGAAGTCCGAGCGCTCACGACGCGCGGCTTCCTGACCTGGCAGACACTCGTCGGGCGCTCTCAGGGCGTGTCACCGTCTGACTGGCCGGCCGGCTCTCCGGCCGAGCCGACCCCTCTGCTGCCGATGCCTGGCGCCCCGAGCCCCTCGCTCGGCGAGACGCTCGCGTGGCTGGACCGCCACGTCAACCTCGAAGCGATCGAGTCGGGCCGAGCCGGCCGCCTCGGCCTGCCCACGCTCGAGCGCATCAGCGCGCTGGTAGGCGCCCTGGGCGACCCGGAGGCGGCGTACCCCATCGTGCACGTCACCGGGACGAACGGCAAGGGCTCCACCTCCCGGATGACGACGGCGATTCTTCAAGCTTGCGGGCTTTCGGTCGGCACCTACCTGAGTCCCGCATCTGGAGCGGATCAACGAGCGGCTCGAGTTCGACGGCGCCGAGATCTCAGACGACGCCTTCGTCGCCCTTCTCGGGACCCTGGCCGAGCTGGAGCGATTTCTCGATATGCGGGCGACCTGGTTCGAGCTCGTCACGGCCGCCGCATTCGCCTGGTTCGCCGAAATGGCAGCCGAGGCGGCCGTCGTCGAGGTCGGTCTCGGCGGCCGCTACGACGCGACCAACGTCGCCCACGCGGACGTCGCAGTCGTGACGAACGTGCAGCTCGATCACACCGACATCCTCGGGACGACACGGGAGTCGATCGCGGCCGAGAAGGCCGGGATCTTGAAGAGCGGCTCGCTGCTCGTGCTCGGCGAGGAGGACGCTGCCATAGCCGCCATCTTCGAGGCCGAGGCCGAGCGTGCCGGTGCCCGAGCGATATGGCGACGCGGCGACGAGTTCGGCTGCGCTTCCAACCGTCTCGCGGTCGGTGGCCGACTGGTCGACCTGTGGACGCCGCTCGGACGCTTCTCCGACGTTCTCCTGCCGCTTCACGGCGCGCACCAGGCGGACAACGCCGCGTGCGCGCTCGCCGCCGCACAGGCGTTCCTCGGGACGACCATCGAGGAGGAGATCGTCCACGGTGCTCTCGCTTCGGTCACCGTTCCGGGTCGACTCGAGGTGGTGCGCCGGCATCCTCTGGTCGTGCTCGACGGGGCCCACAACCCGGCCGGTGCGGCCGCCGCCGGACGGGCCCTTCGGGAAGACTTCGCCGCCGCGCGGCGGGTGATCGTCGTGATGGGGTGTCTTCGTGGTCGCGATCCGGGAGAGCTTCTGTCAGCGCTCGGGCCCGGGCGGATCAGTGGCGTGGTCGCGTGCCGCCCCCCGTCGCCCCGGGCGCAGGAGCCCGGGAACGTCGTCGAGGCGGCGCGAGCCCTCGGGCTGGCCGCCGAGGAGTCCGGGTCGACCGCCGAGGCGGTGGACCGGGCGCTTCGCGCTCGCTGATCGGGAGGACCTGGTGCTGGTGACGGGCTCTTTGTACGTCGTCGGAGCGGCACGTACGGCGCTGCGCTGAACGCTGCGCGTTGTGGCGCCGGGCTGCGCGGATTAGGGTCGCCGCCCGTGGAGCGCACACTCGTGATTTGCAAGCCGGACGCCGTCGAGCGCGGCCTCGTCGGCGAGATCATCAGGCGGATCGAGCAAAAGGGCCTTCGCATACTCGCGGCCGACCTGCGCACCATCGATGCCATGACTGCGAGGCGGCACTACGCCGAGCACGACGGGAAGCCCTTCTTCGGCGACCTGGTCGAGTTCATCAGCCGGGGTCCGGCGATGGTCATGGTCGTCGCCGGATCGCCCGGCACCTGGAAGATCGTGCGGACGCTGATGGGGCCCACCAATCCTGCGGACGCCCCGCCGGGGACCATCCGAGGCGATCTCGCCGTCGAGCTGACCGAGAACCTCGTCCACGGCTCTGACGGGCCGGACGCGGCAGCTCGAGAGATCGGGATCTTCTTTCCGCTCTTGTGACCTGCGCCGGCATCCCCTAGCCTGGCGGTGCAAGCCCGCCTAGCTCTGGAGCACTTGTATGTCTGAGAACAGGTTCTCCTTCATCGGTCGCGACATGGCCGTCGACCTCGGCACGGCGAACACGCTCGTGTACGTCCGTGGGCGTGGGATCGTTCTCAACGAGCCGTCGGTCGTGGCCATCAACGTCAAGGACGGCCATCCGCTCGCCGTGGGCGTCGAGGCGAAACGGATGATCGGCAGGACCCCGAGCAACATCCAGGCGATCAGGCCGTTGAAAGACGGCGTCATCGCAGACTTCGAGATCTGCGAGATGATGCTGCGCTACTTCATCCGCCGGGTCCATCCGCATCGTTTCTCCAAGCCGCGCATGGTGATCTGCGTCCCCTCGGGGATCACAGGAGTCGAAAAGCGCGCCGTGCAGGAAGCCGCCGAGTATGCCGGAGCTCGCAAGGCCTACATCATCGAGGAGCCGATGGCAGCGGCCATCGGGGCCGGGCTGCCAATTCACGAGCCGACGGGAAACATGGTCGTCGACATCGGCGGCGGTACCACAGAGGTCGCGGTCATCTCCCTCGGCGGGATCGTCGTCAGCCAGTCGATCCGCATCGGCGGAGACGAGCTGGACGAGGCGATCATCTCGTTCGTCAAGAAGGAGTACAGCCTCGCGCTCGGCGAGCGGACGGCAGAAGAGATCAAGATCGCACTCGGCTCGGCGTACGAGCTCCAGGAGGAGCTCCACGCCGAGATCCGGGGGAGGGACCTCGTGACCGGCCTTCCCAAGACGGTCGTCACGACGACCGAGGAGATTCGCAAGGCCATCGAGGAGCCGGTGGCAGCCATTGTCGACGCCGTCAAGGTCACGCTCGACCGGACTCCACCTGAGCTGGCGGCCGACATCATGGAACAGGGCATCGTGCTCACCGGTGGTGGCGCCCTGCTGCACGGCCTCGACAGCAGGCTCCAAGCGGAGACGCACATGCCGATCATCGTCGCCCCGGACCCGCTGAACTGCGTAGCTCTCGGCAGTGGCATGTGCCTCGAGGAGTTCGAGGCGCTGAAGCAGGTTCTCTACGCGTCGACCAACCGCTGACCTTCCGGGGTCGCGGTGGCCGCCTCGCGCCGCAACACCAGCCAGCGTCTCACGCTGGTCATCTTGCTGCTCACCTCGATCACGGTGATCACGATCGCCTATCGGGGCGAAGCCAAGCACGTGGTGAGCTCGGTCCGCAACGGGGTCGGAGACGTCCTGTCGCCGGTGCAGCGCGCCATCGCGGCGGTGCTCGACCCGGTCGGCAACCTCTTCGCCGGGGTCGTCAATTACGGCGGGGCGCTGAGCGAGAACCAGCGACTGCAGCTCGAGGTCGGACAGCTGCGCCGCCAGCTGATCGAGACCCAGCAGGCGCAGCAACAGCTCGACCAGCTGCGATCCGACGAGAACCTTCCCTATGCCGACGGGATCCCTGAGGTGCTAGGGCAGGTGATCTCCACCTCGTCCAACTTCGACCTCACCGTCGGGATCGATCGCGGCACCTCCAACGGTGTCGGCGTCGGGATGCCGGTCGTGTCGGGCGCCGGGCTGGTCGGCACGGTCATCGCGGCCAGCCGCAGCACGGCCGTAGTTCAGCTCGTGACCGATCCGAGATCTGACGTCGGGGTTCGCTTCGGGCCGGGCAACGTGGCGGTGGCCCAGGGTCAAGGCGCGGGCGACCCGCTGCAACTCCAGGACGTCTCCGAGTCGAGCAGCACCTCAAAGGGAGCTCCCGTCGTCACGAGCGGCCTTGTCCCGGCCGCCTACCCATCGGGCATCCCGGTCGGTACCGTGTCGTCCGTGCGGCACTCGAGCGGCTCGCTCACGTCCCAGGTTCTCGTGACGCCGGTCGTCGACTTCTCCCTCCTGCAGTACGTCGCCGTGCTCCAATGGCTCGCACCGGCATGAGGGAGCCTCGGCCCAAGCTGGAAGGCCGACCAGCGAAGGCCGAAGGCGCGGGCGTTCGATGACGGTGCGCACCTGGGGCCGCCTGGCGGTCGTCGCTCTGGTGGCTGTGATCCTTCAGGCCGGCGTGCTGGACCAGATCGTGGTCGCGGGGGCGCATCCGGACCTGTTCTTGCTGTTGGCGATCTCGGCCGGTCTCGCCGGCGGCCCCCAGCGGGGCGCCGTGATGGCGTTCGCGCTCGGGCTTGTAGCCGACCTGTTGGTCCAAACGCCCTATGGCCTGTCGTCGCTCAGCTACGTGCTGGTCGCCTTCGCCGTCGGCTTGACGGCAGGGCTCCCCGCGGGCCGGCCGCCATTTGGCTTCAGGCTCGCGACCGCGCTGCTGGGCGGAGTGGGCGGGACGCTCCTGTACGCGGGGCTCGGGACCCTCATCGGCCAACCGAGCGTTTCGCGACACCAGCTTGCGGTCATCGTCGCAGTCGTGACCGCGGGCTGCCTCCTGCTCGCCGCCCCGGCCTACCGGCTGCTCGAGTGGACCGTTGCGCTCGCGCCGGGCGCTCACCGTGATCCGGCCGCGTTCGCGAGCGGCAGCGCGAGGTGAGCTCAACAGCCGCCGGCGGCTCGGTCCGCGCGACGGACCGGACGAGCTGCAAACCGGCCGCGCGCCGAAGCGGCCGCACGCGCCGTACTTTCCCGCCGACGAGGAGGGTGACAGGCACCGGACGCGGTTGGTCAGCTCGAGTCCGCTCAAGCGCATCGAGGGGGAGGAGCGCGAGCAGCAGCGCCGCCAGGAGAGCGCCCGCTACGGCTTGCGGCTCACGGTCATGGGCCTGATCGTGCTGGTGGCCTTCTCGGCTGTGGTGGTCCGCCTGTGGTCGCTCCAGGTCCTGCACAGCTCGCACTACCGCAACGCTGCGCTCATCTACCAGCAGCAGACCGTCCCGATCACGCCGACGCGCGGCCTGATCCTGGCCCGTGGCGGGCAGGTGCTCGTAGGCGACCAGGTGCTCGCGGTCGTCACCCTGAGCCGCGCCACGGCGACCCCGGTCGTGATCGGGCGTCTGGCGGCGCTGCTGGGCGAGACCAGCGCGGAGGTCACCACGGCGCTCGAGAATCCACAGGCGAGCGTCTACCAGCCCGTGCCGATTGCGATCGGGGTCTCGCAATCGACGATCGTCTACCTTTCCGAGCACGAGGCCATGTTCCCCGGGGTTGCCGTCGCCTTCACCGCCGAGCGGACGTACCCCTACGGCGACACAGCCGCACAAGTGCTCGGTTACACGGGCGACATCGACGAGGCCGAGCTGAAGGCGTTGGCGAAGGACGGGTACACCCCGAACGACGTGATCGGTCAGTCCGGCGTCGAGGCCGCCTACGAGCTGTCGCTGCGGGGGCGGCCCGGCTCGCAGGTCATCAAGGTGGATGCCCTGGGCAACCCCGTCGGGACCGTGAAGACGACGGGGCCGGTGAGCGGGGACGACGTCGTGCTCAACATCGACGTGAATCTCCAGAAGGAGCTCGAGAAGGCCCTGGCCGGCCAGATCGCAAGCCTGCCGTTCAGTCACTCCGGAGCAGCTGTCGTGCTCGATCCCCAGACCGGAGCCGTCCTCGCAATGGCGTCGGTGCCCACCTACGACCCGTCGTGGTGGGTCGGCGGCATCTCCGACAAGCACTACCAGCTCTTGACGAGCAAGGCGCACTACGACCCGCTGTTCAACCGGGCCATCGACGGCAGCTGGGCGCCCGGGTCGACGTTCAAGCTGGCGACGGCGACGGCGGCGCTGAACGACGGCTTGCTGGCCAGCCTCGGGGGCTACGTCAACGACCCCGGCTACTACCAGATCCGCCAGCCCTGCAGCGGCGTCTGCACGTACTTCAACAACCAGCACGAGCCTGGCCTGGGCGAGATCGACATCGAGACCGCCCTCACGACCTCGGACGACACCTTCTTCTACACCCTCGGTGCGGACTACTGGTACGACTCGGCTACCTACGGCCAGACGCCGATTCAAAACATCGCCCACGATTACGGTCTTGGAAAGCTCACCGGCGTCGACCTGCCCGGCGAGTACTCGGGCCAGGTGGACAGCCCCCGTTTGCGCCAGGTCCAGTACTCCGAAGCCCCAGGGGCCTTCCTCAGCTCGTACTACGGCATCGGCGACAACATCGAGATGGCCTTCGGGCAGGGGGAGACGCTGATCACCCCGCTGCAGCTGGCCGTAGAGTACGGCACGTTCGCGACGGGCGGCACGCGCTACGCCCCGCAGGTGGTCAACTCGATCGTCTCGCCGTCGGGCAAGGTGCTGAAGCGATTCAAGCCGCGTGTCATGGGCCACGTCCCGCTGCCGGCGAGCACCTACGGGCAGATCCTCACCGGGCTCGAAGGCGTCATCTACTCCTCGAACGCTCAGGACCAGGGGACGGCCTACGGTGCGTTCCAGGGTTACAAAGGGATGCCTCTCGCCGGCAAGACCGGTACGGCCACGGAGAGCTCGGTCACGGGCGTGCAGCCGACGGCGCTGTTCGTGGCGTTCGGGCCCACGCCTCCGTCCCAGCCGCGCTACGTCGTCGCCGTCGTGATCGATCAGGCCGGCTACGGCGCGGCCGCAGCCGCCCCTGTCGCACGTCAGATCTTCACCTACCTCACCGCCCATCCGATCGGCGCCCCGAGCCTCCGCCCTCCGGCGAACGCCCCGTGAGCACGAGGACCGGGCCGGCGCCGGGCCCAAGACAAGGCCCGGCCTACGACCGAGCCCGGCGGCCACGTGGGTTTGCCGCATAGGCGAGCTGGCAGGGGACTAGACTTATCCCCAGGATGACGATGCCAAGGCCCTTTTCACAACCGAATTCGGTTGCCGCGACGGTCGTCACCTGCTTCGTGCTCTTTGACGTGACCGACCGCGCCGTCGCCCAGACGGGCGCGGGGTCGCGTGAACGAGACGACGAAGACCGCGTTCTCGCTGTCATGGGCAACCGGTCCGAGCGCACAGGAGGGACCATCCTCAGTGGTGCTGCTCGACGGGTGCCACCCGCGCCGCTTGTCGGCGCGATCTGGAGAAGGGATCTCCGCGATGTCGGATCCGACGACCGGCCGCCCGGCGTCTGCACCGGAGGCAAGCGAACGCGCTGCCGGTGCACCCGAGGCGGCGAACGGAGCTCGCAACGTCGAGCTCACCAGCCCGAGCGGCAGCCAGGCAGATTCGCCGGCGTTGCCGCCAAGACCGAGGATCGGGGACTCCCGGCCGGCGCCGCCGGCTAGGGCACCGCAGCCCCCGCGGGTAACGGACGAACGGTACAGCTCCCCGCCCCCGACGGACGGGTCCAGCCGCGTCCTGCCCGCGGGAAGGATGGGGATGCCTCGGACTCCCCGGCGGCGGGCACACCGGCCGCGGCAGGTACACCGGGAAGCGGTTCGGGTCGGCGTCGCCGGGGCGGGCGCGGTCGCTCGCGGGGTGCCGGCAGCGGCACGGGTCAGCCCGCCGCGAGCGCTGAGGCCGCTGCGCCGGCCACCGGGACACCCGGGACGCTCACAGGTGCCGGGTCAGGGCGTGAGGCTCGAGCACCCCGGGTCGCCGAGGCCGAGAGGGGCGGTGCCGTCACGGTTCCCGCACGTGGCACCTCGACCTTGCCGTCGGCCGGCGAGCTCGGACGGGCGGGTTCCTCCCGCGCTCCGGCGGCGGCCTTCGATAGCGACGATACGGCTCAGCGGCCGGGCCGTGACCGCCACGGCCGGCCGGTCGGCCGCTACCTCATGTGCGTGCACGTCGAGCCGGCGGCCACTCACATCGCGGTCCTCGAGGGCCGGGCGCTCATCGAGCATTTCGTCGCCCGGCCCCAGGACGACGCCAACCAGATCGTCGGCAACATCTACCGAGGCCGCGTGAAGAACGTGCTGCCGGGCATGGAGGCGGCCTTCGTCGACATCGGAACTCCGAAGAACGCGGTCCTGTACTGGGGTGACGTCTCCTACGACCGAGACGACGTCGAGCGCCAGGCCGGCGCCGACCGTATCGAGCACCTGCTCCGGCCCGGTCAGACGATCGTCTGCCAGGTCACGAAGAACCCGATCGGGCTGAAAGGGGCGCGCCTTACCCAGGAGGTGTCGATCCCGGGCCGTTTCGTCGTGCTCGTCCCCGAGTCCGAGACCTATGGGATCTCCCGGCGGCTCGACGACAACGAGCGCCGCAGGCTGCGGCGGATCCTCGACGACGTCCGCCCCGAAGGGCACGGCCTCATCGTGCGGACGGCGGCGGCCGGGGCGAGCGCCGAGGACCTCCGTCGCGACGTCGAACAGCTCGTCGGCAGGTGGCAGGAGATCGACGCGCGCGCTCGCAAGTCCGCCCCGGCGCTTTTGTACTCCGAGCCGCACATGGCGGTCCGGATCATCCGGGAGGAGCTCACCGACGAGCACCGTTCGGTGCTGATCGACGATCCCGAGCTGTTCTCGATAGTGCGTGACTACGTGTCGGAGTTCAACCCCGAGCTCTCCGAACGGGTCGAGCTGTACGACCTTTCGACCGAGCCGCTCCCGCTCTTCGAGCGCCACCACGTGCACGAGCAGCTCCACAAGGCGCTCGACCGCAAGGTCTGGCTGCCCTCGGGCGGCTCGCTCATCATCGAACGGACCGAGGCGCTAACGGTCATCGACGTCAACACCGGCAAGAACGTCGGCTCGTCGAGCCTCGAGGAGACGGTGTTCGAGAACAACCTCGAGGCCGCGGAGGAGATCGCCCGCCAGCTGCGCCTGCGCGACATCGGCGGGATCATCGTCATCGACTTCGTCGACATGGAGGTCAAGTCGAACCGCGCGGCTGTACTGGCGGCGTTCAAGGCGGCGTTGGCACGCGACAAGACCCCGACCCAGGTCTATGAGATCTCGGAGCTCGGCCTTGTCGAGATGACGCGAAAGCGCGTGGGCGAGGGGCTTGTCGAGACCTTGTCGGAGACGTGCCCAACGTGCGCCGGACGGGGGATCATCTTCCCCGACCAGCGCTTGTGAAACCCTGCGCTATCGTTGCTGGCCTATGTACGCCGTGATCGACGCAGGTGGCAAGCAGGCGCGCGTTCAGGTCGGGGAACGGGTCGACGTCGAGCTGCTGGGCGCGGGCCCAGGTGACGAGGTGAGCTTTGTCCCCAAGCTCCTCGTCGACGGCGATCGGATTGTGACCGACCGCGACCCGCTGGCGGCGTCCAACGTCACCGCTCGCGTCATCGGTCTGGCGATGGGACCGAAGATCGTGGGGTTCACCTACAAGGCCAAGGCACGCGGCCGCCGCCGCTACGGACACCGCCAGAGGTACACCACCGTCGAGATCACTGCGATCGAGCTTCCCGGAGGCGCCAGCAACGCCGGCGTGCGGGAGGCCGCGGCAGCCAACGTGCCGGAGACGACCGCCGGCCCGGACGACGAGACCGCCGCCACCGCGGCCGAGGACTGAGGAGCGCCATCATGTCAAAGACCAAAGGCGGGGGGTCCACCCGCAACGGCCGTGACTCGAACGCCCAGCGCCTCGGGGTCAAGGTCTTCGACGGCACGACCATCGAGGCGGGCACGATTGTCGTGCGGCAGCGCGGCACGCACTTCCACCCCGGCCACAACGTGGGCCGCGGCCGGGACGACACCCTGTTCGCCAAGACCGGCGGCAAGGTGAAATTCGGGTCTCGTCACGGCCGTCGTCTCGTGGACGTCCTGCCGGTCGAGGACTGACGCCCGACGGCAGATGGTGGGCCTTCCCGCCAAGGCGGCGTTGCTTGTCGCGTCGCCGACCCTCGCCGATCCCAACTTCTCCCGGAGCGTCATCTTCCTTCTCGCGCATGACGACTCCGAGGGAACGCTCGGCGTCGTGCTCAACCGGCCGAGCCCCATCCCCGTCGAGGAGATCGTGCCGGGGTGGGGGCGTCTGGCGGCCGAGCCCTCGGTGCTGTTCACCGGAGGTCCGGTTCAGCCGACCGCGGCGATTTGCATCGGGCGGACCGAGCTTCCAGAGGCTGCCGAGGCGGCCGGGTTCGCGCCGCTCGCCGGATATCTCGGCACGGTCGACCTGCAGGAGGACCCCGTCGACGTCCCAGTGGCCTTGGCCGAGGTGCGTGTCTTCACCGGCTATGCGGGCTGGGGGCCGGGTCAGCTCTCCGAGGAGATCCGGTCGGGATCCTGGCACGTGCTCGAGAGCCACCCTCAAGACGTGCTTTCCGGCGATCCCGGTGGGCTCTGGTCGCGGGTGCTCCGTCGCCAGGGCGGATGGTTCGCTGCGCTCGCGCTGTACCCCACGGACCTGTCGTCCAACTGAACCCGCCGTGGGGTACCCCGCAGCCCCGTGCCGGCACCCGGGAGCGCGCGCGGAGCGCGCCGGCCGGGACCGCTCCCCAGAGGTGAGCTGAGCATGGCATCGGCGTTCGTCGACGAATCTCAGATCCACGTCAAGGGCGGCAACGGGGGTGCGGGCACGGTCTCGTTTCGAAGGGAAGCCCACGTCGCTCGCGGCGGGCCCGACGGAGGCGATGGTGGCCGTGGTGGCAACGTCTACCTCGAGGCCACGACGAACCTCGCCTCCTTGCTCTCGTTCGTCGACCATCCGCACCGGCGCGCCGGGGACGGCGGCCACGGAGGTGGCAAGAAACGGCACGGTCGCAACGGCACCGACCTCGTCGTGCCCGTTCCCGTCGGCACTCTGGTCCGCCATCAGAACGGTGACGTGCTCGCCGACCTCACCACGAGCGGTGACCGGTACCTCGCGGCAGCGGGCGGGAGAGGCGGGCGGGGAAACGCCCGTTTCTCGAGCAATCGGTTGCGCGCACCGGCCTTCGCGGAGCAGGCGGAGCTCGGCGAGGAGCACTGGCTGAGCCTCGAGCTCGAGCTCATGGCGGACGTGGCTCTGGTCGGGTTCCCCAACGCCGGCAAGTCGACGCTCGTCTCGACGATCTCGGCGGCAAAGCCGAAAATCGCCGACTACCCGTTCACGACGCTCGAGCCCCACCTCGGCGTCGTGCGGGTCGGCGGGAAGACCGCTCAGGACCCCGGCGGCGTCGAGTTTGTCGTCGCGGACATCCCGGGTCTGATCGAAGGTGCGTCGGAGGGGCGGGGGCTCGGGCACAAGTTCCTTCGCCACCTGCAGCGGGCGCGGGTGCTGCTCGTGCTCGCCGATCTCGGTGAGGACGAGGGTCGGGCTCCGAGCGACCAGGTCCGAATCCTTCTCGAGGAGCTCCGCCGGTATCGCCCCGAGCTGCTCGACCGGCCGAGGATCGTCGCCGGCTCGAGGGCCGACCGGCGTCCCGTCGCACCCGCCGCGCTCGACGGGGGCGGCGCCGACGCCCGGCACGCCGGCGAGGTCGACCTCGACATCTCCGCGGTGACCGGTGCCGGGCTGCCGCAGCTCCTCGGCCGGCTCGCGACGTTGGTGGACGCGGCCCGCGCGGAGGCGCCGCTGCCCCGGCAGGCAGCCGTGGTGCACCGCCCCGAGGCCGAGGGAGTGACGGTGAGCCGTGAAGGCCCAGTATTCGTCGTGGCCGGCAAGGAGGCGGCGCGTGCGGTCGCGGTCTCCGATCTCACCAATCCCGACGCCCTCGAGCACGTTCACCGGCGGCTGAAGCGGATCGGCGTCGATCGCGCCCTTCGCCGAGCCGGGGCGAGCGACGGCGACACCGTGCGTATCGGAGAGCTGAGCTTCACCTACGAGTCGGGCCGCTGAGCCAGTGATCGTCGTCGCGAAGATCGGGACGAGCTCGGTCACGGCCTCGGACGGCTCCGTGGACACCGGTGCGGTAGGCAAGTTGTGCAGCGAGGTCGCCGGGTTGAAGCGAGAGGGCCACACCATCGTCGTCGTGACCTCGGGAGCGGTCACTGCGGGGGTCGCCGCCATGGCTCCGGCAGCCGGGCACCGTACCGACCCGAAGACGCTGCAGGCCCTCTCGGCCATAGGCCAGCCGCGGCTCATGCGCGTCTACGAGGACGCTCTGGCAGCCGACGGCCTGCTCGCGGGCCAGGTCCTTCTTGCTCCGCTCGACTTCGTCCACCGTCAGCGCTATCTGCACGCCCGGGACACCTTGTCGCGCCTGCTGGAGCTCGGCGTCGTGCCGATCGTGAACGAGAACGACGCCGTCGCCGACGACGAGCTGCGTTTCGGGGACAACGACCGTCTGGCGGCCCTCGTCGCGCATCTCCTGCGGGCGGACCTTCTCGTGCTTTTGACCGACACCGCCGGCCTTCTGAGCGCAGACCCGCGCCGTAACGCCGAGGCGACGCTGATCGAGGAGGTGACCGAGATCGACCACGAGCTCGAGCAGCTCGCAGGGGGCGCAGCGAGCAGGTCGAGCCGCGGCGGGATGTCCTCGAAACTCGCCGCCGCGAAGATGGCCGCGTGGTCCGGTTCACGGGTGGTGATCGCCTCTGCCAGCCGACCCGCCGTAGTCGCGGGAGCGATCGCCGGGCAGGCGGGCGTGGGGACGATCTTCCTGCCACACCGGCGGACGCTCGGTGCGAGAAAGCTCTGGATCGCGTTCGCGCTTCGTCCGGCCGGCAGGATCGTCGTCGACGACGGAGCCCGCCGCGCCGTCGTCGAGCGGGGGAAGTCGCTGCTGCCTGCCGGCGTCGTGGCCGTCGACGGAGCCTTCGACGCCGACGACGCCGTCGAGCTCGTGGGCGCCGACTCCGCCGTGTTCGCAAAGGGGATCGCCCGGCTCAGCGCCGCCCGGGCGCCGGAGTGGGTCGGACGTCGGACGGGCGAGCTCGCCGACGATCTCCCGCACGAGGTCGTTCATCGAGACGACCTCGTCGTGCTCTAGTCTTTGAAGCCTTGTCGACCCGACCGGGAGGTCGTTGCCGTGCCCGATCGATTCGTGGCGACCGATGCCGATGGCCTGCAGCATCACGAGGGCTACCGGAGGCGGTGGCCGTTGCCCGTCCGCACGGCGGGCGACTGGCAGCCTGGCGGCGTCGTCGAACCGGACGAGCACGGCGCCCCGGTGCTCCTGGACGCGGCGGGGATCCTCGAGCAGCTCGGCGAGTGCGTCTTCGTCGCCGAGGCGGTGGGCGACGACGGAGCGGCTCGGCTCGTGGCCGGCACGTCCTGGTCGGAGAAGGCGGCCGCGACCTTCGCGCTCGACTGCGTCGAGCACATCTTGGCGGCTGTACCCGGCAGCGCCGACGCGGAGCTCCCTGGCGGCGGGGCGCTCGGGCCGATCATCGCGTCGGCTCGCGAGTACTCAGTCAGCGGCACCGGTACCGACGGCCACCGCCTCGGGTTCGTCTCTCGGCTGGCCGCAGCCCGCCGGCTCCGGCGAGAGGGAGTCTCCGTCGGCGATACCGTGTTCCTCGCCGCCGTGCAGGACGAGGCCGCGGACCTCGACGTCTTAGGCGACCCTGGCTGGGACACGCTCGCCGCGGCGCGCGAGGCCGTGCTCGCGGCGGTCGAGGCGGTGCGACACGTCAGCGTCCCGTTCCTGGTCGACCTCGAGACGCGCCGGTACGAGGCTCGCGAGGAGGGCAGGGCGATCCAGGGCGGCGAGGTGGACACGCCGTGGGGGCGCTTTCCCGTCGGCGGCGGGAGCAAGTACGCGCCGGCTTGGGCGGCGGCCCGCGACGCCGCCGAGCGCTCACGCCAGGCTGCCACCGACCTCGGGGGGCCGCCGGCCGGCGAGTCCGAGCGGTCTTGGCAGGTCGGTCGCCTGACGGAGCTGCTCAGAGCCGAATAGCCCTCTGGGGCGTGGCCGGTAGTCCGAATAGCCCCCTGTGGCGTCGCCGGTAGCCTGAAGTGATGCCGTCCACGTCATTGCCCGAGCTCGGTCAACGCGCCAAGGCGGCCGCCAGATCGATGGCGACCGTGTCCTCGGCCGCCAAGGACGAGGCGCTCGGGTACGCCTCCGATCGGCTCGTCGAGAAGTCCGACGAGCTGCTGAGCGCTAACGCGCGAGATGTTGCCCGAGCGGAGGCAGCGGGCGCTCCGCCGGCGGTCGTGGACCGGCTCAAGCTGACCGAGACGCGGGTTGCCCAGATGGCTCTCGGGCTGCGAACCGTCATGGGGTTGCCCGATCCCGTCGGGGAGGTCGTGGAGGGCTCCGTCCGCCCCAACGGGCTTCGCGTCGAGCGCGTCCGGGTCCCGCTCGGCGTAGTGGGCATCATCTACGAGAACCGCCCGAACGTCACCGCTGATGCCGCAGCGCTGTGCCTCAAGTCCGGCAATGCGGCCTTTCTGCGGGGATCGGAGGCGGCCCTGGAATCCAACCGCGTCGTCGCCTGGTCGCTGCGAGAGGCGATCGAGAAGGCCGGACTTCCCGCCGACGCAGTCCTGCTCGTCGAGGACACCTCGCACAAGACGGCCGAGGCGTTCGTCCGGCTCCGGGGCGTCATCGACTGCCTGATCCCCCGAGGCGGCCCGGCCCTGCTCTCGATGATCCTCGAGTGCGCCACTGTCCCTTACGTGCTCGACGGGGACGGCAACTGCCATGTCTATGTGGACGCGGCCGCCGATCTCGACATGGCCGAGAGCATCGTCGTCAACGCCAAGACTCAGCGGCCGAGCGTGTGCAACGCCGCGGAGACGCTCCTCGTCCACCGGGACGTCGCCGGCGAGTTCCTGCCGAGGATGCACCGCGGCGCTGGCCGGCGTCGTCCTCGCCGCGGACGAGCGCGCGAGGCCGCTCCTGCCTGGTGCGCGCCCTGCGACCGAGGAGGACTTCGCCACGGAATTCCTCGGCGCTCGAGCTGGCGGTCGGCAGTCGTCGACGACCTCGACGCCGCCATCTCGCACATCGCCCGTTACGGTTCTGGGCACTCGGAGGCGATCGTCACGTCGGACCTCGAGGCTGCGACGCGCTTTGTGAGGCAGGTGGACGGGGCGGCGGTCCTCGTCAACGCCTCGACGAGGTTCGTCGACGGCGGGGAGCTCGGCCTTGGAGCAGAAGTGGGCATCTCCACCCAGAAGTTGCACGCCCGCGGGCCGATGGGACTGCGCGAGCTGACCTGCGTCAAGTACGTCGTCTACGGAGACGGGCAGATCAGGACGTGAAGTCCGTCCTGCAAGGGGGCAAGCCGCGCTTCGGGTCTGTTGACGAGGTTCGCGACGGCCTTGGTGCGGTCGGCTACCTCGCCGATGACGGCTTGTCCAGCGTGGTGTACCTTGCCGACCGCCTCGCAAAGCCCGTCTTAGTGGAGGGGCCAGCCGGCACCGGCAAGACCGAGCTCGCGAAGTCGACCGCCCTGTCACTCGGGGCCAGGCTCATCCGCCTCCAGTGCTACGAGGGCCTGGACGAGGCAAAGGCGCTTTACGAGTGGAACTACAAGAAACAGCTGTTGCGCATCCAGGTCGAACGAGGCGCCGAGGATGGCGCCGGCCCGCGAGTCGCGGGTCGGGAGTCGCTCGAGGAGGACCTGTTCTCTGAGGAGTTCCTGCTCTCCCGTCCGCTTTTGGAGGCGATCCGAGCCACCGATCCGGTCGTGCTGCTCGTCGACGAGATCGACCGCCTCGAGATCGAGACGGAGGCGCTCTTACTCGAGGTCCTCTCGGACTATCAGGTCTCCATCCCCGAGCTGGGCACGATCCGTGCCAACCAGATCCCGCTTGTGTTCCTCACGTCCAACAACACACGGGAGCTGTCCGAGGCACTGAAGCGGCGCTGCCTCTTCCTCCATCTCGACTACCCCTCGCTCGAGCGCGAGCGGGCGATCGTGCTCGCCAAGGTCCCTGGTGTCAGCGGCGAGCTCGCAGGCCAGATCGCACGAATCGTCCGGTCATTGCGCTCGCTCGACCTGAAGAAGCACCCCTCCATCTCCGAGACGATCGACTGGGCACGGACCCTGGTGCTGCTCGGCATCGACAGTGTCGATGCCGAGACGGCTCGTTCCACGCTGCACATCTTGCTCAAGTACCGCTCGGACATCGAGGTGGCGGCGAAGGAGCTTGCCGCCGCGTCCGCTTCCGCGTCTGCTGCCGCGTCCGCCTCCTGAACCGGCGCGACCGGATCGGTTCTCGATCGTGCTCGACGTCCTGACCGGTTTCGTGTCCGAGTTGCGGCGCGCCGGCCTGCCGGTATCGGTCACCGAGGAGGCCGACGCGGCGGAGGCCATCGGCCACCTGCCGCTCGAGGACCGCCAAGCCGTGAAGTTCGCGCTCGCCGCGACGCTCGTGAAGTCCGCGAACCACTGGCGCGCGTTCGACACGGCCTTCGAGATCTACTTTTCGCTCCGCGGACCGCAGTTCTCCGCTGCGGAGGACGACCGCCTTCGAGACGACGCTGCGGCCGGATCATCGGGGGACGCCGAAGGATTCGGCCGACACCCGCTCGGGGCCGCCGGCGGGGATCAGGTGACGCCCGAGGAGATCGCAGCGATGCTGTACAAGGCCCTTCGTGTCGGCGACGCGGCGGTGCTCGCCGCGGTCGCACGGCTCGCGGTGGCCCGCTACTCGGCGATGGAGCCCGGGCGTCCGGTCGGCGGCACCTACTACCTCTACCGGACGCTTCGCAGCCTCGACCTCGACGGCGTGCTCGCCCGGCTCGTGGCCGAGGCCCGTGCGATGGCGGGCACCCCGATGGCCGGGCCGGAGGAGGGCCCCGACGATCCTCCGGGCGGCGACGTGCTCCGGGGGCGACGGCCGGGTCAGCTCACCGCCCTCGAGGAACGCCTGCTCGAGGACGAGTACCACGCCCGGATCGAGGAGCTGAAAAAGGAGATCGAGGCCGAGATCCGGCGCCGGCTCGTCGCGGACCGGGGCGCCGACGCGCTCGCCCGTAGCGTCCGCAAGCCGCTCCCCGAGGACGTCGACTTCATGCACGCCACGCGCGAGGAGCTTGTGGCGATGCGCAAGGCGATCCAGCCCCTCACTCGCAAGCTGGCCAGCGCGCCTGCGCCCGCAAACGCCGTCATCTGCGCAGAGGTTCGCTCGATTTCCGATCGACGATGCGGCACTCGCTGTCGTCTGGAGGCGTGCCGGTCGAGCCGCGCTTCAAGCATCCCCGGCCGGCCAAACCCGAGATCTGGGTCGTCGCCGACATCTCGGGGTCGGTTGCCGCGTTCGCCCGCTTCACACTGCACCTTGTGCACGCCATCTCGTCGCAGTTCTCGAAGGTGCGGAGCTTCGTGTTCATCGACGGCATCGACGAGGTGACCGGGATCTTCGACCGGTCCGAGACCGTGACCGAGGCGGTGCACCGCGTCAACGCCGAGGCGGACGTGGTCTGGGTGGACGGTCACTCCGACTACGGGCACGCTCTCACGGTGTTCTACGAGCGGTGGGGAGACGAGATTGGGCCGAAGGCGAGCATCCTCCTCCTCGGCGATGCGCGCAACAATTACCACGCCTCGCAGGCTTGGGTCGTACGCGAGTTGCGACATCGGGCGCGGCGGGTGTTCTGGCTGAACCCCGAGCCGCGCTCGTACTGGGGGAGCGGCGACTCGATCGTCGAGCAGTACGCGCAGTACTGCGACGCCGCGTACGAGTGCCGCAACCTCCGCCAGCTCGAGGCGTTCGTGGAGCACCTGGCGTAGGGCCCGAGCGAGCGCCCGGTCCGGCCGGGCTGGCTCGGACTCGAGCGGTGCCGGTCCTCAGCAGCGATGGCCGGTCCTCGGCTTCGGCGCGGCTCCTCGCCAGCGGTGCCGGACCTCAGCAGCGGTCCCGGCCTCAGCAGGCGTAGTCGGGGTCGAAGGGGTAGTTGTTCGGGCCGGGCGTCTCCTGCAGAAGCCACGTCGTGCCGCCCGCGAACGCGTACTTCGCGCCACAGTACGGCGCAAGCACCGACGGCGATTGATAGCCGTAACTCGAGGGATAAGGAGGTGAGGTCCAGTAGGCCCCCGCGACCCGAATGGGGATCTGCGGGCCGGGCGGGACATAGCCGCCGGTGATGCCCTTCCACTGGACCGACGTCGAGTAGATCCCGACGGTGATCCCGTGTGCGCGGAGCAGATCGAGCGCGCCCTGGATCGTCAGGGAGTTGAGCTCAGGATCGCACGACCAGTACTGCCCGCACAGGTCGTTTTCGATGTCGAGCCACCACATCGGCGATGTGGCGCCTTGGGACGTCGCGTACTGCGTCGCGCCCAGCGCCGAGTTGTAGCCGTAGTTGTAGGCGAGGCACCTTGCCTGTCGTTTGCCCGAGAAGTCGGCGCAGGTCCCCGCGGGGCCCGTCTGGTCGATGGTGTCCGACGCCGCCGGGGAGTTGAGGAACATGTAGAGGTCATAGGGCGCTCCGCCGGTGCCGTCGGCCTTCTTTGCCCACTCCACCTCCGCCTGCAGGCACGGGTTCGGCGCCCCGATCGCCCATCCGTCGACTCCGATGACCGCGACGGTGTAGTCGATCGTCCCTGCGGGATCAGACGGGGGACCGGGGAGCGGGACGGTACGTGGCGAGGTCGGTCCGGCGCATTGCGGCCAGTTGATGTCGTAGCCGAAGGCGCCCTGCGGGTACCGGAGCGGCGAGTCGCGGACGGGAGGGGCGCGGACGGGAGGGGCGCGGACCGGAGGGGCGGCGATCGGCATCGCAGCGATCGAGATCACGGGGGAATTGGCCGGCACGCCCGTGAGCGAGCCGTGAGCGGTAGCGGTGCCGAAGTTGAGGACGGTGCCGTTCTTCTCTGCTAGCCAGTCTCCGGTGCCGTCCGCCGTGACGGCGATCCCCACCACGGGCGACTTGGCGTCCACCGGGTACAGCGGCGCCAGTCGCGCAGCGTCGCCGAAGTCGAAGACGTCTCCGTCCGACTCCGCCAGCCAGTAGCCGCCGCCGTCGTGCGTCGCTGCGATGGCGACGATCGGCTCGTCGATGTGGCTCGTCGCCATCGAGCCGTGGAACTTGGCGTCACCGAAGCTGTAGACGGCTCCGGTGCTGGAGGCGATCCAGTAACCCTTGCCGTCGGCAGTGGGGGCGATCGCGACGACGTGATCCTTGAGCGGCGACGTGATCGAGCCGTAGCTGCGGGCGTCGCCGAACGCCAGCACCTGGCCGGATGCCGTGACGAACCAGTAGCCACCACTGTCGGGTGTCGCGGCAGCAGCCACCACGGGGTCTAGCCGCACCCTGCCGCCGGCACCGCCCTTCTGCTCGGCGTCACCGAACGGGTACACGCTGGCATCGGCGCCGATCAGCCAGTAACCGCCGCGATCGGCCGTCGGCACGAGCGCCACGATGGGCGCCACCAGGTGAGTGCCGTACGCAGACCCGTAGTAAGTCGCTCCGCCGAGTGACTTCACCACGCCGTTGGCCTCGGCGAGGTCGTAGGTGAGCTCGGCGGCCGCGGTGGGCTTCTTCGGCGAGCGGCGCCCTCCGGCAGGCTCGGTGGTGGTGGTGGTGGGCGACGCCCTCGGAGGGTGCTTCCTCAAGTCGGGGCCGGGCTTCGCTGCGGCGTTGGCAGAACTCGCGAACAAGACCGAGGCGGCGATCAGGCCCAGCGTCAGTCCCAGCGTCAGGGCGGTCGCGAGGCACTGCATCGTCCCGGCGCTCCGCCGCCGGCGTCGACGACTCGTGGAAGTTCTCGGTGCCATGGCCCCTCGAGATTCGGAACGTCACGGGCGTTGCCAGGCGAACCGCAGAGGCGCTGGCTGCGCCGCCGACTGGCCGGGTCGCCAGGCAAGGTTCTCATGCGAACGGCGAACAGTGGACGGTATGACCGCCAGGGGCGCATTGTAGGCCAGGAAGCCCGAAGTGGCCACAACTTTGAGCACTACACCAGCATTGCCCTCAGGACAACCAGCCTGCGGCCGCCTTTACCCCCGGAGGAACTCGGCGACTCGGAAGGCGAGGTCGATGGACTGACGGGCGTTCAGCCGGGGGTCGCAAGCGGTCGTGTACCGCAGAGGCAGCTGCTCTTCGAGGATCTCGCCTATCCCACCGAGGCACTCGGTGACATCGTCGCCGGTCAGCTCGATATGCACTCCTCCGGGCCACGTGCCCTCTTGTCGATGAACGGCGAAGAAGCCCTGGATCTCTCCGAGCACGTGGTCGAAATGCCTTGTCTTGCGGCCCGATTCGCTCGCGAAGGTGTTGCCGTGCATCGGATCGCAGACCCACGCCACGGGGTGGGCGGCCCCGGACACCGCTCGCACGAGCGGTGGGAGCGCGTGTCGGACCCGGTCGACGCCCATCCGGCTCACGAACGTGAGGCGGCCGGGAGCCCGGTCCGGATTCAGCCGCTCGCAAAGGGCGATCGCCTCGTCGGGCGTTACGGTCGGCCCGAGCTTGACCTCGACCGGGTTCCCGATCCCCGTCGCGAACTCCACGTGCGCCCCGTCCAGCTGGCGGGTGCGCTCCCCGATCCAGACGAGGTGGGCGGAGCAGTCGTACCAGTCGCCCGTGAGCGAGTCCCTGCGCGTGAGCGCCTCCTCGTAACCGAGCAGCAAGGCCTCGTGGCTCGTGAAGAGGTCTACCTGATGGATGGGTGAGTCGGTGGAGAGGTCCACGCCGCAGGCGTGCATGAAACGCAGAGCACGGTCGATCTCCTCAGCTATCGCCTCGAACCGCCGGCCCTCGGCGCTCGTCGCCAGGAACTCGAGATTCCACGAGTGCACCTGCGACAGATCAGCGAAGCCACCTTTGGTGAAGGCCCGGAGCAGGTTCAGCGTGGAGGCCGACTGATGGTACGCCTGCAGCATTCGACCGGGATCGGGCACCCGCGCGGCGGCGGTCGGCCCGTCGTCGTTGACGATGTGGCCGCGGAACACGGGCAGCCGCACGTCGCCCACCATCTCGGTGGCCGAGGAGCGAGGCTTGGCGAACTGCCCCGCGATGCGGCCGACCTTCACCACCGGGACGCCCGAGCCGTATGTCAGCACCACGGCCATCTGCAAGATCACCTTCAGCTTGTCGCGGATGGCGTCGGCCGAGAAGTCGTCGAATGACTCCGCACAGTCACCGGCTTGAAGAAGGAAGGCCTTGCCGGCGGCGACGTCGCCGAGCGCTCGAGTCAGACGGCGCGCCTCGCCTGCAAACACGAGGGGCGGCAGGGTCGCCAGCCGGGCCAGGACGTCCGCGTGAGCTTGGGGATCGGGCCAGGGTGGCTGCTGGGCAGCCGGACGTGTGCGCCAGGAGGCAGGGTGCCAGCCCGGGTCGCGGGCCGGGCTCGTCGCCGCCGGCGTGGAGTTGCCCGCGAGCGCCTGTTCCACAGGGTCCGATGTGGTCCGCACGTCTCCAGCCTACGGGAGGTGGGAGACCCCGACCTCGCGGCGCCACCGGCTTGCCACGGCGCGATCGGGGATCGGTGGGAGCGGTCGCTACGCTTCGCCAGGTGGGCAGACTCCGGCGACTGGGCATCCTGGGCGGGACCTTCGACCCGGTCCACGTCGGTCACCTCGTCGCAGCTGTCAACGCGCGGCACGAGCTTGGCCTTGACAAGGTGCTCCTTGTAGTCGCGAACGAGCCCTGGCAGAAGGTGGGGAGCCGGCCTGTCACGCCGGCCACCGATCGGCTGGCGCTGGTGCAGGCCGCGGTAGTCGGCGTCGAGGGGCTCGAGGCGAGCGCTGTCGAGATCGAGCGCGGCGGGCCCTCGTACACCGCCGATACCGTCGCCGAGCTCGAGGCCCGGTGGCCCGGCGCCGAGCTGAACCTGATCGTCGGCGCGGATGCCGCCGCCGGGCTCGGGAGCTGGGAACGGATCGACGAGGTCAGGTCCAGGGTCGTCCTCGTGGTGGTGAACCGGCCGGGTACCACCATCGACCCCGTGCGCACGGCAGCCCTGCTGGAGGGCTGGAAAGTCCGTATGGTCGAGGTGCCTGCGCTTGAGATTTCGAGCACCGAGCTGCGCGATCGGGTCGCCGAGGGCCGCCCTCTAGACTTCCTCATCCCAGTGCCTGCCATCCACGTCATCCGCGAACGAGGCCTGTACCCTGTGGCCAGATGAGCCGCCACGGGATGCTCCGGTTCGGGTCCCAGGACGCGCCCGACCGCCTGTGCGTCGCGCGAACGGCTCGGTTCGATCGGCCCGCCAGAAGGGGCCTCGGCTCGCGTTGACCCTCGAGCACGTCTTCGTGGCGGCCGACGCCGCTTCGTCCAAGACGGCCGACCCGACGGTGGTTCTCGACGTCGGTGACCTGCTCGTCATCACCGATCACTTCGTGATCACGAGCGGGAGCAACGTGCGCCAGGTTCGAACCATCGCCGAGGAGGTCGAGCTGCGCGTCAAGGCGCACGGAGGCGGCGCACCGCGTTACATCGAAGGGCTCGACGACGCCCGTTGGGTTCTGCTCGACTACGGCGCCTTCGTAGTGCACGTGTTCCTCGAAGAGGCGCGTCGCTACTACGACCTGGAGCGGCTCTGGGCCGACGCGCCTCGGCTGCGGCACGCCGGCCCGGAGGCGAGTCGAGTCGGGATCGAGAGCTGAAGCGGTCCGCCTACGCCACCAGCTGCCGGTAGTCGGAGCGATCGACGGCGACCTTGGTCGCGATGGCACCGGTACCGACCTCAGGCTGGATGTCGCCTCCGTTGTAGGAGAAGACAACCGCACGGACGTCGGATAGTGACGTGACCGAATAGACGATCTGAGCGAACTCGTATGTCGCTTGACCGGGGCGGAGCGACCCGAAGGTGGAATCGAGGAGCACGGTCAGTACCCCTCCTGTCGGTTCGGCCGCCAGCAGGTGGGCCCCGGGCGGGATCGCACTTTGAACACCCACGTCGAGTTCGGATTGGAAAGGTCCCGCCTCGAGTGCATCGAGGATCTCCTGTGGCGTCGGTGGAATGAGCAGGTACCTCTTGACGCTCACCAGCTGGTTGTCAGGGCCGAGCAGGTAGATGGGCACGGGTACCGCGTTGTGAAATCTGAGTGAGCCCGGGGTGGTCGGGCTCACTATTCGCAGGGCGAGCGGTATCTCGCCGGGCGGGATCGCCTGAGGAGACGGGTCGACGGGCAGCCCGCAGCCGGCCGCAGCCGTCAAGGCCGCCGCGAGACACCCGAGAGCGACGACCCGCCGAAGCGCGACGACCCGCCCGAGCGCGACGACTCGCAGAGGCCTCACGCCAGTGCCTCGTTCACTGCCGGGAGCTCGACGACAAAGCGCGAGCCTCCGCCGGCACGGCCCTCAACCCATACCCGCCCGCCGTGCTGATGCACGTGCTGTGCGACGATCGCAAGGCCCAGGCCGGTACCGTCGCCCAGTCCTCTGCGCCGCCCGGTTGCACCACGCGAGAAACGCTCGAAGATCCGGTCTCGCTCCTCGGGAGCGATCCCGGGCCCGGCGTCCTCGACTAGGAATCGCACCGAGGAGCCGTTGTCTTCGACATCGAGCAGCGTCACCCCTCCGGCGTAGCGCTGCGCGTTCTCGAAAAGGTTGGCGACAATCCTCTCGAAACGACGCTTGTCCACCAGGATGTGGCGTGACGCGACCCCGGGCGCGAACCGGATCGGCGCGTCGGTGCCGGTGGCCTGCACGGCGTGCTCGACCAGCGCTCCGACGGTGACCTCGTCCCGGCTGATGTCCCCGGGCGTCGCGTCGAACCGGGAGATCTCGAGAAGGTCGGCGACGAGTCGCCGGAACCTTCTTACCTCAGCGCCGAGGAGGTCGAGCGCCTGGAGCGCCTTGGGCGGAAGTTCGTCGCGCCGAGCTTCGAGCACCGAGAGCGAGGTGGCAAGGGTCGTGAGCGGTGAGCGGAGCTCGTGGTTGACGTCGGAGCTGAAGCGTGCCTCGCGATCGATCCGTTCCTGAAGCTGGTCCACCATGCGATTGAACGCCGACGCGATGACGGCGAGATCTGCAAAGTCTGCGCTCTCGAGTCGTGTGCCGAGGCGCCCGCCGGCGATCGCCAGTGCCGCCTGTGCGATCTCGTGCAGCGGCCGAAGAGCACGGCTGGCGGCCCAACGGCCCACGATCGCCCCGGCGAACGTCGTGACCAGGGCAGCGATCGTCAGGGACGTAAGAAGGACGTTCAGGGTTCTCGTCAGGTCCGCGAGGTCGAAGATCTCGAAATACGCGGCCTTGACAAAGACCGGGGAAGTGTCCGACCGGATCGGCACCCCGACCACGAGGTGGGCTGTCCCCGCCGGCCCGACGATCTGATAAGAGTACGAGCCCGCCAGAACTCGTGCCCTGAGCGTCGAAGGCAGGTAGCTCGGCAGCAGCGTCGGGGACGAGGGATACCAGTTGGCCTTCCCGCCGGCCCTGGAGTAGATGAGTGAGCTCGTGTTCGGGCCGGAGTCAAGTGTCGTGATCAGGCCTTGGATATAAGCAGTCTTCGGCCGGAGCTCACCTCGAAGCAGCACGGCGTTCGCCAAGGTCTGGTGCCGCATCGAGGCAATCTGCTGGTTGACGATCGAGGCACGGACGGCGAAGTAGGTGATACCTGCCAGCGCGCTGGAAAGGGCAAGAGCTCCGAGCGCGAATGCGGTCGTGACCCTTGCCCGGAGCCCGAGACGTCGCCTCCGAGGCCGGCGGGCCGGCCGAGGTACTGCCGGCGAGAGGACCGGCGGTTCCGGCACCGCCGTATGTGCCGTCTGCGCCGGGTGGGCCAGATCCAGAGGATCGGCCGGCAGGTCGACGGCTCCCATGACTACGGCGCGAGCTTGTACCCGAGACCGCGCACGGTGAGCACGTGGCGGGGCTCGCTCGGGTCGCGCTCGATCTTGGTGCGCAGTCGCCGCACGTGCACGTCGACCAGACGGCCGTCGCCGAAGTAGTCATAGCTCCAGACACGTTCGAGCAGCTGCTCGCGAGACAGCACCTTGCCGGCGTTGGCGGCGAGCTCGCACAGCAGCAGGAACTCCGTGCGGGTCAAGTGGACCTCCTCGCCGCCGCGGCGCACGACGCCGGCTTCGGGAAGGATCTCGAGATCACCGAACTCGAGTTGCACCAGCCCCGGCTCGCCGGCACGGGCCCTGCGCAGCAGCGCCCGGATGCGGGCGGCGAGCTCCTTCGGCTCGAACGGCTTGGTGACGTAGTCGTCCGCCCCGGCCTCGAGGCCCGCCACCACGTCGTGGGTGTCGGTGCGAGCCGTGACCATGATGATCGGCACCGAGCTCGTCCTCCGCAGCTGCCGGCAGCACTCGAAACCGTCCATTCCAGGGAGCATGATGTCGACAACGATCAGGTCGAACGGATTCGAGACCATGGCGCGCGACTGGGACTCGAGCGCATCCTCGCCGGAGCCCGCCTCCTCGACCTCGTAGCCCTCGTCCTCGAGCGAGAGACGCATCGACGTGCGGATCCGTTCGTCGTCTTCTACGAGCAGGACTCGGTGGGCCATGGCTCCATTGTCGCCCAACTTGGAGTGCTCCGTGGTGCGGACGCGAAGAACTCCGCGTGGCGTCGCGAACAGGGAGCGCGAGGGGTGGTTCAGCACCTTCCGCACGTACTCGGGTAGCGTGGAGCGGTGAGCTTTGAGCTCGAAGGTTTTGTGCGCTCACTCGCCTCGGACGCTTCGGCAACCCGCCAGGCGTACCAGGGTGACGTCGAGGCGTTCGTAGTATGGGCGGACCGGGCAGGAGTGTCGGACCCGGCCGAGGTCGACCGCCTGATGCTGCGGCGTTATTTGGCGTACCTGGCAACTCGCAGGTACGCGCGGCGCACGATCGCGCGGAAGGCCGCCGCGCTCCGCCGTTATTTCGAATGGCTCCGCCGCCATGAGCTCGTCGCGATCGACCCTTCCCGGCGCCTGTCCGCGCCCGCGGGTGAAGCCCGCCTGCCGCGAGTCCTCGCACCGTCCGAGCTGGAGCTGCTGCTCGAGCCGGCGGCTGACGACGCGGTGGCCACGACGCTTCCCGAGATAACCGCCCGGGACGACGCCGTGCTCGAGCTGCTCTACGGCAGCGGGCTGCGGGTCGCCGAGCTCTGCGGGCTCCGGCTCGGCGACCTCGACCTGAAGGGCAGGTCCGTGACGGTGTGGGGCAAGGGCGGCAAGCAGCGGAGAGTGCCGATGAGCGCTCCAGGGGTTGAGGCCGTCGCGCGCTATGTCGCCTCGGGCCGGGCGGCGCTGGTCAACGGCTCGACTCCGACGGGGTCGCTGTTCGTCAACCGGCGCGGCCGCCAGATGACGCCGCGTGACGTACGCCGGATTCTGGACCGCCGTTCGCCGGTGCCGACGCATCCGCATGCGCTTCGCCACACCTACGCCACGCACCTTCTCGACGGTGGTGCGGACCTGCGGGTGGTCCAGGAGCTGCTCGGTCACGCGAGCCTGAGGACGACCGAGATCTATACGCATGTGTCCACCGAGCGCCTGGTGGGCGCCTATCGAAGCGCTCACCCGAGAGCGTGATGAGCCCGACCGGGACTGATCGGCTCCAATCCGTCGAGGAGCTGTGGGCGGAGTTCAAGTCGACCGCGGACCGATCCGCGCGCGATCGGCTGATCCTTCACTACTCACCGCTCGTGAAGTACGTCGCCGGTCGCGTCGCTGCGGCCATGCCCAATCACGTCGACTACGCCGACCTCGTCAGCTACGGCATTCTCGGATTGATCGACGCGATCGAGAAATTCGATCCTTCCCGGGCGATCAAGTTCGAGACCTACGGGGTGCCCCGCGTTCGCGGCGCCATCCTCGACGAGCTTCGCTCGATCGACTGGGTACCGCGGTCGGTGCGTGCCAAGGCGCGTGCGGTCGACTCCGCATTCGCCAAGCTCGAAGGCACGCTCGGCAGGTCGCCTTCGGATCGGGAGCTCGCCGACGAGCTGGAGATGACGACCGACGATCTCGACGACATCCTGCGTCAGACCTCGCGAGCTGGGCTCTTGCAGCTCGACGACGTCCTGTTCCGACAGGGCGGCACCGGCGGCCAAACTCTGGGGGACACGCTCCAGGATCCGGGAGACCCTCCCGGTGCAACCATCGAGCTTGAAGAGACCCGAAGACAGCTCGCGAAGGCGATCCAGCGGCTGGGTGACCGCGAGCGCAAGGTGCTCACGCTGTACTACTACGAAGGACTGAACTTGGCGGAGATCGGGGAGATTCTCGGCGTGACCGAGAGCCGTGCCTGCCAGATCCACACCAAGGCGGTGCTCCACCTAAGGCAACGATTGCGCGACGAGTTCACCTGAGCCTGGCTTCACTTGAGCCTGGCTTCACCTGAAGCCAGCGGCTAAAGAGTGCTCGAAGCGCACGTCTATCCGGCTACGATTGCCGTGGAACCCGATCGGGTTCCCGTCAACCTTCGTCCTGGCACACCCGCGGTCGTCCCTCGGGGCGCCGTGTCAGGATCAGCTCAACCGTCGGGAAGGAGAAGCGCGTGGCCGTCGTCACGATGAAACAGTTGCTCGAGGCCGGGGTGCATTTCGGCCACCAGACCCGTCGCTGGAACCCGAAGATGAAGCGATTCATCTTCGGTGAACGCAACGGCATCTACATCATCGATCTCAAACAGACGTTGAACCGCGTGGACACGGCCTACTCCTACGTCAGGGATCTTGTCGCCGGAGGCGGGGTCATCCTCTTCGTCGGCACGAAGAAACAGACGCAGGATCCCGTCGCCGAGTACGCGACCGCTTGTGGCATGCCGTACGTGAACCAGCGATGGCTCGGAGGCATGCTCACCAACTTCCAGACCGTCGCAGGCCGGGTCCGCAAGCTCGTGGAGCTCGAGGCTTCGCGGGCTGCCGGCGATTTCGCAGCCATGCCGAAGAAGGAAGCGCTGTCTCACGAGCGCGAGCTGGAGAAGCTCGACAGGAACCTTGGCGGTCTACGCCGGCTGGACCGGCCGCCCGACGCGATCTTCGTGATCGACACCAAGAAGGAGCACATCGCCGTCACGGAGGCGAACAAGCTGCACCTGCCGGTCGTGGCCGTCGTCGACACGAACTGCGACCCGGACGTCATCGACTACGTGATTCCGGGCAACGACGACGCCATAAGGGCAGGTCGGCTGATGTGCCGCGTTATCGCCGACGCCGTGGCGGAAGGCCGGTACATCGCTTCGCGTCGCGTGCCGCCGACGCGGCCAACAATGCTCGCCGCGCCAACCTGGAGGCCGCCGCTCAAGCGGCGCCACCGGTGACGCACGAGCCCGCCTCCGCCGAGGCGCCAGGGCCGCCCGAAGCCGAGCCGCCCGCCGCCGGCGAGCCCCAGCCAACCGCCGGCGCCGAGGCGCCAGAGCAGGTCGTAGCCGCCGCCGCCGAGGCGCCGGAGCAGCCCGATGCCGCCGGCGAGGTTGCTGAGTCCGGCGCAACCAATACCACGACCGTGGAGGAGGGCGTGCCCGCCCCACCCACCGAGACCCGCACGGAGGCTTGAAAGATGGCAGATATCACAGCCAAGGAGGTGCAGGCGCTCCGGCAGAAGACCGGTGCTGGGATCCTGGACTGCCGTCGTGCGCTCGAGGAGTGTGCCGGGAACCAGGAGGAAGCCGAGCGCGCACTCCGCGAGCGAGGCATCATCAGCGCGGCCAAACGTCAAGATCGCGAGCGCACCGAAGGCGCGGTAGCGGTCGTGGTCCAAGGCGGGGAGTCGCCCGTCGGAGCGATCGCGACGCTCGAATGCGAGACGGACTTTGTCGCAAAATCGTCCGAGTTCGTCTCGCTCGTCGAGGAGCTCGCGGACGAGCTCGCTGCCAAGGGCAAGGACGCTCTCGCGGGGTACTCGGATCGTATCGAGGCCCTCGCCCTCAAGTTCAAGGAGAACATCGCCCTCGGCAGGACTGTCCGCTTCGAGGCTCCGGAATCAGCGATCATCGGCAGCTATCTGCACCTGCAGAGCGGGCGCGGCGTGAACGCGGTGCTCGTGGAGCTCTCCGGAGCCGACGAGTCGCTCGCTCACGACATCGCTGTTCACATCGCCTTCGCGCGTCCGGAATACTTGCGTCGCGAGGACGTCCCCGAGGCGCAGGTCGAAGAAGTCAGAAGAACCGCAACTGCGATCGCGCGCAACGAGGGCAAACCCGAGGCTGCACTCGACAAGATTGTCGAGGGCCGCCTCCAGGGTTGGTACAAGGAGCACGTCCTCCTCGAGCAGCCCTTCGTGAGGGACGAGAAGAAAACCATCGGGCAGCTGCTCGGTGGCGCGCAAGTGCTCCGTTTCGCTCAGTCCGTCGTCGGCTCGTGAGCGGGCCGGCACCGCACTCGTGACCGAGCTGGCCCCGAAGGGCGCCGGAGCAGCCAGACCCCGGTGGGGCCGGGTTGTGCTGAAGCTGTCCGGCGAGGCGCTGGCAAGTTCCTCGTCCGACGAGACCATCGACGCTTCGACGGTGGGGCGACTAGCGCAGGAAATCGGCGCCGCACGGGGTGAGCTGGACGTGCAGATCGCCATCGTCGTCGGCGGCGGCAACATCTGGCGCGGCACGACCGGGGCTGGCGAAGGGATGGACCGAGCGACCTCCGACATCATGGGGATGCTAGGAACCGTCATCAACGCGCTCGCTTTGCAGGACGCACTCGAGCGTGTGGGTTGTGCCACGCGGGTGCTGTCAGCCATTCACATGGCCGAGGTTTGCGAGCCTTACATCCGGCGACGCGCGATTCGCCACCTCGAGAAGGGTCGCGTCGTGATCTTCGCTGCCGGCATGGGCAACCCGTACTTCACCACAGATACGCCCGCCGCCCTCCGGGCCGCGGAGATCGAGGCCGACGCGATCTTGAAGGGAACCCACTCGGGCGTGGACGGTGTCTACAGCGCAGATCCCCGCTATGACGCGACTGCGACTCGCTACGAGGAGATCGGGTACATGGACGTAGTCTCCCGGGACTTGCGGGTCATGGACCTCACGGCCATCACCTTCTGCCGGGACAACAAGATCCCGATCCTCATTTTCGACCTGATGCGGGAGGGCAACATCCGAGCTGCCCTCGTGGGGGAGCGGATAGGTACGCTGATCACGTGACTGACGACACGCTCACCGCGGCCGCTCTCGCCGAGAGCGCAGAGCGCATGCACAAAGTGGTCGAACACACCAAGGCCGACTTCGCAACGGTTCGGACCGGACGGGCGTCTCCGGCTCTGGTTGAGAAGATAAAGGTGGACTACTACGGAAGTGAGGTCCCACTTCAGCAAATTGCTGGTTTCAGCGTGCCCGAGCCCCGGGTGCTGGTGGTCAATCCCTACGACAAGGGTGCGATGAAGGCGGTCGAGAGGGCGTTGACCACCTCCGATCTCGGCATAAACCCCTCCAACGACGGTCAGGTCTTCAGGCTGGTCTTTCCGGAGCTCAACGAGGAGCGTCGCAAGGAGTTCGTGAAAGTCGTGAAGCATCGGGCGGAGGAAGGGCGAGTCGCCGTGCGCAACGTCCGCCGTTCGGCTCGACACGACCTCGAGGCAAAGGAGCGGGACGGCAACATCTCCTCGGACGAGCTTGACCGCGCCGAGAAGGAGCTCGAGAAGTTGACCCACGAGCAGATCGCCGAGATCGACAGGTTGCTGAGCCACAAGGAGCGCGAGCTGCTCGAGCTCTGAGCGAGGGCGGCGGGGCACGCCCCGAGCCCCGTTCCGTTGCTGACCGTCGACGCCAGGCTCGAATCGACCGACCGAGTCGCACTCGGAGGACCCGCAAGGGAGGAGCAGGTTTGGAGGAGCGGCAGGAGCATCGAGGGACCGGCGAGCCGGTCACCGAACGGGCCCGGATCGCCGGCGTCGAGGCTGGAGTCGCGGCTGGGCTGACCCCGCCTGCGGAGGCAGCGACGCGCGCCCGCTCCGAACTGCTCGCCATGAGTCCAGAAACGGTGACCTCCGCTGACGGCCCCGCGCTCTCGATCGGGTCAGCGGCGGAATCCGCATCGCCACTCGAGGTGGTGGGCGAGCCGGCACTCGCTTCTGCTCCGGTCGTTCCGATGGCGCCCTACGACCTCCCGGACTGGACAGACCCTCCGACCTTGCAGATTCCCCGAGTGCTCCGCGACCTCGAGCAAGAGGCTGCCATCGAGCGGGGTGGCCCGCCGCCTCCGCCGCCGGGAGGTCCGGTGTGGCGCGAGCTTCAGGAGGACTGGGACGACACCGACGCGATTCTCGCCGATCTGGCGGGTGCCGGCCTCCGCGTCACCGACTACGAGGAGTCGTCGTCTGACGACCCGTTCGCGTACGACTTCCTCGACCTCGACGACGATATCTCCTGGGTCAATCCGCCCGGGGTACCGGTGGCGCTGGGGGACTCACAATCTGCAGAATTGCCCGCACAAGCAGCCGAGCCGGTGTCGCCTCCCATCGTCACGCCGGGGGAGTCCCGTGAGCAAGCGGCGGGCCTCGGAGCGCCGACGCCGGCGGGTGGCCCTGACGAGACTACGACGGCACCCATTGCTCGCCGGCACCGGCGGCACGCGGCTTCCCGGCTCCGGTCCGGCCGGCCGCTGCGGGCACGGCGGTCGCCCGCCGATCCCGAGGAGGCTCACAGCCGGGCCGAGGGCGACGACGCCGCTGGGCGCCGGGAGCCGTCCGGCGAACCCGCCGCCAAGGAAGCTGGTCCGGGTACTGAGGCCCACGGCGCAGCTGCCCGCAACCCTGTCGTCGCCACTCTCACCGGCCTCGTGTTGGGCGGGGTGCTGCTTGCCTGCTTTTGGGTCGGGCCTCCCGCGGTTATCGCCGTGGTCGCCCTCGCAGTGACGCTCGCCGCCGCGGAGCTCTTCAACTCCTTGCGCCTCGCGGGCTATCGGCCGACGACGTTGATCGCCCTGCTGGCCGTACCGGGCGTCACGGTCGCTGCTTACTTTCGAGGGCCCGGCGCGATCCTGCTCGGCGGCGTGCTGTTCATCGTTCTGTCGATGATCTGGTATCTGGCAGGTGTTACTCGGCGGCAGCCTGTCGCCAACTTGTCGGTGAGCGTCCTCGGATTCGGCTGGATAGGCGTGCTCGGCGCATTCGGCGGGCTCCTGGTCGACCCGAGGATCTTCCCCGACAGGCACGGAATCGCGTTGATGCTGGGTGCTGTCATCGCCGCGGTCGGCTACGACGTCGGCGGCTACGCGGTCGGAAGCCGCCTGGGTCGGCACAACCTCGTCCCGCGCGTGAGCCCCAACAAGAGCTGGGAGGGCCTCATCGGCGGTTGCGTGGTCGCTGTCGCGGCGTCCGTCGGGATCACTAGTCATATTCATCCCTGGCGACTAGACACCGCGCTCGCTCTAGGGCTCATCGTCGCCGTCGTGGCTCCCTTCGGCGACCTCGTCGAGTCGATGATCAAGCGCGACCTCGGCGTGAAGGACATGGGCTCACTCCTGCCCGGCCACGGAGGGATGCTGGATCGCATCGACGCACTGCTCTTCGTCCTTCCTGCGGCCTACTACTTCGTTCGCCTGGCTCACGTCGGATGACCAGGATCGTGGACGAGTCCGCGGCGTTCGGCCCCGGCGCCTCACCTCAGCGTGGACACGACTCCCGCCGGCGGGTCGCCGTCGCCGGTTCGACAGGCTCGATCGGCACTCAGGCCCTCGAGGTTTTCCGGTCTGCGCCCGACCGGTTCGCAGTCAGCGCGCTCGGAGCGGCTCGATCGGTCGAGCTTCTCGCGGCCCAGGCGAACGAATTCCGGCCGGACGTGGTCGCGATCGCAGACGCCGCCCTCGAACCGAGACTCCGGGAGCTGGTTCCTGCCGGTATCGAGGTGCGGGCGGGGCCTGATGCGTTGTCCTCGCTCGCCGAGACCGGCGAGGTCGTCTTGAACGCGGTGGTCGGTTTTGCAGGCCTCGGGGTCACCGTGGCGAGCCTGAGGCAGGGACGCCGCCTCGCCCTCGCCAACAAGGAGTCCCTCGTGGCGGGGGCGCCCGTCGTCCAGCGGGCCCGTGCTTCGGCCGGCGCCGAGCTCGTCCCCGTCGACTCCGAGCACGGGGCGATCCATCAGTGTCTTGCCTGCGGCAGGCCGGAGGCCGTGGCCAGGCTGGTGCTGACGGCCAGTGGGGGACCGTTTCGGGGAAGGAGTGCAGCCGAGCTCTCGTGGGTGACAGTGGCCGACGCCCTCGCACATCCGACCTGGCAGATGGGGCCGAAGATTACGATCGACTCCTCGACGCTGATGAACAAGGGGCTCGAGGTCATCGAGGCTCACGAGCTGTTCGGCATCGGCTATGACCGCATCGAGGTCGTCGTTCACCCGCAGTCGATCGTGCACTCCATGGTGGAGTTCTGCGACGGCGCCACGATTGCCCAGCTCTCAGCGCCCGACATGCGCCTCCCGATTGGCTACGCACTCGGTTATCCCGAGCGCCTCGCCCAGCCCTACGGCTCGCTCGACTTCGCCGCTCTCGGTCGCCTGGACTTCGAGCCGCCGGACCTGGCGACCTTCCCGTGCCTTCGGCTCGCGTACGAGGCGGGGCGCCTGGGCGGCAGCGCCCCGGCTTGGCTCAACGCTGCGAACGAGATCGCCGTGACGGCCTTTCTCGGCGGACACATCTCGTGGCCGGCGATCGCCGAGGTCGTGGCCGACACGCTCGAGATCCACGAGCCCACGGAGCTCGCGCAGGTGGAAGACGTGCTCGCCGCGGACGCCCTCGCCCGGGTGCGGGCCGCGAGTGCCGTGGAACGCCGCCAGCGAGCGGCATGACGACCCAACGGACCGAAGGCGCGACAGACTCTCTTTGATGGACGACGCTTCCGGCGTTCCGGCGCCACTCGAAACCCGCTCGGGGACAACCGGACGCGCGTCCCTGCTCCGGCTCGTTGTTGTAGTCGTCGCCGGCGTCGGCCTTGCCGTCGTGTTCGGAGCACTGCCGGTGCTCATCGTGGTTCTCGCACTCGTGGCGATGATCATGCTGCATGAGCTCGGTCACTTCGCGACCGCTAAATGGAGCGGGATGAAGGTGACCGAGTACTTCCTGGGGTTCGGCCCGAGACTTTGGTCGATTCGCCGTGGCGAGACCACCTACGGCGTCAAGGCGATTCCCGCCGGCGGATATGTGCGGATCATCGGCATGACCATGCTCGAGGAGGTCGATCCGGCCGACGAGGCGCGCAGCTACCGCCAGGCAACGTTCCCCCGGCGCCTGCTTGTCGCCGTCGCCGGGTCCGGCATGCACGTGATCATCGCGTTCGTGCTGTTGTTCTCCCTGTTCGCGCTCTCGGGCGCGCCCACCACCACCCCGCCCACGATCATGAGCCTTGCCCAATTCTCGAAGGGCCTCAGCCCGGCACAGCGCGCCGGGCTGAGGGCCGGCGACGCGATCGTCGCCGTCGACGGTCACAGGTACACCGATCTGAGCTCGCTCATCGCGTTCGTGAACCGGCATGCCGGGGACCCGCTCACCATGGTCGTGGCGCGCAACGGTCACGACCGTACGATCCGCGTCACGCCGGTAGACGGCCGCCATGTCCTCGAGAAGATCGGCGGCCTGAGCCTTCGGGCGGCCAGTCCCACCGGTCCGGCCAAGGGCATCATCGGTGTCGAGCTCACCAACGTGCGGAACGTCGCAGTCGGGCCGCTGACGGCGGTCGGGCGAGCCGGCACCGGGCTCGGCTCGCTGTTCGGTCAGACGTTCAGTGGCCTGGCCCAGGTCTTCTCCCTGCACGGCCTCGGCAACTTCGCCCACCAGGTGGCCGTGGCCGGAAACCACCAGACCGCCGGCTCTTCTGGAGCGTCCGGCCACGGGTCAGGCCAAGGGACGATCTTGTCCATCCTGGGCGCCGTCCAGATCGGTGCCCAAGCCGCCAGGCAGAATGTCGCCGAGCTTCTCTACCTGCTCGCCGCGATCAACCTGTTCGTCGGCGTTGTGAACCTCTTCCCGATGCTGCCCCTCGACGGAGGGCATGTCGCCATCGCCGTCTACGAACGGGTCCGCTCGCGGCAAGGGCCGCGCCTATCACGCGGACGTCGCCAAGCTCATGCCGGTCGCGTACGTCTTCCTCCTCTTCATCGTGATCGTGGGGCTCGGCGCCCTCTACATGAACATCGTTCACCCGGCTCAGTTGCCCGGGGGTTGAGCCCTGGCCGGTTCGGCCGGACTTTGCGTGCGACGCGCCGAAGGCCGCGGCATGTGAAGCGAACGAGCAAGGCGAACGAGCCCATCGACCGTGTGCCGCTAGGCTGCCAGCAAATGGCGAGAACACCCGTGACGATGGCCGAACGGCGCAAGACCAGGCAGATCAAGGTCGGCAACGTGCCGGTCGGCGGCGGTGCGCCCGTGTCGGTCCAGTCGATGACGGTGACAAAGACGGCCGACGTCGACGGGACGCTGGCGCAGGTCTACGCTCTCGCGGCGGCGGGGGCCGACATCGTGCGCTGCACCTGCAACGAGCAGGAGGCTGCTGAGGGTCTGGCTCAGATCGTTCCCCGTTCACCCGTGCCAATCGTGGCCGACGTGCACTTCCACTACGAGATGGCTCTGGCCGCTCTCGAGGCGGGAGTCCTGGGGTTGCGGTTGAACCCCGGCAACCTGCGCAAGCCCGAGGAGATCAAGCTCGTCGCTTCCGAGGCCCGTGACCGGGGCGTCCCGATCCGCATCGGCGTGAACGCCGGCTCGCTGCATCCCGACTTGTACAAGAGGTTCGGTGGCGCAACGCCCGAGGCGCTCGTCGAGTCCGCGCGCATGGAGCTCGCGTATTTCGAGGAGGTCGGCTTCGACGACGTGAAGATCTCGGTAAAAGCCTCCAACGTACCGACCATGATCGCGGCGTACCGCCTCGCCTCGGAGACGTTCGATCACCCGCTCCACCTGGGAGTCACCGAGGCCGGTCCGCCTCCGGCGGGCCTGGTCAAGGGAACCGCGGGGATCGCGACCCTCCTCGCGGAGGGCATCGGCGACACGATCCGGTACTCGCTCACCGCCGACCCGGTCCAAGAAGCGCGGGCCGGTCGCCAGCTGCTCGAGGCACTCGGGCTTCGCGAGCGCAAGGGCCTGGACTTGATCGTGTGCCCGTCGTGTGGCCGTGCGGAGATCGACGTGATCGAGATCGCGCGTGAAGGCCCAAGAGGCCTTCGAGTCCCGGTCGCTGCCCCTGCAAGTAGCGGTAATGGGCTGCGTGGTCAACGGACCTGGCGAAGCCCGCGAGGCCGATCTTGGGATTGCCGCCGGGCGTCACAAGGGACACCTGTTCATAAAGGGCAAGATCGTGCGGGTCGTACCCGAGGACGAGATGGTCGAGGCCCTCGTCGCCGAGGCCGAGAAGCTTGTCGCGGAAGGCATCGACGCCCGCCTGGCGGCAGCCGATGCGGGCGCCGAGGCGGAGGCCGAGCAAGATCGCAAAGCCCTTTTCGAGGCCAAAGGCGCCGACGTGAACCAATCCGCCGCGCGGATCCAGATGATCCGCAAGACGATCGCCCACGAGCAGGACGCGCCGCCCTCCAGCCGCGGTTAGCGGACGGCTGTCCGCGGCTCGCACGCACGCCTGACGGCGCGAGACTTCTCTTCTGTGACCGCCTTCGAGCTCCGGCCGATCGAGAGCCACGAGATCCACGCCTATTTGGCCTGCCAGGCGTCGGCGTTCAGCGGCAGGTACACCGCCGACGAGATCGAGAGCGTCGCAAAGGAGCTCCCGCTCGAGAGGTCCCTCGCGGTCTTCGACGGAGGGGACCTTGTTGCGACCACGGCATCGCACAGGTTGTCGATGACCCTGCCGGGCCTCGTTCGCTGCGATGTGGCCGCGGTCACGGATGTCACGGTGGCTCCCACGCACAGGCGCCGAGGGCTGCTCACCTCGATGATGCGGCGACAGCTCGACGACCTCCGTTCGGTCGGTGAGGCGGTTGCCGCGCTCTTTGCGAGCGAGGGAGGCATCTACGGAAGGTACGGCTACGGGCCCGCGACCTTCGGAGCGCGCTATGTCGTCGACAAACGACTTGCCCGACCATCGAGCGCTTCGATCCCTGCTGGCGGCTCGTTCCGCGACTCGCCCGCCGTCCCGGGCTCGGTCCGGCTGCTCGATTTGGATCAAGCAGCCGAAGCGTTCCCGATCGTCTTCGACGCCTATGTGCCGACTCGAGCCGGCGAGCTCGACCGCCTGCAGGGGGCGTGGGCCGAGCTGCTCCCCCGGGCGGGCGCGGCAGAGGACGCCAGGCATCGCTTCTACGTGTGTTACGAGGAAGGCGGTCGCATCGACGGCTACGCGATCTACCGGGTGGCCGGGACCGACCCGGACGACCACCATCGGCGTGCCGTCTTACTGGAGGAGTCGTGCTCGGTCTCCCGGGCCGCCTACGCGGCCTTGTGGCAGTATCTGCTCGGCATCGACCTCACCGACGAGCTGCGAACCCGCGGCCGCCCGGTTGACGAGCCGCTGCGGTATCTCCTCGAAGACCAGCGCCAACTACGCACCGCGAGCTGGGGTGATCGAACCTGGGTCCGTCTCGTGGAGGTTCAGGGTGCGCTCGCCCAGAGACGGTATTTCGAGGAGGGGTCGCTCGTCCTGGAGCTGCACGATGCTTTCTGCCCCTGGAACGACGGCCGCTTCCGGCTGTCCGTGGATGGCGACGGAGTCGCCTCCGCGGAGCGCGTTGAGGGCGTCGCCGACCTTGCTCTTCCGGCGGCGGCGCTGGGCGCGTTGTACCTCGGCGGCGTTCCTTTCACCGCGATGGCAGAGGTGGGCCGGATCGTCGAGCGGACCGAAGGCGCGGCCCGCCGCGCGGATCGCATGTTCGGTGGTTCGCGCCCGCCGTTCTGCACCACGAACTTCTGACACGGTCGCGGCGGGGGCTTGGGTGTCGCGCCCGGGAGGGCGCCGGCCGCGGAGACGCCGGCGCAGCCGACGCGCTGTGGCGACGTGTTGATACTTGTGTGGCCAGGCAGGCTGTTGCAGTTTGAACCGTGCGACCGACAGGGCGTTCCCAGGCGGTCAGCCATTGTCTTCGAGGCGGCGAGGGGAATCTTCGTCGGCCGGGCACTCGTTTCCAGGGTTGGGTCCAGGCACCCATCGTTTCCTCAGCCGAGATCAGGCAGTACCGCTCCGGCTCGGAACATCTTGGTGATGTTCTTGGTGGCGCAGATGAGCTTCCATTCGGCGTCGCAGGCGGCGAGCCCTCGCCGCATGAAGCGCCGATATCCCCGGTTCTCCTTGATGTCGCCGAACGCCGGCTCGACGGTGCACTGGCGCAGCCCGTAGAGAGCCGCGCCGTCCTCGGTACGCAGGCGATGCTCCATGGCCTCGATCGGCGAGGCTTCGGCCGGGGCATCGCCTTCGGCGAAGCCGAGCTCACGGGCCTCCCGGCGCAGCTTCCAGCTCTTGGTGGTGGCGATGAGACGGTCCGGCCCGTCGGTTCGCAGGTTGTCCTCGGAGAGATATCCGGCGTCAAACAGGATGGTGCCGATGGGTCCTTGGATGCCGGCGGCATCGAGGTCGGCCCGGGTGGCGGCCATCATCGGCACGCATTGGCCGACGTCGTTGTGGTCGTTTGTGAGCTTGGCGCTCAGCACGATGCCCTGGTCGTTGACGGCTGCCTGGGCGTTGTAGCCCTGCACCCAGCCGTTGTGGGTCTTCATGACCCGGGAATCAGGGTCTGTCATATTCAGACGTACCGGGGGCGGCGGCGCTGGCGGTGCCGGAGGCGAGGCCTTCATAGCTTCGAGGCGCCGGCGTGCCCTCGTGGGGCGACCACGCTCAGGCCGGGGAGGGTCTGGCGCTCCTGCTGCCCGAGCGGCATCACGCTGGTGGCGCCATTCGGCGTTGCGGGCGGCCTGATCGGCCACCGCTCGGAGGAGCTCGGCCTCGGCTCGGGCGAGAGGGTCGGCGCACTTGGGCGGCCTGCCGGTAACACCCTGGTGCTTGGCGACGGCCTCAGCCTCGGCTGCCGCCCGCTTGGCCCGGGCGGCCTCCTCGGCCGCTTGGCTCGATCGCTCCTGTTCCTCGATGGCTTGCAGGGCGGCGTCGAGGCGTACTCGGCGCGTGTCCGGGTCGACGAGATCGGGCGGGAGCTCGTCGCCACGCTTGGGGCCGAAGCGCTCGTCTTCTGTTGCGTCGGCGGCCACGGCCTCGGCCATCATCGTGTCCACCTCTGCCTCGATGTCGGCCCGGGTGCGGTTGGTCTTTCTCGACGTGTTGGCTGCCATCTTGGTGCCGTCGACCGCCACTACGCCGACGCTCGCCAGGCCGGTGGCGGCGCAGAGGGCGAGCACGTCAGTGAAGAGCTTGGCGACCAGCTCGTCGTTGTCGGATCGGAAGCGGGCGATGGTGGTGTGGTCCGGGGGGTGGTTGGCGGAGATCACCCGGTAGGCGACGTCGACCTCGCAAAGCTGCTCGATCTTGCGGCTCGAACGCTGCCCGGTGCAGTAGGCGTACACCAACAGCGCCAGCAGCATGTCGGGGTCGAAGGCCCGTCGCCCGACGCCGTCGTTCGGGTGGCGAGCGTGCAGGGAGGAGGTGTCGATCCTCTCCACCACGTCGAGCACGAACCATAGGAGGTGCCCAGCAGGGAGCCAGTCGCGCATGTCCGGGGGGACCAAGAACAACTGATCTCGGTCCGTTGGCAGATAGCTCAGCGCCATGAGAAATTCTCGGCGGTCAACAGAGCCAGGTGGTGGATCCCTGCCATTGAACGGGCTTCATTTTGCAACAGCCTGCAGGGGCCACAAAAGTCTTAACACGTCCGCCGAATCTCGGCCGCCGGCCCCCGGTCCGCCGCGCCGGCCGGCCCGTCCGGCCGCGCCGGCCCCCCATCGCCGCCGCTGCAACCGCCCTCGGCCGGCCCGCCGGCCCCCGGTCCCCGGTCCGCCCTGCCGGCCCCCGGAACGCCCTCGGCCGCCCCGCCGGCCGCGCCGGCCTCAGATTCGGTCCAGGTGGACCACCTGCGCTTGCGGCGCCACGTCTTGGACGAGCCCGACGAGGTGGGGGTGGCACGTGAGAAACAGAACCTGGTGGCGCTCCGCAGTGTCCGCTAGCGCTTCTGCCATGGAGGCCGCACGAGCAGGATCGAAGTTCACCAGCACGTCGTCGAGGACGAGTGGGAGAGGCCCGGCCCGCTCGGCAAATGTCTCCGCGAGACCGAGACGAAGGCAGAGGTAGAGCTGCTCGACGGTGCCCCGGCTCAAGCTGCCGGCGTCGATCTCGGCACCGGACGAGGACACGACCCTCAGGGTGTCGCGTCCACCCTCGACGCCTACCGAAGGCAGCAGGCAGGTGTAGCGACCCTCGGTGACCTTCGCGAAGCGCTCACCCGCTCGGGCGAGGACCGCAGGTTGACGCTCCTGCTCGTGGCGGCGCAACGTGCGCTCGAGAAGCAATCGGGCGCTTCCGAGGACGGCCCAGGACTCGAGCACCTCGCCGAGATCTTGTTCGAGAGCGAGCCGTAGCTGCTCGAGCTCTGCTATCCGCGCCGAGCCGGCCAGGTCCCGCAACTGGTTCGACGCGTCCTGATGCTCGCGGACGAGCTGTTCCAGACGAATGCGAGTCTCCGAGCGGGCCTGCGCGACCGCGGCCTGGTCCTCGGCCCAGGCGAGCACGTCGCCGGCCTCAAGCTCGGCCAGTAGACGCGGCGCCTCGGGACCGGTCCCGACGGAGCGCTCGAGCTCGCCGCCGGCGTCCTCGACGACGCGGACAAGGCCGGTCCTCGTCGCCCGAGACTCGAGCGCCGCCTCGAGGGAGGTGCAGAGGTCGCCGAGCGTGCGGGCCGGGTCCGCTTCGAGCAACTCGGCGGGGCCGCCGAGGTCCCGCAGGCCGGCTGCGAGCTTCGCTAGGCGAGCCTCGAACCTGGCGATCTCCGCGTGCCGCTGTCCGATCCGGGCGTCGACCCGTTCGATCGCGCCGAGGTCCTTCCAGGCCGCCTGGAGCGCCGACAGGCTCTCGAGCACCCCGTCGGGTGACAGCGACGCCTCGAGTCCGTGAGCCAGGTTCCAGGCGCGGAAGTTGGCACGCTCCGCCTCGAGGTTCTTCGAGGCCTGTGCCAGGTGCTGGTGGGAGGCCTCGCGTCGCCCCAAGGCTGCGACCGCTCGGCGGCGCTCCTCCTCGAGGGACCGCTCACGACTCCGGGCAGCCTCGATTCTCTCGGCGGCCGTCTCGACGTCAGAATCGCTCGGCTTGCGGGACAGGCCGAGCGAGGTCGCCAGCTCACCCACCCGGGCCTCGACGCGTTCGAGCGCCGCCTCCAGGTCTGCAGGGGTGGACCGTTCCACGTGGAGACGGCGCCGCGTCGCAACACCGGCCACGAGGAGCGTGAATCCCCCGGCCGCGATCACTCCCCAGAGGACGCGAACCACGAGCCGGTCCGGCGCAAGTGCGGCGACGAGAGCGAGTACGAGCGTCACGAACGCGCCGAGGGCGATCGCGGTGATTGTTCTCCGGTCGAGCGCGACGGGGCCCGGGCCGATCCGCCCGCCCGCCTGTCGTTCCGCAGTCAGCCGGCGTTGCTCAGCGAGGTTCCGGCGCAGTTCGCTCAGGAGTCTCGCCTTCTGCTCGGGGTGCGTGTCGGAGGCGGGGTCAGCGACGTCGAAACCCGTCGCGGCGCCGTCGGCCTTCTCGAGATCGCCTGGCTCCATCGCGGCATCGGCCTCCTCGGCCAGCGCGCGAGCCGTCCGCACCCGACCCTCTCGGTCTGAGAGCACGTCGCGAAAGTGCCGGCCCTCGTCCACGAGACCGATCCAGCCGTCGCTGGTCGCGATGCGGTCGCGACTCCAGTCGGGGCCGAGCGATCCCAGCGCTGTTTGGAGGGATAGCTCGATTCCGCCGCGCTGGTTACGGAGATCCGCGAGTTGGGCCACGCGCTCGAGGTGGCCGGAGCACCCCGATCGCAGCGCCTGCACTTCCGGGGCGTCGTCCTCGAGCCAAGCGGAGAGCGGCGCGGGTTCTTCCCAGGAGCTCAAGCGCCGCTCGGCGGCTCGCTTGCGCTCGAGGACTTCCCACAGCCGCACGAGCAGATCGAGCTCTCGCATCCGGCGCTCGCTTCGGTCGGCGTCCTCGCGGGCGTCGGCGACACCGCGCTCGAGGCGCAGCAGGTCGTCTTGGCGCGCCGGATAGGAAGCGGCCTCGAGGCCCGCCTCGACGAGACCCCGGCGGACGTTGTCGAGATCGGCCATCAGGCGGTTGGCCCGGGCGTCTCCTTGTCGCGGGCGGGCGAGCTCGAGGCGCTCCTTTTGGAGGCTTGCCATGGCGCGCGCCGCGGAGCGGCGCTGGCCCAGGATGCTGGCAGAGAAAAGGAGTTCTCGCACCTCGTCTCGAGTCAGCGCCTCGGCGCTGCCGAGATCGGTCAGGTCAACGGCGAACACCGCGCGGAACAGCGCTTCGTCTGCGCCGCCCAGAGCCCTGCGGAGATCTTCTTCGGACACCGGTCCGCCGTCGGAGAGCCGTATCGTGAGCTCTTTTTGCGGGCTCGCATGACGCTCGATGTGCCACTTCCTGTTGCGGGTGGGCCCGTCAAGGCATTCCTCGGCGAGCGTGAGCCGGCCGCCGTGGCGCCCGCCCCGGACAGGCGGGCGGAATCGAGGATGGTCGCGACGGCCAGGGAAGCCGAAGAGCATCGTCGTGATGAAGTCGAGCAGCGTCGACTTGCCCGCCTCGTTCGGCCCGCTCACGATCACCAGGCCAGGTGAGAGGTCCTCGATCCCGAAGTCGGCCAGCCCACCGAACCCGTCGATGTGAAAGCCGCTGATTCGCATCGCGGGCCGGGCCGCCTCAGCGCCTGTCGCTCTCGAGCTCGCCGAGGGCGAGCACCAGAGCTCGCTCTACGAGCTCGCTCGGCTGCGCGCTCGACGACTCGAACAACTTCTCGAGCGCGCGCCGGTGCCGGAGGGGGCCGGGGAGCCCTTCGGAGAGCTCGGACGCGAAGTCGCCGGCCGCGCCCTCTTCGGTCGCGAGCCGGAGGGAGAGCTCGTCGGCGAGCTCGATGAGATCGGAGGCGAAATCCGACCCGGCCCGTGCCGCCTCGATGTCGAGGGCGGGACGCGACCGGTCGTCGATGGAGTCCCACCAGCAGAAGGGCTCGTCCTGGGCAAAGTCCTCACGCAGCGCGACGAGGAGGTCGTGGGTGGTTCCGGCGCGGCGGAGGTCACGGTGCAACTCGGCGCGCCCGGTGAGCTCCCCACGGAGCACAAGAGACCGCCCGTCCGCCGATGCCAGGCGGTCCCGGGCAGCGTCCGCGAGCCGTGCGCGCAGCTCGGCGACGTCGCCGACCTCGGCCACGTCGAGCTCGACGAGCCCGAAACGCACCACGTCACAGCCGACCGGCTCGACGTCCGCGATGCGCCCTCCGCGGACGTGAACCACGGTCGCACCTTTCACGCCCCGCTCGCTCGGCTTGGGACTCCGGGCCTGGAGGTTGCCGGGATACACCACCCAGGGCTCGCTCGAGTCCTTGCCCCCCGAGAGGATCATCCGGGTGTGCACGTGACCGAGCGCCCAGTAGTCGAGGCCGATGCTTCGCAGGTCCTCGAGCGTGCAGGGGCTGTAGTCGTCGTAGCCGGAGGCGGCACCTTGCACGTTGCAGTGCAGGACGCCGACCTGGATCCCGGGACCGGCTCTGGGAGCGAACCGCAGCGCCAGGTTCTCGCGCTCGCTGCGCTGGGCGAAGCTGATGCCCTGCACAGTCGCGACGGGTACCCCGTCGAGCTCGACCTGAACGGCCCGGACCGCTCCGGAACCGAAGACGGTGACGAACTCCGGCCATGTGCCGCCGAGGGCTGACCAACCCGTCTCGACCGGATCGTGGTTGCCGTGCACGACGAAGCTCGCGATGCCCGCCTCGGAAAGCCGGGCTAGGCCGTCACGGAACCGTAGCTGTGCCCGGAGCCCCCGCTCCGGACCGTCGTAGACGTCGCCGGCGACGACAAGGAAACCGGCATGCCGCTGCAGGCACAGGTCAATGAGGGAATCGAAGGCGGCGAGCGACGCTTCGCGCAGGCGCGTGCCCACCTGCGGCGCTGTCGAACCGATCCCCTTGAACGGCGTGTCGAGATGCAGGTCCGCCGCATGGATGAAACAGAAATCGGGAGTTCGGGGGCACTCTTCCATCGATGCGAGACTACTGGGGGGGTGTATCACCCCCGGGGGATCCCCACCAAGGCAAGGACGGCGACGAGATGACGGAGCGGACCGGTGGCGATGCAGTCGTGGCTGGGTTGTCGCAGGCCGGAGTCGATGTCGTCTTCGGCATCCCGAGCGTGCACAACCTCCCGATCTACGACGCGCTCCGGCGTTACCGCCGGATACGGGCGGTCACGGTTCGTCACGAGCAGGGTGCGATCGGCGCGGCCGACGGGTACGCGCGTACAACGGGGCGACTAGGTGTGTGCATCACCTCCACCGGACCAGGAGCGGCGAATGCCATGGGTGGGCAGGTCGAGGCCTACGTGTCGTCGTCGCCTGTGCTGCACGTCACGGGCCAGATCGACAGCCGCTTCCTGGACGAGGCCAGAGGGTTCATCCACGAGGTTCCCGACCAGCTCGGCATGCTCGCGTCGCTGTCGAAGGCCACGTACCGTGCGGCATGGGAAGACGACATCTCTGCGATGGTCGCGGCCGCGGCCGCAGAGGCGATGGCGCACCGGCGCCGGCCGGTGTCGGTGGAGGTCCCGATCGACCTCCAGTACGCGCCCGCGGCCGATGAGGCCGGCCTCGTTGCGCCCCCACACCCGTCTTCGCAAGCTCTCGGACTCGACAGCGCCGAGCTTGACCGCGCGGTCGGGCTAATCGAGGGCTCCCGGCGCCCCATCGTGTGGGCCGGAGGCGGCGTCGTCGCCGCCGGCGCGGTCGACGAGGTGGTCCGGCTGGTACGCCGCCTCGGCGCTGGCTTGCTGACGAGCCCCAACGGGCGCGGCGTGCTTCCCGAGGACGATCCCCTCTGCATCGGCAACCTTTCGTGGGAGCCCGATGTCCGAGCGCTGTGCCGGGAGGCTGACCTGCTCGTAGCGATCGGCACCCGCTTTCAGGGGCCAAACACCGAGAACTGGAAGATGGAGCTGCCGGCGCGTCTGGTGCATCTCGACGTCGACCCAGCCGTACCGGGGCGGAGCTACGCCGTCGAGGCTGCCGTCGTCGGTGACGCGAAGCTCACGACCGGTGCGCTGCTGGAGGCGATCGACCGGAGCGCCGCGCCTGGCGTCCTCGCCGAAGCCGGGTGGGCCGACCAGGTGGCCGCTGCCGCCCGCTCGGGCAGAGCATGCCTTCGAGACAGCCTCGGGCCCCAGGTCGGTCTCCTCGACGCGTTGGCTCCGTTTCTCGAACCCGGGACCGTCGTCGTGAAGGATTCGACCGTCCCTGGTTACACGTGGGGGAATCGGCTCCTGCCGGTGCGCCGGCCCCGGACGTCGATCATGCCGAACAGCTTCGCTCTCGGGCTCGGACTGCCGCAGGCCCTCGGCGCCGCCGTCGCAACCGAGGAACCGCCGGTGGTGCTCCTCGTCGGGGACGGCGGCCTCCTGCTTGCGGTCTCCGAGCTGGCGACCATCGCGCAAGAGCAGCTCCCGGTCGTCGTGTTCGTCTTCGTCGACGGCGGTTACGGGATCCTGCGCAACATCCAGGACCGCCAGTACGGGCTTGGAGACGGGCGTATCGGAGTCGACCTCGGACGGCCCGACTTCTGCGGTGTCGCCGCGGCGTTCGGGATCAGGGCCGAGCGCGTCGAGTCGGTCGGCGACTACGCGACTGCGGCCAAGCGGGCGCTCGCCGAGCGAGCCCCTTGTCTGATCGAGGTGGACCTCGACGCGATCGGCCCGATGAAGGTGCCCTACACCGGCACCTCGAGAGTGCCGGCGCCCCGCTAGTCACCGCGTCCGGCCGGCCGGAAGCCGAGACAGGCGCCACGCTAGTCACCCCGTCCGGCAGGAGGCCAAAAACGCGCGACGGCTCAGTCGGGCAGGCGGAACTCCCGGTTCGCCACGACGACGTCGGTGTCCATCTGGGCCTTCTGAAGCCGGCCGGAGTAGTCCCAGTTCAGAGACTGCCATCGCGTGACCTGGTCCAGCACCCAGCGACCTGACTGGCGGCTCCCGTTGCCCGACCGTCCGTTGCCTCCGAAGGGAAGATGCGCCTCGGCGCCCGAGGTCGAGTTGTTGACGCTCACCATTCCCGCGGAGATCGCGTGGCGGAACGCGAAGACGGTCTCGGGCGTGCGCGTGTAGATGGCCGACGAGAGGCCGTAGCCGGACTGGTTCGCGAGCCTCATCGCGTCGTCGAATTCCTCGAAACGGGCCACTCCCACCATCGGGCCGAACGTCTCGGTCACGGCCAGCGCGTCGTCGGCACGAACACCCGCGACGATCGTCGGATGGCAGAACACGCCCGCACCCGGGTCGCCGAGAAAGCCGGCGCGCGGGTTCGAGGAGGTGATCCTTCCCGTCCCGCTCGAGCCGAGCAGGCGGTGGTGCGGCTCGATCAGGGTCTCCAGGTACTCATCTAGACGGTCCGCGAACCGCCGGTCGAGCATGGGGCCGTAGAGCACGTCACCGAACGGGTCCCCGATGACCGCCGTGTCGAGACGGGACGTGAGACGATCCAGGAACTCGTCGTGGACCGACTCGTGCACGATGGCGGTGCCGAGCGAGGTGCAGCGCTGACCTGCGGTCCCGAACCCGGAGAACAACGCGCCCTCCGCCGCGAGCTCGAGGTCGGCATCGGGCATCACCACCATCGGGTTCTTCCCACCGAGCTCCAGGCAGGCAGATTGGATGTGACGGCCGCAGAGCTCTCCGATGCGGGCGCCGACCGCTGAGGATCCGGTGAACCCGACCTTGTTCACGAGGCCTTCGTCGAGCGCCGCCGACAGCCCCGCGAACGTAGCTTCCCCGTCGGAGAGGACGAGATTGAGTGCCCCGTCCGGAAGGCCGCCCTGCACGAAGCACTCGAAGAGCGCCGTTGCGATCGCAGCCGAGTATTCCGCCGGCTTCCACACGACCGTGTTGCCGCACAGCAGCGCCGGGACGAGATACCAGGAGGGGACCGCCACCGGGAAGTTCCCGGCCGTCACGACCGCCATCACGCCGACTGGCATCCGGAAAGTGAAGAGCGCCTTGTCGTGCATCTCCGACGGGACTGTCTCGCCGTAGAGGCGCCGGCCCTCACCGAGGAAGAAATCGCACGTGTCGATGATCTCCTGCACCTCGCCCAGCGACTCGGCGAAGGGTTTGCCGACCTCGCGGCTCACGAGCCGGGCGAGCGGCTCCTTGTTCGCCTCCACCAGGCGTCCGATCTCGGCGACGACCCGGCCGCGGATCGGGGCGGGGACACGCGACCAGCCCGCCTGTGCCTGGCGGGCGGCGCGGGCCGCCTCCACGAAGGTCCTCGGGTCGCCGAGCGCGACTTCGGCGACGACATCGGACAACCGGGCCGGGTTGGTCGAGGTGAACCGGCCACCGGACTCGTCGCCGGTCACCCTGCCCCCGACGATCGACGAGCACTGCCTGGTGCCAGGACGCCCGACTTCACTGACGTGGTCGCTCACGCTTTCACTGAGTTGGTCGGTCACGCTTTCACTGAGTTGATCGGTCACGTTGCACCCAGACGGCCGACGACCCGGCTCAGCGCGTCGCACCCGAGGTCGACATCTTCGGCCGGCATCGACAACGCCGGCCGGAAGCGAAGGGACCGCTCGCCGCACGCGAGCGCGAGGACGTGCTCGGAGTGGCGAAGTGCGGCCAGTGCCTCGTCGCGAAGCTCGCTCGTTGCAAGGTCGATGGCTGCGATGAAGCCCCGTCCGCGGGCGTTGGACACGACGTCGGGCCGGTTCTCCGCCAGTTCCTCCAGCCGGGCGAGGAGATGCTGACCCACGGTGGCGGCGTTTGCGATCGCGCCGGTGCGCTCCACGAGTTGGAGCAGACGTCGCGAACGCACCATGTCGGTGAGGTTGCCGCCCCAGGTCGAAGAGATCCGGCCGGGCACGCGGAGGACGTTCTCTTCGACCTCGAGGACTCTCCGGCCTGCCATGATCCCCCCGAGCTGAACCTTCTTGCCGAACGCAACGACATCGGGAGCGAGCTCGAGCTGCTGGTAGCACCACGGAGTGCCGGTCGTCCCGGCGCCGGTCTGCACCTCGTCGAGGACGAAGAGGGCGTCGTTGCGGTGGCAGAGCTCTTGGGCGGCGAGGAGAAACTCGGCTCGGAGGTGGCGGTCGCCACCCTCGCACTGGATCGGCTCGGCTATGAAGCAGGCGATGTCGTGCGGGAACGCCTCGAACGCGGCCTCGGCCTCGGCGAGCGCCGTCCGCTCGGCGGCTTCCACCTCGCCGCGGAAGGCATCGAGCGGGAACCGTACGGCGGGAGAAGAGACCCGCGGCCAGTCGAACTTGGGGAAACGGTCGACCTTGACCGGGTCGGTGTTGGTGAGCGAGAGGGTGTAGCCGCTCCTGCCGTGAAAGGCGTGCTGGAGGTGGAGGACCCGTGTCCCGAGCTCGGGCGAACGCCCTGCGGCCTCGTTGCGGCGCGACTTCCAGTCGAAGGCGCATTTGAGCGCGTTCTCGACTGCGAGCGCGCCGCCCTCGACGAAGAACAGATGCGGCAGCTCGGGGTCACCGAGCACGCGGGCGAAGGTCGTGACGAACTCGGCCAGGTGCGCCGTCGCGACGTCGGAATTTGCCGGTTTGTTGACCGCGACCTCGGCGAGCTCCTCCATCATCGATGGGTCCTCGGCCAGCCCGGGCGGGTTCATCCCGAGCGTGGATGACCCGAAGAAACTGTAGAAGTCCAGATATTCGGCGCTGTCCCTCGCGTCCACGAGCCGCGACCCATGGCTCTTGACCAGATCGAGCACGATGCCCAAGCCGCCCGCGAGCATGTGACCGGCCAACAGTTCAGGCACCTCATCAGGCGCGATGCGGCCCTGAACACCGGTTGCGACCATGACTCGATCGTACCGCCACTACGCTTCGCCGAGACCCAGCCGCTGAGGAGAGTGGAGATGGCCTTCGAGCTCAGTTCGTTGATGGAGGCCCGGCAAGGAGAGAATTTCCGCCTTCACAGCGAGTATCTCAATCCGCAGCTCGTCAAGGTGTTGAGAACTCTCGGTTTCGATCGCTTCTACGTGAGGGGCGAGGGCTGCTACCTGTTCGACCGGGGCGGAGCGCGCTATCTCGACTTCCTTTCGGGATTCGGCGTCTTCGCGCTCGGGCGCAGCCATCCCGTAGTGAGAAAGGCCTTGCACGACGCGCTCGACATGGATCTCCCGAACCTGGTCCAGCTCGACGCGGCCCTGCTGCCGGGACTGCTCGCCGAGGCGCTGGTGGCGAGGACCCATGACGGGATCCAGCGATGTTTCTTCTCGAATTCGGGCGCCGAGGCGATCGAGGCAGCCATCAAGTTCTCGAGATACTCGACCAAGCGGCCCCGCATCCTCTACGCCGGTCACGGCTTCCACGGACTCAGCTTCGGGGCGCTGTCGCTCAACGGCGGCAAGGAGTTCCGCGAAGGGTTCGGCCCGCTGCTGCCGGGCTGTCACGAGGTCCCCTTCGGCGACGTCGAGCCGCTCGTCCATGAGCTTCGCCGGGAGGACGTCGCCGCGTTCGTCGTAGAGATCGTCCAGGGAAAGGGCGTGAACGTCGCCTCCGAGGAGTACTGGGCAGCGGCGGCCGAGCTTTGCAAGAAGCACGGGACCCTTCTCGTCGTCGACGAGGTCCAGACCGGCCTGGCGAGGACCGGCAGGTTCTGGGCATATGAGCACTACGGTCTGCGCCCTGACATAGTGACCGCATCGAAGGCGCTGTCGGGCGGATACGTGCCCGTAGGGGCGATGATGTGCTCGGCGGATGTTTTCGACCGCGTCTATTCGAAGATGGAGCGGGCGGTCGTCCACTCATCGACGTTCGGCCGGAACCAGCTTGCCATGGTAGCTGCGCTCGCCACGCTGCAGACGATCGACGACGAGGACATCGTGGACCGCGCACGAGTGACCGGCGAAGCCTTGGTGAAGGGCTTGGCCCCCCTTGTCGAGAAGTACGAGCTCTTCGAAGAGGTGCGCGGGAAGGGGCTCATGATCGGCCTCGTCTTCGGCGAACCGACCTCGCTTCGGCTGAGATCGCGCTGGAAGATGATGGAGGGCGCCCGCAAGGGCCTGTTCTCGCAGCTGATCGTGGGACCTTTGTTCCACCGCCACCGGATCTTGACCCAGGTCGCCGGCGACAACATGAACGTCGTCAAGCTGCTGCCGCCGCTCATCGCGGGCCAGGAGGAGGTGGACTACTTCGTCGGTGCTCTCGACGACGTACTTGCGGACGCGCACCGCAATTCGGCGCTCTTGTTCGAGTTCGGCAAGACGCTCGCGAAGAGTGCGCTCCGGCGGGAGCCGTCCTGAGCTCGCGGGACCCGAGCGGCTCGGAGGCACCGCCGCCTAGGCCCGTCGGACCGGGCGACCGGGTGCTCGTCACGGGCGCGAGCGGCTTCATAGGCTCGGCGGTCACGCGAGCAGTGCTGGCGCGGGGGGCCAAGGTGGTCGCGATGGTTCAGCCCGGAGCGCCCGAGCGCAATCTCGACGGCCTCGACGTCGAGGTCGTGCCCGGGGATCTGCGTGACGCGTCGGCCGTCCTCGCCGCCTTCGAGGGGTGCCGCCTCGCCTTCCACGTCGCGGCCCTCTACCGTTTCTGGGCCCGCGACCCGGCCGACTTCTACGAGGTCAACGTCGGCGGCAGCTTGAACGTGATCGAGGCGGCCCGGGCCTGCGGGCTCGAGAGGCTCGTCTACACGAGCACCGTCGGCACGATCGGCTTGGACGGCACCGCCCACAACCGCCCCGCGGACGAGACGGCGTGGGCGCGAATCGACCATCTGTTCGGCCTCTACAAGCAGTCGAAGTACGTGGCGGAGCACGAGGTGTTGCGTGCGGGGGCGGAGGGCCTGCCGGTGGTTCTCGTCCAACCGACGCTGCCGCTCGGTCCGGGCGACCTGGGGCCGACGCCGACGGGCAAGACCGTCGTCGACTTCTTGAACGGGCGCATCCCGGGCTGGTTCGACACGGCCCTGAACGTAGTCGACGTGGACGACGTAGCCGCCGGCCACCTGCTGGCGGCCGAGCGCGGCGCGCAGGGCCGCAGCTACGTCCTCGGCGGGGAGAATCTCGAGCTCCGGCAGATCCTCGACGTTCTTGCCAAGGCAACCGGGCTGCCCCGGGCCACGATGAAGGTCCCGCGGCGGGCCGCGCTCGCCGCCGCTCACGCCTCGGACTTCGTCGAGGGACGCCTCTTTCACCGAGAGCCCAGCGTCCCCCTCGAGGGCGCCCGCATGGCCGCGACCCGCATGATCTTCAGCGATGCCCGGGCCCGTACAGAGCTCGGGTACTGCTCCAGGCCTGCCGTCGAGGCGATCGTGCGTTCGGCGCGCTGGTACGCGGACAACGGCTACGTGTCTCCGAAACGGATGGCACGCATCTGCTGGAGAGACCTCGGCGATCTCCGCACGAGCGTTCGCATCCCGAAGATGGCGCCAGGGGCTCGACGCGATCGGTTCCCGAGCAGCCTCGAATGACGCCGCGGCTGCGCGCCGGTCCCGTCCGCGCCGGCCGGTCCCGTCCGCGCCTGCTGGCGGTCCCCGGCGCCGTGCTCGCTCTCTCGCTTGCAGCCTGCAGCGCACAAGCGGGGGGCCACGGCGCGACGTCCAGGGTGCCGGCCCCGACGACTTCGACGACGACCACGACGACGACGACGTTGCCGGTAGCGGTCCCCGGCACGTCGTTCCTCCGGGCGCGTGTGGCCGCGCTGCCGCGCGGCGCGGCCGGCCTGCCCGCGGTTGCCCCGGCCAGCGCCGCCTGGATGAAGATGGTTCCGATCGCCTACCAGAGCCTCGGGAGCGGTCCGGACCTTCTCCTAATCGCGGGCCAGGACGGGACGATGTCGTGGTGGGATCCCTCGTTGTTGGCGGACCTGTCCAGCCACTACCGCGTGACCATGTTCGACCTTCCCGGCGCCGGCTACTCGGGTGCCCCGACCGCCCCCGTCTCGCTCGCGTGGCTGGCAGACATGACCGCCGGCTTTGCCCTTACGGTTGGGCTCTCTCGTCCGGTCGTGCTCGGATGGGGCCTCGGCGGAGAGATCGCACTGTGCCTGGCAGAGCGCCATCAAGGGCTCGCGTCGTCGCTGATTCTCGTCGATACCTCCGCCGGCGGGCCCGGCGCGATCCCGCCGACGAAAGGGGTCGTGCGTCTCCTCGGGGAGCCCGGTGCCACACCGTTGCAACTGTCGAAGCTCCTGTTTCCGGCGACGAGCGCCGGTTTGCAGGAGCGAGTCCTCTGGCAGAACAGCCTCTTTGCGGGTACCACGGACTGGTTGACGTCACGATCGATCAAGTGGCAGGCGAGCCTGCAGGCATCGCTTTGGAGAAGCTCGCTGTTGGCTGCCGGCCTTCCCCGCGTGACGACTCCGGCGCTCGTGGTCTCGGGCAGCGACGACGCCGTGTTTCCTGCCGAGGACGCGTCCCTGCTCGGCGCCGGCCTGCCGCATGCGACGGTCCTGCTGCTCCCGGGCTCGGGCTACGGAGCGATAACCCAGGACGAGCCGGCATTCGTAGCGGCTGTCGAGAAGTTCACCGGCTAGTGCCGCGACCGCTCGGCCGACCGCCTGTGGTTGTCAGATCTTGAAGGCGCAACCGTTCCAGTACGCGACGGGGTGCTTGCGGAGCAGGCCCTTCATCTCGACGACGAGCTCGTCCGGCTCGGTCCTACCGTTCGTGCAGTACCGCACCGGGAACTTGCCCGAGTCGACGGTGCGGTAGGCGCTCGCATCGGCCGGCTCACGGGTGGAGGCGTCGAGGACCGTGATCGAGCCCGAGCAGCACTGACGGCGATGAGCGCTGACGTACAGCACGCCGCCGTTCTCCTCGACATACGACCGCACCTCGTCGGATGCGACGACTCGCATACAAGCATCCTACGACGCCGGCGGGTGGTCGTGACGGTCGGGGCCGGCCGGGGTCGGCTCGCGCAACGAGCTAGCGAATCGCAAAACCGACCTCGTCGAGCACCTGCTCCTCGCTCACCTCCACGTGATCGACCCGGGCCCGTGGAGGCCCTGCGCGGCACCACGAGACCATCTGTTCGACTGCCTCTCGTGATCCCTCGAACACCGCTTCCACGCTGCCGTCCGGGCGGTTGCGCACCCACCCGGCGACGTCGCGGGCGAGAGCTTCGGCCCGGCAAGTGTCGCGGTACCAGACGTTCTGCACCCGACCGCTTATGACCACGCGTCGCCGCTGACGGTTCACAGCGGGGAACCTATCGGCGCGTCGGCCTCCAACTGGCTGCGGATACGATCGCTCGAAATGTCTACCTCGACCGCCCGCCTCACCGGCACCGGGCGTCGGGCGATCGGTCTGGGCGCCTCTGTTTTCGCCGCCGTCGGATGGGGGTTCGGGGCGATCTTCGCCAGGCTCGCCTCCGCTCCGGGACTGGTGCTGACCTTCTATCGGATGTGGCTCGGCGCCGCGCTTCTCTCGATCATCGTGTACGCATCCGGCCGGCGTTTGACCCGCAGCACCATGCGGTCTTCATGGCTCGGAGGTCTGTTCCTGGCCGCGGACATGGCCATGTTCTTCAGCGCCATCAAGCTCACGAGCGTCCTCGACGCGACCGTCATCAGCGCCGTTCAACCCGCGCTGGTTCTCATCGCTGCTCGTCCGCTGTTCGGGGAACGGATGGGGAAATGGGACGTCTTCTGGATCCTGGTGGCGGTTCTGGGCGTCGCGTCGGCGGTCCTCGGTCCCGGAGTGGCCAGCCGCCACGAGCTGTTCGGGGACTTGCTCGCCGTCGGTGCGATGTTGTCCTGGTCCGCGTACTGGCTTGTGACCAAGCGGGCGCGCGAGGTGCAGAACGCGTTGGAGTACACAGCGGGCGTCACGATCGTGGCGGCGATGACCCTGACGGTGATCGTGCTTTTGTCGGGGGAGTCCCTGGGCCGGGTGGAGGCAGGCGACTGGCTTTGGATCTCTCTCCTGGCGGTCGTGCCGGGAAGTGCGCACCTGCTGATGAATTGGGCCCACCGCTATGTCGACGCTTCGGTCTCCTCGGTAATCGGCTCGAGCAACCCCATCGTCGCGGCAGCCGCGGCCCTCGTCATCTTGGGGCAACCCTTGACAGCAATCCAGGTCGGGGGGGGTCTGGTGGGGATCTCGGCGATCGCTGTCGTCGCTGCGAGACACCGCCAGCCGGCGGAGTCTCCGATCGAGTGACACGCTGCGAGACAGTCCTCGAACGGGTCCGTCCTCAGTTCGCCGTGGCGGTGCCGGGTGCCAGCTGGGCCCACCGCCCGAGGAGATCCGCAGCGCCACGCGACAACTCCTCGATCACCTCGGCCGCCGAGCGTTCCTCTCGGACGAGGCCGACACCTTGGCCTGCGTTGATCCCGGCCACGTCGTAAGCGCCCGCCGTGCGGGCTTCCTCCAGGCGTCGCCGTGCTTGGTCGTCGTGAGCGAGCTCCTCCTCCCTTCCGGCCCATTCCGTCGAGAAACGGTTCGCGAGCACCCGCTCTCCATATTCGGCCGGCCAGGGGTAGCCGAGAGCGACGTCGAAGACCCGTGTGTAGACCGTGTCGTTCTCCCCAGCTGCGATGACGCGCTCGCGCGCGTTGTCCGCCAGCAGCGACTCCGAGCATGCCAGGAACGGCGTGCCCATCCAGGCGCCGGCAGCTCCCGCCGCCAGGATCGCGGCGAGCCCCCGGGCGGATCCGATGCCGCCCGCAGCCAGGATCGGCGCGGAGACACTGTCGAGAACACCCTGCAGCAGAGGGAGAGTGGCGATCCCGTTGCGACCGTGGCCCCCTCCCTCGCTGCCGCGCGCGACGATCACGTCGATCCCGGCATCGGCGGCCTGGCGCGCCATCGTGACGTCGTAGACCTGGGTCGCGGCGGCGATGCCGGCGCCATGAAGCCGGCTGACCCAGGCGCCCGGAGCGCCGAAGCTCACCGACACGAGCGCCGGGCACGCGTCGATCGCGGCATCGAGCAGTGACGGCTCTCGTTCGATCGCCCACGAGAGCAGGCCGATTCCGAAGCGCAATCCCCGAACTCGAGGGATCTCAGCCTCACGGACGAGCATCTCGACGGATCCCGCGCTCCCAACGCCGATCATCCCGAGTCCACCTGCCTCGGATACGGCGGCTGCAAGAGCGCCCCCGGCTGCACCGCCCATCGGGGCGTTCACGACAGGAGCCTGGAGCCCGAATGCCAGCGACCACTGCGTCTCCAGCCGACCTTGTTTGGACATACTCATCCACCTCCTTGGCCGTCCCTTGCGCTCGGGCGCTAGGCGGGGCGTGCCGTCACTCGAATCTCGGTCGCAGCGTCGATCTCGGCACGAAAGCCGGCTGCCGGGAGGAGAGCCTCCACCTCCTGCGGCGTGTACAGCCTCGCCCTGGCCGCATCTGCGGACTCACCGCGGTGCGCATAGTCGACGAAGCCAGAGAGGTAAGTCTCCGACAGCAAATTCGGATACGTGAGGATGACCGTTCCTGTCCTCCGGATCACACGGCGCAGCTCCTCGAGGAGCAAAAACGCATCTTCCCTCTCCAGGTGCTGCAAGACGAGCAGCGAGTAGGCCATGTCGATGCTTTCCGACGGCACGTCCGGAAACGTCACGTCGTGGCAGTGGACATACCTGATGTTCGTGAGGTCTCGCAGCCTCTCCGCCGCCATGTCGAGCATCTTCTGTGAGGCGTCGACTGCCCAGAGCAAAGAGCACTCCGGAGCCACGTAGCGAGCAACGCGGCCGATCCCGCAGCCAAGATCGAGCACCGTCGAGTCCTTGTCGAAGAAGGGGCGCAAGCGGTCCAAGTCCCAGCGGCCACCTTCCTCGAAGCTGTCAGGGTCGTCGGTGTTGAAGATCTGCAGCAGAGCCGCCGTCTCGTCCGCAGGGTTCCACAGGCCCGAGTACCGTGGGGCTTCGCTGAGCTCCAGGCGAAGACGCTCATCGTGGCGAGCCATTTCCTCCCGGTGCCGCCATGTCTCACGGGTCTGGCGGAACTCCTCGAATACGATCGACACCCCGAGCGCCGACAGTCCCGCGGTCAAAACCCCGTGCCACAAGGAAGTGACAGGAAAGGTGACGGCAAGGACGCCTGCTCCGGCGGTCGCGCAACCTGCGGCAATTGCCCACGGATGCAGCGGCTGGCGCCACCAGCCAGGAGGGGGGCGGACTCCGGATCGACGGCCTGCTGGCGTCTCGGGGGTCGCCACAGGCCGAGTGTAGAGCGACCGGGGCTCGTTCAGCCGTACCTGAGCGAGCCCGGAGTGGTGAGCAGCTCGCCCGTCTCGAGCCACGTCTTGAGCCCGGAGAGGATCATCGGCCAGCCCCCGTAGAGCTCGGAGTTCGCGCCTTCGCGCAGCTCGTCGTGGGTGAGGATCAGACGGCAGGAATCTCCGATCGGCTCGATCTCCCAGGTGACCCTCGAAGCCCCTTCGCTCTTCACGTCATCGCTCCAGAGCCCGACCATGGTGTGCACGAGCCGGCGCGGAGGGTCAACTTCGAGGACCTCGCCCTCACCGAGGATTCGGCCGGCTGTCGGTGCGCCGATCTCCAAGCGCGAGCCGACCCTCCAGTCCGACCAGACACCGGCGCCGAAGTTGTACTTGCTCCTGATCTCGGGGTCGGTGATCGCCTCCCAGAGGCGTTCGGGGGTCGTGCGGATGTAGATCTCGAAGATCTTCTCCATGGAGCTCTCCAGTCTGTGCTTGAGGTCGCTGAGCGCTGCCGCCCAGGGTTCCGTGTACTTGTCGATCCACCGGTCGTGGACGAGTCGGATCGGGACCGGATTGAGGAAGTGAAGCTTCTCCCGCCCCGAACGCCTTGTGACAACGAGTCCCGCCTCCTCGAGCAGGCGCAGATGCTTCATCACGCCAAAGCGCGTCATCTCCAACTCGGACTCCAGCTCGGTCAGTGTTCGGCCGTCACGCACGAAGAGTGCATCGAGCAGGAAGCGGCGGGTCGGGTCCGCGAGCGCCTTGAAGACGAGGTTGTCGTCGGTCACGACCTCAGTATATGTGACTATCTAGTCACATATCAAGTGCGGGCGAAGGGACTCGAACCCCCACCCCCGAAGGGACCGGGACCTAAACCCGCAGACGAGCGTCCGCGGATGTCCGTCTAGGTTCGAGAAAGTCCTTGTGTACTGGGCATTTGCGAGCTCACGTCCGTAGCCGTTCCCGGTTATTCGGATCCGTCCGTGCATTTTGGTTAGCAACTGGTTAGCAAATTGGGTGGGTCCTGATCGCTGTTCTGATTCCGCCGGCTCTCGTCCTCGATGGCTGTATGCGGCCGAACTCACTAGGCACCTTCCATAGAGAATCCGGCAAAGTCGTAGGACGGCATCCGGGGGGAGGGCACGTCCGCGCAGGGAGTGACACATCCACCTGCCACAGTGTTGGGATGCTCTTGAGGCAACGGATTCCGCGGCGGGCATGCTCCTCATGGACCCCGTCGTGCGGTCGCATTCTTCGATACGAGGTGACATACGAAGCGCCCCAAGGATGGGAGCGCGCCGTAGCAAACGTTCGAGAGTCCTCGTTCCTCCGGCACTTCGTCGAAGGGTCTCGGCCCCGCGCCGCGACCAATTACCTGATCCGCGTCTTAGATGGCCGGACGCCTATTGGATACGTGGTGGTATTCAACCTCTCCGGTGAGGCGGTGACGTGCAACCTCGACGAGGTCGCGGTGGCAGAGGCCCAACGCCGCAACGGCATCGGAAGCCATCTTGTATCAATGGCTGCGAAGCTCATGCTGTCCCGTGGTTTCCAGGAGATGGACGCAGTTGCGCTGACCGGGGAAGACGGAGCTCTTCGGGAGCAGTGGCTTGCCCGGCTCGGCTTCAATCCCTACGAGGGTCTCCCAGGCCACTTCTTGCACGCGAACCTCGAACTGCTCGCCTCAGGCCATTAGGCGGTAATTGATCCGCAGGCGTAACGGGTGGAGACACGGCCAAGCTCTGCGCAGAGCGTTGCGCCCACGCCAGAACTCTGCCCGCCGAGGGACGTGGCCAAGGCCTGAGTCGCTATAAGTCTGATTGCAACAGGCGCAGTGCTTTGCAGACTGTTTGTCCTGGACTTTTGCGAACTACAGCGTACGTATTCGCCCTGCTAGTGCACGTTATGAACCTTGGCGACCGTGAGCGTCCAGCGCGATGCACGCGCGATGAGCATGGCATCACCGGGCGTGGGGGAGCGCCGACCAGCAAGCTAAGTGTCTAGGAAATCCCATTCGCTCCCGAGTACCCACCTGAGTGCCGACAGCTTGCCGTTGAGCATGCCCCACTCGAAGTCGTCGTATGGACCAAGCTTCTCGACGCCCCCGAACTTTTCCTCGACACGTTGCCGAGCCGGCCCGGCGATACGACGAAGATTCACCAGTCCCTCTTGGTCTCCGCTGTCTTCGCACTTCCATTCATGTGACATCGAACGCTGGTACCACATGCGGTCGAAGAACTCCTGCTCGGCTCCCTGGATCTCGTCCAGTCTCCGTGGCTCGTCTTTGAAGTCTGACTCCTCGACGAGCTCCTGGAACTCGTCACCGAAGCGACTGGCAAGGATCGCGTCGAGGCCCTCGACTCCGAGGCCGTAGCTGGAACCGTCCACTGCGAACAACTGAGCCAGGTCGGCGTGTGGCAGCCGCTTGTCGGCGTGGAGAGCCGAGAAGTCATTGGAGTTCGACGTGACGAAGCCGTGCGGTTCGGCCACCAGATCAGCGTCACGGATTGCCGAGGCGTACAGCTCGATGAGAACGGCGTCAGCGACGCTGTTCTTGGAACGATGAAACGGCGCTTGCTTGTCCAGCCCGCGCTGCACGACGGCGTTGCTCTCGACATCGGTGGCCTCTAACCGCCGCCCCTGGCGCAAGAGGTCTGCGATCTCGTCGAAATTGCGAGTGGTCATGGCACCGATGAGCGGCACCTGGTGAGCCAGCCCGTCCAGTAGCTCCAGGGCGTCTTGCTGGTCCTTTCCGCCGTAGTCGTCAAGGTCTCTTCTGAGCAATCGGAACCGCTCTGACACGCTCGCAGTCATCGACTCCTCAATGCCGGCTCTGTTCCTCTCGAACTCGTTGAGGATGAGCGATGGAACGAGCAGCTCTAGCTCACCTTGATTCACGAGGACTCGGATGGCGACTATCCACTTCTGACCGTCTCGTTTCTTGGCGAGGTCCAGCCAGGTGGAGGTGTCCACCAACAGATGAAGCATCCCGGAAAGGCTAGCCAGCGATCGCCCAGTAAGGGCAGAGACGACCTCATAGGTCGCGAGAGGGCGGACACGAGCCTCGCATGAAGACGGCGAGGTTCCCGCCCACCGAGCTGGCTACGGTCGATTACCGGTAAGGTGTGGAGCGGACCCTTGGCGGGTGGTCGCCGAACGTGTCGTAGGATTCCAAATGCGGACCTGCGCTTCGCGTCAGGGGGGCTCACCCGAAGAGATCGTCAGCCAGGCGCATTAGCGCGAGCACAGGTTCAGCCGGCCAGCCCAGCAGAGCGCTGATCCGCTCGAGCGTCCAGCAGAACCCGAGGAGTGCCACGTTGGCCGGGCCGTCGAGCCACCCCTGGGTCACTCGATAGGTGGCGACAGCATGTTGCATGGCATCAGGGGGATCAGCGGTGAAATGAAGGGTGATCGCCCACAACGTCCCGTGCGCGTTTGCCGAAAGGAGCGGGTATACCGACCGACACGATTCGGGCATGTCCCGCTCGAGGAACTGTCCGATCAGCCTTGTCGCAGATGGTCGAAGCTGTCCGCCGACCACGTCGCGCCGACCGTTCGCTTCCAGAGGGATGCCCAGGGCGTGCACATCTGCGATCAGCGCCGTGGCATCATAGGAGAGGCCGACGACTGCGGGCGCAACGCGGCCGTTCGTGTCATCGCTCGTCCTGTCCATATCGCGCAGGCTTGCCAGTTTCTCGACGAATCCTCGGGCGACTCGCACTTCCATCGTCACGCCAGGCTCGGCGACCCACCATGCGCGCGCGCCGATTTCGACAACCGACCGCGCGACAAGGCCGATCGCGTACGCAGGCGGCGGATCGCTCTCGAACAGGATGCTTAACGCGTCCAGGTGTTGGAGAATGGCGAAGATGTAGAGCTGGGCGATCGAGATGGCCTGGCCGAGTGCGATCTCGAGGGGCTCGCCGCCTGTGTGGCGAGCACTGAGGCGCTCAGTGGCGAGCTGGCTGTTTGTCGCGCCCTCCCAGTTCGGATCGGCGTCAGAGTACCCGGCGACGACCGGCCGTGCGCGGCGCAGCAAACTTGCAATCTCCCCGCAGCGGCTCGCGTTCACGTCCTCGAGTCTGGAAGACGACGCCATGGTCACTCGTCCTTATCTGCCGTCGCGGCGGGGTCGGCCGGAACCGCTCCGACGTCCGCCGCGGCGATCAGGGACCAGGCGTCTCGCCACGGCGCGGGCGGGCGGGCCACCTTCGTCGATCACTGCGGCGGCCGCCTCGACGACGCACGAGACGTTGGTAGCGTGCTCCCGGGCGAGCCGCTCGAGCGCGGCGATGGCGTCATCGGTGAGCGACACGGTCTTCCGCCTCATGATTCGGGCAGCATATCGAGTTCCTACCTTGATTGTTCAGGGATCGGTGGTGAAGACGACGACCTCATTTGGTGCCGATCGGAACATGTCCGGCGACGGGGTCAGCGGCCTCCGACAACACCGCGGCGAGGTCCTCGATGACGACAAACGGCACTCCGATACCGTCGACGAAGGCGGCCGGTTCGACTCGTCGAGTGACCATCAACGAGAGAACTCGCCACGGCAGGGTGATATTGGGCGCTCCGAGCAACTCGAGCGCCGCAGTGGGGTTGGTTGCGACCGCTGATCGCTTCAAATCGAGTCGGTTTACGAACCCCCGCTCCGGATCGGCGAGCTTGTCGATCCGCCGCTCGATCGTCTGTGGGGATACGGCAGCGTAGATGTCCTTTACCTCGCAGACCCAGAGGCGCCCGGTCGCGGGATCGGCGACGAGGAGATCGATCTCACCAGGAATCTCGAGTCCAGCGGTGGCCGCGACGGCGGGGGTGACGTTGACATGAGCAGGGAGGGAGAGCTGCCGCGCAACGTTGAGTGCCGCGTGTTCGAGCGCATGGTTCGCGATCTTCCGATAGTGGATGAAGGCGTTCGTTACTTCGTCCGGCAGGTCAGTGGGGTGCCAAGGCAGTCGGCCGTCGTCTAAGAGTTAAGCAGCCGCACCGCCTGTTCTTTGCAATCGATGGCCCGCTGCGCTGTCGCTTGCGGCCTCCGCGGCGAACCTGGCGGTCCCCGCGGCGAGACCGCTCAGCAGCATCGACGCTGGGACCGGGAACTCACCATCCGCATTGCGGAGCGCGAGGGCGTGGCCGAACATCTCGGCACCGGGGCCGAGTGCGACGTTAAGCTCGTCGACATCGACCGTCGCCCACGCCCAAGCCGCGGCCGCCGGTTGCGGATGGACGCAGGACGCGGTCCACGCGCTCGGCGCGACGTGCTGCATCGGCAGGGCAGCCTCGATCTCGGCCGACATATCTGCAGCTCCGACGGGTTGCCGGCAAGATCGGACGGACGGAGGGTCTCGCGCCCGACTGGAATGATCTCGGAATGCTTTTGGATGTCCCCGGAGGACCGCACCCGTGCTTTCACCTGTTCTGGACTGGTGCGCGGCACGCTAAACAGGAGTGGCTTACCCCAATCTCGCGGGAAGTGTTGCGCCGAGCTCGCTGCGAAATGTGCCATGACGAGTGGTAGAGGTTGATAAGGAGAGCAGGCTTTTCGCAACCTGCGACCACGGCTCTGGGAACTCGCTCGGGGCATCTCAGGGGGCGTGGAGACGGAGCCGCGCCCCCCTGTGACACCCGTGGTGGTGGCGCAATCCGATCCGACGCCGTCTACGAGTGCCACAGCCGCGAGGGCCCTACCTCGACCAGAGGTCTGCATTACCAGGTGCCGGCGCCTCACGGTCTCCATGTCACACTGCGACAATCTCGTCGTGATCTCGGACATCCTCGACGCCGGACAATTGGCCAGCCAGGCCCGCTCCCGGCAACAGGCCGGACGATGACTGTCACAGCTCGAGCGTATGATCTCACCTGGAGGTCGCCACCAACCTTCAGACCAGTGCGAAATCCTCCTCCGCTCGATGTAATTCCCGTACTCACTTCGGACGGGACTTTCTCCACTTATGGGCCCACTAATTCCATATGTTCAACGAGAGCTTGGTTGAGGGCCTCGGTTACCTTTCGGCCGTAGACGTCCTGGAATCCAACCACATACGTGTGTCCGGCTACGGTCCAGACGTCTACGTAGTCATGCTCGAACTCGCTAAAGAGACTTATCTGGGGCGAAATGAAGTAAATGTCAACCCGCCACGATCCGATTGTTCTTCTCGCAAGAGGCTCCGGCTCTGGCCGACCAGGCATTACGTGGAAGATCTGAGCGTACGAGTGCAAAGGGTACGGTGAGATCCGAAGCGCCAGGTGCTCAGGCTGGGCGCCCGCCGGCTCCACATAGCCGTCGCCGCCCGCCCAGCGGGCGTTGTATCGTCGCCCTATATCCGTCGTGCAGTAATTGAAGACAAGACAATTCGCGTAAATGAACGGGAGTCGTTTGTTCACAAACACCGGCCTCACGATGCTGTCCGGCACGATCAGGCAGCCGATCTCGTAATACGAACACCCACCGTTGCTGTCCAGTTGACCGACGAGGCCCTTCGGGACCATCGTCGGACAGGGGACAGGATAGTGAACGGCTCTTGCAGCCGCACGGCACTGCTGCATTATCGCGTTCGGTGCCTGTATGAACTCGTATGGCCCGACGGCAAAGGGCTTGCTGGCGGGGCTTGAGCCAGGTGTGCATGCCGCGGCCAAGAGGCAGAGCCCAAGAAGCAGCGAGTAGCAATGCCTGGTTGTTGGGACGTTCCGTACCGTTCGAACCGAGGGCCGACACCTGCCGGTTTTCGTCACACAGCGCACGAGGCGTGCCACCAGAGAGCTCCGCAACCCAAGTCATGAGAGAGCAGTAGCCACCAGAGTCCTCCTATACATATGACGCCCGCCGTGCTGGCGATGACACGATCCGAACGCTGGGGGACGACGATTGCCGTCACGACGCTCTCCGGCGTCAGCCGGCCTCCGATCGCGGCTCCGGCCGCGGCCACTACAGATCTGCCGAGGCCGAACCCGAGTCCGATTGCCTCCGCGAGCCCCAGCGGCAGCGCGGCAGCCGTGAGTATGAGGGCCATGACGAGCGGGCTTGCCATCCTTGTGAGCACGCCCAATCCGAGGACTGTCCCGAACGAAAAGCCACCCCACAGCCCGTTGCGCGCCTTTGAAGGATTGGCCTGGCGGCCCATACGGTCCAATCGAAAGTTTCGCCGCCCCGACCAGTGCCAGGCGACCCCAACGATCGCCACCGCCGTGAGGACCGCGGCAGTGACCACGCGGGGAACAAGGACACCGCAGGCAGCCGCCACAGACATGAGGGCGCACGCTCCAAGACACGCCCCCGTCGCAAACAACCCTGTAAAAGCAATCCTGTGGAGCGCACGGCCCCTGGTCGCGGTAAAGAACGCGTTGGCGCCTCACCCCGAACGGGTGTCAAGCAGACCGACTAGCAGACCCAGGACCGTGGCACCAGCCCAAATATCCAACATGGCTCCTCTCAACAGTTCCCCGTCGGACAGTTGCAGCTAGCTGGTATCTCGTATGTCCAAGACGGTACATCCGGGTTTACCCACGAAGTGGCGGGATCGCCAGTATCTATGTAGGCGGTTGTTCCCGCGGGGACAACCTCAGGAGTGGCCCCGCATGGTCCAATAAAGACGAGGGTACTCTTGTAACTTATGCAGATGCCGTATCCACCGCATATGCCGTAGCCGGCATCGCCGCAACCAGAAGTAGCGCAATCGCAGCACGTGTTAGTGAACTGTCCGTTACCGCCGGGCAAACAACACACATAGATACAAGTCCAACACGCCCCAGAGTTCGGCCAATCAACACCGAATTGGCCGCAGCTACCGTGGCAGTCGACACCGTTGTTGGTGCAATTCCCGCCGGTCCCGCACTTACAGCTGCTTGACCTACCTGAGGCGTTGCAAGCTGGGCTAGGACCGCAACCACAAGGGCAACCGGCACCGACAATGCTTTCACAACACTTTGTGAGGTTGGTCATCGACTTTGCCACCCTGCCCGTAGCGCGTATCGCAACAGCCAGAAAGGCCGTGTTACTTGCGGTCCTGAGGAACTGTCGTCTGCTCGTTTTCTCGGCCAAGTGCCTGGCTGCTGTTCGTAAAGGTTCAACTATCATGGTCGGACCTCCTGGCGGCTGTCGGTGCCCTCGAACCTCCGACGTTTGCGACCAGGCGCGATATATCGTCGCCAGAGTTGACTATCCCCTTCGCGCGAACCACACCCTCCCCATCAAGCACGAACATGAATGGAGTGTTCGCCACGCGCCATTTGCGATGTGGGCTTTCGGCTCCTCCATCCGTGACGCCGACCACCCACCCTTCGCAGTCGTCGATCGCTCGCCGGGGCCGACCGACGCGGGCCTCCTCGATCCAGTAAAACTCGGCGTCGGGCCACTCAAGCGGCGTAAGCACGGCGCTCTCTGCCAAACGGCCGCAGACGGTACAGCTGGAGCTCGCAAATACGACAGCTCGTAAGGAGCGGGTGCTTCCTCCGGTGAACGAGTAGTGCCTGGAGACCCCGTCGAGCCCTACGACCGCGAAGTCGCCGGCGTGCGCGCCGAGATCCAGTCCGAGCATGTCTGCATAGGCATGAGAGCCGAGGTAGGTCAGACCGTACTGCCGGTAGAGCAGTAGGACGAGCAGAGCTAGGATCACGACGAGCACCCAGAGGAAGATGTAGGACGCGAGATAGCCCGCGGTCATGACGTGACCTTCGATCTTGAGGACAAGAGACCTCGAGGCGCAGGATTCGCGGCGACGCTCGCGAGGGAAGGAAACTCGATGATGAACACGGCGGCCACAACGCCCATCGGAAGAGCACCCGCTGCCACCAACAGGGGCACGTGAGTCGGGCCGATCAGGGTGATCGTCGCCGCAAGAGCCAGGAACACGAGGTTGCGCAGAGTTAGGTGGATCTTGCCTGCGCCGTCGGTGACTCGTGGTCCTCCCCAGCATCCGCACTCAAAAGGAGCGCGCGCCAAGCCGAGGGCGATTGTGAAGGTGCTGATCAGGCAGAGCGCCGCAGCAGGTCCGACCCACCAGAACGGTGCGACGTACTGGCCAACTACGACGAGACAGGCGGTGGAGCTTTCCATCAACGCAACCGGCCAGAGCGCCCAGCTATCGGCCTTCGCTATCTTCCGGGGAGCAAGGCCACGAAAGGCGGCGGCAAAGTTGAACGGATGCGAAAGCTTCCACCACGCTGACAGCCCTATACCCATGGCGAGACAAATGCGCAGCACCCATACCACGTCGCCCATCGCGGTCACCCTCGGCTGGGATTCGTTCTCGGGCCGCAACCACCGTGTGTGTCGACCCTTTGCCGCGATAACAAGTCAGAAACGGGCTTCAGGGGTACATTCCAACAACCTCCCCTTCGGCGAAGAAGCCGCCGCGCGTGTTGTACTCCCGGAGGGGCCGTTAGTCAAGGCCTGACGTTCTCCGCGCCGGGTCGCTCTAGGCTCTATCCCGGACCGTGCCAGCCACCCTCACCTGCGGGAACTGTGGACATAGCGGGGCTAGCTACGCCTGCTCGTCCCGTACACGATGCAAAGCGGGTAGGAGTGTGGTCTACGTCGCATCGGCGTCACGGCGTGGCTCTGCTGGTGGACCTGCTCCGGTCCGCGCTGGAGACTCTGCTCGTAGCTGCGTGCAGGCTGGCGATGACGAGGTGGCGGAGCCCTCCGGAGCCACGGTGCTCGTGGCCTCGGGGATCTTCTGGCGCTCCGTAAGCGTGGGGACCCGTCGTCACCTCTGCTGTCAGCACAGCCAGCAACCTGCCCGCAGGCACCAGGCGGTCAGGTATTCGGTGCCCCTCACCATCGGAACCATGAAACGGTGGTTGCGCTCACACGAGGGCACGCTCTACGGCCCGCTTCGCGTGGGTGTCACGCCGCAGGCTCCGCCTCGTCCCGTGTGCGGGTGCCGTGGCATCGCCGGGCACTACCTCTCGGGCTAGTACGTGCCCGTCTCGGGGTAGGAGCTCGACGGCGGCCGGACCGGCGCCTACGTGGCCCAGTGGCGGGCCGTCCGAGCCTGGTTGGGGCGATGTCCCCAGGATCTCACACCGCCCCGACGCGGATGAACGGCTGCCGGCTCGATCGTGCGCTTGGGTGGGGGGCCGCCGTCCTTCAGCCACTTGGCGATCGTCGCCGGGTGGTAGTCGAGCTCGTCGGCGATCTCGACGATGGTCTTGCCCTGACGGCTCAAGGCCAACAGGTCCGTGTACTCCTCCTGAGTCGTCATGCCGGTGGCTCCTCCGGTGCTCGGTGCCTGGTCGCCCGAGATGCTGGAGGGGCCGCTACGCCGGCTGGTGGATGGTCGTCAGGAGGAACGCCATGGCCGGATCAACCGCGAGTTTCCTTGATCGCAGAAGGCGACAATAGATGAGCACTCAACAGACTCGAACACGGAGGCGCTGATTGCCTTCCCAAAGGTCGCCGGAGGAGTCAAATGCGATACTGCAATCCTTGGTGTCGATCTACCAACCAAGGGCTTCGGAGCTCCCGACTTGGCCAGCTGGGCCCTGGTGGCCAGCTGGACCCTGGTGAACCCGACCGCCGTGTTGTTGCTCCTGCCTACCCACAGGCCGCCCGAGGGGGATGAGGCGTCGTTACCACCCGGGCCGGCGAGCGAGATGGTGAGTGCGGACGGGAGCATTGGCGAGCTCGGCCCTGCTGTACTCAGTCACCGTGTCCCTAGAATTGTTGGCCACCCACAGGTCGCCAGAGGGGTCAAAGGCGATGCTGTGGGGCTATCGACCCAGCAGTGATCACGAGTTCCGGGCGTGAATTGCCGGTCGCGCCAGGGCGGTAGGCGTTGACAGAGCCCTTCGCCGTCCCCTCCCCCGTTACCTGCTTCGGATTCGGCGACAAAGATTGTCACTGCAGGGGGGCCCGCCGCTTCGCTTCATCGAGGTGGGCGCGGCTGCAGTCGGTGTAGCGCTCAGGCCGCTGTTGACTAGCGCCTCCGCCGCGAGGGCTGCGCAACCGACTAGACCGACCATCCGCGCCCTACGCATTTTGCGGGTACGTGTCCTGTTAGCAATGCGCCGTACCGAGTCTTGCATGAAATGTGCATATCTGTTTCCCTTGGTCGTTGCATGGACTGTGGTTCCAGCCACGGTGAACTGGTTCCTAAAAGGTCAGCTCGGTAACCGACTGGCCGGACGCGTTCGCCACCCAAACGTGCGTGCCGTTGGACGCGATGGCATCGGTACCGTTGAATCCGTAGCTCGAACCCGAGAGCACCTTCACAAGTGCCCCGGTCGATGCGCTGAGCTCGGTGACCGAGTTGCCGTTGTAGTTTGCCACCCAGACGTGCGTGCCGTCCGCGGCAATGGCATCGGGGTAGTCGAACCCGTAGTCCCGAGCCGAGAGCACCTTGACCAAGGCTCCCGTCGCTGCGTCGAGCTCGGTGACCGAGTTGCCGGTGACCGAGTTGCCGCCTCCGTCGTTCGCCACCCAGACATGGGTGCCGTCCGCCGCGAGGGCATAGGGGTTGTCGAAGCCGTAACTCGAACCCGAGAGAACCTTGACCAACGCTCCCGTCGCTGTGTTGAGCTCGGTGACCGAGTTGCCGCCGTTCGCCACCCAGACGTGCGTGCCCTTGGACACGATGGCATCGGGAGCGTTGAATCGGTAGCTCGAACCCGAGAGCACCTTCACAAGTGCCCCGGTGGATGCGCTGACCTCGGAGACCGAGCTGCCATCCGCGTTCGCCACCCATACGTGAGTGCCGTCAGCGGCGATAGCTCGGGGGTAGTTGAAGCGGTAGTCCCGAGCCGAGAGCACCCTAACCAGCGCTCCCGTCGATGCGCTGAGCTCGGTGACCGAGTTGCCGGCGTAGTTCGCCACCCATACGTGCGTGCCGTCCGAGGCGATGGCATCGGGGTAGTCGAACCTGTAGCTCGAACCCGAGAGCACCTTGACCAACGCTCCCGTCGCTGCGTCGAGCTCGGTGACCGAGTTGGCGGCGACCGAGTTGCCGCCTCCTCCGCCGTTCGCCACCCAGACATGGGTGCCGTCCGCTGCGATGGCATAGGGGCTGTCGAAGCCGTAACTCGAACCCGAGAGAACCTTGACCAGCGCTCCCGTCTCTGTGTTGAGCTCGGTGACCGAATTGCCGCCGTTCGCCACCCAGACGTGCGTGCCCTCCGCGGCGATGGCTCGGGGGTATTTGAAGCGGTAGTCCCGAGCCGCGAGCACCTTGACCAGAGCTCCCGTCGATGCGCTGAGCTCGGTGACCGAGTTGCCGGCATAGTTCCCCACCCAGACGTGCGTGCCGTCCGGGGCGATGGCATCGGGGTAGTCGAACCCGTAGCTCGCACCCGATAGCACCTTGACCAACGCTCCCGTCGCTGCGTCGAGCTCGGTGACCGAGGTGGAGCCTCCGCTGTTCGCCACCCAGAGGTGGGTGCCGTCGGACGCGATGGCATCGGGACCGCTGAATCCGTAGCTCGAACCTGAGAGCACCTTGACCATCGCTCCCGTCGCCGCGTTGAGCTCGGTGACCGAGTTGCCAGAGTAGTTCGCCACCCAGACTTCTGTCCCGTCCGAGGCGATGGCCCCGGGCATACGGAACGCAAACCTCGAACCCGAGAACACCTTCACGAGTGCCCCGGTGGATGCGCTGAGCTCGGTGACCGAGTTGCCGTTGTAGTTCGCCACCCAGACGTGTGTCCCCTCCGCGGCGATGGCTCGGGGGTAGTTGAAGCGGTAGTCTCGAGCCGAGAGCACCCTGACCAGAGCTCCCGTCGATGCGCTGAGCTCGGTGACCGAGTTGCCGTCGTTGTTCGCCACCCAGAGATGGGTGCCGACAAAGATGATGGCTGAGGGGTTTTTGAAGCCATAGCTCGGGTTGTTGATGGCCCGGACGAGGGCACCGTTGGACGCCAGGAGCTCTGTGACCGAGCCTCCGCTGTTCGCCACCCAGAGGTGGGTGCCGTCGGACGCGATGGCATCGGGACCGGAGAAGCCCCATCCGAGGACCTTGATGTCGATCGGCGTTCTCGTTGCGGGCGAGATCTTGGTGGGGCTCACGAGACGCTTGAACAGGTTCAAGTGGGGCAATGGGACGAAGAACACCGCCAAGATCGCAGCGGCGACCGCGACGACTATGACGCGATGGACCCAGGGTCCCCGTTGAGGCCGCCGGGCACTCCCCGCAGCCAAGACATCTTCCAGGCTGAACTCAAGTGGTTCACGCTCTACAATCCTGGCCGCAACTCGGAGGCTTTCGACGACGGGATCATCGAGATCGGGCATCTCAGTCACCTCCCGGGACAGCCAGAGTCGCGGGCTCTTCAAGGTGGGCCGCCAAGATCGCTCTGCTTCGATGCAGCCATGACCGAACGGTGCCAGGAGGAACCTTGAGCTCTTTCGCGATCTCGTCGACGCTGAGGCCGACGACAGCATGCAGGATCATGGCTTGCCTGGGTCGCTTGGAGAGTTGTTGCAGACCTTCGACGATGTCGAGGTGGCCTGCGTCGGGTCCCTGACTCTGCTCGGGGAGAGCAAGCTGACGGTGCCGCTGCTCGAGCTGCTTGCGGCGCCAGCGATTGGCAGAAAGGTTCCGCATCACGTGCCTACCCCAGGCCTCCGGGTGGTCGTGGCAGGAGACGCTGCGCCAGTGCTGCCACACGCGGACCAGCACTTCTTGAGCGAGATCCTGGGCATCTTGGCGATCGCCCGTAAGGAGGAACGCCTCTCCGACCAGGCGATGGGCGTACCTGTGAAAGAAGCGTTCGAACTCATCACACCCCTCCTCATCGCCCATCGAACCTCCAATGACGCGTCCTTACCTAATAAGACACCTAGCAACGGCGTCGCGCTGCATCTCGGCGTGAATTGAATAAAAATACGCAATGAGGGGAGCCGGCCGGCAGGTAGGTGACCGAAGTCTCGGGGCGCTTCTCCGTATGTCCCCGACGCCGACGCCCTTCGAGCAGCCGATGGCCCCGGACGATCTCGCTCATACGTGCTTGCTAGCAGAAAGGAAAGTTCTGGATCTTGAGCGACACGGCGAGATTGTAGGACATCGCCAGGTGCTCAGTCGCTGGCGCGAACAAGTCCCAAACCGAAATTCAGGACCCCTCGGGCGAGGACTCTTCTGAGGCCACGAGGGCACTTGAACGGATACGCAGAGCTTCGCCACTTTCGTGCGACAGAATACGGAGGTGAACCTCTACGGCGTCGATGTCGAGTGGGTGCGTGACCAGCTCCGCACGTTCGTAGCGGAGACCAGGGCGGTCAACCAGTCCGGCGCTGGCTTCACCACCACACGTAGCGCTCCCGCTTGTGGACGAGATCGAGCCATTGCGCTTGCCGAGGTGGTTAACCCCATCCTGGAGCGCCTGTATCCAGAATGGGCATCTGAGAACCCGTCGAGCAGCATTGACGAATTCCGAACCGAACGGGAAGCGGCGAAGCGGTTACTGGCACGATTGGACACCCAAGCAGAGGTCCGCGCGAGGCTGTGGGACGACTTGTCTCCGCGGTTGACCGCTGCGGCCTTACACCCGCTTATCTCGCGAGCGGCGCAGGCACAGTGGTCAACGGGTCACAGGCACGAGGCGGTGCTTGCAGCCGCCAAGGCTGTCAACTCTCACCTGCAGACGAAGGTGAGGCGCCGTGACATCTCGGAGACGGACCTCGTGCGGCAGGCCTTCAGCGAGATCGTCGTAGTTCGCCAACCGCCGCCTTGAAGCCGCTTACGACGAACCGTTCAAGAGGCACACGCCGCCGGCAAGGTGCGCGGGATCACTTGGGTCGAAGTCGCCCGCCGGGTTCGAAACCTAACGGCGCTCGGTCCGGACAAGTTCGGGCATGCCTGTGCCGCCAGGTGATATTTGATACCCAGGTTTAGGTTCAACTCGATCCGAGCGTCTAGGCTATGTCGTGGAGGTGTCCGGGCACCCGGTGGGCCTCGCCGCCTTCAAAGCGGTTGGTCGTGGCAAACCCACGATGGCGGGTTCGACTCCCGTCCGCCTCCGCGCCGCCCGCCCCGACTCCCGCGATGTCGCATCGGCGCAGCGCGCGACCGCTGGCGGCTCAGACTGGCCCGCGGCCGAGCTCAGGCTTGTGGGCTCCTCTGCCCACTTTGGCAAGCGACCGCCTCGCCGAGGCTGCGCCCTCGCCCCTTGCAGCTATGAGCGCGTCGGCAAGTAGCCCGTCATCCGTAGGGTGGACTGTGCGCAGGTCCGCCACGGTGCGGCCGTCGTGCACACGGGCGATCACTGGCGTCGGGGCGCGCCGAAGCGCCTCGGTGACGTCCCCGTCGAGGGCGGCGCCGGCTGAGGCGATGGTGAGGCCGGGTAGCGACCCTCCGCCGGCCACCGACTCGCAGAGGACGACCTCGCCAACTCCGAGGGCTGCAGCCCGGCAGGACAGCTCGTCGACTGGCGCCGAGGCCATCGCCCAGAACGGTATGGCCGAACCGTCGCGTCGCAAGTAGGAGAGCAGGACATCCTGCAGCGCCGAGAGCACGAGCTGCCCGGGCCTGAGCGCCCGGTAGAGCGGATGGCGCCCGCAGGTGGCGACCAGGTCGGCCCTTCCCGCGATCACACCGCCCTGAGGGCCGCCAAACAGCTTGTCGGTGGAGAAGGTGACGAGACCGGCTCCCTCGGCGAGAGCCTGGCGGGCGGCCGGCTCGCCGGCGAGCCAGGGGGGTGGGCCGTGCTGGAGCCAGGGAGTGGCTGCGTCGAGCAGTCCAGAGCCGATATCGAACACGACCGCGGGGCCAAGAGCAGCGAGGCGCGACACCTTGACGGACTCGGTGAATCCGACAAGGCGGTAGTTGGATCGGTGCACCTTCAGAACGAGCGCGACGTCAGCGCCGATTGCTGCCTCATAGTCCGACGGACGCGTGCGATTGGTCGTGCCCACTTCGACGAGCTTGGCACCCGAGGCGTCAAGCACCTCGGGGATGCGGAACCCGCCACCGATCTCGACGAGCTCCCCTCTGCTCACGAGCACCCGCTGACCGAAGGCGAGGGCCGTGAGGGCGAGCAACACTGCGGATGCCCCGTTATTGACGACGAGCGCCGCCTCGGCTCCGCACGCATGGGCGACCAGCCGAGCGGCGTGGGCGTGGCGCGACCCGCGCCGCCCTGTGGCGAGATCGAACTCGAGGTTCGAGTAGCGGGCGTCCTGGCGGACGCCGAGCGGAGCTCTGCCGAGGTTCGTGTGAAGCAGCACTCCGGTCGCATTGACCACTGGCTGGAGAAGGGCGTCGGCGATCGCCTCGGCGCGGGTGAGCGCCGAATCGGGGTCGTCAGCCGCAACAGCCTCGCGCGCCGCCTCGACGAGCAGCGCGTGGGGCAGCGGGACGCTCGCAATGGAGCGGGCGAGCGCGTCGACCGAAGGTGGCCTCACGGCCCGAGCACGATAGTGGCGGGCCCGGCGGCCACGTGGCCCACGAGTTCGAACCCGGCCTCAGCCAGTTCGTCGGCCGCCTCGGGCTCCGCGGCGCATAGGAGGCCCCCGGAGGTTTGCGGGTCGTACGCGATCGCCTCGAGCGCCGCCCGAGCGTGCGAGGTGACACGACCCGCCAGATAGCGCCGGTTGCGGGCGTCGCCGCCGGTCCGCGCGCCATTTTCGGCAGCCTGCAGCGCTCCCGGGTACAGCGGCAAGGCGGACCCGTCGAACGCGAACGTGACGCCCGAACGCTCGGCCATCTCGAAGCCGTGGCCGAGAAGACCGAAGCCGGTGACGTCGGTGAGGGCGTGCACAGCGCTCCCGAGCGCCACGAGCGCCTCGGAGCTGGCTCGGTTCAGGGCGCGCATCCCGCGGACTGTCGTCGCCTTGTCTGCTGGCGAGCCGCCGGCGAGAACAATGCCGGTGCCGAGCGGCTTCGACAGCCCGAGGACATCGCCGGGCCGGGCACCGGACTTCGTGAGGACCCGCTCCGGGTGGACGAGGCCCTGGACGGCCAGGCCGAAGATCGGCTCCGCAGAGCGGATCGTGTGACCGCCCGCGACGACCCCGCCCGCATCGGCGACGACCGTTGCCGCCGCGGAGAGGATGGCACCGATCGCCTCCGCCGGCAGCTCCTCGGGGAAGGCGGAGATGTTGAGTGCGAGCACGACCTGGCCACCCATGGCGAACACATCACTGCAGGCATTGGCGGCGGCGATGGCCCCGAAGTCGGCAGGGTCGTCGACGAGTGGAGGGAAGAAGTCCGTCGTCGAAACGAGCGCGACGTCTGGCGACAGCCGGTAGACCGCCGCATCGTCGAAGGGGGCGAGACCGACGAGGAGCTCGTTCGCCCCTGGGCCCGCGGCGAGCTCGCGCACGAGCCCGGCGAGCGCGGCACCGCCCCACTTTGCCGCGCAGCCTCCGCAGGAGGTCCACTCGGTGAGCCGCACACCGCCGGCGATCACAGCCACGGCTCGATCCGAGACGGCATTCTCGTATGCTACCGAGTCGGGATTTCGACGGTGGGCAGTCGGGGGCCCGCTACTCGCAGGTCGCCACGGCGGCGGGTCACGCCGGTCGCGTCGAAGTGCGTGAGCAGCGCCAGGACGTATCGCCGGGTGGTGCCGAGCGCCTCGCGCACCGTCGACACGGTCACCCCGTCGCACTCGGCGGCTGAGTAGCCGCGCAACGGTTTCCGCCGCGCGATCGAGTGCCGACGCGGCGAACCAGATGCCGTCGCACTCGACGGCGAGTCCGTGTCGTTCGAGCGCCCGCAACTCTGACCGGTTCACGCCTTGTGGCGGTGGAGGGTTGAACAACGAGGCGCCGAGCGCGACGAGGTACGGGTGCGCCTCGAGGCGGGGCCCGAAGCGGGCGTGATCCTCCGAGCACAGCCGGCTGTCCACGACCACGAGATCGCCGAGCCGCGGGATGAGGGCGCGCTGTCGGTCGCTGAGTACAGCGAGATCTACGCCTGCCTTTCCGGCAACTCGCACTGCGCGGCGAAGCTCCTCCTCGGCGGCCGCGAGAGCGGCGGCGGCAACGACCCAGTGCGACAGTGTGGGCACTCGGCGCTCGCCGGTGAGGCGCTCGAGCTCGCCGGCATCGACGAAGCCCCGTTCCTCGACCACCCGATCGACAGACCGGTTTGGTGCCGCTCTCGAGGGCGCTAGAACCGGGGCGACGTCGAGAACCTCCCCGCCCCCGACCGTCTCGGCCCGGCCCGACTCGCGCAGCACGTACCGGTCGCCGGCCACGAGCGGGAGGGCGACGGGGAGACGGAGGCGCACGAAGCCGGTCTCTCCCGGCCCGATCTCGCTCTTGCCTGTGAGGAACGACATTCTTACCGGGTACTCGCCCGACCCGAAGTGACCGACGAAGGCACCCTTGCGGCTCACCGCATGGTCAAGGCCGGCGAGCACCCGGAGGGAGGCGTCGACCCTCGAGCTGAGGTGCCATTGCCCCTCCCGAATGAGCGCTTGGCCTCGGTGGACCTCGTGGTGGGCGACTCCGGAGAGGCCCACGGCGAGGCGCCGGCCCGGCAGCGCCTCGGCGAAAGCGCAGCCGTGGCTGTGGAGGCCTCGCACCCGCACCTTGGACCGCCCGGGCTCGATCACAAGCCGGTCGTCCAGCGCAACCCGGCCTCCCGAGAGCGTGCCGGTGACGACCGTGCCCAGCCCAGGGAGGGCGAAGGAGCGGTCGACGAAGAGCCGGGGGCGGCCGAGGTCGGACGCCGGGGGCGTACTGGCGACGAGGCGCTCCAGCGTGGCAATGAGCCCGCGATCGCCCTCGAGCCCGAAACCCGCAGTGACATCGACAGCCACCACCTCTGCCCCATCGAGGAAGGTGCTCTCGATGTGCCCGGCGAGCTCTAGCTGGACAAGCTCGAGCCGCTCCTCGTCGACGAGCCCAACCTTCGTGATGACAACGGCGCCGTGCTTGATGCCGAGCAGCTCGAGGATGTGGAGGTGCTCCTCGGACTGGGGTTTCCAGCCTTCATTCGCCGCCACGACGAACAGGCACGCGTCGATCGCTCCGACGCCCGCGAGCATGTTCTTTACGAACCGGGCATGCCCTGGGACGTCGACGAAGCCCACCTCCGTCCCCGACGGCAGCACCATCGCGGCGAAGCCGAGGTCGATCGTGAGACCGCGCCGGCGTTCCTCGGCGAGGCGGTCCGGGTCCGTCCCGGTGAGATGGCGGATTAGGGTGGACTTGCCGTGGTCGACGTGCCCGGCTGTACCGACGACGCGCATAGCCCAACGGTAGTGCGCTAGCGGCGCGGCCTGCTCCCGGCGCAACTGGACGAACCTCACAGTCGAAGCGGCCTTCAGGCAGAGCTTGCCGCTCGTGCCATTGTGGTCGAGAGACGCGGCCACGTTTTCGATTCGAGTGGTCCTCCATGTGGAGGTCGAGGTTGTACCCGACCCATCAGTACGGCCAAGACCATCGCCGCGGCGGCCGCGTCCCAGGGACCCGGACTGCTTGCGTCCCGGGGGCGATAGCGACGATTACAGGACTGCGGGCATGGATGCAGAATATTTCTGAGCAGTCTTCGGGTCGCATCTGAGGCTCAGCAGCCTTTCACGCTCAACACGAGGCAAAGCTTGATGCCCGGGTAGAGCGTCTCGGTGGCGGTGAGCTCGGTGCACAACCCTGCGATGGCCCGGCTCCTGTCGGGGAGCAGACAGCGCCTTGATTCGCACGTGCAGCTCGTCGCCGGCGATCTCGAGGTCGGCTGGTACTTGAATGCCTCGGACATCAAGGCGTGAGTTCTCGTGGCGTTAGAAAGTGGGACCCGAGCGCCTGGGCGAGGCCGACTCGGCGTTCCAAGGCCCCCATCATGATGGCGTCGTGCAATCGCTTCTGGTGACCTCTTTACTGCCGGCCTTTTCTCCGAAGAGGGCCACCTGTCCCTCGATTGCCTCGACGGCCGCCAGGCTCGCCCTGGCCTCATCGAGCACCCTTTTCGCCTTGTTCTTCTTTGGGTCGGTGACAAGGCGGGTGGTGTAGTCCGCGATTTTCCCGTAGGAGTCTATGGCATCGAGGCCGCCTGGGCGCTTGAAACTGAACCGGTTCTCGTCCCGGCACCGGAGGAACATGAGCATGTGACCTCTGACGCCTTTCGATCAGGGCCCAGGTAGAGATGACCTGGGTCTGATGACCGGTCCTCTCGTCCAGGCGGGTCACCTGGCGGCAGGAGAACAAGTGGCGCCCCGTTGTTATAGGCGATGCGCGCCCCGCGATCGGCGAGGAGCAGGTGCTGAGGTGCGCGGAGCCGTTGGTCTCTGCGACGACATGAACGAGCGCTCGGACTCGGGGACGAGCGGTCCCTTCCGATAGGCGAGCATGTCAAGCCCGGCCGGACGATCTCGTTAAAGCACGCCAGGCTCCAGCCTCCCGGGTAAGGCTCGGGCGGGCATCGGCACCGAGCAGCCGACGCACCTCGGTCAACGCACGGGCGAGCTCGCCGGAAAGGCCCGCATCGGCTCGCAGTTTCGACACGAGCACGGCGCTGACGCGTGCGTCGGTGACCCAGTTGTCGGATGTCGGCCGTCATGGCGATCCGCAACCGGGCGAGATGTGCAGGGAGCTCCGAGCCGCCGTGGAAGGCGCGGCACGCGGCCGCTCGCCTGGTGGCGGGCGTCACCGATGATCTCGCCCGATCGCCTCAATCCGGCGGCCTCGTCCATGCGCCGGCGGATAGTGCCCACCTCGGGCGCACGGTCGAGGCCGATCAAGCGCCCAAGGCCGATCGGGCCTCGGCGCCCGGCTCGCCTTGCAGGGCGTAGAACACCGCTAGGGCAAGAACGAGGGACCGGAGCGAGCTCCCGCCCGTTCGCATACGCCCAGCCGAACGCATCGATCAGGCCGGTTACCGACAGCGCCGGCAATATGAGCAGGGCGCCTGACACCGGGAGGCTCGCTGCCCGCTCGACGTCAGGGGCGCCGGTGAGCCGAGGCGAGATCACCACCGGCAGCCTTGGCGGGCTCTCTGGAGGGCAGGTTGCCACACGCCCCGCGAACCGTGTCGGTGGAGGCCCGTCGCGCTGCGACCGCGATCAGTCCTCGGCGCGGAGCGCTCGGATCGGATGCGCACCGTCAGCGCCGCAGTGAGCTTGGAAGGCCCTTTGCCCCCGCCAAGTCGGGGGCGAGCCGAGGACGTCGTCGTCGAAGATGGATCCAGCGCCGGAGCGTGTTGTCGCCGATCTCGAAGGCGGGACACACCTCGGCGCGCGTCGTCGTCCGGCCTTCACAAGCCAGGCGCCGCCCGACGACGTGGTCGTCGTCCCAGAACGGGGTGATCATCCCCAGACAGAAACGTCGACACCCGTCGGCCCGCCTAGCGCGGTATCGTGGCTTTCCACAGGGAGCGAGGACCTGGAGCGGAGCCGGTCGCGAAGGCCGGGTGTCCTCCTGCGATCTCGCTGGCGAGCGACGGCTCAGAGGATCGTTGCAGACTGCGGCTGGGAGGCGAATGGTCGCTTCACCCGCTCGAGGAGGGAGTTGTCGGTCAAGGGCCGGCAACGGGCAAGCGTCCGGCGGATTAGCTCCCCGGACACCACGGAATGGGTAACAGCTATGAGACACCGAAGACACAACACGTTAGTCGGCAAGGTTCCTTCGGTCCTTTCCGTGTCACTAGCGGTGATAGCGCTCACAGGGTGCGTAGGCTCGTCGCGCTCGCAGCCGACGACTACTACATTGGGTGCGGGATTCGAGAGGGTCGCTGGGACTTTTTAATGTAACGACGAGCAAGCGGCGCGGGCATTCGCAAACCATCGTAGCTATCCGGGGGGCTTCCCTGGTGGTGGCCCGCCCGCGAGTCGGCAACCGGTGGCTTGCTATGAGACGCCCGCCCAGGCAGCGGCAGCAGGGTATCCCCTGTCCGCTCCTCCACGAGGTGACGCGGAGGCTGGGGGGTTTATTTAGCGCACCGGGGGAGTTCTCGTTCGCCAATGTAAGGCTGCAGCCAAAGTGCTCAAATACTCGGTTCCCTGCCCTGGACTGATACCAGTCCCGGTGCCAAACGGTGGAGGGCCAGAGTGCGACATCGGCCCGCCTCTGTTGCCGCCGCCGTGCGTGCCGCTCCCTCAGCATGTGTTCGTCCTTGATTACTACTTTGGGGTCATGGCGAACTATGTGGGTGTGCCGGGGCCAACTCCTTCTGGCCATCTCGTGATTGAGGCGGAGCCGCTCTACCCGGCGATTCACGGTGGTGTATGGCCGATTCACGGTGGTGTATGGCCGATACCGTCTCCCTTCTGCCTGAGTTCGAAGGCGATCACAACTGTGAAGGTCCGCGGCGCGATTGGGACGGTAGTCGATTGCCCTCAGTCATCGGAGAACTACAACGGCGGGCACGTCATGCTGCCGTGGGTCCGACATGGTGTGAAGTATTCCGTCTCCTTGCACGCTTGGACGACGTTGAATCAGCGACTCGACTATCTGATCGCCGAACACATCTCCTACGTGGGATCCTGAAACGTGTAGCGAGTCTGCACCGTGCCTACCGATCGGGACCAGTGGCACAACTGCCAGGTAGCCTTGGCGTGTCGATTGGTGTCGAAGTGTGCCCCTAACTGGGAAGATATTCGGTCGTGGCCCGTCAGCGTCGGTTTATGTCGAGTCTGGTGGCTGCCAGTTTAGATGCCGCGATGTCCCTCTGCCCGGAAGGCAGTGGAGCGCCACAGGCGAACTCGGGCACGGCCAGCGTCTGATTCGTAGGTAGCCTCGGGGTGTCGATTGGCGTCGAAGTATGCCCGTGACCTGCGACGATACTCATCGGGGTCTGTCAGCGTCGGCTGATGTCGAGTGTCTTGGTTGCCAACATGGCTGCCAAGCGAACCGCCTGGCAACGAATCGGCGAGCGGCCCGGGAGGTCCGCGAATGGAGCGAGCATCTGATTCTCTCCCGAATCACCTCCGCGACATCGACGCGATGAGGATCGCGGTTCCTTGCTGCGACGTCGTCGTGCCGATAAGGAGATCTTCTCCCCCATGGATCGCTCCAAGGCGGGTCAGCGCAACGGCGCGATTGTGATCTCGCATGCTCCAGCCTCTACAGCGAACCACCGATAAGGTCATCATCGGCGACAGGCTCGGCTCGCACCTCGTCCGCCAGTGCGCGAAGGTATTCCTCCGCTTCGACGAGATCATGATCGGCTGCTTGAGGTCTCGGCCGCGCGGTCTCGAGTATCATCAGCAGGTCGGACCTCACTCCGTGCAGCCAGAGTCCACTGCACAACACTTCGGGGATTCGCAGGTAGCGCACCTCGAAGTCTTGGTTGAGGCTCGTAGCTCGAGCCTCAACCTCCCGAAGGGCGCCAGCGGTGCGCAAGGCCAACGAAGCCGAGTCGAATTGAGCGAAGTCGCTCTCTGCTTGTGAGACTTCCTCCGTCTCGCCCACGCCGAGAAACCGATCCCCATCGCGGACCAGGAACCGCCACCCGGTAGGGTGTGCTGCACCGACACCCTTGTCGTTTATGAGGTCAGCGAGCGCAAGCACGTAGGACCGATGCGGCGCAGTGAGCATCGGGCTCGTCTCGCCGCCCGCTCCGATGAGCTCGCTTCGCGATGGATCAGCCTCGAGCAAGTCGGCGATACCCTCCCGTACCGCTTGCCACGAGCGCTCTGGCGGACGAGGGATCTTGATCACTGACTACCTCACATTGTCACGAAGCTGTGACTCCAAATTCCAAGCCCAGCGTACCTCGTCATTAGGTGCGTCAGGCTCAGCTCTGTCGGATCACGGGAATCGCTGGCTGAGTCATGAACCTCGACATACGAACGGCGTCCATCGAGGTAGCCCGTCAGGACGATGAAATGACCGCGGCCGGACTGCCAGCGGATCCGGACGCCGATCGGCCGATTTTGTTGCAGCTGGGCTTGGATTTCAGTGGCGGACAACGGCCCAGTAGGCGGGCCACCCAGATGCCCGACGGTAGTCAGAGCCTCGTGGAGGTAGTAAGTCTCGTCGCAAGGGCCACCGCGGGGTGTGGCGGTGCAGCAGTTCCTCGAACCTGGCAGCGTACGCGATGCGATCTCGCACTGTGTCCAACTGCCGATTCCGTAGAACTCCGCAACGCCCTGCGATACAGCAGCCCAGCACCAGTTGATGCCGAGCTGCTCTTGCAGGGTAAACGGAAGCTTGAGCCAGGTCGGGGCGCTGGGCGCACGCATGCCACCGCTTGTTACCGAAGGGACATATAGCGGCTCGTCCACGTCGAACAGGGACATCGACCCTCCGTCCATCCTTCTAGCCTAGTACTCCTTCCTTCTACTACATCTTCCTCAGCAACGACACGGTGATCTCGGCAACCAGCGCGAAGATGATTGAGATGGCGAACGAGGTCGCAGCCAGAACTCCTCGGTTCCACTGCTCCACCTGCCACCATGCGCCCGGGACGGTGAGCGACCAGAAACCGAACGCAAGCGCGGCCAGTACCGCCCTCCCCGTGATCTCGGGCGTGGTCAGTCGCTTCGATACCGTCTGGCTCAAATTCGCGGCGACTCCTCCGAGCACGGCGAGTCCAACGGCCAAGGCAAACCCGGTGACGAGAAGTCCCCAGCCGTGGGGTGTGACTGCGCCCGACTTGCCGGCTGGAAGAGTGCCTCGGAAAGCCGTGGTCAGCGCCAGAAATATGGCCAAAACATCACCCGGGATCCACTTCGTGTAGACGTCAGCCGCCGTCTGCACAGCGGCTGCGGTCGCGCTCCGGTCAGTGTCGGCTGTCGTTGCTGTCACGTGCGCCAGTGTCTGGGCCGAGCCGCCAGACGCATCCTCTAGTGTGACCTGCACCCGAGGGCTCTGGCGGAGTGCTTCATTGCCAATTCGAAATGCACTCATCGATCTCCTCCTCATCTACCTCGCGCGGAGCGTATGGGACGCGCGGCGTGCAGTGCCGGCGGTTGCTGGACATCCCCATCGGGATCGAAGGTGTGGCTCATCGTGACCGGGGACGGTGGGAGTAGTGCTCGCCTATATCCGTCCCCGAAGATGGTGGCCGGAGTTTCTCAAACCTGCCAAGTACCGGCATGGACGGTCTTGCTTGTCGTGCCACGGCTTACGTCTGCCATGACGCTTCGGGGCTTCTGCGCGACCGGCAACCTGGAATACGGGGTTCGTTCGACCGACGGAGGCCGGTCCTTCGCGAAGGGATGTGTCACCGGTGCTGGACTCGCAGCCCGACAAGGCCGATCACCCAGGCCGAGAACCTCTTGTCAGCGCTTGACGACCCACAGGGTTGGCTCGTCAGCTTCGCAAACTTTGCCGCGGAGCGCCATTGCGTCGCCCCGTCCTGTGTGATGGTGACCGCCGTCGGGCAGCTGCTACGTGACGGTCAGCCATCACAACCACAGGCATTGCTGGAACGAGCTCGGCGGCCCGGTCGCTCCGCCGGTCCGCTGGCACGCACACTCGAGGAGTTCACGGGGTGATAACATACCGTGTTATGACAGAGGCGCGGGACATCGGGCTGGTGCTCAAGAAGCTGCGCGAAGACGCCGGCCTATCTCAGCGGGAGCTAGCAGAACAGCTCGGCCTGCAGCAGCCCGCCGTCGCTCGGTGGGAGGCGGGCGGCGTCCGTATGCCCGTGAATCGGATCGAGGAGCTGCTGAACCACTTTGGGTACGGAATCGAGTACGACCTGACCGCAGTTCCGATCGAGACCGCTCTGTCGCATGGCGTTCCGATGCAGCTGGTGCGGCGCAGGACCGCGGAGCTTCGAGCAAAGTGGGACGACATGCGCGTGAAAGCTGGCGACTACGAGTTCGCCGTGAATCCGGACTCTGCCTGGAGCCTCGACATGTGGGATACGCGAACGGGCCAGAGGGTACCTGGCGCGGTAGCGGTATATCCCGAGCGGATCGAGGCAGTGGTCGCACATCCAGATGGCGTCCTGATCCGTTTCGGCCGCACAGTTGCCAAGGTTACGCCGAATGCCAAGCGCCACGAAGACGGCAGCCCTGTCTTCTCATTCTCGCTCGCAAGTCAGAGGGATCTTGAGCTTGCCGGCGTTGCTGACGATCCGGCCTGGCCGGCTCCGAGCGCGTGATTAGCTGGGTGGACTGGGCATGACCTCGGGAAAGGTGCGGAAGAAGGGGCCTCCCGTCGTCGCCAAACTAAAGAGGGGTTTCTTCTGTGGTGCCGAGGGTCCTCTGACACAGGAGCACGTTCTCCCCGAGTGGCTGCGGCACCTTGGATTGAAGCGTACCGGCGTGCGTGAGCGTTGCTGCGTGTCTTCTGGGTTCGACGCCGGGACCTGGGCTCGATGGCTCGGCGTGAACCCTCCTCCCGCGACCGACGGAGGCAGCCAAAGGCATTCGGGCCGCAAGGGAAAGAGCACGGGAACCCTTGGATTCTGTGACCTCGTCGGTCGCGTGCGATCTCAGTACTGGATATGCCCTGTTCCTAGGGTGAGAAGCAGTGGAAGGGGGGGTCCGGTGTCGTCGAGGCGCTGGTCGGGAGTACCGCTTGGTCACAACCCTGAGCCCCGACGGCTGAGACGCTATCTTTCCGCGTGCATGACGTTGCACTGACCGGGGCAGGAATGAACCCACGAGATCATGGGCGCCGACCGGGGGTCCTCAGGTGGACGTTGGGACCGGCTCGTGGCACAAGCCCGCGGAGGTGTTCGCAATGTGCCGTTGCCCACCGGAGTTGCGGTCAAGTCCGCTGAGAAGCTTCACTAGGCGTCAGGATGCAGTGGCGTTCCGTCGGCATCTACAGCCGCGTCGACGATGTCAGTCGGATGCATCTCGACCCTGGTGAAGAAGTGAATCCACCTGCGCTGGAGCGCATACCAACCTTCAGGAGACAGTACGGCCACTCTCCTCTCGGGCGTGAGCCATTCGTTGTGGATGACGGTGAGAAAGCGGAAATCCACGTACCACGTCTTGCCATCCTGGCGGAGATCTGGGAGAGGGAAGGCATAGAAGTGTCCCTCTCCATCCAACGTCAAACGGGCATCCTTGTCCTCAAACACCGCGCACATCGTCCGCCAAGGAAACGCGGCGCCTTTCTCCTCCGGTGACACCTCACATGGGTGACCAACCACCATGGCCAGACTTCGGCCATGGTGTGGCGTGGGGTCATCGTCACCCGGAGCGACTGGATACCGAGGGCAGGGCACGTCAGAGAACACATCCCCCTGGAACAGCTCTCGTGGATCATCGGCGGCGGGCCGGTCACCGTACAGCTGATCGAGTGGTGGAAACCACGGCCCGTGTTCGGCCATCTTGGGACCTATTCGTCAAACGGATCTGGAAGGGGCACCTCCGGGTCCGTCCGGGAAGAACGCTGCCGACGTCGAGGGGCGACAAGGGTGGTAGTGCCATCAGGGCGTTGAACCAGGTGGCCCCGTTCGGGCGGGAGTTCAGCGCTGGGAGCGAATGCTCGTGCCTTCGACGCCAAGACGGGCCACCCTCGGGCCTCAGCGACTTCTGCGACCCACACCCCGTAGGTGTCTGCGATGGATTCATCACCAGTCACCAGCCGGTACGTACTGGCAAGGTAGGCCCACGTTGCGGCCAGGTAGGGGGCTCCGGCGTCACGCGCGCGCTGAAATAGTGCTGCGACACCTTGATTCCTCTCGTCATCGCCGCAATCGGGGCGAGTCACAAGGTCAACCAACTGCATCTCACCGGACGTGCGCCAGTCAACACGCCTCTGCGAGAGCACGTCCACTATTTGCCGGGCACGGTGCGAGTATCCGGATGCGGTCCAGCAATGAGCACTCTCGATCAGCAGTGCACTCACGACGGGATGATGCTCTGCTCGCTCCCCCAGTGCGATCGCTTCATTCTCAAGGCTCTGGGCCAAGGACCAAAGCTGGGGCCATCTTGGCTGGAACCGGGCGAGTCGTGCTTGAACGACCAGCAAGTAGGCGTTCGCCCACACGTCGTCACCGCGCTCGGTCACGGCATTGATTGCCATCTCCAGCAGGCGATCTGCCTCTTTGGCCTCGCCTTGGGCGGAAGCAACTTCTGCTTGAACTCCGAGAGCTTGGGCATGGAGGTTGCTAAGTCCGCGCTCGTCGGCGATGTGAGAGCTCCGTTCCGCCAAACGACGGGCACGACTCAGATTCCCTCTTACCAGTTCGTACTCTGCAAGCAACACTGCGTTGTAACCCTCGGGCCGAAGGGATCGTGACCGCCGCGACAGCTCAATTCCTTGATTCACCACTCGTGCGGCAGTCGCATAATCGCCGAGCGACGCGCTAGCCCGTCCAAGCCAGCTGAAGTGTCGAGCATCTTCAACTTGATCGCCGCCAGTTCCCAAGCCCAGCGCCGATCGTGCGTCATCAAACTCGCACTGCTCCCAGTGAATGCGCGAACGGAGAACGCCAAGTGCTCGCGCATCGAAGCTGCCGGCTGACAGTTGGAGCAGCTGATCGGCAGCTTCCACAAAGGCAGTCGCCTGACCATAGTCGAGCCTGCGAATCGCCACGTCAGCGCCTAGGCGGAGGATCTGCCATCGCTGTCCTTCCGTGAGTGAATGCGTCAGCAGTTCCTCAACGGATGCTGCCGCTCGCGTGAGATCGCCAGCCCCTGCTCGTAGGGCGAGGGCGCGCACCAATCCAAACAAGACCATTGGAAAGCGACTGGCCGTCTCACTTGGAAGGCGATCTACCCAATCAATCAAGTACGCCGGAGCTTCCGACGTTGGCAGCCACTGCTCAACTAAAGCACTGATTCCCTGGGCCGCCTCTTCGTGCATGCTGAGATTCAGTAACAGGTCGACAAGAGCTGGCTCTGGAGATGCCTGGGTGAGTCCCGAGAATTGGCCATGTTCCATCGTTGGATTGTGGGCTCGCAACACTGGGTGGACTGCAATGCTGCTCAGGCCCTTCCACTGCACGGTCCGCGCCAAACGGTACTGAACAAGCTTCGACGTGTCGGCCGTATTCGCGTCGTCACCAAGCCAGGTTCGGGGCACCGGTTCAATCGCCGAGGCCGCAAGATGCAATACCCGGTTCGCAATGTCGCCAACTCGGGTAAGGCACTCATGCACGACGCTGGACCACGCAAACTCCGCTTGTGCGGGCAGTGTGGTTACAACCTGCCGCCAGCTGGCCTCCAGCGCCCTGGTGTCACCCACGTCTGACGAGAAGAACACAGCACCACGAAGCATCGACGCGGCGAGCACATTGTGATGGACCCGATTCAGGAAGTCAGAACGAACGGACTGCGGAACCAACCACTGGTCGCACCAACCCTGCCAGTCAGCTTCTGTGGGTTTGGGCACTGGTCGGACCGTGGCTCCGCCGACGCTGGAACGAGCATTCTCCGTTGTGGCGACGACGGGTGTCCTCTGCAACATCGCCGCCAGTTCGGGCACCACGCCGTGCGCGCCGCCGATACTCGAGTCCCAATCGTCGAAACAGAGGATGACGGGCACACGCCTGCCCGATTCAAGATGGCGCGCCAAAGTGAGCGCAAGTGCCCCAGGCCTACGAGAACTCAACTGAGGCAGCGAAGCGCCTTCAGGAGAAGTTTGGACGAGGATCTGTGACTCCACCATCTGCGGAGACGAATTTGGAGTGAGCTGTACCCACACAATCTGGCGGCCCGTGGTTTCGCCTACGCGAGCCAACCATCGTCCAACGAATGTTGTCTTTCCGGAGCCAAGTGCACCCACCACCGTGGTGAATGGGACACGTTCAAACCAGTCAGACTCCTCGGGAAGCGGAAGGTCCATCTCGATTTGTCGAGTAGCCGAGAGTAGATCGGCAAGAGCAGGCGTTTGAAAGTGACCGAACGCCGTCGCGACCTGGGTCTCGACGCTGGACGCCTCGGCGACGCCGAGCAGACGTTGGAGCCTGCCCCACAGGTCATCGCCGGGGACTCTGGTTCCCTTCTCCAGCAGTGCGACATACCCTGGCGTCACGCCCGCATTCCGAGCGAGCGTCCGCTGGCTCCAACCCAAGCGGAGTCGCTCGTTGCGGATCACATCGCTATAAGCGCTGCTCATGACGTCGCGATCGTAGCTCACGGTCGTCTCGGGTAGATCGAGGGTCATCACAGTTGGACGTCTAGATCGACGCGACCGAGGCGCCCGTCAACGCCGCAAACGGGGCAATCTTCTCGGCGTTCGGCCTCGACGGACCGAACATCTCCGGCGAAGCTTCTGTAGACCCACTGGCCAGGAGCAATTGGCTCCTCACTGACGGCCCACTCAAGGAACCTCATGACGGCCAGGGAGGCCGCAACGCCGTTGAGTGACACGACAGCCGGAGCCGGGACGTCGGCGTCTCTGATGTAGCCCAGGCTTCTCTCCCGCTCTCGCTCTGCCGGCGGCAGGGTTTCGATTCGCAGTTGATCGGGATCAATCACTCCCATGCACAGCAAGCACGCCGAGCCGGCGAACACCGTCCGCACTCGCGCAAACACGCGAAGTCGATTCTGGTCGGTTCCAGAGATCTCGGTGCCGCAGTCCCAGAGAGGAATAAATCGTTGAATCGCGATGCGATTGAGCACCGCACGACTGCTCACGGTATCGGTGCATGCAAAGAGTACATCGGCACCGAGGAGGCGTTGGGCAACGGCTGGATCGAGAACGTCCTTCTTTAGGGGTTCGACGATTGTCGGACCACCGAGTTTCTTTGCGTATCGGGAGATCACGTTCGGCTTGAATCGCCTCCGGCGAGCGTCGGCTCGGAAGGCCGTCACGATTCGGTTGAGGTTCTCGATGCCGATGCGATCCGGATCGATCACGATAAGTCGTCCAACTCCAAGGCGAATCAACTGTTCACACACGTGCGAGCCGGTACCGCTTGCCCCGACAACTCCAACGCACAGCTGTGACAGTCGTGCTTGGCCCTCCTGACCGAAGGCGAGCACATTGCGAGAGAACATCTTGCTTCTCGCCGCACGATCAGGAACGTGGGATCTGGGCGCAATTCCGATGTCTCGGCAACCGGCGGTAACTCGCTCCTCCTTGTTGTCCCAAACTCCAACGGACTCGCCTGCTGGCCCGATGACGATGGCACCAGTGCCAGAACCAGTAAGACGTTCGAGCACCGGCAGAAGCCGTTGTTCACCTAGAACGTCGGTCATCGAGAACTGCGGCTGGGTGTGCCCAAACGGATGCGTGTGAACTGGCAGCACCGAGAGCTTTCGTCGGCGGCCTTCCTTTGCGACTCGCGCCCAGAACCCCGGCTCTATCCGGAGGGCATCCTCACCGGAAGTGTCGATCTCATGATCCGCTGGCACCGAGTAGTCGATCGCGAGAACCCGGGAACCTCGTGAATCAATGCGCGCAAAGACCGCTCCTCCGTGCTCATGCGGAGCGCGGCTCAGTAGCTCGGCTCGAATGCGGGGGCGAAGTCCCGATGCCCAAATGAGTTCCATCAACGCGCCTCTGCGAATCGTTGCCGTACAAGACCGATAAAGCTGCGCAGGTTGTGGTGGCCTGGGCGCCATGCCGAGGCGTGGTACGACATCGCCCACCACAGCTCGGACCCTATGACTGACGTCAGACTTGCGTTGGTGGGCTGAGTTCCAGACGTGAGCCGAACGTGGCCGGGGACGTAGAAGCCATCGAGTGCGGCTTCTGGATAGCCGGTGATGTGGATCGCAAGTTGGGAGACGGGCGGTGCCCACCCGTCGCCGAGCGGAAAACTCTCCAGGACGAGATATCGCTGCCCGGATGGCACGACTTGGACATCGCCCCCGTAGGCGGCGGTCAGGTCCGAGATCTCCTCATCGGCAGTCATGGCCACAACCGAATGTTCCCGGGGGAACGGCGTAGAACTTCTCGCCCTCGTGGACCTTGAACTTGCCATCCGGAATCTCAGGATCGGGCTCGATCCCCGGGGTCTCCCGGTAGACCTTGTTGTCATCCGGGATGCTGCCGAGCCTGCGGATCTCAGCAGCGTCGACCTCATCCGATGGCAGGTCATGGCGCTGGTTCTCGACGTAAATGAACTGAGTCATCATGGCCTCCTGTAAGCAACAACTTGTTAGCGCTTACACGATACACCCTGGAGGCGGCAAGTCAAGCCCGGGAGACGGATCTCAGTGAGGTCGCCTTTCCACTCCCGATGGGCCAGAGCATGTCGACAGGACTCTTCGGGCTGAACCCGCCCAGCGCTTGGGTTATGAGACCTCTCTGAGTCTTCTCTGGGCTCGGTTTGTGTCGGTGCCAGTAGGCCTGAATGCAGCTCTACCAGGGCATTCTCCGCGGCAACCACGACAGGGCAGGTCGGTCGATTGACGGCTTGCAGACAAAACTGGCAAAAGTAGGGACGGATTTCTTGTGCTTCGACCTTCGGGTTCTGGCCCGACGCTCGAAATGCTTCTTGTTCAGACTATGACACGGGGTCATGAGCGATCAGAGGAGAACCCCCGACGCGCGATGACTGAATTCCGTCAAGTTCGCACTCTCGCACTCCCCGCGCCTGCTCAAGCGCACCTCGCAATCCGCCGATGGAAGGTGGCGGACCTCGGAGGCGGACATGAGCGACAACGACGAGGACTCGACTCGCCAGGTATCAGTGAGGCTGCGGCAGCGCTTCGGCACGGAGTCTCTATACGTCGAGGAGGCGGACGGGCGTGTCATCGGACGGTTCGATCTCCGCACTGGCAAGCATGTGATCTTGGTGCCCGTTCGTGCCGCGCTCTTCGAGCGCGCCGTTGCTGATTGGCTGAGGGCGCAGCGAAGCGCGGGACACGCCGCGAGCCCTGCCGGTGACCGAGACATCGCACGGTCAAGGACGAACGCCAGTGATGAATATTCCTCGCCGTCCCCTGACGAGGTGGCCACCAACGAGGTCGCGGCTGCCGGTTCGCCGACCAACAACGACGCGTTATGGGTCGACCTCGCGAAGAACCTTCCCGGTGAAGGAGTCGGAGCACGGGCGGTCGCCGAGCAGCGCGAACGACCCGTTCTGACCCGGCTCGCTCGGCTTTTCCGGGTGCACACCGACGAGCGAGCATGGCGAATGGGCGGAAAGGGTGAGGAACTCGTCGCCAGGCAGCTCATGGAGCTTGGACAACGCTGGCATGTGTTGAACTCGGTTGCGGTTGGCAACAAGGGTTCGGACATCGACCATCTCGTCGTCGGGCCTCGCGGTGTGTTCGCGCTGAACACGAAGCATCACAAGGAAGCCAGCATCTGGGTCGCCGGCGACGTCTTCATGGTGAACGGTCACCGACACCCCTACGTGCGTAAGAGCCGACACGAAGCCGCACGGGTTGGGAGGATCCTGAGCAAGGCCAGCGGAATGGCAGTCGACGCACGGGGGGTGATCGTCGTCGTGAACGCTGGCTCGTTCACCATCAAGGAGCAGCCTGGCGACATACAGGTCGTGAACCGCCGCAAGCTGCGAAGATGGCTCGAACAACAGCCCGAAGCGTTGGACGAGGTATCGGTCGAGACGATTTTCGAGGTTGCCCGTCGGTCGTCGACGTGGCGCGCTCATTGATTCGGCGGACCCGTGTCAGCCGTGCTCGCGAAGAAGGACGGTGCGAGTGTCCCCCGCTTGGGAAGGGCGGTCGGCCGTACGCTCGCGAACTGGAGCGGATCATCATGGCAGGTCGGGACGTTATCTACTCTCCGACGAACCGCCATGAACGGCGGCGGCCGCGGGATATTCGCGAGATGGAACGGTCCGACGAAGCGTCCGAGTCCGTTTGGCGTCGTCGGCGTGTCGGTCGGTGTTGCGTGTCGGTCGGTGTTGAGTCCCGGCGGTGACCGGAAGCGGTTCGCCGTCTTCGGCTCTAACTCGGACGCAAGACAAGGCGGCACGCAAGAACCCATTCGAACCCGCGACCCTCACCCTGGCAAGAAAAGGGTGCAGTTTTACTACCTGCATCCTGATAAATACCGGCTGCACAATCGGCGTTTTCAAGTGACAATAGGTGACCGTGACGGACCATTATTTACCGCGGCGTGTGCGTTTTTCGTGGTGCACGCACCACAGGATTTTGCACCACACGCACCACGGAAGTCTGCCTCAAAGTAGCGCCACCCCGATCGGCACACATCGATCCAGCGGTCCATCACGGGTTGGGCGCTGGCGGCGCAGCGGGGGGCGCGCTCATCGGAGCCGCTGGCGGACGCCACGTCGTGATCTCCCTCGAGAAGTCTAGGCCAGGGCGGCAGTAGACGAACTTCGACGCCCCGGTCACCTGGTACCGATTGAACTCGTCGACCTCCGCGTCATCCGCCGTGCGCACCCCTGTCCCCGTCCCCACAATCGCCACGAGCTTCGGAGCCAGCGGCATGAAAATCAGGTCGGCGTTGCCGATCGCCACGCCATTTCGGATGCCAGCGGCCTTCGTCGCCGTGTCCACCGTCAGCGCCGGGACATCGCCCACGAGGAACTCTTTGCTGCTGGATGCGGGCACGACGAGCTCGAGGTTCATCCGGTCGAACCAGTCGTCGCGGACGGTTTCGAAGAGCCGCTGAATCGAGAGACGGAACAAACCGCCCGATGCGTGGTAGCCGGCCATACGAGCCTGCAGAAGGTCTGCTCCCTCTTGACGCGCCTGAGGACCGGCGGGCCACAACCCGTGCTGGTCGTAGTACGCCTGGTCTGCCAGGCCCAGCTCGATGAGGCGGTCCGTCTGCTGTTGCCTCGCGACAGCGAAGCCATCATGGTGGGGCTTCACGATCTGCGGGTTGCGGATGTAGTGCAGAGCGACACATTCCTTCACCGTGTCAAGCTGAGCTGGGCTTAGCGCGGTCCCGGCGAGCGCGGGGTCGACCGCTCGGTTCAGGTCATTCTCGAGGACGCCCCACAGATCCTCGGTGGTCTGGCTGTCAACGTGGACGAAGTGGAAGACGACCCCGAGGTTCTTAGTCGTGTCGAAGTCGTCGTCGCCGGTGTCGAGATCGTAGTACTTGAGAACCTTCCCACGGCGAGGCACGGGTTCTTCCCATCGACGCTGGACGACCTGCGACAGGAAGTGCTGTCTTGGAACCGTCTTCTGTGCGCCGTCCACGGCTCGCTCGGCGACTTGAACGAGTGCGAGGAGTGCCGGAAGGCCGGGGCTATCCGTCCCAAGCATCGCGTCGAGCTCGTTGACGTACTTGCGAACGTTGTCGGGACCGGCGCCGAGAATGGTGAGGAGCACACGGGCGCGTCTGCGGCCAGCGTCGGCACGGATTTCGTCCGCAAGGTTCCTCAGGACAATCTCAGCAGCGGGGTGGAGCATGCGCGCCCTAGACGTTCCCCGACGCCACGTCGAGTGCCCAACAAATGCGAGCGGCGGTGTCGAGGCTAGGTGTGCGTTCCCCGCGTTCAATCATCGCCAATCCCGTCACGGACAGCTCCGCAACTTCCGAGAGCTGCTGTTGAGTGAGCCCGGCGTCTTCTCTCGCCTGGCGAAACTTGTGCGGGAACGACTCCTTGATCTGCTTCGACATCCCGCGGAACCAATTCTGCGTGGCCTGTTGGGGGTCCATCCGACCTGCCCCCTCTGGTGGCGCGATTACGGCTGCCTGCTGGTCATACCCGTCCGCGCGGCTGAGGCTCAGCCATAGCCGTTGCCCCGGCGTCTGCTTGGTCCGTGCCATGAACACAACTATAACAGTTGTTACTGCTGTTGCTCCCGCACCGGCGCCATCGGACCCCACAGGGTGTTGCCGCGATCTAGCGCTGCAGCCCTACCATCGTGAACGTGGGTGTAAAGGACCGACTTGCAGCGAGCGACGACCACGGCGTGCTCTATCTGGGGTCTGAGGTCGTGTGTCAGAGATGCATTACCGACGCGAATCTCGCTGCCTTCATCGCTCAGGACGGGACCGCAGGGGTTTGCGACTTCTGTCAACGATCTGGTTTGCTCGTCCCGGTCCTCGATCTTTTCATCCATATGAGCGAGTGCCTCCAACCTGAACTTGTCCCCGCTCACTCGTCGGATGAGTATCCGCCTTCCGACATGGACCTCGACGTCGACTTCCTCACTCCCTCTGAGATTCTCGAGCGATACGACCATCCCCTCGGGAACGAGCGACTGATCGAGGTCTTCGTCGATTCGTTCAATGACACCTGGCTGCCTCGCCACATCATGAGCGACTCGTTCGACGAGGCGCTGCGGTGGAGCTGGGAGTACTTCGTGGACATTCTGAAAAGTTCGAGCCGGTTCGTATTTCTCCACCCAGCAAGCGAGTTCCTGCGCGACCGGGAGCTGGCTCCTATCGAGATGCTCGACCAACTTGGGGAAACGATCCGCAACTGCGATGCACTTATCCCCTATCCCGCGGGCCAACCGATCTTTCGGGCTCGAAAGCACAACCGTGATGTCTACTTGACCACCGAGCAAGAGCTCGGGGCACCGCCCGGGAGCGTCGTTGGCGGCCAACGCATGAACCCTCCGGGCATCTCGTTCTTCTACGGCGCGCAGGACGAAGAGACTGCCCTCGCGGAGGTGCGTGGCCTCGATGGCGAAGTGGCCACTGTCGCTCGCTGGGTCACCGCAAGGGAATCGCACATCATCGACCTCGCGAGATTCAAGGAGACGCCTTCGATTTTCGACAGCGAGAACTCGCGACTCAGGTCGGAGTTCAAGTTCGTCCGACAGTTCTCCAGGGAGATCTACAAGCCGCTTCGGTCGTACGACAACCCTGACGTCGACTATGTCCCCACTCAGGTCATTGCTGAGTACTTCCGCTACTGCCTTCGATCGGCTCTCGGTGATCCGGTCGCGGGACTGATGTACGAATCCGCCGTCATGCCGGGGCGCACCAACGTCGTCTTCTTCCCGTTGGAGTTCAGATCCAAGCAACTCCTCCGCTTCGATGGACCGCCCGTCCGATATGAGGCGACCAAGGTGTCGACAACTTGGCAGCCGATCGATTGATGCACCGGAAGAGACGGTGACGGTCGACGACATCGCCGGACCACAAGGTCCGATACGGAGCGCACGGCGACAGAGAGTCCAAAACCATCGATCGCTGCGCCCGCTACGTCGGTCAGCCGACGCAGTACAGCGGGGTCACTGGCAGCCAGCTGTCGGTCCTCGTGGTATTTGACCACGGCCGGAAGTGCACCAAACTCCTCGAGCCATCGTTCCTGGAAGATCGGTCTCGATGGCGGCGGGCCGGACCTGACCCTGGATCCACGCACGAGTAGCGGCCGGAACGGCGCGGGTGCCCGCAAGCGCTGGTCGATTCGAGGTGCGCGCCCGTGTCAGTGGTCTCCCTCGGAGGCGCCGCTACTTGACGACCGGGGGTGGTCGGAGCGTTCGAGGACATCGACGGCTCCGATCGAACTGAGATCCACCGGGTCAGCTTCGACATACTCTGCCGCCCGTTCGAACCATTCAGCCGAGTAGGGCTCGAATCCCTCTTCCGAGCTCCATCCGCAGGCCAGGCAGACCTCGCGGCTGGTGTAGCCGAAGACTCCGGAGCGCTCTTCGACGTCCCCGTCTTGGGTAAGTCGGTATGACTCACAAGACGGGCACCGTCGCGATGACCCTTGCTGGTACCTACGGACTACTAGAGCGAACATGCGAAGGAAGTGCGCCGTGGCGTCGAGGACAATCTCGGCATCGAGCTCGGTTGCATCCGCGTAGTGCTGCAGCCAAACTGCGATGTCCCACGTCCTATTGCTGAGGTCTCGAACGTAGGACCGCATCCTTCCCCTGACTAGGGCCTGGGCATGGAGTTCGACCCAGCCCCCGAAGTCAGCGACTTTAGGAGGCGTATCGATTCCACCCAGCCAGTCCGCTTTCGCGTGATCGCGGATTAGCGCGAGCAGCGCTTCGCGGCAACGGATCCCGACGGCTTGGAAGTCCTCGGCCTCTTCGGCCTCGCTCATGGCATCGACTGCTTTCGCGTACCGACGCCAGGCGCGCCCGATGTGTTCCGCCGACTCTTCGGCGGCCTCGATCCGGAATCTCTCGCGCAACAGCGCACAGAGGCCAAGGTGGAAGGTGAAAACCTGGTCGAGGTCGTGAAAACCCTCTTGGGAGTAAAGGTTGGTCATGCCGGTGATGACCCACCACCGGTCACCCTTCGACATCCAGACGTCGTAGAGATCATGCGTAAAGCCGGCGACTCGCCGCCTGCCGACTCTCTGTACCAGTTGGACCTCGTGGTGACGTCCTAGGGTCCCTGTAAATCGAGCCGGCCTGAGCTTCTATGTCGTTCGTGCGAACAAGCGACAAGGAGGCCCAGGCCAATGAGGAGAGTACCGCCGTCCATGATCGTCCGCGAGGATCTCGACCGCCTGCTTCGCGGCGGCGTCGACGAGGGGACCAATGTCGTCTCGGCGCTCGTCGACACCGTCACGAGGCTGGTCGTCCAGGAGCTGTTGGAAGCCGAGCAATCCGACTACCTGGGCGGCCGTGGCCGCTACGAGCGGCGGGCGCTCGACCAACGCGGATCACGAAACGGCTATGAGACGGGGCGCATCCGCAGCGCCGAAGGCGCGATCAAGGTCCGGGTCCCCCAGGTGCGTGACACCGACGAGCCCTACCGCTCGAGCCTGATGAGCTTTTTGGACGGTAACTCCGACGTGCTCGACCGCCTCGTCACCGAGATGTACGCGCGCGGCCTTTCGACACGAGACGTCGAGGACGCCTTCAAAGACGCCACGGGCGAGCTGCTCATCTCCAAGTCCGCGGTCTCCGAGATCACCGACCAGCTGTGGGAGGACTACCAGGCCTTCATCGCCCGGGACCTGTCCGAGATCGAGGTCGAGTACCTGTTCTGCGACGCCATCTTCGAGTCGCTCCGGCGCCAGGGTGCCAAGGAGGCCTTGCTCGTAGCGTGGTGCATCGACTCGCAAGGAAGGAAGCACCTGTTGCACCTTGCCGTCGGCAACAAGGAGTCCGAGGCGGCCTGGACGGGGTTCTTCCGGAACCTGATCGAGCGGGGTATGCGCCTTCCCACCGCGGTCACCACGGACGGGGCCCCGGGGATGATCAAGGCAGTCGAGGTCGTGTTCCAAAGATCGGTGCGCATCCGCTGTTGGTTCCACCGATTGTCGAACATCAGGTCCAAGCTCCCCGACGACGAGGCGGCCGAGGTCATGGCCCATCTCTACGCGGTCAGAGACGCCCCCACCCTCGATGCCGCCCGAGCAGCCGCCGACCGCCTCGAGAACACCTACCGGCGGCAGTTCCCCGCCGCGGTGGCCTGCTTCGCCGATGACCGCGAGGCACTGTTGGCGATCCACCGGGTTCCGGTGCGCCATCGCATCCGGGTGAGGACGACCAACCTTGCCGAGCGCAGCTTCGAAGAGGAGCGCCGGCGCACCAAGGTAATCCCGAGGCTCATGAGCGAGAAGGCGACGATGAAGCTCGCCTTTGCAACGATGATCCGTACGGCAGAACGCTGGTGCCGGGTCTCGGTCAACGACATCGAACGCCACCAGCTCAAGCTGCTCCGTGCCGAGCTCGGCCTCGACCCACCACCGGTCGAAGATCAGACAACCCGACGAAGGAGAACAAAAGAGCGCACCGCGGCCTGAAGAAGCTCGGCCACTGAACGATTTACAGGACGCTCAGGACTTGACCGGACCTCGTTGTCTCGATCGGAGGTTTGAGACTCGACGTACTGGCGTATCTCATGCTCTTCTGTCTCAGTCATCTCCATAGTCGTGACCCTCCGTCGAGTGAATCACCGCGACCCCCCTCGGGCTGATGCTGGCCAGCTACACTCGGAAGTCAGGGTCAGACGCCCATGGCGCCGCTGGCGACGCCACCCTTAGGAATGAAAATCCGCAGGTCAGGCCGTCGGGCAGCCTTATTTTCGTCTCAGGTGGTGGGAGACTCGTCATCGGTCCAGCATCGCGGGAGGGTGTACCACTTAGTCAGACGGCGGGCAGCGGCGGAGTTCAGCCTCTTGGGGCGCATATTGGCCTTAAACCGTCGGCCGACTCGGCCAGTGGCGTGGGGCGGCGGGTATACTAAGGAGCATCTTCTCGGCGACGCCTGCGCTCCCTTCTCGATGGCCGCACTCTCATTAGCCAGTCTCCTACCGACCGGGTCGGGTCTTGGCGAGCTGTGAAAAGACCTGCTGCGCCATAGCCGCCGCGCCGGCAACAGCGGTGATTGCGTGTGTCCGCTCGGGCACGAAGTTGTTAACGACGGGGTCAGTGTGCAGGGGTGCGCTGGCCAATGAAAACAATGACTCCACGATCGCGTGGATGCGCTGACGGACGTCGCGTTCGTTCGGCTTCGGCAGGGGCGATGTCGCCGGGCTCAGCCGGCGTAGGATCTCGAGGGCCTTCCGACTAGACGTCATCGAGCCGAGGTAGTCGGCGCCGTTGATCTTCTCCCAGGCATCCTTGATGTTCCGGACGACATCGACCTGGTCGGCCCCTGCGAGGGAACTCGGCAAGGCCACTACGAGCGGGATGCCGACCCCTCGGTCCCACACCGACAGCACCTTTCCCCAGGTCTCCTGGCTGACCCTGAGCTGCTCCTGCCACTTCACCATCGGGTGCACCCCGTAGTGGACGGAAGCCGCGTCCGGATCCGACGGCGGGAAGTTGGGCGACCCGCGGTCGACGATCGCCACGGTCGTGTCGAACTGCAGGACGAAGTCCCGGCCCTGCCGGCATTCCTCGAGTCCGTCGAGCACGCTCGGCTCAAGCCGCAGGAGCACTTCGGGATCGGCGGTCCTCTCGTTGTCAGGTGGCGGGTGCTCTATGACCCACTGGCCAGTCGCTACGTAGCCGATCACGACGGGCAATGGGGTTGTGGTCCCTAGGAAGGCGTGGTGTCCCTTCGCCAGCTCCCATGCCGACACCTCGATGGTGACGAACAGGAGCGCGCCGGGGCGGTAGCCGGTGGCGATCAACGTGCCCTTGATCGCCAATGTCGACCCAAGCCCGTAGCGGCCCCTGACCTCGGTCCAACCGAGCCGGAGCGTCCCTTCGCCGATGAGAGTCGAGTTCACGTTGAAAACCTACAGCCGGGGTGTCCGCTGCCTTCACGGGGGATCCGGTTCCTACCCGCTCAGCAGACCTCGAGGTGAGCCGGCAGTCGCTTCGGGTCCACCACGACCTCGCGGGTTGATCCGAGGGGCGCGCCGAGGACACCGTCGCTCGGTCGGTAGAGGACCGCCAGCACCGAGGACCAGGGCAGGTCGGTGCCCCAAGTCTCCCAGCCAGGGTGGGACCGGTGCGGCTGACGAAACCCATCTGCCATCTGCCATGAGTTGCACCACGACATCCCTCGAGCACGTTCCTGGGGAGCAGCCCGAAAGATCCGCATGGGGTCCGTGACCTCGAACCGCAGCTTCCGTGGCATCACGAACTGGCCTGCCGCGGTGAAAACTTCTACCCACTCATCGTCGGTGAGCGCCCCGTAACCGGGCGGGCCAGCGGGGTGGTCCTGCATAACCCAGATGTCGTTGATCAAGTCCTGCAGGGTCTCGGTGGACAGCACGTTCGATCGTGCAGCATCGGGAAGCATCCGAGCCGAGCCGCGCCGGTCACCGCTACCCGCAGCAACCCGGATCTCTCGCTCCCAGTCCTGAGCAGCCATGAGAGCATCCTCGCGCCGTCCGGAGCGCGCACAAGGAGCCATCCTGACGGGCAGCGAATCGAGCACAGAGGAGGATGTCTGCCTCGAAGGCTTGATTGGCCATGGCGCGTCTGGTCACCGCTGGCGCCGTAATCTTCCGTGACGTCGCATATCCTCCAACCCAAAGGACGGTGCCTAGCGCTGCCGAGAGCCTCTGCGATCGTTGCGGGAACGGCTCGCTGACCTCGTTGTGCCTCGACCTTCTCCGTGTCGGGAGATCGGTTCCAGAGCAGCCTCCCTTTCCATCACGTCGATAAGACGGAGTTGGAGAAGGTTCGCCAGGCCGAAAGAACCTCGTTCATCAGCTCGTCGATGGCCTGGTAGGTGACGCCACCGGCACGTGCCTCGAAGGCTAGGAGCCGGAGCCGCGTGCCGCTGCTTGGGGCGGAAGAGCTGGCTGGGACGTATTCACGCATCAGCCGGCCCGAGCGGTCTTGTGCGTCGTGTCCAGGATGAGGTGTTTCGACCCGTTGCAAACGTCGCGGCAGAACCCAAGCGCGGGAGTCTCGTGAAAGAGCTGGTCCAACGTAGCCTGGCTCGCGACACCGCTCTTCAGCACCCAGTCCCGCAGATGGTACGCGGCTTGAAAGAAAGCGTAGAGGAAGTCGACGGCGTCGTCAGGGTCGCCGCCTTGTGCCTGGCGGTCGAGCGCCACGGACGCTCGGCGATGCCAACGTTCGACGCGGCGCAGCTCGCCTCGCCAGCCTTCCTGCTGGAAGCGATCGGGAATGTCTCCGTCCATGACAACTAGCTTTGCCCATCGCGCGACCAACTAAGGAACGACCTCGAAGCGCATGGCGATGCCGCCATCGAGGCGCTCATGACCGGTGGCGAGCTGCCCGATCGCCCTTGCAATCGCATCGTCATCCCGACGACACGGTGCCGAACCCACATCCGCACGTTTGTGGCCGCCATCGAGGCAGACGTCGATCACGGCGTCGCCGGCACCGCGATCTCGTCCTCACGAGCGTTGACCGCCTTTCCTTCGACACGCTCGGGCGGACCCGCGTAGACGCCCCCGCGGCGGACCTGATCGCCGAGTTCAACGCCGCGCGACAGGCAGCGACCCAGCAGGCGGGAATCCAGTCCGCCCTCCACCACGTCCGTGTCGCGAGCGTAACCCGCAACCACGACTTCGCGCCGTCGGTCATGCCCTTCGCGCTGTTTCCGATCCCGCCGCGCACCAGGCAGCGCTGCTCATGTGCGACTATCTCGGCTTCGACATCACCGTGGTACCGGACCGCATCACCGCCCAGCTCGAGTGTCTCGGGTTTGTCGGCGAGATTCCCTTCCGGCCGCGAATGACAACCTCACCGCGACCGACACCGTCATCACCCTTCGACGAGGCTCCCGTGGCCTTCGTCTCCACCCTGGAGCGCTGTACGAACTCTTCATGGAGTCGCTCGACCTCTCGACGTGGGCCGCCGCAATCGCCGAGGTCATGGACGACCCGGACGCCCCCGACCATCCCGTCGTCGCTCTCTCGACTACGCACAACTGGCGCTAGTGCGAGTCACGCAAGCAGCCATCGACACTTCTATTCGCATCGGACTGGCATGAAGGTTGCCCGCGGCCCTGACGGACCTCAGGCATCACGCGCCAGGCTCAGTTTCCTTCAGAATCGGGACGACGGGTCATCTGCGCGGCCACCCTCACGTCAGGCAAGGCTTCGTGTTCCTCGACCAAGGCGGTTCGGTCACAGCAACGCGTGTCAAGGACCGGCGCTGAAAGACGGAGTGCGTAACACTCATGCCATGCTCGATGATCTCCAATCGCAGCTCCGCTCCATGGCGCGAGAGTTGCTCGCCGCTTCGCCTGGGCGGGTGACCTTTTGGTCAGGAGCAGGCATCAGCGGCGACCGCCCGACTCAGGGTCCGCTCGGCTATGCCCTGACGGATCGAGCGATTGCACAGGCATTCGAGCCCGAGGCCCTTCTCGACGGCCTACGAGGTGCGTACGCGGCACTATGTCTCCCACGGTACCGACCGCGGCTGGAGTCGGTACTCGATGCCGCGGCCGCCGAACACGGTAGCGGCGTGCTCGATGGGCTACTCGCCGACCTTCGGGATCCCCCGCCGAACGAGAATCACCGGTTCTTCGCCGAGCACACCCAGCAAGGTGGACGTCACGTCACGGCGAACTTCGACACCTGCATCGAGCGCTCCGGTGGCGACCAGGATCGGATCGTCCACATACACGGCTCGTTTACAGATGCCGGCGGCGTGGAAACCCTGGGGGCCCGGGTGGGGCGGATCGAAGGCGGCTTCGACGACCACCAGAAAAAGGCGCTCGACGACGTGCTCGCCGAGACCGACCTCGTCGTCGTCGTGGGCTACAGCGGACTGGACTACTTCGATGTCGACCCCTATTGGCGTGACGCATCCAGCAGGGAGCTGGTCAGGGCGCGGCGGGTGGTGTGGGTCAACCATTCAGCCGACTGGGGTCTGATCAGCGGCAAGGCCTGCGAGCGGAAACAGCTACGCATCTTCGCGGACGTCGGCGGCGCCGACGTCTACCAACTCAACGCTCCCACCCGGGAGGTACTGAACCTGGTCGCCAACGCCTGGGCCTTGCCCGCGATCCCCGACCCACCGACTGCACAGAAGGCCCCGATCGCGCCCGTGGTGCTATCCCCAGCGGCACGGGCGCGAGCTACGACCCGCTTCTTCGTCATGGTCGGACTCCGCGGCATCGTTTGGGAACGGCTGGTTGGCCGCACTCTTGACACCGAAGAGCATGGATGGGCAGCGGAGTCCCTTTGGGCGGCAGGTCGCTACAGACGCGCGGCACAACATTGGAGCCTTGCCTACGCCGGATCGCAACCGAGCGAGGTGGCCGCCCGGCAAGAACGCCAGGGCGCATGCCTATGGATGCGCGGCAGACTGCGAGCCGCCCGAGATTTGCTGAGCCACACCTTGGACTTCGCCACGGCTGAAAACGTGGAAGCCGAGCAGCGGCTCGTCGTCGCCGAGTCGCTCGGTCGCGTCCTGGTCCACATGCGCCGGCTCCCTGACACCCGGCTCCTCGCCAAGCAAGAGTGGATCGACGCTGCCCTGAACGCCCTCGCTGAGGCCGAGGCGGCGATGGTCGAGGCGGCAGGCGGGCGCTCGATAGGCCTCCAGTTGCTTGCACGGATTCGGTCGGTCCGGGCGGATCTGACCGGCAGGGCGCAACCGAGTCCACCAACCGGTAGCGGCCCGATCCACGACTTCGACGAGTCCGAGGCGCTGCTGCCGATGCTCAACTACGAGCACGCCCAGCTCCGTACGAGAGCCGATGCTGCCGCCCGCGGCGCAGGAACCCGGCCGGCTCATTGGGAGTACGTCCGTCACCGCGATCGGTTCTTGGCCCTCGGAGCAACGGGCGACGCCGCTCGTGTGCCTCTGTTACCAGGCGCGGCTCGAGCTTTTCGCATTCGTGAGGTCCTCAATGGCTTCGCCTCTTGTGACTTCACCCCGTACCACCTGGCCCGACTCACGGCACTCCATCTGCTTCAGCGTGCCGGGGACCGTTGAGGGCGGCCAACGCGAGCGAGGTTCGAGGCAGGCCCGGTGGTAAAGGGTCATCCCGGTTGACCGGAGGATGCCGGAAGCCAGGCGAGGTCCCGCAGTTGGCTCAGCCGCGACACCGGCTCGAAGACCAGGAAGTCACGAGTCAGCGCCGCCCGCCATGTGAGGTCGGCGAAGTTCACGACGACCACGCCACCGTAGACGTCGCTGCTCGCCAGACCCAGATCGGCCATTCCTGGATTGTCCGTCTTGTCGATCCATCCAGCGCTCATTTGCGCCAGCTCGCCGCGCGACAAGCGAGGAATTCGTCCCGCCACGAGAGCTTCACCTCAACGGCAACGACGAGATCCCCAGGGGCGAGGAGCACAAGGTCGACGCCGTGCCACCCAGACCGAGTCAAATGCCACAACGGCGCCCAATCCAACGTTTCGAGGAGCACTTCGACGACTGATTCAGCCACATGACCGGTCACGCCAGCGATGGCGGCTCGCTCGCGGACCGTCAGGCTGCCCAGACCCCCGCGCCAGCCACTTGCGAAGGCCCGGTCTCGGGCCGAGTCGGCATCCAGGCACGAGGCCACGATGCTCTCGTCGACGGCGAAGGTCGCGCTTTGTCTGAGAGGTGCGGGCGTCGGCGTATCGAAGCGGGTCAACGATTCGGAGCGCTAGCGGTTCGAACTCACACGACCGCGATTTCCAGCTCGTTCAGCGCGGTGCGAACCAGTGGAACGTCTTCGTCGTGGTGCTCGTCACCACCCTTGCCCGATAACAACACCACTCGAAAGTCAGCCTCAGCCAGGAAGCGCTTCAAGATATGACGGCACTGGATGGCGGTGAGCTGCGGGTTCATGGCGTGGGCGGGAAGCAGGACCAGCAGCTTCTTCGGATAGGGATGGCACATGAGGTCGAGCACGGCACCGCGGACCTGTTTCGCAACACGAGCCTCGATCTCGACCGCAATGTTGGGCCTAATCACGCAGTCGATTGAACCCCCGGGGCCTGCCCCGAGCTCAACTCGGCACTCTGGACCGAACCCGCAGTAGTTTGCGCCCGCCGCGGCGCTCACGACGCGCCTCCCATACTCCTCATGGGCTCCCATAGGTCACTATCGTGCCGCACAGGTGCCCTTTCGGCTTGTGTGAAGGGTGCCGCCGCAGCATCGGCCGCCTGACCAGGATCGTCAGCGCAGACGACCCGGCGGGCACGCCTCAGGCGCCGTCGTCGTTGCACACTGGAAGATGACTCCGAACCAGTTCCGACCTCATCCTCGCGGACGCCCTCGGGGGCGCCGCGGAATGCCTTCGTGTGCACGTTGACCTCGACGGCGATGAACGCGACAGCCCGGACGCGCCAACAACGACTGGCCTGCTCGACCACGTCCAGTCGGCCCGCGAGCACGAAACACGGCAGTAGGACGTGAGCGACGGAGTGCGAAGAACGCAAGGAGCACGCACTGCTAACGGGTTGTTGCGCCTTCCCACGATAGCCTAGGTGACCAGGTGGTTGTCGCAGATACTTGGCTCACGCTGGGCCTTAGCGAGAATGGACAGTGGCCAATCTTCGTCGTTAGTGGCTGGTCGTCGCATCGTGAGGTTGAATCTGGGTTGAATCAAATTGCCCGATGCGAATCCGTGTGAGGTGGGTCTGCTGGGGCATCGATGCCGACAGCCAAAAGCACCTATTGCACATCGGGGTCGGCGACAAGGAGTCCGATGCCTTCACTTCTGCGGTGGCCTGCCTTGAGGACGATCTCGACGCGTTGCTAGCGATCCATCGCCTGCCTGTTCGCCACTGCCTCGCCTGCCGCACGACGAATCTCATCGGAACGATGGCTCGTCATCGGCAGCATCGTGGTCGAGGCCGTTCGCCTCCTCCCCCTCGTATTTCGCACACCGAGCAGTCATTATCTGCCGCTGATCTTCGTCGCCACGATTGTCGAGGGAATCAGCACCGACGTCGCAGCATCCGCCGCCCTCAGCACGGCGCTACGGGCAGTCATGCCGGCCGGCACCGGAGCGGGCGCATCGGGGACCAGTGCCGCCAGCCAACTCGGTTCGTCGATTGGCGCCGGCCTTGATTAATGCCTTTGCGGCTACCGCCACGGCCGCGACCTCGCTTCCCATGCTGCGACGACCGTCGCGATGGGAACGGTTCATGGCTTCGCCGTTGCAATGATCCGGGGTGCTGCAGTCCTGCTCGTCGCCGCTGTCCCTGTGGGGATCCTCATCAACGCCAAGACTCCGGGACCAAGCCGCTGAACCTGCTGGGAACGCATCCGGGCCCTCGTACGGCTGGACGCCACGTGACAAACTGGCAGCGACGTGGTCGGATTGGCTCGCCCGCGACGAAAGGGGTGTCATGAGCTTCGAGGAGAGACAGCAGATCGTTGCCACTGTTGAGGAGACCTACGCCCTCATGGGTGTGTCCTTGGGGGCGGGCGTCAACAGCGACTTGATCAATAACGGAGTGCGACCTGACGTCCTTGCCCAACTTGCCAACGCGGCAGTTGATCCCTACGTGACTGATTCGGAGATGCGTGAACTCTTGATCATCGCGTACAACGATCTGCTGGAGTCGGTGCTGCGACTCTCCCCCGTGCTTCTTGGGGACAGTGGAGAGACCTTTGATGGACCATTGCGCCAGGTTGGTCTTGCAGGTAGCGGTCTTCGGGTCAAAGTGTCGGGTTTTCGCAGAGCGTTGGGCCGACTCCCCGGCATTCGCTGGGTCAAAAAGGCATTTCAATGGGGCAACATCATTCTCGGCAGTCTCGGCGCAGTACCGGGCGTGGGCATAATCACTGAACCGATCCAAGAGCTCAAGGAGTCGATTGAAGCGCAGGGCGAGGAGGATCAGGGAGACTGATGTCGCGCTTGTCGTCCATGGGACTGACGCACTGTCAGACACTTGCGATCACCGCCTTTAAGCCCGCTATTCGTTCTCCACGTACCGATTTGCACCATCGGCATGCGCCCAGATCCCGTCGCCGACGGGCTTTGCCTTGCCTATCCGGTGCAGGTATGCAAGCGCAGCCGACACCTCACGGAGATTGTCTTTAGGCCTCCCCACACGTTGCAGAATCTCCGCGATATCCGTCCGATGAACGGGCCTCGCTGCAACCCGTAGGACTAGCTCAACAGCTGTTGCCCTCTTCTTCGTCGCCCAGTCGCGATGCGCCTCCATCAGAACTAGGACCAGGGTCGCGACACCGGCGACCGCTGGGTCGGCGCTCGAGAGTGCTGAGGCGGACTCCACCGGGCGCAGAGTCGAGTACATCGAGAGTGGTCCGGGAGCCGCTGCTGGGCGAGAATCTTGCCTTCGCCGAGCGATTGCCGCCTCCAAACCCGCGACCTCGGTTCGTAGTTCTGTCACCAGGTTTTCTGCCGATGCGCGCCTGAGTTCGGCTACAGCGAGGGCCGCCCTGGCTTCCGCCAACGCTGACTCTAGGGTCTGCTCGACAGTCGAGGACATGGAGCATATAACACTATCAGCAGACTTCAGATAGTGTACGATACTGGTACTGACCAGGTGTTTTGTGGGAAGAGCCAAACACGTATTCGGGTCTTCGGAATTATTGTGACAGCACCGCGGGAATCTCGAGCATCGACGACTATGAGCTGAGTGTCGACGACAGAGCCGCTGTCGCGGGCGAGCAGGTCAGGCGACAACTATGGACCGAGGCGCAGGCATCGAAGGAGGGTTAGGGCACTCGGGGATACAACCTGCTGCTATTGAGATCGCTGAGCTGGAAGCTTTCGAAAGCAGCAAGGAAGCCCAGCACCTCGCCCGTCTTGTGGCCGATACCGAGCTGATGCTGCGGTTGTCGGTCGAAGGATTCGAGGGCGACTCGTGGCGCCAGGTCTCAAGGGCCCTCGTCGAGTACGGCTACACCGTGATGCGGGCATGGGTCGTGACGGGTCAGGTTTTCGGAAAGCTCAAGCAACGGCATCGTCAAGTCCCTGAACCGCCCCCAGGCGGAATCCCTCGGGACGAAGCACTCGTATTGGCCTCAGACTGTGTAGCTGACGCCATCGTCCACTTCAGAGACAAGGTTCTCAAGCGGGGCCAGTGGGATTCCGCCAAAGGTGCCTCCCTCACCACTTTCTTCATCGGCAACTGTCTACTCTTTCAATTTCCCAACCTGTATCGGAAGTGGCGATCCGAGCAATCTGCAGGGCACCGGACAACCTCACTTTCTCGCTTCGATTCAGAACTTGACGAGACGCGGCTCCACGAGAGCACAGTCGATGACCCTGCTGAGCTTGTCGCTGGGGCTGAGTCCTCTCGGCGCAGGGTCGCCGAGTTGATCGAGCCTCTTCACGACAAGACCAACGAGGCAATCATGCTTCTCGTAGCGGAGAACTATTCCATCGACGAAATCGCAGAGATACTCGGACTCGACTACGGAGTCGTTGAGTCGCGTCTATATCGAGCACGACAACGGCTAGGACGGAGGAGGGGGGCATGACGCGTCGTCGCGAACCCATTTCGAAGACTATTGAACGTTCATCGCTCGGAGCACCGGCTGTTCGCAAGCTGCGCTCACGGACCAGCGTGCATCAACGAAGTGCAATTCTTCGGAAAGCCACCTCTAGAAGAGCGTGGGAATTCGACGACGACGCGACTATGAGCGCTCGTAAAGAACCACCTTCAACCTTGTGATCGCCGGAACGAGCCGGCCGCAATCTGCTAAGCGGTGGCGTTTCATGATGAAAAGCAGTCTGGAGGAAAGGAAGGAAGTGGTTACCTACATAGCGGCCGTTCACGTGCGCGAAAGGACAACCCGATGGACCTAGCATCAACCTTCTCCTACGAGCCCACTCCGCCGACTCCGGCACCGTCCCCCTCCCCCCCACCTCCTGATCTCGGTCTACTCGCTGGACTGGTGGGCACGTGGTCCGGCAAAGGTTTCAACGCGATCTGGCGTCCGAACCACTCAGCCGGGCAGGATCGATTCCTCGAACTCAATATGACCGGGGAGACTCTCGAATTCGATGCCATACCCGGCGAGATTCCGAATCGCGGCTTCTTGCAAGACGACATCCTCATGGTCGGGATCCGATACCTGCAGCAGATCAGCGATAGCAACCTGAACGCCGGCTTGCACGTTGAGCCCGGAGTCTGGCTCTCGGTGCCTTCAACAACCGACCCTCTTCTTCCGGCGACGGTTGCTCGGCTGGCCTCGATTCCGCATGGCACGACTATCGTCGCTCAGGGCGTCGCCAGTTCCGGGAGCAACGCTCCGTCTATTCCGGCGATGAACATCAACCCGTTCCCCATCGGCAACGCCACTGCGGGATCAGTGTTTCCAGAGCAAGATCTCGCAGCGCCGACTCAGTTTCGCACCTCAGGGCCTGGCCTGACAGGCGTCAGCCAGGGTCTCGTCGACAATCCCAATAGCCTCCTCACTGCAGCGCTTCAGGGGCAAACGATCGTGTCGACAGTGACACTGGAAGTCTCGACCGGCGACGCGCCAGTACAGGGGGGCGGAACCGCCAACACAGCTTTTCTGCAGGGTGGCAGCGGCGGGCCAAACGCGGTAGCGGCCGCGGTCTCCTCGACCTTCTGGCTTGAGACCGTGCAGGGCTCGCCAAACGTTCAACAGCTTCAGTACTCTCAAACCGTTCTCCTGAACTTCAACGGACTCAGCTGGCCGCACGTCACCGTGGCAACTCTCCGCCTTCAACCGCCTGCGTAGTCGACGCTCGGCTCTCCGAGCCGTTGTGGTCATTGGTGTATCCCTCGCGCTGTGCCCCACCGCGAAGAGGTCGGACTACGGATTCAGGCGATCGAGCAAATGATCGGCAAACCGATCGGCGAGAGCGGCGATAGTGAACGACGGGCTCGGGCCGACTGGTCCTGGCGGTCCATGTTGGCGATCACTGAAAGTCGCGTTCTGTGATCACGCGCTTTCGCGATCGGCGATCATCGAAATTCGCGGTCGGCTGAGTCCCGGGCCGGCGATTTAAGGTTAGCGGTCCCTCCTCTCTCCGTCCTTCGAAGGTGTCTTCGAGGTTGCCGTTGCGAGCGCCTGGTGCTCTCGCATGCGCCACGACTGCCCTTTGATGTTGAAGACGATCGCCCGGTGCATTAAGCGGTCGAGGGTCGCCGCTGCGACGACAGGATCTCCGAGGATCTCCCCCCATTCGGGCAGCCCGCGATTGGTCGTGACGATCGTCGAGTGACCGACCTCGTAACGGCGGTTCACCACCTGGAACAAGGCGGTCGCCTCGGCTCGTCCCATCGGGATCAGGCCCACGTCGTCGATGACGAGGACCGAGGGTGCGACGTAGGTCCGGAGCTTGTGGTTGAAGGTCCCTTCCAACAACGTGTGGCCGAGGTTGCGCACCATCTCGTCCGCGGAGCTGAAGTAGCCGCGATAGCCGGCCTCGACGGCCAAGATGGCGAGCGCCGTCGCCAGGTGCGATTTGCCGCACCCGGGCTGGCCGAGGAACAGGATCGGCCTTCCCTCGGTCACAAAGCGCAGCGTCACGAGGTCCATGACGAGCTTTTTGTCGACCGACGGCTGGAAGGAGAAGTCGAACTCCTCGATCGTCTTTCGTCCCGGGAAGCGGGCGAATCGGAGGCGCGCCGCCAGGCGCCGGTTACGCGTCGCCCGGGCTTGTTCGGAGATGACCCGCTCGAGGTAGACCACCGGCGGCCAGTCGCTTGCCAGGGCCTCCTCGGCCAGGGTGGCGAAGCATTCGGCCGCGGCGTCGAGGCCGAGATAGCCGAGGTCGTCCTTCAGTCGCTCATAGGGCGAGGCGCTCGTCATCGGTCACCCCCGTCGAGGTCGTAACGGGAGAGGTCGACCGCTGCCACCGCGTAGTCGGTGGCTTTGGTCACACTGCGCTCGAGGACCCGAACGCGCCTCCGCACCGGGAGATGGCGGCCGAGAGCTTCGGCCTCGGCAGCTCTGCGGTGGACCGGGTCCCAGATCGTGCCCGTGCCGAGAAGGCCAACCCGGTGCAGCGCCACGCGCCGTCCGGCAAGGCGGATCTCGAGCACGTCTTCGCCGAGCGGCGAACGGCACTCGACGAGCTGGCCCAAAGCGTCCGGCGGGACCGAGTAGGAGACGCCTCGCCATTCGACGAGGGGAAGCACAGGATGCACCCGTCGTGGCTCGACATAGGCGGCGTCAAAGCGCACCCGCGGGAGCACGGCCATCATCGGGCCCTCGAGCGGCAGCCGTTCGATCGGAGGCACGCCGGTCGTGCGATGGGGCCGATTGTGTACCCGGGTCGAAAGGAAGCTCTCGCCGCGGGAGTTCACCTCGGCGATGCTGCTCGGTGGGTCCAAGACGAGCTCTTCCATGAAGCTCTCCTTCAGGTCCCGGAAGGGGCGCTCGATCTTGCCCTTGCGCTTGGCGTCCCTCGGGGCACAGAACACCATCGCCGTGCCGTGCAGGCGGGCGAAGTCGAGCACGGGCGAGTGCAGCACAAAGCGCCTCCCGCGAGAGCTTCCGAGGGCGCCCATCCTGTCGGTGCGCGAGAAGTAGGGCACGCCACCGGCGGCCTCGTAGAACGAGGCGAGGCCCTCCAAGGTGTGGTTCTGGTCGATCGAGGGGGCGAACCACCACTTGCGCCAGCGCGACCACGAGAGGATCGCCCCGAAGCAGTGGAGCTCGCCGAGGCCGAAGAGCTCACCGAAGTCGCAGCAGTCCGACCAGTCGAACTGACATTCTTATGCGGCGTCCGGAAATATGCGGCGTGGAGTGCTGAAAGGCAGTGTTGTGGCTGGCCGAGGGGCTCCTCCACGCCGCATATTCACAGGGCTTCTAGGAACGCGAGAAGCGCGTCGGGTGGGCGGTATCGGCCCGACCGCGTACGCGGTGGTGCGGTCTTAGCGAGGGCATTTTCCTTGAGGCCGAGGTCGGCGTGGAGGTAAACGCCGTAGGTTGTGCGGATGTCCTCGTGTCCGAGCCAGAGAGCGATGGTGGCCGTGTCGACTCCGTGACGCAGAAGGTTCATCGCGCAGCTGTGTCTCAGCACGTGTGGAGAAACATCCTTGCCTGAGAGGGACGGGCAGACGGCAGCGGCAGCGGCGACGTGTCGCTCGACGAGACGACGGATAGCGTCGCGGCTCAGCGGTCCACCCCTCGGCCCCGGAAATAGCGGATCCGAAGGTGCGGCCCCGCGTTCGTCGAGCCAGGCGCGGAGGAGCGCCCGGGTCTCTTTGCGCAGTGGGGTTATCCGCTCCTTGCGCCCCTTGCCGTGGCAGCGCACGTAGGCCCCGGTGCCGAGAACTACGGCCGCGCAGGTGAGCCCGCTGAGCTCGCTGACGCGCAGTCCCGTCTCTAGCGCGAGCACCAAGAGGGCATGGTCCCGCCGTCCGATCCAGCTCGAGCAGTCCGGCGCGTCCAGCAGTGCCTTCATCTCGTCTTCGGTGAGATAGGTGACGAGGGCCCTGTCGGTCCGTTTTGGCGGGATGGCGAGCACCCGTTGGATCAACGCGGCGTGCTCAGGATGACGGTAGGCGGCGAAATGGAACAGCGAGCGGATGGCAGTCAATCTGGCGTTGCGTGTCCGGACACTCACGGCTCGTTCTGTCTCCAGGTGGTTGAGGAACGCCCCGATGAGCTGGGCGTCGAGGTCCTCGAGCGTGAGCTCGTGTGGTGCCCTGCCGGTGTGGCGCTGGGCAAAGCGCAGCAGGAGGCAAAACGCATCCCGGTAGGCGGCCACTGTGTGATGGCTCGCCTCACGCTGGCCGATCAACCGCTCGGTGAAGAAGGCCTCGAGCAGCGGTGCCAGCGCGCTCATCGCTTCGCCTCCGCGAGCGTTTCGACTCGATCGACGACGAGTTCGAGCAGTTCCGGAACGCCGGTCAGATACCAGTAGGTCGTGGCCGGCATGACGTGGCCCAAGAAGGTGGACAGCAGCGGCAGGCGACGTTCGACATCGAGGCCGTCGCGATACCAGCTGATCACGCACCGAACCACAAAAGCGTGTCTCAGGTCGTGAAGCCTTGGCCTTCGGCCTCGACCCGAATCAATGAGCCCGGCGTCGCGCACGAGGCAGGAACCGACGGTGCTCACGTTGTCGCGCAGCAACCGCGTTCCCGTTGTCGAAGTGAAGAAGCTCGGTGACTTCGGACTGAGCCGTCGCTGGTCTCTCCGGCGTGCGTAGGCGGCGAGCGCTCCCACCGTCGTCGGGTGTAGCGGCAACTGCCGTGATTTCCCGAACTTCGAATTGCGGATGGTGAGCAGCCCTTGGTCGAGGTCGACATCGTTCCGATCGAGACGGACGGCCTCGCCCACCCTCATGCCGGTGACCGAGAGGAGCCCGATCACGGTCCGGTAGGTGTCGGCTCGGTGCTCTGTGGGAAGGCGTCCGGCCGCCGCCATCAGCCGGTCGATGTCCTCGTCGGAGTAGATGTAGGGCACGATCCGGTGGCTTGGCTCGCGGATGAGCCCGACCGGTGGGACTTCGGTCGCAGGGTCGAGAGCGACGAGGTAGCGGGCGAAGCCGCGAGCCACCCGCAGCTTGGCCGTCCACCACAGGGGGGAAGCGTCTGGAGGCTGCTTGGCCCACGCCAGAGCGTCCGCAATCGTCAGGTGCTTCGCGTCAGATGCCTCGAGGTGGGCGACGAAGTGTCTGAGCAGACGGCCGTCCTCGGTGAGCTTGTAGCCCATGGCCCGTCGAGTGGCCAGATAGTCGGCAGCGATGGAAGAGAAGTCGTTCATCGCTCGGCCCCCGGCCACGGCATCGCGAGTTCGCGGAATGCGAGATGGTCGACCTTGGCGTAGATGACCGTGCTGGCAACGCTGCGGTGACGCAGGACCTGAGCCACCTCCGAAAGCGACGCTCCGGCGCGCAGCATCTCGGTCCCCGCGGTGTGGCGCAGACGATGGGCCCCGAAGCTTCCGAGCCCAGCCCGCTCGCTCGCAGCGCGCACCACCTCGCTCACCCCTTGCGGGGCGAGCCCGCGGATCGGGGCGATCGCGGTAAGAACACCTCCCGCTCGGGACGCCGGGGTCGGCCTCGGCGCAGGTATGCGGCGACCGCTGCGCCCACGTCGGACGGCAGGGGCAGCTGCTCCTCGGTGCGTCCCTTGCCGCGCACCACGATCACCCCTGTCCTCCAGTCGATGTCGTCGAGGCGGAGGGCGGAGACCTCGGCGGCTCGTAGTCCGAGGCGGGCGAGCAGCACCAAGATTGCGTAATCACGCCTGCCGATCGCACGGCGTCGATCACAGCTCGCCAACAGCGCCGCAACCTGCGCGCTCCCAAGGCCTCGCGGCAGGCTGGTGCCGCTCCATCGCGCCACGGACGGCACCGCGCTCGCCAAGGGCGCGGTGATCAGCCCTTCGACCAATGCGAATCGCAGGAACGATCGCAGTCCGTTGACCAGACGCTCAGCTGACCGCGGGCTCAAATGACGGCATTGGCGGGTCACGAACCTGCTGACGTCGCTCGCATCGAGATCGCGGAGCTCACGGCCTGAGTGCTCCGCCAACAACAACTGCGCGGTCTGCTCGCGAGCGATCACCGTCTTTCGCGCAAGACCCCGCTCGTCCAGTAGATACTGCCGATATCGGTCGACCAGCAACCCCTCCGAGGACTGCGGCAAAGGCGGAGTTGGCTCGGGCGTCACGCCAACTTCCCTCAGGTACTCGACCAGCCACACGAACGCCTTGGAGGTCGGCCAGGACGATCCGTGGTGTGCATGAAGGTCCGAGAAGAACTCCTCCACCACCTCGGCGCTGAGCTCGCTGGCCGCCAGCCCCCGCTGGTGCAGGAACCTGCTCAGTCTCCCGACAAGCTTCATGTGCTTCGACGCCGTCGATTGTGAATACCCCAATGTCTTCAACTGACCGGCAATGCCGGTCGCCCACGGCGCCAGCGGTCCCTCGATCACCATTGCTTCCTCCTCTCGGGAACTCCAGAAGGAAGAAGCTTGGGCCTCCGCAGACGTCCGCGATTATGCGGACTCCGTCAGAAGATCACACTGGCCCGGCCAGCCACAACACTGCCTTTCAGCACTCCACGCCGCATATTTCCGGACGCCGCATAAGAGATCCTATGTGGAATTCCACATATACATTCCTCACCGGGTGCGGTCTCGATCGGCACCGAGGCCTTATTGGCGCGCCGAAAGCGTGGACCTCGTAGTGCCCGGATGTAGCGCGAGACGGTCGGATAACTCCCTTCGAAGCCCTCGGCGGAGATGATCGCGAAGACGCTCGTGGCCAACAGGCGCGGGTTTGCCTCGAGCAGGGCTTTGACGCGATCCGACCAGAAGTGGTCAATCACAAGCTCGCTCCGATCGGTCTCACGGGCAGGCGGCGGACCGCCGTCTTTTATCCAGCGCGAGATGGTGGCGGGGTGATAGCCGAGCTCGTCAGCGATCTCGGCAATGGTGAAGCCCTGACGCTGCAGCTTCAGCACGTCCATGTACTCCTCCTGGGTCAGCATGGTGATGGTCCCTCCCGGGTTCGGTGCTTGGTCGCCCGAAACCCTGGAGGGGCCACTCGCTCACCGGGTGGATGCCCGGTGTTGCCGACCGCGGGAGCTCAGCTCAACCGCGAGTTTCGGTGATCACAGAACGCGCGTTCGCGTGATCATCGATCGCGAGATTCGATGATCGCCAACAGTCCACGTTCCTGGCGCGACCTCACGCAGCACCGAAAGCACATCGACGGCTCGTTGAGCCTGGACGCATGGCTCGTGAAGGCATGAACGGTCCTTTTTCCAGATCCCGCATGACTTTGACTCGGACCATTCCAGCAGATCAACAATGCCAGCAATCGTGACCGCCATTGTCTCGATCCTCTCCTTCGGATTCGGGCGGCGTGCTCCCATGGCGCGTAGTGCTCCTCACGTCGCTCACCGCGAGATAGCGCCAGCGGAGGCAGGAGTTCAGTCGAGTCAGGTATATCTCCGGTGAGCATCTTCATCCTGAATCGGGGTTGACCTCAGCCCCGGCTAACGCCGCGGTAGGCGCTGGTCAGTTAGCGCGCCGCCCCTCAAGGAGGGGACCGCGGGCCGTTCGTTCACCGGTTCCGTAGCTTGTCGAGTAAAGCATCCAAACTGTCGACGCCGTACCTTTCGCGAACTTCGCCGAGAGTGTCCTCGTTGCGAAAGTTCTTCAGTTCCGGGTACTGGTCTTTAAGATTCTTGATCTTGGTGTTGCCATGTTTCCTCTCGATGCGCCCGTCCTCATCGCGGTGACGACCGTCAAGCCCTGCCATGCGACTCCTCCTTGCACTCCCGTAGCACATTGCCGGGCGACCAAACACCGTCAATGATGGCCTACCGGTGATAGATCAGCTCCACCTTAGAGGCCGTTCACCCCTTTTCGCGAACCATGGAAAGCTGTAGCCCTTCGAGTCGACCGAGGGCCAACCACGTTTCAGCGGGTAGCGACGAAGAACGTAAGGGCGGCCAGCTCTGAGACCAAGGAATGCTGCGAACCGCCGCTCTACATACTGTTCTAACGTGTTGGGCTCACTCGCCGTCCTTGAAGTAGGCAGAGCAGAGCTCTACACAGCCATGGCAGTGCCACAGGGTTTGCACGACACCTCACTCAGGGTGCAGTCCCGGCCGCAGCTCCCCCAATCCGAACAGGTATGGCACTCCGGCTTGTCGTGCTTGAGTGTCGCGGGCTGCCAGCATCGGCTGCAGAACCAGTTCGTCCCCGACTCCTTCCAGGGTTTGGCGTCCGAGCGCCAGCTCGAGTGGAAGTCGGCGTAGACGGTGTAACTGCCGAAGGTGGCTCTCATGGTCGAGCCCGCCTCGCCATGCAGGATCTTTCTGCGATAGTCGCTCGTGATCTGCTCCAGCTCCGCTGTTGCCGCACGGTGTTCCGCCACTTCGGCGTCGATGTCCCCTTGGTCGACCATCCACTGGCCCTTCACCTTGGTGACGGCCACGCCTGACCGACAGGAGCGCACCAGCTGCCGCCGGCTTCCGAAGCTCACCACACCGCTCCGCTGGGCCTGCCGCCGATACCAGTCGTATGAGTTATAGCAGCAGCCTGGCTCGAGCCGGAAGCGCTCGTAGGCGGCTTTCAACGGGATCAACACGCTTCCAGCTTTAGCACGCTGCTGAGGTGTCGCATCGTCCCTCGCAGTACACACAGCAGCAAGGGCTCCGTTGCCTCACGACTACTCTCCTCGCTTTGCTACCGCCCTGGCTGGCAAGTCGCAAGCCGACTGGAGGCACGATTACCCCGGAAGCGGGTCCAGCGGAGCGTCGACTGGGAGATCTACCGCTCCGTCCAACAAGGCCGTCCCCTTTATTAGCTCAAGTTCGCGCTCTATTTCGTCGACCCGATCCCTTACCGAAGACGGCTGCCGCGACAACCAGGTCGCGCCCCAACCGCGAAGAACGGCGACGTGTTGCAAAGCCTTTCGAGCGCCGACCGCGCGCCAGTTCTCGACTCCGAAGTCGTCCGGCTTGGTCTCGTAGGGCTCCTGCGCTACGACGACCTGAATCTGGTCGAACTGCTGCACTAGACGTTCGTAGGTGCGCGCCGCCATCTCATCGGGATCGCTCATGACTGAGTACATCATCGCGCGGCAGGTCGTCGAGTGGCTTCTGGTGCCCAACCTCGCTCTAGTGGGTCCCCTGGCAGGGAGGAGAGCGGACTCGAACCACCGACTTCCACGTTGCGAACGTTGTTTTGCCGGACTTTTACGGACTACCGCGGACTATCAGCGCAGGTCATCGGCTTATCCACATTACGACGGACGGCCATGAACGGCGGCGGCCGCGGGATGACCGCGGGATAAAGGCCGTTAGTTAGCCGAGACCGTTCGCCAGTCTCGTCTGAAGCGCGGCCAATCGCCATCGCGATCATCTACGAGATGTTTCTCGCCTTTGTCGAATCCGTGATCGCTACCATTCCCACGCGTTTGCAATCAGCAGGCCCCGCCTAAGCTATGCGTACCGCGGTGGACCGATTGAGAATCCTACGTCGGTACCCCTCCAAATCAGATGGACTTCGAGCCACCCACGATCCCGGATCTCAAGGACACCCACGAGGAGTGGCAGGCAACCGACCGGCGCTACTTCTCCGAGGACTCGATGGCGAAGCTCATGGGCGAGCATGACAATGACGGCGCGACAGTTTCCGAGCTCAGTTTCCGCGAACTGATCGTCACCGGCGACCTGCTTCAAATCTCCACCACTTGGTGGGACTTCTTCCTCCTACTGCCTGCCAAGCGGAACCGTCGGACAAAAGTCATCACTCATTCAGGGTGTTTGCTCCCGGGCGAGTTGGAGGAAGCTCGCGCATCTGAAGGGTCGCCAGATGATGACGGGGGCCTCGCGGCGGTCGAGTCGGTTATTCCTCGGGCTCATTCCGCTCGGCTGTCGCTTTCGCCCAATCGCTGCTCCAGGTTGGCGGCGAGAGACCGCCAACTGTCGGCGATAGCCAGGGCGTCGCTCATGATCTGTGGGTACCGTGAGAGCGGTAGTTCTTCGAGGAAACCGGCCCAAGATGCGTCCGAGATCCTGCGGGCCTCAAGCCAGCTAGCAAACAGCATCGTGTCATCCGCGGTCTCCTCGGCGGGTCCGGAGTTGTCCCGCAAGTCCGGGTTATCACTTGCGGAAGTGTCGTCCCAGCTAGACGGGGCTCGGTCTTTGTGAATCGCGGCCGGGGCTTCGCTTGCCCGCGCTATCTGACGCCGCACGTCGCGTACCGTAGTTTCGGATAGCCCGACACGACGACCGATGCTCCGGTTGGACTCGCCCGGGAAGGCGAGAATCAGGTCGGTGGCTTGCTGGCGAGCAAGGCTTGGGTTGAGCGGTCGTGCTCGGCTCTTAGGGCCGACGGGGCTCGTCGTTCTGCTCGTCAAATCGGTTCTGCGTCGAACGGCGACAGCCCGAAGGGACAACCCGCAGATTGCCGCGATAACACGATCGGAGAGGTCGGGCCTCGACCTCAGGATTCGACTGGCTGCCGCGAGCCGCTCGGCAAGGCCAAGAGGCTTACCGTGGGTTGTATTTGAATGAACCGCGAAGAGATACGCCGCTTCGTCGGACCCGTGGAAGAGGCGAGCCCGGATCGAGTTCTCACCACGGATTCGGGCAGCAAGGACTTGGTGCCACCCAGCAATGACCTCCATGGTCCTGGCATTGAGGACAATCGGCGGAAGCACCTGGCTCACCTCAGCGAGCATCCGGGCGTGGTCGATGTCCTCGGGCACGAAGCGTGATGAGTGGCCGAGGCTGAGGCCAGCGATCGGCACGACTAGTTCGTCAAGCATATCAAGACCCGGCTCTTCCGGCCGCTTACCGGCTGGTCCTCCTGACCCCTGCTTCGACGGCACGGCTCTCCCTCCTTGTCTCCGAGAATCCGCGGGTGTAGCACGCTCGAGGCGATCTCCGACGCCTTCCCGTCGCCAGGCGCCGGACCAACGCGAGCGGTCGCGGGGCGCGTGGCAGGGCGCTACTCACGTCACGTGCTCGTCGAGGCCGCGACCGCGTAGTTTGGGCTCTGCTCGATCTAGCCCTGCCTTCGGCCTCGCCTCTTCCCGCTGCTCTGGTCATCGCAGCCGGCGGATCATCGGCATGGCGGGAGTTCGGCGTCGGTCAGCGCCAGCTGCCGTCAAGTTGGCTCCTCGGTGCGAAAGTTTTGCGAATTGGCTTGCAACTCTCCTCATATTGGTTTAGGCCACGTTCAGTGTCTAGTCGGACGCACTGAGTGAGGGGACGCACAGATGACGCGTCGGGCCGGAGGGAGGAGTCGGGAAGTCAGCGGACAGACGCGGCGTGCGGCAGCTCCGGAGCCAAGTCGCAAAATCCCCGTCGGTCAGGGCGGATAAAAAGCGGAGCTCGTGGCGCTGTTATGGGGTCCCTCATCCCGGCAGACGTCCTCTCGGCTATTCGGGCTCCTTCGCCAATTGCCAAGCGGTTCGGCTCGGGCCTGTCCAGCTGACCGGCACCTCGGGAGGGCCGACGTGGACGGACGCGACCATCCCGTCAGGGCTCGGCCCGCTCTACGCCATCTTGCGTTCCGCCGCCACCAACTGTGCTCGGGTGACGCGTGCGTTAGTTCGCGTAACCGCAGGCTCTGCGACTCCGGTGCAGAACACTGCGTTTATAAACGTTGTCTCTTTCTCGGGCGAGGTAAAGGGTTGTCTTTCTCGCGGGCGAGGTGGAGGCCGACCGCTGCGTCACAAAAGTCGTTGCCTCCCAACTTTACGAAAGGCCATTCCCGATGACTCCTAAGCCACTGAGCCAGCGAATCACGATTACTTTTGTGCCCCTTGTTTTGATCGTAGCCATTTGCATCGGTGTGAGCTCTCTCGGTCCTCTCTCGCCTCCTGCCGGAGCAACCACCGTCGGTTGGACTGCTCAGCCCACCTTTGAGAACAACGTGCACTTTGGCGGAGGATCCCACCCTCAAGATGCCCTGTCTTGCCCAAGTTCCACCGTGTGCTACGGCTTAATGAATGGCCCAGGAGCTGAAACTGCCACGATCTGGGAAATGTCCGACGGCTCCTGGTCTCTCATAGATACCATCAATCCCGGTTTTGGCGCTGCCTTGAAGATTGCATGTCCGAGCGTCTCAACCTGCTATGCGCTAGTGTACACGTCGTCACCATCGGGGGATTACAGTCTTCTCACCACAACGAATGGTGGTACGACCTGGTCCCAAAGCACACCGCCCCTAACGTACGATGGGTATGACGTCGCGTTTGCTTGTCCGACAACCTCGACTTGCTATGCCGCAAACCTTGAGGGCATCATTCAGACAACCAACGGCGGAACCTCTTGGACATCGGAGAGCTCGGGTCTGTCCGGCAATCAGTACAGTTTTAACTCGATGTCATGCCCCAACGCTTCCACGTGCTTCATCGCCGGTGAATTACCACCTTACCAGGGTAACATTCTCGCGACTTCCAACGGTGGCGCCACTTGGACCGCAGAGGGCTCGCTTCAGCTCGGGTTAATTTCGATTTCTTGTGCTTCGACGGCGGTCTGCGTGGCCGCTGGGGACGCCGACATAGGTGGCGTTGAGAGCGGCGAGTACCAGACGACCACCGATGGTGGGACGACCTGGGCAGTTGAGCAGGGAGCGTCAGGAGATTTCGTCACGGGTGTGTCATGTCCCTCGACCGCGGACTGTTACGCCTCTGCCTACTATGGCTATGTCGATAATGGCAGTAACTACGATGAGGGCGTAGTGGAAACCACCGGTGACACGGGTGCAGATTGGAGCGTTGTCTCTGTCCCTTATAACGTCATAAACGATTTGCCGGCGAACTATACAGTGCAGGGTTTGAGCTGTGCTTCGCCGACCACATGCGAGGCGTACGGCACGGACTGGAACTACGCGGCGGCGGACGCGTACTTCGGTCCTCCGCCCTACGCGCCTCCAGTTGGGACGATCGCGCCGCCAGAGCTCATCGGGGGCGGGGGCGGGCTCGAGCCTGGAACTGACTGGCAGGGCAACGGCGTCGACCCGGAGACCGGTGACGTGTCGGAGTCGGCGACCGACTTCTCCGTCCCGACGTTCGGACCGTCCCTGTCGTTCACCCGCACCTACGACGCCCAGCTTGCACAAGCAGAAGCGACCGCCTCGACGCCCGGTCCTCTGGGCAACGGATGGATTGACAACTGGTCCGAGTATCTCTCTATCAGTCCCACGACCCAGGTCGTGACCGTAACGCAGGCGAACGGTTCCCAGTCGCAGTTCGCGCCGCCGGCCGGAGGCTCGTGCACGCCACCCGATTACGGACCAGGGACCGCGGGCACTTACTGCGCCTTTCCGCGCGTTGTCGGTTCCTTGACCTACGACTCGACCAACGATACCTACAGCCTTGTTCTTCCAGACGGGACAACCTATGGGTTCACCTCGACAGATGGAGTGACGGCCAGCCTGACGTCGATCAAGGATGCGAACTCCCTGACCGAGACGATCTCTTACGACTCGCCTTCCCCCGGTGCAGGGAACTGCCCTTCGACCGCGGCATCCTGCGAGACGATCCAGGCCGCGTCGGGAAGGACGCTTACGCTCGGCTGGTCTGCGGCAGGCAACCTCGGGGTCATCACTTCGGTGACCGACCCGATGGACCGGACCGTCACCTATTCCTACGACGCGCACGGCAACCTCTCGAGCGTCACCGATCCGATTAGTCGTGTCACCTCTTACACCTACGACGAGTCGAATTCGAACTCCTCTCTGGTGGACGATCTGTTGACGACGACGTATCCGAATGGCCAGAGTGGCGGTCCTGATGCTGGAACGGCTCTCGTCAATGCCTATGACAGCTCCGGTCGGGCCATCAGCCAGACTGACCCCCTCGGACGTTCGACGACCTACAACTACGCGAACTTGAGCTCGCCGGGGAACGGCTCGGTCGTCGTCTCTGACCCCAACGGCAACGAGACACAGGACGTGTATTTGTTGGGAGAACTGACCCAGCAAACGACGGCGTACAACACTGCAGCGGCTGCGACCTCGTATTACAACACGGACCCGGACACGTTGGAGTCGGATCTCGACCTCGACCCGAACGGCGCCTTCACGAGTTCGACCTATGACGCCTCGGCCGATCAACTGACGAGCACGGACGGCCTCGGTAATACGTCGAGCTACGCCTACGATTCCCTTGCCGAACAGAGCTGTGCCGCGTCGCCCGAGTCCCCGCTCTGTTCGACGCTCAGCCCGCCGGCGCCGATCACCGCCGGGACGCCGACGATCACTCCACCGTCTGCAGCGCCGCCACCTTTTGTCACCTACAGCGAGTACGACACGAACGGCAACCTGATCTGGACCACGACAGGTGCCTACCAGCCGGGATCCTCGACGGCCTCGTATTCGCGGACCACCTACAACCTGTACAACGGTGAGTCGGTGACCCTAGGATCGAACAACGACTCGTGCGCGACGACCGCGCCGGCCGACTCGCTGCCTTGCGCGACGATCGACGCGAACGGCGTCGTGACCCAGCTCGCCTATGACGCCGGGGGCGACTTGACCTCCTCCTCGACCCCGGACGGCAATGCCGGCGGCGAGCTCGCGACGACGACCCACACTTACGACGGCGATGGGGAAGTCCTGACAACTGTCTCGCCGGATGGGAACCTGGCGGGCGCCAACGCCGCCAACTACACGACGACGAACGTCTACAACGCCGACCGCGAAGTGACGAGCACGACGCTCGGTGCGTCGGGCGCGACGGTTCTTCCTCGAACCACGGGCTACTCCTATGACGGAGACGGCAACCTCATCTCGACTAGCCGTTCGGACTCGATCCGTCTGGTGGGCACTACTGCGGCTCATGGGTTAGTTTCGTCGCTGACGCTGAACCTCCCACCCGGAACCGTCTCGAGCGACGAGGTGGTCCTCGCGACGACGACCTCGCCTCTTCAGGGCATCTACCCCCTGCAGTTCCTCACCGCGGACAACGTCACGACCCTCGCAGGCACGGGCACCGCCGGCACCACCGGCGACAACGGGCAGGCCTCCGAGGCGTTGTTGAAGACACCGTCCGCCGTCGTGGCCGACTCGTCGGGCAACCTCTACATCGCCGACAAGGCCAACAACCGCGTGCAGGAGATAGCGGCGACCACGCACACCCAGTGGGGCATCTCGATGACCGCCGGCGACGTCTACACGATCGCGGGCAGCTCGGCCGGCACCTCGGGGCATACCGGCGACGGCGGGGCGGCCACCTCGGCGCTGCTCTACGGGCCGACCGGGGTCGCCCTCGATGCCGCGGGCAACCTCTACATCGCCGATACGACGAACAACCGCATCCAGTTCGTGGCGGCGGCGAGCTGCTCGTCGTCTTGTCCCTGGGGTCTCTCTTCGACGACGGCGAAGGACATCTACACGATCGCGGGCAGCTCGGCCGGCACCTCGGGGAAGACCGGCGATGGCGGCGCGGCCACCTCGGCGCTGCTCTCGGCCCCGACCGGGGTCGCCCTCGACTCCTCTGGCAACCTTTACATCTCGGACAAGACGAACAACCGCATCCAGTTCGTGGCGGCGGCGAGCTGCTCGTCGTCTTGTCGCTGGGGTCTCTCCTCGACGACCGCGAACTACATCTACACGGTCGCGGGCAGCTCGGCCGGCACCTCGGGAAAGACCGGCGATGGCGGCGCCGCCACCTCGGCGCTGCTCTCGGCCCCGACCGGGGTCGCCCTCGACTCCTCGGGCAACCTTTACATCGCAGACACGACGAACAACCGCATCCAGTTCGTGGCGGCAACGAGCTGCTCGTCGTCTTGTCGCTGGGGTCTCTCCTCGACGACCGCGAACTACATCTACACGGTCGCGGGCAGCTCGGCCGGCACCTCGGGACACACCGGTGACAGCGGCGCCGCCACCTCGGCACTGCTCTACGGGCCGGCAGCTGTCGCCCTGGATCCCTCGGGCAACTTGTACATCGCGGACTCGACGAACAACCGCATCCAAGAGGTTGCCGCTTCGGGTGGCACCCAATGGGGCCAGTCGATGACAGCGAACGACATCTATACGGTCGCGGGGAGCTCGTCGGGCAGCTCGGGGAGCTCGGGCGACGGAGGAGCCGCCACCTCGGCGCTTCTCTCGGGTCCGGCCGGGATCGTGCTCGATGCCTCGGGCAACCTCTACATTGCCGACGCGACCAACAACAAGCTCCGAGAGGTCGCGAGCGGCGCGCTTCCCTTCTCATCGCTCACCGCGGACAACGTCACGACCCTCGCAGGCACGGGCACCGCCGGCACCACCGGCGACAACGGGCAGGCCTCCGAGGCGTTGTTGAAGACACCGTCCGCCGTCGTGGCCGACTCGTCGGGCAACCTCTACATCGCCGACAAGGCCAACAACCGCGTGCAGGAGATAGCGGCGACCACGCACACCCAGTGGGGCATCTCGATGACCGCCGGCGACGTCTACACGATCGCGGGCAGCTCGGCCGGCACCTCGGGGCATACCGGCGACGGCGGGGCGGCCACCTCGGCGCTGCTCTACGGGCCGACCGGGGTCGCCCTCGATGCCGCGGGCAACCTCTACATCGCCGATACGACGAACAACCGCATCCAGTTCGTGGCGGCGGCGAGCTGCTCGTCGTCTTGTCCCTGGGGTCTCTCTTCGACGACGGCGAAGGACATCTACACGATCGCGGGCAGCTCGGCCGGCACCTCGGGGAAGACCGGCGATGGCGGCGCGGCCACCTCGGCGCTGCTCTCGGCCCCGACCGGGGTCGCCCTCGACTCCTCTGGCAACCTTTACATCTCGGACAAGACGAACAACCGCATCCAGTTCGTGGCGGCGGCGAGCTGCTCGTCGTCTTGTCGCTGGGGTCTCTCCTCGACGACCGCGAACTACATCTACACGGTCGCGGGCAGCTCGGCCGGCACCTCGGGAAAGACCGGCGATGGCGGCGCCGCCACCTCGGCGCTGCTCTCGGGCCCGACCGGGGTCGCCCTCGACTCCTCGGGCAACCTTTACATCGCAGACACGACGAACAACCGCATCCAGTTCGTGGCGGCGGCGAGCTGCTCGTCCTCTTGTCGCTGGGGCCTCTCCTCGACGACCGCGAACTACATCTACACGGTCGCGGGCAGCTCGGCCGGCACCTCGGGACACACCGGCGACAGCGGCGCCGCCACCTCGGCACTGCTCTACGGGCCGGCAGCTGTCGCCCTGGATCCCTCGGGCAACTTGTACATCGCGGACTCGACGAACAACCGCATCCAAGAGGTTGCCGCCTCGGGTGGCACCCAATGGGGCCAGTCGATGACAGCGAACGACATCTATACGGTCGCGGGGAGCTCGTCGGGCAGCTCGGGGAGCTCGGGCGACGGAGGAGCCGCCACCTCGGCGCTTCTCTCGGGTCCGGCCGGGATCGTGCTCGATGCCTCGGGCAACCTCTACATTGCCGACGCGACCAACAACAAGCTCCGAGAGGTCGCGAGCGGCGCCACGCCCGTTCCCGAAGCCGTCACGACGCCTGCCGGCTATGGGCTCGTTGCCTCGCCCTCGACGGGATCTACCTCGACGTACGTCCTCGACCATCGGGTCGGCTCTGGGGACACGAGCGTCACTGTCCAATACGCAAGCACGGCACCGGTGAGCGCGGTACTGGCTGTTTACGCCGACGTGTCGACCACCCCGATCGACGCGAGCGCGTCCGCGACGACTGCGAGCGGCACGAGTGTGTCGGCGCCCTCGATCACGACGACCAGCCCGGGGGACCAGCTCGTCGTCGTCAGCGGGGGGGGCCAGGCCAACACCGAGCTCAAATGGAGCGCGCCGAGCGGCTTCGAGAACCCCATCACTGATGCGACGCTTTCGAACGTAGCGACGCTGCTCGCAACGGCACCGGGCCCCAACCCGGCCGGGTCGACTGGGGCCGAGGTGACCGGCGCCTCCTCGACGAGTCAGCTAGCCACCGCCGTCCTCGCTCTTTTGCCCGGAACGGCAACCGCGACCTCAGGCACCAGCTACGATGCCGACAACGAGCCCGTCATCTCGACCGACGCTTCCGGAAACTCGTCTCTCACCTGCTACGACGGAGACGGCCATGTAGTAGAGACCGTCCCTCCTGTCGGCGTCGCCGCGAACGCTCTGACCGCGGCCTCGTGCGCCGCCTCGACGCTGTACCCGAGCGGTTATGAGAGCGGCGGTGTCGAGTATCCGCCGGCCGCCCTAGCTTCGGATGCGACGCTCACCACTTACGACACACTCGGCGAGAAGCTCACGGTCACCACTCCCGCCCCAGCAGGCCAGTCGACCGCTCAGACCACGACCTACACATACGACCCAGCCGGTCGCGTCACCCAGGTGAGCGCCCCGCCGGCGAGCGACGTGAACGGCGCAGCCGACCAGATCACGACCTACACATACGACGCGGCGGACGAGCTCAGTTCGACGACAACTGGTTCGGGCACGGCGGAAGCCTCAACGACATCGACCTGCTACGACCAGAACGGCGACGTGACCGCGACGGTCCCAGGCGACGGCAACACCGGTGGCGTCGCGGTCTGCTCGGACACCTCGCCCTGGCAGACGAGCTCTTCCTACCAGACCGGCTATTCCTACGACTCGCTCGGTGAGCTCGTGTCGACGACGGCACCCGCGACTGCCGCGGCGCCGAGCGGCGCGACGGCGACCTATTCCTACGACGCGGTCGGGAACCAAATATCGAGTACCGACCCGAACGGTGTCACGACAACTAGTACCTACACGCCCTTGGACCAGCTCGCCTCGCTGAGCTACTCGGGCTCGTCAGCACATTCGGTCTCTTATACCTACGACGCAAGCGGGAACAAGGTCGCGATGACCGACGCCTCCGGCTCGTCGTCGTACAGCTACGACCCGTTCTCCGAACTCACCTCGGTGACCAACGGGGCGGGCAAGACCGTCTCCTACGCCTACGACGCTCTCGGCGGTCAGATCTCGATCACCTATCCCCTCGGGACGGGCGCAACTTGGGCGAGTTCGCAGACGGTCAGCCGTGGATACGACGAGGCCGGGAACCTCACATCTGTGAGCGACTTCAACGGGGACTCGGTCGCGATCACCAACACCGCCGATGGCCTGCCGTCCTCCATGGCACTCGGTGGGTCCGGCGCGACGCTCTCCACCACCTATGACGCCGCTGACGAGCAGGCTGCGATCAGCCTCACGAAAGGATCGACGGTGCTCGGTTTCTCATATTCGCGAAGCCCGTCTGGTGCGATCGCGTCGGAGACCGACACGCCGTCGAGCTCACGCAGCCCCGCGGGCTACTCCTACGACCCGCTCAGCCGTGTAACGCAGATGACACCCGGAACCACAGGTGCCCTCAATTACTCTTACGACGCGTCGTCGAACCTGACAACGCTTCCGACGGGGGCAACGGCGAGCTACGACAACGGCAGCGAGCTGATTTCCTCTACGCTTTCGTCCACGACGACGACCTACACCTACAACGCCGACGGGCAGCTCACAGCAGGTACCGGATCACCGTCGACCGCGGCGACCGCGAGCTGGAACGGCGCAGGGGAACTGACTAGTTACTCCGACGCCGCAGCCAACACCTCCTCGGCCACCTACGACGGGGACGGCGTTCGAAGCTCCTCGACGACCACGCCGACCGGCGGCTCAGCATCTACCCAGAACTTTGTTTGGAACACCACGTCCTCGGTCCCGAGCCCGCTCGCCGACTCGACGAGCGCCTACATCTACGGGCCATCGGGCACACCCATCGAGCAGGTGAATCTCTCCTCCGGTGCTGTCACCTACCTGATCGCCGACTCGCTCGGCTCAGTGCGGGGAGTGCTCAGCTCAACCGGAAGCCTGACAGCTTCCACCGCGTATGACGCATACGGAAATCCCGAGGCGCCGGGAGGGCTCGCCGCCTACACGCCTGTCGGCTTCGCAGGTGGCTACACCGATCCGACGGGGCTCGTGTATCTAGTCGATCGCTACTACGACCCCCAGACGGGACAATTCCTGAGCGTGGATCCACTGGTAGCGGCGACTCAGCAGGCATACGTCTACTCCTCAGACGATCCTGTCAGCCTCAAGGACCCAACTGGTAGAGATGTCGTCAGGAGCTACACAATTAACCAAATGCTGGGGATCGGCGCAGCGCTGGTTGAGTATGCGGTCTTTAGTGCCGATGTCATCGATCTTCCCCTACCCACTGAAATCCTCTCCTTCTTGGCAGCCCTTACTACCACCCTTCTTCTCCGAGTAGCGGGTGGCTGTTTTTCATGCGCTCTCTTCGCGACTTCTTACCAGATCAATCATCACCATATGCGTAGGAGGCCGTGCGCGATAGAGTTAAGAGAAGTGGGTCCAATCCCATTCGGGCTATGGATTCATTTTTGGCCGACTGGTAAGCACTGGTATCCAATTCTGTGACGTATCGTTGTGTTGTCCACCATCATTTCGCAGATAGCTACATTTGTAGGAGTCTCTAGAGATGTCGACCGACGCTGACCTCAATCGCATTGCCACGATGCCAACTCCGGAGGCGTTTCACGAGCTCGCCGCGAGGGAGCCGCGACTACGATCCTTGGAGGACGAAGCTCGACAAGGACAACTCGGCGCCCTGCCTGACGTTGGGGATCTCACTCAGTTGGCTGAATCCATGGTGCAGCTACCTGTTGGGCACAAAGCAGTGAAGGAGTGGAAGGGGTCGTTGCCAGAACTAGCTGACCTCTGGCGAAGCGTCAGCTCGGTCGAGAATAACCTTGACAGCAGAGTTGGTGCTCTTGTCGGCCCAGGTGGGAACGCCAAAGATGAGATTCTGAAGTCTACGGTGGCCTACAACATTGTTATCAGCCACCTCCGGTCGCTCTTGCCTCAGTCGCCACGTCCGATTCCACCCGCCCCCGGCTAAGGCTGATTGGGACGCTTACGCCCTGGACGTCCCTGGACGCTTAATTATTAAAAGGCTCACGTCTGGCGGATCCGGTCTGATGTCAACCGAGCGAATTCGGGTCGTAGTAGCGGCCAACTACGGTAGCCGCCTCCGAGTGGATCGGTAGCCACCGGTGGCCGATAGAGCAGCGACCACAGAGCATTCGCCTCCGCCGTGCTACGCGGGGCTGGGCGGTCTGGTCTGGAGGATCTCTGTGACGATCTCCGTGCCACTGAGCACGCTCGGCCCGAACCGTCTCATCTCGCCATCTCCGGGTGGCTGTGCGTCAGATCTCCAAGGTGCGCTCGATGCTGGGCCCGGCCTCAACCGCGTGGCCCGCATCGGCTCGGTTCACCTGCGGTTTCGCGCAGAGCCTAAACGCGAGCGCGGAGGCGGCTCGGGCGCGGTTGCGTTCGCCAACTGCTTCGATCGCCTTGTCCGCGCGGGAGCCGAGGGGTCGATGATCCATGCCGAGCTTCCAGCGGTCCCGGTAGGCAGCAACGATCGAGAGGGCCCCCATCCAACGCTCCCGGGTGATCGGGTCCGAGGGTGGCGCGCCGAGCGAGCGCGCCCATGCGTGTCCCTGCGCTATTGCCAGCTCGGCCATCTCCCGCGCCCGGCGCCCCATCGCGAGATCCCGCTCGTCAAGGGCGCGGGCCATGTCGGGATCGGTGACGCGGGCCGCTCGCGGGATCAGTCCTGCGATGAGGTTCGTACTCGCCTGCCGCGTCGACCCGGCGGCTCGTGCCCAAATGCCCACCCGGGCGTGCATGACCGCAACTGGGTCCTCCGCGTCGTCGAGTACACGAGCGGCAACGAGATCGGGGAAGGCCCGTTCCACGTCGAGACCGCGCGACTCAGCGTCTCTGAATGCGGCGAGCAGCGGCCCGTAGGCGGCGCTCTGGCGTAGCTGCTCAAGACGGTGAGAACCGAGTCCTGAACGATCGAGCAGGTCGTCCCAGCGTTGCTGTTGGGCCACGGCGGCCAAGGTCTCGTACTCGGCGGCGAGGACCGCGAAGTCTTCTGCATGGCGTTGTGCTCTTTCGAGCGTCTCGTGCGCGGAGAGGTCCGCACCCTCGTTCGCGAGCACGCCGGCGAGCACGTCTCTCGGGCTCTGTGGTGCGGTCATGGCCTCGTGGCCGGTAGCGGGATCGGGATCGAAGGCCGTGTCGACATAGATCGTGTTGGCCTCGCGCCCACGCGTCGCGGAGACGTACAGCACTTCACGCGTGGTACCCGGAGAGACCATCACATGAGAGGTGTCGGTCGTCTGACCTTGGCTCCGGTACGCGGTCGTGGCATACCCGAGCTCGACGTGGTCCACCACGTAGTCCGCCGGCAGGCTCACCTCGGCGCCACCGGGACTCCGGCGAACCACCATGGTGCCGTCGGGGCTGGTGGAGACGACGACGAAGCGGTCGCCGTTTTTCACCCAGCTTTTCCCCAAGGCCAGCAACCGGTTGTTCTGGCGGGTCACGATCTCGTCTCCGACCCCTGCTGTCTGGCCGTCCGCTATCGGAAGGCCGCTCTCGGCAACCGTCCCGGTGGCAACGCGACCGGCCCGGGCGCGCTCGTTCAGCTCGGTGACGGTGACGGCGTCCCCGGCGATCATGAGGCTCGACTTCCCCGCCTCGACGTCGGTCTTCCAGGCTGCGTAGATCGCGTCCAACAAGACGGCGCGCTCGCCGCTCTTGATGCGGCCGTGCGCCTCGTAGGCGTCGATCGCGGTCTCGTTCCCGAGTCGCAGCTCAACACTGGCGGTCTTTTCCCACTCGGAGTCGAAGCGCCGGACGTCGGTGAGCTCGGCGACGAGATCGCCGCGGTCTTTGACGAGGAGCGAGAAGGCGCCACCCGCCTCGACCGCTGACATCTGCGCAGAATCTCCGAGCAACAAGATCTTCGAACCGGCGGCTGTCGCGGCGCCCACGATCTCGTCCAGGGTGAACGTCCCGGCTAGCGAGCTCTCGTCGATCATCACGAGCTGGCCGGGCCTGAGGCGCCGTGTCGAGATGGCCTGTTGTGTCACGGCAAGGTCGGCGCGGAGCTTGGCCGCGTGGGAGGAGCTCGGGTAGGCGTGTCGGGCGAGGTTCGGGACAAGACGGTCCCTCCGCGCGGTCAGCTCGGGGATCCGTCTCCACTCGACGAGCCACTTGGCCGTGTTCTCCGTCTCGATCCCGAGCTCGTCACCGAGCGCCTGTGCGGCGGCCGCGGACGGGGCGAGGCCTATCACCGACCCGGGCCCGTGCTCGGCCTCCCACGCGGCCCGAAGTCCCGCCATCGTGGTCGACTTCCCGGTGCCGGCCGGGCCGACGAGCACGTCGAGTGCTCGCCCCGAGGTCGCGATCTTCTCGACGGCAAGTGCCTGGTCGACGCTCAGCCCGTAATCGCGCCCGGGCAGGCTCGCCTGGGCGATCTCGGCGACGATACCCATGTCCACACGCGCCGCTCCCAGCTTTCTGCCGGCCTCGAGCAACCGCGCCTCGGCATCAAGGAGGGTCTCGGTCGTGTGGACGACGTGGCTCTTCGGACAAAGCCGGGAGGACCCGTCAGGACGGACGTAACGCTGCGGTATGTGGTGCATCGCCGGCGGTGTGAGCGCAACTGATCGTGCGACGGCGAGATCCGCGATGTGCTCGGCGACGGCCACGCGGTCGTCAGGTGATGCGAAACGGACCCCGTGCAGCAACTGGTGAGCCTCGGCCAGAAGGTTCTGGCGGCCGTACGTGGAGTGATGCTCGGCCACGGAGGCGACCACAGTCGCAGCGGCGTCGTCGAGGATCGGCTCGGCGAGGTCGTAGCTGTGCAAAAGAGGGAGATCATTCCGGCCCGCCAGGCTCGAGACCCACCCCAGTTGCTTCTCTTTGGGCACGTACTCCGAGGCGCGCTCTCGCCACGTGCAGTTCAGGTCGGCGAGGCTCCGGTGGGTCTTTGCCGGCCTGGTGGCGATCGTGGCGACCTGTCGGAGGCGGATCTGTTCGACGACGGTCGGCCGGCGCCCATGGGCCGTGACGAAGCTCGAGGTGAGCTCCTCGCCGTGGGCGGCGATCTGTTCTGAGCGACGCGAGAACTCGGCCATGAGGCTCTCGGGAACACCGGCGATCTCATAGCGCGGTTTCGTGGAGTGGCGCCGTCCGCGCGCTTCCCAGCCGACGCCGAGCTCGGCGGTCAACAGGTCGGACAGGACCCCTTGGTGAAGCTCCGAGAGCGTCGTCGTCGCCTTGAAAATCGCCCTGCTGTCGAGGGTTCTCCACTTGCCGTCCGAGACCGAGCGGGCCCTATTCCAGATCACGACGTGGTCGTGAAGCTGCGGGTCGTCTGCTCTGCTCGCAAAGTGGGTGAAGGACGCTGCTATGACGGCTCTACGCGACCAACTGGGGCGAGTGAGCCCGCATTGTCGTAGCCGGATGAGCGTCCCATTTGATCCCACCGCAGTGCAAGAGGACGCGTAGCCGGTAGTTCCGAAAGCTCTTGAAGCCATGCCCGCAGCGCTTGATCTTCTTCACGAGCAGGTTCATCGCCTCGGTCGGTCCGTTCGAGGCGCCGGTCAGGTGGTGAGCGAGGATCTGAGTGCGCCAACGCTTCAAGGTGTTGCCGAGCGAGACGATCTCAGCGACCTCATCGCCGAGGCAGCCGGCGATCACCCGGTCCAGCAGGACAGCGGCCTCTCCCGGATCCTCGGTCAGATAAACGTCGCGGACGTACTCCTTCGCGAGCCACGCGCCCAGAACCTCGTCGTCGGGGTCGCCGAGGCGAAGCCCGAGCGCCATGCGATCAACGCCTCGAGGGTTCAGTCGCTCCGAACCGGTGAGCAGCACCCGGCGGATCTTGTAGAGCGGGTCGTCCTTGCGACCGCGGTGGCCGAGCAGCTCGTTCTGCACCCTGCGGCGCACGTGATCGACACAGCGGTTCGCAGCTGCGACGACGTGGAAGGGGTCCGCCACCTGGCGGGCGTGGTCGAGGTGCGGGTGCAGCCCGGACCGGTAGCCCTCGTGCAGATCGCAGGCCACGGTCACGATGCCGGCGAGGAAGGCCTCGTCTCTTCGCGAGAGCCAACGCGAGACGTCGATGGCCCGGTTTCCCTCGATCATGTCGATGAGCACCCGTCGCTCGAGGTCGACCAGGCCCGTGACGTAAATCGTCGGGTGCTCGGCGTTGGCTCTCAAGAACGCGGTCTCGTCGATGCCGAGCGAGGTGACGTCTTCGACACGACCGGGGTCATCGACGAGCGGTGTCCCGTAGTCGCGGACCGCCGACATGACCGTCGCCCAGGAGACCCCGAGCCACCGTGCGAGCGAGGCGACCGAGCGCGCCTCCTGGCCGACGGCACGCGTGCACTCGCGACCGGCGCGCGCAGACAGCACGCGGCGATCGGGGAGCTCGTCTGAGCGCTCGGTCCAGCTGCGCTGCGGGCAGTCCGGGTCCGGACACGAGAAGCGGCGCTTGGACCAGACGAGCCGCACGCGCCGGTTGAACGCCGGCAGGTCTCTGATGACGACCCGCAGCCGGTCCTTTGTCCTCGCGATCACCCCACAGACCGGACACCCGGCAGCCCGTCGGATCGTCTCGATGCCGACGAGCAGCTCCGCGCCGTCCTCGGTCACCGCCAGCACCCGAAAGCCAGCCAGTCCCAACAGCGCGTCGTCGAATTCAGTACCGTCACCCATGGCAGGGGGCCTTCCTCTCTCGAAGCTTTCGACAGCCACGAGAATGGCGAGGTCCCTTGCCGCGCCGGTGGATACCTATCGGAGCGCGGTCAGGTGGTCACGCGCCCCAGTTCATTGAGAAGAGCCGCTATGACCCCGGTGACGTCCTCAGACACGATCCCGTTGGTTCCAGAACGCGAGCAGAACACCTCTTTCTCGGCGTAGGCGACGACGAACTCGATCGCCTGGCGATGGCACTTCGCGATGGCCTCCTTGGTCTCTTCGTTACCCACGGCCCAGGCGACCGAGACCGACTTCGACAGACTGAACGTGAGGTCGAAGCCGGCCACCGGGGCACCTCCGGCAGGGGCCCTCGGCATGGACCCGACCGGCTCACCGCTGACCGGGTCACAGCACGCGGCCAGCATGTTCCAGAGGTGCTCCTCGGTCACCTCGGTACCGGGAACTACCCCGCACCCGCCGTCGAGCTCGGCCAGACCTTTGCCGAGAAAGACTCCCGGCGGCGTGCCGGAGGAGGCGTAGTAGTGCGCGAGTCCCTTGGACGGCTCCGGGTTCCCGTCGCCTGCCGCGACCGAGTCCATCAGGTAGCGGAAGCCACCACCGAGGCTGATGCGGCGGATCGAGATCAAGCGAACGCAAAGCTCGTGTTCCACGCTCTGCTGAGCAGGGACGCGAGCGACAGTCGGATCCACCTGGTGGTCAAGCACTCGCGCCAACGTGTCAGGCCCGCAGGTGAGAACGAGAGTGTGTCAAGTGAAGACGGCCGCAATGACCAGTCATGACGACTGTCACCTCGCCCAATGTTGTCCTGGTATTCAAGTGTCACGGTGCGATACGGTCGTCCTTGGCGCTGCCGCTGCGCTTCTTGAGAAATGGTTCGGCCGACAATGCTTGACATGGATAGAGTCGCTCCTTTACCGTTTTGGTAGATCGAGACGGAGGTTGGGCGATGAGCCAGCAGTCCCGACGCGAGTCCCTCGAAGACAAAGGCCTGCTGCACCCGAGGCCCGAGGCGGTGACGGCGGAACTGTTCGGCTCGCCCGGGCCGTTCTTCTTCGCCCTCGACAAGGTCCAGGTCAAGTACGAGATGCTGCGGGCCCACTACGTCTCTGGCGAGACTGCAGCTGCGGCGGCGCGGATGCACGGGTACTCGCGAGGCGCCTTCTATCTGGTCGCCGACTCCTTCTCCCGTTTGGGCATGCAAGGGCTGCTCGACGAACGGCGTGGCCGCAAAGGCCCGCTCAAGCTGTCGCCCGAAATCGTCGAGTTCCTTCGCTCGGCCGAAGCTGCCACGAGCGCTCCGGAATTGGTGAGCCAGGCCGAGGAGCGCTTCGGCGTCACCTTTCACCGTCGTACCGTCGAACGGGTGCGCCGGCGGTGAGGAGCTTCTGGCCGATCGGAGAAGGCGCCCAGGCCGACTACGAGCAGCTGCGTGCCGGGGTGCTGGCCGGCACGCCGCTCGTCAGTGCCGCCGCCGGCCGCTTCGAGCGCACAGGGCTGGCGGGCCTGATCCTTCAGCCGAGCGCCCCGGCGGCCTTCAGCGCCGTCCTTCTCGGCGCGGCCAGGCCACCGTGGAGCCCGTATGGCGATCCCCGGCAGGAGGCGCTCACCGACGGCTACTTGCTCGTGCTCTCCATGGTGGCGGCCGCGTCCGGTGCGGGCACGAGCGCCGTCGCCGCCTCGGGATCGACGTCGTGAAGCCAGCCACCGGAGCGAGCACACCACGCGGGTGTATGGACGTCCGCGCACCTGAGCGACGAGAGAGCGTGGCAGCGCTATGGCGGGACGGAGAACGCCGTGAACCACCCGACAACAAGGAGGCCAATCCCGTGAGAGCAGCCATCTATGCACGAGTGTCATCCGAGACGCAGGCCAGTCGGGGAACGATCGGCTCACAGCTGGCGCTGCTCGAGGCGAAGGTGGCCGAGGTGGGCGACGAGCTGGTCGCCCGATTCGTCGACGACGGCCACTCCGGCGCACGCCTCGACCGACCCGGCCTCGACGCGCTGCGCGACGGGGCGCAGGCCGGCGTCTTCGAGCGGGTCTGGGTGCTCACCGCCGACCGGCTGGCGCGCAACTTCGCCTACCAGATGCTCGTTCTGGACGAGCTCGCCCGTCTCGGCGTCGAGGTGTCCTTCACCGACGCGCCGCCCATCGCCGACGACCCCCAGGCGCGCCTTCTGGTCCAGGTGCAGGGAGTGATAGCCGAGTACGAGCGGGCCAAGATGTGCGAGCGCCAGCGGCGCGGCAAGCTCTACAAGGTGCGCGCCGGAGAGGCGATCTTCACCATCGTCCCCTACGGCTACCGCCGCGTGCCCCGCAGAGAGGAAGGCCCTGCCCGCTACGAGATCTTCGAGCCCGAGGCCGTCGTCGTGCGGCGCTTGTTCGACGACTACGTGGCCGGCGGCTTGTCTATGCGCCAGCTGATCAGGGGGCTCCGTGCCGACGGCATCCCGAGCCCGACCGGACGACCGATCTGGTCGATCTCGACGATCGGAGGGCTGCTGCGCAACTCCACCTACATGGGAAAGGCCTACTGGTACCGGCGAGAGAGCGTGCCCTCGGCCAAGCCGACCGGCCGTCCGACCCGTCAGGTGGCACGCCCGCGCGAGCAATGGATCGAGGTGGCCGTGCCCGCCATCATCTCGGCGGACACCTTCGAGGCGGCGGGGCGCATCGTCTCCCGCAACATAGCTTTCAGCGCCCGGCGTGCCCCGAGCGACCGCTGGTTGTTGAGAGGCCTGGTGGTGTGCGGGCATTGCGGGATCAAGTGCGGATGCACCCGCAAAGTCAGCACCGCAGGCGGCCACAACCACTATTACGCCTGCGCCTACCAGAACGAGCTCACGGCGAAAGGGCCGGAGCGGCGCTGCCGCATGCGCAACATCCGTGCCGACGAACTCGACGTCTTCGTGTTCGACCAGATCCGCGAAGCGATGCTGCGGCCCGAGCTGCTCACCGCCGGCGAGGCCGGCATCGTGAGCCGCGAACCCCTCCCTGACGACGAGATCCTCGCCGCCGAGCTGGCGCGAATGCAACGCCGGCTGGACGACTTGGAGCGTGAACGCCAGCGGCTGCTCGACATCTACCAGACGGGGCTGATCGAGCTCGGCGAGGTGTCCCGCCGCAACGAGCAGCTCGCCGCCCGGCGGCAGAGCCTCGAGACGCAACGAGAACGGCTCGTGGCCGAACGAGGCGAGCTGACCACGAACAACCGGCTCCGCAAGCAAGTGGCCGGGTTCGCCAATTCGGTCGCTAACGGGATCAACCAGCTCGACTTCGCAGGACGTCAACGGCTGATGCGCATCGTCGTCGAGAATGTCCGAGTGACCGACTGGCAGGTCGAGATCGCGCTGCGGATCCCCCTTGACGCGCAGCCGCCGGCGACCGGCACGACGAAGACCCGTCCCCGTTCCGGCCGCGCCTCCAGGTCGTCGGGGCGCCGAGGCGCGGACGTCACTTCGGAGGGTCAACGACGGGTGTTCAGTGAAGACCGTTTGCGTTCGATTGATCGAGATCACGTCGTGCTCCCCTTCGTCGAGGGCGGTCGCGATGACCGCCTCTACAGAAGAGGCACTGGGGGATCCAGGCTATTGGAGCCGAGCTTTACGACGCGGCTCTGGCCTGCGGCTACGCCCGAAGCACGCGGCCGAGATGTCAAGTTTCCGGCGACAGGGCCAGGTTTACCTCGAATGCCGAACGTGTGGAGTCCAGGATGGAGCTTGGAAGGAAGTTGGGTCGGTGGATGGGATGGGTATGGGGATGGGATTGGGGGATGGTGATGTGGAACGGCGTGAATCTCACTGGATTTGATGGAGGCTCTGATCTCACACAAGGGAGACTGAGCTGTGCCTGCACATCGGAAGTACGACAAGGAGACCCGTGACCGCGCGGTGAGAATGTTCCAAGATCGGTTGCGTGACGCTCCGGACGAGTCGGCGCGACAGATCCGGCGGCGGATCGGCGAGCTGCTCGGTGTGCATCCCGACACGATGCGCGACTGGATCGTCCAGGCCGAGATCAACGCCGGGCAGCGCCGGGGCGTGACGACCGACGCGGCGGCCGAGCTGCAGGCCCTCCGGCGAGAGAACGCGGAGCTGCGGCGGGCGAACGAGATCCTGCGGACGGCGTCGGCATTTTTCGCGGCGGCGGAGCTCGACCGTCAACTGCGCTGATCGTCGCCTACATCGACGTCTACAAGGACCGTTTCGGGGTCGAGCCGATTTGCCGGGTGCTCTCTAAGCACGACGTGCCGATCGCCCCGAGCACCTACTACGCCCGTCGGTCGCGGCCGGTGTCTGACTGCGACTGGAACGACGCGCAGATGGCCAACACCCTCCTCGACCTCTATCGGGCCGACCACAGCCTCTATGGGGTGATGAAGCTCTGGCACGCCATGCGCCGCGCCGGCCACGACGTCGGCCGCGACCAGGTCGTCCGGCTGATGGGGATCCTCGGCATCCGCGGTGTGCGGCGGGGAGCCAACCACCACACGGTCACCACGCGCTCTGACCGGAAAGTTCCGCGCCACCCGGATCTGATCAAGAGGGCCTGGGGCACCCCGACCCGGCCCGATCAGTGGTGGGTTGCGGACTTCACATACGTGTGGACCCTTGCCGGGTTCTGCTACGTCAGCTTCGTCACCGACGTCTACTCGCGCCGGATCCTCGGCTGGCGGGTCTCGGCCTCGAAGGCCACCCCGCTCGTAATGTCGGCCCTCGAGCAGGCGCTGTTCACCCGTAGGCGTGGCGATGCCCGCTTCACCTCGACAGGCCTCGTGTTCCACTCTGACGCCGGCTCGCAATACACGGCGATTGTCTTCACCCAGGCGCTCGCCGATGCCGGCATGGCCCCTTCTGTCGGCACCGTCGGGGACGCTCTCGACAACGCGCTGATGGAGTCGACGATCGGTCTCTACAAGACCGAGCTCATCGGCCTGCACCCCCGCACCTTCACCGGCGCCGCCGAGGTCGAACGGGAGACCGCCGAGTGGGTGCACTGGTACAACGCAGCCCGCCTGCATTCTTCGATCGGGTACCTGCCGCCGATGGAATACGAAGACAACTACCGTGTCAAGACGACCACCCCGACCGGGACCGTGGCCTAAACCCGAGCCTCTACGAAACCCAGGGCGATTCAGATGGTATTGCTGTGGAGTGGTGCGAAACGAGATGTCGGTTGCGGCAGATGAGTTGATCACGGCGGGTGACCGCTGGCAGCGCTCGTATCAGGCATGGCAGCGGGCGGTCGAGCATCGCGACCGGGTGATCGAACGAGCCGAACGCCGGATTGTTCGTGCGACTGGAGGCCTGGGTCAGCGCGACTGGGAGGCGGCGCGCCGCCGGCGTCGAATCAAGACGTCGGTGGAGGCGAGTCTGGTTGTCCGTGCCGGTAGCGCTCGGCCGGAAGTCCTGGCTGCCGTCGAAGAGGCAAAACGGCTCCAAGCGGTCGAGGCGGTGGCGGTCCTGGCCACGAGGTTGGAGTTGGCTGAAGCAACGAAGCAGGTGCTCGGCTACGGACGCGTCGGCCAGCAGCTCACCGGCATGACGTCGGCCGAGCTTCACGGTCTGGCCCGTCGCCCGCGCAACACTCCCGCCGCACCAGCTGAGTGAGCTCAGCCGGGCGGCCGCACAGGGGAGTACCGGGGCCACTTGGAAATAGCCTGGAGCCGCCAGTGCCTCTTATTTAGGAGCGGTCGCTGGGACGGCTTCAGACAAGGAGCACCCATGGCTGTTCGCGGTACCGTACGCGACACACAGCGCAGGCTCGCTGCACTCGACGGCGCTTACACGCGTGCCGTCACCAACTTTGACCGAACCTGCGCTCGGCGAGCCGAGGTGCTCGCCGAGCACGACAGCTTGGTAGCCCTCGCAAAGGGAGAAGTCGAGCAAACCGTTGCCGCGATGGCGCTCGAGATCGGAGCAGTCCTGACTGCCACGCTCCTCGGCCTTGAGGCGGCTCATGTCCGCCACCTGGCGAAGGCGAGAAAAGGGCCAGCAAACCTGAGCGGGTCGACGACGGCGGAACTGGTGGGCCGGGGGCTGTGATCGCACGGCTCGCTCGAAGTGAGATCCCTGTGCCTACATCGAGCGCAACCGTGCCGTTAGATCAATCGGAGCGCCATCAAGATGTCGGGCTGTGGATCGAACTCGTGCTCGGTGAGCCAACGAGCCGCGCTCAGATGCCGCAGGAGTCGATAGCCGAGTTCCACTTGCTCGACGTGATCTAGGAACGCCGGCAAGGCGCGGTAGCCGTCGAGCAGAATCCCCAGGCGATCGGGGTCGTAAAGGCTGAGGGCCACCAGGTCCCAGGCCGGGTCGCCTAAGCCGGCATCGCCGAAATCGAGGAATAGCGTCGCGTGGCCTCCCGGACAACGGAGAAGCACGTGACCGGGCTGCAGGTCGCCGTGGATGAAGGTCTGGTCAGGCTCCTCGTCAAGATCGAGAGATGTGAGGCCCGACTGCAGCATCGATTCGGCCGCCCCATCCGAAAATAAGCCGGCGGAGTTCGCCCACCGGGTCTCGACAACCAGTCGCTGTCGGCAGGACTGGAGCCAAGTGCCTCCACCGCGATGAAACCGGGGAAGGTCGAGACGGTCCTGAGCCATGTGGAGGACCCGAAGCTTGACACCAACTTCTCGCCAATCATCATCTGGATCGGCGGACGACAGCGAATGGCCCTCGACACGGGCGTAGGTGAGTACATAGGGCGGTTCCGCCTTGAAGTACGGATACCAGAAGAGGGGCGCGCTCAGTGCGCACTGGCGTGCCGTGAGGCACCCGATCATCTCCCTGTCGTAGCTCTCGCGGGACAGGTGCGCCTTCGCCACCAGCGTGACGCCTCGGGCGCTCGTGATCTCGAAGGCCGCCCGCTCTGACGACTCGGAGAACACCGTACCGACCGACCCGACAAACCCAGGAGGTCTCTCACGCAATCGCGCTGCGGCACTTTCCACGAGCGACATCGTCAGGAGAGACTACGCGACAAAGTTGCTTTCCAACTGGCCCGCATCAGGCGAAGTGGATTCCGGCCGGCGAGACGACTGTTTGTTGAGTTCAGTCATCCATGGTTCCCTGAGCTCAGTTCGATCCTGATGGAAGCGCGGACGGCCATCTCACCGTGACCACGACCGAGTTCTCCTCGGCCCGCCAGGAGTGTCCGATCCCCGGGCCCCACGTCGCGTAGTCGCCTTCCTGCTCGAGGACGAAGCTGTCCACGGAGAGGTCGACGCGGAATCTGCCCGTCACGAGCAATAGCACCGTGGTGCGGGTCTCGTCAGTCTGCCAGTCGGCTCGTTGTTCCCCACTGGCGTGAATGCCCCACTTGATCTCGACTCCTCCCGATTGGCGAACGTCGTCGACATTCATGAAGTGGCCGACGATCCAACCACGGTGCTCTTTGCCGTCACGGGCAGCGTTGCCGAAGTGCCAACTTCCTGTGCTCATGAAATCCTCTCAATCGTCGGCAGCCTCACCCGGGAGGAGTCCAACTCGCCAAGCCTACGAAGACCTTCGATGAGCGCGAGGAGACCTTCATTGCTCCACCGAGTGTCGCCGATCAGATGCATGATGCCGTCGATGTCTAGCGACGAGTATCGGTGCAATCGGCTGGCCTCCCAATTGGCCTCGAGGAGGTGTCCGTAACCTGTCCACCACGCTGGGTCCTCGATCACGACTAGACACGAGAACTCGTAGTTTCCGGTGACCATGTTGATACCGAAGCCAGTGCACTCCATCCGCCAGGAGTCAGGATGACCGCGTAGCCATTTCATTGGCGCGGACGCGTTGAAGGGGTGCAACGGAGCGGCTCGCCGCATGGATTCGACCAAGCGCTGCTCGAGGTCCACCCGTCCGAAAAGCTCCTCCTCCAGCTCTCGTTCGATGGTCGTCGAGATACGGGTCTCGCCATAGGCATCCACGATCGGCTGGTGGAAGGCCTTCGGGATGACGGCGAGGGCTCCGGTCACGTTGAGGACCTGGTTCGAGCGCTCCTGAACGAGTAGCTGGTACTGCTCCCCGTCGGCGATGGCAACGAGGCAGACAGGGCCGCCGACACACACACGCCTCTCAAAGGCCAGTCCGGACTCCACGGTCGGGAGCCAAGCGTCCCGCAGCGGCGTCTCTGTGCCATCTGCGTCTTGCACTTCTTCTCGTGCCAGGTCGCGCAGCTCTGCTTCGAGCAGGTCGGCCGTCAACGCGTAGACCGCGAATTCAGCACACTCGAACTGCGCCGCCAGGTGAGAGCGACCGATCTCGAGACCAGAGAGCCGATAGAGGGAGTTGTTGACCATCACCGTCCCTGTGACTTCTGCCGCTGCCAATCGGTCGAGCGCAGAGCGGGCCTGGCTGTCGCTCAGGCGCACCGCCGGACCCTCACCTCGCCCTGCTGGAGCGCAGGACTCGGCGTCACCTCCTAACGGAACTGCCAATCCGACCCAGTCCTGGTTGGTCAGGACGCTGAGGTGCACAACGCGTTGGCCAACCCGAGCGCTGTAGAACGCAGCCGAGTGACCGTAATAGTCAGCAACCGCATCGGCGATCTGAGTCCTGCCGACCTGGGACCGGGCGTCCTCGCAAGCCGCGCGCATGACAAACGATACCGACGCGAACCTCTCGGCTCCTTCCGCCACGGCCCTGTAGGCGGCCTCGTAGCTGAGCGCGGAGTGCTCAGCGACCCATGAGATGAACTCTTTCGTGCGAAGCTCCCGATCCTTGAGGCCCGGCGCCGACTCCGGATGGTCTGTCGGCCGTTGATCATCGGCCAAGAGCGCGCCGATGGGCCAGCCGAACTCCGCTTCCGCTACCCGAATGTTTGCCGGGCGAACTCCATCGAGCGACGCGACATCGCCCGCCAGCCACCTGCGCAGCTGACGATCCGACAGTGCGTAACTGCGCTCGTTCATCAGCTCAGCGCGCCGCCGAAGCAAATCCAACGTCTCTTGGACGGTGAGCCGGCGCTCCCTCACCAGGGCTCTGAGAAGGGTCCCTTCCGACCGGGGGGAGATCCTGGTCACGCGCCAGAGCGTACGACCATGAGCGCCGACTGCAGGGAAATGTCCTCGAAAAGGCCACCCTGCGACATTCCGATGTCAGTAGCTGCCGGCGGATGGTCATGACATGGCCCAGACCACCCTCGACCACACGCCAGCGGCGATCCGCCGCGCCGCCGTCCCGATTCGTGTCGGCGACCCCAGCATCCGTTGGCTCACGCCAATCCTCACTTCACTGCTGGCTGAGCCTCGATCTCCCTCCCTGCCCGACTGGACCTACCGGACCTGGTGCCTGGCGCTGCAGTATCGGGAGTTGAATCCGCGGGCGCAAGCGTCCATGAAGGAGTTGGCCAGCCGGCGCGACCAGGCACTGTCTCACCCGGCGGTGAGACTGCTGGTTGAGTGGGCAGGTTCGCGGCAGGCGGGATAACCCCGCCGTAGCTGCTGCGGCGGCCCTGACGACGGTGCGGTTGGCCCAACGCCGTTCCCGTTTCGGGTCGTTGGACGTACCGGAGCTAAGCCGCCGGGTTGCAGCCGAGGCTGATGCGGCGCGGCCGGTTCGATTCTCGCCGTCGCCCTCGCAGCGCTGTCGAGTGATACTCGCCTACCAGGACTGGGACGCCGCGGCCGAGGAAGAGCCAACTCGCAGAGAGAACCCGCGGCTGGCCTCAACGGTCGGCGAGTTGCTGGCCTTGGCGGGAGCCGGCTCGAACAGCTCGTTGTCGACTATCGAAGCCGCAGTCATCCAAGCCGGAGACTGGTGGGCGCGACACGCGTTACCGGTGCCGACATCGGTCGACGGTCCTCGCTTGCCGGGAGTAATCCCGGGCGAACAGCTTGAATCGTGTGACCGACTCTCAGTTCAGATACCCGACCCGACACTGCTCAGTTTGGTGACGGGACCTCATCCCGGTCGCTGCCGGGGGCGCCAGGTGGCATGGCGGAGAGGGCTCACCTTTTGGGTCGCTGCTCGATTGGCGTCGCCCGATGCGACGCGCCAACCCCCGCCCGAGACCATCCACTGGTGGCGCACCCAACTCGCTGTTCTGGCGCTTCGGCCAGCGAGCAGGCCCGCGTCCTCTCGCCGCGGCTACTCGAAGACGGCCGACACCAGATAGCCGATGCCGTCCACGTACACAGGACTCAGCTCGGTACTTCGTCCTGAGCGGCTCGCTCGTTCCATCACGACGCACATACCGCTTGTACGTCGAGGCCTATGGATAACCACCCTCCAGCCGCCCCTCGCCCGCACGAACGATGCGCGACGAACGGTAGGTGGCCTGGTAACCACCGGCGGCAGCGTCTGCGCGATCACATCGTCCACCCATGACGGAGGTCCGCAATTGCGCCTGCAAGGCGACAAAAGCGCCACGCCGATGGTGCCGTCCAGCACCGTCGTGGCCCACTGCGCTCGCACATTGGGCGTGGCCTTTAGTGCGGATGTCCCACTGCCCTTAGGGGTGACGGGACACGACGATCAAGCCGGGAGCCGCCAGGCGCCAGAGTGGGCCCGGATGGGCGTGTTCCTCCCGAACGCGCTCGTTCCTGGGGCCGGAAGCGAACTGCGAACGCACGCAATGTCCGCCTCCACTGCTCGGCTCGAGGAGAAATGCCGGGCACTGGCGCTGACCGACCTGCGCGAGCTCGGGAACACCGGCCGGTGCGCCGAACCAAAACACCGCGTTCTCGAAGAGTCCTACGGAGCACCCGCGTGAGCGAGCCCTCGACCGGGCTGTCGGTCGCTGCCGGTGCGCCCCTCCTGGCGAGCGCGGCCCTCGTCCTCGGGCTCACCGTGATCGGTGGGCTCGACCAGGACACGACATCGGCGTCGATCGTGATCGTCGCCCAGTTGCCGGCAGAAACGTGCTCGATCACCGGGCCAGTGCGACACCTCACTGTCGCCGAGGCAGCGAACGCGGACGCGATCGTCTCATCCTCGATGGCAGCCTCGAACGAGAGCTCCCGGGCAGCCCGCATCGCCCTCATGACCGCAATGACCGAGAGCGGGCTCCAGGACCTCGACTACGGGGACCTGGACTCGCTCGGACTGTTCCAGGAGCGCCCCTCACAAGGCTGGGGGACCGCGGCACAGATCATGGACCCGACCTACGCCACCGATGCGTTCGTCGGCCGGCTCGTCTCGGTGCCGCACTGGCAGCAGATCGCGCCCTGGCTCGCCGCTCAGGACGTGCAGCACTCGGCCGACCTTGACGGGTCCAGCTACAAACCGAACTGGGAACCTGCCGGCACGATCCTCGCCGAGGTCCTCGCCAATGGCGACGCCCCGGGAGCCTGCGGACAAGGCATCGGCGGCCTCGCCGGCAAAGGGAAAGGGCACGGACTGCCGCCGGGGTACGCCGTCCCGGCGGGCACACCGCCAAAGCACGCCGAGGTAGTCGACTTCGCCCTCGCGCAGCTCGGAAAGCCCTATGTGTGGGGAGCCTCCGGGCCGGACGCTTATGACTGCTCGGGGCTGACCATGGCCGCGTGGGCGAGCGTCGGAGTCGCGTTGGCGCACGCCTCCAGCGTCCAGCAGACAGAGGGCGTCGCGGTCGAGCGCGGCTCAGCTCATGCCCGGAGATCTCGTTCTCGTACCGGGCTCGGACTCACCAGGTCCGGGTCTCGCCGGCCATGTAGGCATCTACCTCGGTGACGGCCTTGTCGTTTCGGCCATCGACACCCAGTACGGGGTGGCCGTTCAGACCTGGGGCACCTTCGTCTCTGGCGGCCTGATCGCACTTCGCGATCCGGCCCCAGGCGAGTAACAGCAACCAACCAACAGAGAGAGAGGTCACAACCCATGAATGTCAGCCCGAACACCTCGGGGCTTCCCGGCATCACCGAGCTGGAGACCATCGTCGGGGCATTGCTCACCATCGCTCTCATCGCCAGTCTCGCTGGACTCGTGATCTCGGCGATCGTGTGGGCGATCGGCAATCACTCCGTCAACCCGGTGCTGGCCGGGCGAGGCAAGTCCGGCGTGCTCGTGGCATTCGTCGCCGCCTTGATCACCGGCGGTGCAGTCACGCTCATTAACTTCTTCTTCGGCGCGGGTTCCCACCTATGAGGCGACGCAGGATCGCCAGAGTGGTCACGTTGGCACTCGGCACTGCGATCATCGCAGGAGGTCTCGCGGTTGTGGCCACCGGCGAACATCGCGCGGTGAGAAGCCATGCCACAAGAAAGACGGCTTCCTCACCGACAACGACGTCCTCGATCCATACAGGTGGCTGGCAACCCGTCGCGCCGGCGACCACCGTGGCCGAGGGGACCCCAGTACAGCAGCAGTACGACAAGGGGTTCGAGGAGGGGTTCTCCTCGCCGGCCAACGCGGCGATGCTGCACCGGGCCGAGGCCCTGACACTCCCCGGCCCCGCGATCGCCGGTGGTTGGCCGGATCTTTCCATCAGCGAGACGCCCGACGGTTGGGCAACCGAGTTCGCGTCCGGCCTTTTGGGCATCAGCTTCGCCCGCCAGAGCCGTAGAGCGCTCGGGGCGTGGCTCGCCGCGGAGGAGGCGCCTGACCTCATGCCCGGCATCCCGGCAGCGTTCTCCGAGCAGGCGTTGTACGTCTCGCTTCTCGAACCGGGGATCATCGGCCAGGTATCGCCGCTCCCGTCGCCGAGGCAGTGGCGCGCCGACGCGGCGGCGCGAGTCAGATGGTCGGCGAGCGATCTCGAGGTGCAGCTCGATCCGCAGTGGCAACAGATGATCGATGCCGGCTGGCAACCGCCGGACGTCCGAGCTGTGGTCGAGGACGTCTCGGGTGTGCTGAGGGTCACGCGGGGGAGGGCCACGACCACGAGGCGCTTCGCCATGGTGATCCAGGTCGGGTCGGCCCATTGGCGTGAGGGATACGGGACCGTGCTCGTCTCGGACTGGAAGGTGTCCTAGAGATGGCCTGTGAGTGGTACAACCCGGCCACCTACGGCCAGTGCGCCGGCGACGTCGCCAAGTCCGCCGCGGGCGACGCGTTCAATGCCATCGCCCAGTCGTTCGGGGATGCGGCCGACCACGCCGTCAGTTGGCTGTGGGGCCAGGTGAGCGCGGCGACGACGGTGCACCTCGGCGGAGCGGGTTTCAACTTGGAGCTCGGCATCACCGTCGCGATCGCCGGGGTGGTCGCCGTCGGCTTGTTCGCCATCCAGATCATCCAAAGCGTCCTTCGCCGCGAGCCTGGTGGTCTCGCGCGAGCCCTTAAAGGCCTCGTCGTCGCGTTCATCGGTGGGGGCGTGGCGATCGCCGTGGTCAACCTGCTTCTCGGGGCGACCGACGACTTGTGCGCCGGCGTGGTTCAGGCCGCCACAGGCACTGACATCACCGGGCTCGGCAAACTCATCTTGGGCACCGGCGCGCTCGACCGCCGCTGTCGGCGGCTCAGCGGCTCTACTCTTGTTGTCACTCGCCTGCATCGTTGCGACGGTGATCGTCTACTTCGCGCTCGTGATCCGTAAGGTCCTCATCGTCGTCACGGCCATATTCGCCCCTCTCGCGTTCGCCGGATCGCTGGCGGACATCACCGTCTCGTGGACACGTCGATGGATCGAGACGACGGTTGCCCTCATCGTCTCCAAACTGATCCTGATACTGATCTTCGTCGCGGGCTACGGCATCTTGATCGAGGGCGTCGGCCAGGCCGGCTCCGGCGCCACCCAGAAGGGGACCCAGGTGATCTCGGGCGTCCTCGTTCTCTTCCTCGCCGGGTTCGCGCCTTGGTCGGCGCTGAAGATCGTCCACTTCACAGGTGAGCATGCCCACCAGATCCACTCGCTCGGGGCGAGCACCGTCGCCGGAGCAGCAGCGAGCGGGCGAATGGCACAAAAGGCCGCCCCGTACTTCTCACGCTTGGCGGTACCGGCCGCCGGCGGTGCCGCCGGAGCCATGGCAGGGTCAGCGCTCGTAGGCGCGACGGCAGGTTCCAGCGGACCGGTCACCGGGCCGGGCGGTGTAACCGGCGGGAAGGAAAGTGCAGGCCCCGCAGGCGGAAGTGTCGTTCAAAGTGGTGCCGGGATACCGGCGCCGTCTGCAGCCTCTCCGGCCAGTCCACAGCAGGGCCGAGCCAGCTCAGCGGACGCTGCCGGAGCGGGGATGTCACCCGGATCCTCGTTGGCGGGGAGCACACCGTGAGCACCAACCCGAGTAGCACGGCTCCCCCGTTGAGCGTCCGGTTCGCTCGTCGTTCGACTCGCGGCCTTCTGCTGGGATTCTCGACCCCCCGTGTGGCGGCCTTCGGGTGTGCAGCGGTCGTGGCCGTCGTAGCGCTTTTCGTCGGTGGACCTGTGGCCTTTGTCGCATCCGGTCTGATTTGGCTGCCGCTCGGGGCGGCCGCGTTCGTGCGGGTGGCGGGGCGGCCGGCTGTCGAGTGGGCGGGGACAGCCGCCCACTTCGGAGCCCGAAGGGCCAATGGTCAAACTGAGTTCCGGGCGCGGGTCGAGAAACCTAGGCCCGCCGGGACCCTCGCGTTGCCGGGCGACGGCGCTTCGATGCGTCTCCATGTCGATCAAGCTTCGGGTGCGGTCATGATCGACGACCCGCACCGCCAGACGCTTTGCGCTGTCTTGTCCGTCAGTCATCCCGCGTTCGCGCTGCTCGACGACCCCGACCGCTCGCTCAGGGTGAGTCGCTGGGGCCGGGTCATCGCCCAGCTCGCTCACTCGGGGACGTGTGCCTCCCTCCAGGTGTTGGAAGAGACGATCCCCAATCCGGCGCGGAGCCAGAGCGACTGGTGGGAGACGCACGGGCGAAATGACGGGGAGTGGGCGGCAACTCAATACCAGGCGCTCTTGGACCAGGTGCGCTTGGACTCGTCCACCCACCGCACCACCGTGAGCCTGTCGCTCGACCTTCGCGCAGCGGCCCGGGCGATCAAGGCAGCCGGGCGCGGCGTCCGGGGGGCGGCCGAGGTGCTGCGCGCCGACATGGCCGCGCTCAGCGACGCGCTCCGCCAGGCCGGTTTGCGCCCGGTCGGATGGCTCGGCGAGGCGGAGCTCGCCGCGATCGTCCGCCAGGCTTTCGAGCCGTCCGTGGAGATCGACCCCACCTCGGACCCGGCGGCCAACTTGAGCTATGCCGGCCCGGTCGCTGTCTCGGAGTCCTGGCATCGGCTGCGTCACGACTCTGCCTGGTCCAGCGTGCTCTGGGTATCGGAATGGCCTCGCATCGAAGTTCCGCCCGACTTCCTTCACCCACTCGTGTTCGCGCCCGGTGTGCGCCGGACGCTCTCGATCACGTCGCGGCCGCAGCCGACCGATGCGGCATTGCGCCAGATCCGCAGGGAGAAGACCGAAGCGGTGGCCGACTCCGCACAGAAGGCCCGCGTCGGCCAGCTCGCCGATCTCTCCGACTCCCAGGAGTACGACGACTTGATGGCGAGAGAACGCGCTGTGATCTCGGGTCACACCGACGTGGAGTTCACCGGTCTTCTTACAGTGACGACGCCCACGGCCGAGGCACTCGACGCTGCGGTTGCCACGATCACCCGGGCTGCCGCGCAGGCGAGCTGCGAGGTCAGGCCGCTGTATGGACGCCAGATGCAGGGCTTCATCGCGGCTGCTCTGCCTCTCGGGCGGATGACGTTCTGATGGGCGACAAAGCGATCCCGGGCGTTCGCCGCCGGCGGGCCGCTGCGGAGAAGCGGCGAGAAGGCGACCAACCCCGGCACGCCCCGTCCTCTCTGCCGCTCGAGTCGGGCACCCGCGTCTATGGCGTGGCGGGCTGGTCCCCTGCGCGTTCTGACCGAGGACCACGACGGTCGGCTCGTCAGGTGGAACTCGAGTACCGCAAGAGACTCATGGACCAACGAAGGGCCGAGATCGAGGCACTCCGCCGAGAAAAGCGCGAACGACCCTTCCTGGCACGGGGCGGCGAGACCGGCCCGATGGCGGGCCGCTCGTACCGGCGTCTCAAGCTCGTCCCGCACCGCGCCACCTCCGAAGTGCTGGCCGGTGCCCACCCATTCCTCGCAGAAGAAGGGCTCGGCTCGTCGGGGATGTTGATCGGCCAGGACGCCTGGTCCGGGGCGGCCTTCTGCTACGACCCGTGGGAGCTGTACCGCCAGGGGGCGCTCACCAATCCCAATGTCTGTCTCGCCGGTCAGATCGGTCGGGGGAAGTCCACACTGGCAAAATCTCTTGCCGCTCGCTGCGTCGCTTTCGGGCGGCGTGTGTACGTTCCGGGCGACCCGAAGGGCGAGTGGACCGTCGTGACCCGCGCCCTCGGCGGCCAAGCGGTGGAGCTGGGAGTCGGAACCGCCGCGCGCCTCAACCCGCTCGACGACGGTCCACGCCCTTCCGGACTGGACGACGCTTCGTGGCAGGCGCAGGTAAGAGCGAGGCGGCTCGGCCTGCTCGCAGCGCTTGCAGAAGCCACGCTCGGCCGCGTGCTGACGAGCGACCGAGCGCACGGCGCTCGATACGGCGCTCGACACCGCCAGGTGCGAGAACTCGACGCCGGTCCTGCCGATGGTCGTTGACGCGATGCTGGAACCCGAATGGCCCTTTGCCGGCTCGACGGTCGAGGAGCTCCGCAGCGACGGTCGCGAGGTTGCCCATGCGCTCGCTCGTCTGGTGCGTGGCGACTTGGCCGGGCTCTTCGACGGCCCGTCCACGGTCCAATTCGATCCTGGCTTGCCGATGCTGTCATTGGACCTTTCGGCCATCTCCGGCTCGGACACATTGATCGGCTTAGTGATGACCTGTGCTTCTACATGGATGGAGGCCGCCCTCGCCGACCCAACGGGCGGACCACGCCTCGTCGTTTACGACGAGGCGTGGCGCCTGTTAGCGCAGCCGGTCTTGCTCGCAAGGATGCAGGCCCAGTGGAAGCTGTCGCGCGCCTGGGGACTGGCGAACCTCATGGTCCTTCACCGGCTGTCGGATCTGGATGCCGTTGGCGACGTCGGCTCGGAGGCCCGCGGCCTCGCCCAAGGGCTGCTCGGGGACACCGCGACGCGGATCTTGTACAACGAACCGTTCGAAGAAGCTCAGGCCGCTGGCAACGTGCTTGGTCTCACTTCGGTCGAGGTCGCACAGCTTCCCCTCCTCTCCCGCGGCGAAGGGCTCTGGAGGGTCAACGAGCGAGCGTTCGTCGTCCGTCACATCTGCACGCCGGACGAGCTGACCCTCTTCGACACCGACGCGCGGATGCTTGCGAGGTAGAACGATCGTGCCGCAGGGATCAGACGAATGCACCGCAGCGACGGTTTACCGGCTGGTCACCAGGTGGAGCTGGGTCATAAGGACACCGGAATCCGTTTCGCGAACCCAGTGGTCAATGACCGGGAGTATTCGGCCGTCGGTCTCGACGACGCACTCGGTAGCGGCGCCGAGCGCGCTCCGGAGGTCGTTATGCATCACAGGCTTGACGCACTGCTGCCCTGGAGGAACGACGTGAAGGGTGAGTGGAGATGAAGCGTTCGCGGGGGGATCGAGTCGATTGATGCGCTCGACCCGAGGGCCAGCGGAGAACACCAGCACTTCGCCGGCCAGCCTGGCATCGCGTTTGAGCGCCTCAACAGCCTGGCGAGCGAGTCGCTTAACCTCGGTAGCCGACCAGCGGGAGATGCAGTCCTTTCCGTCTATCGACGAGATGGCGCTCTCGGGCACGCCGAGGCGTACGAGGCGGGCAGTAACCTCGTCAGGGCACGGGTGGTTGACGACCTCGACCTGGATATCCCGGCCCTGGAGCCCCTCGGTCAGCATGCCTATGACGGAATGGTCCGCATGGGGAACCGAGTAGCCGATCAAGATGAGGCGCCCGGTTGCCCTTAATGCCTCGGCCGCCCGTCGCCATAGCTCCCGGGGGACCGGTTCCCGAAGTCGTTGGTCCTTGAGGGCCGCAGGCGGGACGATGAACACCTCGTGGCTGGGAAGCTCTCGACGGCGGTGATCCTCCTCTGGATCCCATCGCTCACCGAAGACGCCTGGAAGTCGCCAGCGTTGCAACGTCGAGTTGCCGCCGCCATCGGGGAGCCAGTACTACGACAGCGATCCGTGCAGCTTCCAGAGCCTGAACGTGTCGCTCGACCGCTCGCCAAGTGCTGGAGGAACGTCGTCGTAGGTCATACGAGAATAATCCGCGCACGGAGGCAACCCGCCCAAGACGTCCTCCTCGCAAACTGTGCTCGGCCCGTACCAACCTGGGCTCTGCAGCTTGAGGGTGTGTACCCCGCATTCGACGAAGTTGTCGTAGTTGAGGGTGATCGCCTGTGCATGCAGGACGTGGAGGACGGAGAGAAACTCGTAGAACCACCCGTCGACCTCAGCGGAAATTGCTCTTGCCTGCAGTTCCGAGAGGACCTCGCAGATCACCCTCGTGACGCGCAGGGCGAGGAGAGCTGCTCCGGCAACGCCCTCGGGATCGAGATGCGGCTGAGGCTCGGAGAGGTATGAGAGCCACTCCTCGAAGCGCCCGTCCTTGAACTCGCCCGGAGGCATCCTTTCTCTGTCCTCGGCCGACAGGCGGCTCCGCACCATCTCCCCCAACTTGTCGGTCAGGGGGAAGGGGTCGTACAAGGCGTGGGAGAAGCCAGGTCCGAGGATAACGACGTCCTTGGATCGAGCAGTCACACCGTCGCCCCGGCGATGCTCACCAAGGGTGCCACACGAGCAATCCAATGACAGCGCCGGCCACAGTCGCGACGCCCGCTGTCCAGTACATGATCTTCCTGGCTTTGGATTCCTTCTGTGGCGCGGCATGGATCTCAGCAGTCCCACCGGGCTCGGCTACCGCATGCGCGACCTCCACTCGGTTCTTGTCGCCGTAGATCGCGATATTCACCGCCCGGTCCGTAAGATCCTTGTCGGGAACCGCGTGTCCCTGGCCGACACCAGCTCGTAACTCGGCCACTAGCTCGACGAGGTTTGTCTGCACAGTGTCCACGACACCGACAAATGAGGTGACCGCGACCTTCCAGTAGATTCGCTCAATCGTCTGATATTGAATGCCCTTCGTCCGGAGCTCGTGGTTCGTGAGCGCCGTGAGAGCAGAGCCCGCGGGGATTGCGAGATTGATGTGGTCGTCCCGTTGCTTGCGTGCGTCCCTGATGGCGTCTGTCAGCTCAGCAATTGGGCCATAGAGAGCCACCTCCTCTTTTATGAGGTTCCGAGCGATGTCGGGTAGCGAAGCCGGTGAGATCTGCTGTCCCGTGACGCGGTACGTCATCGTGGCGCCGTCCAGCGCCAAGATGGCTGGAATCGTTCTGTAAGGCGGCAGGGTGTCACCCTGGCCGTACCCTTTGAGCTCGCGGGTAGCCCATTCGCGCAGGGCGACGCTGCCATTCATGCCACCAAGAGCAATGCACTTGCGGAGGAGCGTGGGCACGTCGGCGCTGGCCTGCACGGCCTCGCGCTCGATCTCACCGAGCAGATCCTCACCCACGAGGCAAGCCTAGGCAGGCGGTGTCGCGGTCTCTTGCAATCTGCGAGTGGGCGTATCGCAGCTGGGTCACCAGCGGGATGCTCGCCGCCCCGGCTGGTCGCGACCCCAAATTGGGGGTGAGGTCAAGGCATTTCCCCATGTTCCTCACGATCCCGTAACTAGAGGCCTTGCTCTCAATAGCCTGGAGGCCCCAGTGCGTCTTTAGTAGGAGCGGTCATTCGGACCGCTTCCGAAAGGAGGCGCAATGGCGTCCAGGGAACGGTTGTCCAAACAGGAGTGGACCGAACGGACCGCTGCGAAGGTGGCTCTGGCCCAAGAGACCTTGGCAGCTGAGGTAACAGCTCTCCAGTCGGGAGAGGACTGGCAGCGCTACTTGGCCTTCCAGGCCCGACTGCACACTTACAGCCCGAACAACGTCATGTTGATCATCGCCCAGCATGCGTTCGCGTACAGCGAGGGACGAGTCGGTGCTCCGGAGCCGACCTACGTCGCCGGGTTCAACACGTGGCGGGCGCTCGGTCGGTCCGTCGACAAGGGCCAGCACGGCTACGCGGTGCTAGCACCTTGCAGATATGAGCGCCAGATCGCCGTTGATCCTGGTGGCAATGCCCGTCGGCTCTGTGTCGGTGAAGCCCTTGCAGAGGGCGAGACGATCGAGCGCCGCAACGTGCTCGGCGGTTTTCGCATCGAGCACGTCTTCGACGTGTCGCAGACCTCCGGCGCGGAAGTCCCAGAGCCTGTGCGGCCGAAGCTCCTCGAAGGTCAGGCCCCTCAAGGTCTTGGGTCCTCCGTGCTGGCGATGATCGAGGATGCCGGCTACCGGGTTGACACCGTGGCGAGTGCCGCGGCGATCGGAGGGGCCAACGGCCAGACGGACTGGGGGCAGAAGATCGTGCTCGTCCGCTCTGACATGGACGAGGCCGCGATGGTCAAGACGCTGATCCACGAGGCAGCCCACGTTCTCTTGCACACGGACCCTCCTGGCACTTATCTTCCCCGGCCGTTGAAGGAGGTGGAGGCCGAGTCCGTCGCCTACGTCGTCGCGTCGGCGCACGGGATGGCGACCGGCGACTACAGCTTCCCCTACGTGGCTTCCTGGGCCGGCGAGGCCGGCACCAAGGCCGTACAGGCCACGCAGCTTCGCGTCGCGAAGACCTCCCGCCAGATCATCGAGTCGAGTACGGCTGCGCACACTGGCGGCGGCAGGGTACCGGGAGTGGAGGCGGCGATCGCAGCCGCCCAGGCGAGGCGGGCCGAGCTCGAAGCCCGGTTGGTTGCCACACCCGAGGCCGAGCCGGCCGCCGTGGTGGCGTGATGCCGGACTACCCGCAGGCTGCGACGGAGATCCCGCCGACCCTCACGCTCGTCCGGTTCCCCGATCCGGTCGTGGAGCGCTTCGGGCATCGTCCGGGAAGCCCGTACGTCGAGTTCGTCTGGTTAGGGATCCTCGGGCCCTCGACCACGTTCGCCTGGCAGCGCCTTGCCCGCCAGGCAGCCACTATGCCTTCCACCAAGATCGACATAACCGACTTGTCGGTGAGTCTCGGCCTGGGGGAGAGCCTCGCCCGAAACGCTGTGGTGTCGCGCACGCTTGCCCGGCTCGTCGCATTTGATGCCGCGCGCCGGCAAGGCGACACCCTCGCGGTTCGCCTCGCGTTGCCCGACTTACCGGAGCGCCGCCTCACCCGTTTGTCCTATTCGGCGCGCTTGGCACACGAACGCTTCGCTCACGGCAGGCGCAACGCCACAGTGGCCGGCGCTCCGCTCGAGCCGGCGATGACGGTCGGACTGTGACCGGTGGGGTACGGCGCGCAGAATCTGGCGACCTCTGCACCTGTGGCCGTCCGGCCCGTGTTGGCCTCATGACCGCGCAGGGGAGGGCGACACGGCTGCAGACGCGAGCTCCGCATTCTGCGGTGATCCCCGCCGGGCGTGGTGACGGGCCGGCCTGTCCCGGCTGTGCACTTCGCCCGATGACGCCGGGTCCTTCGCCGGAGGCAGGCTGATGGATCGCCAGCCGAGTGGTTACGAGGACGTAGCGTTGGGCTTGCTGCTCGTTGTCGCAGCTGTCGCCGGCGTGCTCTGGGCCGGAGGACAGGCCTCGGCGTGGATATCCGGCCACCGGCTACCCCATCGAGAGCCGCTTGCAGGGCTCGCCGCACTGGCGCATTTGGGCGATCCTTCGGCAGCGTGGCACTCACCAGTCGGTCCACCGGAGATCTACTGGGCGTGCATGGCGGCGGCGCTCGCTGTCGCCGGTTTCGTCGCCTTTGCCGGGTGGCGGCTCTGGCGCTTCGACGTCGGTGCCAACAAGACGGCCTCCCCGGTGCGGGCAGAAGGGCTCGCACCACGCAGCGAGGTGCGCCGCGCTGCCGGGGCTCGCGCTCTGGTTGCCCGGTCCAAGACGCTGCGACCGTCCCTGCAACGCCCGCGTCCTGCGTACGTCGGGTACCGCCTCGGGACGAGCCGCGGTGTCGTTTGCTGGGCATCGGTGGAGGACTCGATGCTGCTGTTAGGCCCGCCACGCTCGGGGAAGGGCCAGAGCGTCGTGATCCCGATGATCCTCGAGGCGCCCGGAGCCGTCGTCACGACGTCGACCCGCCCTGACAACCTGGCGATCACCCTCGCGGCACGGGCGTCGCGCGGCCCGGTCGCAGTGTTCGATCCCCAACGTCTTGCCCAGCGCGCAACGCCGCTCCCGGCTCTGCGGTGGTCGCTCGTGCGGGGCTGCGAGAGCCCGCAGACGGCGATCATCCGGGCCGAGGCGCTCGTGAGCGAGACCAGTCGAAGCGGTGTCGAGAGCGGTACATTCTGGCGCCAACAGGCACTCGCGGCGACCCGGTGCATGCTGCACGCCGCAGCACTCGGTGGCCGCTCACCCTCCGACCTTTACCGCTGGTCGCATTCAGCCCCCGGAGCCAAAGAGGCCGTAGCGGTCCTCACCTCGCACCCTGAGGCGACACCGGGCTGGGAGCGAGCACTCGATGCGATCATCGCCTCGGACCAGCGCACGCGGGACGCGACCTGGGCGATGGTCGCGAACACTTTCGCGCCCCTCGCCGATCCCACGGTGCTCGCTGCGGTGAGCCCGGAACCCAGCAAGGAGTTCGACCCGGTCGCGTTCTTGGCGATGCGAGGAACCTTATTCCTGCTCGGTAGCGCGAGCGGCGCTACAGCCACAGCCACCTTGGTCGCCGCGCTGATCGAAGACGTGATCGACGCCGCTCGACGACTCGCAGCGAGCTCTCCCGGCCAACGGCTGGATCCCCCTGTCGCGCTCGTGCTCGATGAGGCGGCCAACTACCCGCTCCCGTCTCTGCCGTCGCTCGTGAGCGATGGCGGTGGGTCGGGGATCACGACCCTCGCAGTGCTCCAGTCGCTCTCCCAGGCGCGCGACCGCTGGGGACGCGAGGCCGCTGGCGCAATCTGGGACTCGGCGATCGTCAAGATCGTGCTCGGCGGCTCGGCCAACGCGGATGACCTGGCCGACCTCTCCCGCCTGATCGGGGAGAAAGAGGTCAGAGAGTGGTCCCAGACCGTCCTGGCGGGTGCCGGCGGGCGCTCGGTGTCGTCCTCGACACGCCGGCGCCCGATCCTCGAGCCCTCGGAGATCCGCCAGCTACCGATCGGTCACGGACTGCTGCTCCTGCGCTCGGCGAGGCCGATCATGATGAAGCTTCGACCCTGGACTGCTCGGCGCGAGGCCGGCGAGTTGGTGGCGGCGAGGCGGCGTTTCGAGGACCCGTCGGTGAAAGATGCGTGAGCCTCGCTCCGGCCTTTCGTGGTCCCGTGCCCGTGTGCTTCGCAGGCACCGGTACGGAACCTGGGTGGCAAGCCGGACATGGTTGGACTTCCGAGCACACTGGCGTGACACCTTCGTCGCCATCTTCGGGGTCGAACCGACGTGTGCCGCCTGCGGAGGACGTTGGACGCTTCGCAACGGCGACCTCCACCATCGCAACTACGACCGGCTCGGCCATGAGCGCTTCGACGACCTGATTCCGCTGTGTCGTGTCTGCCACGAACGAGTACACCGCACCTTGGAGTCCACTCCGGTCTGGAGACGCATGGGACGCGCCCAAGCGACCGATGTGATCGTCGGCCGCCTTCGCGTGAGGGCAAGCAGAGAGGAGGTCAGATAACCGAGCTCGGGGACGACTGCGGCGACCCGCGGCCCAGCAACTCGCTCGGAGAGATCATGTTCGGCGCCTACGACGACGACGATCTCGACGCGATACCCGGCGCGACGCACTGGCCCGCGGTTCTTGCAGTTGAGGCCGCGGCGCAATGGGAAGAGCTTCGAGCTTGGGTCGAACAGCTACAAGAGCGCTTCTCTCACCTCGATCATCACGTCGTCCCGCGCTGCTGGTGGCGGCACAACGAGCATGTCGAGGCCCTGTCCGCGTTGCGCGACCACGAGCGCTCCAGCTTCGCCGGGACCGCACCTGCGACAGCTCCCGTCGACTGGTTCCGTGCGCTCCGCGACGTCACCACTCTGCTTCGGTCCTGGACCGGGGATCTCTCCTGTGGAGCCGCCCATCAGGACTCACAGACCCGCGCGAGCCCGCCAGCCGTAACCGGATGGGAGCGGTTCGTACGGGCGGATGTCGAGCGGCGAAAGGAGCAGGAGATCGATGACTCGAGCCTGTGAGTAGTGACAAGGCGTAGGAGCGTGGCTTCCTTGCACCGCGGTGTCAACGGATCCTCAAGTCTCCCGTCCTCAAATCAATCGACAAGCGCGGTAGCACCCTGTGGGCGCATGATCATCACCATTGACCGCGCTCGTGTGATGCCCACTCTCAACAAGCGCCTGTTCATAGCGTCAACCGCCGGGATTTCGCTCGGTGCGAGGAGAGGCGACTTGTAGAGACCCTCCACAAGAAGAACTCCGTCGAACTCCTTGCCTTTGGACTTGTGAATCGTCATCAGGATGCAGCCCCGTGCGTCTCGCTCACCCGCGGGTACTCGTTCGCGATCGAGGATTCTCTTCACGAGTGCCGCAGCCCCAGCGTACGAGCCTTGATGCAGCCATAGATCACCAAGACTGGTTGCAAGAGCGTCGGTAGCGCGAAACAACCGCACCAGACGAGCCTCGCGAAAGAGCTCGGCCAAACCCGAGCTGTCGTGTAACACCTCCCGTGCGCTGAACCAGTCACGAACCGGAAGTCCTGAAAACTGCAGTTCATCATATGCGGTGGACATGTCACCGACAGCCTTAAGGCGTGAGCTACCGAGAGCGCTAACCGTCGCCGCCGCCCTCTCAAACTTCTCAGCTCTCGAGCGTGCCGAGACGGAGGGTCGCACCGCATCTTTCATACGATAGAACGACGCCACAAAGCTCAGAGTGTCACCGATTGCGGCACTCTTCGCCTTGCCGGACCACTCAAGGATTGACGCAACGGAAGCACCCGCTCCTTCCGTCAATGCCGCATCCCACACCACGTCGTGCTGAGTCGGCCGGAGCATATGACCCTTATATGTGTGCTCTTCGCTCAGGATTACAGAGAGATCCGCGACAAAGGCGTTGCTTCTGGCCATTACTGCGACGATAGGATCGAGCACTCCTTGAGCCAGAAGCTGAGAGAATAGCCAGCCGACCGCGGCATGAAATAACGGCGCGAAGGCCCGAGGTTGATAGGAGACAAACCTGACATTGCTCGTTTGCGGCAAGGGTCCGGCGTTACGCAAGATCGCGTCAGCTACCTGAAGAATACCGGCGGCTCCGGCGCTACGGTAATTGTCCACGCCGAGAGAGAACTCTGTCGGAGCGCACTCCTTCCGTAAGAGTTCTAGGCGCTTTGGGTCAATGTTGTCACGGTAGTCGAAGATTCGCTGCTCGGGATCGGCCAGGCAGATGAGATCGCAGTGAGTCGAGAGCGTACGTACGATATTCCATTGGTCGTCGTCAGTGTCTTGAAACTCGTCCACGACAAGCACCGGGTATTTATCCGTTAAGAGGTCGCGGAGAGCGGGACACCGTACGAGTATGTCGAGACTTCCGCAGAGTCTCGTCACTAGGATAAAGGATGCTCGGAGTTGTACTGGTGAGTAGCTTCCCGAACGAGCGCAGCAAGTCGAGGCAGAAGGCGTGGTAAGTCTTGACTTGCACGCCTTGGGATTCGGAGCTCGTGAGGATAGATCCTTGACGGGCAAGGACTTGTCGGACCGCAGAACGCGAAAAGCTCAGAAACAGCACCTCCTGTCCTGGCTGGAGCCGCTCGCAGCGACGCTTTGCAGCCCGTAGCGCTATCGTCGTCTTTCCAGCGCCCGGGCCTCCGAGAACGAGGAGATGTCCCTCCGCAGCGACGATCGCTGAGCGCACGTCAGAGTCATCGGTAGACATCGACGGAACGAGATCTATGCAGAGCTACTGGCCACGACTGGCCCTGCGGTGTCGGAAATGCCAAGTAACTCCTGCATCATGTCGAGGACCATTCTAGGGGTCGCCGGCAGCTCGTCTTCAGCGTGACACTCATCGATTAGCAGCGTCACGCAGCCATAGCCGTCCCCTTTGCGCTCCTTCAGGACGGCGGATGTCAGCTTCCTCACGCCATCGTCATCGAGAGCGGACGAGTAGGTGCCACAGTGCATCGGATAGTCGGGTCGTGATGCGGAGGTCGTGTGGAAGCGCCGCTGCGCAGCCATTGAAGTCTCTACTGCCAGGAGTTGCTCACAGCCGACCGCCGACGACTCCCAGTGTGCGTCATAAGAGGCGAGCTGCTTTCGTGAATCCTCTCCCAGGGGAAGTAGAGGCTTGTCATAGAGGGCGAACGCTGTCTTGCCGAGGGCACTGAACACCGGTCCGTACTTCGGCACGTTTCCATCTCCTCCGGCATCGAAGAGACTGATTCCGGCGAGGTCGAGGTGTGTATAGGGCGCGGGCAGCTTCATTTCAGTCCCGCCTTCACTCGATTCGAGTGCGGCTCTTCGCGCTTCTGCAAGTGCTTGTTGAGAGAAACGTTCGAGCGCCGAAGAAAGCGCGCCAAACAGCGCTACTTCGGTGGCCCCCTCGACAACCAGTACAGCCCTACTGAGAATTGCCTCGGAGAACTGCTTCCTATTGGCACGAAACGTTCGCGGACGCAATCCTGCGGATTCGAGAGTTCTGCTGGTTAGGGTGCAGTGCTCATCGCGCTGCAGGATGACGATCTGATCGGGAGAGAACTGCTCGATGATGTAAGGCGAGTGGGAACTAACGATAGCTTGACCCATTCGATCGAGCACGTAGCGGCTCACGCGGCGTTGGGTATGGGGCGGAAGACCAATCTCTGGCTCTTCCATGGCGAACATTACGGACTGTTCGCCCTTGAGGTCGGCAATAAACGTTAATAGTGCGAAGACGAGGAGACTGAGGGACCCCGTGCCGAGTCGGCGGAACGGTAGCAAGTGAGCGTCGGGTTCGACCGCGAGGAACAACTGCACAACCTCGCGGAGACTGTCTCGCGTGAGTTCCGACGCGAAGAAGGCGCTCGCGTCCTCGCCTGGAGGGATAGCCAGAAACTGTTCGATGCGTGAGCGGAGCTCTCGCTGGACGATGTCGAGCTGCGCGATTTCACCGATGGCGGGTGTGAGACCGCGTAAACGGGTCAACGTGTCTTCCCACATGTCGGCGACGCCGTCGCTCCGAAGGCGGAGGATGGTGTCAAGTAGGGAACCACGTTGGAGGCTCAGGGCCCGAGATCCCGTCCTGATCGCTCTGAGGAATAGAAAGCCGCACAAGCGCTTCTGTTCGCGTCGGAAATGTGTCAGGCCGGCGCCTAGCTCATTATTCTGCTCATCATCGTGCTCGGACGGCGGCTCGACGGGATGAGAGAAGAAGGTGTCGGCAATGAAATCATCTTCGTCGTGGTCGAATCGTGAGCGAAACTCAATCGGCAGCGCCCACGTGCGGCTCGCGAGTTCCTTCTCTTCGACATCGGGATCGGTGTCGACAAAGTTGGCGCTTTCTTCGTCCCATAATCTGAGGTGTCCAGAAAAGCGACGGCGTGCCTCGTCTGGGAGATCGAGCAGAACAACGGACACTCGGAGTTCTGTTGGCTCCTCGGCTTCGTTGAGATACTTACTCTCGAAGAAGTCGTGTTCGACTATGACCGGCCGCCTGGCGAGGCGTTCGGGGCCGAGAACGAGGTCCAAGGCTTCGCAGACTGTTGACTTGCCAACGTTGTTTGGACCGACGAGAAGAGTGTGTTCGGCAAAGTCGACGACACCATGTCGGATGCCTCGGAAGTTCTCGATGGTGATACGCCTAGCTCGCATCGAGTGTGTCCTTCCATCGGTTCTGGCCCATGCCACAGGAGCAGTGCCACGATCCGTCGATCGACTGAGCGCGGGTGTTTCTTTTTGGCCGGTCCTGAGTCAAGTCTAGCGAGACGTCCCTGAAGTGGATTCTGTTCCGCAGGGATCTCATCCACTAAACACGAGGAGTCGGGCTGATGTCACGGATCCGACCGACGGAGATGCGGTCTCGCTTGTTTGGCAAGCTCCAGTTCGTGATCGCGTTGCCTGCCGGCCGTGTCTTCGGCGCTCCTGACGCTACTCCTGGTGATTCGAAAGGTGACTAGAGCTGCAATGGAGGCGCCGAGCACGGCGCCGCCTGCCGCTGCTAGAGCGGTCCAAAGTGTGGCTTCGTTTGCTGACAGCGTTGCGATCACGGCACACTCGACCTCAGCCCGTGATCGGGCCACCGAAGTAGCACTCGCAGGAAGCGACGAAGGGGTGCGACAAGACGAAGTCCTTGAGCGCGATAAGCAGCGACCCGGCGCCGCCACCAGCCTGTTCGAGTTTGGCTTGGAGCTCCGGTGCCGCTAGGGCTGAGCTGTTGATCTCGCGCGCCATCTGATTGAGCGAGTCGTCCTTCAGGTCGACCAGAATTGAGTCCAGCTTGCCCTTAGCGCCGAGCTTGGCGATTGTTTGGCTCAGCTTCTCAGCCGCCTCGAGCATGTGCGACTCTTGTAGCTCCTTGTCAACCGAGTGATCGCCGAGAGCATGCTCAGCCAGCAGCTCCGCTGCGACCTCGTCGCCGATCAGGTCCGGTACTCCTACTGCGCGCCGCAGCAGCTTTTCCCACTCCTCTTGACTTGCCAGGTCAACTCCTCAAGTGGCCCGCGCATGGCGGGGTGGGCCGGCATGCTCGCGCCGTCGGAAGTCACACGCGAAACACCTGGTCGTGGATCGTTTCTAAGCCCTGAAACGCCGGGCGGGGGTGTGGGCGCGGGTTCGCATTGCGAGAAACTGCTTCGCACTTCGTAATAGAATGCAACTGGATGCCGGAAGTCGGTCACGAGCACGAATGGACCGTGGTTATAACCATCGCGGGTCCGTATTCGCTTGTCTGTGACTGCGGAGCCAAGCGCCGCATTGACTCAGTAGCGCCGTTTACGATGGGCATTCAGCCCAACCAGACCTGCGTACTCGAGGGTCATGACTGGCGGATAGACCTGGACGATCTCGGCGAGCCCGCCGGCGTGATCTGCCCGCGGTGTCGTGAACATCGGGAGATGGCCGCGCCAGATAACTAGACGCCACAAAACACCTGGTCGCAGATCGTTTCTGCGGCCCTGGAATGCTCGGCGAGGGGTGCAGCTGCGGGCCCTAAGACACCTCATTGTCGCCGATCGAGAGGCCGATGTTACGCAGCCGCTCGGTCTGCCGCTCTTCATCCAAATCCTCTTCGTTGTAGCGATCGCGCCACTCGGGCTGCCTCGGATATACGGGAAGCCGGATCTGATCAAGACACTCCCCGAGCGCTTCGAGAGCCTGACTGGCTGGAGTTGCGATGGTGAGAAGCTCAGCCGCGACAATCGCCAACAACAGCGCACCCTCTCTGTGGTCCGCGCCAAAGAAGTATCGAACTGGCTCACCGCCAACGATTCTTTCGACAATCTCTCTCGCCTCAGACGCGCTTGGAGGACATCCCGGGGGAAGCGTGCCAGTCAAGCGCAGCTCGAGTTGGTCAAAGTCAGCTTGTCTGTGCCGCCCTGCGAGTCGAAAACGTTTAACAATGCTCGCAATTGCCGCGGCCAGAAGGGTCTCAGCATCGTTGTCACTGTCAAGAAGTTGGCCGAGCGAAACATCGGCCGGAGCAGCCGGAGCGAGCACTGCCAAGATTACCTGTTTCAGGAAAGTCTTCTCGCCTGTTGACAGCGGACGCCGCGTCGGATTTTCTTTGCGACGCGCTCGAGCGGGCAGCGGAGAGCCTTCAGTATTAGTCACCGCGAAAACCGTACCGCTTCGCGAAACCCCAGGTCACCGATTCGCCCTAAGCTCCTGAAATCGTCGGCGAGGGGTGTGGGTGCCGCTCTTGGGAGACCCGTCGCATAGATTCCCCTTCGTCACCTCAACAGCGCCCGAAATGTCATTTCAGCCGGGTGATCATCTTCGGGTGACGTCGTTTGTCACGAGCTGACGCGAAGTCCGTCGATGACCGGAGGTCGACATGAGAATCAAGGGCTCATCGCTGCGGCGGCCTGCGCTGGGATGTTGGCGGCATGGTGCACGATTCAGTTGGCGCTCCGTCGGCGAAGCAGAGCGCGACCACCACACGACGGTGGTGACCAATCCAGATTTCTCGACGACGGTGGCAGCGACGCATTGCCGATTAGCGAGTTTCATACGAGCACATCACGACCGAGGCCGCCTGTAACGCTGTCAATGGGCTTAGCGGGTACGTCAGCGGACCTGCGCCTTACCAGAACATCTGCTACCGGCCACCATCGTGACCACCTGAAGGAGCCGAGCAGGCAGCTCTCCCGCCGAGGCGCGGCGCTGCCCAAGGGGGGAGGGCCGTCTGCGACAGTGGGGGACATCAGCCAGGTTGGGCAGCCCTCCACGACCTCACCGTGGCCGCCCTCCGGCCACCGTGTCAGCTAGCCGGAGGAGATTCCTTTGATCCTCAAGGAGCAGGTCGTGCCGGCCATCGCCTCAACCTCTCAATAGCCTGGAGGCGCCAGTGCCTCTTATGTAGAGGCGCGCGCATTGGGCCGCCTCCAGCGAGGGAGGCCGAAATGTCCGCCACGACCACATCACCCGATCGCCATCTGGTCGACCAAATGGCCATCGCCTTGTGCCGGGCTGCTCACGGCGCCGCCGTGGAGCTCCCTCTCTGCTACGCGCGACGCGTAGCCGCGACGACTACAGAGAACGACGCAGAACTTGGCGTGTCGCGGCTCGGCGGCGGCGTCGTGCTCCACACGGTGCCAGCGACCAAGGGCAGCCTTCCCATCATCGTTGGGTACGCAGATGGCCGAGGCCAGTGGTACCGGGACGGCAGCAGGCACGTCGAGACCCCCACCGCGGAGGAGCCAGTCGAAGACATGGAGATAGCGCTGTGAGGCCGTCTCCCATCGAGGCCGCTCGCGCCCGCCATAACCTCGACGACGTGGCTCGGCGAGCCGGCATCAACCTCTATCGCATTTCCGGATCGGTCATGGTCCGCTGCCCGCTGCCCTCCCACGGCCACTTCGATCGCTCCCCCTCTTTGCAGCTGCACCTCGACGACGGCATCTGGCACTGCTTCGGCTGCGGCCAGACGGGCGATGTCGTCGAATGGGTGTGTCAGAGCGAAGGTGTGGGATGGCGCCAGGCGATCCGCATCCTTGACTCGGGCCGCGCCCTCACTCGCACGGGGACCGGATCCGAATGGTCGACCTCCCATCGGGACCTTTCTTCCGGCCGGGGGACTCCGACAACTTCGGTGCATTCCCTCGAGACAGCAGGCGAGACTAATTACCCGGACCTGTCCCGGACACCGGCGACCCGCGTATTCGACGCTCTAGCTTCTGCCTGGGCGTACTACAGCTGTGGCCAGCTCCATCAGCGCGGCGCGGCCTACCTCGCAGGACGGGGGATCGACGTGGCTGTGCTTGAGACTCACACCGGCAGGGACGAAGTGGGCCACACGCCGGCAGGCCGGGACGGTCTTGTGACCGCCATGGGGGTCAGGGGCTTCGCCACCGACGAGCTCGTGGACGCCGGGCTTGCTCACCGGGGTGCGAATGGCCGGCTCACCGACTTCTACTGCCAGCGAGCCCTGATCCCGATTCGGGACGAGGAGAGCCGAATCTGTGGCTTCGTCGGGCGCAACGTCGGCGATGACCGCTGGCCGAAGTACAAGAACCCGCCCCGTACCCACGCCTACGACAAGTCCGTCAACCTCTATCAGCCGCTCCCGCCGCCCACCGCCGGAAGCTGGGGTCAGGTGATCGTGGTCGAAGGCACCGTCGACGCGATGGCGATCGCGGTTGCGGCCATCAGGTCCGGCGCCGCCAGGCAGTTCTGCCCGGTCACCCAGTCCGGTAGGGAACTGTCTGTCAAACAGCTGGAGCAGGCGGTCTCCCTAAACGGCGGACCTCTGGTGCTTGCATTCGATGGCGACGCTGCCGGCCGAGAGTCGGCGCGTCGCCACGGGATGGCAGCCGTCCGCCTGGGCCATGCCGTGTCGGTCACCACCCTGCCGGGTGATCATGACCCGGCCTCCTGGCTGGCGGAAAGAGGCGCCAACGGGCTCAGGGCGTGGGTAGTGGCCGATGCTCTCGATCAAGGCCGTCCGTTGCCGAAGCCGGTTCCCGCCGTCACCTATCTTGCGACTCACGTAGCGGCTGTCCAGACCATCCCTGACCCAGCGCTCGTGGTGACGGCCGACGGGCCGACACTGTGACGGTCGGGGAGGGGACCCTCGTGAGTGAGTCTTTCATCACCGACGACCAGCTGCTCGTAACACCCGAAGAGGCCGCCCGCCGGCTGTCGGTCGGACGAACCACGATCTACGAGCTCATGTCGAGTGGTGAGCTCCAGTCGGTCAACATCGGCCGTTGCAGGCGTGTGCCGGTTAGCTCGCTGTCGTCGTTTGTTAGCAAGTTGATCGGCGACGTCGCTGTCGAGCAACGCCGACGGTGATTCGAAGGCCATGCACCATCGCGCGTCCATCGCGCGGACGCTGACGTGCGAGATGGTTTGCCAGAGTACGTGTAACTAATCTCAGACGTCTGGACATCGGGCAGGCGAGCTGGGCTTTGACCGTCTGATAATTCCTGGTGCAACTATCCACTACGTGGTGAGCCGGGCGGGGTAGAATTGCCGCGTGACGGCCGAGGGTGACGAGGACCGTTTGTTCGAGGCTCCGTCGGCGCCGGGCACGCCGATCGGCCGCCGATGCACGCTGCTCGAGTCCGATGGCCAGCAGGTTGTGTTCTTCGGCACGACGGTGATCCACGTTTTCGACACATCGGACAAAGCAGCCGAAGCTGCGTGCATGGCGATGCTGTCCCGAGCCGGTCTGGCTTCTGATGTCGATATCGCTGTGGCATTCGGCGTGCACCGCAATACGGTCGGGCGTCTGGTGGCCCGGTTCTCTTCGGACGGCATGGCGGCGGTGGTGCCGGCCAAGCGGGGTCCGAAGGGACCGTCGAAGGTGACGCCAGAGGTGCTGGCGGTGATCGCCGGGCATGCCGACACCACTCCCGCCCGACAGCTCGTCGCCGTGGTGGCCGAACGTACCGGCGTTGAGCTGTCGCTTTCGTATGTGCAGCATCTCGCATCACTGCAACACGGCCACCAACTCGAGTTCGCCGCCGTCGATGACGACGTCGATGGCGATGTGGCTGTCAACACCAGCGAGGAGGCGGTGGCTGACGAGGCCGGCGCGACAGACGGCGTCGACGAAGGCGCGGCGTTCGATCCTCCGCCGGTGCTGCCCGAGGCGGTATCGGGCCGTTACATGGGCTTGGCCTTATATTTCCCGGCGCTCGCCGCCGTCGGTCTGATCGACGTTGCCAGGTCGCTGTTCCGCCTACACCGCTCGGAACGGTTCGGGGTGCGCGCGGTGTTTCAAACGTTGTTCTTCATGACGTTGCTGTCCCGCACGACGGTCGAGTCGGCCAAGCATCTGCGTCGCCGCGAGTTCGGGGCGATGATCGGGACCGGCCGGGCGCCGGCGGTCAAAACGTTGCGCCGCAAGCTCTACGAGCTCGTCGGCCAAGCCAAGGCATCCGAGTTCGGGACGGTGCTCGCCCGACGGTGGGTCGAGAGCGGGATCGTGGCCACCGCCTATCTGTATGTCGACGGCCACATGAAGATCTACACCGGGAAGCGCCGCCTGCAGGAAGTTTGGAACTCCCAGCGTCGCATGCCGCTGCCCGGCATCCACAGCTACTTCGTCGGCGACGCCTACGGCCGGCCGCTGCTGTTCTTGGCCGAAGCGTTGTCGGCCAACCTGGCCAAAGCCCTGCCTCGCGTGGTCGGGGCCGTGCGGGAAGTCGTCGGTGACCGACGCTTCACGATGATCTTCGACCGTGGCGGTTATGACGGCAAACTGTTCGCCTGGCTCAAAGGCGAGCGCATCGGGTTCATCACCTACCAGCGCGGCAACCCGAAACTTCCCAGCGAGGCGTTCTCTCGATGCGAGACCCGCTTCGAGGGACGCCGCGTCCGGTGGTTCATAGCCGAAGATGAGGTGAGAATCGGCGGCAGCGGGCCGTGGCGAAGAATCGTGATCGGTGCCAAGGACGGCCATCAGACGCCGATCATCACCAGTTTGGGGCCCGAGATCGGGGCGGCTCGGATCGCTTGTTTGATGTTCGCCCGTTGGCGTCAAGAGAACCTGTTCAAATACATGGGCGAGCATCAGGGGCTGAACTGTCTTGCCAGCTACGCGGGCGGGCCCGCCGATGCCGACACCCAAATCCCGAACCCTGAACGCAAACGATTGGATCGCCAGATCGCCGAGCTCCGCAAACAAGCTGCGGTCCGGCGGGCCGAGCTCGGCGAGGCGTTGTTGAACGAACCGAGAGAGAACAGTCGCAGTGCCCACGGCCTCAAGAGCTCCCAGAGAGGCGCCGTCAAAAAGTTACGGCAACTCGAGGAACAGATCGATCGTCTCGTCGCCGTCCGCAAACCGCTTCCCGCCCGCGTCTCGGTCGCCGATGCCGGCACCGGCCTCGAAGTCATGCAGCTCGAACAGAAAGCCCTCATCGACCGCATCAAGATCAGCGCCTACAACGCCGAGGACTGGCTCTGCGATCGCCTCATCGCGCATTACCCGAACGTCCACGACGTGCGCGACCTCCTGCGATCCTTCGCTGAGCTCTCCGGCGAGATCCACACTTCCAACGGCAAGGTCGACGTCATCCTCGACCCGCCCGACACCCCGAAGCACAGGCGCGCTCTACGAGGCCTCGTCGCCGACCTCAACACCGTCGGCGCCACCTACCCTGGCACCGACATCCCCGTCACCTACCACGTCAAAGTGCACCACTCAGAGGCCGCAGCTTGACCTCCGATGTCCAGACGTCTGAATCTACCTGCCACAACAGACCGCTGTCGTTCGCTGAAATACTGGCTGGCCAGCTTCCCAAACTGAGAGCGCGGGTTGATTTCCGTCGCCCGATCCGTCACCGGCTCCAGTCCAGTCCAAACTGACGGAGTTACTGCAGAGCAGCCCGGTCGGCTCGGCGGCGCGGCCTGGCTGTTAACACGCGGCAGTCACACGCGGCAGTGGGTGTGCGGCGGCAGTCAGTCTCCGCCCCTGCCCACAACGAGATCATCAAACACGCTGCGGCCCGATCCAACGAATGCGGTTTGATTTTCGGCATCGGCGTGGCCGAGCCCGTGATGCCTACCGACATCCGGCTCCTCGTAGTCCTGCCTTGCCACCCAATCATCGAGCATGCTGTCCAGCTTCTTGGTTGCGCGCGCCACGAACGCGTCTTCCGGGAACTCTCGCGGCAGGTGGTACACAAGATCGCGGAGTGGCTGAACCGCTTCCTCCGGATCTCGGTCCGAGCTCCACCACTCTGTGCACTTTTGTATCGCGGCTGGCAGGTTGGATAAAAGCTCGTCCCGTACTCTCGCGCGGAGCTCCTCCTTCTCGTCGCCTGTCAAGATTGACCGGAGCGTTCCGTTCCATAGGACCGCCGGGTCCTCTCCCGTCAGGCAGTAGCCGATCAGCGACCTTGCGAATCCGACGCGAAGGTCATCGGGATACAGACCAAACTCATTCAGACGCGCGACGAGCTCATTGTCAGAATCGGCTTCGAGCATCAGACCGGGCTCCTCAAGGCGATGAAGGCGAGCTGGGTCCTCCGCCAGCCATCGGCCGAGGAACTGGCGGTCGCATCGAGTCGACAAGAAAGTGGTCCGAAGTGAGCGTGCCCGCCAGCCCTCGTCGCCTTCGGGCAACGGCTCGTTGAGCCGCTCCAGTACCGAGTCATAGAGGGTGGTCGGTATGACAAGAGAGCCCTTGACGCCAACATCCCCGCAGGTGATCTCTCGGAGCAGTACGTCGAGAGGGAACCCAGCAATCAGGTGAAGTAGGAGTTCTGGAGTGCGCAACAGTTTGGCATAAGCGTCGACCATCGTCGGATGCGAGAAAACCCATCCGTGGCTGTCGTCTCTCTTCACGTTCTGAACCAGGCTGCCAGCGAGAGCCGTGAGAGCATCGGTCGCACCACCGAGATGGCTGCCGAGCCGGTTCAGCAAGTCCTGGTCACGATCGGCGAGATGGATCGGACTCGGCAACCAGTTGTGGTTGATAAAAATGAGGCCGAGCGCCGCGCGAGCGTCTCGATCGAGGCCGGACATCACGTCGTGCAGGAACTCGGCGGGCCTGTCGAAGAAACTCAGAACTGCCGACTCGGACCCGCGATCGAGCTTCTTCGTGAACAAGGGGTCAGCGAGCCGGCGAGCTAGTTCTGGCGTGAATCCGGCGTCGCTGGCTGCTAGTTCAAGGTGGGGTTGGATAGTTCTGAGGAAGCTGTTCGACTGGCGACCGTGGCGGAGGTGGTTGTAGAGAATCTGTCGCCGCTCGTCGAGAGTGAGGTCGCCCGCGTCGACAATGATCTGCGACTCGTTGATCAGCGGGAAAGCTCCCGGCTTCAGGTGTTCTCTCGCTGCGTGAAAGACGTAGTCGCGCGACGTCAAGACGAATACTCCTCCGGCATAGAGGGCAGCCGCGACACGCGGCGTGGCGATCGTCCAAAGGCGCGCAAGCGAGCGATCGAATTGCGTGGCCCCGAAGGCGTCGTCGAGCCAGAACAGCTGACGCTCGTCCGGGTTCCAACGGTCCTGGAGGTCCGCGATGGTGTCGAGCTTGACGACCGCGGTGTCGAAATCGTCGGCAGCACCAAGTGCCAGCTGGGCTGCGATTGTCGTCTTTCCAGTTGCTGGTGCGCCGAGAAGGAGCACGAATCCGTTGTCTTCAAGAGCCTTTGCCGCCCTGCTGTACGTGCCAGTCAGAACAAGCTTGGCGAGATCAGTGCGCATGGCGTCGAGAACCGCGCGAGCTTGTTGGTAGGCACGGGCGTCCAAGATCTGCGTGAGGTCACCGAGCCCATATAGACGCGGCACGAGCCTTCGCAGCCTGCTGCTTTCGGCAATGGTCTGGTTGATCCATGTCGAGCCCAGGATGAGCGCGTGCTTGACCCCGAGCGACGTAAGTTCTCGTCGGAGCGTCGCGTCAATGTTCCCCGTCACGCCGGCGTTGGTCATGAGTACGTAGACATCACATCTGCCTTCTGACGCTAGACGCGCTGCCTTCGGGAACTCCTCATCCAGCTCAGAGCGCGCGAGATTGTGGCCTGCTCTTGCGCTGTGCTTGCACTGAACAACAAACTCGCCCTGAAGGTCAGTAGCGGTCGTCGGGATCCATCGACCGGAGAAGGCGCCGTCTCGCCCGCCATCGTTGCTGTCCAGGAACGACACGACCGTTTGGCCCAGGACCTCACGCAGGACTGTGTGGCATAGCTGCTGAAAAGCACGCCATCCCATTTCTTCCAAAGCAAACGAGGGGCTGGCCACAAGCTCTGACCGTAGCTCCGTGGCGCGCGCCGTGGCTGGGCTCCGTCAGGTTGGCCGAACTCGCCGCAGTAAGGAGCGCGCGGGCATGGAACTAACAGTCAAGTAACGCTGCTAGTCCAAACCGGTGATCTGCAACGACTTGTGCACCGCTTCGGTCTGCTGGACGCGAGTCGCAACGAAGGTCGCAGCTCGCGGGGCCCTCTTTGCTGCGTACGCTAGCGATGTGAAGGCCTTCGTCTCAGCACCAGCGGGTCTCCCGGCCCAGGCGATCCGTCGGGTGCTGACCTCGCTTGGAATCGAACTGATCGACGCGGCGAGCGCCCCAGGTGGGCTGGGCTGGGGCTCGTGGCTCCGGCTCGCCGTCGGGGATGCCGATATCGTTCTCGTAGCGCTTCCGGAGAAGGAGCCGGACCCTTCGGCGTTCATGGTGGAAATCGGCGTCGCGGTCGGGCTAGGCAAGCCCATCTTGGTTGTCGTCCCGAAGAGCCGCAGACCTCCTCTAGCACTGGCTGAACTCCCCTATGTGCGGGCTGACATCGACGATAGCGACGCGATCGCTCTCAACGTCAGGGCCGTTCTTGGGCTGCGGGAGCGCACTAACGAGCCACGGAGAAAGGCCCCCGCGACCGTCCAACCCGAACTGGCGCAGTGGCTCGACACCGGAATTGCGAGCCTCGAACATCTCCAGATTACAGGACAGGCAGAAAGACTGGAGTCGCTCGTCGCCGAGCTCTTTCGGCGAGCCGGAGGGGAGGTCCGGACAGCCGAAAGTTCAGGCGACGCGGAAATCGACATGGCGATGATGTTCGGTCCGGATGCGCCAGTGGGCGGAGTGATTCTCATCGAAGTTAAGCGGCTCCGGTCCCGGAGAAGTCTGATTGACGCGGTGAGACGACTCCAGGTCGCAGTATTGGAGAGAGGTTCTGAACTCGGCCTCCTCGTTTACTGGAACCCAAACGACCGAGTTAATTGGATCGAATCTGCCCCGAGGGTGATCTCCTTAGATCTATCCGTGCTTCCGGATCGATTGCGCACTATGTCCCTAGCTGAGGTCGTCGCGGATGAACGCAACCGTGCGATTCATGAGATGTAGTTGTGTTTCTTCTCGTTGAATACGCCGCTCTGCTCGAGGCAGTGAGCACGGCAGCTGACTCTGTCACTAAAGGAAAGTCACTGGAAGACCTGATTGCTTATGTGCTTGAGGCTGTTCCTGGTTACATAAGTCTACGACGAAATACGCTTAATGACTTCGCCACTGAAGAGATCGACATCTCGTACATGCACCGGCAAGATCACGAGGGGCTCTGGTTCTTACCTCCTCTGCTACTGGTCGAGTGTAAGAATTGGAGTTACCCGGTCGATTCTCAGGCCACAAGTTACTTTGCTGATCGTGTCAGGAGCCGAGGATGCGAGGTAGGCATCCTTGTTGCTGCTTCGGGAATCACAGGACGCGCCGTTGGTCCGACCGCAGCGCAGTTCGTATCGGCCATGCACCTCGCTCGGGACGGCATCAGGATCCTGGTCGTCACTCTTCAGGATCTGCAGCGCCTTCGTTCACCGGAAGAATTCGTAGTATTGCTTCAAGACGTCTTGCTTGACATGGTTGCTTCGGGAAGCTACTTGCCTTCGCGACAGAACGCTAGCTAGATGTTGGGGCGGTATAACGGCTCCTTCTGAATGGCCGCAGCGCGAATCTTCTGAAGCAGGTACTCCTTGAGCGACACCTGCCGTTCGAGGACAAGGACGAGTTCCTCTAACTCGATGAGCACGATCAAACGCTCCTGAAGATGTTCACGACAGATTGCTACAGCAGCCGGCGTGTAGCTTGAGGCCGAGATAAAGATCCCGCGAACAGCTCCGCGGTGCGTCACTTGCACCATGTGGTAGCTAACTTCCTTCGGAGAGACCTTCTCGTTCCACCACTTCATCTCTACGAGGTAGAGATGACTCTCAAGCTCCACCACGCCATCGATCTGCTCTTGGATCCCGGAACCATCGTCGGCGGTTAGGGCGAAGGGCTCGCGAACTAGTATGCCCTCAAGCTCGAAATATCGGGAGAGGATGCTCTCCAAGGCTCTTCCTCTGGCGTGTGGATCTGTCGCCGAGAACTGAGCGGCCAAGTCCCGCTGCACTACCGCCAGCGCGGCGCGCTTCGCTTGGACCTCGAGACTCTGCTTCTCGGAGGCTTCACGGCGCTTCCGCGCCTCTGCCTCGCGCTCAAGATTCATCCGGGTGAAACTGTCCTTCTTGTTCACTATGTCGCGGACTCGTGCCACGAGGCCTTCCGCCGGGAGTCGGTCATTCTCCCAACAGACTGAGAAATCCTCAAACTCCGTTGTCCTTTTGATGATCTCTCGACGAACAGCAAGGTACCGGTCTGTGGATTCATTGATCCGATTGAGCACCGTTCGGACGGCGGTCGCCTTGCGAAACGTGCTTGGGACGGCCGCAAGCTCGACACGAAGGTCTGCGAGCAGGGCATCTGGAACGCCAGCCCCGCGAAGCCAGTCGAGAGTTCCCTGCTTCGACCGTACGAGCTTCGGCAGCAGCTCCACCAGCAGCTCGAACAGCTCCGGCGGGTACTGGTAGGTATCCGTCAGGGCCATCGATATAGGCTACGCCGCGAGATCTCACGAAGCTGCCTGCGCTGGACGCCTGTTGTGGGCGCCTGTCGCGCTTGCGCCTCCGCCTTCATCGCAACTCTTGCACGGCCCACTCCTCACGGAGCTGTCGAGCAAGGTCTCAAGGCTGCTGCAGCAAGAGCATCATCGTGGTGCGACAGAACTGAAGCGACGATTCGACGCCGCTCGTCCGCGCGCAGCGAACCAGCCGGTCACAAAGATTGGGGTCGCGTATCGTACTTACTGGAGATAGGGCGGAAGCTGTTCGGTTGCCATTGAAGCGTCTCGTCCATGCTCGAGCACGCCGACAGACAACGCGGGACGCCCACGACGCTCGTCGGAGTTGAGTTCTAAATCGTCGTATGTTCGTTAGCTCCCGAGAATGAGCTGAGCTACTTGCTCGGCGGCCTGTTCCTGCATGTTCGGGAGGACGTGGGAGTACGTGTCGAGCGTGATGGCGATATTCGCATGACCGAGGCGCTCACTTACGACCTTGGCCGGGATTCCAGCTGAAAGCGCGGCGGTCGCGTACGAGTGGCGCAGGTCATGGAGCCGAATCAGCGGTAGGTCGGCGGCTCGGGCGTGCTGCGTGAACCAGGCACTGAAGAGGCGTGGGTTGATCGCGGTTCCGTCCTCATGAGTCGCGACAAGTCCGGTGTCGGTCCAGAGCTCGCCATAGCGGAGGTGCTCTTGTCGTTGCCGCCGGCGGTACTGCCGCAGCGCCGAGACCGTCGTCGGGTCGAGCGCGATGGAACGACGCCCCTTCGCCGTTTTCGGTTCCGAAACGATGACCAGATGATCTACGAGAACGTGCGTCTGCACGACGGAGAGTCGGCCGCCATCGAGGTCGACGTCAGCCCACCTCAGCCCGAGGACCTCGCCGCGGCGCATACCGGTCGTGGCCATGAGTAGCCAGATCGGACCCAGTCGGTTGGTTTCCACTCGGGTTAGGAATCGCCGCAGCTGGGTGAGGTCCCAGACCTTCATCTCGGCGGTGCGCGGACGTGGTGGCTCCGCCCGATCCGCAGGGTTACGACCGAGGTTGCCCCAACGGACTGCGTCGGCGAGAGCCTTGTGCAGGAGAGTGTGAACGTGGCGGACGGTCTTCGGGCTCAGGCCTGCTGGCTGTGATGGACCGCCGTGAAGCCGGCCATCGACTAGGAGGTCCGCGTAGAAGGCGTTCAGCTGCCCCGGAGTGAGGTCTCCGATCCTGCGACCTCCTATCCGGGGCACGACATAGCCGTGGACCATCTTGGAGTAGTGGTCGTGAGTACCGGGTCGAATGCTCGCCCGAACTGCCGGGAGCCACTCGTCGACCAGGAACGCTCCGACCGTTGTCTTCGCCGGCGTTACGAAGCTGTCCTGCCGGAGCTGGTCACGAACCTCGGCATAGGCCTTCTCGGCTTGCTTGCGGGTGCGAAAGCCGCCGCGTGATAGCTGGTGCCTCTTACCGTCGGCCCCACGCTCCAGCTCGACCCAGAAATACCAGCTCTCACCGCGTTTCTTGAAATGACCGAGCATGCCCGCTCCTAACCGCCGGTTAGCAAATGGTTAGCAATGGGGTGTTCCGGCCACTAAAACCGTCAGTGGACAAGCACCGATAGGAAAGCATTATTGCAGCTTAACAGCCATTTTGTGCGGGCGAAGGGACTCGAACCCCCACCCCCGAAGGGACCGGGACCTAAACCCGGCGCGTCTGCCAATTCCGCCACGCCCGCGTGGTCCGCCAGAGCGTACTCCTCGCCGGCCTTTTGGCTGTGGGGCGCCTGGCGCACGGCCAGAGCGACTGGCTGCTCCGATAATCTGCGGTCACGTCTCGACCACCGTCGAGACGAACAAGGAGGTACGTCATGCCCATCTTTCCGAAGACCGAGGGGATCGGAGCGGTGACGATCAGCTCGGAACTCGGCTCGGGCGATCGGGCCGGCGAGATATACCAGCGCCTCCTGCGCGAGCGCATCGTGTTCCTCGGGACCCAGGTCGATCACAGCTCCGCCAACATGATCTGCGCTCAGCTGCTCCTCCTCGAGGCTGAGGATCGGGAACGGGACATCTCGCTCTACATCAACTCTCCGGGCGGCTCGGTGACCGACGGCCTCGCCATCTACGACACCATGCAGTACGTGCGTTGCGACGTGTCGACCATCTGCCTGGGCTTGGCTGCGTCGATGGGGCAGTTCCTGCTGTGTGCCGGCGCCCCGGGCAAGCGGTACGCGTTGCCGCACAGCCGTATCCTCATGCACCAGCCGTCGGGCCAGATGCAGGGACAGGCTGCCGACATCGCCATCCAGGCGGAGCAGATCATCTACCTGAAACAGATGATGGCCGAGCGAATCGCTCAGCACACAGGTCAAACGATCGAGCGGATTGAGGCGGACTCCGACCGTGACCGGTGGTTCACCGCTCAAGAGGCGCTGGACTACGGTTTCATCGATCGTGTCATCGACCGCTCTACCTTGAAGGCGACGACCTGAGCTCCTCTGTCATCGTCGTCTCGTTCCAGCCGACGAGATGGCTGGAACGGTGCCTGGCTTCGGTGGGCAACCAGGCAGATGAGGTCATCCTCGTCGACAACGGCTCGGCGCAGGGAGCGGCGGCCGCCATCGGCCGCAGCCAGGGGGCACGAGTGCTCCGCCTGGCGGAGAACTATGGCTTCGCGAGCGGGGTGAACGCAGGCGTCGCCTCGGCTCGCGGCGAGGTGGTGGCGCTGCTCAACGATGACGCGGTGGCCGGCCCATCGTGGCTTGACAGCTCCGAGCGAGTGCTCGCGGCTGGCGACGTCGCAGCCGTCGCTCCGAGGATCCTGCTGGCGCGTCGCTTCGCCGAGGTCGTCCTAGATGACGAGGATCACTGGGCGACGGGCGACGATCGCCCGCTCGGCCGGCGGCTCACTTCGGCTGTGCTCGATGGCAGGGAGGTGCTCGACGAGCTCGTCGGGCCAGGCGTCCACCAACTCGAGGAGGGCCCGTCCAGGCAACGCTGGCGCTGGACCGCCGGGCGCCGTCCCTTTTACGCACCGATCACCGAGGAGCCGGAGTTGGGTGGCCGGCCTGAGAACGGTGCCCTCGCCGGGAGTTCCGCGGCCATCACGGGCCCCACGGGCTTCACCCCCGCCGCCACCGTCCCGCGCCCCACAGGCGTCCCGGAGGCTTCCCGAGTGCCGCGCGGCGGCGCCACCGGCGCTGTGAAGCACCTCGAATTGGTCCTCGACGGCGAGCCGGTACCGATAAGGCGGGTGGTCGACCTTGTGAACAGCGCAGGTTCCTACCTCCGCGAAGACGGCTACGCGGGCGATTGTGGCGCAGACGTCCCCGACGACGATCGTTGGAACGTCCTTCGCGAGTGCTTTGCCGCCAGCGGCGGCGCCCTCGTCACGACGGCGTCCGCCCTGGCACGGGTCGGGCCTTTCGAGCGAAGCTACTTCGCCTACTACGAGGACACCGACTGGTGCTGGCGAGCTCGCCTGCTGGGGTACCGGATCATGTACGACCCGGCTGCCACCGTGCGCCACGTCCGTGGCCAGACCAGCGGAGGGGCACCTGCGGCTCGTACTCGGTTCCTCGCCGAGCGCAACCGGCTCCTCACCCTGGCGCGATGCGCCCCGCTACGGCTCGCGGCCCGCGAGACAAAGCGGAAGTTGTCGGGTCGGGGCCTCGACGGCGTGGCGGCAGTCCTCCCGCGAGCGATGCCCGTGGCGCTGGCACAGCGAGCGCGCATGCGTCATCAGTGGGTTGTCGGCTGCCAGGAGGTGTACAAGCGCTGGGCCGGCGTCGAGGTGCCTGAGCGATGGCCTCCTGCCCCCGCGTAGGCCCGCTGGATCACCCCGCTGTCAGGGCACCGCGCTGAAAGCTGTGATGGCCTCCGAGTGGGACTTGCTGGACACCTTGCCGTACCAGGCGATGTTCCCGAAACGCAGGACGGTTCCGCTCGCCTCTGCGATCCAGTAACCCGTCCCTGCTGAGTTCGTGGCGATGCCGATAACACGTGAGGACAGATGCTCGTGAACCGCCGAGCCGAAGTGCCGCACGCCGTAGGCGTAGACGCCGCCGGTGGCGCCGGCAAGCCAGTAACCCGATCCGTCGGGCGCCGCCGCGATGGCGACGACGGGCCCAGGAAGTCGGTGGCCCGCGGCGGAGCCCTTGTCGGGAGCACCGTAGCCATAGACGGCGCCTCGGGAAGTCACGATCCAGTACCCACCTGTCGCCCGGTCGAGCGCGATCCCGACTACCGCCCCGTCGGTGCGCTGGCCGCCTTTAGAGCCGCGGTACTTGGCGTCACCGAACGAGTACACCGAGCCGTCGGCCGCCACGACGAAGTATCCCTTTCCGTCCGCGGTTGCGGCGATCCCCGCCACCGGGGCCCCGGGTGGTACCGGTCCGCCGTGCCAGCCGCTGCCGCGCAGGTCCCCATACCACTTGGCGTCCCCAAAGGCGTACACCGAGCCATCTTCGAGGAGGAGCCAGTAGCCGCCCCCGCTCGGGGTGGTGGTCATCGAGACCACGGGCGAAGGAAGCACCGAACTGTTCAGGGCGCCGCAGAAAGAGAGGTTGCCGAGATCGAACACTGCGCCGTCACTGGTGGCGAGGCGGGAGCCGGCGACGGTCCAACTGACTTGATGGCACCAGATTCGGGGGACCGAGAGCGGATCGGCGATCCCGGTGCGATCCGCGTTCGCCCTCCACTCTGGCCACGCGGGCGGGTTGTAGGACGCCGGCGGAACCGGGAAGGGGTACGCGACGAGCTTCGCATCGACCGTCGGTCCTCCGCAGGCGAAATACAGCATCCAGCCGTTGCCCCGAGCCCCTGGCACATAGGCGACCGCCGCGTTGCTGGAGACGTCGCAACCGGACTGCACGACCGAATGCGTGGTACCGGTGTCGTAGAGGAAGCTCCCGTTGTTGCCGGCGAGCACATAGAGCCCCCACGCGCCGCCGATGAGGACGTCGTCGCCGTCGTTACGGCCGTCCGTAAGGTCAACGAGAACCGGGGACGTCGTGGCCTCGTGGTGGGCGTCGAATACCCTCGACCAGATCCTGGTACCGGAGCCGGTCCAAGCGCTGACAGTCGCCGGGCCGCTCATGCAGTGGGCACAAGACGTCGCCACGACGGCTTGGCGACCGTCGATTCGCCCGATGGCCGGCGAGCCGAACGTCGGCCCGTCCGCCTTGACCGGCCAGCCCGGGACGTTCCGACCGTTGTCGGCGTAGACCGCGAGGATCTTGTCGGTGGCCGGATTGCCCGCATACGTCGTGTTCCAGCTGGTTCCGACGACGACAGCGGGTCGCCCGGTGCTGTTGAGGATCCCGACCGTCGGGCTCGACCAGATCGTCTGGCCGATGCACCGCTGCCACACGCGGTGCGGGCCGGCGACGCCGTAGCGGTAGTCGACGATCCAGCCCCCGCGGCATCCGTCGAAGCCGCTCGAGTCCCCGCCCATGATGATGTCGTCGCGGCCGGTGTGGCTCACGTCCGCCAGGGTCGGCGAGGACCAGATCGTGTCGGCTCGTTCGATCGGGAAGCCCGCCACGAGACGGCCGTTCGGCTTCAGCGCGTAGATGTTGTGGTCATATGACCCGAAGACGATGTCGAGTTGGCCGGTTCCGGTTATGTCGCCGACCGCGGGCGTGGCAAAGACGGGGTCGGAGTAATCGTCCGGGCCGCCGTCCCAGGGGTTGAACGTGCGCTCTGTCTGGAAGACGAACCGGACCTTTCCGCTGGCATAGAAGGCTTCGAGCCCGCCTTGCTGGTTGCGTCTCCACATCGAACCGGCGCCCACGATGATCGAGGGCGGACTGTCCGGGCCGTCGAGGTAAGCGACGGCTGGGCTGGAGTCGACGCCGGTCGGCGTCCTGCTGTTGATGTGCACCCACTGGGGCCAACCCGGTAGCTCACGGCCAGTTTTTGCGTTGACGACGTAGATCTCTCCCGAGAGCGTCGCTTGGACGACGGCCTTGACGCCGTCGATCGTCGCGACGACCGGTGAGCTCATCCACACCGGGCCGATGTGCCCGAGAGTCCACACCGAGCTTCCGACCTGGTTGACCTTTCCGATGCGGGTTGCCGTGGGCGCCTTCGGTGTATTTGTCGTTCGTACACCTGCCCCGGCCAGCGAGGATGCGGGTACGGTGAACACGGCGATGAGCGAGGCGAGAACGAAGATCGACAGCAGGCCTCGCATGGCGGTCAGCTGCCTTCGATTCGTCCCTCGCTGACGAATTTGGCAGGATTCCATGACTCGATTGTAGAGGATTTTTCACTCACCGTGAGCAAGCAAACGCGCATAGTGGTATTCCAGGGCGGGAAGGGCCGGATCGCTTTCGTCACCCCTCGTTACGGGGAGGGCGTCGTCGGCGGTTCGGAGGCCGTGGTGCGTGAGGCGGCGCATGGCCTCGCCGAGCGCGGTTACGACGTCGACCTGCTCACGACGTGCGCTCAGGACCATTTCACGTGGGCGAACGTGCTCCCGCCCGGAACCACGGTCCAAGGCAGTGTGACCGTCCGTCGCTTCCCGACCGTGCAGGCCCGGGACTACAGCCGGTGGAATTGGATGCAGGAACGGCTGCTCTCTGGCGGCCGGCTGGACGAGGCCGAGGAGCTCGCCTGGATAAACGGGCGATTTCGCGTTCCGGACCTGTACTTGTACCTCTCGGGCCATGCCGAGGAGTACGACGCGATCGTGTTCTCGCCCTATCTGTTCTGGTCGACGCTGTACTGCACCGGGATCGCGCCGGAACGCACGATCCTCATGCCCTGCCTTCACGACGAGCCCTACGCGTATCTCCGCACCGTCGCCGCAGCCCTGGCGTCTTCCGCGGCGGTCTGGTTCCTTTCTGAGCCGGAGCACCAGCTCGGCCACCGTCTCGCCCCGGTTGCCTCTCATCACTGTGTGGTCGGTGCGGCAGTCGAGGTCCCCGAGACCTACGATCCGGCCGGCTTCCGCGAGCGGCACGATCTTCGTCGCCCCTACGTCCTTTACGCAGGCAGGCGCGAGGGAGGAAAGGGGTGGCAGGAGCTGGTGGCCGGATTCGCGACCGCGGCGCTGCGCCATGGCTTGCCGTTCGATCTGGTGACCGTCGGTGTCGGCCGAGCCCAAGTGCCGCAGCGGTTCGAGAACCGGATCGTCGATCTCGGCTACCTTGCTCCCGCCGAGGTGCCGGACGCGTTCGCGGCCGCGGACGCCTTCTTGCAACCGAGCGGTAACGAGAGTTTCTCGCGCACGATCATGGAGGCATGGCTGGCCGGAACCGTCGTCATAGCCAACGGGGAGAGCGACGTCGTCACCTGGCACTGCGAGCGGTCCGGAGGAGGCCTCCTCTACGCCGACGAGCTCGAGCTCGGCCAGTGCCTGCGCTTTGTGGCAGAAGCTCCGAAGCAGGCAGCGGAGCTTGCCCGGAGAGGACGCGAGTACGTGCTCGCCAACTACACGTGGCCGTCGGTGCTCGACGCCATGGAACGCTCTCTCGAGGCGTTCTTGTGAGCTTGATGCACCGGCCCGGCCGGCACTGGGACCGAGGCCTACGCCGAGGCCGTGGCCGGCGATGAGGGTCCTCGTCGCCGGTTCGCTCCCCCCGCCCGAGAGCGCCCGCGCCACGGCTTTGCGATCCGAGGTCGCGCGGCTGCTTGCCGAGGGAAACACGGTCGAGGTCGTGGCGCCCGATCCCGTCGCGACGGCGCACCGCTACCTGTCGCCGGCCGGTCTCGCGGGATGTGTCCGGCTCGCGTCGATGGTCTCGAGCTTCGACTCCGTCGTCGTGCAGGTGGAGCCCGGGCTCCCCGTGCGGGCGCGAGCCGGACGGCTGGAGAGAGCGTTGTCTCTCCTGGCGTTCTCGCTCGTCGTACGGCGCGGGCGCGATGTCGTCATCCGGCTCGACCGCCTGAACGACCTGCCCGGTGGGCCCAGCGGCCGCGCGGCCCTGCAGGTCTGGCGCAACGCCGAGCGGATCGTCGTCGGATCAGAGGATCAGCGCGTCGCTTTCGTCACTGCGGTCGGAAGCCAGCAATCCCGTTGCGTCGTGAGCTCCGCTCGATCCCGCGGTGAAGAGGGCGACGACGGCTGGTGGGGCGAGGGAGGCGAGGCCTCGGCGGAGAACGTCCTCGAGCTCGTGCGCGTGAGAGCGGCGCGTGAGCGGCGAGGGCTCGCAGCCTCGCCTTCGGCGCACGTTGCCGGTTGGGACCGGCTTCCCGCCCCGGGCATCGCGATGATCGATTCGGGCACGGTTTCGTCGGGCTCCCCCGAACAACCGCGTGGGCTCGCCCGCCTCGCGCGCTCGGCCCTTGCGGCCGCCGACCGCCGGCCGCTGCTCGGTCCGGCGGCCGCTGCCGCACGCAAGGTACGCCGGAGCGCCTTGGCTCTTTTCCGGCCGGACCCGCCAGACTGAGAGCCGCGGCCTCGCCGGCCCGAGCTTCGCCGCGCTCAGCCGGCCGCCGCCAAGGGCGCCTCGAGGACCTCGAGAAGGGCGCGCGCTGCGGCTTCGAAACTATGGGCCTCGGCGTACGCACGAGCCCCTTTACTCAGCGCCTCTCGCGCCGCCCTGTCGCCGAGGAGCCGGCTGCAAGCCTCCGCGAGCTCGACGGCAGTGGCGTCGGGCGGGACCTTGAACACGGCATCTTCGGGCAGGTCGCCCATCCAGCCGACGTCGGTCACGATCATGGGCACCCCGAGAGCGAGGCAGTCCCCGACTGCCGCTGACGCCTCGCCCGAGAAGGACGCCCGCAGCTGTACCGCGAGCTTGGCCCGTGCCAGCCAGGCGAGATAGAGCTCGGGCGCGACTCGCCCGGTGATGAACAGCCGTCCGGCGACCCCGAGGCTCTCGCCGAGGCTCGAGAGGTCGCGAGCCAGCTCGACGCTCACCGGCCCGACGAGGGCGAGCACGAGGTCGGGGTGCCCCGCCCCCAGCGCGGCGAAGGTACGCAGGAGCTGGTGTGGTTGCTTGATGGGGTCGACGATTCCGAAGCTGGCGAGGACCCGCGCCCCAGGTGGGATGTCGAGAAGCGGCGCTGGCGAGCCTCCGCCGGCCGGAAGGAGCTCGGTGGCGAACGGAACGACGCCGACGCGCGCCGCCAGACCCGGTCCAGCTTCGATCCGCGCCAGGCGGGCGGCGGCCCTCGACGTGACGAGGAAACGGTCGGCGAGACCGATGACCTCCCGAGCCAAAAGCAGCCCATAGCGTTCCGCCTCGGTGGCGGTGACCTCGCCGGACGAAGCGAGGCCCTCGGGCAGGAGCGGGCCGTAGATCCTCCGGATTGTCCCGGCAACCCCTCCCGGAACGGTCGTCCTCGAGTCAGCTGCGAAACGGTACAGCCCGCTAAGCCTCACCTCGTGGGCCAGGACGGTCCCGCCTCGCCGGCGGAGCGAGGCCAGCGCTCCTGCATGGAATTCGCTGTTGCCGAGGACGTAGACGACCGCGTCGTAACCTGCGATCGCGGCTTCCACGTTCGCGAAGCAGCGCGCGTCGTAGATCGCGAGTCCCGACGGAGCGCTGGCCGGCCCGGGTGTCCGGTCGAGGCCGTCGGCGAAGCAGTCGATGTCGAGATCGCCGGCGGCGGCAAGCTCCTCCACGAGGCGGAAGCTGTAGTCAGCGATCCCAGATGCGATGGGGGGAACGGCGAGACGACCGCGATCCGGCGACGCCGCTGCCACGGCCGGCCGGGTCGCGCAAGCAGCGACTCGTAGACCGCGACGGTTCGGTCCGCAACCTCGGCCCACGTCGTGCGCGCAGCCGAGGCGTGCCGGCGCGACGCCTCGCGGAAGGCCTCGTCGCACAGCGCCCGCTCGATCGCAACGCTGATCGCCTCCGGATCGGACGGATCGAAACGGGCCTCAGGTGCGACCAGGTCCCGCAACGGGTCGACATCGGACACGATCGCGACGGCGCCGCACGCCATCGCCTCTGCGACGGGAAGCCCGTAACCCTCTACGAGCGAGGGGAAGCACAAGAGCTCGGTCGCCTGATAGAGGCCGAGCATCGTCTCCTCGGAGACGTGCCCGGTCAACAGGACTCGGCTCGTGATGTCGTGCGCAGCCGCCACGTGGCGGAAGTGATTCGTCGTCAGTTCGGGGAGGTGCCCGACCACGACGAGCTGGCGAGTGCTGCGCAACGCCTCGGGCAGACGTGCGAAAGCAACGATGAGCGTCTCGATGTTCTTTCGACCGTCGCTTCCGGCCGGGTAGAGGACGAAGGGGGCCTCCAGGCCGGCCACGTTCGTCTGGGCTACAAGGCGCGCTTCGGTCGCCGACGCGGCGGGTGCGAATCGCCGTGCCGTGCCGGCGCCGACCACGTGCACGCGCTCAGGGCCTAGGCCAAGGTTGTGAACGAGCGACCGGCTCGTCGCCGGCGAAATCGCGAGCGCTGCGTCGGCGGCGCGCACGACCTCGAGCCGGCCCGAGTACCTGGCGCGCTGGCGGACGTCGTCGAGGTAAGGGTGAGGGTGCTCGAGAGGGATGAGGTCGTAGACCGTTGCGCACACGCGCACTCCGCGCTCGTGGGCCCATCGCGGCCATACCCGGTCGATGGGGACCCCGAGCTCGAAGGGCGAGAGCACGTGCAGGACGCGAGCTTGTTGCGGAACCGCGTCGGGAGTGCCCGCGTACTCAACCTTCCCCGAGCCGAGGAGGGGCCCGAGATCGCCGGGCGGCGGCAGGTCGGGATTGAGCAGGTACCGGCCGACCAGCCCGGGGTGTCCCCGCTCGAGCGCGACCGCGAGCTCGTAGGCGTAACGGGCGATTCCGCGGCCGCGATAGTCGGGGCTCTGGAGCGCCTGAAGGTCGACGACGACCGCGCCGGCGGTCACTTCGAGAGCTGGCGAACCGAGTCCTCGAGCGCGTCGAGACGGTTCGAAGCGGTCGCGAGGAGACGACCGACGAGCTCGGTCGTCTGGTTCCCCACGTCGACCTGCACGGTGACGATGTCCTTCAGCTCTGCGATCTCGTTCTGCAGCTGGGACACACGCTCCACGAGCTCGGCGAGCGGCGGCGCGACCCGACCGTCGATTTTTGCGGTCACGTTGCTCTTCAGCTGGCGCCAGCCTCGGCGGCCGTTGGACGCCACGGCGGTCCTCCCTTGGTGCGCTCGATCGGAGCATACCGGCTCGGATCCAAGCCAGGTGGTGACGCACGCCGACGGCGGGTGGCGGGACCCGGCATGGCAGCCGGGAGGAGCCTTTCTTGGCTAACGTGCCGGAGATGAGGGTCGCGCCAAAGGCTCCGCTCGCTCCGGGAGAGCCTGGCGGACAGCAGGCCGAGCCCGGCGTCGAAGCCGGTGCACGGCTCGCCGACGGACGGCAGCTCCCGTCGCGTGTCGTCTCGGCAAAGGTCAGCCTCCGCAACCGGTTCGTCGAGATCTGGCAGTCGCGCGAGCTGATCGGCTTTCTCATCCGCAAGGAGCTGAAGGTTCGCTACAAGAACAGCGTCCTCGGCTTCGTGTGGTCGTTTCTCAATCCGGCGCTGGTGCTCGGCGTCTATTACGTGGTGTTCAAGTACTTCCTGCCGAACCACATCTTGTACTTCGCGATCTACCTGTTCGCAGGGCTCCTGCCGTGGAACCTGTTCAACGGCTCGTTGCTCAGTTCGGCGGGCGTGCTAGTGGCGCACGCGGGGATCGTGAAGAAGGTGTCGTTCCCACGTGAGATCCTCGCCCTGGCTCAGGTGGGTACCGCAATCTGCTACTTCTTCTTCCAGACCTGCATCATGTTGGCCTTCCTCGTCGGGTTCCAGGTTCTGCCCGACTGGAAGTACCTTCCCATCGCCCTCTTCGCGCTCGTGTGCGACATCGTGCTGTCCGCCGCGCTCGCAGTCTTCCTGTCGGCGGTCAACGTCTACCTGCGCGACGTCCAGCACCTGATCGAGGTCGCGCTCGTGGCCTTGTTCTTCAGCCCGCCGATCGTCTACCCGTTCTCCAACGTCGCCCACAGGCTGGCCCACCACGGCCTGTTGTGGGTCTATCTCGCCAACCCGCTCGTGATCATCGTGCTCTCCTTCCAGCGGTTCATCTACGGACAGGTGGCGCCGAAGGACGCTACGAATCCTCTCGCGAGCTACGGCGAGGGGTGGTTCCTGATCGCGCTCAGCATTGTCCTGGCGGTCTCCCTGGTGCTCTTCGTGCTTGCGATGCTGGTATTCGGCAGGGTCGAGGGCAACTTCGCCGAGGAGCTCTGAGCAGCCCTGCAGACGGCGATCGACGTTCAGACGGTCTCCAAGCGATTCCGCCTCTACAAGGAGAAGTACACCTCCCTGAAGGAGCGGATACTGCACGCCGGGCGCGTGCCGTTCGAGGACTTCTGGGCGCTCAGGGACATCGAGTTCGAGGTTCCCACCGGTGAGACGGTCGGCATCCTCGGGCGGAACGGCTCGGGCAAGTCGACTCTGCTCAAGTGCGTCGCCGGCATCCTTCAGCCGACGTCGGGCCAGATCGTCGTGCGCGGGCATCTCGCCGCGATGCTGGAGCTCGGCGCCGGTTTCCAGCCCGAGCTCTCAGGAAGAGACAACATATTCCTGAACGCGTCGCTGCTCGGTCTTCCCGCGCCGCGAGATCGAGCGACGTTTCGACGAGATCGTCGCGTTCGCGGAGCTCGAGGAGTTCATCGACAACCAGGTGCGGTTCTACTCATCGGGCATGTACATCCGCCTCGGCTTCGCCGTCGCCGTCAACGTCGAGCCCGACGTGCTGCTGATCGACGAGGTGCTCGCCGTCGGGGACGAGCGCTTCCAGCAAAAGTGCCTGGACCGCGTGCACGAATTCCAGCGCGAGGGGCGGACGATCGTGGTCGTGTCGCACTCCGCGGATGTCATGCGCCAGGTCTGCGACCGGGTCGTGGTGATGGAAGCCGGCGAAGTCGTGACCTTTGCCCAACCGGGAGAGGCGATCAGGGCGTTTCGCGACTGCCTGCTCGCCGGTGAGGTTCCCGTCGTGCTGCCGGAGGACGAGCCCGACCCGACCGGGCCCGTCGATGCGGTCGCGCACATGGAGCGGCGCGTGGTGATCACCGACGCGACCGCCCGTCATTCCGGGCCCCCGGGTCGCGGTTTCCTGTTTCCCGGGGACTCTTTCCGGCTCGAGATCCAGTTCCAAGTGAACGAGCCGCTCACCAACGTGGCGTTCGGCTGCGAGATCTTCGCCTCGAACGGCAGCCTCGTGTTCAATTGCGACAGCGCCATGTCCGAGATGCACCAGCTGCACGATCTGGAGCCGGGCCGGTTCCGAGTGGAGTTCGATTTCGACCAGCTCCCGCTGCTCGACGGGGCCTACACGGTGAACGCCCGCATCCAAGACGCCGGCGGTGGCGTCGTCCACGCCCGGCGCGAGCCGGCGGCCACCTTCGAGGTCGTCAACCCGGGCCAAGCGACGGGGGCGGTCGCGCTGCCACTTCGAATCGAGCTGTCCTCACTGCCCCGGTCCGGCGCAGCTGCCGCGGTTGCGGGATGACCTCCGAGGTCGTCGCGGAGATCGAGGAGCAGGTGAGCCAGCTGCGGGCGGCGGGGCGCGTCCCGCCCGAGCTCGAGGACGAGCTCACTTCGTGCTTCGAAGAGGTCGCAGACGAGTGCCTGGCTGCTCAGGGACCCGCGACCGGTGACGAGGCTCGCGACGGTCCAGGACACCCGGTCGCCGGCCTCGGCGTGACCGGCGGGCTGACGCAGCTTCGCGCGCAGGCGAGGAAGGTCGCGCGCCACCGGTTCGGCCCCTTGGTCCGCCGTCTCGAGCGCCGGGCCGTGCTCGGGGCGGCCCGGGCGGGCGAAACGGCGTCGACCCAGGCGCACGTCACGGCGGACCACCTGGAACGGCTCGCCGCACACTCACCGCTCGCGTCCCGAGCCTTGTCGGCGGCTCGGCCCGGTGAAGCGACGGCCGCCGGGACCGTCCACCCCAAGCTCGAGGGGCCGCTCTTGGCTTGGGTGCTCGAGCAGCTGAGCGGCGACGCGGCGGGGGAGGCACCCGAGGACTCCCGTCTCGTGCTACATGCCGAGTGCGGTGACGGGCGGGTCGTGGGGGCCCTTGTTGCCAGGGGCATCGACGCGCGAGGCGCCGACCCGCGCCGGCCGTCCCGAGCTGACGGCGAGACGAACATCGTCTCCGCGGGGGCTCTCGAGTACCTCGGAGCGACTCCGAGCGACACGCTCGACGGGTTGTTGCTGACCGGCGTGGTCGATCGCCTGCGACCGGGGGCAGCTCGCGCGCTGGCGCAACTCGCGGCGCGCCGTCTTGCGCCCGGGGGCGTCGTAGTGGTCGTGAGCGCCCGACCGCAGGCTGTCACCGCTTCGGACCCAGTTGCTTCCGACCTCCGGCCGGGCCGACCGGTTCACCCCGTGACGTGGTGCCACCTCTTCGCGCGCTACGGGCTCTCGAAGCTTGCCGTGTTCGAGCCTGACGCGAGTGACCCGGACGTCTTCGCCGTCTCCGCAGAGCGTCCGGTCCCGGGGCCCTTTGCCGACGACGGTCGTAGATGAGGTCCCCATCATCGCCGCCGCCCCGACCGGCCCGGATCGACCAGGTCATTCCGTCGATCGTCGAGCGTGACGCGGTCAGCCACCACACGCTCGAGGCCCAGCGGGTCTTGCGTTCGATGGGGTTCGTTTCGGAGATCTATGCGTGCACGATGGGGCCGGCGCTCGAGGGCCGGGTCCACCCGCTCCGGGATCTGCCTCGCGAGCCTCGTGAGCATCAGTGGGTCTGCTACCAGGCTTCGATCGGGTCGCCGGCCGCCGATGCGTTCGCGTCGCACCCAGGCCTGAAGCTGCTCAACTACCACAACATCAGCCCAGCGGAGCTCGTCGAGCGGTGGATGCCCTACCTCGGTGAGGAGGTTCGGCTCGGGCGCAAGCAATTGGTCGAGCTGGCGCCCCTCGTCGAGCTCGGGCTCGCCGTCTCGGAGTTCAACCGCGTCGAGCTGGAAGAGGCCGGCTATCGCCGCACCGCGGTCGCCCCCCTCATGGTCGACACAGCCAACTTCGACTCTCCCCCGATCCGCGGACGGCCGACCGCCTGCGGGCCGCGAGCGCCCGGGGCGGGCGCGACTGGCTCTTCGTCGGGCAGATGCTGCCGCACAAGGCGCATCACGATGTCATCAAGGCGCTCGCGTGCGCCCGGAGGCTTTTCGATCCGGGCGCTCGCCTGCACCTGGTCGGCAGGGAGAGCTGCCCCCCCTACGCGGGCGCGCTGCGCCGATTCGCGTCCGTGCTCGGGTTGACCGACGCGGTCGAGTTCGTGGGCTCGATCAGCCCTGGTGAGCTCGCCGCCTACTACGAGAGCGCGGACGTGCTCGTGTGCTGTTCGGATCACGAGGGGTTCTGCGCACCGTTGCTCGAGGCGATGCACCACCGCCTGCCGGTGGTCGCCTACGGCGTCGCAGCCGTTCCCGAGACGGTCCTCGACGCCGGGATCGTCCTGCCGTCGAAGTCGCCTGTTCTCGTCGCCACGGCCGTCGAGCGGGTTCTTGCCGACCCTCAGCTCCGTGCGACGCTGGTGCGCGCCGGGCTGGAACGCACCAGTGCCTTCACCCCTGAGGGCGCGAGGCGCGCTTTCGCGGACGCCATTGTCGAGGTGCTGCAGGCCGCTTGATCGTGGCTTCGGGCCGGCTCAGGGGGCAAGACCGAGGCTGCCGAGCGACAGTGCCGCCGCCGCGGCCATGGCGAGCACGGACACGACGAGCAACGCCTCGAACCAGCCCGGTCGCAGGCGAGCCGCGACGACCCCGAGCATCGGGAACGCCCGGAGCAGCACCCGCGGGGTGAACCCCACGATCGGCGAGAGGAACGCAAAGGCGAGCACGGCGACGACGTAGCCCGTCCAGATGCCCGGCCGCCGGGTGGCGAGGAAGATCGCGAGCAGGACCATCGCCACCACGAAACCCGCCGCCTTCACCGTGTAGGGCGGCACCGTGAGATGATCGCCGCGCACAACTAGGAGCCCGTTCCAGATGCCCGAGCCCAAGCGGCCCGGCTCCCACCCGCGGCGCTGGGAGATGAACCACGCGAACGGCGTGCCGGTGTGCGCCCACAGGTAGGCGAAGAAGGCGATCACCCCGAGCGGAGACAGGAGCGGCGCCGCGATCGCGCGCCACTGGCGGCCGTCGGCGATAGCAAGCCACGCCGCAATGGCGCACGGGACGACGATTGCGACCCCGACCGGGTCGACGGCAGTCGTCGCCGCGGCGAGCACGCCGGCGAGCACCCAGCGTCGGTGTCCGAGGGCGAGGAGGCACCCCGCCACGAGCGGGATGAGCAACGTCTCGCTGTACACCATGCTGAGCACGTAGGCGCCCGGCGAGGCGAAGATCAGCGCCGTGCCGCGGTCGGCCGCGGGGCCGCCGTAGACCGAGCACAGCAGCCACCACACCAGCAGCGCCCCGGCGAGCCCGGCGACGAACCCGAACGCGAGCCCGGCGTCGCGCGTGCCGAGCCCGGTGGCTGCGGACGTCGCGCGGATAGCGAGCGGGAAGAGCGGGAAGAAGCCGAGCGAGCTCTGCGCCGCGTTGCCGCTCCCCGTCGGGATGACGGCGGGGTAGCCGTGCGCGGCGGTCAGCTCGTACCAGTAGCTGTCCCACCGGTTCAGCAGCGAGAGCACCGGGACGTGCTCGTCGTAGGCGACCGCCCAGGCGACGAGCAGGACCCCGGCGCGCGAGGCCAGGAAGATCGCAGCGGGTCGGGCGAGCAAGCGCGGCTTGATCCGGCGAAGCTACTGGCCCCGACTCCACCGGGCAACGACCGACTCCCTCGTCACTTGTTCGAGGGCATTCTGTGTGCTCGGAGAGCACAGAAGTAACATGGCACGCATCAGCAACTTCAAGCTGCGTTTGGCCGCGCTCGGGTGCGCGCTGGTCGGCATCGTGGCCGGGCCGATCGCGCTTGCCACTGGGGCCGCTGCGACGCCGCACCTTTTCGTCGCGCCCTTCCCCGCTCCGAACGGCGCCCTCGCGCCCTTCCCCGCTCCGAACGTCGATTTCGTCGGTTTCGGCGACGGTCACGGGCGCGGCATGGGGCAGTGGGGGGCTTTCGGCTACGCCGTGATCGATCACGAGCCCTACCAGTGGATCCTCTCTCGCTACTACGGCGGGACCACGCTCTCCACGAGCCAGAACCTTGTTTCGCGCGACCCGCTGATCCGCGTCGATCTCAACGAGAACGACGGGGCCTCCGTCGTGATCACGTCCGGGTCGGCCTTTTCTTTCGGCGGTCACTCGTTCGTCGCGGGCGAGGCTGCCAGAGCCGTCCTCGCCGCGGGTCGATGGACGCTCCTCGAGGCTGTCGGCTGCTCGTCGACGCGCTGGACGCGGGTCGCGTCCGGTCTCGTAAATCCGCTCGCCAAGCCGTCCTCGCTGTCGCCGGACGCCGCCGTGAATCAGGTGCTCACTGTGTGCGAGGCCGGCGGCGTCGACCTTCCTGTCCGCGGGACGATCCAGGCGCTCGACTCGCCCGCCGGCGCCGTGACCTTGAATATCGTGCCCGTCGAGGAGTACGTCCGCAGCGTCGTCTCGGCCGAGGTGTCTTGGTCGTGGGGACTTTTCGGTGCTACCGGCCGGTCCCCGCAGGGCCGTCCGTGGGGCTTCCAGGCCCTCGAGGCGCAGGCGGTCGCGTCGCGGTCTTACGTAGCCGCCGAGCTGGCCACCGGCGGCTGGACGAAGTACGCGACCGCGTGCGACTCCTCCTGCCAGAGCTACCCCGGCATGGCCGACGAGACCTCCATATCGGACGCTGCGGTAGCCGACACGGCTGCGCAGATCCTAGAGCAACAAGGCGAGCCCGTGCTCACCGAGTACTCCGCGTCCACCGGCGGCTACTCCGACGGGGGCCAATTCCCGGCCGTCGCCGACAGCGGCGACGCAGTCTGCGTCAAGAGCAGTTACTACACCTGCAACCCCTGCCACAGATGGCTCGCGTCGGTGCCCGTCGGCGCCATAGAGAAGGCCTTCCGATCGGTGGGAAGGCTCGCCGCGGTCGAGGTGACCGCCCGCAACGGCCTCGGGGCACTCGGCGGCCGAGCGGAGACGGTCGAGATGATCGGCACGACCGGAACGAGGGTCTTCGTGCCCGCCGGCCAGCTCGAGTCGCTGCTCGAGGCCAACAATGCGAATTCCTGCGTCTCCGACTGGTATGGGGTCACAAACGGCCCCTGAAAACCTCGCGAGCGGGGGGCGCAGGCGAGCCTGGCGGCGCGTCCGGTTCGTCGTGGGGATCGCGCTCGGGGGCGTAGCCCTCTGGGCGGTGAGCGGCCGTCGTGGCGAGCTGGCAGGCGCCTCGGCCGAGCTCAGTCATCTCGACGTCGGGTGGCTGCTGCTCGGGATCCTGGTCGAGGCCTTGTCGCTGGTGGCGTTCGGGCGCATGGATCAGCGACTGCTGCGCTGCGGTGGCGTGCGCGCGGGCATCGGCAGGTTCACGGCGATCTCCTTCGCGGCCGGTGCGATCTCGAGCTCCCTGCCGGCCGGGCCGCTCGTCGCGAGCGCCTTCGGCTTCCGGCAGTTCCGCCGCCTTGGTGCCACAGAGGCTCTCGCTGCTTGGGCGCTGCTGGCGACGCTCGTCTTTTCTGCGCTCGGGCTCGCTCTGCTCGCCACAGCCGGCCTGATCGTCGCGGAGCGCCAGGGGTCAGCGCTCGACCTCATAAGCGTCATCCTTGCGATTCTCCTGGTCACCGTTGCCGCGACCGCCGTCGTGTACCAGAAACGGGCACTCGCGAAACTCGCAGAGTGGGTCCTCAACGTCTCGCGCCGCATAACGGGGCGCCCGCGACAACCGCAAGACAGCATCCTGTCGGCAATTGCCTCCATGAGTCAGGTCAATCTCGGCGTGCGCAACCTCGTCGACGTCTTGGCGTGGTCGGTCGCCAACTGGGCCCTCGACTGTTCCTGCCTCGTGCTCGCCTTCGTCGCCGTCGGAGCCGGCGTGCCCTGGCGCGGGCTTCTTCTCGCCTACGGAGCGGGCCAACTGGCGGCAAACCTCCCGATCACGCCGGGCGGACTCGGGGTCGTCGAGGGCAGCCTCGTGATCGCGCTCGTCGCGTTCGGAGGCGGCCAGCTCAGCACCGTGGCGGCCGTCTTGTTGTACAGGATTCTGAGTTTCTGGGGCTTTCTCCCCGTAGGATGGGCTGTTTGGGCCGGCCTGACGTGGCAGAACCGGCGCGCCGATCGGCGTGCCTCGTTGACGGCAGAGGTCGTGGAGCAGCGACCAGTGCCGCTTCAACCCCGAGACCGGTCGTCGGAGATCCCACGATGACTTGGCCCAACCCGGCCGGCGGCGGTCGCGCACGCGCCGGGGGCTACGAGGGCCGTAGGGCCGCACCTCGAGCACAGGTCCGGCCGCCTCTGAAGGCGAAGGTGGCCGCGCTAGGCGCTGCGCTGGTCCTGGCAGGGCTGCTCGGCGGCTGCGCGGCTTCCCGCAACGGCCTCGGTACACACGACAGCGTCTGCTTCAGGGTCTACCCGGAGGCGCTGGCGGCGGTTCGGGGCCACGGCCGCTTCGCCGGCGAACGGTACTTGGCTCCCCACGCGCTGATCGTCCAGATTCACAACGTCGTCGTGCCCGACGGGCTTGCGGATGCCTCTCGGGTGGCGACGTGCCTGGTTGCTTTCAAGGGCCACTTCACAGCTTCCACCGTCGAGCGGGGCTGGGCGCCCGAGGGAGGCGTAGGCCGCATCGCGATCGTCGTCGTCCGCCAGAGGGACTCGTCGCTCCTGGCGACCGTCGTCCTCACCCACATCCCTCGCCAGCTCATCTTCGCCCACGTGTTCCCGAGCCTGCATTGAGCCTGCCTTCGAGCGAGGGCCGCGTCCTCTCCAAGGGTTGATCGCCGAGCCCGGCTAGGGAGCGGGCGATGACCCAAGCTCGACCGCGACCGAGAGCTCGGTCGCGCTCGGGTCCGCCAGCAAGTCCAGCTGGGCTATGGCGCCGGCGTCGGCGAGGTCGGCCGCAGCAAGCTCGATCAGCTCGACGAGCGGCTGGGGCCCCGTCACGACGCATCGGGCGACCGGCGAGCGCATCGAGACTCTCGCCTCGGTCTTCGCCCGCCGGAGGGCGACGAGCACGCCGGCGGCGGCGTCCACGAGCTCGGGCCGCGCGTCAGGCCCTGCCGCTTCCGCCAATGCCGGGCCGGACGGCCACGGGGCGAGGTGGATCGAGCCGGGGTGCCACCACGACCACGCCTCCTCGCTGCAATATGGAAGAAACGGAGCGAACAGCCGCAAGATCACCGACAGGCTCAGGGCGAGCGTGTGCCGTGCTGACGCAGGACCGCGTTCGGAGGGATCGCCGTAGGCGCGGGCCTTGACGAGCTCGAGGTAATCGTCGCAGTACGACCAGAAGAACGACTCGGTCACCTCGAGGGCCCGTGCGTGGTCGTAGGAGTCGAGGTCGGTCGTCGCCTCGTCGACAACGGACGAGAGGCGGGCCAGGACGGCCGCGTCGAGGGCCACCACACCGCCTGACGGCATGGCCTCGTTCGCTTCGGAGCCGTCGAGGCGCGACAGCACGAAACGACTCGCGTTCAGGATCTTGATCGCGAGCCGACGCCCGACCTTCATCTGCTCTTCGCTGAAGACGGTGTCGGCACCGAGGCGAGCCGATCCCGCCCAGTAGCGCACCGCGTCGGTGCTGTACTTCTCGAGGTACTCGAGCGGCGTGACGGCGTTGCCGAGCGATTTGCCCATCTTCTTCCGATCGGGGTCGAGGATCCACCCCGAGATGGCCGCGTGACGCCACGGGAGCGTCCGGTGTTCGAGCTCCGAGCGCACGATCGTCGAGAAGAGCCACGTGCGGATGATCTCGTGAGCCTGCGGGCGAAGGTCCATGGGGAAGACCTTGGCGAACAGCTCGGGATCCTCCTCCCACCTGCCGGCGATCTGCGGTGTGAGCGACGAGGTCGCCCACGTGTCCATGACGTCGGGATCGCCGACGAACCCCCCAGGCTTGCCGCGTTGGCCTTCGGTGTAACCGTCGGGCACGTCCGTCGACGGGTCGACGGGCAGGCGGTTCTCGGGAGCGATGAGCAGACTGTCAGCCATTACCTCGCCGTCGTCGTCGAGGTGGTACCACACCGGAAACGGAACACCGAAGAAGCGCTGTCGCGAGATGTTCCAGTCGCCGGTGAGCCCTTCCACCCACGACTCGTAGCGGGTTCTCATGTACTCGGGGTGCCAGTCGAGCTCGCGGCCTCGGGCCAGGAGAGCCTCGCGGTGGTCCAGTGTCCGCACGTACCACTGCCAGGAAGTGACGATCTCGAGGGGACGTCTGCCACGTTCGTAGAACTTCACGGCATGGGTGATCGGACGCGGCTCGTCGAGCAGGTCGCCCGACTCGCGCAAAAGCTCCACGATCCGCGCCTGGGCGCGTTTGATCGGCAGGCCCTCGATCTCCGAGTACGCCTTGTTGGCCCGTGCCGGGTCGTCCGACTCCCAGCCGGGCATGCCGAAACTGGCCGGACCTAGCCGACCGTCCCTGCCCACCACCGACCGGGTGGGCAGCGCGAGGTCGCGCCACCAGGTCACGTCAGTCAGGTCGCCGAAAGTGCAGATCATCGCGATACCCGATCCCTTGTCCGGTTCTGCGAGCTCGTGGGCGAGAACAGGGACAGGGGCGCCGAACAGGGGGGTCAGAACCTCTTTTCCGAACATTGCGCGGTAGCGCACGTCGGCCGGGTGGGCGACGAGCGCGACGCAGGCGGGCAGGAGCTCGGGGCGCGTCGTCTCGATCTCGAGCGCAGGACCGTCGCCCGAACGCCGCAAGAACCGGAGCCGGTGGTAGAACCCCGGCTCGTCCTTGTCGACAAGCTCGGCCTGGGCAACGGCGGTCTGGAAGTCGACGTCCCACAACGTCGGGGCCTCCTGGCGGTAGGCCTCGTCGCGCGCCAGCAAGCGGAGGAACCCTCGCTGCGAGGCCCTTCGCGATGTCTCGCTGATCGTCGTGTAGTGCTGGGTCCAATCGACCGAAGCGCCGAGCCTGCGGAACAGTCTCTCGAAGGCCTGCTCGTCCTCGGCGACGAGGGCGAGGCAGAGCTCGACGAAGTTCGGGCGAGAGATCGGGATCTGGCGCGCGCCCTTCTCGCGGCGGTCCGGCGCCGGCGGGGCGACGAACGCCGCGTCGTAGGCCAGCGACGGGTCACAGGTGACCCCGAAGTACTCCTGAACCCGGCGTTCGGTCGCAAGGCCGTTGTCGTCCCAGCCGATGGGGTAGAAGACCGCCTTTCCCGTCATCCTCTGGTAACGGGCGACGATGTCGGTCTGGGTGTAGGAGAACACGTGGCCGACGTGAAGCGCTCCCGAGACGGTCGGCGGCGGCGTGTCGATCGAGTACACGTCGGTGCGAGGGTGAGCCGGGTCGAAACGGTAACTGCCGTCCCTCTCCCAACGCGCCGACCAGCGGTCCTCGAGGCCCTCCAACGAGGGGTGTTCGGGCACTCTGGGAGCCTGCATAGGCCTAGTACGGTACTCCCGTGCTCCGACTTCATGACACGGCCTCGGGTCGTATCGAGGAGCTCGGGGCTCGCGAGCCCGGCCGTGTCGGCCTATACGTCTGCGGCTCGACTGCTTACGGGCCGCCGCATGTCGGTCACGGCCGTTTCTCTCTCGTTTACGACGTCCTCCGCCGCTTCCTCGAGTACTCCGGGATCGAGGTGGACCACGTCTCGAACGTGACCGACATCGACGACAAGATCATCGCCCGGGCGATCGAGGAAGGCCGCCGGTCAGAGGAGATCGCCGAGCAGTACGAGGCGGAGTGGTGGGAGGCGATGGACACCTTGGGGTGCCTCCGCCCGTCCAGGGTCCCGCACGCCACCGCGTTCATCGAGCAGATGGTGGAGTTGATCGCGGAGCTCGTCGCCCTCGGCGTCGCCTACGAGACGAGCGACGGGGTCTACTTCACGGTCGCCGCCGTCGCCGACTATGGATTGCTCGCCCATCAGAGCCTCGCGTCACTCCGGTCCGGGGCGCGCGTCGAGGTGAACGAGGAGAAGCGCTCGCCTTTGGACTTCGCCCTCTGGAAGAAGGCGAAGCCGGGAGAGCCCTCGTGGGAGTCGCCGTGGGGTCCCGGCCGGCCCGGTTGGCACACCGAGTGCGTGGTCATGTCCCTCGCCCTCCTCGGCGAAGGTTTCGACCTCCACGGCGGTGGCCAGGACCTCATCTTCCCCCACCACGAGAACGAGCGCGCGCAAGCCGTCGCGACCGGCAGGAGGTTCGCTCGCCACTGGATGCACCACGGGATGGTCGAGGCGCGCGAGGGCGAGAAGATGGCGAAGTCACAAGGCAACGTTCTGTTGCTGTCGACGCTCTTCGAGCAGGGAACCGACCCCCGTGCATACCGGCTGTTGGTGCTCCGGTCGCATTATCGAGCGCCGGTCGAGGTAACGGCCACGACGCTCGGTGACGCTGACGCGGCGCTCGGTCGCCTGGACGGGCTGAGCGGTCGGCTCACCGAGGCCGGCGAGGCGGCTCGCAGGCCGAACGGTTCGCCGGGCAGGGATCATGGTCCGTCGGACGACGCAGGTGACGAGGTGAGGAGAGCCTTCGCGGAGAAGATGCAAGACGACCTCGACACCCCGGGAGCCACCGCCGTTCTGTTCGAGGCGATCCGCCGGGCGAACGTGGCCTTCGACGCTCACGACGTGCCGCGCGCCGTCGAGCTGGGCCGGGCGGTCGTGGAATCATTCGGGGCCGTCGGTCTCGAGGCCGCCGGAGGAAGCGACATTCCGGACTTCGTGCTCGAGCTCGGCCGCCGCCGCGACCTGGCCCGTGCGGATCGGGACTTCGCGACTTCCGACCGGCTCCGAGCCGAGATCGGCGAGCTCGGCTACGTCGTCGAGGACACCTCAGCGGGCACCAGGATCCGGCGCTGAGCCGGCGATCGGTCGTCGCCGCTTCGGGTTGCCACCGGGTGGGACCACGAGCGGATCCGAGCGAACTGGTCCGATCCGGACCTCGTGTTCCGAGGCTCGGGGGGCTCTGCTACGTTGTCCCTCGAGAGCAACCGGATCGTGTTTGCCACGTGGGGTTGCCGACACGTTGGACGGTAACCCGGTCGCCGGGGCACCACCCCGGGTATCGGCGACTCCGAGCCGTGCAATCCCGTCCCGGAGCCCTCTTTACATCTGCATTCTGAGACAAAGGGGAACGCCACCGTGGCGACCGGAGTAGTGAAGTGGTTCAACAGCGAGAAGGGCTACGGCTTCATCTCGCAGTCCGACGGCGTGGATGTCTTCGTCCACCACTCGTCCATCCAAATGTCCGGTTACCGGACCCTCACCGAGGGCCAGGAAGTCGAATTCGACGTTCAGGAGGGCCAGAAGGGGCTGCAAGCAGCCAACGTTCGGGCGCGCTGAGACCGCCCACTTCTTAACGGCCCACCGCTGAGCGGCGGGCCCCAGCATCGGTCGTGTCCCGGTCTCGGGGCCCGGCCCCGTCCTCCGGTTCCGCCCCGCCGAGCCGCCTGTTCGTCGCGCACCCGCTCCGACTGTGGTCACCAAGTTACTCAGGAGTCACTACGCTCGCGACAGGGGGTTGGGCGGCGGCTCGATTCGGATGAGCTGACGACTGCCAGATTCGCCGGGAATGTTCCTGGCCCGAACTCGAGGTGATCGATGGGTGACTTCTCGATGGAGCTCAGCGAGGACCAGCTTCAGGTGGTGAAGTGGGTCCACGACTTCGCGGAGGACGTCGTGCGTCCGGTTGCCCACGAATGGGACGAGCGCGAGGAGACCCCGTGGCCGATCATCGAGGAGGCGGCCAGAATCGGGATGTACTCGTTCGACTTCGTAGCGAATTGCTTCGCCGACCCGACGGGCCAGTTGTTCCCGCTCGTCAACGAGGAGATGGCCTGGGGCGATGCAGGCATCACGCTGGCGATCCTGGGGTCGACCCTCGCCGTGGCCGGGATCGTTGCGACCGGGACCCCGGGACAGGTAGCCGAGTGGGTGCCTCAATGCTTCGGCCAGCCGGGTGACCTCAGGCTCGGAGCGTTCTGCGTGTCGGAGGCCGACGCAGGATCAGACGTGAGCAACCTCAAGTCCCGAGCCGTCTACGACAGCGCCGGCGACAGCTGGACCCTCAACGGGACGAAGACCTGGATCACCAACGGGGGCATCGCGGACGTCCACGTCGTCGTTGCGTCGGTAGAGCCCGATCTCGGCGCACGCGGCCAGGCGAGCTTCGTCGTCCCGCCAAAGACGCCAGGGCTCTCTATGGGACAGAAGTTCAAGAAGATGGGGATCCGGGCGTCCCACACCGCCGAGGTCGTGCTCGAGGACGTGAAGGTGCCGGGGGCATGTCTATTGGGAGGCAAGGACAGGCTCGACGAGCGGATCGCGAGGGCGCGAGAGGGAGGTCATGGGAAGACCTCGGCCGCCATGGCGACCTTCGAGGCCACTCGGCCGGCCGTCGCGGCCCAGGCGGTGGGCATCGCACGCGCCGCGTACGAATTTTCACTCGACTACGCGAAGGGACGCCGCACCTTCGGGCGCCCGATCATCGAACATCAGGCAATCGCGTTCAAGCTCGCCGACATGAAGACCCGGATCGATGCAGCCCGCTTGCTGTACCAGCGTGCTGCGTTCATGGCGATGACCGGGAAGCCCTTCATTGCCGGCGAAGGCTCGATGTCGAAGCTCTTCGCAGGCGAGACCGCGGTCTGGGTGACCGAGCAGGCGATCCAGATCCTCGGAGGCTACGGCTATGTCAGGGACTATCCCGTCGAGCGTTGGCATCGCGACTCGAAGATCTACACGATCTTCGAAGGGACAAGTGAGATTCAGCGGCTCGTCGTCGCCCGGGCCATCTCCGGGGTTCACATTCAGTAGGTTGGCAAAGGGATTTCTGGCAAGCTCAGCACCACGTGCAGCCCGCCCTCTGGCCTCGGCACCGCAGTGACCACCGCACCGTGCGCGTCGGCGATCGCCTTCACGATGGCCAGACCGAGACCGTGCCCGCTCGAGCGCGAGGTGCGGTCCGCCCCGAGCCGCTGGAACGCACCGAACAGCCGGTCCACGTCCGCCGCCGCGACGACCGGTCCGGTGTTGCTGATCGCCACCCGGCTCTCACCGCCCGAACGGCTCGTCGCCACCTCCACGGTGCCGCCGGGCACGTTGTACTCCAAGGCATTGTCGAGCAGATTGGCAACCAGACTCTCGATCAAACTCGTCTCCCCGCTCGCCGGCGCCAGCGCCAGCGCCACCTGCAGCACGACACCCACTCGTGCAGCGAGCTCCCGCCGCGACGCGACGACGCCCTCCACAACCACGGCGAGGTCCAACGGCTCCCGGTACTCGATTCCCTGCTCGCTGCTCGCGAGGGTCAACAGCGCATCGATCAATCGCTCCTGACGCTCGCCCAGTGCGAGCACCTCCTCGCACGCCAGCCGCAAGCTCTCGAAGCTGCCGTCCGGATCCGCCAACGCCACCTGCAACAAGGTGCGCTGACCGGCGAGTGGCGTCCGCAGCTCGTGTGAGGCGTTCGCCACGAAACGCCGCTGAGACTCAAACGACCCCTCCAAGCGCCCGAAGAGCTCGTCGAGGGTTCGGCCGAGCTCGGTCAGCTCGTCGTCCGGTCCGGCGACGCTGAGGCGGCGATGGAGGTTCGTCGCGGAGATCTCCTGCGCGCTGTCGTTCATTTCACGCAAGGGCTGCAAGAAACGCCCCGCGACCCACCACGCCACCGCCACCGCGACGCAGACGGCGACGAGCGCCACCAGGGCTGCTCCGACGGCGAACTGTTGACCGTTGAACTGGGGCCCGCTGATCGGCGGGCTGTTCGGATGCGAGACCGAGATCGAACTGGTCCGGATCAGCAACCCGGAGACCCCGAGCACGACGATCACGAACGCACCGATAAGCCCGGTGTAGAGCACCGTCAGCTGGACGCGAAGCGACACGCGCCGGAGGTGGTGTCGCTCGAGGAAGCGGCCGATCATCGGGGCACTCCGATCTGGTAGCCGCCCTCGCGGACCGTGGCGATCAGCGGCGGATCACCGAGCTTCGCCCGGAGCCGGCGCACTGTCGTCTTCACCGCGGTGGTGAATGGGTCGGCCATCTCGTCCCACACTCGCTCGAGCAGCTCCTCGGCGGACACGACCCGGCCGGAGGCCGCGAGCAGGCACTCGAGGAGGGCGAACTCCTTCGGGCTGAGATCGAGCCGGCGGCCGTCTCGGAAGGCTACGCGCCGGGACGGGTCGAGCGAGACGTCGCCCGCCTCGAGCGTGGGCGGGGCCGCAGGAGTCGAGCGGCGCCCGAGTGCGCGGACGCGGGCGACGAGCTCGGAGAAGTCGAACGGCTTTGCGAGGTAGTCGTCGGCACCGAGCCCGAGGCCTTCCACCCGGTCGCGGACGGTGCTCGAGGCTGTCAGCATCAGCACGCGCGAGCCGGACTCGGCGGCCACGATCGACCGGCAGACGTCGTCGCCGTGGACACCCGGTAGGTCTCGGTCTAGCACCACGACGTCGTACCGGACGCCGGCAAGGCGCCCGAGGGCCTCGGTGCCGTCCAGGACGACGTCGACGGCCATCCCCTCCCGCCGTAACCCGGTCCCGATCGACCGGGCGAGTACCTCGAAGTCTTCGACCACCAGCACACGCATCCCGCCACGATGCCAGGCACCCGGTGTCAATGTGGTGTCAGCGGGCGACACGGAGCTGACACCGACGGAGTCGTACAACGACGCCGTGACCGACGCCACGATCGAGATGACCAGTGTCTGCAAGCGATACGGGGAGACCCTCGCACTGGACGGGATGTCCTTCTCCGTTCAACCCGGACGGGTGACCGGCTTCATAGGCCCGAACGGGGCCGGGAAGTCCACCGCGATGCGGGTGATCCTCGGTCTCGACGCGCCCGACGAGGGCACCGCTCTCGTCGGCGGGCAGCCCTACCGGACGCTCCACCACCCCCTCATCCAAATCGGGGCCCTCCTCGAGGCCGACGCCCTTCAGCCGAGCCGGTCCGGGCGCAACCACCTGCTCTGGATGGCCCGGTCCCAGCGCATCAGCGCCGGCCGCGTGGACGAAGTCATCGACATGGTCGGCCTCACGGGCGCGGCAAAGCGCAAAGCCGGCGGCTACTCCCTCGGCATGCGCCAGCGGCTCGGCATCGCGGCGGCGATGCTCGGCGACCCGCCCATCGTGATGATGGACGAGCCGTTCAACGGGATCGATCCCGAAGGGATCATCTGGATGCGAGGGTTCCTTCGCTCGCTCGCGGCCGACGGCCGGGCCATCCTCATCTCTAGCCACCTCATGAGCGAGCTCGAGGATGTCGTCGATCACGTCGTGGTCGTCGGCCGGGGCAAGGTCCTCGCCGACGCCACCATCGAGGGCCTTGTCGCCCGGGCGTCGTCCGACACCGTCACCGTGCGCACGAACGCGCCGGCGGACGCCGTTGCTGCCATCCAATGCGCCGGCGGCACCGCCTCCATTACCAGCACCAACCGAGTCGAGGTTGCCGGCCTCCAACCAAGGCGGGTAGTCGAGATCCTCAGCGCTGGACAAGTGTCCTTTTCGGAGGTGACGTCGCAGCGGGCGAACCTAGAGGACGTCTACCTCCAGCTGACCGCCGGCGAGGCCGATTTCCAGGCCCACTCGGACGTTCGGCGGCTGCGATGAGGGAGGGCAACGAGGATGGTTTCGCCCAGGTGCTACGCGCCGAATGGACGAAACTGCGCACCGTCCGCGGCTGGCTCATCGGCCTGGTCGTCGCCGCGATGCTCGGCACGCTCCTCTCGATCGTGTCGGCGAACGGCTCGCACAGCGGCACCTGCACCGGGTCGAGCCCCGCCCATATGGTGTGCTCCGCGGGTCATCCTGCGGTACCGGTCGGCCCTGGCGGCCAGATCGTCGCCGACACCTACGAGCTCGTCCACCAGTCGCTCGACGGCAATGGCGCGATCACGGCGCGGGTCACCTCGCTCGCCGGCTTCATCGCGGCGGAGAACATGAACCGCGCCTCGCCGAACGCTCCCGAACGTCGGGGTCTCGCGGGATGGGCGAAGGCCGGCGTCATCGTGACCTCGAGCACGAAGGCCGGCGCACCATACGCGGCCGTGATGGCGACCGGTGGCCACGGCGTCCGATTCCAGTACGACTACTCCCACGACATCGCCGGCACGCCGGGCACTCTTTCGCCAAGCAATCCACGCTGGCTGCGGCTCTTGCGCCACGGGGACGCGCTCACAGCCTACGACTCGACAAACGGATCGTCGTGGCACGAGATCGGGTCGACCGCCCTCACAGGGCTGCCAAACACGGTAGATATCGGTCTGTTTGTCACCTCGCCCGTCACTTATGTCCTGTCGAGCCAGGGCAACATCACGCAGGCGACCGCTCGCTTCGACTACGTGACCGTGCAGGGCCGCACGACCGCGTCGGCCTGGCAGCACACCAGCGTCGGCGGCGGCAACAACTTCTACCCGACGCTTGGCTTCGGGAGCGGCCGCCACATTGGTGGCACCTTCGTGATCACCGGCACCGGCGATATCGCCCCCGGCGTGCTGGCCGGCATCATCGCCCAGAATCCAGCCACGGGTCAGACGATCATCGGCATCCTCGCAGGGCTCATCGTCGTCGTCGTGATCGCTGCGATGTTCGTCACGTCCGAGTACCGACGCCGGCTCATCCGCACGACGTTCACCGCCACGCCGAACCGTGGCCGAGTCATCTACGCCAAGGCGATCGTCATCTTCGCCGTGGCGTTTCTGATCGAAGCGGTGGCGGCGGCCATCTCCATCCCGGTCGGCAGGCACCTCTTGACAAGTAATGGGAACTACCTCTTCCCGGTCGGAGCACTCACCACGGCACGCGATGTGTTCGGGTCCGCGATCCTCGTCGCGCTCTCGGCCGTTGCCGTGCTCGGCATCGCCACGATCCTCCGGCGCAGCTCCGGTGCGGTCGTCGCCGGGATCGCCCTGTTCGTCGTCCCGAACATCCTCGGCGCCACCGTCACGGGCTCGGTGGGCGAGTGGATCTATCGGCTGACGCCGGCGGCCGGCTTCTCCGTGCTCGACTCCGTCCCGTCGTCGCCGCTCGTCAGCTACCCCTACACCGTCCAGAACGGCTACTACCCGCTCGGCGCCTGGGTCTCGCTGCTGGTGCCAATAACCTATGCCGCCCTCGCCCTCGGCGCAGCCGTAATGGTGCTCCGCCGGAGGGACGCATGACCGATGCCCTCAGGGCGGAATGGACGAAACTCCGCACCTCACCCAGCACCTCCTGGCTCCTGCTGGCAACGGTCGTGCTCACGGCCGGGCTCAGCACGCTGGTCACGGGCACGATCCACACCTTCGGCCAGTCTTTGGAGGACCCCACCAAACTCAGCCTCATCGGCGTCGACCTCGGCCAGGCGATCGTGGCGGTGCTCGGCGTGCTCGTCATTTCCGAGGAGTACGGCACCCGCATGATCCGCACGACCCTCGCCGCGATCCCCCGGCGCATGACGGTGCTCGCGACGAAGGCGGTGAACCTCATCGTGCTGATCGCGGCGGCAAGCGCCCTCGGTGTCGCGGGCAGTCTGCTCGCCGGCCGACTCCTCCTCTCGCACGCCGGCCTCGGGAATGGGTACACCCTCATATCGCTCGGCAACGGCCCGACGTTTCGCGCGGCTGCCGGCTCGGTGATCTACCTCGTGCTCATCGCCCTGCTCGCCCTTGGAATCGCGGCGGCGGTCAGGGACACGGCGGTGTCGATCGGGGTGGTCCTCGCTTTGCTCTACCTCTTCCCCATCCTCGCGGGGACGGTCCAAGGCTCGTGGCACCGCCACCTCGTGCAGATCGGGCCGATGACGGCCGGGATGTCGATCCAGGCGACCACCGGCCTGAGCTCGCTCCCGATCAGCCCATGGGCTGGACTCGGCGTCCTCGCCGCCTGGAGCGCCGGCGCGCTCCTGATCGGCGGCTGTGCGCTCCAGGTCCGCAACTCGTAGCGGTCCTCGCCTGCCCCTGGCCCAACCGTGATCGACATTAAAGGACGGTTAGTCGGCCAACCAGCAGCCAGTGAAGAAAGTCAGCTGCCGTTGTCGCGCTCGCGCCCGGCCAGCCTGCCGAGGATGTGGTCGATGGCGTCTGGGTGCGGAGTGTCGGCTGACCGGCGAAGAGGATCGACGGTGATGGGCCGGACTTGGAGGGCGAAAAGAGCTTCCTCCTGCTTCGAGCTCCCGACGCTACCGATCGCCCACTCGACGTCGAGGCCGCGGCCGAGACTCGCCTCCAGCTCGCCGGCCATTGCGACGAGCGCCATCACTTCGGTGTCGGAGATGGACCACGCCTGCTGGCGTTCGGGTTCGACCTCGACGGTCCGCACGCTCCGACCGTCGGGAGCGAGGCGGTGCTCGATCGGCTTCGAACCCACGCTCGAATGGTGGATCTGGCGTGTGATCTTGTTCACCTCGAACAGGTCGGGTGTGACCTCGCCGCCGACGACGGCCTCGCCGAGCCCATGGCTCGCCTCGATGACGACCAGCGATCGGTCGCCCGTGCGGGGATGCCGGGTGAACATCACGCCTGCCGCACGCGCATCGACGAGATCTTGGACGACGACGGCCACACCTTCTTCCCCAGCCTCGATCTTTCGATCGGCGCGATACGAGCCGACGTGCGGGTCGAGAGCGGCCACCCAGCACTGCTCGATCTGCTCGAGCACTTCCTCCACCCCCGAGGCGCCGAGGAAGGTCCGAAACTGGCCTGCGCAGCTCGCTTCGGTCGAGTCCTCGATCGTGGCGCTCGAGCGCACGGCAACGGTGAGATCTCCGTTGGCTCGCTCGCAAAGCGACGCGTAGGACTGCTCGACGGCGTGCCGGATCGACTCGCTCAGCCCCCGCGGCTCGGAGCGAACATAGTCGCGATGCGCCGCCGCTGTGACGACGAACGAAGCGGGGACGCGCTGACCCGCTCGCATGAGCGAGCCAAGGCCGACGGCTTTGCCCCCGACTTGGCCGAGGTTCTCCGGGCGGCAGGTCTCGGTAGCGACGACGAACGGCTGGATGAGGGCGAGATCGAGGCCTGTCATGTCGTGTGAGCCACCGTCCTTTCCAGGATGGTGATGACGCCGGTGTTCCCGTCGACTCGAAGACGATCGCCGGTTCGGACGATCTTGGTCCCGACGCCGGTCGCGACGACAGCAGGCAACTCGTACTCACGAGAGACGATGGCCGCGTGAGACATTATTCCGCCACCGTCGGACACCGCCGCAGCAATGCGGGCGAAGACGACGGACCAGCTGGGCGCCGTTATCGGACAGACCAGGATCTCGCCGTCGACTAGCTCTTCGAGCTCCTCGACCCGGTGCACCACCCTGGCGTTCCCCTCCGCCAATCCCGGGGAGGCCGCAAGACCCCGGAACTCGGTATCCGAGGCACTCGCGCTCTCCGCAGCCAGCCAACGATCGATCGTCTCGGTGTTGATGCCCCAGAAGATGACAGAGATGGGGTCGGCCATCACCTCGGGCGGGACGCCGAGCGCGGGCGGAGGCTGCCACTTCTCGAGCGCCGCGTAGATGCGGCGACGGCGGGCGATCTCCTTTCGCCAAGTGTGCGCTCCGCGACTGGGCACACCAACCGCCCACTGGACCTCGACCTCATAGAGGAGGGAGTACACCTCGTAGCGGTGCAGAAAGAAGATGTCGTCCTCTTGTTCGAGCATGCCGCCGGCGACCATAACCGAGCCCAGCTCCCTGACCTTGTTGAAGAAGATGGAGTGGTGCCAGTGCTCCACATAGAAGTTGTGATTCTCGACGAGGGGGAAGACCTGGCGCGAGAGAGCCAGCAGGTTGTCGAACTGGGCGGCATCGCCCTCGTCAAGTAGGTCGCGATAGCCGTTCGCGATGCGCTCCCGCTCGGCACGCAGGTGCTCGAGAGGCCGGGAGAGGTCCTCGTGGCGTTCGACTCGGGCGACGTAGTCAGCTAGCGCCGCGAATGGCGGCCTGAGGTCGTCGATCCAGGCTCGGTTCGCGTGGCAGTAGCCAGCACCTGTCGAGTAGTAGAACCACGGGTCCTTCACCTTCTCGAGCTCCTCGAGCCACTGTTTGCCGGCTGGAGACTCCTCGAGGCACGCGATTACCTGATCAGGCTCGCCGGCTTCCTTCGAGCGCGTCGCCGACGCCGAGCTCGACGGCTCTCGCGGCTAGGCGGCGGAGCTCGGCATCGGGCCGGTACAAAATGACGTCGATGCCGGCGACCATGCGCGCCGCGAGGTCATCGGTGATGGCGGGGAAATGCTCCTTGCAGAATTCGACGAACGTCAGGTAGGCGCCATAGGCGAGTACCAGCATCTCGAAGTGGTAGTAGGCCATCTCGTGCATGTTCTCGAGCAGTCGGCTGTAGCCGGTCAGCAAGTCGAAGGCAGTCGTCGTGCCCCGGTGCTCGAACACGGTTTCAGCCGGCTCCACCTCGGCAAGAGGTTCGAAGTGCATCGCCTTCAGGCGCTCGATGCAGTCGGTGACCTTGCCGACCCAGTTGTCGTAGATCTCGTCCCAGTTCTCGAAGTAGTGCCGGGCCCGCTCGGCGAATACCGGACCTCGGCGGGCGATCTCCTCCGAATCATCGATGCCGTTCGGGCTCACATACAGGTAGCCGTTGACGATGCGATGATCAATCCCGAGTGCAGTCGGCACCTGCCAGACCCGGGTCGTGTACTGGTTCAGCGAAACGAGCCAGCTCTCCGGCATCATCAGATCGAAGGGATACACCGGCTCCGGGTTGTGAATCTGGTCGAAGTACCAGAGTCCTTCCTCGTCCCGAGCGCGGGTCTCCTCGCCGAAGAGCAGGTAAGACGGATACATCGACTCCCAACCCTCCGCGCCGTCGGGCGTCTCGATGCCGTAGGGGTTCCGGAAGCTTCGTCGATCGGGCACCAGATCCCCCTTGGATGTGCTCGTGTCACTGCAGTTCTGCCTGGATGCCCGGCCGTTCACCCATGCAGCCCGAGCACCCGCCGGGTCAGCCAGCGACGTGCGAGCGCTCCAAGGCCGTGTAATCATGATAATGAGGTCCGTGCATCGTGGGCAACCTGCCAAAGAACCGGTAATCGTGGCGTACCAGGAGTATGAGCGGGCCCGTTTCGGGCGGCAGCTGCGGCTCGGCACGACGCCGGCCGTCGTGGTTGTCGACCTCGAATACGGTTTCACCGACCCGCGCTACGCCCTGGGCGCTGAGCTGTCGGACGAGGTCGCCGCGACCCGTGCGCTACTCGACGTCGCGCGGGGGCTCGACGTACCAGTCCTGTTTACGATCATCGCCTATGCGCCGGGGCTGAACGACCTCGGGATCTGGCGGGAGAAGGCTCCAGCGCTCGCGGACCTGGTCGAGGGCACTCGCGCGACGGCGATCGACGACCGACTCGCAAGAACTGAGCACGAACCACTGATCACCAAGAAGGGCCCGTCAGGGCTGTTCGGTACGCCGCTTGCCTCGATGCTGATCGAGCGCCGAACCGACACCGTCGTGCTGTGCGGGGCCACCACGAGCGGATGCGTCCGGGCAACGGCCGTCGACCTCTTGTCGTCCGGGTTTCGAACGGTGATCCCACGCCAATGTGTCGGTGACCGCGTTCAAGCCGCGCACGAGAGCAGCCTGATCGATCTCAATGCGAAGTACTGCGACGTGATGGAAGCCAACGAAGTCGTGGACTACCTGCAGTCCGTCAAATCAGACTCCGTGAGCACCCACCGCCCCTGATCAATGGCCTGGACTTGGGCTTCGGCGCGTTTCGTACGGACCCGGTCGGCAATGTGGCGCAAGGAGCGCTTCGAACCTCAGGCGCCGGCCTCGGCGCGAAGGCTGCGCGCTGCCTCGGTCATCGAGCGCATCTTGCCCTCGGCGGCGAGCCTCGGCAGGTACTTCATGCCGCAGTCGGTTCCGATCACGATGCGCTCGGGCTCGACGTAACGAAGGGCGCTGCGCACACGTTCGGCGGCGACCTCCCCGGACTCGACGGCATTGTCGGAAAGGTCGATCACCCCGAGGATGATGGTCTTGCCGGCAAGCTCCTCGAGCACCGAGAGGTCGAGCTTCGACTGGGCCGTCTCGATCGAGACCTGGTCGCACGATGCGCCGGCGAGCTCGGGCAGGAACGAGTACCCCGCGGGACGATCGTGGATGATGGCCGCGTAGCCGAAGCAGATGTGCACCGCTGTCGTGCCCGTGACGCCGTCGAGGGCACGGTTCAAGGCCTTGATACCGAACGAACGCGCCATCTCCGGGCGTGCCTGCAGGTACGGCTCGTCCAGCTGCACGACGTCGGCGCCGGCGGCGAACAGGTCCTTGACCTCCGCGTTGACCGCAGCCGCGTAGGCCATGGCGAGCGACTCCGGGTCGCCGTAGTGGTCGTCCTGGGCCTGTTGTGCCATCGTGAACGGGCCGGGAACCGTGACCTTGATCGTCCGATCGGTGTTCTCCCGAAGGAACCGGACGTCGCGCACCTGGACGGGTCCCGGCCGGCTGATCTCCCCGACCACCCTCGGGACCGGGTTCGGGTGGCCGCTTCGGTCGAGCGCCGTGCCTGGGTTGTCGATGTCCACCCCCTCGAGCGCCGTCGCGAAGTGGTTCGAGTAGCTCTCGCGCCGCATCTCTCCGTCAGTAACGATGTCGAGGCCTGCCCGTTCCTGTGCCCGAATGGCGAGCAGCGTGGCGTCGTCCTGAGCCTCTTGGAGGTGGTCGGGAGACGGCCGCCAGAGCTCCTTCGCGCGGACCCGGGGCGGGAAACGCCCGGCTAGCCGCTCCCGATCGATCAGCCATTCCGGCTGGGCGTAGCTACCAACGAGGGAGGTCGGGAACAGCGGGAGCGTTGGCACCTCCGGAGTCTCGTCCAGCCGGGTCCAACCAGCAACCTCGCCTCCGGGCTCGCGAGCCAGTCAGCTCCTTGCGGTCAGCATGCCATTGAGGGTTCGCCAGACGAGCTCCGGCGTGATCGGCAGCCGGTCGAGCTCGAGGCCGAATTCGGCTAGGGCGTCGCAGAGGGCGTTGGCGACCGCCGCCGCGACCGGGATCGTGCCGACCTCACCCACTCCCCGGACACCGAGCACCGTGACCGGAGACGGTACGACGGTGTGGAGGAGCTCGACCGGCGGGACGTCGCAAGCGGTAGGGGCGAAGTAGTCCATCATCGTCCCGTTGAGGAGCTGGCCGGTGTCGGGGTCGTACAGGAGCTCCTCGCCGAGTGCTTGGCCGAGACCCTGGGCGATTCCGCCCCGGACCTGCCCCTCGACGAGCTTCGGATTGAGCGGGGTGCCGCAGTCGTGAACCATCACGAACCGCTCCACGTCGAACTCGCCCGTCTCGGGATCAACGGTGACGAGCGCGCTCGCCGTCCCGAAGGAGTACGCCGCGGCCGGCGGTTCGACATAAGCGGTCTCGTCGAGGCCCGGCGACTCACCTGGAGGAAGGCCCTGGCCGAGGATGGCCCGGTCGAAGACGGCCGAGAGCGGCACGATGAGCGTGGGGTCGTGCCGATGTTGCACGGCGGAACCGACTATGTCCAGTGCGTCACTGTCGTCGACCTCCAGCGCGTGGGCGGCGATACGGAGCGTCTTGGCTCTCAGCTTGGCGCACGCCTCGAGCAGGGCGCCGGCGGCGGCGATCACCGTTCTCGAGGCGAAGGCCCCGGTATTGAGCGGCGAGAAAGTCGTGCTGCCGGCGTGCAGGGTCACGGCGTCATAGTCGCAACCGAAGAACTCGGCGCACATCTCCGCGAAGACCGTCTCGCTCCCTTGCCCGCAGCTCGACACGCCGGTGTAGACGTCCAATCTGCCGGAGCGGTTCGCCCGGATCGTGATGCTCTCGTGGGCTCCGAACTGTGAGCCACGCCCCGCCAGGAATTTGCTGCCGGCGTACCCGGTCCTTTCGACATAAGAGGAGAAACCGATCCCTCGGTACCGCCCGTCGGATGCCCTCGGACCCCGGGCCGCGCCGCGGTGGCCCTCCCATCCGATCGCGTCGGCAGCCATCCGGAGGCATCGCTCGTAGTCGCCGCTGTCGTAGACGGCACCGGTCGGATTCACCCAGGGGAAGTCCTCCGGCTGCACCATGTTCATGGCGCGCAGCTCGACGGGGTCGATGGCGAGGCGCCGTGCGAGCTGATCGATCAGCCGTTCGTACGCAAAGTTGACCTCAGGCTGCCCATAACCGCGATACGCACCGATGGGTGTCTTGTTCGTCAAGACGACACGCCGCTCCACGAAGCCGGCCTCCACCTTGTAAGGCCCGTTGAACACCACGGTCGACAGCTGCGAAGATCCGACCGGTGAGTTCAGCCCCCCCAAGTCGTTGGCGTAGACGTCGGTCATGGCGAGGATGAGGCCGTCCACGCGTGCGGCAATCCGGTAGTCGTGCATGGACTCACGGGCGTGAGTCGTAGCCCGGAAGTGCTCGTTGCGGTCCTCGACAAATTTCACCGGTCGCCCGAGTGACATCGCGTGCAGTGAGGCGATGACATCCTCGGGATAGGCGCCGATCTTGAGCCCGAAGCCCCCTCCGACGTCGGACGCGACCACGTGCACGTCGCCCTCGTTGAGGCAGAGCGACTCGGCCAACTGCTTGCGCATGAGGTGGGGAGTTTGCGTCGAGGTGTGCACCGTCAGCTCTCGTGCCCCCCGCCGCCACTCGGCGAGGACCGAGCGGGTCTCCATCGGGAGTCCGGTCACCCGGTTTATGAAGAAGCGACCCTCCACCACGACGTCTGCTTGCTCCATCCGGGCCTCGACGTCGCCGGCGCCTTCCGGGTTGCTCACCAGCAGGTTGGACGAGAGCACGTCCGGTTGGATCACGGGAGCGCCGGGTGCCAGTGCTGAGATGACATCTGACACGTGAGGGATGGGCTCGTACTGGATCTCGATCAGCTCGAGCGCGTCTTCCGCGATGTGCCGGCTCTCGGCTGCGACACTTACCACCGGTTGGCCTTCGTAGGTGGCGACGCGCTCGGCGATGGCGTAGTGGGGGATCGCCGGCGCGCCCGGCACGGGCCGCAAAATACCGATCGATCTCGTTCGTGCCCGTGCTTCGGCACCGGTGATGACCTGCAGCACTCCGTCGAGCCCGAGGGCGGCCGAGACGTCGAGAATGGCGACGCGGGCATGAGGAAACGGGCAGCGCCCGACGGCCATCTCGACGGCTCGGGCCCGGTCTACGTCGTCGGCGAACTGGCCGGCGCCGCAGAGAAGTCGGGCGTCCTCCTTCCGCGGCGTTTCCGTGCCCACCACCCGCCAGTCGGGTGCGACCGGTGCCTCGACCTCGGGCATGCGGACGTCAGTCATCGGTCGCGACCTTGCTCTCGCCGTTCAGGTAGCGCTCCACCGCGGTCACGATGAACTCGTAACCTGTACATCGGCAGAGCACGCCGGCGAGCTCCTCGCGGATCTGCTCGCGCGAGAGCTTGCGACCCGTCCCGGCAAGGGCGGTCGCCGTCATGAGGAAGCCAGGGGTGCAGAATCCGCACTGCAACGCGTGCTCGTCCTCGAAGATTTGCTGCAAGGGGCTGAGCTCCTCGCCTCGGGCGAGAGACTCGACCGTCTCCACACGATGGCCGTCGAGCTGGGCCGCGTAGATGAGGCAGGATTTCACCGCTTCGCCGTCGAGCAGCACCGTGCACATGCCGCACACACCTTGCTCGCACCCGACATGGGTCCCGGTGAGACCAAGGCCATGGCGCAGGAAGTCTGCGCTACTCAGACGCGTCGGTACCTGCTTGCAGACCGTCTCGCCGTTCACCTGCAGGGTGACGAGGACGCTCGGCTCGCTCAGCCCGAGAGGCTCGTTATGCCGTGGCTCACGCTCGGCTCGGCTCACCGAGGCCTCCGACGATTCCGGACGAGAACGACGATACTGAGCACCGCCGAGACGGCACTCAGTGCGGCAGCGACGCGACTCCACGGATCGGGAGCGGGGCGCAGACCGCCCATCGCTTCTGGTAGGGGTCCGGCTCCGTCGGACATCGTGGCGCGACCAAGCACTGTTTCGGTGGTGCGTGGCGCGGGAACCAGAGGGGCGATCTCCCCCCCAAGGGCGCGTTGCAGGTTCTGGGCGAACTCGGCGGTCACCTTGCCCGCCTGCTTGGCAACGACCTTCTGGCCGACGCTTCCGAGCGCTCCGGCGAGAATCACGTCGCCCTCGACCGTCACGACCGTGCTTCCATCGACAGCCCGCAGCCGAACTTCGTTGCTGGTGCGAACGTTGCCGATGGCGCCACGCACGCTCTTGCCGACCGCGTTGAAGCGGATCAGTTCGTTCGGCACCCGCTCTAGGACGGTGATCTTCGCGTCGAACGTGGCGGTCATCGGGCCGACCTTCTGGGTGGTGCGGACGTTGACGTTGTCCGGGTCGAGGACCGTCACCTCCTCGACGCCCGGCACGCACCTCGCCACGAGCTCGGGCTGTTCGAAGAACTCCCAGACCCCGGCGACCGGACCGTCTACCCGAAACTCCTCGTGAAGCTTCATACGACTCCCTCTTGAATCTCTCGAGCGTCCGACCGGCGTAGCTCGGTGAGCACCCTCCGTACGTAGACCGGGACGAGGTGTCTCCTGTACTCGGCCGAGGCTCGGACGTCCGAGGCAGGGTCCACCGCCTCCAGCGCGGCCTCGGCAGCCGTTGCGATTACCTCATCCGAAAGGGCGGTGCCGAGCAGCACCCGGTTCGCTGCCTCGGCCAAGGTCGGGGTGTCGGCGACGCCACCAAGCGCAACTCGCAAACCGGTCCAATGCCCCGTCGGGGCCAGGCTGCCCACGGCGGCGACACTGATGATGGCGAAGTCATTGTGGCGTCGGCAACACTCGGCGAACGCGAACCGAGCCGGGCCGGGGGGGAAGACGACGCCCGTGACCAACTCGGAGGGGTCGAGAACCGTAGCGTACGAGCCCTCGTACAAGTCCTCCATCGGAATCTCCCGCCAACCGGCGGGCCCGACAACACGAACCTTCGCGCCGAGCGCCAAGCAGGCGAGGGGCATCTCCCCGGTCGGGTCGCCATGGGCGATGCTTCCTCCGATGGTCCCCCGGTTGCGGACCTGCCGATCACCGATGTGGCGGACCACGGCGGCTACCAGGGGGAGCCGCTCAATGACGACCGGAGATCGCTCGAGCATCGTGTAACGGACCATGGCACCCACCTCAGTGGTGTCAGCCACCGCGCGGATCTCGGCAAGCTCGCTCACCGAATTGAGGTCGACGATCGCGTCGGGTCTGAGCAACCTCATGTTCATCATCGGCACCAGGCTCTGGCCTCCGGCGATCAGGCGGGCCGTTCCCTCGTAGGCATCGAGGAATTCGACGGCCTCTGCGATCGATGACGGACGGTGGTAGCCGAAGACGGCGGACTTCATCAGTGGTTGCTGTGTGCGCATCGTGTGATCATCGACGCCTCCCTGACTCGGGCACGACAGCAACGCCAGCACCGCGCCCGTGAGCTATGATTGTATACAACCATACAATCTGTATCAATCTGTCAACAATCTGACGGGCGAACACCACTCGGCTCGGCCGCCAGCTCTCTCACGAGTCGGGAGGCACCCGTGATCAGTCCATCGCTGCCCACCGAACCGGTTCGCGGTGAGGGCACCGCCGAGATCGTCGCCCGCCGAATCGGCCAGGCGATCTTGTCCGGCACACTCCTGCCTGGCACACGACTGACCGAGGAGACGCTGGCTCAGACCTACGCCGTCAGCCGAACCCCGATCCGCGAGGCGCTCATCCTGCTGAGCGGCAGTGGACTCGTGGAGCTCACCCGCAATCGCGGCGCGACGGTGCTTCAGCTGACGGCTGGCGATGTCCTCGAGATCTACCACCTTCGGGCCCTGCTCGAGTCCGAGTCCGTACGTTTGGCAACAAGGCGCGGGACGCCGGAGCTGGTCGACCTCCTCCAGAAGAGCTGCGACCGGATGGCGACCTTGCACGACGCGCCCGCGAGCGAGCAGCTCGCCGCGGACACCTTTTTCCACTACAACATCGCCGACGCCTCGGGCAGTGGGCGTCTGTACTCGCTCATTCGCCAGGTCTGCGCCATCCCCGAGGCATACCGGTCGAGCCTCGCCTACTCGACGGCCGACATGGGCGAAGCCGAGCGCCAGCACCGGGCGATCACGACGGCGATTCGACGCCGCCGTTCCGTCGAAGCCGCAAGGCTGATGCACGACCATGTCAGCTGGGCTGGCAAGATGGCCGTGGCCCGCCTCGATCAGCACTTGCGGGCGGAGTAGGTTCGGAGGGGTCGCTCTCGCAGCTGTCAGCCGAACAGGGCTGGCCCAGAGGTTGAGATGAAAGAGCGCACTGAAGGGTCCATGGTGAGCGGCGCAGGTGTGAGCCGCGGCATCCAGGCGGTCGCGACCGCACTGGAGCTGCTCGACTGCCTCGCGGCCGAGTCCGAGCTCGGCGTCGCCGAGCTCGGGCGTCGGCTGGGAGTGTCCAAGAGCACCGCCCATCGGATCGTCACGACGCTTTGTGCGAACGGGTACGTACATCGCGTCCCTGAGACCAAGGCCTACCGGCTCGGCATTCGCCTCCACGAGCTCGGCGAGCTGGTGGCGAGCCGGAGCCGGTTGCGCGACCACGCCCTGCCGCTGCTCGAGTCGCTCCGCAACCAGACGGGCGAGACCGTGCACCTTGCGGTCCCGGCCGGTGCGCAGATGTTCTACGTCGAGCGCCTCGAGAGCTATCACGGCCTCCGCTTTTCGTCCCGGGTCTCGCGACTCCGCCCGATCCACCTCACGAGCTCGGGCAAAGCGGTCGCTGCCTTCAATCCGGCCGTGGCCGACGCGGCCTGCGCAGCTGGATTCGCGGTGCGCACCCCGCGGACGATCCGCACCAAGCAACAGTTCCTCCGCTGCCTCGCCGAGACGCGTGCGCGCGGGTACGCCTTCAGTATCGAAGAGGACGAGCCCGGTCTCTCGTCGGTGGCGGCGCCCGTTCTCGATCACGGCGGAGTCGCCCGTGCGGCCATCTCGGTCGCCGGACCAGTCGCGCGGGTGACCGGCGATGACATCAGCCAGATGTCCCGCCGCGTGCTGGCCGCGGCGAAGCAGCTTATGGGCATCGAATCCGTATGGTGGAACGGGTCAGACTACCGCTGATCTCGGATGACTCGTTCCTCAGTACGGAACGGCGTTCCGCCTGCAGGAACGGGTAACTTTCAATTGCCGGAGGGCTCAGGGATCATCGCGCCGAGGGCACGACGAGGATAAGGGGCCCATGGCGACAGGGGGGAAGTTCAAGAGTCCATACGACGTCGAGACGCCGCGCGGCGCCGAGGGGTGGGAGACGATGTATCCGTCCTACCTGCTCTTCGGCCAGGAGCTCCGGGACCGTGACGAGCAGAAGCTCTGGTTCTTCGAGCAGGTCCACAATCCCGAGCCGGTCTATCCGTTCGACTTGATAATGCCTGAGAGCTGGCTGGTCTCGCTGAACCAGTACACCACCCGGGTCTGGAACCTCCCCACAGCGCTCGGTGTCGAGCAGCGAATAGTCAACGGCTACTTGTACCTGAGCCCGAACGTGATCGACGACCCGGCGATGATCGCGGCTCGCCAGCCGATCTTCCTCGAGCGCGCGCGTCACTACTTCGAGAACTGGGACGCGATCTACGGCGAGTGGGTCACGAAGGCCGTCGGCTGCATCGACCGGCTCAAGGCGATGCATTTCGAGCCGCTCGGCGAGCGCGAGCCCGACCGGACGGTCTTTGAGCACCGAGGCACCACCACCGCGTTCGACCTGCTCACGAGCTACAGCCGGCTTCTCGAGAACATGCACGAGATGGCCTACTACCACTTCGAGATGCTGAACCTCGCCTACGGCGCGTATCTCACGTTCCTCGAGTTCTGCCGAAGCCACTTTCCTGCCATCACCGACGATCTCGTCGCGAGGATGGTGGCGGGCATCGAGGTCATCTTGTACCGACCCGACGCAGAGCTCCGGCGGCTGGCCGCCCGGGCCGTCGAGCTCGGCGTCGGCGACGTGCTCGTCGCCCCGGGCGAGCCGAGCGAGGTCATTGAGGCTCTCGAGGGATCGGGCGCCGGCAAGGAGTGGCTCGCGGACCTGGAGCTGGTCAAAGACCCGTGGTTCTATTACTCGACCGGCGCTGGCTACTGCCACGCCAACCGGGCCTGGATCGACGACCTCCGGCCGCCGTTCGCGGCACTGCGTGACTACGTCCCGAGGGTGGAGCGCGGCGAGGACTTGAGTCGGCCGCTCGAGCACCTCCGCGCCGAGCGGGAGCGCATCGCGGCGGGCTACCGTGCGCTGCTCGACGAACAGGACGCGGCGGCCTTCGACAATCTGCTGGCACTCTCCCGCCAGGTGTTCCCGTTCGTGGAGAACCACAACTTCTATGTCGAGCACTGGCACCACTCGATCTTGTTCAACAAGGTGCGTGAGCTCGGACAGGTGATGGTCGCAGGCGGGATGCTGGAGAGCGCCGACGACATCTTTTTCCTGCACCGCTACGAGATCTACAGCCTGCTGTACGAGGTCGAGGTGCGCTGGGCGATCGCCGTGCCGACGCGGGGGGAGTCAACCTGGCGCGAGGAGATCGCTCGCCGGCGCCGAATCTACGCCGCGCTCGAGGCCTGGAGCCCGCCCACGGCGCTCGGCGTGCCGCCGGAACGTGTGACCGAGCCGATAACGATCACGCTCTTCGGCATCACCACGGACACGATCAACCGGTGGCTCGCCGCCGAGAGCGAGCCCGGCCCCCAGGAGGAGTTCCGAGGCCTGGCGGCCTCGCCTGGCGTTGCCGAGGGTCCCGCCCGCGTCGTGCACAGCGTCGACGAGCTCGACAATCTGGTCGACGGTGAGATCCTCGTCTGCCCACTCACAGCACCCAGTTGGTCGATCGTGTTCGCCCGCATCGCCGCAGCCGTCTCCGATGGCGGAGGCATCATGTCTCACGCGGCGATCGTCTCGCGCGAGTACGAGCTTCCCGCGGTTGTGGCGACCGGCATCGGGACCAAGGCCGTTCGCACCGGCGACTACCTGCGCGTGGACGGAAACACCGGTGTCGTGAGCATCCTGGCTCACGCCGGCGCCGCGGCCTCGACAGCCGCCGTCGTCGCGGAGTGACCGGTGGCACACGTCGACTTCGACCGGTTGCTCGGCCGGCGGTCCGGCGCCGTCGAGGAAAAGGCGACGAGGTGAACGAGCGTGGCGGGTCGACGCCGGCGACCGAGCTGACCGCCGTCGGCGTTGTCAGCGCGGTCACGACCGGGGTGCTTACGGTGAGCGAGGTCGCCGGTGCCCTGCTCGATCGGATCCGCGAGCGCGACGAGGATGTCGGCGCGTTCCGTTGCGTGGACGCGGAAGCCGTCCGGCAGCGCGCGAAGGAGCTCGATGAGCGCCCGAGCGGTCCCCTCTCCGGTCTGGCGGTCGGCGTGAAGGACGTGATCGACACTTCGGACCTGCCAACCGGCTACGGCTCGCCCTTGTTCAGCGAGCATCGCCCGGAAGCCGACGCTGCGGTTGTCACAAGCCTGAAGGCGGCAGGGGCCTTCGTCCTCGGCAAGACCGAGTCGACGGAGTTCGCTCTCTTCCAACCCACACGCACCCGCAATCCCAACGACCTCGAGCGCACGCCCGGCGGCTCGTCGAGCGGGTCGGCGGCTGCCGTCGCCGCAGGCATGGTGCCTGTCGCCCTCGGCACCCAGACGGCGGGGTCGGTGATCCGCCCCGCGGCCTATTGCGGGGTGTTCGGATACAAACCGGCGCGTGGCTGGACCTCGACCAAGGGCGTCTGGCTGCTGACGGAGCATTTCGACACGATCGGCCTCTTCTCGAGGTCGGCCGCGGACCTCGCGCTCCTTTACGCGGTGCTGCGCACGCTCACGCTCCCCGCCGAGTCGCCAAGCGGGTCGCCGGGCCGGCTGCCGACGGTAGCGCGACGCGTCGCGGTGCTGTCGGGCGACGAATGGGCGACTCCCGACCCGGACGTGCGGGACGCGCTTTCCTATTTCGCTGGCCGCCTGTCCGACAGCGGGTGGGAAGTCTCGGAGATGGCTATGCCATCCACCTGGAAGCGGCTTCCCGAGCATCACGACACCGTTATGGCGGTCGAGGTGGCAAAAAATCTCCGCGCCTCGCTCGGCTCGAGGCTCGAGCTCATCTCGGAGAGGGCCCGCAGCATCGTTGAGCGGGGCGATCGCTGCCTCGCGCAGGCTTACCTCGGCGCGCTCGAGGCGACCGAGGAGGCACGCGCCGTCCTCGCCCCGATTGCCGCCACGTTCGATCTGCTCCTTGCACCGAGCGCCCTCGGCGTGGCTCCCCAAGGCCTCGACTTCACCGGCGACCCGGTCATGTGTCGCCCCTGGACGCTGCTCGGCCTGCCGGCGGCGAACGTCCCCGGCTACCGGCGAGCGGACGGGCTTCCCGTCGGTGTCCAGGCGGTCTCGCCACGAATCGACGACCCTGGTTTTCTGGACGACTTAATCTCTCTCGAGGCCGGCCTAAGCGAGAACAAGCAGAAGGAGTGACCATGGACTACGACTTCGTCAATGTCTGCCGCGAGGAGCTGCGCTTGTGCGGCGTCCACGAGGGCGAAGCAGTTGCCATCTTGAGCGCCGACAGCTCCGACGAGCTGCTCGGACATGCCAACGCCTTCATGCAGGCGGCCAAGGAGCTCGGCGCCCTCCCGTACCACGTGCGCGTCCCCGCACACCGCAGCAAGGGGTCGGCGACGTGGGAGGTCGGTCAGACGCCCCTCGGCGGCCACGATCCGGCCATGGCAGCGCTCAAGGGCGCGGCACTTGTGATCGACCTCGTCTTCATGCTGTTCTCCAAGGAGCAACTGGAGATTCAGGCCTCCGGCACGCGCATCCTGCTCGCGGTCGAGCCCGTCGACGTGTTGACACGCTTGCTTCCGAGCACCGAGCTTCGCGAACGGGTCGAATTCGCGGGCGATCTTCTCAACTCCGCTCAGAGCCTTCGCGTCGAGCACGACAACGGCACGAACCTCGTCTACCGGCTGGGGCGCTACCCGGTCATCACCGAGTACGGCTACACCGACGAGCCCGGGCGCTGGGATCACTGGCCCTCGGGCTTCCTGTTCACCGGTGCGCACGACGACGGCGTCGACGGCACGATGGTCCTCGCGCCGGGGTCCATCATCTACCCCTTCAAGTCGTACATTCGAACGCCCATAACGCTGCGCGTCGAGAAGGGCCGGATCACCAGCCTCACGGGCGAGCTGGACGCCGACCTGATGCGGGACTACATGGACCAGTTCCGCGACCCCGACGGCTATGCGATATCCCATATCGGCTGGGGGCTGAACGAGAAGGCGCTCTGGTCAGGCCCGATGATGGACACTCGCGGTATCGGCCAGGAGGGCCGGTCGTTCTACGGCAACGTGCTCTTCGCGACGGGACCGAACCAGGAGCTGGGGGGCACGAACGCATCGCCCTGCCACCTGGACATCCCGGTGCACGGGTACTCGCTCTTCCTCGACGATCGCCAGATCATCGACCGCGGTGACATCGTCGTCCCGGAGATGCAGCCGCGGCAGTAGCACCAGCAAGCCGTAGAACGGCCAAGGATCGAACAACCGAGGAGGGGGAAGTGGAGAACCTTGAGGCAGGGGCGGCGATCGCCGCTGGAGAGGGCGAGGACGACTGGGGGAAGATCGAGACACGCGGGATCGACATGATCCCTGAGGTCGAGCGCAAATCGAAGCCGGCGGAGCTCTTCACCGTATTCTTCGGCCCCCAGTTCGGTTATGGGAACATGCTCTTCGGCGCGCTCCCGATCGCGTTCGGCTTGGGCTGGTGGGCGGCGTTCCTGGCGATCACGATCGGCTCGATCGTGGGCTCGCTCATCTTCGTCGCCGTGACGCCCGTGAGCCCGAAGACCGGCACAAACATGCAGGTGTCGAGCGGCGCAGCGTTTGGAGTGCGAGGCCGGTTGCTCGGCTCGGGCATCACCTGGTTCATCGCCATCGGCTTTGCCATCATTCTCGTCTTCACCTCCGGCGAAGCCATCATCTACACCTTCAACAGGTGGTTCCAGACCTCGACGAGCAACACGGCGCTCTCGATCGCGATGATCGGGGTCCTGATCCTGGCTTGTATAGCGGCCGTGCTCGGCCATCGCACGCTCGAGCGCAGCGTCCGGGTGATCACGGTCCTGGCGATAATCGTGGGCATCGCCGTCTTCGCCGTCTTCGCGCCGAAGTTCCACGTGACCCACGGTGCCAATTACCTCCTCGGGAGCTTCTGGCCGACGTGGTTCCTCAGCGCGACCACGGCCGCGTCGCTGCCGATCTCGTGGGGGCCGTTCGTCGGTGACTACGGGCGCTACATCCCCGCCAACGCCTCGTCGAAGCAGGTCGCAGCTGCGGGCTTCGCCGGGATCTTCCTCGGGTGCTGGGTTGCCATGGTCGCGGCGGCGTTCGCTGCGACCGCGTTCGTCAGCCAGGCCTTCAACTTCGTACCGGGCATCACGGCCGCGGCACCGAGCTGGTTCCTGTTCCCCATGCTCCTCGTCCTCGGCCTCGGCTCGAATGTCGCGAGCGCCGGGATGTCCGTCTACAACGCCGCGCTGGATATCGGCTCGTGGCCTTTCTTCTACAAGGTCAAGCGCTGGCAGATCTCCGCGGGATTGAGCGCGATCGTGTTCGGTCTCACCTACCTGCTCGTCATCGCGACGAACTTCCTCACCAACCTGACCTCGTTCGTGACGATCATGGTGGTCACGGCGACTCCTTGGATGGTGATTGTCGGCATCCACTACCTCATGACCCGGGGCAGTTACTCCACGACGGACCTGCATGCCTTCGCCATACCCGGACTGCGCGGGCGGTACTGGTACTCCAACGGGCTGAATCCGCGGGCCCTTCTCGGCTGGGCGTGCGGTGTCGCCCTCGGGCTCATGTTCTCGACGACGACGCTGTTCACCGGACCGCTCGAGAACTCGGTGAAGGGAGTCGACCTCTCGTGGCTCATGGCCGGCGTCGGGGGCGGGCTCGTCTACTACGTGGCGACCTTGTTCGCACCGGACTCCGGGATAGCTTCGGACTTGTCTGTAGCAGCGGCTTCGGGGCAGCAGTGAGCACGAGCCCGTGAGCAGCACCGAGTCGGTGTTCTTCGCCTCAGCCGGAGCCCGCCTCCACGCGGCCCGTCATGCCGGTGGCGCGGGGCGCCCCATCGTGCTCGTCCCGGGGATCACGACCCCGGCGGGAGCGATCGCGTTCGCCGCCAGGCGACTCACCTCGGTTGCCGGCGATGTCTACGTCCTCGACATGCGCGGGCGAGGGCTCTCCCAACGCGTGGGTTTTGGCGCACATCGGGCCGGGGACTACGCGGAGGATGTCATTTCGCTGATCGAGCACGCAGCGCTCGATCAGCCACTTCTGGTCGGCCACTCCCTCGGCGCCCGGGTGGTCGCCCACGCTCGTGCCCGATTCCCGGGAGGCTCGGCGGGCGTGGTCGCGATCGATCCACCGCTGTCGGGCCCGGGACGCAGGCCGTACCCGACGGGTCTCGACCGCTTCGTGAGCGGCATACACACGGCGCGAGCAGGTGGGGGTGAGCGCGCGGCCCGGGAACAGTTCCCCACCTGGACCGACGCCCAGATCGCGGAGCGAGGCGAATGGCTCGCGTCCTGCGACGAGGTCGCCGTCGTCGAGAGCTATGCGTGGTTTCACCTCGAGGCGTTCGAACCGGTGTGGCAGGAGGTCGAGCCGCCGGCGCTGCTGCTATTCGGAGCTCAGAGCCCGGTCGTCACGCAAACCGACGCAGCCGAGCTCGAGCGCTTGAACCCGCGGGCGAGCGTCGTTTCGGTCCCGGCGAGCGGGCACATGATCCCCTGGGACAACCTCGAGCAGATGGTTCTCGAGATCGAGGCGTTCGCCGGCAAAATCGAGAGCCGCTGATGGCCCCTACCCCCCGCAATGCCACAGGGAGGCACGCGTGACTACAACGATGGAGGAAGCGCCGCGCGTCGCGCTCGGCACGGAGATCGAGCGCCGGGCGCTGGCCTGGATCGAGCCGTACAACCAGGCGTGGCACCTCGCGCGAGCGAGAGACTGGCTCGTGCGCCTCGACAGCGAGGCGTCGCTCGAGATGCGACTCGCTGTGGCGACCCACGACATCGAGCGCATGATCCCGAACGGACCCGTGTTCGACAAGCGGAACGGACGTTGGGACGATCCCGACTACCTCTACGCGCATGCGTCTCGTTCTGCCCTCGTCGTCGGCGTCTGGATTCACGAGCAAGGAGCCGCGGCCGGAGACCTTTCCGTCGCAGAGGTGCGTCGCCTCGTCACCCTGCATGAGTTCGGGGGCCTCGGCGGGGCGGACCTGGTGCAAGCAGCGGATTCGCTGTCGTTCCTCGAGACCCTTCAGGACGTCGTTCGCGCTTGGGTGGAAAAGGGCGAGTGCGGGATCGCTCAAGCGCGCGCCAAGCACCAGTACATGGCCGACCGCATCCGCGTCGCGGAAGCACGTCGCCTCGCTGAGCCGCTCTTGGCGAGCGCAATGGCGTCGCTCGACGACCTCGAGGTGGTCGAATCCGAGAACCACTCGGACGGTTCCCACGGGTCGGACCATGAGGACCTCAGGCGCTCGGCGGTCCGGAGGGCTTGAACCGGGTCGAGCGGCCTCATCACGTGATGACGAGCACCGGAAGCTTTGAAAGATGCAATACCCGGTGGCAGACGCTCCCGGTGAACACACCCTCCAGGTCCGTACGGCCGCGGGTGCCGAGAGCGATGGCCGAGGCTCCCCACTCGGTCGCTTCGGCGACGATCTCGCCGGCGACCCGCCCGGAAATCGATTGGCGAACCGCTCCCGATGCGCCTACGCCCGCAGCGGCGAATTTCTCCACCACGGCCGCGACCAGATCCGAGGCCTCCTTGGTCTCGCTGTCATCCGGGACGGGTACGGCGCGGCCCCCCCAGCCGATCTCGTGGACGTTGACGACGCGAACCTCGCTCTTGGACGCGACGGCGAGGTCGACGATCCGTGCTACCACAAGCCGAGAGTGCTCAGAGCCGTCGACGGCAATCAGGATCCGACCGAACATTTCCCCTCCTTCGGGACGACGCCCGTCTTGTGCGAGCGTCGTCTGATACCTGTTCGTGAAGCCGGAGGAACCAGCGGGATTGAGGAGGGCACCTCAAAGCTCGTACGCGGCACTCATTCACGGCGAGATCCTAGCCCGTCTTGCGTAGTTTTTCATTCTGCATTCGTTCACGATGGCGCAAAGCCTGACTAGGAGACACGACCTGAATGAAAACGCCATGGCGCGTTGGGCTTATCGTGCCCAGTTCGAATGTCACGATGGAGACGGAGCTTCCCGTCATGCTCTCGCAACATGCTGCGTCAAAAAACGGCGGATTCACGTTCCATTCGAGTCGAGCGGTGCTGCACCGAGTAGATGCCGAGTCGTTGCGGACCATGGTTGACGAGAGCGACCGCTGCGCCCGCGAGCTCGCCGATGCGAGGATCGACGTCGTCGCCTATGCATGTCTGATCGCAATCATGGCCGAAGGAAAAGGAGCTCATGAGGCCTCGGAGGCACGAATCTCCGAGACGCTGGCTTCGGCTGGTTCGAGTGCGCCGGTGACCAGCAGCGCCGGAGCGCTGGTGCGCTCGCTCCGACGTCTCGACGTCGGGAGAGTCGCGCTTGTCGCCCCCTATGTCAGGCCATTGACCCAGCTTGTCATCGGCTACTTGGCCTCGTACGGCATCGAGGTCGTAAGTTCGATGAGTCTTGAAGTGGATGACAATGTCGAAGTGGGTCGCTTGGACCCAAGTCTTCTTGTCAGCTACGCGACCAAGCTGGACCTAACCAAGGCGGACGCGGTCGTGCTATCGGCGTGCGTGCAGATGCCATCGCTTTCGGCAATAGAGGACGCTGAACGGGTGCTTGGCCGGCCGGTCCTGTCCGCCGCGACAGCCACCACCTACGAGGTGCTCGCGCTCTTGGGCGAGCGTCCTTCCGTGCCCGGCGCCGGAGCAGCACTGGCAATGGCGGAACCCTTCTCCCGTGAGTAGCGCCGACTGGCCTCAATCGCGCGACGGGTCGGCGCTATCCCTCCGTGATGGTGACCGACGACAAGGTCTCGAAGTCAGCTCCAATCGTCCGAAGCGTGGTGCGGCCCTTCGTCGCCTTGGACACCGCCAGAGCGAACTGACCGCCGACGATGGCGAGGTCACGGCCCCACACCTCTGACACCCATTCGAGAGGCAGCGCCACCCGCACCGTGTCGTCTGTCTGATTGACCGTGACCGTCTCGGCTCCCGGTTCGACGACATCTACCACCACGTCCGAACTCGAGTCGCCGGTCCAGGTCCGTAGCGCGCTTGCGGCCCGTCCGAAGAGCGATGCCTCGAGAGCGGGTCTGAAGCGTGCTTCGGCCGGCTCGGCCGCCGACGCTTCGAGCAGACGTGCCGTGGTAGTGGCAACGAGCCGAGTCGACATGGTCCTTCCGAGGTCGGCGAGCAGAACGAGATCGTCCTCGGCCATGGCCGGCTCGTTGTGCTGCGCAAACCGCCGCGGTACGGCTCGACCCGAAACCGTCCCAGTTGTCGTGTAGACGACCCCTCCACCAGCGCGTCGCCGTGTGGATGTCGTCAGGATGCCGCGGCCGCTTCCTGAGCGGACTGCGCGTTGCAGCAGGCGAGGACCATGAGGATCTCGTCCTGCGTGGACCGTGTCACTGATTCCGCGGGTGAGGGCGGAAAGCAGGCGCGGATCGTCGCGATGCCTTGTCCAGGCCCCAAGGACGTCCACGCACGGACAGCTCGTGCCCCCGAGAGCGGCGAGGCCAAGCTCCCCCTCGGGGTCGGCGTGGTTAAGGGCGATCACGTCGCCTGTTTCCCAGCGAATCGCATGGCGCTCGTTCCCACAGGAGATGCGCGCCCAGGCGGGGGGAAAGTTGTGCATCGCGGACGGTTTCACAACGTCCCTCCGAGGTCCGAAAGAGAAAGGGTAACGACGGCGCGTTCATGAGACGCTGTCGGCAGGAGCCGGAGCTCGCTCGCCTTCGGGTCGAGCGGCGCAATCGAATTGATGGTCCCTTCGGCGAGGTTGCCGGAGCCTCCGCCACCTTCGGGCACGAGAAAGTAGACGTTCTTCCGATCGTCCTCTGCCCAGAAGGCGATTGGCGAGCGATCGAGGCGAAAGCCGGGGAAGTGCATTTGAAGCGGCCAGCCGGGCGAGACGGCGAGAGCGACAGAGAAGAAACCTTCTTCCGAGGTGAGAGCGTCGAAGCGGATCGAGATACCCTCGATCGAGTCGACGACGGCGCCGATTGCTAGTTTGCCGACGGGGCCGTCCGATTTCGGAATCCGGCGCAGCAGGGCCCCCCATGGCGGGGGAAGGTTTGGTGCCGGCCCGCCCTTCTCGAAGACCTTGGCAATGGCCTCGACCTCGACGACGAGGGGGTCGTCCCCTTTGAGGGCCCCCGTCGCCACGAGCGTCTCGATTGCTATCTCGACCGAGCCCTCGTCCCCGTGCATGCGCCCGCTGCCGAGTATCTCTCCGTACAGCATCGCCCGCACGGGATCGACTGCCTCCACCGGCTCAGTGCGGACCGCAGGCGAGGGCCGGCGTTCCGGCAGGTTGATGCGGGCGCCGTCGATCTCGATCCACGCCGTCTCCGCCGACAGGGGGGCGTCGGTTCTGAAGTGGGCGTTCCACGTCCGGCCACTCGACCCGCCACCGCTCGACGAGGCGGAGGTTGTCGTGCCGGCGTCGTCACTGACCGTGAGGACTTGCCCGTGGGGGAGGCCTCCCCTGAGCATCATGCGCTTGCGGAACACTGGCGGAAGGCGTTGAGACGACGGGCCGATGCCAGAAAGGTCGAAGCGGGTCGCGTCGTCGGCGAAGACGACGCGCTCGAGCGTCGTCGGAGCTTTGGCGTCGCCGAACATGAGGTCGCAGACGACGACTCGCTGCGCGGTCAGGCGTTGGCCTTTCGACTCGTCACGATCCATTCGCTGAACGTGCCACCAACCGCCGTGTCCACGAAGGCCGAAGGCGAACACGTACTCATCGAGCACGCCGCGGACTCGGTCCTCGTCGAGTTGGCCGCTGGCGATGAGCGCTCGGCCGGCGATCGCAAGTCCGCCGCCCCCATGGGGTCCGCGCTGGCGGTCTTCGAACAGGAGGAGACGTTCGCAGGCGAGGCGCAGGTAGGTCTCCGGGTCGACGTTCGCGGTCACGCCAAAGCCTGACATGCTCCGGGCGTGCACACTGGACGCATGGACGATCAGCCCGCTGTAGTCGAGGCGCTCGCCCTCGCGGTCGCCGCCCGAGTTCCTGTCCTGCTCTGGGGAGCACCGGGGACAGGAAAGACGTCGGTAGTGCGCGCCCTCGCGGCGGCTGCAGACCTGCCCTCGGAAACCGTGATCGCCTCGATCCGGGAGCCATCCGATTTCGCCGGTCTTCCCATCGTCTCGCGCGACGACGGCAAGGCGCACGTTGACTTCGCACCTCCGAGATGGGCGAGGAGATTGGCGGCATCAGGGCGGGGAGTCCTCTTCTTCGACGAGATCTCGACTGCCCCGCCGGCTGTGCAGGCGGCCCTTCTCCGAGTCGTGCTCGAGCGAACGGTTGGCGACCTCGTCCTTTCTGACGACGTCGCCGTAGTCGCGGCTGCCAACCCTCCCGAGCAGGCGGCGTCGGGTTGGGAGCTGTCGGCTCCCCTCGCGAATCGTTTCTGCCACCTCGACTGGGCCGTCGACGGACGTGCGGTCGCCGACGGGCTGTCGGGCGGGTGGCCGTCTCCGCGGATTCCGACATTGTCAACCGCCTGGGAGCGGCGGGTCGGCGTGGCCCGGAGCTGGGTGGGAGGGTTCATCCGAGTCCGTCCGACGCTGGCGGTGTCAGTGCCGGAGGACGCAGCGTCCGCCGGGCGTGCATGGCCGAGCCCGCGCAGCTGGGACATGGCGGCACGTCTGCTCGCAGCAGCGGAGGAGGCCGGAAGCGACGACCTCGTACGATCATTGGTCGTCAGGGGCGCGGTCGGCCAAGGTCCGGGGATCGAGCTCCTGACGTGGCTGGTCGAGGCCGACCTCCCGGACCCCGAGGTGGTGCTGGCCGACCCGAGGGCCTTCGTGCTTCCCGAGCGCGGCGACCGTGCGTTCGCGGCGCTCTCGTCTGTGGCAGCGGCTGTGGCGGCCGATCCCACACCCGATAGGTGGCAGCGAGGCTGGGCGGTCTTCGGCCGCGCAAGCGAGTCCGCCCTCGACGTAGCCGCGGCGGCCTCGCGGGCCTTGGTCCGTTGCCGGCCGGCCGGAGCGCCGGTCCCGCCGGAAGTTCACATCTTCATGCCTTTGCTACGCGACGCCGGCCTCCTCGACTGACAGCCGGCACTCATCATGACGGCGGCCCACGAACGAGTCGACGAGCAGAAGATCGCGGCCGCTCGCCTTTTCGCCACCTCCCGCTATCCGTACCTTGCGAGCGCCCTGTTCGCGGCGCCGGTCTCCACCGCTTCTGACTCGGGAACAATCGCGGTCGATCGTCGATGGTGTATTCACGCCGACCCGCGAGTCCTCAGCGCCCTTTCGGCTCCCGAGCTCGGTCGTCTCCTCGTGCATCTGGTCTCCCACGTATTGAGAGACCATGCGGACCGGGCGCTCGCAATCGGTACGGGAGACGACGACGGCGATCTGGTGGCCTGGAACCGTGCGAGCGACGCCGAGATCAACGACGACCTGGAAGAGAACGGGATGGTCCCTGAATGCGCCCCAGAGCTGCCGGCTTCCTTTGGTGCGGAGACGGGACGACTGGCGGAGCAGTATTACGAGCTCGCTCGGTCCGGGACCCGGCGGTGGGACTGCGGCTCGGGAGTCGATGGGGTGCCGCGCCCTTGGGACCCCGGCGCCGACGGCAGAAACGGCTCGCCTGGCGGACTGGGGGAGCGCGATGCCGAGTGGCTGCGCCTGGCCGTGGCATCCGAGATACAGAAGAGCGAGGCAGCCGAGCCGGGGACGGTGGCGGCCGGCTGGATGCGATGGGCGGAGAAAGTGCTCCCCTCAACCACTGACTGGCGCCGTGTGCTCGCAGCGGAGATCCTGGCCGGCGTCAACCGAGTGCTCGGAATGGTCGACTACACCTACCGGCGGCCGTCGCGCCGCGCAGAGGTGTCCTCGGATGTGGTCTTCCCGTCGCTCGAGCGGCCGGTGCCCGACGTCGCCATCGTCTGCGATACGTCCGGGTCGATGACGAGCGACCTCCTCGGCCGAGTCCTTGCAGAGGTGGAGTCGCTGCTGCAACGGGTTGGTCTCCGCGACGCGAACGTGCGCGTGCTTGCCTGTGACGCTGAGGTGCACTCGGTCAGACGGGTGAGTCGCGCTTCTCAGGTCGAGCTTCTCGGCGGCGGGGGCACTGACATGGGCGAGGGGATCGCTCAGGCGGTTGCTCTGAGGCCCCGACCGTCGATAGTGGTCGTGCTGACTGACGGCCTTACTCCTTGGCCTGACGAAGCGCCCCGCGGAGTCAGGGTCGTCATCGGGCTGATGGAGTCGCGGGGTGACTGGTCGGCTCGCCGCCGGGGCTGGTCCTTCGGCGCTTTCGAGCCGCCTTCGTGGGCGCGAGTTGTGAGGATCACCGATGTCGGGGAGCCTGCAGGTCGGAGATGAGGACACCCAGGTGGTCGCCCTAAACCGGTTCCCGCTTGCTTCTGCTGGCTCCCGCTGCCGGCCGAGACGCGGCGACTTCTGAGCGCTACGCTCCGTTCGAGGGCAGGTAGGTCATACCCTTAGCCACCGAATTTCTGCGGAACGAGGCGAGCCGATCCGGGTGTCGGCGAGGCGAGGAACTGGAGTGGCCCGAACTCCTGTTGCTTGATTCATCGGTGGTTTTAGCAGTGCAGCCGTCCCTGGGACTTGTCCCGAGGCCTCGAGCATCAACAAAGGAGCATGGGCTATGCCTTACATCACCGTTGGCAAAGAGAACTCAGCGTCGATCGATCTGTACTACGAGGATCACGGCATGGGGAGCGTCGTCGTCCTCATCCACGGCTACCCGCTCAACGGGGCCTCGTGGGAAAAGCAAGTCCCTGTCCTCCTGGACTCGGGTCATCGTGTCATCACCTACGACCGTCGTGGCTTCGGCAATTCGAGCCAGCCGACCATCGGATACGACTACGACACCTTCGCCGGGGACCTGAAGACCGTCATGGAAAAGCTCGATCTGCGCGACGTGACGCTGGCCGGCTTCTCAATGGGGACGGGAGAAGTCACGCGCTATCTCGGAACCTACGGCTCCGAGCGCGTCGTCAGGGCTGCGCTCTTCGGGCCGATCCCGCCATTCCTGCTGCAAACCCCCGACAACCCGCTTGGAGTCCCGCAGAGCGTCTTTGACGGCTTCAAGGAGACAATCAGGAAGGACCGCTACGCCTTTTTCAAGTTCTTCTTCGACAACTTCTACAACGTCGACAAGCTCCACGGCACCCGCATCAGCGACGAGGCGTGGAACGCCAGCTTCCAGGTAGCAGCCGGCTCGTCCGCGCACGCCACCCTCGCGTGCGTCACGACGTGGCTGACGGACTTCCGCGCCGACCTGCCGAAGATCGACGTGCCCCTGCTCGTCGTCCAGGGCACCGAGGACCGCATCCTTCCCATCGACGCCACTGGCCGGCGCCTCCCAGAGCTCGTGAAGGACATCCGGTTCATCGAGGTCCCAGGCGGCCCGCACAACATCGGTTGGACGCACCCCGACGAGGTCAATACGGCGTTGATGGACTTCCTCAAATAGCCGGGGCAAAGCCCGACGAGCAAGTGGCCCCGAGCACCTGCGTCGGCCACGATGTATTCGTATGTCCGTTCGACGATGGGTGAGCGAACACGATCGGGGTTACGGCGCGCTCCGGCGGGCGGCGAGGACGGCGATCGTCATGCCGGCGCTGTTCGCCATTGGCGACAAGCTCATCGGCAACCCGTTCGTGGCTACCTTCGCAGCGTTCGGGTCGTTCGCGCTCCTGCTGCTCGTCGACTTCACCGGGCCGATGAGGGATCGGTTGCGAGCCCAGGCGGCGCTCGCAGGTGTAGGAGCGGTTCTCGTTTGCCTGGGCACCTTGGCCGCACGCGCAGCCTGGCTCTCGGCCGCCGCGATGGTCATCGTCGCTTTTGCCGTGCTCTTCTCGGCTGCTGTGAGCTCGGTGCTCGCGAGCGCGACGACGTCGCTCCTGCTCGCGTTCATCCTTCCGGTCACCTTCGCCGGTCCGGTGTCGTCGATCCCTGCCCGGCTCGCCGGTTGGGGAATGGCCTCGGCAGCCTCGGTGGTCGCCATCGCGCTGCTTTGGCCCGCCCCCGCTCGTGACCCGCTGCGCTCGAGTGCGATCGTCGCCTGCCGGGCGCTTGCAGAGCGACTGCGGGCCGACGTCGCCTACATCCTCGGAGGCCCTGAGGCCCCTTCGGAGGCCGAGCACGACGACGTCATCGAGCGAACCGACGAGGCGGTGCAGGCGCTGCACCAGACCTTCCTGTCCGCGCCGTACCGACCTACGGGGCTCGGGACCGCGGCGCGAAGCGTGGTGCGCCTCGTCGACGAGGTGAAGTGGTTGTACGCAATCGTCGGCCTGATTACCCCTCGGCCGACTGGGGTCACCGCCAACCTGATCTCGTGCCCGGTGCGTGCGGCCACCGCGGTGGTGCTCGAGCGGTGCGCAGACCTTCTCAGCGCCCCCGGCGAGAGCATCGAGCCGCTAAACGGTGCGCTGGACGATTTGCACGGTTCGCTGGCCGAGATGGAGAGCCGTGCCACCGCCGAACTGCCCCTCGCCGAGTTCGTCGACAGCCCGAACTCAGCCGACGCCGACACTCGTGTTGGCCGGTTCGTCACCGCGCTCGACCCGACCTTTCGTGCCCAGGAGCTTACCTTCGCGACCTCCCAGATCGCTGCCAACGTCGCACTCGCCTCTGCGGCGGAGCGTCGCAGTTGGATCGACCGGCTCCTCGGACGCCAACCCGAGGGGCTCTCCCGGACGCTGGCCGCGGCGCGAGAGCGCGCAGCGTCACGCGTCGAGCGGCACTCGGTCTGGTTGCAGAACAGCGTGCGTGGGGCGGCCGGGCTCGGGACAGCGGTCCTTGTTGCCAACCTCACCGGGGTGTCGCACTCGTTCTGGGTTGTCCTCGGGACCTTGGCGGTGCTTCGCTCGAACGCGCTGAACACGGGGCAGAACGTCGTGAACGGCATCCTCGGGACAGTGGTCGGCGTCGCCGTCGGAGGAGCGCTCGTAGCGCTCATCGGAACCGACACAACCATTCTGTGGTTCCTGCTCCCATTGGCGATCCTCGTCGCCGGGTTCGCTCCTGCCGCGATATCGTTCACGGCTGGACAAGCGGCCTTCACCGTCACGCTCGAGATCCTCTACAACATCATCCAGCCGGTCGGCTGGCGCATCGGGCTCGTGCGGATCGAGGACATCGCGATCGGGTGTGCCGTCAGCCTCCTCGTCGGCCTGCTGTTCTGGCCGCGCGGCGCGGCTGCTGCGCTCGGCACCGCGCTGTCGGAGGCGTACCAGGAGAGCTCCAACTATCTCGCGAGCGCCGTGGAGTTCGGCGTGGGCCGCTCTGACATCGGCTCGCCCGGGCGTCTGGCTCCGATCTCCGAAGCCGTCCGGGCAGCATCTGCTTCACGACGCCTCGACGACACCTTCCGCGGCTATCTGGCGGAGCGAGGGTCCAAGCCCGTCCCGCTCGCCGAAGTGACGAGCCTCGTGACCGGGCCCTCGGCGCTCCGCCTCTCGGGGGACGCGGTGCTCGACCTGTGGCAACGAGATGGCGCTGATGAAGGCGACCGCGCCGACGCCCGCCGTGAGCTCGTCGCCAGCTCGGAACGGGTCACCGGATGGTACGAAGCCTTCTCGGGAAGTCTTTCGGGGCGCGGAGAAGTGCCCGAGCCTCTGGCGCACGATTTCGTGGCCGACAGGAGGCTCCTCGAGGCGGTCGGTCACGATCTCCGGCGCGACGACGGCGTGGCAACCTCGACCGCAGTGAGAATTATCTGGACGAGCGACCATCTCGACGCCGCTCGCCGTCTGCAGGGGACGCTCGTCGGTCCGGCGGGAATTGCCGCCCAAGCACGCGCGCTTGCTCCCGAACGCCCGCAGATCTTGCAGCGACTTCGATCAGTCTGGCGCCGATGATGCCAGGGTGCGGCTGAAACGGCGGCGGTGCCCTCGGAGAGATGGTGGCCGCGGGAGCGCCAAGCGCCTCCCCAGCACTGCCGTCGAACCTCCCATGGGAAGATTGCATGTCACATTTCGGGTACCAGCGGTGCTTACTAGGCGGTGACGATGGAATCCAGGGCCCTGAGCGATCCTGAGTCCGTGGCCGAGCGCAGCTCGGCGGCGGAGTTCGAGTCGTTCTTCCGTGCCCATTACCCAGGCGTGGTTCGCATCGCCCACGGCGTGGTCGGTGACAACCACGCCGCTCAGGACGTGGCGCAGGAAGTCTTCATCGTCGCGCAGCAGCGCTTTGCTTTCCCCGACGGCTCGGCTCACGCGGCGGCCTGGGTAAGGGTTGCGGCGGTGCACGCCGGACTCAATGCCGTGCGTGGGCGCCGCCGGCGGGATCGCCGCCACCTGTTAGCAGGGCCCATGCCGAGCCCGGCTGGACCGGAGGAGCTCGTGCTTCAACGCGTGTCGCGCCAAGAGGTGCGAGCCGCCCTCGGTCGTCTTCCGCGGCGAGCGGCAACCGTACTGGTCCTACGTCACAGCGGTTTCAGCTACGCCGAGGTAGCCGAATCCGTCGGTGTCGGGACCGGCCAGGTCGGCACGACGTTGCGGCGAGCCGAGGCAGCACTACGCAAGGAGATCGAACGTGGCGCACGTTCCTGAAGGAAAACTGAGACGACTCGTCGACGAGCCGTTCGCGGTCGCCGACGTCGACTCCGACCATGTGGCGAGCTGCACACGTTGCCGCCTCCGCCGGGAACAGATCTCGCGGGACGCCGCCACAGCCACGCTGCTGTTGTCCCGTCCCCAGTCCGTTCCGGATCTTGACAGCGCCTGGAGGCGACTGCAGGCCTCCTCCGCCAGGCCGGCGCCGCCGAGGGTAAGGCCACGGCGACCGCCGGCTGCAGGCCGCTGGCGCGGGCGTCTTGTCGTTGTACGGGTCCCTTCGACGAGGGTGCTCGCGACTGCCGCCATCGTGGTGGCTGGGGCCGCTGGTGCCACCGCGCTCACGACGATGCTCGCTCCCGCACGGCCGGCTCGTGTCCCGACATCATCTGCCAGCATCCAAGCGCTCGCCGACGTCGTGGGCATCCAGGGAGGCTCAGGCGTCGTCGGCGGCTTCGACACCTCGTCCGGGTCGCGCAACCTGCCCTTCGGGGTCGTTCGATGGTCGTCGGACGGCTCGACCTTTCACGTGCCGTCAATCGCCGCGGCGGCAAGGGCGACGGGACTCGATCTCGCGGTGCCAACGGCACTGCCCGCAGGCGTCGGGAACCCGGCGAGCATTCTGGTGCAGCCGCAGGTGACCGCGACCATTCGATTTGGCGCCGCCGCCGGGGCACTCGCAGGCAGGTCGCTCACCCTCGTCGCGGGGCCGGCGGTGCTGGTGGAGTACGGCGCCTCGACATCGGGCCTTGGGCTGCCCACGCTCGCCACGTTCGCGATGGGAAGGCCGGCGGTCTCGTCAACGGACTCGCCGGCGGCTCAGCTGGAGGCCTACGTGCTCTCCCGGCCTGATGTGCCCGCCGGCCTTGCACAGGAGATACGGCTGCTCGGCGACATCAACAGCGTCCTTCCCGTGCCGACGCCGCCAGGGGCCAACGTGACCCAGGTCGACGTCAGCGGCTCGCCGGCCATCCTCGTCACCGACGGTTCCCTCGGGGCCTCAGGCGTGATCTGGGAGGATCGCGGCGGCATCGTCCACGCTGCCGTCGGGCTGCTGGACCGGAAGGACATTCTCGATGTCGCCGGCAAGCTCGGCTGAGCACCCCGCGACTCGGGTGGCGCCGGCGGAGCCGGCGCCGACGTCTGCGCGACCGACGGACTCCCCTCGCGCCCCTCTGGCCACCGCCACCGACCCCGGGTCGCCCGTATCGCCGGCTATCCACACGATCGAGCTGCGCAAGCAGTACTCGCGGACGGTCGCCCTCGCGGGACTCTCGATCACCGTTCGGCGGGGGGAGATTTTCGGCTTTCTCGGGCCGAATGGCGCTGGCAAGACCACAGCCGTCAAGCTCCTGTTGAGCCTCGTCCGCCCCACCGGTGGCGAGGCGATGGTTCTCGGAGCGCCGGTTGGAGACGTCGAAACTCGGCGCAGGATCGGTTACTTGCCGGAGCTGTTTCGCTTCCAAAGTTGGCTGACCGCTCGCGAAGTGCTCCTCTTGCACTGCAGGCTGCTTCGCCTGTCACGCGGGCGGTGGGATGCCACGGCAGCCGGTGCGCTGGAGACGGTCGGGCTGTCAGACCGCGGGCAAGACAAGGTGGGCAGCTTCTCCAAGGGCATGCAACAGCGACTCGGTCTCGGCGTGGCGCTCCTCGGTGAGCCGGATCTCGTCGTGCTGGACGAGCCTACGAGTGCCCTCGACCCGGTCGGACGGCATCAAGTTCGCGAGATCATCCGCGATCTGCGGGTGCGGGGAGCGACAGTGTTTCTCAACACCCACCTTCTGGAAGAGGTGGAGCACGTGTGCGACCGCGTGGCGGTGGTTGACAAGGGACAGACGATCGCCACGGGCACGATTTCGGAGCTGATCGGTCAGCAGTCGAGCGTCCGACTCCAGGTGTATGGCCTCGATGAGCGGTGGTGGGAGCGGTTGGTGAATTTCGGGCGCTGGACCGCAGAGGGGGAGTGGCTGCTCGTCGAGGCGATCCAGCCGCAACAGGTTCCCGAGCTGGTCCGCGTGATCGTTGGTCTCGGTGGGAACGTCGCGGCCGTAGTCCCTGAGCACAAGAGCCTCGAGGACCGCTTTCTCGAGCTGTTGGGAGAGGCATGAACCCCACGTTCGTGATAGCGAGGCTGACCGTTCGCGAGGCGGCGAGGCGCAAGCTCGTGGCCGTCTTCCTCGCCATCACCGTCGCAATGGTGAGCCTGAGCGCGTGGGGCTTCTACCGCCTCGCGCACACTCACAGCGTCACTTCCGGCGAGGTGCAGATCGCCTTGCCTCAGGCGCTGATCCTGTTCATGTTCATGTTCAGTTTCGTCGTGGCCCTGAGCGCGTCGGCGATCGCCTCGCCGGCGGTCTCGGCCGAGGTTGAGTCCGGAGTGCTGCAGACCGTGGTCACGCGTCCGATCCGGCGCAGTGAAGTCCTGATCGGCAAGTGGATCGGTCTCGCGTTCCTTGTCGCCGGGTACTCGGTTGTGGTGGCCGCGCTCGAAATGGCGGTCGTCGACTGGGTAAGCGGTTTCCTGCCGCCGAACCCAGTGGCGGTAGCGGTCTACCTCTTTGCCGAAGGCGCCGTGCTGCTCACATTGGTCCTTGCGATAAGCACGCGTTTGTCGACACTCGCCACCGGTGTCCTCGGCGTGGCGTTGTTCGGGTCTGCCTGGCTGTCGGGCGTGGTGGGAGCCCTCGGCACGACATTCAGGATCTCCTCGCTGCGAACCGTGGGCGAGGTGGCGCGTTACGTATTGCCCACGGACGGCCTCTGGCATGGCGCCATCTACTACCTGGAGCCGTCAGGGTTCATTTCGCAGCGTGTCGCGGACGTGTCGGGGTCGGGCGGCAATCCGTTCTTCGCCGTTGCGCCCCCATCCTGGCAGTACCTGACCTATTCGGTGATCTGGTTCCTGGCCGTGCTCGGCGTCGGCCTGCTGAGCTTCGAGCGCCGCGAGCTTTAGGCGAGCGGCGGCCGCGTTGCTTGACGCGGAACGGCGGAGCTGTACCATACTGGGTATGTTCAACGAGTGCATGACCCGATGAGCGTCCGGCACGCCATCCTTGCCCTCCTGAGCGAGGGCCCGAAGTACGGGCTTCAGCTCCGTCAGGAGTTCGAGTCTGGCACCGGAGAAGTGTGGCCGCTCAACATTGGCCAGGTGTACACGACCTTGCAGCGGCTCGAGCGCGACGGGTTCGTCGAGTCCGACGAGCCCGAGAAAGAGGGGCCGCAAAAGGGTTTCCGTATCACCGAGACAGGGGAGAAGGAGCTCTCCACCTGGCTCACCACACCACCGGATCTGACCTCTCCTCCCCGCGACGAGCTCGTCATCAAGGTGCTGTCGGCGCTGCGCGTTCCCGGTGTCGATGTGCACGACGTCATCCAGATCCATCGGCGCTACCTCGTGGAGCTGATGCAGCAGTGGACACGTCTCAAGGAGGACGAAGCCGACTTCGATCTCACCTTCGCCCTGGTGGCTGACGCGGAGCTGTTCCGTTTGGACTCGGTCGTTCGCTGGCTCGACGCCGCTGACGGCCGGCTGAAGCGTGCTGCGCTCGAGCCTCAAGTTCGGTCCACGGTGCCTCGGCTCGCACGGCGACTGGTGTTGCGCAGGTGAGCTTTCTCGAGCTGCGCAAGGTCTCCAAATCCTACGGAGACGGCGCTGCCGAGGTCCACGCAATCCAAGACGTCGACCTCTTCGTGAATCGAGGCGCGCTAGTCGCCGTAATGGGGCCGAGCGGATCGGGCAAGTCGACATTGCTCACTATCGCGGGAAGCCTCGAGGAGCCCACGAGCGGCGAGGTGTTGATCGACGGCGCCGAGCTGTCGAAAATGTCCCGCAACGACAAGGCTCGCCTTCGGCGACGCACGATCGGCTACGTCTTTCAGGACTTCAACCTGCTCGCCGGTCTCACCGCCGTGGAGAACGTCTCCTTGCCCCTCGAGCTCGACGGCCTCTCTGCGAAGAAGGCCCAAGTGGCAGGGATGACGGCGCTCGAAGAGCTCGGGCTCGACGATCGCGCGACTCACTACCCTGACGAGCTCTCCGGCGGTGAGCGCCAGCGGGTTGCGATCGCCCGTGCGGTGGTCGGGGAGCGGCACTTGCTGCTGGCCGACGAGCCCTCTGGCGCGCTCGACTCGACAAACGGCGAGGTGGTTATGCGCATGATCCTCGGTGCATGCCATCGTGGCGTCGCGTCGGTCATCGTCACCCATGACGCGCAGCTCGCCTCGTGGGCCGACCGGGTGGTCTTTCTTCGCGACGGGCGCGTTGTCGATCAAACGGTGGAGCCGCCCAGCCCCGAGTCCCTTCTCGAAGAGAGCTCTCGGCCGGGCCCGCATCGCTGACGGTTCTTCGCCCGGCTTTCAGCCTGCCTGGGCTCCGAACTTGTCGATGATATTTGAGAGCGCCTGGTCCTGGTCGAGCAGGTGCTGTTGGATCTGACGCGCCTCGTGGAGCACCGCCTCGGCGTCCTCGAAGGTGCTCTCGGCGCGCTTGTCAGACGCCGCTGCAAGCACATTCTGGCCGACGATGATTATCGACAGCAGCACCAACTGCAGGAAGGTCTGGGAGATCCAGGACACGAGGGTGACAGCGCTGTGCGAGCTGATCGCCTGCGGCAGGCTGATGAGGGCGAGCGCAGCGAAGGCATACGCGCACCACATCGAACCAACGCCGTCTGTGATCTTCACAGCAAGTGCAGCGTTGAAACGCGCAACTGCATTGCCCCGCGGGAGTTGGTCCGCGGTCTTCGCGGGGCCGGGGACCTCACCCGAGAGCCGGGCCGTCGTCCGACGGTGCGGGGCATACTTGGGGGTTGCGGTGTCTGTCATCAGTGCACTCCTTGCGCTTGGTCGCGGCGTGGCCAACTGAGCTGCCAACCTTGCAGTTGAGCACTCCGTCAGCCAACGATGCGATCATCGCCGCAACTATGGCGACGAGACGCGCTCGTCCACGACTCGTCGCTCTGGTACTACACCGCTCTCGGCGTACGCGTTGGCACGAAGGGAGGTGGGCACATGAAAACCGAACCTCATAGTCCCCACCCTCCACAGCCGTGCCCCGGCGTCCTGCTCGCGTCGCGGCTGTCGCTCAAGCTGAAGAACCCTGCTCGCAATCGTGGGCCCTGGGCTTATCGTGATGGCCGGAGACAACGACGCCGGCGCCTTCGGCACCTACGCCCAGACCGGGCAAAACTACGGGACCCACCTCCTGTGGACTCTCCTACTCCTCGCCCCGGTGCTCTACGTCAACCAGGAGATGGTGCTCAGGTTGGGCGCAGTCACCGGCGTGGGTCACGCGCGTCTCATCTTCGAGCGCTTCGGCAAGTTCTGGGGCGCTTTCAGCGTCATGGACCTCTTCATCCTGAACGCCCTTACCATCGTCACCGAGTTCATCGGGATCTCTCTCGCGGTCAGCTACCTCGGGCTCCCGAAGGTGCCGACGGTGGTGATCGCCGCTGCGGCGGTGATCGGTGCGGTGAGCACCGGGAGCTTCCGGCGCTTCGAGCGACTCTGCCTCATGCTCGTGGTGTTCTCCCTCCTCGTCGTTCCGATCTTCCTCGCCGTCCACCCGCCGATCGGCCAGGTGGCCCGTGACTTCGTCGTTCCCGGCTTGCCGTACGGCCAGCTCTCGACGGTCATGCTCCTCGTCATCGCTATCGTCGGGACGACGGTCGCCCCTTGGCAGCTGTTCTTCCAGCAGTCCTATGTGGTCGACAAGCGGATTACGCCTCGATGGATCAACTACGAGCGAGTCGACCTCGTCATCGGGATCGTCATCGTCATCGTGGGCGGCGTCGCGCTCATGGCCATGTCGGCGGCCACCTTCGCCGGTCACGCAGGTTTCGGCCAGTTCACCGACGCCGGAGGAACGGCTGAGGGGCTGGCGAAGTTCGTGTCGCACACCGTCGGGGACCTGTTCGCGATCGTGCTTATCGACGCCAGCATCATCGGCGCCGCTGCCGTCGGCCTTGCTACGGCATATGCCACGAGCGACGTGCTGAACTTGAAGCACTCACTGCATCGCCCGGTTTCTCAGGCCAAGGGCTTCTACGCCTGCTACGCCGGCTTGATCGGGCTTGCCGCAGCGCTCGTCCTCACCCCGCACGTACCGCTCGGACTTCTGACCGAAGGGGTGCAGGTCCTCGCCGGCGTCCTGTTGCCGAGCGCGAGCGTCTTCCTGCTCCTGCTCTGTAACGACAAGGCCGTGCTCGGTCCGTGGGTGAACGGCCGGAAGCTGAACATCTTGACCGGATCGATCATCTGGATTCTGGTGCTGCTCTCGATCGTGCTCACCGCCAGCGTGTTGTTCCCCGACATCAGCGGTGCGCAGATTGTCGACCTGCTCGTTGGCGGCAGTCTGCTCGGGCTCCTCGTCGGTTTGTACCTCCTGATCGCGGCGCATCGTCGGCGGGACCGCTTGACCGTGATTGACGCACTCGCCGAGACGACTCGCCGCGAAACGTGGCGGATGCCGGCACTGGCTCGCCTCGAGCGGCCAGCCATGTCGGTACAGCGAAAGGTTGGCCTCCTCACGCTGCGCGGCTACCTCGTCGTTGCTTTCGCCCTCGTGATCGTGAAGATCGTCCAGGTCGCCACCGGATGAGTTTGCGCGTTGGCCCGTTTCGGCGTCCATGGCCATTCCTTTCGCTCGAGTATCGCCTCGGAGTTGCCGTACCATCACGCTGTGGCCTACGACGAGCAGCTCGCCGCCCGAATACGCGAACTCGTCGCTGGCGAGCCCGGCCTCGCCGAGAAGAAGATGTTCGGCGGTCTTGGCTTCCTTATCGGAGGCAACATGGCCGTCTCAGCAAGCGGTCAAGGTGGGTTGATGGTCCGCGTCGACCCTGCTCAGTCCGAGAGCCTCGTCGCCACGACCAGGGCGGAGGTCATGGAGATGCGCGGCCGGGCCATGGCGGGATGGCTTCGAGTGCCGGTCGAAGACGTCGGGACGAAACGCCAGCTCGCCAAGTGGGTCCAACTCGGTACAGGGTACGCCCGTTCATTGCCGGCCAAGGCGTCATAGCCGTCTTCTGGAGACGGTTTCACACCGCGATACCGTGCGTATGAGGCGGGCATGGCCGTTTCCCTACGTGCGGGATGGTCGGCGGCGGCACGTGATACAAAGCGCTGTGATCAGCGACGAGATATGATCGAAATGACCAGGGAGCAGCGCCGCATCCTCAACTGGGTTTCGGAACTCGGATGAGTCCGAATACTCGCCAGGAGAGGAGGCGGCACTGCTCGCTGATAGGTTGTTCAGTTAACTCGCGGACGGGTCAGAACTGCTGACAAACTCAGTTGGAGGTGACGACGATGCCTGCAGGCGTGGCGCCGGTCGGGAGCGACGTCGGTGAGCCCGGCAGCTCGGCGAGATTCCCGCCTTTGACAGCGAAGGAGCCCACCGCGCCGATCCTGCTCTCGTCCACGAACAGCGTTCGCCCATCGGGGCTGAGGCGGGCGTCGACTGCGCCGACGCCGCCCGTCGCGCTGACCGGCGTGCTGCCGAGCAGCGTCAACGCACCGCCACTGGCGATCGAGTAACGAGAGATTGAGCCAGACCCCGTGTTCACCGTGAACAGAAACCGACCGTCATGGGTGATCTCCACCCAGCAGGGCGCCGTCTGGAGATCGGCGAACGGGGAGGAACCGATGGACGACAGCGTCCCGTCGGCGGAGTCGTTGTACGCCGAGATCGTTCCGGTGAGCGCGCCCACGTTGTGGGCGTTTGACACGAACAGCTGGCTGGAGTTCGTCGGGCGGAACTCGCTGCCGAAGGGCCCAAGACCCTGCGCCGCAAACGGCGACCCCGGGGCGGCGGTAAGAAGCCGGTCAGCGCCGACCGTGAAGCTGTCGATCTTCGAGGTGCCGATGCGAGTGCCGACGAGCTTTGTGCCGTTACCGTTGAACAGCACGTCGCCTGGAAGGGAGCCGGCCGGCAGCGACACCGTCGAGCCGGGAATGGCGGTGAGGTTACCGTGGTGGAGCGTGAAGCCGGTGTAGTTGGGGTTCGGGTCGCTGGTGGTGCCGCTGTTCGCCACATAGACCAGCTTGTGGAACACGGCGATGCTCACCGGGCTGGGGCCGTTCGACCAGACGGGGCCGCCGCCGGCTATCTGGAGTGAGCCGTCGCGCTCGATCCGCACCACCGAGATCTGGTTGCTGCCGGCGTCGGCGACGAGCAGGTAGTGGCCGTTGCTGCTCAGCTGAATCGCGCCTTGCGAGGGGAGCCCCGCCCCCGTGCCGGCGCCACCGACCGCGAACGGAGAGCTGGGGAGTGGAGTCAGCGCGCCGCTCGCAAGACGGTTGAAGCCGCCGACCGTGTTCACGCCGACCGTGTTGTCGTTGACGTAGACCCGGCCGACCACAGCGTCTGAACCGTGGTCGTGGCGTGGAGTTGAGGCAGAGGCCGTTCCGCTCCCGAGAGTGCCGAGCACTCCAACGCTGCCGAGTGTGGCCGCGCCGAGTGCCAGGCGCAGCCCGCGAAGCTTTACTTTCCGCATTGCTTTTCAACCTCCAAGTGAGTCGGGAAAGACGATCCTTCCTTCGAATAACCGTCTCCGGAGGCGGCACACCGTTACACACAATCTTCTCTTGCAGAGTCTGCCGCGTCGGTTCGTGACAGCGGCGCCGCGTCACATCTGGTGCGCAATAACGATAAGTGCATGTTTGCGGCTGCGATCCAGGTCGTATTACGGCCGATCCGCAGCTCGAATGGCGCCTGTCGGGCTCAGAGCACGACGGTAACCACCCGGTGCGCGGAGGGCGCGATCACGCTGATGGTGTCGCCGACGCGGATCGTTCCGGATTTGAGGACGCTCATGCAGATGCCGCCCCGGCGTGCGGCCAGCGCACGGGTCATGCCCGGCTCAGTGATCGACTCGATGTACCGACAGGGAGGTCGCGGTCTGTCGTAAGCGAGCACCGCCTCACCGATCGAGACCTGCGCCCCGATCAGACTTCGAAACGGCAGTCCCCTCGTCACGACGTTGCGGCGGTGCTGACCCTTCCCGACGTCAATGCCGTACATTTCGACGATCTCGTCGAGAGCCTCGCCTTCGATGAGTGTGACCTGGCAGTAGTCGAAGCCACTCCAATAACCCGTTCTTGCGCAGTAGCGATCACCAGCGAGGCCGCAACCGGCGACGGCCGAGGCAGCTTCTAGGGCAACCATCGGAGCACCGGCGCTGGTGGTGACAAAGATCGCCTCGACAGAGCCCCAGCCCTCGAAGGCCGGCCGCCGAGACTCCTCGCCCGTCTCGGCCGATCTCCCAGGGGGCCGTGTGACGACTCGGCTCGTATTCTCGGCCACAGAGCGCTCCTCTGACCTATTTGACTGCGATGACGCTGCGAGCAACACCAGGATCTTGTCTGGTTCGGAACGGATTGTGAAGTCGGGGCAGATGTCCATCCATCGAATTATCTGAGTGGCGGCCAGGATGAGGGCGTGGCGATCGGCCCCAAACTGCGCTCGACGAGTGCCGGGAGCAGCCACGTCTGGCCAGGAGATTATCCTTGGCACTTGATGCCGCGATTCGCCGTCGAGTCCGATTCGCGACCGAGTCAAACTGCGCCGACCGAGGATGTCCACTTCGGCCTCGATGGAATGCCGGATGGAAGATGACGTGATCCCAGAGGGCGAGGAACCAAGGCGGGTACTCGGCTTTCCCCTCCCTGCGCACCGGGTTGTCCGCGAGGGCGAGGAACCAAGGCGGGTACTCGGCTTTCCCGTCCCCTTAGGCCTGCTCGAGGCTCCTAATTTTCATTTCCGCCGGGTCGTCCATCCCGCGCGGTGGGTGAGATGGCGCCTGCAGGTCCGTCGCTTGGGGCCGTACGCGCCCAACTACGACGACTTTCGCAGCAGCATCCCCGAGCCCTAGGACGACGATGCCCGATCAACCAGTACCGCTCGAACGTCGCGCCTCCAGGCCCACTGAACCCCTTCGATGCAGTCAGCTGTAGTTTTGAACCCAGCTTGAACTCTCCTGCGCTCCTCGGGGAAGATTGGTGGTCGTGATGGAACCCAGCTCCGCCTTGCACTTGGCTAGCGTCGCTTCCTCGCAGATCGCGCGACCAGGGGAGATGCCGGGGTCGCAAGACGAATGTGGGGCCGCGCCCCTTGCCGAGGATCCCCTGGCCGAGGATCCTCTGGTCGAGGATCTGCTCGTCGAAGAGGTGTCGATCGACGGCATGTGCGGTGTCTACTGAGTCTCTCGGCTGGCAATTTGGCCTCCACCCCACATGGCGGCTGCATCAGGCGTCCGTTCGCCAGAACGTCGCGTTGGCCCTGCTCTATCTCGAAGAGCGCGGTTCTTCGGGTTTTGCATCGTTGGAGAAGATGTCGGTCGGTTCACCGCTTACCTCGGGGCAGCTGGAGAGCGAATGACGGTATGGACACGCACGCGATAGCCCGATGAGCGGGGCAACAACCGAAGCGACCGACGGGCCGCCCATCCTCAACCTCAGCCACCGGCGCATCCTCGTCATCATCAGCGCCTTGATGCTCGGAATGTTCCTAGCGGCTCTCGATCAGACGATCGTCGCGACGGCGCTTCCAACCATCGTGGCCGACCTCCACGGTGCCTCGCACCTCTCCTGGATCGTCGTCGCCTACCTGCTGGCGGCGACAGTCTCGACGCCTCTGTGGGGAAAACTGGGCGACCAATACGGACGGAAGATCTTCTTCCAGGCAGCCATCGTCATCTTCCTGGCTGGGTCGGTTCTCGCGGGGCTCAGCCACACCTTGATCGAGCTCATCGCCTTCAGAGCCATTCAGGGTCTCGGAAGCGGCGGACTGATGGTCGGCACGCAGGCGATCGTCGGGGACATCGTTCCTCCCCGGGAACGTGGTCGCTATCAGGGGCTTTTCGGTGCCGTTTTCGGCGTAGCGAGCATTATCGGACCGTTACTCGGGGGAGTCTTCGTCGAACAGCTCTCCTGGCGCTGGATCTTCTACATCAACGTGCCGATCGGCGCCGTGGCGCTCGCAGTCGTTGCCAGTCAGGTTCCGGGCCGTCTACGCCGGGTCCCTCACATCATTGACTACGTCGGAACCATCGTCCTCGTGCTGGCGACCACCTCTCTGGTGCTCTTCACCAGCCTCGGTGGTACCACTTATCGCTGGGAGTCGGCACCGATCATCGCGTTCGGAGTCAGTGGCGCCGTGCTCACCGGCGTCTTCGTCGTCGTCGAGCGCCACGCCACCGAGCCGGTGCTGCCCCTCCACCTGTTCTCCAACCGCACATTCTTCTCCGCCAATGTCGTCGGCTTTATCGTTGGCTTTGCGATGTTCGGTGCGATCACATACCTGCCGCTCTTCTTCCAGATCGTGCGCGGAGAGTCGCCAACGATCTCCGGCCTCCAGCTACTCCCACTCCTTGCAGGACTGCTGGTCGTCTCGATCGGATCAGGACAGATCATCAGTCGGACCGGCCGCTACCGGGTGTTCCCGATCGTCGGGACCGCACTCGTCGCGGTAGGGCTGTTGCTGCTGTCCCGGATGGGGATCGGGACGAGCTCTCTCGTCGCGGCGCTCTACATGCTCGTGCTCGGCCTGGGACTCGGCAGCGTAATGCAGGTGCTTGTGCTCATCGTCCAGAACGCGGTGCCCTATTCCGAGCTGGGGGTCGCCACATCAGGAGCGACGTTCTTCCGCTCCATAGGAGGATCCTTTGGCACCGCCATCTTCGGGGCCATCTTCTCCAACGTGCTCGTCGGCAACCTCATTAGACATCTCGGCCCCTCCATCAAGTTGCCGAGCGGAATATCTAGCTCCGGCATCACGCCGGCGATCCTCGACAAGCTTCCCTCAGCGGTCCACCATGGCATCGCCGCCGCGTACGCCGAGTCGATCCAGACGGTGTTCGTCATCGCGGCACCGATCGCGGCCATCGCGTTCTTTGTGTCGTGGTTTATTCCACAAATCGAACTACGGAAAGCAGTGGGCTCGTCTCCTGGCACGCCGACGGACGGGGCGACGAACGTCCCGACGTCGGCAACCGATTCGGAACTGCGTGAGCGTCTCGTGCCAGAAGCCACGCACCGCTCGGCGCCGACCGAGCTCACCTGAGATCTTGTCCCGCTCGCGGCGCCATCGCCTCGTTAGGAGCCTTTCGGGATATCGACGCTCCCCTCGAGCCGTGCCCAGAAAAGAATGCGTTTGAACGTGTAGAAGTAGGGCGCTTGCTCGCCGAGGGCCTCGCTCAGCCGCTGGCGATAGCGTTCCACGAACGAGTCGAACAGTTCCTCGGGGAGCAGCTTCTGAAACCGCAAGAGGCTGGTCCCCCTTGTCCACTCGACGATCGCAGTGGCCGAAGCCAGATGGTGGCCATACACCTGAAGGCGCACATGCTGGTCTGAGAAGCCGATCTCGTCGAGCAAGGCGGCGTACTGTTCCGGTGGGCAGGGTGCGTGCGGGGCCGCCGGCGCGTCGTTCATGTGTGCGCCGAAGGGTGCCTCGTGCGCCACCTCGGTGGCGAGCACATGAGATGGGTGGTCCCAGTTGGCAGGGACCTGAACGGCGAGTTGACCCCCGGGGCGGAGCCCAGCGGCCATTCGAGCCAGCAGGCGAGGATGATCCGGGACCCAATGAAGCGCGGCGTTGCTGAAGATGACGTCGAAGCCGCTCTCAGGGTCGAAATCGCCGATGTCACCAAGTTCGAATCGCAGGCCGTTGCCGGCCAGCGGACGAGCCTTGGCCAGCATCGCCTCCGAGCTGTCCAATCCGATCGTCGTGCTCGCCTCGGTGTGCGCGTGCAGGCGGGCAGTGAGCTCTCCGGTACCACACCCCAGATCGATCACGCTGCCGCCGGGAACCGGCTCGACCAACGCCAGGAGGTCGTGGAACGGTCTAGCGCGTTCGGCGGCGAACTTCGAGTACTGGTCGGGATCCCACCGGTCGAGCTTCGCCGTCTCGTCCGAAGGCAAGCGCGCGCGTGCTTCAGGCAAGGATGTTGACCGCTCGAGAGACGACGAGCGCCCCGGTGAGGAGCGACGCAGTTGACTGTACGGCCATCAAGAGCTTTGCCGAAGGCGTGAGCGGCATCGTGTCGGTCGGGCTGAACGCGGTGGCGTTCGTGAAGGACGTGTACAGATAGTCCACGAATCCGGGCGTCCATCCGGGCTCCGCGGACCCCGGTGTGGACATCTGGGGGAAGAGGAAGTCGGGCCTGCGATGGTCGGGCCGGAGCCGCCGACCCGGTCCGCCCCGGTCGAGCTCCCAGTACCACAACCCGAACACAATGACGTTGGTGAGCCAGATCGGTACCGAGGCGATGATCAGCTGCCGCCCGCCCATTGTGGTTGTCCCGTAAAGCAGCGCATTGATCAGCTCTCCCAGCGACACCACGTTGGCGATGTTGATCAGTCCGATCAGAATTATCGCGGCTAGTCGGATCAGCCTTGCTTCCCGGGTGATGCGTCTTGGGCTCACGATGATCAGCGTGACTCCGAGCGCAAATTCGAATGAGGGGAGGACCGCTCTCGGTCCGAGGTGCGCGATCAGCCCATCTGGCAAGGCGAAGTAAAGAGCAATGGCGACGAGGATCGCGAGCTGAGCCGGCCATCGTGGTTCACCTTGAGAGGGCCAGCCCCACGCAGCTTGAGCCTGCTCGTTATGGAGGTCCCGCGTCATATTCGCTGTGGTCCACTTCGAGAGCCCGCCGCGCGACCGGAGTCCCGCTCTCGCGTCGGCACGCCTGCCAAGCCTTGAGCAGGGGCTCGTGGCATCGACCGGGCCCTTGCACCCTCGGCTCCCCGATAGCTCATGTCGTCATGGTAGGTGCGATGAGGCTCGACTCTGCGGACCTGAAACACCAGTTCCGAGATTGGTGCACACCGAAGCAGCGGACATTCCGAGGTGGCGTTGAGGTCGCCTTATTGTGAAGCCTATGCAGGTGCGTCCCGTCCCTCCCAGCGAGGTTGTCCTCGACGACTTCGTGCTCCGCCGTTACCGGCGCGAGGACGCGCCGGCCGTGGCGTTGGCGGTTGGCGAGAGCCTGGAGCATCTCAGGCCGTGGATGCCATGGATCGCCCTCGAACCGACGACCTTAAAGGATCGCGAGGAGCTCCTCGCTCGGTGGGAACGCGACTGGTACGAAGGCACTCAATACACCTTTGGGATGTTTCAGGCGTCCGTTGTCGTCGGCGGCGCAGGTCTCATGCGGCGGATTGATCAGGGCGGGCTCGAGATCGGCTACTGGGTGCATCAGGCCTTCACCGGCCGCGGGTTTGCGACCGCGGCGGCAGGGGCGCTGACGACGCTCGGACTGAACCTTCCGGACGTGACCCATATCGAGATCCATCACGACAAGGCGAACGCGGCCAGCGGGCGAGTTCCGCTCAAGCTGGGTTTCGTGATGGTGCGCGAAGAGCCGGACGAGATTGCTGCGCCTGACGAGACCGGGGTGAGCTGTGTCTGGAGGATGGATCGTGCCGATTGGGCGGCCCGCTCGACTCGGCCTGCGGGGAAGACCCTGACGTCATGACCCTCACGCCGGTTCGGTCGGTTGTGTGGAGTTTCAGGCCCTGTTTTGACAGGCAACGACACCGCTCGGGCTGATCCGGAGAGTTCCTCTCTGCCCGTCGCTCAGGATTGTCGTCGCGGCTGACCTCCAGAGCTCCGTCGGGGCGCTCCCGTTTCGGCTGAGGCGCGAGCGGAGTCCATAGCGAGCATTGCAGCTCCCAACACTGCTGAGTCCTCACCACATTCTGCTCGCAGAATGCCAATGTTCCCGGCGCTTCCTGAGTAGATGTGTGCGCGGGCAGAGGACACCGAAAGCTCGAAGTACGGTCCTGGGGCGGTTCCAAGACCGCCCCCGACAATGAGGCACGCCGGGTCCAGAAGGTTGACGAGCGTCGCGAGACCGATCCCGAGAGCCGCCGCGGCGTCGTCTACCGAACGGGTCGCGTGCGCATCGGTACCGTAGGCGTCCAGGACGGCTCGGACGCTGGTGGCGGCGCCGCCCAGCGATCGGTAGCGCTCGAGCAGGGCGGGTCCCGAGGCCATTTCCTCGAGCACCCAACGCCGTGAAATGCCCTCCTCGCGCCATTCGGCCATCACCGAACTGCCGAGCAGGATCGCGCCTCCCCTCGACCCTCCCCACGGCAAACCGCCCTGCACCAGGCAGTGGCTTATGCCGGTTCCGACGCTGACATAGCAAAAGGACTCGAACCGTCCGCCGGCGCCGACACGTGCCTCGGCCAAGGCGGCTGCCCGCACGTCCGACTCGATTACGACGACGTCGAATTCGGAGTACCGAGATCGGAGGTTGGCCGAGCTGAGGCCCACCACGACTGCATTGCTGCAGATTTCTCCGACGGTGTCCACGAGTTCCGGCACGGCGATTCCGAGACCCGAAACGACGATGGCCTTCGAGCTGGCCACAGCGGCGGCGTCCTGGATGAGCGCGTCGGCCGCGTCGAGAACGCTCGCGATTCCGAGTTCTGGGCGAGTCCATTCACTAGCTCGGTGCTCGAGCCGACCCGAGATGCCGGTCGCGAGACCGACGGCGATCTTGGTGCCACCGATGTCGAGCCCGATGGCGCCAAACGGCCCATCAGGATCGCCCATGCCGCCATCGTGGGCCGCGCCTCGCTGGCTGAGCAAGCCGGCCGGCCGCGGTGGCCGCGGCGGCCCGCCGGTCGCGCCCCCCGCCGGCCACCCGGGCCTCGGCAGACGGGTCGCGCCGTGCCGGCGCCCCCCCCGCCGGCCTGCCCCCCGCCGGCCCCGCCCGCCCCGCGGCCGCCGCCCCCCTCTGTGCCGCTAATACACCCCCCTGTTAGGTTGTCGTTGCGAACATACGTTCTGTGCGAGGAGGTGAGGAGCATGTGCGAGTCAAGGGACTCCCTCGAAGCCGCGTCGTCTGGCCCTCACGAATCCCGATGCACGAGTCGGAGCCCAGCCCAGGCGAGCTCCGCGACCCTCCTTGCGAGCACCTTCGCCTCCGCGTTGAGAGCTTCGCTCGACCCAGCGGGACCGCGATCGGACTGGAAACGCAGCCAATCCCGGCTCACGCCCTCGGCCATGCCGACAACCGCGGCAGCCAGAACCCGTTGATGTTGTGGATCGATGTCCGCGTTGATGAGCGGTGCAATTGCCTCGGCGATCGTGTCGTTGACCCGGCGCATGGCTCGAGCCAGCTCGAGGTCGTGGGGGAGCCTGCTGTCCAACAGCAGACGGATTGCGGACTCGTTGTGAAGCACGAACCCGAAGTACGCGGAGAAACCCGCCTCTACCTGCTGACGTGGACCTGGAGCTGACTCGGTGGCGGCGGTCAGGGCATCGATGATCCGCACGACGACGTCGTCGAGAAGTTCCAGGAACAGCGCGCGCTTGGACTTGAAATGCTGATACAAGAGCGGCTTCGTCACGCCAGCTGCGTGCGCGATGTCGTCCATGGTCGTCGCGTCGAGTCCCCTTCGGGCAAATGTCTGGAGGGCTACGTCGAGCAGTTGCCGTCTGCGACTAGCGGCGGGGAGCCGGGGCCTGCTCGACACGACAGCGGGACCGGTCACGACCACGAGCCCGAATCCTACCGATCGGGCACACCGCCGAACCTGTCGACGGTCGCTCCCCAGGCATGAGACGCCGATCGGATCCAATTCGCCTCGGTCAGGCCGGTCGAGCCAGCCATGCGCCTCCGCCTCGGTCAGACCGGTCGAGCCAGCCATGCGCTTAACCGGGCGGGCAGATCCGCGAGCGAAAAGTGCGCTCTTGCCACCGCTTGGTTGCGGTCGAGCAGTTCCGGGCTGGGATTCGCCAACCAAGCGAGGACGGGATCGGGATCGTTTATTGGAAACCATCGGAACCCGAAGCGACGAAGCTCGCGGCCGACGGGGTACGGCCCCATCGCCAGCGGACGGCGGCTGAGAGCGGACTCGATGCTCGGGTTGCCGAACCCTTCCCAGGTGGACGGCAGCGTCACAAGGTCGCAGGCCGCGTACGCGTCCGCCATCGTCGCGCCGGGCAGCCCTTGTCCTCGCAGTACCTTCGTCTTTCGCCGCGCCACCTCGAGCAGCCGCTCGAGCTCCTCGTCATAACCATCCTCCGGTGGCCCGAGCAACCAATAGGTGGCGTCGAGGTCGCCGGCGAGACGCAACCCGCCGGCGACGTTCTTTCTTCGGATCGCTCGGGTGGGTTGAAGCACGAGAAGTTCGTCTTCGCTCACGCCGAGTGCGGCTCGTACGGACGTGCGGTTACCCCTCGGTGGATTCGGATCGAAACAATTGTAAAAGAGCTCGGCTTGGATGCCCCTCGCCGCGAGCTCTCGCTGTGATCGTGCGTTGATGCAAGCGTGTCGCCACGCCGGGTCGGTAGGGGGCGGACCGAGATGTGCTAGGTGAGCGCGTTGCCAAGCAAGGTCGTGGTGGCGAAGGATGGCCGGCCTTCCGCGCAGCTCTGCTGAGACGACCTGGCCTGCCACGGGACTCAGGGGAAGGGAGCAAAGGTTCTCCACGAGCACCAAGTCCGCCCCCGAGAGCGCCTCTGCAACCTCTGACCGCAGGCGGGGCATATCGGTGACGTCCGCATTCACAGCTAGCCCTGGTACGAGGCGATCGGCCTCGCCGCTGCCAGCGACCGTCGTCACGTCGAACCCCAGTTGCCGAAAGGCCCAGCCCCACTTCGCCGCTTCTGCCGAGACGCCGTCTCCGCTGCCGAGTCTGTAAGAAACGATGGCCACTCTGCCCGTGGCTGGGATGTGCACCCACGCACCGTAGCTGTGGAAAAACCTCCGCCCGGCGCCGAGACGGCGATGCCCGCCCGCAAGGCCCCTGCCGCGGTGCTGCTCCCGCCGCCGCGCAATGCCACTGCCGCGGCGCAATGCCACCGCACATCTGCTCCGTTTCCTCCTTCGCCCCCTTGACAGGGCGATAGCGTTCGTGTGGTGGTGCCTAGCGACAACCCAGCCGAAGTCGTCGCCGACCACCTGCGGCCGGTGCGCCGGATCACCATCAATCGGCCCGAGCGACGCAACGCGCTATCAGGCGAGGTGATCGCACTCCTGCGAGCAGCGCTCGCCGACGCGCGGGCGGATCCAGCCGTCCGTGTCGTCGTCCTCACCGGTGCGGGCGATCGTGCGTTCAGCGCAGGTGCCGATCTAGTCGGGACAAGTTCGCCAGTGGCACCTCCGCAAGGCGCCGGCGGCTCGCGCGCGGGCGTGCACCACGAGGCCAGAGGCGACCTCGGTCGGCTCTTCGAGGATTTGTGGGACCTTGGCAAGCCGTCGATCGCCCGGGTCCGGGGTTACGCGCTAGCTGGCGGGATGGGCCTGGCGCTCGCCTGCGATTTGGTCGTGGCCGCCGACGATGCGATCTTCGGCACACCCGAGATCGACGTCGGCATCTGGCCTTACATGGTCACGGTCGCTCTGCTTCAGGCGATGACACCCAAGCGGGCACTCGAGCTCATGATGACCGGCCGCCGGGTCGGAGCCGAGGAAGCCGAGCGGCTCGGCATCGTGAACCGGGTCGTGGCGGTTGCCGACCTGGACTCAGCTGTCGACGAGCTGGCCGGAGTTCTCGCACGCAAGCCACCCGGTGCCATGCGGGCCGGCCGCGAATCCTTCTACATGACGCTCGCCTTCCCACCTCGGGAGGCGCTCAGATATCTCCATCCCCTGCTCACGGTCGCGACGCTCGGCGACGAGGCCGCTGAGGGGCGGGCGGCATTCGCCGAGCACAGAGAACCCAGGTGGCCCGAGCCCTAAAGCAAGACCACAAACCGCGGCTGCCGAGTCTTGAGCGGCGCCGGCCGGTCATGACGCGCCGACACTCAGACCCGAGAGGGGAGTGCCTGTGCGAATTGGGTTTGTCTTGCGGGCGCGCCCACCAGCCTCTAGAACGGGGGCAGTGCAAAAGCGGGCGCTGATCACGGGCATAACCGGTCAGGATGGCTCCTATCTGGCGGAATGGCTGCTGTCGCAAGGTTACGAAGTGATCGGGATGCTCCGACGCTCGAGCACCTTGAACTTCGAGCGAATCGCGCACATTCAAGACAGGTTGACACTGGTGTCGGCGGACGTCCTCGACGAGGTATCGATCATCGAGGTCCTCCGAGAGCATCGCCCGAGCGAGGTCTACAACCTCGCCGCACAGTCCTTCGTCCAGACCTCTTGGAAGCAGCCGGTGCTCACCGGCGAGGTCACGGCCCTCGGCGTCACCCGCGTCCTCGATGCCATCCGGCTGACTGATCCCGAGATTCGTTTCTACCAGGCGAGCTCGTCGGAGATGTTCGGAAAGGTTCGCGAAGTCCCCCAGACCGAGCACACCCCCTTCTATCCGCGGAGTCCCTATGGCGTGGCGAAGGTTTACGGGCACTGGATCACCGTGAACTACCGCGAAAGCTATGGCTTGCACGCCTCGTCGGGGATCCTCTTCAATCACGAGAGCCCGCGGAGGGGACTCGAGTTCGTCACTCGCAAGGTCTCCAACGGCGTCGCGCGGATCAAGCTCGGTCTCGACCGCGAGCTCCGGCTTGGGAACCTTGAAGCGAAACGTGACTGGGGCTTCGCCGGAGACTACGTCCAGGGGATGTGGGCGATGCTCCAGCAGGACAAGCCGGACGACTATGTCGTGGCCACGGGCGAGACGCACTCGGTGCGTGAGCTGTGCGAGGTCGCCTTCGCCAGGGCGGGCCTCGAGTACGAGGACCACGTCCAGGTCGACGAGCGCTTCATTAGGCCGGCGGAGGTGGACCTCCTGGTCGGCGACGCCGCCAAGGCCCGCGACAAGATTGGTTGGAAGACCCAAGTCGACTTCGTAGGGCTAGTCGAGATGATGGTCGACGCCGACCTCGACGCTCTCCGCCGCCACGGCGCCTGATCCGGCGGGAGCGGCGGCAGGAGCCTCGCAGGCGCGGCGGCCGAAGCGGTGGCGGACGCCCGGGCCAGCCTCCCGCTTGGCCCGCGAGACCCGCTGGCCCATAGCATGGTCGAGATCTCCATGGCGCCTGCCGTTCGTCTCCACGAGGCCGTAGCGCTCGCCGGCCGCTTCCCCCTCCTTGCAGGAGCTTCGTTCGAAGTTGCCGAGGGCGAGGTAGTGCACTTGCGCGGTCCGAACGGCGCAGGCAAGACCAGCGTTCTCAAGGTTCTCGCCGGCTTGCTGGAGGTGCATTCGGGCGAGGCCACGGTGCTCGGCCGGGACCTCATGGCTGATCGGCGCGCGGTGCGGCGCGAGGTCGGGATGCTCGGACATCAGTCGTTCCTGTACGAGGAGCTGACGGTAGAGGAGAACCTGCGGTTTGCGGTTCGAGCGGCAAGAAGCACCGTCGCGGGGATCGGCCCGGCCCTCGAGCAACTGGGCTTCGCGGGCCGGCTGGCGTCCACGCCCGTGCGCCGCTGCTCCGCCGGACAGCAGCGCCGCGCCTGTTTGGCTGTGTTGGTCGCGCGCGGCGCTCGCCTCTGGTTGCTCGACGAACCGCATGCCGGGCTGGATCACGACGGCCGCGATCTTCTCGACGAGCTTCTTGCGGGGTCCGCTGCGGCCGGCCGCACCGTCGTGTTCGCCTCCCACGAGCACGATCGTGCCCGCACTGTCGCCGATCGGATCGTCCATCTCGCCGGCGGTCGTGTGGTCGAACCGCTCGAGCAACTCCGGCCCGGTGAGCGAACGGCCGGTGAGCTGTCGCCCGGTGAGCTGCCCGTCCCAGTTGCGCCGGCGGTCGCGCAGGCGGACGGGCACTCGAGCATCCCGTCTGTCGCGGAGGCGCCGGCCCATGCGCAGGGGGCCAGGCACTCGAACATCCCGTCGGTCAAGGAGGCGCCGGCGCATGTTGCGTGACGCCGTCCTCGTGGCCGGGAAGGATCTGCGGATCGAGATCCGGTCACGGGTTGGCCTGAATCAGGTCGGCCCGTTCGCTCTCGCCGTCCTGCTCCTGTTCGGCCTGGCGCTCGGCCCCGACCGTCAGGTCCTTGCGCCGGCCTCTGCGGGATTGTTCTGGATCACGGTCCTGCTGTCGACGATTCTGGCCGTGCAGCGCAGCTACGCCATCGAGTCGGCCGACGCCGCCCGGGACGGGCTGCGCCTGTCGGGCCTCGACCCGGCCGGAATCTTCCTCGGCAAGGCCTGCGCCATCGCCGCCCAGCTTCTGGTGCTCGAGGCCGCGCTCACGATCGGCGTTGCGTTTCTCTACGGGGCACAGCTCTCCGGGGCGCTCGTCCTGGTCGCAGCGTGCGCCGCGGGCACCCTCGGCCTCGCGGCGGTCGGGACCCTCTACGGCGTCGTGGCGTCGGGCCTCCGGACCCGAGAAACTCTCCTCCCCCTTCTCCTCCTCCCCGTGGTCGCTCCGGTCCTCCTCGCTGCGACCAAGGCGTGGGAGGACGCCCTCGGCGGAACGCCTGGGCGAGCCACAGGATGGCTCGATGTGCTCGTCGTCTTCGCCGTGCTCTACACCGCGATCGGCACAGTCGCCTTCGGACCGCTCCTGGAGGACGAATGAGCACACCGACCCGTGCGCGCGCACCCCGCCAGGCGTCCGTCGCTCTCCGGTTGCTGGGGGCAGCCTCACTCGTGGGCGTAGCCGCGACGGTCTGGTTGGGCCTCGTCGTCACTCCACCGGACGAGTTCATGGGCAACCTCGTGCGGTTGCTCTACGTCCATCCCCCGATGGCATGGGTAGCGTTCCTTGCCTACGGAGTCGCCGGCCTCGCAAGCCTCCTCTACCTCTGGCCGCGAACGAGGGCCGATCGCTTCGACCGGCTTGCCGGCGCTTCGGCAGAAGTGGGCGTCGTCTTCACCGGCCTCACGCTGGTCTCGGGATCGATCTGGGGACGTCCCACATGGGGGGCGTGGTGGGTCTGGGACCCGCTGCTCACGACGACGGCACTGCTGTTCGTCTTGTACCTGGGCTACCTCGCCTTGCGCCGCGTGCCCGGCGAATTCCACGTTCGGGCGCGCCGGTCGGCGATCGCCGCCCTTGTCGCGTTCGTGGACGTGCCCATCGTCTACTTCTCGGTCGACTGGTGGCGGAGCTTGCACCAGACTCAATCGCTCGACAACCCGATCACGGGCAAGACATACGTGCACGGCTCCATGGCGTGGACCCTCCTGCTGGGGTTCGTCTCGTTCACCCTCGTCTACGTCTGGATGATGGTGCACCGCTACCGCCTTGCGACACTGCACGCCCTCGAGGAGACCGAGGGGCTCGAGGTCGCGATCGCCGAGCGCCGTGCGGAGGCGGTGGCCAGATGAACGGCTACGTGGAAGCTGGCTACGTGGTCATACTCGGCACGCTCGGAACCTACTCGATCAGCCTCCTCGGTCGCGAGCGGGCCGCTCGGCGGCGAATCGACGAAGCCTCGAGACCCGCCGTCTCGAACCCGTCTGCCGGGGCTCCCGCCGGCCAACCCGAGCCCACGGTGGCAAACGCCGAGCAGTCCAGGGCGGGAACATCGCCATGACCGACGTCCGGATTCCAGGACACGGCCCGATCGCACCCCGAGATCACGACGAGGACGAGCCGAGGTCCGGGGACGCCGGCACCGCTCCGGTCGGCCCTCAGCGGCGCTCGAGGGACCTCAGCCCCGAACAGCATCGTCAGCGGCGCCGGGTGGGAGTGGTCGGGGTCGTCATCGTCGCGGCGATCGGTTTCCTCGTCTTCAAGGGGATCACCTCGGCCATCGTGTTCTTCAAGACTGCGAACGAGGCGGTTGCGCAGAGAGCGACGCTTGGCGACAGCACCTTTCAACTCGAGGGCACCGTGGTGCCGGGGACCATTCACAGCCTCGGGGGCGGGACGGGGGCGATCGTGTCGTTCGCGGTCGAGTCCAGCGGTGTCAAGATTGCCGTGACCAACACGGGTTCCCCCCCGCAACTGTTCCAAGCGGGGATCCCGGTCGTCGTGGTGGGTCATTTTGTCGGCACGACGGACCGGTTCGCCTCGGACCAGATACTCGTCAAGCACTCCAATGCCTACATCGCTGCGCATCCGAACCGAGTGAAGGCGCTCAACGGGTCGACGAGATGAACGCCGATCTGGGTCTGATCGGAGTCGCGCTCAGCCTGATCGCCGCGGTCTCGGGCGTCGCCACGATCGGGGTCGGTCTGGCCACGGGGCGAGCGTCGGTTTTCCGCCACGCCCGGACGTTCGCGCTGTGGGTTCTCGCCGGTGCTGTCCTGTCGACAATCGGCATGGAGCGGGCCTTCTTGGAGCACGACTTCTCGATCGCGTTCGTGGCGGCGAACAACAGCCGAGAAACGCCCCTCCTGTACTCGATCACCGGCATGTGGTCGGCGCTCCAAGGCTCGATCCTGCTCTGGGCTCTGATCCTCGCCGGGTATCTGGCAGCGATGACCCACTGGTTCCGCAAGCGGGCGTCCGATCCGCTCGTTGCGTGGGCCAGCCTGATCGGCCTTTGTGTCGCAGTCTTCTTCTTCGCCCTCATCGCCGGTCCGGCGAACCCGTTCGCGGCGGTCGCAGGCCACGTCCCAGCCGACGGCGCGGGGCCGAACCCGCTCCTACAGGACAATCCGCTCGTCGCTTTTCACCCGGTCTTCTTGTACCTGGGATTCGTCGGGTTCACCGTACCGTTCTCCTTCGCCATCGCCACGCTCGTCACCGGGCGCCTGAACGAGGGCTGGCTGCTCGAAACCCGCCGCTGGACGCTGTTCGCATGGGCTTTCCTGACGATCGGCATCGTGATGGGGGCATGGTGGTCCTACCAGGTCCTTGGCTGGGGCGGTTTCTGGGGCTGGGACCCGGTCGAGAACGCCGCCCTCCTGCCTTGGCTTTGCGGCACTGCGTATCTGCACTCGGTGATGGTCCAAGAGCGGCGGGGGCTTCTTCGAGTCTGGAACCTGTCGCTTCTGATCGCGGCGTTCTCACTCACAATTCTCGGGACGTTTCTCACCCGTTCGGGCGTGCTCGTGTCGGTGCACTCCTTTTCGGACTCGACGATCGGCCCGGTGCTTCTGGGGTTCTTCGGCCTCGTCGTCGCGCTCGGAGTCGGGCTGATCGCTTGGCGGGGCGAAACCCTCCGCTCACCGGGAACGATCGATGCCGCGGTCTCACGGGAGGGAGCCTTTCTGGTCAACAACCTCCTGTTCGCCGGGTTCGCTCTCGTCGTGCTGCTCGGGACCGTCTTCCCGCTCTTGGTCCAGGCATTGAACGGCCAGCAGGTCACCGTCGGAAGGCCGTACTTCGACCTCATGACGCTCCCGATCGGCTTCGCGCTGCTGTTCTTCATGGCCGTGGCGCCGGCGCTCCCGTGGCGGAAGGCGGGCCCAGGCGTGCTGCGCCGCCGGCTCGCGATCCCGGCCTGGGCCGGGGTCTTCGTCGTAGTGGTCTGCGTCCTGGCCGGCGTGCGGGGATTCACACCGCTCTTGGCATTCGGGCTCGGCGGGTTCGCCGCTGCGAGCGCGTTACGTCAACTCGTGCTCTCAGCCGCGGCCTCTCACAGGGCCGGGCTCGGTGTCTGGCGGACCCTGTTCGGCCGAGCCAACGGCGGGATGATCGTGCACCTCGGGGTGGTCCTCGTGGCCGTTGGGCTGGCGGCTGCCACCTCGTACGGGCAGCGCACGCAACTTGTGCTGAAGCCCGGCCAGTCGGTCCGCTACGACGGGCACACATTTACCTATATCGGGGCGAAACGCTTCTCCCTTCCGAACAAGAGCGGTGAGATCGCGGCGGTACAGGTCGACCGGGCGCGTTTCTACCCGGCCATCAGCGTGTTTCCCGGAAGCGAGGGGATCGGCACCCCGGCAGTGGATTCGTCGGTGACAGAGGACACATACCTCACCGTGGCCGACATAGCAGTCTCGCCCCACGGTCCGGCCACCATCGACGTCGTCATCCAGCCGATGGTGCTGTGGCTCTGGGTCGGTGGGGCCGTCACCGCGTTCGGCGCGGCGCTGGCCGCGATCCCGGGCCGCCGCCGGCGTCGCTCAGATGGCGCAGATCACTCAGGTCACGAAGATCACGCAGATCACGCCGATCAACGGACAGCGACATCGAGGGCGAATGTTGCGGACGAGCTGGCGGACGCCTCGGTCGCACGGCCGAATGGCTCGAGGGCCGGCCGGCCGAAGCCCGCCGAGCCGGGTATGGAGCCTTCTCCTGTCGGGGCCGGGGCAGGTTCGTGAGCAAGCGACCCCGTCAGATGAAGCTGGCCCGCTGGAGCGCGTGTGGCGTCGGGCTCGGCGCTCTCGCGTTGGTCGCCGTGCTGGCGACCCGGGCGCCGGCGACACAGACGGCGCCGAGCTCCTTGATCGGCATGCCCGCGCCGCCCGTCGCGGGCCCGAACCTCACGGGAGGGCATTCCTCGCTGGCTTTCTTGCGAGGCCGCTTCGTCCTCCTCAACTTCTACGCGAGCTGGTGCCCCCCCTGCCGGGTCGAGTCACCTGACCTCGTCAAGTTCGCGTTCAGCCATCCCGCAGGCCGGCGAGTCGCGGTGTTGGGGGTGGTCTTCGGCGACAGTGCGGGGAACGCGGCTGCTTTCGAGCGACAGGTGGGCGCAACGTGGCCATCGGTCGACGATCCGAACGAGAAGATCGCGATCAACTACGGGGTCGACGACCCGCCGCAGTCGTTTCTCATCGCGCCTGATGGCCGGGTCGTGGATCGGATTCTCGGTGGCGTGACGGTTGGCGCTCTTGACCGTCTTGTCGCGAAGGCCGTGGCGGCGAGCGGGTGAGCGCGGACATCGGCATCCGAACCGCAGGAGGCCAAGGAGCGGCCTCGGCTCCTGGCCGCAGAGCAACCGGTCGCCTGGCCTCGACGGGCCGGCGCTCGATAGCGTCCTTGGTCGCCTCTCGACCCGCCTGGGTGCTGGTGGCCGTCGTCGCGGCGATCGCGTTGGGCATCGGGAGCGTGCACCCGTCTCCGCCGAGCGCAACAGCCAGGATCGCCCACCTCGACAGCGTCATCAAGTGCCCGAGCTGTGCCGACCTTTCCATAGGGCAGTCTGACGCGCCCATCGCCGTGGCACTGCGCGCCGATGTCGCCGCCTGGGTCCACGAAGGCCTCATCGACTCGCGGATTGAGCAGCTCGTCGTGGCCCGTTTCGGTGAGCAAGTACTGCTCGTACCGACGGGATCGGGGGCGGACCTCTTGTTGTGGCTCGTGCCGGTATCGGCGCTGGGCGGAGCCGCGGTCCTGCTGACCTTGTACCTGTGGCGCCGGCGCCGCCTGGAGGAGACGGGGTGAGCCCCAGGCGCTCGGCCGCGAAGCGCCTGGCCACACATTCCGCGGGCAACGGCGTTGAAAGTCAAAGCCGCGCCAGCCTGGCGAACGAGCGGGAATTCCTTCGAGCCTCGATCGAGGATCTCGAGAGAGAGCGAGAGGCCGGCGAGGTGGAAGCCGAGGACTTCGCAGTCCTTCACTCCCGCTACAGCCAGAGGCTCCACGAAGTCGAAACTGCGATCGCCGCGCCCGAGACCGCCGGCCTCGCGAGCGCCGCGCCCGAGACGGCCGTCACGGGGACCGCCGGCCTCGCGAGCGCCGCGCCCGAGACGGCCGTCACGGGGACCGCCGGCCCGTTGGGCAGCCGCCTTCGCCGGGCGCTCGGCAGGAGGCGAACGAGGCTGGTGGTCGGGATCGCGTCCGCGAGCTGCTTCGTGGCGGCGGCCGCGCTGCTCGCGGCGTCGCTCGCAGGTGTCCGCCTACCGGGCGAATCGGCCACGGGATCAGTGTCGCTTTCGGGGGCTCAGCAGGAACAGGAGACACTCGCACGGGCCGCCGTCGTCGGCAGCGAAGGGCAGGTGGCCGAAGCGGTCCAGCTCTACGACCAGGTGTTGCGGACGGACCCGAACCAACCGGACGCGCTCGCCTACGGCGGGTGGCTGATCCGCCTCGCTGGGCTCTCAGCGAGGAACCGGGTCGTGCTCGCACGTGGGGACGCCTCGGTCGCAAAGGCCGTCAAGGTGGCGCCCGGATATCCCGACGGTCACGCGCTCTACGGCGTCATCCTTTACGAGGACTTCGGCAATCCCAAGGCGGCCTCGGTTCAGTTCCGGGACGCTTTGCGTGCGGGCGCCTCCAAGAACCTGCTCACGTCCGTCGCGCCCATAGCGGCGAAAGCCTTCGCGGCGGCCCGGGAACCGTTGCCGCCGAGCTATGTCACGGCGAAGGCGAGCGCCGCGGCCGGCTGAGGCAGCGCATAAGGACGTCGCACCCCGGCCGCAGCGAGGACGAGCCCCGCAGCCGCTGCGAAACAAGTGCCGCAGCCGCAGCGAGGACGAGCCCCGCCGCCGGCTCGCGGCGCACGGCCGGCTCCTATTCGCCGGCGGTACCGGTAGCCCCGAGCGCTCGCAGGCGTTCTACGACGGGCGGGAAGGCTGCCGCGAACGCCTCCACGTCGGCCTCAGTCGTCGACCAACCGACCGAGAGGCGAAGCGAGCTGTCGGGATCGACCCCCATGGCGGCAAGGACCGGCGAGGGTTCGATCGACTCGGACGAGCACGCAGACCCCGAATGCGCAGCCACGCCGGCCCGGTCGAGGCCGATCAGCACGGCCTCGGCTTGTACGCCGCCAACGGCCACGCTGACGATGTGCGGCGCGCGCCGGACGACGTCGCCGAGCTCTAGCACGTCGTCGAGGGCGGTCGCGACTTCGGCGAGCGCATCGGTGAGCCGGCGGGCCGCAGCAGATTCGGCTGGCAGCCTCCCCGGCTCGCCGAGCGCGGCTGCCGCCGCTCCAAAACCGACGATTCCAAGCACGTTCTCGAGACCACCCCGGCGCGCGCGTTCTTGCGCGCCACCGATGATGAAAGGTTCGAGCCGGAGGCCCCGGCGAACTACGAGGGCGCCGACCCCTGGTGGCCCTCCCAGCTTGTGGGCGCTAACAGAGACGAGGTCGGCCCCCAGAGCATCGAGCTGCAGGGGTACGTGGCCGGCGGCCGCGGCGGCGTCGATGTGAACGGGCACGCCGGCGGCCTGACATCGGGCGACGACCTCGGACACAGGCTGCAGGGTCCCGACTTCGTGGTTGCACCACTGGCAGTTCACGAGGGCCGTCGGTCTGGCGCCGGCGCCTGCGAGCAGCCAGTCGAGATGCTCGAGATCGACACGACCTGTCCTGTCCGCCTCGAGGATGAGGACTTCCCCAGCCCGGCGAGCCGCCTCCCGAACGCAGGAATGCTCGACGTCCGCGCAGATCATCGCTTGGCCGAGCCGGGCCTGGCCGGCGCCGAAGATCGCAGCGTTGGCAGCCTCGGTGCCACCGCTCGTGAACACGACACGGTTCGCCGTCGTCCCGAGCAGGGCGGCGACGGACTCGCGTGCCGACTCGACGGCGTCGCGTGTCGCGTGGCCCTCGGCGTGCACTCGACCCGGATCGCCGGCCCAGCCTCCGTCGATCCAATCTGCAACCGCCTGGGCTGCCTCGGGTCGGAGAACCGAGGTCGACGCGTGATCGAGGTAATGCCGGTCGCTCAACGGTGCACCCGCCCGGACGGGCCCGCGGTCAGGGGTCAGCCCGCGACGGTGGCGCAGACCTCGTCGCCTCGGGCGCGCGACGAGAGCTGGACCGGCACGCAGTCTCCGCACAGACCGTTCAACAGGCCCTCGACGAGGCCCCGGTCGGCCGCGCAGAGCACAGGGTGATCGATGGCGGCGTCGCCGAACGGGCAGTGGTCGCGGACGACGGCATTGGGCGATCCGGCGCCGCCGGCGTGCGCAGCAAATCCGTGCGCGGTGAGCGCGTCGGCCACCGATTGCATGGCGGAGCGGAGAGACTTCGGCGCGTCGCCCGGAGCCATCTGCAGGGCGAGTGAACGGCCGTACTCGGCGCCCACCTCGTAGGCGATCTGCTCGGCCTGGACCGGGTCGACGATGGTGAGAAGGCGGCCGAGGAGGGCAAGCAGGAGGTCGTCGCGCAGCGCCGGGATGGCGGCTGCGGTGTCAGCCGTGCCCGAAAGATAGCGCTTGGAGGGCCGCCCGACCCCAGCGCCCGCATGGTCGACGAAGACGGTGAGGTAACCGCCGCCGGCCAGCTTGTCGAGGTGATGGCGGGCGACATTGGGGTGAAGGGCGAACTGCTCGGCCACCTCGGTGGCGGTGACGCCGCGGCGTTCCCTGGCGAACAAGTAGATCTGTCGCCGCGTGCCGTCACCGAACGCGGACGTGATCGCGGCCACCGTCGCCGAGAAACCCTCGTCTGTGCTCACCCGTCCCTGTGCCCGGCGGGCGCTCGCACTCACACCGATAGCGTACCGGTGGCCGCCCGAAGGGCGCGCACATCGCCAATTTCGAACGAGGACGTGCCATGACCGGGCTCCGGACGCGCAGATGACGGTTCCCGAGGACCGCCTCGAGGAAACCGTCCGCGCGGTGGTGGACCCGGGCCTCTTCCACACTCTCGGCGACCTCGGATCGCTCCGCTCTGTTCGTGCCAAGCGGCGCCGGACCGAAGTCGTGGTGGCCGTGCCGGAGGCTGGGCATCCCGCGCCGAGTCAGCTCGTCGACGAGATAGCCAAGGCCGTCGCCGCGGCTGGGGGCGCCGACGCGAAGGTCGAGTTCGTCGCCATGAGCAACGCCGAGGAGACCCAGCTGCGGGCGAGGCTCCACGAGCTCGGCCGTGCGCCGGAGGCGCACTCAGCGGAGTCTGCGGCCGCGGGCGATTCCGGGCTTGATCACGGAGGGCACGAGCATCGCGGTGGTGCTGGCGGTGCCGACGGGCGCAGGCAAAGCGCCGCTGGGCCCACGCCGCGAGCGAACCCCTTTGCCGACAAGGCGTCGCGCACCCGGGTCATCGCCGTCTCCTCGGGAAAAGGTGGGGTAGGCAAGTCGACCGTGACGGTGAACCTCGCCGTCGCATTGGCACAGCGCGGCGCGTCGGTGGCGATCCTCGACGCTGACGTCTACGGCTTCTCGGTTCCGTCCATGTTGGGGATCGACCGTCCGCCGGCATTGCTCGGTGATCTTCTCATACCGCCGGTGGCGCACGGCGTCCGGTGCATCTCGATGGGTTTCTTCGTGGATGAGGACCAGGCGGTGATGTGGCGGGGACCGATGCTGCACAAGGCCCTGGAGCAGTTCCTCGTCGACGTGCACTGGGGCAAGCCGGATTTCCTCGTGCTCGATCTCCCGCCTGGGACCGGCGACGTCGCGATGTCGATCGCGGAGTTCGTGCCCCGCGCCGAGGTACTGGTGGTGACGACGCCACAGGTCGCCGCCGAGCGTGTGGCCCAGCGAGCCGCAGTCATGGCGCGACAGCTTCGCCTGCCCGTGCGAGGAGTCGTCGAGAACCAGTCGTGGTTCACCGCTGAAAACGGCGAGCGCTACGAGCTGTACGGTCACGGGGGCGGCGAAGTGCTGGCCCAGTCTCTGGGCGTCGGGTTGCTGGCGCAGATCCCGTTTCTCTCGTCCTTGCGCGAAGGCGGCGACACCGGCTTGCCGGCCGTCGCCTCTGACCCGCACGGGGAGGCCGGGATGGCTTTCGCGGCGCTCGCCGAGCGTGTGGTGGCGCTCGGGCCGGGACGTGTGTACCGATCCGAGCTCTCGATCCGCTGAGCGGACCTCCCCTCGATGCGCTGCGACCTCTGATGCGCTGCGACCTCTCGATCCGATGAACGGCCAGCCGTGGATCCACCGAGGCAGGCGGCCGAACACCCCTGCCATAGTCTCGGGGTCGTGCAGGCGGCATCCTTGGGCGTTATGAGCGAGCAGTCACGCCGGTGGGCGTCGACCATGAGCGGGCACCTGAGCTCCGACCCGGTCGCTCGTACCCCGCATCATCCGGCGGTTTCTGTTACCGGCTCCCTCGGTGTGCTCGACCTGACGGCGCGGGAGGCGGAGGAGGATCGGCTGCTGGCGCCGGGCGCTACCCGCTCGGCCGGGGCCGGAAGTCGAGCGATGGAGGAGGAGGCCGACCCGTGGCGGACGTGTTTCGAACGTGATCGCGATCGGATCTTGCACTCGACGGCTTTCCGGCGCTTGGCCGGCAAGACCCAGGTGTTCATCTTCCCGGCTGACCACCAGCGGACCCGCCTCACCCACGCCCTCGAGGTAGCCCAGGTGGCCACGGCGATCTCTCGCGCCTGTCGGCTGAACGTCGTTTTGACCGAGGCGATCGCCCTCGGACACGACTGCGGCCACGGTCCGGGAGGCCACGCCAGCGAGGAGGCGCTGTCGCCGTTCTTGGCAGACGGCTTCGACCATGCGGTGTGGGGAGCTGACGTCACTGCGGCGCCTCTCAACTTGTGCGCCGAGACATTGGACGGCATCCGCAACCACTCCTGGTCTCGTCCAACGCCGGCGACTCCCGAGGGTGAGGTCGTCGCGCTTGCCGACCGGATCGCGTACTCGGCGCACGACCTCGAGGATGCCCTGCGGGCCGAGATCGTCAAGAGCGAGGACCTGCCGTGCCTGGTCGCGGAGCGGTGCGGCTCTTGGAGGGGCCGTCAGCTCGACGCATTCGTCACCGACGTCGTCACGACGACGCTCTCGTCTGGGATGGTCGCGATCAGCGAACCTATGGGTGAGGCGCTCGAGGATCTCCGCCGTTTCAACTACGAGCGCATTTACCTCCGCCTGGCCTCGATCCAGCAGTCGGCAGCGGTCGTCGCGCTGCTGCGCGCCCTTGTCGGTCATTACGTCGATCACCCAACGGGGCTTCCTGGAGGAGGCGGGCTCGTGCCTGGCGACGGCGAGACCGTCCGCGTCGCGGTCGGATACGTGAGCGGCATGACAGACCGGTTCGCCTGCGCGCAGGCCGTAAGCCTCCTCGGCTGGTCGCCGGAGCGACTGCCGAACGGCATCGGAGCATAGCGAGGGCGCTCCGGCTCGAGGAGCCGGTGCGGCTCTGGACCGAGCCGGGCGGGCGGTCCCCTACGATGACTCGCGGAAGCGGAAGGAGCACTTGCGTGGACGTGCGCATCGGGATCATCCAGACAGTGAAGGAGCTCGACATCGATCTGCCTGAAGGGACGACGCACGACGACGTCGTCGCGGACGTCGACAAGGCTCTGGCCCAGCCCGACGGCGTGCTCTGGCTGACCGACAAGCGCGGCCGCCGCGTGGCAGTGCCCTCTGCCAAGGTCGCCTACATCGAGATCGGTGGCGGCGGCGAGGACCGACGCGTCGGCTTCGGCACCACCTGAGCCGGGCTCGGTGCCCGAGCTCCTCGCTCACCAGCTGCTCTTCGTCACCGGCAAAGGCGGCGTAGGCAAAACCACGGTCGCCTGCGCGATCGCTCTGCTCGCGAGCGAGCAGGGTCGTCGCACCCTCGTGTGCGAGGTCGAGCCGAAGGGCGATCTCTCCCGAGCCTACGAGAGCGGCCCGACGCCGTTCAGCGGACGACGGATCAGCGATGACCTGGTCGCGATGTCGATGGACACCGAGGCGGCGCTGCGTGAGTACCTGCGCACCGTCGCGAAGGTCCCGACAGTCGGCCGCATCGGCCCGGTGGCTCGCGCGTTCGATTTCGTGGCGACGGCGGCGCCTGGGATTCGCGAGATCCTGACGGTCGGCAAATTGTGTTACGAGGTTCGGGCTGGCCATTACGACCTTGTGGTGGTCGATGCCTCTTCGACAGGCAACGTCGTCGGCCAGCTGGCGGCGCCGACCGGCATCAACGAGCTGATCCGGGTGGGTGTCGTCCGGGCGCAGACCGACTGGATCCTCGAGATCCTGGGCGATCCGGACCGGACCGGGGCGGTGCTCGTCACCACGCCCGAGGAGATGCCGGTGACCGAGGCGGTCGACCTCGCCGGACGGCTCACGACCGAGACGCCGGTTCACCTCGCCTGCGTGGTGGCAAACCGAGTCCTGCCCGAGCTCTTCGGCCGCTCCGAGGAGCTGGTCTTCAACGAGCTCGCCCGCCCCTCCCGGCTCGACCTGCTCGCTCGCGAGCTCGACGCCTCACGCGAGGTAGTGGAGGACGTGCTCGGGGCGGCGAGGCTCGCTGTCACCGTGCGGCGGGACGGCGTGGCCCACCTGGAGAGGCTCCGCGCCGGCATCCCTCACGACGTGCCGCTCCTGTACCTGCCTTACCTGTTCGCCAGGGCGTACGGACTTCGGGCCATTCGTCAGATCGCCCACGCGCTCTCGGAGGAGCTGGTGACGTGAGCCAAGCTGCGCGCAACGCCGAGTCTCGCCCGGCAGCTCTCCGCGACGCCGGCCGTGCCGGCGCACCGGCAGCTGTCCGCGACGCCGGCCGTGCCGGCGCAAATGCCGTCCCGGAGCAGCTGCGCCATATCGACCAGCTGTTATCGGCGAAGGAGGTCGTCGTTGTCTGCGGACCCGGCGGGGTCGGCAAGACCACGACCTCAGCCGCGCTCGCCGTAACCGCGGCCGTACGCCTTGGAGGCCGAGTGCTCGTGGTCACCGTCGACCCTGCGCGGCGCTTGGCAGAGGCTCTCGGTGTCGGAGGGCTGGGCAACGTCGCCCGCCGGGTGCCCGACGAGGCATTCGTCGATGCAGGAGCACGGCCGAAAGGACAGCTGTATGCGGCCATGCTCGACATGAGCGAGTCCTGGGACGCGCTCGTCCGCAGGCATGCGCCCGACCCGGTGACGGCGAACCAGATTCTCGCCAACCCTCTCTACCGCAACATCACGAAACGGTTCACGCAGGGCCACGATTACATCGCGATGGAACGGCTCTACGAGCTTCACGAAGAAGGCGAGTACGACCTCCTCGTCGTCGACACGCCGCCGTCTCTCAGCGCGCTCGACCTGCTCGATGCGCCTGGGCGCATGGCCGAGTTCTTCTCGTCGAGATTGCTCCGCTGGCTCATCGTGCCCTACCGCTCACGGCTCGTGAATTTCGCCTCCCGGCCCTTCTACCAGGTAGCGGATCGAATCTTGGGCAGCCAGTTCCTGGAGGATCTTGCCGGTTTCTTCATCCTGTTCCAGACGATGCGGGACGGGTTCGTGGCGAGGGCCGAGGCAGTGAACCGCCTGCTTCGTGACGTGCGCACGACCTTTGTGGTCGTGACCACCCTCGAGGCGGTGCCGGCGATGGACGCCGAGCAGCTCGTCGAGCGCCTCCGGGACCGACACCTTCATCTCGGCCTTCTGGTGTGCAACAAGGTGCTGCCGAGCTCGTTCAGCGATCGGCCCGTCGGCCGGACCGCAGAGGCACTCGGGCAGAGGGCGGGCGAGCTGGCGGGGCTCCTCGCCGGACGCATGCGGGTCGCCTCCGCCTCGGGCCGGCCCGGCGAGGAGATGATCGCCCGAGTGCTCGAGGAGGTTGCGCAGAGCTTCGCCAATTTCCAGCTCGTGGCGACGCGCGAGGCCGAGCTGCTGCGCGAGCTGTCGGCGGCGCACGAGGTGACGGCGACTGTGCCCTACCACGCGGGCCACGTGACGGATCTGCGGGGGCTCCTTGACGTCGGCGCCAACATCTGGGGGGATGAGAGTGTGGTGTTTCCCGGCGAGGTTGGGGCCCGCGGCGGCCGTGGCACCGGCAGCGATCGCGGCTCCGGCCGCGGCACCGGCAATGGCCGCGGCACTGGCAGCGGTCGCGGCACCGGCAGTGGCCGCGGGAAGCCGCCGCAGGATCCGCCCGGAGCGGCGAGACGCCGGAGCACCGATCGGACGACAGACGACGACAGGCGGTCTACAGGCAGGCCGGATGCCGATGACGGAAGGACGGAGGAAATCGATGGCTGAGATCGTGACCGCCGAGGTCGAGCAGTATGCGCTCGAGCACACCTCGCCCCCCGGCGAGCTGTTGGCCGGCGTGGAGGAAAGGACCCGCACCGAGTTCGCCGACCGTTCGGGAATGATGGTGGGCGCCCTCGAGGGGAGGTTCCTCGAGGCCCTGGTGTTCGGCATGGGAGCCCGCCGGATCCTCGAGATCGGGACCTTCACCGGATATTCGTCGATCTCCATGGCTGCGGGGATGCCTCGCGACGGGAAGATCGTCACCTGTGAGCTGGCGCCGGCGCACATCGAGCTGGCACGACGCCACATCGCGGCCAGCCCCTACGCGGACCGCATCGAGATCCGGGAGGGACCCGCACTGGAGACGATCGCGGGGCTCGACGGCCCGTTCGACCTGGTCTTCATCGACGCCGACAAGGGTTCGTACCTCGACTACTACGAGGCGACGTTGCCGAAGCTCGCGCCTCGGGGCATGCTGGTCGCGGACAACACCCTTTGGAGCGGGAGGGTTCTCGACCCGAATGATCAGTCAGAGGACACCGCAGCGATAAGGCGCTTCAACGACCGTGTCCGCTCGGACCCCCGGGTCGTCTGTGTCCAGCTGCCCATCCGTGACGGGGTCACCCTCGTCCACCTCGCGGATCCTGGCGACTCGGCCTGACCACACCTGATGGACCCGTCCCTCCTGCCGCTGCCCGTCGGGATCATCCCGTCACCCGACCTCGTCCACCAGTACACCTCGCTCGACCTCGCCGACCGCCTTCACCTGGAAAGGCTGATGGCGTCCTGGAGTCTGCTGGCCGACTTCTCGTTCTCCGACCTGTTGCTCTTCGTCCCGATCGACCGAGACGACGTAACGGCCGACGAGGCGATAGTCGACCTCGGGACGGTTGGCGCCGGCCCCGTGGGCGGCGGGCACGAGGCCGGGGCGTTTGGACCCGGCGGCCCGATGGGCGGCGGGCACGAGCCTGGCGGACCAGCGCCGGCGACTTCCGAGCCTCACGACGCTGAGAGTCCCGGCGCCTTCGTCGTCATCGGCCAGATCCGGCCTACGACGAGCCAGACCCTCTACGAGGTCGACCTCGTTGGCCAGCTTCAGTCCGCGCACAGGCTGCCGAACATGGTCGAGGCGTTTCAAACAGGCGTGATCGTCCGCGGTGAGCAGGCCACCGAGATTCCCGACGGGTTGGTTCGCATCACCCATATTCCGGTGCGTCACCGAGGAGGAGTTCTGGCCGTGCTCTGTCGCGTCTGGTCACCCCGGACAACACGGCGACGGGGAACCCTGGAGAGGGTTTATCTCGAGCTCTTCGAGCGGTTGTCGGTCATGGTCACCGACGGGTTGTTTCCCTTCGCCGACGACGACGACGCGGTCGAAGAAGCGCCTCGTGTAGGGGACGGAGTGCTCGTGCTCGACGCACGTGAGCGAATCACCTACGCGTCGCCGAATGCCGTGAACGCGCTGCACCGCGCCTCGATCACCTCCGCAATCGTCGGCTCGAGCCTGTCGGCACTCGGTCTCGAGACGTCGGCTGTAGACGAGGCGTTCTCGAGCCAGCTTCCGGTGATCGAGGAGGTGGAACGGCGGCCAGACGTCATCTTGATGATCCGCTGCATCCCCCTCGTCGCGAGGGGAGACCTGACAGGCGCAGCGATCCTCATCCGCGACGTGACCGACTTGCGCCGCAGGGACCGGCTCCTTCTGACCAAGGACGCCACCATCCGCGAGGTCCACCACCGAGTCAAGAACAACCTCCAGACGATCTCGTCCCTGCTCCGCCTCCAGGCCCGGCGCTTGGATGCCGACGAGGCGGAGGGGCGCATCGCCCTGCTCGAAGCCGAGAGGCGGATCCGCGCGATAGCCGTGGTGCACGACATCTTGGCGCGGGAGGCGACCGAGCAGGTGCCGTTCGACGAGATCATTCCGGCGCTCGTCGACATGATCCGCGAGACGAACACGATCTCGTTCCCGGTCACGATCGAGGTCAGCGGAGGCCTCGGCGGCGTGGCGGCCGAGGTGGCGACGCCGCTTGCGGTTGCCGTGGCCGAGTTGCTCCAAAATGCCATGGAGCACGCTTTTCCCGAGCCGGGCGTCAAAGCGGCGCGACCAGCGCCGGCAGGCACCGGTCCGGCGGTCGAAGCTTCCCCGGACGTCGAGCGTCCGCCCCGGGCGGGATCCGGGGCACGTGTCGACCTCATCCTCCGTGAGCTGGATGATGCGTTCGAGCTCGTGGTACGCGACAACGGGTGTGGGTTGCCCGACGGCTTCGACATCGACGAGACGCGCAGCCTCGGCTTGTCAATCGTCCGAGATCTGGTCCGAAGTCAGCTCGGCGGCACGATCGAAATGGAGACCGACGGCGGCACCGTCGTTCGCCTAGAAATCCCGGTCAGGCGAAGGGCCAGCTGAGCGCGCGACGTTCGGGAGGCACCATCGCGCCGCACCAGAGACCGCTATCTCGAGGACGCTCGGTCGCGCAGGACGATGAGGACAGTTGAAGCGCGCGCCGCTCTCAGGATGCGCGCCGGCGCTGAGCGGCCAGCCACGCTTTGCGGAGCTTGCGCCGCTCGTCTTCCGAGGTGGCGCCCCAGACACCGGATTCCTGGTTGGTCGCCAGCGCGAATTCCAGGCACGCCTCTCGGACCTCGCAGGCGAAACAGACGGCCTTCGCCGCGTCGATCTGCTCGATCGCCTGGCCTGTGGTCCCGATAGGAAAGAACAGGTCAGGATCAGTGTCGCGGCAGGCCGCAACCTGACGCCAGTCTTCACAGTCCCACTCACTCGAGCGGGTCCAGGTCAAGGCCACCCTGCCTCCTCTGCGACGTGCGATTCGCGGTCGACGCGCGTTCTCTGCCCACCCACATTCGTGAACTGAATCACAAATGAGTCCATCAACCGACGGTTACTGCGGGCAGACGCCCGACGAGAAGCGGTCGATCCCCGGACTGCGACCACAAATAATAGGCGAGCAGACCTGTTCGTGCAAGCATGTGATCACGAGCACGACTGCCAGAAACGTAGCTCCGCGATTCCCACCAGGGCCGAACGGCTCCTTACAGCGCACGGACAGGAAGATGGAGACTCCCGTGACCGACATCTTCGCCCACCGGGGATCATGGCATCTGGCTAGGGAAAACACGGTCGAAGCCTTCGCCGCAGCGAGGGATCTGGGTGCCGACGGGGTCGAGTTGGACGTGCGCCGAACCTCCGACGGCGAGGTGGTCGTCCATCATGATGCGGAAGTGGCCGGAGTTGGCCCAATTGCCCAGCTCACGTCGGCGGAGCTCCCAGAATGGCTGCCGACGCTCGGCGAGGCGTTGGACGCCAGCCGATCCATGCTCGTCAACGTGGAGGTCAAGCGTTCCGGAAACGGCCGAGGCACTGAGGACGATGATCTGCTCGCCCTCGAAGTGGCGAGCGTGCTTGACTCGCGCAGCGACGCTCCCAGGATCGTGGTCTCCTCCTTCTCGCTTGCGATTGTCGACGTGGTCCGGTCCTCGGCTCGAAGCCTCGCCACGGCCCTGCTCGTCGGCCCCGCCGAGGATCCGTTTAGGGCGCTCGCCACGGCGGTCGAGCATGGACACGGCGGCATGCATCCCTTCTTCGAATCGGTAGACGACGCCCTGGTCAAGGCCGCGAAGGCGGCTCACGTGGCCATCCGGACGTGGACGGTGGACGATCCGGACCGGATCGCCGCCCTCGGTGCGCTCGGGGTCGATGCCGTCATCACGAACGACGTGGCGGCGGCCCGCGGGGCGCTGGGACGGACGGACGGGACGGTCGCCATGCCCGACCCCTGACCCGGTCAGATAACCGCCGACTCCTCGGGCTGGCTAGTTCGCGGCCCGTCGTGGAGAATCGTCTGCATGAACGTCGCAGTCTTTCTGAAGCAGATTCCTGATGCAGCAGTGCTTCCCGCGCTCGATCCCAAGGATCACACGCTCGTTCGCGAGGGCAAGCTGATCATGGATGACTCCGACAGTTACGGGGTGGAGATGGGCCTCCAACTCGTGGACGCTGCGGGCACCGGCGAAGTCTCTCTGGTCTCGATGGCGCCGAGCGGCGAGGTGAGCGGCCTGCGCACCGCTCTCGCGATGGGGGCGGCCCGGGCCGTCTTGGCGTCTGACCCTGCGCTTGCCGGCTCGGACGCGCTCGGGACGGCGAAGGTCCTGGCAGCGGCGATCCGCCGGCTGAACCCGGACCTGGTGCTCGCAGCCACCGAGTCGACCGACGGCTATACCGGCACGACTCCCGTCCAAGTCGCGGAGCTGCTGGGCTGGCCGTCCATTTCCTTCGCCAAGCAGGTCGAGGTCTCAGACGGTCGCCTTCGGGTTCAGCGCCAAACAGAGGCCGGTTATGACGAGGTCAGCTGCTCGCTTCCGGCCGTCGTGACGGTGACCGCTGGCGTCGTCGAGCCGAGGTACCCCTCGTTCAAGGGGATCATGTCTGCAAAGTCCAAGCCCGTTGACGAGGTGACAGTGGCAGACCTCGGCCTGGACCCGTCCGAAGTGGGCGAGGCCGGCGCCCGCCAGCAAGTGATCTCTGTCGAGGCTGCCGAGGCTCGCACGGCCGGCGAGATCGTCGTCGACGAAGGCGACGCTCAAGAGCGCGTGATCAGTTTCCTCGAGCAGCTGAAAGTCCTGTAGGTTGAGCAGCTTTCTCGAGCGGCCGAAGGTCTTGTAGGAGGGATGACATCGGTGGACAGGATCTGGGTTGTCGCCGAACAGCGTGACGGCGTGCCGATCGGCATCGTCCTCGAGCTGCTGACGGCGGCTCGTAGCTTCGCCGGCGTCGTCGAGGCGTTCACTTGGGGTCCCGGCGCCGCGGGCGCGGCCACCACGCTCGGCTCCTATGGCGCGACGAAGGTGTACGACGCCGGGGACATAGGGGAGTCGCTCCCCGGACCCAAGATCGCGGCTGCCATCGCGGCCCAGGTCACCAGCGGGAACTGTCCCGATGCGATCCTCGTCGGTGCGACCTACGACGGCCGCGACATCGCAGCGCGCCTCTCGGCCGCGCCTCGACCGACCGGTACTCACCAACATCTCCGGCATGGATGCCTCGGACGGGAGTCTGACGACCGAGCACGCGATATTCGGCGGCTCGATGGTGCTCCGGGCCAGGTTCACCGACGGCCCTCCAGGAATTTACGTAGTCCGCGCGAAGTCCTTCGCGGCCGAGCCGGGTGTGGACCGGGAGGAAACCCCCGAGATCGTCTCGGTCGAGGTTCCCGACACGGGAGCGAGCGACGCGGCGAAGATCTTGACCCGTCACGAGGAGGAGCGGAGCGGTCCGAAGCTCGACGAGGCCGGCGTCGTCGTCTCCGGCGGTCGCGGACTCGGTTCAGCAGAGAACTACGCCCTCATCGTCGAGCTTGCTCAGCTGCTCCACGGTGCACCGGGCGCGTCACGGGCGATTGTGGACGCAGGGTGGGTGCCCTACGCGTTCCAGGTCGGCCAGACGGGCAAGACGGTGAAGCCCACGGTCTACATCGCGTGTGGGATCTCCGGGGCGACTCAACACATGGTGGGCATGAAGGGTGCCAAGAACATCATCGCCATCAACAAGGATCGCGAGGCACCGATCTTCACGATCGCGGACCTCGGTGTCGTCGGCGACGTCACCAAGGTGCTGCCGAGGCTGATCGAGGCGATCAAGGCGCGCAGCTAGCCCGGCCCGCCGGCCGAGCCGGTCCGAACGCCGCCGGCCCGAACGCCGCCGGCCCGAAGCCGGTTCGCCGCACAAGAACGCACAAGCAAGGGAAAACCCCTTAAGGAAGCGCCCGGAAGAGGGCTGAGGGGTTTCCACCCCTCGCTGTCGCAACATATGTATCGTCAAACGGCCGAAGGCTCGACGCGACAGGCGTGACCAGAGCGCGCATGAAGGACTTGCTGGTTGCTCTTCCCGACAATCGACTTCGCGATCTTCTTCGGGATCGTCTTCATCGGCAACTGGTTGCTGGCGCCCTTCCCGAAACGCTGGCGTGTCTTCATCCTCGTCGCGAGCTACGTCTTCTACGGCTGGTGGGACTGGCGCTTCGTGTTCCTCCTCGCGGTCTCCACGATCTGCACGATCTCGGGGGGTCGTCTCGTCCACCGCGCCCGAAGCGCGTCGGCCGCGGCGAGCCTGGCTGATCGCGACTCTCACCGCCGAGCTCGGCCTGCTGGCTTATTTCAAGTACGCAGGTTTCTTCACCAGCAACCTCGACAATGTTCTCCACCATCTCGGTATGGGAGACCCGATCCCTTTGATCCTGGTCACGCTCCCGGTCGGGATCTCGTTCTTCACCTTCATGGGGCTCTCTTACGTGATCGACATCTACCGGGGCAGTCTCGAGCCGTCGCCCTGGTTGGACGTCGCGGTCTTCGTCGCCTTCTTCCCGCACCTCGTCGCAGGGCCGATCGTGCGGGGTTCGGACCTGCTTCCCCAGATCCGCCGGGCGCACCGGCGCGACCCTCGCCGGATCGCACTGCCCAGGGCCGCTTATCTCATCTTCGCCGGCCTGTTCAAGAAGGTCGTCCTCTCAAGTTACGTCTCGTCCCAGATTGTCGACCCGGTATTCGCCAATCCGCATACGCACTCCTCTCTCGAAGTCCTGCTGGCCATCTATGGCTACGCGGTGCAGATCTACTGCGATTTCAGCGGCTACACGGACATCGCCATCGGGTGCGCGCTCCTGCTCGGCTTCCGTTTCCCCGAGAACTTCAATGCTCCCTACACGGCGACGTCGCTCCAGGACTTCTGGCGACGGTGGCACATGACTCTGTCGAGCTGGCTGCGCGACTACCTGTACATCCCCCTCGGAGGCAACCAGGGGTCGCGCCGGATGATGTATCGCAACATCATGATCACGATGGTCCTAGGCGGGCTGTGGCACGGTGCCGCCTGGACCTTCGTCGCCTGGGGCGCCTATCACGGCACGGGACAGTGCCTGGGCCACTTCCGCCGTGCGAAACGGGTCGAGGCCGGCCTCTCGCCCCAACGAGAAGGAGTCGGGTGGGGCGCCTGGCAACGCTTTGCGACATTCCAGCTCGTCTGCGTGGGATGGGTCTTCTTCCGCGCTACGTCGTTCTCGAACGCCGGGGCGATGTTCGGGCGCCTGTTCACCGGCTGGGACCGGTCGTCCCCGCTCGTGAACGGCACAGTCCTGCTGGCGATCGCGGTCGGGATCGGAACCCAATATGTGCCCCAGCAGCTGCCCCTGCGCGCGCAGCAGGTGTTCTCGCGGCTTAACGTGTTCACGCAGGGGGCGGTGCTGGCTGCCAGTCTTCTGGTCATCACGACGCTGGGCCCGCCGGGAGTAGCACCTTTCATCTACTTCCGTTTCTGAGTGGGGGACGATCTTGTCAAAGGTGGCCCGAGTTACTTGAGGAGTTCCCGAGGCGCACCCGGATCGACCGGCAACGAGCCCGGCCCCAAACGCGGCCGGCGGGCGGCGAATGGCAGAACACGATCGAGCAGGACGCCCTCGAGGAGCGCGGCGCCGCGACGAAGGGGCTCTCCGGGATCGAGGCGCTCCGGGCTCGCAACCCCCCGCGTCGTGCCCTTGGGCGCCGGCAGCCCCGAAGGGAGAGCTCAAGCAGAGGTCGACGGCGCGCCGACAGACCAAAGGAGGAGGGCGTCAGCGGGCCGGATACTTGCTGTGGGCCTGCTCTGTTTCGCGCTCTGGCTGCTGCTGGACGCCAACCAGCTCTACCGCTCCGCCGAGACCGGCCAGATCGGCCTCCGCCGCAGCGTCGCCATGTCCATCCTCCGCCCGATTGCCGCCGTCGCGAACGCGCTCCATCTCTCCGGACCGGTCAATGCGGCCGACACGGGGCTTGGGAGGTGCGGGGCGGTCGGGGGTTTCGCGTGCGCCACCAGCCCGGTCGTGCCGACGGTGACCGTACCGCTGCCGCCGCCGCCGGGTTATGTCAGTCGCGGCAGCGCACCCCATCACGGGCCCGGGAACCACTATGTCCCCCCTCCCCAGACAGGTCCTCCACCTGGACCCCCACCGATCCTGCCACCGACCGCCGCCCACCCGCTGACGCTGCTGTCCATCGGTGATTCCATCGGGGAGGATCTTGGTTTCGGCCTGGGAGACGTCTTCTCGACCGACTCCAGCGTCCGCGTCATCGAGGCGGGTGTCGAGAGCACCGGGCTGGCGCGAATCGACTATTACAACTGGCCGGCGACGCTCGAGGCCGACCTCGCCAAGTACCACCCGAAGATCGTGGTGGTCATGCTGGGTACGAACGACGCTCAGGCTTTCTACGAGAGCGGCCAGCACTACATAAAGTTCGGGACGGCGAAATGGTGGCACGCCTACACGGCCCGCGTCGGGCTCATCATGCTGGAGGCGACGAACGCCGGAGCACACGTGCTGTGGGTCGGCTTGCCGCCCATGGGGCCCGGCTCCACGGTCCCGCACAACTTCCCGCGGAAGCTGAACAAGGTCTTCTCCGCACAGGCTCACTCCCACCCAGGAGTGCGGTACTTCTCAGCGGCGGCGGTTCTCTCGTCGAGGACCGGGGGTTTCACTCAATACCTCTCTGTCAACGGGACCCTCGAGCAGATCCGTTACTCGGACGGTGTGCACCTCGCGCCTGCCGGCTACGACCTGCTCGCTCGCGACCTGGTCCAGCCCATGCAGCGCGCCTGGCGCGTGAACCTGCGAGTCGGGTCCTGAGGTTGCCGCCTAAAGGCGGCTCGGGCTACCGAGGGCTCACTTGGCGGTAGCTTTCGCGCATGACAGCAGGGTCGCTCGACCACGTCAACGTCAACGCCAAGGCTTGGGGAGCCCGCCGCGACGACCAGTTGAAGCTGGCCCGACGCCAATGGGCTGCGGCGGAGCCGAACTGGGGCATTTTCGGTATTCCCGAGAGTGAAGCTGGAGTCTTGCCACCTCAACTCGATGGCATGAAGAGTCTGGAGCTTGGGTGTGGCACGGGGTACGTTTCTGCGTGGCTGGCTCGCCGGGGAGCGCTGCCCGTGGGCGTCGATCCCACCCCAGGGCAACTGCGTATCGCGAGACAGTTTCAAGACGAGTTCGAACTGTGGTTTCCGCTTGTACGCGCTGCCGGAGAACAGGTTCCGCTGCGAGGCGGGTTCTTCGATCTAGTCATCAGCGAATATGGCGCCGCAATCTGGGCGGATCCGTATCAATGGATCCCGGAGGCTGCTCGCCTGCTGCATCCCGGCGGCGAGTTGCTGTTCCTCGGCAACAGCACGTTGTTGATGCTCTGCGCCCCCGACAACAATGGCATCGCGGCTACGGACCGCTTGCTTCGTCCGCACTTTGGTATGCACCGCTTCGAGTGGCCCGGGGAGTCGACGACGTTCCATCTTGGTCACGGCGACTGGATCCGGCTGCTGCGCGCCAACAAGTTCGAGGTCGAGGAGCTCATCGAGCTCCGTCCATCGGCCGGTGCCGCCGCTGATTACGTCTTCGTCGACGCCGAGTGGGCCAGACGGTGGCCAAGTGAAGAGGTCTGGCGCGCCCGGCGGAGGTGAGCCTCGGCGCGATCCTCACTCAGCTTTTGCGGTCATCAACTGAGGCTGAGGGCCGTCCGGCTCAGGGCCGTCCGGCTGCTTCGTCGGGGTTGGCCCGCCTTCGGGCCTCCTCGATCTCGAGCTCGGCAGCCTCACGTCCCTCCCACGTCGCCCCCTCGACCGACTTTCCCGGCTCGAGGTCCTTGTAGACCTCGAAGAAGTGCTGGATCTCGAGCCTCTCGAACTCCGGCAGATGGCGGAGATCCTGCAGGTGCTCCAACCTGGGATCGCGAGCCGGCACCGCGATGATCTTGTCGTCGGGCCCCTTCTCGTCGGTCATGCGGAACATGCCGATCGTGCGTGCCCGGACGACGCATCCGGGGAACGTCGGCTCCTCGACTAGAACCAGGGCATCGAGGGGATCACCGTCGAGCCCGAGCGTCCCGTCCACGAAACCGTAATCCGCGGGGTAACGGGTCGACGTGAACAGCATCCGGTCGAGGTATATCCGACCGGTGAGATGGTCCATCTCGTACTTGTTGCGCTGTCCCTTGGGGATCTCTACGACGACCTCGAACTCCATTGGCGGCCTCATCGTCGGTCCGTCGGTCGGCTCGGCTCGACCTCGGACGCGGACCCTAACATCCGGCCGGCGAGGTGGCTGCGAGCGAGGCGGCGCGCTCCAGCAGCTCGACGAAGGGGCGCTCCAGGCCCGGTGCCGCGGCCACGACGGTAGAGGAGTCGGGAACGATCCCCTCGAGCATGTCGACGGTGGCCCCGGCCTCGCGGGCGACGACCTCACCGGCCGCCAGGTCCCACGGATTGAGCCCGGCCTCGTAGTAGGCATCGAGGCGCCCGCAAGCCACGGCACACAGGTCGAGCGCGGCAGAGCCGGCGCGCCGGATGTCCCGGACGGCCGGCAGGATGGTCGGAAGAAGGCGGGCCTGAGCCGCCCGCCGCCCCGCGCCGTAAGAGAAACCGGTTCCCACGAGTGACTCGGCGAGCGGCCTGCCGGTCGGGCGGAGCCGGAGCTCCTTGCCGTTCAGGGATGCGCCCTGTCCTTCGGCGGCGGCGAACATCTCGCCGGTCAAGGGGTTGTGCACCACCCCCGTCACGTTTCGCCCGTCGACCGAAGCGGCGATCGACACTGCAAAGACCCCGATACCATAGAGGTAGTTGATCGTGCCGTCGAGAGGGTCGATGACCCAGATGACACCGGTCGAGCCATCGCGGGAGCTTCCTTCCTCGCCCCAGATGCCGTCGTCCGGCCGGGCGCGCAGCAGAGAGGCGACGATCAGGGCTTCGCTGGCCCGGTCGACGTCGGTGACGAGATCGGTCGGGCTCGACTTCGCCGAGGCGCCGCCGGCGAGAAGGAGCCCTCCGGCGACCGAAGGAAGCCGCGCGCGCAGAAGCTCGCCGGCCTCAGCGGCGATGTCGCAGGCGATCGCCAGGAGTCCGGACGGTGCTGTCATCGAGGCCGGCGGCCCTCGTCACACTGCTCGCGCCGGGCGGCGCGTGCCCGGGTTCGCGCCCGATCGACTGCGGGCGAGCTGAGCCAACCGGGCCACGAGGACCTCGATCACGAGATCGGCCGGCCAGTCCACCACGCCCCGAAGGTCGTGGTCGGCATCGGCTATCAGGCTCACAGCCCTGGCCACGCGCTCTGCGCCGAGCCTTCGTCCCTGGTCGAGCACTTTTCGAGCGGGGTACGGCGACATCTTGAGCAGCGATGCGGCCGCGCCAGGATCCGTCACCCCGCTGCCTTCGAGGCGCAGCATCGCCCCGTAATGCCGGTGCAAGGTGGCGAGCACCTGGAACGGATGCCGCCCTCCCGGCCCGAGGAGGCGGTGCGCAGCCTGCACCGCCTTGGCGACCTCGCCCCTGTCGAGCGCGTCGGTGAGGTCCCACGGTGGCGCCCCACCCTCTTCTCCGAGAAACGGCACGAGCTCCGCCGGCCCGATTCTCCCACCCACGCCGTACGCGGCACTCAGAATTTCCACGAGCGAGTGCAGCCTCGACACGTCCTCGCCGAGGTGCTGTTCGAGCAGGTGGCGTGCGGCTGCGTCCAGGTTGACGGGAGCAGCTTGCAACTGTTCACCCACCCATTGCGTGCGTTCCCTGCCGGAAGAGCCCGGCGAGGTGTCGATCTCCTTGCCCCGAGCCTTGAGTGCCTTGACCGCCTTGGCGAGTACGGTCGGCAGCGCTTTGGCGACCACGACCAGCACGAGGACGTTGGGGGAGAACGGCTCGCCGATGCGCGACGCGAGCTCCGATGCCTGGGACGCGTCGAGGCGCTCGGCGTCGCGCAGCACCACCAGCCGGCGGTCGGCCAGGAAAGGGGGAGTGAACAGCGCGTCGATCACCGGGCCGAGCAAGAGATCCTCGTCGCCGCTCGGCGCCCGGTGCTCCTCTATGGCGACGGCGGGAGTGGCGACGGCGGGCTGCTCGCCTCTCCCGGCCGGGCCTTGGTTCTCGGCCCCATCGAGGTGGTGTGAGGTGAGCTCGGCAAGAAGCCGGTCGAGGCCACGATCGACGAGGACGGAATCAGTGCCGCTGACGACGTAGACGGCCACGCGGTCCTCGGGCGTGGTGGTCGGGGCGCTCATACGAGCGCCCTTCGGCCGTCCTCGCCAGCCTCCGTCTCGCGTTGCGGCGCTGACTCCAAGATCGCGGCCAGCAGATCGCGGACCTTGCACGTGCCGGCGACGTCGTGGACCCTGAGGAGCCGGCAGCCGCCGGCGATGCCCATCGCGGCGGAGGCCAGGGAGGCGTCGCGCCGCTCCTCGATTCCGAGCTCCAATACAACCCCGAGAAACGTCTTGTTCGAGGAGGAGAGCAGCAGCGGATACCCGAGCGAGGCGAGCCGGGCGGAGCTCTGGAGGAGCAGCAGCGACTGGTCCGCGGTCTTTCCGAGATCGAGGCCGGCGTCTAAGACGACCTGGTCAGCCGGGATCCCGGCCGCGGCCGCCTGCTCGGCACGCGCGAGCAGGAAGCTTTCCACCTCGGCCACGACGTCGTCATAGTGCGGCGCCGGGTCCGGCACCCTTGGGGCCAGGCGAATATGAGTGGCGACGACGCTGGCTCCGGCTGCGGCGGCAGCGGGGAGGTAGCCGGGGTCGGCGAACCCGCTGATGTCGTTGCCGAGCGCGGCCCCAGCTTCGAAGGCCGCTGCGGCAACCGAAGCTCGCCAGGTGTCCACCGACAGCGGCAGGTCGAAACGGCGGCGCAACGCCGCGATCACCGGCACGACCCGGTCGAGCTCCTCGGCCTCGGTCACCTCCGGACCAGGCCCCGCCTTGACCCCGCCTACGTCCAGTGCGTCGGCGCCTTCCTCGATCAGCTGGTCGGCACGCTCGAAGAAGCGGTCGAGCTCGAAGTAAGAGCCATGGTCGTAGAAGGAGTCGGTCGTGCGGTTGAGGATCCCCATGACGAGCGCACGCGTGGCGAGGTCGTATCGCTGATCACCCAGCCGGAGGCGGACGGGATGGGCCGGCCACCAGACAGGGCTGCATGTCAGTGGCACGCCCGGCCCCTCTGGCTCAGCCCGATCAGAACAGCCGAGAGGCGAGTGCCCGCCGGTACTGGTCGCGCCTCGGATCCGACGGGTCCATCGTCTCGAGGAGGTCGACGAGCTCCTGGCGGGCCTCATCGTCGGCCTTCACCCGATCGAGCAAGGAATTCAGGCGCTGTTCCAGGTCTGCCCCGCCGGCTCCGTTACCCGCATCCGCAGACACCGTGCCGCCCGCAGCGGCCAGGCGGGCGAGAGCGGCGACCCGGCGTGTCTCGACGGTGTCCGGGATTCGTTCGAGCAGGGCGAGCGCTTCCAGCGGCTCGCCGCGCCCGACAAGGATCTCCGCCAGGCCGGCGACTGCGGCCGGGTTGTCGGGCTCGAGCTCGAGCGCCCGGCGGAGCGAGCTTTCGTCGCCTGTCGCGATGAGCTCTTCGGCTTCGCTCGGAGCGGGGACGAGCCGGCCCACGAACTCCCGGATCGCAGCCTCGGGCAGCGCGCCGATGAACCGGTCCACGACCTGCCGGTCCCTGATCGCGAACACCGCGGGGATCGATTGGACCTGGAAGCTCTGCGCGACCCTCGGATTGTCGTCGACGTTGACCTTGGCGAGCTCGACCGCACCAGCTGTCGCGTCGATCACCCGCTCGAGCATCGGCCCGAGTGTCTTGCAGGGGCCGCACCAGGGCGCCCACAGGTCGACGACGACCGGGACCGTGTCCGAACGCACGAGGACGTCGGACTCGAAGGAAGCGTCAGTGGCGTCGAAGGTCATCGGGCGAGACCCTAACGGCTCGCCCGTGCCCACCCGTCGTGCCCGGGCGCCGGCGCCGGGTGCGCGTGCCGCGGGCGCTCTCAGACGCCGCCGCGGGCGCTCTCAGACGACGAAGTACTTGGCCATCGGGTGGTGGCAGACGATCGCGAGCGTCGTCTGCTCGGGGTGGAGCTGGAAGCCCTCGCTCACGGTGACCCCGATGCGGCCGGCTTCGAGGAGGTCCACTACCTTGGCGTTGTCCTCGAGATCAGGGCAGGCCGGATAGCCGAACGAATACCGGCCACCCCGGTGCTGTTGGCGGAACAGACCCGTCAGCGTCGGCGCATCCTCGTCGGCGAATCCCCATTCCTCCCGCACGCGCCGGTGCCAAAGTTCCGCCAGCGCCTCGGTCGTCTCGACCGACAGCCCGTGCGTCACCACGTAGTCCCGGTAGCGGTCGGCTGCGAACAGCTCAGCGGTCCGGACCGACGCCTCGGCCCCTACGGTCACGATCTGGAAGGCGGCGTAGTCAGGAGTCCCCGAATCGGCCGGCCTGAAGAAGTCCGCGATGCACAGGTAAGGCTCCTTGCGCTGGCGCGGGAAGGAGAACCGTGTGCGCTCGGTGGCGCGCTCGTCGTCGGTGTAGACGACGAGATCGTCCCCGTCGGCGTTGACGGGGAAGTAACCCCAGACAACCTGGGGGACGAGCACGCCTTCGGCCTTCACCTCGTCGAGACGCGCCCTGAGCTCGGCTCGGATCCGCTCCTTGAAGTCAGCGTCCTTCTCGCCGGGCTCGGGGCGGTAGCCCCACTGGTTCCGGAAGAGCGCCGTTTCGTTGATGTAAGAGGCGATGTCGTCGAGCGGGATGCCCTTCGCGACACGGGTCCCGAGAAACGGGGGCTTGAACAACTCATTGTCCATCCCCACTTCGGGCGAGCGCGCCGGCAACGTGGCCGGGTCGATCTCGGCCACCTGTTGGCTGCGCCGGGGTGGGAGTTTGCGGCCTGAGAGCTCGGTCCCGAAGCTCGGGTCGTCGACGCCGCTGCGCTTGATCTCCATCAATCGGTCGAGGAGGTGAAGTCCCTCGAACGCATCTTTGCCATAAAAGACACGGCCTTTGTAGATTGCCCGCAGGTCTTTCTCGACGTAGGTCCGGGTGAGCGCCGCGCCACCGAGCACGATCGGGTAGCTCGACTTCTCGAGCCGGTTCAGCTCCTGGAGGTTGTCGCGCATGATGAGCGTCGACTTCACGAGCAGGCCGCTCATCCCGATCGCGTCGGCCTCGACTTCGTCGGCCTTCGCGAGCAGCTCGGAGAGCGGCACCTTGATTCCTAGATTGTGGACTTCGTAGCCGTTGTTCGTGAGGATTATGTCGACCAGGTTCTTGCCGATGTCGTGCACGTCGCCCTTCACGGTCCCCAGCACGATGCGGCCCCGCCCGCCGGACTCGGTGCGTTCCATGTGCGGCTCCAGATGTGCCACAGCGGCCTTCATCGTCTCGGCCGAGCCCAGGACGAAAGGCAGCTGCATCTGGCCCGAGCCGAACAGCTCGCCGACGGTGCGCATGCCGGCCAGCAACATCTCGTTCACGATGCCGAGGGGGCTGTGGCCCGCTTCGAGGGCCTGGTCGAGCTCGGCTTCGAGGCCGTTGCGGTCGCCGTCCACGATGCGCTGCTCGAGCCGGCGCTCCAGCGTCCAGCCGGAGCGATCCTCGATCGCGGAGTGCGACGCCGCGCTCTCGCCCTCGAAGGCCTCGATGAGCGCCGAAAGGGGGTCGTAGCCCTCGCGACGGCGGTCGTAGATCAGATCCAGGCAGATGTCCCGGTCGGAGTCGGAGATCTTGTGCAGCGGCTGGATCTTTCCCGCGTGCACGATGGCAGCGTCGAGTCCGGCTTGGACACACTCGTGCAGGAAGACGGAGTTGAGAAGCTGGCGCGCAGCGGGCGAAAGGCCGAACGACACGTTCGACAGCCCGAGCACAGTGTGGACTCCGGGGAGCTCGACCTTGATCCGCCGGATCGCCTCGATCGTCTCGATCCCGTCCCGGCGGCTCTCCTCCATGCCGGTAGACAAAGGGAGAGCGAGCGGATCGAAGAGGAGGTCGCAGGGCTCGAGGCCGTAGCGCCCGACGGCGAGGTCGTGAATCGCCCTCGCCGCGCGTACCTTCCAATCGGCCGTGCGCGCCTGACCCTCGGTGTCGATGCAGGTGCAGATGACCGCTGCTCCGTAGTCGCGGGCCAGGCTGAGGAAGAGATCGAGGCGCGTGCCAGGTGCATCTCCGTCCTCGAGATTGACCGAGTTGAGGACGGGTCTCCCGCCGATCCACTGCAGGGCCGCCTCCGCGACGGGAGCCTCGGTGGTGTCGATGACGAGCGGTATGGACGACTGGCTTGCGAAACGGCGCGCCACCTCCGTCATGTCCCCCACACCGTCGGCGCCCGTGTAGTCGACGCATACGTCCAGCAGATGGGCCCCTTCGCGCGCCTGGTCTCGCGCCATTGTGACCGTCGTGTCCCAGTCGCCCGCGAGCATCGCGTCGCGGAAGCGCTTCGAGCCGTTGGCATTCGTCCGCTCGCCGATAACGAGAAACGAAAGCTCCTGCTCGAAGGGTGCCGCCGAGTAGAGCGAGGCTGCCGACGGCTCGTGAACCGGGGACCGGTGGGCCGGCTCGAGGTCGGCGCAGGCCGCAACCACCTTGGCGAGGTGCTCGGGAGTCGTGCCACAGCACCCGCCAACGACCGACACGCCGAGCTCCCGCACGAACATCGAGAGGTGCTCGGCGAGCGCGTCGGGCGACAGGTCGTAGTGCATCTTCCCGTCGAGGACCGAGGGGAGGCCGGCATTGGGGAGGGCGGAGATCGGCATGCGGCACTGCTCGGAAAGGTGGTGTAGCGATTCGTACATCTCGACCGGGCCCGTGGCGCAGTTCATGCCGAGCACGTCGGGCTTCATCGCGTCGAGAGTGCAAAGAGCCGCGCCGATCTCGGTCCCGAGCAGCATCCGACCCGTGATCTCGATCGTCACCTGCACCTGGATCGGCACCTTGCGCCCGGCATGGTGCATCGCACGACGGCAAGCTTGGATTGCAGCCTTGGCCTGGAGCAGGTCGTAACAGGTCTCCACCAACAGCAGGTCGACGCCCCCGGCGAGAAGCCCGCGTGCCAGGACCTCGTAAGCGTCCCGAAGGTCGTTGAAGCCGACCTGTCCGAGCGTCGGGAGCTTGGTGCCGGGACCCATGCTGCCTGCGACGTAGCGTGGCCGGTCAGGCGTCGAGTAGCCGCTGGCGACCTCGCGGGCCAGCCTGGCCGACGCGGTGGCGAGCTCTTCGGCCCGGTCCGCGATCTGGTACTCGACGAGAACCGTGGGCAGCGATCCGAACGAGTTCGTCTCGACGACGTCGACGCCGACGTCGAGGAACGAACGGTGAAGCTCCAGCACGACGTCTGGACGCGTGACACAGAGCATCTCGTTGCAACCCTCGAGCGACTCGCCGCCGAAGTCATGCGCGCTCAGCTCGCGTAGCTGCAGGTTCGTGCCGGTCGCGCCGTCGTAGATGACGACGCGCTCGCGGACAGTCTCGAGATAGCTCTTGCCGGTGCTCACTGGGGACAAAGCCTACCCGGGAGCTTCGGTCGCCCTGGTGAGCGCGCGGGTCTGGCGAGCGCGCCGGTCGGGTGAGCGGGCCGGCTCGAGCGAGCGCGGCGGTCTGGAGAGGGCGCGCCGGTCTGTGAGAGCGCGCGGAGCCGGGACTTGCTCCGCTAGCGCCGGGAGCCGGTCGAGCCCGGCGGGGGGGACCCGCACCGCTCTTGGTTCACCGTCAGGGCGGCCGCAACGCTGGGCTCGTGGTTCGCGGCCAAGGCCGGCCCCGGCCGGCGCGCCTGGGTCGCGACCTCGTGCCTGGCTTGGAGCGATTCCGGCAGCCGGCGAAGCTGGCGCCGGGCCAGGGGCGGCAGGCGACGCCGGACCGCAAGCTGCAGCGTCCCGCGCCATTCGGCCATGTTGAAGTCGACACAGCGCTTGAGGGTCCGGGCGAAGGGCGCGTTCGGGCTCAGGCGCTCTCCGAGCCCGAGTGAGCGTGCGGTCTCCTCCACGTCGAGCTCGATGCCTTCCGGCGACTCGTCGAGCCGGGTCGTGAGGTGTCGAAGGAGCCAGGTGGCCGACGGGCCCAGAATTGGAAGCCAATACGTCTCGACGTAGACCGACCTGGGATCGTGGCCGAGCTTGTCGATCACGGCGTCGGCCCAGGGCTCGACGCGAAGCGAGGGCCGGCTCGCGGCAGGGGAGCGGCCTGTCGCTTCGGCATCGGTCGTGTTCTTCTGGTCTGCTTGTGTAAGCATTCGTGGACCTCCGTCATGGCTGGACGATGCGATCGCGACATGCTGATCGCCGGCGTTCCCGCGCCAGCTACCGCTTCTCGTTCGTTTCTGATTTCAACTGGGATGACAGCCGTCGCCATGACTGCGAGGGAGCCAGGAAACGCCGGACGAACAGGTGTTGCTACAGCCAGGCTGGGCGGCGGTGAAAGTGCTGGCTCGAGGTGCAGCGTCGTCGGCGGGTCGCCGAAGGAGGCAGCCGCCACGCGCTCGCCTCGGGGCCGCGCCGATGCTCGCGTTTGCACGAGCCCTGTTTCAGCCGCTGCGTGAAACTCGAGTTTCTACGTGAAGCTCGCCGTCCAGGCCTGGTTGTTGGAGGTGCAGCTGTACGCGACGTTGCCGGTGTAGGTAACCGTTTCTCGGAACATACCGGCCGCCCTCTCCTGCCCGGAGGGGCCGACGCTGTGGAAGTTGCCGCTGAACGTGTAGGTGAACGTCGCTGCGTCGCTGCCGATGAGCCCGCCCTGGGTCGTTGTCGCGCTGAAGGACCCATTGGGCTCGAGGGTGGCTGATGCGATCCCGAGCGGTGCGGCAATGTTGGCGCCGCCCGGCGCGCAAGTCATGTGGACGTCGGGGATGGAGATGTTCTGCACGGCGGTCTTGCTGGACGACACGTTGAAGCTGATCGTCGGGTTGCCGGTCTGCGGGTTCGTACCCGTGTAGCCGCCGGCCGGCGGTGGCGAGGCGGTCTGGATCGGCTGGGTGTCCCTGGTCGCGGTCCAGGACTGGTTGGCCGACGTGCAGCTGTAGGCGGCGGTGCTGGTGTAGGTCATTGTCTCTCGGAAGGTGCCGGCGGCCCTTTCCGCCCCGGAGGGGCCGACACTGTGGAAGTTGCCGCTGAAGTTGTAGGTGAACATCGCCTGATAGCCGGCGTAATCTCCGGCCTGGGTCATCGTTCCGCCGAACGATCCGTTGGACTCGATAGCCGCTGACGCGATCCAAAGGGGCTCGGGGAAGACGGCGGCGCCCGGCGCGCAGGTCATGTAGACGTCGGGAATCGAGATGTCCTGCAGGGCGGACTTGTTGGACGATACGTAGAACGCGATCGTCGGGTTGCCGGTCTGCGGGTTCGTCCCGGTGTAGCTGCCAACCGGCGGCGCCGCGGCGCTCTGGATCGGCTGGGTGTCTCTGGTCGCGGTCCAGGACTGGTTGTTCGTCGTGCAGCTGTAGACGGCGCTGCCGGTGTACGCGACCGTCTCTCGGAACATGCCGGCTGCCCTTTCCGCCCCGGAGGGGCCCACGCTGTGGAAGTGGCCGCTGAACGTGTAGCTGAAGGTCGCCGGGTAGCCGGCGTAGACCCCATGCTGGGTCGTCGCGCCGCTGAACGACCCGTTGGACCTGACGGTGACCGAGGCGATCCCTAGGGGCTCGGGGATGATGGCTGCGCCCGGCGCGCAAGTCAGGTAGACCGCGGATATGGAGATGTCCTGTAGTGCGGACCTGTTGCGGGACACGTAGAAGCCGATCGTCGGGTTGCCGGTCTGCGGGTTCGTGCCCGTGTAGCTGCCGACCGGCGGCGGCGAGATCGTCTGGATCGGCTGGGTGTCTCTGGTCGCGGTCCAGGACTGGTTGTTCGAGTTGCAGCGGTAGACGGCGCTGCCGGTGTAGGCGAGCGTCTCTCGGAACATGCCCCTGACCTGCGGCGCTCCGGTGGAGCTCAATCCGGAGAAACCGCCTTTGAACGTGTAGGTGAACCTCGCCGGGTAGCCGGCGTACACCCCTTGTTGCGTCGTCGTGGTGCTGAACGACCCGTTGGACCTGAGACCGATTGTCGCGATCCCCAGCGGTTGGGCGACGTTGGCGCCTCCGGGCGCGCAGGTCATATGGACGTCGGGGATCGATATGTCCTGCAAAGCGGCGTTGTTGGGCGCAACGTAGAAGGTGATCGTCGGGTTGCCGGTCTGGGGGTTGGTCCCTGTAAAGCTGCCAGGCGGCGTTGTCACCACTTCGGTGGCCGCGCCGCGCGCCGTCCTGTTCCCCTCGGTGATCGACAGAATGATCGTGTAGCGGCCAGGAAACGCGTATCTGTGTGCGACCCTGGCCTTGAGGCTGGTCAGGACGAGGGTCTTGGTGCGGTCACCCCAGCTCAGGGAGATCCTCTTGACCTTGCCGCCCTTGGGCACGGTGCTCCTGTTCACGCTCGCGACGACGCCCTGGCCGACCGTGACGATCCTGGGCGAGAGGGACACGATGGCCTTGAATGTCGCCGGACTTGCCTCGGCAGTCCGGGCGGCGGCGGCGCCAGTAGTCGTGGCAAGCACCACATCCGAGGTCGCACCCAGGACAAGCGGCAGCGTCAGCGCACCCACCGCTACGAATCGCCAGACATAGCCGACCTGGAACCGTTGCACGTGCCCCTCCTCCTCCGCGTATTCAGAAGAGGCTTGGGCTTGCCGGCAGACGACCTGAGGTCGATCCTCGCAAGACCGGGCTCCCCCCGCGAAACGCCTGAACATTACCATCCGATTACACCCGTTGGCAACCTGAGGCGAGCGAGGGCGGAGTTCTTCCCCGTGGATGGCACCAGTACCGACGTGTCTGCCACTTGTCCGGACCTATCTGCGCAGGTCGCGGGGCGCGCACTACGGTGAGTGGGACTTTATTGCCGGCGGGTTCACGCCCGGAGCACCTGGACGTCCGTCCTCGCCGGAGCCGCGGTCAAGGGAGAGCCGGATGCTCTGTGCAAATTGCGGGGTCGAGAACCCACCGGGTGGCAAGTTCTGCCTCGAGTGCGGCAGCCCTCTTGCGCGCGCCTGCCCGAGCTGCGGGACCGCTCTCCCGGCGAGCGCCAAGTTCTGCAGCGAGTGCGGCACGACACTCGCCCCGGGCGCCGCCACGGTCGCCGCGCCTCCCGTCCCCGCCCCTTCGCCGGCTGTCGCCCCGCCCCCGCAGGGCGGAAGCGGCCCTGAGCTCCGCCACGTGTCGGTCCTGTTCTGCGACCTCGTCGGCTTCACCCCACTTGCCGAGAAACGCGACCCCGAGGAGGTAAGAGAGCTCCTCTCCGGCTACTTCGAGCTCGCCCGGGCGATCGTCGCCAGATACGGGGGCATCGTCGAGAAGTTCATCGGCGACGCGGTCATGGCGGTCTGGGGCGTCCCGGTCGCGAAGGAGGACGACGCCGAGCGCGCCGTGAGAGCCGGCCTCGAGCTCGTGTCGGCCGTCGCCGCCTACGGCTCCGATCACCAGACCGACCTCCAGGCCCGCGTCGGGATCGTGACCGGCGGCGCAGCCACGACCGAGACCGCAGAGGAAGGCCTCGTCATCGGCGACCGCGTCAACACCGCGGCCCGAATCCAATCCGTAGCCCCTCCCGGGTGCTGCTACGTCGACGAGACGACCCGAGCCGCTACGTCGGCCGCGATCGCATACCTGAGCGCCGGCGACCACGAACTGAAGGGCAAGGCCGAGCCGGTCCACCTCTACCAGGCGACCCGGGTCGTCGCGGCGATCGCCGGCTCGCAGCGCTCGGGCGTGCTCGAAGCGCCCTTTACCGGACGCGACCACGAGCTTCACCTCGTCAAGGAGCTCTTCCACGCCACCGCCGAGCGCCACTCGGCACGGCTGGTGCTCGTCTCGGGCGTGGCCGGCGTCGGCAAGTCGCGCCTCGCCTGGGAGTTTTTCAAGTACATCGACGGCCTGGCAGGAGACGTGCTCTGGCATGCGGGAAGGTGCCTCTCGTACGGCGAGGGGGTGAGCTACTGGGCGCTGTCGGAGATGGTCCGGGCACGACTCCAGATCAGCGAGGAGGATCCCCTGGAGCTCGTCGCCGAGCGCCTGAGGACCGGTCTCGAGCGCTGGATCGGTGACGCCTCTGACCGGAGCTACATCGCTCCTCGACTCGGCCAGCTACTGGGGCTTCCATCTCCGCAGGTGCTCGCCCGGGAGGAGCTCTTCTCCGGCTGGCGACTCTTCTTCGAGCGCCTGGCCGAGTACCTGCCCGTCGTCATGGTCATAGAGGACCTGCAGTGGGCCGACGCGGGCATGGTCGACTTCCTGGACCACCTGCTCGAGTGGTCGGGCGACCACTCCATCTTCCTCCTCGTGCTGTCACGGCCCGAGGGCACCGACCGAAGAGGCCTCGGGCTCTCGCGCAGGTCGGTCACGGCCCTCCCGCTCGACCCGCTGTCAGACGACGTCATCGGTGAGCTACTGGACGGCCTCGTCACCGGCCTGCCTGCCGCCACGCGCTCCAGGATCGTCGAGCGTGCCGAGGGGATCCCGCTCTACGCGATCGAGACCGTGCGGGGACTGCTCGACAGGGGTGCCCTCGAGAAGGGTGACGACGGCGCGCTGCACCTCGTCGACGAGCTCGGCGAGCTCGAGATCCCACCAGGGCTCACGGCGCTGATCGCCTCACGGCTCGACGCCCTCGGGACCAACGAGCGCCAGCTCGTGAAGGAGTGCTCGGTTCTCGGGGGCAGTTTCCCCCGCCAGGCGATCGAGGCGGTCTCTGACACTGACCCAGCCGACCTCGACGAGGTGTTGAGCTCCCTCGTGCGGAAGGAGGTGCTGACGGTCCGCGCCGACAAGCTCTCGCCAGAACGCGGGCAGTACGCCTTTACGCAATCGCTCATCAGATCTGTCGCCTACGACATGTTGACGAGAGCCGAGCGCAAGGCACGGCACATCAGGACGGCCGAGCACCTTCGCTCGGCGTTCCCCGACGAGGGTGCCGAGGTCGCCGAGGTGATCGGCGCACACCTCTATGACGCCTACAAGGCCGCCGTGGACGACCCTGACGCCGGCGAGCTTCGCGCCGCGGCCTGTGAGGCATACACGCGGGCGGCCGAGCGGGCCGAGTCCGTGGGCGCTCCCGAGGCGGCCGAGTCCGCCTACCTGAAGGCCGCTGGGCTATCTGGCGACGAGGCCGAACAGGCAGCGCTGACGGAGAGGGCTGCGCGGATGGCTTACGCGGCCGGCTGGTACGAGCGGGCGCTCGGCCACTTCGAGGCGGCGATCGCCACCTACGTCGCCACCGGCCGCGTCGTCGACGCCGCACGGGCCACTGCTTGGTTCGGTTCGTCGCTCGACGCCCTTGGTCGCGGCGAGCTCGCAATCACCCGGATCCGCGAGGCGCTGGCGTCTCTCGACGGAGCCACCGCCCCTCCTGAGGTCGTGGCCGATCTTCAGGTGAGGCTCGGGGGTGCACTCGTCTTCTCGGGCCACGCCGATGAGGGGGCGGGGCCGATCGAGGAGGCGCTCACCTTGGCGCAGCACCACGAGCTCGCCGAGCAGCTCGCCTCGAGTCTCAACGCTAAGGCCATACTTCTTTCCAACGCCGGGCGTGCCGAGGAGGCCGGGGCGCTCTTCGAGCGGTGCGCCGCAGTCGCCCAGCGCCACGGACTCGCTCGCATAGAGATGAACGCGGAAGGCAACCTCGCCGATCTCTGCATGACCCACGACGTCCCGGGGGCCGAAGAACACGCCGAGGCTGCGCTCGCACTCGCGCGGCGTTGGGGGCTCAGGGGGAACGAGGCCTTCGCTGCGGGCAACCTCATGTACATCCTCATGATGGCGGGACGTCTCGAGGAGGCCTTCCAGCTCGGGGACGAGCTCCTCCAGGCGGGCGGCGACGAGCGACCCGACGCCGCAGACATCAAGTCCAAGCTCGCTTGCCTGGAGGCGCTTCGTGGCAACGTCGACGCGGCACGTGAGTACTTCTCCGGCTGCCGTGCCTGGGCGGAGAGCGACGATATACAACAGAGAGCTGAATTACGCCGCCAACGAGGCGGCTGTCCTCCTCGCCGCAGGGGACAGCCGGCACGCGCTCGAGACCGCTCGGCGTGCGATCGACGAGGCGCTCGATGGGGGTCTCGCCGTCGCGCACGAAGCGGTCCGCCTTGCCTTCCCCATTGCCCTCGAGGCGTCGATCGACGTCCACGACCCTGGCGAAGCCGACCGGCTCGCGAACTTGCTTGCCACGCGACCACGGGGTGAAGTCCCCCCGTTCCTCCGGGCGCAGGTGACCCGAGCCAGGGCACTGGTCGCTCGCGTGCAGGGCGACGACGAGGCTGCGGATCTAAACCTTGCCGCCGCCGAGACGGCGTTTCGTGCCCTTGGCTACCCGTATTGGGTAGGGCGTGCACAGCTCGACCGGGCGGAGTGGCTAGCCCTTCAAGGCCGGCTGGAAGAGTCAGCCAGGCTCGCCGGACAGGCCGCCGTGACCTTCGAGACGGTGGGAGCCGCGCCAATGCTTGCTCGCGCACGGGTCATCATCGAGCCGGAGATGACCCCGTCCGCCAGCGGCGAACCGGGGAGGTGACAGATGCGCTGCTTGAGCTGCGGAGTCGAGAACAGGCAGGGCGGCAGGTTCTGTCTCGGCTGCGGCAGTCCTCTCGCTCGGGCATGCCCGAACTGTGGGATAGCCGTTCCATCGCACGCCAATTTCTGTGACGAGTGCGGCGCCACGCTCCCGACCACTGGGCAGCAGGCATCCTCTGCGGTTGCCCAGACACCGACGCAGGTCCCGACCCCGCCGGTCAGCCCCACCACTGAGCTCCGCCACGTCTCGGTCCTGTTCTGTGACCTCGTCGGCTTCACGCCCTTCTCCGAGAAACGCGACGCCGAGGAGGTTCGAGACGTCCTGTCGGGCTACTTCGAACTTGCCCGGGCGATCATCGGGCGTTACGGGGGCACCGTCGAGAAGTTCATCGGCGATGCCGTCATGGCGGTCTGGGGTGCCCCGGTCGCGAAGGAGGACGACGCCGAACGGGCCGTGAGAGCCGGCCTCGAGCTCGTCTCGGCCGTCGCGGGCTACGGCTCCGAGCACCAGACTGACCTCCAGGCCCGCGTGGGGGTCGTGACCGGCGCTGCCGCCACGACCGAGGCCGCGGAGGAGGGCCTCGTCATCGGCGACCGCGTCAACACCGCGGCGCGTATCCAGTCAGTGGCCCCACCCGGGTGCTGCTACGTCGACGAGACGACCCGAGCCGCTACCGCCGCCGCGATCGCCTACGTCGATGCCGGCGAGCACGAGCTGAAGGGCAAGGCCGAGCCCGTCCGCCTCTACCAGGCGACCCGGGTGGTGGCGGCGATCGCCGGCTCGCAGCGCTCGGGGGTGCTCGAGGCGCCTTTCATGGGACGCGACCGCGAGCTTCACCTCGTCAAGGAGCTCTTCCACGCCTCGGCAGAACGTCACTCGGCGCGCATGGTCCTCGTCTCGAGCGTCGCGGGAGTCGGCAAGTCACGCCTTTCCTGGGAATTCTTCAAGTACATCGACGGCCTGGCGGGAACCGTGCTCTGGCACGCCGGAAGGTGCCTCTCCTACGGCGAGGGGGTGAGCTACTGGGCGCTGTCGGAGATGGTCCGCGCGAGGCTCCAGATCAGCGAGGAGGACCCCCTGGAGGTGGTCGCCGAACGACTCCGGACCGGCCTCGAGCGCTGGATCGGCGACGCCGCCGACCGGGAGTTCATCGCTCCGCGCCTCGGTCAGCTCGTGGGCTTGCCGACCCCCAAGGTGCTGGCGAGAGAGGAGCTCTTTTCTGGCTGGCGCCTGTTCTTCGAGCGCCTCGCCGAGCACCTGCCCGTCGTCATGGTCGTGGAGGACCTGCAATGGGCCGACGCCGGGTTGGTGGACTTCCTGGACCACCTGCTCGAGTGGTCGGGCGACCATGCCATCTTCCTCCTCGTGCTGTCCCGGCCGGAGGAGACCGACCGAAAGGGACTTGTGCTGTCTCGCCGGGCCGTGACGGCGCTTCCTCTCGACCCGCTTTCGGACGAAGTCATCGGCGAGCTCTTGGACGGCCTTGTCACGGGGCTGCCGCAGGCCGCTCGAGCGCGCATCGTCGAGCGCGCCGAGGGGATCCCGCTGTATGCGATCGAGACGGTGCGGGGACTATTGGACAAAGGCGTCCTCGACAAAGGCGGCGACGGCGCGCTGCACCTCGTCGGCGAGCTCGGCGAGCTCGAGATCCCACCCGGGCTAACGGCGCTCATCGCGTCGCGCCTGGACGCGCTCGGCCCCGACGAGCGACGGCTCGTAAAGGAGTGCTCGGTGCTCGGATCGAGCTTCCCGCGCCAAGCGATCGAGGCAGTCTCCGACATCGATCCTGTCGACCTCGACGAGCTGCTCAGCTCGCTGGTCGACCAGCTTCGGGCCCGTGCCTGCAGGGCTTACGCGCTGGCTGCCGAGCGGGCAGAGTCCGTCGGCGCCCCCGAGGCCGCCGAGGCCGCTTACCTGAAGGCCGCCGAGCTCAGCGCTGACGAGGCCGAACAGGCAGCGCTGACGGAGAAGGCCGGACGAATGGCACAGTTTGCCGGCTGGTACGAACGGGCGCTCAACCATATCGAGACTGCGCTTGCTGCCCACGCCAAGGCGGGACGGGTCGTCGACGCCGCACGAGTGACCGCCCCGCTCGCTTCGTCGCTCAACGCTCTCGGGCGAGGCGAGCAAGCTGTCACCCGTCTCCGCCAAGCGCTCGCGAGCGTCGACGAGACGACTACGCCGCCCATCGTCCTCGCAGAGCTGCAACGGGCGCTCGGATCTGCGCTGCATTCCACTGGTCACGCCGATGCGTCGTCTGAGCCCCTCGAGCGTGCCCTCATCCTGGCCCAGCACCACGAGCTCCCCGAACAGCTCACATATGGCCTCAATACCAAGGCCGTTCTTCTTCACTTCACAGGGCGTGTCACTGAGGCCCGCGCACTCTATGAGGCGTCCCTCGAGGTCGCTCGGCTTCACGGGATCACCAGAAGCGAGATGGTGACAGAAGCCAACCTGGCGACCTCTGCATGACCCAAGACCTTCCCGGGGGTGAAGAACACGCCACGGCCGCCCTCGCCCTGGCCCGGCGGTGGGGGCTCAGGGAGCTCGAGACTTTCGCGGCGGGCAACCTTGCCTACATCCTCACCATGGCGGGGCGCCTCGAGGAGGCTCACCGGCTCGGGACCGAGCTCCTCAACGCAGGAGGCGACGAGCGCCCAGGGGCGATCGAGATCAATTACCGGCTCGCTCATCTGCAGGCGCTTCGCGGCAACATCGATGCCGCACGTGGACACATTTCTGCTTGCGGTTCCTGGCAGGACATTGACGACGTGCAATATCGGGCGCAGTACGCGGCTGGCGAGGCGGCAGTCTCTCTCAACGGAGGCGACAGCCCGCACACGCTCGAGAGCGCTCGCCGTGCCATGGACAATGCCATAACTGGGGGTCTCGGCGTAGCGCACGAAGCAGTCCGGCTCGCCTTCCCGCTCGCTTTCGAGGCGGCGCTGGACATCGGGGACCTCGAGGAAGCCGATCGGCTGGTCGAATTGCTGGCGACGCGACCCCGAGGTGAGGTACCGCCGTTCCTCCGAGCCCAGGTAACGCGTGCCCGGGCGCTCATCGCCGGCGCTCGGGGTGAGGACGACGCCGTGGAGGGAGACCTAGTTGCCGCAGAAGCTACGTTTCGCGACCTCGGCTACGAGTACTGGACGGCACGCACCCAGCTCGACCGCGCCGAGTGGCTGGCCGACCGAGACAGGTTCGACGAGTCGACCGGGCCGGCTGCCGAAGCTGCCGCGACCTTCGAGTCGATCGGTGTCGCGCCGATGCTTGCTCGCGCTCGGGCGATCCTCGAGGGCGTTCTGATCCCGGCCACTGGGGCGCCCTTACCGGCAGGTAGCTGAGTAACGAGGGCGAGCGATCACCGGTCTCGGCCGGGTGGGTGTGCGCCGGTTCGCCGTCCTCGAGCAGGTGCTCGGCCCGGGCTGAGCCGAGAGCGCTTGGCAAGAGCGAGCTTCGTGACCGGGCGCAGCAGCGTCAGCGCCAGGTCGCGGAAGGGATCTGGGACGACCGCGCTGGTGCAGCGCGATCCGAGCAGCCACAAGCCCAGCAGTTCCCGGTGTGCCGGGCTCCACGTCAGTTCGTACCGCTGGCGGAGGGATTCGGGCAGCAAACCGACTGTCAGGAGGTAGAAGGGGGGAGTCGCCAACATGCCGAAGGGCTCGCGAAACGGCGGTCGCAGCACTGCCGATGCGATCGCCTTGGCGCCCGGCGTCACCTGCAGGTCCTCGGCGATGCTCTGGCGAAGGAAGTCGTCGAAGTCGGACATCGTCGCAGGACAGCTCGTGGCCGGGACGCCACAGGCGAAGGCTATGAGCTTCTGCTCGTCGTAGTAACGCTCGCGGTCGGCCTCGTTCAGCCTGCCGCGACTCGATTCGAAGGCGACGAGCGCGGTGTCGACGAGGGTCGCCCATACCCAGGCCAACAGGTCGGGCTCGGAAGCCGAGTAGGACGTCCCGTCCAAGGCCCTCCCGCTGATCGTGGCGTGAAGTCGTGCGAGGGATCTTGCCTGGCGCTCCGACTGGCCAGGCGGCCCGAACACCATCTTTCCCATGACCCCGAGGGTTCGCGCAAGCCGTCGCCAGGGGTCCGCCTCGTAGGTCGAATGCTCGACGACGGCGGCCGCGACGAGCGGGTGTGCCACCTGCATGAGCAGTGCCCGCCCTCCGCTAGCGAGGACCATCGGTTCGCGAAAGACCCTCCAGCTCACCGAGCCGGCGCCGAGGGGCAGCCTCGTCGGGGAGGAGCTGGGCTCACGGTCGCAACAGACCACCAAGTCGAATGTACCGGTGATGGCTCCCGTGTCCGTCGATGTCACCCGTCCTAGGATCACGCGATGTTCGGTCCGGACTCGTTCCTCGTGACTCCTGAGGACCTGCGGCGTCACGGCCGCCAGACCCTTGACTGGGTCGCGAATTACCTGGCGAATCTCGAGAGCTTCCCCGTGCTCGCCACGTCGGCGCCCGGCGAGATCGCGGCGATGCTGCCGCCCTCCGCGCCAGAGGAGCCAGAGCCGTTCGAGGAGCTGCTCGCCGACCTCGACCGGATCGTGCTGCCGGGGACGACGCACTGGCAATCGCCCGGTTTCTTTGGCTACTTCCCCGCCAACGCGTCGCCACCGGCGATCCTCGGCGAACTCGTCGCCGCCGGGCTCGGCGTCAACGGCATGCTGTGGGCGACGAGCCCGGCGTGCACCGAGATCGAGACGGTGATGCTCGATTGGCTGGTCGAGCTGCTCGGCCTGCCCGCCCGGTTCCGGTCACAGTCCCAGGGCGGCGGGGTAATCCAGGACACCGCGTCGTCGGCGACCCTTTGCGCCCTGATCGCCGCCCGCGAGCGCGCCATCGCCGGCGGCGCGACCCTCGCCGACCTGTGCGTGTACCTTTCGACCGAGGCCCATTCGTCGGTGCAGAAGGGTGCCCGAGTCTCCGGCTTCTCCTCCACGCGTGTGCGCCTGATCGCCGTCGACGAGAACTTCGGGATGAACCTGGCAGCGCTCGAGTCGGCCATCGAGGCCGACGTCGAACGCGGCCTCCTGCCCTGTTGTGTCGTCGCGACCGCCGGAACGACCTCCTCGATGGCCTTCGACCCGATCCGGCCGATCGGCGAACTGTGCCTCGGCGCTCGGGCGTGGCTCCACGTCGACGCCGCGATGGCCGGGTCAGCTGCAGTCTGCCCCGAGCTGCGGTCGCACCACGACGGGCTCGAGTACGCCGACAGCTATGCGTTCAACCCGCACAAGTGGCTGCTCACAAACTTCGACTGCGACTGCCTCTATGTCGCGGACCGTGCCAGCCTGATCGACGCTCTTTCGATCACGCCCGAGTACCTTCGCAACGACGCCAGCGCGACCGGATCGGTGCTCGACTACCGGGACTGGCAAGTGCCACTCGGTCGCCGCTTCCGGGCCCTCAAGCTGTGGTTTGTACTCCGCTCCTACGGAGCCGAAGGGCTCCGGCGCCACGTGCGGGAGCACGTGCGGCTGTCAAGGGAATTCACGGGACTTGTGGCGGCAGATCCTCGTTTCGAGCTTTCCGCGCCGCCGGCGTTGAACCTCACCTGCTTCCGGCACGTCGGCCAGGACGCGGTGTCGGAGCGGTTGCTCGCCGACCTCAACGCCACCGGTCGAGTTTTCCTCAGCCATACGAGGCTGGGCGGGCGCTACACGATCCGATGCTGCATCGGGGGGACCTGGACGACAGAACGTCATGTGAGGATGCTGTGGCAGCTTATTGACGAGCTGGCGCCAGGTCGCTGAGCTGGTATTGCATGTTCCGTGCGTCGCGTGACCGTAGAAGTGACAGCGTCGGGGCACTAACCCCGCGACGGAGCCAGCTCAGCTGAGCCAGCTCGGTGCTTTGGGCGAGAGCATCGCGATCGACCGGTCAAGCGCAGCGTCGGTGAGAAGGTCACCTATGCCGAGCACTGAGACGGTCGTCTTCGCGCTTGTGTCCGCTCGGTTCAGCGGCCGCAAACTTCCCGGAGGTCACCGTCGGGTCTTGGCCCGACAGTGACCTCCGGGTTGTGTTCGCCAGTAAACGTCAGCCGAAGCCGAGGTGCTCGACGACGTGCAGCGTTTCGCCGAAACCCCAGAAGGCCCCGTAGCCGACCAGGGTCGATAGCCCTGGAGCAGGGCTGGTCGGGGTCGGCAGCACGGCACCTGCTGCGGTGATCAGGAATGTGCCCTTCGTGAAGCCGGATGGGGAAGTCGTGCCGTATGCCCTGAGCGTCACCGCTCCGCTCTGGCCGTCGAAGGTGCAAGTGGTATCACACGTGTCGAACGCGGTGAACGACTGCGACCCGTCCGGGAAGATGGTCGAGAGGTACGCCTCGCCAGACTGCGCCGGGGGACCGCCGTTGTAGGTGCCGGTGCCCACGAGTCCACCGCCTGTGAGGGCGAAGTTGTTCAACTGGGCGAAGATGGTGTCGCCGGCGTCCGTGGGAATTTGTTCTAGCGGCGCCGGTGCCAGAGTGGAAGCCGTCACTGTGTGGGTCCCAAAGTACGTCCCAAGGCTCCGGGTGCTCACGGCGAAGTGCTCACTGACCCCGTAGACGGGCGGCGTGGCGCCTTGGAGAGCTTCAGGTGACGGGTTGGGAAGCACCACGTTAAAGCCACACTGCCCGATCCCTCGGCGTCCCACCAGGTCAGGAGCAGCGCCGTCGCCGAACTGAGGTGCTGGAGCGTTGCCCAGACAGGTCAGGTTCCCGTTGATGAGGTTGCCGCCGATCTCCATGGCGTCGGGGTCGCCCATCGAGTTTCCGATGAAGGTGGCGTTGCCGCCGATCTGGTTGCGAAGCGATCCGAGATAGCACGACGACAGACCGGCGATGGTGTAGTTGCCACCGATCGAGCTGTCCTCGACGTCGCTGTACACAGGGCTACCGGCCGCTGCCGAGCCCGTGTCCTCGGACCAGGGAGCAGGAGTCACGGCCCCGAGGCAGGCGCCCGTTGCGACGCCACCCATAGTTCCGCCGCCACCGCCGAACAGCGAGAGGTTTCCCCCGATATCGGCCGACTGCACCACGACCCCGAGCGCATCGAAGGCCGTCAGGTTTCCTCGGATGTGAGCCGTCGACATGCCCGGCGGACCAACACAGGCGCCGTTGGGCGTACAGCCGAGGAGCAGAACGCCACCGTTCCAGACCGTCACGTTCCCTCCGACGGAGAGGACCGCCGACACGACCGATGGGCCCGTGGTCGGGTCACCTGGGCTGCCGTTGTCCAGCAACGCCCCCGGGGCTACGGTCAGGTTCCCGCGGACCACCACGTTGCCCGCCGGCATGTAACACACACCCGTGATGATCATCGAGTGGTAGAAACCCGGCGGCACGTTTCCGCCGGTGCAGTTGTATGTCTGGACGTACCGGTGGCCGGCGGGCGACGTGCCCGCCGTTCCCGATGCCGCGAAAATCCCGAAAAACGCCAGCAAGACGACTGGAACAAGCCGCAACGACTTCATGACCTTCTCCCCCTCGCGAATAAGACTGAAGGCGTGCAACACGGACGCAGCACGCTGCAATCGGGGTCAGACTAGCCAGCCCTTCGCCCGGATCACAAGTCCGCGACCTATCTCGTCTCCTCAATGTCGCCCGGAAGATCGAGCGCCGGGCGATGGGACTCGAAGCCTCGAGGGGCGTCAGCCGATGTCGTCACCCCCGTGCCCTGCTTCCGGTCGACATCAGCAGGACATACTTTCGACTCCTGAGGGCCGCGACTTTGCCGGCCCCGGTAACTCGCCGATCGAATGGCGGTGACATCGCAGACGGCGGCATTCCCTCGGCAAGCGAACCCAATACCGTCGCGACGAAATGGCTCCAGGAAAGGCAGTATCTAGCATTCGACTGACAGGCAAGGGCACTACGCGTTGGCAGGGAAGGGAAGCTCAGGGGCGATGCGAGTTAACGAAACCGACAGGCTGGAAGCCTTCAGCGATGGGGTGATGGCGGTCATCATCACCATTATGGCGTTCGAAGTGAGGCGACCCGCTGGCTATTCGCTATCGGCGTTGCGCGGTGTGCTGCCCGACTTGCTTGTGTACGTTCTCAGTTTCGCAATCGTCGGAACGTACTGGAATAACCATCACCATCTGCTTCGTGCGACCGAGCGGATGAGCGGTGCGGTCATGTGGGCGAACCTCCATCTTCTGTTTTGGCTGTCGCTCCTGCCGATTGTCACCGGATGGGTCGGCAGGTATCCGCGTCATGCGTTGCCAGCAGGGTCCTATGGGGTGGTCGCTCTTGGCGCGGCAGTGGCGTATTGGATATTGGTGCGGACAATCATTCAGGCTAACGGGCGGGACTCAGCTGTTGCCCTAGCAATCGGATCGGACCTCAAGGGGAAGCTGTCGTTGCTGCTCTACGCAGCCGGTGTCGGCTTAGCTGCTGCCACGCCCGTGGCGTCCTACGTCTTGTACGGCGCGGTCGCCGCCATGTGGTTCGTCCCTGATCGGCGTCTCGCGCTCCAGATGGAAGGCGAGGGTCAGTCCGACTCGGCTCGTTGATACGGGCGACCTGACGCACGGCGGGCTCCTCTGGTATCCCGCTACGGTGAGAACCGTGCCAGTGTCGGTAACTGCAGGCTTGGGACCATAGGAGGTTTGAGATGCCGCATTACATGAGTATGCAGATGGTCCGCTTTCGTAGCACCAACGATTACGAGAGGTTCCAGATGCTTTGGCGGGAGGCGATGAAGGCTCTCATGTCGATCGACGGGTTCGTCAGCGTGACGTGGTGGGTCCACCCGGAGGATCCGACGCTCTTTCTTGAGACCAGCATCTGGGAAGACCTGGAGTCCACGAACAACTGGCACATGGACGGTCTGCACAAGAAGTTGAAGGAGTGGGGCGTTGACGGTCCCATCATGGAGGACACCGTCACGAATTGGACAGAAGAGAATGCAAAGATCCTCAGAGTCTGTCCGCTTTGCCGAAAGGGCATCTCACGCTCGTTTAGCCTTGACCGGGAGCTCGCGGACAAGGCGATTCCATGCGACTGCCGCTTCGCCTTCCCGTACCTAGAATCGACCGGCATGTTTGCGGTCTACAAGCATGGCGCCGATGCCGGCCCGTCGACCGGTAGCTCGAAGAAGAGCAGGTCCGCGACGCCGTAGGTGCACGCTTCGTCCATTGGGACCCGACCCCGATATCTCCAGCGCCGCCGCAGCCTCGTCGCCGCGCTGATCGGCGAAGCTGCTGTAGCCACGAACATCGGCGACCAAAAAGACACGGAACGCGTGCGTGCTCGTGTCTTCTGGAGGGAAAGTCATCGGAGAGCACCCGTGCTGCACGTCGACCGCCGAGGTTCCGAACACGGTCGCAGCCGGGCAGGAAGAGCATCTCTCTGACTTTGGACTGGCCGTGGCGGGCGGTCGCCAGTACCGGCTCGTCGAGCCACGAGCGAACGCTAGCAGCGCAGCGGCCGACGGGATCGTGCCCGTACCTGCCACACCTGCCGAGCCGAGAGCGACGCTTGTAGCAGAAACCTGGACTGCTCGACAGCTAGGTACCGGGGCTGGCTCCCTCCTTCTGTCGAGGGGTGGGTGGTGCTGACACCAATGTGTTCTGGAGGGCGGCGATAGCCCAGCCCGCCGACTCCTTGATCATCACGTAGGTCATCATTCCAAGGGTTGAGGGCTGCGGCACGCCCTCAGGGCTGCGGGCACCAGTCAGCTCCCACACAGCATGTACGAGAGCGATGTCCGGCGTGAGGAACCGGATAGTGCTCTCCTTCTTGTCGAACCGGCTGTCATTGAAAACGCCCGCGTGCCTGGCCGAGAGGGCGCTCTCGATCTCGGCTGTGCCCTTGAACCGGTTGCCGAAAACGTCGACGAAGTCGCCATCCGCGGCGAACAGCCGTGCGAAGGCGCTCATGTCGTGACGGTTCCACGCTTCGCCGAAGCGAGTCAGCACGTGATTGATGCGATTCTCGTCGTCCGGCATGTCCCTGACCCTACCGGGCGAAGTCCCCTGCAGCCATGGCCGAGACCCGGTTTAAGCTCAATGGAATGCCCCACAAGAGCGGCTCCGGACGTCGGCAAATCCTGGCGATGACGGGTGTCGGACTCGCCTGTGCCCTGCTCGCCTTCGGCTGCAGCTCGGCTCGATCAGCAGCTGCCGGCGCTGGTACTAGCGCGCGGGCCGTTGTGTCACCCGGCGCGGCGGCTGCGAGCCGTGCTGGGACGCCGGAGGCGAGACGCCGGGTGGCCAAGATCCTGGTGATCATGGAGGAGAATCACAGCATCGGACAGGTGTTCCCGTCCCAGATGCCGTACCTCTGGAGGCTTGCGAGGCAGTTCGGGCGGGCCTTGTCATGGAGCGACGTCGGCCATCCCAGCCTGCCGAACTATCTCGCGATCTTTGGCGGATCCGCGTTCGACGACCCTCAGGACTGCTCTCCCGGTCCCGGCTGTACCTTTCCGGGACCCTCGGTATTCGGCCAGGCGATCTCGAAGGGCGGAACCGCCCGCGCGTACGAGGACTCCATGCCGGCGCCGTGTGACCATTTCGGGAGCGGCAACTACGATGCCAATCACAACCCGTGGGTGTACTTTCCAAGCGAGGCGAGCCTTTGCAAGGCCGACGACGTCCCCGCCGGCACAACAACAGCGGGAGCCCTCGTCTCCGACGTAAGGCGGGGCAGGCTTCCGACCGTAGGCTTGATAACGCCCAACCTCATCCACGATGCTCACAACGGGACACTGGCGCAGGCAGATGCATGGCTGCGCTCGTGGATTCCGGTGCTCCTGTCGGGCCCCGATTGGCGTGCGGGGCGGCTGGCGGTCGTCGTGGTGTTCGACGAGGGCGAGACGACCGAGCAGGTACCGTTTGTGATCCTGGCACCCGGCGTTTCTCACGCTGTCATCGGCCGCGCACTGAATCACTATGCGCTGACGCGGCTGATCGACGAGGTTGCCGGCGCACCGCTTTTGCGCCACGCGGCAACTGCGCCGAGCGTCGCCCAGATACTGCATCTGGACGTCTGAGCAGACCCGCAAAGGCGGGCGGCGGAGATATCACGGACCGGCGTACGATCCGGGGTTGCTCCGCGGTCAGCTCGGACGAGCCGTAACGTTCTCGGAACGGTTCGGCCCTACCATCGGCTCCGTGGAGAGGCGCAGCCGGCGGCCGGGAAGGCCGTGACGAGCGAGGTCGCGGGCAGCCGCTTTCGGTTGGCGTCCCAGGTGGGGGCGGTCGTGGTAGCCGCGCTCACGCTCGCCCTTTCTGTAGCCGCCTTTCCGCTCGCCCACTTGGTTCACCAGTCCCCGCTGTCCGTCATCGGGCCCGGAATCGTGGTCGTGGCGTTCGTGTCGGTGGGTCTCCTCGTCGCTTGGCGCCAGCCGAACCATCCCATGGGATGGCTGTTGCTCGGCGTGGCGATGTTCTTCCTGCTCAATGGAGTCGCCTCGAACTATTCGGTGCTCGATTACCGCATGCATCACGGAACCATGCCGCTCGGTGCGGTTGCAGTGCTCCTGCAACCGAGCTGGGCCCCTGCGATTGCATTGCTCGGACTGACGATCCTGCTCTTCCCCGACGGACGACTGCCGTCTCGGCGTTGGAGGTGGGTGTTGTGGCCCTATCTCGGCGTGGGTGGCCTGTGGGTGGTCGGCGCGCTCGTGATTGCGGCCACGGTCCTCATCGAGCACCGGATCCACATCGATTCCAGCGGCAATCTCATCGTTCTCAACAACTCGACCCGAACCTACCAATGGTGGAACGTAGCCCAGGATCTGTTCTTCATCGTGCTTGTGCTGAGCTGGTTGTCATGGCTCGTCTTACAAATAGTGAGCTTTCGGCGCTCGACGGGCGAGCGTCACGAGCAGCTGAAATGGCTCATGGGAGGAGCCGGGATCTGCGTCGTATCGTTACCGCTGGCGTTCGCGACGGGGAACAGCGCTCCCGTTCTCGGACTCGTTGCCCTGCCGATCAGCATCGGCGTAGGCATCCTCAAGTACCGTCTGTATGAAATCGACCGCCTCATCAGCCGCACGCTGTCGTACGCCGTCGTGACCGGTCTGGTCGTCGGGGTGTACGTCAGCATCATCACTTTGACGACCAAGGCGCTCGGCCTCTCGTCGCCCGTCGCTGTCGCCACATCTACCTTGGCAGCCGTTGCCCTGTTCAATCCGCTCCGCGTGCGGGTTCAGCGCATTGTCGATCGTCGCTTCAACCGCGCCCGCTATGACGCCGAGGCGACCGTTGCGGCCTTCACGGCACGGCTGCGCGATGCCGTCGATCTCGAAACGGTGCGGACTGAGCTGCTGGAGGTCGTCAACCGGGCCGTCGAGCCTGCCCATGCTTCGGTGTGGATCAGGCGACGGGAGTAAGAGCGCCGTCTCCAGAGGCGCTCGGCTCCACCCTCGTCGAGCGCGGCGCGCAGAGCCAGCAGGAGGTCCAGGACTGCGGCGCCAAGATCGCCGCCGAGTTCCACGAGGTGGGAGCTATCAGCCCGCCGGCCGCCAACTAATCGGAGGACAAGTCGATTCAGGGATCTTCGATTCTGAGCAGTAGCCGATCTCGGCTCGCGGGAACCAGCCGACCGACGCCGAAACAGAAGTAACTGGCCGCCCCGAGCACGAACGCAGTCCATCCGGCACCAACCAAGGCCGGCGAACCCCCGACCAAGACCGTGGCGCTCGGAAAGTCGGCAAAACAGCCGAGCCCTGAAAGGCCGATGACGAACGCTCGCTTCCAGCGCCCGAAGTTGTCCGCCGCCGTGGACATGACGACGATGCCCCACGTCTCGTACCACGGCCAAACCACAGGGCCGAGCAACGCCAGTCCGAGGAAGCTCACTCCGAGAGCCGCAAGCCCGGAGCGGCGGTTCGAGCGAGCGAGCATCCGGATGGCTATTGCGCCCGCCGCGACCAAGCCGCAAACACGCGCAACAGCGATCCAAGGTGCCCGGTGCGCTCCGAGCCCGGCGGCCTGAGTCAGGTGCGAAAGGGCGAGCGCGACAGCCGTGGCCGGATCGAGCCAGGAGACGACTTTTCCGGGCGTGAGCGCTGCGTGGACCCAGCCCCACCCGAGCCTGCACGCAAGACTGAGCACGACGAGCACGACAGCGGCGACCGCAAGGTAGCCGGCAGTGCGGATTGCGCGCTGAGAAGGTCGCCGTCCTTCGGTCGACCACCAGCCGATGAACACGACGGCGAGCAGCGCTGGCGCTTTCACCTCGGCGCCGAGCGCGCAGGCCATGGTCCCGAGGAACGGGTGGCCTCTTTGTGCGGCGACGAGACCCACGACTACTAGGGCCAGCATGAGGCCGTCGTTGTGCGCTCCCCCGAGAAGGGTCAGGAGGATCAACGGGTTCAGCACTGCCCAGATGAACGCTTGCACGGAACTGTGGCCGGTGGCCTTCGCCAACCTCGGGATTCCCCAGGCAAGAATCGCCAGGCTCACGAGAGAGGTAGCCCTGAGGAGGACCAGCGTTCCGAGCAGGCGGTGACCGGTGACGACGACGAAGCCCTCGACGAGGCGTTCCCAACCTGGACCATAAGGAGCAATCGCGTGCCGCCAGATCGGGTCGACATGGCTCAAGAACCCGCCACCCTGCAGGGCCGCAGCCCCGTATCGGTACGGGCTGATCCCGTCGGCGAGCATCGCGCCTTGAGCAGCGTACGAATAGACGTCACGGCTGAATAGTGGGGCGGCGAACAGCAGCGGTGCGCTCCACGCGGCGAGCGTCATGACGAGGTCATGCAGCTGCGGCCGATCTTCTGGCCCGGCGTCGCTGCAGGATCGGGCGAGCGCGTACCACGACCCGAGCAGCAGAACGATGCCCGCGTAGACGAGCAACACTCCGATGAGCCGCTGATTGTCAGCGCTGGTGGCGCGAGCGAGGCTCAGCCGAAAGAACCACGCTCCGTTCGAGTGCTCGGCAAAAGGTGAGGACGACTGGCTCGAGCCGATCGTGATGATAACCGAGCCGACCGTGCCAGCCAACAGTGGCCGGTACAGCTGGCGCCGGTCGGCTCGCCACTTAGGCCGGACGCGCTGGCAGCCCTCCATGTCTTCGCGTGGCAATCTACTGGGTGCGTCAGCCGACTAAGAAGGGGAGGACTTCATGCCGACCGTAATCGGACACCACGACATCTCCAAGGGCAAGGACCACTGGCTCAACTCGTCCAAGCGAGAGGAGTTCTTTGGCCCGCTCGGCGTCACTAACATCCGTACGTTCGTGAACCCCGACGACCCGACGAAGGTGGCGGTTCTCATGGACGTTTCCGACATGGATGCACTCGCGTCCGCCATGCAGTCAGGGGCCGCTGCCGAGGCCATGGAGCAGGATGGCGTTGTGCCCGAGACGTTGGTGATCCTCGTCGAGGAATAGGCCGGCGGGGTCGTGGCTGCTCCAGATTGAGGCGTCATGCCGCGGGCGTAGAGCCCGCGAGGACCTGCACGAGCAGGTCGGCGTCGACGTTGCCGCCGGTCTGGATCACCGCGACGCGCTTGCCCGCTGCCCATTCTCGCTCGGCAAGCAATCCGGCGAGCGCAAGTGCGCCTGCGGGCTCGGCGACGTTGTGGGTTGTGGCGAAATGGACGCGCATCGCCTCGGCCGCGTCGTCCTCGCTTGCGGTAAGGACGCGGGACGCGCCGGCCAAGATGATCGCGACGGCATCGGGGTCCGGAACCCGTGTCGCTACTCCGTCGACGAACGTGTTCGCCGTCTCAGTGCTCACCACCCGTCCCGCCGCCACCGAGAGCGCGGTCGCGGGGGCTTGTTGCGCCACGACCCCGATCACCTCGGTTCGCAGACCCAGCTGATCGCGAACCCCGATGATGCCGCAGATTCCCGAGCCCATACCGACCGGCACGTAGACGGCGTCGAGCTCTCCGGCGGCTTCGAACAGCTCTCGGGCGTAAGTGGCCACGCCCAGGACCAGATCCGGGTGATAGGAGGGAACGGTCTCCAACCCGCGCTGCGTGCCGATCTCAGCGGCGAATTCGCGCGCGGCCTGGAAATCGCGGCCATGCTCGATCAACTCGGCGCCGAAGGCTCGCATGGCTGCGTTCTTGTCCGGGCTGTTTCCTTTCGGGACGACGATCGTGACGTCGATGCCGGCAGCTCGGCCGGCAAAAGCCAGGCTTTGACCGTGGTTGCCGCGCGTGGCAGAAACGATCCCTTTGACCTCCGGCCGCTCGGTGCGCAACCGCTCGGCGTAGACAAGTCCCCCGCGAACCTTGAATGCGCCCGTGGGCGTGTGATTCTCGTGCTTCACCCACACCTCGGCTCCGACTTCGCGAGCGAGCAACGGCCACACGTACTGCGGCGTGGGCCGGACCCACCTTCCGACGACCTCTGTCGCCCAGGTCAGCTCTTCGGGATCGAACGGCATCGGATCTACAGTGCCATAGCACGAGGTGCAGAATCCCGGCGCAGCCAGAAGCCGAGCAATTTCGAGCTTCAGGACTTCGGCCGGTTCTAGTTCGCCGACCGCAGGCGATTTCGCCGACCGCGGATTCCGCCGACCGCAAGCGATAAAGCGCTCGAGATGTGGCTGAAACCCGGATTGTTGATTTAACGTCAGTCGGATCGCGACCTCGCTTGCCGATGCTGCCCTGCTCCTGGGGGCTGGAGCCGTTGCGGGCGCCGTGGGGTCTGCCGGTGGCATCACCTCGCTGATCTCCTACCCGGCGCTGCTCGCAGTGGGTGTCGCGCCTCTGGCGGCGAACGTCACGCAAGCCGTCGCATTCGTGGCGAGCTGGCCAGGCTCGGCGTTGGGCTCGCGACCAGAGCTGCGGGGCCAGGGACCCTGGCTCCGGCGCTGGGCGCCGCTCATCGCGGCAGGTGGGGCCGGCGGTGTTGCGCTGTTGCTCTGCTTCCCCGCAGGGGTCTTCGGTCACGTCGTGCCCTTCTTGCTGGTCGCCGCATCGTGCACCATGCTCCTCCAGCCAAAGGTCACCGCATGGCACAAGCGCCGCTTCGGAGGCGGCAACCGGTTCCTGCTGCCTATCGGGCTGTTCTCGGTCGCGCTGTACAGCGGCTACTTCGGTGCTGGGTCCGGGATCATGGCCCTCGCCTTACTGCTGGTGACCGTAGACCAGGACTTGGCGCGGGCCAACGCCCTCAAGAACATGTTCCTCGGCGTCGCCGATGTCGTCGCCGCAATCGGGTTCGTCGTGTTCGGTCCTGTCCACTGGACGGCGGCGGCGGCGTTGGCGCTCGGGTTGCTCGGCGGCAGCATGGTCGGGCCCTCGGTGACCCGGCGGGTGCCGGGCGATCTGCTCAGGGTGCTCGTTGCGGTGGCTGGCCTCGGGCTGGCGATCTGGCTCTGGGTGACTTCGCGCTAAGGCCCTGTGGGGCCTGACCCTGCTGCGAGCTTGTCCTCGCCATCCGCTCCGCGCACGCGAAGCGCCGGGCCTCAGTAGCTCAGTGCCGACCGCGCCTCACGGGCCCCGTAGAAGACGACCACGTAGCTAGCCGCAGGGTCGGCCCACCACCAGTGGAATGCCGCGTTGAGCGCCAGACCTATCAGCACTGCGGTTGCCAGAATCCCGTCGACGAGAGTGACCTTTCCCTCGGTTCGCAGCACCGGATTGTCGAGCGCGGCACCCGTCCTCGCCTTGCCGGCTGCAAGCAGAAACATCGCCGCCGCCGTCATCGCCGTCCAGACGATGCCGACCACGCTGCGACCGGGATGAAAGCCGACGACGAGCACCACGGTGCTCTGAACGGCGAGGTAGACGGCAAGCGCCGCGAACGCGGCTCCGATACTGCGCATCGCGCGGCGCCGGCGATCCGCGCCGACATCGGACAGCTCCCATAGCACGACCGTCGACGCCCCGATCTCGATCAGGCTGTCCAGTCCGAATCCCGCCAGAGCGACCGAACGCGCCGACAACGCGGCGAACGCGAGGACGATGATGCCTACGACGTTCCAGGCGAGCGTCACCAGTTCGAGGTGACGGCCGTGTGCGAGCAGATGGTCGCGGACTTGTCGCTCCTCCCCGACGGGCACGGGTGCATGCTCGCAGGCCGCCCCCCGCGAGTCGAGCCGGTCAGCCCTTCACGTACGAAAGCTTCTCGGCGACCTTGCCGTCGCGAACGCGGAAGACGTCCACGCCACGGATGTGGCCGCCGTCCCACTCGTATCTCCACAGCTGCACGACTCGATCGCCGGCCGCGAAGGTCTCCTCTGGCTCGAACCTCGCGCTGCTGTCGTCGAAGATCGGTCGCCAGGCCCGCCGAGCTGCGTCCCGACCCTCGTGGCGAATCCCGTCGGGGGCCGGTCCCGTGGAATCGAACACGCAGTCCTCGGTGACGAGCGCCAATGTGGCATCGAGATCGTGCTCTGCCCACGCCGCGCCGAACCTCCCCACGATCGCGAGCGCGTCCATCTAAACCACAAGCTCGCTATTTGGCATAGTTGCCGGCGCCGAACCAGTCCACGGTCACTACCGGATCGTCGCCGACGACCCAGGCGTCATGGCCACTCGGAAGAGACGTGACGTCCCCGGGACCGGCGACGAGCTCGGTGCCGTCGTCCATCAGGATCGCCAGGTGTCCGCTCACGTGGTACTGGAAGTGCGGCGCGAGGCAGCTGTCGGTGTTGGCGATGGGCTTCACGTCGTTGGACCAACGCCAGCCGGGCTGAAACACAAGTCGCCCAACCTCTCCGCCACCTACCTTGATGATCTCGGCCCGGCCGTTCGGAAACTCGCGTGTCTCGTCCGGGGCCTCGAAACTACGGTGCTCCATCTGCTGCACAGTGGTGTCCCCCTTCTTCATGATGCCCCCACGGCTGGCGGGAGCTAGTCTTTGTCTTACCTACTAGTAGGTAGAAAGTCAAGAAGCTCATTCGCAGCGGGAGGCTCGGTGGGGAAGCGACGTCAATCCGATGAGGGCGACACAGCCTCACAGATACTCGATGTCGCCGAACGGCTCGTACAGAGCCGTGGCTTCAATGCCTTCAGCTACGCGGATGTGGCGGCGGAGCTTCACGTCAGCAAGGCCGCGCTTCACTACCACTTTGCCGGCAAGGCGGAACTGGGCGAGGCGCTGCTCACGCGCTACGCGGCCCGTTTTGCTGAGGCGCTTGCTGCCATCGACGCCGAGCCGTTCGAGGCGCCTCGCAAACTCGCCGCCTACGCCAACCTCTATGGGGATGTGCTGGCGAACCAGCGAATGTGCCTGTGCGGGATGCTGGCCGCCGAATACCAGACGCTCTCCGAACCGATGCGCAACATCTTGATGGGGTTCTTCAGCGACAACGAAACGTGGCTCGGCCGTGTCTTGGAGCACGGGCGTCAGGAAGGAACACTCCACCTCACCGGCTCCACCAGCGCGGCTGCCCGCTTGATCGTCGCAGCCCTCGAAGGGGCGATGCTCGTCGCCCGTCCGTTCGGAGATGTCGCCCGGTTCCGGGCAGCAGCCGCGAGTCTCCTTGCCCCACTCGCAAGCCCATCGTCGGCGGACGCCGGCAAATGAGAAAGGACTGCACCCTAGTCCTCGGCCGCTCGCCCGCCTCGACCCTGAATAGCTTGTAGGCGTGGGCTCACGCCGGGCGATCCTCTACGACATCGATGGTGTCCTCACGATCTCGTGGCGCCCGCTGCCCGGGGCCGCCGAAGTCGTCCACCTCCTCCGCACAGCGGGATGGTTGACGGCCTTCGTGACGAACACGTCGTCGATGTCGCGTCGAGCGATCGCCGAGCTTCTGGTGGCCGGTGGGATCGAGGTTCAGGAAGACGAGGTCTTCACCGCGGCGCGAGCTGCCGCCGCGTACATGGACGAGCATCATCGTGGCGCCCGCTGCCTGCTGGTCAACGCCGGCTCGCTCGGAGAGGATCTGGCAGCGCTCGACCTGGTCGACGATGGCGCCGAGGTGGTGTTGACTGGCGCGGCCGGGCCGGAGATCGGCTATGAGGTGCTGAACCGAGCTTTTCAGTCCCTGCTCGGCGGTGCTGCCCTCGTCGCGATGCACCGCAACACCAGCTGGACGACCGAGGCGGGTCCTCAGCTGGACATGGGCCCGCTCGTGCTCGCGCTCGAGCAGGCGGCAGGCGTCCGTGCGAAGCTCCTCGGCAAGCCCGCCCCGGAGTTCTATCGTTCGATCTTGGGCCAGCTCGGGCTGCAGCCGTCCGAGGCGCTGATGATCGGCGATGACGTGGAGTCTGACGTGCTCGGCGCGCAGGCCGTAGGCATGCACGGGGTCCTGGTCCGTACTGGCAAGTTTCGGCCCGAGGTGCTGGCAAAGGCGTCCGGCAAACCCGACGACGTGATCGACTCCATCGCCGGCCTTGCCGACCTGCTTGGCATGAGAGGGTGATGAACCGAGACGAGGGAGGTTCTCAAATGCGTGAGTTCGAAACACAGGTTCGCGACTACTGGGACTTGGATGCCGCGACGTACGACCACTCGCCCGGACATGATCCCCAGACGCTTTCGGAGCTGGCGGTCTGGGCAGCGACGCTGCGCCGGTTGCTGCCGCCTCCGCCGGCACGCGTGCTGGATGCCGGAGCCGGGACCGGGTTCTTGAGCCTCCTGTTAGCGCGCGAGGGTTACCGGGTAACTGCCTTGGACCTGGCGCCAGCCATGCTGGCTAAGTTGAGCGTCAAGGCCGAACGCCGTGGCCTGAGCATCGAGACCGTCGAGGGCGACGCGGCACATCCGCCGCGCGACGCCTTCGACGCCGTGGTAGAGCGGCACGTCGTCTGGACGTTGCCCGACCCGCGGGCGGCCCTCGAGGCGTGGCATCGGGCTGCACCGGCCGGGACGCTGCTGCTGCTGGAGAGCATCTGGGGCGCGGCTGCCGGCCCGGAGGAGCAGTTGCGGGCCCGAGCCAGAGCCCTCATTCGTCGGTTGCGTAACGAGCCGTCGGATCACCACGCGGAGTACGACGCCGAGATGCGCTCCGAGCTCCCCCTCGGATGGGGCACGAGCCCGGAACTGCTCGTGGCGCTCGTCGAGTCCACGACCTGGGGGCCCGCCCGGGTCGAGAGGCTCCGCGACGTGGAGTGGGCGGCCCGGGAGGCATTGCCGTCGGTGATCGACAGGCTGGTGGGAGTGACGCCCCGTTTTGCTGTGATCGCCGGGTGAGGACATGAGCGGTCGCCCCAGGCGCGAGGAGCGGCACCCACGAGCGCGGCGCCGGAGGGCCTGTCACGAGCGGTCTGCGCCGTGCGAAGATCGCGTGATTACCACTCTCAGTGGTCAACTGACCGCGCTATGATGTTATTCGTGCCGCGCGCCAAGTACTGGGCGGTCGGCCTCGTGGCTTGCGTCGTGGCCCTGAACGTTCCGTCAGTCGCAATGGCATCTGTGCCCAGGAACGGAGGAAGGGGGACGGCGACCGCGAGCCGCCCGCCGAAGCACCACTCGCCATCGGCGACCACCAGGCTTCCGCTCGTCCCGCCCAAGGCCGAGCCGCTCCTGAAGCGCCTTCTTGGCGCGGCGGGTCTCGTTACCGAGGACGACGAGAAGACCGAGGCGCTCTCTGAGAGCTACGACCGCGAGCAGTACAAGCTGGCCAAGGCTGAGCTAGAAGTGGCCGTGCTCAGCCGTCGCGTCAAGGTTTCCGACCTTCGCCTGTCGGGCGCTGGGGCCCGCCTGCGCCAGGCTGCAATCGTCGCCTACGTCACCGGCGAGCTGGTCGACGTCAACTCGGGTCTTCTCGCCGGCAACGTGTCCCAAGGCGAGATGGCCAATGTCTACGCCGGGGTTGCCCTAGGCGAGCTGCACCAGGCCCTCGGTCGCTACGAGAAGGCGTCGGTCGCCGGCCACGCAGCTCGGGCCAAGGCGCTCGCGAACTCCCGGCAGATCGCCAGAACGCTCGCCAGGGTCGCCGTGCTACGCACCCGGGCCGGGGCCCTCATCCGCAAGGCGGCGAGCGAGTATGCCTCGATCAGCAGGCGATTGCTCGGACTCGTAGGGCCGAAGGAGTTCGCCAAGCTCTTCTCCATATGGCCGGCGGGCAGCCCCTACAGGGGTCCGAATCTCGCCGGCGCCGACGCGTCCCAGGTCGGGGACAGGGCCGCGGGTCTGATCGCCGCCGCGGCAGCCCGGAAGTTCCTTGGGGTGCCCTATGTCTTTGGCGGCGCGAGCAAAGCGGGCGTCGATTGCTCGGGGCTGACGATGCTCGCCTGGGCTGCGGCCGGTTACGCCCTGGCGCACTCGGCAACGCTCCAATGGGAAGAGTCGCGCCCGGTCTCGCTGAGCGATCTTCAGCCCGGTGACCTGCTCTTCTACCATTTCGCGAACGACGGCAAGGGAGCGATCTCACACGTCGTCATGTACCTCGGGTCGGGCCCGTTCGGAGCCGAGACGGTGATCCAGGCGGCCGAGCCCGGCACGAACGTCGCTCTCGGCCCCATCTACTTCAGCGGATTCGTCAGCGCCGGCCGGCCCTAAGTCCCGGCCGGCTTTGAACCGGCCTCAGCTCCACAGCGTCACGTAGACGGGAGGCCGGAAACGGCTCGGTGACACGCCGCCGAGGGGGGCGTGCATCGCCTGGGTCGCGTCGGGCGTGGCGATGAACCTGCGGAGCGCGCCGGCTGCCGGGCTCCGCCGGTCGGACGGGAGCATCGACGCAAACCAGAGCAGTTCCACCGGCGTTCCCTCGACCTCGAGTCGGACGAGTGAGCCCCGTGCGATCTCCGGCGCGACGAGGTGAGCGACGGCCGGTGCGATGCCTTGTCCCTCGGCGGCCGCGACGACCGCCGCCGCCTGGCTCTGAAATACCCGGATATTGCGCTCGTGGACACCCAGGCTGCGCAGCAGGCCCGCGACGGGCGAAGCGTTGTCGGTAGCTTCGGGGTCGACGAGCCAGATCTTCTCCGCGAGATCACGCAGCTTGAGGTGCGCGACCCCGGCCAGCACGTAGGACGGGGCGCTCACCAGCGCGAGCCGGTATCGAAACAACGGGATGCACTCCAGGCCGTTCGCGGCCTCACCCGACAGGCGCGGTCCCAGGGCTACGTCCGCGAGCCGCTCGTGGAGGAGCGCCGGCATCTGTCCCGTGGACGCCACCCCGATGGACACCTCCATGCGGGCCACGCGCGAGCTGAGTGCGTTCACGAGCGCCGGGGCGATCGACTCGGCGACGGTGCAGCTGGCGACGACGCGGAGGCGGTCCGGCGCCCCTTGCGCCTGGCGGATGGCGTCCTCGGCCTCGGCGGCCAGCGTCACCATCTGAGAGGCGATCGTCATGAACCGGCGGCCGCCGGCCGTGAGCGACATCCCGTTCGCGCTCCGCTCGACGAGGTTGTCGCCCAGCTGTCGCCGGAGCGCAGCCAGAGCTCCCGAGACTGCCGGCTCGCTCACGCCGAGCGTCTCGGCCGCGGCCGTCACCGAGCCGAGCCGGGCTACCAGCACGAACGCCTCGAGCTGGGTGATCGTCACGACCCAAGACCTAGCACATTTCGAGCGGGAGCTCTGCTCGTCGACCTGCACGGATAAGGCATTGCTTATCGAAGCGTTGACGCTGATCAGCCCCGGCGCGATGTTGCGAGAGGGGGTAGGGACGAGAGACAAGGAGAGACGCCGTGCAAGTACCTGCACCGGTGGAATACGAGCGCGCTACCAGCGTCGAGAATGCTCTTGCCCTGCTGGAGCGCCATGGACCGGACGCGAGGCTCCTGGCGGGAGGTCACAGTTTGCTCCCGATGATGAAGCTCCGCCTTGCCCGTCCTTCGACGCTCATCGACATCAACGACCTTGCGGACCTGGCCTACATCCGGGTCGAGGACAACGAGCTCCGGATCGGCGCGATGGCCCGGCACCGGGACGTCCTCGATTCGGCCGTCGCCGCCGAGCACTACAGCATCCTGCGCGACGCCGAGCGGGTCATCGCAGACCCGATCGTGCGCAACCGGGGCACCGTCGGCGGTTCCATCTGCCAGGCGGATCCCTCCGAGGACCTCTCCGCGGTCTTCGCCGCGCTGAAGGCGCAGGCCGTGATCCGGTCGTCCTCGGGCACGCGGGTGGTCTCGATGGACGACTTCCACCTCGGTGCCTACGCGACGGCCGTAGGTCCCGCCGAGATGCTCGTCGAGGTCCGCATCCCGGTCCGACCAGGCTCGGGAAGCGCCTATGAGAAGGTCGAGCGCCGAGCGGGGGACTGGGCGGTCGTCGCCGCCGGCGCCTTCCTCCGTCTCGACGGCGACCAGATCTCCGAGGCGGGCATAGGTCTGGCCGCAGTGGGAGCCGAGCATTTCAGGGCTGCGGCGGCCGAGGAGTACCTGCAGGCCAACGAGGCGAACGAGGCCAACTTCGCCGAGGCCGCCCGGCTGGCGGGAGAGAGGTGCAACCCCGTGGCCGACCAACGCGGTCCGGTCGACTACAAGCGGCACCTGGCCAATGAGCTGACGCTGCGTGCGCTGCGCCGGGCTGCCGCCCGGGCGCGAGGACAGGAGGGCTGACCGGGATGCAGGTGACCATGATCGTCAACGGCGAGGAGGTGACGCGCGACGTCGAGCCGCGCCTGCTCCTCGTGCATTTCATCCGCGACCAGCTGGGCCTGACCGGGACCCACTGGGGCTGCGATACCTCCAACTGCGGCGTCTGCGTAGTGTGGATGGACGTCAGAGCCGGTGAAGAGCTGCACGGTTCTGGCGGCGATGGCGAACGGCCGCAGCGTCCGTACCGTCGAGGACCTCGAACGTGACGGCAGCCTGGACCCCGTCCAGGAGGGCTTCGTGAGCGAGCACGGGCTTCAGTGCGGGTTCTGCACCCCCGGCATGATGATGACGGCCCGCTGGCTCCTCGACCACAATCCCGACCCGAGCGAGGACGAGATCCGCACCTGCATCTCCGGCCAGATCTGTCGCTGCACCGGTTACGAGAACATAGTGCGGGCCATCCGCTGGGCGGCCGAGCACCCTGCGACTGCGGAGGTGAGCGCCTGATGACGACTCTGGAGAACCCGACGACCAACCCGCTCGGTTTCGGGCGGATGAGGCGCAAAGAGGATCCTCGGTTCGTACGGGGTCAGGGTACCTACGTCGACGACCTGCAGCTGCCCGGCATGCTGCACGGCGCGGTTCTACGCGCCAGCTACCCGCACGCGCGGATCGTCTCGATCGACACATCGGCTGCGGAGGCTCATCCGAAGGTCAAGGCCGTCATCACTGGAAAGACGCTCGAGACGCTCGGCCTCGCTTGGATCCCGTCGCTCTCGCATGACGTGCTCGCGGTTCTCGCCACCGACAAGGTTCGGTTCCAGGGCCAAGAAGTCGCCTTCGTCGTGGCCGAGGACCGCTACTCGGCGCGTGACGCCCTCGAGCTCATCGAGGTGGAGTACGAGCCGCTCCCTCCGCTCGTCGACGCCACACGCGCGCTCGAGGCCGACGCGCCGGTGATCCGAGACGACATCGCCGGCAAGACGGACAACCACATCTTCGACTGGGAGGCCGGCGACAAGGAAGCGACCGACGCCGTGTTCTCCAAGGCCGAGGTCGTGGTGGCCCAGGACATGTTGTACCCGCGCGTCCACCCGGCGCCGCTCGAGACATGCGGGGCGGTCGCCGATATGGACAAGGTCTCGGGAAAGCTCACGATGTGGTCGACGACACAGGCGCCCCATGCGCACAGGACGCTCTATGCCCTGGTGGCGGGTCTCCCCGAGCACAAGATCCGCGTCGTCAGCCCCGACATAGGAGGCGGGTTCGGCAACAAGGTGGGCATCTACCCGGGCTACGTGTGCGCCATCGTCGGGTCGATCCTGACGGGCAAGCCCGTCAAGTGGGTAGAGGACCGCTCCGAGAACCTGATGTCCACGAGCTTTGCCCGCGACTACCACATGCGCGGCGAGATCGCGGCAACTCGGGACGGGAAGATCACCGGCCTGCGTGTGCACGTGCTCGCCGACCACGGTGCGTTCAACAACACGGCCCAGCCGTCGAAGTTCCCGGCCGGTTTCTTCCATATCTTCACGGGTTCGTACGATCTCGAGGCTGCCCACTGCGAGGTGACGGGGGTCTACACGAACAAGGCACCAGGGGGCGTCGCATATGCCTGCTCGTTCCGGGTCACCGAGGCCGCCTACCTCGTCGAACGCATGGTGGACTGCCTGGCGGACGAGCTGAAGATGGACCCGGCGGAGCTGCGCCTGAAGAACCTGCTGCGGCCCGAGCAGTTCCCCTATACGTGCAGCACCGGATGGGAGTACGACTCGGGCGACTACCCGAGGGCCCTACGACTCGCGATGGAGATCGCTGGCTACGAGGAGCTTCGCAAGGAGCAGACCGCCAAGCGCGCCAAGGGCGAGCTCATGGGCATCGGCGTGTCGTTCTTCACCGAGACCGTCGGCGCCGGGCCACGCAAGCACATGGACATCTTGGGCCTCGGCATGGCCGACGGTGCCGAGGTCCGGGTCCACCCCACCGGCAAGGCAGTCGTCAGGCTCTCGGTGCAGACCCAGGGTCAAGGACACGAGACCACCTTCGCCCAGATCGTGGCCGAGCAGCTCGGCATCCCGCCCGAGGACATCGACGTCGTTCACGGCGACACCGACAACACTCCGTTCGGCCTCGGCACCTACGGGTCCCGCTCGACTCCCGTCTCGGGTGCGGCCGTCGCCGTCGCCTCCTTGCGCGTGCGGGAGAAGGCACGACTCGTCGCGTCGGCGATGCTCGAGGTCGCCCCGGACGACCTCGAGTGGGAGAAGGGCCGGTGGCTCGTCAGGGGCGACCCGGCCACCGCCAAGACGATCCAGGAGATCGCGCTTGCGGCTCACAGCAGTCTCGAGCTCCCCGAGGGCGTCGAGGGTCACCTCGATGCCGCCTGCGTCTACGACCCGCCCAACTTGACATTCCCGTTCGGCGCCTACATCTGCGTCGTCGACGTCGACCCGGGGACGGGCCAGGTGAAGGTGCGCCGGTTCATCGCCGTCGACGACTGCGGCCCGCGCATCAACCCGATGATCGTCGAGGGACAGGTTCACGGGGGGCTGGCCGACGGTGTCGGGATGGCGCTCATGGAGGTCGTCGCGTTCGATCAGGACGGCAATTGCCTCGGTGGCTCGTTCATGGACTACCTGCTCCCGACGGCGCTCGAATGCCCGAGCTGGGAGCTAGGCGAGACGGTCACACCCTCGCCACACCACCCGCTCGGGGTCAAGGGGGTGGGGGAGTCCGCCACGGTCGGCTCGCCGGCCGCCGTAGTCAACGCCGTCCTCGACGCGATCGGGGTGCGGCACGCGGACATGCCGTTCACGCCCGCCCAGGTATGGCGCACGATGAAGGGCAGTCCCTTCAGGACCGACCTCGCGATCGAATGACCGCGCCGCTGCCGGCGTCCTTCCGAGCCGGCGTCCGCCTCCGGGCCGAGGATCTCCGCTCACGGCGGGTGCCCTTCGTCGCCGCGACAGTGGTACGCGCGGAGCGGCCGACGTCGGCCAAGGCGGGAGATACGGCCATCGTGCTCGGTGACGGAACGATCGTCGGTTTCGTGGGCGGGGAGTGCGCCGAGGCGAGCGTGCAGTTGCACGCGCTGAGGTCACTGTCCACAGGCGAACCGCTCCTGCTCCGGATCACGCCCGATCCGCTCGAGGACGAAGATTCCGGTCCGGGTGGCGAGCCGGGCGTCAGGACCGTCCACAACCCGTGCTTGTCGGGTGGGACGCTCGAGATCTTCCTCGAGCCCGAGAACCCACCGCCTCTCGTAGTCGTGCACGGCGACGGACCGATCGCACGAGCGGTCGTCACCATGGCCGAGGCGCTCGGCTACGCGACGTCAGGTGCGGACGGATTTCCCGACGGTACGGCCGCCGTGGTCGTCGCGTCCCATGGGCGCGGCGAGGCCGAGGTGTTGCGAGCGGCTCTCGCGGCGGGCATCGGCTATGTCGGCCTCGTTGCTTCGCGCCGACGGGGAGACGGCGTGCTGGGCGCTCTGGACCTCACGAACGAGGAGAGAGCAAGAATTCGTACCCCAGCCGGCCTTGACATCGGCGCCCGCACGCCCGAGGAGGTGGCGCTCTCGATCCTCGCCGAGATCGTGGCCGCCCGGCCGCGATCTCGTTCCGGGCTCGGCTCTCCCGACGCGGATGCCGATGTGATTGCGGTCGCCGTGTCGACTGCGGTGGATCCGGTCTGCGGGATGACGGTTGTGGTGGCCGAGGCGACGCTGCACCACGACCATGACGGCACGCGGTACTTCTTCTGTGGATCCGGCTGCCTGGCCGCCTTTGTGGCCGGTCCCGGTGCCTACCTCGGCCGGTGAGCCAACTTCTCGCTGACGTCCCGGCGTTGGAACGGCGACTCGACGAGATCGACTACCTGACCGACCGCGGGCTCGCGACGGCACTCTTCCTCGCCGTCGGGCTGCCCCAGCCCATCCTTCTCGAAGGCGAAGCCGGCGTCGGCAAGACAGAGGCCGCCAAGTCGCTTGCCCGAGTGCTCGACACGCCGCTGCTGCGCCTCCAGTGCTACGAGGGCATCGACGCCACCGAGGCACTGTACGAGTGGAACTACCCCAGGCAGCTGCTCGCGATCCGTCTGGCTGAGGCCGAAGGCGCCGACCTCACCGAGACCGACCTGTTCGGGGCCGACTTCCTCATCGCGAGGCCGCTGCTCCAGGCGATCGACCATCCCGGCCCGCGTCCCGCCGTCCTTTTGGTGGACGAGGTCGACCGGGCCGATGACGAGTTCGAGGCCTTCTTATTCGAGCTGCTCGCCGAAGCGGCGGTCACCATCCCCGAGCTGGGCACCCGGCGAGCGGCCTTCCCGCCGATCGTGGTGCTGACCTCCAATCGGACTCGCGACCTGCACGATGCGCTCAAGCGGCGCTGCCTGTACCACTGGATCGACTACCCCACGCCGGAGCGTGCGGCCCAGATCCTGCGCCGCCGGGTTCCTGGCGCGGCGACGCCGCTGGTCGAGCAGGCGGCGGCTGCGGTCGCGCGGCTTCGCACCCTCGATGTCCAAAAGCAGCCGGGAGTCGCAGAGATGATCGACTGGGTCGCGGCGCTGAGCCTGCTCGGCGTCGAGTCGCTCGGCCCCGACGAGGCCGGAGCCACCCTCGGATCGGTGCTCAAGTACCGCGAGGACATCGACCTCGCGTGGGCACACGGGCTCGACTGGCTCGTAGACGCGGGACGAGGGTGACGCAGGCCGCGGGGACCGCCTCACCCGAGCCCACCGCCGTCCCGAGCCGCGTCGGCCTTCCGTGACCGATCTCGCCTGGCTGGCGGCGTCGTTCTCCGACTCGCTGCATCGTGCGGGGGTTCCGGTCGCCCCCGAGGGCGCCGGCCGCTTCGCGCAGGCAGTCGTGCTCTTGGATCCTGTGACCGTGAACGACCTGTACTGGGCGGCCCGCATCACACTGGTCACCGACACCGACCAGCTCGAGACCTTCGACCGGGTGTTCGGTCAGGTCTTCGGGGGCATGGCCGACACGGCCGGCAGGCGGGGCGACCAGTCCGCGCCGGCACTGCCGCGACGTCGTTCGGACGATCCTCGTTCGAACGCGCAAGGTCGAGTGTCGACCGCCCCCTCGGAGCCTGACGTCGGCAAGCCGGGGATCTCGCTCGGCTCGCGACCCGGCGACGAGGACAGCGAGGGGTCCGACGAGAGCGAGGTGCGCCTGAGCGCGGCAAGCTACGACGAGCGCCTCGCGACAACTGATTTCGCCGATCTCGGCCCAGAGGAGCTCGTCGAGCTCTACCGGCTCATGCGCCGGATCCGCCTGTCGCCGCCGTTGAGGCGCGGACGGCGCTTTCGCCGTCACCGAAAGGGCGACCGGCTGGACCTCCGCGCGACGCTGCGGCGTAGCCACAGGACCGGCGGGGATCCCGTCGTCCAGGTGCGCCGCCGGCGGCTGCCGAGGCCGCGCCGGCTCGTGGTCCTCTGCGACATCTCCGGCTCGATGGAGCCGTATGCACGGGCGTATCTCCGTTTCCTTCATGCCGCCGCGGGGGCCTCCGGCGCAGAGGTCTTCACGTTCGCGACCCGTCTCACCCGGCTCACGCGGTCGTTCGATGTTCCCTCGCCCCAACTCGCTCTCGCTCGGGCGGCGGCCGCGACCCCGGACTGGCGCGGCGGCACCCGCCTGGGCGAGACGCTCAAGGCCTTCATCGACGACTACGGCCGGCGGGGGATGGCTCGCTCGGCCGTCGTCGTCATCGTCTCGGACGGTTGGGAGGGCACGGATCCAGAGCTGCTGGGCGAACAGATGGCTCGGCTCAGCCGGCTCGCCTCCCGCATCGTCTGGGTCAACCCTCGCAGTGCGGACCCTCGCTATGCGCCGCTCGTGGCGGGCATGAGGGCAGCCCTCCCGTTCTGCGACATCATCGTCAGCGGTCACTCCGTCGCGGCGCTCGACGAGGTCGTCGCCGCCATCGCACGACGCTGAAACGGCCGGCCTACCAGCCTCCGAAGTGGACGACCTCGTCGAAGGGGCGTCGTGCGCGCCGCCCGGGCGACCCGCCCGGCGCCGGCGCCTCGTACCCGAGCGCCACCGCGCCGATGACTTGCTTGCCGCTCGGCACGCCCAAGGCTTCGAGCAGCGGGCCAGGGTCCCTGTGCAAGCGGAAGAACAGGGCTCCGAGCCCCTCGTCGGTGGCTGCGAGGAGCATGAGCATGACCACGAACGACGCATCCACGAGCCAGTACGCCACAGGCCAGTCCTCGGCCCGGAGACCGGCAAGGCTCGACCGGGCCTTGTCCGCCTCGGCGTAGCGACCCACGTAAAGGCTCGGATCGCAGATCGGCAGGACGATCACCGGCGCCTCGAGAAGCCCGCTCATGTCGCGCGGCTCCGCGAGGAATCCTGGGTCGCTGGTGGCCTCGAAGAACGTCTCCGTCTGCGCGGGGCCCTGAAGAACCAGCAGGTCGACGCCTTGGGTGAAGCCCGCTGACGGCGAGCGCACCGCGACGGCGAGCACGCGGTCGAGGACGTCGGCCGGAACCGGCTCGCTCGAGTAGCGCCGGACCATCCGCCGGCGCCGGACGACCTCACGCAGTTCCACGCGGCGGAACGCTACCCGGCGCCAGCCCGCCGGCCGATGGCGCGACCAGGGGGTGGGGGAAAGCCCGGAGCAGGCAAAGATCGCCGTTTCGGAATGTTGAGCAGACTGGTAGGGTTTAACCCTACGGAAGCGATTTGAGCAGGAGGAAGGTGCACGCGGTGCCTAGCTTCAGGGACATGTTGAGCGAAGCAAAACGCGACATCGTGGAGATCGACGTCGCCGCCGCTGACGCGCTCCGCGACCGGGCGCTCTTTCTCGATGTCCGAGAAGCGGACGAGTACGCGCAAGGCGCCGTGCCGGGCGCCCTGCACCTGCCGCGCGGCTTCCTCGAGCTTCAGGTGGAAGGCCGGGTGCCCGACAAGGACCGCAAGATCGTCGTCTACTGCGCCGGGGGCGTCCGCTCGGCCCTGGCCGCGCAGTCGCTCGGCCAGCTGGGCTACTCCGACGTGGCGTCGCTCGCAGGGGGCTTCAACAAGTGGAAGGACGAGGGGCGGGACTGGGTCACCCCTAGGACCCTCGCCGCCGACCAGCGCATCCGGTACCAGCGGCACCTTTTGCTCCCCGAGGTTGGAGAGGCCGGCCAGCAGCGCCTTCTCGAGTCGAAGGTTCTCCTGCTCGGTGCGGGCGGGCTCGGCTCGCCGGCCGCGCTCTACCTCGCCGCGGCGGGTGTGGGCACGATCGGGATCGTGGACATGGACGTCGTCGACTCGTCGAACCTCCAGCGCCAGATCCTCCACAATCTCGACCGGGTCGGCGACAGGAAGGTCGATTCCGCGAAGAAGACCCTCACGTCCCTCAACCCGGACGTGGACGTGGTCACCTACGACGTCAGGCTCGGGGCCGACAACGTCCTCGACATCATCGCCCCGTACGACGTCATCGTTGACGGGACGGACAATTTCCCGACCCGCTACCTGGTGAACGACGCGGCGCTGTTGAAGCGCATCCCGGTCGTGCACGGATCGATCTTCCGTTTCGAGGGCCAGGCGACCATCTTCGCTCCCTACGAGGGGCCCTGCTACCGGTGCCTGGTGCCCGAACCCCCGCCTGCCGAGCTGGCTCCTTCGTGCGCAGAAGCGGGAGTTCTCGGCGTGCTGCCCGGGATCGTCGGGTCCATCCAGGCGATCGAGGCGATCAAGCTCCTGCTGAAGATCGGCGACCCTCTCATCGGACGTCTTCTCGCCTACGACGCCCTCGAGCAGTCGTTCCGGACCTTCAAGGTCCGGCGAGACCCGGCCTGTCCCGCCTGTGGGGAGAACGCCGGCGAGATCGTCATCGCCGAGTACGACGACCTGTGCATGCCGCATCCGAAGCAGGCGCCCGTGCTCGTCCACGCCGGCTGAGGCAAGGGCGGTTTCGCGCGTTACGCTTCGCGGGTGGCCGGTGACGATGGCGAGCGCCGGACGGATTCCGGAATCGAGATCCGCCGCCGGTACGTGGCCGACGACCTGATCGGCTTCGATCCTTCGGCGCAGCTCGGCGAGCCCGGCGCCTACCCCTATACGCGGGGGGTGCAGAGCGACATGTACCGCGGCCGCCTCTGGACGATGCGCCAGTACGCAGGGTTCGGGACGGCTGCGGCCACCAACGAGCGCTTCAAGTTTCTCCTGTCGGCTGGCCAGACCGGCCTTTCGTGTGCCTTCGACCTGCCCACCCAGATGGGGTACGACTCCGACCACGAGCGCGCCGAGGGCGAGGTGGGAAAGGTCGGGGTGGCGATCGACTCGATCGACGACATGCGCCTTCTGCTGGCCGGCCTTCCCCTCGACCGTGTGTCGACGTCGATGACCATCAACGCGACTGCGGCGATCCTGCTGCTGCTCTACGAGCTCGCGGCCGAGGAGCAGGGCGTCGCCCCGTCGTCGATCAGTGGCACCGTCCAAAACGACATCCTCAAGGAGTACGTCGCCCGCGGCACCTACATCTACCCGCCCCGGCCCTCCATGCGCCTGGTCACCGACACCTTCGCCTACTGCGCGGAGCGGATCCCGGAGTGGAACACGATCTCGATCTCCGGCTATCACATCCGCGAAGCCGGCTCGACAGCCGTCCAGGAGCTGGCCTTCACGATTGCGAACGGGATCGCCTACGTGGAGTCCGCCCTCGCCGCCGGCCTCGGAGTCGACGCATTCGGGCCACGCCTGTCCTTCTTCTTCAACTCGCACAACAACCTGTTCGAGGAGGTCGCGAAGTACCGGGCCGCGCGAAGGATCTGGGCCCGGGTCATGACCGAGCGCTTCGGTGCCGACGGACGAGAGGTCGAAACGGCTCCGTTTCCATACCCAGACCGGCGGCTCGACTCTCACGGCGCAACAGCCCGAGAACAACATCGTCAGGGTCGCCATTCAGGCACTTTCCGCCGTGCTCGGGGGTACCCAGAGCCTCCACACGAACGGCTTCGACGAGGCACTCGGGCTGCCCACCGAGCACGCGGCCAAGCTCGCGCTGCGAACCCAGCAGGTCATCGCGTTCGAGTCCGGCGTGACCGACACGGTCGACCCCCTGGCGGGCTCCTATTTCCTCGAAACCCTGACCAACGAGATGGAGGCCGCCGCGCTCGCTTACATCGCGCGGATCGACGCGATCGGCGGCGCGGTGACCGCGATCGAGGGCGGCTTCATGCAAGACGAGATCGAGCAAGCCGCCTACGAGCACGCCAAGGCCATCGAATCAGGTGACAAGGTCCTCGTCGGAGTCAACCGTTTCATCGACGAGGAGGCGGGCGAGCCGGAGGTCTTCCCGATCGACCCGTCCCTCCGGCGCGACCAGACCGAACGGCTGCGCGCGCTACGGGCCTCCCGGGACCAGGCGGGCGTTGACGTGGCATTGGACGACGTCAGGGCGGCCGCCCGCGGCACGCAGAACCTGCTCGTTCCGATGCGCGAGGCCCTGAGGCGCCGGGCGACGTTGGGAGAGGTGTCGGACGCGCTGCGGGAGGTATTCGGGGAGTACCGGCCGACCCGATGACGAGACCGGGCACAGCGAGTGCCTTCTCGGAGCCTCAGGCGTGGTGGTAGGCCATCGAGCCGAGCCGTCCCCGCTGAACCTCGTCGCTCGCGAGGTCGATCGTGGTCCAGGCCATGGCCAAGGCGCCCTCGAGCAGAGCACGATCGGCTGCCGGGCTCGCTGCCGCCGCCGCGAATTCGGGCTGGTGGTTGACGGCTGGGAGCGAGTCGATCCCGAGCATCGGGTGGATCGACGGGATGGCGAGCGACACGTTGCCCATGTCGGTCGAGGCCTTCAGCGCTCGCTCCGGCCCCGTCGGGAACACCCGACCGGCTGCCTCCGCGTTCCTACGGTAGATCGCTGCCATGGGCTCGTCGGTGAGGAACTCGGAATACGGGGGGCCGTGGGAGATGACCTCGAGCGCGGCGCCGGTCGCGAGCGCCCCCGCCTCGAAGCACCTCATGACTCGCGGCTCCCAGATCTTCAGGTCCTCGAGCGTCTCGGCCCGCACGTAGAACCTGGCGACGCGCCAGCGCGGGCACGATGTTCGGGGCGGCGCCGCCGTAGGTGACGATCCCGTGGACCTGATCGTTCGGCCGCGAGTGCTGGCGTAGCAGGCCGATCGCGACCTGGGCGACGGTGATCGCGTCGGCCGCGTTCACGCCGCGGTCCGGGTACGCCGAGGCGTGTGCTTCCTTGCCCGTGTAGCGGACGTCGAAGTGGGCCACTGCGAGACAGGGCATCCGATCCAGCTCACTGGGCGCGGGATGCACCATGAGCGCGGCGTTTACGCCGTCGAATCCGCCCCGCTGGAGCATGATGATCTTCCCGCCGCCTCCCTCCTCGGCCGGGGTGCCGAGCACGCGCACCGTAATTCCCAGGTCGTCGGCCAGGGGGGCGAGCGCGAGAGCCGCGCCGACCGCGGACGACGCGATCACGTTGTGACCGCAGGCGTGCCCGATCTCGGGCAGCGCGTCGTACTCGGCGCAGATGGCGACGGTGAGAGGCCCGGTCCCCGCAGTCGCCGCGAACGCCGTCGGCAGCCCGCAGACGCCGCGCTCGAGGGCGTATCCGGCGTCGGTAAGCACCTCGGCGCACCAGGTGGACGCCCGCTCCTCCTCGAAGCCGAGCTCCGGGTGGTCGTGAATCATCCGCGACAGCGCCAGCAGGCGGCCGCTCTGACTGGCGATTGTCGTTCTCGCCTCTTCCTTGGCGCCGGCGGTCGAGCGATCGCTCATTCGATGACTGCCACGACGTCGCCCGCGCCGAGCGAGTCACCAACCGACACGCGCAGCTCCTTCACGATTCCCGATCGGTCTGCGTTGATCGGGTTCTCCATCTTCATGGCCTCCAGAACACAGAGGGTCTGGTTGACCTCGACGAGGTCGCCCTCGGCCACGAGAACCTTGACGATCGTTCCTTGCATCGGCACGGTGACCTTCCCGTCGGCGGCGAGCACCGGCCCGGAGGCCGGGCGCGGCCGGGCCGTGCCCGAAGCCCGCCCGCCACCCGCCGCCGGCTGGCCCGTCGCGGCCGTGTCGGGCACCCACAGCTTCACCTGGTAGCGCCGCCCGTCGACTTCGGCGTCGACCTCGCGCAGCACCATGTTCTCGCCGCCGTCGGGTGATGCGGGCACCGGGAACGAGGCGAGGCCGGAAAGGTCGACACGCTCCTCGAGCCAGCGGGTGGAATGACGGGCCTCGATGAAGTCGGGGTGCGTGAGCACCGCCTGAATCGGCGGGAATGGTCGTCGCGATACCCTCCACCTCCATCTCCGACAGGGCCCGCAACAGACGGCGGCGGGCGGCCTCGCGATCCTCGCCCCAGACGATGATCTTGGCTACCAGGTTGTCGTAGAAGTGGCTGACGGTGTCGCCCGACTCGTACCCAGAGTCCGCCCGAACCCCGAAACCCTGCGGAAGACGGAGCTTGGTGATCCTTCCGGGATCCGGGATGAACCGGCCCTCCGAGGGATCCTCTGCGTTGATCCGCGCCTCCATCGCGTGCCCCCGGCGCCGCGTGGCGACTGCATCTTGCGACCAACCGATCGGCTCACCCGCGGCGACGCGCAGCTGCCACTCGACGAGATCGAGCCGCGTTCAGCCACTCTGTGACCGGGTGCTCCACTTGCAAGCGTGTGTTCATCTCGAGGAAGTAGAAGCTTCCGTCCTCGTACAAGAACTCGACGGTGCCGGCGCCCTCGTAACCGCACTCCCGGCAGATCTCGACCGAGGCAGCGCCCATGGCCGCGCGGTCCTCGTCAGGGAAGTCGGGAGCTGGCCCCTCCTCGAGCAGCTTTTGATGCCGGCGCTGGGTTGAGCAGTCCCTCTCGCCGAGCCACACGGCGTTGCCCTGCCGGTCGGCGAACACCTGCATCTCGATGTGGCGGGGCCAGCTGAGATAGCGCTCGACGTAGACCTCCGCCCGCCCGAAGGAGGACTGAGCCTCCCGCTGGGCAGACTCCATCGCCGCGGAGGCGCCGGCTGCGTCGGCCACTACCTTCATTCCGCGACCGCCGCCTCCGAATGCCGCCTTGATCGCGACCGGCCAGCCGTTGGACTCTCCGAACGCGATGATCTCGGCCGGGTCGTCGATCGCCTCGCTCAGGCCGGGGACGCCGGCGACGCCGACTCGGGCCGCAGCGAGTCGAGCGCTGATCTTGTCGCCCATGACCTCGATCGCGCCGGGGGGCGGCCCTACGAAACTCGCACCTGCCTCAGCCACCGTCCGGGCGAAGGTTGCATTCTCGGAGAGGAACCCGTAGCCGGGGTGCACGGCGTCGGCGCCGCTTCGCCGCAGGGCCCCGAATATCGCGTCGGTCGCGAGGTAGCTCTCGGTGGCGGTCTGGCCCCCCAAGGCGTACGCCTCGTCGGCGAGACGGACGTGAAGTGCATCGCGGTCGAGGTCGGAGTAGACCGCAACCGTCGCGATCCCGAGCTCCCGGCAGGTTCGGATCACCCGCACCGCGATCTCGCCGCGGTTCGCGATGAGCACTTTGTCGAACACGGCCCTCCTTCCTCGACGTAGCCTCGCCTCCCAATGAAGCGGGCGCCGCACTCCGACGGGCTCCTGGCAGGGGAATGCTCAGTCGAGCAGGCTACCGCTCCGCTCGTCGGGAGGACGATCCGATTGTGAACGGGAATTCCGCCAACGCGGTGCCGACGCCTTTCCTCGTGCCCGAGCACCAGGCGGTCCTCGACTCGACGAATCGTTACCTGGTCGACCTTGCCGGCACCGGCCTGCCCGACGGATCGGAGGTCCCCGAAGGCTACGCGATCCTCGCCGAGCGCCAAACCGACGGCCGGGGCCGCCTCGGAAGGCGCTGGGAAGCGCCGGCCGGCTCCTCGGTGCTGTGCTCGATCTTGTTCAGGCCGGACCTCGACGGTGAACACCTTCACCTCGTCGCGTGGGCGGTGGCGCTCGGCGCAGTGCAGGCGTGCAAGGAGGTCGCCGGGGTGGACCTGTCGCTGAAATGGCCCAACGACCTGGTTGCTGGCGCCGACGAGCGGAAAGTTGCGGGCGTCTTGTCGGAGGTCTTGCCGGCCGGTGCACTCCGAGGGGTCGTCGTCGGCATCGGCATCAACGTGAACTGGCCCCGAGGCTGGCCACCAGCAGATTCGACCGATCCCGACCTGCTTTCGATCGCCAGCCGGGCGACCTCCTTGAACCGCGTCGTGGGACGTGAGATCGACCGCGGCGACCTGGTTGGCCGAATGCTGCGAGTCACAGGAAGCTGGAACGAAAGGATCGGCGATCACGGGGGACGCTTCGCGCTCGCATCCGAGTACCGCCGCCGGTCCGCAACCATCGGGCGCGAGGTGCGCGTCGAGCTCGCGGACGAGACCGTCGGCGGGCGCGCGCTGGACGTGGACGACGCCGGGTGCCTTCTGGTCTCGACCGACGCCTGCATCCGGACCATCGCCGCGGGCGACGTCGTTCACCTGAGGTGACGGGGTTCGGGTCAGGTGACGACGGGTTCCGGTCAGGTACCGGCGGGTCCGGGCCCGCCCTCCGCTGCGGCACGCGGCCTCGGGCCACAGTCCCCGGCGTCTAGCCTGGTCCGGTTATGCGCATGCTCGTAACCGGCGGTGCCGGGTTCATCGGCTCCAACGAGGAACCGGTTCTGCCACCACCGTTTGGCAGCGTACAAAACCCCGTGTCCATGATGGAACATGAACACGATCTCGCTGGGAACGCCCTGCGTGCCATGCGCGAAGCCAGCTGTGGTTATACGGCCCCGGGCGACGCCTGTATCAGCTATCAAACCCTCTACAAGGCGCTGGCGGACTTTGAAGCCGATCTTCACCAGCACATTCACCTGGAAAACAACATCCTGTTTCCGCGCGCGATTGCGATGGAAAAAACCCACTAACGGGAGACGAGCCTGGCTTCAAGGCCGCGACCCAGATGTATGTCGATCCCGAGGGCTGCATCGACTGCGGCGCATGCATCCCCGCTTGCACCTCCGACTCGATCCACGCGCTGGAAGATGTCTCTGACGAGAAGAAGGAATTCATCGAGAAAAACG